>NZ_CP173258.1:0-2075000 GCF_044905095.1 Sphingomonas sp. MMS24-J13
CGAGCTTTCGGCGATCCGTTATGAGAATGGCCGCATCGTCTGGCAGGACCAGCTATCGCGCACCTCGATCTCGACCTCGGTTTCGTCGATTTCGGACATCGATGCGTCGCCGGTCATCGATCAGGGCAAGGTCTATGCGATCGGCCAGGGCGGCCGCATGGTCGCGATGGACCTGATCACGGGCCAGCGGCTGTGGGAACTGACGATCGGTGGAATCGCCACGCCTTGGCTCGCCGGCGAATGGCTGTTCGTCGTCACCGACGAGGCGAAATTGTTCTGCATCGCGCGCACCACCGGCAAGGTCCGCTGGATCACCGAACTGCCGCGCTGGAACGACCCCAAGAGCAAGAACAAGCCGATTTCCTGGTCGGGCCCAGTTCTTGCTGGTGGCCGCCTGCTGCTGGTCAGCACGACCGGCAAGCTCGTCAATGTGGCGGTTGCCGACGGCAAGATCGGTACGTCGATCAAGGCCGGCAAGGGCTTCTACCTGCCGCCGGTGGTGGCGAACAACATCCTCTATCTGCTCGATTCCAAGGGCAAGCTCACCACCTGGCAATGAGTTCCGATCCTCCCGGAGCGGGGAGGGGCGCGCCGCATAGCGGCGCGTGGAGGGGGCCTCGGCAAACGCAGCGCGCTGGTGGCGAGTCCGGACCATTTCTGCGAAATCGTTACCCTCCCCTTGCCGGGGAGGATTTTTTATAAGTTGCACCCTTCCCTGTTTTAAGGTCCGTACACGCCATGGCCGCGCTGCCCATCATCGCCATCATCGGCCGGCCCAATGTCGGCAAGTCGACCTTGTTCAACCGGCTTGTCGGCAAGAAGCTCGCGCTGGTCGACGACCGCCCCGGCGTGACGCGCGATCGGCGGATGGGGGACGCCACCCTCCTGGGTCTCGATTTTCGCATCGTCGACACCGCGGGCTTCGAGGATGAGGACGCGCAGACCTTGCCCGGCCGTATGCGCCAGCAGACGCAGGCCGCGGTCGACGAGGCCGACGTCGCCCTGTTCCTGATCGACGCGCGCGCCGGCGTGACGCCACTCGACGAAGAGATTTCGCGCTGGCTGCGCAACAGCGACACGCCGGTGATCCTGATGGGCAACAAGGCCGAGGGTAAAGCCGGCGAAAGCGGGCTGATCGAGGCTTATGGCCTGGGCCTGGGGGATCCGATCCCTTTCTCGGCCGAGCATGGCGAAGGGCTGGTCGATCTCTTCGAGGCGCTGCGTCCCTATATCGAGCGCGAGGACGATCTCGTCGAGGACGACGAGGAGGAAAAGGCCGAGGGCCCGCTCAAGCTCGCGATCGTCGGCCGGCCCAATGCCGGCAAGTCGACATTGGTCAACCGGATGCTGGGCGAGGAGCGGATGATCACCGGCCCGGAGGCGGGCATCACGCGCAATTCGATCTCGATCGATTGGGAATGGCAGGGCCGCCCGGTCCGCCTGATCGATACCGCCGGACTGCGCCGCCGCACCAAGGTGGACGACAAGCTCGAGCATATGTCCGCCGCCGATACCCAGCGTGCGATCGATTTCGCCGAGGTGGTCGTCCTGCTGCTCGACGCGACGCGCGGGCTCGAGGCGCAGGATCTGCGGATCGCTTCGCAGGTGATCGAGGAAGGGCGCGCCTTGCTCATCGCGATCAGCAAGTGGGACGTGGCCGAAACGCCGCCGCAGCTCTTCCAGGGCATACGGGCCGCGCTCGAAGAGGGCTTGTCGCAGGTGAAGGGCCTGCCGGTCATGACCGTCTCCGGCTATACCGGCCGTGGTATCGACCAGTTGATCGAGGCAGCGTTCGAAACGCGCGAAGCCTGGTCGCGCCGGGTCGGCACCGGTGAACTCAACCGCTGGTTCGAACGTGCGGTCGAGGCCAATCCGCCGCCGGCGCCCGGCGGCAAGCGCATCAAATTGCGTTATCTCACGCAAGCACGCACCCGGCCGCCGACGTTCATCCTGTTCGGCACGCGGGTCGATCAGTTGCCCGAGAGCTATCGTCGCTACATCGTCAACGGCATCCGCCGCGATCTGGGCTTCGGCGCGGTGCCGGTGCGGCTGACGGTGCGCGCGCCGAAAAACCCGTTCGACAAGTGAGCATCACGCGCGTCGACGCGCGCGGGCTGCGCTGTCCGTGGCCCGTCCTGCGGCTCGCCAGGGCGATGCGCGAAACCGATAAAGTTGAAATCCTGGCCGATGATCCGGCAGCGCCGGCAGAAATCAAGGCGCTGGCTGAAGTGCAGGGCTGGACAATTAGAGCCATTTCGGGCGGATTTCAGGTCGGCGCCTTCGAAAAGTAAGAGTTCGTTTACCTCGATCATCTTACTTCATGCCCACTGCACAGGCGAGGGGGGCAACTGTCAGTGAGCGATGCAATCGATCGAGCGAGGCTGGGCGCGTTGCGGCGGGAGCTCGGCAATAGCTTCATGCGTATTCTCGGCTATTTCCGCGAAGACGGCGTCAGGTCGATCGATGCGATCGAGGACGCCGTCCGTCAGCGCAGCGCGGTAGCGCTCGTGCGCCCGGCCCACACGCTCAAGGGGGAGGCGCTGCAGTTCGGGGCGTTGCCGCTCGGCCTGATGGCCGAGAAGATCGAGATGGCGGCGCGGCGCGCGGTCGAGGACCGGGTCTTCCCAATCGACGTGATCGAATATGTCGTCCAGCTTCGCCCGCTGTTCGAAGAGGCTCTGAGGGTGCTGACCCGCGAAACCGCCGCTATATCGCCGATCGGGCGAGCGATGGGCTTCGGCCGCAAGATCGCGGCAGGGTTCTGAGAACTCCGCCGCCCCTGCCTCATAGCAGGAGCGACGTTCGGATGGTCCTTAGCTCTCTTCGGCCGGCTTCGATTGCAGCTGCACGTAATTTTGCAGCCCCATCCGTTCGATCATGTCGAACTGGCGTTCGATGAAATCGACATGTTCTTCCTCATTGTCGAGGATCTGGCGGAACAGCTCGCGGCTGACGAAATCGCGCACTTCCTCGCAATAGGCGATCGCTTCGCGCAGCAGCGGAATGGCATCGCCCTCGGTGGCAAGGTCGGCACGCAGGATTTCCTCGACCGTCTCGCCGATGCGCAGCCGGCCGAGCGCCTGGAAGTTGGGCAAGCCGTCGAGGAACAGGACACGCGCCGACAGCATATCGGCATGCTTCATCTCGTCGATCGACTCATGCCGTTCGTACTTGGCAAGCCGTTCGATGCCCCAATGATCGAGCAGGCGATAATGCAGCCAATATTGGTTGACCGCGGTCAGCTCATTCTTGAGCGCCGCGTTCAGATATTCGATGACTTTCTCGTCGCCCTTCATGGGTACGCCTCCTGATGATGGAGTACCCTATCGCAGGGCTGTGAAGAGAATAAAGCGCGAACGACTCGCGCGAGTCGTTCTTAAGCCAACTGAGGTTCGCTCAGGCGGCGGCTGCCCGCTCCTCGGCGATCAGTTCGCGCGCGAAGGGGAGGCACTGGCCGCAGCGCGGACGGCGACCGAGACTCGCATAAGCCTGTATCGGGCAACCGGCGCCCGAACGGGCCGCTTCACGCACGTCACGCTCTCGAATCGCATTGCACGAACACACGACCATTGGCCCGAGTCTCCCTAGACACGAACCATCTAGCGATACTGCGACTAACTCTCAATAGCCTGACGACGAAATTCTGGAATTCTTCCGCGGGCCAGCAGGCGCCACAGCCATTCGAGGGGGCCATAAGCGAAACGATCGAGCCATGGTTTGCTCCACAGCAACATCGCCGCCCAGCCGCCGACGACGAACGGCAGCAGCTGCCAGCGCTCGACATGGCCGTAGAGGCCGAGACCCCAGCCATCGAAGATCGCGGTCATCAGAATGCTGGTGCCGAGATAATTGGTAAGGGCGGCGCGGCCGGCGGCGACGATCCGCGCCTTGAGAGGCGACGAGCCGCCTGCGAACCAGGCCGCGAGCAAGGCGACATGCCCCGTTGCGACCAGCCAGCGCAACGGCATGTCCAGATCGTCGAGCGTCGCGGTCAGCAGGGGCGGGAACCCTTTGGCGATCAGTACGACTGCACTGACGGCGAGCAGCGGCAGGCCGATCAGATAGGCGGTCCGCGCGACGCGGAGATAGGCGGTGCGTTGCCAGGCGCCGGTCAGGAACCCCAGACGCAGCCCGGCCATGCCGAGCAGCATCAGGCCAAGGGTCTCAGGCCCGTTGAAGGTCAGCTCGGAAGCGATCGCGTCGAACTCCCGGCCGGTCATGTTCAACGCTAACCGGTGCCACGGTCCCCGGTGGATCAACAGATCGGTCGCGAGGACCGAAGGCGAGGGGCGGCCGATCGCGTCGAGCACGTTGCGCCACGCCTGCACCACATCGGGCGTGGCATCCGGCAATGCAGCGGCTGCGCCCAGTGCCGCCAGCGCCTGATAGTGGATCGCATAGATCGCCATCTGGCCCGCCAGCAGCAGCCCGGCAAGGACCAGCATCCGCTCGGTCTCCAGCCGGCGAAACAGGAAGGCGACCGCCCCGGTCAGCGCATAGAGCACCAATATGTCGCCGTCCCAGATCAGGCAGGCATGCGCCAGACCGATCAGCAGCAGGGCGGCGGTGCGCGCATAATGAAGGCGGACCGGGCTGCGGCCCGCCGCCTCGGCCCTGTCGGCGAGCAGCAGCATGCTCGCGCCGAACAGCGCCGAAAAGATCGCGCGCATCTTGCCGTCGACGATCACGAAGCCGAACGCCCACATCGCCACGTCCGGCCAGCGCAGCGTGCCGAAATTGGCGGGGTTGGCATAAGCGGCGAACGGCATCGCGAAGGCGGTGATGTTCATGAGCAATATGCCCATCACAGCCGCCCCCCGCAGCCCATCCAGGGTGGTTATCCGGCCGGTCTCATTCGTCACGTCGGGGCGGTAGCATCGGCACGGCCTCAGCGCGCGCTTTTCCGTATCATCAACTTCAGTCCCGACCAGACCGCGTCGACCGCGCACACTTTCACGTCGACCAACTGCTTGGGCAGGCAGATTTCGCGAATCGTGTCTTCGGTGATGTCGGTCGGCACCTTCGAGGCTTTCTTGGGCCATGAGACCCAGATGAAGCCGCTCGGCGTGAGCAGCGGCCTGAGCATGGTCAGGCGCTCGGCAAGGCGCGCGCGTCCCGTTACGAAGATGTGAGCCGCGTCTATCGGAGGCTCGGGGGCCGACAGCGGGATAATACCAGTATCGCCAATTTCATCGCGGACGGGATTGGGCATATTCTCGAACCACGCGCGCAAACCGGGTTTGAGACCGAGCTTCTTCGCAAGTGGCGTACCCGAATAGCCTGTCACACCGTCTCCTCCCCGAGATAAGCTCAGGGAGGAGACGGGGCACGTCAAGCCAACGCCGCGTCCGTCCCCATCAACTTGGGGAAAAAGCCTTCATGCGCCTCGCGCAGCGCGTCGAGGGTGACGCAATAATCGCCCTCGTCGCACTCGAAGATCACGCGCCGCGCTATGGTGCGGCCAAGCGGGTCGGCGGGCACGTCCGCCGCGTGGGCCGCTGCCATGAAATCGGCGAGGCAGGTGTCGCACACCGTGACGATATACAGCCCCTGATCTTCGCCGAAGAACGAGCCCGCCACGCCGAACGGCTGCGGCTCGGTCACAATCGCGCCGATACCCGAGGCCAGCGCCATTTCGGCCAGCGCCACCGCCAGCCCGCCGTCGGATACGTCGTGGCAGGCCGTGATCGCACCGTTCAAAATCTGCGCGCGGATGAAGTCGCCCGTGCGGCGCTCGGCCTTCAGGTCCACCGGCGGCGGCGGCCCTTCCTCGCGGCCGTGCAATTCGCGCAGCCACACCGACTGGCCGAGGTGGCCCGAACGTTCGCCGATCGCCAGGATCGTGTCGCCGACGCCCTTGAAGCCGATCGTAACGCTCTTGCGCCAATCGGCGAGCAGGCCGACCCCGCCGATCGCCGGGGTCGGCAGGATCGCGCTGCCGGTGCCGTCGTCGCCCTTGGTCTCGTTATAGAGGCTGACATTGCCGCTCACGATCGGGAAATCGAGCGCGGTGCACGCCTCGGCCATCCCCTCGATGCAGCCCACGAATTGCCCCATGATCTCGGGGCGTTGCGGGTTGCCGAAATTCATGCAGTCGGTGGTCGCGAGCGGGGTCGCGCCGACCGCGGTCAGGTTGCGCCAGGTCTCGGCGATCGCCTGCTTGCCGCCCTCGAACGGATCGGCGTAGCAATAACGCGGGGTGCAATCGGTGCTGATCGCCAGCCCCTTGTCGGTGCCGTGGACGCGCACCACCGCGGCATCGCCGCCGGGGCGCTGGACCGTGTCCGCGCCGACGCTAGTGTCGTATTGCTCCCAGATCCAGCGGCGGCTGGCGATATCGGGCGAGCCCATCAGCGCGAGCAGGTCGGCGGCCGGATCGGCGCTTTCGGGCACGTCGGTCAGCGGGGCCGGGGCCTCGGTCCTGACCCATGGCCGGTCATATTTGGGGGCCTCGTCCGCCAGCGGGCCGAGCGGGATGTCGCATACCGTCTCGCCATTGAAGGTCAGCACCATGCGGCCGGTGTCGGTGACTTGGCCGATCACCGCGAAATCCAGTTCCCACTTGCGGAAGATCGCCTCGGCCTCGGGCTCGCGCCCGGGCTTGAGCACCATGAGCATACGCTCCTGGCTCTCCGACAGCATCATCTCATAGGGCGTCATGCCCTCCTCGCGCTGCGGCACCGCGTTCATGTCGAGTTCGATCCCGACGCCGCCCTTGGATGCCATCTCGACCGAAGAGGAGGTGAGCCCCGCGGCGCCCATATCCTGGATCGCGACGATCACGTCGGTCGCCATCAATTCGAGGCACGCCTCGATCAGCAATTTCTCGGTAAAGGGATCGCCGACCTGGACGGTCGGGCGCTTTTCGTCCGAATCCTCGGAGAAATCGGCCGACGCCATGGTCGCACCGTGAATGCCGTCGCGCCCGGTCTTCGAGCCGACATAGACGATCGGATTGCCGATGCCCGATGCCGCCGAATAGAAGATCTTGTCGGTCTCGGCCACGCCCACGGTCATCGCGTTGACCAGAATGTTGCCGTCATAGGCGCCGTGGAAATTGACCTCGCCGCCAACGGTGGGAACGCCGACGCAATTGCCATAGCCGCCGATGCCGTGAACCACGCCCGCGATCAGGTGGCGCATCTTGGGATGATCGGGGCGGCCGAACCGCAGCGCGTTCAGGTTCGCCACCGGCCGCGCGCCCATCGTGAAGACGTCGCGCAGGATTCCGCCGACGCCGGTCGCGGCACCCTGATAGGGCTCGATATAGCTCGGGTGGTTGTGGCTCTCCATCTTGAAGATCGCGGCCTGGCCATCGCCGATATCGATCACGCCGGCATTCTCGCCGGGGCCGCAGATCACCCACGGGGCTTTGGTGGGCAATTTGCCGAGATGGATGCGGCTTGATTTGTACGAGCAATGCTCGGACCACATGACCGAGAAGATGCCGAGCTCGACCAGATTGGGTTCGCGCCCGAGCGCGTGGAGCACGCGATCATATTCTTCGGGGACAGGCCGTGTTCGGCGACGATGGCAGGCGTGATCTCGCTCATGCGTGCGCCGATAGCGAAGGGGCGACGGCAGGTCTACGGCAGGGAGTATCTAAACTGAAAAGGCCGGCGGATCGCTCCGCCGGCCTTTCGAAAATCGATGGTCGTGCGTTTTACGCGTCGCATGCCTGGGAGGAACCGCCCTGCTTGACGGTGATCGATTTGGCGTCTGCCGCGCCGGTGACGGTCACGTCGCCGCCGACATAAGGCTGGCCGGCGGCCGGCGCGGTCAGCGCAACCGGGGTCGCATCCTTCTTCGCCTTGAAATTGGCGCTGGTGCCGTCGTTGAACCAATCGACATAGACGACCTTGTTGTCCTTGCAGCGATACTGCTTGCTCGCCAGCATCGCGGGCGGAAGCTTGACCGGTGGGGCTGCCTTGATCTTGGCGGCATCCATATCGACCGGACCGCCGCCCACGATCGTGGTCGGCTTGGTGTCGCAAGCGGCAAGGAGGATGAGGGCGGAGAGCGGGAGGGTGCGAAGGGCAATGTTCATAGCGGAGCAATTCTTTCGCGGTTGCGGCATAGATCGTCAAGCCCGTACCGGCCCTATCGCGACCATTTGATGACATCGAAAGCCCGATGATGGCGTGCCCAACCGGAGCTTCCTTGCTCATACGGGCGCGGCTTCCTAATTCGGGGGTATGACAGCTCCTGCTTCGGGCATTCCTCAACTGGTCGGCAACACGCCTCTCCTGCGCCTCAAGGGGCCGAGCGAGGCGACCGGCTGCGATATCTACGCCAAGTGCGAATTCATGAATCCGGGTGGTTCGGTGAAGGATCGCGCGGCCTTGTCGATCATCGAGGATGCCGAGGCGAACGGCCTGCTGGAACCCGGCGGGCTGATCGTCGAGGGGACTGCGGGCAATACCGGAATCGGGCTTGCGCTCGTCGGCAATGCCAAGGGCTATCGCACCACGATCGTGATTCCCGAGACCCAGAGCCAGGAAAAGAAGGATACGCTGCGCGCGCTCGGCGCCGAACTGGTCGAGGTGCCGCCGACCGCTTATTCGAACCCGTGCCATTATGTGCATGTGTCTCGCCGCATTGCGGAAGAAACGCCGGGCGCGCTCTGGTCCAACCAGTTCGACAATATCGCCAACCGCCTTGCCCACATCCGTCACACCGCGCCGGAAATCTGGACGCAGACCGAGGGCAGGATCGATGGCTTCACCTGTGCGGTTGGCACGGGCGGGACGCTCGCTGGTGTCGGGCTCGGCCTCAAGGAATATAACGACGATATCGTTATCGCGCTGAGCGATCCGCATGGCGCCGCGCTCTACGAATATTATGCCCACGGCGAATTGCGTGCCGAGGGACGCTCGGTCGCCGAGGGGATCGGGCAGAGCCGCATCACCGCCAACCTGGAGGGTGCGCCGGTCGACACCCAGTTCCGCATTTCGGACGAAGCGGGACTGGAGCAGGTATTCACGCTGCTGCGATCCGAAGGGCTGTGCGTCGGCCTTTCGTCGGGGATCAATGTCGCCGGCGCGATGGCGCTGGCGCGCGAGATGGGGCCGGGGAAGACGATCGTCACTTTGCTGTGCGATTCCGGGATGCGCTATCTGTCGACCCTGTTCAATCCGGCTTGGCTGGAGGGGAAGGACCTGCCGGTACCGGATTGGTTGAGGGCGAAGGTGGGCTGACATTTCCCCTGCGATTTCGCGGGAGGAATTTATGCACGCCCAACAGAGGTTCACAAGCGACGAACCGTTGCCTATCTAATGAGCATGGTGGTCGACGCCGATAGCGCCCGCGCCGGGGAGGGCATCGCATGCATCGCGTGCGCGTAGGGGCGCTTGGCCTCGCGGCGGTCTTCTTGCTGGTGATGCTCGCCACCGCGTTCCTGCATGCGGCAGGCGACCCGAGTGTCGTCAACGGCAATTTGGCCACCACCAACAGCCAGGCGCCGAGCGAACCGCTCGCCGAACTCGGCGTCGCACCCGGCAACAGCGATCCGGTCAAGCCCAAAACCGCCTCGAGTCCGCCCAAGCGCGCCCAATGAGCGCGCGGACTCCGGCCCGCCAGACGCTTTCCGTGGGGCAAAATCCCTGGTCGGCCCGCATCTGCGAGCCGGCCATAAATGCTTCTCCCAAGACTTATCCACAATATACAAAGCAAGAACAGTGGCTGAAATCAGCCGCTTTCTGCCCCATGCGCATGGAGAGTGGATAAGAGTAATCCCCAGGCTGGTGGTAAGGATTACCTTGAATTCCCTGAAATTCCCAACTAGACCCAGTTTGCGAGCTGGGATCGCTGGCGTGCGGGGATTCGAGAGCATGTCAGCGGGTCAGGTCGCGGAAGCGGCCGGGGGATCCCACTCACGCGTCGCAGAACAGGGTTCGCCGTCGCGTGAAAATCGTCCATTTCACTGGCAATGCTTCGAGCGTGGTGGACGCCAAGGGACGCGTGTCGTTCCCGTCCACCTATCGCGCGGTTGTCAGCACGCGCGCGGCGCAGAAGGGCGATGAGACCCCATCCTCGATCCTGATCGG
This sequence comes from Sphingomonas sp. MMS24-J13, assembly GCF_044905095.1. Lineage (NCBI taxonomy): Bacteria > Pseudomonadati > Pseudomonadota > Alphaproteobacteria > Sphingomonadales > Sphingomonadaceae > Sphingomonas > Sphingomonas sp. MMS24-J13. The sequence continues at coordinate 10,047 of NZ_CP173258.1, forward strand.
CGAGCATCCCAACCAGCTCTGCCTGCAGGGCTACGACGCCATCTATCAGGATGTCCTGCGCGAGCGGACCGAGACCGAGGTTGCCAAGACTTCGGACAATTTCAGCATCGATCTCGACGAGCGTCTCGCCGAGCTGTTCGGCGGCGTCGAGCCGATTTCCTACGACGATGTCGGCCGGATGGTGCTGCCCGCGCGCCTGCGCAGGATCGCCGGCCTCGAAGATGCAGGTAGCGTGGCGTTGTTCTTCGGCGCGGCGGAGACGTTCCGGATCTGGAGCCTCGACCGCTACCGGGCGCATTATGCCGACAAGCCGAACATGCTGCGCATGATCGACGGCATCAAGGATCCGCGCAAATGAGCGCGCCCGCCCCCCATATCCCGGTATTGCTGGACGAGGTCATCGCCGGGCTCGCGCCGCAACCGGGCGAGACCCATGTCGACGGCACGTTCGGGGCGGGCGGCTATACGCGCGCCTTGCTGGCGGCCGGTGCCGACGTGATCGCGTTCGATCGCGATCCCGATGCGATCGCAGAAGGCCAGGCGTTGGTCGGCGAAAGCGACGGGCATCTCCAGCTCGTGCCCGAGACCTTCTCGCGGCTGGCCGACGTGCTGGAGGATCGCGGGATCGAGGGCGTCGATGGCGTGACGCTCGACATCGGCGTATCGTCGATGCAGCTCGATCGGGCTGAAAGAGGTTTTTCTTTTCAAAGTGATGGCCCGCTCGACATGCGAATGGAGCAGGTCGGGCCGAGCGCTGCCGATTTCGTCAACGAGGCCGACGAGGCTGAGATCGCGGACGTTCTGTTTCATTTGGGCGAGGAGCGCCAGTCGCGCCGCGTGGCGCGGGCGATCGTCGCCGCACGCCCGATCACGCGTACGGCGGAACTCGCGTCGATCGTGCGCCGCGCGCTCGGCTATCGCGAGCATGACAAGAAGGATCCGGCCACCCGGACCTTCCAGGCGATCCGCATCCACGTGAATCGCGAGCTTGACGAACTGGAGGACGGCCTCGCCGCGGCCGAACGCGCGCTCAAGCCCGGCGGCCGGCTCGCGGTGGTCTCGTTCCACAGCCTCGAGGACCGCATCGTCAAGCGCTTCCTCAAGGAGCGCAGCAGCGCGCCTTCGGGTTCGCGTCATCTGCCCGATCTCAGCGGTTCGGCGCCGGCGCCAAGTTTCGAAGCGGTCGCCAAGCCGGTCCGCGCCAGCGAGGCCGAACTGGCCCGCAATCCCCGTTCCCGTTCCGCCACGTTGCGCGTCGCCCGGCGCACCGCGGCCAGTGCCTGGGCATCCCAGTCGAAAGGTCGTGTATCATGATCGCGACGACGCGTTTGAGTTCGGTATGGCAGGTGGCGGGCGTCGCCGCCGCGGCCCTGTGCTGCTATCTGGTGTCGCAATCGGTCGCGGCCGAGCGCGCCGGACTGACCAAGGTCGATCGCGAGATTTCGCGGACGCAGGACGAGATTGCGCGGCTGAACACCGAACTGGGCACGCGCGGACGCATGGAGCAGCTCGAAAGCTGGAACACGCAGGTCTTGGGGCTCAAGGCACCGAAGCCGACGCAGTTCGTGTCGGGCGGGACGCAGCTCGTCGCCTTGTTCTCGCACAATGGCCGCCCGGCCTTGCAGCTCGATCCCAACATCGTAGCGCAGCAGGGCGACGTGACGAAGGTTGCCTATAAACCGGCCCCCGCCCCGGCGCCCGCGCCCGATGTCGCGCCGACACGCGTTCAGCCCGAAGCCGAAGCGCCGGCCCAGCCGCTGTTGCGGACCGCAACCTATGTCCGGCCGCGGCCCGAGCGGCTGGCACCCGATGCGTCGGCGATCCAGCGCACCGCCTATCATCCGGCGCCGGTGCGGATTGCATCGTCGTCATCTTCGTCTTCATCTTCGCTATCGTCCCTGCTGCCGGCGGATATCGACGAGATCGCCGCTGCCGAGCGCAGCAAAGGAAAGCGTGCGAAGGCTGATCGGTGAACGCGCCGGCCGCCGCTAAGATCGAACGCGGTGAACGCATCACCCTGAACTCGGCCCTCGATCCGGCCGGGTCGATGGCGGTTGCCCAGCAGCGGCTGATGGTGATCATGCTGCTGTTCGGGATCATCACGCTGGTGATCACCTTACGGCTCGTCCAGATCTGCCTGATCTCGGGTAAGGATGGGCGCAACGGCGGTGCCCCGGTCGCGCTGCGCGGCGAGATCCTCGATCGCAACGGCATGCCGCTCGCCACCACGATCAAGCTCTGGTCGATCGCGATCAATCCGCAGGAAGTGCTGACCAACAAGGATGTGCTGGCGGCCAATCTCGCGCGACTGATGCCCGAACACCCGCTGGCATGGTATCGGACCCTGCTCCATTCGAAGACGCGCAAGTTCGCTTATCTGCGCCACCCCGCCTCGCCCAATCTGGCGCAGGCGGTGCAGGCGCTGGGCGAACCCGCTCTCAAGCTCGCGCCCGAGCCGCACCGTCTGTTCCCGCAGGGGATTCTCGCGGGCCATCTGCTCGGCTATTCGCAAATGGTCGAGGACGGGCATCGCAAGGAAACGCTTACCGGTATCGGGATCGAGCGTGCGTTCGACGATCAGCTCAAGGCGGGCCAGTCGGTCACGCTCGCGGTCGATGCGCGCGTCCAGGCGGCGGTCGAGAAGGAGGTCCAGCGCCGAATTCTCGAAACCTCGGCCGAGGGTGGTGCCGGCGTGGTGCTGGATGTCGACACGGGCGAGGTGCTGGCGATGGCCTCGCTGCCCGATATCAACCCCAATGCGCCGCTGGTGGGGCTGACCAAGGACAATCAGCGGATCATGATCAACAAGGTGACCCAGGCCACGTACGAGCATGGATCGACCTTCAAGATGCTGACGTTCGCCAATGCGATCGAGAATGGCGTGATCACCGATTGGTCGCATCGTTACGACGTGACCTCGCCGATCAGGCTCGGTCGCTTCACGATCAAGGACGACGAACCGAAGCATCGCCCGATCACCACGCCCGAGGTGATGACCTTCTCGTCCAACATCGGCACGGCGCAGATCGCCGATCAATTGGGCGCGCAGCGGGTCGACAGCTTCTTCCGCAAGTTCGGGCTCAACAAGCGGACCGACATCGAGATCCGCGAGCGCGGCCAGCCGCTCTATCCGTCCTATTGGGCCAAGTCGACGGTGATGACCACCGCGTTCGGCCATGGCATTGCGGTGACCCCGCTCCATGTCGCGCAGGCGTTCGCGGCGCTCGCCAATGGCGGCATTCTCCACCCGGCGACCCTGCTCAAGCATAAGGATGGCGCACCCGTCCCCGGTACGCGGGTCGTGTCGGAAGCGACGAGCGCACGCATCCGCCAGTTGATGCGATTGGTCGTACTTCAGGGCACGGGCACCAATGCCGACGCGCCGGGGCTTCGGGTCGGCGGCAAGACCGGCACGGCCGAAAAGGTCAACGAACATGGCGGTTACAATCGCAACGCCAACGTCACCGTCTTCGCCGGCGTGTTCCCAATGGATCATCCGCGCTATGTGACGCTCGTGGTCCTGGATAATGCGCGGCCGAGCAAGCAGACCTTCGGCTTCAAGACGGCGGGCTGGATGACCGCGCCGCTCGGCAAGCGCATCATCGCGCGGATCGGACCCTTGCTCGGCGTGCGGCCGGATCTGTCGACGGACATCGACGTGTCCGATCTGATGCCCTTGATCCTCGAGAAGAAGGTGCCGGGCAAGAATGCGATTGAATGAAGTCTTCCCCACCGCGGTGAATTTGGGCGATGCCGTCGGCGAACGCGTCACCGGCTTCGCGATCGACAGCCGCAAGGTCGCGCCGGGCACGGTCTTCGGCGCGTTTCGCGGCACGCAGGTCAATGGCGAGGATTTCATCCCGCAGGCGATCGCCGCCGGCGCGGTCGCGATCGTCGCGCGGCCCGAGGCGCGGGTCGAGGGTGCGGTCCATATCGCCGATGCCGAGCCGCGCCGCGCCTTCGCTTATGCCGCCGCGCGCTTCTTCGCGCCCTTTCCCGATACGGTGGTCGCGGTCACCGGCACCAACGGCAAGACCTCGACCGTGGAACTGACCCGCCAGCTCTGGCGGATGGGCGGCTTCCATGCCGCCTCGATCGGGACGCTCGGCGTCACCACCTCGGACGAGAGCGTTTCGACCGGGCTGACCACGCCCGATATCGCGACCTTCCTGTCGAACATGGCCGGCCTCAGCCGCGAGGGTGTGACGCATGCTGCGTTCGAGGCATCGAGCCACGGCCTGTCGCAATTTCGGACGGAGGGGCTGCCGGTCCGCGCCGCCGCCTTCACCAATCTGTCGCGCGACCATCTCGATTATCATGGTACGATGGAGGCCTATCTCGAGGCCAAGCTGCGGCTGTTTACCGAGGTGGTGGCGAGCGACGGCACGGCTGTGGTATGGATGGACGATCCCGCCGCCGCACGTGTTGCCGAACTGGCGCAGGAGCGGGGCCTGCGCCTGATCACCGTCGGCACGAAGGGCGAGACGCTCAAACTGGTCGCGCGCGAACCGACCCAATTGGGCCAGACCCTGACGATCGAGGCCGAGGGGAAGACGCATATCGTCAAGCTGCCCCTGATCGGCGCTTACCAGGCCGCGAACGCATTGACCGCGGCGGGCCTGGTGATCGCGACCGGTGCCTCGGTCGCCGACACGTTCGCCAGGCTTTCGCGCGTGCAGCCGGTGCGCGGCCGCCTCGAGCGGGCCGCAATCAGCCGCGCGGGTGCGCCGATCTACGTCGATTATGCACATACGCCCGATGGGCTGGAGGCGGCGATCGACGCCTTGCGGCCGCATGCGGCGAAGCGGCTGATCGTCCTGTTCGGCGCGGGCGGCGATCGCGATCGTGGCAAGCGTCCGCAAATGGGTGAAGTCGCGGTGCGGCTGGCCGATCATGTGATCGTGACCGACGACAATCCTCGCACCGAGGATCCGGCCGCAATTCGTCGCGAGGTGCTCGCCGGCGCGCCCGGTGCGATCGAGATCGGCGGGCGTCGCGATGCGATCGCTGCGGCCATCGCTGAAGCGGGGGCTGATGATATCGTCCTGCTGGCGGGCAAGGGGCACGAGCAAGGACAGATCGTGGGCACGCAGGTGCTGCCATTCGACGATGTTCAGGTCGCACGCGAATGCGCGGGGTGAGCGCACAAATCTCCCCGCCCGTTTGCGGGAAGGGGCGGGGGAGGGGCTATCCTCCCCCGCCCGGCCGCGCGCCTGATCCGACGCCCCTCCCCAAGCCCCTCCCGCGAGCGGGAGGGGCTTAAGTGAGCCTCTGGACCTCCGCCGAGATCGCGGCCGCCACGAACGGCACCGCCTCCGCGCCATTCGACGTGTCCGGCGTCGCCTTCGATTCGCGCGAAGTCGGCCCGGGCGATCTCTTCGTCGCGCTCAAGGGTGAGACCACCGACGGCCAGCGCTTCGTGCCGCAAGCCTTCGCCCAGCGCGCGGCCGGCGTACTCGTCTCCCAGCCCGTCGATGGCCCGCATGTGCTCGTCGCCGACACCACCGCCGCGCTCGACGCACTTGGCATCGCATCCCGCGCTCGCACGCAGGGCAAGGTGATCGGGGTGACGGGATCGGTCGGCAAGACCAGCGTCAAGGAAGCCCTGTTCGCCGCATTCGATCGCGGCGCACCCGGCTCCGCGCATCGCAGTCTCAAGAGCTATAACAATCATGTCGGCGTGCCGCTCAGCCTCGCCCGCATGCCGCGTGAGGCTCGCTTCGGCGTGTTCGAAATGGGGATGAACCATGCCGGCGAGCTGGCCGCGCTGACCCGGATCGTCCGCCCGCACGTCGCCTTGGTCACCACTGTCGCGCTCGCGCATGGCGCCTTCTTCGCCGACGAGAGCGCGATCGCCGATGCCAAGGGCGAGATCTTCCAGGGGCTCGTCCCCGGGGGCACCGCGGTCATCCCCTATGACAATCCGCACCGCGATCGCCTGATCGCCGCCGCCGAGCCGCATGCCGCCCACATCGTCACGTTCGGGCGCGATCGGCGGGCGGACGTCCATGCGCGCGAGGGGTTGCCCGGTCCGCGCGGCACATTCGTGCAGGCGCGGCTGCGCACCTGTGAACTGAGTTTCACCGTTGGTCCGCCGGGCGATCACTGGATCACCAACGCGCTTGGCGTGCTGGCGGTGGTCGAGGCGGCAGGGGGCGATCTCGCAGCGGCTGGGTTGGCCTTGGCCGATATGGCGGGGCTGCCCGGGCGCGGCCAGCGCATCACGATCCGCCTGCCCGGTGGCGATGCGCTGCTGATCGACGAGAGCTATAACGCCAACCCTGCCTCGATGCGCGCGACGCTCGGCATGCTCGGCCAGGAACAAGCCCGGCGCAGGGTCGCGATCCTCGGCTCGATGCGCGAACTGGGCCCTAACGAAGCGCGCCACCATGCCGAGCTGGCACAGCCGATCGCGGAGGCGGGCGTAGGGCTGGCACTGCTCGTCGGTTCGGAGATGAAACCATTGGCCGATGCTCTTGAGGGGCGGATCGACTTGGTCCATGTGGCCGACGCTGTCGCCGCGACGATCGAAGCCCAAAGGCTGATCGCGCCTGGCGACGCGATACTCATCAAAGGTTCGAACGCGATCGGGTTGGCCCGCGTGGTCGACGCGCTGGCCGGGGCTTAACCGCAATGCTGTACGTCATCGCCGAGCATCTCGGCTTTCCGCACCTGCTGAACCTGGTGCGCTACATCACCTTTCGCGCGGGCGCGGCGGCGATGACGGCCCTGTTCATTGGCCTCGTCATCGGCCCACGCTTCATCTCGTGGCTGCGGGTCAAGCAGGGCAAGGGCCAGCCGATCCGCGCCGACGGCCCGCAAACCCATCTCGCCAAGGTCGGTACGCCCACGATGGGGGGCCTGCTGATCCTCACCGCGGTGACAACCGCGGTGGTGCTGTGGATGGACCTCGGCAATCGTTACACCTGGGCGTGCCTGCTGGTGCTGCTCGGCTTCGGGCTGATCGGTTTTCTCGACGATTATCAGAAGGTCACCAAGCGCAGCCATGCCGGCGTTTCGGGCAAGGTGCGCCTCGCGCTGGAATTCGTGATCGCGGCGGCGGCGGCGTGGATCATCACCAGCGGCAACAGCACCGTGCTGTATCTGCCTTTCTATAACGGGCCGGTGATCGATCTCGGGCCGCTCTACATCTTCTTCGCAGCCTTCATCATCGTCGGCTTCGGCAATGCCGTGAACCTGACCGACGGGCTCGATGGTCTGGCGACGATGCCGGTGGTGATCGCGAGCCTGGCCTTGTTCGTGATCGTCTACCTCGTCGGCAACATCAAATTCGCGACCTATCTCGGCATTCCGCACGTGCCCGGGGCGGGCGGGCTGACCGTGATGACCGCGGCGATCATCGGCGGCTGTCTCGCCTTCCTGTGGTACAATGCGCCGCCGGCGGCGGTGTTCATGGGCGATACCGGCAGCCTCGCGCTCGGCGGCACGCTCGGCGCGATCGCGGTCACGGCGCACCATGAGATCGTGCTGCTGATCATCGGCGGGCTGTTCGTGATGGAGACGGTCAGCGTCATCCTGCAGGTCTTCTTCTACAAACGCACCGGCAAGCGCATCTTCCGCATGGCGCCGATCCACCACCATTTCGAGCAATTGGGCTGGAGCGAGCCGACCGTCGTGATCCGCTTCTGGATCATCTCCTTCGTGCTGGCGCTGGCCGGCCTCGCGACGCTGAAACTGCGGTGATCACGAGCCCCGCCTTTCGCGGCAAACGCTACGCAGTGCTGGGTCTTGCGCGCTCGGGCGTGGCAGTGGTCGACGCGCTGCTGGCGAGCGGCGCCAGCGTCACCGCGTGGGATTCGGACGAGGCGAAGCGCAATAAGCTCCTCCCGGCACGGGGAGGGGGACCGCCGGCGCAGCCGGTGGTGGAGGGGCGGAGTCACAGGCGCTGCGTCCAGCCGAGGCGCCCCTCCACCATCCTGCGGATGGTCCCCCTCCCCGTGCCGGGGAGGAACTGACGTTCGCCGATCCGCTTGAGATCGACCTCGCCGGCTATGACAGTGTCGTCGTCTCCCCCGGCGTGCCGCTCAATCGTCACCCGATCGCCGAACACGCCCGCAACGCCGGCGTCTCCGTCATCGGCGACATCGAATTGTTCGCGCTCGCCCGGCCGTCGCTGCCGCCGCACAAGGTGGTCGGCATCACCGGCACTAATGGCAAGTCGACCACGACGGCGCTTATCCACCATATCCTCGAAACCGCTGGCGTACCGAGCCTGATGGGCGGCAATATCGGCCTGCCGATCCTCGGCCGCGATCCGCTGCCTGGGGGCGGGGTGTATGTGCTCGAACTGTCGAGCTATCAGATCGACCTGACCTTCAGCCTCGATTGCGATGTCGCGGTGCTGACCAATATCACCCCCGACCATCTCGATCGCTATGAGGGCTTTGCCGGCTATGCCGCGAGCAAGGAACGGCTGTTCGCGATGCAGTCGGCGGGCAGCGTGGCCGTCATTGCCACCGATGACGATCAAACAAAGCGCATCGCCTCCTTCCTTCGTCATTCCCGCGAAGGCGGGAATCCATATTCTCAAGGGTTGGAGGTTATGGATTCCCGCCTTCGCGGGAATGACGGGGTGGTGGCGGTGCTGTCGACCGACATAACCGGCCAATCCCGCTGGCCCGCCCTTCAAGGCCCTCACAACGCCCAGAATGCCGCGTGCGCCATCGCCACCTGCAAGGCGCTTGGCCTCACCGACGACCAGATCGAACAAGGCCTCGCCACCTATCCCGGCCTGCCGCACCGCATGGAGCGCATCGCCGAGAAGGATGGCGTCCTCTACGTCAACGACAGCAAGGCGACCAACGCGACCGCGACGGCACCTGCGCTGGCGGCCTATCCCAAGATCCACTGGATCCTCGGCGGCGTGCCCAAGACCGACGATCTCGACGATTGCGCGCCTTTCTACGATCACGTCGTGGCCGGTTACACGATCGGGCAGGCCGGGCCGATGTTCGCCGATATCCTGCGCACCGCTGGCAAGCTGGTCACCGAAAGCGGCACGCTCGAACAGGCGATCGCCGATGCCGCAGCGGCGGCGAAGCCGGGCGAAGTGGTGATGCTGTCGCCCGCCTGCGCCTCGTTCGATCAGTTCAGCGATTATGAAGCGCGCGGCGAAGCCTTTCGTACTTTGGTGGGGACGCTCTAGATGGCGACCATGATCGACAAGGAGAGTCTTCGCGAGAAAGCGGCGCAGCGGGCGCGCGCGCGGCGCGGCGAGCGCTTCGGGCGCGGCGATCGGTCGCCGCTCGGCCTGTGGTTCTGGGAGATCGACCGCGTACTGCTGTTGCTCGTCACCCTGCTGATCGGCATCGGCCTGATCGCGGTGGCGGCGGCGGCGCCGGCGGCGGCGGGGCGCTATTCGGACGCAACCCATGTCATGCCCGCGCGCTATTATTTCTGGCGCCAGCTGGTGTGGACCGTGCTCGCGGTGCCGGTGCTGATCGGAACGTCGATGCTGCCCAAACTGCTTGCGCGCCGTATGGCGATCGCGGGTGCGGCCATCTTCACTTTGATGCTGGTGATGGTGCCGGTGCTGGGCGGGGCCGAGAAGAATGGTGCGCAGCGCTGGATCTTCTTCGGACCGATCCAGGTCCAGCCGTCCGAATTCCTCAAGCCCCTGTTCGTGGTCGCGGTCGCCTGGCTGCTGTCGCTCAAGAACCAGGACGAGAAACTGCCGGTCGTGCCGTTGAGCTTCGGGCTGCTCGCGGTGATCGCGGCCTTCCTGATGAAGCAGCCCGATTTCGGCCAGACGGTAATCTTCGTCTCGGTATGGCTGGCCTTGCTGACCCTGTCGGGCGTGCCGATGAAGTGGCTCGGTGCGCTCGGTGCGGCGGGCGTCGGCGGGATCGGTGCGGCCTATCTATTCTACCCCGTCGCGACCATGCGCATCAACGCCTTCCTCAAGATCGGCGATGCGTCGAAGCAGGTCGACGATTACCAGATGGTCTCGGCCTATCGCACCATCACCCATGGCGGGCTGATCGGCACCGGGCCGGGCGCGGGGACGATGAAGTTCGGACTGCCCGAGCCGCACACCGATTACATCTTCTCGGTCATCGGCGAGGAATTCGGGCTGATCGCCTGCGTCGCGATCGCGCTCATCTATCTCGCCATCGTCGTGCGCACCTTCATGAAATTGCTGCACGAGGACGATCGCTTCATGTTCCTCGCAAGCGCCGGGCTGGTCATCCAGTTCGGGCTGCAGGCGCTGATCAACATGCTGGTCAACGTCCATCTGGCGCCGTCCAAGGGCATGACCCTGCCGTTCATCTCTTATGGCGGATCGTCGATGATCGCGCTTTCGATCGGCTTCGGGCTGCTGCTCGCCTTCACGCGGCGCAATCCGTACCTGACGCGTTCGCCTTATATCGTGACATGGGCGGCGCGATGAATATCAAGCGCCACTTCATCCTCGCCGCGGGTGGCACGGGCGGGCATATGGTGCCGGCCCATGCGCTGGCCCGCGAACTCGCGTCGCGCGGGCACAAGGTCGCACTCATCACCGACGAACGCGGCAAGCGCATTCCCGGCCTGTTCGACGATATCGAGGTGCATGTGATGCCCGCCGGCCGGGTGACCGGCGGCCCGCTCGGCTGGTTCAAGGCATGGCTCGGCATCCGCGCCGGCCGCGCGATGGCGCGCCGGCTGTATGACAAGGACGAGCCCACCGCGGTCGTCGGCTTCGGTGGCTATCCCTCCTATCCGGCGGTGCTTGCCGCGTTCGATCTCGGCATCAAGACCGCGGTGCATGAGCAGAATGCGGTGCTCGGCCGGGTCAACCGGCTGCTCGGCGGCCGGGTCGATGCGATCGCGACCGCCTATCCGCAGGTCGAGCGGCTCAGGAGCAGCCTTGCCCGCAAGGTCCATCTCGTCGGCAACCCGGTGCGCGAAGAGGTGCTGGCGATCGGCCGCGAGCGCTTCCCTGTGCTCGAAGACGACGGCCCGCTCCATATCCTCGTCACCGGCGGCAGCCAGGGTGCGACGATCCTGTCGACCGTCGTCCCCGCCGGTCTGGCCTTGCTGCCCGAGGCGCTCCGTCGCCGGCTGCGCGTCGTCCATCAGGCGCGCCCCGAGGACATCGAGGCGGCGCGCGCCGCTTATGCGCAGGCCGGTATTCAGGCCGAACTGGCCACCTATCTCGAAGACCTGCCGGCGGTGCTGGCGATCTCTCACCTCGTCATCGCCCGTGCGGGCGCCTCGACGATCGCCGAACTGACCGTCGCCGGGCGCCCCGCCATCCTCGTGCCGCTGCCGAGCGCGATGGACGATCACCAGACCGTCAATGCCCGGGAGATGACGGTCGATGGCGGCGCCCGCACGATCGCCCAGCCCAATTTCACGCTCCGCGCTTTGGCCGCCGAGATCCAGATGCTGGCGGGTGACCCCGAGGTCCTGATCGCGGCTGCGGCGCACGCCAAGCAATGCGGCCGCCCCAATGCGACGCATGATCTGGCCGATCTGATCGAAGGTTTTGGCCGCACGCCCGTGATGGACGCGATCGGCGACGAGGAGCGCGGCAAGGCCGCCCCCGCCGGTGCGCTGGCCGTCGGGAGTGCGCGGATATGATGATGAGCGAAACCCAAAAGAGCTTGCCCTTCCCGTGCCGGGGAGGGTTCTAAAATGCGCGGCGTCGCGACCGATATCGGGACGATCCACTTCATCGGGATCGGCGGGATCGGCATGTCCGGCATTGCGGAAGTGATGCACAATCTTGGCTACAAGGTGCAGGGATCGGACGTCGCCGAAGGCTATGTGATCGAGGGGCTGCGCAAGCGCGGCATCCCGGTCGCGATTGGGCATCGGGCCGAGAATCTGGGCGATGCGGCGGTGGTGGTCACCTCCACCGCGATCAAGCGCGGCAATCCCGAGGTCGAGCTCGCGCTGGAGAAGCGCATCCCCGTCGTCCGCCGCGCGGAGATGCTGGCCGAACTGATGCGGCTCAAGTCCACCGTCGCGGTGGCGGGTACGCACGGCAAGACCACGACCACCTCGATGGTCGCCGCACTGCTCGACGCGGGCGGGGTCGATCCGACCGTGATCAATGGCGGCATCATCAACAGCTACGGCTCGAATGCCCGCCTCGGCGCATCGGACTGGATGGTGGTCGAGGCCGACGAGAGCGACGGCTCGTTCCTGCGCCTCGACGGCACGGTCGCGGTCGTCACGAATATCGATCCCGAGCATCTCGATCATTATGGCTCGTTCGAGGCCGTGAAGGATGCCTTCGTCGAATTCGTCGAGAATGTGCCTTTCTATGGCGCGGCCTTGCTGTGCCTCGATCACCCCGAGGTGCAGGCGATCATCCCGCGCGTGCGCGATCGCCGTGTCGTGACCTATGGCTTTTCGGCGCAGGCCGACGTGCGCGGCGTCAACGTCACCCCGATTCCCGGCGGCAACCGGTTCGAGGCGATGATCCGCAAGCGCGACGGATCGGTGCGTTCGATCGAGGGGATCGAACTGCCGATGCCCGGCCGCCACAATGTGCAGAACAGCCTGGCAGCGATCGGTGTCGCCCTCGAACTGGGTGTGCCCGACGAGGTGATCCGGACCGGCTTCGCCAAGTTCGGCGGGGTCAAGCGCCGCTTCACCAAGGTCGGCGAAGTCGCCATGGAAGGTGGGGGCGTCACGATCATCGACGATTATGGCCACCACCCGGTCGAGATCCGGGCGGTGCTCTCCGCGGCGCGCGAGGGCGCGAAGGGCAGGGTGATCGCGGTCGTCCAGCCGCACCGCTTCACCCGCCTGCGCGACCTGATGACCGAGTTCCAGACCGCATTCAACGAGGCCGATATCGTCTATGTCGCGCCGGTCTATGCGGCCGGCGAGCAGCCGATCGAGGGGGTCGATGCGGCCGCTTTGGTGAGCGGCCTCAAGCAGCGTGGGCATCGCGCGGCGCAGGAGATAGCCGGGGCAGACGATCTGGCGGCCGAACTGGCCAAGGTCGTGCGGCCGGACGATATGGTGATCTGCCTCGGGGCAGGCGATATTACGAAGTGGGCGGCGGGGCTGGCGGATGCGATAGCCAAGGAGAGACTGAAATGAGCGATCTACTCACGCCGTGGATCAGCATGCAGCGGCAGATGCTGGATGCGCACAAAGGCAATGTCGATACGGTGTTCCGTAATATGGGCTCGGCGGGCTTCGGCGCGACCACGAAGGCGGTGCGCGACCTCGCCGACGCGCAGATCGAGGCGTGGGAGAAGTGGCTGGCTCTGTGGGGACCACGCGGTTGATTTTTGGGGGTAACCTGAAAATCCTCCCGGAACGGGGAGGGGGACCATGCGCAGCATGGTGGAGGGGGCCCGCCTCATCCACAGCGCTTGCCTCCAGGTGGGGCCCCTCCACCGCTCTTCGAGCGGTCCCCCTCCCCGTTCCGGGGAGGATTTATAGTGGTTCTCACCCTCCCCAAGACCGCTGGGCGCCTGACCGAGCAGGCGCCGCTGGCGCCGCTCGTCTGGTTCAAGGCGGGCGGGGCGGCGGATTATCTGTTCGAGCCCAGCGACGTTGCCGATCTTGCGCGATTCCTCGCCGATCTCGATCCCGAGATCCCGGTCATGGGGCTCGGGCTCGGATCGAACATGATCGTGCGTGATGGCGGCGTGCCGGGCGTGGTCGTGCGGCTGGGCAAGGCGTTCGCCAAGGTCGAGCGGGTCGATGCGACCACATTGCGCTGCGGTGGTGGTGCGAGCGGCATCCTCGTCTCCTCGACCGCGCGCGATGCGGGCATTGCCGGAGTCGAATTCCTGCGCTCGATCCCCGGCACGGTCGGCGGCTTCGTGCGCATGAACGGCGGCGCCTATGGTCGTGAGGTGAAGGACATCCTCGTCGAATGCGACGTCGTGCTGCGATCGGGTGAGACACGCACCCTGGCGCTCGAAGACCTTGGTTACTCCTACCGCCACAGCGAATTGCCCGAAGGCGCGATCGTCGTCTCGGCGACTTTCCGCGGGCATGAAGGCGATCCTGCCGCGATCCAGGCCGAGATGGATCGCATCGCCGCCGAACGCGAAGCCTCGCAGCCGTTGCGCTCGCGCACAGGCGGGTCGACCTTCAAGAATCCGGTCGGGCACAAAGCGTGGCAGTTGATCGATGAGGCCGGTTGTCGCGGACTCCGCCTGGGCGATGCGCAAGTGTCCGAGAAGCATTGCAACTTCCTGCTCAATCTCGGTTCGGCGACGTCTGCCGAGATCGAGGAATTGGGTGAGGAGGTGCGCCGCCGGGTGAAGGCGCAGAGCGGGGTGACGCTCGAATGGGAAATCCAGCGCGTGGGGAGGACGAATTGACCCAACTCCACGTCGCAGTCCTGATGGGCGGCTGGTCGGCCGAACGCCCGGTCAGCCTCGTCTCGGGCGAGGGCGTCGCCAAGGCGTGCGAAGCGCTCGGCCATCGCGTCACACGGATCGACATGGATCGCGATCTGCCCGTGCGGCTGGTCGAGACGAAGCCAGACATCGTCTTCAACGCGCTGCACGGTACGCCCGGCGAGGACGGGTCGGTGCAGGGCATGCTCGATCTGATGGGCATCAGATATACCCATTCGGGCATGGTCACCTCGGTGATCGCGATCGACAAGGAGCTGACCAAGCAGGCGCTCGTCCCGCACGGCATCCGCATGCCCGCCGGCCGGGTCGTCAAAAGCGAGAGCCTGTACAGCGCCGATCCGCTGTCGCGGCCCTATGTGCTGAAGCCGGTGAACGAAGGCTCGTCGGTCGGCGTCGCCATCGTGACGCGCGAGGGCAATTATGGCGATCCGATCGGGCGCGATGTCGAAGGGCCGTGGCAGCATTTCGACGAATTGCTCGCCGAGCCTTTCATCAAGGGGCGCGAACTGACCACCGCCGTAATCGGCAGCGGCGACAAGGCCCGCGCTTTCGGTGTGACCGAACTGATCCCGCGCAACGGCTTCTACGATTTCGATGCCAAATATACCGATGGCCTGACGGTCCATGTCTGTCCGGCCGACGTGCCGGAGGAGATCAGGCAGGCCTGCATGGACATGGCGGTCGCCGGCCACAACATTCTCGGCTGCAAGGGCACCTCGCGTGCCGATTTCCGTTGGGATGACGAGGCCGGGGTCGATGGGCTGTTCCTGCTCGAGATCAACACCCAGCCCGGCATGACCCCGTTGAGCCTCGTTCCCGAACAGGCGAAGCTGGTGGGAATGAGCTACGAGGATCTGGTCCAGGCGATCATCGACGAGGCGCTGGCATGAGCCGTTCGCCCAAGATCGCGGTGAAGCCCGCCGTTCGGCGTCCGCCGCGCGGGGCCGCGCCGGTTCGTCGGCGGTCGTCGTCGCTCGGCCAGCATATGAGCCGGGCATTCAGGGCTTTGCCCGTCTCGGGCGATCTGTTGCGCCGGATCGGCAATTGGGGGTTGGGGCTGTTCATCGCCGCCGGTGTCGTCGCGGGCGTGATCGCGATGGGCGTGCCGCAGACGATCGGGCTGGAGCTCGCGCATGGGCTCGGCCGGATGGGTTTCGTCGTCCACAATATCGAGATTACGGGGCGCAAGAATGTCGACGCCGACAGCGTCTTCCGGATCGTCCACACCGCCGCCGATCAGCAGGATATGGCGTTGGTGGATCTGACCGCGATCCGCAGCCAGCTGCTGCAATTCGGCTGGGTCCAGGATGCGCGCGTGTCGCGGCGTTTGCCCGATACGCTGGCGGTCGATCTGGTCGAGCGGACGCCGGCGGCGATCCTCCAGCGCCACCAGCAGCTTTATCTGATCGACGGCGTCGGCCATATCCTGTCGGGCGGCGATCCGAAGACCCTGCCGATCCAGTTGCCGTTGGTGATCGGCAACGGGGTCGAGACCCACATTGCCGATCTGCAGGCGCTGGTCGCCACCCAGCCGAGCCTGAAGCAACTCGTCGCGGGCGCCACCTGGGTCGGCCAGCGACGCTGGGACCTGCGCTTCCAGTCCGGCGAGACTTTGGCCTTGCCCGAGGGGGCGGCCGAGGCGCGGGCGGCTTATGCCACCTTCGCCGCAAAGGATCGCGAGGAGCGTTTGCTCGGGCGCGGTTTCGTGCGCTTCGACATGCGCAATCCTGGCTCGATGACCGTGCGGACGACGCCCGAACCGGGCGCGAAGATCGAAGATCCGGCCCCGGCGCCCGTGCCGGGTGCGGTGGCGTAGGGGGTAAGATGGCACAGGCGCGGACGGAAGGTTTGATCACGGCGGTCGATATCGGATCGTCGAAGGTGGCCGCTGTCATCGCCCAGCCGACCGAGGGCGGGCTCCAGGTGCTCGGCACCGGCCAGCGCGAAAGCCGCGGGGTCAAGCATGGCCTCGTCGTTGATATGGAGCGCACCGAGCATGCGATCCGCGAGGCGGTCGAACAGGCCGAACGGATCGCGCGCACCAATATCGAGGAGGTGTGGGTCAGCTTTTCGGCGGGCGGGCTCTATTCGGATGTCGCCTCGGTCGAGGTCGAACTGGGCGGACAGCGCATCGCCGAAGGCGACGTCGCCAACCTGCTCGAGGCGGGCCGCCGTTCGATCGATCCCAAGGGACGCGAGGTGCTCCACGCCCAGCCCGCGCTCTACACGCTCGACGGGCTCAAGGGTGTGCGTAACCCGCGCGGGCTCCATGCCGAACGGCTGGGAGTCGATATCCATATCGTCTCGGCCGACCCTTCCCCGGTCCGCAATCTCGATTTGTGTGTCCGCTCGGCGCATCTCGCGGTGAAATCGATCGTCGCCTCGCCGGTGGCCACCGCGATGGCGTGCCTCACCGAGGAAGAACGCGAACTCGGTGTCGCGCTGGTCGAGCTTGGCGGCGGCGTCACCAACGTCTCGCTTCACGCCGGCGGGTTGCTGGTCGGCCTGGCCTCGCTACCGATCGGTGCGGGCGAGATCACCGATGACATTGCCAGCGCGTTCGGCACCCGCCGCGCCCAGGCCGAGCGGCTCAAATGTTTCCACGGCAGCGCCCAGACCTCGCCGCGCGACAACCACGAAATGATCGAGGTCGCGCCGATCGTGGGGGAGGAGGGGGCCGAACCCGTCCGCATCAGCCGCGCGCAATTGATCGCGGTAATCCGCCAGCGGCTCGAACATTGGTTTGCCGCGATCGAGGAGGCGTTGAAGGCCCTGGGCTTCACCGGCCCGATCGCACGCCGGCTGGTCCTCACCGGCGGTGGCGCCGAATTGAAGGGCATCGCCGATTATGCGCAAGGCGTGCTCGGCCGCGCGGTCCGCGTCGGTCGCCCGCGCGGGTTGATCGGCCTGCCCGAGGCGCATTCGGGCATGGGTTTCTCGACGCTGGCGGGTTTGGTTCTGTTCGCCGCTTCCGATCCGGTCGACCTGCGTCAGCCCTCGCCCGGCCAGGCGATCGTGCGGCTTTCGCCCACCAATATGGTCCAGCGCCTGCTTGCTGCGGTGAAGAGTAGCTATTGAAAAGGTTGTGGAGAACATGGCCCCCCGGCCGATTGTTTCAAAAAAGCGCGTGCATGCGTGAATCGGTTGGGGCAATTTGGTGACATTCGGTGCGTCGTTTTGCACCGACAAGGAGATTTTGGATGGCGATCGAATTCATGAGGCCCGAAGTCGAGGAGCTGAAGCCGCGCATCAGCGTGATCGGCGTCGGCGGGGCAGGCGGTAACGCCATCGCCAACATGATCGCGTCCGATGTGCAGGGCGTCGACTTCCTCGTCGCCAACACCGATGCGCAGGCGCTCAACGCGAGTCCCGCCGAAAGCCGCATCCAGCTCGGCATGAAGATCACGCAGGGCCTGGGTGCCGGCTCGCGGCCCGAGATCGGCCGCGCTGCGGCCGAAGAGACGCTCGATCAGGTCGAGAAGATGCTCGAAGGCGCGCATATGTGCTTCATCGCCGCCGGCATGGGCGGCGGCACCGGCACCGGCGCGGCCCCGGTCATCGCCAAGGCGGCGCGCGAGAAGGGCATATTGACCGTCGGCGTCGTCACCAAGCCGTTCAGCTTCGAAGGCAATCGCCGGATGAAGTCGGCCGAGGCCGGCATCGCCGAGCTGCAGAAGCATGTCGACACGCTGATCGTCATCCCCAACCAGAATCTGTTCCTGATCGCCAACCCGAACACCACCTTCAAGGAGGCGTTCCAGATGGCGGATCAGGTGCTGCAGCAGGGCGTGCGCGGCATCACCGATCTGATGGTCATGCCCGGCCTGATCAACCTCGACTTCGCCGACGTCCGCTCGGTCATGTCCGAAATGGGCAAGGCCATGATGGGCACAGGCGAGGCATCGGGCGACAATCGCGCGATCGAAGCGGCGGAGAAGGCGATCGCCAATCCCTTGCTCGACGGCGTCAGCATGAAGGGCGCCAAGGGCGTGATCGTCTCGATCACCGGCGGCGAGGATATGCGCCTGCTCGAAGTCGATGAAGCGGCCAACCACATCAAGGATCTGGTCGATCCTGATGCCAACATCATCTGGGGGTCTGCCTTCAACAACGATCTGGAAGGTCGGATTCGCGTGTCTGTCGTCGCAACAGGCATCGAAGCCGAGGCGCGCACGGCGCCCGAGCCGACCAAGTCGTTCAGCTTTCCACCCCGCAGCCGTACCGAAGTTCGCACGCCCGGCTCTGAATCAAGCAGCGGCGCTGCTCCTGCACCCGCGCCTGCGCCAGTGGCGGAAACGCGTGCTGATCTTCTCGCTCCGGCAGTCGCGCCGGCTGTATCCGCTGAACCAGATGAGGATGAACTCGTTCTGGGCGAGACTCCACATGTGACCGCGGCACCCGCCGAGCATGAGCAGATCCCGGCATTCGAGCCCAAGGCCGGTCGCTCGGGCCCGCGCCGCTGGCTGGACGATGACGAGGAGGAGGCGGCGCCCGCGCCGCGCGTCGCTCCGCGCGTCAATCGCGACGGCGGTACCCTGTTCGAGCGCATGTCGAGCATGGCGCGCGGCGCCAAGCCGGCGGCGGACGATGAGGCCGAGGATGAGGGCACGCGCGATCCGCTCGATATCCCGCGGTTTTTGAACCGGCAGAATAATCAGTAATGGACGACCCCCTCTCCCTTCGGGGGAGGGGGCTTGCTCGTCGCCGCGCGGCCACGCTCTGGCGAGGCGCTTTCCAGCACCTCTTGCAACTTGCGCAACATCGGGCATGTCACCGGCCCGTGCGCATCTCCTCGATAAACCGTCCCCTCGTCCTAGTGGCCTTTTTTGCCGCGTCCGCTGCGATGGCGCAGACGCCGCAGGTCGCTCAGCCGCAGCCGAGCATGCCGCCTGCGCAAGCCTCGTCGCCTCAGGAAGAAGGCCCCACCATCCCCGTCACGCCGCCGCCCGTGGTCGCGCCCGACGCGCTATCCCAAGCGCGCGACGCTGCTGCGCATGGCGATCAGCCCGAGGCGCTATCGCGTTACCTGCGGATCCTCGCCGCCAAGCCCGATAACGTCGAAGCATTGGTCGGTGCCGGCAAGGCGGCGCTGGCGGTTGGTGACATGAATGCCGCCGCCGGCTTTCTCGCCCGCGCAGATGCGCTCAATCCTAAGAACGGGCAGGTCAAGGCCGGGCTGGCTTCGACCATGCTCGAGAAGGGCGATGCGCGATCGGCGCTACGCCTGTTCGGGGAAGCGGTCGAGCTCGGGGTTCCCCCGGCGTCGATCGCAGCCGAGCGGGGCCTCGCTTACGATCTGCGCGGCAACCCCAAGCGGGCACAGGCCGATTACCTGCTTGCCCTGCGTAACGGACCGAATGACGAGATAACGCGGCGCCTTGCGCTCAGCCAGGCGATCAGCGGCGATCGCGCGACCGCGATGGCGACGCTCGATCCGCTGCTGCGCAAGCAGGATGTGCCGGCCTGGCGTGCGCGCGCGTTCGTCTTTGCGCTGACCGGCGACGCGGCCGAGGCACAGGCCGGGGCGGCGTTGGTGATGCCGGCCGATCAGGTTGCGGCGCTCGCGCCCTATTTGCCGCGCCTGGCTGCGCTCAAGGCCGCCGACAAGGCCGCCGCGATCCATCTCGGACGTTTCCCGGGCGAGGGCGATGCCGTGCCACCACCCAGACAGACCGCCAGCGCCCCGCGTATCCCGATCGATCGCGGCATGCTCGGTCCCGACAAGGCGTCCGCGCCGCCGCCCCCGCCGGTCGCGGTCGCCCAGGCGACTCCGCCGCCCGAGCCGGTCGCGGCGCCGCCGCCCCAGCGCATGGATGCCCGCTCCCGCCGGCTCGCTGCCGCAGCTGCCGCCAAGGAGAAGAAGGAGCGCCAGCGCGAGGCTGTGGCCAAGCGCAATCCCGCCCGCCACTGGGTGCAGGTGGCAGGCGGCGCCAACAAGCGTGACCTCGGCAAGGAATGGGCCAAGCTCAAGGGCAAATGGGGCAACCAGCTTTCGGGGCGTTCGCCCTGGACCATACATTATCGCCATACCAACCGGCTGCTGATCGGGCCCTTCCCTTCGTCCGACGCGGCGCAGGATTGGGTGACCGAGCGCAAGAAGGAGGGCTTCTCGACCTTCCGCGTCGAAACTGCTGCGGGTGACGAGGTCGAGCGGGTCAACTGACCCAGGAAAGGGGAGGCATCGCCGATGACGAGCGGGCGCGAATGGGCCACCAATGTCGGTGACGTGTGGGCCGAGGAATGGCGCCGCACCGATCGGACCTTTGCCGAACTGACGGTCGCGCTCGATGCCGCGATCGATCGGGTGGCGCCGGCGGGACCCGGAACCGCGCTCGACATCGGCTGCGGCGCTGGGATCACCACCTTCGGACTGGCCAGGCGCCATCCCGATCTTGACGTGCTCGGCATCGATATCGCGGCGCAGTCGATCGCGGTTGCGGAACAACGCGCGGCGGGGATTCCCAATGTGCGATTCGAGGCCGGCGATATCGAACGGTTCACGGCGCCTTCGCCATTCGATCTGCTGATCTCGCGGCATGGCGTCATGTTCTTCGACGATCCCGTTGCCGCCTTCGTCCGGCTGCATCGGGCCGCCAAGCCCGGTGCGCCGATCGTCTTTTCCTGCATGCGCGAAATGGCGCGCAACGCGTGGACCTACGATTTGATCGCCGCCATCACCGGCAGCCCGCCGGTGCCGGCCGCCGGCTACGCGCCCAGCCCGTTCGCCTTCGCCGACGAGGGGTTCACGACCGATCTGCTCGCCACGACGGGCTGGAGGGATATTCGGCCCCAGCCCGTTGATTATGCCTATCTGGCGGGGGAAGGCGACGATCCGGTGGGCGACGCTGTCCGAACCTTCACTTTGATCGGCCCGGCCGCATCTTTTATCGCGCGGGCGGCACCGGAGAGGCGTCCGCAGCTTGTCGAACGGCTGCGCGAGGTGGTCGAGCGGCACCGCGACGGCAACAGGGTCGCTTTCCCCGCGTCCGGCTGGATCTGGACCGCCTTCGCTTAAGGTCCCCGGTGCGGGAAGGTTTTCACACCTCACCCGCCGCGAGCGCAGCATATAGTTCGAGAATGCCCGGCCAGCCGTTTCGCAGCTGATCGGCGACCGCCGCGGCGTTCGCCCCGAACCGTTCGAGATCGCGATGCTCGAACGTGACCATCGTGCCGGTCCCGTCGGGGGCGAATCCGACTTCCACCTCGGTCACGAATTCGGGATCATATTTCCATTCGCCGGTCAGCTGCCATGCCAGTAGCAGCCGATGTGGCGGCTCCCACGCCAGTACCTTGCCCCAATCGCATTCCGTCCCGGCATTGCCCACCTCATACCAGCGGCCGTCCGCCCTTGGCTCCATCACGATCGCTACTCGCGGCTCGGTGGCGATGCTGTGGCTGCGCGGCCACCAATCGTGCATCCGCTCGGCGAACAAGGCGAAAGCCCGTTCGGGCGGCGCCTTGACCGGGAAAGATCGGCGTATCGGGGCGATCGTCATGGCCTCAAATCCTCCTGTTCGTCGGCGAATGACTGGAAAGCGGTAAGCGCCTGGCTCCAATGGCGGTCGAGCCAATCGCGCATCAGCCCGATCCCGCGCGGATCGAGCCGGTAGATGCGGCGTGTGCCGGCGGCCTCGTCGATCACGAGCTGGGCTTCCTTGAGCGCGCGCAGATGCTGCGAAACCGCCGGGCGCGATACCGGCATGCCGGCCGCAAGCTCGCCTACGGCTTGCGGGCGCTCCGCGAGCCTCATGAAAATTGCCCGCCGCGTCGGATCGGCGAGTGCCGCAAGAGCTGATTCTCCGTTAGCCATGACTTACGGTAAGTTTTTACTTACATAGAGTCAAGCGAACTCCTGCTCGACTTTTGCCGCTGCGCGCGCCATCGCCTTCCTATGGTGCTCGCCCCATATGCCACCGAGCCGGCGCACAGCCGTGGGCGGCTCCATCCCAGTCCTTCGAGCGGCCCGCGCGACGCGTTTCAGCGCGATCGCGACCGGATCGTCCATTCGATCGCGTTCCGGCGATTGCGCCACAAGACGCAGGTGTTCGTCGCGCCGGATGGCGATCATTTCCGGGTGCGCCTGACGCACAGCCTCGAAGTGGCCCAGATCGGGCGGACGATCGCGCGTGCGCTCGGGCTCAACGAGGATCTGACCGAGGCTTTGTGCCTGGCCCACGATATCGGCCACCCCCCGTTTGGCCATTCGGGCGAGTCCGCGCTCAAGCGGGCGATGGGGAAAGCCGGCGGCTTCGATCACAATGCGCATACGCTGCGCATCCTCACCCGGCTGGAATCGCAATACCCACATCATGCCGGGCTCAACCTGACATGGGAGACGCTCGAGGGGCTCGCCAAGCACAACGGCCCGGTGCTCGATCCGCCATGGGCGCTGGCCGAGATCGATGCCGAATGGCCGCTCGACCTGCTCGGCCAGCCGAGCCTGGAGGCGCAGGTCGCGTCGCTGGCGGACGATATCGCCTATGACAATCATGATATCGACGATGGCATCCGCGCCGGGCTGCTGACGGTGGAGGACGCGCTGACGGTACCGCTGGTGGCGCAAGCGTGGGATGGCGTGCGCAGAAACTGGCCTGGTATCCCTCCCGAACGCCTGACGGGTGAGCTGGTCCGCGATCAGATCGGCATGATGGTGGCGGATCTGATCGAAGAGAGCCGTCGCCGTATCGCCGCCGCCGCGCCGGCGACGATTGCGGACGTGCACGCCGCATCCGGGCCGTTGATCGGCTTTACGCAAGAAATGGCGATGGCCGAACGCGTGCTCAAGCGTTTCATGTATGCCCGCCTCTACCATCATCCGCGCCAGCTCGAGGTTGCAGAGCAGGCCGGCGGCATCATTGCCGGGCTGGCGCAGGCCTATCTGGCCGAGCCGACCCTGTTGCCCGATCGCTGGCGCGATGCGCTTCCTACCGACGAACCCGGCCGAACGCGCCATATCGGCGATTTCATCGCGGGCATGACCGATCGCTATGCGGTCGCGCGCTATCGCGAGGTGGTCGGCCCGGTGGAGATGCCCGAGGGCGCCTGATAAGGCGTCATTGACGCCTCGCCCAGAAACCGGGGGGTTAACCTGGGCGAGGCGCCGCCGGCATCCGGGGGGAGCCGACGACAGCTTGACGTCAGCGATCGCCCCTCACCTCACTGATTGTACGACGAATCGAAAAATTTATTTTGGCTCCGCCTCCGCTGGGGCCGCCGCGGTCAATCTGCAAGAACCGCCACGGCATCCACTTCGACCAGCGCCCCATGATGCAGATGCGGTACCGGCACGACAGTGCGTGCGGGCTTGGCGTCGCCGAGCAGCTCCGCATAGACCTGATTGAACACCGGCCAGTTGGCGACATCGACAATGTAGGCCGTCACGCGCACCAGCCGGTCGGGTGTGCCGCCGCCGGCCGCGAGGATCGCGAGCATATTGCCGATCGCCGCGCGCGCCTGCGCGGCGAAGCTTTCGTCATGCAGCACCCTGCCTTCGGGCGTGGTCGGCAGCTGTCCCGAAATGTAGAGGGTGCCGCCGCCGATCATGCCTTGCGAATAATGGCCGGCGGGCCGCGGTGCCTTGTCGGTGCTGATCGCTTTCATATCGCTCTCCATCGTCACCACCCGCCGAAGCGGAGCCATTCGGCCTGCACCGCGTCGCTTTCGCCCTCGACGACATGATAACGCCCGTGCTGCGCGGCAGTCGAGCAGGCATGGTTGGGCAGGATGCGCACGCGATCGCCGATCGCCAGATCGGGCAGGGTGGCGTTCGATCCGGGCCGGATCGTGACCGTGCCATGCTCCTGGTTGGCGGCCGACACGATCAGGTCGGGATAAGGGCGCCCCAGCAGATCGCAGACCACGCCATGTCCCTGATCGATCGCCTGTTTGGCCGTGCCCCGGTCCTGCGACATCGCCATCCAGCCGGCGTCGATCAGGATCCAGCCCTTTTCGCGCTGGTGCCCGACCACGGTGGCAAGCACCGACAGCGCGATCTCGTCCACCGTGCACACGCCAATTCCGGCCATCACCAGATCGAAGAAGACGAACACGCCCGCGCGTACCTCGGTTACGCCGGTCATATCGACCGCGCCGAGCGCGGTCGGGGTCGATCCGACGCTCACCACCGGGCACGGCAGGCCGGCGGCCCGCAGCGTTCGAGCGGCCGAAACGGCGGCGTTGCGCTCGATTTCGACCCAGTCGCGCAGCTGTTCGGGTGTGCGTGAACCATAGCTTTCACCGGCATGGGTCAGCACGCCGCGCAGTTCGGCATCCCCGGCAAGGATCCGGCCGATGGCGACGATCCGGTCGGGCTCGGCCGGCCCCACCCCGCCGCGATGGCCGTCGCTGTCGATTTCGATCAGGGTCGGGATGCGTAACCCGGCCGCGCGCGAGGCCGCCGCGACCGCCTCGGCCTGTTCGACCGTATCGAGGATGATCGCCAGATCCACGCCCTGCCGACGCAGCGCGATGACACGATCGAGCTTGGCCGGTGCGACGCCGACCGCATAGATGATGTCGCGCACGCCGCCGGCCGCGAATTGCTCGGCTTCCATCAGCGTCGATACGGTGGCGGGGCCTTGGGGTGATGCCATGACGGCGCGCGCCACCGCGATCGATTTGGCCGTCTTGAGGTGGGGGCGCAAAGAGACCCCGAACGGCGCGATGTGCGCTGCCATGCGGGCGATGTTGCGCCGCATCTTCGCGGCGTCGAGGATGAGGCACGGCGTTTCGAGCATCGCCAGCGATCGGCTGTTCGGCTCGGTTCCGTCATCCATCACGATCTCCTCTGCTGTGCGAGGCCATGCCCCCGGTGGTGGGGCAAAAGCTAGCGCCCAATCGCGCAAGCTTCGCCGTCTCCTGCCGCATAGCGCAATCGCCTCAATGCGAATGTGACGGCCTGACGAGAAGGCGAGAGCGGGGAGGGGACCAGATGGGCGAACGAGAGCGCTGGCTGATCCGGCGATTTTTGGCGGGCGCAACGGCATGACGATTCCACTGTTCGATACGCACGCACACCTGATCTCGGACGATTGGGCGTCCTATCCCACGCGCGCCTGGAGCGCCGATCTGCCGGTGCCCGACCGGCCCGATTATACGGTTACCGCCGAGGCGCTGATCGCGCTGATGGATGAATATGACGTGCCGACTGCCTGCGTCGTCCAGCGCGGGCACATCTATGGCTATGACAATAGCTACATCATCGATTCCGCCCGAGCCCATCCCGGCCGCCTCCTGCCGGTGGTGATCCTCGACACGCAGGATCATCAAACCCCGGATCGTTTTCGCGACATGGTGCGCAACGATAGGGTGCGTGGCTTCCGCATGGCGGCGACGCGGCCTTATCATCTGGATACGGCGTGGATGAACTCGCCCAGCGCGATGGCGGTGTGGCGGGCGTGCGCCGATTTGAATGTGGCGATGACGCTGATCTTTTTTCAGGATCATGTCACCTACGCGCTCCCCGCGCTGAAGATGATCGCGCAGATGTACCCGCATCTCCCGATCCTGATCGATCATGTCGGCACGCCGTACGCCGCCAGCAATTACGAGATGGAATTCGCCGCCTCGCAGGGCCGCACGATCGCAATGCCGGGACCTCCCGATTTCGGGATCGACGGCATCGTAAGCATCTTCGCCGATTGCCCGAACGTCTTCTTCAAGCTCACCGAGATCAATTTCGAGCGTCTCGACGACGCAGGCCATTCACCTGCGCGGATGATCCGTCGGCTGGCCGACCGGTTCGGTGCGGAACGGCTCGTCTGGGGATCGGACGTCGGCCAGAGCGTGCGCTGGTCCTATCCCGAGAAGGTCGCGATCGCGCGAGCGGCGGCGGATCTGCTGAAGCCCGACGAACGCGCCTTGTTTCTCCACGACAATGCCGCCCGCATCTACACTGGGCCCGGGAGTTGATCAGGATCGGTCGGTTCGGCAAACCACGCCACGCCGACAATGACGCCAGTAAAATCTGCCGATCGTTCCTGGCGCGGGCAGAACCCTGATTTTTACACAGTGTATCGCTAGACGATACGCAGTCGTTGACACACCTCCGACCCGATGCGACCGGATCCTATGCGATCCGGTGCGCGGATCGTGCCGGCCGCCCGGGTATATAAGCAGGGGGCCCTTGGGGGGAGTGATGGCTATGGAACGGTACAGCACGGCTGGCCTGCCCACTGTGGGGCGTATCGCTGCGTGGAACGCCTTGTACGCGCAGAGCATGAGCAAGGTGGAATTCGCCTGCAGTGATCCGCACAACAGCAACCGGCCATTCGATGCCGAGCTCAGCATCGGCCAGCTCGGTCCGGTGCGTTTGGCCAAGCTTCAGGCGGATTGCTACAGCGTCGAGCGTAGCCGGCGGCACATCAGCCGCAGCGCCCCGCGGCTCTATTCCTTCCTGCTGCAGGCAAAGGGCAGCAGCATTTTCCAGCATTGCGGGCATGAGGCCCAACTCGCCGAGGGCGATTTCATCCTCGTCGATACCGGGCTGCCGCACTATTTTGTCACGAAGGCGGAGGCGACCACGATCATGGTACGCGTCCAGCCCGATGTGCTGCGCGAATATCTGCCGACCCCCGAGCAGTTTTGCGGCCTTCAGCTGGGCCGCGCTGTCGGCTTCACCAGCACGGTCGCGGCGATGGTGCAGTCGCTGAGCGAACAGGTCGCAAGGGGCAGCGCCGCCTATGAGGATCGCGTTGCGCGCTACCTGCTCGAGATGATTTCGATGTCCTATACGATGGGCTTCGAAAGCATCTCGCGCGGATCGGCGGTGGCCTGGCAGCGCCAGAGCGATATCGTCCGGTACATCGAGGACAATCTGCGCGATCCGCAACTCAGCCAGGCCTCGATCGCGACCGGCCTGCGTCTCAGCCCGCGTTACCTGCGCACCGTCTTCTCGGTTTCTGGCGAGAAGATGTCGGCCTACATCCTGCGCCGCCGGCTCGAGGAATGCGCCCGCCAGATGCGCAATCCGGCCTGGAACGGGCACACGCTGACCGAGATCGCTTTCTCCTGGGGCTTCAACAGCGCAGCGCACTTCACGCACAGCTTCCGCGACCAGTTCGGGGTCGCCCCACGCGATTACCGGCGGCAGGGGCTGGATTGAGTGCCCTTCCCAAGACAAGCTCGGGAAGGAAGCCGGACACCGCCAATTTGTACATCTTGCAGCCATGTAGGGGCTCGCATGGGGCGCGCTTTCTGACGCCGTAGCTGCCGATCTGGCTGCACCATGTTGACGACGGCAGCGAGGCGGAGTTTCACGTGTGAAGGGTCGGCGTCGGGGTAAGCTGGCTGCGGTCGCTCGCGCAGGGACGGCGCTTTTGCTCCTGTGTAGCCTGTATCCGGCGACGGGGCAGGCGCAGGACGCAGCGTCTCCGGCGCCCAGGAAGGACGCGATCGCCGCTGCCGATACCGCCGAAGCCGTCAAGGAGGCACAGGACGAGATCCTGGTCGTCGGTCACCGCCAGAAGGGTGCTGTGGCAACCGAGGTCAAGCCCGAGGTCACCCTCAACAGTACCGCGATCAAGGCGCTTGGCGCGGCCGACCTGACCGAGGTGTTCCGCGATCTCGCCCCGGAAATCGGCGATACGCCGACCAAAGCGGCCAAGCAGGGCAATCCGCCGATCGTGCTGGTCAACGGCCAGCGCATCGCGGGTTTCGCCTCGATCAAGGATTTCCCGCCCGAAACCGTCCGCCGGATCGAGATCTTCCCGCCCAAGGTCGCGCTCGAATATGGCTATGGGCTCGACCAGAAGGTCGTGAACGTCGTGCTGCGTGACAATTATCGCGCGCTCACCTTGCTCGGGCGCTACACGGCGGCGCCGGAAAGTGGCCGCGGCCTCTATCGCGCCAAGCTCGATCTCATTCGCATCGGCGAGAATTCGCACTGGAACCTCGCGCTCGATTTCAGCCACGAGGATGCGATCTTCGCCGATAGCACTTTGCCGGGCCCGAATGCGCCGGCGGACGCGGTGATCCCGCGCCATACGCTGACGGCGCAGCATGATCATCTGACGTCGAGCGGATCGATCACCCAGAAGATCGGCGAGGTGAATGCCGAGTTCACCGCCCGGCTCGATCTCGATGCGCTCGACAGCCGGCCGGGGCTGTCGAGCGAGGATGGCGATCTGCTTGCCGCCGAAGGCCTGTCCAATCTCGTGACCGGCCCGCTCAAGCGCATCGACCAGACCGCCGATGCGCAGACCAACCTGACGCTCAACGGGAAGGTCGATAGCTGGCGCTGGTCCTTCATCGGCAATCTGGAAGACACGACGCGTCTGACCCGCACCGCCGACGCGTTCGTCGCCGGCCCGATCGGCGCTACCCCGCTACCGTCACCCGATCTGCTGGGCGATCGCTGCGGCATCGGCGATGCCGGCTGCGTTTCCACCAACACGCGCCAGGCGACGGGCGATTTCTATCTCAACGGCAGCCTGTTCTCGCTTCCCGCGGGCGCCGTCACCACCGCGTTCCGCACGGGCTTTGCTTTTTCCGGCATTCGCAGCGAATCTTCGTCCGCCGTGCAATCGGTCGATCGTACCCGCAATCAGGGCAGCGTGCAGGGCAATATCGACTTCCCCCTGCTGGCGCGCGATTCGGGCGTCGGCAAGGTTTCGGCCGGCATCAACGGGGATGTGCGGCGCGTGTCCGATTTCGGCACGCTCACCACCGCCGGTGCTTCGCTGGAATGGGAGCCGGTCCAGCCGGTCAACATCCTCGCGACCATCAGCCGGACCGAGCAGGCACCCAGCTTGCTCCAACTCGGCCAGGCGCAACTCGTCACGCCCAATCTGCGCGAATATGATTTCGTGACCGGCACCACCACGATCGGGCAGCGGATCGAGGGCGGCAATGGCGCGCTCGATCACGAAACCTCGCGGACGGCGCGCGTCCGGCTGCAGGTCAGTCCGTTCCGCACCAGGGATCTGCAACTTTCAGCCGAATATTCGCTCGATCATACGCGCAATCCGGTCGTCAATATCACCGCCGCAACCGCCGCCACGATCGCGGCTTTCCCCCAGCGGTTCACGATCGCCAACGGCTATCTGACGGGGCTGGACGTGAGCCCGGTCAACCTGGTCAGCCGCAACCGCCAGCAAATACGCTGGGGGCTCAACTATTCGACCGATTTCGGCAAGGCATGGCCCAACAAGACGGGGGCGGCGGTCGATCCGAACAAGCCGCCATCGCGCGACCAGTTCCAGATCGCGCTCTACGATACGTGGCGCTTCCAGGATGCGGTCGTGTTGCGCAACGGCCTGCCGGCGCTCGATCTGCTCGGGCGCGACATCATCAGCGATGCGGGTGGTACGCCGGCCCATCAGATCGAGCTGCAGACGACGGTCTCGACCGGCCCTTGGAGCGCCAACATCGGTGCCATGTGGCAGAGCCCGACCAAGGCCAATGCCGGGCCGGCAGGGGCCGAGCGGTTGACCTTCACGCAGGGCATCACGCTCGATCTGAAGCTCCAGATCAATCTTGCGGACCAGCATTGGCTCACCCGCCGGCTGCCTTTCCTGCGCGGCAGCCTCAACCTCTCGGCCGACAATCTGCTTGGCGCGCATACCAAGGTGCATGACGCCAATGGCGGCGTGCCGGCAGCGTATGCCGAAGACTATGTGAACCCGATCGGGCGGACCTTCCGCATCACGCTACGCAAGCATTTCCGGTGATGCGGCGGGGCATGGCCCCCGGGGTCTCGCGCGCTCGTATTTTCGGCCGGCCGGCGTTGAAACAGGCCGGTATGGCTGGCGCTCCCGATGGGCCGCTGGACCATCCAGCAGCCCGTGGCTATGGATCGGCGCGGCCCTGTAGGAGTGTACCGATGCGCATGATTGACGTTCGATCGATACATGCCAGGCGGCTGATGCAGATCCTGGCCGTGCCTTTACTCGGTCTGTTGATAAATTGCCAAGGGCCTGCGCTGGGTTCGACTTATCCCTTGGTCGGGATGAACTTGACCGAGAACAAGTTCTGGAGCAGCAATGCTTCCTTCATCGATCGCTTCAAGTTTTCTTCGGCGTGGGTGGGTGTCGACGCGGCCGGCAAGCGCATTCCGACCGACGCGATCGCAACCGATAATGACGGATATCCGGTCGCGATGCCGGCGGGCGCGCGTGAGATCTCGACCGCCATTCAGCTCGATCCGCCCACGCAGCCGGTCAGCCATCGCTACATATTGACCTATGCGGGGACGGCGACTTTCAGGCTGTTCGGGGCGAGCGTCGTCAAGACGCAGCCGGGACGGATCACATTCGATTTCACCCGCGCGGATGGCCAGCACCTGCTGCAGGTCAACATCAATGCGATCGACGCGCGCGACCATCCGCACGACATTCATGTCGTCAGGGAGGATCAACAGGCCCGTTTTGCAGCAGGCGAAGTCTTCAATCCCGCCTTTCTCCAGAAGGTCAGCGGATGGAGCACGCTGCGCATGATGGACTGGCTCAATACGAACAGTTCGGCGCCGGTGGAGTGGGCAAAGCGGCCGACGCCTGCATCGATGTCCTGGGGTGCCAACGGCGTCCCTCTCGAGATTGCCGTTCGCCTCGCCAACGAAGCGCACGCCAACCTTTGGCTCAACGTTCCGACGCTGGCGGACGACGATTATGTGCGCCACATGGCGGAACTGGTGAAGGCGCAGCTCAAGCCGGGCCGGAAAGCCTATTTCGAATATTCCAACGAGGTCTGGAACTGGGGCTTCAAGGCGTCCCACATCGCCCAGCACGAGGGTAATCGCCTGTGGGGCAAGGATGCGAATGGTGACGGCAAGATCGACGACAACGACAAGGCCGAGAATTACAGTCCGGGCTGGATGACCTGGTACGGCCTGCGATCGGCGCAGGTCGCGTCGGTCGTCAAACAGGTTTTCGCCGGCGCCGATCGCGCGCGCGTCATGACGGTCCTATCCTGCCAGACGACGTGGACGGACACTTCGGCGTCCGTGCTGGAGGGCGTCGCCCGCGCGAAACGCGGCAGCGTCGCCGAATTGTTCGATGCCTTCGCCATCACCACCTATTTCGGCGGCGATATCGGGCGGCAACGCGCCGGACCTGACCTCGAGACGTTGCTAGGCTGGGCGCGGGGCGGCGAAACCGGCATGGCCGCCGCATTCGCGCATCTGCGCTTCGGACGAGGGCTGCCGAACGGATTGCCGTTGTCGGGCCTTCCCAAGGTCTATGCATTCTATTCGAAACTGGCGTCCGCCAACAAGCTCAAGCTGATCGCTTATGAGGGAGGCGCGCACCTGACAGCGGAAGCCATACCGCACGATCAGAGCGCCGAGATCGTCGATTTCCTGAAGCGACTGATGAACGATCCGCGCATGGGCGACCTGTACAAGCAGATGGTGGCTGATTTCGGGGCCGCGGGTGGCAGCGAGGTCGTTATCTACAATGATATCGGCAACGCCAGCATCCACGGCTATTGGGGCGTACTGGATTCGGTCTATCAGGAATCGAGCCCGCGCTACGATGCGTTGAAGGCCGCCGCCGCGCAGGCACGTGCGGCCCACTGAAGCCACCGATCCGGGTGGACCTGCTTTCCTTTAGGGGAGCTTCAATTCACGCTGGCCAATTCGACATGGCCGTTGGCGTCGATCGGGTCACGATGCTGGTCTAGTTCACGCTCGCGGGGCTGGCCTTCGTTTAGACGAACTGCTGGCAGTCGATGCCGGCATTCGGTCCTGCTCGTCGGCTATGTGCTGGTCGCGATCCATGACGCCCGCGCAGCGCGCCACGGTGACGCGCCCAGATATTTCGCACGGCTGCGGCCCCCGCAGATGGCTCTTGCGGCGCTTGGCGAGCCTCGACCGATGATCATTACCGCAACGACTTATCCCGACGTGGAGGCTTTCGAGATAGCAAGGCTACTCGGGCAAGGTCGATTGGTTGGGGCGAGGAAGATGCCGGCCTCGGCGTTGATCCTAAACCAACCCGTCGTCGATGGTCGCCCTTAGAAAAACCATTAAACTCGCAAGACAGCTCGGCTTAGGCTTACTGAAGGCGGCCTAGCGATCGGGCGACACGATCAAGCACCTCGGGGAGCTTTCTGCAGGGACCAATCCGCTTAGTCATGGCCTTCCACCGATGAGCAAGAATTGCCTTTATCGCGCCGTGGCGTCCGCCATCGTTCGTCGCGATTTGCATCCGATCGAATCGCGATGAGGGTAAGCGTGGGAGCGTCAATCTGTGATTTGAACAGATTTTGACGCAAAATCAGATCTTTATCTGAAGAAGAATGGCTCCTCGAGTTGGATTCGAACCAACGGCCGCTCGATTAACAGTCGAGAGCTCTACCGCTGAGCTATCGAGGAACATTCTTGCTGCGGTGCTCACCGCAGGGGCGCGCCTATAACCGGAAAAAAACCGGGTATGCAAGTGATTCAGATCGCAAATTGCTCCATCGTGATTCGATCGTCGAGCGCATGCTCGGGATCGAACAGCAGGGTCAGCGGATTGCTGCGGTCGACAGTCACCTCGATCGTGGACACATCGCGCACCTCGCGCTGGTCCGCGACCGCGCTGACCGGGCGCTTGGTCGGGTCGAGCACACGGAAGCGGAAGCGGGTGCGATCGGACAGGATCGCGCCGCGCCAGCGGCGCGGGCGGAACGGACTGATCGGGGTCAGTGCG
This sequence comes from Sphingomonas sp. MMS24-J13, assembly GCF_044905095.1. Taxonomy (NCBI): domain Bacteria; kingdom Pseudomonadati; phylum Pseudomonadota; class Alphaproteobacteria; order Sphingomonadales; family Sphingomonadaceae; genus Sphingomonas; species Sphingomonas sp. MMS24-J13. The sequence goes on from NZ_CP173258.1 coordinate 43,018, forward strand.
ACCAGCGCCGATTCGAGCGGCAGGATCGGGCCGTAAGCCGAGAAATTATATGCGGTGGAGCCGGCTGGTGTGGCAACCAGTACGCCGTCGCAGACCAGTTCGGGCAGGACGACGCGATCGTCGATGCTCACTTCGATCCACGCGGTCTGGCGGGTTTCGCGTAGTAGCGAGACCTCGTTGATCGCGTTCATCGACTCCTTTTTGCCATCAACGGTGATCGCGTCCATTCGCAGCGGCGCCACCCTGATCGTCTTGGCAGCCAGCAGCCGGTTCTCGAGCAGATCCGGGCTCCAATTGTTCATCAGGAAGCCGATCGTGCCGAGATTCATCCCGAAGACGGGGACGGGGCGATGGCGATCGAGCATCGCATGAAGCGTCTGGAGCAGGAAGCCGTCGCCGCCGAGCGCGACCACGATGTCCGCATCCTTGGGCGACACCCATTCGTAGCGCCGCTTGAGTTCGGCCTCGGCCTCCTTGGCCGCCGGGCTGGAAGAGGCGGCGAGAGCCAGCCTCCGTTCAACCGTCATCGCGCGTCGCTCATCCGCCGGTGACGCTCATATGACGCTGGACGGCGGGCTTGGCCCGGTCGATCTCGAAATTGTGGCGGAGCGGCTTGGCGGCCATCGCGCGATCGATCGCCGCATCGAGCGCGCCACGGCCGCCCTCGCGAAGTGCCGCACGCAGATCGACGCGATCCTCCTGCCCAAGGCACATGTAGAGCTTGCCCTCGACGGTGAGCCGCACGCGATTGCAGCCCGCGCAGAAATTCTCAGTGAGCGGGGTGATGAAGCCGATTTTGGCGTCCAGTTCGGCGACACGGAAGTAGCGCGCCGGACCGCCGGTGCGATCCGGGAGCGGCGACAGCGTCCAGCGGGTCTCGAGATCGCGACGAACCTGATCGAGCGGCAGATAGCGATCGGTACGATCCTCATCGATCATGCCGAGTGGCATCGTCTCGATCAGGGTGAGGTCATGGCCTTCCGCGGCGCACCAGCGCAGCATCGGCTCGATCTCGTCCTCGTTGAGGCCCTTCAACGCGACCATGTTGATCTTGACCCTGAGGCCCGCCGCCTTGGCCGCGGCAATCCCGTCGAGGACTTTCGCGATATCGCCCCAGCGCGTGATGTGGCGGAACCGATCGGGATCGCGGCTGTCCATGCTGACGTTGATGCGCCGGACGCCGGCCGCGAACAGCGCGTCGGCGGTTTCGGTCAGGCGGGTGCCGTTGGTGGTGAGCGTCAGCTCGTCGAGCGCGCCGGTTTCGATATGGCGGCCGATCATGCGCGCCAGATCGGGCACGCCCCGCCGCACCAGCGGCTCGCCGCCGGTCAGGCGGATGCGTCGCACGCCGCGCGCGATGAAGGCGGCCGTGATTTCGGCAATCTCTTCGAGGCTCAGGATGGCGCTGCGCGGCAGGAAGCTCATCGCCTCCGACATGCAATAGCGGCAGCGGAGGTCACATCGATCGGTGACCGACACCCGCAAATAGGTGATTCGCCGGCCGAAGCCGTCGATCAACGGGCGCTGGAGCGCGTTGGCTGCGGGTTCGGTCACCCGCACGAATTAGGGCCGGGGGCGGGCCGCGACAAGGGGCGGGGCTCGAATGCTTGCCCTGCTCAGGATGAGCGGATGTGGGTGTGAGGCGATTTATTCCTCATCCCGCTCGCGATCGTAATAATCGACGGTATTTTCCGCGCGGAAGATCTTGCGCAGGCTGCGTCGCCCGCGCTCGCCGGCAACGACCAGCACCTTGTTCGAGTCCGGATATTCGCACGCCTCGATATCCACCAATCGCGACAGCGCGAGGTAACGCATCGTTTCGGTACCGGTATTGATGATCTGGTGTGCGGTTTCGGGGCCGCCGGTGGGGCAGGCGATCACGTCATGCTTGCGGATCGGATAGCGTTCGGCGCCGAAGCGCAATTCGCCTTCGCCCTCGAGAATGAGGAACATCTCCTCCTCGCCGCGATGGCTGTGGAATGGGCACTGCGCCTTGCCCGGCGGCAGGACGGTGAGATTGTAGCCGAGATCGCGCGCGCCGATATGATCGCTGATCTGGCCCCGGCTCGACGTGTAGAGGCCGTTCTCCTCGATATCGTCGAAAGCGACCTCGTCGAGGTTCATGAAGGGCTTTACCATGGGCTCTCCTCCCAATCGTCAATGTTTGAACCGGTGCAGGATCAGCGCGATCGCGGCCCCGATCGCCAATCCGAACAGGCCCGAGGCGGTCGCGGTGACAATCCATGCGATGATCGGCCCGATCGGTCCGCTGGCGTGTCCGAGGGCCTCGGCGACGTCATGGATCGTGTGCGCCGGCCAGCCGAAGCCCAGCACCTCCAGACCATGCACGAGGATGCCGCCGCCGACCCAGATCATCGCGGCGGTGCCGATGATGGCCAGTGCGCGCATCAGGATCGGCATGCCGGTCACGAGCCCACGCCCGACCGCCTGCACGGCCGTACTGCGGCGCTGGGCCAGATGCAGCCCGATATCGTCCATCTTCACGATCAGCCCGACCACGCCATAGACGCCGATCGTGATGCCGATGCCGACCAGCGCGAGGATGATCCCCTGCGTCAGGATCGGCGTGTCCGATACTTCGCCGAGCGCGATCGCCATGATCTCGGCCGAGAGAATCAGGTCGGTGCGCACCGCGCCGCTCACCTTCGACTTTTCGAGCGATTCCGGGTCGGTGGGAGCGTCCTCGTCGTCGTCATGGCTCTTGCCGCTGATGACCTCGATCACCTTCTCGGCCCCCTCGAAGCAGAGATAGGCACCGCCGACCATCAGCAACGGCGTGATCGCCCACGACGCGAACGCGCTGAGCAGCAATGCGAGCGGTAGCAGGATCAGCAATTTGTTGCGCAGCGACCCGACCGCGATCTTGGCGATGATCGGCAGTTCGCGCTGTGGCGACAGGCCGACGACGTAGCGCGGGGTGACTGCCGTATCGTCGACCACCACGCCAACGGCCTTGGTCCCCGCTTTGGCCGCAGCACCGCCGATGTCGTCCAACGAGGCGGCGGCGAGCTTGGTGATCCCGGCTATGTCGTCCAGCAGGGCAACGAGTCCGGAGGGCATTTGTGGATTCCTGTCGGGGCTGAGTAAGGGGAACGCCTAGCGATACATCCCGCTGCGGACAAATTTCCCTCGTTTGCTTTCGCGGAGAGGGCTTCGCGGGTTGCGTCTGCTCCCCGGTCTCGCCACACCACGCGACGTGGCGAAATGGCGTTTCTGGATCGATCGCGGCGGGACCTTCACCGATATCGTTGCGATCCGGCCCGATGGCGCGCGGGTGACCGCCAAATTGCTATCCGAGGATCCGGGGCGATACGACGATGCCGCGGTGGCCGGAATCCGGCAGCTGACCGGGATCGGCGAAGGCCCGCTGCCGCCGCTCGAACTGCGTATCGGCACGACCATCGCCACCAATGCGCTGCTCGAACGCAAGGGCGAGCCGACCGTGCTGGCGATCACGCGCGGCTTTGGCGACGCGCTGGCGATCGGTTACCAGGAAAGGCCCGATCTGTTCGCGCGCGCGATCGTCAAACCCGCGCCGCTTTATACGCGCGTCGTCGCGATCGACGAGCGGATCGGGGCGGAAGGCGATCTGCTGCGGCCGCTCGATGCCCGGGCTGCACAGGAGGGATTGCAGGCGGCTTACGAGGCGGGGTTGCGCGCGATCGCGATCGTGCTGGTGCACGGCTATCGCTATCCCGCGCATGAAATCGCGCTGGCCGAGATGGCGCGGGCGATCGGCTTCACGCAGGTTTCGGTCAGCCACCGCGTTGCGCCCTCGATCCGCTTGATCGGGCGCGGCGACACGAGTGTGGCAGACGCTTATCTCTCGCCCGTGCTGCGGCGTTATGTCGAGGGTCTCGAGCGCGCGCTCGGTGGCGCGACGGGCCTGCTGTTCATGCAATCGAGCGGCGCGCTGGCCGAAGGCCCGGCGTTTCAGGGCAAGGATGCGATCCTGTCGGGCCCGGCCGGTGGCATCGTCGGGATGGCGAAGACGGCGGAGGCCGCAGGCTTCGATCATGTCATCGGCTTCGACATGGGCGGCACCTCGACCGACGTGTCGCATTTTGCCGGCACTTACGAGCGCGAGAGCGAGACCATCGTGGCAGGGGCCCGCATCCGCGCGCCGATGATGCGGATCCATACGGTCGCGGCGGGGGGCGGATCGATCTGTGCCTTTAAGGGCGGTCGGTTCACGGTCGGGCCGGAATCGGCCGGGGCGGTGCCTGGGCCGGCTTGCTATCGGCGCGGCGGACCGCTGGCGGTGACCGATTGCAACGTGATGCTCGGGAAGCTCCAGCCGCAGCACTTCCCGCATCTGTTCGGTCCGGGCGGCGATCGGCCGCTTGATCGTGAAGCCGTGGCGGCGCGCTTTGCCGAACTGGCCGAGGCGATGCGCGCCGAGGGCGCCGCGCCGCTTGCGCCCCAGGCGGCGGCTGAAGGGTTCGTCGCGATTGCGGTCGCCAACATGGCCAATGCGATCAAGAAGATCTCGGTTCAGCGCGGGCATGACGTGACGCGCTACACACTGGCCTGCTTCGGCGGGGCGGGCGGGCAGCATGCCTGTCTGGTGGCGGATGCGCTGGCGATGGATCGGGTGATGCTCCATCCGCTTGCCGGTGTGCTGTCGGCCTACGGCATGGGACTGGCCGAGCAGGGCCAGGTGCGCGAGGAGACGATCGGCGAGGCGATAGATGCCGAAGGGCTGGCAAATAGGCTGGCTGCTGCGGCTGACCGGCTTGCTGGCACCGCGCCGGGCGAGCGTCGCGTCAGCGCGCGGCTGCGTCGAGCGCTGTCCGAATCGCTGATCGAGGTGCCGCTGGGCTCCCCCGCCGCAATGCGCGCCGGCTTCGAGAAAGCGCATCGCGCGCGGTTTGGCTTCGTCGGCGAGGGCGCGCTGGTGGTCGAGACTTTGCGCGTCGAAACCGTGGTCGCCGGCGCGCCGGCCGAGGAGCTTCCGGCACGCACAGGCGAACCCGAAGCGCCGCTCGAAATCGTCCGGACATGGATGGCGGGGGAATGGCGCGAGACGCCGGTCTACGATCGCGCCGGTTTGACGCTTGGGGCGCGGCTGGAGGGGCCGGCCCTGATCATCGATCCGGTCTCGACGATCGTGGTCGAACCGGGTTGGCGCGCGCGGGTCGATGTGCGGGCCAATCTGATCCTCGAACGTGCGGCCCCGCGGGCGGCGACGTCGATCGGCATCGCGCTCGATCCGGTGCGCCTGGAGATCTTCAACGGGCTGTTCATGGCGATCGCCGAGGAGATGGGCGCCGCGCTCCAGCAATCGGCGGCGTCGGTCAATATCCGCGAGCGGCTCGATTTCTCCTGTGCGATCTTCGATGCCGGTGGCGCGCTGGTGGCGAATGCGCCGCACATGCCGGTCCATCTCGGATCGATGGGCGACAGTATCCGCGCCGTGATCGAGCGCCATGGCAGGACGATGCGGGCGGGCGACGCCTTTGCGCTCAATGCGCCCTATGACGGCGGCACGCATCTGCCCGACGTGACCGTGGTGATGCCGGTCTTCCTGCAGGATACGCGCCCGGCTTATTATGTCGCTGCGCGCGGGCATCATGCCGATATCGGCGGGATCAGCCCCGGATCGATGCCGCCCGACAGTCGCGATGTGCGCGAGGAGGGCGTGCTGATCGATTGCGTGCCCGTCGTCGCGGGCGGGCGCTTTCTGGAGGTCGAGGTCCGCGCGGTGCTGGCGAGCGGCGATTGGCCGGCGCGCAATCCCGATCGCAATATCGCCGATCTACAGGCGCAGATCGCCGCCTGCGCACGTGGCGCGGCCGAGCTCGTGCGCGTTTCGGGCGAATATGGTCGCGATGTCGTCGCGGCCTATATGGGGCATGTGCAGGCCAATGCCGAAGCGGCGGTCAAACGGCTGCTCGACCGGCTGAACGACGGCAGCTTCGCTTATGCCATGGACGATGGCGCCGAAATCCACGTCGCCGTGTCGATCGATCGGCAGACCCGCACCGCCAAGGTCGATTTCACCGGCACCAGCGCGCAGCATCCCGGCAATTTCAACGCGCCGCGATCGATCACGCGCGCGGCTGTGCTCTATGTGTTCCGTACCTTGGTCGACGAGCCGATTCCGATGAACGACGGCTGCCTGCGGCCGATCGGGATCGTCGTGCCCGCAGGATCGATGCTCAATCCGCGCTTTCCTGCCGCGGTGGTGGCGGGCAATGTCGAGACCAGCCAGGTCGTGACCGATGCGCTGTTCGGGGCGCTCGGCGCGATGGCGGGGGCGCAAGGGACGATGAACAATTTCACCTTCGGCAATGCCCGCCATCAATATTACGAGACGATCGCAGGCGGATCGGGCGCCGGGCCGGGGTTTGCAGGCGCGGATGTGGTCCAGACGCACATGACCAACAGCCGGCTGACCGATCCCGAGATATTGGAAACGCGGCTGCCGGTCGTGCTGGAGGAATTCTCGATCCGCCGCGGATCGGGCGGTGCCGGCAGATGGAAGGGCGGTGACGGCGCGGTACGGCGGATGCGTTTCCGCGAAGCGGTGACCGCCGGCATCCTCGCGAATCGCCGCCGCGTGCCGCCGTTCGGTCTGGCCGGCGGCGACGATGGGGCGGTGGCGCGCAACTGGGTCGAACGCAGCGACGGGACGATCGAGACGCTGGGATCGACCGGATCGGCCGAGATGGCGTCCGGCGACATCTTCGTGATCGAGACGCCGGGTGGCGGGGGCTATGGCGCCGCATGATCGTGCTGGTCGGTCTGCTGATCCTGGTCGCGGGCTTCGCGCTCCGCGTCCATCCGCTGCCGGTGATCGCGCTTGCCGCGGCGGCGACCGGGCTGGCGGCGGGGATGGACCCGAAGGCGATCCTCGCCACGTTTGGTCATGCCTATAACGAGAATCGCTACGTCGCCGTGTCCTACATCGTCCTCCCGCTGATCGGGCTGCTCGAGCGGCATGGTTTGCAGGAACGCGCGCGCGGGCTGATCGCATCGATGCAGCGTGCGACGATGGGGCGATTGCTGATCGTCTATCTCCTGTTCCGCCAGCTCACCGCGGCGGTCGGGCTGATGTCGATCGCCGGGCACCCGCAGACGGTTCGTCCGCTGGTGGCGCCGATGGCGGAAGGGGCGGCCGAGCGGCAGGTCGCGCTCGACGAAGGAGGGCGCCACCGCGCCAGGGCGCTGGCGGCGGCCACCGACAATGTCGGTCTGCTGTTCGGCGAGGATGCGTTTCTCGCGATCAGTTCGATCCTGCTGATGAAGGGCATCCTCGATCAATATGGGATCGTGGTCGAGCCATTGCTGCTCTCCTTATGGGCGATCCCGACCGCCATTGCGGCGTTTTTCGTCCATTCGGGCCGGCTGCTGCTGCTCGATCGGCGGCTGAAGCGGGGAGACCAGCCATGATCGGGCTGGCCTTCGTCTATGTGATTGCGGGCTGCATGTTTGCTGCTTTCGCAATCCTCGGCGCGCTCGATCGCACCAATCCGCGCCGCTTCGTGAATTCCGCCTTCTGGGCGGTGCTGGCGGTGAGCTTCCTTGGCGGGGATCGGCTCGGCGATGTCGGCAACGGCGTGTTGGTACTGGTGCTCGTGGTCCTGGCGATGGTGCGGCTCGGGCGCGGCCAGCCGCCGACGACCAGCCCGGGCGAGCGCTTCGCCGAGGCGGCGTTGCGCCGCAATCGTCTGTTCCTGCCAGCGCTGGTGGTCCCTGCGGTCACCCTGATCGGGACCCTGTTGTTCAAGCAGGCGCCGAACTGGGTCGATACCAAGCAGGCGACTTTGGTCGCGCTTGCCTTCGGCGTCCTGATCGCGCTGGCCTCCTGCTTCGCCTGGCTCAAGCCGAAGCCTGCAACGCCTCTGCAAGAGGGGCGCCGCCTGATGGATGCGGTCGGCTGGGCGGCGGTGCTGCCGCAGATGCTGGCGGCCCTCGGCGCGCTTTTTGCGGCCGCCGGGGTCGGCAACGAAGTCGGTCGGCTGATGGGGAATGCCTTGCCGTCGGGCAGCCTGATCGCGGCGGTGTTCGCCTACGGTTTCGGCATGGCGCTGCTGACGATCCTGATGGGGAATGCCTTTGCCGCTTTCCCGGTGATGACCGCTGCGATCGGGCTGCCGTTGCTGATCCAGCAGCATCATGGCATTCCTGCCGGCGTTGCGGCGCTGGGCATGCTCACTGGTTTCTGCGGGACCCTGCTGACGCCGATGGCCGCCAATTTCAACATCGTGCCCGCCGCCTTGCTCGAACTGCCCGATCGCTACGGCGTGATCCGCGCGCAGGCGCCGACCGCGCTCGTCATGTTCGCGGTCAACCTGGCGTTGATGTATTTCCTGGTGTTTCCATGACCATCCTGACTCCCGAGCGCGCTGCGGGCTTCGCGTACCTGACGCTCGGCCATATCGGCCGCGAATATCCCTACAAGCTGGATCAGATGCTGACCGGTCCGGACGATGTGGTCCCGCCCAAGGTGCGCCATCCGATCTTCCACGGCAGCTTCGATTGGCACAGCTGCTGCCACGGCTGGTGGCAATTGCTCACGATCGCGCGACTGTTCCCCGATCTGCCCGAGGCTGCCGCGATCCGCGCGCGTGCCGATGACATGCTGGTGCCGGAGAAGGCGGCGGGCGAGTTTGCCAGCATTTCGCGCGGCTATCCCGGCTTCGGGCGGCCCTACAGCTGGGGCTGGCTTCTCGCCTTGCATGGCGAAGCCTCGCGTCACGATGCGGGCTGGGCGGACGCGCTCGCGCCGATCGCGCGCTTGTTCGTGGATCGGATGCGCGATCATCTGCCCCGGCTGACCTATCCGATCCGGGTCGGCACCCACTTCAATACGAGCTTCGCGCTGACGCATGCTCATGCGTGGGCGCTGGTGCACGATCCCGATCTGGCGACGCTGATCACCGCGCGTGCGATCGACTGGTTCGGGGGCGATCGCGATTGCCAGGCGTGGGAGCCGGGCGGCGACGAATTCCTGTCCTCGGCCTTGTGCGAAGCGGGGCTGATGGCGTCGTTGCTGGATGACGCCGCCTATCGCCACTGGTTCGATGACTTTCTGCCGCGTCTCGCTTCGGGCGAACCCGCGACCCTGTTCGTCCCCGCGATCGTGTCCGATCGGAGCGACGGCAAGATCGCGCATCTCGATGGGTTGAACCTGAGCCGCGGCTGGTGCTGGCGGCGGATTGCAGCGAAGCTGGGGCCGCAGCATCCGTCGCATTCGATCATGCGGGGGGCGGCCGAAAACCATCTCGCCGCAGCCCTGCCGCATCTCGGCGACGATTATATGGGCGAACATTGGCTCGCGAGCTTCGCGCTCCTCGCCTTGATCGAGGGATGATCCCCTCCTGCCTCTCAGGGGGTGAAGAGAGGCAGGAGGAGAAAAATGAGGGCCTTCCCCTATGCGGGGGGCTGCAGGGAGAAGAAGACCCTCACCCAACCGCCTCCCGGGCAGGGGAGGGGCTGTTCGTTGTCGCCTTGTCGAAGGGCGTTAAGTGTGTGGCGCCCGCGCGAGCTGGCCCATGAAGAAACGAAACGCCTCTCGCCAGGCGTTGAGCACCGATGCGGAGGCTTGCAGCACCTCCTTGATGGCGCGGATCAAGGCGCCTTCGAGCGTGGCGTCGTCCCAATCGCGATCCGCCCGCTGGAGCGGTACGAACGACGAAGGAATGATACCCGACCAGCGTCCTTCCCGGACGGTTGCGACGATCGCCTCGATCAGGCCGACGACGTGGCCGCCCAGGGTGAATTGCTCGAACAACAGCCGCCGCGCCTGCTCGGTTTGCAGATGATGCCACGCACTGAAGATGATCGCGGCGCGCCGCCCCTGGATATCGGGCGCGGTGGCTTCGACTATCGCAATCGTTTCGAGTGGCAACTTCTGGGGGATGACAAAACTGACCAACGCGGGGGGTAACGCAAGGCGGCGCCCTCTAATCATTTCGGCACCGTCCGTCTTTGCGCCAGAACAAGTAGTGCATGTTCCGCGTCACTTCGGTGTATGAGGTAGCCAAGGGGCCGGTTTTCGCTTTTTCGCCAACGATTGGCTTTGCGAATGCGCGCGAGAGCGTTTTTGAGGGATGTCTCCGGATCGTCGCGCGACGAGTTGGAGCGCTGCGCGGTTTTGCGACGCTTCGCGATCGGTGAATCGCTGTTTTCGCAAGGGGATGCGCCGCGCGAGATCTTCGTGATCGATAGCGGCCGGGTAAAAGTATGGCGCGCGACTGAGGAGGGCGTGGCGATCACGCTGACCCTGATCGGGCCCGGCGCATTGCTCGGCACGCTGGGTGCTACGCAGAATCATCCGCACAATGCGACCGCGACGGCGGTTACGGCGGTGGAGGCGGTCGCGTGGGGAATTGCCGACATGCGCCGCATCATGGCCGACGATCCCGCGCTCGCCGCGGCGATCTTGCGCACCGTCACCAAATATGCGGAGCAATTGGTCGAGCGGTTGGAAGAGCTGTCGGCGGTGCCGATCGAGCAACGCCTTGCACGCACCTTGCTACGGCAGGCGGATCAATCGACCGAGGGTGAGGACTTGCCGTTGTCGCGGCAGGATCTGGCGGATCTCACGTCGTCGACGCTGCCGACGGTGAGCCGGATCATGAGCAAGTGGAGGCGGGCGCGGTTGATTGCCGGGACGCGTGGGAAGGTCAGGATACTGGACGCGCTGCGATTGGCGGATGTGGGGGAGATAGCGGGCTGAACCTATTCCTCGCCGAACTTGTTCTCGACTAGCCCGCACAATGCATCCACCGCGTGGCTCGCGCCATCGCCGCTCGCGCTGATGGTGACGCTGTCGCCCATCGCGGCGCCCAGCATCATCAGCCCCATGATCGATGTGCCGGCCACCCTCGATCCATCCTTCTCGACCTCGATCAGCGCCGACTGGCTGCTGGCGAGGGTGACGAACTTGGCGGAAGCGCGCGCGTGCAATCCGCGCTTGTTGGTGATGAGCACCGTCCGCTCGGCCGTCATGCGGCGGCGGCCCCCAATACCTCGGAGGCGACCGAAATATATTTTCGTCCCGCTTCGCGTGCGGCGGCTACGGCAGCCTGGACTTTCATCATCTTGCGGGCACCTTCCAAACGGATCAGCATGGGGAGGTTGACGCCGGCAATCACTTCGACCCGGCCGGGCTCCATCAGCGAGATGGCGAGATTGGATGGTGTGCCGCCGAACAGATCGGTCAGCAGGATCACGCCACGGCCCTGATCGACCGCAGCTACCGCGCGGGCGATATCGGCGCGGCGCGCCTCCATATCGTCATCGGGGCCGATGCAAATCGGCTCGATGAACTGCTGTGGTCCGACTACGTGCTCCATCGCCCGTACGAACTCCGCCGCAAGCTGGCCATGTGTTACCAGCACCAAACCGATCATCTTGCCACCGTCACGAATGCCCCAACGCGTTCGCCTGGCACCCCCTCCACCGCGTCGGAGGATCTTTGCCCCAGATCGCGATGCAGGATGGTGGGCGAAAAACCGGCATTGCGCAACCTTTGGGCAACGCGCTCGGCACAGTGAACCGAACGATGTCGCCCACCAGTGCAGCCGAATGCCACGGTAACATAACTTTTGCCTTCCCGACTGTATCCGGGAAGCAACGCCAGGATCAGCTCTTCGATCCGCCCGAGCGCAGCTTCGTAGCCCGAGTCGCCCGCGACATAGGCTGCGACGTCGGGATCGAGGCCGGTGCCTGGGCGCAAGTGCGGTATCCAGTGCGGATTGCGCAGAAAACGCATGTCGAACACGAGATCGGCCTGGCGCGGCAGTCCGCGCGAATAGCCGAAGGAAAGAACGGCGAGCGTCGGCGCTTCGCCGTCGATTGCCCCGAAACGGCGGCGGATTTCCTGTTGGAGCGCGTGGATGTTGGTGTCGCTGGTGTCGATCAGATGATCGGCGGCATCGCGCAGCGGCTCGAGCAATTCACGCTCGCGCGCGATTCCATCCTGCGCCGGGCGATCGAGCGCGAGCGGATGGCGGCGGCGGGTTTCGGAATAACGGCGCGTAAGCACCGCACTGGTTGCGTCGAAAAAGGCGATTTCGAGCGAATAGCCCTTCGAGTCGCTGAGCGAGGCGACCCGCTGCAGGATCTTCTCGGCGTCGAAACCGCGCGTGCGGCTGTCGATCCCGATCGCAAGCGGGCGCTGCTCGTCTGCGGAGCCTTCGGGCAGCGGGTTGGACAGCAGACGATCGAGCAGGCCGAGCGGCAGGTTGTCGACCGCTTCCCAGCCGATATCCTCGAGCGTCTTGAGCGCGGTCGAACGCCCGGCGCCCGACATGCCGGTGACGAGCAGGATGCGTTTGGGCCGACTCATGGCTTCGATCCATAAAGCAACAATGCTTTCTCGACCTTGACCACGGCAGAAATTTCGAATGGGTCGAGCGCGAGCAGGGGGAGGGCGACGCCTTCGATCGTGCGGGTGGGGAGAATTTCGTCAGGCATGCGCGGGACGGGCGCGTCGAGGGCGATGCAGAGCGCGATCGGGGCCTGCTGGACGGCGGGGGTCTTGAGGATGCCCAGGCCACGGACTTCGATCTTGCCGGCGATCGTCGCGGGGGCGCTGGCGTAGACGGTGCCGTTTTGGGCTTCGACGATGGTGCCGTCGTCACTCACCAGCTGCGCGCCGCGATCGATCAGGCGGAGCGCGAGATCGGATTTGCCCGAGCCGGACTTGCCGGTGAGGAGGATGCCTATTCCGCCGATTGCGATGCACGTGGCGTGGAGGGTGGTCATACGGAAAAGTCCTCCCCGGAACCGGGAGGGTCTTGGGGTTCGTCCCTCACTTCTGCGCCGCTGCGAGATGCACCACGAACCGCGCGCCGTTCGCCGCATCGTCGCGATCGGTGACGGTGATGCGGCCGCCATGTCCCTCGACGATGGCGCGGGCGATCGCGAGGCCCAGCCCTGAGTGGCGCCCGAACGCCTCGCCCTCCGGCCGGATCGAATGGAAACGGTTGAAGATCGCCTCGCGCTCGCCCGGCGGCACGCCCGGTCCTTCGTCCTCGACCCGCACCACGATCATGTCCTCATCGCGCGTCGCAGTGATCTCGACCAGCCCGCCCGGGGGCGAGAAGGACAAAGCGTTGTCGATCAGATTCTCGAACACGCGGGCGAGGCGCGATCCGTCGCCGAAAACGGTCGCGGTACCGCGATTGGGACGGCCGAAGGCGAGGCGGATATGATTGGGCAGGCCACGTGCCTCGCGCGCACCGGTGAGCTGCTCGATCATCTGCCCCAGATCGACCGTCTCGAATCGTGCGCGCGACAATTCAGCGTCGAGCCGGGACGCTTCCGAAATGTCGGTGATGAGCCGGTCCATCCGCGCGACGTCGTCGCGGATCACATGGATCAGTTGCTCGCGCAGATCGGGATCCTTTACCAGATCGAGGCTGTCGACCGCCGAGCGCAGCGAGGCGAGCGGATTCTTGAGCTCGTGCGAGACGTCGGCGGCGAACGCCTCGGTCGAATCGATCCGCTGACGCAGCGCCTGACTCATGTCCGACAGCGCACGGGCAAGCGTGCCGATCTCGTCGCGCCGCTGCGGGAGGCGCGGCACCTGCACCTCGCGCGAGCGACCGAGCCGCACCCGGTGCGCGGCCAGTGCGAGCCGGCGCAGCGGCCGCGCGATCGTGCGCGCGAGAAATATCGAGAGCATGACCGAAAGCAGGACCGTTCCGAGCAGCACGACGCCGAGCCAGAAACGCTCGGCGCGGACGGTGCGGACGACATCGCGCTGGTTGGTCGTCATCAACAGCACCGCGCCGGGCATGCCCTTCACCGGCGCTGCAGCGGAGATGACCGGGGTGCGCTCGGGCGCGCGGCGCAGTGCAGTCTGCACCTTGCCGGTGCTCCGCGCGAGCAAAGCTTCCGGCCACGCGTCGATGCGGTCGATCGCGGGCTCGACGAAGAGATCGGGCTTCGGGGCGCCGACGATCTGATCGATCACCCGATCCATGAAGCGCGCGGCATGACGCTGCCAGGATTCGTTGGCCGGATCGCGCAGTTCATACGTGTGATTGCCGAGCTGCCAGCCGTCGACCGGTGGTTCGGCGCCGCGATAGAGCCGGAAACGCGCTTCCGACGCGACCCCCATCGACTCGAGCAGAGCAGGCCATTTTGCGGGCGGCGCCGACGTGATCGCATCCGCGGCGATCTGCACCTCGGTCGCAGTCTGGTCGCTGCGTTCCTCGATCAACTGGCTGCGATAGGAATCGAGGTAGAAGAAGCCACCGGCGAGCACGACCAGCGCGAAGATGTTGACCGCCATGATCCGCGCGGTGAGCGACAGCCGCGCGGTCCAACCCGGAGGGGCCTCGTCATTCCTCCGAAAAGCGGTAGCCAACACCATAAAGAGTTTCGATAGCCTTGAAATCGGAGTCGACCGCACGGAATTTACGTCGGAGTCGCTTGATATGGCTGTCGATGGTCCGGTCGTCGACATAGACGTCGTCCTGATAGGCGGTGTCCATCAGCTGGTCGCGCGACTTCACGAAGCCGGGCCGTTGCGCCAGCGCTTCCAGGATGAGGAATTCGGTGACGGTAAGCGTAACCTCGCGGCCGCCCCATGTGACGCGATGGCGCGCCGGGTCCATCTCCAGCCGGCCGCGCACGATCTTCTCGGCGGGTGTCGCCCCCTCTTCGCCATCGGTGCGGCCCGACATGTCGAGCCTGCGCAGGATCGCGCGAATGCGCGCGATGAGCAGACGCTGGCTGAATGGCTTGGTGATATAGTCGTCGGCCCCGAGCGCGAGGCCGAGCGCCTCGTCCAGCTCGTCGTCTTTCGATGTCAGGAAGATCGCGGGCATCATCGGAATCTTCTCGCGCAGCCGGCGGAGGAGTTCCATTCCGTCCATGCGCGGCATCTTGATGTCGAGCACGGCGAGATCGGGCGGATTATCGATCAAGGCTTTGAGTGCGAGTTCGCCATCGGTGTAAATTCGGACGACGAAGCCCTCGGCTTGAAGCGCGATCGACACCGAGGTCAGAATGTTGCGATCGTCGTCGACGAGCGCGATCGAAGCGGCCATCCCACTCGGATAGCCGCTTAGCGCTTTGCGCTCAACTGCGTGGCAGAACGGATGTTACGCGGCACATCAGTTTGACGAATTTCATCATCGCCCCTATTCGCCAGCCTACAGAGGGGCTCCAGCTTATCGGGGGGAGGCCCGGTCCCTAACCTCAACGGAGGCTGTTTGATGTCGAATCGTGTTCCTAGTCATGGTCTGGATGCTCAGGGCTTCGAGACGCCGTCCACCCTGCACTGGAACCTGGGCACGGGGCCGCTGGTCGAGGCAGCGATCCGTCGCGGCGAGGGGCACCTCGCCAAGGATGGTCCGCTGGTGGTCAAGACCGGCAAGCACACCGGCCGTTCGGCCAAGGACAAGTTCATCGTCCGCGATGCCGAAACCGAGAATACGGTCCATTGGGGCGACGTTAACCGGCCGATGACCGAAGAGGCGTTCACCGCGCTCAAGGCCGATTTCCTCGCCCATATGGCGACGAAACAGGATCTCTTCGTGCAGGATCTGTTCGGCGGCTCGCAGCCGTCGCACCGCGTCAACGTGCGGGTCATCACCGAGCTCGCCTGGCACAGCCTGTTCATCCGCACCCTGCTGGTGCGCCCCGAGATCGCCGAACTGGCGGACTTCCTGCCCGAATATACGATCATCGATCTGCCCAGCTTCCATGCCGCCGATCCCGCCAAATATGGCGTGCGTTCGGAAACCGTGATCGGCGTCAACTTCACCGAGAAACTGATCCTGATCGGCGGCACCAAATATGCCGGCGAGATGAAGAAGTCGGTCTTCTCGATCCTCAACTATGTGCTGCCGCCGGTCGGCGTGATGCCGATGCACTGCTCGGCCAATATCGGCCCCAACGGCGATACCGCGATCTTCTTCGGCCTGTCGGGCACCGGCAAGACGACGCTGTCGGCCGATGCCAGCCGCACGCTCATCGGCGATGACGAGCATGGCTGGTCGGACGAGGCGGTCTTCAATTTCGAGGGTGGCTGCTACGCCAAGATGATCAATCTCTCGGCCGAGGCCGAGCCGGAGATCTTCGCGACCACCAAGCGCTTCGGCACGGTGCTCGAGAACGTCGTGATGGATGAGGAGACGCGCGAAATCGATCTCGACGACAATTCGCTCGCCGAGAATAGCCGGGCTTCCTATCCGATCGATTTCATCCCCAACGCCAGCAAGGACAATCTTGGGCCGGTGCCCAAGAACATGATCTTTCTGACCGCGGACGCTTACGGCGTGCTGCCTCCGGTCGCGAAGCTCACCCCCGATCAGGCTATGTACCACTTCCTCTCGGGTTACACGGCGCGCGTCGCCGGCACCGAGATCGGCGTGGTCGAGCCGTCGGCGACCTTCTCGACCTGCTTCGGTGCGCCGTTCATGTCGCGCCACCCCACCGTCTACGGCAATCTGCTCAAGAAGCGCATTGCCGCCGGCGGTGTCGATTGCTGGCTGGTCAACACCGGCTGGACCGGCGGCGCCTATGGCACCGGCCGCCGCATGCCGATCAAGATCACGCGCGCGCTGCTCAACGCCGCGCTCGACGGCAGCCTCAAGACCGCCGAATTCCGCATCGACGAGAATTTCGGCTTCGAGGTTCCGGTCGCGGTGCCGGGGGTCGATGCGCAGATCCTCAACCCGCGCGAGACCTGGGCGGACAAGGACGCCTATGACGCCACCGCCAAGAAACTGGTCGGCCAGTTCATCGACAATTTCGCGCAATACGAAGATGCGGTCGATGAGGGCGTGCTCGAGGCGGCGCCCAAGGCGGCCTGATTTGATCGCCTCGTCCTGCTTTCTGTCGTGACGGAATCGGACGAGGCGCAGATTCGGGCATTGCGAGGCCGGCACAACCTCGCCCTCGCAATGCGCGATCTGGACGGCGCGATGGCGATCGTCGCTGCGGATGCCGTGCTCGTCGCCGGGAATGGCGGCATTCTCCGCAGCAAGGCCGAGATCCGCAAAGCCTGGCGCAGCGAATTCGCCCGATCGGACTATGTCCGCTACGTCCGCACACCCGAGACAATCGAAATCGGTGCGCTGCCCGATGAGGGCCGCGCTGCGGAAACCGGGCATTGGGAAGGATTGGTCCGCGGCATTGGCGGCGATGCCAGGCTGTTCGGCCGGTATCTGGTCCATTGGATCAAGACGCCGAAAGGATGGCGCACCATTGCGGATGTCTATGTGACGCTGGGCGGTTCCTAGCCGCAAAGGGTCATTCGGGCTCGTCGGCCTCGACCATCAGGCGTCCGCCACTGGCCCCTACGATCTGGACCCGATCGCCGACATCGGCGTCCGGCCCGGTTGCGATCCATTCGCTGTCGCCGACCCGCACCCGGCCCTCGCCATGCACGATCGGCGCGGTGACGATCACCTTGCGCCCGATCAGGCGCGCGGTGCGCTCGTTGAGCAAAGGGTCGTCCGAGATCATCAGCGTCCTCGCGATGAAATAGCGACCGACGAGGACCGACGCGACCGAGGAGAAAGCGAACAGGCCGAGCTCGACCGGAAGGCCAGGATCGACGGTCAATGCGACGACGGCAGTGATGAGGGCCGCAATCCCGAACCAGATCAGATAGACGCCGGGCACGACGAATTCGGCGATGATCAGCACCATTCCCGCGATCAGCCAGGCCCAGTTGGTGGTCATGGAGCGATCACCGCGCGCGTGGGTCCAGCGCCGAACCCGATCGCGGTGCGCTCGGCGGGTTGGCGCCGTCGCCGAGCGCGTCCTTGACCAGTGTACCGATGCCGCCGAGCGTGCCGATCAGCTGGGTCGCCTCGACCGGGAACAGGATCGTCTTGGCGTTCGGCGAGGTCGCGAACTGGCTGACCGCCTCGACATATTTCTGCGCGACGAAATAGTTGATCGCCTGCGATCCGCCATTGGCAATCGCGTCGCTCACCACCAGCGTCGCCTTGGCTTCCGCCTCGGCCGAGCGTTCACGTGCCTCGGCATCGCGGAACGCGGCTTCGCGACGACCCTCCGCTTCGAGGATCTGGCTCTGCTTCTGGCCCTCGGCGCGCAGGATTTCGGATGCGCGCGCACCCTCGGCCTCGAGGATGACTGCGCGTTTCTCGCGTTCTGCCTTCATCTGGCGGCCCATCGCGTTGACGATATCGGCCGGCGGCCGGATGTCCTTGACCTCGACGCGGGTGATTTTCACGCCCCACGCTTCGGTCGCCTGGTCGACCACCACCAGCAGCCGGGCATTGATCTCGTCGCGCTTCGACAATGTTTCGTCGAGATCCATCGACCCCATCACGGTGCGCAGATTGGTGGTCGTCAGCTGCATGATCGCGACGTAGATTTCGGAGACTTCATAGGCGGCCTTGGCCGCGTCGAGCACCTGGAAGAACACCACGCCATCGACCGATACCATCGCATTGTCGCGGGTGATGATCTCCTGTCCGGGTATGTCGAGCACCTGCTCCATCATGTTGATCTTGCGGCCGACGCGATCGATGAAGGGGAGGATGAAGGTGAAACCGGGGCGCGCAACGATGGTGAAGCGGCCGAAGCGCTCGATCGTATATTGGTAGCCCTGACGGACTACGGTCACGCCCGAAACGACAACGAAGATCGCCAGCAGCACGAGCGCTGCGAAGAAATATAATATCATCGAACGTCTCTCCCGGATCTTCATGGCGATAATGCGCGCGCCCCCCGGGACTTCCAACCGGAATCGGTGATCGAATCCTGCGCCGAGTTGAGCGACAGGCGCTTTCCCCCGGGCGCCAAGCGGCGCTAAGAGGCGCGCAGCGGCCGGCGCCGCCAGGACAATGCCGATATGACCGACGCCGCCCATCACCATGCTCATCACGGCCACGATCATGATCACGGTCATCACCATGGTCACGATCATGGACACGGCCATCACGATCACACCGCGGGTGCCAGCGAACGCGCGCTGAAGATCGCTTTGTGCCTGAGCGGGCTTGTGCTCGTGGTCGAGCTGATCGGCGCCTTCACCTTCAACAGTCTGGCGCTGCTGTCCGATGCGGCGCACATGATGACCGATGTCGCTGCGCTGGCGATCGCGCTGATGGCAGTGCGGATCGGCACCAAGGCGGCCGACGACCGGCGGACGTTCGGTTACAAGCGGCTCGAGATATTGGCCGCGGCGTTCAATGCGCTGCTACTCTTCGCCGCCGCCATCTACGTCACGGTCGAGGCGGTCGGGCGGCTGCGCCATCCCGAGCCCGTCGCGGCGTTCGGCATGCTCGGCGTCGCCGCGATCGGGCTGGTCGTGAATCTGGTCGCCATGCGCGTGCTGATGGGCGGGCGCGGCGAGAGCATGGCGGTCAAGGGTGCCTACCTCGAAGTCTGGGCCGATGCGATCGGATCGGTCGGCGTCATCATCGCCGCGATCCTCATCCGCGTGACCGGCCAGCTGTGGATCGATCCGCTGGTGGCGGTCGCGATCTCGCTATGGATCGTGCCGCGCACCTGGTCTTTGCTCAGCGATACCGTCAACGTGCTGCTCGAGGGCGTTCCCAAAGGCCTCGATCTCGCTGAAATACGTCGCGCGATCGGCGCGGCCGAGGGGGTGTGCGACGTGCACGATCTCCATGTCTGGTCGATGTCGACCAAGGACATCAATGGATCGGTCCATATCGCCATTCTCGAAGAGACCGATGGCGAGCAGGTCCGGATCGCGGTGGCGCAGCTGCTGGAGGAGCGCTTCGGGATCGGGCATGCCACGATTCAGGTGGAGCGCGAGGCTTGCGTCGCGGGGGCAGGGGTACACGCCTAGTTTTTGCCGTCATCCCCGCCTTCGCGGGATTACGGTCAATTTGCCCAGTCCTTGAGGGCCGTCCTCAATCGATCCAGCCCCGCTTTCTTGATCTGGCAAACCCGCGCGCCGCCGACGCCCAGCACCTCGCCAATCTCCTCGAGGTTCAATTCGTCGACGAAGTAGAGCTGGAGCACCATCGCCTCACGCTCGGGCAAAGCGGCGATGTGGGATGCCAGCGTCTCGGCCAGTTGCTCGCGCTCGATCGAGACGTCCACCCGATCCGCGATATCGGCAAACCACATCGACTGATCCGAATAGGCCTCGTCGAGCAATTCCTCCCGCGCCGGCGTCGACGAATCGACCATCGCGCGAAACTCGGCAGGGTCCATTCCGATGGCGGCGGCCAGTTCGCTCTCGCCGGGCGAGCGGCCATGCGTGCGTTCGAACTTCACAGCCGCTTCGTTAAGCGCGCGGCGCCGCGCCATCGCCGATCGGTGGAGCGTGGCGTGGCGCCGGAGATGATCGATCATATGGCCGCGGATGCGCATCGATGCATAAGTCGCGAAAGCGTGGCCGCGATCTTCATAGCCATTGGCTGCTTCGATCAGGGCGATCATGCCGATCTGGGTCAGATCCTCAACCTCGATCGCCGACGCGACATGGCCATGGACATGCCAGGCGATCCTGCGGACCAGCCCCATATGCGTGCGGACAAGCGTCTCGGCAGCGGTACGATGCTCTGCCTTGCGGCAAACATCCTCGTCGTTCGGGTCGATGGCCGAATACGGGGCCTCGAATGTCACAGCACGATCTCCCGGCTACGCTGGGCACCCGCCGATCGACGGGGTCAGCGCATGGGAATGTCAGACCTTTGTAAAAGAGTGGTTTAACCAGACGCGGTCTGGAGATCGAACGCGATCATGGCGCGGGCGATCGCGCGCGGATCGATCCGGTAAGCGCCGGTCGCGATCCGGGTGCGAAAAGCAGCCACCTTATCCCGATCGACCGGACCGCGCTGGACGCTGTCGACACTACGAATATCCTGCATTCCGTCTGCCTGCGATGTTGCCACTTTGTCGGTAACGGCACGCAGGCGAGACTATTAAATTTTTAATAACGAGATCTTTATGGGCAGTTAAGATATTGGAATAGAAAGAAACCTTCGTCCGCTGCCGCGAGGCCGGAACGAAAATCGGCCGGTTCGGCTCACGCGGACGGCGTCGCCACCCGCCCCGATCGCTCCAATTTTCCCCAGCCGACCCATGGTCCCCGGATTGCGGCGGAAACCGCGCGGACCACCACCGAATACATGATCTGGCGGTAGACGAAGCGTTGCGCCAGCAGCAGGAACAACGGGAAGCGCTTTTCGCGCGGTTCCAGCCGATAGGCGATCCAGCCGCACAGCGCGTCGATCGCGGTGAAGGCGACCCAATAAACTCCCATGCGCAGCACATCGCTCTGCGTCTGCGCCCAACCATGCTGCTGGATGCGCAGCCCGGTCGCGACGATGCTGACCGCCAGCGCCAGATCGATCAGCGGCGAGATCAGGGCAAAGCCGATCTGGAACAGCCAAGCCTGCGGAATGCCGACGAGGGCAAGCCCCGCCGGGCGGCGTTCGCGCAGGATACGACGATGCTTCCACAGGCACTGGAGCGTGCCGAACGCCCAGCGATAGCGCTGCTTGGCAAGCGATCCAAAACTTTCCGGCGCCTCGGTCCAGGCGACCGCATCGATATCATATTCGACCAGCCAGCCTTTGCGCTGGATCGCGATCGTGAGATCCTGATCCTCGGCGAGCGTGTCGTGCGGATAGCCGCCGACGCTGTCCAGCGCCTCGCGCCGCCACGCGCCGACCGCGCCCGGCACAACCGTAATCGCGTCGAACCCGCTCAATGCGCGCCGCTCCAGATTCTGCGCGGTCACATATTCCACCGCCTGCCAGCGGGTGACGATGTTGATGCGATTGCCGACCTTGGCGTTGCCCGCGACCGCGCCGATCGCCGGATCGGCGAACCAGCGCGACAGGCGGGCGATCGTGGTCGGCTCGAACTGGGTGTCGGCATCGAGCGCGACGATCACGGCGCCCGAGGCGAGTTCCAGTCCCCGATTGAGCGCACGGGCCTTGCCGCCGTTCTCCAGCGTCAGCAGCCGCACGCGCGGATCATCGGCATAAGCCGCCGTCACGATGGCGCTGGTATCGTCCTTCGATCCATCGTCGATAACAATGACCTCGATCTGGACATCGGTGCTTTCGAGCACGCGGCGCACCGACTGCTCGATCACGCGCCCCTCGTTGTAGGCCGGGATCAGGACCGAGACGAAGCGCGTCGGATCGACCGGTGGCGGCACCGGCAGGTTGCGCTTCATGTTCGATCGCAGTGCCAGGATGGCGAGCAGCACCGCGCGTGCGGTGCCGACGAAGATCGCGGTGAAGAACAGGAATTTGAGCGTCTGGTTGAGCCCCGCCAGGATCAGGAAGACCGCCACGTCGAAGCGCACCGCAACCAGATCTGATCCGCTGATCGTCGGATTGACGGTTTGCGGGGTCAGGTTCGCCAGCGTCGATACCGGCACGAACGTGTAGCCGAGCGCGCGCAGGCGATCGATGATGATCGGCAGTGCCTGGATCGTCTCCTCGCGATCGCCACCCGAATCGTGGAGCAGGATGATGTTGCCCGATTTGACGTCGTCGCCATCCTCGACCGCGGTGATCGTGTTATCGATGATCGCCTGCACGCCGGGGCGCTGCCAATCTTCCGAATCGACGTGAAGGCCGATGTTGAGATAGCCGGCCTTCTGCGCCTCGAGCACCGGACGGAGTTCGTCGTCGGTGGTCGGCTCGGCGTCGCCGAAATAGGGGATGCGCGCCATCCGCATCGCCCGGCCGGTATAGGCCTCGATCAGCCGCTGGGTGGTGTTGAGTTCGATCTGCGCACCGCGCGGCGATACCAGCGCCATGTTCGGGTGGGTGTAACTGTGATTTCCGATCTCCGACCCCTGCTTCAGGATGTCGTTGAGGATCATCGGGTGGGCGAGCGCATTCTCGCCGATCACGAAGAAGGTCGCGGGCGCATTCTTCTGGCGAAGGATGTCGAGAATGCGCGGGGTCCATTTGGGATCGGGGCCATCGTCGAAGGTCAGCGCGACCATATGCGGTTTGTACCCGGTCCGACGGACCAGATAGGGCGTCGGATATTGGTTGTAATGCTCGTCGCGGATCAGCCCGGGCGCGTCGATCGTGACGGTGCGATTGCCGTCGGTCGGCACGCTTTCGATCCGCACGATCTCACCATTGCCCTGCACGTCCACATTGCCGATCGAGCGGAGCGGCCCGAAGGCTGGTGGGCGGTTGCCGGTACGGATGGCGGCGAAATCCTGCCACGTGCCCGGATCCTCGCCGCCGAGCCGCCACAAGGCGACGCCGAACGCGCCCGACGCCTTGATCACGCGCAGCTGGTTCCACGCGCTCGCCGCATCGAGCATCCAGACATGGCGCAGCGTACCGTCATCGTCGTGATAATCGAAATGGGCGTTGCCGCTGGCCGGATCGAATGTGGTGACCGAATTGTTGTCGTGCGCGATCAGCCAGGCGTCTTCGTTGCTGAGTTCGTCGGCATCGCCGCTGCCATCGGGCCAATCGTAGGCATAATTGCCGATCGCGACGATCGCCTTGTCGCGGCCGACTGCGGCGATGCTCTGCTTGACGCGCTGGACGAACCAGGGCTGCGACGCGATCGGGCCGGCGTCTCCGCCGATCGAATGCTCGTCATAGGTCATCAGGAACAATTTGTCGGCGACCTTGGCATAGGCCTTGAGGTTCCACGAATCGTCCTCGACAGGCACCGCCAGGGTGACCAGCTGATCGGTGAAGCGCTTGTTCGCCTGGGCGATGAAGCTGCGATAGTCGGCCTGTGCGGAGGGCGGCAGTTCCTCGAAATCGAACACCACGCCGGCCGCGCGCTCGTTTGCCATCATGCTGGCGACCTGATCGAGCAGATGCGAGCGCGCCTTGGGATCGTGAAGCAGCTTGGCCGTATTGGGGCCGTCCCAATTCCCGTCGGCGATGTTCTGGACGACCGGCAGGATCAGGGGGTGATGCTGGCTGGTCGCCAATACCGCGCGCAGCCCCTTGTCGGGCTTGTAGGTGAATATGTTCTGGGGGCCGACCACGGTCGAAATCACCGGCGCGACCCAATCGAGCTGATCGATGTGGCGCGACAGGCTGGCGCGGCTGCTCTCGGTCCAGGGCACGTAGAAGCCGACTGTGACCTGGCGCCCCGCGACCGGGGCTGCGCCCTTCTTCGGGCCGGGCAGCCAGGCGGCGACCTTGGTGACGCGCCGGTCGACGACACGGCGGATATGCGCAACCTGGGCATTCAGCGAGCGCGGCTGCTGGCGTTCGATGCCGAGTTTGAGCGGATCGGGCGCGGGGACGTTGAGGATGGTCGCCCCGAATCCGATCGCCGCGAGCACGATCAGAACGATCAGGCCAAGCAATATCCGCTTCGACCAGCGCCCGCGCCGTCCGCTCGCATCATAGAAAACAGGCGCTTCGTTCACGCTCTCATCTCACCCCAGCCCACCAGGCGAGACGCCGTGGGTCGGCGGCGCTTAGCACAGGCTGAACGGCGTCAGCTACGCGTAGTGAGCCAGTTTGGCTCCAATCGTTCCTTGCGCGGGACATGATTGGCGACGCGTGAGAGCCGCGCCGTATCCAGAATGCGGATGGCGCCGGACGATCGCGCGATCAGGCCTTGCTCGACCAGAGCGCGCATCGTGCGATTGACATGGACCGCGGTGAGGCCGGTGGCATCGCCGATCTCCTCCTGGGTCATCGGCACCGGGATTCGATCGCCGGCGGCGGGATCGGCCATCTTCGCGCGATTGGCGATCCAGAGCAGCAAGGCCGCGACCCGCCCCTTGGCGGAGCTGCGGCCGAGCGACGTCAGGCGATCGGTCAGCAGCACGCGATCGACCTGCAGCATCGCGAACAGCAAGGCCGCCAGCCGCGGCTGTTCGGCGAAGAGACGGCCCAGGCGGGCCTTGTCGATCAGCTGGACCTCGCAATCGGTCAACGCCACGATCGCATCGGGCGCCTCGGCAAAGGCGAGACTGTCGCCGCCCAGCAGATCGCCGCGCAGATGGAAGCGGATGATCTGGCGACGTCCATCCTCCAGCAGCATCGAACAGAACAGCCACCCGCGCCGGACAACGAACATCTCGCCCGAACTGGCACGTTCGGCCCTTATGATCGTGCCTTTCCGGTAACTCCTCTCGCCGGCAAGAAGACCGTCGAGCGCCGTATGTTCGTCAGCAGTCAAAACACAAAAACGACCGAGATGCTCGGCCAGGCAATTTTCCGCCATTCGTACAAATTTCCCCAACCCGGACGGGGGTCTAGCGCGGTCGGCGGGTGTCCGGCTTTAACACTGGTCAAGCTGCCGTGGCTTGCGCGCCACGCTTGCGCGGCCCCGTGCAACGGATAAAGCGTGAGCATGGACAGGATCATCATTCGCGGCGGCAAACGGCTCGAGGGACGGGTGCCGATATCGGGTGCCAAGAATGCGGCGCTGACGCTTTTGCCGTGCGCCATTCTCACCGATCAGCCGCTGACCCTGTCCAACCTGCCGAGGCTGGCCGATGTCGATGGCTTCGGCCATCTGATGAACGGGCTCGGCATTTCAACCAGCATCGCCGGCGCCAAGCGCAAGGGGGTCGTCGGCCGTGCGATGACGTTGAAGGCTGAGACCATCGTCTCGACCACCGCGCCCTACGATATGGTGCGCAAGATGCGCGCGTCGATCCTGGTGCTCGGGCCGTTGCTGGCGCGCGAGGGCGAGGCGACGGTCTCGCTGCCGGGCGGCTGCGCCATCGGGAACCGGCCGATCGATCTCCACCTCAAGGCGCTCGAGGCATTGGGTGCCGATATCGAGATGACCGCCGGTTACGTTCGTGCGACCGCGCCCGGCGGCCGGCTGAGCGGCGGGCGGATCGTCTTCCCGATCGTGTCGGTCGGCGCCACCGAGAATGCGCTGATGGCGGCCGCGCTCGCCAGGGGCGAAAGCGTGATCGAGAATGCGGCGCGCGAGCCCGAAATCGCCGATCTATGCCGCTGCCTTGTCGCGATGGGGGCCGAAATCGAGGGGATCGGCACCGAACGGCTGATCGTCCAGGGCAAGGACAGCCTCCACGGCGCCGACTATCGCGTCATGCCCGATCGGATCGAGGCGGGCAGCTATGCCTGCGCGGCCGGCATCACCGGCGGCGATCTGCTGCTCGAAGGTGCGAACGCCGACGATATGGGTGCGATCCTGTCGGGCCTGAGCGAGGCCGGGTTGCAGGTGACCCACGAGGCCGGCGGTATCCGCGTGAAGGCCGATGGCCCGCTGCGCCCGCTGTCGCTCTCGACCGCGCCTTACCCGGGATTCCCGACCGATATGCAGGCGCAGTTCATGGCGATGCTGGCGCTGGCGAACGGCACCAGCGTGCTGACCGAGACGATCTTCGAAAATCGCTACATGCACGTGCCCGAGCTGGCGCGCATGGGCGCCGACATCCAGGTCCATGGCCGCACGGCGATCGTCAAGGGCGTCGAAAAGCTCACCGGCGCACCGGTGATGGCGACCGATCTGCGCGCCTCGATGAGCCTGATCCTCGCCGGCCTCGCCGCCGAGGGCACGACCGAGGTGCTGCGCGTCTATCACCTCGATCGCGGTTACGAGCGGCTCGAGGAGAAGCTTTCTGCGGTCGGAGCGGACATCGAGCGCGACGGGGAAGGGTAATTACGCCGTCATTCCCGCGCAGGCGGGAAGCCGTAATCTCCGGCGGTCGAGACTATGGATCCCCGCCTGTGCGGGGATGACGCCCGCAGCTTACCGGTCGATCGACCCCGAAAACGTGTCGCATTGCGCGGGATCGCCGCTGTCGATCCCGCGCTTCAGCCACCCCATGCGCTCGGCCGAGGTGCCATGGGTGAAGCTGTCGGGCACGGGCGTGCGTCCGGCCGAGCGCTGGAGCGTGTCGTCGCCGATCGCCTTGGCCGCGCGCAGCCCTTCCTCAACGTCGCCCGGATCGAGCCGGTCGCGATTGTTGGCCGCCCACACGCCGGCATAGCAATCCGCCTGCAATTCCATCCGGACCTGGAGCGCATTGGCGTGCGCTTCGTCGCCCGCCTGCTGCTCCTGCCGCACCTTGGCGGCGGTGCCGGTCAGATATTGAACGTGATGGCCCACTTCATGCGCGATCACATAGGCCTGCGCGAAATCGCCGCTCGCCTTGAAACGGTTCTGCAATTCGCTGAAGAATTCGGTGTCGAGATAGACGCGCTGGTCGGTCGGGCAGTAGAACGGACCCATCGCCGATTGCGCCGCACCACAGCCCGACTGGCCACGTCCGCTATAGAAGATCAGGCTGGGCGGCGTGTAACGCGCATTCTGCGCCGCGAACAATTTGGTCCAGGTATCCTCGGTCGAGGCGAGCACCTTGCACGAGAAGGTCGAGGCCGCATCGACATTGCAGGCATGTTTGGCGCCCGATTGGCCGACCTGAGTCTGCTGCTGGGGGGACAGTGCCTGCTGGCTGCCGCCGCCGAACGGGTTGAACCCGAAGATCATCATGCCGATGACGAGCAGGACGATCCCACCGATGCCGAAGCGGCTGCCGACCAGGGCGAAGAGCATGCCGATCCCGCCGCCCCCGCCGAAGCCGCCACCACCCCCGAAGCTCTGCCCGCGCTGGTCGCCGACATTGTCGCTTTCCCGATAATCGTCGAGACGCATGCGAACTCCTTCTCTTCAGGCGCGGCATATAGGCGCAACTTCCAGAATGCGTAGCGCCCCGAAACGGTTGCAGCGCCTGGCTGGACAGCGGTGTGTTATTATAGTAACACGCTAAATATGATCGGGTGTGGATCGATTTACATCCTGGCGGGGCAGGCGCTGTGGAGCCTGTGGCTGATCACGTGGGTTGCGGCGGCTTTGTGGGCGCGCCGCACCGTGTCCGCAGCGCCCGGATCGACCTTTCGCCGGCAATTGCTGATCGCCACCGCCGGCTTCATCTGTCTCTTCGTCGAATCGCGCTTTCGCTGGCATGTCCTGTGGACGGTCAGCGGCATTTTCGGCTGGCTGCTGGTGGCCTTGGTCGTGCTCGGCTTCGGCTTCGCGTGGTGGGCGCGGATCCATCTCGGTCCGCTCTGGTCGGGCGGCATCGTCCGGCGTGAGGGGCATCGCATCGTCGATACCGGGCCCTACGCTCTGGTGCGGCATCCCATTTATACCGGGCTCATGACCAGTGCGTTCGCTTTCGCCGTCATAAAGGCGACGCCGCTGGCCTTGCTCGGAGCTTGCCTGATCACGCTCGGTTTCGCGCTCAAGGCGAGGATCGAGGAGCGTTTCCTCGCGGCCGAACTCGGCGAAGCGGATTATGCCGCCTACCGCGCGCGGGTGCCGATGCTGGTGCCGTTCGCGACTGCGGGCGGCTGATTTTCAAGGCGGCATTTTGCGACTAGGGGTCGTGCGTGACAAACATGCACACTTGGCTCCGATCGCGCCCTGCGCTGCTGCTGGGAGCGCTGGCGCTCTGCTTTTCGTGCGGCGCGGCGCCGAAGGACTGGCATCGGCTGATCACCGATCATGATCGCACCCGGCTGCACAATTGGCGGACCGAATGGACCGCGGCTCTGACCCATGCGCGCAACGGCGGCGCAAGTGCGAAGATCGCCGCCGAGGGCGCGTTGCTCGATCCCGATTCGGCGATCGACGGTGCACCGCCGCCGGATGGTCTCTATCGGTGCCGCGTGGTCAAAATCGGTGCACAGGGTGCCGGCGGGCTGGAATTCGTCGATTATCCGGGGTTCCAGTGCCGCATCGCCAATGGCCGCTTCGCCAAGCTCGACGGGTCGCAGCGGCCGCGCGGGCACCTCTATCCCTATGAGGGCGGCCGACTGCTGTTTCTCGGCTCGATGGCGCTGGGGGACGAGATGCGGACCTTGCCTTACGGACGCGATCCCGATCGCGACATGGTCGGCATCATCGAACGGATCGGCCCGCAGCGCTGGCGGCTGGCGCTGCCCAGCCCGCGTTGGGAATCGATGTTCGACGTGATCGATCTGGTTCCGGCGCAATAAGCCGGCCGCCCTCCAGAAGGACTTCAGCCCAATAAAGCCGCCAGACCACGCCCGAGTTGCGACTGGATGTAAGGCTTCACCAGCAGCGGCACAGTCTCGAATCCCGCAATTCGACGCCCATCGAATCCGGTCGTGAGCAGGAACGGTTTGCCTGCTGCGGCAAGGGCCTCGGCGATCGGCGCGCTCGATCGGCCATCGAGATCGATATCGAGCAAAGCGACGTCGAAATCGCGCCGGGCGCAGGCTTGGAGCCCTTCTTCGACCGAGCTGGCGACCTCGGTGACGATGCCGCCCAGCACCTCGATCATGTCGGTCGCAGCGAAGGCGACGAATGGCTGGTCCTCGACGATCAGGACACGTGTGCCTGCAGGCAGCGACGCCCCTGTCTGGCCAAAACGCTCGTCCATACCCGATCCCGTCTCACATGCGCACCAACCGTCATCGGACGGTTCCGCGCCAGTCCCCTATCGCGGCGCCGACGGCGAGGGTCAACGTCCGGCCTGGGTCAACCGGTCGAGTTGGTCGGGCGACAGCATGAGATCGAGGGAGGCGAGGACCTCGTCCAGTTGCGCGATCGAGGTCGCACTGGCGATAGGCGCGGTAATTCCGGGTTGCTCTGCCAGCCAGGCCAAGGCGATCGCGGTCAGGCTGGCGCCGGTCTCTGCGGCAACCTCGTCCATCGCAGCCAAGACCGGCTTGCCCTTGCCTTCGAGAAACTTGATCGCCTTGGCGCCGCGCGAGCCCGCGCCGACATCGCCGGCCGAGCGGTATTTGCCGGTGAGGAACCCGCTGGCGAGGCCGAAATAGGGAACCACGCCGATATTCTCGGCGACGCACAGATCCTGCAGGATCGCGTCATATTCGGCGCGGCTGACCAGATTATATTCGGGCTCCAGCACCGTGTAGCGGGTCAGGCCGTTTGCATCGCTGACCGCCAGCGCCTGCCTGAGCCGGTCCGCCTTGATGTTAGACGCGCCGATCGAGCGGACCTTGCCCGCCTTCACCAAGGCGTCGAACGCGCCGAGGGTCTCCTCGAACGGCACCTTTTCGTCATCGAGATGCGCGAAATAGAGATCGACATGGTCGGTACCGAGCCGCTGCAGCGAATTGTCGATCGCCCTGGCGATATGACCGGCCGAAAGGCCGCCGACCCCGTCGATCGGCAGGTGGCCGACCTTGGTGGCGATCTGGACCCGATCGCGATTGCCACGCGCCTTCATCCACGCGCCGATCACGGTTTCGGATTCGCCGCCCTTCGAACCCGGGCCCCACGCCGAATAGACGTCCGCCGTATCGATCAGCGTGCCGCCCGCTTCGACGAAACGGTCGAGCAGGGCGAAGCTCGTCGCCTCGTCGGCCGTCCAGCCGAAGACGTTGCCGCCGAGCATCAACGGTATGGTTTCGATCCCGCTGCCGCCAAGCGGCCGTGCCTGCTTCATCGCGTCGTTTCCTAGCTTGGCTCAAAGCGCCCGATCGAGCGTGATATGGCCTTTTTCCTGGAGCGCGGCGACCGCGCGCTTGACCTCCTGGCTCGATCCGCGTGGCAGGATGAGGACCGCATCGGGCGTGGCGATCACGATCAGGTCCTTGACCCCCACGGCTGCGACGAGCGGCCCTTCCGAGCGGATCATGCAATCCTTCGTATCGATCGCGACGACCTCGCCATGATGGACATTGCCGTCATCGTCGCCGAGCGAGATGGTGTGGAGCGCATCCCAGCTGCCGACATCGGACCAGCCCATCTCGACCGGCACAACCATGACCTTGTCGGCCTTTTCCATCACCGCATAATCGACCGCCTGGCCCGGCGAGGCGGCGAAATCGTGCGGATCGGGGTAGAAGCAATTGCCCTCGCGTTTGCCGCCCTCGATCGATTTGGTGACGGCGGCGAGCATCTGCGGCTCGTATTGCGCCAGCGCGTCGAGATAGGCGCCCGCGCCGAACAGGAAGATGCCGCCGTTCCAGCTGTAGCCGCCCTCGTCGAGATAGGCCTGCGCCGTCGCCTGATCGGGCTTTTCGATAAAGCGATCGACCCGGAATACGCCCGGCGCCAGTTCGCCGCCACGCTTGATATAGCCATAGCCGGTCTCGGGTGCGTCGGGGGTGATGCCGAAGGTCGTCAGCCAGCCTTCCTCGGCCAGCGGCATCGCCGCCGTCACCGCGGCGCGGAAGGATTCGACGTCGCGAATGACGTGGTCGCTCGGCATCACCAGCATCAGCGCTTCGCGCGGCAGCATCAGGGCGGCGGCAGCGATGGCAGGCGCCGTGTTGCGGCCGACCGGCTCGAGAATGATCGATGCGTCTTCGATTCCGATTTCGGCCAGCTGGGATTCGATCATCGAGGCATGCGCCGCATTGGCGACCACCAAAGGTGCCGCGAACCCGGCGTCGGCCGGCATACGCCGTGCGGTCAGCTGAAGCATGGTCTCGGCATGGGTCAGGCTAAGAAGCTGCTTGGGGCGACTTGTGCGCGAGAGTGGCCACAAGCGGGTGCCGGAGCCCCCAGAGAGAATCACGGGGGTAATGAGGCGCTGCATTCTTCCTCCATGGGCGGCCGGACCGGAGCCGCAAGGAAGCGCGGCGCCTGAAGACGCAATAGACCGGCAAGGCGTTAAAGCGTGTTACAGCGCGCGATCAAGCCCGCCCGGGCGAGAAACGTAGCGCCACCCCATTCATGCAGTAGCGCAATCCTGTCGGTTTCGGACCGTCCTCGAAAACATGGCCGAGATGCCCGCCACAGCGGTGGCAATGGACCTCGGTGCGCGCCATGCCGAGCGTCGCGTCGTTTTGGGTGAGAACCGCCTTGGACAAAGGCTGCCAGAAGCTCGGCCAGCCGGTGCCGCTGTCGAACTTGGTGCGCGATGAAAAGAGGGGAAGGGCGCAACCCGCGCAGGTGAACATGCCCGCGCGATGTTCCATGTTGAGCGGGCTGCTGAAGGGCGCTTCGGTATCGGCATGGCGCAGCACCGCGTAAGCCTGCGGCGAGAGGCGCTTCTTCCATTCCGCATCGGGCAGATTGACTTCGTAGCGCGCCGCCGCCGGGCTGTTGCCGGCCCACAGGATAGCGATCGCCGCGGCCATGCCGCCAGTCCCGATCGCTTCGCGCCTCGAAATCCGCATCGTTCTTCGCCTCTACCCTCGATAGGCAATACGAATGAGACGGGGAAAAGTTACCCGCGTTTGCGACGCAACCCGCCCGATTTCAGCACGGTCAGTCGAAATAGTTGCGCGCCGATGCGGATCACGACCGCGATACAGACGATCTGCCAAAGCAAGGCGATCAGGTGCGGCCACAAGGCCGGCTGCTGCGCCGCGCGCGCGAGCATCGCGTAGGGCGAACTCCATGGCACAACCGCGGCAATGATGCCGAGCGCCCCATCCGGGTGCGGCAAGCCCACCGAGGCGAGGCCGTAGATCAGCAATTGCGCCATGGTGAGCGGCATCGACAGCGTCTGGACCTCGCGCACGCTGTTCGCCTGCGCGCCGATGCCCAGGAACAGCGCGCCGACGAGCAGATAGAGCATCGCGAAATAGAGCCCGGCCAGCACGACGAAGGCCGGCCAGCCCACCGCGGGGGTCGGGATCGCACCGGGATGGAGTGCGATCAGGCCGAAGGCGGCGCCCATGCCGGCCCAGGCCGCGATGCCGGTCAACGACACCGCCAGCATGCCGGCGAGCTTGCCGGCGAAGATGGCGTCGATCGGCGCCGCGGCAGCGAGCACCTCGATCACCTTGTTGGATTTCTCCTCTACCAGATTGGAGAGCAGCACGCCCGCCAGGATCACGATCAGGAAGAACAGGCCAAGCTGTGCTCCACGTGCGAGATCGCGCAGATCGTCCGACTTCGGTGCCGGCGCGACGGCGGACTGATGCACCGTGACCCAGACCGATGGAGGCAGGCGATCGCCCAGCATCGCCATCTGGCGCGCCTGATCGATGATCGCGGCGATCCGTCCGGCAAAAGCCTTTGCCTCGGGGCCGGTCAGGACCGGATGATCGAAACTGCCTGACAGGACCGCGACGGGTTCGTCGTCGGAATCGAGCAGCCGCTCCGGATTGGCCGGTGGAGAGGCGATCTTGAGTGAAGGCAGCCGATCGCGCCCGATCTGCGCAGCCAGCCGCTCGCGCGCCGCCAGCAGGGCGGTGCCGTCGTGCGGCTTGGCGATCGCGATCACCACCGGCGCGTGCGATGGTCTGTCGTCCTTCAGCGCCAGGGTCGTGAAGCCTGCCGTGAAGAGGGCCGGCAGCAGCGGCCCGATCAGGAACAGCAGGAATGTGCGTGAGAAGACGGTCGCGACATAATCGCGCCGGGCGATGACGAACGCCGAACGGATCAGCCGCCTCATGCGGCCTCCTCCGCGTCCGGCTCGGGCGCCGCGCCGACGATGTCCACGAAGGCGTCGTGCAGGCCGGGGCGTTCGATCGAGAGCGTCTCGATGCCGGCGTGGCCGTCGATCAGGGCCGAGAGCAACCGCTCGATCCCGTCGGGCGGCAGATCGAACCGCCAGCAGCCGTCGCTCCGCTCGGCATTGGCCGGCAAAGCGGCGCGCCAGGGCCCGTCCTCGGCGCGCGTCCGGAGCGCGACCCGCGGGGCGAGGCGGCTCCGTGCTTCCTCGACCGTGCCTTCGAAGCGCACCTGCCCGCCGGCGATGATGGCCACCCGTTCGCACAAACGCTCGGCATGCGCGATCACATGGGTCGAAAACAGGATCGTGGCGCCTGCAGCCGCTTGGGCGCGTATCAGGCTTTCGAGCTTTTCCTGGTTGATGGCATCGAGCCCAGAAAAGGGCTCGTCGAGCACGATCAGCTTCGGCTGGTGGATGATCGTGCCGAGCAATTGCACGGTCTGCGCCATGCCCTTGGAGAGCGACTTGACTGGGCGATCGGCCGGAAGATTCTGTTCTGCCAGCAACCGGCTCGCCCGGCGCCGTCCTTCCGCCAGCGGCAGGCCCCGCAACGCACCGAGAAAGGCGATCGCCTCGCGCGCGGTCATGCTCTGATAGAGGCCGCGTTCCTCGGGCAGATAGCCGATCCGGTCGGCAACGGCGAGCGGATCGGCCGATCCGAGCAGCCGGCGCTCGCCCTCGTCCGGATCGATGATGCCGAGCAGCATGCGCAACGTGGTGGTCTTGCCCGCACCGTTGGGGCCGAGAACGCCGTAGATCGATCCGGCCGGCACGGCGAGATCGACGCCGTCGACGGCAAGGCTGCCGCCGAAGCGCTTGACCAGACCTTTAGCCTCGACCGCGAACTCGCTCATCTGCTGACGCAATATTCCCCCTTACAGTCTCCGGAAGGAGGCTAACGCCGACCGGCGCTTCCGGTCGCATAGATACGCAACATTTAAAAATATGCGAGCGACCGACCGGCAGGGTTCCTGCTCGGGATGGCTCGTCGACGGATCCCAATCGGCACGGGCATGACGGCGTGGAAAACGGCCTCTATCATGCGGCCCATGTCCTCCCCCGGTCTCGAGGCCCGCATCAAGGCCGAAGCGCGTGCGCTCGGTTTCGCCGCGTGTGGGATCGCGCGAGCCGATGCGGCGCCCCAAACGCATGCCCGGCTCCAGGCGTGGCTCGCAGAGGGTGCGCATGGCGATATGCTGTGGATGGAGGAAAGGTCGCAGCAGCGCGGCAGCCCGGCGGCGCTCTGGCCCGAGGTCCAATCGGTGATCATGTTCGGCATGAGCTATGCGCCGGCTGTCGATCCGCTGGCGCTGGAGGGCGAGGCCGAAGTCGGCCGCATCTCGGTCTATGCGCAGGGACAGGACTATCACGACATCGTCAAGAAGGCGCTCAAGCATCTCGCGCGCTGGTTGGTGGCGGAAGCGCCGGGCAGCAATTTGAAGGTGTTCGTCGATACCGCCCCGGTGATGGAGAAGCCGCTGGCCGAGGCTGCCGGGATCGGCTGGCAGGGCAAGCATACCAATCTCGTCAGCCGCGACGATGGCAGCTGGCTGCTGCTCGGCGCAATCATGACGACGTTGGTGCTCGAGCCCGACAAGCCCGGCGATATGCGCTGCGGATCCTGCTCGGCCTGCCTCTCGGCCTGCCCGACCGATGCGTTCCCCGCGCCGTACCGGCTCGATGCGCGGCGCTGCATCTCGTACCTCACGATCGAGCATAAGGGGCCGATCCCCGCCGAATTCCGCACCGCGATCGGCAACCGCGTCTATGGCTGCGACGATTGCCTCGCGGTCTGCCCGTGGAACAAGTTCGCCGTTGCCGCAGCCGCCAACCGCGCCTTCGCCGCCCGCGCCGAACTGGTCGCGCCCGAACTGGCCGATCTGCTCGATCTCGACGACGCCGGCTTCCGCCAGATCTTCGCCGGCTCGCCGATCAAGCGAATCGGGCGCGACCGGATGGTGCGCAATGCCCTGATCGCCGCGGGGAACAGCGGGCTCGAAACGCTCGTGCAGCCGGTCCTCCGCCTGCTCGACGATCCCGCGCCGGTGGTACGCGGGGCCGCCGCATGGGCGCTGTCGCGGCTCGACCTCGCGCGTTTCACCGCCGAACGGGCAGTGCGGGTTGCAGGCGAGAAAGACGATATTGTCCGGTCCGAATGGCTGTCGTGCTTTGCGCCAAGCGGCTCGGCGGTCTATGCGCCCGCTCCATGAGCGATGCGGCAATCTCGATCCAGGGCCTCAACAAGACATATGCGGGCGGCAAGGTCGCGCTGACCAATGTCGATCTGGAGATACCGCGCGGGCAGATCTTCGGGCTGCTCGGCCCCAACGGCGCGGGCAAATCGACCACGATCAACATCCTCGCGGGCTTGGTGAACAAGAGTTCGGGCAAGGTCTCGATCTGGGGCTTCGATATCGATCAGCATCCGCGCAACGCCAAGCGCTCGATCGGCATCGTCCCGCAGGAGATCGTGTTCGATCCCTTCTTCGAACCCTATGAGATGCTCGAGCTCTATGCCGGCCTCTACGGGATCCCCAAGGCCGAGCGCCGATCGATGGAATTGCTGCGCGCGGTCCATCTGGAGGACAAGGCGCATGCCTGGGCGCGTTCACTGTCGGGCGGCATGAAGCGCCGCCTGCTGGTGGCGAAGGCCCTGGTCCATAATCCACCGGTGCTGGTGCTCGACGAGCCGACCGCCGGCGTCGACGTCGAACTGCGCCAGCAACTCTGGGAATATGTCCGCCAGCTCAATGACGAAGGCGTGACGGTCGTCCTCACCACCCACTATCTGGAGGAGGCCGAGGAGTTGTGCGATCGCATCGCGATCATCAATCACGGCCAGGTCGTCACCAATCTGCCGACGCGCGAGCTGCTGGCGATGGCGCAGGAGAAAGCCGTTTCGGTCACGTTCGACCGCGACATCACCGCCATTCCGCAGGCGACCTGCTTCGAGAAGATCGAACTCAAGCCCGATAATCGCACGCTCGTCATCACCTACTCGAAGGACAAGGTGAATGCGGGCGAGGTGCTGAAGGCGTTGCAGGATGCGGGCCTGATCATCGTCGACGTTTCGACGCAGGAGCCCGATCTGGAGGATGTCTTCCTCAATCTGACGCGGGCCCCCGCGACGGTCTGACGAGTTAGCCGTTCGCCACGCGACGAACGGCAAGAGGATGGATTGAGTTGGCCGATCACCGTTACGACGTCATCATCATCGGTTCGGGTGCGGCCGGGCTGACCGCGGCGCTCAACCTCGCCGACACGCGCAAGGTCGTCGTGCTGGCCAAGGGCGCCTTGTCCGAAGGCTCGACCGCTTATGCCCAGGGCGGGATCGCCGCGGTGCTGGAGCCGGGCGATACGTTCGAAAGCCATATCGAGGACACGATGGTGGCGGGCGGCGGCCTCAACAATCGCCGCACCGTCGAGTTCGTGATCGAACATGCGCCGCAGGCGATCGAGCGATTGGCAGCGCTGGGCGTCCCATTCAATCCGGGCGACGGGCCCTCGGGCGATCGCTGGCATCTGACGCGCGAGGGCGGACACAGCCATCGTCGCATCGTCCACGTCGACGATGCGACCGGATCGGCGGTGCAGCAGGCGCTGGAGAAGGCCGCTGCCGCGCATCCCAACATCACGCTGGTTACCGACATGGCGGCGATCGACCTCGTCACCGGGCGCCATGCCGAGCGTTATTCGGGCGATGGACGGGTGCGCGGCGTCTATGCGCTCCACCGGCCGAGCGGAAAGGTCGCGCTCTTCACCGCGCGTGCGACGATCCTGGCGACCGGCGGGGCAGGGCGTGTCTACCAGTTCTCGACCGCGCCGCGCGGCGCATCGGGCGACGGTATCGCGATGGCGTGGCGGGCGGGCTGCCGCGTGTCGAACATGGAATTCAACCAGTTCCACCCGACCGCGCTCTACAATCTCGAGGTCAAGAATTTCCTGATCACCGAAGCGATGCGCGGCGAGGGCGGGCAACTCAAGCTGCCGACCAACCATCGCCGCTTCATGCCGCGCTTCGATTCGCGCGCCGAACTGGCGCCGCGCGACGTGGTGGCGCGCGCGATCGATCATGAGATCAAGCGGCTCGGGCTCGATTATGTCCATCTCGACATCAGCCACAAGCCGGCCGAATTCGTGATGGAGCATTTCCCGACCATCTACGCCAAATTGCTGACCTTGGGCATCGACATCACCAAGGAGCCGATCCCGGTGGTGCCGGCGATGCACTATACGTGCGGTGGCGTGGTGATCGATCTCGACGGGCGCACCGATCTGCCCGGCCTCTATGCGGCGGGCGAAGTGACCCAATCGGGGCTGCACGGCGCCAACCGGCTTGCCTCGAACTCGTTGCTCGAATGCTTCGTGTTCGGCGAGGCGGCAGCGAAGCATATCCTCGCGCATTGGGACGAATTCCCCGATCCCGGCGTGATCCGCGAGTGGGACGAAAGCCGCGTGCGCGATTCAGACGAGGATATCGTCGTCCAGCATAATTGGCGCGAGATCCGCCGCTTCATGTGGGACTATGTCGGCATCGTCCGTACCACCAAGCGGCTGGAGCGCGCGCTCCATCGCGCGACCCTGCTTCAGCAGGAGGTCGACGATTATTACGGCAATTACCGCATCACATCGGACCTGATCGAGCTGCGCAATCTGGTAGTCGTCGCGACGTTGATCGTGCGTTCGGCGCTGGCGCGGCACGAGAGCCGCGGGCTCCATTACACGCTCGATTATCCGGAGATGCTGCCCGAGGCGGTTGATACGATCCTTGTGCCTTAGGCGGGGTCAGGACGAACATTCACTTCGGTTTCACGAACCGCAGCGTCATCCGATCGCTCTCGCCGATCGCGAGATATTTGGCCCGATCGACCTCGCCCAACTCCAGCGAGGGCGGCAGGGTCCACACGCCCTTGGGCCAATCGTGCGTGTCCTTCGGGTTCGCGTTGACCTCGCTCTCGCCGTCGAGCCGGAAGCCGGCGGCGGTGGCAAGGCGTACCACCGTGGATCTCTTGACGTAGCCGCTCGTCTTCTCGCGCTCGGCCGAGGCGTTTTCGGGCAGGCGATGGTCTTCGATACCGAGCACGCCGCCGGGCTTCAGCGCCTTGAACGCCGCCGCGAAGAAGGCCTTCGCGACGCTGTCGTCGGCGACGCCGCTATCTTCGGGCATCAACAGATTGTGGACGTTGCGGAAGGTCAGCACCGTATCCGCCACGCCGGCCGGCGCCAAGGTCGCGGTCGTGGGATCGAACGGGATGACCTGCGCGCCGGCACCGCCGGGGATCGTCGCCAGCATCTTCCTGGCCCCCTCCTGCGAGCGGGTGCTTTTGCCCACCGCTGCGATATAGGTGCCGTGGCCGCTCAACAGCGGCACCAGGATGCGCGTGAACCAGCCGCCGCCGGGCGAATATTCCACCACCGTCTGGCCGGGTGCGACCTTGAAGAAGGCGAGCGTCTCGGCGGGGTGACGGTAGGCGTCGCGCGCGCGCTCGCTTTCCAGCCGTGCCGGATTGGCGACGGCCGCGCGGATCGCTGCGCTCGGTTCGGACGACGCGGCGGACGAGATGACCGATCCGGCAATCAGAACGGCGAGGCCGATATGTTTCATGGGCGAATCCCTCCGGCGTGTTGGCTGTTGGATCCACCATGCCCGCCCGCACGATCAGGCGGAAGTGCCGCAATTTTCTCCGCAACAAAGCAGTTTCTCTTAACGCGCCATTGAGGTTAGTCTGCGGGGATTTTTCTGCCCGGGGGAAAAGGCAGCCATGTCCGGTTTCTTCAACGAGCTCCTTTCAGGGGGGTATGCGCCCCACGGTTATTGCCTGTTGTGGCAGCCCGAGCTGATCTGGACCCACGTTATCGCCGATCTGCTGATCGCGACCGCCTATTTCTCGATCCCGCTCGCCCTCATCAGCCTCGTCCGGCGACGGCAGGATATCGAATTCGGCGGGGTGCTGTGGCTGTTCGCATTGTTCATCTGCGCGTGCGGATCGACCCACGTCATGGCGGTGTGGAATCTGTGGCACGGCGATTATGGCGCGGAGGCGCTGATCAAGGCGGTGACGGCGGCCGCGTCGGTGCCGACCGCGATCCTATTGTGGCCGCTCATCCCCAAGGCGCTGGCGATCCCCTCGCCGAGCCAGCTTCAGCTTGCCAATGCCGAACTCGCCGCAACGGTACGCGAGCGGGACCGCGCGCTCGCCAATCTGACCGGTGAGATCCTCCAGCGCGAAACCGCCGAGGCGGCGCTCGTCCAGGCGCAGAAGATCGAGGCGATCGGCCTGCTGACCGGCGGCATCGCCCACGATTTCAACAATCTGCTCCAGGCGATCAGCGGCAATCTCGATCTCATCCGGCGTCGCTCGGACGCGCCCGATCGCGTCGCCCATTGGGCCGAGAATGCGATGAAGGGCGTCGCGCGCGGCACGCGGCTGACCGGCCAGCTGCTCTCTTTCTCGCGCACCCAGCGCCTCGAATTGAAGGCGATCGATCTCCACCAGCTGCTCGCCGGCATGGGCAGCCTGATCCAGAGCAGCGTCGGCCCCAAGACCGAATTGATCACCTTCCTCGATCCGCAGCCTTGCGTCGCGCTCGCCGACCAGACCCAGCTCGAACTCGCACTGCTCAACCTCACGATCAATGCGCGCGATGCCATGCCCGATGGCGGCCGCCTGATCGTCTCGACCCGTATCGTCTCGATCGAGCGCGACGAGGATCTCGAACCGGGGGATTATTGCGAAATCGCTGTCGCCGATAACGGGGCCGGCATGAGCGAGGAGGTGCTCGAACGCGCGCTCGAGCCCTTCTACACGACCAAGGGCTTGGGGCGGGGCACCGGGCTTGGGCTCAGCACGGTCTTCGGCATGGCCCGGCAATCGGGCGGCACGCTGCGGATGACATCGCAGCCGGGCAAGGGCACGACCGTCACCATCCTGTTGCGGCGGGCCGGATCGGCCGATCTTCCGGCGGATGGCGAGAGCGAAATCAGCACGATCGGTCTGCCGCGCGCGCCGCGTCACGGCATCGAGGTGATGGTCGTCGATGATGACGACGATGTCCGCCGCGTCATGACCGAGACCTTACGCGGACTGGGATATGCCGCGCCCGCTTATGCCAGCGGCGCGTCGGCGCTGCGCGCCTTGCGCGAGCGCAAGCCCGAACTGCTCGTGCTCGATTTCGCCATGCCCGATATGGACGGTGCCGAGGTGGCCCGGCAGGCGCGCGAGCTTCAGCCCAATCTCGATATCATCTTCATCAGCGGCTATGCCGACAGCGCCAAGCTGGATGCCGTGATGGACGATCCGTCCGCGCTCCTGCGCAAGCCCTTCGACGTCGCCGATCTGGCACGGATGATCGCGGAACGGCTGACGCGCGGGGCTTCACACGGGACGTCGATCACCTAAAATAGGTCCGATGGATACCGACCCAGCTCTGCCCTCGCTCTTCATCCCGCATGGCGGCGGCCCATGTTTCTTCATGGACGATCCGCAGGGGATGTGGACCCCGCTCGCCGATTACCTGCGCGGGCTGCCCGCCAGCCTGGCCAGGAAACCCAAGGCGATCCTCGTCGTCTCGGGCCATTGGGAGACGCGTGGCTTCTCCTTCACCGGCGGCGAAAATCCGCCCTTGCTGTTCGACTATTACGGCTTCCCGCCGCACACCTATGAGCTGCGCTACGATGCGCCGGGCGATCCCGATCTCGCCAAGCGTGCGGCCGCGCTGCTGGTCGATGCCGGTTTCGCCGCCGGGGTCGATTATGAGCGCGGCTGGGATCATGGCGTGTTCGTGCCGCTCAAGGTCGCCTTTCCCGACGCGGACATTCCGGTGGTGGAGATGTCGCTCGATCGTTCGCTCGATCCGGCGCTGCATATTGCCGCCGGCCGGGCGCTGGCGCCCTTGCGCGACGAGGGCGTGCTGATCGTCGGGTCGGGGATGAGCTTCCACAACATGCGCGCTTACGGCGATCCGCGCGCGCTGCCCTACAGTCAGGCGTTCGATCAGTGGCTGACCGGCGCGGCAGCCGCCGAACCCGCGGAGCGCGCCAGGCTGTTCGCGGGCTGGGCCGATGCGCCGGCAGGACGCGTCTTGCATCCGCGCGAAGAGCATCTGATCCCGCTGATGGTCGCGGCTGGCGCGTCGAGCGCACCGGGCGAGCATGATTTCGGCGGGACGGTGATGGGCACGCGGATTTCGGGCTATCGCTTCGGCTGAATCTCGCCCGGGCCGGTTCAACCTCTGGTGGCTGGAAGGGACGATCGGCGATAGACCCGAGGGATGATCGCACCAGATCCACGCGAAAGCGGCCTCACCTTGGTCGAGATGCTGGTCGTGCTTGCGATCGTCGGGGTGATGGCGGGCACGGTGGTGCTGAGCGCCGGTGCGGGCAGTGGACGCGGGGCCGAGGTCGAGGCACGGCGGCTCGCGGCGCGGCTCGAACTGGCCGCGGACGAGACGATGGTCACCGGCCGGCCGGTCGCGTTCGTGGGCGGCAGAAGCGGCTATCGTTTCCTTGTGCGACAGGCGGGGCGATGGCGGGACGAGACCGCGCCTGCCCTGGAGCCTTACACTCTCCCGTCCGGCCTGACGCTCGAAGGTGCCGGCGCCGCTCCGGTCGTGATCGGGGCCGACGGCGGTGGTAGCCCCCTCGATCTTCGGCTCGTTCCGGCCAGGGGCACGGGCTGGGCGATCGCTTTCGATGGCGTGGCAGCCTCGGCGAAGGCGGGGGGATGAGCCGTGCCGCTGAAGCGGGCTTCACTCTGCTCGAGGCGCTGGTCGCGTTGGCGATCGTCGCGATCGCCGGGGTGAGCGTGATCGCCGCAGTCGAGGGGCATGTCGATCGCGTGCATGCGCTCGAAACGCGGGCAGCCGCGCGCTGGGTGGCGGAGAATAGACTTGCGGAACTGGAGGTTGGTGGCAAGGATCGCGGCTCGGGTGAGGATCGGGTGGAAATGCTGGGGCAGCAATGGCAGGTTGCGGTTACGCACCGAGGCAGCGCCGATCCCGATCTCGATCATGTCGAGATCGCGGTGGGCCCCGTCGGCGCGAGCCCACTCTACCGGCTTGACGGCTTCCTCGATCGGGGCCGGCGATGACGCCACGGCAGGCGCGGATCGGCGCCGATATTTTCACGGGGCTGGTGGTGGTGTCGGTCGGCGTCGCGCTGGCGGGGCTCACATGGCGGTTGCTCGGCGATCCCGGCACGCGGTTCGGCGCCAGCCCGGTCGCCGCGCGCCCGACGCCCCCGGTCGATATCGCGCCCCTGATCGCGCTGGCGCCGTTCGGGGCCGCGCCGGGTACGTCGATGCAGGCGTCCGACCAGCCGCTCACGCTACGCGGCATCCTGCTTGCCGAACCGCGCAGTGCCTCGACCGTCCTGATCTCGGTCGGCGATGCCGCGCCGATCGCGTTCGGGATGGGGCAGGCGGTCGGCGGGGCGACGATCGATTCGATCGCGATCGATCATGTCGTGCTGCTGAGCGGTGGCGCACGCACGATGCTGGGCTTTCCGCGCGCGACTGGTGGTGCCGCGCCCGTGTCCACGCCGCCCGTCACGACCCCGGCGCCG
Organism: Sphingomonas sp. MMS24-J13; assembly: GCF_044905095.1. Lineage (NCBI taxonomy): Bacteria > Pseudomonadati > Pseudomonadota > Alphaproteobacteria > Sphingomonadales > Sphingomonadaceae > Sphingomonas > Sphingomonas sp. MMS24-J13. The sequence continues at coordinate 85,878 of NZ_CP173258.1, forward strand.
CCGAGCAGCGCGCCGTTGCTCGACAGTCTCGGCGCGGTCGCCTCGGGGGCCGGGCTTGCGGTCAACAATCCCAATGCGGCGATGCGGATGGCCGGGCTGCTGCCGGGGGATCAGATCGTCGCGATCAACGGCGCGCCCGCGCTCGAACTGACGCGCAACCCGGCCCTGCTCCAGCCGATCGTCGCCGCCGGATCGGCGCGGATCGATATCGTCCGCGCCGGCCAGAAGTTGACGCTCTCGGTGCCGATCCGATGAAGGCGTTGCTCCCGATTCTCGCGCTCGCCGGCGCCGCGGTCGGGCAGGTCCCGCCGCCGACCCCATTTCAGCCTGGGGCCGATGTCGTCGTCAACATGCACGATGTCGATATCGCCGCGGTCGCCGATCAGATTTCGCGCATCACCGGACGCACCCTGATCCTCGATCCGCAGGTGCGCGGACAGGTCACGGTCACCTCGGCCGAGCCGCTCTCGAATGAAGCGGTGTGGGATCTGTTCCAATCGGTGCTGCGCGTCCATGGTTTCGCCGCCGTGCGCAGCGGGCGGGTGTGGCGGGTGGTGCCCCAGGCCAATGCGGTGCGCGACGTCGGCGGCGGTTACCCCGGCGCGCAGGTGACGACGCGGCTGATCCGCCTGCACAATGTCGCGCCCGAGACGGCGGCGCGGATCTTCCGCCCGATCGTCGCACAATTCGGCAGCGTCGAGCCGCTGACCAATCCCAACGCGATCGTCGTCACCGATTATGCCGACAATATCCGCCGGATCGAGGCGCTCGCCCGCGCGCTCGACGGCAGCGGTGGCACCGCGTTCGAGACGATCACGCTCGCCCGCGCCAGCGCCAAGGAAGTCGGCCAGGCGATCCAGAGCCTGTTCGGCACGGCCGAGAGCGCGCCCAAGGTCGCGGTCGACGAGCGCAGCAATGTCGTGCTGGTGCGCGGCGATCCGCGTTCGGTCGGCGAAGCGAAGCACATGGCCGAGCGGATGGACCGTCCCGGCGGCGCCACCCCGATCACGCGCGTCATCCGCCTCAAGAATGCCGATGCCGAAAGCGTGACCGATGTGCTGCGCGGATTGCTCGGCGGGCAGGATCAATCGCCCAACCCGATCGCGCGGACCCTCGCCAACGCCAATCCGACGATCGGCGCGGGGGCGATCGGTACCTCGATCACGAATACGCCTTCGACCCTTGCGACCAATCCGGTGACGGGGGCGACCACGACCGCGACGACCACCTCCTCGACGACGCTGCCGCTCTCCTCGTCCAGCCCGCAATCGACCGGTTTCTCGACCCCCGATCTCGCCGTCCAGTCGGCGCCCGAACTCAACGCGATCGTGGTGCGCGCGACGCCCGCCAACCTCGCCCAGATCCAGTCGATGGTCGAGCAACTCGATGTCCGCCGCCCGCAGGTGATGATCGAGGCGGCGATCGTCGAGATCACCGGCGACAAGGCGGAGGCGCTCGGCGTCCAGTTCGGGCTCGGCAAGAACCTGCCCGGTGTCACCGGTGCGACCAGCAGCTTCACCAATATCGATGTCGGCATCCGCGACGTGCTGGCCGCGCTCAACGTGCCGCTGGCGGCGGTGGCGAGTTCGAGCGGCTTCACCGGCGCGATCTCGTCCGGCGACAGCTTCCAGCTGCTCGTCCAGGCGCTCGGCACGTCGAGCAAGGCCAATCTGCTCTCGACCCCGAGCATCACCACGCTCGACAACCAGCCCGCGCAGATCGTGGTCGGCCAGAACGTGCCGTTCCGCACCGGCAGCTATACGACGCTCGCCGGCGGCACGACCGCGCCCTTCACGACGATCGAGCGGCAGGATGTCGGCCTGACCTTGCGCATTATTCCGCGCATTCATGACGGCGAGGTCGTGCGGCTCGACGTGAGCCAGGAGGTGTCGTCGCTGACCGACCCGGTCTCGGGCGCGGCCGATCTGATCACCAACCGCCGCTCGATCCAGACGACCGTGCTGGCGGACAATGCCCAGACGATCGTGCTCGGCGGCCTGATCTCGGACGATCGGATCAATTCGAAAAGCCAGGTTCCGGTGCTGGGCGACATTCCGATCATCGGCAACGCCTTCAAGAGCCGGAAATTGTCGCAGACCAAGCGGACCTTGTTCGTGTTCCTGCGGCCGACGATATTGCGCACGGCCGAACAGGCGGCGGTCGCGACCGCGGGCAAATATGCGCGGTTGCGCAGCGCCGAGGCGGATTTGTCGGATAATAGCAGCCTGTTGCTGGATCCGCCGAAGGCGCGACTGACCGTCGAGATCTGGGGCGTCTATTGAGGGCAATCGCCAGCGTCCTCCACCCGTCACCCTGAACTCGTTTCAGGGTCCACCGTGCGTGCCGCACTGCCCGTGCGGGTGCCTGGTGGATGCTGAAACGAGTTCAGCATGACGGGTAGGCGATGCGATCGCCGCTATCGTTCCGGCCCCACCCTTCGCAAGCGATCAAACCGCCTTCGCTCCCCGCCAAGCCGGTCCACCGCCCCCTTCCTAGGGGTCGGACGAAGCAAGGAGAGCGGCGTGAGCGAGCAGCTGAACGAAGAGGTCGAGGCCCGCGGTTCGCACTTTCCGGTGCGCGGCAGCTACGAGGCGGCCTTCCGGCCGGTGGTCGACGCGTTCAAGGAGAATTTCGTCCACGAGGACGAGACCGGCGCCGCCTGCTCGGTCGTGATCGACGGCAAGACCGTGGTCGACATTTGGGGCGGCTATCGCGACGGGGCGCGCACCGATCCGTGGGATGCCGCGAGCACTGTGTGCATGATGTCGGTCGCCAAGGGCGTCACCGGCATCTGCTTCAACATGGCGGTCGATCGCGGGCTGATCGATATCGACCTGCCGGTCGCGCATTACTGGCCCGAATTCGCGCAAAACGGGAAGGCCGACATCCCGGTGCGCTGGCTGCTCGATCATCGCGCGGCAATCCCGGTCCTCACCAACGATCCGATGTGGCCGGGCGGTTTCTACGATCGCGAAGCCTATGTGAAGGCGCTCGAGGTGCAGGAGCCGCTGTGGGAGCCGGGCACGCAGGCGGCCTACCACGTCCATAACCAGGGCTTTCTGCTCGGCGAAGTGCTGCGCCGCGCCACCGGCAAGACGATCGGCCCCTTCCTGCGGTCCGAGGTCACGACCCCGCTTCATGCCGAATATTATATCGGCGGCATGACGGCCGACGAGCAGAGCCATGTCGCCGAGGTGATGCCCAATCTCGGCGCGCGGCTGTTCGCGGCCAAGGATGTCGAGATGCCGAAGGATCCGGTGTGGGACGGCACGACCCTGCGCCCGCTCGCCTTCCGCCAAAATCCGGACGAGCCTTGGTACGACACGCTCAACTCCAAGATCTGGCGCGAGGTCGAGATCGCCAGCGGCAACGGCCACGGCAATGCCCGCGGCGTGGCCCGCATATACGGCGCCACGGTGGGTGAGGTCGACGGCGTTTCGCTGATGTCGCGCGGTGGCATGGAAGCCATGATCACCGAACAGCACAACCAGACCGAATTGCTGCAGGAACGCCCCTATCATCAGGCGCTCGGCGTGCTGCTCAACTCGCCGGTCGCGGTCTATATGGGCCCCAATCCGCGCTCGTTCGGGCATCACGGCATCGGCGGATCGATCGGCTTCGGCGATCCCGATGCCAAGCTCGGTTTCTCTTATGCCTGCAACAAGATGCATGCGGTCGGCGATAACGGCCCCCGCGCGCGCCGGCTGATCGACGCGCTCTACAGCGCTGTAAACTGAAGGAATTCCAAATGGGTCAGGAAACCTACGACAAGGGTCTCGAAATCCGCAAGGCCGTGCTCGGCGAGGAGTATGTCACCAAGGCGCTCGCGCGCGCCGACAGCTTCAACAAGCCGCTGCAGGATCTCGTCACCGAATATTGCTGGGGCGCGGTCTGGGGGCGTGAGGGCCTGTCGAAGCGCGATCGCTCGATGCTCAACCTGGCGATGATCTCGATCCTCAATCGCTCGCACGAGTTGAAGGCACATGTCCGCGGCGCGCTCACCAACGGGGTGACCAAGGAAGAGATCAGCGAAGTGCTGCTGCAGGTCGCGATCTACGGCGGCGTGCCGTGCGCGGTCGACAGCTTCCGCATCGCCAACGAAGCATTTGCCGAGATCGAAGCGGCGAATAAGGAGGGGTGATGGACGATATCCAGCGGCTTCTGATCGAACGCGCGTGCGAGCGGCTCGTGCTGCAGTTCGCGCAATATAACGATTACAAGGAGAATGACGCGCTCGCGGCTTTGTTCACCGATGATTGCGAATTTGCGCGGCCGCTCGATCCGACCCACCCTTATTACGGGCGCACGGCGGTGGGAAACATCTTCCGCAACCGCAAGCCGATCATGACCCAGCATGTCATGACCAACATCCTGATCGAGGTCGTGTCGGAGGACGAGGCGCGCGGCCGCAGCTACGTCACGATGATCTCGAACCCCGATCCCGATCGCAGCACGCCCAAGGAAGGCGGCGGCATCTTCTTCGGCGCGTTCGACGACGTGTTCGTGCGCACCGCGGAGGGCTGGAAATTCAAGAAGCGGATCGGCTCGGTGGCGCTGCACCAGGGCGGGCACATCCCGCAAATGCCTCCCGCGACCGACGAGGAGAGGGGCATCACGAAATGAGCGTCACCGCGAAGAACGCCAACGAGCAGCTCGTGCTCGATTTCTTCACCGGCCTTTCGACCGGCGATCTCGACAATATCCGCCCGTTCCTCAACGATAAATCGGTGTGGCAGCCGATGGTGAAGGATATTCCCGGCGCCGGCGAATATAAGGGCAATCAGATCATCGACGATTTCCTCGGCCCCGTGCGCGGGATGTTCAACGAGGGCGATCCGAAGGTGTTCGTGAAGGCGTTGATCTCGGATGGGGATATGGTCGCGGTCGAGAGCTACAGCGTCGGCGGGCTGCCCGACGGGCGCGAATATCGCAACGATTATGCCTGGATCTTCCGCCTCAAGGACGGGAAGATCGCGCGGCTGCACGAATATATGGACAGCCATTATGTCGCCCGCCTGTTCGGCATGACGTCATGACCGATCTCGCCGGCAAGCCGATCCTGATCTCGGGCGCCGGGCGCGGGCTCGGCGAGGGGCTGGCGCTGCATCTCGCCAGCCTCGGCGCGATCGTCGCGGTGTGCGATATCAACGGCGCGTCGGCCGAGAAGGTCGCCAATGCGGTGCGCGCGGCGGGCGGTACGGCGGAAAGCTATGCGGTCGATCTGTCGAAGCAGGCCAACTTCAAGGCGACCGCGGCCGATTTCGCCGGCAAGCATGGCAAGCTCTACGCGCTGATCAACAATGCGTCGGTGCTGGTCTACGAGCGGATCGAGGCTGTGACCGAGGATACGCTCCAGCGCATGCTCGATGCCGGCCTCAAAACGGTGTTCTGGGGCGTGCAGGCCTTCCTCGAAAACCACGAGGACGGCACCGACGGGCGGATCATCAATTATTCCTCGCCCGTCGCCTATCGCGGGCGGCCCAACACCGGCGCCTACACCGCGATCAAGGGCGCGGTGGCGGTGCTGACGCAGGTGCTGGCGGGCGAGCTCGGCCCGCGCGGGATTCGCGTCAATGCGATCGCGCCTGGCTCGGTGCCGACGCCGGCGACGCTCGGTTTCGTCACCGAGGAGGAATATGCCAAGCGGGCCGCCTCGATCCCGCTGCGCCGGATCGGGCGGGTGGACGACGTGACGAAGGCGGTGGCCTTCCTGCTGAGCCCGGATGCGGAATTCATCAACGGGGCGATGCTGGCGATCGACGGCGGCATCATCGCTGCGGGGTAGTTGGCGCCTGCCCTCCATCGTCACCCCAGCGAAGGCTGGAGTCTCGGGAGAGTAGCGGGCGCTCTTATCCTCCTGAGATCCCAGCTTTCGCTGGGATGACGATCAGGGGGACGGATCGGTTTTTGGGAGAGTGAAGCCATGAGCGGCTTTTCGCAGGAACGGCTCGATCACCTGAAGACGGTGATCGAACAGGATGTCGCCAAAGGCGCCTATTTCGGTGCGGTGCTGAAGGTCGCGCGCGGCGGCGCGGTCGGCTTCGACGAGGCGATCGGCGCGGGCGATTCCGAGGGGACGAAGCCGCTGGCGAAGGACAGCGTCTTCTCGATCTTCTCGACCAGCAAGGCTTTCACCAACATCCTGATCCTGCGCGCCATCGAGATGGGCCGGTTCGCGCTCACCACGCGCATCGCCGACATCATCCCCGAATTCACCGGGTCACCCCGCGACCGCGTGACCTTTTTCCACCTGCTCACCCACACTACCGGTATGCCGGGTGTGTGGATGCCGAAGCCCGGCATGTATCTCGACAATTTGCAGGAATTGCTCGAGGCGGTGGTGGAGAATGTCCATGGGCTGGTCGAGCCCGGCCAGCGTTGCGATTATTCGCCGCTCGCCAACCATGTGCTGATGGGGGAGGCGCTGCGCCGCACCGATCCCAAGGGCCGCCGCTTCCGCGATATATTGCGCGAGGATCTGTTCGAACCGCTCGGCATGACGAGCACCTCGATGGGGCTGCGCCCCGATCTGCGCGATCGCCACGTCAAGCCCGATATGCGCGGCACCGTGCCGATCAAGCATCTCAGCCGTACGCTTCCCGGCGACCATGCCTTGTTCGAGGATCCCGATGTCGAGGCGCCGCATGTCGGCTGCGCGTCGAGCGTCCCCGATCTGTCACGCTTCGCCGAAATGCTGCGCCGGGGCGGCGAGCTCGATGGCGTGCGCATCCTCTCGCCGCGCACGATCGCGGTCGCGCGCAAGGTGTGGACCGCGGACATGCCCAACGAACTCTATCGCGGCGTCGCGGTGCGTTCGGGCTGGGAGCCGGGGCCGGCTTATATGGGTCTCGGCTTCAACGTGCGCGGCACGAAGATTTTCAACCACCAGCTCGGCACGCTGACCTCGCCCGAGACGTTCGGCAATTATGGTGCTGGCAGCGCGCTCTTCTGGGTCGATCCCGAACTGGACGTGAGCTTCGCCTGCCTGACCGCAGGCGTGATGACGCAGGCGGCGAATATCGAGCGCTTCCAGAAGCTGTCGGACATCGTGGTCTCGGCGTGCGTGTGACACGAACGCGAGCGCCAACCGGACTCCCTCTCCCCGGCGGGGAGAGGGTTGGGGTGAGGGGGAGCGGCGGCGTCAGCCGACGCGTCCCACCTCACAGCCTGGAAACCCTCACCCAACCCTCTCCCACAGGGAGAGGGCTTTTCTGGAGCGCTTGAGCATGGCCGACGCCGACATCATCGCCATCGGCTCGGGCCATAACGGGCTCGTCGCCGCGGCCTATTGCGCGGTCGCGGGCAAGAAGGTGCTCGTGCTGGAGCGCAACCCCTGGTTCGGCGGCGGGGTGGTCACGCGCGAGCTGACCCGGCCCGGCTTCCGCCACGATCAGCATTCGATGAGCCACATCTTCATCCAGGGCAATCCGCTGCTGGTGCATGACGAGCTCGGGCTCAAGAGCCGCTACGGGCTCAAATATCTCTTCCCCGAAACCCCGATGATGTCGGTGTTCGAGGATGGCCGAACGCTCAAACTGTATCGCGACAGCGAGAAATCGGCCGCCGATATCGCCAAATTTTCGGCCAGGGATGCCGACGCCTTCCGCAAGGTCTCGGCGCAGGCGGCGCAATGGCTGCCGATGATCCAGGCCTCGCTCTACACGCCGCCGATGCCGGTCGGCGCGGGCAACATGATGCTCGATTCGAGCCATGAGGGGCGCGAGTTATGGCGCGTCATGCAGATGTCGAGCCACGACCATCTGTGCGAACTCTTCGAGAGTGATGAGGTGCGGATGCACTTCGCGCGCGTCGCCGGCGAAAATCTCGTCTCGCCCGACGAGAAGGCGACCGGCATCGGCATGTACGTCTTCCTGGGATTCCTCGAGAAGTTCGGCTTCGGCGTCGCGCAAGGCGGCAGCGGCAGCCTCACCAACGCGCTGATCGCCTGTATCGAGGCGCATGGCGGTCAGGTGATCGCCAACGCCGAGGTGCGCGAGGTGCTCGCCTCGGGCGGCCGCGCAACCGGGGTCGTGCTGGAAGACGGCACGCGCCATATGGCCAAGGACGCGATCATCGGCGCGATCCACCCGCATCTGCTGCCCGAGCTGGTGCCGAGCCTGCCCGCACCGGTCGCCGCCGGTGCCCTGCGCACCCAGATCACCGACGCCGCCTGCATCACCGTCCATGCAGCGCTCGACGCCCCGCTCAGGTTCAAGGCGCCCGATGTCGACGCCGTGATGATCGAGCTGATGCCCGAAAGCTACGAGACGCTCCGCCGCGCGTTCGACGATCTTCGCTATGGCGGCTTCGTCCGCACGCCGCTCGTCGGCCTCGGCTCACTCTCGCAATTCGACCCGAGCCGCGTGCCCGAGGGCAAGGCGATCCTGCACGCATGGGATTATGTGCCTTATCATCGCCCCGACGGCGCGAGCTGGGACGATACCAAGCGCGATTATGCCAAGGTGATGATCGATCGCATGGGCGTCTTCATCGAGAATATCCCCGACGCGATCCTCGATTTCCACGTCGATTCGCCGGTCGATATGGAGCGCACCTCGCCGAGCTTCCTGCGCGGCGATCTCCACGGCATCGCCACGACGACCTACCAGTCGGGCGCGCATCGCCCGACGCCCGAACTCGGCCAGTATCGCGTGCCGGGCGTCGACCGGCTGTTCCTGGTCGGCCCGTTCCAACATCCCGGCGGCGGCGTGTTCGGCGCGGGCCGCGCGACCGCGCAGGTGCTGCTTGAGGATATCGACATCGATATCGAGGATGTGCGGGTATGATGCCCAAGCTGGCCCACCTCCAGCGTCATCCCAGCGAAGGCTGGGATCTTGGGAGATTAGAGAGCGCGCTTGCCTCCCGAGATGCCAGCCTTCGCTGGCATGACGATATGGTTGGGGGTGCCTCGTGAAAATCTACTCCGCCGACAAGAGCGAGCTGATGACGATCAGCAAGATCGAGCGGAAGGGCGACGATCTGGTGCTCAAGGGCAAGGTGTTCGGCACCATGCCGATGACCGCGCGGCTGACGCCCGAGGAAGCGCGCGCCGCGCTCAAATTGCTCACGCCGAAGCTGATTTTCTTCCTGCTCACCCTCCCGTTCCGAAAGGGCTGACATGCCGAACCATCAGGACCGCGCGATCATCATCACCGGCGCCGCGGGCGCTATCGGCTTCGCCACCGCCGAGATCCTCGCGTCGCAGGGCGCCAGGCTGATGCTGGTCGACATCACCGGCGATGCGCTGGAGGCGCGCGGGGCCGAGCTGCGCGCGACCGGCGCCACCATCGAAACCTTCCGCGCCGATTGCAGCAAGGAAGAGGATGTCATCGGCTATGTCGATGCGACCGTCGCCAAATTCGGACGGATCGACGGCTTCTTCAACAATGCCGGCGTCGAAGGCGCAATCGCGCCGATCCACGAATATCCGATCGCCGAATATGATCGTATCATGTCGGTCAACCTGCGCGGCGTGTTTCTCGGCCTGCATTATGTGCTCAAGCAGATGGTCGCGCAGGGCAAAGGCGCGGTGGTCAACACGGCCTCGATCGGCTCGGAACGCGGTCTGGCGGGTGGTGGGCCCTACAATGCCGCCAAGCACGGCGTGGTCGGCCTCACCCGTACCGCCGGCAGCGACCTCGGCCCGCTCGGCATTCGCGTCAATTGCGTCGAGCCCGGCGTGATCGAGACACCTTTGCTCAACGAGATCCTGGTGCAGATGTTCAAGGGCGGGATCGAGGAGGGCCTCAGGACTCTCGGGCGCGTGGCGACGCTCGATCGCTGCGGCAAGCCGGCCGAGGTCGGCCATGTCGTGTCGTTCCTGCTGTCCGACGAGGCGTCATTCGTGAACGGATCGGCCTGGCCGGTCGACGGTGGCGCGCTATCGACGATCCGGCATTGAATAGATCCTCCCCGTGCCGGGGAGGATTAGGAATTCAGCCGCGCGGCGCGTCTCATCCCCGCCCGATAATCCCGCGGCGACACGTCGAACCGGCGCCTGAACGCCCGGCAGAAGCTGCTGAGATCGTTGAACCCCACATCGAACGCGACGTCGGTGATCGCCACCTTCGGCCCATCGCGCTCCAGCCGTTGCGCCGCCAGATCGAGGCGCTTCTCCTGGATGAACGCGCTCGGCGTGGTCGCCATCTCGGCGAACAGCATCTGCACGTAGCGCGGGCTCACCCCCATCGCGCGCGCGATCAGGCGCGAGTCCAGATCCGGGTCGCACAGATTGTCGCTCACCGCCGCGAACAAGGCGCGGCGGCGCTCGTCGCGGCGTGATACGTCGGCGGTGACGATCCGCTCGGACGAATAGGCCATGTCGAGCAACGGCCAGATCACCTCGTCGAGCGTATCGGCCCAGTCGCAATCGTCCGACTGAAGCTGCGCCCACGCATTGCGGATGAAGCTTGAAAAGAGTGCCGATGGCCCCGTGCGCCCTGGCATCTTCACCCCCGCCATCTGCCGCAGGCGGGGCATGCGCGCCTCGGTATAGGCCAGAGGTAGCCGCAGCACGAGCACCTGGGTCGGCTCGACGAAGCTGGTGTTCATCGGCATCGACGGATCGAACAGCATGAAATCGCCTTCCTCCAGAACGCTGGTGCGCCCGGCGGTGACGTTGGTGCTGCGGCCGATATGCTGGAGCTGGAGATTGAGCACTCCGGCTGCCTGATCCTCGCCCCCGATGATCTGGGCGGGGGAGGAGGTGGGGGCAAGGATTTCGAGATTCTTGAGGCGGCGCCACTGCATGCTCGCCTTGAAATCATGGCCGCCGAGCGCCTCGATCCTGACCGGCGCGACCATACGCACGGCCAGATCGTTCCAGAAAGGCAGCCGGTCGCGCGGCGCCATATTGTCGGTGCTGAGCTTCTCGAGCAGCGCCATTCCAGTCTCTCCCGCCGGCCGGTTCGGGCCGATCCTTATGCGGGGTATCGTAGGTCAAGCGGAGCGGGGGTCAAGCCGGTGCGCGGTGGCTTGTGGGAACGGGCGGGGGAGCTCCGTTCGTGTCGAGCGAAGTCGAGACACGTTAGGCAGCGATCGTGCTGTCGCTAAGCGCCCCTCGACTACGCTCGGGACGAACGGGAGGGAGTCGCTCCCTCCCGCCTACCTCACTTCAACGAAGCCATATCGATCACGAACCGATACTTCACATCGCTCTTCAGCATGCGCGCATAGGCCGCCTCGATATCCTGCATCGCGATCATCTCGATCTGCGCGGTGATGCCTTTTTCGGCGCAGAAATCGAGCATCTCCTGCGTCTCGGGGATCCCGCCGATTGCGGAGCCCGCAAGCGAGCGGCGGCCGAGCAGCATCGGGAAAACCGAGGGCGAGGGGTGCGGCTGTTCGGGCGCGCCGACCAGCACCAGGGCGCCGTCACGCCGCAGCAGGGTGATGAACGCGTCGAGGTCGTGGCTGGCGGCGACGGTATCGACGATCAGATCGAAGCTGCGCGTATGCGCGGCCATCGCCTCCGGATCCTTCGAGATCACCACCTCGTCGGCGCCGAGATCGAGTGCGTCCTGGCGCTTGCTCTCCGACGTGGTGAAGGCGACGACGTGCGCACCGAGCGCATGGGCGAGCTTGATGCCCATATGGCCGAGCCCGCCGATGCCGACGACGCCGACCTTCTTGCCCGGGCCCGCATTCCAATGGCGCAGCGGCGACCAGGTGGTGATGCCCGCGCACAGCAGAGGCGCGACGCCGGCCAGATCGGCCTCGCCATGGTTGACCTTGAGCACGAAATGCTCGTCGACCGTGATCGCCGCCGAATAGCCGCCGAGCGTATTCTCGCCATAGCCGTCGAGCCAGCCGCTATAGGTTTGCTGGAAGCCGTGCGGGCCCTCGCAATATTGTTCGAGGCCGTCGTGGCACGAGGCGCAGACGCGGCAGCTGTCGGTCATGCAGCCGACGCCGACAATATCGCCGACCGCGACCTTGCTCACCTCGCCGCCGATTTGCGTGACGCGGCCGACGATCTCGTGGCCCGGCACCGACGGGAAGCGGATGCCCTCCCACTCGCCGCGCGCAGTGTGGAGATCGGAATGGCAGACACCGCAATAGAGGATGTCGATCAGCACATCCTTCGGCCCGGGCTCGCGCCGCTCGATGACGGTTTCGGCGAGCGGGCTCTGGGGGGTCTGGGCGGCAAAGGCCTTGGTCTGCATGGGGGACTCCGTGCTGGGGGGCTTGGACGGAGGCTGAATTAGGCCGCGCGCGCTCCAGCGACTATCCCGCATAATGCGCATGCGTTAGTGGCCAAAGGCCATGAATGACCGTCCCACCCTCGTCGAACTCTCGGCCTTCACGACGATCGCACGCCATCGCAGCTTCCGCGCCGCCGCCGACGAACTCGGCGTCTCGCCCTCGACCTTGAGCCATATGATGCGCGGGCTGGAGGAACGGCTCGGCCTGCGCCTGTTCAACCGCACCACCCGCAGCGTCGCCGCGACCGAGGCGGGCAGCCGATTGCTTGGCAGCCTCAGTCCGGTCCTGACTGGGCTCGACGAGGCGCTCGCCGATATCCGCATGCTCAACGAGCGGCCCAACGGCACGGTGCGGATCAACGCCTCGGCGCGCGGCAACGAGATCCTGCTGCGGCGGATCGTCCCCGAATTCCGGCGTCTCTATCCCGACGTCCATCTCGATCTCGTCACCGATCAACGCTGGGTCAACGTGATCGCCGAAGGCTTCGATATCGGCGTGCGGCTGGGCGAGGCTGTGCCGCAGGATATGATCGCGGTGCCGTTCGGCGGCGACGAGCGCTTCATCGCCATCGCCTCGCCCGCTTATGTCGCCGCGCATGGCGCACCCAAAGTGCCCGACGATCTCGCGCGGCACGATTGCATCCGCTTCCGGCTCGGCAGCGGCAAGCTCTATCGCTGGGAGTTCGAGCATCGCGGGCAGGAATGGGCGATCGACGTGACCGGGCCGATCACGGTCGGCACGATGGAGCAGGCGGTCGCTGCCGCGGTGGCCGGCGTCGGCATCGCCTTCGTCATCGCCGCGATCGCCGAACCCGCGATCGCGCGCGGCGATCTGGTGACCCTGCTCGATGACTGGACCCCGCCTTTCCCGGGCTATCATATCTATTATCCGAGCCGCCGCTTGCTGCCGAGCGGGGTACGCGCGTTCGTCGATCTGGTGCGCGCGATCGGCGCCGACGCCTGACTGGTGGCTGGATTTCAGCAGTCTGCTGCGAAACGGGCCGATTATCCTCGTCCGGTACACCGCCCATATGCGGATGCGACGGGGCGCAGCGAAGGAAGAGACATGAAACTGGAAAACCTGACCGGCAAGACGGCGATCATCACGGGCGCATCAAGCGGGATCGGCGAGGCGACCGCGCGGCTGCTTGTGGCCGAGGGCATGAAGCTCGCGCTGGTCGCGCGGCGCGCGGATCGGATCGCGGCGCTGGCCGAGGAATTGGGTGACGCGGCGTTTGCGGTGACCGCGGATGTCGGCAATGCCGATGACGTGAAGCGGCTGTTCGGCGAAGTCGGCGAGCGGTTCGACGGGCTCGACCTGCTCGTCAACAATGCCGGGGTGGGCATCTACGGCAAGTTCGGCGAGTCCGATCCGGCCGACTGGAAGACCCAGATCGACGCCAACATCTACGGCGTGCTCCACTGTACCCATGCCGCCTTGCCGCTGTTGAAGGGGCGGCCGGGGGCGATGGTCGCGACCGTGTCTAGCATCGGCGGCCGCTACGGGATCGAAGGCTGGGGCGTCTACAACGCCACCAAGTTCGCGGTGATCGGTTTCCACGATTGCCTGCGCAAGGAATATGGTGAGGAAGGCATCCGCTTTACGGTGATCGAGCCGGGCTCGGTCTGGACCGAATGGGGCGACAAGACGCCCGACGGCATGCTGGAGAAACGCCGCGCGGCGCTGGATGCGCTGACAGCCGAGGACATCGCCAATGCGATCGGGTTCGCCTTTGCGCAGCCGGCGCGGGTGCTGGTGGAGGAGATGCTGGTACGGCCGGTCAGGCAGGTGATGCCGTAATCAAATCCTCCCCTGCTTTGCAGGGGAGGGGGACCGCGTCGCGTAGCGACGTGGTGGAGGGGCGGTCCGGCTGGGTACAACGCTCGTGGCACCGCCCCTCCACCATCGCTGCGCGATGGTTCCCCTCCCGCAAAGCGGGGAGGATCTAAGCCTTCCGCTCCGGATCCAGCCCGGCATCGACCTCGACGATCCGCGCGATCGAGGTGAAGTCCGAGCCCTCGCCATATTTCTCGGCGGTGCGCTCCAGCAGCGAGAGCGCGATGCTGCCCAGTGGGATAGGCGTCTCCAGCGCCGCCGCCTCGTCGGCGCACAGCCGCATATCCTTGAGGCTCAACCCGGTCGCGAAGCCGAAATCGAACGTGCGCGGCAGCACCGAGCGCGGCCATTTGTCCTGCGTCGCCGAGTTGCGGCCGGTCGACTGGTTGAGCACGTCGATCATCAAAGCGGGGTCGAGCCCGGCCTTGATGCCCATCGTCACGCCCTCGGCGGTGACCGCGATCGCGACCGCGCCCATCAGATTGTTGATGAGCTTCATCGTCTGCCCCGCGCCCGGCGTCTCGCCCATGTAGAAGGGCTTGCCCATGCGCAGGAACAGGGGCTCGATCTCCTCCCACTGCGCCTTGGGGCCCGCGACCATCAGCGACAGCCGCCCCTCGCGCGCGGGCTTCACCCCGCCCGAGACGGGGGCGTCGAACGAGGCGATGCCGAGCGGGCGCAACGCCGCGTCGAGCTTCTGCGCGAGCTGCGAGCCCGAGGTAGAGAGATCGACGATCACCTTCACCCGCCCACCCGAGGCGACCCCGTCGGGGCCGATCAACGTATCCTCGACGATCTTGAGGCTCGGCAGGCTCGCGAAGACCACGTCGCACGCGGCGCCGATCTCCTTCGCCGAACCGGCGGACTTGGCGCCCTGTGCGACCAGATCGGCGACCGCCGCCTCGTTCACGTCGTACACGATCAGCTCGTCGGCGGCGCCCACCAGGCGCCCCGCCATGCCCGCGCCCATCCGGCCAAGACCGATGAAGCCGATGCTCGTCATAAACACTCCTTGATTGGACGCGCAGGGGGAAGATCGACCCGCACGATATCGGTCGCGCCGGCGACCGGGGGAACTGCGAAAGCACGAGCGGATCGTGCCCGGGGATGACATGATCGAGATCGCCACCCAGATCGAGCAGCCGCTTGAGGCTGGCGAGATAGGCCGGAACGTCGATCACGATCGGGAAGGGCACCGCGCGGGTGATATTGGCATAGAGGTGCGCCGCATCCGAGGCGAGGATCACCGGCCCGCGCGCGGTCGCGACCTCGACCGCCTGCAGCCCCGCCGTATGGCCGCCGAGATGGTGGACCTTCACCCCCGGCGCGATTTGGGACGTGCCGGCGTGGAAGACGACGCGATCGCCGAACAGCATATGGATCATCTGCGCGACCGGCGCGGCATCGAACGGCGCGCGCACCACCCGCTCGGTCATCGCGCGCCCGGTGCAGAAGGCCATTTCGGCGTCCTGGATATGGAAGCGCGCCTTGGGGAACAGGGGCAGGCTGCCGGCATGATCGAAATGCATGTGGCTGACGATCACGTCCTCCACCGCCGCGATATCGATCCCTGCCTCGGCCAGCCCCTGATCGACCGGGCGGAGCAACGCGCGTCCGCGCCGCGCGGCGGTGGCGGCGTCGAAGCCGGTATCGACCACGATCGGCGCCAGGCCCTCGCGCACGATCGCCCACACATAATAATCGAGCGGCATGTCGGTCGCGTGATCGTCGCCGCCGATGAAGTTCGCCGCGGCCTTGCGCGTATGGTGCCCGTAGCGGATGGCGAGGATGCGGTGGTGGATGTCGCTCACGGCGCGGCCCTGCGGCGCGGATGGGTCTCGATCAAGCCCAGTGCGAGGATGGTTGAGATCACCGCCAACACGCCCATCAGCACCAGCGGCGCATCGAGCCCGAAGCGATCCGCCAACAGCCCGGCGGCCGGTGGCCCGAAGAAGCCACCCAGCACTTCAGCCAGTCCGCCGACCAGCCCGATCGCGGCCCCGAGCGATGAGGCGGGTACGCTCTCGGCCGGGATCGTCGCCATGAAGATCGGGAAGATGCCCGACGCGCTCCACCCGATCAGCAGCAATATGCCGGCCATCAGCGGATCGGGCGGGCCGAAGGCGACCCCCAGCGGGATGATCAGGGCGACCGCGGAGAAGAAGACGACCACCGGCTTACGCCCGATCCGATCGGACAGAGCCGGCAAAGCCAGCCCGAAGATGGCAGAGCTAACGCCGAGCGCACCGATCAGATAGCCCATCGTCTCGGGGGCGAAATGGCGGATCTGGGTGAAATAGAGAGGCAGGAACGCCCAGGCGATCACCATCCACGAGACTTCGCAGATCGCGATGCCCAGGCAGAGCATGACGTTGCGCACGCGCAGCAGCGCCATCTGCGGCATCCCCCCATGCCCTTCCGCCGCGAGCGGACGCGCGACCTTGGGCTCGCGGATGAAGCGCGCCATCAGCAGCGCCATGAGCAGTCCGGGCACGGAGGCGACGTAGAAAGCCGCGCGCCAGCCATGGCTGTCCGCGACGGTGACGAGCAGGACGGGGGCGGCGATCAGCCCGATCAGGCTGGTGATCGTCGCCTGCATCAGCCCGGCATTGAGCCCGCGACGATGCTCGGACGAGGTCGTCGCGAGCAGGGATTGGCTCAGCGGAAACACCGGCCCCTCGGCCAGCCCCATCGCCAGCCGCGCGACCAGCAGGCTGAGGAAACCCTGCGCGAAGCCCGACACCATCGCGGTCAGCGAGAAGAGCAGGACCGCCGCGATCAGAAACGGCTTGCGCCGCCCGGCCCGGTCCGAGATCGCGCCGATCGCATAGCCCGACAGCCCCCAGGTGATCGACAGGCACGCCGCCAGCAGCCCGACCTGCGTGTTACTGAGGCCGAACTCCTTCTGGATGAACGGCATCAGCGTGGTGAGCGCATTGCGGTCGATGAAGACGACACCGAACGTCACCCCGAGCAGGAGGAGGAGACCGTTTTCGTAGGTAAGGAGGGTCGGCCGCCTGCCGCCCACTTCGTCATGCTGAACTTGTTTCAGCATCCACCAAGCCTCACCACAGACAGTGCGGCACGCACGGTGGACCCTGAAACGAGTTCAGGGTGACGGTTGTTTGCGGCAACCTCAGCCTCACTCACCGAAGTGCAGCTTCACCGGCAGACGGGTCGGGCCGTGGCCGACGGTGGTCATCCACGGTTCGGGTTCGCCGGCCTTCTCGATGCTCGTCACCTCGCGCGCGATCGCGCCGAGCAAAGCCTGCGCCTCGATCTGTGCGAGGGTACGGCCGACGCAGGCGTGGACGCCATAGCCCCAGCCGACGCTGTGCTTCAGGTCGCGCTCGACCCGATATTCGTCGGGTGCGTCCCAGAAGCGCGGATCGCGGTTGGCGGCGGCGAACATCAACCCGCAGCGCGTGCCGGCGGGGATCAGATAATCGTCGATCTCGACATCCTGCGCGGTGATCCGCCCGGCCATGCGTGATGGCGAATCCCAGCGCAGGCTCTCGTCAAAGGCGTTGCGGATCAGCTTGGGATTGGCGCGCACCTTGGCATATTCGTCGGGAAACAGGCTCCATGCCTGCAGCGCATTCGCCATGGTGATGTAGGTCGTGTCCGCGCCGGCGGAGAGCACGGTCTGGAGCAGCAACTTGGCTTCGGCTTGGGTGATCTGGCCGCGATCGGCGGCGTCGAACAGCAGCACGCCGATGCCATCCGGATCGAGCGCGCCGCGATCGCAGGTGCGGTCGAGCCAGGCGATGACGGGGGTGAAATCCTCGACCATCGCCTCGTCGAACAGGGCGTTCTGCGGGCCCATCGTCGCCCACACCATGTTGCTGAAGCCGTGCATATGCTCGCGCCCCTCGTCGGGCAGGCCGAGCGCGTCGGGCAGCACCTGGAACACGAAGCGCTGGGTGATTTCGCCGACCGCATCGATCACCTCGCCGTCGCGCGCCTTCAGTTCAGCGACCAGCGCATCGGCCTCGGCATTGAAATGCTCGCGCAACCGATCGAGCACGCGCGGCGAGAGCGCACCGCCGATCACGGTGCGCACGCGCGTGTGCGCCGGCGGATCGTCGGTCAGCAGGATTTCCGGCCGCAGCGAAGTCGGATCATGCCACGGGCGCGAGGTGGACGAGAAGCTCTTCCAGTCCATCAGTCCCTTCGAGACATGCTCGTGCCGGGCGATCATCACCGTGCCGTCGGCGAGCCGCACCGCCGGCGCATGCTCGCGCAACGCATCATCGACCGCGCGCGCCTCGCGCACCGCGTCGTGGGTGAAAATGTCGTACGGATAATCGGGGACGGGCTTGCTCATGCGCTTTCCTCCGCGGCGACGCCGGTGAACTTGCAGTCGGCGCCCTTGCCGGTGATGTAGCCCGCGCTCGGATCGGCGAAGTGGCTGCCGATGACGAGCACGTTGCTGTCCGAATAGCGTTCGACGAAGCCGATCCGCGTGGCGCGCCCGGCCTCCTTGTCGAGATCGAACCGGGCGGTGCGGTGCGGCATCTTGCACTGGATCGGGTGGTGCATCAGGTCCCCGGTGATCACGCCTTCCTCGCCCTGCGAGGAGATGCGGACGTGATAATGGCCGGGCGTGTGGCCGTGGCTCGGCTCGAGCCGGATCTCGGGGGTAACCTGGATGTCCGCCTCGACGATGTCGGCGAGCCCCGCCGCGACGATCGGATCGATCGAGTCGACCAGATGGCGGATGTCATGATCGCCATGGGCGCGGAATTCCTCCCACCCTTCCTTCTCCTTGCGGCCGAACAGATAGCGCGCGTTGGGGAAGGTCGGCACCCATTGGCCGTCCTCGAACATCGTGTTCCAGCCGACATGATCGTGGTGGAGGTGGGTGCACAGCACGATGTCGACATCCTCGCGCTGGATGCCGAGCGAGGCGAGATCCTCCATGAAGCTGGTCTGGAGATTGGAGAACACGTCGAAGCCGCGCTCGCGCCCGTTGCCGATGCAGGTATCGACCATCACGACCTTGTCGGGCGTCTGCACGACGAAGCCCTGGAAGTTCATCCGCTGCTCGCCATCGGGCGAGGCGTAATGCGGGTAGAGCCACTCGGTCGCGATCACCTCCTCGGGCACCGCATCCTCGATCGTCATGTTGATATGATCGTGGAAGTCCCACAATTCGACGATCGTGGTGACGGTGACATCGCCAACCTTCCACGAACGCATATGCTCGACGGCCATATCTCTCTCCCTACGCCGCTTTTTTGCGTGCGACTGATTCCGGTGGCAGCACGGCGGCGGGCAGGGCCGGCCGGCCGAGAATGAAGTCCGCCGCGCGCTCGGCCACCATCACCGTCGGCGCGTTGGTGTTGCCGCCGACGATCGACGGAAAGACCGAGGCATCGGCCACCCGCAACCCCTCGATCCCGTGGACCTTGAGCGTATGCGGATCGGTCACCGCCTGATCGTCCAGCCCCATGCGGCACGTGCTGACCGGATGGTGGACGGTGTAGCCGGTGTTGCGGATATAGTTTTCGAGATCTGCGTCGGCGGTCACAGCCGGCCCCGGCGCGACCTCGACCCCGTGATAATGCGCGAAGGAGGGGGTGGCGAAGACGCGCCGTGCGATCTTGAGCGCGCGCACCAGCGGATCGATGTCGCTCGCTACGCTCAGCAATTGCGGATCGATGAGTGGCGCCGCGCGCGGATCGGGGCTTGCCAAAGTCAGCGTGCCCCGACTCTTGGGGTAGAGCGCGACCGGGCTCAGCGCATAGCCATGGCCGACCGGGAGCGGGAGCTTGGTCGTCAAGCGCTTGGCGGGCTGGAACACGAACTGGACGTCGGGGCGATCGAGCGACGGATCGGTGCGCAGGAAGGCGACCGATTCGAACACATTGCCCGCGAACGGGCCTTTGCGCGCGAACAGATATTGCAGCACGTTCCACATGCCGCGCGGCAGCGCCTTCCACGATACGCCGTAGGAGGTGGCAACGTCGGTCTCCATGTGGAGCGGGGAGGCGACATGGTCGTGATAATTGCGCCCCACGCCCGGCAGATCGTGCGCGACGCCGATGCCCATATCCTGCAGATGCGCACCCGGCCCGATGCCCGACAGCAGCATCAATTGCGGCGACTGGACCGTGCCGGCGGACAATATCACCTCGCCGCGCGCCATCACCCGGCGGCCGTCGACCAGCTCGATGCCGATCGCGCGGCGTCCATCCATCAGGATGCGCGCGGCCCAGGCATCGGTGAGGACGTGCAGGTTAGGGCGCTTCGCTGCCGGCGCGAGCATCGAGCGCGCGGTGCTCTCGCGGATACCGCCCCGGATCAGCCCCTGGCGGAAGCCATAGCCTTCCGAATTGGCGCCGTTGAAATCGGGGCAGAAGCGATATTGCATCGATCCCAGGGCTTCCTGGAATTCGTAGTTGAGCCGGTTGGGATTGCGCACATAGCTTACCCCGATCGGTCCACCCTTGCCGTGGAAGACCGAGGCCGGGAAATCAGCATTATTCTCGCTGCGCGTGAAGTAGGGCAGCACCTCGGCATAAGACCAGCCGGGCGCGCCATTGTCGGACCAGTCGTCGAAGTCCGTCGGATGGCCGCGAAAATAGACCATGCCGTTGATCGATCCCGATCCGCCGAGCACGCGCCCGCGCGGCACGCCGATCCGGCGTCCGTTCATGCCCGGCTGCGGCACGGTCTCGAAGCGCCAGTTGAGCTTCTTGGTGCCGATCGCGGCGGCGACGCCTGCGGGCACCTTGATGAAGGGATGGTTGTCCTTGCCGCCCGCTTCGAGCAGGCAGATCGTACGATTGCTGCCCTCGGCCAGCCGCGCCGCGAGCGCCGCGCCGGCGGTGCCGCCGCCGACGACGACATAATCGAACGTCAACGGATCAGGCATTTTTGCTGTCGCTCCCGGACCCGTTCATGTCGTTACCCTCTCGCGCAGGCGACCAGCCCACGATTTATTTCCGTTTGGGAATAGCGGGGCGGGGGCGGACCGGCTTGATAGGGAGCGAAGTGAGCTTGCCTTCAGGCGAAGGCTTGGCCCGGCGAAAGACCGGGAAGAATGGGAGAGCGCGATGGTGTCCGTGGCACGCAAGATGGCGATCCTGCTCGCGCTGGCGGGGATGCCGTTCGCGGCGCCGGCAATCGTGCAGCCCGCGCCCACGATCGACAGCCTCGCGCGCGATGTCGATCGCGCCGAAAGTCTGCGCGCGGTGAAGAACGTCCAGCGCAGTTGGGCGCAATATTCGCAATTCGGGCTGTGGACCGAACTCGGCAAGCTCTACGCCCGGGACGGCAGGATGCTGTTCGAGGGCCATACGACGATTGGCGGCGATGCGATCGCGGCGTCGCTGCGCAAGATCCATGGCGAGGGCAAGGAAGGCCTGCCGCCGGGCACGCTCCACTCGACCCTGATCGAACAGCCGCTCGCCAATCTCTCCGCCGATGGCGAGCATGCCAAGATACGCTGGTACGGCTTCTTCCTGCAGGGCGACGGCAAGGGCGCGGCGAGCATCCAGGGCGGCGTCTACGAGAACGATTATGTCCGCGAAGGCGGCAAGTGGAAGATCGCACTGAGCCACTTCACCCCGCAATATGCAGGGCCGTACGAAACCGGCTGGAGCAACTGGAAGGGGCAGGATCTGGGCTATGTGCCCTTCCACTTTACCTCCGACGAAACCGGCATCCCGATCCCGCCCGCGACCGGGCCTGCGCCGAAATCGGGCGCGACGCTTGCCTCGCTCCAGAAGCGGATCGCGGCGCTCAACGACGAGGACAAGGTCCGCAACCTGCAGAATGCCTATGGCTATTACGTCAACCGCAAGATGTGGGACGATGTCGTCGATCTTTTCGCCGACGAGAGCGCGATCGAGATCGGCGGGATCGGCGTCTATGACGGCAAGGCCGGCGTTCGGCGCGCGATGGAGCGGATGGGTCCGCAAGGGCTGACCCACGGTCAGCTCAACGATCGACCCCTGTTCGATACGGTCGTGACGATCGCGCCCGGCGGCACCGAAGCGCATGCGCGCGGGATCGAACTGGGCATGCTCGGCGAGGCCGACAAGGGCGGGGGCTATTGGGAAGTCAACGTTTTCGACAACCGTTTCGTCAAGGAAGGCGGCGTCTGGAAGATCCGCGAGATGCGCATCTTCCCGCTGATGCGCACCGATTATTATCAGGGCTGGGGCAAGAGCCGGCTGGTCGAGGCGGCGCCGACCGGCCGCCTTGCGCCCGATCATCCGGTCCCCGCTGCCGATCGCGGCCCGCAGGATCGGCTCATCCCGCATTTCGCCGGGGCGAATCCCGCGACCGGGCAGCCGATCACGACCGCGCCAGCCGGCATGACCCTGGTCGCGACCACGCCGCTTACCGGCGCGATCGCACCCGCTCCCGCCGAACGCCCGGCCTCGCTCGCCGAACTCCGGCGCCGCCTCGCCGTCTCGACCGCGTGGGACGGGGCCGAGAACGTCTCGACCGCCTACGGCATGTATGTCGACGACAGTCAGTGGCGCGACATGGGCGCGATCTTCGGCAAGCATGGCGCCAAGCAGGTGCCGTTCGCGGGCTATTATCTCGGCGTCGAGCGGATCACCAATGCGGTCATCGCCGAATATGGCGAACCCAAGACCACCCCGCGATCGGGCATCCCGTTCCACTGGCGCATCCAGCCGGTGATCAACGTCGCGTCGGACGGCCGATCGGCGAGCGTGCGCACCTACCTGTTCCACCCGAACACGTCGAAATCGCCGACCGGACCGCTGACCGGGCTGTCGGTCGGCATGTATCAGGATCAGATGGTGCTGGAGGACGGCATCTGGCGCATCTGGAACCTGACGTTGGACGAGCCCTATTTCCAGACGGCAGGCTGGAAGGGCGGCTGGTCGGGCGCGAAAGACCGCCCCGGCTACAAGGTGCCCGAACTCCCGATCCTCAAGACCTACCCGCCCGATATCCCGATCGCGATCATGGGCAAGCGCGAGGAGCATTTCCGCGGCGGCAGCGGTGAGACGATCGAATGGCCCGGCATCCTGCCGATGTGGTTTCCATATCGGAACCCGGTGAGCGGCCGCGTGCCCGAACATTACATCACGGATTGCGGCCCGTGCGAGCATGCGCCTGATCTCAGCATGACGAAGCATGGCTACCTGCTCCCGCCGAACTGAATCTCCCCTTCCGCGTGGGTATCCACGAATGTCGACTTTTATGGGAGCCCTTAGGAAGAGGCTGCGTTGATAGAACCAAATTGATCGTTTTTCTTCGTCATGCTGAACTTGTTTCAGCATCCACCGTGCCACACGCGCGGACAGGGCGAATTGCCTGGTGGATGCTGAAACAAGTTCAGCATGACGGGTAGATTACGCAACCGGCTGCGCCCAACCAGCCAAATACGATCGCCCTCTGGTGTCAGGCCCTACCGCTCCGTCCGCGCCAGCAGATCCGCCAGATCGGCCTTCCAGTTCACCGCCCACGTATGCGTGCCATGCCCGTGCGTATCCGCCGTCTCCGGCACCAACCGGAAGCGCGCGTTCGGCATCCGCTTCACCGCCTTTTGCGCATAATCGAAATTGCGCGGGTTGATGAAATCGTCGGCCGAATTGATCCACGTCATCGGCGTCGTGATCGTCTCCAGCTTCGGCCACGGATCGTAGGTGCGTGACGCATCGACCTGGTAGATCAGGTCGTTGGCGTCGAGGCTCGCCATCGCTTGCGTCACCTTGCTGCTCGCGAACGCCGCGGCGCGCTCGCGCTCGGGATAGAGCTTCTGGTAATTGAGCGGCGCGGCGCCGGCGATGAAGAGCATGCTCTCCGCCGTGCGCAGCCCCTGTTGCGGCTCGCTTTTATACTCGCCGCCGGCCCACGCCGGATCATTCTTGATTCCGTCGATCAGCAATTGCCGCCACATGCGGTTGAGCCCGGCCAGTTCGATCGGCTGGCAGGCGAGCGGCATCAGCGCGCGGGCAAAGTCGGGATGGGCCTCGCCCCAGACGAAGCCGTGCATGCACCCCATCGAGGTGCCCATGATCAGCCGCATCGTCCGAATGCCGAGCCCGTCCTTCAACAGGCGATATTGCGCCTCGACCATGTCGGCATAATCGTAGCGGGGGAAGCGCATGCGCAGCCCGTCCGACGGCTTGGACGAGGCGCCGTGGCCGATATTGTCCGGCAGGATGATCCAATATCTGGCGATGTCGAGTGGCTGGCCGGGGCCGTACAATTCATCGGCGAACTGGGGCGAGAGAAACTGCTTTCCCGTTCCGCCCGTGCCATGAAGGACCATCACCGCATTGTCGATCATGCCCGATGCGTCGCGATGGGGCTGGCCCAGGATCGTGTAGTGGATGCGCAGGCTCGGCAGCGTTTCGCCGGTCTTGAACCGGAAGTCGCGGATCGTGAAATCCGCCTCGTGCGTCGGCCATGTTTTGGCGGCGACGGGGGCGGCTGGGCCGGCGAGGGTCGCCTGGGCGGCGAGGAGCGCGAGTGCGAGCAACATGGCGCGCATTCTGCCCGGATCGGGGCGCCCGCGCCAGCAGCAGCACGCGGGCGCCCCTCACATGCAAAGCGCCGCCGCTCCGGTGGAGCGGCGGCGCCATGCTTGCCACTGCGCTTAGCGCTGGAAGGCGGTGCCGAACAGGCGGCTCGGCTTGCGCCAGCCTGGGCGGACGACGATCTGGCCGTCGTCCTTCGCGACGACGGGAGCCTTGTTCCGGGCCGCGATCGGCTGGGCTTCGGGCACGATCTCGCCGCGTTCGATCGCCTGACGCTCGCGCAGGTCGAAGAAGCGGGCATGCGCCAGCCGCTTGCGCAGCGAGTGCGACGGATTGTCCTCGGTCGGCCCGCGATAGGCGGCGCGGACGTGACGGCCGAAGCGCGACAGATCGAAGCCATTGTCGAGGACCATCCGTTCCTCGCCATCGTCCGCGCGAGCCAGAACCGGCGCGGTGGGGGCGGCGGTGACAGTGTCGGCCGCAGCCGCGTAGCTCGGGCTGTAAGCCGGGGCGACGACCGTGGTCTCGGTCGGTTCGGTGGCGAGGATCAGTTCATCCTCGTCCTCCTCGCGGCGGCGGCGACGGCCGAGCAGGAAGGCGCCCGCGCCGAGGACGATCACGCCGAGACCGATCGCACCGCCGACCTCGAGCATCTGGTCATTCTCGTTCTGCACCGAGGTGCGCGTGGTGGCCGTCGTGGCGGCGGCTGGCGGGGTCGCCGGAACCAGCGCCGGGGCTGGCGTCGGTTCGGGCGCCGGAGCAGCCTTCGCGACGGGAGCCGGTGCAGGAGCCGGGGCGGGAGTTGTCGACTTCGTGGTCGAAACCGTGCTGCGCGTCGTGGTGGCGGCATGCTTCACCGACGCGGAGCGCCTGGTGGGCTGGCTTGCGCGCGCGGACGCATCGGCATCGGGCGTATGGATGACGGGCGTGCTGCGCGTTGCCATCGGGGCGGCCACCGGCGCGCTCGGTTCCACCGGGGCAGCCGTCAGGCTGGCGGTAGGCTCGGCGGGCGCCGACGCGTCGGTGGCGGGGGCTGCGGACACGACCGGGGGCGGAGGCGCTGCGATCGTCGGCGCGGACGGATCCGGCGCGGCCTGATCGGCGCTCTGCGCGAAAGCGGCGGTGGAGGACAGAGCCAGAACCGCGGCGATGGCGGTGAGGCTCGAGCGGAGGGGTGTGTGCTGCTGTCTCATGCGCAATAAACCCGCAACATTCGGGTTAGGGCGCGCCGCGAGCGGCAAAGCGTTCCACAATTGCGATCAAATGCTGCGTTAATCTCAAATTCATGCTTGCATGTTGCCCAATTACATCATTCGTTAGTTTCTGAAGGAGCTCGGCGGGGCAAGGAGTACCCTTGCCGTACGGCCTTGCGCCGCTAGGATCATGCTCGAACGCGCCGGTGGTAGAGCGCAGCATGGAGGGGATCGGCGATGTGGAAATTGACCCTGGCTGCGCTTTCAATGCTCGGCCTCAGCCAATCCGCTCTGGCGGGCGATAAATGCGATCGGGCCTGCCTCGAAGGCTTCGTCGATCGCTATATCGCGGCGATGGTCGCGCACGATCCGGCCAAAGTGCCGTGGGCGGCGCGGGCGCGCTTCACCGAGAACGGGCAGGAACTTCGCATCGGCGATGCCTTGTGGGGCACGGCCAGCGCGCCCGGCCGATACAAGCTTTATGCCGCCGATCCGGACATGGGGCAGGTCGGCTTCTACGGCACGATTTTCGAGAATGGCACGCCGGTGCTGCTGGCGCTGCGGCTCAAGATCGAAAACCAGGTCATCAGCGAGGCCGAGACGATCGTCGCCCGGCCGACGCGCGGCAGCCCGATGGGCAATGCCGGCGAAACGCTCGAGAAAAAGGCACCCCGTCCGCAATTCCTGCGCACCGTGCCGATGAAGGAGCGTATGTCGCGCAACGATCTGATCAGGGCCGCCGACAGCTATTTTACCGGGCTCGCCGCCAATGACGGCAAGAACACCGCCGCCTTCGCTGCGTCGTGTTTGCGCTGGGAGAACGGCATTCAGACCAACAGCAACCCCACTCTGATGCCGACGCGGCCCGGTAGTATCAACTTCATCGCGATGGGCTGCGAGGAGCAGCAGAAGAGCGGCTATTTCTCGTTCGTCACCGAGATCCGCAACCGCCGCTATCCGGTGGTCGATGTCGAGCGTGGGCTGGTTTTCTCCTTCGCCTTCTTCGATCATTCGGGCCGGGTGCGCGACATCCACCTCACCAACGGCCAGACCGTTCCGGCCGGCGTCACCGCGCCGACAGCTTGGGAGATTTCGGAATTGTTCGAGGTCGACAAAGGCAGGCTCGACCAGATCGAGGCGGTGCTGAATGCGGTGCCGTACGGGATGATCTCCGACGCGTGGGATCGGAAATAGCGCAAATTCCTCCCCGAGATTTCTCGGGGAGGGAAACCACCGGCGTAGCCGGTGGTGGAGGGGCGGCGGTTGCAAACCGCCGTCTTCGCCGGCGGCCCCTCCATCATTTCTGCGAAATGGTCCCCCTCCCCGGCAAAAGCCGGGGAGAAATTCAAGTCAGTCCAGATGCGACCGCAATGACTCGATCAGCGCGGCATTCACCTTCGTCGGCGTCGCCGCCATGATCGCGGCGTGCCGCGCTTCCATCGCCTCGCGCCACTCGCCGTGGGTGATGACGTAGAGTGTGTTGGTGCGGATTGCGTCCACGATCATCGCGCCGACCTCGTCGGGCTCCATCCACAGGTCCGACACCACGCGTTTCGACAATTTTGCCTCGGATTCGCCGAAGCCGCTGCCGTCACGCAGATGCGCCGGGCGGTTCTGCCCGGTTTCGTGGATGTTGCTCTTGATCGGGCCGGGGCAGAGCACGGTCGTGCCGATTCCGAACTGCGCCAGACCGTCGCGGCTGCTCTCGGTCAGCGCGATCACGGCGGATTTGGCGGTCGCGTAGATCGCCATCGTCGACGGCATCGCCACCGTCCCTGCGAGCGAGGCGGTGTTGACGATATGGCCTTCGCCCCGCCCGCGCATGCGCGGGAAGAAGGTCTGCAGCCCGTTGATGACCCCGCCGAGATTGACGCCGATGCCGAAATCCCAATCGGCGAAGGTCGCCTTCTCGAGCGGGCCCTCCAGCCCGACACCGGCGTTCGAAACGAGGATGTCGACCGACCCGAAATGGGCCTCGGCCTCGTCCGCCGCGGCGGCATAGCCGGCACGATCGGTGACATCGAGGCGGATGCCATGGACGTTGCGCGCCTCCTGCCGCTCGGCGAAATAGTCGAGCGCGTGGTCGAGATGGTCCTGCCGCAGATCCGCCAGCACCACCTTCGCGCCGTTGGCGATCAGCTGGCGGGCGATGCCGAAGCCGATCCCGCTCGCGCCGCCGGTGACAAACGCGACCTTGCCTTCGATCTCCATGCACGCTCTCCGTTCCGATTTTATGCGTGCTTCCTAATCGCCCTTGCTTTGGCGGAAAAGGCGTGCGGTCAGGCGGTCGCCGCGCCGGTGACGCGTTCGGTCCCGATCTGGGCCGCTTCCCCACGCGAATAGGTGCCCACCAGCAGACCGGCCGCCAGGACGTGGCCGGCCATGGCCTTCAGCAATTCGGATCGACCGGGAGTGGCATCCAGATCCGGCCGGCGCGAGAGCGCGAACAACTGGAACACATAATCATGCTGGCCATGCCCGGGCGGCGGATCGGGCGGGAGCCATCCCTCGACGAAACTGCTGCGCCCGACATCGCGCCCATCCGCCTCGCCATCGCCATCGGGCCGGATCGCGCCTTCCGCCAACCGCCCCGCATCGGCGGGCAGGCCCCACACCAAAGCGTGGACCAACGGATTGATCGCCGGCGCGTCGGGATCCTCGACCAGCAAGGCGAGGCTCGCCGTGCCGGGCGGGAGCGGACCCCACACCAAAGGCGGCGACACGCCTTCGCCGTCCGCCGTGAAGCGCTCTGGCAGGCGCGCGTCGAAGGCAAAGGCCGGGCTCATCAGATCGATCGTGGCGTTTTCGATGCGCAGATCGGGATCGACGATCGCGAGCTTGGCGTGGCCCGCGCGGATGTTTCGCATCAACGCACCCAGCCAGGCTGGAACATGTTCGAGCATCTTGGTCTCCTCGGCCCTAACAACCCCCGAACCTCGGCAAATGTCCCCCAGCTTGCAGGGAATTGGCCGCACCGCCTAGGCGGTGTCATGGAGCTCAAGCCCACCCGCCTTCACGCGATCCAGGCCGCCGATCTTTACGGTGATCTGGAGGCAGCGCCGGTCAAGAGCTGGACCGATCCGCTGCCCGGGCTGGCGGTGGCGCTCGCGGCGACCTTGGCGGCAGGCTATCTCTCCGATCACTATGGCGCGCCGCTGACCCTGATGGCGCTGCTGATCGGCCTGGCGCTCAATTTCCTGAGCGCGGACAAGAGGCTGGCGCCGGGGCTCGCGCTTGCCTCGCGCACCTTGCTGCGGTTCGGGATCGTGCTGGTCGGGCTACGCGTGACGCTCGGCCAGATCGTCGGGCTGGGGCCGCTGGCTCTACTCGCCGTGATCCTGATCGCCGCGGCGACGATGGCGACAGGCGTGTTCGTCGCCCGGCGGCTGGGCTTCTCGTCCGCGTTCGGGGTGCTTGGCGGCGGCGCGGTCGCGATCTGCGGCGCGTCGGCGGCGATGGCGTTCGCCAGCCTGCTCGGCGAGCGCAAGATCAACCAGGCCGAACTCGCGCTGACCCTGGTCGGGATATCGGCGCTAAGCGCGTTCGCGATGTTCCTCTATCCGATCATCGCGCACCATATCGGCTTCGACGATACGCAGGCGGGCTTCATGCTCGGCGCTGCGATCCACGATGTCGCCCAGTCGCTCGGCGCGGGTTATTCCTTTTCGCAGGGCGCTGGCCAGACCGCGGCGATCGTCAAGCTGACTCGCGTGGCGTTGCTGGCGCCCGCGATGGCAGTGGTGGCATGGTTCTTCCGGGCCGACACCAAGGGCACCTCCACCCCGGTCCTGCCATGGTTCGTGATCGGCTTCTTCGCGCTGGCGGGGGTCAATTCGACTGGAATCGTACCTGGGGTGGTATCCGATTGGGCGCAGCGGCTGGCGACGGGGATGCTCGCGTGCGCGGTGACGGCGACGGGGATGCGATCGCCGATGAATTCGCTGCTGGGGCAGGGAGCAAAGCCGTTGCTGGTGATCGTGGTCGCGACCGCGGTGGCGCTGGTGCTGGCGACGGGGGCAGCGTTGCTGCTGATCCGCTGAACCCAACTCCGTTCATCCCGAGCGAAGTCGAGGGATGTTGCGCAACGTGTCTCGACTTCGCTCGACACGAACGGCTCCTTGCTTTGGCCGCCTCTATTTCCGCCCGAACAGCTTCTCGATATCGCCATGGCCGAGCTTGATCCAGGTCGGGCGGCCATGGTTGCACTGGCCCGAATGGGGGGTGACCTCCATTTCGCGGAGCAGAGCGTTCATTTCCGCCACCGACAGGATACGGCCCGCGCGGACCGAGCCGTGGCACGCCATCGTCGCGGCGACATGGTCGAGCCGCTCCTTGAGGCTCAGCGCCTCGTCATAGGCGCCGAGTTCGTCGGCGAGATCGGTGACGAGGCCCTGCACCTCGCTCTGGCCGAGCAGAGCGGGGACGGCGCGGACCAGCATCGCCTTGGGGCCGAAGCGTTCGAGCTCCAGCCCGAATTCGGAAAGCTCGGCCGAGCGCGCCTCGAGCCGGTCGCAGGCGGGCTCGTCGAGTTCGACCACTTCGGGCAGGAGCAGGGCCTGCGATCGAACCCCGCCCTCGCCGAGCGCCTTGCGCATCCGCTCGAGCACGAGCCGTTCGTGCGCGGCATGCTGGTCGACCAGGATCAGCCCGTCCTCGGCCTCCGCGACGATGTAGGTTGCGGCGACCTGCCCGCGGGCGACACCGAGCGGGTGGTCGATCGCGGGCGGGATCGGGGCGGTGGCGGCTTCGGCGCGAGCGAGCGGCGGGGCGTAGGCGGCGCGATCTTCGAAGACCGAGTTGGGATTGAGCTCCGCCCCTTCAGAGGAGGGGGAGGCGGTGGGGCGGTAGGGCTGGGGGAAGAGCGAGAGGTTTGAATTGGACGCACGGCCCCACCCCAACCCCTCCCCTGAGGGGGAGGGGTTTTCGGTCTGCCAGGCCCCAAGCGCGGCGACCGATGGCCGCTGGGCGCTTCTATGCCCCGCCGCATCCAGCGCGGCCCGCAGCCCGCCGACGATCAGCCCGCGCACGAGCCCGGCTTCGCGAAACCGCACCTCGGTCTTGGCCGGGTGGACGTTGACGTCGACCTCCTCGCCGGGAATGTCGATGAACAGGGCCAGCACCGGGTGGCGATCGCGCGCCAGCAGATCCTGATAGGCTGCGCGCACGCTGCCGATGAGCAGGCGGTCTTTCACCGGGCGGCCGTTGACGAACAGATATTGGTGGTCGGCCACCCCCCGGCTGAAGGTCGGCAGCCCGGCGACGCCGCCGAGCGTGATGCGCTCGCGGACATGATCGACCGCCACCGAATTGCGCACCAGCTCGCGGTCGATCAATGCCGCGACGCGCTCGGGCCGGCTCTCGCCCGGCTGGACGGCGAGCGAGCGGCGGCCATCATGCTCGAGCGTGAAGCCGATCTCGGGGCGCGCCATGGCGAGGCGGCGGACGATATCGAGGCAGCCGGCATATTCGGCGCGCGCGCTGCGCAGGAACTTGGCGCGCGCCGGCACGCGGGCGAACAGCCCCTCGACCTTGACCCTCGTGCCGGGGGGCAAAGCCGCCGGGCCTTCGGCTGCGACGAGTCCATTGTCGACCGTGCGCAGCCAGCCTTCGCTCCCGCGCACCCGGCTTTCGATCGTCAAGGTGGCGACGCTGGCGATCGAGGGCAGCGCCTCGCCGCGAAAACCGAGCGTCGTGACGCGCTCGATCGCATCGTCGGGCAGCTTGGAGGTGGCGTGGCGTTCGAGCGCGAGCGCCATTTCGGGCGGCGTCATGCCGCAGCCGTCGTCGACCACCTCGATCCCGCCGATACCCCCTTCCCACAGGCGTATCGCGACCCGCGTGGCGCCCGCGTCGATCGCGTTTTCGACCAGTTCCTTGAGCGCCGACGCGGGGCGTTCGACGACCTCGCCCGCAGCGATACGATTGACCAAATGCTCGGGGAGCCGCCGTATTGACATGGATAAGGGTCTAGCCCAAGCGAGCGCCTTCCGCGACCCGGTATCCCCTATATGGTTGACGATTCCCCCCGGTCGCGTGGGCACGGACGGACAGTTGAGATATGGGCTTCATGCGTTGGCTTAAATTCATGTCGCAGGACATGGCGATCGACCTCGGCACGGCGAACACGCTGGTTTACGTGCGCGGGCGCGGCATCGTGCTGGACGAGCCGTCGGTGGTCGCGATCGAGACGATCAACGGGGTGAAGAAGGTCCGTGCGGTCGGCGACGATGCCAAGATGATGATGGGCAAGACGCCCGAGCATATGGAGGTCATCCGTCCGCTGCGGGACGGCGTGATCGCCGACATCGACATCGCCGAGGACATGATCAAGCATTTCATCCGCAAGGTGCATGGCGGCAAGAAGCGCCCCTTCACCTGGCCGGAGATCATCATCTGCGTGCCGTCGGGATCGACCAAGGTCGAGCGCCGCGCGATCCGCGATGCCGCCTCCAATGCCGGCGCCAGCCAGGTCTTCCTGATCGAGGAGCCGATGGCGGCCGCGATCGGGGCCGACATGCCGGTGACCGAGCCGATCGGATCGATGGTGGTCGATATCGGCGGCGGCACGACCGAAGTCGCGGTGCTGTCGCTGCGCGGTCTCGCCTACACCACCAGCGTGCGCGTCGGCGGCGACAAGATGGACGAGGCGATCGTCTCGTTCGTGCGGCGCACGCACAATCTGCTGATCGGGGAATCGACCGCCGAGCGGATCAAGCAGCAGCATGGCACGGCGCGGATGCCTGCCGATGGCATCGGCGAGCGGATCCTGATCAAGGGGCGCGATCTGGTCAACGGTGTGCCTAAGGAGATCGAGATCACCCAGGCGCAGATCGCCGAGGCGCTGAGCGAGCCGGTCTCGGCGATCGTCGAGGGTGTGCGCATCGCACTCGAGAATACCGCGCCCGAACTGGCCGCCGATATCGTCGATCAGGGCATCGTGCTCACCGGCGGCGGCGCGTTGCTCCAGGGAATCGACGAGATGTTGCGTCAGGCCACCGGGCTTCCGGTCACGGTCGCGGACAATCCGCTCACCTGCGTCGCGCTCGGTACCGGGCGCGCGCTGGAGGATCCGATGTTCCGCGGCGTGCTGCATACGGCGTAAGGCCGGGAAAGGGGGGCTCGGCCCATGGCCCCGCCGCGCCATCGCGACCGCGGTTTCTCGCGGCGCATCCAATATGGTCTGTTCTTCGGCTATGTCGCCGCCGCGGTCGGGATCGTCGTCGGTCTCGCGCTGATCCTGATCGCGCGCTTCTATCCGCTCGCCTTCGAAGGCGTGCGCGGCGCGGCGCTGGATGCGTCGACCCCGGTCGCGATCCTCGGCCGCCCGATCGCGCGCGGCGCCGACGATATCGGCGGCGAGATCGGCGCCTATTTCAACGCCGCCAGCCAGAATCGGAACCTGAAGGCGCAGCTGGCGGCGGCGCAGCGCGAGCTGATCGACAGCCGCCGGCTGGCGTTCGAGAATGCGCGGCTGATCCGCCTGCTCAAGCTGATGGAGGCGGGGAGCCGGCCGGTCGTATCGGCACGGATCGTCGGATCGGGGCTGTCGGGCAGCCGCCGCTTCGCGACGCTCGCAGCGGGCAGCAGCGACGGCGCCCACCCCGGCATGCCGGTGCGGGCCGCCGAGGGACTGGTCGGGCGCATCGCCGAGACCGGCAGCCATGCCGCGCGCGTCGTGCTGCTCACCGATGGCGGCTCTTCGGTGCCGCTGCGGATCGTCCGCACCGGCGAACCCGCGCTGGCCGAAGGCCGAGGCGACGGCACGATCGAGGTCCACGCCACGATCGCCGGCACCCAGCATTTCCGCCGCGGGGACCTGCTCGTCACCTCCGGCGTGGGCGGCGTGTTCCCGCCCGATCTGCCGGTCGCGGTGGTGACCTCGATCAGTGGCGAGATCGCGCGTGCGCAGCCGCTCGCCGATCCGGCGAAGCTCGATTTCGCGATGGTGCTGCCGATCGCCGCCTCGCCCCCACCGCTCGCCTTGCCGGCGGGACGGCCGCGCTGATGGCGGTCGCCGATCCCGATCTGCTGGCACGGCGCCGCTCGGCGCGATTGTGGGTCGTGCCGGTCGTCTCGACGATCGCGGGCTCATGCGTCGGGCTGCTGCCGGTCGTCGCCACCGCGCCGACTCTGCCCTCGTTCGGGCTGCTGATGGCGCTCGGCTGGCGGCTGCTGCGGCCGGAAATGTGGGCGCCGTGGATGGCGCTGCTGCTGGGGCTTGCCGACGACCTGATCGGCGGCGCCCCGCTCGGCACCGCCGCCACGCTCTGGACGATCGCCTTCCTCGGGTTCGACATCGTCGATGCGCAGTCGATGTGGCGCGATTACTGGCTGGACTGGTGGCTGGCGAGCATCGCCATCCTGGTGTGCGGGCTGGGCGACTGGCTGATTGTCGGCTTCGTCGGGGGTCGCGCCGCGCCGGTGTGGGCGATCCTGCCGACGCTCGCGATCGGGATCATCGCCTTTCCGGCCGTGGCGTGGATCTGCACCCGGCTCGATCGCTGGCGACTGAAACGATGAGGCAATTGTTCGGGCGGCGGATCGTCACCGAGCAGGCGCTGGCCTACAGCTTCACGCGCCGCGCGATCCTGCTCGGCGGCGCGCAATTGGGCGTCGCCGGGCTCCTGTTCGGGCGGATGGCGTGGCTCGCGATCGCGCAGAAGGACAAATATGACCGGCTGGCCGAGAGCAACCGCGTCCAGAGCCAGATCCTGCCGCCGCGGCGGGGCTGGATCGTCGATCGCCACGGCAAGCCGATCGCGGTCAACCGGCCGAGCTTCCGCGTCGATCTGATCCCCGATCGCCTGCAGGATCCCGATCAGGCGATCGACGAGCTGCGCCAGATCCTCTCGCTCAGCCATGACGACGTGAAGCGCATCAAGGATGCGCTCGACAAGGCGCCCGGCTATCAGCCGGTGCCGGTGATCGAGGGGCTCGATTACGAGCGCTTCGCCCGCGTCACGCTGCGCCAGGCCGAACTGCCCGGGGTCGCGCCGACGAGCGGCTTCTCGCGTTATTACCCGCAGGGCGCCGCCGTCGGCCATCTGGTCGGTTATGTCGGCCCGGCATCGGCCGACGAATATCAGAAGACCCACGATCCCTTGCTGATCACGCCCGGCTTCAAGGTCGGCAAGGAAGGGCTCGAAAAGACGATGGAGGCGCGGCTGCGCGGCCAGCCCGGCGCCAAGCGCACCGAGGTGACCGCGCACGGCAAGCTCGTCGCCGACCTGACGACCCGGCCCGAGAAGATGGGCGGCACGCTGCCGCTCACGATCGACGCCGGGCTGCAGGAATATGCGGCGCGGCGGTTGGGGCCCAACAGCGGATCGGTGTCGGTGATCGACGTCCAGACCGGCGGGCTGCTGGCGATGTGCTCGATGCCGTCCTACGATCCGAACATCTTCTCCGACGGGATCAGCACCAGCGAATGGGCGATGCTCTCGGCCAACGATCATCTGCCGCTGATGAACAAGACCGTCCAGGCGCTCTATCCGCCCGGATCGACGGTCAAGCCGATGATGGCGCTGGCGCTCCAGCAATGGGGGGTCGATCCGGCCGAGCAGGTCCATTGCAGCGGCGCCTATCGCGTCGGCAACGGTTTGTTCCACTGCTGGCGCCATTCGGGTCATGGGCCGATCGACATGCACCGCGCGATCCAGCAGAGCTGCGACGTCTATTTCTACACGATGGGCCGGCGCATCGGCATCGACAAGATCGCCCCGATGGCGCGCGCGCTGGGGCTGGGCGAGAAGTTCGATCTGCCGCTGCCGATGCAACGCTACGGCACCGTGCCCGATAGCGCGTGGAAGCTGCGCCATTACAAATCCGCCTGGTCGACCGCCGATACGGTCAACGCCTCGATCGGGCAGGGTTATGTGCTGATCAACCCGCTCCAGCTGGCGGTGATGGCGGCGCGGATCGCCACCGGAAGCACGCTGGCCCCGCAGCTGATCGGCGGCCGCGCCGCGCGCAATGCGCCGTCGCTCAACATCCCGCCAAGCCATATGGCGGTGGTCCATGGCGGCATGCGCGACGTGATCAATTCGGGCGGCGCGGGCACCGCCGCCAGCGCGCGGCTTCAGGTCCCCGGCGTCGAGATGGCGGGCAAGACCGGCAGCGCGCAGGTGCGCCGCATCTCGATGGCGGATCGCCGCGCCGGGCGCACCAGCAGCGAGGCGCTCGCCTGGAAATTCCGCGATCATGGCCATTTCATCGGCTTCGCCCCGGTCGAGCAGCCGCTTTACGCGGTTTCGGTCACGCTGGAGCATGGCAATCACGGCGCCGCCGCGGCGCAGGTGGCGCGCGACGTGCTCACTTATCTGTTCGCCCCCGATCGCGCGATGGCGACGCTCGCGACGATGGAGCAGGGTTGGGGCGGCGATATCGCGACGCGGATGGCGGCCGATGTGCGCCACTGGCAGGAGGCGCAGGCGCCGGCTCCGGCGCCGATCGACACGGTCGACGACAGCGCGCCCGGCAACGGCCAGGATGGGGACGTACCCGAATGAGCGACCGCTCGCTGGTCCCGGCCGCCCTGGCGCGCATCCCGTGGGGGCTGCTGCTGCTCGTGATCGGGCTGACCGGCTTCGGCCTGGTGGTGCTCTATTCGGCCGCGGGCGGAAAGCTCATGCCGTGGGCGCTGCCACAGGGGATCCGCTTTGCGGGCTTCCTCGGCGGGGCGCTCGTCCTGTCGCGCATTTCGGAGGATCAGCTCAAGGCGGTGTCGCTGTGGGCCTATGTCATCCTCGTCATCATGCTGGTGGGGGTCGAGGGGCTGGGCGTGGTCGGCGGCGGCAGCCGGCGCTGGCTCGATCTCAAGATCATCCGGCTGCAGCCGTCCGAACTGATGAAGCCCGCGATCGTGCTGGTGCTGGCACGCTTCTATTCGATCCTGCCCGCGGCCGAGATTCGCGGCCTCTCCGCGATCTGGCCGGCGGCCCTGCTGGTGGGCGTGCCGTTCGCGCTCGTGCTGGTCCAGCCCGATCTCGGCACCGCGCTGATGATCGCCTTCGGCGGCGTCGCGACCATGTTCCTGGCGGGCGTGCCGGTGCGGCTGTTCGCGGTGGGGATCGCGGCGGCGATGGCCCTGACCCCGGTGGCGCTCCATTTCATGCACGATTACCAGCGCAACCGGATCGAGATCTTCCTCAATCCGGAGAGCGATCCGCTCGGCACCGGCTATCACATCATCCAGTCGAAGATCGCGATCGGATCGGGCGGGGTGGCCGGCAAGGGCTTCCTCCAGGGCACGCAGAGCCATCTCGATTACCTGCCCGAGGGGCACACCGATTTCGCCTTCGCGACGATGGCGGAGGAGTGGGGGCTGATCGGCGGCGGCGGGATCATCCTGGCCTATGTGTGCATCATCGGCTGGGGCATGAACGTGGCCTTCCGCGCGCCGACCCGCTTCGGCCGCATCGCCGCCGCGGGGCTTTCGACCACGATCTTCTTCTATGTCGCGATCAACCTGCTGATGGTGATGGGGCTGGCGCCCGTGGTGGGCATCCCGCTGCCGTTGGTGTCGTTCGGCGGATCGGCGATGATGACGGTGCTGATCTGCCTGGGCTTCCTGATGGCGATCGATCGCCAGCGGATGCGGCAGCGGTATCGGTAGGGGCGATTCGTCACCCCCGCCTCCGAGCCGGGGTCCCGCTATCCTTCCAGCGGCACAAAAGAAGCGGGCCCCCGGCTCAAAAGCCGGGGTGACGGGTAGGTGCAAGACCATGCCCGATCCGATCTACACCCAAAACCCGTTTTGGGTGTTTACACGGCGAGCACCCCTTGCTAACGGGCCGCCTCCCAGCGGTTACCACCCGCTACGCCCACCAGGCAACGGACGCATAGCTCAGTTGGTAGAGCAGCTGACTCTTAATCAGCGGGTCCTAGGTTCGAGCCCTAGTGCGTCCACCACCTTTTCAATGACTTAGCAGTGGAAAATGCACGTCGTTGGACGCCAAGGTAGCGCTCTAGGTAGCGTTCTTCATGCGACGAGCTGAGACGTGGATGAGCCTAATGGAATTCACGCCGGTGCAGTTGGCTAGGGACCACGGCTCAACTCGCCTTAGATCGTGGTCCCTTTGGTGGCCCGAGCTGGGTTGAGACACTCTGGACCTTGTGAGCAGCGCGCCGCGACGCTGTGGCTATAGCGACCAGGGTTACGCGCCGCTCTTGAGGAGCAGCACGCTGCGGTCGGCAGAGTGTGCCCCGCGGGTGTCTCCAGCACGGCGGTCGTTCGCCGGCATCGAACCCCCGCCAAAGGCAGGACTCGAACAGCATGTCCTCACGTGATTCGGAGCGTGCGACGGGCCGACTGGAGCTGCTTTCGGCGGTTCTGTCGGCGCCCGAAAGCAGCCACTCATTCATGAGGCTATCGACCGCTTGATGAGCCCGACCAAGCCGACGGACCGGCCGGCATTGGGACAAATCTGACATTCCTTAGCTACATGTCGAACGTCAGGTCTTGTCAGGACCCGACATTTACCACGTGCCGACGGGAATCGCAGATCCGGATGCCGCTGAACCTTTTTGTTCCAGACGCTGCCGGTCACCGGG
The DNA here is from genome assembly GCF_044905095.1 of Sphingomonas sp. MMS24-J13. Classification (NCBI taxonomy): domain Bacteria; kingdom Pseudomonadati; phylum Pseudomonadota; class Alphaproteobacteria; order Sphingomonadales; family Sphingomonadaceae; genus Sphingomonas; species Sphingomonas sp. MMS24-J13. The sequence continues at coordinate 124,135 of NZ_CP173258.1, forward strand.
GAGGCCGGAAGCGCGTCGGGACTTTAGACACAGAAACCCGTTAACGCCGAAACACAGGTTTCAGTGTTAACTGATTAATGGCTTTCCCTCTTTCAGTGTCACTCCGCGGATGCTACGGAGTCACTAGGACGCGGCAGGGGCTGCGTCCGCCGGGGCCGACACATGCCAAATAAGGAAGTCGGCGAACCTCATGCGACCGAGTTGCAGACGCTTAACTTCAAGGTGTCCGACGCCTTCAAGCGCTCCTACAAGGCCTACGCCGCGCAGCGCGGCATGACGATGCTCGACCTCCTCAAGGAGGGATTCGAACTCAGCCGTGAGGCAGACCGCAAGTGACCGCCAGGCGTCGCAAGGCCGGGGAACGGGTCGCGTCCACTCCAGTCGATTCAGGCTGGCTGACCCAGTATCCCACCGGCGACGTGCGACCCGAAGGGCTGGTCCAGGTCGAGGGCTACGATCCGACCGGCCGGCCGCCGCACGAAGTCTCCGCCCTCGAGAAGGCGGCCGGCTACGGCGCCCGTGCGGTTTTCTTCGAGGCCGCCACCGACGGCGGCAACGGCGCGCCCCAGGCTTTCGTCTTCGTCGCGAAGGACGGAGACGGCTCCGACGAGCGGTTCGCAGAGACACACCAGCGTCTCTGGAGCTGGGGAGGCGTCCCCCTCGTCTACCGCCACGTCGCGGGCAACGTTCAGCTCTTCCGCTGCGCGCATCGACCCGACTTCGCCGAGAAGGGCCGTCTCGTCTGCAGGCCGTTTGACATCCTTCGCATCGGTGCCGACGTCGCCAATGCGGAGGCCTGGTGGGACGCCCGACGGCTCAGAACCGGAACGCTCTGGGACGATCCCGCCGTCGCCGACGAGCTGCTCTCGTCCGACGACTCCGCGCCCCGCCGGCTCGTCGCCGCCGTCAGGAACCTCCGGGCGAAGCTGCTAGCCGACAGCGCGCTCGACCGCGGGCTTCAGCGGCGCCTTCTGATCCTATCGCTGCTCGTTGCCTATCTCGACCAGCGCGACGCCCTACCAGACAACTTCTTCCCGACCTTCCTCGAAGGAGCCGACACGTTCGCGGCCGTCCTCGCCGATGGCCCGGCCCTGCTGAAGATGCTCGACGCCCTGAAGATCCTCTTTAACGGCGACGTCTTCTCGCTCGAAGAGCAGGAGTTGGCGGCGATCGGCGCGACGACGGAGCTCGCCGAGTTCAGCCGCCTTGTGGAGGCCCGCGAGGAGCGGTCCGGCCAGATGAGCCTCTGGGCGCTCTACTCGTTCCGCGACCTTCCGGTCGAGGTCATCAGCAACATCTACGAGCTGTTCGTGTCGGACCCCACCGACAGCGTCTACACGCCGCCGGCGCTCGTGCGCTTGATCCTCGACGAGGTGCTCGACGACAAGCGGATCGACTGCATCCTGGACGATGGCGAAGTCGCCCTCGACCCGGCCTGCGGATCGGGCATCTTCCTGGTCGAAACGTTCAAGCGGATCGTCCTGCGCTGGCGCGCCCGCAACGGCTGGGCGCGGCCGGGTGTTGAGACGCTGCGCGACATCCTCAGGCGGGTCCACGGCGTCGACAACGACCCGGGCGCGATCGAGCTCGCGACCTTCAGCCTCTGCCTCGCGATGTGCGATAGCCTGACGCCCGAGGAGATTCGGGCCACGCCGGAGCTGTTCCCCAAGCTACTCGGCTCGAGTCTCACCCACTCCTGCTTCTTCACCGCAAAGGACGACGGACTCCTCTCGAAGGACGTGGCCGTGCTCGTCGGCAATCCGCCCTTCAAGTCGGGGCTCAAGACGAAGGGAGCCAAGATCGCGTACGCTCGATACGTCGAGGAACACGGCAAGCTCCCCGACCTTCAGGTCGCCTACCTCTTCCTGCACGAGTCCATGAAGCTACTCCGGCGAGGCGGCATCCTCGGCATGCTCCAGCAGTACAACCTGCTCTACAACGAAAAGCCCGACTTCCGCAGGCTATTCCTGGCCAGCTGGAACGTTCGCGAGGTGCTGGACTTCGTGTCCGTTCGCGGGCTCTTCTCCAAGGACACGAAGGTCGTGACCATCGTTGCGGTCGCCGAGCCGCCGTCCCTCGACGGAAGCATCCTGCACGCCGTCTTCCGCAGGACCGCGCGCGCCGACGCGAGCCAGCGCTTCGACATCGACAGCTACGACCTCCACCGCATTCCCCGGATCGCGGCCGCGACCGATCACACCCCGGACCTGTGGCGGTCGAACCTGCTCGGCGGCGCGCGCACCTACGCGTTCGTCAAGCGGCTGCGGGAGATGCCGTCGCTCGCAACCCACGCCAAGGCGATGGGGTGGGATTTCGGAGAGGGGTTCATCGAGGGGCAGGACGGCAAGGCCAGCAATGCCGACCACCTCTACGACCAGCCCCTCCTTCCTTCTGAGGCTCTCACCCTAAACGGCATCGACCGCTCCCGCCTCGGCACGGTGGAGCGCAAACCCATCGAGGGGCCGCGGAGCGCCGCACGCTTCACGCCGCCGATGTTCCTCGTCCGCGAACACGCCGATCTTCCTAACTTCCTCTGGACCGACGGATACGTCACCTACAAGAACCAGATCGTCGGCTTCGCCGCCAACCGCGTCGCCGACCTGAAGCCGGTCGCGAGGTGGATGCGCGAGGAGGCGGTGGCTTTGCGCGCCTTCGTGGCGGCGATCAGCGTGAAGATGCTGTCGCAGAAGGCGACCACGCTATCCGCCCGCGACGTCTACGACTTGCCGTTCGATCCAGATGCGGACGGCCTCGGTCTTAGCGATAACGAGTTCCGCGTCGCGCACGACATTGTCGACCATTATCTCGACTACGTCCGCCTCGGGAGCTCCTCGCAGCTCGCGCATCGGCGGGCAGCGGACGGCATCGAACAGTTCGCCGCAGCCTTCGCGGAGCAGGTCAACGCCCTCTATCCGAAGAATCCGCTCCGACCATCGGGGTTCCTCGACCTCGGCGGCACCGTTATCCAGGCGTTCGCGTTCGGGGATGCCGAACTGGACTGGTCGCAGTCGGAGCAGCTCACAGGCCGTCTCGACGCACTCCTCTGCGCCGCGCGAGGGTCGTCACTGACCATGACCCGCGTGGCGCGGGTCTACGACACGTCTTTCGTGTTCCTGCTGAAGCCGGACCGTCTGCGCTACTGGCTGCCCTCGGTGGCGCTCAGGGACGCGGACGACGTCCTGGCCGACCTTCGCGACCAAGGCTTCTGATGCTCGCCGACGAAACGGCCGCCGGACCGGTTGGCAGCCTGTCGCCGACCCTCCACCATCCATCGGCCTGGCTCGAGACGGTCATCGACTTCATCTACGGCCAACTCGCCGGTTGGCGCGACGATCACGGCCGACCGCCGGTCACCGCAGAGACGCGGCTGACGGCCCAGCTCTGCCAGTTCCTCAACAGCGCGACCAGCGCGGCCGGGCTAGATATGATCGTGTTCCAAGCGGAGGTGCCCGATGCCGTAGCTGGCGGGCGCACGCTCGACTTGGTTCCCGGTCCGCGCGGGTGCGTGATATGGATCGATGGCCGCAGACACTCGCTCTACGACCCTATCCTACCCATCGAATGCAAGCGCCTCCCAACCCCCGTGGCCAAAGATCGCGAGCGGCGGGAATACCTGCACACGCAGAAGAGGACTACCGGCGGCATCCAGCGCTTCAAGAGCGGCGCCCATGGATCAGCGCACGGCGTCGGGGTCATGATCGGCTACGTCCAGACCGGAACGTTTGGACAGTGGCTAGCGAGCATCAACAGGTGGATACGCGTGTTGACTAGAGCGGGGATCGCGGGCTGGTCGCACCGCGACGGTCTAAGGCGCGTCGCCGGCGACGCTACCCTGCGCATTGCCCGGCACCGGTCGAAGAACGCCCGGACCAGCGCCGCGCCGATCACGCTGCATCATCTCTGGATCGACATGCGAGCGGCGCCCGCCGCGGCCGCTGCAACCGGTCGTGCGACCAACGGCACCAAACTTGATCCCCGGGGCAGCCCATAGGCCCCGCCAGAACACGATCCACTGCGATCTCGCCGGGTCCGCCAGCCGGAAGAGGGATGCCATCATGCAGCCGGGGCGCATGGGGATGATCGGAAACTCATAGACGCCGGAGAAGAAGGTTCATCGCCATTACGTGTCCGCTTTGAACGGTACGTTCGCTCTGCTCGGGGAAGAAAACACGCTCCCGTTCCAGAAACACCTTATCTCGATGTCAACAAACTTGCAGCAGTTCAAGAATAGCATTCCACCTGAAGGTGTTCCGATGACACAAGCCGTATTTGCTGACGCGAAATGCACTCTCGTGATCGAAATGGATGAACTTGCCGGTTGCCTTCCTCACATTGCGGAACTCTTCAACATTCCCGCAAAGGATTGTGGCGTCCTCATCTCCGGTTCGGATGCCTGCTTTACAATTCTTCGGGCGAAACTGGAGACTAACTCCAGATGGATCCGCATTATGGGTGGAAGCATGGCTGTGTCCCCACGAGCTTCGGCTGTGGCGCTACGGGTAGTCAACGAGCTCGGTCTGGAGGGCTGCGAACGCCAATTGATCGAAGTGCCGGGCGACCTATGGCAGGTCGCAAAAACTGAAATGCTTGGGCAGATGCCGGACACTCTTTTTCACGGTACGAGCACAAAGTTCCTCCAGAACATCAGGCAGATCGGGTTAAGCTTGAACATGCCGTCGAATTGGGACCTCGGTATTAATGGCGGTGCCCACCGCGGTACGCCAGTGGTTTCACTAGCAGCGGAAGCTAATGTCGCTGCGATGCACGCCTATGAAACGGCGGAGAAGATCGGCGGCGATCCAACGGTCCTCCAGGTAACGACACCGTCAAATTTGTTTGCCGACCACGACGTGATGCTGATGATCGGGGCTATCGACGGCACAGATCAAACTGCAATGGAGATGTCCACCGCGGTTGGTCTATTTGCCACTCCCGATCCAGTGCCACCCGACGCTCTCATCGCCGCTAGGGCTCCTACGCGGAGAACCGCATGGGATACGTGGAAGATTCTGTCCTAACCGAGGCAACAAAGCGCTTGTCAGGTTTCGGCATAACCGGCCGTTCGCACTGCCGTCGCTGAACGGCGTGAGTTGGTCGATTTCTGCCGGTCGGCGCTCAAACGCGAAGACCCAGGAGCGGCCATTCATTGTCGCACCCGCGCTTCCCCAAAGCGGACGCCCACTCACCTTTACGAAACAGCCGATTTCAAGCTGGTCACAAATTCGTGTTGGCTTGAGAGTCTAGAGAAACTGACGCTGTGCCGTCGTTCACGCTCGCGAAATGCTCAATGGCAAGAGGTGGGTGGCGCCGCTTGCTTGCAAAAGTCGGGTCTGGTCCCGCCCCGGACCCAATAGCCGATCCAGCCGCTGTCGCGCAGGTATCGTTCGATGGAGGGGTCATCGAGGAGCGGCCGCAGGGTGGGATTGGCCAGTATCGGCGATCCGTGTCGCGTGTCGGGGGTACGGGCGGCAACGAACGCATCGAAGAGTGCCGCTGCATCGGCCCGTCGCCCCAACTGTGTCAGCAGCTCGATCCGCAGAGGCATGCAGCAGTCGGCCGGAAGCGCCATGAGAAGCCGGGTCGCGGCTTGCTTGTCTGCCGGGTCGCCTGATGTGAGAGCCCGATAGGCCGCGATCCCGGCCTTCCGCTGGGCTGGGCTTTCGACAGGCATCAGCTGCTCGGCCGCAGCCCAATTCGCTGTCCACATTGCCTTGCGATGGAGCAAGCCCGGCAACGCGGGCGCGTTTAGCTGCTTCACCCGTTCCAGGGCCTTGTCGGCGACCGGCCACCGCCCGGTGACTGCCGCGGCATGGAACAATCCGACTTGCGCGCTCACCAGATCCGGCTTTTGCAACGCCATCGCCCGATACAGCTGGAACGCCTCCTCGAACCGCCCGGCCTGTAACAGCAAGTCGCCCAGATAGCTGTCGGCAACATCGGCGTAGAGCGGTTCCAGCGGCGTTGCGCGGAGCAGCACGCGCTCCCGCTCGAAAATGCGAGTGCGATCCAATACCAGATATTTACTGGTGTAGCCGTCCTGGGCGTCAGGGCGCAGCGCAATCAGCTTCTCCGCGGCAGCGAGCGCCTCCTGGCGCAATGCTGCGTCCTCGCGTGGCTCGCCGAAATAGAGCGTGGCGGCGTGATGGCTGAGTGCAAACCAGCCCGGAGCGAAGTCGGGCGCGCGCTTCGTCAACTCGCGGGCCACTCTGAGGCCTTGGGTCGACTGCCCGCGATAGCCCAGCTCACACGTGCGAGCATAAGCAGACAGAATGTCGACCGGGATCATCCCGCCGCCATCATTAGCCCCAGCCACCGTGCATTGCGCAACCATGCCGACGATTTCAGCCGTTCGTGTCAGGCCACCCGGCTCGCCGGTCGGACTCGTGATCGCGCCGCTCCACACCACCTCGTCGCTCGCGGAATTGATCAGTCTTGCATCGACCCTGATGGCGCCGGCCCGTTCTTCGACCGATCCGGTCAAGGTAAGCCGGACGCGTCCTGCAGCGGTGGGCACGTTCTGGCTTGTCAACGCGCTCAGGAGGCGCTCGTCGAACCCCCGTGCCGCCCCCGAGATGCGGAACGGTTGAACGTTCACGCTATATTCCGGACCCTTCGCTGTCGGACGCCAGGACAAGGCGAGGAGCGCGACGGCGATGACCAAAACCGTGACCGCCAAGGCTGCGAGCCACCTTGGATGCGCGACGAGCCTGATCCGCGCCCGCGGCTGGTCTTCGACAGCCGACGGACCCGATTCAGGTGCGGGCAGGACGAGCCGATAGCCGAGCTTCGGGATCGTCTCGATGCTGAATGCCCCGCCCGCGATACCTACGGCTGCTTTACGCAGCATCCAAATCGTGCGGTTGATCGAATCCTCGCCGACGACAGCCCCGTTCCAGCAGGTGCGGATCAGTTCCTCACGGCTGACCGTTACGCCTTCTGCACGAGCTAGCGCGATGAGCACCTGCATCACCCGGGGCTCAAGCGTGCTCTGGGTCCCGCTCGCCGCCACGATCTTGCGCGAGCGCGGCACGACCGCCAATGGCCCCAGCCGAAACGGCTGCTCCAGTGCAAGATCGACAGGCTGGTCCGCCATGTTCGCGCGCACCTCGACCTTCAGAGGATCAGCCGACAATTCCCTCTCCACCTTCGTCAGCTGACATAGCATGCCAGGCTCGCGCGCAATGCCTATTCGATGTGACCCAGCCGATCGGGTCTGCAAGGCACCGGCAAAACGGAGGACAAGGTTTTCATCAGAAAACCATCAGGTCGCCGCCATTTTCATCGGCCGACGAGGGCGACAGTCTCCGCGCACGGCACACGGCAGATCGAGGAGGCTGAGGAATGTTCAGGATCATGAGCCGATGGCTCGCCGTCGCACTACTGGCAACGATCATTGCCTCGGCCAGCGCCGCACCGTCCGACGTCGCCATATCGGGCGATGGTCCGCCGGTCGACGAGACGCTGCTGCCCTATGCCAATGCATCGGATTCGGTTGCGCTGCCCGATGGGCGGAAGCTGCACATCGTTTGCATGGGCAAAGGTTCGCCAACGGTGATCCTCACTGCTGGCGCCGGCGATTTCGCGGGTACTGGATGGAGCAATATCCAGCCGGAGATGGCAAAGATCACCCGCACCTGCGCGTGGGACCGGACCGGTTTCGGCCTTAGCGACGGAACGATGGCGGAGGTGACCGTCGCATCGACGACAGCCGACCTCGAGGCGGCATTGGCCCTAGGCGGGATACGAGCGCCCTATGTGATGGTCGGTCATTCGTTGGGCTCGTACGAGAGCTTGCTGTTCACCGATCGGCATCCAGACAAGGTGGTGGGGTTGGTGCTCGTCGATCCGAGCATTCCCGACCAGTTCGCGCAGCTCCAGCCGGGTCAGCCGGCCCCAGACGCCGCCAAGAACCCTGGTGTGCAGCTGTTGCGCAAGTGCGCCGCGGAGATTCGGGCGGAAACCGCGAAGGCGGGCGGCCCGGACCCGGATCGTTGCTTTGCCTACCCGCATTCCTGGCCAGCCGTCCTGCGCGAGGCATTGATCGAGAAAGGCGGCAATCCCGCGCAGTATGAGGCCATGGCGTCGTACCAAGAGAATACGATCGTCAGCATGCGGCAGGTGGTCAACCCCTCGCGCAACTATCGCAAGATGCCGTTGATCGTATTGACCGCGGGCGATCGGGCTGTGCTACCGCCCGGCGCCCCGCCTCCAACCGACGAACAGAAAGCCCGGATGGCAGCGATGGACACGGTGATAAACCGCAGGCAGGCGGACTTAGCCGCGCTTTCTACCCGCGGCACAATCACGCAGGTGCCGGGCGCCAACCACTACATCCAGCGTACGAGGCCGCAGGCTGTCCTTAACGCGGTTGCCAAGGTCGTTATGGAAGTGCGCGCGTCCAGGCAATGACTTTGTACACGCCGATCAATCGGTTGGCCGCTTGCCCGCCGGAAAACGTTCAAGGTGTATAAAGGAATTTCAAGTGTGATTAAACGAATATTCACAGCGGCTACGATCCTATGCACAGACTTGACTCATGCTCAGCCGCCTGATCGGTCGCTTATCGCTTACGTTGACAACTCCTCGGACGCAACGTTGCCCGATCACCGCAGGCTCCACTTCGTGTGTATGGGTAAGGGGTCGCCAACAGTAATCCTCACAGCCGGTGGTAATAGCTGGTCGGGAGAATGGAGCCGCGTTCAGCCCGCAGTTGCCCGGATCACGCGCGTTTGCTCCTGGGACCGGCCGGGTTTTGGCCTGAGCGACGGAACCATCGCCAAGCCCACAGTCGCCACCACTACGTCTGATCTTGAGCGCGGATTGGCGGCGATCGGGCTGAGTAGGCCGTTCATCATGGTCGGGCAGTCGCTCGGCGCCTACGAAACGCTGCTGTTCGCCGACAGACGTGATCGAGCGGGCACGGTGCAGCCTTGTCGCTGATCGTGGTGCGCACGGGCTTGCCGCGGATTACCCCTTGGATACCCATCTCGCGCATCAGCCGCTCCACGGAGCAGCGGGCAATCGAAAACCCTTCACGCGCCATCTGCCGCCACACCTTGCGCACGCCGTAGACCGCGAAGTTCTCGGCGAACACGCGAGCGATCTCGGGCTTCAGATCCCGATCGCGCTTCGCCCGCTCGGATAGCCGGGATGGATCGTGTCGCTGCGCGACACGCTCGTGGTAGGTGGATGGGGCGATCGGCAGGACCCTGCAGATCGGCTCGACCCCATGGGCTTCACGGTTATCATCGATAAACGCGATCATCGCTTGAACGGGCGGTCGAGCTCCGCCTGCGCAAAATAGGCGGACGCCTTGCGCAAAATCTCGTTGGCCTGCCGTAGCTCACGGACCTCGCGCTCGAGCGCCTTCACCTTGTCGGCAACCTCGCTCGGGACACCGGCACGCTTGCCGCTGTTGACCTCGGCCTTCTTCACCCACTCATACAGCGTCTGGGGAACGCAGCCGATCTTCTCCGCGATCGACACCACCGCTGCCCATCGCGAGGGATGATCCCGCTCGTGTTCGAAAACCATCCGTACCGCGCGTTCGCGAACTTCCGGCGCAAACTTGTTCGTTGTCTTGCTCATACAGGCTCCACCTTCTCAGGAGTTGGAGCCTCCGGCAAACCCGGGGCGGTTCAGATCGCCGCTTATCTCGGTCGTGAGACCCACTTGAGCACAATCGTGCCCCCTCCGGTGACCGGCAATAACCGCAGGTCGCCACGGTCGGCTAGCGGCGCCGAACCTGACAGCCTTAGCCCTTGCCGCCCCGCTCATGGAATGCCTTCCGGTGCCAAGCAAGATAGGGTGCATGGTGGGAAGACACCGCGATAGGGCGATCAGGATCGCAGCCTAGCGTGAGCAGATCGCTCTTGCTTATGTCGGGGCCGACCAGCATCTCGCCCGCATCGCTGAACGAGATCAGGAAGCGGTCGAACAGTGCGTCGACATTGGCGACGAGTAACAGCCCGTTGAAACGGTCGAGCCGTTCGACATTGGAAGCCACGCGCCAAGGCTTGATATGAGATGCGCGCAGGACCGGACGGATCGCACAGTCGGTAACGCAGCAGCGCGCATCCCACTGGTCGAGCAGGGCGTCGCGAAATATTCCCTGCCCGACCCGAGCCTGGATAAGCTGCTCCTTCTGGGTCGCGGTGAGCGCGGGATTATCAATCACCTGCTGCTCGGCAAGGAGATCGAGTCGGTCGCGGATTTCCGGGGTCAGCCAATATTTTCGGGCGACGCCGAACGTGCCGGTCAATGACGGGGTTAAGCCAAGCCGGAGGCAAAACTGGTGATACTGATCCTCGAGCGCAGGTTCGAGCATTGGAGAGTGATCGAGAATTGCATTGATCGCATTATTTGTCAGACGCCCGTTGCGATCCTCATTCGCGGAGTGCTTTGCAAAGCTGTTGGCAGTATAGCCGATGAAGCGCGACGGCGCGAACGCGATGCCCTCCGGTGTCGCATAAGGCAGAAAACAGGTACCACGCTTGATAAGGCTTAGATATGCCGCGGCGTCATTAGACTGTAGATTGGCACGAACTGCATCAAGCGTCGCCACGTTAGTGAGCAGCTGCTCGAGATCAGTGATAAACCCAATTCTTGCCCCATTCGCCGCTGAACCGCGGGCCGCGTCGCATAATTCGCTGAAGCGCGCGGTGGTTCGGCGAATGCGTTCTGGCGGATCGTCGAGGCTTGCGACCAAGAACCACCGACGCGCTGCGGCCAAGCCGGTGGCCTCCACTGGCACAGGTTCGAGCCCAGTCAGCTCAGCGAACTGCTGCTCACGAATATCCGGTTCAGATTGGCGGCCTCGGAGCCAACCCTGACGCAGCAGATGCAGCCCTCCGCTCGCGTCCCGCGCGATGCCGGAAAGGCGATTATGATCACCTGCGACCGGCGGCGCATTGATCTCGACCGCCCATTTGGAGCCGGTCGGATCAATACCAAGCTTTGCATCCACCCCGGCTGCGGTTGCGCGCGCGCGCAATCGCACAAGATCCCCAGCGATGCTCCGGGCAACGCCATCGGCAGGACCAGCATCAAGCGCCTTATGCCAGCGCAGAAACGCATTCCTGGAAACGTCCGAATCGGTGACGAAATGCATCTTTGCCGGGATGAGGCCGAGCGTCTGCGCGAGCGCATCATAGCCGGGTTCGAAAGCGCCGATCTTATCGCACGACCAGTCGACCAGCTGTTCAAACGACATGGCTAGCCCGACCGCTGCCGGCATGACGGCGGCGAAGGGCGAGAGATGATTGTCGTTAAGACGCAGATCGTCATAAAGGCGGCGCGTTGCCGTGCCGTTGATCCGAACTGTATCTAGCTTGACGCACAACTCACTCGCAGCGTCGATCCCAACGGTATAGGCCAACTCCGTAGGTGCGTCAGCGCGCGGATAGATACGCACCCAGGTATAGGGTTTAAAACGCTGTGCCATGTCGGTCGGCCGCGAGAGCTTGCGTATGTAACCTTCTGGAAAGAGCCGGGCCTGCACAGCGCGTGCCCAGTCGGCGGTCGCTTCGTAGGCTTCGACCAGCGCGACATAGGCAGCATCCTGCACCTGATCGCCGCTCGTACGCGGCTGTCCGCCTAGTTTGCCCAGCAGCTCGAAATGCTCGGCGCGAATCCCGTGATCCATTTAGCTCTCCCCCGATCGCGATATGTGAGTTTCGCCAATGAATGCGCAAGGCCGGCTTCCTGGCCTAGATGCCCAGTCTCAATGTCGACTTCGACTCCGTAAGCGACCGCCATGCCGAAGCACCAAAATTGAAGCGGCTGGCAAAGCGAGATCGAACCAAAATGGAGGCTTTGCGAAAAGACCTCCGGCATTTCGCGTGCGTCTTTGTGACATCTTGGTTATCAGATGCGCGAGGGGCCTGAACCGGGGGAATAATGGAATCGCATGTCAACCCGGTGAACCGGGCGGTCGTACTCGTCTTTGGAAATCCGACGACAGCGTTATGGATATCGCTAGCACTGCTGCTTTGGTGTGCGCTCATCGTCGTGCGCAATTATGCGCGTTTCCACCGACCGCTATCAGCCGCTCTGAAGCTCCGGGTGGCAGCATTCAAGCCCATTCTCGAAGCTGATGAATCCGATGCCGCGCAGCAATTGTTCGCCAACACCTTCTATGAAATCGACGCTGCCATGGTCGCAGGCGGTCGCGAGTCCCACGAGATCAGGCAGGCCTGGAGCCAGTTCCGCGAGACGATTCTCGACGAATCCGAAGTCCCGATGCGCGCCACGATGCGTGCCGATGGCTATTTCCTCCACCTTGGTGACGACACGCGCATCCTTGCATGGTGGGCGAACATCTTTGTCGCGGTCGGCCTCACATTTACTTTTCTCGGGATCGTCGCTGCGCTGACCAGCACGGTGACGGCGCTTAGCGCCGCGAACGGCGCCGCCAACATGACACCGGCACTGATCAACCTGTTGACGATTACGTCGGTCAAATTCTGGACATCGATTTCGGGCGTGCTCGCCTCGATCATCCTGCGCGTGTTCGACCGACGCTGGCATGCTGCGAACCAACGTGAGTTGGAATGTATCGTGGACGCCGTCGATCGCGGCACGCTATTCTCGCCGCCGCAGCGCATTGCCGCCGAACAATTGCGCGAGACCAGAGAGCAGACCGCAGCGCTGAAGAGTTTCAGCCACGAACTCGCAATTGCTATTGGCGAGAGTCTCGAACGCCAGATGCAGCCGATGGTCAATGTGCTCGGCGGCATCCAGACTAGCATCGACGATTTCAAGAATGGGAGCTTCAACCAGATCGGCAAGGAGCTCGGCGAGGCACTAAGCCGGAACGCCGGTACCGAGATGGCTCAACTCGGGACGGCATTGGGCGAGATGACGACCAAATTGTCGGCGATGCACGAGCAGATCGAGGGATCGGGTCGCGCGGCCAACGATCAGATCGCGCAGGCGGCGCGCGACTTCGCAATTGCCTCGGAGCGCATGTCACAGACCTTCGGCGCGCTGCACGAGCGGATTGATGCAACCGGGACCAGACTGACCGAATCCGCGCAGACGGCCAGCGCCGGCGCGGTCGAGCAATTCGCACAGGCTACCCAAGGGATCCAGACCGCGTTCGACCAAATGCGCGGCGAGATCGCTGACATCGGCAGTCGACTGACTGCTGGCGCCGACGCGGCCGCAAGCCGCAATGCCGATGTGCTCTCTCGCGCAGCTGACGCACTCGAGGTCGCAACCTCGCGCGCCGGCACTGGGCTCGCCCAAGCGATCGATGATGCGGTCGCCAAGGCCGGCGAAGAAAGCGCGAAGGCTATCTCATCGGCCTTCTCAGCATTCGGAGCACGCTTCGAAGATGCAAGCGCGGGGTTGGTGGAGACGCTGCGTTCGACCGCAGGAAGGATGGAGGCGCTTGCGTTGAGCATCGAGCGGTCGGCCCAGGCATCGGACTCGCATGCCAGCAAACTCACCGATGCCGGCATCGCCGCCGAAGGCGTCGCGGCTACCCTTAACCGGGCCGCTAACGACCTCCAGTCAGCGGCGGCGCCGATCCGCAACGCGACAGAGACAATCGGATCCGCGGTCACCCGGGTCCAGGATGCATTGGCGCGCCAAGCTGAAATCTTAGGCCAAAACCAGATTTCGATCGCGGCGATTGCCGAGCGCCTGACCCAGACCAGCGATGCCGCGGGCAAGGCATGGAACGATTATCGCGCCCGGTTCGAGGACGTCGACAAGGCGCTGGCGAACTCGCTGGATCAGATCAGGACCGCATCAGGCGATCACGCCACACATCTAAACGAGCAGGTCGGACGCATCGACAATGCGTTGGCCGGCGCAGTCGACAAGCTCTCGGCAGCGCTCGAACCACTCACCGAGCTGGCCGACCAGATCGAGGATCTGCTCGGCAAGATGCGGGTTCAGGCTTAAGAGATGGACAATCGCGGTGTCCGGCGCAGTCGGTCCGAGGAGGAGGAGGAAAGCTACTTCGTGTCGATGTCCGACATGATGGTCGGTTTGCTCTTCATTTTCATCATTCTGCTTCTCTATTTCGCGCTGCAATTTCACCAGACGACGGACACCTTGACCAGCGCTGGCCAGACCCGCCGCGAGATCCTTGAAACGCTCAAGGAGCGTCTCGATAAGCGCCTCAGGCCGTACAACCTTACGGTCAGGATCGACGCCGAGACCGGGGTACTCAGCCTTCCCAACAGCATCTTATTCGACACCGGCCAGTTCGTGCTGTCGCAGCAAGGTCGTCAAGCGGTCGGCATCGTATCGGACGAGCTTGCGGCCGTGTTGCCCTGCTATACGGACAAGGCGCCGGGCGGACCGGAATGTCGCGGCAAGCCGATCGCGGCCAACAAGATCGACGCAATCTTCGTCGAGGGCCACACGGACAGCGATCCCCTGACGGGCGGGGGGTTCCTACATGATAACATGGACCTGTCAGCGCTCCGTGCAACCAATACGTTTCGGCAGTTGACCGATACGCATCCTGAACTCGAACGACTGGTCAACAGTTCGGGCCATCAGCCGGTGCCGATCCTCGGGGTGGCGGGCTATGGCGAGCGCCGCCCGGTGCCGGATGCCGCGGGCACGCCGGACCAGATCAAGGCACAGAATCGGCGAATCGACCTCCGTTTTCTGATGGTGACTCCGAAGAGTGCGGATGGCGCGGCGATGAGCCACATCCTCGACCGGCGATGAGCGCGCTCAAGCTCGCCTGCGGACGCGCCTCTGGTGCTGCGGCTCTGCCCCGACGCGGCGATCGCATCGAGATTGAACGCGCCGAGCAGCGGATCGGAACGCAAGCGACAGGCAAAAAACACGTGGCAGAGCCTTGGGAAGGCTTTCTCACCCGCATCAGAAACAAATTGCCAGCGGGCCTCAAGCCCAAGGATCTGAAACGCCTGCTCGACGGAATCTGGGCTGACGATACGCTCGAGGACGTTGCAAGGCCCCTCCTTCACCATAGCGTAGATCGACAGCGCAAGAGCGTCGACCGCTCGATCATCACGACCTATTTGCGCAACTTCCCGTTGGATCATCCAGCGTTCGACGATCTGACCAAAGCCAGCGCGATGGTCGCTGGCCGCCATGAGTGGCCGTGGCAGTCGCGCGGCACGGCATGGGCTCTTTGGGAGCCAGACGAAGGGCCGCCCCGGTTGTCGCAGGCACTTTTAGCGACCGACGATCCGTTCCGACTCCTTCGGGATGTCGGTCTCGATGGCGATCTTGCGACGGGTGTATTCGTCGAGGAGGCCCTACTATCAGCCTGCGAGGCCGCGGCAAGTCAGCGCGACGATATCGCGCAGCAAAGCGGTCGTCGGTTAATCGCGTTGTTCGAGCGCTTCCCCGCTACTCCCGAACTCAATGCCGCCCTAACGTACGCCTTGCTTGCGCCCTGGACGACGAGCGCTTGTACCGACGCCCATCAGCGGCTCATCAGCGGCTTGCTCGTTCAGCGCAACGGCGATCCGCGCTTGGCGCCGCAGCGCTGGGCTGCGCTGCGGCGGACCTTGCTCGATATGTTTCCCGACGCAAAAGCCGACGAGGCGTTTGCGGTGCTTCGACGGTGGCTGGTTCGCGCGACCGTGCGCGAGTTTTTCGCGATCGTCGCCAAGACCGTCGAGCGTCGTGACCAGTGGCGAGAGCGCACAGAATTCTGGCTTGCCTATCTCGATGCGGGCTTCATCACCGACGCTTGGTTTGCGTTCGGTTCACAGGCCGAGCGGCTCGCGCGAAAGTTCATGGACCAGCAGACCGGCGATCCCGCGATACTCGAGGGAGGCGGAGCAACGTCGGCGCAATCCGCATTGATCTTCTCCATCGGCGACATCCGCATTGCCGAATGGAGCGATAATGGCAGTTGCCGTTTCTGGAGTGCAGCTGACAACACAGCGCCTGCCTTGTACCAGCGCCGTTATAACGGCCCATCGCTCAGGGCGATGGCCGCAGGCGAAGGATTCAAGGCAATCCCGCACAATCCCCCTAACGGTTGGCAGCCCAAATTCGCGCGGCACGTCTATCGCACCGCGGGCGTCTCCCATCCCAAGCATGGAGCCGGCTGGTGAGCGACCCCGACGTCCACTTCGAGGCAGCGCCTGACGGCGATGGCGAAACGATCCGACTTGTCCAGTTCGCCCGTAGACGGTTACTGGGCGGCACTACGAAGACGTTCGTTCCCGTCGAGCAATGGGTATCGGAGGCACCTGCGCGTTCGCGTCCCGCGGTTGCGCGCCTGTTGCAGGCGATCGGTGACGACGAGCACGCCGCAGACGGCATGGCAATGGTCGTGTCAGGCGAGGCCTCCCTGACCGTGCACGCCGCGCTCATTGCCAAGCTGACCGAAAGCGAGGCGTCAAGCCTGGGACTGCCGCCCGTCGCGCGGTTGGCTCTCAACCTGCAATCGATCGGTGTGGCTCATCAAAGCGATTTTCGTATTGAGACCCGCTGGACCAAACCAAACGGACTGCCGGCACCCGTCAGACTGGTAGGCTCACGACTTAAGTTTGAAGCCAAGGAATGGCGAGTCTCAGATCCGATTTGGACAACACTATGGCTGGTTGACCGCCTTAACGGCGCCACGGGCGAAAGCGAGCGCCAATCGGCGTTGGCCGCGCTACGCCAAGCCATTGGCGACGATGATCGATCATTAATCAAGCCCGACGGATTCATTGAACGGCTTCGACTTAGCTACGCGGCAGGCTTCTCACTCGACCTGAAGGCTTCGGCTACTGGGTTCGATTTCGACCCGGTGCTGTTCAGCCCAGATCGGATGCGCGAAACCGAGGACGGCATCGTTCTTGACGAGGCCGCCGATGGTCTTCTGGCGCCCTCCCAACAGGAGATGTTCGCGCGGCGTTTCCGCCAAAGTGATGGAACGCGACGGGCCTATCTGCTCGAAGCTGGGTCGATCCTGTTTCTCGATCCGTCGTTGCAGAGTGCACTCAAAATCGTGCGCGAGGCGCAATCCGGTGGTGCTGAGCAGCGTCGAGAATTCGCGCGTAGCCCGCAGCGCAAAATCGCCGAGGCATTGGCGAGCGAGGGGGTCGATACTGCGCAGGCGAGCGCACTGTTCGTCGAGACCCAGCAATTTTCCAACCGCGTGTCCGGAATCGACATCTGGCGAAAGCCGGTGCTGCCCTGGATCAAGCCAAAGCCAAACAGCTGGCTGCCGGAGGCGTTCGGCTTACGGATCGGCGATCCACCCGACGAAACCATGATCGCCCTCACACCTGATCAGGTGGAGCCGGTCATGCTAGCTGTCGAGGAAGCGATACGCGAGGATCGTGCGACTTTCTCGATCGACGAGACAGAATTGCCCGCGACCGAACAGGCCCGCGCCGCGCTGACCGATCTCGCGGAAATCGTCCGTGCGGCCCAAGCCGACCCAAACGGCGAAAACACATCGCCGCCGGTCGCCGCTCAACGCTACTTTCTTCAAGTCCGCGACAATCTTGAAGATGTCGCCTACGCACCGCTGGCGGCCGCACCATCGCAACCCGATGAACCTCCCGCCTCGTTACCCGCCACGTTGAAATCCGACCCAAAGCCTCATCAGGTTATTGGCTTCAATTGGCTGGTATCATGCTGGCGCGCTGGCATGCCGGGAGCTCTGCTCGCCGACGACATGGGCCTCGGCAAGACTTATCAGGCTCTCGCCTTTCTGGCGTGGCTGCGGGCGGCGCAGCCCGCTCCCAAGCCGGTGTTGATCGTCGCGCCGACCGGCCTGCTCGCCAACTGGAAGGCCGAGATACAACAGCATCTCGCGACGGATGCTCTTGGACCCGTGGTCAGCGCCTACGGCGGCGGCCTCGACCGTGCCCGTGCGGAGAGCGGGCGGGATATCGAGCTTGGCCGCGCTGCGATCGACAGCGACATATGGGCGCATGCCGGAATCGTGCTGACGACTTATGAAACGATGCGCGATTATCACCTGAGCTTCGCGCGGCAGCCTCTTGCTGCGATCATCTACGACGAGGTTCAGAAGCTCAAGAATCCGGCCAGCCAAATGACGCGTGCCGGGAAGACGTTGAACGCGCGCTTCCAACTGGCGATGACCGGGACACCGGTCGAAAACCGACTGCAAGACCTTTGGTCTGTGTTTGACGTCATTCATCCCGGACTTCTCGGTTCAAGCAAGGCCTTCGAAAGCACCTATCCGTCTTCCGAGTCTAACAGGCTGCGCGAACTCAATGGACTGCTGACAGAGCCGCAGGAGGGGCGGCCTCCGCTGCTGCTGCGCAGGATGAAAGACGACTGCCTGCCGGGACTTCCTGCCAAGCATATTCACGTCCTACCGGTGCCGATGCCGCCGACCCAAGCTGCGAGCTACGGTCGTGTCATTCAGCGGGCCATGGCGGCGCGGGGGACCGGCAAGCGCGGGAACATGCTTGAGATCTTGCACATGTTGCGAGGCGTCTCGCTTCATCCTGTCGCGCCGGAGGATGCAGCCGACGGTTATTTTGATCAGTCGGCGCGCCTCCGGTCTACATTCGACACACTCGATACGATCAAGGCCAAGGGCGAAAAGGCGCTTATTTTCTGCGAGAGCCTGGCGATGCAGGCACTGCTGGCGAGCGAGATCCGCCGCCGTTACGGCTTGGACCACGACGTCCCGCGAATTCATGGTGGTGTCACTGGCGATGCCCGACAGATCGCGGTCGAACAATTCCAGCGCCGGCGCCCCGCGTTCGATGTCATGATCCTTTCGCCCAAAGCCGGCGGTGTCGGCCTCACCTTGACCGCGGCGAATCATGTTATCCACCTGTCGCGCTGGTGGAACCCGGCGGTTGAGGATCAAGCAACCGACCGTGTGTTCCGAATCGGCCAGACGCGTGACGTCCACGTTTATTTGCCACAGTCGATCCATCCCGACCCGATCCTCGGGCCCACTAGCTTCGATCTCAAACTTGATGCGTTGATGACGCGCAAGCGCGCGCTGAGCCGCGGCCTCCTGATACCGGGCGAGGATGAGGCCGACACCAGCGCATTATTCGAAGAGGTTTTGGGTGGTAGCGAGAGCGACGCCGGTAGCGAAAACTCTGACTTCTCGGCGGCTTCTGGGAAAGCTGTTCTCGCTGTCAGTCCGGCGCCCGGAACCCCTCTGGCAATACGCGTCCAGACGACGCCGGCGCAGCCGACCCGAACGTCAGAACCAACTTCCGACACCGTGCCTCCCACTCGGCCGGTTTTGTCCGCCGTGCAGACGGCAGCGCCGCCGGCCGTCGTCACAGCCGGACGTTATGTCTTTGAGCCGAACAAGGTGCGGGACTTTGCGATCTTCCTGACCCCGATCGCTGGAGAGCATATCGTCGAGTTGTTGATCAAGGATCCGTATGCCTGTGCGCGGTCGCACAACCGACAGCATGTGGTTGATTTCGCCAAGCGTCTAATCGGAGCGGCGCGACGGATTGACGCCGTGATCTTCCATACCCTCGACGCCGACAGCGTTGAGAATTTGGCCGAAAGTGATTTGCAGCAACAGGCTGATCTTGAACGGCGCTGGAGAGCGAGCTTCCCGTCTGCCCCGACGTTGCGCCACGTCCAGATTTCTAAGCGCATCAACCGAAATTTTCACGCACGGGAAATGTTCGCGCGCTTCGCCTCGGGACGAACGATCTTGTGGGATTTGGACAACGGGATCGATGGTGTGATGCGAACTGATCGGCGATGCGTCGTTGGCTGCTTTCCGCAGTGAAGGTTCGTGCGACTAACCGGCTCCGATCCTCGCGTTTTACATAAAATTGCTACTCGCGCGGGCAGAGGGTCGTGGCGGATGCCGAATTTCGGTCCTTGTCCGGCAGGCAGCCGATCTCAGAAGCTGACCCCCGTTCATCGGCTGCCTTGGGGGGAGCCCGAATGACCTACTCTGGGACATTCTTGGCATCCCCAAGCCGTGTTGGGAGGGCGGCTTTCAGCCCGGCATCGGACGTTCCGAATACGGCGAGCAGCGGTCGGCAATCAGAGATGCTGGCCACCGTCTGCCACTTGCTTAGGCAGATACGTTGGATGGCTTCCATCCTTGAACCGACTTGGCGGAAGACACCTGTTTGTCAAACATTGACGCGGAAACTGGCCGCTTTCGATTTGTCGCGGCAAGATGCAGACTTTCCAGGCACTTCAACGTTGCGGAGGTTCAGCCAGCATTGCAATGTGAAGCTGGAACCCCGTCAGTCTGTAGAGTGATGCCGCATCACTTGGAACCACGATCGCTGGGCCGGGGCTCAGCGTTTGTATTGTGCAGCGTCGTCATGTCCCCGCTGGCGATCATAACATTGCTGGCAATGGTCACCGTTTCCGCTTGTTCGCGGTGGGTCGGAGAGCATGCCCCGCTCTATAGTATTGCTGGCATTCTTATTTTCGAAACTCTGTTCGCTATCTTCGCCCTGCTCGTCGCCCACACATGGCTGCGTTAGTCATTGCAATAGTACAGGCCGTTGTCGGATATTGGTTCCTCGGCTATGACCGGGTGAACGCCGAACGCGCCGTCATGCTCGCGCTCGGCCGAGTTCGTGTCGCGGGCAATCTGCCAACGCCCAAGACGCCTGTAAAATTGGTCAAGACAACGACAAAAAGCAAGGCAAGAGAAAAGGCAAGCTACCGGACAAATATGGTCATAATGGTATTATATAATAATATTTCCAAATCTACCGACTAGCCCTGACGGTCTTTCTATTATAGATATATCGAAATAGCTAATTCGGCGGTCAAGAACAAAAGCTCGGCTTTCTAACGATATGTACTGCGTCGCAAACCATGAGATTCGCGGGAGGCATACATTATGGGCGCTCGATCTGGAATTTTATTGATATCTTGTACTGCATTTTTATCAGGCTGTGTGTCTCCTTTCGCGCAACCGCTCAATTATGACCCGGCTGCCAAGAACGCTGTGGGCACGATCACACTCTCCGATCCGAAACTTTACACGCGCGAAATGCTCGTCAGCGAGCGCAATCAGGACGTCGCCTGGATCAATCAACTGATCAAGGACAGCGAGGATGTAACCAAGGTCAAGTTCGCTCCAGACATGTTGCGCGAAGCCGAGCAGATCTCGGCCTTTGCCGCCTCGCTGGGACTCAAGGTCGATCCAGCAGCCGCGCTCAACTATAATCGGGCCAAGGGCGCCGCGGACAAGCAACAGCAGATTGAAGACCTGAAAATCCAGTTGCAGCTCGAGCAGATAAAGCGCGACGCGGAGCTTTTACGTGCGAAATATGCGGACCAGACGGATCCGGTCAATCAGGACTTGGGAAAACTCGGGACCGAGGCGGTTGGTCAGGCTGCCTCGGGCGTGACCGCACCTTCGACTGCCGAAATCAGATCGTCGATCGACGCACTTCTGAGCGCGGTGACGGCACGGCTGGATAAGGCTGGCACCCCCGCCGCAGAAGCCAATGTCTCGGTCAACCCAATTGACGATTTTCGTGATCGAACCGCCTATCGCGATCTCCTGAAAAGTGCCCGAAATGCTGCTGCGCTTGATGAATCGCACGATGCCAACGCGCAGGTGCTGCTTCGCCTCAACTTTCAGGCAATGGTCGTGCCGGACCCAGACCTTCCCCGGTCTCTGGGTGCTGTTCAACTCAAGGTCTTAGCGCCCGAGATTCGGCCGAGCGACCAGATCCTGATGCAGGACAGTTTTCTCGCTCAATGGCTCCGTTATGAGAACTTCTCCAAGGACCAGCGCAAGGACGATGGAACGTTCAAATCGGACGGCGAAATCGCTCAGCTTGTTGGGACCGGGCTGTTCGACGTTCGCAGCGAATATGGTGTTCCAGGTCTTTACCCGCACATCGAGAGCGCTTCGGGTGTCGCGTTTACAGTGTCTGCCTTGTACGACTATGCCCGCTGGACGGATGTCGGATCGTACGACGAGGACAAATATAGTCAGCAGGCATCGAATATTCTGTCGGTCGCCGCAGCGAACAACGCTCAGCTTAATCAGCTCCGACTAGACCTTTGCGAAGGAAAATATACGCCGGCCGCGCCCGGGGCGGCCGACACAACCGATTGGATGAAGGTCAACGGATATGCGGAGATTTCCTCATATCGCCTGCAATCGTACGCTTATAAGCTGCTCGCCCGCGACATCGCCAGCTGGGCTGGTAAGAACCCTCCCGATCTGGATGCGCAAACCGTCCGCCGTGCGTTGCGTGCCGGTGAATATCTAAGATCGTTGGAGACTGTGCTTGGCACGTCTTCTAACTGCCAAGCCTATGTAGCGGGACGCAGAAGAAATTTCGGCTGGAGTGCAATCTCAAAGGGAGGGCTGAATTTCGACGCGAACAAGGTCCATATCTACGACGTCGGGCCTCGAGAACAGGTTGAACGGGTGTCGACGGTCGCGCGCTCGGCAAACAGCCTCTCGCTTGCCGCGTCACTCGCTGCCTCCGACCCGGGTTCCGGTGCCGCGGTTGATGCGGCCGGTGGCTATTCACGACAGGCGATGGGCCGTGCCTCGGTCATTGAGCGCGTCCCGACAGCCGTTGGCTATGCGGTCGCCGGCGATCAAACATTTGGATGGGTCCTTGGCCCTCGCGCGACGATCGACGCGCGCGGAAAAGTAAAAATCGAGCAGTTATTGAAGCCGTTCGATCTAAGCGTCGACGTCTCTGTTCCGAGCTGGTGGGAAAGTTTGAAGCTTCAGGTTAGGCGCGTCTGGGCGCCTTCGCCTGCGGCGCTAGTTCACGGCGAATTGTCGGTGTCAGATCAGCCAATCTCGCCCGGCGACGAGAATGAGGATCAGGTTCAACCGCGCATAGAAGCGGTCAAAAACGATACCGAACGGGACTATGTAATTACTGTTCCGCTGCCGCATCGGGAAGCTGACTACCGGAACATCACGCATCTGCTCGTCGCGAAGGGCAGTTTGTCGGTAAAGATTCGGAGCGCAGATGGCGTCGTGAACGCCTGCAACAATATGTGGTTGGTCGTTCGCGGTACGAACGTCTACCGCGCCCAAAATGTCTATGTGCTTGGTCAGAAGATCGACCAATCCCAGTTTTCAATTCTTTCGGATATGGATGGGATAGAAATTGCCGTTCCGGCGATCGCAATCAAAAGGGAGTTGCTAGGCAAACAGCAAGTCGAAGTGGCAACCCCGTTGGGGTCGGATGTCTTCCCGATCGACTATCGACCCGAACCAAGTGGAGATGCCTGCAAGCCTCCCAAAGCCGCGAATAGCGACAAGCCTGCCGACCCGACCGCGCCGGTCATCGACAAAGTCGTTACCAAGCTCGACTTCGTCATTCCGGGGAAATTTACGATCACGGCGACAGGCAAGAACCTTTCGAAAGTGAGCAAGGTGCTCCTGAACGGTGACCTCAAAGCCGCCCTCACCGTTGAGGACAAGGATGCGACCCTCAAAATGCTCTTCGATGCCTCGGAATCCGGAATTGCCGCGAGCGACAACGTCCCGCTGACGCTGTTCGACGACAAGAACAAGCCGCTTGGCGATCCAATCCCCGTGCGCATCCAGCGTGAAGGAAAATGACAATGGCTACAGGCAAGGGAGTTACGCAACAGACCCCGATTGACAGCTGGGAGATCAATGACGCTGGAAGCCCGCCACCCGTCGCACTCTTCAGTCACGCTGCCAATCCCACGATCCAGTCGGGCGCAAATGTGTTCTTCTCGCTTCCGCTCGACAGCGCCGGGATGACGGCCCATGTCTGGTTGCAAGGTTCAGTCAAAGGGATCGTGGACCTCGCAAGACCGCGCGGCAACATGACAAAGCTTGCCGAGGTAAGGCTGACGGAGCGGGTCAATGAGGTGTTTGTCCGATTGCATGCGCTTCCAAAAGCGCAGGCTAGTGCAGCCATCACGGATTTGCAGAAGCAATTTGGCGACATTCGCCAGGCCGCGGATAATGGTTCTGGGCGATTGACCGCCAGATCACTTTGAACGCGACGAGCGTCCGTTCGCCTTGGTATTTTCTTGCAGATTTCTGCCAAAGCACCTTGAGGCCATCATGCAAACCTGTCGTTCAAATCATGGGAAAATGCTGCAGCTCGCAATGTTCTTGGGCCTCTTTCTCTCCTTGGCTTGTTGTGCGACAGGCAAAGCCGACGAACCGGTGCCCGCCGCGCGACAATATCGCACCTATGTGATCAAGCCGGAGGACGTGAAATCTGTCGTCAAAGTCAGGACCAAGCTGTTTCACGAATATCTCTTGAATTCGGCAATCGCGTCTGGCCAGTCTCTCCCTGAATATAACAAATGGCTCTCTGCCGTCACGTCTGCTGTGCGGTCGGGAAGTGCCCCGCCGAGCCGCGAAAGTCCCCTGACAATCAATGCGCAGTTAGAACTGAAGCCCTTTCTGAAGCCAATGCCGCAAACCAGGGACCTTGAGGCGCTTGGCGCCATCAGGGAGCAAACCGAACTCGGAAAGCTCGGCGGAATTCTGGTCGATGGATTCAAGGACCAAGCGACAGCGATCAGGGCAGCTGGTGCCAGCGCGATTGCGGATGACATAGGCACGCCCTGACCCAAGCGTATTGTCATCAACTTACGTAGCGGCCGTTCTGGCGCGGGCTTTGGAACGGCTCGAGTTGGTCGGTTCCTGCCCCGCACCTTCGCGGTCACAAACGTCAGGCGTCCACGCCCGTAGTCGGCTATCACAGACCGGCCATTGTTCATCTCGGCCTTGGGGCCAATTCGGATCTTGCGGTTCCCAAAATTTCCTAGGTAGGCGCTGAGTCGTCGGACAGCTGGTGCAGATGTTTCCTAACATCGAACGCCGATTGGTCGGCGCGCTGAGCTCGCTCAGGCTACCTGACTGAGCACCCGCCAGAGCCCAAGCACCCAAGCTCGAAGATCACGACATGCGCGAGTTCAGGGCGAGAGCGGGACGAGTATAGCATCGCTTGCGCGCCGCTGTGCCTCGCGGAATCCGAAATCGCCCAAGTGGGCGGTACCTGGCCGGCTTCTCTCAGATCCTGCCAAACGATTGATGCGGAGGGTATCCCACGAGCGTCTGCTACCCGCGCAGCGGCTAGCCAAATCGAAACGAGCACTCGCTCGACGCCGTCGCTTAGATAACGCTGGATCGCCACACTCGCTCCTTCGGCGGTGAGAGAAGCGTAGGCCGCAATCTGGCCAGAATGATGAAATCGCCCCTCCGGAGCTTGTGCTCCGGTCGCGGGAACATCGACGAGGCCTCGCGGCAGGAGGCGCCAAACGGGGCCGTCGTAGGGCAATATCGGCATCTTCATTCGAGCTATCGATTTTGATTAGAACTTGGGGCCGCTTGTGAAGGCGCCGTGCCCCAGAAGCAACGTTCGCGGTTACGGCGCGCGCCCGTGATCGGCTTCACGGCGAACAAGACCCAGAACCGGACGTTCACGCCTATTGGCGGGCTATTCGGAAACCGCCATTTGTTTATATCAGCCGTACGGCTGCTTCCGGAAAGCGCTGCCCGCCGAATGGGCTCAGCTTGTCGGTGAGTGATCGGGCAGCTTCTGTGACGATGCTTTCTGAAGAGCGAAAGCCCGACCGTCGCCGCAGTTAGCTCACCTGACTGAGGCACTTGGGTTCGAAGACCACCACATGGGAGAGGTCGGGCCGCGAGCGGGACGAGTATAGCATCGCTTGTGCGCCGGCTTGCCTCGCAGCATCCGAAAACATCCAAGTGGGCGATACCTGTCCGGCCTTTCTCAGGTCCTGCCAAACGACCGACGCGGATGGTATCTCGCGCGCGTCTGCCACTCGTCCGGCCGTCAGCCACATTGGAATGAGCACGCGCTCGACTCCGTCGCTCAGATAACGTTGGATTGCTACGCTCGCTCCTTCAGCGCTGAGAGAAGCGTAGGCCGCGATCTGTCCTGAATGATGAAATCGACCCTCCGAAGCTCTTGCTGCTATCGCGGGGGTATCGATGAAAGCTCGCGGCAGAAGCCGCCAAACGGGGCCATCGTAAGGCAACATCGGCAACGTCATGCGATTTATCAACTCGCGTCATCGAACTAGAGCCCGCGCATGACGGCAAGATAGCTCCAACGCAACGCTCGCAGTTGCGGTGGGACCTGGCCTGGCCGGCTTCACGGCAAATAGACCCACAGTCGGTCATCCGCGGCTGCCGATCGGCATCTCGGAACCGGACGTTGGCTCAGTCCCGCTTGGCGACTGGAATTGGGCCGTAAGCGGACTGGCAGCTTCCAGGATCGATGGACGCTGTAGCTGCCGTTCCTCGGCAGCCTGACGTCAACGGCAGCTTTCGCCCCCGAAGCAGACATTGCGTTTCGCCGCCGCAATGGCAGAGATGCATGTTATTGGAGGGGTAGCATGTTCAGCGTCGTTGGTTGGCTCGGGTTGATTGCCGCAGGCGTTCCATCGCCTACAGCAGCATCGAGAGAGGCACCAACCGCAGTTACCTTGATGCCGCCCGATCAGGCTCGCCAAGTTGTCGTCGGCTGTGGCTTGCCAGATCAGCACGTCAGTGTCGCATATGAGCAGGATATGCAGGAAGACGTGATTTGGATCGCGCGCGATCAGTCTCCGCTACCTGAACATACACTCGCTTGTGTGGCTCGCGCCTCTCTGCAAACGATCTACTACGTCTATTTTCGAGATGCAGCCGAGCAGTCGCGTTATGGCTCGATCTATTCGAAGATCGAGAATGAGGTGGAGGTAAGAGAAGCAAGAAAGTGGCTGTCCGAAAGAGGGCGACTCTCTGCGATACCGTTGCCGGAGAAGGACCGCTTGGCGAACTACGTCAAGGCTGTTGAGATATTTTGCGGCGTCAAGGAGGGGGCGCTTCTGGTCGCACGTGATAACGAGTTCATCACCTTCACGCACGGTGGCTTAGGTCGCATCACGAGCAACGGCATCGAGGGTGCCGCTGCCACCAACGAGCAATACGAGTGCGTGACGAGGGTGATGTCCGCTGCCGATCTTAGATCGCGTGGTATCTTCTTCGGCTTCATCGGCAACGCGGCAGCGAACGCCCGCTAACCACCGAGGCTGTGTGAAAACGTTTCGCCGCAACCGAAACGAGCAATATCGGAAGCCTCGAGGCGCATCTAGCATCAGAACAGAATCGAAATTGCCCCGATTGCGAATCAATCTTTCGCGGCGAGTCGACGGAACCGCGTTTTCACACGGGCTCCACCCACGTCGTGCCGTTCCCAATCGGCAAAGCGGTCGCTACGATCAGATAGGCAGCAAGCGCCCACTATCGGTCATTCGGTCGAGGCAAAACGGCCTCACGAGCGAGCCGCTCCATCTCGCCCGATCGAAAGCCCCATTGGCCGTCAATGCGCGGTCCCTTAATCACGACCGTGTATAGGCCGCGCTTCTCATTCCGCTCGGCTGCCGAAGCGTGGTTAATCGTCACTTGATGACCGGCAACGGCCTTGAGATCAGCTTCGGATAGGTTGGCGATGACGCTGGGAGTTAGGCGTCGCCCGTTCATCAACTGTCCTACCACAGCGAAGACCGACTTCATGTGATCTGGCCAATCCGCAAGGGAACGCTCACTCATGTTTAAAGAAAGACATCCGAGAGCGGATCAGTCAACGTCCGCTCCCACCCAATAGCCGACGCCAATTGCCTCGACACAACGAGCTTAGCCGGAACGGCTGAGATTGGGTGGAAAGCGGCCGTTCGTCACGGCACCCGCGTCAGGGCCGAGCGGGCTATAGCTGCCCCGATGTAAGGACCATCCCCGTCTAAATCGGGCTGCGGTTCGTCGAAGATGATCCAGGTCTCCTCAACCGCGGAAACTAACATTGTGGTCGCGTTCACCCGCTTCTGGTTCGGCGCCGACACGCCAAAGTCCGGGTAGGCCGAGACAGTCCCAATCGCACCGCCAGCCCAAAAGTGATCGGGAGAAACCTGAACGCGTTCGCCAGCTCGAAATCTCATGAACTGGAGGATACACCGCGAACCCGAATGTCCGCAATTGGGGCGTTAGCTGCCGTTCGCCATCGAGCTGAACGTCGGTCCGCTTTCGGGCGCTGCCGCGGCAACGCTGAATGTCCGACTTTGGGGCGCGTAGCTGCCGTAGAAGCCGCTGTGAATGAATGGCCAGTAAGGAGACCTTCCTGCTCCAAAGCGGCCGGACAGCTCTCCCCCATTTCGACATTCGCCGGTCCGCTCTCGATCGCCGATGGTTCCCGCTTCGATGATAACCAAGCGCGCGCTGTCGATCGCGACTCAATCGGTGACGCTGAAAAACATCGGATTCTTTAGCCATTGGTTGACGGCGGATTCGCGCCACCCGGCGCAGCGCTCGGACAGTTTTATCTGCTTCGGGAACTCGCCGCGTTCGATCTTGCGGTAGAGCGTCGAGCGGCTGAGCCCGGTCCTGTCGAGCACCGCCTTGATCCTGAGGATGCGGTCTTGCGTGTCGGTCGTCATGGCACCTTTCCGTCCAGCGTGAGAGAGCTTGAGCCGAGGATGACGCGTTCGCGATCGGAGCCAATGGCGCTCTGAAGCGCCGTCCGGTCCTGCGCAGCCAGCAGGGGCGTCCGAGCGCTTCACGATCGAAGCTTCCCGGTCGGATGCGTGGCGTGATGGCCGAACGTAACGTTCGCATTTGCAGTCACCGCTGCGCGGTGGCGTTGATGGTTGGGCCCGGCGGGCCTGGCGGGGGCGGCGTCGCTGCCCTCTAGTCCCGCCGCGGCAGGCGGCAAGCCGCAGCATCGCTGCGGCTCCTCCACGATGTTCCGGCCCATCCGGGTGCCTCCTGCCTCGATCGGCGTGACTGCCGGTCCGCTCCTGCCGCCGCCCCCGCCATTCCGGCCGGGCCGCGCTGGCTTGAGGAGTGGAATCATGGTCGAGGGTAAGTGCGATCGGCAGAGCCTCTATGCGCAGGTGACCGCGCGCGTGATCGCCGAACTGGAGGCGGGGCGGGTGCCGTGGGTTCAGCCGTGGGACAAGGCCAGCTGCGGCATCGCCATGCCGCACAATGCCGGCACCGGACGCGCTTATAGCGGGATCAACATCCTGATCCTGTGGAGTGCGGTGGTCGAGGGTGGTTATTCCTCGCAAGGCTGGATGACATATCGACAGGTCGAACTGGCCGGCGGCCATGTCCGCAAGGGCGAGAAAGGCACGACCGTTTGTTATGCCGATCGCTTCACCCCGAAGGACGAAGCGGAGAAGGCGCGCGACGAAGATCGCGAGGCTCGCACGGTCGCGTTCCTCAAGCGCTTTACCGTCTTCAATGTGGCGCAATGTGACGACCTGCCCGAGCGCATGACGCAGGTTGCCGCGCCGGCTCCGGACGAAGAGCTGGTGCCGCATGCCGATGCCCTGATCCGCGCGACGCGTGCAGACTTCCGCATCGGCGGCGACAAAGCCTTCTACGCGCCCGCGGTCGACATGATCGCGGTTCCGTCCAAGGTAGCCTATCCCGAGCCGATCAACTGGTATCGCACTGCACTGCACGAGCTCGGCCACTGGACCGGTCATGCCAGCCGGCTGGCCCGCGATCTGGCCGGGCGCTTCGGCAGCAAAAGCTATGCGCGCGAGGAGCTGGTTGCCGAGATGGCGAGCGCATTCACCTGCGCGTCGCTGTCGATCCAGCCGACCGTACGCCATGCGGACTATATCGGCGCATGGCTTGAGGTACTGCGCGAGGATGAGCGCGCCATCTTTCGCGCGGCGAGCCTCGCCAGCAAGGCGGCGGATTATCTGCTCGCCTTCCTGCCCGAGCGGCAGGCGGCTTCGTCAGAGGACGAACCGATGGAATGACCCGGCGCGGACCGGATGGGCCTTGCCATCCGGTCCGCGCCTGCGACACTTGGGAGAAGTGATGCGCAGCGATCTCGACCATCTGCCCGAGCGGCAACAGAGCGAACTGGAGCGCGTGCGCGCGATCCTGCTCGAGGAGTTCGACCGCGCGATCGCGACGGCGACCCAGCCGCACCGGCGCAAGGGCCAGATCTACAAGATCATCCTGTTCGGCTCCTATGCCCGCTCGGACTGGGTCGACGAGCCCGACAACGGCTATCAGTCGGACTTCGACCTGCTCGTGATCGTCAGCCACGAGGACCTGACCGACATCGCCGATTATTGGTATGTCGCCGAGGACCGGATCGCGCGCGACCTCGCGATCGGCCGGCCGGTCAATCTGATCGTCCATGCGCTCGACGAGGTGAACGCCGCGCTCAAGCGCGGCGAGTATTTCTGGATCGATATCGCGCGCGACGGCATCGCCCTCTACGCGCTGCCCTGTCACGAACTGACGACGCCGATGCCGCTCACGCCGGCCGACGCCTTCGCGATGGCGAAAGGGTATTTTGATCACTGGGCTTCTTCGATCGAAGAATGGATTGAGATGGCGGCCAGTGCCATTGCTCGCGGCCATACCGGTGGCTGGCCGGCCAACGCTGCATTTCTCCTGCATCAGACGACCGAGCGTGCTTACGCGTGCTTCTTACTTGTTCACACGCTCTACTTTCCCCGCTCGCACAACATCAAGTTCCTGCGCTCGCTGGCCGAGGACAAGGCGCCGCGTCTGGTCGAGGCGTGGCCGCGCGACACGCGAAAGGATCGCGCCCGGTTCGAGCGGCTGAAGCGGGCCTATGTCGAGGCGCGCTATTCGGCGAGCTACGAGATCACGGCTGAGGATCTGGACGCGCTGGCGGGATCAATCGCGCGGCTGCGCGATATCGTGGTGGCGCTCTGCACCGAGCGGTTGGCCGCACTGGAGCAAGCCGCCGGGATCGGGTGATGAAGTCGATGGGCAGGAGGCAATGACCTTCTGAACCCCAAGCGATCAGGATCCCCGTCTTCTGACATCCGCCCGCTGGGCCGGTCGGTGCCGCCCGCAACCGGCGCTCTGTCGCTATTTTCCCCGACCGCTGCGCGGCCTTCCTCGCGACCCAAAATAGCGCCTCGCGCCGGCCCTGCGCTTCGCTCCGGCCTGTCGGTGCGGCCGACCCCTGTGCCCGGCCCGATCGTGGCGGTGTCGACCGGCAATCACGCTCGCCCGACACGCAAAAGGACTACGCACATGCCTGCCATCGGATATGTCACCCGCGATACCAGCGGCGCCTACAAGGGCCAGCTCAAGACGCTCAGCATCCGCGCCGAGATCGCGATCCTTCCCAACGCCCGCAAGGCGCACGATACCCAGCCCGATTATCGGGTCGTCTCGGGCGATGTCGAGATCGGTGCCGGCTGGAACCGCCGCTCGGAGACCAGCGGGCGCGATTATGTCTCGTTGAGCCTGGCCGCCCCCGAGTTCGGACCACGTCGCCTCTACGCCAATCTCGGCCGCGCCGCCGGCCAGGACGATGACGACAGCTTCGCCGTCATCTGGAACCCGGCGGATTGAAGAAGAAGCGCGCCGCGAACGCGGCGCGCTTCTCTCGCTCAGGCTTCGGCCGGCGCCGCCGCCCTGGTCCGCGGCGCCTGCTTCGGCTTGGCGGCAGCGGCAGCAACCGGCGCTGCCTTTGGCGCCGCTTTCGCAGCGGGCTTTGCCGATGGCGCGGCCACGGCTTTGGCGGAGCGTCCCTTCGAGCCCAGCCCGATCTGCTGGGCGACGACGCGGCGCGCCTCGGAATATTCGGGCGCGACCATCGGATAATCGGGCTTGAGCTTGTAGCGCTCGCGATATTGCGCGGGCGTCAGGCCATGGCCGGCGAGATGCCGCTTGAGCATCTTGTAGGGCTTGCCGTCGATCATCGAGACGATGTGGGTGCGCGACGCTAGCGACTTGCGCACGGTGACTGCCGGAGTGAACTCTTCGGCGGCCGGTGCGTCCTCGGCCGTGGCGGCAGTCGGTTCGACCAGCTTGCCACCTGACAGTTCGAGCACTGTTGCGTGCATCGTGCGCAGGAAAGCTGGCACATCGTCCGCCTGGACGCGGTTATTCTGATTGCCGAGCCAGGCGATGGTGAGTTCGGTTGCCAGCTCGACCGGATCGAGGCTGTTCTCGTCGGACATGGATGTCTCCAACATTGGCGCATGCCTGACATGCGCGGCGGGGGGAGGCTGTGATTAGTCGATAATGGTACACGATACATTAGCGCGGACATCAATATTACAGGCAAGGCCGTCAGCCTCCCGAACTTTCATCGAACGCCCGTCGGCCGCGTCGCTGCCAAAGCATGATCAATGGCGCGCGATCTTCAGCGCCGCGCAATCGTGCGGCGGCGTCGACCAATATCCCGAATATCACTGCCCGATCGTCATCGACGAGATCGACCAGACCAGCTTTTACAATTAGCCCGCCCAGTTCGATCAACTGGCGGGTGCGTTCGCGCCGTTGCACGACCCAGTCCCTCTTATCCTCACGCGCGATCTTCGCCGCGCGGCGATGCACCGCCGCTCTCGCGCGCCGCATTGCTCCTGTCGCCTGTCGCAGCCCCGCCAACAGACTTGGACGCAGCGCGAAAGAAGATCGCGCCGCGCTCGCGCCACGCCTTCCTGACCGCGACATCTCTGGTCTCGATGGCGGCCAGCAGAGCGCCGGCCAGCTCCTCGATTGGCAGCGCATCGGCTCTGGTGGCGACGACCAGCTCGCCCAGCTGGACGAGCTTGCGCCGGTGCAGTTCGCCGGCTTTGTCCTGCAGCGCCTTCAGTTCGCTGTCATAGTCACGCGGTCTACGCATCGATTTCGCCCTTCCAAATATCGTAAGGACGGACCAGTTAGAGAGCGCGTCGATCAGCGTAAATAGAGCGGAACATCATGGGACGACGACGTCCCGATAAAGATGAAATCTTTTGAGGGCGCGCTTATACGTCGTGCCGACGTCGCTTGTGAGGTGTAAGTGGATCGCCGCCATGGCGATCTACCACTTCTCGGCCAAAGTCATCAGTCGCGCCAATGGGTCGAGCGCGCTGGCGGCCGCAGCTTATCGTTCAGCCTCGCGATTGCACGACGAGCGGCTCGATCGCCATCATGACTTCTCCAACAAGGCTGGGGTCGTTCACTCCGAGGTGATGCTGCCCGAAGGCGCGCCGAAGGAATGGGGCGACCGTGAGAAACTGTGGAATGCGGTCGAGGCGGCCGAGCTGCGCAAGGACGCGCAACTGGCGCGCGAGGTCGAGTTCGCGATCCCGCGCGAGTTGGACCAGACTGAAGGCATTCGGCTCGCGCGCGAGTTTGTGGCTCGCGAGTTCGTGGCACGCGGCATGGTCGCCGATCTGAATGTCCATTGGGATATCGGCGCCGACGGCGAGCCCAAGCCGCATGCGCATGTGATGCTTGGGCTGCGCGAGGTGCGGGCCGATGGGTTCGGCGCCAAGGTGCGCGACTGGAACCGGGCCGATCTGTTGCAGCACTGGCGCGAAGCCTGGGCCGATCATGTCAACCAGCGGTTGGCCGAACTCGATATCGACGCGCGGGTCGATCATCGCAGTCTCGAGCGCCAAGGGATCGATCTCGAGCCGCAGCACAAGATTGGTCCCGCCGCGGCGCGGATGGCGGGGCAGGGGCTCGCCTCTGAACGGCTCGACGAGCATGCCGAGATCGCGCGCCGCAATAGTGAGGCGATCTGCGCGAACCCGGGCATCGCGCTGGACGCGATCACGCGCCAACAGGCGACGTTCACGACGCGTGATCTGGCCAGGTTTGTCCATCGCCACAGCGACGGCAAGGACCAGTTCGACCGGGCCATGGCGGCGGTTCGAGCGTCGCGCGAGCTGGTCAGGCTTGGGCGCGATGGGCGCGGCGAGGAACGGTTCACCAGCCGGGATATGCTTGGCGTCGAACAGCGGCTCGAGCAGGCTGCGGAGCGGCTCGCCACGCGCGAGGCGCATCGGGTGCCGGCGACGGTCTTGGAGAGGGGGGATGCCGCCGCCGGGCGTGCGCCCCTACAGCTTGGTCGCGAGCAAGAGCAAGCATTACGCCATGCGCTCAGCCCCAAGGGTCTGGTCAGCAT
Source organism: Sphingomonas sp. MMS24-J13 (assembly GCF_044905095.1). Taxonomy (NCBI): domain Bacteria; kingdom Pseudomonadati; phylum Pseudomonadota; class Alphaproteobacteria; order Sphingomonadales; family Sphingomonadaceae; genus Sphingomonas; species Sphingomonas sp. MMS24-J13. Next base: position 157,959 of record NZ_CP173258.1, read on the forward strand.
CGTTGGCTATGCCGGCACCGGCAAGTCGACCACGCTGGGGGTGGCGCGCGAGGCATGGGAGGGTGCCGGCTATCGGGTCACCGGCGCAGCGCTGTCGGGCATTGCCGCCGAGGGTCTCGAGCAAGGCTCGGGCATTGCGTCGCGCACCATTGCGAGCCTCGAGCATCAATGGGGTCAGGAGCGCGAGCTGCTGACATCCCGTGACGTGCTCGTGATCGATGAGGCGGGCATGATCGGCTCGCGTCAGATGGAGCGCATCCTGTCCGAAGTGGATCGGCGGGGCGCCAAGGTCGTGCTGGTCGGCGATCCGCAGCAGCTCCAGGCCATCGAGGCTGGAGCGGCGTTCCGCAGCATCGCCGAGCGCCATGGCGCGACCGAGATCAGCGAGGTGCGCCGCCAGCATCAGGACTGGCAGCGCGATGCCACGCGCTGGCTCGCGACCGGGCGAACAGGGGAAGCAATTGCGGCCTATGCCGAGCATGGCAGCGTGCATGCGGCCGACACGCGGGAAGCGGCGCGAGCGAGTCTGATCGACCGCTGGGATGCCGAACGGCAGGCCAGCCCCGGCGGGTCGCGCATCATCCTCACCCACACCAATGACGAGGTGCAGGCGCTCAACCTCGCCGCGCGCGAGCGGTTGCGGGTGAATGACGAACTGGGCGAGGATGCGCACGTCGAGACCGAGCGTGGGGGTCGCACCTTCGCCACTGGCGACCGCATCATGTTCCTCAAGAACGAGCGTGATCTCGGGGTGAAGAACGGTACCCTTGGGCGGATCGAGAGCGTGAGCTCCGCCCGCATGGCGGTGCTGCTCGACGATGGTCGAGCGGTCGCGTTCGACATCAAGGATTATGCCGAGCTCGATCATGGCTATGCGGCCACGATCCACAAGGCTCAGGGGGTTACGGTCGACCGCGCCTATGTCCTCGCCACGCCTGGGCTCGACGCCCATGCGTCCTATGTCGCGCTGTCGCGCCACCGGGACGGTGTCGAGCTGCATTATGGCTGTGACGACTTTGCCGATCAGGGCAGGCTGGTCCGCACGCTCGCCCGCGAGCGCGCCAAGGACATGGCATCGGATTACACCCGCGACTTTGCCGAGCGGCGCGAGATCCGGACCGAGGAGCTTGCCGCCGAGAGGAAGGCGGAGCCATCGCGCTCCGGCTCAGCCAGGCTCGAGATGACCGCAACCGAGCGCGCAGCGTCCGAACCGACGCGAATAGTCGAGCGGGAAGACTCTCCTGCGTGGGAGCCGGCGGTGACCCGTCACGCGCAGATTGTTCGCGACATGCGGCATGCGCACAGTGTTGGCGATCCATACACCGTCGAGCAGCGTCGCGAGCTTGCCGCCAGCCGAGCGGCACTGGATGCGATGCGGCCGCAGGCTTCGGTCGATCTGGAGAAGGCGTTCGCGAACGATCTCGGGCTGATCCGGCAGGCAGCCGAAGGGCGAACGGCAGCCACTGTTCGCGCGATGCAGCTCGAAGCCGAGATCAGGGTCGATCCCGAACTTCGGGCCGACACGTTCGTCCGCCGCTGGCAGGCGCTCGAGCGGCAGCGCAGGCTCCTGCTGCGCGATCAGGAGACCCGCCGTGCCAACGCGGTCGGCGGTCGTATGATCGGCATGGCGAAAAGCCTCGAACGCGATCCACAGGTGGAGTCGATCCTGCGCAATCGCAAGGCGCAGCTGGGCTTGCCTGAGGTGCCCGGGCGCAGCGTTGGCCAGAGCCTTGTCGAAATGGTTGGAAGGGGACGCAGTAGAGGCATGGGCATCGGGATGTAGGGCCCGGCGTCATTCAAATTTGGGAAATGTGACCACCCTGTTCGGCCTCGATCAGTTATCTATCGGCTGACCGGAGACGTTGCTGATCGTCCCGGGGACCGGCGCAATCGGAACTGTGGTTACCGGAGCGAGCACCGGTTGGTCTTGCGGCACCGCGACCACCGGGTGCGGAGCCGACGAAGGAGCGGGGAGTGGCTTCGACCCAACTCCAGGCTTAAATGAACCGTCGAGCGCGCGAACCACGCGCTCCACCGGCAAGGCACCCTTGTTTTCCACTTTCTTGAGGTGCGCAGCCGGGTCGTAAGCCGGGATGCCGGCAACGATATCCCGCGCATCAAGCCGGCCGATATAGCGCAGGACGAGCGCAGCGGCCAAAGCAGCGTCGTGCTGAGCACTGAGCTTGGCCAGTTCGGCGTCGCGCAAGGTCTCCTCGGCGACAAGGACGTCGAGCGTGGAGCGCTCTCCCGCACGATACTCCAGCCGCATGCCCTTGAAGGCGATAGCCGCGGCATCGACCTGGGATGACTGCCGGTCGATATTGGCCGTATAGGTCACCAACTCGTTCCAAGCGTTGGCTACATTCTGCACCATCGTGCGGCGCGCTGCTTCGATCGACAGGCGATCGCTGCCATTGACCTCAAGTGCCTGGCGGATTTCCGAGCTTAGCCGGCCTGAGGAAAAAATCGGGATGGATAGAATGGCTTGGCCGGTGAGGGCTCGATCGCGGTTGCGCTGGTTGAACGGATCGAGCGTGGTCGAATAGCCGTAGGTTCCTCGCAACGTAATAGTCGGCCGCTCGCCGGCCCGTGCGATACGCACATCGTTACGGGACACCTGTTCTGCGAACAACGCCTGTTGAAATTCCGGGCTGGCGTCGGCGGCGATCTTAAACGCCAGATCACTGCTCCCCGGCACGCCCGGGAGAGGCGGTTCCGGGCTCAGATCGCCGGGCATGTGACCGACGACCGTCGTATATTCGGTGCGGCTCGCGCGAAGCTGGTTCTCGGCCAAGGCCACGCCCGCTTCCTCGGCGAAAACCTGCGCCTGTGCCTGTGCCACATCGGTCTGCGTCACCTCGCCAGCTCGCTGCCGGGCGCGCGTTTCCTTCAACTGCAGATTGAGGGCGTCCAGATTGGCATGCCGAACATCGAGTGCCTGCAAATCGCGGCGAACGTCCAGATAGGCCTGGATGACCGAGAGAACCATGTTCTGCTCGGTCGCCCGCAACGCTTCGCGTGCTGCGCGGATGCGCTCCTCAGCACCATGAACGGCCAACGCCGTCCGGCCGCCGGTGTAGAGCGGCTGATCGACGACGACTTCGGCTCGCCCCAGGTTGGAACGGGTGGTCGTGGCGGCGAGCGGCACGTCTCCGGAGAAGCTGTCCCGGAGCCGATCCTGATTGTAATTTGCGCTTGCCTGGACCTGTAATGTCGGCCCGTAGCCCGACCGGGCCTGGACATAGGTCTCGTCGGTCGCGCGCAGCTGGGCTCGCTGGGCCTGAAGCGTCGGGTTAGACTGATATGCCGACGCGATCGCCTCAGCCAGCGTCTCCGCCGACCCGTCGCTTGTGGCGATCGTCAGGATACCGAGCCCGAGCAGCCGAATGGCGGTCCTGCCAGCCGCGTGCGTGAAAATGGCCATGGAACCGGCGTGGCTAGCTACGGGTGACCACGCCGGCCTCACAGCCCAGCCCCTGCGCCGACCCGAGCACATCGCCCAGCCCATCGATCGCGAAGCTTCGCGGCCTAGTGCGCGGGCTCGGACGAACGGTGACGACGTGGGCGCCACGCAACATCGACAAAGGTATCATCACCTTCCCGCCGGTCGGATTGTCCAGGCTCCTGCCCTCCAGCCGAGCCCCGGTCTGGACAAGTGCCGGATAGACGTCGTCCCACGCGCGAACCGGCCCGTTGTCGATCTTAAACGAGGCCTCTGTCGTGTTCAGGTGCGAGGCGAACTGGAAGGTTACCGCACCATGGGCGTAGCTGACCATCGGCTTGCGCTGCCTGCCCTGGAATACCAGGCAGGTTCGATCCTGGGTGAACTTGTCGCGCGTGACGCGAATATTCCAGGCAGGCACCTGGAAATGCTGCGTCGACGTTTGGGAAGTGCCGAACGGCCAAAGGCCGCTCGCGAGAGCGAAGAATGCCGCGATCATGGCCGCTTCAATTCATGTGGGCCGGAGCGGGTTCGTAGGAAGCGACCTCGCGCTTACCCCCGGAACCAATCCGATGGAACTTGAAGCTGCGATCCGGAAATACGTTGCGCGACAGATCGAGCAAAATCTCCTCCTGCGCCCCAAAAGGGGCCACCAGCTCGATCAGCCACAGATTATCGCCGCTCTTCCACTCATCGGCGCGCAATCGATAGCCGCCGGCCTCCAGGCGCTCGTCGGCTTCGTCGGAGACGAAAGCCCATATCGCCACTGCAGCAGGCGTGCTCGGCCCATAGAAAAGTCGGAACTGCTCCAGCATGAGCGGCGGCATGCAGAACCATTCGAGGTCCCCGATAAACAATTGCTTGTGGACGGGCGACTGAGTCAGCAACCAGGTTATCTCGCCCAGCATCTGCGCGACGGTCTTCGGCCCCTCATTAAGCTGCTGGGGTGGCTGTAAAGTCATTGTTTATTCCATCGTCAATTATGTTGGATCACGCCGCAATGAGGGCGCTCGGCTGCGGGACCGGCATTCGCGCCGAAGCGCTAGCAAGCATTTCCGCGCCGGCGTCGTTCGGATTGCGTTGCCATATCGCAGGCGTGCCGCCGGAGGGAGCCTGGAATGCGGCGAGCGATTGTCGCAGCAGTTGCTGGCGCTGGATTGACGCGGCGTCGCCGCCGGCCGCGGCGATCCTGGGAGTATTGCCCGTTTCCAGCGACGAAGCCGCAAGCGGTGTCCCGAGCTGCGCAAGGGTCGTACCGACGACCAGCGGATCGCGCCACCATTCGGACGAGATCGTACCGGATGCCGAAGCGCTGACGATGCCGGCATTTGGTCCGTCGAGCGAGCCGCGCGCCGATGCGACGCTTTGCAGATTGGGCGCCGCAATCGGATTCGACGGTGCCTGCGCGGTAGCGGTCGGGCTGCCTCCCGCAGGGGAGGTAGTAGACAGATTGCCAACCTGATCCACGGGATTCGGTTGCGCCACCGGATCGGGCTGAGCGGGATCGGAACCCTGGGGATCTTCCTTGAACCCTAGAGCAACATCATAAATGCCGCGCACGGTTCCGTCGGAGAACGTGACCGACGATACGCCCAAAACCTCGTTTCCGCTTCCCTTTGCAAAGTCTGGCCGCACATCGCTGCCCGCCAGCTGAATGCTCTGGACCCCAGCCTGCGTCAGCGTTTCGGTTTCGCCATCGCCCGAGTTTCCGTCGCCGTCCTGGTCGCGCCAGAGCAGGAAGTTGCCGAAGGACGTATCCTGGCTGTCGATGACGCCATCTCGATTGGTATCGAAAGCGGCGACGCCGTCCAGCCCGGTACGCGTGTTAGGCAGCGCGCCAACGAACGAAACCTCGCTCGTCGGATCGATCCGGCCATCACCGTTGCGGTCATAGCCGAGCAGGGCATCGTTCGGTGCGACCCAGCCGATCGTGCTCGGACTTCCCGTCCGTGCCGTGTCCACGGCCACTGGGGATGATTGCGGATCGATCAGGCTCGGGCCGTCATGATCGAAATCGACGACGAGTGCCTGCAGCCTGACGCCCTGTACGGACGATCGGCCTACCAGAGCGCCCGAGGACTGAGCGGCCGTTGCGATAGTCGCGCTATCGGCGCTGGAATTGCCATGTGCCATCGCCGCATGGCGTTGTGCGACCTTCACCGGATCGAGATAATCCGCCCACAGCGAAGACGCGGCAGTGCTGATCGACGTCGCGCTTCGATTGCTGCCGAAATCAGCCTGAGCCGGACCCGCCGTGGCGTCATCGTCATCGCTGGAGAGCATCGCCAGCGACGACCGCCCCAAAGCGGTGTTGCGGGTCGCCAGCTGTTGCGCGGCATAATCGGTCAGTTCGCCGAGCGTTACCGGAGCCGAAAGATCGACGTCGGGGCCGGCTGTGATCGCCGGAGCACCATTCATCAGCTGGCGGGCAAGCGATACGTCATAGGCCGTGCCGGTAGAGCCGTCGGCCCAGGTGAAGTTCGTCGTGTTATGCACGACGCTGTCGAACGTATCGCTGTCGTCGAACCCTGTCGGCGCACCCTTCAGCGAGATCGATCTGATGCCCATCGCCTGCAGGCTCTGCGCCTCACCCGCCTCGACCCGGCCATCGACATTGCGGTCGACCCAGATCAGCAGCTTGCCGAAATTCTCGTCGCGCGCGTCGAGGATGCCGTCGCCGTTCGTGTCCCAGCCGGAAAGTCCTTCAAGATCGGTCGTCGCACCCGCTTTATCGCGGATAAACGAAATGTCGCGGCTGTCGTTGAGCGCTCCATCGCCATTGCGGTCATAGGCCAGGATGCCATTGTTCGGCCCGACCCAGGCCGTCCGGAACATGTTCCCTGCGGCGTCGACGCTTACGATATTCGAGGAACTCACGGGTGCGAGTTCGAGCCCATCGCCCGTCAGGTCGAGCACGATCGGCGGAAGCGGCCCTTGCCCGCCACCACCGCCCCCACCGCCGCCGTAATGGCCATGAATCTGGTAAACCGCCCAAGGGAGATTTGCCTTCAGCAGATCGGTCGTGTTGCCGCCCGCTTCGATCGAGAAGGCGGTTGAATGTTTTACTTGACCGGTGTCCATGTCCTCGGTGACGACCGCGCCGCTCGCAATGAATATCTTGTCAGAGACCTGGCTGGCGGTGAGCGAAGGATTGTTGAGATCCTTCAATCCAACCCAGATGTTATCGCCTACCACTTCATAAATGACGTCGTCGGCAGCGACCGTCGATCCAAAAACGATCGTATTAGATCCGCCCGCGTCGTAGATAGTATCGACACCGTCGCCGCGCTCATACAGGAACTGATCGTCGCCCACAGAGGTGTAGATGGTGTCCGATCCGGTTCCGCCTTCGACGATGGCTCCCTTGGTGGATTGGACACCGCCCGCCGGCCTGATCACATCATCGCCACCATATCCGAAGATGATGCTGCTGACGGTGCTGTAGCCGGAGAAATTATCATTGCCGTCGGTCAGGATGTTGCCGCCATCCAATTGGGTGACGTCCACCTGCGATCCGGAAAGGTCGATCGTCTTGATGACGTCGTTGCCGGATTGGAAATTGTTGGAGACCGAGAGCTGGCCTGACTCGCCCCGGATACCGAAGCGAAGCGTTCCGTTGTCATTCCAGGCATAGAGATCATTGAAGGTCACACCGGCCTTGACCTGGATCACGTTGGAGGCACTATTGTTGTCGTAAACCGTTGCCCAGCCATAATTGTGGCCGAACACATAGGTGTCGGAGCCCGTCCCGCCATACATATAGTCGGTACCAGCTCCACCATCGAACGTGACGTTGAGGCTTGTTCCGGAGCTTGAGAACGCGTCGTTGCCGGCGGTACCGATGAACTGCTCGATGCCGGCGATCGTCTGGGTGACCTGCGACGAATTGGTCCGCGCCAGCGTCGCGGTGCCGTAAGCGAGATTTATCGAGACGCCGGCCATTCCCGATTGCGAGAAATCGAGCGTGTCGAAGCCGTCGCCACCATTGTTGACGTCGGCACCGTCGTTGCCGTCGATCCAGTCGTCGCCCGCACCCGCCTGAATTACATTGTTTCCGCTGTTGCCGCCGAGTTCGTCGCCATAGGCAGAACCGGTGACGTTCTGGATATTGGCGTACGTATCCCCGGTCGCGTCGCCACCGATCGCAGTTCCCGACGCAAGGTTGACATATACATCCTCGGCCGAACCGACATAGCTCGCCGTGTTGATCCCGCCCGCACCATTGAGCTGGTCTGCGCCGGCACCGCCTTCGAGAATGTCGTTGCCGTTGCCGCCGGTCAGGATATCGTCCCCGGCCAATCCCTTAAGCGTGGTCGAGCCATTCGGTCCGATCAACGTGTCGTTGAAATTGGAGCCGGTGATGTTCTCGATCGACGTCCAGGTATCGCCATAAACATAGCTCGTCGTGGCATTCGTCGTTCCACCGCCACCGACGCTCCAGATGATCGTCGCGTCGTCGGTCTTGATTGCCAGCAGGCCATTATTATCCAGCGACAGGAACGAGGCCCCGCTTCCCACCGTGTTGGAAGCCCAAACCGCTGCGTTGGCCGAATTGTAGACGACCAGGTTTCCGTCGCCCTGCAGGACCGCCCGTCCGGCACCGTAATTATAAACGTTATTCGCCCACATGACGCCGCTTGGGCCATACAGGACGAGATTGCCGTCGGTCTGGTAGACGAACGTATAGCGACCATCGGGAGAGACGATCGACCAGCCCGACTGGAGCGCGTCGCCAGCCGCGCGTACCGTCACGCCGTTGGTGTTGGTCTGGCCGCTCAGATCGACATAGACGCCGCTTGTGAAACGCTCGAACGACGCCGTGTCGACGCCGTCGCCGCCATCGAGAGAGTCGCTTTCGCCGCCTCCGTCCGGATCGACGATGAGAATGTCATCGCCGCCTTCGCCGTAGAGGTAATCGTGCCCGCTCCCGCCGACGAGAACATCGTTCCCCGCGCCGCCGAGAAGCAAGTCGTTCCCCTCGCCGCCAGAGAGATAATCCCGTCCGGCGTCCCCCTGAACATGGTCATCGCCCAACCCGCCGATGAGGACGTCGTCGCCGTTGCCACCATGGAGATCGTCGTTACCCGGGCCGCCGTCAAGCCAGTCGGCACCATCCTGACCCGCGAGAAAATCAGAACCCGATCCTCCAAGGAAGATGTCATCGCCGCCTTGGCCGTTGCTGCTGGAATCGTCGTTGATCGAGGTAGCGACCGTCACGCCGCGATAATCCACCAGGTCATTGCCGCTGGTGACAGTTTAAGTCGTATTGTAGCCAACCGAGGCACCGAAATTGGCGATCAGCGCACTCTGGCCGGTCGCATCCCAATTCCCCGAGCCGCCGGCTTGGTAATCGGATGGCATATCGGACCAGTTCTGGATGGAGGCCCCGGTCGCCGGACGGAAAATCGGTTGTTCAAAAAAGCCGAAGGCATCGGTAGCTCCGTTGCCGACGACACGTAGCACGAGACCGCGATAGGCCGCGTTGCTCGGTGCCGTTACGATACCGTTGATGCGGTTGTAATTGGCCGGGTCGCCCTGCGCCCCGCCATAATCACGACCGTTGCCCGGCAACAAGGTCGAAGTGATATATCCCGCATTGGCATCGAACCAATCTACCCAAACTTGAACATAGCCCCTGTGCTGCGCGGCCAGAACTGAGACCTGATAGTTCGCCCCCCCTTGCGCGCCCAGCAAGTCCGACCTCGTATCCACGATAGAGTTGGTGGCGCTGGTTCCCTGAATTTCCATCCAGAGCGAGTCATTGCCACTCCCCGACCAGCCGTAACCGAAATTTGTCCCCCAGGCCGGGCTCGGCGCATTGGAGCTCGAGAAATTCCAGGACCGCAAGCGATCCAGAAATCGTGGATTGGCGAGATCGTTCGTCGTTGTCTCGTCGTGGCTCTCCGGCCGCGTGAAGAAGGTGAACGGGTCGGCGCCCCCCACGGCATGGTTTCGCAACAAAAGCCGCCGATAAGCAGTACCCGCGGGGGCGAGCGCTAAACCCCGGAAGAGGTCGTAATTGTTGAGGTCACCCGAGCCGCTACCATAATCGCGACCGCCACTCCCGATGTAAGCATAGGATATCGTGTTCCTGTTCGTATCATCGAACTCGAGATAAACGTCCGCCAAGCTGCGATGCTCCGCCGCCCATACCGAGGCTTCGTACAGATGCCCCGCGATAGAAGGCATGTATTCCGAGCGATAATCGATGAGACCGATATTGTTGGAGCTGGAGGGCGGCGTCCCACCCATGTGCGACCACAGCACATCGTTTCCGCTGCCGGACCAACCCGGCAAATTGACGCCGGACTCGACCGGCCCGTAATTGACAGCGCGTTCCCAACCCGCCGCTCCCTGCTGGAAGCGCGGATTATAGACATCGTTGCCGTTCGGCCCATCCAGCTTCTGCGGCAGGAGCGAGAAAGTCCCAGTCGACGCCCCGCCTCGCGCGGTTATGCTGACGGAGCCATCGGTGTGGCTGGCTACGGCAATATCCTCATAATGCTCCGCCGTCTGCGTTGCAGCGACGCCAAAGCTCTGCACGAAGCCGGCCATGCCGCCGTAGAAATCGGAGGGGCCGAATTGGTCGAGCTTGAGCTCGGTCGCGCGAGCGATCGTGGTGATCCAGCCCGCAGCGAAGGTCGACACGCTGATGGACGATATGATCCGATCGACCTGCGCCTTGTTGGCATTATAAAAAGAGACGTCACCGCCCTGGAGCGGCAATTGCGTCATCGATATGGCGCGCGTCATGAAAGCCTGATTCGCGCCGTAAAAATCTTTGTCAGTCGGTGAAAGGTTATTCCATGACGATGATATTGCAGCGTCGACAGCTTGTTGTTCCGTGAGATATTTCTCATAATCACTTGCGACCTGAAGGTCACCGAGTAACTCCGTGGCCGACTGCCATTGTCCGTTCTGGATGGCCCGCTTTAAAAATATATCACCGCCAATAATCTTAGTTTGCGGCAATGCCCACAGCACTCCTTTGTCGACAGCCTGATCCGCAGACGCGACATCTTGCTCGACGCCATTCAGTTTTACGTAAATCTGCCCGTTCGAATACCCGTACTTTTGCGTGGGAGAGTAGCCGTTCGCTACGAACGCCGCGCCCACCGGCTTACCGGTGACCTGCTCAATGATGCCGTTAAGTGCATCGCGCGCCGCGGAAGCCATACTGTCGGCAAGAGCTAGGTCACCTCCGCCTGACGCCGTTTCAACGCCAATGCCGTAGCGCGCAAAGGGTATTTCGAGGACAGTTTCAGCAGACGCGCTTGGGATTCGCGGCGTATGATGACCAAATAAGCTTCCAATAAGATCGCCCACAATATAGCCGACGAACGCGCCTACGGCAGCGCCAACGGGCCCGGCAAGTCCAGCCCCAACGACGGAAGCTTTTGTACCCAAGTACGCTCCAAGGGCACCTCCGAGCGAAGCTAGGGTGGCCTCAGCGGCAGTGTGCGGTTGCACCACCAGCGATGCCAACTGGGTGCCTATAAAGCCACCAATACTTGTTGCATTGCCGAAGCTTGACGCGGAAACGGAGCTTAGCGCGGCGTTTATCGACGCGCCCGCTGCAACCTGCGTCGCAACGTATGAAAGCACATTTCCTACTGCGAACGAGAAACTTTGCGCAGCAAATCCATGCAAGCCAATTGCTTGCGCCAACTCAGCTGAAAGGTATCCCGAAACAGCTCCAATACCGGCATTTATACCAAATGACGATAGATTATTATTGAAATCTGCCCATATAGATCCTGTTCCAACCGTCTTTATGCCAATTACACCACCATTGGGATAGTAGCCAATTTTGAATTCTGCTTGCGCAATGGATAGTGCAGCAGCTGACAATACCGAGCCGGCGGCCGTGCTTAGGACAAGGCTGCCGCCACCTAGCAATCGTCCCAGTGCTGAGCCAAACTGATTTGCCGCAAACGCAAAATCCTGCTCGGCTTGCGAAGGCTGAATATGCCAGGAGGTCTGGGAACCATCCGAAAATAGGACTAAGACGTTTCCAGCTGAATCTGTCGAAGAGATTGAAACGATCGATTTGCCTGAGCCAACCTGATCAAGCGCTATCGGAGTAACCGCTCCGACACGAGCTCCCTTTTTTAAAGAGACACTGTCTCCGATGGTTTTGGACGGCCCCGATCCTGACTGAAATGTTTCGTTATAATTTAGCTTTATTCCATTTTCGTTTTGAGTTATTTGAACAGAAAGGTTATTTATTTCACCGCCTTTTGTCGTTATTCCGTTGACTGAAAAGCCCCATCTGCTTGGCGAAGTGCCAGTATAGGAAAAATCGTCGGTTGAAATCGAGGTCCAATCTACTCTGGAAACATCAATGCCAGTCACGAGTAAGGCAAACGAGTCTTTGTAATATTCAGGATATTTTATGTTTGTAGCATTGCTCGGTGAAAGATCGGCAAGCCTCGTCTTTATATATTGCTGTGCAGCTTGCTGAAACTGCGAGGAGGAGCCGAATTGCTGATAGAGCGATTCTAAGTTATTTCCCATAGTCGGATCGATGTTGGAAAACGAAACACCCTCCGATTTGGCAAAGAGGAATTGCTGAGTGTAGGTATATGCTTCTGCTGCCAGCCCGATATCCGCATACTGACTCGGTAGCATGCTCGCGTCTCCGCGCGGCATCCCAGCTTTTGTTGTGGCATGTATAAGTTCGTGAAAGATTTTTGTACCATACTGCCTTATGGCAGTTATATCACCGGAGTTAATGGCCGTTTCAAATTCATTCTTGTTTAGAGTGATTGTAATCGTCCCGTCTGCCGCCTTGGGGCTTGTGTAAGTTCCAGCTAGGTCGGACAGCTCTACAAAGACGGTACCATTGCTGTTTGCTGTCTGGAAGAGCGAATACTTACTCCACTCAGCAAGCGCGTTTTTGAAGTTCGCACCATACGCATTTATAGCCGCGCTAAAATGAGCCAATGTTACCTCCAGGACGTGATTTTGAGTGCGCGGGCGGCACCGTCGCTTCCGACAGCAGCCTCAACCGAGAAGAAGCATGCCTTCGGGAGCCTTTTTATCCGGTAAAAAATATTATTCCGTGGTGCATGAATGTCACCGACAACAACCGAGTCCGGGTTGCTTTCTTTCTTATCAAAGCGCTGGAGACCTAATGATCGCTCAAGAGAAATCAACTTTATCCCGGCTTCACGTGTGCTAATAAACAACGACATTCGCCCACAGCGGCGGATTTTTTCGCACTTTATGTCTATGCCGAGTTTCGGATCGACACGAGAGCCATCAAACAAAAATGAAGCCCATTTATTTTTGTAGTCAACCGACGCCGTACCGTCGAAATTAAAAAGCACCTTTGGTGCCGAATTAAGGGGGAAACCACCTAGGCATGCGGACGGCTTCCTGATGGCGCTCGACAGATGCAGGAGTGGCGTAGTGTCGTTAGTTTCCTGCAGTGTCTCGATAGGCTGCGATAAAGCGAGCGTACCCAACGTAACTACCACGAGGAATATGCAGGAATATCTGAAATTCGCCATTTATCGCTCTCTTCCAGCTTCTCCGAGGCCTCGGTAAACGGGTGACCATAGATACTCGACGACGCGTCGCTTGCCGGTAACTATCTCTGCGGATACGGACATGCCCGCAGAGATGGGTGCGCGACGACCTTCGACAAAAAGATTGCTGTTAGTAACATCAATTCTAATTGGAAATACCAGTCCTCGTTGCTGATCCAATGTTGCATCTGCTGATACTCGGCCGACAACACCCTGCAGAACGCCGTATCGAGTGAACGGATAGGCTTCGACTTTAATAGTGGTGTTCATTCCAGTGCGAACGAACCCAACGTCTTTATTCAGCAAGAGGGCCTCAATTACTAATGGTTCTCCGTCTGGAACTATAGTAATTAGGGGCTTTCCAATATCGGATACCTCCCCGACGTTCGTGACAGTGATTTCCTGAACGGTCCCCGAGACCGGGGCGGTCAACTTCTGCAGCCCTCGCTTCTGATTGGCCTCACGAACAACGTTACCTCGTGTCATTACGACACCCTCGGCATCAGCACGCTCTTGAGCGGCTTTGCCGACAAACTCTTCACGCGCTTCGGCAGCTTCCCCATTTATCGCCGCGACTTGCGCCTTAGCTTCCGCCAGTTTTGCGGTCTGCGCCTGCAAATCCTGTTCGGCGGCGACATAGGCCTGCTGCTGCTGAAGCAGTTTCTGGCGCGCGCCGAAGCCTTGCGCGGCAAGGCCCTGTTGAAGATCGAGCGCTTCCTTGAGCAGCGGCAGCGTCCGTCTCAGCTTCAGGATTTCGGCCTGCGCAGCCACGACGGTCGCCTCGGCACCGGCGCGGCGTTCCGATATGGACGTCAGCTTGGCCCGATATTCACCGACCCGGGAGGCGACGAGTTGGCGTTCGGCCTCGATCGCCAGATTGTCCGCACCCGCAGGTGCCGCAAGGCCGGCGCCGCTACCGGTCGCGTAGCCAAGCAGTGCATTGTCGCGTGCGCGCGTCAGCATGGCCGTCGATAGCTCGGTTCGGGCGGTCGCGGCTTCGGCCTCCGCCACTGTAGGATCGAGCTCGATCAGTACCTGACCTTTAGTGACGTGTTGTCCTTCACGCACATGGATCGCGCGGATGACGCCTTGCTCAGCCGCTTCAACCGACCGCAGCCTGCCCTCCGGTACCAGCCGCCCTTCCGCCACGGCTACGGTGTCGACCTTGGCAACACAGGCCCACACGATCGCAACGATCGCCGCGATGATGATCGTCCAGGTGATGGCCCGACCGATCGGCGACGGCGGTGTCTCGGTTACTTCCAGCGCCGCCGGCAGGAAATCCCGCTCGTTCCAATCTCCCACGCCGGTCTTCCGACGCTGCGTCTCGGAACGCCACGCTTCCGCGAAAACGCGCGCATGGTGCATCATGCTCATGCGGCTGCCCCCTGCATTTGCATACGCCACATGGTCGCATAGCGGCCGCCCGCCTGAAGCAGGCTGTCGTGCGAGCCTTCCTCGACGATGCCACCGTTATCGATGGTGATGATCCGGTTCGCCATGCGGATCGCCGAGAGGCGGTGCGCGATGATCATCACCGTGCGGCCGCGCACGATCGAACGCATGTTCGCTTGGATGATCGACTCGCTCTCCGCATCGAGCGCCGATGTCGCCTCGTCAAGGATGAGGATCCGCGGATTGTTGATGAGTGCGCGTGCGATCGCGATGCGCTGCCGCTGGCCGCCGGACAGATTGGCGCCGCGCTCTTCGATCAACGTGTCATAGCCTTCGGGCAATTCGAGGATGAAGTCGTGCGCGCCTGCCATTGTCGCCGCAGCCATCACCGCATCGATCGAGAGGCTCGGATCGGCCAGCGCGATATTCTCCCGGATCGTGCGATTGAAGAGCAGATTCTCCTGCAGGACGACGCCGATCTGACGGCGCAGCCAGGCCGGATCGACCAAGGCCAGATCGACGCCATCGACCAGGATGCGGCCACTTTCCGGCACGTAAAGGCGCTGGAGCAATTTGGTGAGGGTCGATTTGCCCGATCCGGATGGACCGACGATCCCAAGCACCTCGCCCGGGTTGAGCGCGAGGCTGACGCGGCGCAGCGCTTCGCGGCCGCCCGGCCGATAGCGGAATGTGATATCGTCGAACGCGATGGCGCCGCGGATCTGGGGCAGCGCCGATCGCGAGGCCGAGAATTCGGCCTCGGTGGGGGTATTCAGGATATCGCCCAGGCGCGACAGGCCGACGCGTGCTTCCTGGAATTGCTGCCACAGATTGGCGAGGCGAAGCACGGGCTCCGACACGCGCGCCGCCAGCATGTTGAAGGCGACCAGCTCACCGACGGTCATCTTGCCCTCAATTGCGAGCTTGGCGCCGAAGAACAGGATCAGCGCGGTCGCGAGCTTGTTGACGAGTTGGATCGCCTGGCCACCGATGATGTTGAGGCGCGCGGCGCGGAAGCCGGTTGTGACATAGGCGGCCAGCAGACGCTCCCACCGGCTCTGCATCTGCGGCTCGACCGCCGCGGCCTTGAGCGTCTGGATGCCCGACACGCTCTCGACCAGGAAGGCCTGGGTCTCGGCTCCGCGCTGAAAGCGCTCGTCGATCCGCCGTCGCAGCGCCGGCGTGATCAGGAGGCAGATCAGCGCATAGGCGACGATGGACAGCAGGACGATCAGCAGCAGCCGCGGGGAATAGAACCACATCACCGCCAGGAAGATCGCGGTGAAGAGCAGATCGATGGCGAGCGTGACCGAGGACGAGGTGAGAAATTCGCGGATCGTGTCGAGTTCACGCACACGGGCTACGGAATCGCCGACGCGCCGCGACTCGAAATAGGAGAGCGGCAGGCCGAGAAGGTGACGATAGAGCTTGGCGCCGAGCTCGACATCCACCCGGTTGGTGGTGTGGGTGAACAGATAGGCGCGCAGACCCCCGAGCACGGCTTCGAACAGGATCACGCTCACCAGGCCGACGGCGAGCACGTTCAAGGTGGTGATGCCCTTATGGACCAGCACCTTGTCGATCACGACCTGGAAGATCAGCGGTGTGACGAGCGCGAACAGCTGCAGCACGAGCGAGGCTGCCAGCACCTCGCCGATCAACCCGCGATATTTGACCAAGGCAGGTATGAACCAGGAGACGTCGAACCGTCCGGCCGCCGCGCCACCGGCGCGCGTCGTGACCAGCACCGCCTCTCCGGTCCAGAGCTGATCGAGATCGCCGAGCGGAATGGCTTCCGGTGCCTGCGCGCCGCGCTGGATCAGCACCATCTGGTCGCGAACGCCGCAGATCAGCAGGAACTCGCCGTCGGGCTGTGCCGCGATGATCGGCAAAGGCACGCGGCTCAGCTTAGCGGGCGATAACCTTCTGCTGCTTGCGCGGGCACCGAGCCGGCGGGCCAGCCTGACCAATTGATCGGAATCGATTCGCTCGCCGCCCGCGGCATGGCGCAGCTGCTCGATATCGGCCGGGAGCTGGAGAAAACCGAGCAGGAGCGACAGGCACGCAAGACCGCTGTCACCACCGCCCGACACCTCTCCCACGCTTCGTTCCCCCGGCAATCGATACCTTGCTAGCGGATGAACGGGTCCGCGTCATCGCCGGATTGGCGCCATTTTGGAGGCGATCTCTTTGTCGAGGCCGTTGGCGAAAGCTGGCCTCAAAAAATCAGAAAAGGTACTCGGAAGCCAGAATTGCGGTGTCTTGACTAGGCATGTGAATGGGTGATCCCGCGAGTTCGAGACACAGCGAGTAGGAGCCTCTGCTTCGGCATGTCGATCGCTCCGACGGCTATAAGGTTGCTGCGTCCACGTGCTGCCGTCACTCTCCAAGAATCGGTTGACTCGATCAGGCGCAGTTTCAGAGCGCTTCATCGCTTCCCGATCAAGGATGGGGTATCGATAAGGGTATGAGCAAACCGAAAGGATAAAAAGATCAGGTAAATCAATATTTATAGACCAAATCGATCTTCAATAAAATCCTGTCCCCGGAACCACTTAGGCTGAGGGGAGGGAGGAAATCGTCTCAAACAATCCCTGTATCTGGCTATGCCGACCGAATTCTGGAAACTTCCGTCATTGCTGCAGACTTGCAGCAATTCACTTGAGCTCAAAACGTCCCCCGCGCCTCGGGGGTACAAATCGGGGTGGATTACAGGATAGCCTGCCACGTTAGGCCCGTTGGGCGGTGCAGTGCCTGGGGCCACCGACATAGCTGCC
Source organism: Sphingomonas sp. MMS24-J13 (assembly GCF_044905095.1). Taxonomy (NCBI): domain Bacteria; kingdom Pseudomonadati; phylum Pseudomonadota; class Alphaproteobacteria; order Sphingomonadales; family Sphingomonadaceae; genus Sphingomonas; species Sphingomonas sp. MMS24-J13. The sequence continues at coordinate 175,106 of NZ_CP173258.1, forward strand.
GCCTCTGGGAAGGGCGACCATAGGACAGAGCGCTCGGAATGCCCTCAACCTTTCTGCTTGATGCGGGCCAGACGAGCCACCTCCTTAGCCCAGGCGTTCAGCGCAGCTCTCTTTTCCTCAAAATAGTGGTGCCGTTGGTACACCCCCACGATGCCAGACCGGGATCCCGAGATGTGGTTTAGAACCGACTCGGTCACCTCAAGGCGAACGCCAATCCTTTGAAGCCCTGTCGCCATCGTGCGCCTGAGATCGTGTAGTGTCCAATGCGGTACCGGCTCCCCAACCCGGCGCTCTAACTCCGCACGAATACGCGTCATCGCCTTGCTAAACCCACTGGGCCCCGCTTCCCAATTTCCGCGGGCCGGAAGAAGCTTTTCGCTGCGGCTGCTCGATAGCAGGTCCTGGACGATGGAGGCCGCTTTGGTGGACAGAGGAACGAGATGGGTCGTCCCGTTCTTCGCTCGATCCTTCGGGATCGTCCACAACTTGGCCTCCAAGTCGAACTCGACCCCGTCGGCTTCAAACACCTCGTTGCGCCGCTGTCCCGTGAGGATGAGCAGCTGAATGGCAGGGCCGAAGGGGCGCAGTTCGTCACCCAGGACGTGCCAGAGCGCTCCAAGCTCGCGTTCGGATAGAACGCGATCCCGTGCTTTCGGGGCCGGCGGCCTGCCGGCATCTCGGCAGGGATTGCCAGGCAGCCGATCCAGCCGCGGAAGCGCCCACGTGTAAAAAGCCGAAAAATAGCCGAGCACGTTGCGAGCCATGACCGGCGCATGTTCGGCAATCTCGTCAATGAAGCCGGTGATCTCGCTGCGCGTGATGGCGTCGGCTGCTCTATCGCCAAATTCCGGAAGGATGTGGCGATTGAACACGCGCTCGATCTCGCGCACGTTCCGCAGGTGAGATTTGGCGCGCTTGTACGCTGGCCACAGCGCCCGAACGGTGTGACCGCCACTGCCGCGTTTCTGGCGCTCGGGCAGGGCGCGCACCGCATCGGCTTTTGTTTCCACATCCGACAGGATCTGACGGGCCTGCTTGCGCGCATCGGCCAACCGGAAGCGTTCGGAGAAGCGCCCAAGCGTAATATTGCGATCCCGTCCGACAACGCGCTTGCGCAGCATGAACGTTTTTGCTCCAGACACGCCGACCCTGACCCGCAGGCCGGGCACAGACAGGTCCGGATATTCGACTTGCCCGGTGGTGGGCGTGGGGAGGCTTTTGATCTTCGCATCACTAAGGACCATCGGCGGCCTTGCCGCGCCCATGCGCGATGCCTCTCGTGTCCGTGGGGAGTGACTTCCGAGGGGAGGGGAAGGCATTTCGGTCTCGCGCATACCCGCTGAATTCCTGTCAGTTTGCGCTACCTTAGGTAGCGTTTGGCTGAAAATAGGGTGAAACGTCGCGGAACATCATGAGACTAAGTCTCTGAAAAATATAGACCGGGTGGGACTGTTTGGAACGAAACAAGAACACTCTTACTCAGCGGGTCCTAGGTTCGAGCCCTAGTGCGTCCACCATATTTTCAAATACTTAGAGCCTTTTTATGGATTGCTGGAAAACTGTGTCCGATGGGTGTCCGATGCAGCTTGATGACGCCGAACGGCTTATTGTCGTTCGGGAATCTCCGGTTTGACCTCAACTATGCGATGACTGAGCACCCCTAGTGCAAAGATCGCGGCGCCCTGAACGAGCAACTGCGCTGGCGACGAAACGGACTTGCAGATCCGATCCTTATAGGCTCCGAGCAAGGCAATCAGCAGCAGGCCGCAGCCGCAGCCGAGACGCTTGTGTCCGGGCGGCAGCACGATGAGTGCGGGGACGAACCCCGCCAGAATACGGAACCCGCCAAGCAAGGGTATCGGCTTCAAGTGATTGGGAACGGTTGGATGCGGCCGGGCGACGAAACCCAGGCGCTCGGCACCATTGGGCGGCGGGGCCGGTGTTCATCGACGAGACCTGGGCGTGCACCAACATGGCTCGCCGCGGTGGTCGCTGCCGCCGCTGCGAAAGGCTCCGCGCCAGCGTGCCGCACGGGCGTGGAAGACTGCCACCTTCGTCGCCGCTTGCGCCGCACCGGCCTGGTGGCACCGATGGTGCTGGGTGGCCCGATAAACCGGCATGCCTTCCGTGCCGAGTGTGCCTAATTCTTAGCAAATTGCGGATATGATGCACGCTGATCGAAAATCGCTCTAGATACTATTTGGGCTGTTAACGATTATATCTTTTCGATATATTTAATAAACAACAATTAACTACAATTAAAATGAGCTTAATACTTGAACGAATACATGTTTATTATTGAATGTTTGGAACATTTATCGATCTGAAGTGTCCTATATGTGGATTGTCGGTCATCTAAAAAATGCCGCTACACTCTCCTGCTCCTATGTGCCGCTGCACGTGGAACCGCAGCTCTGACGTCGGCGGTGTTTTGAGGTGGGTATGCCGAAATTGAGCAACATTGCGGCTGCGCTGCTGGTCGTGAGCCAGGGCGCGATGGCGCAGCAGCCCCCCACTGCCGGGCAGCAGATTCAGCAGATCCCCCCGGCCCCCGTCCCTGACAGGGCAGCGCCGGATATCCGGATCGAGCGTGGGGCCGCACCGCTGGCCGGTGTCGCGGCCGGGGCCAAAGCGCGGATCGCCACGCTGCACGTGACCGGTCAAACTTTGTTTTCCGAAGCTACGCTGATCGCAGCATCCGGCTTCGCGCCCGGCGATCTCGATCTGGCCGGCATGCGCCAGCTCGCCGCGAGGATCGCCGCGTTCTACAACATCCGCGGCTATATCCTCGCCCAGGCCTACGTGCCCGCGCAGGACGTTGCCAATGCCACCCTCACGATCGCGATCGCGATCGTCGAGGGCCGTTACGGCGCGGTCAAGCTGAACAATCACAGCAGGTTGCACGACAAGGTCGCCACCAACCTGCTCGGCGGGATCGAGCCTGGAGATCCGGTCGCCATCGCCCCGCTCGAGCGCAGGCTGCTGTTGCTGTCGGATATTCCGGGCACCCGGGTGCGATCGACCCTGAGCCCAGGCGGTTCGGTCGGCACGTCCGATCTGATCGTCGATGTCACCCCCGGCCGATCGATTTCGGGCGATGTCGAAGGGGACAATTCCGGCAATCGCTACACCGGCAGCTGGCGGCTCGGCGGCACGATCAATCTCAACAACCCGACCGGCCATGGCGATGTCGCGAGCCTGCGGCTGCTGACCTCGTTCTCCGGGCTGTTTTACGGGCGGGCATCCTATCAGACGCTGTTCGGCGCGACGACCGTGGGCGTCGCTTACGCCCATATCAATTACAGTCTCGGCAAGGAGTTCAAGAGCCTCGATGGCAAGGGCTCGGCCGATATTGCCAGCATCTATGCCAGCCATCCCTTGATCCGGTCGCGCAATGCTAACCTCTATCTGGTCGGCGACGTCGATCTGAAGCGCTTCCACGACAGGATCGGCAGTATCGATACCAACTCGCGCAAGCATGCGGCGGTCCTGGCGCTCGGACTGAATGGTGACGAGCGTGATTCCATCGGCGGTGGTGGATGGAGCAGCTATTCGATCGGCGGATCGGTCGGCCAGCTCGACATTCGGAGCCCGATCGAACGCGATCTCGACGCCCTGACTGCACACAGCAACGGCACCTACGGCAAGCTGCAGGGCAGCGCCGCGCGCCTGCAACGGATCGCCGGCCCGCTCTCGCTTTATGCGGCGGTTCGCGGACAATTCGCATTCGACAATCTCGACACGTCCGAAAAGATGGAATTGGGCGGCGCTTATGGCGTGCGCGCCTACCCCGAAGGCGAGGCCTATGGCGATGAAGGCTATATCGCCACGATCGAGGCCAGGCTTGCCGTATCGCAGCTGACGCCGCGCCTGCCGGGCCAGCTCCAGTTGATCGGCTTCGTCGATGTCGGTGCCGTCACGCTGGCCAAGGATCCCTGGTACACCGGCACCAACCACGCCCATCGCAGCGGCTATGGCGTCGGGCTCGACTGGAGCGGCGGCGACGGTTGGGCCGTGAAGGCCAGCTATGCACGCAAGCTCGGCAGCCAGGGCGCGACCTCCGCGCCCGACAGATCCGGCCGCTTCTGGTTCCAGATCGCCAAATTCTTCTGATCCGGCGTCAGCCTCCCCCGACTGCTTTTCGTCCAGCAAGGACAAGTTCCATGACCCATATGTTCCAGTCCCGCGCACCCTCGAACCGTCTTGCCGAGCGCAGGACGCGTGGTCGCCGGTCTTCGCTGCGCGGATCGACCGGGCTGGCCGGCATGGCCCGGCTCGCCGTCCTGAGCGCGCTTGGCTCCATGGCGTTCGGCTCGGCGGCCATCGCGCAGGGCCTTCCCACCGGTGGCAATGTTTCGGCGGGTGCGGCGAGCATTGCTGGCAATGGGGCGACGCTGACGATCAATCAGTCGAGCCAGTCGGCGGCGATCAATTGGCAGAGTTTCGATATTGCGGCCGGCAAGTCGGTGGTGTTCGTTCAGCCCAACGCCAATGCGGTCGCGCTCAATCGCGTGATCGGGCCGGATCCGTCGGTGATTCTCGGCAATCTCTCCGCGAACGGCAAGGTCTTCCTCGTCAATCCGAACGGGGTCCTGTTCGGCCAAAGCGCGCAGGTCAATGTCGGCGGGCTGGTCGCCTCGACGCTCAGGATCAGCGACGCCGATTTCATGGCCGGCCACTACAGCTTCTCGGGCGAAGCGGGCGGCAGCGTGGTCAATCAGGGCGCGATCAGGGCCGACGGCGGCTACGTCGCCTTGCTGGGCGCAAATGTCAGCAATGAAGGCGTCATCCAGGCGCGGCTCGGTACCGTGATCCTCGCTGCCGGCGAGGCCGTGACGCTCGATATGGCAGGCGACGGTCTGCTCGGCGTTGCGATCGACAGGGGCGCAGTGAATGCGCTGGTGCGCAACGGGGGGCTCATCCGGGCCGACGGCGGCACCGTCATGATGACGGCCCATGCCGCCGGACAATTGCTTCACAGCGTCGTCAACAATAGCGGCATCATCGAGGCCCGCACGCTCGAGGGGCGGGGTGGATCGATCAGCCTGCTCGCCGATATGGAGAGCGGCACGACGAACGTCAGCGGGACGCTGGATGCCAGCGCTCCGAATGGCGGCGATGGCGGTTTCATCGAAACTTCGGGCGCCACCGTCACCATCGCCGATGGTGCCGCCATCACGACCGCAGCGAGGGCGGGGCGCACCGGACGCTGGCTGATCGACCCGCAGGATTTCACCATTGCCCCGATCGGCGGCAATATTTCAGGCGCGACGCTTTCGGCGCTGCTGGTGACGAACAGCGTCACGATCAGCACGTTGCCGGGATCGGACGCAACGGTGGCCGGCACGCCGCCTGTCACCAGCCTGCACACCGCCGTGGTCGGCAATGGCGACATCCTGGTCAACGATGCGGTGGCATGGGTCGCCGCGCCGAATACCACGACCCTCACGTTGAACGCGGTCCGCGACATCAACGTGAACGCGCCGATTTCCGCCACCAACGGCAATGTCGTCCTGTGTTGCGGGCGCGACGTCAATCTCAATGCCGCGATCACCACCGTCAACGGCAGCGTGCTCGTCGGTGCCGGGCACAATATCAATCTCGCCACGATGGCCGCCGTGACGACGACGGATGGCAACATCACGTTTTGCGCCGGCGACGATATCCTCGTGGCCGGCGCGCTGACGCTTACGCGCGGCACCACCATTCCAGCGCAGAGCCTCGGCCTGCCCGTTGGCCTGGTGTTCATTGCCGGCACGAGTGGAACCGGGCCCGGCATTGCCGGCGGCACCGTCATCTTCGCACCGCTGGCACCGCCGATTACGGTCACCGGGCCAGCCGCGCCGGTTTCGCTCAACTATAATCCGGTTTCCTATGCCGCGCCGACCGATTTTTCGGGTAACTTCACGCTGACCAACGGCGCGGTCCTGACCCAGCACATGCTGGTCTTCCCGAATGCCGACAAGGTTTTCGACGGTACCGCCAACGCTGTGCTGGCCGGTTTCAACAGCACCGCGATTTCGGGCCTGCCCACCGGCGTGACGCTGATTGCAGGGCCCGGTGCCACCGCGGTGTTCGATGATCCCGCAATAAGCGGCGGAACGGGCGTGACGTTCAGCGGCTACAGCCTGGGCGGGAGCGACGCCTCGCGATATGCGCTTGCGGGCGGATCGTGCTGTGTCGCCACATTCCGGACGACGGGGATCATTGCAGCGCCCCCGGTTACCGTCCCGCCGGTGGTGGTCCCCCCGGTCGTAACGCCTCCCGTCGTGGTCCCGCCGGTCGAGACCCCGCCGGTCGTCGTCCCGCCGGTGGAGGTGCCGCCGGTGGTGACGCCCCCGGTCGAGACACCGCCAGTCGTCGTCCCACCCGTTGAAGCGCCGCCAGTCGTCGTTCCACCGGTGGAGACGCCCCCTGTAGTGACGCCTCCTGTCGAAGTGCCTCCGGTGGTAGTCCCGCCGGTTCAAGCGCCGCCCGTTGTCGTCACGCCGATCGTGACGCCGCCTGTGGTCACGCCGCCGATCGAAATGCCGCCGGTGATCTTGCAGGTTGCGGAAGTCGTCGGCCCAAGTGGCGCGACCTTGATCCGCCAGAATGCAAACGTCCCCGTCGGTCCGGCCTTCGCCGGGGGCATCCAGCTGGCGATGATCGGTCAAGGTGTGCGGATGCCGGCTGAAACGCCGCTGCAGGCTGTCACCATGGCCCCCCGCGAGACGTTGACCCAGGTTCAGGAAATTCCGGCTCCTCGTCCACCCGTTGTCGCTTTGCCGGCCTATCGGCCCAAACAGGATCGCCATTGATCATGCGGATGGCCGGTACCTGCGGCGCAAGCCTCCTGCTTTGCCTCGCCGTCAGCCTGGCGAGCGGCCGGGCCGCCGCCGCGGCGCCAACCGTTTCTGCCGACTTTGCCGGCCGGGCAGCATCGGCCGAAACGCGCGAAATGGCAGACCGGATCGTGGCTTCCGGCGACAATCAGGGGCTTCCCTTCATCATCGTCGACAAGATCGCCGCGACGGCATTTGCGTTCGCCGATCACGGTCGGTTGCTCGGCGCATCGCCAGTGCTGCTCGGCCTGACGGTTGGAGACGTCTCGCCCCCCGGTATCGGCAGCCGCAAGCTCCGCGACATAGGCCCTGGCGATCGCATCACCCCCAGTGGCCGTTTCGTCGCCAGCCTCGGTGCGGATCTCGGCAAGCAGGATGTGCTGTGGGTTGATTATGACGCGGCGATCTCGCTCCATCGCGTGTTTACGGGAAAGCCGTCGGAGCGCCGCCTTGCGCGGCTGGCGACACCGGCCGCCGGCGACAATCGCATATCCTACGGCTGCATCAATGCGCCGGTGGAATTCTACGACAGGGTCATTCATCCGCTCTTCTTCGGAACGAGCGGGATCGTCTATATTCTGCCCGACCGGCAATCGCTCGCAGAGGCTTTTCCAGGTCTCTTCCGGACCTGAACAATCAAGCCGCCGTGACGCCTGGCTATGGGGTGGAATTGGGAAGCGAGGGCGTGCCGCTCAATTCTGCGCCTTCAGAAACTCCACCTTGCCATTCGCGTCGATCGGGTTGCGATCGTTCTGCGCGCAGATGAATTCCAGCTGATCGAGCCCACGCTGGCGCTTGAACAGATAGGTCGAATGCCACGGCGCAATGAGCGCGTTGGGATCCTCGAAGGTGTTCTCGACGATCAACTTGTCCTTGTTCTTCGGGTCGAGATGGATGCGTTCGGTCAGCTTCACCTTGTCGCTGTAGGTGATGCCCCATCGCCCCATCGTGCCGCCTTCGCGCAGGCCGACGGTGGTGACGACCAGGGTGTCGCCCTCCCAATGGCCGATCGATGTGCCGTTATAGGTGGGATCGGGATCGTCGGGCAGCGGGCGGCCGTCGGTGAAGATCCGGCGGACCTGCATATAGGCTTCCTGGATCACCGTGACCCGGCCGGGGGTGAACAGGAATTCCACATCGTAAGGCTGGGTCATGATGCCGGGCATGCCGGGCGGCTCGCACGCCGATGACCGTCGCTCGACCTTTAATTGCGCCTCGGGATCGCCGCTTTTGATCAGCGTCTGGATCTCGTCATAATGCGTCTTGTACTTGCTCTTGAGCTGCGGGAGCTCGGGTTTGGGGCCGCCACCCAGGATGGGCGCCCAGATGCCGCGCCAGTCGGGCAGCTTCTGGAGCGCGGTATAATCGACATGCTCGGCCGATGCCGGCCACACCTTGTCCGGCACGATCGTCGGCGGCATCTGGGCGGCCAGCGGGGCTGTGGCGAGCAAGGCGCCAAGCGCCAGCATCATGCGTCGTGTCATTTCCGCCTCCCCGCCGACACGTTTATTTGTTCTCGAGCACCCGGCCGTCGGCCAGCTTGACGCTGACCAGCGATCCGCCCTGCTTGCCGTTGACCAAAGGATGATAGGTCACCGTCACCTTGTCGCCCGGCTTCATCGACGACCGGCGCCAGCCGGCGGCGACCAGGTTGTTCGGGCTGGTCATTTCGATCGCCCAGTCGCTCGCCTTGCCGCTGTCGTCGGCAATATCGACGTGCATCCAGCTATGCGGGTTGGTCCAGCGGAATTCGGTGACCGTGCCGGTCATCGTCACATTCTTGTCCATGTTGAACATGGCGAAGCTGTGATGAGCCGCTGCCGGCCCCGCGACCGCGCAGAGTGCCAGCGCGATCCAATATCGACGACGCATCTGCCATTCCTCCTAGTTTGCCGTCGGCACGTTGATCGGTTTGCCGTCGGTGCCATGCTCGCCGCCGAGCACATGCCCGTCGGGCAGCACCACCGAGTTGAACAGTCCGCCCTTCATGCCGTTGCGCAGCGGATTGATCGTGATCGTGACGACATCGCCCGGCTTGACGCTGGTGCGCCGCCAGCCCTGCCGCGTAAGATTGTTCGGGCTGTTGAGCTCGATTCCCCAATGTTCGGTCTTGCCGCCCGGGCCGGCGGCATCGATTTCGATGAACGAATGCGGGTTGGTCCATTGGAATTCGGTGACCGTTCCCTTCAGCACTACCGTCTTCGTCTGATCGAACATCGCAAAGCTGTGATGCGCCATTCCGGGCGCGGCCAGCAGGGCCGCGAGCAGCCCCGCGGAAGCGACGGATTTCGATTTGGTCACAGGCGCTTCCTTTTCATCGCGGATTCTTCTCTTCATGCTCCTTGAGCGTTTCCTGCCCGCGATCGGTACCGGGCAGGTTGGCGTTGCGCGCCTCGGTGCATTCGACTTCGCCGATGTCGCTTTCCAGCACGCGATCCCAGCGCTTGGTGTTGCGCCACTCGCCCTTCCACATCTTCGGATCGGTCATGATATATTCGATCTCGAGCGTGTTGCCCTTGTTGATCTGGCGGATGCGCTCGACGATCTGGAATTCGTCGCTGACCGGCAGGCCGACGTCGATCCAGTGATGATCGGCCTCGAAGCCCTTGGTCGTGACGACCAGCGTATCACCCTCCCACTTGCCGATTGATTCGCCATTGTAGGTCGGCACGTAGAGGTCGGGATCGGTGTGCGTGCGGCCGTCGAGATAGATGGCGCGGAAGCTGTTCGTGAAGCCCGCGGTCATGTAGATCACAGTCGGCAATTGCACGAACATGATCGGCCAGACGCGCGTCATGATCATCGGCATGCCGGCCGGATAGCATTGGCCGATGCTGTCGCGATAATTCTGGCCTTTCGCGCGCGCTGCGGCACCCTCGACCAGCGCCTTCTGCCCCGGTTCGTAGAATTCGGGATAGGGCGGCCCGAACATGAATTTGTTGAAGCCTTCGTGCAGGTCGACGAACCATGTGCCCGTCATATCGAAGGGCGCCTTGGGGCGCTTCTTGGCGAGATTGGCCGGATCCAGCGCGCCAGCCAGGCCCTTATGCTTATGCTGGAGTTGATCGAGCTGTTCCTGCGTCAGCGGCTTGCTGCGATCGCGCGTCTGCGCATGCGCAGGGCCGAGCGCCAGGGATCCGCACGCGAGCGCCAGCAGCCACCCGGCCGTCCTGAGGCGGTGGGATGGTCGTCGGGTCGTGGCAGCCATCTTGTCCCCTCCTGCGCCGCAGGTTTCTATCCTGCCGTGCGGCCGTTCGCCGGGGAACGCCGATCGGCCCTGGCGAGCGATGGACGCTCAATCGCCGCTCTATTTGATAGTGTCAATCTAGATGTTTGATGATGTCAAAAAGATATGTTAGGCAGACGTCGTCGCATCGATCGCGACACGTGCACCTCGAAAAGAGGGCCGAGAACATAACGGGGGGATAGACCATGCGGGCATTCGCGCTTCCGATTCTCGTCGCCGCTTTGTCGGGTACGGCTCTTGCCGGACCGGCTTATGCGCAAACCACCACCAAGCCTGTGGCTGCAACCAGCGATGCCGATAAGATCGCCGACATCGTCGTGACCGCCGAGCGCCGCGCGGAGAACCTGCAGGATACGCCGTTGTCGATCATTGCGGTGTCGCAGGCGACGATCGAGGCCAAGGGCATACAGGATCTGCAGGATCTGTCGCATTTCACACCTAACCTCAGCATCTCGCCGACGCGTGGGACGGGCAACGCGGCCGCCAACTTTGTCATTCGCGGCATTTCTGGTGGCGGCGGCGCCACCGGTGAGCGTGGCGTCGGTCTTTACATCGACGGCATCTACATGCCGCGAACGAGCGGCGCGGTGTTGCGCGTGCTCGATGTCGATCGGATCGAAGTGTTGCGCGGGCCGCAGGGAACCTTGTTTGGCCGCAACTCCACCGGCGGCGCGATCCGTATCTTCAGCAAGCAGCCGGTCGACAATTTCGAGGGCTCCATCGAGGGCACGATCGGCAATTTCGATCATCACGACGTGATCGGTCTGATCAACGTGCCGCTCGGCAAGGGGTGGGCGCTGCGCGCTCAAGCCGCCTATCTGGACGAGAACGGCTATGTCAGCCGCGGCACGCAGGAACTCGGCGCACAGAAGGATTATGTGGGCCGAGTCCAGCTCCGGGGCGAACTCACGCCCGATCTCAAGGCGACCGCCGGCTTCCTCTACAATCGCACCCGGGCGAATGCGACGCCGTTCGTCGTGCAGGAATTCGATCTGCGCCCCGGCATCGATGGCATCATCCAGGGCAATTATGGTGGCTGGCTCAACGATGCATTCAAGGCGGCGGGCCAGGCGCCGATCGCGCCCTATAATGATCCCCGCATCGTCAAGGGCAATTACCACGCGCCCGACGTCTGCTTTCTCGACAATTTCAATCCCGATTATGGTGCGGCCTGCAACCAGAAGAATAACGACACCTATTGGCAGGCCGATCTGAAGGTCGACTGGCAGCTTGGCACCAATGTCAGCCTCCACTCGCTCTCGGGCTATTCCAAACTGAAACACCGCGGGCAGAATGATCAGGAGGGCATCGGGTTCGAGGTGCGCTACGATCGGATCGACTCGAAGGTCTTCTACCAGGAACTCCAGCTCAACGCGGCGTTGTTCCACGACAAGATCGATCTGGTCGCCGGCGGCAGCTATTTCCATGAGAATAGCGGCCAGCCGTACAATTATATCGTCAACCGCCGTGGCACTGCCAACTATCCCGCCAACCCGGGAACCCCGCCCAATTCGGACGGCGGCCTCTACACGCGCAGCATCACCGACATCTTCCAGAAGTCGGATTCCTGGGGCGCCTTCGCCAGCGCGACCTGGCATATCGTGCCCGGGCTCAACCTGACCGGCGGCCTGCGCCGGGCGTGGGATCACAAGGATTATACGCAGAACCGGTATCAGCCGGCCGCCACCCCCTATCAGGCAGCCGATTTCCTCGTCACGCCGGGGACGACCATGTCGAGCGCATCGAAGAGCCAGCCGTTCCACGCGCTCGATTATCGCGCGACGGCCGATTACCATTTCAACGACGATATCATGGCCTACGCCACGATCTCGAAGGCTTACAAGGCTGGCTCCTTCAGCGCGACCCTCGCCAGTGGCGGGGGTACGAACCAAGACAGCATCGTCAGCACCATCCCGAACGAGAAGGTGCTCAATTACGAGGGCGGTCTGCGCATGACGCTGTTCGACCATCGCCTGCGCATCAATCCGACCGGCTTCGTCATGCACTGGACCAACCGCCAGGCGGCGCTGCGCGTACCTTGCGGTACGCCCCCCCTCACGGATCTGGTGCCGGGGAGCCCGGCCTGCCCGGTCGGCTTCCTGCCGCTGCTGCAGGACCAAGGCGACGCCTGGATCCATGGCGTCGAGTTGGACAGCCAGCTCAGGCTCTTCCGCGGCTTCACGATCGACGGCAATCTCGGCATCACCGATTACAAGTTGCACAACCAGCCGGCGGGCGTGACCCACCTGTTCCCGGACATCCCGAAAACCAGCTACAGCCTCGGCGCGACCTATTCGCTCGATGCGGGCATCGGCCGCGCGACCTTCAACTTCAACTATGCCTATGTCGGCAAGCAGTCGGTCTATCCCGACGACAGCGCAGATTCGGGCTACATCCTGCCCTCCTACGGGCTTGTCAATGCGCGCATCCAGTTCAAGCCAAAGTTCGCGCCGCTGACCCTGACGCTCTATTCGAACAACCTCTTCGACAAGGTCTACGCGACCTACGCGCAGCGCTTCGGCGGTGGTTTCTGGGATTCGGGCGCCGGCACCGGCGTCTTGGCCGCCCCGCCGCGCAACATGCTGAGCGTCGTCCGTGGACGGCCGCGCGAAGTCGGCTTCACCGCCAAGTATGAATTCTAGGCGGTCGGCAGCAGCGAAACGGGAAGATCGTCATGGGCCAATGGTTGGCGGCTTCGGTCGCGTGGATCGAGACGCTCCGCCTGCATAACGTGATGCAGACGGTCGATTGGGCGGTGCCGGCGGTGCAGTGCGTGCATCTGCTGGCGATCGCGGCGGTCTTCTCCTCGTCGCTGATCCTTGCGATGCGGGCGGCGCACGTATCGGGTATCGATTGGTCGCCCGCACGCTGGGGCGAGCGGCTGAATGCCTGGGTCGGCATCGGGCTGGCGATCCTGCTCGTGTCGGGCGCAGTGCTGATCGTCGGCGAGCCCGAACGGTCTCTGCTCAACGCGGTCTTTCAGGCGAAGATGGCGCTGCTCATCGTGGCGGTCGCCGTCTTCCTTCTGCTCAGCCACCGTCTCGCCCGGCTCGATCCGCCCGATCGCGCCACATGGGTCGAGCGCTCGTTGGCCGGCCTGCTCGTCCTGCTGTGGCTGGCGATCATCGGTTGCGGTCGCTGGATCGCTTACGCCTGAGCTTCGTGGGAGCAAGAGATGAACGACCTTCTCGAAGCCATCGGCGCGAGCAGCATCGGCAGCTTCATGGCAGCCAGCCCGCTCGCCTTTCCGTGGGTGGAAACCGTCCATGTCGTGGCGATGGCGACGGTGGTGGGCGTGATCGCCGTCGTCGATCTGCGCCTGATCGGGGTTGCCTCGACCAGCTATTCGATCTCGCGGCTGACGAAGGCGTTGCTTCCGCTGACGTGGAGCGGCTTCGCGCTGGCGCTCGTGACCGGGCTGCTGCTCTTCTCGTCGCAGCCGGTGACCTATTTCAACAATTTCGCCTTCCGGATGAAGATGGTTCTGCTGGTCGCGGCAGGTCTCAACATGGTGGTGTTCCATCTCGTCACGATGCGCGGGATCGCCTTGTGGGATCGGGATGCTCCAGTTCCCGGCGCAGCCAGGGCCGCCGGTCTGCTGTCGATCGCGATCTGGGTGCTGATCGTGATCTGCGGCCGCTGGATCGGCTTCACCACCTCGCCATTCTAGGCACTTAATCCCGATCGGCGTCGGTTCGGGCCCGCAGAGTATAGCCCTGTTCGAGCTCGAGCAGCCGTTGTGCATTTCGCGCGACCGCCGACAGGACTTCCGCCGCGCGATCGAGGTCATCCTCCGCGATATCGCCGACGAGGAACGCGTTGCGCTCGCGGGCGAGTGCCAGCATGCGCGCATATTCTGCGGTGCCTTCGTCCGAAAGCGTGATGATGATGGCCGGGCCCCCGGGCCGCCGCTTTCGGTCGAGCAGTCCACGGGCAACCATGGTCTTCACGGTTCGGCTGAGCTGCCCGCGATCGAGAGCCACCAGATCGGCAAGCTGGTTGAGCGAGAGCGGGGCATGCGCCCCGACCTGCGTCATGACCCGCCATTCGATATCGGACAGGCCGAATTCGCGTCGGTTGGCGAGCGCGCGGCTGCGCCGTAACAGGTCGAGCAATCGGGCAATGCGCAACGTGAACAGCATGTTCGAAGGACTGTCTGGAACGGCGCCCTCGACAGGGTCTTCCGATTGCATGGGACGGGGGCTGCTCAATGCCAGGCTTCTTCCAAAAGATGTTGCGGCTGGATCGTAACAGAAATCGCGCCGCCGTCATGACGCTAACGAGACGTTTGCGGTGCAGGACGTCTGCTTTCAGCAGATCCGGCGTCAGATCAACGCGACGACATCCGCGATCGAATCCAGCACGCGGCTCGGCCGATATGGGTAACGCGCGATGTCGCTCGCCTGGGTCGATCCGGTCAGTACCAGGATCGTCTCGAGCCCGGCTTCGATGCCTGCCACGACGTCGGTATCCATGCGGTCGCCGATCATGACCGTACTCTCGGCATGCGCGTCGATCCGGTTCATCGCGCTGCGGAACATCATCGGGTTGGGCTTGCCGACGAAATAGGGTTCCGCGCCGGTCGCCTTGGTGATCATCGCCGCGATCGAACCGGTGGCGGGGAGGGGGCCTTCCGGGGAAGGCGAGGTGACGTCCGGGTTGGTGGCGATGAAACGCGCGCCGGCCTGCACCAGCCGGATCGCACGCGTGATCGCGGTGAAGGAATAAGTGCGCGTCTCGCCGAGCACGACATAGTCCGGATTGGTGTCGGTCAGCGTATAACCGATCTCGTGCAGCGCGGTGGTCAGCCCCGCCTCGCCGATGACGAAGGCCGATCCGTTGGGAAGCTGCGAAGACAGGAAGTCCGCTGTCGCCAGCGCCGACGTCCAGATCAATTCCTCGGGCACGTTCAGACCCGACCGCACCAGCCGCGCCGCCAGATCGCGCGGCGTGAAGATCGAATTGTTGGTGAGGACCAGGAAACGCCGCTCGCGCTCGATCAGGCGGGCCAGGAACTCGGCCGCGCCGGGCAGCGCATTGCCCTCATGGACCAGCACGCCGTCCATGTCGGTGAGCCAGCATGCGGGCGGCCGGCGTTTCCTGGTCATCTCGGTCTCCGGCAAATGGGGTGCCCGCCGCGCGGACGCGGCGGGCACGGGATCAGGCGAAGTAGATCGTCTTGGTCTCGATATAGGTTTCGAGGCCCTCGATCCCGCCCTCGCGGCCGAGGCCGGATTGCTTGAAGCCGCCGAACGGCATCTCGATGTCGACGATCATGCCGTTGACGGTCACGCTGCCCGTGCGCATCTGCCGCGCGACCGCATAGCCATGCTCGGGATCGCCGGTGTAGACCGCGCCGTGCAGGCCGTAATCGGTGGCATTGGCCTTGGCGATCATGTCCTCCTCGCCGTCATAATCGATGAAGGAGACCACCGGGCCGAAGATCTCCTCGCGCGCGATCGTCATGGTCGGCTCGACATCGACGAACACGGTTGGCTCGATGAAGAAACCACGATTGAGCGAGGCGGGGCGGCCGCCGCCCATCGCGATCTTCGCACCCTCGGCGCGGCCCTTCTCGATATAGCCTTCGACACGATCGCGCTGGCGCTGCATCGCGAGCGGGCCCATGCCGCTATCGGCCGCGAACGGATCGCCGACCTTCACCTTGCCGACCGCCGACGTATAGGCCTCGACGATCTCGTCGCGGCGGCTGCGCGGGGTCAGCACGCGCGTGAGTGAGAAGCAGACCTGTCCCGTGATCGGCATCGAATACGGTACCAGGCTCGGCAGCACATTCTCGATCTTGGCATCCTCGAGGATGACGGCGGCCGACTTGCCGCCGAGCTCGAGGCTGACGCGGGCGAGGCGATCGGCGGCGGTGCGGGCGATATGCTTGCCGGCGGCGGTCGATCCGGTGAAGCTCACCTTGTCGATGCCGGCGTGGCGGATCAGATAATCGCCCACTTCGCGTCCGGCTGGCAGCATGTTGAAGACGCCGGCAGGCAGCCCGGCCTCGGCGATGCATTCGGCCAGGATGTGCGCGTCGATCGGGGTTTCGGGCGAGGGCTTGGCGACGATCGTGCAGCCGGCGGCGAGACCAGCCGCGACCTTGTAGCAGAGCAGGACCAAAGGCGCGTTCCACGGCGTGATCGCGGCGACGACGCCGGCTGGTTCGGCCACGACGCGCACCTTGCCGCCGCTGGAGCGGGTGCGCTCGTCGACGAACGGATAGGTGTCGCACAGCCCGGCATAATAATCGAACAGGCCCGGCACCTGATAGGATGCCTTGCTCGTGAAGCCGATCACCGCGCCGACCTGACCGGTCCAGGCCTCGGCCAATTCGGGCATGCGCGCCTTGAGCAGGGCCGCGACCTTGCGCAATTGCGCGCCGCGCTCCTGCGGCGAAAGGCGCGGCCAGGGGCCCCTGTCGAAGGCCTCGCGTGCGGCGGCGACCGCCAGATCGACATCGGCGATCGTGGCTTCGGCATATTGGAGCAGCAGTTCTTCGTTATGCGGTGCCACCACGTCGAGCAGCGCGCCGCCGGCACCCGGCGCACGCCATTCGCCGCCGATGAACAGGCCGGCGTTTCCGCGCGCCTTGATGCCGTGCAGGGTGCGATTGAGCTGTTCCATCTCCGCGTCTCTCTTTCGTCAGTGCGCGGCTGGATGCGCCGCATCGTCCGCCGGCACATGTGAGGGCGGGTGGGCGTTAGTCAAGGCGGTGCATCGTCCTCGCGTCGGTCGTGCGGGAGCAACCGGCCCCGAGCCTCGTTGAGGGTGCGGCAGGATGTTGAAAAGGGGCCTGGGTGACAGTTTCGGATAAGGACGGGCAAGCGACGGTGATCGCGGTCATCGTGGCGATGCTTGCGGTCGGCGTCGTCCTGGCGCTGATCGGAATGGACGAGCCGGGCCAGAGGCAGCCGCAGGCCGTCGCCGCCAGGCATCATCCGGCTGCGCTGCTGACCCCGCCCGAAGTGCCGCCGACGATCCTGGCCGAGGAGGCGCCCGATCTTGCGCGTGCGTCGAACGCAGCGATCCCGCTTGCACCCGATGCGCTGCTGCCTGCCAACCCATTCCATTATGCGGGCACGAGCCAGGATCGCGCGGCGGCCGAGGCCTGTCTCGCCGTGGCGGTGCTGTTCGAAGCGGGGGACGATCCGCCTGGAGAGCGCGCGGTCGCGCAGGTCGTGCTCAACCGGGCGCGTCACCCGGCTTTTCCCAAGACCGTCTGCGGCGTGGTCTTCCAGGGATCGGAGCGCCGGACCGGCTGTCAGTTCACCTTCACCTGCGACGGCTCGCTGGCGCGGGTGCAATCGGCAGCCGCCCTGGGAAGGGCGCGAACGATCGCCCGCGACGCGCTCGACGGCGCGGTCTACAGGCCGGTCGGTACCGCGACCCATTATCATACCGATTGGGTCGTGCCTTATTGGCGATCGAGCCTCGAGAAGATCGCGATCGTCCATACCCAGATCTTCTATCGCTGGCCCGGGGCCTGGGGCACGCGCGCCGTGCTCAACGGGCATATCCAGCCGGGCGAGCGGCCCGATACGCGGCTGGCGCGCTTCGTCGATCTCAAGACGGGGCCGGATTCGCCGATGGCGGAGGCGCAGGCGGCGTTGCCGGTCCCACCGGGCCTGACGGTGGCAAACGTGCCGCCCGCCAGCCTCAACGGTAATATCGTCCGGCTGAAGGACGAGGATGCGGGCCAGTTCGTGGTCGAGCTCAATCCCGCCACTCCGCCCGCCAGCTATGCGGTCACCGGCTTCAATCTTTGCGGCGAGAAGCTGGAATGCATGGTGTTCGGCTGGACGAGCGCGAGCCAGATCCCGCGCAGCCTGCCGGTGCTGCCGTGGATGATGAAATCGCTCGCCTTCGTCTATCGGCGCAGCCGCGCGCTCGGCCTGTCGCAGGGTTATTGGGATTGCCAACGCTTTCCGCGCCCTTTGCCCGCGCAGTGCCTTACGCCTTAACGCCTGACGCCGCAGCATGTCGGATCCTGGACGGCGGCCCGTCACCGTCACTGCCCGGCTTGGGCAGTGACAGATTTTAGAAGGGAAACTTGCAAGTTTATCTGTATTTACTACATTGACGGTATGAGCGCTGATCCGGCCGAATCTCCGTCTGTCCAGACCCTTGTCGAGGAATTGCTGCGCTCGACCGGGCAGCTCGTCCGCCGGCTCCGCACCGAAACCAATCCGGGCGAATTGACCTGGTCGCAGATCGCGGCGCTCGCCCGACTTGATCAACTCGGCCCGATGGCGACCGCCGATCTGGCGCGGATCGAGGGGGTCAAGCCGCAGTCGATGGGAGCGACGCTCGCCGGCCTCGAACGCGACGCGCTCGTATCCCGTGAGCCGCATCCGACCGATGGCCGGGCTCGACGATGACGAAAAGCGCGCGCTGGCCGCCGCCGTCGCGGTGATGGGCCGGCTCGCCAATGCCCCGAAAACGCCTTCTACGCCGGAGCGAAATCATGGCCGTCACCATCCTCGATCCTGTCACCGCGCTGATCGTCATCGATCTGCAGAAGGGCATCGCCGCCATCCCGTCGGTCCATCCGATTGGCGATGTGGTGGCCAATGCCGCGGCGCTTGCCGCCGGCTTCCGCCGGCGCAACCTGCCGGTCGTGCTCGTCAACGTCGGGGGCATGGCGCCGGGCCGCAACGAGCAGAGCATGGCTGGCTTCCAGTTTCCCGACGGATGGATGGACCTGTTGCCCGAACTGGATGTGCAGCCTGGGGATCATCTCGTCACGAAGCGAACCTGGGGCGCCTTCACCGGCACCGGCCTCGAACGATGGTTGAAGGATCGCGGCGTGACACAGGTCGTCGTGGTGGGCGTGGCGACCAGCGCCGGCGTCGAATCGACCGCGCGGCAGGCGCACGAACTGGGCTTCCACGTCATGCTCGCCACCGATGCGATGACCGATCGCAGCATCGAGGCGCAAGACAATAGCGTCACCCGCATTTTTCCGCGATTGGGCGAGACCGGCACCACCGCCGCGATCCTCGACCTTCTCCCGGCCAACTGACGGTGGCCGCCCTCGCCGGGGAACTGGGGCCGCGCGGCGCGTTCCGCTCGCTGCGGCATTTCAATTACCGGTTGTGGTTCGCCGGCTCGCTCGTTTCTAACACCGGCACCTGGATGCAGCGCACTGCGCAGGACTGGCTGGTGCTGACCGAACTCACCCACCACAATGCCGCCGCTGTCGGCGTGGTGATGGGGCTTCAGTTCGGGCCGCAATTCCTTCTCCTGCCCTGGACCGGCTTTGCGGCCGATCATTATGATCGCCGCAAATTGTTGATGCTGACGCAGGGCGCGCTGGGCGCGCTGGCCCTCATCCTCGGCCTGCTGACGGTCATGGGTTGGGTGAAGCTGTGGGAGGTCTATCTCTTCGCCTTCCTGTCGGGCTCCGCTGCCGCCTTCGATGCACCGGTGCGGCAGACCTTCGTCAACGAGCTGGTCGGCGAGCGCGATCTCGCCAATGCGGTCGCGCTCAATTCGACCGCGTTCAACGGCGCACGCATGGTCGGGCCGGCGGTGGCGGGGCTGTGCATCGGTGCGGTCGGGACGGGCTGGGCGTTCATCCTCAACGGGCTCTCGTTCGTCGCGGTGCTCGGCTCGCTCGCGCTGCTGCGGCGGGCGGACCTCCAGCCAAGCATCCGCGCGACACGCAAACCGGGCAGCCTGATCGAGGGCTTTCGCTACGTCGCCGGCCGGCCGGATCTGCTGGCGATCGTGCTGATGCTGTTCCTGATCGGCACGTTCGGGCTCAACTTCCCGATCTTCGTCGCGACGATGGCGGTCGGCGTCTTCCACGCCGATGCCACCCATTATGGCCTGCTGAGCTCGATCATGGCGGTCGGCACGATCACCGGCGCCTTGCTTGCAGCCGGGCGCGAACGGCCGCGATTCGGGTTGTTGACGATCGGGGCTTGCGTCTTCGGCGTCGGCTGCACCCTTGCGGCTTTCGCGCCCTCTTACTGGTTCTTCGCCGCAGCCTTGGTGGTCATCGGCGTCGCGGCGCTGACCTTCACCAATTCGTCGAACGGTCTCATGCAACTGACGACCGCGCCGGCGATGCGCGGGCGCGTCATGGCGATCCGTCTGGCGGTCGCGCTCGGCGGGACGCCGATCGGGGCACCGCTCGTCGGCTGGGTGGCGAACGATCTGGGGCCGCGCTGGGCGTTGGGGGTGGGAGCGGCGTCCGGATTCGCAGCGGCACTGGTCGGGGCTCTTCACGCTTTCCGGGAACGTCGCGAAGTCGCGCAGGAATAGATCGACGCGAAGCCGCCGCGGCGTGGGCATGTCCAAAACGGCGATATCGGCTAGTGGCGCGGGTCGACAGCGGGTCTAAGTCTCGCAGCCATATCCTTATGCGGGGGGGGATCATGCGGAGGCATCTTTACGCTGCGATGGCGGCTATATTCGCGAGTTCGCCGGCTTTTGCTGCAGCCTCGGCGCACGAACTTGCGGCCGCTTTCGGTGCCCGCCCGGCGGTTTCGCAGGTCAGTCTGTCGCCGGATGGCAAGCGGCTGGCGTTCGTGACGCCGCTGGCGGGGCAGGGTGGGGCACTCTACGTCGTTGCGACGACCGACGGTGCAGAGCCAAAACGGATTGCCGTCGCATCGGGTGCGCCAGAGCGGCTGGCCGAATGCCGCTGGGCCAGTAATTCCAAACTGATCTGCCTGATCCATGGCCAACAGCCCCTCCTCAAATCGGTGGCGGCACCGGGCGGCGCCTGGGGTGTGCCGTTCGAGAAGCTGGTGGTGGTGCCCGCCGATGGCGGCGATGGCGTGCGTCCGCCCCAGCAACTGCCGCTCGGTGAAGGCGTGGTCGTCGATTGGCTGCCGGGCGAGACGGATAATGTGCTCGTCGGGTTTCCCGCCGGACGGCCTTACGGACCGTTCGATTATCATCTCGCGCGCTATGATCTCACCAAGGGCAAGGCGCACGGCTGGGACGATTATGTGCGGTGCGATGGCGGCTGCCTGACCGACGGTCTCGGCCAAATCCGCATAGACGCTAACGAGATCAGGTCCGGAACCATATCTTACCGCTATCGGGGCGTGGACGGCGATTGGCGGCCGTTCGGCAGCTATCGCCCACTCACCGGTGAAGGTTTCGCTCCGGCGGCGGTCGATCCGACGGCCAATCTGGTCTGGGGCTTTCGCAAGCTGAATGGCAGGCTCGCCGTCTTCACCAAGGCGCTGGACGCCGCAGCGAACGAGACGGAGGTTTACGCGCGCGCCGATGTCGATATCGACGGGATCGTCAGGCTAGGGCGGAAGCGGCGCATCATCGGGGTCAGCTACGTTACCGACGCGTTGCATTTTCTGTATGCGGATCCCGATCTCGCGGCCCTGGCGGACTCGCTCGCCAAGGCGTTGCCGAGTACACCTATCATCCGGTTCGTGGATGCGAGCGACGATGAGAGGCAATTGCTCATCCTGGCAAGCAGCGATGTCGCGCCGGGCCGATATTATCTGCTCGATCGAAACACGCGCAAGCTCCAGCGGCTGATGGACATTCGCCCGCAACTCGACGGCATGCCGCTCGCCCCGATGAAGGCGATCACTTATCCGGCGGAAGACGGAACCGCGATTCCCGCCTACCTCACGATGCCTACCGCGGTTGTGCATCCCGGCAAGGCGATCGTCCTGCCCCATGGGGGGCCATCGGCACGCGACGAGTGGGGTTTCGATTGGCTTGCGCAATATTATGCGGCGCGGGGCTATGCCGTCCTCCAGCCCGAATTTCGCGGCTCCGATGGCTATGGCGACGATTGGTTCCGGGATCAGGGCTTCGCCGCTTGGCGGGCCGCCGTATCGGATATCGACGCCGGTGCGCGCTGGCTGGTCGGGCAGGGCATTGCCGACAAGGGCCATCTTGCGATCGTCGGATGGTCCTTCGGCGGCTATGCCGCATTGCAGGCCGCCGCGACGGCGCCCGATCTGTACAAGGCCGTCGTGGCGGTGGCGCCCGTCACCGACGTAGGCATGATCAGGGGCCGACTGGTTCACTACATGGACCGTGGCGCGCTCAACCAGTTCGTTGGCAGCAAGATCGAAGACGATGCATCGCCGATCAATAATGCCGGGCGGATTGGAATACCTGCGATGCTGGTTCACGGGACGTTCGATCTGAATGTCAGTTACGAACACTCGCAGCGGATGCAGGCTCGCCTCAAGGCAGTCGGCAGGCCGCCGACTTTCCTGAGCTTCGACAGGCTCGATCACCAACTCGACGATAGTGCCGCGCGCGCAAAGCTGCTCGAAGAAAGCGACGCTTTCATCGCAAGGGTCTTCTAGCCGGTCAGCAACTGCAGTCGCGCTTGCGCCGATGTCCTAGGATGATGCGGGAATGCCGTTCCATACGACCGGAACGGCAAGCTGGTTGTTCTCGATCGGCACAATCGATCCTGCCATTTGCGCGCGTGTCCAGTCCGCATTAGCCCAAGTTGAGCAGAGCGTCGGCACGACCGCTACTGGGGAAGACTGCAGGGGGTGTCAGGCGCTTGGCGTCAGTGCCGACACGATCCGCATGCGCACGAGGCCACGCAAGGATCAGTCTCGCAGGCTGTGGGTCTGGAAGTAATACCCATGATTTAGATCATTGATTAATCAATGAAATCCATTGCCCAATCGGATGTATTTTAAATCCGATAGGAACAAGCCGGGATGTCGGTCGACGATATAAATCGCTGGTTACAATCGATTTGATTGTGGGCCGCGATCCGTTCGGTTGGGGCGGGTTGGCCACGAAATCGTGGCGCTTGCACAGTCGAGATACTGATAGAAATAGGGGAGTGAAGGATGATTAGGGAAGTAATTCTTGCTTCGGCATCTGCCTTGGCGCTGCTTGTCGGCGCGGGGCCCGCGCTGGCGCAGAATGCTGCCGGCACCGCCGCAAAACCGGCATCCGACGACAGCGGGATTGCCGATATCGTCGTGACCGCGACGCGCCAGGCAACCAACCTCCAGTCGACACCGATCGCGGTGACCGCGGTGACGGCCAAGGCGCTCGAAGAACGCGGCATCACCAGTATCGGCGATCTCACCTCGACCGTCCCCAATTCGCAGTTCCGCCGCGTCCAGGGTGCGTTCGGCCCCGGCGTGTCGGCCTTTATTCGCGGCATCGGATCGGGCGACACCAGCCTCGCTGGTCAGCCGCCGGTCGCCTTCTACATCGACGATGTCTACTATCCGGTGCTGCTCGGGGCGAACTTCGACCTGCTCGATGTCGATCATGTCGAAGTGCTGCGCGGGCCGCAGGGCACGCTCTTCGGCCGCAACTCGCTCGCGGGTGCGATCAACGTCGTCGCCAGGCAACCCAACACGCATGACGCGTCCGCTTATGTCGAGGCGACCACCGGCTCGTACAAGCGGATCGATCTGCGCGCGGGATTCAACCTGCCGTTGAACGATACTATGGCGATCCTGGTCTCGGGCCTCTCCAAGAAGCGCGAGGGCTACCAGAAGGAACTCGATTTCACCTGCCAGATGAACAAGAACGGCACGCCCCAACTCGCTGGCAGCTTTCCCTACGTCAATCCGCTCGGCAACGCGACCAAGCTCGATTCCGGCGATTGCGTGATCGGCCATTACGGCGGTGAGGACGTCCGTGGCGGCCGCGGCAGCTTCCTGTGGCAGCCGACGCCATCGATCAAGATCACCGTCACCGGCGATTATCTGCGCGACCTGTCCGAAAACCCGGCGGACTCGGTCGTCGATGTCGATCCGACCCGCGCCAACGCCAACATGAAGAGCCAGGCGGCCTATTTCGGGCTCACCATCGACAGCCGGTTCATGACCGGCGATCCCTATACCACCTATGCCACCTACACCGATCGGATCGCGGCGTGCACCGTCATCCCCGGCAACACATATTATAACGGTTCGGTCAACGAGCGCGGCCAGTGCACGCGCGGCGGCTATTCGCTGCCCAACCACAACAATCTCGCCAACTGGGGTGTCGCCGGCAAGCTCAACTGGGACCTGGGCAACCATATCGCGCTGACCGCGGTGTTCGCACATCGTGATCTCAATGAGACGCACACCTTCGACACCGACGGCACGCCGCTGGTCGTCGAGCATGTGATCAATCACCTGATCGAGAAGTATAACCACGCCGAGGTTCGCCTGTCGGGCACGTCGAAGCTGATCGACTGGGTCGGCGGCGTGTTCTACTTCCATGCCAAGGGCGATCAGCATGCCTCGCTCCAACAGCCGAGCTCGGGCCTGCAGCGCGCGCTGCACACGACCTATACGCCGGACTCGAAGGCTGTGTTCGCCAACGCGACCATCCGCCCATTCGGCGAGAAGCTGAGCTTCGTCGGCGGCCTGCGTTATGCCGATGACAAGATCGCGGTGAATTTCTCCAACATCTCCGACGTCAGCTACCTGACCACCGCGTCGGACATCCTGTTCAAGGTGACGCCGGAATCGAAGAAACTGAGCTGGAAGGCGGGCGTCAATTATCAGGCTACGAGCACGATGCTATTCTATGCATCGGCCGCCACCGGTTATTCGTTGCCGGGTTACAATACCCGCCCGCTGCAGAAGACCCAGGTCGAGCAGAGCGATGCCAATTCGGACATCGCCTACGAGCTCGGCGCCAAGCTCGACCTGTTCGATCGCAGGCTGCGCCTGAACGTCGCCGGCTTCTACACCAATTTCAGCAGCCGCCCGACCACCATTTCCGGCGCCGAGGCGCTGCTCAACGATGCCGGCCAGCCGCAGGTGGGCAACCAGGCGCTCATCCCGCTGCCCGGCGGTCCGGCAGGATCGACCCAGTGCAGCCCGACCCTGGTCGCGGCCAACACCGGTATCGTCTGCCTCGGCCGCACCTATTTCCGCAACCAGCCCGCCAAGATCCGCGGCGGCGAGGCCGAATATACGCTGAACCCGATCGAGAATCTGCTGATCAACGGTTCGGTCGGCTGGTCGAAATTCACCGCACCAGACATCGCCGCGCGCACCGTCAACCGTCGCCAGAGCAACCCCTTCTGGACCGCCAGTTCGGGTATCCAGTACAAGATTCCGCTCGACAGGATCGGCGGTTCGATCACCCCGCGAGTCGACTGGACGTATGAAGGCAGCCAGATCGTCAGCGGCACCTCGACCAAATATAACGGACTGCTGCCGGCCAAGTCGCTGTTCAACGGGCGCATAACCTACGACAACACCGATCACAATTTCTCGATCGCGGTCGGTGTCATCAACATGTTCAACAAATTCTATTACATCAACGTGTTCGATTATCAGCCGCTCGGCTATCCGCAGACCGACGCCCAGCCGGCGGCGCCGCGCCAATGGTCGCTGACCGTGTCGAAGAAGTTCTGACCTCTTTCCTTCCCGAGCCTCGCTCGGGGAGGATCCTGTTACTCGCCCGTCAATCTACGCTTATTCGGGCACGGATCGGCAGGGGCGGGAGCATCGAATAATTCTTTACGGGCGGGTGCGGACTTCGGTTCGTCGCAACGTCTATCAGGCACCGGACGGGGTTAAACGCTGACCCCACGGTGCGCCCGCTCCCCAGTGGCTCCCCCCGGGGCCGGGAGCGGGCCGCAGCCGGCCCAGGGGCGCATCATCGCGGCAATGTCCACCGAAACCGCAGGCTCTGCCACGTCACTGCGGGTTTTCCGTTGTGATCGACCAGCGGACGATATTTGCCGCGCGTGCGGATCATTGCGCACGCGGCCGTGTCGAGCGCGTCCGAGCCCGAGCTCTGAATGACCCGGCAATCCTTGATGTTACCGTCGGTCTCGACGCGGAAGATCATGAATACGGTCCCCTGCTGTCTCGCGCGTAAAGCCTCCTGCGGATAATCTTCATTGGTAAGCCAGGTGCTGGGGCCGGGCTTGGGCGCGTCCGGATCGGGGTGGACGTCGTTGTTCGCTTCGGCCGGATCGATCTTCCATGCCCGCAAACGATCGTCGACGCATTTCTGGACCGCATCGACAACATCAGGCGCGCCGCCAAGAGCGACGGTGAGCGATGTTTTGCCACCGCTGATGGTAAGGTCCCGCGCGGAAAGGAAGGGGGCCAACGTTGCGCGATCGATCGAAGCGCCGATGACCCAGGCACTGCCGCTCGTCAGCCCTTGTACGATCTGAATATTTGCGGGCGGCGTTCCCGGAACCGAGATGGTGCCGCGGCCGCCTATCTGATCATGCAAGGCGGGTGGCATGGCGACGAGAATTCGGTTTTGCCCCAAGACTCCGCGCACGAGGCTTACCGACAGGCGGTTCGATCCCGACGCGAAGGCGCGAGTCATCGTGCATTCGGCCGGGCCGATGTTCAGGCTCCATGGGGTCGTGGGCATCCACGGGTCGGCGGCGCGCGCAATCGTGGGCATGGCTAACAGCAAGCAGCCAAGCAGGACTTTTGGCATTATCACATCCCCCGGACGTTTCCCGTTGATCAAAGTGCAACCCATCATTTCACTATGCAAGCCATATCCCCTCCAGGGGGATAGGAAAACTCAATGAGGCATGCTAGGCGCCCGCCATGACTTCGCTCACCGATCTGCTCCAGCAAAGCGCCGCGCATGCGTGGCTGTTCATTCCCAGCGCGATCCTGCTCGGCGCGCTCCACGGGCTCGAGCCCGGCCATTCCAAGACGATGATGGCGGCATTCATCGTCGCGGTGCGCGGCACGGTGAAGCAGGCGGTGCTGCTGGGGATCGCGGCGACGATATCGCATACCGCGATCGTGTGGGTCGTGGCCCTCGGCGGCGTCTATCTGTTCCGCGGGCTGAGCCCGGACTCGTTCGAACCCTACCTCCAGTTCGCCTCGGGTCTGCTCATTATCGCCATAGCCCTGTGGATGCTCTGGCGGATCCGGCGCGAGCATGGCCACGACCATCATCACGAGCATGACCATCATCATGGGCATGAGCACCACGATCATCACCATCATCACGATGATCACGATCACGATCACGATCACGATCATGACCACCACCCCCATCACGATGACGACGACGAGACGCTCGATCATGTCCTCGACGTCACCGACGGCGGCTATCAGGACGCGCACGAACGCCAGCATGCCGAGGATATCCGGCGGCGCTTTTCGGGGCGCACCGTAACCACTGGCCAGATCATCCTGTTCGGCATCACCGGCGGGCTGATCCCATGCCCGGGCGCGATCACCGTGTTGCTGCTGTGCCTGCAGTTGAAGCGCGTCGTGCTCGGGTCGGTGCTGGTGCTGTGCTTCAGCATCGGGCTGGCCGTGACGATGGTCGCGTCGGGCGTGATCGCGGCGCTCAGCGTCAAATATGCCGAGAAGACCTTCTCGGGCTTCGGATCGATCGTGCGCAAGGCCCCTTATGTGAGCGGTCTCGTGATCCTGTGCGTGGGCATCTATGTCGCGTCGAGCGGCTGGCTGGCGCTGCCGCGATGAGCCACGCCGCCAACCCCGATCTCCTCAATCGCCTGCGCCGCGCGCACGGCCATCTCGCGGGGATCATGAAGATGGTCGAGGACGGCGAGGACGGGCTCAAAATCGCACAACAGATGCAGGCGGTCGTCTCCGCGCTCGAGAAGACCAAGACTTTGATCGTCACCGATCATATCGAGCATCATCTGGAAGATTTGATCGGGCCGCTGCCGATCGCGTTACGCGGCGAACTCGCCAAGCTGGGCGAGTTCGCCAAATATCTGTAATGGATCCCGCTCTTACGGGGATGACGGGGCAATCCGAGCTTGGCGGCCCAATTGCTATCAAGTTTCGATCAAGTTCCGCTTGCCTTTCCGGCCACGCATATCATGCTTGTCCCCAAAAGCGGGGATGCCATGGCGACACACGTCATATGCCTGGATGGCACGGGTCAGCAGAAGATCCAGTCGTCGCCAACCAATATCGCGCGGCTATTCGATAGCCTTGGCGGCACAGCCCAGGATGCCGGCAACGGATCCTTCGAGGTTTCGATCGGCGGCGCCAACGGCAAGTATCTGCCGGGAGTCGGTTCGCCCGGAAGCGGCACCTTGTCCGTGCTCGGCAACCTCTTCGGCGACGGCATCGCCGAACTCATCATCCGCGGCTACACCTTCCTCTCGCGCGTCTACAAACCCGGCGACGGGATCGTCATCACCGGCTTCAGCCGTGGCGCCACCGCTGCGCGGGCGCTGGCCGGGCTCGTGGTCGCGCGGGGTCCGCTCGACCCCACCCGCTACGACGTTTCGAACAAGGAACTGGCCTATCAGCGCGCGGTTGCCGCCTGGTATCTGTATCGCGGAGGACGGGGCGATCTGGCCAACCAGGCGCGCCTGCATCTGATCGGAAGCCTGACGACCCCGCTGCCGGCGCTGGCCGACGGTGATTTCGTCGGAGCAACGAAAATCGCCGCGATCGGCGTGTTCGATACGGTCAGTTCGCTCGGGCTGCCGCATATCGGCGCCGACGGGCCGGTTTTCGATTTCTCGATCTGCGACACCACCCTCAGCGACAAGGTCGGCAAGGGCTTTCACGCGCTGGCGGCCGACGAGACGCGCGAACTCTTCACCCCGACCTTCTGGGCGGCGGCCGCGAATGTCGAGCAGCAGATCTTTCCGGGGTGCCATTCGGACGTCGGCGGTGGTTATCCCGAGCGCGGTCTCGCCGATTGCGTGCTCGAATGGATGGTCGGCCGATTGCATTCCGTCGCGCCGGTGTTCGATCTTTCGCGGGTCCATGGGATCGCTCCGAACATCATCGATCTCGCGCACGATGAGACCCGCAAGCTGCCTTACATGTTGACGCCGAGCCGGGCTCGCGCCTTCCCGAAGGAGGCCTTGCTCAACCCCTTGGTCGGGCAGCGCCTTGGCCGGACCTGCACGATCGTGCCGGGCTTCGTGTCGCACACCTATACCCCGCGCGGGCGATATGCCGATGGAACCGAACTGATCCTGGCCGCGCAGGCGCACTGAAGGGAAGGGGCAGCGCGCGTGGGAAGCGGATCCACCTGACGGCCGGGCATCGCGTGCGACCGCTCCATTCCCACCGTGCCGGGGCGAACTGAAGTCATTGCGTTCCGAACGCTCATTGGAGGCGAGGCGGCTTATGTCCTGGATCATGAACCTGTTGCACGCAGCCGAGATCGAGGCCCACATGATCGGCGAGGGCGCACTGGCCGGCGCCGAACTGGCGGGCCAATTCGCGATGGTGTCGGGCGATGCCAGGGAACGTTTTGTCGCGGTACTCGGCGATCCCGCGGGCCAGCGTGCGCTGTTCGCATCTTTGCGTGCGTTCAAGCCCAATCTGGCGATCGAAAGGACATTGGTGACGTCCTATCCGTGTGAAGGCACGGTGATCGTCACGCGCGCCCAGGACGTGCGCGAGGTGCTCGATCGGCAAGGCGATTTCGCGGTCGTATACGAACCCAAGATGCGCAAGATCACCGGCGGCGCCAACTTCTTCCTCGGCATGCAGGATGGCGACGATTACCAGCGCGACACGTCGGTCATGCGGATGGCGGCCGCGCGTACCGATGTGGCCGATATCATCGTGCCGCTCGCGCGGGCCGAGGCGCAAAGGATCGTCGCGGCGAGCAATGGCACGATCGATCTGCCGGCGGCGCTCACCACCGTCGTACCCGCTTTGATGGTGCAGCAGTATTTCGGGATCGATACCGCGTCGCTCGCCGATCTGACCGAGTGGGCGACCGCGATGTTCTGGTATCTGTTCGTCGATCTCGCCGGCGATCCCGCGATCGAGGCGCGCGCGCTCGACGGCGCGGCCAAATGCCTGGTTGCGATCGACGCCGCGATCGCGAAGACCGAGCAGAATCCGGAGGGCCCGGTCACGGTGCTGCGCAGGGCGATCAAACTACGCGATGCGGGTACGGCGGGGCTGCAAGGCACGGGCATCCGCGACAATATGATCGGCCTCGTCATCGGTGCGATCCCGACCATCTCGAAGGCGTGTGTCCAGGCGCTCGACGGCCTGCTCGATCGGCCCGACGCGCTGGCCGAAGCGCAGGTGGCGGCCGCGCAAGGTAACGAGGCGGCGGTCGGCCGGGCGCTGTTCGAGGCGCTGCGCTTCAACCCGGTCAACCCGGTCATCTATCGCCGCGCGACCCGCGATTGCGTCATTGCCGAAGGTACTCTGCGCGAATGCGCGATCAAGCAGGATGCGATGGTGCTGGCGTCCAATCTCTCGGCGATGTTCGATCCCGCGGCAGTGGCCGATGCCGACGATTTCCGCACCGACCGGCCGTGGGACATCTATATGCTGTGGGGCTATGGCCTCCACCGTTGCTTCGGCGATGCGATCAATCAGGCGATCATCCCGGCCTTGATGACGCCGCTGCTGGCGGGCCGCCCGTTGGCGCGCGCCGAGGGAGACGCCGGGCATCCCGACAAGATGACGCCGTTCCCGCAGCATTTCACGGTGGCGTTCTGACAAGCGGCATGCAGAGCCTGGATGAAACGACCCTTCTACGCCTTATCCGTCCGGCGGCGGATCTGGCATCATCTTTTGCGGCACGCCGGCATAGGTTGCGGATCGAAGAAAAGGGACCCGGCGATTTCGCATCGGAGGCCGATCGTACTGTCGAGAACGCGATTCGCGCTGCGCTGCGCGCCGAGTATGGCGAGGTGGCAATCATCGGCGAGGAAGCGGGCGGGACTTTGGATGCGGCCGCGTCGGGGTGGGCGATCGATCCAATCGACGGTACGTCGAACTTTCTGCGCGGCCTGCCCCTGTGGGGTGTGTCGATCGGGCTGCTAGATCGCGGTACCTCGGTAGCGGGTGTCGTCGCGCTGCCAGAATTCGGGACGACGATCACCGCTATTCGCGGCGAGGGTGCGCGTTTGAACGGCGTTCTTTTGCCTTTGGCTCCGCCGGCGATCGGCGGGAAGCTGATCGCGCTCGGCGAAAACGAATTCGAGCCCGGCACCCAAACTGATCGCCGCGCGGATGCGCTCCGGCGCGAAGGCTACGCCGTCGTGCGCTATCGCTGCGCCGTGTTCGCGCTGATGAGCGCCGCACTCGGCCGGCTCGACGGCTATATCGAACATGGCTGCTGCCTGTGGGACATCGCCGCTGCAGCGGTCATCTGCCGCGAGGCGGGCATGGCTGTCACGGCGTCCGAAATCGCCCCGGGCCGATACGCTATCGATGCGCGCCGGGGTGGTTGAGACCCTTCTGAAGAAGCGAACGAACTCCAAGCACGACGAAGCACTAAAAGCTCTTCTCGTGCCGCGAAGGGTGCCTTAATTAGCCGCAAGCCGCCAGCAGCGAAACGAATGGGGTGCGTCCGCCGGTCGCGGGGAGCCCGCGCGGTCGATCGGATCGGCGATTGCCTTGCCGCTTGCGACATCGAGCACGCGGATCGAGGGATCACCACGCGGCTGTGTCTATACAGGTTCTCAACTACGCTCGCACCCCACTCGACGCAAACGGTGCAAGATTTAAGGTCGCCGGCCGGGAAGCCGCAACTGCGCTCCAAGCACCACCAGCGGCACCAAGGTCAGCAGGAAAAACAGATGATACCAAAGCGGCAGGCGCGCGCCGATCTGGATGTGGCTGGGCAGGAAGAGCGCCAGCATCACCAGCCCGACGATCCATGGCGCCATCCGGCTTGCCGGTGCGATCAGGCGCGTGACGAAGCCGGCGCCCAGCGAGGCGATTACCGCCAGCGATAACCGCGCGATCTTCATAGGCAGGGTGAAAAGCAATGTCGGCTCGGCCTCGCGATAGCCGGGTATGCCGTAGCGCACGCCGATATCGAGGATCGTCGCAACCACGGCCCACGTCACCAGTCCCGCGATTACGCCCAGGAATGTCCGCACCACGGTCACCCTCCACCATCCTTGCCGATTTATTCCGATTCGATTAGTTTAATTAAACTATGAAAGCAAGATTGATCATTCTCGGGATGCTCCATCGCGGCGATCTCCACCCCTATGAAATCAAGCGCCGGCTCGAGGCGGCGATGGTCGAATGCTATCTCGATCTGGATGTCGGCACGCTCTATTATGCGATCCGCCAGCTCGAGAAGGATGGCGGGATCGAGGCGGTCGCGCAGGAGCGCGTCGCGCGCGGCGGGGTGCGGACGATCTACCGCATCACCGACAAAGGGCGCGCCGAATTCCAGGCGGGTTTCTTCCGCCAGTTCGAGGATGATGGCCCGGCGCCGCAGGCGCATTATGGGGCGATGCTGTTCCTGCACTGCGTCGATCCCGGCCGGCTGGCTGAAGCGATCCGCACTCGCATATCGCGGCTGGACGATCTGATCGCCAAGCTGGGGCCGATCCGGGAGCAGATGGGGCCGACGCTGCCTTTGGGCGGCGATTTCCTGTTCCGCCATATCGAGCGCCAGCGGCGCATGGATCGGGAATGGTTGGGGGAATTGCTGGAGGCGGTGGAGGGTAGTTGAAGCGCAGCCGCGTCAATAAATTACCCGTCGTGCTGAACTTGTTCAGCATCCACCGCGCGTGCCGCACCGTCCGTGCAGGTTGCCTGGTGGATGCTGAAACGAGTTCAGCATGACGAAGAAGGTAAATGCGTCAGCCTTCACCTCACTTCGCCGGAGGCGGCGCGGGATACGCCCCGGCCTCGCTCATCTTCGGCGCGAACACCTTGCCCGTCACCGGATTGGGGTAGTGGAACGGCACGATGTAATAATTCGGATAGGTCAGATAGACGACCGACGGCGGCAGATCCGGCGGCGGCGCGAAGCTTTCCGGCCGCGTATTCGGAACCGCGTCATGCCCCCAGCCGGCCCAGGACGAATACATGGTGAAAGGCCCATGGAGCTTGGAAATCTTCCACACCCCATTCTCCTTGCGATATTCGTTCTCGTAGAGCGGAATCCCCCAGCCGCCGTTGCTCATCACGAAGGCGCGCATGCGCTGCTTGCCGTGGATCCCGTCGGGGTCGACATCGGCGATCGGCTGATATTGCATATGGTTGATGATGCTGCCCTCCTTGATCCCGTCGGGACCGAAGGCCTTCTGCATATATTCCAGCACGCGCGGTTTGCCGACGAAGATGCCGCGGCCGCCAATCTCGAGCGTCGCATCGTCGGTGAACAGTTCGGAGAGTTGCGTCCACTGCGCCTTGTCGACGAAGTAACCGTAAGCGCGCTGGACGCGCTCGATCGCGTTGGCATCCTCCAGCCGGGTGATGCGCTTGTCGAGCGCGGCGAGCCTCTCGGCGGCGCTCTCGGCGTGCGCGGAGGTGGCGATCAGGGTGCCCGCAAGGGCAAGAGCGGCAATCCTTCGCATCACTTCCTCCCCAATACGCTGTCGGCGGGTGGCGTCACCGGGATCGGCTTGCCGGTGACGGGATGCACATAGTCGAACGGCGGAATGTAGACCCCCGGATAGGATCGGTAGACT
Source organism: Sphingomonas sp. MMS24-J13 (assembly GCF_044905095.1). Classification (NCBI taxonomy): domain Bacteria; kingdom Pseudomonadati; phylum Pseudomonadota; class Alphaproteobacteria; order Sphingomonadales; family Sphingomonadaceae; genus Sphingomonas; species Sphingomonas sp. MMS24-J13. The sequence continues at coordinate 208,506 of NZ_CP173258.1, forward strand.
TCGGTCGGCGGCCGATCGGGTGGGAGTAGTGCGCTCGGCCCTTCTGCCGGGATCGCCGATTTGGTCCAGCCGAGATCGTAGTCGGTGAAGCCGGTGACGTAGAAGTGGAGCTTGGCGATCTTCCACACGCCACGCTCCTTCGCATAATCATTCTCGTACGTGCCCTCGCCCCATTGGCCATTCTGGTTGGGCCGGGCGAGCTGGACCATGCCGCGCCAGCGCGCCTTGGCGGTGAGGCCGTCGGGCGCGACCGTGATGATCGGCTGGAGCTGCATATGCTCGTTGAGCCAGCCTTTCTGCTGCCCTTCGGGCCCGAGCAGCAGCAGCGCGCGGCGGATATGATCCTTGCCGATATAGACGCCGCGCTGGCCATATTCGAAGCTGCCGGTCGCGGTGAAGAGGTCGGCGACCTCGCCCCACAATCCCTTATCGAGATAATAGCCGTAGGCCGCCTGCAGATTCTCGATCGCGTCGAGATCCTTGAGCAGATCGGCGCGGTGCTGAAGCTGCGCGAGCTTGACCTCCAGCTCGGCATTGCTCTGCGCGTAAGCGGGCAGGGCGGCGGTCGCGAGCAGCGCGGCGAGAACGAGCTTCATGGCCGTTTCTCCGCATGGATCTTGCCCGTCACCGGATTGGGGTAGGAGAAGGGCGCGAGCTGCGGATCGGGGAAGGGCTTGTACGCCACGGTCGGCGGTCGATCGGGCGGATAGGCCTTGGCGACATCGCTCCGCCAATCGCCGTTCACCGGCTTCAGCCGCGCCCAGCCCTGCTCGAACGGCGCCACGAAGTTGACGAACAGATGAAGGCTGGCGATCTTCCAGACGCCCCCATCGTTCACATAGCCGTTCTCATAGACGCCGGTCCGCCACGACGCGCTCTGCTGGAACTGGCCGAACATGCCGAGATCGCGCCAGCGCGCCCTGGCGGTCATCCCGTCCGCGCTCACATTCACCACCGGCTGGAGCTGAAGCCATTCGCCGAGCTGGCCCCATTGCAGGCCCGGTTTGCCGCCGCCGAGCCGCTGGAGATAGTCCCTGATGCGCGCCTTGCCGGCATAGACCCCGTCCATGCCGATCTCGACCGTGCCATTGTCCGCGAACAGGTCGGCCGCCTCGTCCCAGAGGCCGCGATCCATGTAATAGCCGAAAGCGCGCTGGAGCTTCTTGATCGCGCGGCTGCCCTCGAGCCGGTCGACCTCGGCCGAAAGCGCTTCGATCCGCGCATCCAGCGAAGTGCCCCGCGCCGGGGCGGCCAACGCCGACCCCGCCTGAAACAGTCCGAACAGGATCGCGACGCACGCCGCCACGCTTGGCGCTTTCGCTCGTTTCCGCATTCTCTCCGCCCTCGTTGTTGCGGGAGTCCACACCGGCGCGCTTGCCCCCTTTATCGCTTTTACCTAGTCTGAAGCATCCGGGGAGGCCTTGATTGCGCTAGCGTGTAGAATTGTCGCAGCTGGAATCCATAACCACCGAGGAGAGCACCGCGCTGCTGGATCTGAGCGCCGTGGAGCAGGAAAGCCGCGCCTCGGCCTGGGTGGAGGCGGTGCCGTCGCTGTTCCCAGGGCTTTCGGTGCGCCGCATCGACGACCATGCCAGCAACGGCGATATTCGCCGCATCGTCATGGGTGGCGGCTCGTTGTGGGCGGTGCGGTCGCCGTCGTCGGGGGTGAGCTATACACCGTCGCGGCTGGTCGAGACGCCTGGCATCAGCTTGCTGATGCAACGGACCGGCAAGACTCTGGTCAACCAGCAACGGCGGACGTGCGCGCTCGACGCGGGCGACATTTGCGTCCTCGACGAGCAGTTTCCCTTCACAATGGAAGGCGAAGGGAGCGGCGAGTTCGTTTTCCTGCGCATGCCACGCCTAACCGTGCTCAACCGCAACCCGCATCTGGAGCACCAGACCGCGGTTGCGTTGCTCTCGGTCGAGCCGGCGGTGAGTCTGGTCGGCCAGACCTTGGCGGCGATCCTGCTGACTGCACCCTTCATGCGCGAGAGCCAGCGTCGCGCAGCGGTGGTGGCGATGATCGAATTGCTCGGCACGATCGAGGCGCGCGGCGAAGAGGGGGCGGGATCGGCCTGGTGGCGGGTGCAGGCGGCCTTGTCCTATATCGAACTCAATTTCGCCACGCCGGGGCTGAGCGCCGAGGATGTCGCGCAGGCGCAGAGGATCAGCCGCCGCCGGCTCGATCAATTGCTGCGAGAGGCGATCGGGCTGACCATCACCAGCCAGATCTGGAAGAGGCGGCTCGATCAGGCGGCGGCGGACCTGGCCGATCCGTCGCGCGCACAGGTGACTGCCGCGCAGATCGCCTTCGCCAACGGCTTCGAGGATGCAGCCCATTTCACCCGCGCGTTCCGGCGGAGTTATGGCCACTCGCCGCTGCAGTGGCGCAATTTCTGTAGAGGTGAGACGCCCCAATAGATCCTCCACGGCCCGGGCAGGAGTCTTTGAGGCCGCATTTTGCCTATCGTTGCCGCGAAATTTCCGCGACCGGTCGCGCGTGCAATTCTCATGAGATGTGGCTTTCCGACAGCAATGGCCGTCGCCCCTTTCGAAAGAATGCCTGCCATGCAGATGTTTCCCCAGCCCAAGCCCCAGCCGGAGCCCGAATTCCCGCTCGTCGAAAACGCGTTCGCGCCCGAATTGCTCGTCACAGGGGCGGCGGGGATGTCGCTGATCAACGGGCTGCTCACGATCACGTTCGAGAGCCTCCATTGCGATCATTCGAAGACGCCGCCGCCGGTCGAGCGCGTCGTGGTCGGGCGGCTGGCGATGCCGGCGGCATCGGCGCAGGCCTTGCTGGTCGGGCTGCACCATTTCCTCGGGCAGCACGGCCTCAATCCGCTGCAGCATCCGCAGGAAACGCGCCAGTAATCTGGCAACAATGCGCGGTACCGCGGCTTCAATGCGGCCGCGGCGCGCTTGTTTTGTCGAGGCGGATCACCCCGATCCCCTTTTCGATCGCGATCGTCGTGCCGAACGGGGCCGACAGGCGCTGCAGGCGGGCGAGGATCTCGGCGCCAATGGACGCGTCCGCCATGTGCGGCACGCCGCGCCCCGCGCCCTGGGCATGGACGCCCAGATCGATCGGGTAGAGCAGGATTTCCGCAATCATGCCGTCGCGAAAGCGCGATACCGCGATCACCGTTTCATACAGGTTCGGATCGCTGAATTCGTTCGCATTGCGTGCCTGCAGCAGTTCGGGCGTGGTGACGCTGCCCGGCTTCACGCCGAATTGCCGGAACATATCGGCCGGCACATCGTCGAGCGAATTGTTCATCATCGCGAAGTTGCCGAGCGAATAGAAGATCGGCTTGCCCTTATAGATCTCGATCCCGCGCAATTGATGCGGGCCATGGCCGATGAAGATGTCGGCGCCGGCATCGATCGCCTTATGCGCCAGATCAGGCGCGAAATTGGCCGGGGTCTGGCTGGCATTGCCCGGCTCGTGATTGTGGAGCGAGAAGATCACGAAATTGCCGTTCTGGTGCGCCTGCCGGATCGACAGGAGATTGGCGTCGGTATCCGCGCGATCGAGATCATAGGTGACCGTGGCCGGGCTGACCGGCGCCGCCGTTGCGCGAAAGACGCGACTGCCGATCTTCACCGGCGCCCCCGCCTTGATGCCCGCGATCCGCGCCAGTGCCGCCAGATCGCCGTCCGAGACGAGCGCGATCTCGGTCGAGCGGATGACGTTCGCCCCGGCGCGGCCCGGCACGCTGCCGACCGGATCGGCGGCGGGCGACATGGGGGTGAAGCTGGTCGTCGCGGAGACGAGCCCGATGCGCCCCTTCGCCGCATCCAGATAACGCGGCGCGCGTGCTGCACTCATCGATGCCCCGGTGCCCGCATGGACGATATCGGCCGCGTCGAGCAGGTCCATCGTCGCGGCCATGCCTTCCACACCCCAGTCGGTAGTGTGGTTATTGGCCTCGCTCACGATGTCGATGCCCATTCCCGCCGCGTCTTTCGCGACGCGCGGATCGGCCAGCATCCACGTGCCGCCGGATTCGGCCTGGGGTGCGCCGCGGAAGGTGGCCAGATCGAACGCGCTCGTCTCGAAATTGGCGAAAGTGACGTCGGCGCCGCGCAGGATGTGCAGCATATCGGGCGACTGCTTCTCGATCGTCGCCAGCATCGGGCGGAGGTAGATGAGGTCGCCGACGGCGGCGAGGGTGAAATTCCCCGCCAGCGGCGCGTGCGGCACAGCTGCGATGGTCAGGCGATCCTTGCTATCCTGCGCGATCACGGGGTGGGGCGCCAGAAAGGCTGCCGCACCGGCAATCAGCAGGCCAAGGGGGCGATGGGTCGCGCGGCGCATCAGCTTCGGCTCCGGGGCTATCGGTCGAGGTAGCCCGGAAGCCTATGGCGATTGGCTGTCACCAGCCTGTCATCATCCCCGGATGGTCGGCCCTGTAAGGCCCGCGGCAAGCGCGCCGGTCGCCGCCGTGGCCCGGTCCGGCCTCAGCATCGCGCGTGCGCCCCGAAGATTGCTGAAGACAGCAAGGCCCGGCCCGCACGATCGGGACGATCGGATGTCTTTTTTACTGCTCAGACGATGCGGTTTGGCGGGAATCGTTACCGCGAAATTTCGAAACCTTGCAATGCGCCCGCCGCGGCCTGGAACTGCACCTCGGCGCGAACGCCTTTGCCGTCGGGACCGGCCGCCAGCGTTACGATCGCGTCCATGCGCGCCGCAAGCGAGCGGACGATCGGCAGGCCGAGGCCGGTGCCGGCCGGCCCGTCCTGACCCTGCAGGCGTGTGAACCTTTCCCAGGCGCGGTCCCTGTCCGCTTCTGGAATGCCCGGGCCGTCATCGATGATGGCGATCACGGCCCGGCCGTCGCGCCGGCCGACCTCGACCGAGACGAGGCCATCGGGGCGATTGTAGCGAATCGCATTGTCGATGAGGTTGCCGATCAGTTCGGCCGCCATTAGCGGCTCCCCCAGCGCGATGAAGGGGCCGTCGGCTGCCTCGTCATAGCCGATGTCGAGATCGGCGGGCGCGCGGGCCATGGCGGTGGCGAGCGCCTCCTGCGCGACCACGGTGAGATCGAACGGACGCATCAGGCCCGGCGGCCGCTCCTCACTGCGCGCGAGCACGATCAATTGGCCGAGCAATTTCTCCAGCGTGCCAATCGCATCGGGAATGTCGATCAGCGCCGCTTTGCCCTCGGGCGAGGCCGGGCCATAGCGCTCCAGCACGTCGAGGTGGACGCGCGCGATCGCGAGCGGGGTGCGCATCTGATGCGATGCATTGGAGGTGAATTCGCGCAGCGATCGGGTGACCTGCTCCAGCCGTGCCATCAGCTCGTTGAAGGCCGAAATGAACGGCATGGTCTCGCGCGCGGCGGCGGGGGGCGCGGCAAGGCGGAAGGCCAGCGACGGGTCCTGCTGGGCGGTCTCGATCTGGCGCGCCAGCTGGAGCAGCGGACGGAGGCCCCACAGGATCGCGGCCCAGAACAGGCCGATCGATACCAGCAGGGTACCGGCCGCATAGAGCAGCACGTTGAGGAAGGTCCGGCGCTCATAGGCGCGGCGATCGTCGATATAATCCGCGATCTGGAGCGCGATCACCCCGTCGAAACCGGCGGTCCGGCGATATTCGACAGCGATGCGGGCGGGCCGGCCGTGAAACAGGCCGGTGCGCAGATAGGCGGCCTGGATAACGCCCGCGGCATCGCGCGGATCGGCATAGCCGCGCACGAGGCGCGTATCGCGATAGGCATTGGTGAAAATCGTGGGCGGATGGCGATCAATCCGGTCGGTCGCGGTGGCGCTGTAATCCGCCGGCGGGCGCAACGCGGGATCGCCGGCGATCAGCCGGTCCCCCAGATAGACGCTGTAATGGACCTCCGGGCGTGCGCGCCGGCGCAGCAGCTTGATGGTCAGCGGAATGATGCGTCCCCGCAGATCGGGTGGGCTGTTGTAAGCGAGACTGAGCGTCCGCACCGATCCGATCAACACCCGATCAACCGTGTTCGCCTCGGTATCGTGGGTCACCCACAAAGTGATACCCCCGAAGAGCATCACGAGCGCGGTGAGCGGCACCATCACCGCGCCGGTGAGCCGTGCGCGCAGCGATCCGCGTCTCTGCATCACGCCGGCGGGCGTTGTCACGCCGTCTCGATGATATAGCCCAGCCCGCGCACGGTGCGGATCGCGGGCCCGTGCGGCTGGAGCTTGCGGCGCAACCGACCGACATGGACTTCGAGTGCATTGGGCGCGACCTCGTCGTCGAAGTCGAATATCTCCGCCGCCAGCCTTTCCTTGGCGAGAATCTTGCCCGGCCGGCCCATCAGCGCCTCCAGCACCGCCATCTCGCGTCGGCGCAACGCCAGCATTTCGCCGTTGAGCCACGCCGTGCGACTCGACCGGTCGAGCGTCAATGAACCGATCCGGATAATCGGGTTGGGCGATCCCAGGCTGCGGCGGATCAGCGCGCGGACCCGCGATTCCAGCTCACGCGGATCGAACGGCTTGACCATATAATCGTCGGCTCCGTTGTCCAGGCCGATGATCCGGTCCTCGGTGCAGCCGCGCGCGGTCAGGATGATGATCGGGGTCGAAACACCGCGGCGGCGGAGCGATTTGAGTAGATCGAGCCCGTCGATATCGGGCAGCCCCAAGTCGAGGATGATCGCGCCATACGGCTCTTGCTGGACAACGGCGAGCGCGCTGTCGCCGGTGGGGAAGATATCGACCGCGAAGCCGGCGGCATGAAAGGCGGCCGCCATGCCGCGCGCCAGCCGTTTATCGTCTTCGACCAACATTAACCGCATAGGTTCATACCTCGCTCGATTTCTGTGATCCTCTCCTTAACGGCCCGTTAACGACTTTTATGTCGGCACACGCTGCAAGGCGAATCCCGGCTGGCCGAAAGCACCAGCTGTGTGATTGTTATCACACATATCGATGCCTACCCGACAATGCAGCGGTGTGACAGGTTCGTGACAGGCTCGCCGGCTAGCACCCCAATGACGCTCTGCGAACGCCCCCTTCCGAGGCTGCGCAGGCAGGGCCGGGGAGTGGCGAACGGGTTCGGGGACGAGGCGAGTGATCGCCCGTTCCACAAGGGGTGATGTATCATGACCGGCCTTCCTTCCGCCGCAAAGGCGGCCCTGGTGCTCTGTGCTTCGGCAATGGCGGTCGCATCCGCCGCACCGGCTGCGACCGATAAGTCGGCGGGGCTCGATGCGATCTTCGCGCACTGGAACGGCAAGACCAGCCCGGGCTGTGCGGTGGCGGTGTCGCTGAACGGCGCGCCGATCGCGTTGCGCGCTTATGGCATGGCCGATCTGGAACGCGGCATCCCGGCAACGCCCAATTCAATCTATGAAGCGGGGTCGGATTCCAAGCAGTTCGTGGCGGCGGCGATGGTGATGCTGGCGCGCGACGGCAAGCTTTCGCTGGACGATGATGTCCACAAATATCTGCCCGAGCTTCCCGATTATGGCGCCAAGCTCACCCTGCGCGACATGCTGCATCATATCAGCGGGTTGCGCGACTGGGGTTCGGTCGCTGCGGTCGAAGGATGGCCGCGCAACAGCCGCACCGCCGACAATCAGGACGTGCTCGATATCACGGCGCGGCAGAAGGAACTGAACTTCGCCCCAGGCACCCACTATCTCTACAGCAACACCAACTTCAATCTGGCCGCGATCATCGTTGCGCGGGTGAGCGGCCAGTCGCTCGCAGACTTCACCCACGACCGGATCTTCGTGCCGCTGGGCATGACCCACACGACGTGGCGCGACGATCATAGCCGCGTCGTCCCTGGCCGGACCGGCGCTTATGACGCCTCGCCCTCGGGCTATCGCAACGATCAGGTGATCGAGGACGCCTATGGCAATGGCGGGCTGCTCACCACGGTCGGCGATCTCGTCAAATGGCAGGCCGCGCTCGACACCAGCACGTTCGGCCCCGGCTTCACCGACGAGATGCAGCGCCCTGGCATGCTGCGCAACGGCACGAAGATCGCGTACGCGCTGGCGCTGGTGAACCTCGATCATCATGGCGAGCGTGAGGTCAGCCATTCGGGCTCGACCGGCGGCTATCGCGCCTGGATGGCCCGCTATCCCGATCGCAAGCTGGCCGTGTCGCTGCTGTGCAATGCCAGCGATGCCGATACGTCGACTCTCGGCCGGCAGGTGGCCGATCTCTATCTCCCCGCGCATCCTGCTAGGCCGTTCGTGCCGACCACGCCGCTGCCAGCCGGCACCTGGGCCGATCGCCTGACCGGCTATCCCGTCCGCTTCGAAACCGACGCGCAGGGCCGGCTTCGCGCCAACGGGCGGGTCGTCACGCCGGTCGGACCGGGGCGCTGGGCGTTGCGCGAGGATGTCTTCGCTTTCTCCGGCCAGACTTTGGTGCGCGAAAGCCGAGAGGGCGAAAATCTGCCCGCCGACAAGGTCGATGCCGTGACCGATCTCGATCCGGCACCCTATCTCGGCCGCTATTGCGGGGTCGATACGCAGGCCTGCGTCACCGTGACCGCCGACGGCAAGGCGCTGCGCTTCAGCGGCCCGCGCTGGCACGATCATGCGCTCAAGGCGGCCTATCGCGACGTTTTCGTCGGCGATGGCGCACCGCAATCGTCCGAGATCGTGCTCAAGTTCAAGCGCGACGCAGCAGGCCGGATCGACAGCATCCGTCTCGGCGAGAGCCGCGCTTTCGACCTGCTCTTCCGCCGCACGAACTGAACATCATCGGGCGACAGGGGCTCAAGCTCCGCCCCGTCTGGATCCTGAAATCGCAGAAAACCGCACCTCAAGTTGGGAAACAATCATGTCCGTCCATCGTGATCGTCTTCGCCGCGTCAGCCTTCTTGCCAGCGCCGCCGCTCTCCTGGCCCCTGCGGCGGCCATCGCCCAGACCGGCGACGGCGCCGCCGATCCCGCGGTGCCCGCGGGGACCGAAATCGTCGTGACCGGCTCGCGCATCGACAAGGCCGGCTTCCAGGCGCCGACGCCGACCACCGTGCTCGGCGCGACCGATCTGCGCCAGGGCGCACGTCCCAGCATCGCGCAGACGCTGAACGATCTGCCGCAATTCCGTGCGACGCAGACGCCCGCCAGCACCGTCGCCAACACCAATTCCAGCGCGTCGGCGATGGACCTTCGCGGCCTGGGCGTCACCCGTACGCTGACGTTGCTCAACAACCGCCGTTTCACCGGCGCGGCCGATCTCAACACTATTCCGCAGGGGCTGGTAAAGAAGGTCGAGGTCGTCACCGGAGGCGCCAGTGCCGCCTGGGGGTCGGGCGCGATCGGCGGCGTGGTCAATATCATCCTCGACGACGATCTGACCGGCCTGACGCTCGGCGCGAAGAGCGGCATCTCCAGCCGCGCCGACGGCTTCCGCTACGGCTTCGATGCCTCGTACGGCACGAAATTCGCCAATGATCGCGGTCACTTCATGATCGGCAGCGAATATCAGCAGGATGAGGGCATCCTCGATCGCAACTCGCGCAAGAATGTCGGCAGCACCGCCTTGTTCTCGCCGGTCGGCGGCGCGCATCAATATATCCTCGCGCGCGACGTCAATTACTCGACCTTCGGGCTCGGCGGCCTGGTCACGTCGGGCAGCCTCGCGGGCAAGACCTTCAATGCCGACGGCACGCTGCGCGCGTTCCAATATGGCAGCATGGTCAGCGGCACGTCGATGGTCGGCGGCGAGGGCGTCTCCTCGACCGACGAATATGCGCTGACCAACCCCTATCAGCGCGTCAACGTCTATGCGCGCAGCAGCTTCGAGGTGGGCGACGCCAAGCTCTGGGTCGACGGCAGCTTCAGCAAGATCTGGGCGACCTATCCTTTCTATGCCGAGACCGGCACCTACACGATCTCCGCCAGCAATCCGTTTCTGTCACAGACGATCCGCAACCAGCTTGCCGCCGCGCGCGAGACCAGCATCAAAGTCGGCCGCGTGTTCGAGGATTATGGCTACCGTACCTTCGGTTATTATCGCCGCAACATCGAAGGGGCGGCCGGGGTCGACGGCACGATTGCCGGCAAATGGCGCTACAGCGTCTATTACAACCATGGCGAATTGCGGAACATGCAGAGCTACCGCAACCAGATCACCGGCGCGAACCTCACTAAGGCGCTGGATGCGGTGACCGACAGCAGCGGCAATATCGTCTGCCGCGTTGCGCTGACCGATCCGACCACCGCCTGCCGGCCGCTCAACATCCTCGGCACCGGCACCGCCAGCCAGGCGGCGATCAACTATGTGTTCGGTAACAAGGCGCGCGCGGTCTACACCACCAAGCTCGACAGCACCGGCGCCAGCCTGCGCGGCGACGCGTTCGATCTGTGGGCGGGACCGGTCTCGATCGCGGTCGGTGGTGAGGCGCGTTGGGAGAAGCAGGTCACCAACAGCCTCGACGCCACGTCGGCGGCGTCGGGCTTCAGCCGCTTCAACTTCTCGCCGCTCAACGGCGGATTCAACGTCCAGGAGGGCTTCGGCGAAGTCGCGGTGCCGTTGCTCGATCAGCCGTACAGCAAGCTCGATTTCAGCGGTGCCGCGCGGTACAGCCATTACAGCACCAGCGGCGGCATCTGGTCGTGGAAACTCGGCCTGACCGATCGTATCTTCGACAATCTGCTGTTGCGCGCTTCGCGCTCGCGCGACATCCGTTCGGGCAGCCTGGCCGAGCTTTATACCACGCTTACCACCAGCTTCACGACGGTGGCCGAGGGTGGCAAGACCTACAGCATCACCCGTTATGGTGGCGGCAATGTCGGGCTGAAGCCCGAGATCGGCACGACGACGACGATCGGCGCGGTCTTCACGCCGAGCTTCATCCCGCGCTTCAACCTCTCGGTCGACTATTACAGCATCAAGATCCGCGGTGCGATCGTCTCGCTCGCCGCGCAGGACATCGTCTCGGGCTGCGCATCGGGCAGCACGTCGCTCTGCAGCCAGATCGTTCGGGATTCGACGGGCGCGCCGACGACGATCTACACGACCTACATCAACCTCGCCGAATACAAGACCCACGGCATCGACGTCGAGGCCTCGTACCTGCTGCCGATGAGCGAGATCGGCAATATGCCGGGCTCGCTCCGCTTCCGCGCGCTTGCCACCTACGTGCCCGAGGTGAAGATCAACAATGGCCTGACCTCGGTCGATCGTGCGGGCGACGTCGGCGACAATGTCACCTTCGGCACGCCGAAGTGGCGCGGCACCGGTGCGGTTACCTATCAGGGCAAGGATCTGTCGATCGATGCGCGCGTCCGCTATGTCGGCGGCGGCAAGTTCGATCATACGCTCGATATCGCCAACAACGATATCGCCGCGCGGGTCTATGTCGATGTTGGCGCCCAGGTGAATATCGACAAGCTCACACTGTTCGCGAACATCGACAATCTGTTCGATCGCGATCCGCCGCTCACTACCTACGGTTCGATCCATTACGATCCGATCGGCCGTTATATGACGGTGGGTGCGAAGCTGCACTTCTAGTATCCGGCCCGCCACATCGGGAATAGAGAGGGCCCGGCGATCGCAGGATCGCCCGGCCTGCTCATATCTGGCGTCGGACGGCGCCGGCCCCTTCCATTTGCGACAATTCACAACGCTAGCTCGATCAACGCTTAGTTGCTCGGGCTGGCGTACCCGGCTGTCGCAGACATCGAACAAGTCCGCGTGCAAAAGCGGCTGTCGGTGGCGGTCCGTCGCGACACGGATCGAATGGAAGGGGATGATCGGCAACCGCCCGACGGGCGCACATCCTCCTCTCTCTGCAGCGAACGAGAGATCCGGCGGCCATTGGCGAGCCGGAACGAAGGGGAGAGGGGATTATGCATATTCCGATGGGAAGGATGGCCAGCGCGCACTTCGGCGCATCTGCGCTGGCGATGATGGTTACGGCTCTGGCGGCGGTCCCCGGCCATGCCCAGACGGCACCCGCGACCACCCAGCCGGTCAACAGCACCGACAAGACCGAGGATGCGCCCGCAGCCGCAGCCGGCGTCCCCGAAATCGTCGTCACCGCACAGTTCCGTCAGCAGAGACTGCAGGATACGCCGCTCGCGATCACGGCGGTCAACGCCGCCTTGCTCGAATCCCGCAGCCAGACCCGTCTCGTCGATGTGACCCAGCAGGCGCCGAGCGTGCAGCTCCAGCCGACCATCGCGGGCGCCGGCAAGGGCATGACCGCCTTCATCCGTGGCCTCGGCCAAGGCGATATCAGCCCCGCGGTCGAGCCGGGCGTCGGCATCTATGTCGACGATGTCTATTTCGCGACCTTGACCGCCTCGATCTTCGATCTGGTCGATCTGGATCGCATCGAGATCTTGCGCGGGCCGCAGGGCACGCTCGCCGGCATGAATTCGGAAGGCGGCGCGATCAAGCTCTACTCGCGCAAGCCCGAAGGCCATGGCGGCTATATCGAGGCGACGCTCGGGGACTATAATCGTCGCGACGTCAAGGCGAGCGCGGACTTCACGCTCGTCCCCGACACTTTGTTCGGGCGCCTGTCGGGCATCTACCGGTCGAGCGACGGCTATGTGACGAGGCTCGATTACGCCTGCACGCATCCCAGCGATCCCTACGTGGTCTCGGGTGCGCTCAAATCCTCGACCGTCAGCAAGGGCTGCAAGCTCGGCACGATGGGCGGGCAGGATACGAAGGCGCTGCGCGGCTCGCTCCGCTGGGCACCCAGCGATCGGCTCGAGGTCAACGTCATCGGCGATTATACCCGCGACGATTCGGAGGCGCAGGCGACCACTTTGCTGCGCGCAGCGGCCAATCCCGCGACGACGACCGCCTATCAGGGCGTGCCTTACGACAATCGGTTCGTCCCCTACGGCGTCAATCGTGGCGATACGGTGAAGAACGATCCGTACATCACCTACGCCAATTTCTACGATCCCGGCGTCACCTACGCGGCGCTCAACGCGTCGGGCGCGCCCAACCCCGCCAAGCCCAACGGCCCGTTCCAGGCGCCCGCGATCGCACAGGTGCGCGGCTGGGGCGTGTCGGGCACGATCGATTACAAGTTCAGCGACGACCTCTCGTTCAAGTCGATCACCGGCTACCGCAAATATACCAGCCCGGCCGGCGATGACGGCGACGGTTCGCCGGTCGCCTATATCCAGGAATCGCAACTTTTCCGCCATCGTCAGGTGAGCGAAGAGGCGCGCCTCAACGGCAAGCTGTTCGACGGGCGGATCCAGTTCACCATCGGCGGGATCGTCTTCCATCAGCGCACTGAATATTACGACAAGAACGATACGCCGTTCGCCGGCTTCGGCACACCGTCGATGCCGACGTTCGCCTTCATTCAGGACGATTTCGTCACGCTCAACCAGCAGGCGGGCTTCGGCAACATCACCTGGAACGCAACCGACAAATTGACCTTCGAAGGCGGCATCCGTGCCACCCACGAGAAGAAGGAATACACGTTCGGCCGCTATGCGTTCGACGGCAGCGGCGAGCCCTACACGCCGCTCAGCAACCCCGCCAACCCGCTCAATGGACGGGTCGGCAAATATGCCGGCACGATCGTCGATTATCGCGCGGTCGCGTCCTACAAATTCACCCCCGACATCCTCGGCTATTTCCAGTTCGCGACCGGCTTCAAGGGCGGCGGCATCGGCCCGCGGCCTTACTTCCCCGAACAGATTCTGGGCTTCGGGCCGGAGAAGGTCCATTCCTATGAAATCGGCGAGAAGGCCGATCTGTTCGATCGCAAATTGCGCATCAATGCCGACGTCTATCACATGGATTTCTCGGGCTATCAGGGGACGCCCAACGTGTGCGTCGACGCCAGCGGCAACGCGCTGCCGGGCCTGCCCGGCACGCCTGGCCTCTGCGGCGAGATCCTCAATCTCGGCGACGCGAAGTTGAACGGCGTCGAGGGCGAGATCACCGCCCGCCCGGTGAACGGCCTGAGCATCGAGGGCTCGATCAGCTACAACGATTTCAAGTTCCAGAATCCGAACATCAAGACCAACGAGTTCAAGAAGGGCGATACCCGTCCCGGCATCGGCAAGTTCAAATATAGCGCGGCGATCCAGTATGAATTGCCGGTCGGTGCGTTCGGGACGCTCACCCCGCGCGTGGACTTCGTCCATACGCCTGGCTTCTGCGGCAGCCTGGCGGCCTTGTGCGTGACCGATCCGATCCGCCACGTATCGAGCTACAATCTGGTCAACGCGCGGATCACGTTCCGCTCGGCGGATCGCAACTGGAGCCTTGCGGTCGCGGTCACCAACCTCACCGACAAACTCTATTATTACAACAAGATCGTGACCTCCTACGCCGCCGGACAACCGGGCGCGCCGCGGCAGTTCGCGGTTACCCTGCGCAGGAATTTCTGACGCAGGCGACGTGCCGCCAGACCTTGGCTCCTCTCCTGGTCTGGCGGCATGGTACGAGAAGCGGCAAAGAGGGCGTCGAAGCCGGCTTCAGCCGGACAGGGGAGGGTGTGATGCGAAGAACCGCCTTGTGGGGCAGCGCGCTGGCGCTGGCGATCGGGGCGACCGCGCCCGCTTCGGCGCAGGCGCCGGGCGCCCGCAGTGCGGTCATCTCCACCGCCTGCATGCGCGATTGCCTGATTGGCCATGTCCGCGCCTATATGAAGGCGCTGCTGGCGCGGAACCCCGCCGCCCTGCCGGTGGTGGACGACATCATGTTCACCGAGAATGACGTCGCCATGCCACTGGGTGAAGGCCTGTGGGGCACGATCGACTATGTCGCGCCGACGGGGCTCGAGGTAGCGGATGCCGAGACCAAGCAGGCGGCGTGGTTCGGCGTCGTGCGCGAACATGGCAATCCGGCCTATCTCGGCCTGCGCATCCACGTCACCGACGACGGCAGGATCGACGAGGTCGAAAGCGTCGTCCACCGCAAGACCGGATTGCCCGCGCCGTTCGGCGATCCCGACAAGGTCGAGCACGATCCCGTCTTCCAGGATGTGCTGCCGATCGAGCAGCGCCGGCCGCGCCAGCGGCTGATGGCGGTGGCGGATAGCTACTTCAACACGGTCGAGCAGAATGACGGGCAGGTGTTCGCGCCGTTCGACGACGAATGCGGCCGACTGGAGAATGGCATCAGCACCACCGCCGCCAAGAACGGGATGGGCGCGGCCAGCATCGCCAGCGGGTGCGAGGCGCAGTTCAAGCTCGGCATCTATCGCATCAACAAGCGCGTGCGCGAGCGCCGCTTCCCTCTGATCGACGAGGAGCGCGGAATCGTCGTGGCGACCGGCTTCTTCGATCATGCCAATGCGTTCGACCAGTACAAGCTCACCAACGGCAACACGATGAAGACCGCGCTCAAGTGGCCCAATTCGATAACCTTGCTGGAGGCATTCCGGATCCGCGACGGCAAGATCCATCGGGTCGAGGCGATCTTCACCTACGTGCCTTACTTCATGCATAATCCGTGGGAGGACCGGAAGTGAGCCGCGCTGCGATGCTTCTGGCAGCGGCGTTGCTGCTCGGCACGCCGGTCGAAGCGGCCAAACCAAGGCCCGCGGAAGCGGCACCGGCCGGCTGCGGCACCGCTTGCCTCGGCAAACTCGCCGATGCTTTTCTGGCCGGGCTGATCAGTCGCAAGCAGGGCGCCGACGTGCCCTGGACCGATCGCGTCCGTTATACCGAGAATGGCGTCGGCATGACGGTCGGCGACGGCATCTGGGCGACGGTGACCGCGCGCACGGCCACGCCGCTGGTGATTGCCGATCCCGCGACCGACAGCATCGTCTGGATCGGCGGGATCGAGGAGCATGGCCAGCCCGGCTGGCTCGCGCTGCGCCTCAAGGCATCGGGCGGGCGCATCGCCGAGGCCGAGGCGATCATCCGCCGCAAGGAGGGGCGACCGCCTTATGCAGATCCAACGGGCTTCGCGCGCGACGGAAGCTTCGGCCAGGGAGCAGGCGCGCGCCTGCCGCGGGAGCGGCTGATCGGACTGGCGCAGGGCTATCTCAACAGCATCGCCGCCAATGACGGCACATTGCTGACCCGTATCGCGCCCGGCTGCGAGCGGACCGAGAATGGACTGACCACGACGAGCGGCGGCGCGTCGATGGCCAAGCTCGCCACCGGCTGCGAGGGCCAGATCAAGGCCGGCCTGTTCCGTGACGTCGATCGCCTGCGTGGGGTGGCTTTCCCGGTGGTGGACGAAGAACGCGGGCTGGTCGTCGCGATCGGCATGCGCGATTATTCGGGTCGCATGGCGACGCTCACCACCACCGGCGGGCAGAGCTTCCCTGCCGATACCGCCTTCCCGCACTCTTACGCCTTCGCGATGGTGTTCAAGATCAGTGACGGTGCGATCGCACGGATCGAGGAGATTTCGACCGACGTGCCTTATTACATGCCTGCCTGGAAGGCCCGCTGATGCGCCTGCTATCGCTTCTCGCCGCGTGCAGCTTTGCCACGGCGGCAGTCGCCGCCGATGACGTGCGGATCGACGATGTCCACGTCTATCCCGAAAGCCTGTCGGCCGATCGGGCAGGGCGGCTCTATATCGGCAGCGTCAAGGGCGTGGTCTTCCGCACCGCGCCCCAGGGCGATCTGGCCGAGCCGTGGATTCGGCCCGATGCGGACAACGGTATCCTCGCGCTGCTCGGCGTGCTGGTCGATGAGCGCGCGCACACTTTGTGGGCTTGCTCGTCGCCGATGCCGTTCCGCGTGCCGCCCGCGGCCGGCACTTCGGCCTTGCTCGCGTTCGATCTCGCCACCGGCAGGATCAAGGCACGCTACGAATTCCCCGCACCGGCATCGGCCTGCAACGACATCACGATCGCACGCGACGGCACCGCTTATGCGACCGACACGCCCAATGGCCGCATCTTCGTCCTGAAGCGTGGCGCGAAGGCGCTGGCGCTCTATGCCCAGGACGCGAAGCTGAAGGGGGTCGACGGCATCGCCTTTGCCGGCGACGGCACGCTCTACGTCAACAATGTCCAGGCCAATACGATGCTGCGGATCGATCGCAAGGCAGATGGTGCTTTTGCAGGCCTGACCGAACTCGCGCTCTCGCAGCCAGTGAAGGGCCCGGACGGACTGCGGTTGCTAAGCGGCAATCGCTTCCTCCAGGCCGAAGGTGGATCGGGCAAGATCACGCTCGTGACGATCATCGGGGATAAGGCGACGATCACCGATCTGCGCACCGGGCTCGATTCCTCCCCTGGTGTCACGCTGGCGCGGGGCCGGGTCTATGCGGTCGAGGGCAAGATCCAGTATCTGTTCGCCCCAGGCTTCAAGGGCAAGGAGCCGGGGGCGTTTCTGGCACGCGCGATCGAGTTGCCGGGCGGGAAATAATAGGGCTGGGCCCCAAATAACGCGGTTCGTGTCGGGCAGCTTCGAGCCTGGCGAGGACCCGTATCGAAATACCAAAGTCGTTCCCCGCCTTCGATCTGCTTGCCCTGCAGACGATATCGCAGGTTCCGGCCGAATGGGGCCGGACCGCCGATGCAATCTCGAAGCTTGACCGCGCGCCCGCATTGCGAGATTCGGGGCTGGTGTATCTCCTGATGGATCCGGCTTTCGATCGGCTGCGTCAGGACACGCGTTTCGTTACGGTTCTTAAACAGCCAAGCTTTGGCTGAGCATTGTCCATCAAAGCAAATGATGGCATGCCTCGGCCTGCTGGACCCTGGGGGATTTATCCATGAAGAAGATCATCGCATTCACGATCGGCGCCGTTGCAGTTCTCGGCCTGTCGGCCTGCAGCAAGACCGAGACCAACAACACCTCGGTCACCATCAACGACACGGCCAGCAACGAGACGCTGGCGGATAACGTCACCGAGACGAGCAACACCGGTAACACTGCTGGCGACAGCAGCAAGTAAGACGCGCGGGCTCGCCGAGCCCGTTCGTTCGAACATGAGGCCGGGGTGGCGGATGCGCCGCTCCGGCTTTTTGTTTATCCGCCGGCTCTTTCGCGGGGCCGACGGGTTTCGATTACTCCCCGGCCTTCCCCTTCTGCAGAAGACCATCAGGGGATCACGTCCTGCACGTCCAGTTCGCCGCGATCGTCGCGCTGAACGCAAGGGCCGACCAGGCCGAGAGTTGGCCGCCGCCATGATCACGGGGGTCCCCGGAAAGCCGGCCTGCGATCGTTTCGGCTATTTCATGTCTTTCCGCAAAGTGGCGACATAGGAAATGAAGTCGGCGGGTTTCCATCCCGATCGCCACAGACGCTCCGCATTCTCCACACCGGCAGCGTGACGCTCCGAATTGTCATCGGCTTTCTGCGCGAAGAAATGGCTGCGGACGGTGCGTAAGTGTTGGCTCGGCATGACAAAATCCCCGGAACCCATCACGGGATGGGCAGGAACAACCTAGGGCAGAAAGGTTAATTCATCGGAAAGGTAACTTTCGCACATTCGGTTGTATGGTTGATTTGGATCAATTGCAGACGGGCGTCAGCCTGCCGTTTGCGCAGCAATCCAGTCATCGATCTTGCGCTCCAGTACCGTCATCGGCAGCGAACCCGTCATCAGCACTTGCGCATGAAATGCCTTGGGATCGAACCGCGCGCCCAAGGCCGCCATCGCCTTCGTCTTCAGCCGCGCGATCGTGAGCTGGCCCACCTTGTACGCCAGCGCCTGCCCCGGAATGGCGATATAGCGTTCCACCTCGGCGGTGGCGTCGGTCATGCTTTCGGGGGAATTATCGAGCATATATTGGATCGATCGTTCGCGGCTCCAGCCATTAGCGTGGATGCCGCTGTCGACCACCAGCCGCATCGCGCGCAGCATCTCGTCATTGAGTCCGCCGATCCGCTGCCATGGATCGGTCTCCATGCCGAGATCGGACCACAGGCTTTCGGCGTAGAGCGCCCAGCCTTCCTGGAACGCGGTGTTGCCGTCGAAGCGCATGAAGGCGGGCAGAGCCGTATTCTCCTGCGCGAGGCTGATCTGGAAATGGTGGCCGGGCTCGCCTTCATGGAGAAATAATGTCTCCATCTCCCAGGTGAAGCGTGAGGGCAGATCGTAGCTGTTGTAGAAGAAGACGCCCGGCCGCGCGCCGTCGGGGGTACCGGCATTGTAGGATCCGGCCGCCGCGGTCTTCGCTTGCCACGCCGGTACCGCGCGGATTTCGAGCGGAGTCTTGGGGAAGGTCGAGAAGAGCTCGGGCAGGCGCTTCTCGACCCGCGCCTTGATCGCGAAATAGCCGCCGCGCAGTTCGGCATCGTTCTTCGGCTGGAAACGCGAAGAGGCGCGCAGATAAGCGAAGAAGTCCTTGGCGCTGCCCTTGTAGCCCACCAACTGCTGCTCGCGGGCCAATGCGGCGCGGATACGCGCGACCTCGTCGAGGCCAAGCTGGTGAACCTCGGCGGCGGTCATCGGCAGGGTCGTGTTCGCTTCGATCCGATACGCATACAGCCGGTCGCCATGCGCCATGCCCGACAGGCCGACGCTGTCGCGCGCGGCGGGCAGATAGTCCGCCTTGAGGAAATCGCGCAGCCGGGTTTCGGCCGGCAGCAGCACGTCGCGGACCTGCGCGGTATACGCTTCGCGCAGCCGGGCCTGTTCGGCGGCGGCGATCCCGGCCGGGAATTGCTTGACCGGCCCCATGAAACTCGATCCCTGCACCCCCTGATCGATCTGCGCCGAAAGCTGGTCGATCACGTTGCGCACGATCAGCCTGGGCTGGACGATGTTCGCCTTCAGCCCCTCGCGGAAGCGAGCGACCGCCTGATCGAGCGCCGCGGCATATTGGCGGTTGCGCTTGAGGTTGTTGTCGTAATCCGCCGTCGTGCGGAACGGCGCGGCACCGCGGCCCGAAGCGAGTTCGGGATACCAGAGATGGATGCCGAAGAAATGATCGATCGGCCGCAGCATCGTCATGCGCAGCAGCACCGGATCGTCGAGCAATCTGAGGCTGTTCTTGGTCTGCCATTCGAACGCGTCATAGGCGATCCGGTCGGTCGTGTTCAGCCGGGCGCGGTCGATCGTGTGGAGCGCGTCGAGATCGTGATGGCCCGCCGCGCGATCGGCGGCGTAGGAGGCGAGGGTGAAGAGATCGCCGATCCGATCGGCATAGCGCATATCACCGCGCTGGAGCGCCTCCAGCGGGTTGCGTTGGAGTTCGGCCTCGTCGCTCGCCGCGAACAAGGCGAATAGCCGGTCATGTTCGGGCGTTGCCGCGGATTGGGCGGCAAGGGGGGCGGCGAGCACCGATAAGGCCGCCGCAAGATATCGAAACGGCGTCGAGGCCAATAAACGCTTCCCTTGGATCGCGACTGCCATCGCGCGCCTGCCCGGCAAAAGCAACGCCGGCCTCCGCGCACCGGCCGAAGGGCACCCGGACGCCCGCCAACGTAATGTTCCGGGTGAGGCAAGTTTTGCCAGCGCACCCAACCTAGTCCGGCAGAGCAAAAATGGCCCAGCCAAGAATTGGGAGTGAGGGGAAGATGAAGATCGGATTGGCGGCAATGTCCGCTTCGCTGATGGCGTTGGCCGTGGCCCAGGGTGCTTTGGCCCAGACAGCGGCACCGACGGGCAAGCCCGACGACGACAAGGGCATCGCCGATATCGTCGTGACCGCGACGCGCCAAGCGACCAACATGCAGGATACGCCGATCGCGATCACCGCGGTGACGGCCCAGACGCTCGAGACGCGCGGTCTCAAAAGCACCGCCGACCTTTCGAACATCGTCCCCAACGCCACCTTCCGCCGCGTGCAGGGCGCGTTCGGCCCCGGCGTCTCCGCCTTCATCCGCGGCATCGGCCAATCGGACACCAGCCTCGGCAACGAGCCGGCCGTCGCTTACTATGTCGACGACATCTATTATCCGCTCTTGCTCGGATCGAACTTCGACCTGCTCGATCTCGACCATATCGAGGTGCTGCGCGGCCCGCAGGGCACCTTGTTCGGCCGCAATGCGCTCGCGGGTGCGATCAACATCGTCTCGAAGCAGCCGAGCCTGACCGATAGCTCGGGTTACGTGCAGGCGACGACGGGTTCCTATAACCGCCGCGATTTCCGCGCGGGCTTCAACGTGGCGCTCACCGAAACGCTCGGCGTGTCGCTGTCGGGCCTGTCCAAATATCGCGACGGCTATCAGAAGCTGCTCGATTTCCGCTGCCAGATGATCAAGAACGGCACGCCGCAGCTCGCCGGCACCTTGCCGTTCACCGATGCGATCAACACGCCCTCGCTCAATGCCAGCCCGTCCAACTGCACCGTGGGCCGGCTGGGCGGCGAGGATGTCCGCGCCGGGCGCGGCACGATTTTGTGGAAGCCCGCCAGCAACATCAAGCTGACGATCAACGGCGATTATACGCGTGATCGCTCCCCCAACCCGGCCGACCAGTTGATTACGGTCACCGGCCCGGGCGGCGTCAACGTCCAGTCCGAAACCAACTATTTCGGCGTCGCCTATGACAAGCGCTTCGTCACCGGCAATCCCTACACCGCTTATGCGACCTATAGCGATCCGGTCGGCTCGGGTGTCGTGATCCCGGCTTATGCCGCGAACGCCGCTTACCCCGGCAGCCCGGCGACGCCCGCCAACACCTTCTACAACGGCTTCGGCCCGCAGCGCGGCGGCGCGCGCTTCCCCTATACGCCTTCGGTCGTGAACTGGGGCGTATCGGGCAAGCTGGTGGTCGGCGTTACCGACAGCATCGATCTCACCGGCATCGTCGGCTATCGCAAGCTGATCGACACCCATGGTTTCGACGTCGACAATTCGCCGATCACGCTGGAGCATACCCTGCTCCACATAGGCGAGGATTATAAGACCGCGGAATTGCGAGCATCGGGCAAGTCGTCGCTGATCGACTGGGTGGTCGGCGGCTTCTATTTCAAGGGCAGCGGCTACACCCACGCCATCACCTATTCGCCGCAGAGCGCGGTCTACAAGGTGCAGGCGATCTCCTACGATCCGCAGAGCAAGGCGGTCTATGCCAACATCACGGTCAAGCCGTTCGCGCGGCTCGATATCACCGCCGGCGGGCGGTATTCGGACGACAGCAAATATGTCGATTATTCGAACGATGCCGATACCAATGTCGGCAACACCATCTTCCAGGTAAAGCCGCACGCCAAGCGCTTCGACTGGAAGTTCGGCGCCGATTATCACCTCACCGACGCCACCCTGGTCTACGCTTCGGCATCGACCGGCGCGCGGCTGCCCGGCTACAATGCGCGCCCGCAGCAGCAGACCCAGGTCGGCTCCTATCCGGGCGACGAGACGCTCGCCTATGAGCTCGGTTTCAAGACCGATCTGTTCGATCACCATCTGCGGCTGAATGCCGCAGGCTTCTACACCGACTACAAGACCCGCGTGACCGGCGTGAACGGTGCCGAGGCTAACGTCCAGCTCACCGGATCCCCGACGCCGGGCACCTGCGTGCTGATCCCGCTGCCCTCGGGTGGCCCGGGCGCGACGCAATGCCGCTCGACGCCATACAATGCGGCGACCGACGGCCCGAACAATCTGGCGGGTGGCATCGGCATCACCTCGATCCCGCGGACCTATTATGTGAACACGCCGGGCAAGGTGAAGGGCTTCGAACTCGAGGCCGAGGCGCATCCGATCGACAATCTCGCGCTCAACGCGGCGGTCGGCTACTCGCACTTCGACTCCCCCGATCTGAAGCTCGCGACGCGCGCGAACGATCGGCTTGCCGGCATTCCCGAGATCAACGCCTCGGCAGGCATTCAATATACGATCCCGGTTTCGTCTCTCGGCGGCACGGTCTCGCCGCGGCTCGACTGGTTCTATACCGGCAGCATCACCGAAAGCTCGGCCCGCAACGATTATAACCAGCCGGCTTATTCGACGTTCAATCTGCGCGTCACCTACACCAACGAGAAGCACAAGTTCACCGTTGCGGCGGGTGCGACCAACCTTTTCAGCAAGCTCTATTACCGCAACTTCTTCGTCTATCAGGATATCGGCTTCCCCAACGTCAATGCCCAGCCGGCCCCGCCGCGCGAATGGTTCCTGGAGGTCGGCAAGCGGTTCTGATTTTCGGGGGCGTCCCCTGGCGAGCCCGGCCGGTGGCCGGGCTCCGTTTTTCGCCGTTGAGCAAAGAGGAAGTTTCGAATGAGGCGTTCGACCGATCACATCCTGAGCAGCCATGGCGGCAATCTCCCGCGCCCGGCCGAACTCGATGCGTTGCTGGCCAAGGCCGACGAGCACGCGCACGAGATTGCGGTCGAGCTACCCAAGGCGGTGCAGTGGGTGGTCGACAAGCAGATCGAATGCGGCGTGGATATCGTCAATGACGGCGAATATGTGAAGGCGGCCAATGGCGGCGCCTACACCAATTATATCGACGGCCGGGTCACCGGCTTCGGCTCGCGCGAACGGCCCGAAGGCGTCGAGCCCAAGCGCGCGTTCGTGGCCGAACGCGACAAGCGCGATTTCCCCGGCTTTTATGAAAGCGGCCTGTGGTTTGCCGGCTCGGGCGGCCCGATCCGCCCGGGCTTCGCGACGCCGGGCGGCATGCCGTTCCGCCCCAGCCGCCGCGAGCGGATCTGCGATGGGCCGCTCGTCTATACCGGCCAGGCCGAGATCCAGAAGGATATCGATGCGCTCCAAAAGGCCCTCATCGGCAAGGAGGGCGCCGACGGCTTCATCGCCGCGCTCGGCCCGCTCAGTATGGGCGCCGGCACGCGCAACCTCCATTACAAGGACGAGCGCGACTACATGTTCGCGGTCGCCGAGACGATGCGGCAGGAGTATAAGGCGATCACCGATGCCGGGCTGATCGTCCAGGTCGACGAGCCCGAATTTGCGACCGCATGGATGTTCTACCCCGATTGGTCGGTCGAGGAATATCGCACCTATCTCGAATTCTGCGTCGAGGTGATCAACCATGCGCTCGAGGGCATCCCCGAGGAGCAGGTGCGCTTTCACATGTGCTGGGGATCGGGCCACCGCCCGCACACCAACGACATCGAATTCCGCCACATCGTCGATCTGCTGTTCAAGGTGAACGCGCAGGCCTATTCGTTCGAGAACAGCAATGTCCGCCACGCGCACGAATATCGCGTGTTCGAGGACGTGAAGCTGCCCGAGGGCAAGATCCTCGTTCCCGGCGTGGTCGGCCATTATACCGATCTGGTCGAGCATCCCGAACTGGTGGCCGAGCGGCTGGTCAATTTCGCCAAGCTGGTCGGCATGGAGAATATCCACGCCGGCACCGACTGTGGCATCGGCTCGCGCGTCGGGCATGAGGAGATCGTGTGGGCCAAGCTCAAGGCGATGGCCGAAGGCTGCCGCATCGCGAGCAAGCGGCTGAAGTAGGGTTCTCCTTCCCTTGCGGGAAAGACCGCGCGCTTCGGCTAAGCGAACGCTAAAAGCCCTCTCCCTTGAGGGAGAGGGTTGGGTGAGGGGGATCCGAACCGCGAGGGCGGAATGCTCGCGCTGCGCGCTCGCACCCTCACCCCAACCCTCTCCCCCAAGGGGAGAGGGAGTTCTGACGAGGTAGAGATGAGCAAACCCGTACTTCTGGTCACCGGCGGCAGCCGCGGCATCGGCGAGGCGATCGCCGTCCAGGCCGCGCGCGAGGGCTATGCCGTCCTGCTCACTTATGCGGGCAACAAGGATCTCGCCGACAAGGTCGTCGATCGCATCCGTGCGGCCGGCGGCACGGCGGAGGCGGTGCAGGCCGATACCGCGCGCGAGGCCGATATCCTGCGCATGTTCGCGGCGGCCGACGCACTCGGCACGCTGAAGGCGCTCGTCTACAATGGCGGCGTCACCGGCCCTGTCTCGTCCGTCGCCGACGTCACCGCCGAGACGCTCCAATATGTCACCGACGTCAACCTCGTCGGCGCGATGATCGCGTCGCGCGAGGCGGTGCGGCGCATGTCGACCGAGCGCGGCGGGCAGGGCGGCTCGATCGTGATGCTGTCGTCGCGTGCCGTGGTCTATGGCTCGCCCGGCGAATATGTCTGGTACGCGGCGTCGAAGGGCGGGGTCGACGCGCTCGTTACCGGCCTGTCGCGCGAGGTCGGGCCCGAGGGCATCCGCGTCAACGGTGTCTCTCCCGGCCCGATCGACACCGATATCCACCCGCCCGGCCGCAAGGAACGGATCAGCAGCGGTTTGCCCCTGCGGCGCTTCGGGACGCCCGAGGAGGTGGCCGAGGCGGTGATGTTCCTGGTTTCGGACAAGGCTTCCTACATTGCGGGTGCCAATCTGGCGGTGGGCGGGGCGCGCTAACCGTCCCCCACCTCCGTTCGTGTCGAGCGACGTCGAGACACGGTTCCGAACGCTGCGCAGCGTCCCTCGACTGCGCTCGGGACGAACGGGTCGGGGTGGATTCCCTTTCGCTCGGAAACCCCTTAGGGAATCCGCATGGCACGGGGGCGGCGCAAGCGAGAGCAGTTCATCTTTCGGGCATGGACGCCCGAGGAGGACGCCAAGCTGATCGATCTCTGCCGCCTCGGCGCGACCTGCGATCTGTGGCGCACGGTCTTCCCCGATCGCCGCTTCGGCGAGGTCGCCGAGCGCCGGTTCGAGCTCAAGCCGGCGATGCCGCCGCTGCTTTAGCCCCGCATCGGCGCAACGCCGGGGCCGCCCGCGCGTCTCACCTGTGTGTCCCTCGCGCGCTTTCTCTGGATGCTGTTCCTCGGCCTGCTGCTGGCGGGGCTGGTCCAGTGGCTGCTCTCGGTGCAGCGCCGTTATCCGGAAGACCTGCCCTGGACCCCGCTCGATCTGCGTGCGCCGATCGGGCTGTTCACCGGGGCCAAGCTCGCCGCGCTCGATAGCGATCCGCCGCTCTGCCACCGCCTGCTCCGCGAGGCCGCGGTGGGTTTCGCCGCCCTGCCGCCCCGGAAGGAGGGCGCGCATTGCGGCTGGCGTGATGCGGTCCGCCTGACCCGGGGCGGCACCCCGCCCGCGCATCGCGCTCGCCTGTCCGCTCGGGGCGGGGGTCGATCTGTGGATGCGCAAGGTGGTCCAGCCGGCCGCGGCCGATCTGCTCGGCAGCCGCGTCACCGGGGTTGCCGATTTCGGCAGCTATGCCTGCCGTCGCATCTATGGTCGTGCCGAGGGGCATTGGAGCGAGCATGCCGCCGCCAATGCGATCGACATTGCCGGCTTCCGCCTCGCCGACGGACGCCGCATCACCGTCGCGCGCGATTGGGACAGAGGCGCGCGCGGCGCCTTCCTCCACCGCGTGCGCGACGGCGCCTGCCGGCTGTTCGCGACGACGCTCTCGCCCGATTACAATGCGGCCCACCGCGATCACCTCCACCTCGATCAGGCGGCGCGCGGCCGGTTCGGCGGCAGCGTGTGCCGCTGAACGCCGGCCGATGACTATCCCGCCGCGCGGCGCTATCGTCGCGGAATCGGGGAATGAGCCCGCATGTGAGGGGATGGGATGATGGCGGCGAAACGGATCAGGCGCGGCACATGGCTCGGCGCGGCGGCAATCGGTGCGGCCTTTGCGCTCGCGAGCCCGGCCATGGCCAAGGATTGCGGCGCGATGACCGGCCTCGCGCTCGACAAGGGCAAGGTCACCGCCGCGACGCTCGTCGCCCCCGGCACCTTCCAGCCGCCAGCCGGCTTCGGCCCGCCGCCGGGTATCGCCAATTCGAGCTACAAGGCGCTTCCCGCCTTCTGCCGCGTCCAGGCGACGCTCACCCCGACCAGCGACAGCGACATCAAGGTCGAGGTGTGGCTTCCCGCCGCAGGCTGGAACGGCAAGCTGGTCGGCATCGGCAACGGCATCTGGGCGGGCAATATAAGCTATGCCGAAATGGCCCTGACGCTGGCCGCGGGCTATGCCGTCGTCGCCACCGACACCGGCCATACCGGCACCGGCCTCACCGCCGAATGGGCGGTCGGCCACCCCGAGAAGGTGGTCGATTTCGGATCGCGCGCGATCCACCTGATGACCGTCACCGCCAAGGCGGCGATCAAGGACTTCTACGGCCAGGCCGCCAAATATTCGCTGTGGAACAGCTGCTCGACCGGCGGGCGCCAGGGGCTGATGGCGGCGGCGCGCTACCCCGAGGATTTCGACGCGGTCTCGTCCAAGGCGCCGGCCAATCCGATGACCGATCTGATGACGCAGAGCATGTGGGCGGGCTATCAGGCGCATCGTACGCCCGGCTCCGGCATGACTCCCAGCCTGCTCGCCTTCGTCCACAAGGCGGCGGTCGCGCAATGCGATTCGGTCGACGGCACCACCGACGGCCTGATCGCGCGCCCCGGCGCCTGCCGCTTCGATCCCGCCATGCTCGGCTGCCAGCCCGGCCAGACCAGTACCTGCCTCACCCCCGATCAGGTCGCGACGATGAAGGCGCTCTATGCCGGCGTCCTCGATCCCAAGACCGGCAGGCAGATTTTGCCCGGCTGGCCGGTCGGCAGCGAGATGCAGATGGCGGTGTTGATGATGGGTAAGGAGCCCTTCCCGGTTGCGACCGATTACTTCCGCCTGCTCGTCCACGGCAACCAGCCCGGCTGGGACTGGATGGCGATGGACTATCCCGCCGAGATGCAGGCCGCCCGCGCTTATGGTGCGAAGATGCTCAACGTCACCGCGCAGGATCTCCAGCCCTTCTTCGCGCGCGGCGGCAAGTTGCTGCTGAGCCATGGCTGGACCGACGGGCTGATCCCCGCCAGCAACACGATCAAGTTCTATGGCGAGTTGCAGCAGGTGACCCCCAAGGCCGCGCAGGAGAGCCAGCTCCGCTTGTTCATGGTCCCCGGCATGGACCATTGCGGCGGCGGCGAGGGCGCGTCCAATTACGACACGCTCGGCACGATCGACGCGTGGGTGAGCGGCGGCCCCGCGCCCGACCGCATCATCGCCACGCGCGGCGGCGCCGCCACCGGCCCCGCCATGCCCGGCGCACCGGTGCTGCCGCCCTTGTCGCGTCCGCTCTGCCCGTTCCCCGCGATCGCGAGCTACAAGGGATCGGGCAGCAAGGACGATGCGGCCAGCTTCAGCTGTACGATCGTGAGCTGATCGCCCCGCGCGGCATTCCGCCCGCGCCACACGAAAACCCTCAACCATCCCGGCGCAGGCCGGGATCTCCGCCGGCGCGGATCCCCATCCGATGGCGGGCCGCTCCACGCCATTTTCCCTGTTATTGTGAAATAACAGGGAAAATCCGGCTTTTCCCGCCGGCGATCGGCGCCGCAATCCTGCCCAAACTTTTGCAAACGCTCGATAATTCTGGCGTTTTCCCTGTGCATCGAAACAGGGAAAACGTGCCACGGAAAATCGTCGGATCAGGGAAGGGAAGTGCGCGGAACAGGGAGCGTAAGGGGGAATACAGCGCCGCATCCGTGCGAGACGTTCAGCTACAGTCCGCAGTGATGGAGGCCGTTCTGCCCTTATCAAATGCCTATTCTATCCTCTTTGGCGGCACAGTCGCTCAAATAGTGCGAGCAGACGTAGATCATCGATGCCGTAAATGGTGCGCTATCGAAACCTGTGCCTGCCAAAATTCGGAGCAGTATAGCAGTTTTACGGACGATGTTGTCGATTTTCTGATCCAGGGTTTCCTCATTGCTATGAGGTAAGCCGAACTTGCCACGCCTTCCGACCCATTCGGGCGCGGTTGAGGCGGTGCCATCATAGGTTTTTGTCGTGCAAATGAATTACAAGCGACGTGCTCGTTGTCATGCAATTGCATGACACTTGCTCAGCGCCCGGCGCCCCGGTGTTTGGCCCCCAAGCTCTCACCTATCCCTGATATGAAAGCCTCGTGTGGAGAGAGCGCCCTGCCGCTGCCGACGGGACCGCCCTGCACATCTGTCATGTCGCCAGCGCTTTCCCGAAGGCGGCAGCTCGTACGCGAGCATCGGACGTTCGCGGCATCATCTGACTTCAGCGCTTTCCACGATCAGGTCGACCAAGGCACGCAGCCGCGGCAAGCGCCTCAGGTCGCGGTGATAGCCCAGCCAGGTGTCGCGAGTGGGCGGAGCACTGCCAAGGTCGACCTCCACCAGTCCGGGCGTGGCGGCGCCCAGGGGCTTGGGCAGGACCGCGAGCCCTGTGCCCAACACGCATAACTGCGCCTGCATCTCGCGGCTGTTGCTGCGCCCGACAATGCGTGCGCTGGGCAAGCTCTCCATCAGCCAGCCCACGTCGGGCATCCCGCCAAAGCCAGTGTCCATCACCACCACCGGCACATCATCGCCCAGCGGACCATATCCGTCAGGGGCATAGAGCGCATAGGGCACCGTCATCAGCCGGCGCGCAATCACCTCGTGCTCATCAAACGGGGCGATGCGCAGCACTAGGTCTGCCTCGCGCCGCGCCAAACTGTAGACGCGCGGATCAGTGAGCGTTTCGACCACCACACCGGGGTGGCGCAGGTGGAACGCCGCCAGTATGGGCGCCAGTACGACCCGGCCGAACCAGTCCGAACAGGTCACCCGCAGCATGCCCTCCAGCCGCTGCTCGCTGCCCGCCAGTTCGCGCGACAGCGCCTGTGCCTCGGTCTCCATCCGCTCGGCATGGCGCAGCATCAGCACGCCTTCATCGGTCAGCACGAAGCCGTCAGCGGTGCGCTGAAACAAGGCACTCCCCGTAGCTTCCTCCAACGCGCGCAGCCGGCGTCCCATGGTCGGCTGCGATTGCCCCAGCCGCCGCGCCGCGGCGCCCAGTGTGCCTTCGCGCGCAATGGCGAGGAAAACCGGCAGGTCACTCCATTCGAGCGGCGCAGATGGCATGACGAACACCTCAACATTTATGAATGGCGATCATGCGGCATCGTTGATTTTCATTCAAGGATGATGGTCTCATTATCAGGCCACCGAAAAGGAGATGCCCGATGAACGCTGCACCCACCACGCTCGCTGCCTTTGCCGACATCGTCAATGGCCCCCTCAACCTACGCACGGTCGCCCGCCCCAAAGCAGGCGCAGGCGAGGTCCTGATCCGCGTCCACGCCAGCGGAACCAATCCGCTCGACACGAAGATCCTCGCTGGCGAGGCAGCCCATGCCTGCCGGCCGCTGCCCGCGGTGCTCGGCATGGATGTGGCCGGAGTTGTCCAAGAAGTTGATCCCGGCGTTACGGCCTTTGCCGCAGGAGACGAGGTCTACGGCCTGATCGGCGGTGTGGGCTCCTTGCCCGGTACCCAGGCGCAGCATGTCGTCGCGGATGCCCGCCTGCTGGCGCACAAGCCCACCAACCTGACGATGCGTGAGGCGGCGGTCCTGCCGTTGGTTACCATCACCGCATGGGAAGGGCTGATCGACCGTGCGGCCATCCGCCCCGGCATGAAGGTGCTGGTGCAAGGTGGCGCAGGAGGCGTGGGCCACGTGGCGGTGCAGATCGCGCTGGCCAGAGGCGCTCGCGTCTTCGCCACCGCATTTGTCGCAGACCATGATTACCTGCGTGGGCTGGGTGCCGTTCCGATCGACGCCAGGCGAGATGTGGCCGACTATGCTGCCGAGTACACCGAAAGTCGCGGGTTCGATGTGGTGTATGACACCGGCGGCGGGGCGATGCTCGATGCCTCGTTCCAGGCGGTGCGCCGCTTTGGCCATGTGGTCAGTTGCCTTGGCTGGGGCGCGCATGCGCTAGCCCCGCTGTCGTTCAAGCAGGCCACGTATTCCGGCGTGTTCACGCTGCACAGCCTGTTGGCCGACGAAGGGCGTGCCCATTACGGCGAGATCCTGCACGCGGCCTCCAACATGGCCGAACGCGGTCGCCTGCTGCCCCGGCTCGATCCGCGCCAGTTCACAATGGAGCAGATTGGTGAAGCCTATGACGCGGTGACCGGCCGCAACGGCGCCAAGCGCGCACAGGGCAAGATCGCCATCACCGTTGCCTGAACCATTGCCTCAAGGAGACACGTCATGACCGATATTTCTAGTAAAGTTTGGCTGATCACCGGGTGTTCATCCGGCTTCGGGCGCATCCTGGCCGAGATGGCGCTGGCACGCGGCGACCGCGTGATCGCAACAGCCCGCAAGGTGGAGCAGCTTGTCGACCTCACCGCCGGGCGCCCTGGTCAATTGTTGACGCTGGCGCTGGATGTAACCGACCCGGCATCCTTCAGCGCCGCCATGGCACAGGCCGAGGCTGCATTTGGCCGCATTGATGTGCTGGTCAAAGGGCTTTGGCCTTTACAACGCCAGCAAGTTCGCGGTCGAAGGCCTGTCCGAAGCCTTGGCACAGGAGGTCGCTCCGTTCGGCATCATGATGATCATTGTCGAACCTTGCGCCTTTCCACCGCTTTACTCGGTCGCTCGATTGCCAGGGGAGCAACTCGCCTAGCCGCCTACGAAGCCACGAGCGGCGCGACGCGCGACTTTAGCGCGGCGAACGATGGCGCCCAGCTGGGTGATCCGCGCAAAGGCATGACGTTGCTCATGAAGGCCATCTTCGCCGAACAGCCACCACTACGCCTGCCGCCAAGCCGGGATGCACTTGCGCGGATTGACGGCAAGCTGGCGGCGGTGTCCGCAGACTTGGCCGCCTGGCGCGCGTTGGCCGAGCAAACTGCGCACGACGGGCCTAGCCCAGATCAGGCCACCGCATTCCTACGTGAGGCTTTCACCAACTGACGGCGCATCAACAACCGAGGTCGAGCGCGTGAACCTCGGCCCTCTCGGCCGCGAGCGCCTGCGGGCCTCGAATGGGGTTCGAGATGTCAGACAGGCAATTCCTGGCTGTCGGCTCCCGGCAGAACTGGTCGTCTATAGCCGTGGGCTTGGACGTCCTGCTCTGGGTCGTAAGCCGACATATCGAGCGTTGGATCGGAACGGCGTATTGAGGTCGCAGGCGGTCATTTGCGCCATTCGGTTCGTAACGGCAGCTACAGTCCGTTCGTATCGCCTAAGCTGCCAAGCCGCTCCCCACTTAATCCCCGTCGTTCAGCCGCGTCGCTGATGGCGCACGTTATGCTAGCATTGCTGCTGCGGAAGCAGGGCCGTGGTCTCATGGTCCCAGGCGGGGGCGTGGACTTGGAGGGCAACGCGACCGCAACGCTGCCAGAGGGTTGGGCGGCGCGCAGTGCGCGGCGTTCGGGGGCAAGGGCGCGCGAGGGCGATGGTGGGGGACCGGCTCGGCGCTGCTCTTCCCGGAGGCCCCCCTCCCACGCCGTCGACCTCAGGCTACAGCCTCCGGCGTGACGATGATCACCACCCGTCGATTCTCGCGCCGCCCCTCGGGCGTGGCATTGCTTTCGACCGGGAACCGGAAGCCGAGCCCCCGGACGATCAGGCGATTGCGCTGCATCCCGCCCTGGGCCAGCGCATCCGCGACGGCGGCAGCGCGCTCGAGCGAGAGCTTTTCGTTGTGCCTCGCCGTGCCGGTATTGTCGGTATGCCCTTCGACCCGCGCGCTGACGATGCCGACGTTCACCAGCGCGGTGGCGGTGTGGGCCAGCGAGTCCTTCTGCGCCGCCATCAGGCGGCTTTCGTCGGTGGCGAACAGGAAGCGGTCCGCGATCCCGAACTCCCATTGATCGCCTTTGGGCTGGAAGCCGATCTGGCGGAGCACCGCCTGCTGCTCGGCGGTGAATCCGGAATGCGGTTGCGCTGGCGGCGGCACCGTACGGCAGGCCGCCAGGAAGATCAGCGCGAAGAGGGCCAACTTTAGCCGGGACACGATCATATCCTTCTTACGTTCGAATGGGTGTCGGATGCTGTGCCGGCGAGCGCCGCGAGCGCTTGTGCGCATACATTGCCGCATCGGCCGCATGGAGCAGACCGGCGGGATCGGGCCCGTCGTCGGGAAAGACCGCGATGCCGATGCTCGCCGTCAGCACCACTTCCGATCCATTCGGTAACACGATCGGTTCGGTCATGGCTTCGGCGATATGCGTGGCGAGGGTCGTCGTCTGGGTCCGCCCCGCCGGCGGTGCGACCAGGATGGCGAATTCGTCCCCACCGACCCGGGCGGCGAGGTCGCCATGGCGGAGCCGCTTGCGCAGGCGCGCCGCGAATTCGGTCAGCAGGACGTCACCGGCAGCATGGCCGTGGCGATCGTTGATCGCCTTGAAGTCGTCGGCATCGATGTAAAGGAGGCCCAAGGTCGTGCGGGCGCTGATGGCGACAAGCATTGCGGATTCGAGCCGCTCCTCCAGCAGCGCGCGATTGGCGAGCCCGGTGAGGGGATCGTGCATCGCCCGGTGCGCCAGCGTTTCGTTCTCGCTCCTGAGATGGGCCTGCCAGCTTTCCAGCTCCCCAAGCAGCGCGTTGAAGTCGCGGCCGAGCATGTCGATCTCCGCAATCGGTGCCGGAGGCGCCCGGAGGTGCAGCGCCCGTTCGATCCGCACGCGATGCGCGACGGAGGCGATGGCGCGCAGCGGTTCCATGACGCGGCGCTGCAGCCGGATCGCGACGATGTTGGTGAACCAGATCGCAATCAGCAGGCAGGCGAGCGCGCATGCCAGCCCCAGCCCAAGATAGGCGCTGAGCCCGCCAAATCCCGCATAGACCTGCACCTCGCCGATCACGCGGCCATCATGGCGTATCGGCACCCGCACGGGCGCGGACCAGAAAGCGGCGGCAAGGCGCTCCCTGAGCCGGGCAAGCATCCTCGTTTGCGGCAGGCGTTGTGCAGCGACCCGGAAGCCCCGCGCGCCGGTCACGACGATCGCGCGAACGTCGTTCCGGTCGGCGAGAGGCGCGATGGCGCTCTGTGCCGCCTCGCGATCCCTGAACACGATGGCGGGTTCGGCCACGTAGCTCGCAAGATTGCCGACAAGCTGCAGATTCTGCCGCACATAATTGTCGATCACGATGCCACTGGTCAGCATCGCCCCAAGCCCCGCCAGCCCCAGCGCGAGCAAGGTCAGGCGGAATTGCATCCGCGCCATGACGCGGCCGAGCGTCGGCAGCACCGTATCGTTCATCGGTGTGCCTCGCGGGAGAGCCGCAGGACCCGCGGATCGATCGTCACGCCTCCGCGCGAGACTGCATCGAGGTTGAGCTCGAAGCTGGTGCGGCCGGGGCCGACCTGCAGGCAGAACATGGCGCCGCTGCGGCAGGCGGGATCGTCTTCGGCAATGGTCAGGATCGGGGCATTGCGGGTGGCGGCCAGCAGGCGAGCCGCAGGAGCCGGCGCCAGCGCGCCCAGATAGACGATGTCGCATTGATCGGCGATTTGCCCCGCCGCGATCGAGGGCGGCAGCGCCCGCACCAACAGCTCCTGGTTCAGCAGGCTATTCGGCGTTTTCGTGACGAAACGGGCGACACCCGCAAGGCACAGGCGGAGCGGCATATGGGGCGTCGGCCAGCGGGTGAAACTGGCGATGCCGGTGAGCATGTCGGCGACCGCCTGCTCCGCCGCACCATCGGCGATCGGGGTGCTGACGGGCTTATAGCCGGGTGGCGACATTGCCAATGCGATGGCCACGAGTAGCAGCACCCCGGTACACCTTACCTTCCCCTGTAGCGGAAACGCTCACTAACCTCGTGCACGTTACCGAAACGATACCTACGGTCGCGCATGTCAAGGCAGGGGCCGCAGAGCAAGTGCACTGACATCATTCGTTGGGATGACGCTGAAATTCAGGCGACGCTTTACGCGACCTGCTTGCGCGCAGCGTGATGGCTGAGCTCCGCCCGCCCAACGCGGATTACGGACTACTTCACTGTATACCATCCAGCCGGCTGGATCGGCCTCGCGCTTCCGGCCACTGCCTTCAACGGCGTGTAACCGGCCTTTGGGGACGCGCCACCGCGTACATCGCGTTCGTGATGTCCTTCCACAAAGCGAGGCGATCGCCTCCTCGTGCGTAGAGATCGGCGACTCCGTGCGTGGCGCCCGACACGAAGTTGAAGTCCGCCCGCCCGCCGACCTTTCGAAACGCTGCCTCCAGCCGGTGAGCCGCGCCATCGAGATAATAGGAGTCGGCGGTTCCAACCGTCAGGTGCACCTTGCCGTCGAGATCGCGCTTCAGCCGCGGCCAATCGGTCTCGATCCGATGCGCGATATCGTAATGGTCGCGCCAGTAGGCGACGACGGCGGGATCGACCGCTCCGCTCTCCCGGTCGAACATGAAGGCGGGCGTGCCGTCGGCGCGGCGTGGCGAGAATGTCCAGTCGAAAGACCGCAACTGCCCGCCATTCCAGCCTAATATCGTCTCGGCCTTCGCATATTGCTCGATCGTCGCCAGCACCTTGTCATGGTCGCGCTCGATCGGGCGCGGCATGCCGTTCGCATCGCGATACATGTTCGCGCCCGGCGCGTAGAGATCGACCCCGAGAAAATCGTGGAAGTCACTGGGATCGGGCGAGGTCGGCCAGCTGCCGCCGAAGAGCGTCGGATACCGCACCATCGCCCACAAAGCGAACCAGCCGCCCGAGCTGTGCCCCGTCAGGAAGCGGCCCGACGCTTTCGCGTCCATCCGGTATCTTGCTTCGAGCGCTGGTATCACTTCGCTCACCAAAGCCAGCCCCCACGGACCGTTGTTGACGCTGTCGGCAAACTCGGTCGTGCCCGTCGGCGTGCCGTAATCCAGGGCCACCCAGATCATGGGCGGAATGGCGTGCGTCTCCATCAGGTGCCAGATCTGCGAAAGCAGCTGCCCATCGAGCTTGTGCGTCGTGCCGAAGCCGTTGGCGGTGTAGACGGTCGGATAGGTCGCGTGCGCCTTCGGATCGTAGCCGGGCGGCGTCAGCACCCATGCCGCGATCGCCTGGTTCGTGCCGCGGAAGCGGGTCAGCGCGGTCGACGCGATATACTCCTGGTGCAGATGCGGACGCGACGCCGCGATCTGCTCCGCTGCTCGCGGCGGCAGTCCGGTGGTATCGAACTGGCCGGTTTCCGGCGGGACGACGCGGTCGAGCGGGATCGATGGCACGGACGCTAGCGGGAAGCGGACGGTCACGACCTTGGAAACGAGATCGCCTGGGCCGCGGCCGCCATAATTATAATCGCCGTTGCGATCGAGTACGATCTGCACGCGATATGTGCCCGGCGCGATCGTCGCGAAACCCGTCGGGAAGGCGCGCTGCTGCGTATCGATCGTGACGGAGCGCGCGGCGCCGAACCCCATGACGTCGCACGCCGCGATCGACACCCCGTTCTTGTCGGACGCATCGGTATCCACCGCGTCGGCGTTCGCGTTTTCGGGCGTGGCCGGCTCGGCGAACAGCAGGAGCCGACCGCCTGCATCGGCCGCCAAGGTGGCCGGCAGCGTAACGGTGAACCGTGTTTCCGGCATCGCGGCGCCGAGCAGGGCCGGGGCGAAGATAGGAGCGAGGAAGAGGCGCATCGTTTTCCATCGGGTTGGATCCGGCAGCGTCGGGGCGGATCCGTGCGCTCCGGCATCATGGTCGTTTTCCGCCATCGAACGATCCTCCGGCTTTGGGATGGTACGGACGCCACGCACTCAGGCGGAGCGGCGGCGAGCATCGCTGACGGTCAGCCAGATCGCCGACACGAGGAAGTAGAACGCGCCGAAGGCGGCATAAGGCGCGATGTCGGCGATGCTGACGGGCAAGACGCCGCCCGCCTGTTTGAGCATATAGCCTCCTGCGAGAGCGGACTGGGCGCCGCTCAGGATCATCGCCCATTGCGCCCCGTACGACGTCCAGCGCCTGAGGCCGGTGACGAGCTGGAACAGGCCGGCCAGCACGGCCCACACGCCGAATATTTGCAGAACCGCATGCATGCCATGGCCGAGCGCTAGGCCCACGGCGACGGCCGTCGCGACACTGACGATGACATTGAGCATCTGGCTCCTGTTGCGGGCGAGACCACCGCTGCGGCTGGCGTCCAGATAGTTCGCGATCGCGTCCCATGCCGGGTAGGCGACGAGCATGACCCCCGCCAGCGCCGGCACGCTCCGGGCGATCGTGAAGGCCAGCGCGACCCACACCGCCGAGACGGCGAAGCGGATGATATAATAGGATTTGAGCCAGGTCCGGCTCGATCCCGTGTTCTGGGCATAGGGTGTCATGGCGAGTTCCTCTGGTTGTGACGAAGGCGCGCGTGCCCGATCCCGGACCCGGTCAGCCCTGATTGCGTGGTGAAGGTCGGCGGCGGCGCGGCTGCGGAGCCGCGCAGAGAGAGGTGATCTACAGGCGGAAGTGTCGCGGCAGGAGCCATCGTGCCGCCGCCGCTACCGTGGCGCACCCCACGGAATACCAGACGACGATGTAGAGCGGGTCGTTGATCGGGCAGCAGAAGGCGAAAACGAACGCGCCGCAGGTACCGGCCGCGAAGCCCGAAGCAAGCGCACTGTCGCGCGGATGGGTCGGCGCGGCGTTTCGCATCAGCACGGCCAGCATGGCCATCATCGGCAATGACAGGACGATGATGCACGCAGCGCAGAGGATTCCATGAATCGGAGCGAGACGATCGAGCAGGGTGGGCCCGATTTCGCCGGGCGGTGCGACGAACGCGCCGCCGATCGCCGCGGCGCCCGCGAGGGAAAGGGCGATCACCAGACCCCGCCTGGGTCGCGCGATCGGCGAAAAAGACCGGATCGCGACCATGCAGCCGATTCCCGCCAGGATCGCCAGGCTGCCCAGCTTCCAGAGCATATAGGGCGACGCGATCATCCGCCCCATGTCCGGCCGCATCAGCCCGATCGCCAGGAACAGGACGAGTTCGGTCGTGCCGAGCGCCAGCAACAGAGCGCCCTCGCGCAGCGCATGACGCCGCCGGACCGGAGCGAGATTGGCCGAGAGATCGAGGATCAGGGCATCAGTCGACGTCATGGGTCTTCTCTATGAAAGCAGTCAGGCGCGCGAGCCCACGATGGATGTTCATTTTCACGGCGGAGGCGGACTGGCCCGTCTGCCGGGACGCGTCCTCGATGCTGTATCCTTGCACCTTCACCAGCATGATGGCCTGCGCCTGGAGCGGCCGAAGCTCTTCGAGCAGGCTGGCAAGGACCGATGCGCTGACGACGGACATTTCGTGATCGCCGACCGGCAGGTCATCCGACAGATCTTCGGTCGGGAGACGCCCGAGCGCGCGAAGCTGATCGATCCATTTGCGCTTGGCGATCACCGCCAGCCACAACCCCAACGGATATTGCGGGTCGTAGGTGTGGCGCCGCCGATGGACGGCGAGCAACGTTTCCTGCACCGCATCATCGACATCCCCGTGCGGAAGGCGGCGCTGAAAATAGCGCTGCAGCCAATCCGAGATTTCGCCGAGCAAGCGGCGATAGGCTCCGCCATGCCCGTTCTGGGCGGCAACCATCAATCCACCCCATTCGTCCGGGGGCGTGCTTGGCGATGGCTGCTCACGGTTTCCCCGCGCCGCGCCCGGCGAGCGTTTCGAAACGAGTCTCGAGATGAGGTTCGGGCGCATGAACTCTTATTCGTCGGGAGCGCGGAAAGGGTCACCTGGTCGAATAAAAAATCGGTCACATCATGCCGGAGTCGTCCGCTACGCCACCGCCAGCCGCCCCATCTCGACATAATCGAGCTTGCCCGTCCCCAGCACCGGCAGCGCCTCCACCACGCGGATATCGCGCGGGATCGCCAGCTCCGCGACTCCGTTCGCGCGGCCCCACGCCTGCAGCTCCGCCGCCACGGCCCCCGTCCGCGTCGTGAACAGCACCAGTTGCTCGCCCTTGCGCGCATCCGCCCGCGTCACCGCCGCATGGTCGCTGCCCGGCCATGCCGCCGCCGCATAGCCCTCGACCGCGGGCAGCGAGACCATCTCGCCGCCGATCTTGGCGAAGCGCTTGGCGCGGCCGCGGATCGTGACGAAGCCCATCTCGTCGAGGGTCACGATATCGCCCGTGTCGTGCCAGCCGCCCTCGGGGGGCTGGAGCACGCCCGGCTGGTCCGCCTTCATATAGCCCGCCATGATATTGGGCCCGCGGATCGCGAGTTTGCCGCCTTCGGTAATGCCGGGCATGGGCGAGACCTCCGCCTCGATCCCCGGCAGCAGCCGGCCGACGCTGCCCGCCTGGAAGTGCATCGGCGTGTTGACCGCGATCACCGGCCCCGCCTCGGTCGCACCATAACCCTCCAGGATGCGCAACCCGAACTTGTCGCTCCACGCCTTGCGCGTCTCGTCGCGCACCCGCTCAGCACCGGCGAAGATGTAGCGCAAGGCATAGAAATCGTAATTGTGCGCCATGCGGGCATAGCCGGCAAGGAAGGTGTCGGTGCCGAACAGGATCGTCGCATTGGCGTCGTACGCCAGCGCCGGGATGATCCGGTAATGGAGCGGATTGGGATAGAGCAAGGTTCGGATGCCATTGAGCACGGGCAGCAGGGTGCCGCCGGTCAGCCCGAAGCTGTGGAAGACGGGGAGCGCGTTCAGCACCAGATCGGACGAGTTGAAATCGATCCGCGCCGACAATTGCGCGCAATTGGCGAGCAGGTTGCGGTGGGTGAGGACGACGCCCTTGGGCAGCCCCTCCGATCCGCTGGTGAACAGGATCACCGCCGGGTCGGTCGGCGCGATCCGGCGGCGGCGATGGGAGCGCGCGGCCGAGCGTGACGCGATCAGCGCGCGCAGTTTGGCGCCGAAGCCGATCCGCTGCGCCAGATCCTCCAGATAGAGGATCGCGCGGCCATCGGCCTCCAGCCCGGCGACGATCGGCTCCAGCTTCGCCTGGGTTATGAAGGCGCGCGCGGTGACGATCGTGCGCACGTCCGCGGCAAGGCACGCCGCCTTCAGGTTGGCGAGACCGGCGGTGTAGTTGAGCATCGCCGGCACCCGCCCGATCGCCTGCAGCGCGAAGACGCTTGCCACCGTGCCGCTGATATTGGGTAGCAGCAGCCCCACCGCCTCGCGCGGCGCGCTGTGGCGTTCGAACAGGCGGCCGAGGGCGAGGCTGCCCGCGATCAGGCGGTCATAGCTCAGCGGCTCGCGCTTGATATCCTCGACCACCAGGGCCTTGCCGCCATGGACGTGGCGCGCGTCGAGCAACGCTTCGAACAAGGTGCGGTCGATAGGCGATGTCGCGAAGATCATCGCGCTCATCTCGTCGTAGAGCCGGCGTCCGGCGGCGGCGCGGCGGGCGCGGGCCGTCATCGTGCCGTCGATTGCGAAGCGGCGCGGGGGCAGGATCGTCAGGCTGATCTTCGGGAAGCTGCGCAGCCGCGCCTTGCCGCGCAGCCGCGAGAAGGTCGAGAATTGCGCGCCATCGATCCGCACCGGGATGATCGGCGCATCGGCCTTGTCGGCGACCATGCCGGGCCCGTCGAACACCTTCATCAGCGCGCCGGTGACGGTGATGCGCCCCTCGGGAAAGATGACGAGCGTGTTGCCCTCCTTCACCGCGCGCACCATCGCCTTGGTCGCCATCGGGTTGGTCGGATCGACCGGAAAGG
Organism: Sphingomonas sp. MMS24-J13; assembly: GCF_044905095.1. Lineage (NCBI taxonomy): Bacteria > Pseudomonadati > Pseudomonadota > Alphaproteobacteria > Sphingomonadales > Sphingomonadaceae > Sphingomonas > Sphingomonas sp. MMS24-J13. Next base: position 248,668 of record NZ_CP173258.1, read on the forward strand.
CGCGGAACAGCTTGAGCGCGGGCTGGATCCACCATTTCCGCGTGATCGCGCTATGGACCGCGAACACCGGCTTGCCGGGCAGGAAGGCGGCGAGCAGCAGCCCGTCGAGCCACGACACGTGATTGACCACCACCACCGCGCGCTCGCCTGGCCTGGGCATGTTCTCGGCGCCGTGGAGCTCGATCCGGTAGAGCAGTTTCAGGATCGTGCGGATCGTCGCCTTGATCGCCGTATCGGGCAGCAGCCAGCAGGAGATGAGCGCGACCGCCAGCGTCGAGAAGCCCATCGCGCCGATGATGCCGGGGATGGTGACGCCCATGCCGAGCAGCCCGGTCGCCACGGCTACCACCAGCACCATGACGATCGCATTGACGATATTGTTGGCGGCGATGACGCGCGAGCGGCCGTCGGGCGGGCTCGTCGTCTGCAGGATCGCATAGAGCGGCACGACGAACATGCCGCCCGCGATCGCGAGTGCTGCGAGATCGAACAATATGTGCCAGCTTCCCCGCGTCGCGACGAACTGCGCGATCGTGGCATGCGGCGTGACGATGACGAACCGGCTCGTCACCCGCCACAGATCGAGCATGAAGCCCGACATCAGCAATGCCGCGACCGGCACGTATCGCGCCGAAACCGCCCCATCGAGAAGCTTGTTGACCAGCATCGATCCCACCGCGATCGCGATCGAGAAGACGATCAGGAACAGAGTCACCACCTGCTCGCGCCCGCCGAGATTGTTCGAGACGAGCGGCAGGAATTCGGACACCATCACCGCGCCGATCGCGAAGAACCAGCTGATCCCCAGGATCGACAGCCACACCCCGCGTCCCGAGTGGGCCGCCTTCAGCACCGCCCAGGTGCTGGCGAACGGATTGCGCGTGATCGTCACCTTTGCGACCGGCGGGGCAGGGGGCACGAACAGGCTGGCGAAGAAGCCGACGCACGCCAGCCCGGTCGCGATCAGACCGGCTTCCCACGGCGCCACCACGCCGGCGAGCAACTGCCCGCCGAGAATGGCGAGGAAGGTGCCGGCCTCGATCAGCCCGGTGCCGCCCATGATCTCATGCGCACCCAATTGCTGCGGCATGATCGAATATTTGATCGGACCGAAGATGGTCGAATGGCAGCCCATGAAGAACAGGGCGAGCAGCAGCAAAGGCACCGACTGGAGCCACAAACCGGCCAGCCCGAGCGCCATGAAGGCGATCTCCGCGCCCTTCACCGCACGCATCAGCCACGCCTTGTCCCACGCATCGGCGAGCTCGCCCGCCAGCGCCGAGAAGAGGAAGTAGGGCAATATGAAGATGCCGGTCGCGATCGTCGCCAGAATCGCCGATCGGCCCGGATCGCTCGCGTAGATCGTGAAGTTGGCGAGGAACAACATCGCATATTTGAGCACGTTGTCGTTGAATGCGCCCAGGAACTGGACGACGAACAGCGGCCCGAAACGACGCTTGCCGAGCAGCGAGAAATTGGGTGCGGACATGGCTTGTTCTTGTCCTCTTTTATCGGGCATACACGAATTATCCGTTCGTCCCGAGCGAAGTCGAGGGACGCTCCGCGCTTACGTGTCTCGACTTCGCTCGACACGAACGGAGGATCCACCGCTTCTCCGATTTTCCGGCTACTCCTAAAATGAGCGCTGTTCAATAAAATAATTAGACACTGATCAATTTAATGCCTAACCCATCCCCATGGGCCGCCGATCCGATCACACTCGCGATGAACTCCAGGCGTTGATCCTATCCGGAGGGCAGGCCCTGCTCGCCGAAGTCGGCTATGCGCGCTTCTCCGCGCGCGAGGTGGCCAAGCGGATCGGCTATTCGATCGGGACGATCTTCAACGTCTTCGGCAGCCACGATGCCCTGCTGACCGCGCTGAACAGCGGCACTTTCGTCTTATGGGCGGAGGCTCTCCGCACGAAGCTGGCGGAGGCGGGCCACGATCGCATCGCCGCGCTGGTCGAGGGCTATTTCGATTTCGCCGAGGGCAATCCCAATCTGTGGATGGCGATCTACGATCATCGCCTGCCGCCCGACGTCGAACTGCCCGAAGACTATCGCCGCCTGCGCGCCGGCCTGACCGGCATCATCGAGGCCGAGATCGCCCGCACCCTGCCGCACACCCCGGCCGATAGGATCCCGGCGCTCACCCGCTCGCTCGTCGCCACCGTTCACGGCCATTGCGCTTTTGCTTTGACGGGGACCTTCCGCCTGCTGGGTGAACGCGATCCCCGCGCTGCGGCGCTCGCCCGGGTGCGGGAGACGCTGGCGGCCAACGCGCAACCGGCGATGCCGACGTCAGCGTGAATCGGATGGGGCGCGCGTTGCGGAATGGGCGCCCAACCGCGACGATGCGGTTATTCGACCCGGTGCACCTTCCGCCCATTCTATTCCGGTTTGTTCATGATGGCGATCGTCTGCCAGAAAGGCTGATGGTTGGTGCCGTCGTTGCCGTCTATGAAAGTGGGTTCGGAGAACCCGATCGTTTCCGCCCAAAGCCGTAACCAGTCGCGGTGCAAGAATACATCCAGTATCAAGTCTGGTTGTTCTTTGGCGAACTGATCAACGCGGCGGTGGAAGAGAACGCGATGCGAGGGATCGGCGAGTTCCACGAAGGTAAATACCGTTTTTCCGCCGGGTTTGAGTGCCCGGAAGCTGTCTTTCAGATAAAGAAAGCTTTCTTCGGGAGAAATATGCGTAAAGACCGACCAATGATAGATCATGTCCAAGGCGGCGTCTGCGGCGCGTATCGTCGGTCTGCGGTGAACGAACGCTTCGTATCCGGGGCACTTGTTCAAAAGTTCGGTAATGAATCCGTCGACGATGTCGGTGCCCGTATAATGCCCCTGCCACCCCGATCGCTGCAGCGCCTGCGCCGTCCGGCCGCACCCGCAGCCCAGATCATAGATCCGCATTCCATCGGCCAGACCATAATGGCGCAGGCCTGAGACCTGAACGTCCCCTTGGGACCTGAACAATTCAACGCTAAGGGAACCGACAGCTTCGGCAAAGGCCAGATCCCGGTTTTGGCCATGATGCTTCAGCTTCTCGTCCAGGAGGCGTCGATACGCTGCAACCGAATCATATCGCGTTGCTTTCCTGGATCCGCCGCGAACGAGCCGGGCCGCCGAAAACTTCATTTTGTCCCCCGTTGGCAACCAACGCTATCGAGCCCTTGTGACCAGGTTGCTCGATGACCGCAACCGGGCACCTGCGGACCATCCGAAGGTGGTGGAACTGCGCGCGCTTTCGCTCGGGTCGTGCCGGTGTGACTGGTAGTTGCGCTTGCGCCGGTCGACAGCGCGATCTCGACGTTCTTTTCCCAAATGGCGATGCTCACCTTCGGCGGGGCTTATGCCGTCCTCGCCTGGGTCGGCCAAGTGGCGGTCGATCATTATCACCGGCTCTCGCGTCGGCGACTGGCAACTCGGCATCGTGCACGTGCCGCAGATCGATCCCGGCAGCCTTGACCTGCTGGCGCTCGGGCTGTCGCAGGCGACGATGATCGCCATCCTTCGGTTCGACTTGAGCGTGTTTGCCCTGCTTGGCGGTTGTGGGTTGCGGGTCTTGCGGTCAGGCCGCTGTCATGCGCGCCAGCCTGCCGGCGCTTGCCAACACCGACACACGCCACCTAATCTGCTGGCGAAACACGGGGGGAACAGGCGTATGATCGGGCTATGGATGCTGGCCGCGGCCTTCACCGCGCCACAGTCGATCCGCCCCGAACATTGGCTAGGGGCCGAAGATTATCCCGGCGTCACCCAGGGCACGACCGCGCGGGTCCCGCGGCGGGTGGCGATCGTGGTCGATCCGAAGGGCAGGGCGGCGGCGTGCGAGCCGGTGATGGACCAGAGCCAGGGGAATTTCGATTGGCCGGTCTGCGATGTGCTGGTGAAACGCAGCCGGTTCGCGCCCGCGACGGAGAATGGCCAGCCGGCCTGGGGCGTCTGGACGATGGCGATCAACTTCGCGACGGGAACCGGCACGCCGCAGAACGGCGTTGCCTATGACGTCGTCGTGCCGGTCAATCGGCTGCCGGGGCGCGGCGATCCACAGGCGGTCAAGATCGAGCAACTCGTCGACCAGCAGGGCAAGGTCGAGGCCTGCACCGTGACCGGGCCGAGCCGCGAGCCGGTCCTCGACACGTTGGCGTGCAAGGTCGCGACCATGTTGCCGGTCGCGCAGGTGACGGACCGCGCCGGCGCGCCGGTTCGATCGGTCGTGACACAGACGGTGATGTTCGCGGTCGATCCGGCGAAGGCGCACGGCCATTAGGCCAATCGGCGTGGCAGGGCGATTTGCACGCGGCTGCTCGACGGTGCCCGAAGGCGATGGGCCATGCGGCGCAATGGCCACGGCCGATAATCGGCGGCGCGATCGCCTTACGCCGAACGATCCCGCTCAGGCGGCCTTGCGTATTCGCCGGTGGAGATAATTTTCGTCGAAACCCGCGATCCTGACCAGGGTCGCCGGATCTGAAATGACGAGGCTGCCGCGATTGAGCGTCATCGCGCCGCTCTCGCGAAGTTTGCGCAGAACCCGGTTGATGTGGACCGGGGTCATGCCCAGCGCATCGGCCAGGAGCAGTTGCGAGATCGGCAATTCGAGATCGGTTCCGCTCGCCAGCCCGATATTGGTGGCGCGCGCATAGAGTTTGCACATGAGGTGGGCGACCCGTTCGATGCTTTGCCGCCGGCCCATGCTGGTGATCCACGCGCGCATCGTGCCTTCGTCGATCAGCTGACCGACATACATGGCGCGCGCGACGGCAGGTCGGGTCTCCATGATCGTATCCATTTCGGCGCGGTCGATCGTCGCGACGAGCGCCGGGCCGATCGTCTGGATGCCGTGATCCATTTCGGCGAGCAGCCCGATATGGAGATCGCACGAATCCCCTGGCATCAGGAATGCGAGCACCTGCCGCGTACCGTTCGGCAGGATCTTGTAGCGGTGCGCCCACCCCTCGAGGATGACGAAGACGGGCCCGGGCCGATCGCCCTCGCGGATCAGATCGCGCCGCGCCGGATAGGTCCGTGGCCGCGCGGTCGCGGCGATAAGCGCCGTTACGTCGTCCGTTCCTAACGGAGAATAGCCCCGCAGCCGATCGACGAAGCGATTTTTCATCCGCCTTGATCCCACGTGCGTCGAGAATTTGATATTGTTTAAAGTTATTGTCTATTGTTGATGTAGATAATGTCTGCAGCCGCCTTTTCGGCTAGGGGCAAGATCATCGTCGGCTTTCGCACAGGCTCCGGCGGCTGAGAGTGCAGCATGCTCTCGCCTGACGTGGAGCGGCGACATGGCAGACAGCGTCAATGACAATGATTCCGCGCGTGTCGGCGCTGGATTGCCCGAGCCCGATGCGCATGGGCAGGCCGCGATGCTGCTGGTCGAGAGCTTGATTCACGGGCTCGTCGCCCGCTCGATTCTCAGCGTCGAGGACGCGGTCGAGGTCGTCGATGTGGCGGCGGAGGTGAAGGCTGATATTGCGGCCGAGCTGGGCGACTCGCCGGCGACGATGGAGAAGTCGCTGACGCTCCTGCAGGCGATCAGCGCGAGCCTGCGACGTGACGCGCCAATTGAGGATGGTCCGATCGACAATGTCGGGGATTGATCCCGAAATCTCTGGATCGGCGGCACTTTAGCTCCCATTCGGATGCAATTTGCCCGGCAGTGCATGATCCATGTTGCACATCGTCCGGCCGATTGCCGATAGACTTGGCGCTCATTCAGTTTGGGGTGGGCGACATGAATGATTTCGACACCGAATATTTCCAGCTCCGCGAACGGGAGGAGCTGGCGCGCGCCGAGAGTTCGCCGAATCCGTCAGTCGCGGGGATCCACCGAGATCTGGCCGCGCGTTACGCGGCGCTGATCCGCCGCCGCAATGTCGTTCTGAAGCATTTCAACATGGAGCCCGGGCAACTGTCGCAGGCGAAACCTGAGGTCGGGATTTCCATATCGGCCGCGTCCACCTGATCCGATCAAGCCGGGACATGTCACTGCCCGGTACGACAGACGTAATGACAGCTCCGGCAGGGGTCGGTTAGCCCGGCGGGGGGCGGGAGTTCAGGCCTCTTGGCCGGCCTTCCGACACAGTCTTCCCGGACGACACCTGCATGGTGGTGCAGTGGATTATTCGTTCGTGCCGTCGATATCCTTCGCGTCATCTGCGCGCGGCGAGGGGGGTATGGCGGCGGCGATGTCGATATCGGGCATGGCCGGGGGCGCCCAACCCCGCCAATTGCCCGTCAACACGCTGATTGAAAATCGCGGCAGCGCCAGGCTGCCGGACCAGTCGCGGATATGGTGCCGGCTTGGCGTGCGATCGCGCGAAGGATGGCCTCCGTCGGCCGGGTCGGCCCAGCGATACTGATCCGCCGAATATTGGGCGACGTCGACGTGTCCACCGGGCACGGCGCGCGCATCGCCGAACGCGATCCTGGTGCGGATGCGTCGCCAGGATCGGTTGACCAGCAGCAGGCTCCAGCGCGCGTCCGGCCGCTGCACCGCATAGGCCGATACCAGCGCTCGCCCCTCCCGGTCGCGCAGGATCGAGCGGACGGGGAAAATCCGGTGGGGCCCCCCTGCGGGATCGGTCCAGACCTTGGTGAGCAGGTTCAACGCGCGAAGGCTCGGCATCGTCCACGATGCGCGCCCGTGCCGGTCGGCGAGCCAGAACATGAGGTCGCCCCGCCCGGCACAGCGTTTCTCGCCGCTGATGAGGTCGCTTGGGGTGATCCCGTAGGCGAATATTCCCTGCGCATCACGCTGCAGCAGGCCGCCGAATATGTCCGCCGTCGCCAGTGCGCTGGGCATCTGCACCAGCGGCGCCCCGCCGAACGCCGAATAGCCGAGTTCGGTGATGAACCACGGAATGTCGCTCGGGACGCCGTCGGCCTCGAGCCGTGCGTAAAGGTCGCGCATCTGTGCGGTCTGCGAGCGGAGTTTGGCCGCGGCGGATCCGCACACATTGTCGAACGGGAAATATTCGTAGGAGAAGAAATCGAGCTGATCGAGCGCGTCGCGCGATTTCAGATATTTGATGAAACGGCTCGTCCAGCTCGAGTCGGGATCGGCGTCGAGCCAGGTATCGGATACGCCGTTGACCAGGCTGGGTCCGCCCACTTCGAGCCTGGGATACCGGCTGCGGATGAGTCGGGCGAATTCGAGATAGAGCGCGCCATAATCGTCGGCACCGATCAATTGACCGTCGGGTTCTTCGCCGAGTTCGACACGATCCAGCGCCACCCCGTTGCGTTCCAGCTGTTCGATCAGCGCGAGCATGTTCTCGGGCGTATCGTAGAGGATGCCCACCGGCAGCATCACCGGGCCGCCCGGCATGACCCCGGCCTGCCGCAGCGCCACCGGCGACGGTTGTGCCGCGTCCGGATCGCGGTCGCTTGCGCGATGCCACGGATCGGTCGACGAGACATGCATGGCGGTCTGGTGCCGGGCATCGCGGCCGTGACGCACGGCGTCGTCCAGCTGTCCCGACGGCGAGAGCTGCCCGAGCGCGATTTCGGCCACGGCATAGCCGATCGCGTCGCGTTCGTCCGTCGCGCCGGCCGGCGCGGTGTGTGACGATCGGGTCATCAGCACACGCACGAAGCGCGTTCTGATCGGGGCGTCGGCCAGCCGCAGGGTCGTTACCCCGCCCCGGCCTTCGCTGACGACGCCCCGCGGAAACGCGGCCCAGTGCCCGCTATATTCATCGCGTCCGATCCAATATTGGACCTCGAAGCGGACGGCATAGGGATCGGCCCAATGGATCGTGATGGCGTCGATCGGCCGGGGCTCGGGCCATTCGGCGATCAACCAATCCCGGTGATCCCCGGCAATGCCGGTGAAGCGCGCGTCGAGATAGGGATTGCTCTTCCAGAAGGTCGCCGCATCGCCGTCGTCCAGGCGCGAATAGCCATCGTCATTGGCCTCGTCATGCGTGTCGCCGCGCCGCGCAAGCCTGTAGCCGAAGCCGATACGATCCACCGCGGCCTTGGGATCGCCTGTCCAATACCCTTGCTGGTGCGCCATATCGCTCCAGCGGCCATGCGAACTCCAATGCCAGGCTTCGATTCCGAGCTCGGTGCGCAGCCGATATGAGGTCCGCAGCCCACCCAGGTCGCGCAGCGCCTTGCGATTGGCGGGCAGGAACAGCCGGCTGACCTGCGCCTCCGGTCCGCCATCGACCGCGATGCCGAAAACGTCGGCGGGGCGGAAGGTGCTGGTGGGTGTCCGCCAATCGATCGTGACCCGATCCTGGTAGCGTTTGGTCGCCGCGGCGGGATCGAGCCCTCCGACCAAGGTGGCCGCCGCGAGGCAGGCCAAGACGCCAGCACGTCCCACGTAACCCACCCGTGCCAAGGCTTCCCCTCTTCCGACCCAATTCGATGAAGCGGCGAGCCATCGCCCGTACAGGACGACCAGAGCGCCGCATGTAACGGAAATGCCGCTTTTATAGCGCGTTGTCAGGCGGCGGGCGGATTGGCAAGCCGCGGCAGGTGATGGTTCGTCAACCTTAGGTCGATCCCGCGCCCCATCCGTCAGATGCAGCACGCACTTCCGTCCGGGCTAAGCGTCGGGCCGATCGGCGTGGCACCTCTCGAACGATGGGGCATGCGCCCTGCAATCGACGGCACCCAGATAAAAAAGCCGATCGAGAGGGAGAATGATGTGAGTGGGCCAAATCCTGCGCAGGCGACGATCACCGATCCGCCGCTCCCATCCCGGCGACAGGCTTATTATTCGCTCGCCGTTCTCACCGTGGTGGTGATGTTCTCCACCCTCGATCGCACCGTGATGGCGCTGCTGATCGACCCGATCAAACATGATTTCGCGCTGACCGATACCGAAGTCGCCTTCCTGATCGGGGCGGCATTCTCGATCACCTACGGCATTGCCGGCATCCCGATCGCGCGCATCGCCGATAGCTGGAACCGGCGCAATCTCATCGCGATCAGCATCGGCGTGTGGGGCTTCTGCACGATGACGGGGGGGCTCGCGCAAAATTATGCGGGGCTGATCGCATCGCGGCTCGGGATCGGTATCGGCGAATCCGGTTATGGCCCGGCGAGCTGGTCGATCGTGGCGGATAGCTTCCCGCGTGAAAAGGTGGCGTTCGGGGTCGGCGTGCTTGCGATCGGGGCGATGCTGGGCATCGGGCTCGCGCAATTCTGTGGCGGCGCCATCCTCGCTTTGGTCCGGCATGTGCCACCGATGGCGGTGCCGATGATCGGGATCATCCGGCCGTGGCAATGGGTGTTCATCGTCGTCGGGCTGCCGGGCTTCCTCTGGGCGTTCATGGTCATGACGACGCACGAGCCTGCGCGGCGCGGGGTCGGTGCGGGCCGGCCGGCGCCGGTGCCGGTCAAGCAGGTGCTGCGCGTGCTCCGTGACGATTGGCGCACCTGGCTGGCGGCGATCGGCGGAGCGGGGATGAAGATATTGCTCGCGGCAGGGCAGGCGACCTGGGGCGCGACCTTCTTCCACCGCCGCTTCCACTGGGAATTGTCGACCGTCGGCATGGTCACCGGCGGGATGACTTTGGTGGTCTCGCCGCTCGCGACGATCGTCGGCGGCAAGATCTCCGAATATTGGACCAAGCAAGGCCGCCCCGACGCCAATCTGCGGATCGTCCTTTATGGACTGATCGCGTCGGTGCCCTTGTGGACGCTCTCGCCCCTGTTGCCCAATCCCTGGCTGGTGCTCGCGTGCAATGCATGCGCGATCTTTCTCGGCACGATCGGGATGGGGCCGGGTTTCGCCGCGATCCAGATCGTCGCACCGCCGCGCATCCGGGCGCAGATCAGCTCGCTCAGCCAGTTCAGCACCAACGTCGTCGCCTTCGCGCTGAGCCCGCTGATCGTGGCCCTGTTCACCGATTATGTGTTCCGCGATCCGACCAAGCTGGGATACTCGATCGCGCTCAATGCCGCCACCATGGGTGCGATCGCGATCCTGATCACGTGGCAGGGGCTCAAGCCCTATGCCCGTGCCTGTGCCCGCGCCGAGCGCGGCTGGATCGACTGATGCGGCGGGCTTTGCGCTTCTCCGTAGCCAAAGCTGAACGAGTTGATAGGATTGGCGCCGAATCCGTAGCCGGCGATCGGGGAAAACCCCGGGGCCTGCGCCAAACCGGATCGAGGGGAGAGTGATGAGGGATCTGGTCCTGAAGGGCGGCTGCGTGCCGATGCGGTGGCGGTGATGGCCGACGCCGGCATGACCGACGCGGACGTGCTGCTCGCGCAGATCGACGACGCCTGCCGCCGCCTGCGCATCGCGCAGACCACCTTCGGCCGGCTGGCGGTGAATGACGGCAAGTTCGTCAACCGGCTCCAGCAGGGCGGGAAGGTGACCTTGCAGACGGTCGATCGGGTCCACCGCTTCATCGCCGAGCAGGGCGGGCCATCGGAGCGCAGCCTGCGCTCGCTGATCCGGCGCGATCGCGATCTGCCGCCCGAACATAATTTCCGCTTCTACGACAATCGTCAGAAATATCTGATGTTCGTCAACACGTCGTGCGAGAAGCAGATCATCGCCGATCGCGCGCTCGAGCAATTGATGCTGACCCAGCCGCAGCCGCCGGCGATCCGCCTGTTCGACGGCGGCACCGGCGACGGCACCGCCTTCGCCCGGCTGCTGCGCGGCGCGCACCGGCGCTATCCGTGGCTCCCCTTCTACGCGGTCGCCAAGGAGATCAGCATCGAGAATGTCCGGCTGATGCTGGAGAAGATGCCCGATCGCTTCCAGGAGCATCCGGCGACCGTGCTGGTCGTCACCAACCTGCCTTATACCGAGGCGCCGTGGCTGCGCCCGGATTCGCCGATCGCGGCGAGCCAGATGGTGTGGCACGAGGTGGCGCTCGAGGGATCGACCGCGGGCGATTTCGAGGAGGCGATCGCCGGCCTCCAGCCCTTCCTCGAGCAGAATTGGCAGGTCGAGGTCAGCAGCCGCACCGGGCATCCGGTCAACAAGACCCCGGCGGTGCTGGTGATCTATCGGCGCGACAATCAGTTCGTGCTGGATTCGGTGCTGCCGCGGCGCGGCCTGGCGCGCGCGGAGTTCGATTTCGCGCTGCTGTCGCAGCCCTATCGCGCGCGGGCGCCGATCGATTTCAAGGCGCGCCGGGTCGTCGCGCCGATCGTGCGCGCGCTACGGCCCAACGGGCGGCTGATGGGGGTCCATTCGCACGGATCCGATCCGGGAATGGAGATCATCCGATCGGTGTGGCCGGGTGAAGACCCTTTTACCACCGGCCGCGCCGAATTGATGGACGAGGTCAAGCGCGCGCTGGGGCCGTCGGCGCTCGCCTATCGCTTCCACCACCTCACCGATGCCGAATCCCTGTTCCGCTATCACATCCACACGCTCTCGACCGAGATCGATCCCAAGGGCGAGATCGGCACCTCGACTCTGATCGCGGCATGGAATGCGGCGAGCTACGTCGCGCAGATCGAAGACCGCCGGCTGGCCGCGGTGATGAACCGCGACGATTATCTGGATGTCACCCGATCGGCGCTGCGGCAGCATGGCGGGCTGTGGTTCAACAACGAGACCTATGTCATCTCGCGGCGGGCGGAATTGGGGTAGAGGGTGCTCATGAACGATCATTCCACCCACACCCACGCCGACATCAGCCGGCCATCCTGCCCGTTCTGCAGCGCGCTGTGGACCGATGCGATGCTCGACCAGTTCGACGCGATGACGGGATCGTCCTCGTGCGCGTGCTGTGCGGGGTCGAGCGAGCCGGCCGAGCCGCTGCCGGTGCCGACCGAGGATCTGTGCTGCGCGGCGTGCGGACGGGCCATCTATCTGAAGCCGTCCTGAAACCTTTCCCCTCGGGAGAGTGCGTCCAAGACTATTCCATCTGCCCCATCGCATCGCTCTCGACCACGATCCGGCCGGTCACCTCCGCCCCGGCGTTGCGCGACAGCCGCGCGAATAATGGCGCGCCGGCCGCGGCGATCGCCGCCAGCACCAGCATCGCAATCCGGAACGCGCCGAGATCGGGCGCATGCAAACCAGGGCTCAGCAGGTTGAGCAGCAGCGCCGCCCCCGAGATGGCGGTGGCCTGACCCATCGAATTGACCAGGTTGCCCAGCACCTGCGCGCCGCCCAGTTCGGCCGGCGGCATATCGGCGAAGCGCAAGGTCATCAGCGCGGTGAACAGGGTCGATCGGCACATGCCGACCACGAACAGGATCGCGAACAGGCCGGCGAACGGGATCGCCGGGCCGAGCAGTGCGCACGCCGCCAGCGATCCCGCCAACAGCACGGCGCCGCTCACCAGCATCGATCGGAACCCCCAGCGCCGCAGCGCCTTGCCGCACACCGGCTTGAGCACGAGATCGCCGCCGTTGGTCGCGAGCAGCAACAGCCCGGCCTGAAACGGGCTGAGCCCCAGCCCGATCTGAAGCATCAGCGGCAGGACGAAGCCGTGCGCGGTGAAGGCGATCCGCACGAAGGTGCCCGCGCCGATCGTCGCGGTGAAGAAGCAGGGATGGCGCATCGGGCCGAGCGGCACGATCGGATGCGCCGCGCGCCGCGCATGGCGGCCGGCCAGCAGCGTGAGGACCACGCCCAGCGCGAGGATCGCGCCGCCTACGCGCCAGTCCGCGCCATGGCCGCCGAGCCGATCGAGCCCGACGATCAACGCGCACAGCGCGCAGGCGGTGATCGCAAAGCCGCGGAAATCGAACGGTATGCGCGGCGCGGCGGGCAGCCTCGGAATATAGCGCCGCGCCGCGATCACGCCGATCAGCCCGATCGGAGCGTTGATGAAGAATACCCACGGCCAATCGAGGACGGTGGTGATGAAGCCCCCGATCGGCGGACCGACGACCGGCGCGATCAACGACGGGGTCGAGCTGATCGCCATCGCCGCGACGAGATACGATTTCGGGGTGATCTTGAGCAGGACCAGATTGCCGACCGGCACCATCATGCTTGCGAACGCCGCCTGCAGCGCGCGCGCAATCAGGAGCGCGGGCAGGCTGGGCGCGAGACCGCAACCGATCGAGGCGAGCGTGAAGCCGACGATCGCGCCGGCGAAGATGCGCCTTGGGCCGAATTGCTGCCCGATCCAGCTGCTCATCGGCATCAAGGCGGTCGAAACCAGCAGATAGATCGTGATCGAGCTGCTGAGCGAGGTCGGTGGCACCCCGAAATCGCGCGCCATGCGCGGCAGGGCGGTCACCAGCACCGTGCTGTCGAGCCCGACCATGAACATCGCCGCCGCCAGCACGATGGCGGTCACACGCGCGGCCTTGATGTCGGGGTCGATGGGGCTGGTCACCTTAACGCGATAACCATTAGCGCAGGCAGCAATCAACTCTGCCGGTCAGTCGCCGTTCGCATAGGCATCGATGAACGGCTGCATGAAGGCGCGATAGGGTTCGGCGACGCCGAGCCCGTCGCGATTGATCGGACGCCGCACCTGAAGCGCGCTCGCGGTGGTCACCGTGCGCTCGGTGAGGTGCGGCGTATAGGCTGCCGCTTCGTCGGCGAGGCCGCAATGCGCCAGCAGGCGGGCGGTCCACAGCGCCGGCTCCTCGACCAGCTCGGCATAAGGCACGATCAGCAACCGATCGCCGAGCTGCGCCTTCCAGTGCGCCATCATCGCATCCTCCAGCCGGAAGTGATGGGCGATGTCGGTCAGGCTGTAGCTCCACGCGACGCCGTGGATGAAGAAGGTGCGAAAGCACGACCAGGCATTGTCGAGCGGATCGCGCCGCATCCAGATCAGGGGCGCATCGGGCAGCGCCGCGGCGATCAGCCCCATGCAGCGGCTGACGTCGATTGTCTTGTCGACCACGCGGCCGGTGCCGGGATGACGCTCGGCGAGGAGGTGGAGGTAGAGTTCGGCCAATCGGTCTGGGCTGCCGCCACCAGCGATATAGCGTTCGAGATCATGGCCGGAGACGCCGCCGGCGGCGACCGCGATATGCTGGATGATGTTGAGTTCACCCCCGTCCTGGACGGCGCTGTGGCTGGCGAGGATATGCTCTACCAGCGTGGTACCCGATCGGGGGAGGCCGGTGACGAAGATCGGGCGGCCGGTTTCGCGGACACGGCCTTCGCGCATCCGCCCGAGCAAGGCGGGGGACCAGCCGGTCATCGCCGATTGCGCATTCCTGCTGTTGCCGGCGCGGCTGTACGGCGTCTCCGATCGCAACAATGCGGCGCCCCGGGCGAACGCGGCGGCGGTGGCGGCGGGATCGCCACGATCGGCATGCAGCTTGCCCAGCGCATAGCAATAGCGCGCCAGATCGGCGGCGCCCTGGCGTTCGGCGGCAGCGCCCTCGGCCAGCATCCGATCGCCGATCGCGTCCTTGGCCAGATTGACCGTCGTCGCTAGCGAAAGCCAGGCCGGCCCCCAGCCGGGCCGATGTTCGAGCGCGGTCAGCAGATGATCGCGCGCTTCATCGACCCGCCCCAGCGTCATCGCCGTATTGCCGAGGACATAGGCATGGCCGGCGCGATCGGGCACGTCGGCGGGCAGTTTCGCCAGCAGGTCGTGCGCCTCCCGCAACCGTCCGGATTGGGTCAGCAGGACCACCTTGGCATAATGCGCCTGCGGCCGGTTGCCCGCCCCCGCGACGAACGCGTCGATCGCCCGGTGGGCCAGCGTCAGTTCGCCGCTTACCTGCATGAGCTGCGAGAGCGATCGCCATTGCTCGCCGAGCCGGGCCTTCCCGTCGAGCAGGGCGGCAACGATCCGGTTGATCTCGGCGCGATCGCGGCGGGCGAGCGCGCTCTTCAGCTGCGCCATCCATCCGGCCACCGCCGCATTGTCCATGATCGCCATCGATGCTGATCGGTCCGTTTCCGTAGGCAATAGCAGGTCCGATCCAGAGGCGTCGCTTATCGGAGATGATGGCCGAAGCGGCATCGCCCAGGAAGCGTTGACAGGCCATAAACCTTAAGACAGGATTAACAAATAGTACTGCTGTGGCGCAGAGATTTGGGGAACAATGCTGCTCAAGACCTTTTTGTACTGCAACGCGGCGGCTCTGGCGCTCGCGGCGGGCTCGGCCGAAGCGGCCACCATCAACCTGTTTGATCTTGGCGGCGTCGCCGGTTCTCCGGCACAGCAGGGCTTCACACTCGCTGCGGATTATTGGGGTTCGGTGCTGACGAACAACGTCACGATCAACCTCGGCGTCGGTTTCTCGTCGCTTCCACCCCGCGTCCTCGCGTCCACCGGTAGCCGCCAGGTCGATTATTCGGTCGCCAACTGGGAAACCCGCGTCAACGCGACCAAGAGCAGTTCGACGCTCGATCAGAATATCGTCCTGCCGACTTTGACCGGGGGCAAGGCCAGCTTCATCACCAACGGGGTCGATGCCGCCGGCAATGACGATACCAGCAAGCTGGTCTACAACAATGCCGCCGATCGGAGCGGCCAAACGCTCTTTCTGAACTCTTCGGTGGTCAAGGCGATCGGCGGTTCGCTCAGCGCACCCAGCGCGCTCGACGGGTCGGTCACGTTCAGCAGCGATTATGCGTTCGATTTCAACCCGACCAATGGCATCCATGCCGCCACGATCGATTTCATCGGCGTCGCCGTGCATGAGATCGGCCATGCGCTCGGCTTCGTGTCGGGTGTCGACTATCTCGATTATTACGGCGATCCGAACGGCCCGGGCAAAGGCAGCCTCGGCTACAGCCTGAACGACACGTCGATCTATTCGGCGCTCGACATGTTCCGCTACAGCACTGATCCGACGGGCATCGCGCCGGGTACCGGCCCGTCGCTCGATCTGTCGGTCGGCGGCACCAAATATTTCTCGGTCGATGGCGGCGCCACGGCCCTGTTCGGCAACAAGTTCGCGACCGGCTCCTACAATGGCGATGGCGACCAGGCGTCGCACTGGCAGGATACGCCGGGCTGCGCGACCGGCAACGGGATCATGGATCCCACCTTCTGCTATGGCCAGATGGGCACCATCACCGGTCTCGATCTCGCGGCGTTCGATGCGATGGGCTGGAACCTCAGCGTCGACGCGCTCGCCAACAATGGCGGCTATCGCCAGACCACGGCCGGTATCTTCACCGCCTTCGGCGGCATCGTGCCCGAGCCGGCAAGCTGGGCGATGATGGTGGCCGGCTTCGGCCTGATCGGTGGTGCGATGCGTCGCCGCACCACCCTGCGGGTAACCTTCGCGGCCTGAATGCGCATGCGATCCGGGTGGCCGCACCCGGATCGCATGGCCATCCCATATCGATTTCGAGCGGCATTCGCCGGCCCGCCTCGCCAGGGGGCTTGCGGGGAAGGCCCGTCATCGCGTCATTTCGCGCCGAGGCTGTGGATCTCGGCGATGTAGCCGCCCGGAAACTGCACGATCGCGGCCCGCCGATCGCCCGAAGCCTTGGCAGGTACGAGCACGGCGGCGCCCGCGGACTCCGCTTTCGCCAACGTGGCATCGAGATCGGCGACCTCATAGCCGGTGATATCGCGGCCATAAGGCCAGGGCAGCGCGCCATCGCTCACCGCCACCGACATCTTGCCATAGCCCGATGTCAGCCGGATGCGGCGATAGGTGGTTCCCGGCCTGCCGATCTCGTCGCCCGGCGCCGCCGCCACGTCCGAGACGATGGTGGCGTGGCTGAACGCCTGCCATGCCGCGATGAAGCGATCGGCTGCGTCGGCGGTCAGATAGATGCGGTTCTCGGGTACGGTCGCGAGCGGCGCATAGCTCGGCTTGGTCGTGTGCCAGTAGAATTGCATGGCCACGCCGCCCGGCCATTGCACCAGCACGTCGCGCCCGATCGGATCGGGGAAGGTTTCGACCAGCCGCGTCGCCCCGGCATGCCGCGCGGCCAGCACGGCCTGATCGAGATCGGTGACGAGATAGCCGGTCCGCTCGTCGCCGAACGGATAGGGGATCGGGGTCTTGAAGCCGAAGACCGAAACGATGCCGACCGGCGTCAGCGCGATCTGCGAGATCGTCTGGCTGGGCGTCGGTGTGACCTGGAAGATGCCGCGCTTCGATGTCGTGCCGCCGAACGTCGCGACGAAGCTGGCGACGAAGCGATCGAAATCGGCCTCGGCCACATAGACATGGGTCGAATCATATTGGGCGCCCACCGCATAATCGACGCTGCCGGAGGGCGTCGGCTGCGCGATCGCGGCTGGGGATAGGGTCAGGCCGGCGATGAGGATGCCGAGACGCTTCATGAACGATGTCCTTCAGGTGGAGCCGATCCCATTTCAGAGCATGATCTCTCGCGTCGGGGTAGCGCGGATGCGATAAGGCGCTGCGACGCCCGCCGCGATGGCCCAGTTTCGGGAGACCCGCCTTGATCATTCGCACCGACGAAATTGCGGACCTGCCGATGGCGGATGGCGGCGTCATGCGGATCCATCTGTTCCGGCCGGCGGTGGCAGGACGCTTCCCGGGCGTGCTGTTCTTCTCTGAAATCTATCAGGTGACCGATCCGATCCGGCGGCTGGCGGCAATGATTGCGGGGCAGGGCTATGTCGTCGGCGTGCCCGAGGTCTACCATGACTATGAGCCGGCAGGCACGGTGCTCCATTATGATCAGGCCGGCACCGATCGCGGCAATCTCCTGAAGGTCACCAAGCCGGTCGCGGCGTTCGATGCTGATGCGCGTGCCGGGCTGGCATTCCTCGCCGGGCATGAGGCCTGCACCGGCAAGCTCGCGACGATGGGCGTCTGCCTCGGCGGCCATCTCGCCTTCCGCGCGGCGCTCGATCCGCGGGTGGCGGCGGCGGCCTGTTTCTACGCGACCGATATCCATTCGGGCACTTTGGGCGCGGGCAAGGCGGACGACAGCCTCGCGCGCATGGCGGAGTTGAAGGCGCAGACGATGTTCGTCTGGGGGCGACAGGACCCGCATGTGCCGTTTGCGGGACGCGAGGCGATCCGCGCGCGGCTGGAGAAAGTCGGTGCATCCTATGAGTGGCACGAGGTGAATGCCCAGCACGCTTTCCTGCGCGACGAGGGGCCGCGCTATGATCCTGCGCTGTTCCTGCAGGCGATGGGGTGGACGCTGAGCCTGTTCCAGCGCGCGCTTTATGGGGCGGCGTAATCGGACAGGCAGAAGGGTGGCCCAGAACTGGCGGATTTGCGAGATACTATGGTCAAGGTGGCGCTCGTTCTCACAACTATTCTGATCGCTATACCGGCTTACGCTGATCATACGCCGCCTTCGCAGCTCATTTTGAAAGTAAAGGGGCTGTCCGGAAAGGATGTGGCTGTCGGCCAGAAATATGCGACGTGCGTGAGAACGCCCTGGCTTCCCACCGAAGAGCAATGGGCGCTGAAGGCCAAGGCTTGTGAGCCTTCCGGGCCGATTGCTTCTTCCGGGTTGAAGGCTGCGATGGAGTGGGTCGATCACATCGCACATGAGTTTCCCGGAGCCGAGATCGACCTTCGCATCAGGCGCCGTTGACGGCACGGTACGCCGTCGGAGGTTGAAATGGATGATCAAGCCATAAGGGCCGCGTTGAAGCGTCATTGGGAAGCTTCGGACGCGGGCGATTTCGAGATCGAGCATGAAATCTATCATGCGGACGCGGTGCTCGAATATCCGCAATCGGGGGAGCGTATCCGGGGGCGGGCCAACATTCAGGAAAGCCGCTATCTCCAGCCGAACCGGAAGCGTTTCACGATCCGGCGGATCATTGGCGCTGGCGATCTGTGGATCACAGAATATGTCCTGACTTATGACGATATCCCGTCATATGTGGTGAGTATCATGGAGTTTCGCGACGGGCTGGTGGCTGCCGAGACGCAATATTTCGGCGATCGATTCGCCCCGGGCCTCTCACGCGCGCATCTGGTCGAACTGGCCGGCGGCAGCGCGCGATAGCGGCGGGCGTGTCGGGATTGTTCGCCCTCGGGGACGAACTGGAGGAAGCTGGTTTCTCCCCTGAGCTTCGGCAGGATTATGAGCGACTTCGATTGCACCTCGTCGATGAATAGGAGCGACCATATCGGGGCTGCGGCAAAGGTCGGGGGGCTGGCGCTAGCCGGGTGCATTAGGATTGGGTGCATCGGAATCGGATTTGCCGGCGCTTTCCTTCGATCCCCGGCCTTGACCGGAAAGATGAAAGCCGTGGCGCGCGGGACGCATGAGCAGCCCGCATTTGCGGCGGCTTCCAGTTCGTCGAACGAAATGATGGACTTCATCGCGCAAGCCTATGGTGCGGCCATCGCAGCGGGCATCATGCCCAAGCCCGGCGAGGGCCGATGCCACGGGCGCTTATATCGGCGCCGATCCTGATCCAGCGTCGATAAGCCGCGCGCGACCTCGTTCCTCACCATGGCCCAGCCCGCCTCGATTTGGCTGTGGCTGCGGGTTCATCCGTCTACGGCCTAGACAAGAGGCGCTGCCGCCGCCGATAGTGCGCACCGCTCTTGGGGGGCTTCGATCCTATGCGACGGCTGTGCACCTTGCTCTCGTTCATGGCCGCGTTGGCGAGCTTCGGCGCGCCGCCCGCGGACGCTGCCGAACGCCGCAAGGTCATCATCGACCAGGATGCGTTCGAGGCGGTCAATCTCCAGTCGATCCTGATGCTGCTGCAGGACCCTTCGGTCGAGGTGCTCGGCATCACCACCGAGTCCGGCGATGGCTGGGCGCCGGAGGAGACGGCGCAGACGCTGCGGATGCTCGAGTTGGTCGGACGCACCGACATCCCGGTGGCGCAGGGCGCGATCTATCCGCTGGTCAACACGCAAGCGCGCAACAAGCTGCGCGAGGCCGCTTATAGCCCCATGCCCTACAAGGGCGCGTGGATGGAGAGCTGGCCGAGCTACAACACGATCAAGCGGCGTGAGACCCACGCGCCGGACGTCGTCCCGCCGCTGGACGAGGGCATGCCCTCCATCAAGCCCGATCCCCGGTCCGCGGCGCAGTTCATGATCGACATGACGCGCAAATATCCGGGTCAGGTCACGATCCTGGCGTTGGGCCCGCTCACGAATATCGGGCTCGCGCAGCGGCTGGACGACGGTTTCGCCGGGCGCGTGCAGGAGCTCATTTCGGAAGGCGGCATTCTGCTGCCGCCCGAGATCGACCGACCGGCCGACCAGTTCGCCATGCAGGCGATCTACGCCCCGCGCATGTCGATCAACCATTTCTGGGACCCGGAGGCGACGCGGATCGTCTTCACCTCGCCGTGGCGCCAACTGACCCTGGTGACCAACGACGCCAGCCGCCAGAACCTCGCCGACGCCGGCCTGCTGGCGCAGGCGACCAAATCCGGGAAGCCGGTGGCACGTTATGTCGCGAAGATGAGCCAGCCCGGCTATCCGCTGTGGGACGAGACGGCGGTGGCGGTGTGGCTGGACCCGTCGATCGCCACCCGCCAGACGCGCCTGGCCATGGACGTCGATCTGATGCCGGGCGCCAGTTACGGCGCGCTCCTGACCTGGGCCGCGGGCAAGGGGCCGCATCTGGGCGAACGCGACGTGCGGGTGGTTGTGGGCGTTGACGAGGCGCGGGTAAGGGCGAAGTTCGTTCGAGCTTATCGACAAATAATCGTGCGGAGGATTATCCAGGCCGGCGCATGAATGGGCGACCGTCCCGACGGCCGATCAGTGAATGGACCAATGGATCGTCGTTGTCCGTTGCTCGCTTACAGGCTGCCCGGCCATGTCCAGCGCTGGCGCAAAAAGGCTGCGCCGGGATACGATATTGCAACTCGTCTGATTGAGCAGGTCGGTTGCGCCGGTTGCTTTGCAATCCGCGATCCTGCCATCGGTGCCGATCATATAGGTCACGACCGAGGCGCCCTGCTGCGCTTCGCGCTGGGCCTGCGGAGGATAATCATCGCCACGCAGGCGAAATTCGCGGAGGGTCACCGCGGGGCGCGGGCCGGGTGCATGAATGGCTTCGAGGGTCTTCGTCATTTCTGCTCGCCGCGCAGCGAGGGCGCGCATAAGAGTGGCGTCCCGCCCGGCGAGCCTGGCTGCGTCCGCGCCCTTCTGGATCCATATTTGCCGCTGCGCGTCGCATCGCTCGTCCAGCGCGTCCCGGGCCTGGGCATCTGTGATATTGGCGAGACGGTAATAATCCTTGATGGCGGGATCGGGCCGCGTGAGCTGGGCCAGTCCACCGCCTGTGCATAGATCGTAGAGGGCTGCCGCCTGATCGGCGGTTGCCGCCGGAAAGGCGGGCGCCGGGTTCTGTGCAAGAGCGGGTGCCGTTCCTGCGAAGCAGAGCAGGGGAAGCAGAAATCCTGTTCTTGCCACCACGTATTTTTCTCCCGTCATTTCGCGCAGATGATACGGATTTGATCGTCCTGAGGACATGCCATCACTGGCAGGATCGCCGGAGCCCGGCAATTCCATTCGCCGAAATCCGGATAGGGTGAGGTGACCACCAATGGTACCGGCTCGCCCGACGGCGGCGGTGCATAGAGCGCGGTGATCTGCATATTCACCGGCCGGTGATATCGAACACGGTCGTGGCGACGAGACCGGCAGGGGCCTTGATCCCCAAAAGAATATCATGAAGATATGCCGACGTGCTGGTAAGCCGAACTCAATAAATTGCGATCAAACCGCAAGTATCAACTTGCAAGCGTATCCAAGTATAAGAAAAGTGAGTTATGCACGTGTTAATGCAATCCGCGAACTTCACTCGAAGTTTTCAACGAATACATCCGCGTCGTGCCGATCGATAAAATATGTTGCATTTCAAAATTGACACGGCCCGGTTAGCGCTGTGTAACGGTTGGTGGTCTTTGCCGATCGCGCCTGGTGTACGCCGCTAGCGCTTGATCCAGACTTCGACGCGCCGGTTCTTCTGTTGGCCCACGGTCGTGACATTGTCGGCCACGGGAAGTGCGGTGCCGAAGCCTTCGACGATGCCGGGCGTCAATCCCCGCGTGGCCAGCGCCTCGCGGACATAGTTCGCACGGTCCTGCGAAAGCCTGAGATTGAGCGCCTCGCCCCCGCGGCTGTCGGCAAAGCCGAACAGCATCAATTTGTCAGGTGCGATATGGTTGTCGGTGAGGAACTGTTCGACCAGTTCCGGTTCGCTCAGCGAT
Organism: Sphingomonas sp. MMS24-J13; assembly: GCF_044905095.1. Classification (NCBI taxonomy): domain Bacteria; kingdom Pseudomonadati; phylum Pseudomonadota; class Alphaproteobacteria; order Sphingomonadales; family Sphingomonadaceae; genus Sphingomonas; species Sphingomonas sp. MMS24-J13. Next base: position 270,694 of record NZ_CP173258.1, read on the forward strand.
CGGGTGTTGAAGCTGGATTTGCCGCTGTCGAAGCGGAAGGTCGAGGTCAGCCGCAGGGCTCCGTTCGTAAGCTGGGTATAGCGCGCAGGCGCCCCATCCTGTGCGCCCATCGTTTCCTGCTTGACCGTTCGCGGCACGAAACCGGTGGCTTCTACGACGGCCTGTCCGGCCGGCGATGCGACGAAGGCCAGGAAGCGTAACACGTTCGGGCGCTTCGGCGCGGCCGCCGTGTAGAGATAGAGTTGCCGTGACAGGGCATAATCCTCGGTCGCGATCGAGAAGCGGTTGGGGACGAGCGACTGCGCGCCGGCCGCGGCAAGGGCAACCGGCCGTGCCGAGGCGATCGAATTGAAACCGACGAAACCGATGCCGCCGGGATCGCTCAGCACCGCGCTGCCCAGATCGGTGCCGGATTCGAACCTTTTGGCATCGTTCGCCAGTGTCGCGCCATGACTGTCGAGGATCGAACGCTTGAAGAATTTCCAGGTCCCCGATTTCTCGTCGCGCGCGTAGACCTGCACATGGCCCGGTGTTCCGCCCACCTGGGCCCAATCGCCGATCACGCCCGAAAACAATCCTGCCGCCTGATCCAGCGACAATTTGCGAACCGGATTGCCCGGATTGACCACGATGGCGACGCCGTCGAACGCGATCACATGCTCGGAAGCCGGCGCGGTCATGTCCCCGAGCGCGGCGAGCGAAGCCGCCTGGGCGGGATCGATCCGATCGGACGCCATGGCGATGTCGAACGCGCCCGACGCCAGGCCGGAGAACCCGGTCTCCGTCCCCTTGGCGCTGATCGAGACGGACAAGGTCTTGCCGTCGGCCTCGCACGATATGACGCTCTCGTCCTTGGCCGGCACCGTCGTCGTCGTGGAGGTGCAGCCCAGCGTTTTCAGCCATGCTGCAGCCAGCGCCGGTGCAAGCTTGTCGCCGATCGTATTCGATCCGCCGATGCGTAGCATCGGCTCGGTGCCGCCACTGCTTACGATCGCCGGCAGGGCGACGGTGATCGAGCCGGGCGTGCGCGAGCAGGATTTCAGCCCGAGCAGTGCCCCGCCGACGATGGCGAGCGCCAGAACGCTCCCGCCGACCATCAGCAGGTTGCGCTGCGTGCCGCCCGACGATCCGGATGCGCCCAGCGCGGTGATCAACCCCTTGCCGCATTCGGGGCAGATGAAATCGGTGCCCGGCTGGACGATGATCGGCTGACGTTTGTCCGCCAGGCTGCAATTCCCGATGTTGACACACCGGCCCACACGATCGGCCATTCGATTATCCCCTGATCATCTTGAGCGCGGCGCGGCCCGCCTCGACGAGCGCGCGATAGCGGGGATCCCCCACGTCGCCGTTCACCAAGGGCTTGGCATCCTCGACCGCCTGTTTCACCGAAGCTTCGAGACCCGCCTTGTCCGCTGCTTTGGCCATGCCCTCGTCGACGGTGCGCTTCAGCGTATCGAGCGTCGTGAAATCGACCGCGTCGGCAGCCGCGAACAGATTGGCGCCGAGTGTCTGCGGGACATTGTCGAAGCCGTCGGCATCCTTGCTGAGCAATTGCAGGCCGTTGGACCCGGCCCGTACGGCGCCGAAGGCCTGCGCGAGCAGCAAATAGGCCGTCGCCTCGCGCCGCAGTTCGTCACCCGATTTCACGAACAGCGGCGGATAGGTTTCGAGGCTGCCCTCGGTATGCAATTCCAGCGAGTAACGCACTGGGTTGGCGGCGATCCGCGCGGCATAACGCTCGGCCAGGAAGGGCAGGATCCGCAGGTAACGGAGCGGAAACAGGTTCTTGATCGCAATCATCGTGATCTGGTTGGCGCGATCGTCGCTTTCGATGAACTCCAGATCGCCGGGCTGGGCGTCGCGGAATGCGCTCTTGAGCTGTTCGACGAAGGCGGCCTGATCGGGCGCCTTGGGCAGAATGACGACATATTTCTCGACCAATGTCTGCGCGCCGGTGGGGATACCCGGCCCGGCGCGATTCTTCTCGAGCGCGTTGATCGTGACGAAGCAGCCGGCTTCGGCCACCAGCTTGCTGATGTAGGTCCGCAAGGCGACGGCATCATTGCCATAACGTTCGCGCAGCTTGGTCAGGATCGATACGCCCAGAATGCGATCCTTCGCTTCGGTGACGATCGTGTTGTGCGCAATCTCGGCATTGGCCTCCGACGTCGCTTCGATCCGATCGATCAGCTCGCCCAACGTCAGGCGTGCGGCAAAGGAGGTGAAGGTCGGGTTGGGGCCGATCGCTTCGATCAGGCTGGCGCGCATCTTCGCCGTCTGCGTTCGTTGTTCGGCCTCGTCATGGGCAAGTGTCTTGGTCACGCGCCGGACCAGCTCGGGATCGTAAAAGCGGATCAGATGGCCCTTTACGTCGCCATCGGCGGACTTCAGCCGCTCGTCGATCCCGCTCGAAACGCGTCGCAGCGCCTCCTGCGTTGTCGATACGACATGGTCGACGGTCGCCTTGAGATCGGCGATTTCGGTGCTGATTTCGGCCAGCAGCGGCTTGGCGAAGGTCCATGCCTCGACCCGGGTCTGGCGGACATGAAGCTCCTGGAGGTTGATCGCGAGCGCGTCGAGCAATGTGTCGCGGCTCCCCGTAATCTTGCGTAACAGCCCAAGTTCGGACCAGCGTCGGTGTACGATGCCGATCTGGTCGCGCGTGCCCTCGATCTCGGCCGCAAGGCTGGCGAGCGTGCCATCGACGGCGAGCGAGCGCTCGTTGAGCGCGTCGGCCAGGGCGGCCAGGACGCGGCTGATCTCGGCGGCGGATCGTGCGCCGGTGCGCCAATCGTCGAACAATTCGCGTTCCACGCGACCGCGCACCTCGCGCGCCATGTCGCGTCGCGCCATCGCTTTCGTCCGATAGAAAGCCACGACACCGGCATTGCGGAAGCCCTCGTCGAAGCGCTTCTGCATCAGCTTCGCTAGTTCGTCGGCCCAGCCCGCCGAGGCACCCTCGCGCGCCATGGATTTGAAGGTGGGGACGACATTTTCCCATTCGCCGGTGATCGGCCTCCACTTCTTGAGGACATCGTCGCCGGGGAGAATTGGGACGGACAAGGTGAGATAATCGTCGGTCAGGGCCCAGCGTCCAAGCGTATCGGCCTGACGCACGAAGCTCGCCACGTCGATATTGCGTGGCTGGTCAACGAAGCCGAGCGTGTCCTGCCAATTGTTGTGGCGCAGTTGCTGGATCGATTGCTGGGCGAAGTTGAGACTGAGATATTCCTTGATCTCCTCCTCGGGGATCGCGATGCGCTTGATCCCGAAGCTCAGGAAGCGCTTCGATCGTTCACCGATGCGCGAACCCGGCATGGTTTCGGGCGTGCCGTCACCATTTTCGGCATTTTCCGCACGTTCGAGCGAGCGCCAGCCGACCTGGCCCGCGACGACGATCTTCTGGAACAGGAATTCGGCCAGGACTCCCGGCAGTTCCTTATCGATATCGGCCTGATAACCATTTTCGTTTTCGTTGCCGAAAACATAGGCGCCGTTGAACGCATCCTTGAGCGCGAGGCGATTGCCCGACCCCACGTCGATCGGTGCATAGGCGCCGGTCGAAAGTGCGTTCAGTTCGGTCAGCGCCGAAAAGCCGTTGGCGTGATAGTTACCCGTGTCCCAATTGGGCGGCGGAAACTGATCGGGCAGGAGCAGATAGGGGACGATCCGGTGGCGTTCCGGATTGCTGTACATCGCACGGACCTGCGCGACGGTGTCGATGATAGACCCCGAGCCGGTGCCGCCGGCGAGACCCGCGACGATGTGGAAGGTAAGATCGGTCTGGCCATTGGCCTGAAGATTGCGCACCAGCGACTGGAGCGATCGCTTGAACTCGTCGATCTTGCACGCGAACAGGAAGCGGCCAAGCCGCCGCTTCTGCCCGCCCAGGGCCGCGCCCACGACCGATCCCAGGATATCGCCCCATGTCTGGCGATCCCCGATCCAATCCTTGAGCCCGGGATAGGTCTGGATGTTGGCAAGCCGGGCCTGCAGATCCTCACCGGTGATGGTCAACTGGCTGGCGACGGGAAGCTGGACCGAGGTGCCGAGAATTTTCCAGCTCGGATCGTCGGGCGCCATCATCTCGCGTGAGGAATTGACGTAGAGGTAAGCGATGCTCGCGTCGGGCGCGCTTTCGCTGCGGAATTCAGCGTAGATCAGCTTGCGCAGCGCACGAATGGCCTTGCCGCCCGTACCACCCAGACCGACGATGACGTGATTCATGTGCCGACATTCCCCCCTAAACATCTCTTCGGGGCGAATCGTGACAGTTAAATGACAAAGTCGTGAAAGTTGCGCGTCGGAGCAGGGTCGGGCGCTGCTGACGTCTTTCTCATCCTGTGACTATTCGGAACGGCCAGGCGATCATCCTGAAACTATGCGAGTATCAATCGGACGAATTAGCGCCCGTATCGCGCAGCGCCTGTGCCAGCGAGGTCTTCGCCGATCCGCGCCGCGCCGGCTGCGGTTGATCGGGCCCCGGTGCCCAGCCGGTCATGAAGACCAGTTCGAAATGCTCGCGTACGCGGCCGTCCGCGTCGGCCTGGTTGGCGAAGGCATCGGCCAGCGCCGCCGTTCGCGCGCGGCCGAAGCGGGGTGGGCCTTGGTGGGCGAGCTGGTTGGTGGCGGCCATGCCGCGCAAATCCGAGATCAGGCGGAAGACATGAGCGTAGCCGACATCGAGCGGCTCGGCGTCGGCAACGGTCAGGACGAAGCCGGCGCGGGCGAGCAGGTCGCCCGAGGAGCGCACGTCGACCGCCGGGTGGAAGCGCGCGGGGACGGCGCCGCCCATCGCCTCGTCGGCGGCGGAGACGGCGGCGCGTAGCTTGGGCAGGCTGCCCGCGCCGACGAAGCCAGCGAGGAACAGGCCGTCGGGCCTGAGCGCGCGGCGGCACTGGATCAGCGCGCCGGGCAGGTCGTTGACCGCGTCGAGCGCGCCGGCCGAGACGATCAGATCGAAGCTGGCAGGCTCGAAGGGGAGGGCGTCCTCATCGGCCTGCACGCCCCCGGCCGCGGCGGCGAAGCGCGCGCCGGCATCGCACGCCACCATTTCGATCCCGCGTGCCTGCAAGGCCCGCGTGAGCGATCCATCCGCGCAGCCGAGATCGAGCGCGCGCGCGAACGGGCGGGTGACGATCGAGAGGCGATCGAGCAAGCCGTCGACGATCGCGTCGCGCAGGAAGGCATGGTCGGCGAAGCCGGGCTCGGCGCGGTCGCGGCGCAGGCGACGGAGCGCGCGGTCGAAAATTTCGGGAACGGACACGGCGGGCTTGTGCCTTCTGATCGCGCGCGGGACAAGGGGTGGATGGGGGAGGCCACGACATCGCCTGAAACCGATCGTCACCCTGCACTTGTGTCAGGGGCCACCGGGCGTTCCGCACTGTCGGCGCAAGTGGCTTGGTGGATGCTGAAACGAGTTCAGCATGACGGGTTCCGCAAGGTTGGCCGGGCGCTCCGCCGCGCGTTTGCGCCGATCGTCGCCTTCGCCCTCCCGCCGCGTTGCCCCGGCTGCGGCACGGTCGTGCAAGCCGATCACAGCTTCTGCCTCGCCTGCTGGCAGTCGCTCGATTTCCTCGGCGGGCCGGCCTGTTCGGTCTGTGCCGAGCCGCTGGCGCTCGCCTTCCATGACGATGCGCGCTGCGGCGCCTGCCTCGCCGATCCGCCGCCGTTCGATCGGGTGAAGGCCGCGGTCGCTTATGGCCCGATCGCGCGTGCGCTCGCGCTCAAGCTCAAATATGGGCGGCGGCCGGGGATCGCGGTGACGATGGCGCGGCATATCCGGCGCGTGGCGGGTGGAGCGCTGGAGGGTGCCCTGGTCGTTCCGGTGCCGCTCCACCGCCGCCGCATCTGGACGCGGGGCTACAATCAGGCGGCCTTGATCGCGCGGGCGCTGGTACGGGAGGGGGCGGGCGAACTGGCGCTCGACCTGATCGAGCGCAAACGTGCGACGCCGGTGCTGCGCGGGCTCGGCCGGCTCGCGCGCGATCGGGCGGTGCAGGGCGCGTTCGCGCTATCGAAGGACAGCCGTGCCCGGGTGAAGGGGCGATCGGTCGTGCTGGTCGACGATGTCTTCACCTCGGGCGCGACCGCGCGCGCCTGCGCGCGGGTGCTCAAGCGCGCCGGCGCGACCCGCGTCACGATCCTCTGCTGGGCACGCGTGGTGCGCAATGACGATGAGGCGCGTTGACATGGCGCGGTGCCGACCACAGATCGGACAATTGGTTGGAGCGAGTGATGGCCAAGGTCGAAGTCTATACGAAGATGTTCTGCCCCTACTGCACCCGGGCGATGCGCCTGCTGGGTGAGAAGGGGGTCGAGGTCGAGGAATATGATATCTCGCTGGGTGGGCCGAAGCGCGTCGAGATGCTCGGCCGCGCCAATGGCCGCACCACCGTGCCGCAGATCTTCATCAACGGCGCGCATATCGGCGGATCGGACGATCTCGCCGCGCTCGAACGCGCCGGCAAGCTCGATCCGTTGCTGGCGGGCTGATGCGCGCGGCGATCCTTCAATCCAGCACCGGCATCGATCCGCTGCTGAGTGCGCGTAACATGGTCGAGGCGGTCGAGCGCGCGGCGGGCGAGGGCGCCGACATGCTGTTCACCCCCGAGATGAGCAACCTGCTCGATCGCGACAAGGCGCGCGCGGCGGGCAGCATCGTCGCCGAAGCCGACGACGTCGTGCTGGCAGCCACGCGCGAGGCGGCGGCGAAGGCGGGCCTGTGGGTCCATATCGGCTCGCTCGCGGTGAAGGCCGATCGCGGCACCGCACCCTATGCCAATCGCGGCTTCGTGATCGACGATACCGGCGACATCCGCGCGCGGTACGACAAGATCCATCTGTTCGATGTCGATCTGCCGACCGGCGAGAGTTGGCGTGAATCGAACAGCTATGTGCCGGGCGATCGGGTGGTTGCGGTCGATACGCCCTGGGGACGGCTGGGCCTGTCGGTCTGCTACGATCTGCGCTTCCCCGATCTCTATTTCGCGCTGAGCGATGCGGGCGCGACGATGCTCGCGATTCCCGCAGCGTTCACGGTGCCCACGGGACGCGCGCACTGGCATGTGCTGCAGCGGGCACGCGCGATCGAATCCGCCGCCTTCGTGATCGCGGCGGCGCAGGTCGGGCATCATGCCGACGGGCGCGATACGTTCGGCCACAGTCTGGTGATCGATCCGTGGGGCGACGTGCTGCTCGATATGGGCGAAGAAACCGGGCTGGGTTATGCCGAGATCGATCCGGCGAAGATCGATGAGGCGCGCGGCCGTATTCCGGTGCTGGCGCACCGCCGCGCGCTCGGCGCGGTCGAGGTCGCGCGATGATCGTATTCGATCTGTCGTGCGACGGCGGGCATGTGTTCGAGGCGTGGTTCGGCTCGACCGACGATTATGAAGGCCAGCGCGCGCGCGGCCTTGTCACGTGCCCGATCTGCGGCGCGAGCAAGGTGGCCAAGGCGGTGATGGCACCCAATGTCGCGCCCAAGGGCAATATGCGATCCGCGGCACCCGTGCCGATGCAGGGCGGAACGCCGACACCGGCGCAGATGAAGACGTTGCTGGCCGAACTGGCGCGCGCGCAGGCGAAGGCGCTCGAGGGATCGGAGCATGTCGGCACCCGCTTCGCCGACGAAGCGCGCGCGATGCACGATGGCGACGCGGTCCAGCGCCCGATCCACGGCCAGGCCACGCGCGAGGAAGCGAAGGCGCTGATCGAGGAAGGGATTCCGGTCGCGCCGCTGCCGCTGCCGATCGTGCCGCCCGAGGTGAGCCACTAATAGCCGTCGCCCCTGCGGAGATAGGGCCGCCGGCATCAATCTTGCCGCCTCCGATGAAACAGATGCGCGGTCATCGCGGCGCCGATCACCGGCGCCAGCAGGTTTGCGACCGGCACCAGGAATATCGCGGCGACGGCAATCCCGATCAAAGCCCGATCGCCGCGCGTCGCCTTTAACCACGCCAGCCGCGCTGTGCGATCGGTGTGGCGCGTGGCCACCATCTCGCCGAAATCGCGCCCGACGGCGAGGCCGTTGACGAGCAGGAAGGCGATCAGGGTCCCAACCCCGGTCAGCAGCAGGAGCAGGTAGATCGGCAGCGCCACCAGATTGTAGAGGATCAGCCGCGCGCTCGATCGGAGGCCCAGCCACGCCCCGCCCGCCAGTCCGATCGGACGCGCCGTCGCCAGCGCCGCCGGATAGTGCCGCGCCTCGACGACGGCCACGATCCGGTCCGAATAACCCGATATCACCCCCAGCGCGATGGCCGGGAAGAGCAGCCAGATCGCCAGCGCGGTCAGCACCAGAGCGCCGAGCCCGCTCGTCGACAGTCCGAACGAACAGGATTCGACCGCGCCGATCCAGCCGCACGGATCGGTTCCGTCGAGCAGCCAGGCGATCCCCAGCCCTAGGCCGGCGAAGATCAGCAGGGTGACGATCAATGATCGCAGCAGGATGGTGATGATGCGCGGATCGGCCAGATCGCCGATCGCGAGGGTGAATATACGGAACACCAGCGGTCTACCAATGGGCCGCAAAGGAGTTCCCCGGCAGGCCGAAACCCACCGGACAGCATCATTTGCGACGAGCCGGGCTCAGCCCCGTTCGAGCAATCCGTGGCGCTTCTTGCCGAGGCTGATCTTCACCGGCGCATCCTGATCGAGGATGATCTCATAACGCTCGTCCTTGATCGGGATGTCGTTGAGCCGCACCGCGCCTTCGGCGATCTTGCGCCGCGCCTCGCCGTTCGATCCGGCGAAGCCCAGCACGGTCAGCGCCTGGACGATGCCGATCTGGCCCTCGTCGATGCGCAGGCGGGGCAGGCTCTCGCCCGCGCCGCCGCCGGCGAAGGTCTGCTCGGCGGTGGTCTGCGCCGCCAACGCCGCTTCGCCGCCGCGCACCAGCCGGGTCGCCTCGGTCGCGAGCACCACCTTGGCGTGGTTGATCTCGGCGCCTTCCAGCGCTTCCAGCCGGGCGATCTCGTCCAATGAGACGTCGGTGAACAGGCGCAGGAATTTGCCGACGTCGCGATCGTCGGTGTTGCGCCAGAACTGCCAGTAATCGAAGTGCGGCAGCTGATCCTCGTGCAGCCACACCGCGCCCGAGACCGACTTGCCCATCTTCGATCCGTCCGATTTGGTGATCAGCGGGGTGGTGACGCCGAACAGATCGGCACCGTCGATGCGGCGGCCGAGCTCGATCCCGTTGACGATATTGCCCCACTGGTCCGATCCGCCGAGCTGGAGCCGGCAGCCGACCCGGCGCGACAGCTCGAGGAAATCGTAGGCCTGCAGGATCATGTAGTTGAATTCGAGGAAGGTCAGCGGCTGCTCGCGCTCAAGCCGCAGCTTGACGCTGTCGAAGGTCAGCATGCGGTTGATCGTGAAGTGCCGCCCCACATCGCGCAGGAACGGGATATATTCGAGCCGGTCGAGCCAATCGGCATTATTGACCATGATCGCGTCGGTCGGCCCGTCGCCGAACTTGAGCAGCCGTTCGAAGATGCGGCGGATCTGCGCGATGTTGGCGTTGATGCCGTCATTGTCGAGCAGCTTGCGCGCCTCGTCCTTGCCCGACGGATCGCCGATCTTGGTGGTGCCTCCGCCCATCACGACGATCGGCTTGTGCCCGGCCTGCTGGAGGCGGCGCAGCAGCATCACCGAGACGAGATTGCCGACGTGGAGCGAGGGCGCGGTCGCGTCGAAGCCGATATAGCCGGGGATGATCTGCTTGGTCGCGAGCGCGTCGAGCGCCGCCGGGTCGGTCACCTGGTGGATGTAACCGCGAGCGGAGAGCGAGCGGAGCAAATCGGACTGGAATTCGGTCATGGCGGCGCGCCGTTAGCATGGCGGCGGCCTGCGGCAAACTGTTGGCGTTTCGCGGAACCCGTCATTCCCGCGCGACGATCGGGGCACCACAAGCGGGCAAAGCCGTTGATCCGTCAAAACACACCCGAAAGGCGCACCAAATGAAATCGCTCTCACTTGTCCTACCACTGGCTTTGATCGCCACCGCCGCCACCGCCTCCTCGTCCGCGAGCTGGAAGGCTTCCGCCGCCGCCGGCCGCGCCGCCTGCATCAAGGCCGCCGATCTCAAGGGGGCCACCGCGTCGGGCCCGATCATCTTCAGCGATGCGGTATTGCGCGACGCCTGGCTGGTGCGTGGCACCTACAAGCAGCGCTTCATGAAAGGCGCGAAGGGCACGATGCTGTGTCTGGTCGACCGGCGCACGCATCGGGCGGAAGCGGTCGAGGCCCAGGACTGGTCGGCGCGCTGACGAGCGCGAAAGCGATTGCCTCACCGGTCAAGCGCCCGCAAAGATCGGACGGATCAACGGCGGGGACGACAGGATCATGAAAGCAGGACGGCTCGAGGCCTTCACCGATGGCGTGGTGGCGATCATCATCACCATCGCCGTGCTCGAGCTGCCCGTGCCGCATGGCCATGATCTGGCATCGCTGCGGGCCAGTGCGCCGATCCTGCTCGCTTACGCGCTGAGCTTCGCGAACGTCGGCATCTACTGGAACAACCATCACCACATGCTGCACGCGACCGACAGGATCGACGGCAGCGTGCTGTGGGCCAATCTCTTCATGCTGTTCTGGCTGAGCCTCGCGCCGTGGGTGATCCGATGGCTCGACGAATCGAGCTTCGCGGCGATGCCGACCGCGGCTTACGGCCTGATCTTCGGCATGGCCGCGATCGGCTATATCTGGACGCAGGCGCGCATCATCGCGGTGAACGGGCCGGGATCGGCGGTGGCACACGCGGTCGGCGGCGACATCAAGGGCAAGATCAGCCTGACGATGTATTTCGCGGCCATCCCGATCGCGTTCGTCGCGGCATGGGTGTCGGATATTTTCTACGTCGCGATCGCGGTGCTGTGGCTGATTCCGGATCGGCGGATCGAACGGGAGCTGACGGCGTGAGATAGCGCGCTCTTCCCGCGGGGAGAGCGCGCCAGGTCTTACTTCGTCTCGACGGCGAACAGGGTCACGCCGGCATATTTCGCGTCCGACGGGTTGAAGAGCGACTCGACCGTGAAATTGCGCGGGACGATGCTCGGCACCTGCAGCCCGGCCAGCTTGAACGTGCCGAGCTTGGTTTCCTTGGGCGGCTTGCCGTCCCGCTCCACCGTTACCGCATCGACATAGAGCTCGCCGTGGCGGGTGTAGAGGATATGCGGCGCGAGTTTCACGACCATGCGATTGTAGGTGGCCTGCACGCACTGCTTCAGGGCGATGGCTTCGAGGAGGATTCGGCTTGCTTCCATCTCCGTGCTTTGCATCGGCTATTTCCTCTCGCCAAGACTCTTGTGCGTCGCAGCAAGCTTTTTCAACACAAGATTGAGCCGACGTTCAGCCTACGCGCCCGATATGGCGGCTTCGCGTCAGTCCACCCACTCCGTGGCCAGATGCCGCCCCGCGAGCGTCATCAGCAAGGCCGCCAGGAGATAGAATCCGAGCGCAATCAGGATCGCAAAACGCAGCGCCTCGCTCCCGAAGCCCGGTGTCAGCCGGTCCGATAGTGCGCCGATGAACAGCGAGCCGAAGCCGACGCCGATCAGATTGTTGATCAGCAGGAAGCTGGCCGAAGCCGTCGCGCGCATCGGGGCGGGGACGAGGTGCTGGACCGCGGTCAGTACCGGGCCGAGCCAGATATAAGCGAGCCCCTGCGGGATGAGGAACAGGATGAAGGCAAGGGGGGCGGAGTTGGCGACCACGCCGGCGGCGAACAAGGGTACCGCGGTCAGGAATGCCAAAGCGGGCAGGCGGGCGTAGGCGGCGCGGCTCCGGCTGCCCAGGCGATCGCCGAGCCAGCCGCCGGCCAGCACGCCGACGACGCCCCCGATCAGGAACAGCGCGCCGAAGAAGCGGGAGGTTGCCAGCAGGTCCAGCGCGAAGGACCGCCGCATCAGCGACGGCAGCCAGAACGCCAGCCCATAGCCCAGCATCGAACTCGACGCCGCGCCCAGGGACAGCAGCCAGAAGCTGCGCTTGGGGAAAAGGATGCGTGCGACCGTGCCGAAGCTGGCGACGGCGCTGCGTTCGGTGCGGGGCCGCACCGGATCGCGCACGGCGAGTGCGAAGACCGGCGCGAAGACGAGCCCGGCCAGCCCCACCGCCAGGAAGGCCGCGCGCCAGTCGACGAGAGCGGCGACATAGCCCCCGAACAACACGCCGAGCCCCGATCCGAGCGGGATGCCGAGCGAATAGACGGCCAGGGCGCGTGCCCGCTGGTGCGGCGGGAAGGTCTCGCCGATCAAGGCATAGGAGGGCGCGACCCCGCCCGCTTCGCCGAAGCCGACGCCGAGCCGGCAGAGGAAGAGCTGGACGAACCCCGTCGCCATGCCGCTCAGCGCGGTGAAGCCGCTCCACACGGCAAGGCTGGCGGTGATCACCCATGATCGGCGGGTGCGGTCGGCGAGCCAGCCGAGCGGCACTCCGAAGGTCGAATACAGGATCGCCAGCGCCAGCCCGCCGAGCAGCCCGAGCTGGGTATCGGTCAGCGCCAGATCGCTCTTGATCGAAGCGGCGAGGATGCCGAGGATCTGCCGGTCGATGAAGTTGAACGTGTAGACGATGAGCAGCATCGCCAGCACGAACGCTTTGCGGGCGGGGGTCTGCGTGGTCATCTCGTTTCCCCCAATGCCCCCGTCATGCTGAAACACGTCCAGCATGACGGGAAGCGGATTACCGGAACTTCGCCGTGAACGTGGCCAGCACCTGCCGCGGATTGCCGTAGAACGCCGTCGCCACCCCTTCCTTGCCGAGGGTCGGCGTATAGCCGCCCTGCGCATTGAGGATCGGAACGCCGGCGACGGTCGAGGCGATATATTGGTAGCCTGCGGTCTTGTAATGCTTGTTGGTCAGATTCTTGCCGTGGACGCCGATCGAGTAACGGTTGTCGGCGAAGGTGTAGACCAGGTTGGCGTCCAGCAAGGTATAGCCCGGCTGATCGAGGAACGGGCTCGCCGTTTCGAACTGGTGGGTCAGGCTGCGATAGGAGACCGTGGTCGAGGCATTGATGATGCCGGAGCCGGCCGGAAGTGCCGCGCCGAGCGTGCCCGAGACGGTCCATTTGGGCGTGTTCTGGAAGGTGCGGACGGCCGAGACGTCGGTGCCCGTCGGCCCGATGAACTTCTTGTACTTCGCGTCGATGTAACCGAGCGTCCCGTTCAGATAGATGTTCGATCCCGCACCGGCGAAGCCGCGCGACAGGATCGCGTTGGTCTCGAGCTCGGCACCCTTGATATGCGCCTTGGCGGCGTTGGTGGTGATGCCGATGAAGGTCGGCACGCCATTGACCACCGCGCCGACCGAGCCCGGAATCTGCACGTCGTTATAATCGGCGTAGAAGCCGTCGGCAGCGAAGGTCAGCCGGTGATCGAGCAACGCGCCCTTCCAGCCGATCTCGTAGCTCTTCACCGTCTCGGGCTTGAAGCGGAGATAGTTGTAGATCTCCTGGTAGCTGCGCACCCCGTCGCCATTGGTGTCGGGGGCCGACGCGCCCGAACCGCGCGGATCGAAGCCGCCGCCCTTGAAGCCCTCCGAGAAGGAGGCGTAGACCATGTGATCGGGCGTGATCTTGTAGGAGAGCGAGGCGCGCGGGGTGAATTTCTTGAATTCGGCGCCGCCCTGGAAATTGGTCGCGGGATTGCCGAACGGGATCGGGTTGCCGCCGAAATCGGGGGTCAGGCCGATATAATTCGCCTTGAAGATCGTCGAGTTGCGCTTGTCCCACGTATAGCGGCCGCCCACCGACAGGCTCAACTGGTCGGTGATGTCGTAAGTGAAGTCGCCGTAAACCGACGATGTGTTGGTCTTCACGTCGCCCGAGGTGAAGGCGTCGAGCCCGGGCAGGGTGGTCGAGAGCAACACGCCGAACGCGGTGCTCGCCTCGGCCGCCAGATAATAATAGCCGACGATGCCGTTCAGCCGGCTGCTCTTGTAGAGCAGCTGGAATTCCTGGCTGGTCTGGTTGTTGCGATAGATCGCCGGCACGTCGACGTCGGCGGCGGGCAGCGCGTCGAAATCGATCGGGGTATGCGACGTATCCTTGCGGTACGCGCTGATGCTGCGCAGCGTGACATGGTCGGTCAGATCGGCCGAGATCGACATCGAGAGGCCGCCGCCCTTGACCCGGTTCTGCGGATTGTTGAGCCCGGCCTGCGTGTCATAGACGTTCGACAGCACCGGCGTTCCCGATACCAGGCCGGGGATCAGGCGATGGCCGTTGCGCGGGTTCGACTTGTCGTCGCTATAGTCGCCGGTGATGCGCACGAAGAGCCGCTTGTCGGGCAATTCGAACTCCAGCGTGCCGCGCCCGGCCCACACATCCTTGTTGTAATTGTCGATGTTGAGATTGAGGTTCTTACCGAACCCGTCGTGCGACAGCCGCGCCACCGACGCCCCGATCTTGAACAATTCGCCCAGCGGCGCCGATGCACTGACGACGCCGTCGGCCTCGTTATAGGAGCCATAGGTGCCGCGCAGATCGAGTTCGAAATGGTCGGGCAGCCGCTTGGTGACATATTTGACCGCGCCGCCGATCGTGTTGCGGCCATAGAGCGTGCCCTGCGGCCCGCGCAGCACCTCGATCCGGTCGACATCGTAGATGTCGAGCACGGCCGCCTGCGGACGGTTGAGATAGACGTCGTCGAGGTAGATGCCGACGCCCGCCTCGAACCCCGGCACCGGATCCTGCTGGCCGACGCCGCGGATGAAGGCGGCCAAGGTGGAATTGGTGCCGCGCGCGGCCTTGAGCGTGGTGTTGGGCGTGGTCGTCTGGATATCGGTGAGGTCGATCGATCCCGTGCGGGCGAGCTTCTCGCCCGAATACGCCGTGACCGCGACCGGCACGGTCAGCAACGTCTCCTCGCGCCGGCGGGCGGTGACGACGATCTCCTGGCCCGACGTGTCCGGCGCGGCATCTGCCTGGGCGGCGGGGGCGGGCGTGGCATCCTGGGCCACGGCGGGGCTCGTCAGGGCGATCAGGCTGGCACCTGCCGCGAAAGCCTGCCGACGCGAAAATCCAATGACGCCCATTTCGTCCTCTCCTGATAGGCAGTGCCTGTGCGGCGCTTGCGCTTGGTTGGGACAGGTTATACTGAAACCTGAACCAGTATTCAAATAGGAAAGTGAATATTGCTGGGCGAGGATGAAAAGGAAGGGGCGCAGCCGGCGGCCGTGACGGGCGCAGAGGCTAGCGCCGCGCGTCCGCCGAAGACGGCGCGCGGACGGCGCACGTTGCGCGCATTGCTCGATGCCGCGGCGGAGGAATTCGGCGAGAAGGGCTTCCACGAGGCCGGGATCAGCCGCATCACCCAGCGTGCGGGTGTCGCGATCGGCAGCTTCTATACCTATTTCGACAGCAAGGAGGCGATCTTCACCGCGCTCGTGCGCGATCTATCCGATCAGGTGCGCGATTTCGTGGCGCCGCGCATCGCCGGCCAGGCGGATCAGCTTGCCGCCGAGCGCACGGGACAGCAGGCCTTCATCGAATTCGCGCGGCTCCACAAGGAGATATACCGCATCATCGACGAGGCCGAGTTCGTCGATCCGGCCAGCTATCGTGCGCATTATACCAACACCGCGACGCGCATCGCGGCGCGGCTGGACGCGGCGGCGGGGCGGGGGAAATCACCCCCGGCGATGCGGAGATCCGGGCCTGGGCGATCATGGGGATGAACGTGTTTCTGGGGATGCGGTACGGGGTGTGGGGGCAGGATGTCGATCCGGCCGAGGTGGCGCGGGTTTGCGGAGACCTGATCGCCCATGGCATGAGCCCACGCGAGGATTGATGCCCTACCGCGATCGATATTGGCAAGCCGCCGACGGACTGGCCCTGCATGCGCGCCATTACAGCGCCGCCGACGGGCGCGCGCGCCTGCCGGTGATCTGCCTGCACGGCCTGACCCGCAACGCCAGGGATTTCGAGGCGCTCGCGCCATGGCTCGCCGCGCGCCAGCGGGCGGTGCTGGCGGTCGATGTGCGCGGGCGCGGGCTGTCGGATTGGGATCCGAGGGCGGATTATCGTTTGCCCACCTATGCCGACGATATCGCCCGGCTGATGGAGGCGCTCGGGATCGCGCACGCGATCTTCGTCGGCACATCGATGGGCGGGCTGATCACGATGGAACTGGCGGCCATGCGGCCCGATCTGATCGCGGGCGCCGTCATCAACGATGTCGGCCCGGTGTTGGCCCCGGCCGGGTTGATGCGGATTGGGTCCTATGTCGGCCAGAAGCCCGACGTGAAGAATTGGGCCGATGCGGTGGCCTATGTGCGCTGGCAGAACGGCCACGCCTTGCCGCATTATGGGCAGGCCGATTGGGAAAAGATGGCGCGACGGCTGTTCCGCGAGCGCGATGGACGGGTCGCGCCGGATTACGATCCCGACATCTCGAAGCCATTCGCCGATGCGCCGCTGGCGGTCGACCCGTGGGAGCGGTGGGACGCGCTGGCAGGGGGGCGGCCGATATTGCTGTTGCGGGGCGGCGAATCGGATCTGCTTGCCGCGGACGTGGCGGCGAAGATGATCGGCGGGCATGCCGGGGCGGCGTTGCGGCTGGTGCCGGGCGTGGGCCATGCGCCGATGCTGGATGAGCCCGAAGCATTGGCGGCGCTGGAGGCGTTCCTCGATAGCGTCCCCTGAATCCCCGTCCTTCCGGGCGGATCGCTAGGCGGGTTGTCTGTCCTTTACGTAAGCGCCCAAAATGGCTGGGATGAGCCCGGGGAAACGTTCATCCACCTCGGCACAGCGCGATGTGTTCCGCATCTCCACGCCCTGCCGCTCGGACCGGATCAGCCCCGCTTCCCGCAGCACCTTGAAATGCTGCGACAGCGACGATTTCGGAATCACCCGATCGCCCATGCTGGCGAACGCCTGGCAGGTCTGCGCGCAGCCGGCCCCGGCGATATCCGCAAAGATCGCCGCGCGCACCGGATCGGACAGCGCATGGAGCACCGCGCCGGGCCGCACATCGTCGATCGAAGGGTGAAACAGGGGCCGCATGATTTTTTTGAAGTAGGGGGTCTTGAACTGGAGTTCAATAGTTCCATTTTCCTGAACTATGGGACAAGGCGGCCATCCCGGCCGCCGTCCCCAGCAGATCAAGGATCAGGATCATGTCGAAACTCGCAGGCAAGGTCGCCGTCGTCACCGGCGCATCGAAGGGCATCGGCGCCGGCATCGCCAAGGCGCTCGCCGCCGAAGGCGCCGCGGTCGTCGTCAATTACGCATCGAGCAAGGCCGGCGCCGACGCGCTGGTCGAAACGATCGCCGCTGCCGGCGGCAAGGCGATCGCGGTGAAGGCCGACGTGTCCAAGGCCGATCAGGCCCAGGGGCTGATCGATGCGGCGGTCAACGAATTCGGCCGGCTCGACATCCTCGTCAACAATTCGGGCGTCTACGAATTCGCGCCGATCGAGGCGACGAGCGAGGAGCTCTATCGCAAGATGTTCGACGTCAACGTGCTCGGCCTGCTGCTCGCCACCAAGGCGGGCGTCCCGCATCTCGGCGAGGGCGCCAGCGTGATCAACATCTCGTCGGCGGTGACCAGCCTGTTTCCGGAGCAGACGGCGATCTATTCGGGCACCAAGGGGGCCGTGGATGCCATCACCGGCGTGCTCGCGAACGAGCTCGGCCCGCGCAAGATCCGCGTCAACGCGATCAACCCGGGCGTCATCGAGACCGAAGGCACGCACGCCGCCGGCATCAGCGGATCGGATTTCGAAAGCGCGATCGTCGCCCAGACCCCGCTCGGCCGCACCGGCCAGCCCGACGACATCGCGACGATCGCGGTGTTCCTGGCGTCGGACGATGCGCGCTGGTTGACCGGCGAGAAGCTGACCGCCAGCGGCGGCCTGCGGTAATCTCAATCCTCCCCATGCCAGGCATGGGGAGGATCCTCATGTCAGGCCCGCGGATGCGCGTTGCGGTACACGTCCAGCAGGTGCGCGGTATCGACGCCGGTATAGACCTGGGTCGACGACAGGCTGGCATGGCCCAGCAACTCCTGCAGCAATCGCAGATCCGCGCCGCGCCCGAGCAGATGGGTCGCGAAGCTGTGGCGCAAGGCATGGGGCGTCGTGCGCTCCCCCAATCCCAGCCGTGCCCGGGCGCCGCGAACCGCGCGGCGGACGATATCCGCCGAGAGCGGGCCACCCTTGGCGCCGCGGAACAGCGGCAAGGCGCGCGACACCCCCCACGGGCTGGCTGCGATATAGAGCTCGATCGCCTCGCGCACCGGCGCCAGCAGCGGCACGACCCGCGTCTTCGCCCGTTTGCCGGTGACCACGAGCGTATCGCCGAGCGGCAGGACCGCGCCGGTCAGCGCCATCGCCTCGCCGACGCGCAGGCCGGCGCCGTAGAGCAGAAGCAGCACTGCCTTGTCGCGCAGCCCGATCCAGGGTTCGCGCGCTTCGTCCTCGGCATCGTCGGCGATCGCGATCGCTTCGGACGGCGCGACCGGGCGCGGCATGCCGCGCTTCACCCGCGGACCGCGCATGCGTGGCGGGGCTCCCGTTCCCTCGGCCTTCGCGATGAAGGCGAGAAACCCGCGCACCGCGGACAATTCGCGCGCGGCCGACGCATTGCCGATCCCGTCCCCGCGCCGCGCGGCCAGGAAGGCGCGCAATTCGGCGGCGTCGATCGTGGCGAGTTCGGCGCCGTCGATCGGCCCGGCGCGATGCTGCCCGAGAAAGACGATCAGCCGCCGTGCCGTCGCGCCATAAGCGCGCAACGTGTGTTCGGAACGGCGCCGATCGCGCCGCAGATGCGCTTCCCACTCGGCGCTCAACTGGAACGCCGGATGGCTGTCGAGGGTCAGCGGCGCGGACATGCGCCCGCCATAGCAAGCGCGGACCGTAACGTCATTGGGGCATCGGCACCTTGAGGATCCGCGCGCCGGTGAAGCTGCCCATGTAGAGATTCTTGCCCACCTGCAGCCCGATCGAGGCGCCCGCCATCTCGCCCGCCGCGCCATGATAGAGCGGGGTCACGGTCATCGTGCGCGGATCGAAGCGGCCGACGGTGAAGCTCGACGAGCATTGCTTGTCGAGCGTGACGCAGGTGCGGCCGATCAGCTTGTCGATCCCGGTCGCGAGATAGGTGCCGTCCGCGGCAACCGAGAGATTGTCGGGCATGAAACCGGCTTTGACGCGCGCGGTGATGCGCTGGCTCGCGCGATCGTAGCGGACGATCTCGCTGGTCGTCCACGCGTCGAAATAGACGGTCTTGCCGTCGGGGCTGACCTGGACGCCGTTGTTGAACGCCGCGTCGCTCCCCGGCAGCCGGCGCAGCTTCCCGCCCGGATGCCATTCCATCAGGAAGCCGGCCGGCGTGCCGTCGATCTTCTCGGGCTGGCCGTGCGCGGTCGGCACGGTCGCGATGAAGCCGCCGCCGGGGAGGGCGGCGACATCGTTGAAGACCTCGGTCGAGGGTACGCAGCCGCGCCAGGTGAGCGAGCGGCCGCCTTGGTCGACCTCGAGCAGCTCGATCGATTCGCGCTCCTGATGGTTCACCACCAGCAATTGCCACCGCCCGTCGGCACGCTTCGACAGATGGATGCCGTGCGGGCCGATATGGCTCGGCGGTGCAGTGCAGGCGGCATCGCCCCAGCCTTTTTCAAGCGCTGCCTTGATCGGCAGCGGCGCGATCCTGTCGGTGGTGGTGTCGAGCAAGGCGAGATCGCCCTTCACGTTGTCGCGCAGCGCATAATATTGGCTGACGATCACCAAGGGGGTGCCAGGGATGCGTTCGAGATCCTCGGGTCCCCACACCCCCATGATCGGAGTCGGAGCTGCGAGGGTGGCCTGCGCCAGCCCCAGTGCGACGCCCAATGAGGCGATTCCCCGCATCCACCTGCTCCTGTCCCGCGGCGCTTCGCGCGCCTTCATCAGCCTGCCATAGACGCGCCGGGACGCCCGTCCCAGCAAAACCATGATCCGTCGCCCCTGCGCAGGCAGGGGCCCATGTCTTTACCAATTTTTGACACCTTTTCGTTTGGCGAGACGTGGGCCCCTGCCTGCGCAGGGGCGACGGTTTTATGGGCCCGGATCTGTCGTTCAAGCCGTGCCGATGACCACGCGGAAAAGTGACTCTTTCAAGCGCGTCAATCCTACATTTCAGCGACCGGAATAATTAAACCGCTTGTGCCAGGAAATCGGTGGTGACACTATCTGTTGTGCCGGCGCCTGGGGGCCTGGCACTAGATTGAGATTCACCGGGGCGATCACCATATCGTTTCCGGAGTCGCCCGCCCTGTGGAACATGGGGGTGGAACGGCTTCGTGCGCTCTCAGTCCTTGCCCCCGGAACCGACAGGCGTAACGTTCAGGGATTGACTCGATCCCTTGCGAACGAAAAGAGAACAGGGGACGGGTAATGGACCTTTCTGGTAGCAGCAGCGTCGATACAGGAACGAACGATATGGCCACCCTTCTCGATCCCGTGAGCGCCCGCGCCACCGTGGGGGGCGCCGGAACGAGAGCGCGACCCCGGCGGCCAAGGGGGCCCCGCGCAAGCCGTTTCCGCTCGAGGTCGATCATTCGCGCGACGCGCTCCTCACCGATTTCGGCAAGGAGACGCTCAACGATCGCTATCTCCTGCCCGGCGAGACCTATCAGGATCTCTTCGTGCGCGTCGCATCGGCCTATGCCGACGATCAGGCGCATGCGCAGCGCATCTACGATTATATCTCGCGCCTGTGGTTCATGCCCGCGACGCCGGTCCTCTCGAACGGCGGCACCGGGCGCGGCCTGCCGATCTCCTGCTTCCTGAATTCGGTCGACGACAGCCTCAACGGCATCGTCGACACCTGGAACGAGAATGTCTGGCTGGCCTCGCGCGGCGGCGGCATCGGCACCTATTGGGGATCGGTGCGCGGCATCGGCGAGCCGGTCGGCCTCAACGGCAAGACCAGCGGCATCATCCCGTTCGTGCGCGTGATGGACAGCCTGACGCTCGCGATCAGCCAGGGCTCGCTGCGGCGCGGCTCGGCGGCGGTCTATCTCGACGTCTCGCACCCCGAGATCGAGGAATTCCTCGAAATCCGCAAGCCGTCGGGCGATTTCAACCGCAAGGCGCTCAACCTGCACCATGGCGTGCTGCTGACCGACGATTTCATGGAAGCGGTGCGCGACGGCAAGACGTTCGATCTGAAGTCCCCCAAGGATGGATCGAAGCGCGGCGAAGTCGATGCGCGCTCGCTCTTCCAGAAGCTGGTCGAGACCCGGCTCGCGACCGGCGAGCCCTATATCGTGTTCGGCGATACGGTGAACCGCGCCATGCCCAAGCATCATCGCGATGCCGGCCTCAAGGTCTCGACCTCGAACCTCTGCTCGGAGATCACGCTGCCGACCGGACGCGACCAATATGGCGAGGCGCGCACCGCGGTCTGCTGCCTGTCGTCGCTGAGCCTCGAGACGTGGGATCAGTGGAAGGACGAGAAGGGCTTCATCGAGGACGTCATGCGCTTCCTCGACAACGTGCTCGAGGATTTCATCGAGCGCGCCGAGCCCGGCATGGAGCGCGCACGCTATTCGGCGATGCGCGAGCGTTCGGTGGGCCTCGGCGTGATGGGCTTCCACTCGTTCCTGCAGGCGCGCGGGCTGCCGTTCGAAGGCGCCATGGCCAAGAGCTGGAACATGCGCATCTTCAAGCACATCCAGGCGCAGGTGAACGAAGCCTCGATGCAGCTCGCGATCGAGCGCGGGCCCTGCCCCGATGCGGCCGACATGGGCGTGATGGAGCGCTTCAGCTGCAAGACCGCGATCGCGCCGACCGCGTCGATCAGCATCATCTGCGGCGGCACCAGCGCGTGCATCGAGCCGATCCCGGCCAACATCTACACCCACAAGACGCTGTCGGGCAGCTTCTCGATCAAGAATCCGTATCTCGAGAAACTGCTGATCGCGAAGTCGAAGAACAGCGATGCGGTGTGGAATACGATCCTCGAGAAGGGCGGATCGGTCCAGCATCTCGATTTCCTCACGCAGGAGGAAAAGGATGTGTTCAAGACCTCGTTCGAAATCGACCAGCGCTGGCTGATCGAGCTCGCCGCCGATCGCACGCCCTATATCGACCAGTCGGCCTCGCTGAACCTGTTCATCCCGGCCGATGTCGAGAAATGGGATTTGCTGATGCTCCACTTCCGCGCGTGGGAGCTCGGCATCAAATCGCTCTATTACCTTCGCTCGAAATCGATCCAGCGCGCGGGCTTCGCCGGCGGGGTCGAGGCGGACAACACGATCGACCTGCGTCAGATCGAGGTCGCCGCGAAGGATTATGACGAGTGCCTGGCCTGCCAGTAAATTCCCTCTCCCATCGGGAGAGGGAGGGTGAGGACGCTATCGCCCTCACCCTTCCCACCGCCTTCGGCGGCGGGCCCCTTCCCTCTCCCGATGGGAGAGGGAGTTGATGTCAGGCCTCTTCCTCGAACGTCACGGCCACGTCGGCATTGGCGCTCAGGCGCACCTTGTCGCCCTCGACCTCGGCCACCAGGCCACCCGAAATATAATGGTGGTGCCCCTCGTGACTGCCTTCGCCCGAATCCTTCTTGGTCAGCTTGATGCGATCGCCGTCGACATGATCGACCGTGCCGACATGAACGCCGTCGGCGCCGATCACTTCCATATGCTCGGTAATCTGGGACAGGTCAGCCATGGTACAGTCTCCTCCTTGGGGGGTAAGCGGGCCGAACGCGCGACCGCGCGGAAAGCCGCATCGCCGATCATGCGCCAGCATTGTGACAATCGCCAGACCCCATCGTTATCGGCCCGAAACGACGTCGAAACGCCTGTGGACAACCCCGAAGTCAAGTCTAGACTTTGTGGCGCAGAGGCGTAGCATTCCCCATATATCGACTTGTTCATGGCTTGTTCGGAACGGTCGCGAAATCCATTCGTAAGGAGCTTACCCATGTCGCTGCTGAAGGCTTCCCGCTCCTACAAGCCCTTCGAATATCCGTGGGCGTATGAATATTGGAAGCGCCAGCAGCAGCTCCACTGGCTGCCCGAGGAGGTGCCGCTGGGCGAGGATTGCCGCGATTGGGCGCAGAAGCTGACCGATCACGAGCGCAATCTGCTGACCCAGATTTTCCGCTTCTTCACCCAGGCCGATGTCGAGGTGCAGGATTGCTACCACGAAAAATATGGCCGGGTGTTCAAGCCGACGGAGGTCAAGATGATGCTGACCGCCTTCTCCAACATGGAGACGGTCCACATCGCCGCCTACAGCCATCTGCTCGACACGATCGGCATGCCGGAAAGCGAATATTCGGCCTTCCTCCAGTATAAGGAGATGAAGGACAAGCACGACTATCTGAGCACGTTCGGGGTCGATACCGACGAGGATATCGCGCGCACCTTGGCCATGTTCGGCGGCTTCACCGAGGGGCTGCAGCTCTTCGCCAGCTTCGCGATGCTGATGAACTTCCCGCGCTTCAACAAGATGAAGGGCATGGGACAGATCGTGTCATGGTCGGTGCGCGACGAGACGCTCCATTGCGAGGGCATCATCCGCCTGTTCCACGCTTTCTGCCAGGAGCGCGGCTGCCTCACCAATGCGGTGAAGGAGGATATCCTCGACATGTGCCAGAAGACGGTGCGGATCGAGGATGCGTTCATCGATCTGGTGTTCGAGATGGGGCCGGTCAACGGCATGACGCCCAAGGACATCAAGCGCTACGTCCGCTACATCGCCGACTGGCGGCTGGGCCAGCTCGGCCTCAAGCCGATCTACATGATCGAGGACCACCCGCTGCCGTGGCTCGCGCCTTTGCTGAACGGGGTGGAGCACGCCAACTTCTTCGAAACCCGCGCGACCGAATATTCGAAGGCGGCGACGCGCGGCGACTGGTCCGATGTGTGGGACAGCTTCGATGCGAGGAAGAAGGCGAAGACCGCGCCTGCGAACGAGGATCCGGGTGCGGGCGAGAGCGGCGGGCTGTTCGGGCATGCCGGGGTGGCGGCGGAGTAGGGACGCTTTAACCCGTCGCCCCTACGCAGGCAGGGGCCCATCTCTCGTCCGGCTTATGCTGTACTGAAGGAATAAGCGCAGCACTTCGTCTCGACTTCATCTATATTGGCGAGAGCCATGGGCCCCTGCCTGCGCAGGGGCGACGGGGTTGGGGTTTGCGATGGAGCCGCGTGCCTACGTCTACATCATGACGAACGGGACGAGCGGCACCCTTTATATCGGCGTGACCGGCGATATCGTCGCGCGAGTCCATCAGCACCGCAGCGGCAAAGGTTCGGAATTTTGCCGTCAGTGGGGCCTGACCCGGCTCGTCTACGCCGAGCCGCATGCGCGCATGGATGAGGCGATCGTGCGCGAGAAAGCGCTCAAGAAATGGAAGCGCGCGTGGAAGCTCAACCTGATCGGCAAGGCCAATCCCGATTGGCGCGATCTGTGGGAAACGATCAACTGCTAGCTGCCCGCCAATCCCAACCGTCGCCCCTGCGCAGGCAGGGGCCCATCTCTCTCGAAAGCCAGTTGTCCTAAGGGGAGCGCCCGATCGCCCATCGCCCATCCAGCACCACCAGACATGGGCCCCTGCCTGCGCAGGGGCGACGGTATTAGCTAAACCCCACTACTGCATGCGGCACGTAGGGCTCCTCCAGCCGCCCAATCTCCTCCGCCGACAGCGTCAGCGACACCGCCGCGATCGCGTCGTCGAGCTGTTCCGACTTCGATGCGCCCACAATCGGCGCGCTGACTTCGCTCTTCGCCATCACCCATGCCAGCGCGACCTGCGCCATCGGCACGCCGCGCGACGCCGCGACCTCGCCGACGCGCTCCACCACGCGGCGATCGGCCGCCTCGGTCTTCTCGACAAGCACGCGGGTGAAATTATCGGTCTCGCCGCGTTTCGTCGTCGCGTCCCACGGCCGCGTCAGCCGGCCGCGCGCGAGCGGGCTCCACGGGATCACGCCGATGCCCTTCGCCTTGCACAAGGGCAGCATCTCGCGCTCCTCCTCGCGGTAGAGCAGGTTCACGTAATTCTGCATCGAGACGAATTTGGTCCAGCCGTTGGCCTCGGCGACGTGCAAGGTCTCGGCGAACTGCCACGCGAACATCGACGAGGCGCCGATGTAGCGCACCTTGCCGGCCTTCACGACGTCGTGGAGCGCCTCCATGATCTCTGGGATCGGCGTGCCATGGTCGAGCCGGTGGATCTGGTAGAGATCGATATAGTCCGTGCCGAGCCGCTTCAGGCTGGCATCGACCTCATGCAGGATCGCCTTGCGCGACAGGCCCTTGCCGTTCGGGCCCGGCCGCATTTCGCCGCAGACCTTGGTGGCGAGCACCAGCTCGTCGCGCGGGATCATCTCCTTGAGCAAGGCGCCGACGATCTCCTCCGACGTCCCGTCCGAATAGACGTTGGCGGTGTCGAAGAAGTTGATCCCGGCCTCCACCGCCTTGCGGATGATCGGGCGGCTGGCGTCCTTGTCGAGCGTCCAGCTGTGGTTGCCGCGGTCGGGCAGGCCGAAGGTCATGCAGCCGAGGCACAGGCGCGAGACGTCCACGCCGGTCGAGCCGAGCTTACCGTAATCCATGGCTGATATCCTTAGCGGCTCATCCCGACGCCCGGCTTCGGCAGGAACCAGCGCGCCACCACGAGCCCGCCGACGATCATGCCGATCATGTTGCCGATGCCGAGATAGAGGAAATACGTCTTGGGCAGATAGGCGTTGTAGACCGGTTCGCCGATCGTGAAGTAGAGCGAGGTCGCAACCGCGGCGAGCACGATGATCTTCGCGCGGCTGGCGAAATCGCTCACCCGATCGGCGATGAGCCACAGCGCCAGCCCGAGCAGGAAGATCGTGACGATCGACAGGACCAGCCCGCCGATGATCGCGGCGCTGTCCATCGCCGGGAAGCCCGCGGTGTTGAAATGGACCATCGCCACCGGTCCCTTGCCGTAGAGCACGGTACCCTGCTGGGTGAAGGGCCAGGGGACGAGATAGGTGCCGGTCCCGCTCGGCGTCAGATATTGGGCGAGCGCGGCCTGAAGCGCGGCGTTCTGGTCATCCGAGACCGCGCGGAACGGCAAGCGGCCGAGCGGCGTGCCCCAGAAGATGAAGCCGACGAACCATTGGGCGAGCCCGCCGAGGATGCTGCCGATAACGAGCCTGATCATGCCGCCCTCCTGTTTGGAGCGCAGGCTAGGCCTCCCACGCCCACATTGCTAGGCGGCGTGGACGAATTTGAACCAGTATCCGGTGGCAGCGATGTGAACCATAATGCGGTTCTGCTTCAATTCGTCCATGCGACCCGCGCAGTCGTTCGGTAATGCTTCACCGTCATTTGCCGGTCCAATCTGAGTTCGCGCTGTACCGGAGGCCGCCGAGGCCGGGTGCGAGCCGGATGCCGCGCGTCTATGCATGACAAAAGCATGACAAGATTTGTCGATCTCCACAGAGTCAAAAAGAAGCACGGCACGGCCCTCGATTTCCGCTGGCTGCATGCTGTCCCTTGTGGGTCTCGATTCCGGCGCTATCATGCGGCATCACCCTCATACTATTTTGGATTGCCTATAAAAATGGCCGCTTCCGCCTGCCCCTTTCCGGGCATCCCTTTGATCGAATCTCCCGTTTTCGGTGCCGAGATCGAGCGGATGGACCTGTCAGTCGAAGAGCGCGAAATCGCCGTCGCGCTCAACCGCGATGGATACGCGGTGTTCGACTTCCCCGATATCGAAATCGACGCGCGGATTGCGCGGATACGCAAAGACCTGGCGCCCAAACTCGGCATCGACGATGACGATAAGACCAGCAGCAAGTTCGGTGGGGTGGGCCGTATCCAAGACGCCTGGCAATTTGATGCCGACGTGCAGGCGATCGCCGCGAATCCCAAGGTACTCGATTTACTCTCCCGGTTGTACGGTCGCCGGGCGTTTCCATTTCAAACCCTCAATTTCCCGGTGGGAACGCAGCAGCACCTGCACACCGATGCCGTTCACTTTTCCTCCATCCCGCAAAGGTTCATGTGCGGCGTATGGCTGGCAATGGAGGACATTGAGGCCGATGCGGGCCCGCTATCCTATGTGCCCGGCTCCCATAAATGGCCGATTCTCGACAACGCGATGATAGGCCGGCGCGGAGCGGACCAAACGCATGGGTCAGCACAGACGCCCTATCATGACGCCTGGAATGCACTGGTCGCCGAACACAACATTCCCGCCAAGAGTTTTCTGGCTCGCAAGGGACAGGCGTTGATCTGGTGCGCAAACCTGCTGCACGGCGGCAGCGTGCAGAACAACCCCAATCTGACTCGATGGTCGCAGGTAACGCATTACTTTTTCGACGATTGCGTTTATTATACGCCTGCGTTCTCCGACGAGTTTCTTGGGCGTCTCGCGCTGCGCAATCTCGTCAGCATTGCCGACGGCACCAGGAAGCCCAACCTTTATCTCGGTGAGGAAATTCTTCCCCCGCCTTATCAAAGGAGCCGGTGTCACTGACTGCACGCTGGGGCAGGCGTATTGCGCGCACATTGAAGCGGCGCGCACCAAAGAACAACAGCAAGGTCCTGGTATGACGCGGAATGTATCGTTGGCGCGGCTACGCCGGAATCTCGCGCCCAAAGGCAATGTCGATGCCCTTGCCGGTGCGCGCGTGGCCGGATGGGCCTTGGGGCGAGGTCCACTTTCCGTGGAGGCCTGGGTTGGAGATCGCTGCGTCGCCCATAGTTTCCCCGCAATCCATCGCCCCGACGTCGCCCATGCCTATCCCGATCATCGGCGAGCCGCCACCTGCGGCTTTGCTTTCGATCTGCCCGCCGGTGCCATCGCGTCCGACGCTCTGGCGGAGTTGCGGATTGTAGCCCGCCCGACCCGGCGCTGGTTGCCAAGCGCGACCATTGCTTCGTTCCAGATGGCCGGCGATGGTCTGGAACGAAAGCTCAGCGAGGCCCGGAACGGGAGTATAGTCGGACCTTTTCCGAAGCAGGTGATAGACGCCATAGCAGCGGTCTGGCCTGAAGAATGTGCCGACCTTGGTTCCGTGGCGGGCCAGGCCCGTTTTGCTGCGCGCGTCAAGCAGATCATGCTGACGCCGGGTCTCAACGCGCTGCCGGTCTTCGCGGACTATGCGCGATATCTGGCGACGACACTGGCGCATTGCCGCTTCGTTGAACGCCATTTCCCCGCAACGAACCGGCAGGCTGAAGCGGGCGCCGCCGATTTCCACTGCAAGCCCAACTCGGTGCGCGAGCTCTTCGCGATAAT
This sequence comes from Sphingomonas sp. MMS24-J13, assembly GCF_044905095.1. Taxonomy (NCBI): domain Bacteria; kingdom Pseudomonadati; phylum Pseudomonadota; class Alphaproteobacteria; order Sphingomonadales; family Sphingomonadaceae; genus Sphingomonas; species Sphingomonas sp. MMS24-J13. The sequence continues at coordinate 298,925 of NZ_CP173258.1, forward strand.
CCATCAACTCTACGTGTTGAAATCGTGGGGCGTCACTGGTGATTTTGCGGAGTTTGGCTGCTTCAAGGGTTACAGTTCCGCGATGCTGAGCTTCGCCTGCTCCCAGCTGGGCCTGAACATGCATGTCTTCAATTCTTTCGAAGGGCTGCCGCCGGCGGCCGGATCCGGCTACGAAGCCGGGCAATATGCCGGCGGCCTCGATGAGGTTCGCGATCATGTCGCGCGCTTCGGCGCGATCAACTGCGTCACTTTCCACAAGGGGTTTTTCGCCGACACCTTCCGCGAGTGGCGCCCGCCGGCACTGATGTGCCTGTGGATGGACGTCGATCTCGAAGTCTCAGCGCGCGACCTGATGGTGATAGCCGATGCGCTGGATCCCCGGTCGAGCCTCTTCAGCCACGAGTGCAACGCGAGCATATTCGAGGACGGCCACATCATCACCTCACCGTCGCCAGATAACCCGATCCCTCCGATGCTTGCCCGCCACGAGGAATTGGGGCGCCCTCTGACCGGGCGCTACGTCGCTGGCTACACCGGTGCCTTCTGGCCGCGCAGCACGGGCATTCCTGTGGTCGATACCGAGGTTCTCGCGGACTTGGCGCGGAACCTGGGTGTCTAGGGTCAGGATTGCGGCGCCATCAACTTGCGCGCGAAGCCGATCAGCCCGGTCTGGCGCGAGCGGCGCAGCCGTTCGGCCTTGAGGATGGTCAGAACCTGATCGAAACAGGCCTGAACGTCATCGTTGATCAGGACGTAATCATAGCCGTCCCAATGGCTTATCTCGGAGGCTGCGCGCGCCATGCGGCCGTCGATCACCGCCTGATCGTCGGTGCCGCGCCGCGCGAGCCGCCGGCCCAGCTCCTCGACCGAGGGGGGCAGGATGAAGACGCGCACGACATCGCCGCCGGCCTTCTGGTAAAGCTGCTGCGCGCCCTGCCAGTCGATATCGAACAGCACGTCCTTGCCGCTGCCGAGCATGTCCTCGATCGGCTGGCGCGGGCTGCCGTAGCGATGATCGAAGACGTGCGCCCATTCGAGGAATTCGTCGTCGCGCACCATCTGCCGAAACTGCTCGAGTTCGACGAAATGATAATCGCGCCCGTCGACCTCGCCCGGCCGCATCGGCCGGGTCGTGGCGGAAACCGACATCGCGATGTCGCGATCGGCTTCGAGCAGCATCCTGGCGATGGTGGATTTTCCGGCACCCGACGGCGATGAAAGCACGAACAGGACGCCGCGTCGTGCGAGGCTCTTGGTAGGCATGGCCGCTCTTGGCTTTCTGCGCCGTCGGCGTCAACGTAAGGAATGACCCGCTTCATCGTCCTGCTCCGCGGCATCAACGTCAACGGTCGCTCGCTGCCTATGGCAGAGCTCAAGCAGGCGGCGCGCGACGGCGGCTTTCCCGACTGCGTGACCTATATCCAGAGCGGCAACCTGGTCCTGTCGGCCAAGGGTGACGCCGCGGACGTGGAGAAGGCGATCGAGTCGCTGATCGAAAAGCAGTTCGGGATAAAGGTCGAGGCGATCGCGCGCAGTGCCGCCGATTTCGCCGCGGCGGCGGCGGCCAATCCGTTTCCGGAGGGGCTGGGGAAGCAGATCCATCTCGGGCTGACCAAGAAGCCGCTGAAGGCGGGAGCGCCCGAGGCGCTGGCCGGGCGCGCGACCCATGGCGAGGAGATCGTCGCTGCCGGCGGCGGGCTGTGGATCAACTTCACGCAAGGCGTGGCGGATAGCAAGCTCATGCCCGCGGTGCTGGACAAGGCTGCGGGATCGACCCTGACGGCGCGCAACTGGAACACGGTGCAGAAGCTGATCGCGCTGGCGGAGGCCTGAAAGCCCACCGGAGCGGATGCAGGTCGCAATCGCGCCAACAAATCACCATAGTCGATCGATCGGCCCGATCGCGCCAGTTCCCTTGTTCCCCGCTTTTGCGTAAGATGATGCAAAGACGGGGGGCAGGCGTCATGAGCAACGTAGCCGGCAAAGCCTACGGCATGAATGTCGTGACGCCGATGCGACCGCATCTGACGTGGCTCAATCGTCTGCTGTTCATGGCCGCGCGATCCTTGCCGGCGACCTTGACCGGATTGTTGGGGCTGTCGCTGATCCACTTCGCGCGCTGGGTGATCATCAAGCGCGATCAATGGCCGCAGCGCGGGCAGCCGCCGCAAAAACTTGCCAACGATTACATGCTGTTCTGCAGTAACTTCAATGGCACCTGGGATCAGTATATCGATGCCTTCGCCGATGGCATACCGGGCGGGCTCGATCTCTTCTGGTATTCGAGCACCAAATACCCCAATTCGATCCCGATCACGCCGTTCAAGGATTATATCCGGGCGAACCAGATCGATACCAACTATTACTACAACGCCACGCCGGGCAGCGCGCAGCGGGACATCAAGGCGGCGCTGAAACTGGCGGCCTTGCTGCGCGATGTCGATCCGGATCTGGGCGATGCCGCGCTGGCGGTCGCTTACGATCGGGTGATGGCGCAAGGGCAGGGCTGTCTCGGCGCGCCCGGTTATGCGCCGGTGGCGAGTTGCGACACGGCGGTGGCGGATACGCATCGCTGCGCGGCCGTCAGCGCCCGCTGGGGCGATCACGGCGCCGGGCCGCCGCCGGCCGAACATATGCTGCATGCGGTGGCGCCTGCGGCGGTCGCGGGCCTGTCGACCGGTCCGTCGGCCGCCGAGAAGCAGGCGGTGCAGGCCGCGGTCGCCGACGTCGTCGCGGCACCATCGCGCGTCGATGAGGCGCCGCCCTTGCCCGCGCCCGCATCGGGAGCACGCTGATGCCCAATATCGATGGCGGCCATTATTTCTTCACGGCGGCGGTGCCGATCTGCAATGTCGGCATCGTCGAGCATGAAGGCATGAAAAGCTCGCCGATCCACATGGTGCGCGAGGCGCTCGAAACCCTGCCGACCGCGCTCCAATCGCGCGCCGCCGAGAAGATCGGGATCCAGAGCCCGTTCGCGCGATCGCTGCGCACGCATCTCGCCCGCTTCGTCGTGCTTGACCAGCCTTTCTATAACGGGCGCGATCATGGCGATGCGCTGATCTCGACGGTCCGGAACACCGATCTGCTCAAGGCGCAGCCGAATGACATGCTGAGCTGCCCCTATCTGCTGGTGATGATCGACTTCGATCCGCTCGGCGACGGGACGGGCGAGCCGCGTTCCTATTTCGAGGAATTGTGGGGGCTGATGCCGCGCGAGCTGACCGCGGTGTTCACCTATTGCTACGGCTTCTCGAAGGTGACCGACGCGGCGAGCTTCGCCGACTTCATCCTCCCGTGCCAGCTCGAGACGACGATGCCGTTCAACGATTATTGGATCGGCGCGCCGCCTTTGACGTCCTTGTCGAAGACGATGCTGATCGCCATTCCCGCGGTCGGCCTGGCGCTGCCGCTGCTGGCGGGCCTGTTCGGTTTTCTGCATTTCGGCGTCGCGATCCTGATCGCGCTCGCCTTCGCGGCGATCGGCCTGGCGATCGATTATCGGTGGGTGATGCGCAAGGGCAGCGAGCCCTTCCCGGCGGCACCCAATTCGACGCTCCGCGATGTGCTGAAGGCGCTTTACCTGCAGCAGGCCTTCACCCGTTTCGCCGCCGAACAGCAGGGGCGCACGGGCGAGGATGTCGGCGTCGCGTTCCGCGCTTTCCTCCGGCAGCACCAGCCGAAGAATCTGGATGGCCCGACCCAGCCGCCCGGGGTGATCCGCAGCGTCATCGGGGGGAATGCGGCATGACGGTCTTGCTCGATCTGGCCGACATCCAGGGCGGCATATTGCGCGCCTATGGCCGCCAGGGCTTTCCCAAGGCGCGCTATGTCTTCTTCACGGTGCGCGACGCCGCCAAGGGCCGCGCCTTCGTCGAGGCGTTGCGCCCGACGATCACCACGGCCGCGCGCTGGAAGAATCCCGATCGCGGCGAGGCCCTGCTGCGCACCCGCAACCCGCGCGTGAAGGACGTCGTCCGCGCCGAGGGCGTGCCCGATTATCCGGGCGAAGTGCAACTGATGAAGCCGAAGGTGGCGATCAACATCGCCTTCACCTTCTACGGGCTGGTCGCGCTGCAGGTGCCGACCCGGACGCTCCGCAACATGCCCGACGAGTTCATCGACGGGATGGAGCAACGCGCGGCCCTGCTCGGCGACGATCCGTTCCTCGGTCGGCGCGATGCGATCTGGCGCAACTCGCACGGCGAGAATCGCGTCCACATCATGGTTTCGCTCAATGCCGAGATGCTGCCCGACGGCACGCCGATCCCCGAACTGGCGGAGGAGACCGGCAAGCTGCAGGCGCTGTGCGATGCGTCGGAGGGCGGGGTCGTCCTGCTCACCGGCCACGGCCCCGACGATCTGCCCTGGCAGGACATGTCGGCGATCCTGCGCGAGGACGATGGCCAGCTCTGGCCGACCAACAAGGAGCATTTCCAGCTTTCGGACGGCTTCGGCGATCCGGTGTTCGAAGGGCAATTGTCGGGCGAGGCCGAGCGGCTGCGCGCGGTCGGCGGGGGCAAGATCCTGCCCGATCGCAGCTGGGCGCCGCTGGCCACCGGCGAATTCCTGCTCGGCTATCCCGACGAGGCGCAGGAGATTCCGGGCGCGGCAATGCCGATCGAGTTCAGCCGCAACGGCACCTTCATGGCGTATCGCAAGCTCCACGAGAATGTCGAAGGCTTCGAACGCTACATCGAGGAGATGGGGGCGCGCTACGCCGCCACGTTCGGTGTGCCGCAGGCCGAGGCCGAGGAGACGGTCAAGGCCAAGATGGTCGGCCGCTGGAGCGACGGCGTGCCGCTGATGGCGGCGCCGACCTTTCAGGACTGGCAGGCGTTCAACGCCGATCTCGCCGCCGCACATGCCGCCGCGGACAAGCCGAAGCTCGCGCAGATCGCGCTCAAATTCACCGACTTCCAATATCGCCCCGATCCCGCGGGCGCGGTCTGCCCGGTCACCTCGCACCTGCGCCGCGCCAACCCGCGCGACATGCTCGATCCGCATTTCACCCTGCCCGAAAGCGCGGGGTGGGACGGATCGGCTCTGGTCAACCGCCGCCGCATCCTGCGGCGTGGCCTGCCTTACGGGCCCTATGACAACGCGCCGGCCGGCAGCGAGCAGGGCATCATCTTCCTGGCGATCTGCTCGAGCCTGTTTCGCCAGTTCGAATTCGTCCAGCAGCAGTGGATGCAGTACGGGCTCGACTTCAACGCCGGCAGCGACACCTGCCCGATCGTCGGCAACCATCTCGACGCGGACGCCAAGCTGGTGATCACGACCGATCCGGCGACGGGCAGGAAGCCCTTCATCTGCGGCGCGCTGCCGCAACTGGTCGAACCGCGCGGCGGCGACTATTTCTTCGTGCCGAGCATGACGGCGCTCAGGATGATCGGAATGGGGATCGTCGATCCGACGTGATTAAAACCCTCTCCCGCTTTTCGCGGGAGAGGAGGGGCCCGCTGGCGAAGCCGGCGGGAGGTGAGGGTCTTCTTCTTCGGCGGTTCGATGAAGGCACAAGAAGAAGACCCTCACCCCAACCCTCTCCCGCGAAAAGCGGGAGAGGGAGTTGCGGATTACGCCGCAACACGCTCCCGATAATGATCGAGTACGGCATTCACTCCATCGGATGAAAGCGTAACCTCCAACCCCGCCGCCGCGCCCTCGGCGGCCGGCACCGCCCGCGCGATCATCGTCGCCTCACAGGCCGCCACCGCCTCCCACTCCGCAGGTGAAACAAGCGCCTCGGCAAGATCGGCGGCATCGGCGAGGGCCAGGTTGACGCCTTCGCCACTGAACGGGGACATCAGATGCGCCGCGTCGCCGAGCAAGGTTACACCCGGGCGTGTCGGCCAGCTGAGACCCACCGGCAGAGCATGGAGCGGGCGTACCCCGATGAAGTCGCCGCTGTCGATGAGGTCGGTCAGCGCGGGTGCCCAGCCGACGAATGCGTCGCGCAGGCGGGCGCGTACCGCTTGGGGTGCCATCTCCATCCATCGCCGCGCCTCCGCCTCATCCAGACGCAGCCCGGCATAGCCGCGGATATGGCCGTGGCCGTTGCGCTGCGCGATCAGCATGCGGTTGTCGCCGACTGCGAACATCTTGCCGCCGCCGACCAGCGCGTCGACCGCAGGATGCCGCGCCGTATCGAACCCGAACTCGACAAGGGTCGCGCCCTCGTAGATCGGTACCGCGTCGGTCAGCAGCGGGCGGACGCGCGACCACGCGCCGTCGGCGCCGACGACCACGTCGAAATGCTCGGGCAGGCCGTCGACCGCGACCGCATAGCCGCCCGCCGCCGCCGGTTCGATCGCGTCGACCTTGCTGCCCCAGCGGACGATGCCGGGGTCGAGCGAGTCGAGCAGGATCTGGCGCAATACCGTGCGATCGATTTCGGGCCGGTTGTCGCCCGAGCCGTCGCGATCGAACAGCAATCGGCCGCTCGCGTCATAGAGCCGATCGCCCTGATCCTCCGGCCGCGCCGCGGCGCGGAATGCCGCTTCCAGCCCGGCAAGCGCCATGGCGCGCTGTCCGGTCTCGGCATGAAGATCGAGCGAACCCCCTTGCGGACGCTCGTCGGCGTGGCTGTCGCGCTCGAACACGGTGGCGGCAACTCCGCGCATTTGGAGCAGGCGCGCGAGCATCAGGCCGCCGGGGCCACCGCCGACGATCGCGATCCGCAGGTTGGTTGTCATATTGCCCTCCGTAAGTTACATAGGAGCCTATATATAAACATAGGTGCCTATGCAATGGCGGAAGACGAATGGAATCCGATGGCGCATCCCGGCCATTATTTCAGCCGGATCGCGCGCGGGCTGGCGCGGATCGGGGATGCGCGATTGCGCGAACTCGGCTTCGCGACCGCTCAATTGCCGGTGCTGACCGCGCTCAAGGATGGCGCCAGGCTGACGCAGATGGAGCTGGCGCGCTGGGCCAAGGTCGAGCAGCCGACCATGGCGCAATTGCTCGCGCGGATGGAGCGTGACGGGATCGTCCGGCGCGAGCCCGATCCGCGCGATAAGCGCAGCAGCCTGATATCGCTGACCGACGAGGCGCGTGCGCGGCTGCCGGCCGGGCGGGCGGTGCTGCGGCAAGGCAATGCGGATATGGTGCGCGGGCTGTCGGAGGCGGAGGTGGAAACCTTGGTCGATCTGCTGCGCCGCGTGCTGGCGAATGTGGAGGCCATGGACGGATGAAAATCCTCCCCGTGCCCAAGCGGATTTACCGGCGCGTGTGCCTCAATTCCTGTTGAGTAAACCTGCATTGACGCGAGGTGCCTGCACTCGTTACGCTGCTGCAATGCACAATCGGGCCGCGCTGATCCTGCTATCGTCGCTGCTGGTCGCCAGCGCCGTCCCCGCGCAAACCCCGCCGCCTGACCCGGTCAAGCCGGCACCCACCGCGCAGGCGTGGGCGGCGCTTGCGCAGCTGCCCGATCTCAGCGGCACCTGGTCGCCCGATATTCGCGATCAGGACAGGCAGATCAAAGCCAACCCGGTCCCCTGGACGGCGGAGGCGCAAAAGCAGGTCGATCACTGGAATGCCGAGGAGGCGGCGGGTCGGCCCAAGGGGTTGTTCCTCAACTGCCTGCCGCCGGGCATGCCGGCGTTCATGATGATCACCCACAATTCGATCGAGATCTTGCCGACCCCCGGCCGCATCACGATCCTCGGCGATTCGGACGGCAATCGCCTGCGCCGCATCTATACCGATGGTCGCGCGATGCCGGCCGATCCCGATCCCAGCTTCGATGGCTATTCGGTCGGGCGTTGGGAGGGCGGCACGCTGGTGGTCGAGACCAGGGCGATCCTGCCGCAAGTCTATCTTGCGGTGAGCGAAGCGGTCGGTATCCCCAATGGCGGGGATATGGCGATCCGGGAGAAGATCCACCTGATCGCGCCCGATACGCTGGCGTTCGATCTGGAGATCACCGCGCCGCATATCCTCAAGGCGCCATGGCAGACGCGGCGGCTTTTCTACCGCCATCGCCAGCGCAGCTTCGAGATCGTCGAGGGCGTGTGCCGGCAGGGCGATTTCCATGACGGCAAGGATCAATGGGGCAACCCGATCTTCGAGCTGACCAACCAGGAGAATGGCAACCTTCTCCCGAAAACCAAACAATGAGGGACTTCATGCTGAGCCGGGCGCTTCCTCTCGCAATCGCAGCCTTGCCGTTTCTGGCAGGGCCGGCATCCGCCCATCACAGCTATGCGATGTTCGACGGCAACAAGGTCATCACTCTCAAGGGCACGGTCGACGAGTTTCGCTGGACCAACCCGCATGTCGCACTGTTCGTGAAGGTCGAGGGCGCGCCGGAGGCCGTGTGGGCGGTCGAACTGACCAGCCCGGGCAATCTGACGCGGCTGGGCTGGGCGCGTTCTTCGGTCAAGCCGGGCGACAAGGTCGAGGTCGAGATCAATCCGCTGCGCGACGGCCAGCATGGCGGCGGCTTCCGCAGCCTGAAGCTGGTTGCGACCGGTCAGGTGTTGAAGGGGCGGCTGTACGATATCGGCGCCGAGGGCGGCAAGACGGCCACGCCTTGAGCATCGACCGCGAAGTTCGTAGTGTCTCGAAAATAACGATTCGGCAGGTTTAGGAGAGATTCCATTCGGCGAAGACGGGGCGGACGATTTCGTCCGTCGCGCTGCGCCGGATCATAATCGAATCTACTCTCCATTGGCAGTTGCCTCCGCGACGCCAAAAGACGTTTTGCACACTCTGCGAATAGAGATGGCAAATCCGCCAGACGATCAGCGATGATTGTCCAAAAAGCCACACTGGCGTGTTTAAAATCGGCACATCCTGCGCTGCCTGAGCTAAAATCAGGATAACTTATCTTTACAGGTTCGAATGCGTCATTACGATGACGCGGTGCAACAATTCGGGAGGGAAGAATCTCCCCGAATTGGCGTGGGCGACGTGGAGGCGCTGGGGATCGTTTCTCGTCAGAACGAGGGGGTTATTCAAACAATGACTGGAATCCAATATCTTGGTGTGACGGCCGATGCTGCGGTGCGGCGGGCGGGACATGGCAGATCGCTGGCTTTGATCGCGGCAGGCCTGCTCGCCTGTACCGCCATGACCTCGCCGGCCTGGAGCCAGAGCGCGGGCGCGAGCGCGGCTCCGTCCGACGCGCCTGCCGACGCGCAGGAAATCGTCGTCACCGGCTCGCTGGGCGCATTGCCGCTCAAGGACGTCGGGTCGGTGTTCGGCTTCAACAAGACCTTGGTGGAAACGCCGCGCTCGGCCTCCACGGTCAGCTCCGAACAGCTCGAGCGCTTCGGCATCACCCAGATCTACGACCTCGTCACGCAGGTGCCGGGCACCTTCTCCAGCTCGTACTTCGGCACCGGCGGCGCGCTCGAAATTCGCGGTACGCCGGGCGAGGTCTATTTTCGCGGCATGCTGCGGCTCGAGAATGGCGGCAATTACCCGACCCCGATCGGCGCGGCCGACCGCATCGACATCGTCCGCGGCCCCGCCTCGCCGATCTACGGCCCGTCGAAGACCGGCGGCTACATGAACTTCGTCCCCAAGACCGCGCGTGCCGCCAACGGCACCTATGCGTCGAAGGCCACCGGCGATGTCGAAGCCGATTTCGACAGCTTCGGCCGCAAGGTGCTCAAGGGCGCCATCACCGGGCCGGGCAAGATCGGCGGGCACGATTTCGGCTACAGCCTCTACGGCGAGGTCGAGGATTCGGACAGCTATTACCGCAACGTAACGACCCGGAATACATTGTTCTCGGCCGCGTTCGACACCGATATCACGTCCAACCTGCGGACCGAATTCGGCGGCATGTATCAGAATTTCAAAGGCCAGCAGAATAGCGGCTGGAACCGCATCACGCAGGACCTGATCGATAACGGAACCTATATCACGGGCAACGCCGCCAACAATCTCGACACCAACCATGACGGCAAGCTCTCGCGCCCGGAAGTCTATGCCGCCAACGGCGGGCAGGGGCTGACCATCTTTGGATCTTACGGCTGCGGCGTGTTCAACAACAGCGCGACCGGCTACACTCCGGCCTGTCTCAAAGCGAACTACCCCGACCTCGCGCTGCAGAATCCGGGTACGACCCATCTCAGCCGGAAAGACACGCTGACCGGCGAGAATGACAAGCTCAACAATATCCAGAAGACCGGCTATTTCGACCTGATCTGGAAGGGCGCCGGTGAACTGGAGATCAAGAACCAGGTCTTCTACGACGGCACCAAGAATCTGAACGAGAATGCGTACGGTTTCTCGCAGGCCATCAATGCCTACGTCGTCGAGGACAAGATCGTCGTTTCCGACACGTTCTACGCTGCGCCGGCGAAGATCGCCTTGCAGGTATCACCGTCGCTGCGGTACACCCACTTCAAGTTCGGCGACGACTATGGTGCCGAATTCTGGAACCGTCCCGACATCAGCACGGGCTTCGTTCCGGCGTCTACGCGTCTGCTTTCGACGCAATGCGGTTGCGACTATTCGGACTATATCAACGGCCACTATCTCGATGCCGGCATTGCCGGTCTCGTGAACGTGACGTTCGATTTCGGCCTCGATCTGCTGGGCGGTATCCGGTACGATCACATCCACGCCGTTTCGAACGCCGACAAGGCGAAGTACGACCCCGTATCTTACAGCAACAATGAGGCGGTTTCCGGGGATCCGACAACATTCATCAATCATGCCAGCAACAGCGATGGCGGCGTGTCGTGGAACGCGAGCATTTCCTATAAGACGCCGATCGGTCTTATCCCGTACTTCACCGCTTCGCGTCAGACCACGATCGTCGCGGGTGAGGGTGCGGAGCTCGAGCCGAGCGCTGTCCTCACGAGCTCGTTCCTCGCGCAATCCAAGCTGCTCGAAGCGGGCATCAAGGGCGAGTTCCTCGACAAAAGGCTCTACGCGGCGGTGGCCGTCTACAAGCAGCAGCGTACCGATGCCGCCGCCGAGAGCTCGCTCACCAACCAAGTGGTCAAGACCAAGGGTATCGAGGCCGAAATTCGCTGGTCGGTGGATCGCCACCTGCTCGTCAGCGCCAATTACACCTACATCCAGGTAGTCGATCAAAGCGCGCTGGCCGGCAACTTCTTCAACTATTACGGCATCGGCGATCTCGTCAACGTGCCCCAGTCGCAGGCCTACCTCTACCTCGGCGGTAGCCAGATCGGCCTGATCAGCCCAGCGACCAAGAAGCTAGCCGAACGCCCGGGCATCCCGCACCATGTGGCGTCGGCGACCGGCACCTATGCGTTCGACAACGGCATCGCGCTCAACGGCGATGTTTCGCACGTCAGCTCGACCTATTCGGGTTATACGCAGCATGTGAAGCTGCCCGCTTACTGGCTGCTCAACCTCGGTGCGTCGTACAAGACGGGGCCGTTCCTGTTCCGCGCGGTGGTCAAGAACGTCAACAATGCGCGCTACTTCCGGGCCGGTGGTCAGGATCTGTTCGGGGCCGATATCGTGCTGCCGCAGACGCCGCGCAGCATTCAGGGATCGATCGAGTTCAAGTTCTGATCGGGACGGGCGCTGCCGTGGAGGTGGCGCCCGTTTTTGTGCGCACTTTAATTCACGTCACCCCGGCCCCGAGCCGGGGTCCCTCTGCCTTTCGGCGGAACAGAAGAAGCGGGACCCCGGGTCAAGCCCGGGGTGACGTCTATCAGGCGGAACGGTGCCTATGACCCTGACCTTCATCCGTCACGCCGATCAGCTCGCCAGCATGGACGATTGTCGCCGCGAGATCGCCGATGGCGCGATCGCCTTTCGCGACGGCGTGATCGAAGCGGTCGGGACGAGCGTCGAACTCGCGCCGTTTGCGGCGATCGCCGATACGATCATCGACGCGCATGGCTGCGTGGTGACGCCCGGCCTCGTCAACACCCATCACCATCTCTACCAGACGCTCACCCGCGCGGTGCCGGGCGCGATCAACGCGTCGCTGTTCGATTGGCTCAAACGGCTTTACCCGATCTGGGCGCGCTACACCCCTGACGACATGTTCGCGGCGACACGGCTCGGGCTGGCCGAACTGGCGCTGTCCGGCTGCTCGCTGACTTCCGATCATCTCTATCTGTTCCCGAACGGATCGACGCTCGACGACACGATCGCCGCCGCCGCGACGATCGGGCTGCGCTTTCACGCGACGCGCGGCGCGATGAGCGTGGGAGAGAGCGGGGGCGGCCTGCCGCCCGACAGCCTCGTCGAGCGCGAGCCCGCGATCCTCGCCGACAGCATCCGCGTCATCGATCGCTTCCACGATCCCGCGCCCGGCGCGATGGTGCGGATCGCGGTCGCGCCCTGCTCGCCTTTCTCGGTGAGCGAAGGCCTGATGCGCGATGCTGCGCTGCTGGCGCGCGACAAGCAAGTGATGCTCCACACGCATCTGGCCGAGGATGCCGACGACGTCGCCTTCTCGCTCGCGCGGTTCGGATGTCGGCCCGGCCAATATGCCGAGCGGCTCGGCTGGACCGGCGCGGATGTGTGGCATGCGCATTGCGTCCAGCTCGATGCGCAGGAGATCGATCTGTTCGCGCGCACGCGCACGGGCGTGGCGCATTGCCCCTGCTCGAACGGCCGGCTCGGATCGGGCATCGCGCCGATCCGGGCGATGATCGATCGCGGCGTACCGATCGGGATCGGCGTCGATGGTTCCGCCTCCAACGATAGCGGCCATCTTTTGCTCGAGGCGCGCCAGGCGATGCTGATGCAGCGCGCGCTGCGCGGGCCGGCCGCGCTCGATCCGCGCGAGGCCCTGTTCCTCGCGACGCGCGGCGGGGCGGAGATGCTCGGCCGCAGCGATTGCGGCGCGCTGGTCCCCGGGCGGCGCGCCGACATCGCCGTCTGGACCATGGCCGAGCCCGCCTCGCTCGGCGTGTGGGACAAGATTGCGGGCCTCGTGCTGAGCCCGCCCGCCGGGGTGCGCGATCTCTTCGTCGAGGGGCGCCTCGTGGTGCGCGACGGCCATCTCGCCTCGGCAAATCCGGGCGAGATCAGGCGCGACGCCGAGCGTTCGCTCGCCCGGCTGCAGGCGGCCTGATCGTTTTGGGCCCATTCCGGAGCATGCCATGACACCAGCCGACGCCGTCGATGCCGCTCCGCCCTATCAGGGGATCATGACGCCCGAGCAGGCGCGCGATCCCGATTATTTCCCGGGTTTTGGAATCGCGATCCCGCTCGGCATCCAGCATGTGCTGGCGATGTTCGTGAGCAACATGACGCCCGCGATCATCGTCGCCGGCGCGGCGGGCTTCGGCTACGGCTCGCCCGACCCCAGCGAACTGATCTACCTGATCCAGCTGTCGATGCTGTTCGCCGGCATCGCGACCCTGCTGCAGACGATCGGCATCGGCCCGATCGGTGCGCGCCTCCCGCTCGTGCAGGGCACGAGCTTCGCGTTCCTGCCGGTGATGATCCCCTTGGTCGCCGGCAAGGGTGTCGCGGGCATGGCGGCGCTCACCACCGGGGCGCTCATCGGCGGGCTGTGCCATACCGGCTTGAGCTTCTTCGTCGGCCGCATCCGCTTCGCCTTGCCGCCGATCGTGACCGGGCTGGTCGTGCTGATGATCGGCCTGTCGCTGATGCGGATCGGCGTCGTCTATGCGGCCGGCGGCGCCCCCGCGCAGGGAACGCCTGCGTTCGGCGCGGGATCAAGCTGGCTGCTCGCAGGCATCGTCGTCTTCACCACGTTGGGATTGAGCTTCTTCGCGCGGGGTATCTGGTCGACTGCGGCGGTGCTGCTGGGGCTGCTCGCCGGTTATGCGGTGGCGGTGATGATGGGTCGGGTTTCGCTGGCGGCGGTGGCATCGGCGCCGTGGATCATGGTGCCGATGCCTTTCCATTTCGGCTTCGCCTTGTCGGCGCCGGCGATCCTCGGCTTCTTCCTGATGGGGTTCATCTCGGCGATCGAGTCGATCGGGGACGTGCTGGCGATCTGTAGCGGAAGCGCGCATCGCCCCGCGACCGACCGCGAGCTGATCGGCGCGACCAGCGCCGACGGCGTCGGCACCGCGCTCGCCGCGGTGTTCGGGGCGATGCCCAACACGTCGTTCAGCCAGAATGTCGGGCTGATCGCGATCACCGGCGTGATGAGCCGCCATATCGTAACGATCGGCGCCCTGTTCCTGGTCGCCTGCGGGCTGGTCCCGAAGATCGGCGCGCTGATCACGACGATCCCGATCGAGGTGCTCGGCGGCGGCGTGATCGTGATGTTCGGGATGGTCGGGGCGGCCGCGACCTCGATGCTGGCAGGCGTGACCTGGACTCAGCGCAATATGCTGATTTTCGGCGTCGCTTTATCGGCGAGCCTCGGGCTCGAACTTCAGCCCGATGCGGTGGCGCATCTGCCACAGATCCTGCGCACGATGCTGACGTCGGGCGTCCTGCCGGCGGCGTTGATCGCTGTGGTGTTGAACCTCGTGATTCCGGGGCGGACGGAAGCAAGCATTCTGCCCCACTCCTGACGTCACCCCAGCGAAGGCTGGGGTCTCGTGAGAGACACGGTGCGCTCATATTCTCCCGAGATCCCAGCGTTCGCTGGGATGACGAAATAAAAAGGCGGCTCCGGATAGCCGGGCCGCCCTTTCCTCAACTGCGTAAGGCTTCGCTCAGCCCTCCAAAGTCATCCGCACGAAATCCACAGTCTGGCGGGTCGCCGCGGCAAACTCGGTCTCGGTCGCCTTGAACGCACCGAAATGCGCGAATTCCTCGGGCCGCATGCCATCGAATTCATACGCCGCGCGGAAGCTCGGCAGCTTCATCAGCTTGGCGAGGCTCTCGGCGTTCGGCGCGCGGTCGATCGCCTTCGGATCGAATGCTTCGAGTTCGTCGCGCACCGGCATCAGCCCGGCAATGAAGCCCGGCGGGCAGGTATAGACCATGTCGCTGCCGGCGAAATCGGCGAGGTGGCGCGACACCGTCTTGCCGGTCCGGTCGTCCTTCTCGATCCGCATCGAGCATTGCAGCATCTTCGACGGATGGTTGTTCGCCTTGCCGAAATGGTAGGCGCGCTTGAGCACAGCCTCCTCGCCGTCGCGGATTTCGGAGAGGGTCAGCGGGATACCGCGCGCCTTCGCCTCGGTCTTCCAGTCGCTGAGTTCACCGAGGCGGGCGGACATGTGCGTGATGACCGAACGCCAGCGCGACAGGTCGACGCCCGCGGCCTTCGCGCGCAGCAGGCCGGCGCTCACCGCCGCCATGCAGCGCAGATATTGGGGGACGGTGAAGCTGGTCGTGTTGTTGGTCGAGATGCCGCGCGCGGTCAGCTCCTCGATCACCTCATAGCCCTCCTTCGAGCCGGGAATCTTGACCATGACATTCTCGCCCTGCGCGGCGATTTCGAGGCCCTGCTCCAGCATCTTGCGGCCATCGCGCACCCAGCGCGGATCGACCTGGCCGGAAACCATGCCATATTTGCCGTTCGAAGACTTGTAGACCGCATGGATCATCTCGGCGCCCTGGCGGACGAGGTCGAGATAGAGCGTCCAATAGACGCCCTCGACATCGAGGTGCGGATGCTCGGCGGCAATCTCCTTGATGCGCGCGGCCCACAGCTCGGGCGCGAGCTTGATCGCCTGCAGGCAGAGCGGCGGGTTGGTGGTGACGCCGCGAAAGCCCATCGTGCCGGTGGTGGCGATCGTGTCGGGATCGAGGAAACGCTGGATCTGCTCCGCCCAGCCCGAGCTTGCGGGATTCGCATCCTTGGCGAGCGTTTCCGTCTTCCAGCTTGGGAAGATCAGGGGCGAGCTGTCCCACCAGATTTCGCATTCGGGATTGGTTGCGGCGAGCTGTTCGAGCGTATGGTCTATCGTCATGCGCGTCCCATTAGCCCGGCCACCCGAAACGTCCAGAGTAGAAGTTGTTGTGCGGTCCGAATGGGCGTGATGCGCCTATGGCGGAAAACCGCTAAATTTCCAATCCAGAGAGCTCCGCTGGTACCGGGTCAATTTCGGACAGAATCAACGTTCGATGATCGATCGGATGCGATTGGCGAGCTTCTCGATCGCGAAGGGCTTGGTGATGATGTCCATGCCCGGCTCCAGCAGGCCGTTGCCGACCGCCGCATTATGCGCGTAGCCGGTCAGGAACAGGACCTTGAGATCGGGGCGAAATGCACGCCCCGCATCGGCCAACTGGCGCCCGTTCAAGCCCGGCAAGCCGACATCGGTCACCAGCAGATCAATGCGGGGGAGGGCGCGGAGCTGATCGAGCCCGCTTGGCCCATCGACCGCCTCGATCGCATGATAGCCCAATTCCTCCAGCACATCGACGACCAGCCCGCGCACCGCGGCCTCGTCCTCGACCACGAGCACGATCTCGCCATCGTCGGTGCGGTGGAGATCGGCCTCCTGCGGCGCGGCCTCCTCGGCACCGGCCTCGCCATAGAAGCGCGGTAGATAGACCCGCACGGTCGATCCCAGCCCGACCTCGCTGTAGATGTTGACGAAGCCTTCCGACTGGCGTGCGAAACCGTAGATCATCGACAGGCCGAGCCCGGTGCCCTGGCCGATCGGCTTGGTGGTGAAAAACGGATCGAACGCCTTGGCGATCACATCGGGCGTCATGCCCGTGCCGGTATCGGTCACCGAGACCACGACATATTGGCCGGGCGCCGCGAACTGGTTGCGCGCGGAATAGCTCGCGTCGATCGAGGCATTGCCCGTCTCGATCGTGATCCGCCCGCCATCGGGCATCGCGTCGCGTGCGTTGATCGCAAGGTTGAGGATCGCATTTTCGAGCTGGTTGGGATCGCAGCGCGTCCGCCACAGCCCGGCCGATGCGACCATCTCCAGCTCGATCGTCTCCCCGATCGAGCGGCGCAGCAATTCCTCCATGCCGCGCACAAGATCGTTGGCATCGACCGGCTTGGGATCGAGCGACTGGCGCCGTGCGAAGGCGAGCAATCTCTGGGTCAAAGCCGCCGCCCGGTTTGCCGAACTGGTCGCGGCCGCGGCATAGCGTTCGACATCGGCGGTGCGGCCTTGCGCGGCCTTGCGTTGCATCATCTCGAGCGAGCCGATGATGCCGGTCAGCAGATTGTTGAAATCGTGCGCGATGCCGCCGGTAAGCTGGCCGACCGCTTCCATCTTCTGCGCCTGGCGCAGCGCATCCTCGGCGGCGGCCAGCGCGGCCGAATTCCTCTTCTCTTCGCTGACGTCGCGGCCATAGCCATAGACCAGCCCGTCCTCGAGCGTCGTGTTCCACGATATCCAGCGCAATTCGCCGTCGCGGCTGAAGAAGCGATTGTCGAAGCTGGTAAGATCGCTCCCGGCCGCCGCATTGCCGAGCGCAGCGATCGTTTCCTGCAGGTCGTCCGGATGCAGGAACTCGGCGAAACCGTGGCCGATGACCTCGTCGACGGGATGGCCCAGGATTCGCGTCCACGACGGGCTGACAGAGCGGAAGATGCCGTCCGCGCCGACCACGACGATCAGGTCGCGCGAATTGGTCCAGGTCTGCTCGGCGCGGCGCCGCGCCCGATCGAGCGCGCTGATATTGGTGAGCGCGCCGCTGACCTGCCCGGCAATGAGCTGGGCGAAGCCCTCGATCTCGCTATCGTGCGGCCGGTAAGGATTGAGCCCGAGGACCAGCGCTCCGAACGGAAGGTCGCCCGCCGCATGCGCAATGGGGACGATCAGCGCCTGCGTCGCGGGTCGGTCCCAATCGCCGGTCGGTGGTGCCAGCGCGGGATCGATCGGAACCCGGATCGAGCCCCCGCCGATGTCGATCCGCTCGAAGGGCCATTCATGGCCGATCAGGGCCGCCGTGTCCTCGCTAGCGGTCGATCCCGACCATTGATCCGCATTCTCCTGGAAATAGAGCAGGCTGAACGGGAAGTCGCGGCGATTGGCGTTGAGCACTTCGCAGCAGGCCTGCCGGATCGCATCGCGCTCGATCGTGCCGAGCAAGGCGTGGCCGAGCGCGCCCAGCGTTGCCAGCCGACGTTCGCTGATGACGCGCTCGGTCTCCTCGGTAACCACGCACATCAGCCCCTCGACCGCGCCACCGGCGCCGCGCAGCGGGCTGTAGGAGAAAGTGTGGTAGGTCTCTTCGGGAAAGCCGCTCCGTTCGAGCAGCAGGGGAAGCGCCTTGTTCCATGTCGCTTCGCCGGCTCTGACCAGCGCGACCTGATCCTCGACCTCGTGATAGACTTCGGACCAAACCTCGCGGAACGGCCTGCCCATCATCGACGGGTGCTTGATGCCGAGCGTCGGGACATAGGCATCGTTGTAGAAGAACAGCAGATCGTCGCCCCAGCCGAGCCACATTTCGAAGCGTGAACTCAGCATCATGCCGAGCGGCACCTTGAGCCCCTCCGGCCAGGTGGACGGATCGCCCAGCGGGGTCGCGGCCCAATCGTGTGCGCGCATCAGCCGGCTCATCTCGCTGTCGCCCGGAAAGATCGTGCCGAGCCCGGCCGACGCGTCGCTGCTCATCTGTCTCCTTGCTCGCCGTGTCGGCGTCGGATGTCGGGGCATAACGCGATGTGGACATTGCGGTTGCGCTCCGCCGCAATGCGGTGGTGTGCGCCGCAGGGTTGGATACGGTGGGCTGCCCCGGTTACGCCGTTGTTTTCAGGGGCGGCGTCCCCATCTTGGTGACGCTGACGTCGCCTGCGACGGAATTCGATGCCGCGTCCAGGCGCGACGGTTCCTTTTCACGCTTCACCGCCCGGCCGGATCGTCCGGCTTGTGAAAGGAATGCGCATGCCCACCGGCACGGTCAAATTCTTCAACGGCATCAAGGGATTCGGATTCATCACGCCGGATAGCGGCGGCAAGGACGATTTCGTCCACGTCGCCGCGGTCGAGAAAGCGGGCCTGAGCACACTGCGCCAAAGGCAGCGTATCCGCTACGACATCGCCGCCGATGCGCAGGGCAAGGATACGGCCGTCAATCTGAGGATCGCGAATGCGCGACGATAACGAGCCCGATCCGGCCCCGCCGCATAAGCCGGCCGACAATGACGACGATTATCCGCCGAGCGTTCCGATGCCGATGCCAGTGCCCATGCCTCTGCCGGGCTAGCGGCGAAGGTGATCGCATGAGCATGGCGGCCGCGGGATCGATGGTCTCCGCCGATCGAGGGATGATGGTGATGTTTACCGATGAAGAGCGGGCCTGGTTTCTGGCCCGCGAGCGCAAGGCGTATCAGGCCCGCCTCGAGGCATGCGGTTCCATGCGCGAGCCGAAGGATCAGCGGCTCGCATGGGCATATGCGTTGCTGGACAAGGAGGAGCCGGCTGCGCCGAGTGTCGGCATTCCCGGAGCTCCCGACCGCCCGGATGGTTCGACGCCCTCGCCGGCCGGCGCGGGGATCGCGCCGCGCTTGGCCCATCTTCTCGAAAGTCCGGCCCGCGTGACCATGGCCGTAATGGCCGTCGGCGCATTGCTCATGCTCGGCATCGCAATGATCGATGCGCTGCATCTGCGCGGCGTACGCTATCCGCTATTTCGCGGCGTCAACGATCTTGCCAGCTGGTTCCCGGGCGACGTGATCGTGGCAGGCTTGCTGGTCTACGGTCTGGCTAGGGCCGCACGGTGGGCCGCGATGCGATTCATGCGGGCGGTGTGATCGTCAGCGCCTGGTCGCGATCTGCCAGGTGCCGGCGGGGTGCTTGATCATCTCGCGTCCGCAGATCAGGCAATCGGTGACGAAGCGGCCATTGTCCCAGCGGCTGGCCTTGAGATCGGCGGAATGACGGCCGAACAAGGCGTGCAAGCTCATCATATCGCGCCACCTTCATGGGTCCACGCCGCCAGCAAGCTGCGGGTCTGGTTCTCGACGTCTTCGGCGGATCGTCCTGCGGCCGCCTTGTCGCAGGTCCGGATGGTCTCGGCATGGATCGTTCGCCAGCCCTGGCCCCGGGCCGCGTTGGCGGCAGCCAGCGAGAGGCGTTCGCGTCGCCTGAAGCGCTTCTGGTCCGATAGGGAAGGCACGAGCGTCTCCTCGCCAAGCGGGAGCGCCAATCGTCTCTCAGCCGCATCCTTGCCGAATAAGCGAATGCGATGGGGTGTATATGGGCCCGCATGGTTAGAATGCCAAATGATCAAATCGACGAGGCACTTTCGGCAAGCGCGCGGTGGCGTTGAAATGACGGGCTTTTGGGTGTTGGGGCTGGCGGCATGACCAGCGAACGCAAACCGGACCCGCAGCACGTCTCGATCAGCGTGTTCGATCTGTTCACGATCGGCATCGGCCCGTCCAGCTCGCACACGGTCGGCCCGATGCGCGCGGCGTTCGATTTCGCGCGCGGCCTGATCGAGGACGGGATCACGCCCGAACGGGTGCGCTGCGATCTGTATGGCTCGCTCTCGCTGACCGGGCGCGGGCACGGCACCGACGGCGCGGTGCTGCTCGGCCTGTCGGGCGAGACGCCCGAGGGGGTCGACCCCGATGCGGTGCCGGCCCTGGTCGCGCGGATCCGATCGGACGAGAGGCTGGTGCTCGGCGGCCGGGTCGAAATCCCGTTCTGCGAGGGCAAGGATCTCGTCTTCCACAAGAGCTTCCTGCCGGCGCACCCCAACGGCATGGCGTTCACCGCGGTGCTGGCGGACGGCAGCCGGATCAGCCGGCGCTATTATTCGATCGGCGGCGGCGCGATCCGCATGGAGGGCGAGGTGCCGGTCCGCGCCAATATCGAACTGCCTTATCCGTTCAGTTCGGCCGCCGAACTGCTCGCGATCGGCGAGGCGACCGGGCTTTCGATCGCCGATATCGTGCGCGCGAACGAGAGCGCGTGGCGCGACGAGGGCGAAACGCAAGCGTTCCTCGACAATGTCCGCGCCGCCATGTTCGCCTCGATCGATCGTGGACGGAGGGGCGAGGGCGAATTGCCCGGCGGCCTCCATGTCCAGCGCCGCGCGCGGCACATGCACGAGAAACTGATGGATCGCGGCCCGCGCACCGACCCCAGCCTCGTGTTCGAATGGGTCAGCCTCTACGCGTTGGCGGTGAACGAGGAGAATGCCGCGGGCGGCCGCGTCGTCACCGCGCCGACCAACGGCGCGGCCGGCGTGATCCCGGCCGTGCTCAAATATTACGAAGCGTTCGTCCATGGCGCGTCGCGCGAGGGATCGCGTAAACTGCTCTACACGGCGTCGGCGATCGGCTTCCTCTACAAGAAGCGCGCCTCGATCTCGGCCGCCGAGATGGGGTGCCAGGGCGAGGTCGGCGTGGCCTGCTCGATGGCGGCGGCGGGCCTAGCGGCGGCGCTCGGCGGCACCAATGCGCAGGTCGAGAACGCCGCCGAGATCGGCATGGAGCATAATCTCGGCCTCACTTGCGATCCGATCGGCGGGCTCGTCCAGATCCCCTGCATCGAACGCAACACGATGGGCGCCATCAAGGCGATCAACGCGGCTTACCTCGCGCTGCATGGCGACGGGAAGCATATCGTCAGCCTCGATCAGGTGATCGAGACGATGCGCCAGACGGGTGAAGACATGAAGTCCAAATACAAGGAGACGAGCCTCGGCGGATTGGCGGTGAACGTTGTCGAGTGCTGAGGTAAGGCGCGATCCATTTTCGGGCGCCGGCCGGCAATGGCCGATTGCGATGGCTGCCCTGGTTCAGCCCACCAGGGACGAGAAGCGAAGAGCATCCTCGGTCGCGGCTCCGGATGCGGTGTTGTCGAATATGCACCAGATAGCGCTGCCCGCATCCCGCGCTCGCCGAACCGACTGCGCATAATCCTCCAGACGATCGGCCCCATATTCCGACCGATATCTGACGGGCGAGCCGTGCAGCCGCCAATAAGCGATCCCCGGCCACCCGCCGGGCAAGGCGGCTGACGGCGTAAGCGCCGGATCGGCCGCGACCCGGGCCACCCGCATATCCCGCAGCAAGCGATCGGCATCGTCGTCGAACCAACTCAAATGCCGGGGTTCGCAAACGGCCTGGACATCGGTGAGCGACGACAGCAGCCCGAAGAAGTCGGTCACGAGCGATCGATCGAAGCTCAGCTTGGGTGGCAGCTGAACCAGCAATACGGCAAGCTTGTCGCCCAATGCGGCGACCTGATCGCAGAATGCCGCCAGCGCATCGCCGCAGCCGACGAGCTTGCGTTCGTGGGTCACGACTTTCGGAACCTTGACGGAAAAGCGGAAGTCCGGCGGCACGCTCGCGGCCCAGCGTGCCCAGGTCGATGGCCGGTGCGGCCGGTAGAAAGAGGAGTTGACCTCCACCCCATCGAAGCGCGTCGCATAGCGCTCGAGCACGCTGCCGTCGCGCCTGAAACAGTCGACCTGGCTGGCGGGGATGCTCCAGCCAGCGGTTCCGACGATGGGCGCCATCCTGGTCAGGCGACCGCGCGCGGCGCGGGCTCCAGCGCCGCGATCACGGCTGCTGCCTGGCAGGCCGGCCTCGTGGCATTCGCTTGCGGGTGGGAGTCGGGACCTGTCATGGCTTCACGAACCGATAGGCAAAGCGATCGGTTTCGCCCTTGATTGCGGGATCGAACACTTTGTACGGAACGCTCTGGCTTCTCACGCAGGGGGAAACGCGCAAGACGGAGCGTGTCCGGCTCTTCACCGAGTTCGTGTCCCGCAGGCTCGCCGCGCACGCTGCGCTGTCGATATCGCCGAAACCGGCGGCCGGTTGAACAGCCGCCGGTCTTCGATCAATCGTCGTCGTCGTCGCTATCGGTCTGGCCGAGCCGGTCTTCTTCGTCATCGTGCATCGGCTCGCCGGCAAAGGCGCCGTTATCGATCACACCGCTACTCACCATCTGGTTCATCGTATCGACCAGATCGGGCGTATCGTCGGGCATGACCGCAGCGGGGTTCGCCCGGCCGCCATGCTCGCTGTCTTCGGACAGATCGCCGCCGAGGCCCAGGGCATCGTCGGCGACGTCCTGCGCCTGATCGCCGTCATTCTGCTCGTCATTGTCCAGTTCGGGGGCGATGTCGTCATTGGGGATGCGGGACATGGTTCGGCCTTGTCTTGAGGAATAGCGCCAACGGATCGGCGCGGAGGAGCGTTCCGCCAGCCTATGGCTGGCCCTTGCCGCCGCCCGCGCCGTAGATGTTGCCGGTGGTATAGCTGTTATCGCTCTCGGCCAAGCGGACATAGATGCCGGCCAATTCGGCGGGCTGGCCCGGGCGCATCAGCGGGGTATCGCCGCCGAACTGCTCGAGCTTCTCCATCGACGCGCCGCCGCTCACCTGAAGCGGGGTCCAGATCGGGCCGGGTGCCACGCCGCACACGCGGATGCCCTTGGGGGCAAGCTGCTTGGCGAGCGACTTCACGTAATTCATCGTCGCTGCCTTGGTCTGGGCATAGTGATAGAGATCGGGAGTGGGATCATAGGCCTGTTCGGATGTGGTGCCGATGATCACCGATCCGGCCGGCAGGTGCGGCAAAGCCGCCTTGATGATCCAGAACGGCGCATAGATGTTGGTCTTCATCGTCGCGTCGAATTCCTCGGTGGTAAGATCGAGGATCGAGGCGCGGGCCTGCTGCCGGGCCGCATTCATCACGAGGATATCGAGCCCGCCAAGCCCTGCCATCGCGTCCTTGACCAGCCTGGTGCAATAGCTCTCCTCCCGCAGATCGCCGGGCAGGGCGATCGCCTTGCGGCCGGCCTGCTGGATCAAGGCGACGACCTCGCGCGCGTCGGGCTCTTCGCTCGGATAATAGCTGATCGCGACATCGGCGCCCTCGCGCGCGTAAGCGATCGCGGCGGCGCGGCCCATACCGCTATCGCCGCCGGTGATCAAGGCCTTGCGCCCGGCCAGCCGGCCCGAGCCCTTGTAGCTGGTCTCGCCATGATCGGGGCGCGGCGTCATCTTGCCGGCCAGGCCGGGCCAGGGCTGCGACTGGCGCTCGAACGGTGGCTTGGGATATTTCGTCGTCGGATCGACGAGCGGATTGCCGCCGCTCGCCTGGGTGCCGGCCGCAATCGCGGGGGCGGCTGCGGCCGCCACGCCGATGGCGGCGCCGCCTACGATCGTGCGCCGCGAGGGGCCGTCTTTATCATCTGCCATGGTCTTAGCCTTGTGTGTGAGAGTGTGTCGTTCGGGAAGCCGGGGGCGCCGCCGCTGTCAGCCGCGCAGGAAGGCGATCAGATCCTCGTTCAGGCGATCGGGTGCGGTCGCGAACAGGCCGTGGGGTTCGCCGGCATATTCGATGAGCCGTGCGTGCGGGATGCCCTTGGCAGCGGCGCGGCCGGCCGGGTCGATCGGCACCGTCTTGTCGCCGGTCCCGTGGATGATGAGCGTGTCGACGCCGGCGAAGGACGGCAGATCCGGGCGGAAATCGGTCGTGCCGAAGGCATCGACGCAGGCGGCGGTCGCGATCGGGCTGGCCATGCTCGCCAGCAGGAAGGTCCAGTCGAGTACGCCCTGGCTGACCGGGCTGGAGACGAGCCCCGCGCCATAGAATTGCTTGGCGAAGGTCTGGAGGAAGGCAAAGCGATCCTTGCGGATCTGCCCCTTCATGTCCTCGAACACTTCGCGATCGACGCCGTCGGGATTGTCGTCGGTCTTCAGCATATAGGGCACGACCGAACTGATCAGCGCCGCCTTCGCGACCTTCGCATGCCCGTAGCGGGTGAGGTAGCGCGCAATCTCGCCACCCCCCATCGAGAAACCGACCAAAGCCGCGCCATCGGGTGTGCACCGATCGATCACCGCCGCCAGATCGTGCGCGAACGTGTCGTAATGATAGCCGCGCGCGGGGTGGGAGGATTGGCCGAAGCCGCGGCGGTCGTAGGTGATGACGTGGAAGCCCGCCTCGACCAGCGCGACCGTCTGATATTCGAACATGTCGCCGGTCAGCGGCCAGCCGTGGATCAGGATGACGGGCTTGCCCGATCCCATCTCCTTGACATGGATCAGGGCGCCATCATGGCCTTCGATGGTCGGCATAGTCTACTCCTCGGAAAGCAGCCGCAAAACCGATCGGGGGCTTCCGATGTTCCGGTTAGTTTACAGCTATTTAACGGAACTTTCCGGTGGCTCGAAAGTAAAGTCGGGCCCAGCGGCGGAACGAATGCGCTGCAGGGGGCCAACGCGCCGCACCATCCGAAGTTGCTGGGCCGCGGCCAGCTCTTGCAGAGCGATGCGGCGCTCGGCGAAGGGTGGGAGATTAATCCGAAGCCGAACGTCGATCGCGCCACGCCTGCGCAGTGATCCGCAGATAGACGCTGTCGCAATGTTCCTCGCCGATCAGCCACGTATTCCTGGCGGTGCGCGTCTCGGTGAAGCCGAGCCTGCCGAGCAGCCGGCGCGACGCTTCGTTGCGGGGATCGACATCGGCCTCGACATACGCAAGCCCATGCACATCGAACGCCCGATCGAGGATCGGCTCGAGCGCTTCGCGGGCGAGGCCACGACCCCAATAATCGGGATGCAGAGCGTAGCCGATGTCGGGAAAGCGATGGAGGCCGGCCTTCCCGATCACCGTGCCCTCGTGGACGATGACGAAGTCCTCGCCTAGGTCCGGCGGGATCGTCATCATTGCCTCGAGCCATTCGCACGTGCGCTCCAGCGTCTCGTGCGGCAGCGACGACCAGTAGCGCATCATGATCGGGTTGGAGAGCATCGCGTGGAGCGCCGCGAGATCGTCCATCTGCGCGGGTCTCAGCTCGAGGCGGGCGGTCTTCATCGGTAGATTTTAGAGCGTCGAGAATGAAAAGCGAACCGTTCGTCCCAAGCGAAGTCGAGGGACGTTCCGCGCTACCGTGTCTCGACTTCGCTAGAGACCGAACGGGTGTCATCGCATCGGATTTAGGGGGCGTACGCCAGCGGATCATAGGGCGCGGTCCATAAGGCTGGCCAAGCCGCCGGAAGCACTGCACAGCGACCGCATGTGCTTTTCCCCCACCGCCAGCTTCGTCGCCTCGGGCGTCCTCGCCACGATCGGGGTGGCGACGTTGCGACATGTCCGCGAGCCGCGCACCCTGCTGTTCGCGGCGGTGCCTCTGCTGTTCGCCTTCCATCAGTTCAGCGAGGGGATGGTCTGGCTCGGGCTCGACGGGGTGATCGGGCCGGACGGCATGCGCGCCGCGGCCTACGTCTTCCGGATCTATGCGCAGGGGCTGCTGCCGTTCCTGATGCCGCTCGCGGTGGTGTTGATGGAGCCGGCGGGCTGGCGGCGGCGGGTCATGATCGGGCTGGTCGCGATCGGCGCGGTGGTGAGCGCGTGGGATCTGTGGGGGCTGGCTTTCTATCCCAGCCAGACCTTCGTCCAGAACCACTCGATCGCCTATCGCAATCCGCTGACCGGCAATCTGAACATATCGCTGTTGTACATCTTGGCGACCTGCGGTTCGCTGCTGTTGTCGAGCCACAAAGTGGTGCGCTGGTATGGTGCGCTCAACGTCGTCGGGCTTACGGTGGTGCAGATCGTGCGCGATTATGCCTTCGCGTCGGTCTGGTGTTTCTATGCCGCCGCGTTGAGTGCGATGATCTACTGGCAGTTTCGCCGCAACACGATCGATGTCGATCGGCCCAATGGCGGGGCGCCGGTTCCGCAATCGTGATGCGAGTTGCCTGTTTTCACTTTCGCCATGCTGAACTTGTTTCAGCATCCACCGTGCCACGGGCGCGGACAGTGCGGCACGCCCGGTGGACCCTGAAACGAGTTCAGGCTGACGGGCGGATGACAGAGCGGCTGCGCTCTAACGGTCCCGAAACCGCCTCGGCCAGATGCCCTGCTTGCCCGGCGCGAGCACGCCGTTGGGATCGAGCATATCCTTCAGCCGGCCATTGAGCCGCCGCATCGCATGGTCGTTGAAGTCGAAGCTCGCGGCGACCCGATCCATATGATCGATATGCGTGCGATACTCGCAATAGCCCTCGGCCGCCGCATCCGCGATCAACGCATCCATCAGCGCAGGCACGTTCCTGGCCATCTTCGGATCGTCGCGATCGTAGAGGATCTCGTTGATGTTGACGATCGTGCGCCCGCCGACCGCGAAGGCGCCGTAATAATCGATGCCGGCCTCGGCATAGCGACGGCGGGTGCGCGCGAGTTGGGCATTGGCCTGCGCGCCATCGGCCGGGAGCAGGGGCGAGAAGCCGATATGGCCGCCGCGTCCGCCATACCAGCCGATCATCGCCATATCGCGCGTGCCGGGAATGCCCGCCTTGCTGAGCGCGAACGGATCGCCCTGCCGCCAGACCGTATGCGTGATCGGATCGCGGAAGTGCGGCTGGAGCGCGGCCTTCACTACCGCCAACTTGGCGGCGATCACCGGCTCGGCGCCGTAGAAATTGAGCTCGGCATTCCACCAGCCGATGCCGAGTTCCTGGCGGATCGTGCGCCCGACCTCGTCGGGGAGCAGCCCGTCGCCCTGATACCATTGCGAGCGCGGCCCGACATAGGAAGCGATGCCGACATAGCTGACCCACGCCGCATCATGATCGATCAACCCGCGCTGGCGCAGCGGATAGAGCATGTCGACGCCGCGCCCGAGATCCTCCGGCTCGGGCAGGCTCAGGTGGATCGTCATCGTCGCTTCGGGCGCGGGCATCAGCCACAGTCCGAGCTTGGTGACGATGCCGAAATTGGACTGGCAGAACATCTGGTCCCAGCCCGGTCCATAAGCATTGCGCGCGACATGCCAGGTCTTCGAACCCGCCATCGCCCCCGCGCCGGTGCGCACCAGCGATCCGTCGGGCAGGACGGCCTCGATCCCGCAGATCTGCGCGCCATGATCGCCATAAGGCTGCGGGCCCGCGCCGCGCTCCAGCGCATTGCCGGCGACGCTGCCCCAGGCATTGCCCGGCACCGACAGCCATAATTTCGATCCCATCGCCTGCAGCCGATCGTACAGATCGAAGAAGCCGACCCCGGGCTCGACTGCGCAATAGCCGCGCTTCTCGTCGATCTCGATGATCCGCCGCATTCGCGACAGATCGAGGATCACCGCCCCCGCCAGCACCGGCGCCGTCCCGCCATACCCGAAATTCTTGCCGCGCGAGATCGGCCACAAGGCCGCGCCGCATTCGTTGGCGATCCGCAGCAGCGCCTGGATCTCCTCGACCGTCTCGGCCGCGACCGCGCCCGAGGGGGCATGCGTGCCGGGATCGAACGCCATCGCATCCGAATAAGCCGCGCGATCCTCAGCCGCGGCGAACACGCGATCGGCGCCGACGATGCGGGTGGCGCGATCGAGGAACGTTGCGGCCGCACGCCGCAATGAAACAGGGGTCACGTCCTTCTCCTATCGATCATGCGCGCGCCTTGGCTTCGATGCCGCGTACCAGCGCATCGAGCGCGAATTCGAATGCCTCGTCCGGATCGTGGAAGGCGAGGACGAAATCGCGCGTCTCCGGTCGCTGCTCGTAAACCACCCAGCCGAGGATCAGCCCGGCGAGCGCACCCGCTGCGGCGCTCGCCTCGCGATCGGCGAGGCCGGCGGCCAGCAAGGGCGCCATGATCCGGGGAAACACCTCGTCGCGCAGCCGCGGCGTCGGCGGCGCATGCGAGGCGATGAGCGCGCTGTCGCGATGCGCCAACAGCGCGTTGCGCTGCGCGCGCCCGACGAAACGGAGCCAATCGGGCCAGGCGAGATCGGGCGGGGGCATGCCGATGCTTTCGCCCAGCACATGTTCGAGCATCAGGCTCAACAACTCCTGCTTGCTCCGCACATGATAATAAAGCGCCGGCCCCTGAACATCGAGCGCCGCCGCGAGCGCGCGCGTCGAGAGCGCAGCAACCCCCTCCCGATCGACCAAGGCCCATGCCGCCTCGACGATCCGGGGCAAGTCGAGCGTCGGTCCGTCGATAGTCCGCCTGCGCGCCATTCACCCTCCATTGACCCGATCGGATTGATAACTTACCACTGCTAAATAACAAGACGCGGCATGAGCCGGAGAGGAGGGTGGATGAAGATCGAGCGGATCGACGTGGCGCATTGCATGGTCGGCGAGGGGCCTTTGTGGGATGTCGCCGAACAGGCGCTGTACTTCATCGATATCGTCGGCAAGGCGGTCCACCGATATCACCCGGCGAGCGGCGACACGCGGCGCTGGGATGTCGGCCAGATCATCGGCTCGATGGCGTTGCGCGAGCAGGGTGGCGCGATCGTTGCGCTGAAGGACGGCATCTCCACGCTCGATCTGGAGAGTGGCGCGATCGATCTCCTCGCACCCGCCCGCCACCTCCATCCGCGCGCGCAGATGAACGACGGCAAGGTCGATCGGCGTGGGCGCTTCGTCGTCGGATCGGGGGATTCGGACATCCGCGATTGCCGGCCTTACGGATCGCTCTATCGGCTCGGTCCCGACCATGAACTGCGCGAGCTCGATCGCGAGATCGCGATCAGCAACGGGCCCTGCTGGTCGCCCGACGACAAGACATTCTATTTCTCGGATAGCCTGCCCCACCATATCTACGCCTACGATTATGACATCGACACCGGCGCGGTGGCGAACAAACGGCTGTTCGCCGACACGCGCGAACTGGGCGGTATCCCCGATGGCGCCACGGTCGATCGCGACGGGCTGATGTGGGTCGCGATCTGCGAAGGCGCTAAGATCGTCGCCTATCGCCCAGACGGACAGATCGAGCGGGTGATCGACATGCCGGTCAAGCTGCCGGCGAGCGTGATGTTCGGCGGCGCGGCGCTCGACGAACTCTACGTCACCTCGATCGATCCCACGCTGGTCGGGCGCGAGCCCGATGGCGGCGGGGCGACCTTCGTCATCACCGGTCTCGGCGCGCGCGGGATCGCCGAGGCGCGTTATGCCGGCTGACGCCACCCGGGCGGGGCTGCCGATGCGGTCCCTGCTGCTCATCCTCGTGATCGTGTTCGTCAATTTCGCAGGATTCAGCCTGATCATCCCGCTGCTGCCCTTCTATGGGCGCGAGCTGCACGCCAGCCCGATCGAGGTGACCCTGTTGTTCGCGGCTTATTCGTTCGGCGGCATCTTCGGCGAGATATGGTGGGGCCGCAATTCGGACCGCTATGGCCGCCGCAAGATCCTGATCGGCACGACGGCCTGCACCGCGCTCAGCTATCTCGCCTTCGCGTTCGTGCCGAACCTCGCTCTGGCGTTGGTCATCCGCGTGCTGACCGGCTTCTTCAGCGGCACCGTCGGCGTGTGCCAGAGCTATATCGCCGACGTGACCCGCCCCGAGGAACGCGCGCGCAGCATCGGCCTGCTCGGCGCCGCGCTCAACCTGGGCTTCGCGATCGGGCCGGCGATCGGCGGGCTGCTGGCGGCGCCCGATCAGGGGCTCGCCGGCTTCCGCCTGCCGATCCTGATGTCGGCGGCGGTGGCAGGGCTGGCGGCCTTGTGGAGCCTGTTCGTGCTGCACGAAAGCCACGCGCCGGGCGCGGCGCGCCCGCTGCCGAAATGGGGAGAGGCGGCGCGGATCGTGGGCACGCATGGCTTGCTCGCACGGCTCTTCGCAATCGCCTTCATCGGGATCGGCGCATTCGCATCGATGGAGGCGGTGTTCGGCCTGTGGACCGCGCACAATTTCGGCTGGTCAACGCACGAGGTGGGGCTGACCTTCATTGCCGTCGGGCTGACCGGTTTCTCGGTCCAGGTCATGGCGATCGGCCGTGCGACCCGCCGCTTCGGCGAAGCGCGCGTCATCGTCGGCGGCCTGGCGGTGCTGGCGGCGAGCATGCTGTTCCAGCCTTTGCTGCGCGATCCGCTGGCAGCGGTCGTACTGATGTCGGCGCTGATGGGCGGGCACAGCATCGCCTTCCCCACCGCGGGCGCGCTGATCTCGCGATCGATCGGTCCCGACGTGCAGGGCAGCGTCAACGGATTGCTGATGGCCAGCAATGCGCTCGTCGCATCGTCGTGCCGCCGATCTTCGGGGCGATCTATGCGGGGCTCGGGCCCGATTGGCCCTATTATATCGGCGCGGCTTTGGTCGGCGTGGGCATCCTGATCGGCCTGCAGGTGGTGGCGATCCGCGACGCGGCGGCGCGCTGACGGCGGATCACCGTCGCCCGCGTCGCAGCGCGATCACCAGCACCAACGCGGAGAGGGCGATCGTCGCGATGGTGATGCCGGTTCCGTAACGCGCCTCGACCGCCTCGAACGCCGGGCCGATCAGATAGCCTGCAGCGGTGAAGGCGCTGCCCCAGACGATCGATGCCACGATATCGAGCGGCACGAACAGCCGCGTCGGCACGCGCGACGCGCCGATCGCCACCGGCGCCACAGCACGCAACCCGTAGGCGAAGCGGAACAGGAGCACGAACCAGACCGGATAGCGCTCGATCAGCGCGAGCGATCGTTCGAAGGCAGGACGCGCGACCATATGCTGCACGATCCGGCTCCGGCGGAAATGGCGGCTGAGGTGGAACCAGAGCTGATCGATGAAGCAGGCGCCCGCGATCGATGCGAGCGCGGCGATGTAGGGCGACATCCAGTGGCGGTGCGCGAGGATGCCGCCCGCCAGCGCGAACGGTTCTCCCTCGATCCCCGCGCCCAGGAAGATGGCGACGACACCGTAATGCAGGATCAACGCTTCCACGATCTGGCCGATCCCCAATGAGTGCCGATGGCCAGCCGATACGCACGAGCATCCGGTCCGGGCTCGCCTATCTGCCTTCTCCACGCTTCGATCCACCGCCGAACGGTTGCGCGGCAGCGCATGAAACGAGATCGTTGCTTGGCCGTTATAGCCCCGCATTTTGGAGGGACCATATGAAGAAGATCCTCACGCTTGCCGCCGTCGCCGCGACCATGATCGCGCCGGTGCCGGCCTTCGCGCAGCCCGATTCGGCGCCGCGCGTGCATCGCTATCACGGCCATAGCCGCTATTATTACCGCCATTGCCGCAAGAGCAGTGGCACGACCGGCCTGCTCGCGGGTGCCGGCGGCGGTGGTCTCGCCGCAGCGGCGCTCGGCGCCGGCCCGGTCGGCATCGCCGCCGGCGTCGTCGGCGGCGGCTTGCTCGGCCGTCATCTCGACAAGCGGCACGACGCCGCGCAGAATCGCCGCAACGGCTGCTGATCTACGGACTTGGTGACGGACGATGTCGAGGTGCTTCCTCGACCCGCTATGCGTCACCCTGAACTCGTTTCAGGGTCCACCAGGCGTGCCGCACTGTCGGCGCAAATTGCCTGGTGGATGCTGAAACACGTTCAGCATGACGAAGGTCCTAAATCCCCAACCGCTCCTTGAGCCGCTGCCGAGACGCCGTGAGCATAAGTCTCGCGCTGTCCCCGTCGATCGAGCGCGCCAGCGCCATCGCGCCCACCATCTCCGCCACGATCGACGCTGCCAGTGCCTCGGGCTCGTCGCGGCCGAGTGCGCGGATGCTTTCGGCGATCCTGGCCTGGAAGCGCTGTATCCCAGCCGCAAATCGTTCGCGTGCCGCAGCCGGCAAACGGTGCGCCTCGCCGGCCAGCGAAGGCAGGCAGCAGGTCTTTTCCGGAAGTGTGCGCGCGCGCTCCGACAGATAATGATCGATCAGGCTGACGAGCCCGCCGGCCGGATCGTCCTCCGAAAGATGGCGCGCCAGCATCGCCCGGCTGTCCTCGAACATCCGGTCGATCGCATGCGCCACCAGATCGTCGCGCGAGGCGAAATGCGCGTAGAAGCCGCCGTGAGTCAGCCCGGCGCGCTTCATCAAAGCCGCGACGCTGATCCCCTCCGATCCCGACGCGCGCATCGCCGCGGCCGCTTCCTCCAGGATGCGGGCGCGGGTGCGCTCCTTGTGCGACAGTGCTTCGGCCATCATCAGCTCCTTTCCTGCCAGCCACCGCCCAATGCGCGAACCGCGGCGACCGATGCACGCGCGGTTCCGGCGCGCGCGGCGGCGAGGCGATCCGACGCATCGAGCAAGGCGCGATCCGCGTCCAGCACATCGACCAACGCGACCACGCCGCCCTGATAGGCCTGCCGTGCCTGATCGCGCGCCTTGGCCAAGGCTGCAACCTGCTGTTGTCGCGCGGCGATCTCGGTGCGGCCTTCGTTTAACTGCGACAATGCCGTCTCGACCTCCTCGGTCGCCTGCAGCACCGATCCGCGATACTGCGCCAGCGCCTCGGCATTGCGACCGTGCGCCTGCGCGACCTCGGCATCGACCCGGCCGAAATCGAACAGCCGCCAGCGTAGGCCCGCCGAGCCGCCCGCCTGGACCGCATTGCCGGTGAACAGCCCGCCGGTGCCCACGCTGGCGATGCCGAACAGGCCCGCGAGCGAGACGTGGGGATAATATTCCGCCACCGCCACGCCGATCCGGGCATTCGATGCCGCGAGCCTGCGCTCGGCTGCGGCGATATCGGGCCGGCGGCGCATCAACGCGGCGGGCTCGACGTCACCGGCCGGATCGGGCGCGAGCGGGATCGCGGCGACGGGGGTAAGTTCGGCGCGCGACGTGCCCGCCTGCATGCCCATCAATATATCGAGCCGGTTCATCTGCCCGGCGATCGCGGCACGCAGCGGCGCCAGCGCGGCTTCGAGCCCCTGCTGCTCGCCGAGCGTGCGGTTGAGATCGCGGTCGGGCGATACGCCCTGATCGACCCGCTGGCGCACGAGGCTGACCAATTGCCGCTCGGTATCGAGCTGTTGCTGCGCCACCGCGAGCCGCGCCTGCAGCCCGCGCAGCTGGAGATAGGCATCGACCGTCTCGGCAGCGATACCGAGACGGACGGCGTCGGCCTGGTCGCGCATACCGGCAAAGTCGGCGCGCGCCGCCTCGCGTCCGCGGCGCAGCCCGCCGAACAGGTCCACCTCCCACGATGCCTGCGCGCCGACCTGATAGAGCGCATAATCGCGCGGGAAGCCGAGCTTGTTCGAGGCCGCGCCGAACGGCGTGTCGAGCGACTGGCTCTGCTTCTCGGCCGACGCACCGAGGCTCGCGCTCGGCAGCAGGGCAGCACCCGCCGCGTTCGCCGCCGCGCGGGCCTGATCGACCCGTGCCGCTGCAGCCGCGATGTCCAAATTCTGCGCGAGCGCCCGCGCCACGATGCTGTCGAGCAACGGATCGTTATAGGCGCTCCACCAAGCCGCATCGCCCGCCGGCGTCACCACGCCGGCGGTGGCGAAGGCCGGCGTCAGCGGAACATTCGGGCGGACATAGTTCGGCCCGACGGTGCAGGCGCCGAGCGCCAGCAGGGGGAGGAGGTGAAGCGAAGCACGCATGGTCCGGGTCCTCAATGGGCGGCGTCGGGGGGAACGGGGTTGGTCAGATTGGTCGGGCGGCAGAAGGGCACCATCACCAGCGCGATCACGAACATCCACGCCATCAGGCGGAAGATGTCGTCGAACGCGATCGTCAGCGCCTCGCGCCCCGCGACCCGCGCGAACAGGCCGCGCGCGAGCAGCAAAGCCTGCGCCGGATCGGGCGTGTAGGCCGCCATCTTCTGCGCGAGCGTCGCGATCGTGTCGGTCGCGCCGCCGGCATCATGGCCGAGATTTTCGCCCAACCGAGCAGCGGCGATGCGGGTGTGATCCTGGAGCAGGGTGTTCACCACCGCGATGCCGATCGCACCGCCGAGATTGCGCATGAGGTTGAACAGGCCCGAGGCGTAACGCAGCTCGGCCGGCGGAAAGACCGACAGAGCCATCGTCACGCTCGGCACGATGCAGAGCATCAGGGCCAGCCCGCGCACCGCCTGCGGCAGCGCCAGCTCCCAGAAGCCCCACTGGCTGGTCATGTGCGAGGTCAGCCACAGGCTCCACGCGAACAAAGCCAGCCCGACCGTGATCATCCAGCGCAGATCGATCCTCTGGCTGAGCTTCGAGGCGATCACGACACTCATGATCTGCGCGATACCGACGACGAACACGGTCGTGCCGATCTGCAGGCTGTCATAGCCGCGCACGCGGGCGAGATAGACCGGGACGAGGTAGATCGAGGCATACATGCCGAAGCCGATCACGAGGTTGAACACGCAGGCGAAGACGAAGGTGGGCTTGCGGAACGGGGTCAGCTTCACGATCGGATTGGGCGAGAAGAAGGAGCGTTCGAGGAACAGGACGAACGCGACCAAAGCGACCCAGCCCGAGATCGCGATGCCGTCATCGCCGAACCAGTCCTTCCGCGGCCCTTCCTCGAGCACATATTCGAGCCCGCCAAGGAAGATCGCCATCGCCGCGAAATGGCTCCAGTCGATCCGCGCGAACATCGACGGCGTCGCCCTGTCGACCCGGATCACGAACACCGACAGGGTCGTGACGATAACGCCGGGGACGATGTTGATGAAGAACAGCCAGCGCCAGTCGAACGCGTCGGTGATCAGACCGCCCGCGGTCGGCCCCAAAGTGGGCGCGATCACCGCGACGGTGCCGAGGATCGCCGGGATCATCGCGCGCTGCTTGCCGGTGAAGATCGTGAAGCCGACCGAGAAGACCAACGGCACCATCGCGCCGCCGGTGAAGCCCTGCAGCGCGCGAAACGCGATCATCGATCCGATGCTCCACGACAGCCCGCACATCAGGCTGGAAAAGGTGAACATCCCGGCCGAGAACACGAACAGCCAGCGCGTCGACATCGCCTGCGCGAGATAGGCCGAGAGCGGGATCATCACGAGCTCGGCCATCAGGTAGGCGGTCTGGACCCAGCTTACCTCGTCGGGTCCGGCGGCGAGCCCGGCCTGGACCTCGTTCAACGAGGCCGAGACGATCTGGATGTCGAACAGCGCCATGAACTGGCCGAACGCCATCACGCCGAAGATCAGATATTTGCTTGCATCGGGCATGGCCGCCGGATTGGCGGACCAATCCCGCCCCAGCGCTCTCAACCGACCGACCGCCGCTGCGACCATGTTTCGCATCCCGAAAACCGAGCGTGAAAATCACCACTCGACAAATGATGATCGTCATTTATATGATGCCTATCATATTTGCAAGCCATCCCGCCACGGAGCGAAACGATGAATGCCGAAGCGACTCGCGATCAGCTCGCGGACATGCGCCTGAATGCGGTGGAGGAGGGCGCGCCCAGGCGGCGCCTGCCGGTGTCGCCGCGAACGCTGACGGTTTCGTTGATCGCCATCGCCGCGGCGGTCGGTGGCGCGGCGTGGATCACGGCGGCACCCTCGTCGCAATCGACCGACGATGCTTATGTCGCGGCGGATGCTACGTCGGTCGCCCCCAAGGTGCGCGGGCTGGTCGAGGCCGTGCTGGTGCGCGACAATCAGAGCGTGAAGGCGGGGGATCCGCTCGTCCGGATCGATCCCGAGGAGTTCGATGCCCGAGTCGCCAGCGCGCAGGCCGATCTCGCCAATGCCGAGGCCGACGTCGCGTCGGCGCGCGCCGCTCTGGTCAGCCTCGATGCCGAGGAACGGCTCGCCGTTGCCAATATCGCCGCGACCCGCACCACGATCCGCGCCTCGGCGGCGGAAGCCGATCGCGCCGACGCCGATCGCAAGCGCTACGATGCGCTCGTTGCGACCGGCGCGGTCGCAAAGCGCGATGCCGATACGTATCGCACTGCGGCGATCGGCGCCGAGCAGGCGTCGGCGCGCGCCGCGGCGATGCTGGCGGTGTCGGAGCGCGAGGCGAGCGTCACCTCCGCCAAGCGCGCGACCCTCGATGCCGCGCTCGAAAAGGCCGAGGCGCAACGCCAGCGTGCCGCCGCCGTGCTCGATCTCGCGCGGCAGGATCAGCGCCATACCCTCATCCGCGCGCCGATCGACGGCACGATCGGCAATCGTCAGGTGCGGGTCGGCGATTATGTCCAGCCGGGCTCGCGATTGCTGACCCTGGTGCCGCTGCACGCGCTCTACGTCACCGCCAATTTCAAGGAGACGCAGGTCCGCGACATGGCGGTCGGCCAGCCCGCGACGGTGTCGGTCGATGCGCTCGGCGGCAAGATCAAGGGCCATGTCGAGAGCTTCGCGCCGGGATCGGGCTCGACCTTCTCGCTGCTGCCGTTCGAACCCGGCACCGGCAATTTCACCAAGATCGTCCAGCGGGTGCCGGTGCGCATTCGCTTCGATACCGATCAGCCGCAGGTCGATCGCCTGCGGCCCGGTTTGTCCGTCACGGCGCGCGTGCGCCTGTCGCATTGAGTTTCAGGAGACGTCTTTATGGGCCAAGGAACTGCTCTCATCACCGGTGCCTCGAGCGGGATCGGCGCCGTCTATGCCGATCGTCTCGCCAAGCGCGGCTATGACCTCATCCTCGTCGCGCGCGATGCCGCGCGAATGGAGGCACTCGCGGCGCGGCTACGCGCCGAGACCGGGGTCAATGTCGAAGTCCTGCCCGCCGATCTGACCGACGAGGCTCAGCTGGCCGCGATCGAACACAGGCTCGCCAGCGATCCCACGATCAGCCTGCTGATCAACAATGCCGGCATGTCGCTGAACGGCAGCCTGCTCGACAATGGTCCCGCCCAGATTGGGCTTCTGATCGCACTCAACGTCACTGCCACCACCCGGCTGGCGGGCGCGGCCGGCAAGGCGTTCGTCGCGCGCCATCGCGGTGGGATCGTCAATATCGCCTCGGTGCTGGCGCTCGCACCCGAGATGTTCGACGGCGTCTATAGCGGCTCCAAGGCGTTCCTGCTCAACCTCAGCCAGTCGCTCGCCAAACACGCCGAGCCCGAAGGCGTGCGCGTGCAGGTCGTCCTGCCCGGCGCGACGCGGACCGAGATCTGGGAACGTTCGGGCAAGGACGTGGACGCCTTGCCGGTCGATTGGGTGATGGAGGTCGACGATCTGGTCGATGCGGCTCTGGTCGGGTTCGACAGGGGCGAGACCGTCACGATCCCGCCGCTGGCCGACGAGGGCCAGTGGGAGGCGCTGCAGGCGGCGCGGCTGGCGATGGGCCCGGGCTTGTCCAGGCGCGAGGTGGCCGAGAGGTATCGGTAAGATCGATTCTCCCCTTGCGGTGGCGGATTCGTTGCTGACCCGGATCAACGTAGTGGATCGAACCATGCGCTAACGTCGTTGTCTGTATGACAGCGGATGAGAGGCGCATGGCGGATCTGACGGAGAAGGCGGCCTTCGGGATCGCCGGGCTCGATGACATCACCGATGGCGGTCTTGCGCGCGGGCGGCTGTTCCTGCTGGAGGGCAGCCCCGGTACCGGCAAGACCACCATCTCCACCCAATTCCTGATCGCCGGTGCCCAGGCCGGCGAGCGCGGCCTCTATATCACCTTGTCCGAGACCGATGCGGAGTTCCGCGCCGGCGCCGCCTCGCACGGCTGGGATCTGGCGGGGATCGACATATTCGAGCTGATCCCGCCCGAAAACCTGCTCGACGATCAGCAGCAGCAGAGCCTGCTCTACTCGTCCGATCTCGAACTCGGCGAGACGACCAGGCGCATCTTCGAGGTGTTCGAACGGGTGAAGCCCGATCGGGTCGTGCTCGACAGCCTTTCCGAAATCATGCTGCTCGCGCAGAGCCCGCTGCGCTTTCGCCGCCAGACGCTGGCGCTGAAGCATTATTTCTCACGGCATGGCGCGACCGTGCTGATGCTCGACGATCTCACCGCCGACACCAACGATCGCACGATGCACAGTCTCGCCCATGGCGTGATTCACCTCGATGAACTGGCGCCCGATTACGGCGCCGAACGCCGCCGCACACGCATCATCAAATATCGCGGCCAACGCTATCGCGGCGGCTATCACGATTTCGTGATCCGATCGGGCGGCGTGCGCGTCTTCCCGCGGTTGGTATCGGCCGAGCACAGGACGACGTTCGAACGATCCCAGATCGAGACCCAATTGCCCGAACTGAACGCGTTGCTGGGCGGCGGGCTCAGCCGC
Source organism: Sphingomonas sp. MMS24-J13 (assembly GCF_044905095.1). Taxonomy (NCBI): domain Bacteria; kingdom Pseudomonadati; phylum Pseudomonadota; class Alphaproteobacteria; order Sphingomonadales; family Sphingomonadaceae; genus Sphingomonas; species Sphingomonas sp. MMS24-J13. The sequence goes on from NZ_CP173258.1 coordinate 337,560, forward strand.
GGATCGAGTACGTTGATCCTCGGGCCGGCGGGCACCGGCAAATCGGTGCTGACGCTGACCTTCGTCAAGGCCGCGATCGATCGCGGCGAACGCGCGGCGATGTTCGTGTTCGACGAGGAACTGGGCCTGCTGTTCGATCGCGCGCTCGGATTGGGGATCGATCTCCAGGCGATGGTCGATGCCGGGAACCTGGTGATCGAGCAGGTCGATGCCGCCGAACTGACCCCGGGTGAATTCTCCGAGCGTGTGCAGCGCTGCGTAGAGGTCTATCAGGCCGCGACGGTCGTGATCGATAGTCTCAACGGCTATCAGGCTGCGATGCCCGGCGAGCAGGCGCTGATCCTGCATATGCACGAATTGCTGCAATATCTGAACCGGCAGGGCACATCGACCTTCCTGACCGTCGCCCAGCACGGCCTGGTCGGCGACATGAAGGCGCCGGTCGATGTCACCTACCTGGCCGACAGCGTGATCCTGCTGCGCTATTTCGAGGCGGCCGGGCGGGTCCGCCGCGCCATTTCGGTGATCAAGAAGCGCACCGGCACGCATGAGGATACGATCCGTGAATATCTGATCGACAGCCGCGGCATTACCTTGGGCGAGCCGCTCACAAATTTTCAGGGCGTGCTGCGCGGTGTGCCCAGCATGATCGGCGGCAATGAAGGCGCTGGCTTGCTGATGCCGGCACAGACGGATTGATTCCGCATCTTTCCGAACGGGCGCTGATCCTGGCGCCGCAGGGGCGCGATGCCGAGGTTGCCTGCGCGATGCTTGGCGAGGCGGGGCTGCTCGGCGTGCCGTGCCGATCGATCGACCATATGGTCGAGGAGATGGGCAAGGGCGCCGGCTACGGGCTGATCACCGAGGAGGCGTTGCGCACGGCCGATCTTCATCCGCTCGCGAAATGGCTCGCGGCGCAGCCCGAATGGTCCGATTTCCCATTCATCCTGCTGACGCTGCGCGGCGGCGGGCTGGAGCGCAATCCGGCGGCGGCGCGCTATCTCGAGACGCTCGGCAACGTCACCTTCCTCGAGCGGCCGTTCCACCCGACGACCCTGGTGAGCCTCGCCCAATCCGCGCGGCGCGCCCGCCGGCGCCAATATGATGCGCGCGCCCGGCTGGAGGAATTGCACGCGCTCGCGGCCGAGCTGGAGCAGCGCGTCGAGCAGCGCACCGCCGAGCGTCAGGCCGCGGTCGAGCAATTGCACGAGGCCCAGAAGCTGGAGACGTTGGGCCAGCTCACCGGCGGCGTCGCGCATGATTTCAACAATCTGCTCACCCCGATCGTCGGCACGCTCGACCTGCTCCAGCGCAAGTTCGAGGGGCAGGATGCGCGCACCGATCGCTGGATCGCCAACGCGCTCCAGTCGGGCGAGCGCGCCAAGACCCTGGTGCAACGCCTGCTCGGCTTCGCGCGACGGCAGGAATTGCAGAGCAGGCCGGTCGACATGGCTGGCCTGATCGACGGCATGCGCGATCTCATCACCAGCTCGATCGGACCGACGATCGAGCTTCGTATGCGCTGCGCCAGCGAGTTGCCGCAGGCGCTGGCGGACCCGAACCAGCTCGAGCTCGCGATCCTCAACCTGTGCGTCAACGCGCGTGACGCCATGCCGGGGGGCGGCCTGCTGACGATCGCGGTCGAGCCGGCTTTGCTGGGGCCGGGATCGGAACCCAAGCTCCCGCCGGGTCTCTACATCCGGCTGTCGATCATCGACACGGGCACCGGCATGGATGCCGAGACGCTGGCGCGTGCGGTCGAGCCCTTCTTCTCGACCAAGGAAATGGGGCGCGGCACCGGCCTCGGCCTCTCGATGGTGCACGGCCTCACCGCGCAATTGGGCGGGGCTTTCGTGCTCGACAGCGAGCCCGGCCAGGGCACGCGCGCCGATCTCTATCTGCCGGTGACCGCCGCCACGGCCGGGTCCGATGCTACTGCCGCGCCGAGCAAGGCGCTCCTGCCATCGCGGCCGCTGGTGATCCTGGTTGTCGATGACGAAGCCCTGGTCCGCCGCGGCACCGCCGAAATGCTGCGCCATCTCGGCCATCGGGTTCTGGAGGCGGAGGGCGGTGCCGAGGCGCTCGTGATGCTTGCCGCCAATTCCACGATCGAGGCGGTCGTGACCGATTATAAGATGCCGCACATGGACGGCGCCGAACTGGCGCGGCGCGTGCATGGCGAGTGGCCTGAAATGCCGATCCTGCTGATTTCCGGCTATACGGGCGCGGCCGATCCGGTCGCCGATCTGCCGCGCCTCAACAAGCCGTTCGGCCTGATCGAACTCGCCAACGCGCTCAACCGCGCCTGCAATCCCGGCAGCAACGTCGTCGCGTTCGGCTGAACCGTCAAGCAGCGCCCCTTGAACGTAGCAGTTGACGGACCCGCTCGACTTACCGACGATGGCGGCTTCATGGGAGCGGGGCGGGCGTGATGCTGCAATCGGTCGACATGCGGGATGCCGACACGCCGGCGCCACGCGATCTGCGCCGGATCGGCGCGCATCCCGATCACTGGTACCCGATCGCGTGGAGCCGTGAGCTCAAGCCCGGCAAGATGCTCGCGCGCAGCATCTTCGGCGAGCCGGTGGTGGTCGTTCGCAGTGCCGAGGGCCAGGTCTTCGCGCTCGAGAATCGCTGCGCGCACCGCCAGGTTCCACTCAGCCACGGGGTGGTCAAGGGCTGCACCGTGCGGTGCGGCTATCATGGCTGGGCGTATGACGCCGGCGGCACCTGCATCGACGTCCCCTATCTTGGCCGCGAGCGGCTGCCCAACGGGGTCAGGGCCTATCCCGCGCACGAGGTCGATGGCCTGGTCTTCGTGTTTCCGGGTAATGCCGTGCTCGCCGATGCGCGGCGGCCGAAGGCACTCGGTGCGAAGGCGGACAGGAGCTACAAGACCCGCGAGCTCAACCGCGAGGTCGCGGCGCACTACACGTTCATGCACGAAAACCTGTTCGACATGAACCACCAGTTCCTCCACCGCCGCCAGATGGGGATGATCAAGGCGAGCTGTCTCGGCTTCGAGAGCGGCGAGGATTGGAGCGAGGTGCGCTACACCTTCGATCGCACCGCCGGTTCGGCCTCGATCGGGGAGGGGGCCATCCTCGGCATGATGCGCGCGACCGACGCGGCGACCCGCAAGGACCGCATGGTCATCCGCACCGATTATCCGCACCAGACCCTGACCTTCGCGATGGACGATGGCGATCCGGTGCTGTCGGTATGGCTCGGCTACGCCCCGCTCGACAAGGACCAGCGCACCAACCGCACCTTCGGCTATCTCTCGGTCAAAAGACCGAAGGTTCCGCTGGTGCTCGATGCGGTATGGCCGTTCATCACGATGTTCACCGAATTGATCTTCCGCGAGGACAAGGAGATCGTCGAGATGGAACAGGCTGCGCACGACGCGCAGGGGGCGGATTGGAACAACGAGGTGTTTCCGCCGATCAAGGCGCTGCGGGCGGTGTTGCAGAGGTGCGGAGTCTGACCTTGGATATCCGGCCGGACGATCCGGCGGCGGCGCATGTCGCCGGCCTGTTGGCGCATCATATCGGTGAACTGCGTGCCGTGATGGGCGAGCATGCCTTCGCGCTGGATGCCAGCGGCCTGTCCGCACCCGGCGTGACCTTCTGGACGGCATGGCGCGACGGGACGCTGGCGGGCTTCGGTGCGCTCAAGCAGCTCGCGCCCGATCATGGCGAGGTCAAATCGATGCGCGCCGCGCCGGCGGCGCGAGGCTCGGGCGTCGGACGCGCGCTGATCGAGCACATCATCGCCGAGGCGAAGGCCCGGGGTTATAAGCGGCTGAGCCTGGAGACGGGGACGGCTGCGCTCCACGCGCCGGCGATCGCGCTTTATCGGCGTGCCGGCTTCGTCGATTGCGATCCGTTCGCGGATTATCGGCCGAGCGCGAACAACCAGTTCCTCTCGCTGGCGCTTTAGGGCGTCTTGCGTAAATCGGACCTGCTTGCTCTCCCGTCACCCCAGCGAAGGCTGGGAACTCGTGAGAGACAAAGTGAGTTTATATCCTCCTGAGATCCCAGCCTTCGCTGGGATGACGTCATGGTGGATTTCGCTCAATGCGCTGGATAGGCCTCGGCCGAGGCGGCACTTGCGTTTCATGGGCATTTCGCCCATAGGCCCGGCATCGGGGCGAGAGTCGTACTCTCGCCCCGCTATTTTTTGCACGACAAGCCGGAGGGGCGTCGCATGGGGCGGCGTCAGCGATCGGCAGGAGAAATGACACATGGCTCTTTACGAGCACGTGTTCCTTGCGCGCCAGGATCTGGCACAGGCGCAGGTGGACGCGCTGGCGGAACTCGCCACCAAGATCGTCGAGGACGGCAAGGGCAAGGTCGTCAAGACCGAGACCTGGGGCCTGCGTGGCCTCGCTTACCGCATCGCCAAGAACCGCAAGGCGCACTACGTCTTGCTCGAGATCGACGCGCCGACCGGCGTTGTCGCCGAGGTCGAGCGTCAGCTCGGCATCAACGAAGACGTGATCCGCTACATGACCGTCCGCGTCGACGCGCATGAAGCCGGCCCGTCGGCGATGATGCGCCGCAGCGACCGTGATCGTGAGCGCGGCGAGCGTGGTGATCGCGGCGGCCGCAGCGATCGTGGTGACCGCGGCGACCGTGGTGGGGATCGTCCCCGTCGCGACGACCGCGAAATGGCAGCGTAAGGAGACAGACCGATGGCCCGTGCATTCTTCCGCCGCCGCAAGAGCTGCCCCTTCTCCGCGAAGGACGCCCCCAAGATCGATTATAAGGACGTGCGCCTGTTGCAGGGCTTCGTGTCCGAGCGTGGCAAGATCGTGCCCAGCCGCATCACCGCGGTTTCCACCAAGAAGCAGCGCGAACTCGCCCAGGCGATCAAGCGTGCCCGTCACATCGGGCTGCTTCCGTATATCGTGAAGTAAGGAGCGCACGCACATGGATGTGATCCTGCTCGAGCGCGTCGAGAAACTCGGCGCCATCGGTGACGTCGTCACCGTCAAGAACGGCTTTGCCCGCAACTTCCTTCTTCCCGGAAGAAGGCGCTGCGCGCCAACGACTCCAACAAGAAGGTCTTCGAGGCCAATCGCGCGCAGATCGAGGCGGACAATGCCGCCCGTCGCAGCGATGCCGAAAAGGCTTCGAAGGGCGTCGACGGCAAGACCCTGACCCTGATCCGCCAGGCTTCGAACACCGGCCAGCTCTACGGCTCGGTTTCGGCGCGCGATCTGGCCGAGCTCCTCGCCGAGGACGGCACCAAGGTCGCCAAGAACCAGATCGTGCTCGACAAGCCGATCAAGGCGATCGGCGTGAACAGCGTGAAGATCCAGCTTCACCCGGAAGTGTCGGTGACGATCAAGGTGAACGTCGCCCGCTCGCCCGAAGAGGCCGAGCTGCAGGCGCAGGGCGTCGATGTCATGGCAACGATGTTCGAGCGTGACGAAGCCGGCTTCACCGAAGATTATGATCCCAATGCCGAGCCGGGCGCGACCGCGCTCGTCTCGTCGGAGGAGCCTGCTTCGGAGGCGTAAGCCTTTCGATCCAGTCGAAACAAAAAAAGGCCGTCCGGAGCGATCCGGGCGGCCTTTTTCTTTGTCGATCAAAGCGTGCCGTTCGTCCTGCGGACTTATTGAGCTCGTCGCGATGGTCGCCAGAGCGATCGTCGAAATCCGTCATGGCGACGTTCGTCGCGAGCGCCAGGTTAAATATGGTGCGCTGCGCTGCTGACGTGCCGAGGCCGCTTCCCTCCATGGTTGTGACTAGCTACAGCTGCGGCAGTTGACGGTCTCAACCAAGAAGGCCGCACCCGCAAGCTTCGGAGAGGCTCTTGTCGAACGATCTGACGAATGACGATATCGCCGGGCTTGTCCGTCGGCTCGAGGCGGTCGAGCATGAGCTCGGCGTGCTCAAGGACATCCAGGCGGTCCGCACGCTTCAATTCAAATATGGCTATTACATGGACAAGGGCTGCTACGACGAGGTCGTCGGCCTGTTCGCCAGCAATGGCTGCCTCCATTTCATGGGCGGTGTCTTCCGCGGCAAGGCCGGGCTGACCCGGCTCTATTGCGATCGGCTGCGGACCAGTTTCACCGACGGCAATAACGGCCCGATCTACGGCATGCTCGCCGAGCATATGCAGTTGCAGGACATCGTCGACATCGCGCCCGATCGCCAGACCGCCAAGGGCCGCTTCCGCGCGCTGATGCAGGCGGGCAGCCATGTCACCAAGGAAAAGATCAGCACCTACCTGCCGCTGCAATGGTGGGAGGCCGGCGTCTACGAGAATGACTATGTGAAGGAGGACGGGGTCTGGAAGATCCAGACGCTCGATTATCACATGTTCTGGCAGGCCGATTTCGAGAAGGGCTGGGCGCACGCCAAACCCTATGAAGGCCATTTCTTCGAAAAGACCTATCCCGAGGATCCGGCGGGGCCGGACGAATTGTCCGATCGCGTGCCGACCTTCTGGCCCGAGACGCCGCTGGTGCCGTTCCATTACCCTCATCCGGTGACGGGCGAGCCGCATACCATCCGGCTGACCGACGGGCTCAAGCCGCAGCGCTGACGAACGATTTTCAGGGGGTATAATGGCGCGCGACTTCAAGGGTACGACCGGGGAACGGGGCTGGTTCCTGGCGGTGATGCTGGCGGTGAACCTGTTCGCCTACGCCGATCGCATGGTGGTCGGCGCGGTGGCGCAGGCGATGAAGGTCGATCTCGGGCTGAGCGACAAGCAGATCGCCTTGCTCAACGGCTTCGCCTTCGCACTCTTCTATTCGATGCTCGGCCTGCCGATCGCGCGCGCGGCCGAACGGGCGAGCCGCACGCGGATCATCGCGGTCGCGGTCTTCGTATGGTCGATCTTCGCGACGCTTTCGGGCCTGGCCGGCAGCTTCGTCCAGCTCCTGCTGTTCCGGGTCGGCGTGGGCGTCGGCGAGGCGGGGTTCAATCCGCCGGTGGCAAGCCTCGTCTCGGATCTCTATCGCGCCGGCCAGCGCGCCCGCGCGATTGCGATCATCGGGCTCGGCGGCGCGATCGGGCCGGCGATGGGCGCGATCGGCGGCGGCTATATCGCGCAGAACGGCAGCTGGCGCGAGGCGTTCATCGTCATCGGGCTGCCCGGCCTGCTGCTCGCGCCGATCGTGTGGTTCACCCTGCGTGAGCCGCCGCGCGGCTGGGCCGACAATGCCGCGCACGACGCGACCGCACATCCCGGTATCCTGGAGACCTTCGGCACGCTGCTGCGCAAGCCGGCCTTCATCGCGATCATGATCGCCGGTGCGGTCGGATCGTTCGCCACCAATGTCGTCCAGCAATTCACCTCGCCCTTTCTGGTGCGGACCTTCGGGCTCGGCCTGGGGCATGCGGGACTGCTGCTCGGCGGGATCAGCGCGGGCGCGGTGACGATCGGGTTGCTGGGCGGTGGCGCGATCGCCGATGCGCGTGCGAAAAAGGACCGGCGCTGGCTGATGTGGGTGCCGGCGATCGGGGTCGGGCTGAGCGGACCACTCTATCTGGCGGCGCTTTCGGCCGGAGAACTCGAGTTCGCGGTCGCCGGCCTCTTCCTGGCCGCGGTCGGCGCCTTCACCTATTATGGCACCACGATCGCCGCGGTGCAGGACATGGCACCGCCGCGCATGCGCGCGTCGGCCTCCTTCCTGTTCGGCTTCGCGATGATCCTGCTCGGTTCCGGGCTCGGGCCGGTCGTCACCGGCGCGCTCAGCGACCATTTTGCCGACGTGGCCTTCGGCGGCGATTTCGGTGCGACCTGTCCCGGCGGCAAGGCGATTGCCGGATCCACCGCCGCGATCGCCGCGGCGTGCCGCTCGGCCTCGGCGATCGGGCTCACCCGCGCTTTGATGTGGTCGCAGCTGGCGATACCCGTCGGCGTGATCGCCTATCTGATCGCCGCACGAACCTTCCGCCAGGATAGTTATGCGCCCACGGAGATCACAGCATGAGTCGTGAAGTCGTATTGGTCACCGGCGCCGGCCGGGGCTTCGGTGAGGCTATCGCGCGGCGTTTCGCCAGCGAGGGCGCGGCGGTGGCGGTGTTGTCGCGCAACCGCGCGCAGCTCGATCGGGTCGTCGCCGCGATCGAGGCCGATGGCGGCTACGGCTTCGCGGTCACCGCCGACGTCACCTCGCCCGCCGATGTCGATCGCGCGGTGAGCGAGGTCGAGGCGGCGCTCGGGCCGATCACGACCTTCATCAACAATGCCGGCGTGCCCGGCCCGTTCGGGCCGCTGTGGGAGGTCGACGTCGAGGCGTGGTGGCAGTCGCAGCAGGTGCATATCCGCGCGCCGATGCTGTTCCTCCACCGCATCCTGCCCGGCATGATCGCGCGCAATCATGGCCGCGCGATCATCGTCTCGGCGATCGCGAGCCGGATGGTGGCGCCCTATCTCAACGCTTACTGCACCGGCAAGATCGCGCAGAACCGCATCGTCGCCGAGGCGGCGGCCGAGCTCAAGGATACGGCGGTCAAGGTGTTCGCGATCGATCCGGGCTTCGTCTTCACCGCGCTCGCCAACGAGACGATGACCTCGCCCGACGCACGGAAATGGCTGCCCGGCATGGTCGGGCGGCTCGAACAGGCATCGGGCAAGGGCGACGACGGCGATCTCGCGCGCTGCGCGCAGCGCTGCATCGATCTCGCGAGCGGGCGCTACGATGCGCTGTCGGGCAGCTATACCGAATTGCCCGACGATCTCGACGCGATGGTGCGCGAGAAGGAGGCCGCCGCGTGAACGCCGAGGATCGCATCGCGGCACTCGAGGCGCAGGTGGCCAGCCTCGCCCACGGGCTGGCGATCCAGGAGGATGTGCAGGCGATCCGCACGCTCCAGTTCGCCTACGGTTACTTCATGGACAAATGCATGTTCGCGGAGATCGTCGATCTCTTCGCCGAGGATGCCGAACTCCACTTCATGGGCGGGGTGTTCAAGGGCAAGGCGGGCGCGCGCCGGCTTTATGGCGGGTCCAGCGGGATGAACGGCCCCGAACATGGCATGCTGTTCGAACATATCATCGCGCAGGACATCGTCCACGTCGCACCCGATCGCACGACGGCGGAAGGACGGTTTCGCACCTTCATGCAGGGTGGCGTGCATCGTTCGAAGGAGGGCGCGCCGCCCGCGATACCGCCGCAATTCCTCGAGGCCGGGATCTACGAGAACCGCTACGTCCGCGAAGGCGGCGTGTGGAAGTTCCAGCTGTTCAACTACAAGGTCGTCTACCAGTGCGATTTTTCGGTGGGCTGGGCGAATGCGCCCGAGGCACCGTTGATGGTGAGCGAGCATCGCAAGACGTTCCCGGAAAGCGCCTCAGGGCCCGACGCGCTGGAGGCGCGGCCCGATCGCTGGCCCAAGGCGGTGGTGATGCCGTTCCACTACCGGCATCCGGTGACGGGTGAACCGATCAGGACGCCGGTGCCGAAGTAAGAATAGCCGTTCGCCTCTTCCACTCGTCACCCTGAACTTGTTTCAGGGTCCACCGTGAGTGCCGCACTGTCTGCGCAAGTTGGCTGGTGGATGCTGAAACAAGTTCAGCATGACGACGAAAATTACGCCGCCAGATCGTAGAGTTCTATCTCGCCCGACAGATACAGGTTGCGCGCCTTCGAACGGCTCAGCTTGCCCGAACTCGTGCGCGGCAAGGTGCGCGGCGGCACCAGTTCCACCACGCAATTCATGCCGGTGATCGCGCGAACCCGCTCGCGGATTTCGTCGCGCAGGCGCGAACGCTCGCGCGGGTCGGAGGTGCGGCATTGCACCAGCACGGCGGGCGTTTCCTCGCCGCCGGGGGTGGTGATCGCGAAGGCGGCGATGTCGCCCGCCTTGAAGCCCGGCAATTGCTCGACCGCCCACTCGATATCCTGTGGCCAGTGGTTCTTGCCGTTGATGATGATCATGTCCTTGGCGCGGCCGACGATGTAGAGATAGCCGCCGGACAGATAGCCCATGTCGCCGGTGTCGAGCCAGCCGTCGACCAGGCAGGCCTCGGTCGATTCGGTGTCGCGGAAATAGCCGGTCATCACCGACGGCCCGCTGCACCACACCTTGCCGATCGCGCGCTCGGGCAGGGCATTGCCGTCCTCGTCGCGGATCGCGAGTTCCATATCCTTCGCGGCGCGGCCGCAATTGACCACGGCACGATAGCGCTGCGGCCGCCCGACCGCGCCGCGCGTGCCGCCCGAAAGCTCGGTCTCCTCGACCAGTTCGACGACGATGCCCTCGCCCGGCGGCATGATCGTCACCGCCAGCGTCGCTTCGGCGAGGCCGTAGGAGGGCAGGAAGGCGCTCGCCTTGAAGCCCGCCTCGGCGAACGCATCGACGAACGACTGCATCACGTCGGGGCGGATCATGTCGGCGCCATTGCCGGCGACCCGCCAGCGCGAGAGATCGAACCGGTCGGACGCCTTGGTCTGGCTCGACATGCGGCGCGCGCAGATGTCGTAGCCGAAGGTCGGCGAATAAGAGAGCGTCGTCCCGGGATTGCGGCTGATCAGGTCGAGCCAGGCGAGCGGGCGCCGCGCGAAATCCTCGGTCTTCAGATAATCGGTCGAAAGCTGGTTGGCGACCATCGACAGCAGGCAGCCGACCAGGCCCATGTCGTGATACATGGGCAGCCACGATATGCCGCGATCGCCGTCCTGCATGTGCATGCCGATCGCGTGCGCGGCGAGGTTGGACAGCAAAGCCTTGTGCGTGATGACCACGCCGTGGGGAAAGCGCGTCGATCCGCTCGAATATTGCAGATAGGCGATGTCGTCGGGCGCAGCGGCCGGCAGCGTGGCGACGGGCGCGGGCGCTTGCGCGAACGCTTCATAGGAGATCGCCGGAACGACGCGGGCCTCGGCCGCGGCCTGCGCCATCGCGCTGAGCTCCTCCGGATAGAGCAGCAGGCTCGGGTCCGAGCTTCCGATCTGGACCATCAGCTGATCGATATAGGCTTCCTTGCCGCCGAACGAGGTCGGCAGGGGCAACGGCACCGGCCAGGCGCCGGCATAGACCGTGCCGAAGAAGGCGGCGGCGAAATCGGCGCTCGTCTCCGCCAGCAGCGCGATGCGATCGCCGGGACGCACGCCGCGCGCGATCAGCCGGTAGGCCACCGCCAGCGCATCCTTGCGCAGTTCGGAGAAAGGATAGGCCCGGACGAGCGTGCCGCGCGGATCGTGGAAGTTGAGACCGCGCACGCCCCGGGCCGCATAATCGAGCGCATCGCCCAGCGTCGGAAAATCCGCGAACCGGCGGGGAAGCGCATCGTCGGTCGGCGTGGGCGCCAGCTTGCTTTCCGCACCGCCAGTTTGCACTCTCCAGGAACTCCTTTTTCAGTCTCAAAAACGCGCAGGAAGCGCATCGAACGACCTAGCCGTATCGACGCGTTCAAAATTCGGCCCCACTGTGGCACAAACATGGCGCATGTCACGCCGCTTTTCCTCTGAAGGCCGTCGCGCGCCCGCGCCGATCGATGCCGCAAAGCTCGAAGCGCTCGCTCTGGCCTATGTCGGCCGCTATGCGACGACGCGCGCAAAGCTCGGCCAATATCTCGATCGCAAGCTCGCGCAGCGCGGCTGGGATGGCGAGGCCGCTGCCGATGTGGCGTCGATCGTCGATCGCTGCGCCAGGCTCGGTTATGTCGACGATGTCGCTTTTGCCGCCGCGCGCGGTGCGTCGCTCGCGCGGCGCGGCTATGGCGCACGCCGAGTCGCGCAGGCATTGCGCGCGGCCGGGATCGATGCCGACGATGCCGCGCCGGTGGAACGGGCAGCGCGCGACGATGCGCTTCGGGCTGCGATCGCTTATGCGAAACGCCGCCGCATCGGGCCTTTCTCGAACAATTCGAATGACGATGCCAGGACTCGGCAGCGCGGCTTTGCAGCTTTGTTACGGGCAGGTCACGATCCAGAAATAGCGCGACATGTCGCCTATGCCAGTGAAGTGGACATTCTTGAGGCGGAGTGAACGGCCTCGTTTTTTTCCTTTATGTTCCCGACGAAGATGGTAATTCGTCAACTAAGTGATGGGAGTGTGACGTGAGGGTGGGAAGTCCTGAGCCGGCGATGTTCGCCGCGACGGATATTTTCGACGCGGCCGGCGATGTGTCTGGTGGCGCCGGCGATGCCGCGTCCGTCATCGTCGCGCATGGCACCGTCAAATGGTTCGACGCGACGCGTGGCTTCGGCTTCGTGATCGCCGACGGCGATGTCGGCGACATATTGGTGCATTTCTCGGTGCTGCGCGAACATGGCCGCCGCACGCTGCCGGAAGGTGCGCGCGTCGTCTGCGAAGCGGTACGGCGCGAGCGCGGGCTGCAGGCGCGCAGCGTGCTCCAGATCGATCTCACCACCGCCACCGGCCCAGATGCCGATCTGATCGCCAAGCGTGCCGCCGATCGCGTGGATCCGCTGCAACTCTCGGAAAATGCCGGCGAGTTCGAGCCGGTTCGCGTCAAATGGTTCAACCAGCTCAAGGGGTATGGCTTCGTCGTCCGCCCCGATGGCGTGGGTGGCGACATCTTCATCCATATGGAAACGGTGCGTCGCGCCGGTTTGACCGGGCTCGATCCCGATCAGCCGTTGCAGGCGCGCATCGCCGATGGGCGCAAGGGGCCGCTCGCGGTCTTGATCGAACCGAACGCGTGATCCGTTCGATCCGGGCGGCGCTGCTTGCGCTCGCCCTCGTCACCGGGACGGTTGTTGCGCCCGTCGCTGCCCGGGCCGGCGAGCCCACCGCTGCACAGCATCTGAAGGCGATCCCGCTCACCATCCACACTGCGCATGGTGCGCAGAAATATATGGTCGAGGTGGCCACCACGCCGAGCCAGCAGGAAATCGGGCTGATGTTCCGCCATTCGATGCCGGCGAAGCATGGCATGATCTTCCCGATGGATCCGCCGCGCATGGCGACCTTCTGGATGAAGAACACCTTCATCTCGCTCGATCTGTTGTTCCTCCGTCCCGACGGCACGATCTCGTCGATCGCCGCGCGCGTGCCGCCGCGCTCGCTCGATATCGTCCCTTCGACCGAGCCGGTCGGCGCGGTGCTGGAACTCAACGCCGGCACCGCCGCGCGCGACGGGCTGAAGCCCGGCGACAAAGTAAGCTGGTAGTTTGGCGCATGTGAGGTTGCGCGTGGCCGAGATAAACGGCTAAGCGCGTCGCATGGGCACGCTGAAAAACATCTTCACGTGGTGGGAAGGCGCGACGTTCGGCACGTGGCTCTTCAGCCGCCGGAATGGCAGCAAGGTCGGCACCGACGCCGCCGGCAACACCTACTTCGAATCCAAGAAGCCGATCGACGGGCGCGTGCATCGCTGGGTCATGTACAATGGCTCGAACGATGCGAGCCGGATCGAGCCGGAATGGCATGGCTGGCTGCACAACACGACCGACATCGTACCGGCCGATCTGCCGCCGGCGCGGCCGTGGCAGAAGGAGCCGTTGCCCAATCTCACCGGCACGCCCGCAGCCTTTCGTCCCGCCGGCGCGTTGGAGCGCGGCGGCAACCGTGCCGCGGCGACCGGCGACTATGAGGCGTGGAGTCCGAACTAGGTGATCAAGGGTCTCTTTCGCGAAAATATCGGCGAGGCGCTGGTCGGCCTCCTCGTGGTCCTGCTGGCGGTGTGGTTCGTCATGTTCGCCTGGGATCGCACCGGCGGTGGCACCAAAGCGGGCGCGACCCGCGTCACCGCGATTTTCCCCAGCGCCAGCGGCGTCAGCCCCGGCACCGATGTCCGCGTCTCGGGGCTCAAGGTCGGCAGCGTCAAGGGCCTCAGCCTCGATCCGCAAAGCTATCAGGTGAAGGTCGACATCGCGCTCGATCCGAGCGTGAAGCTCCCGTCCGACTCGAGTGCGCAGGTCACGTCCGAGGGCCTGCTCGGCTCGACCTTCGTCGCCTTCACCCCCGGCGGTTCGCCGACGCCGCTCAAGACCGGCGACACGATCACCGATACCCAGGGTTCGATGGACCTGATGGCGCTGATCGGCCAGTTCATCAACAAGCCGTCAACCCAGGCGCCCGCCGGCGGCAGCACGACGCCCGCGCCCGCCAAGCCATGAGCCCGCGCCGCGCGGCCGGCGTCGGCCTCGCGCTTGCCGGCTTCGCCGCGATCGCCTGGACGGCCGGATCGGCGATCCAGGAGGCGACGCCTGACCCGAGCGCCGCGTTGTCGCCCGATCCTGCGCAGGAAAACGGCACGTCGACCGTCCCCGAGCCCAAGGCGAGCGCGAAGGCGCCGCCCCCGCCGCCCCTGGTGACGGCCGAGACGCCGATGGCCGAACGCGTTGCGGTGCTGGGCGTGCTCAACAAGCGCAACGGCATCGCGCGCGACGTCAGCCTGCATCCGGGCGAGTCGGTCCGCGTCGGCGATCTGATCGTGCGCCTGCGCGCCTGCGACAGCACGGCCGATTGGGAGGCCGAGCAGCTTACCGGCGCGTTCGTCCAGGCCGACAAGCGCGGCACCGATGGCGGCTGGAAGCGGATCTTCTCGGGCTGGCTCTACAAGGAGACGCCGTCTCTGAACGTCGTCGAGGATCCGCTCTACGACGTCTGGCCCAAGAGCTGCACGATGCGCCATCCCGATATCGGGCCCGATACGGTGCAGGCCGGGTCCGCGCCCAAGCGATCGATCGCGAAGAAATCGGCCGACACGCCGATCCCCGCCACCGGGCCCGAACCGAGCCCGAGTGCCGCGTCCAACAGTACCACATAGGCGTCGCGCGCAACCTCGATCGTGCCCAGCGAGGCAAGGTGATCGGTCAGGAACTGGCAATCGAGCAACTGGAAGCCGCCGACCTTCAGGCGCGCGACCAGATGCGCCAGCGCCACCTTCGATGCGTCGGTGGCGCGGCTGAACATGCTCTCGCCGAAGAAGGCCGCGCCCAGCCGCACGCCATAAAGCCCGCCGACGAGCTTGCCATCCAGCCAGCTTTCGACCGAATGGGCGTAACCCCGCCGGTGCAGCTCGGCATAGGCCGCCTCGATATCGGGGTTGATCCAGGTATCCGGGCGCAGCGCGGTCGGCTCCGCGCAGAGCGAAACGACCTGCGCGAACGCCGTGTCGACAGTAACGGTGAAGCGATCGCTGCGGATCGTCTTGGCGAGCGAGCGCGAGAGGTGGAAGCGATCGAGCGGTAGCACGCCGCGTTTCTTGGGCTCGACCCAGAAGACGTCCGCGGCGTCGCGCGTGCTCGCCATCGGGAAAACGCCGACCGAGTAAGCGCGCAGCAGGAGATCGGGGTCGAGTGCGGACACGGTGGCGAAGGGTATACGCGACGAAGCGGGAAGGGAACCTCCCCGTGCCACCCCGTCATGCTGAACTTGTTTCAGCATCCACCGGCCCGCACGCGCCGCCCAACGGGACGAACCCAACGGGCTAACGGGCTGGCTAGCGCCGGGGGCGCCGCTCTCTCCTCATGGACACGGTTTGCCGTCCGGTGGATGCTGAAACGAGTTCAGCATGACAAAGAAGGAGAAGAAGGAACGGCTCCTGCCCTTAATCGACCATCACTTCCAGCAGCCGCGGCCCCTTTGCCGCGAACAGCGCCTCCAGCGCTGAATCCAGCGCCCCGGTCGTCTCGACCCGCTCGCCCGGCATCCCCAGGCTTTGCGCCACCCCCACGAAATCGATGTCGGGCAGCTTCGTCCCCACCGTCTCCTGCAGGCCGAACGAGCGGCCGAAGTTGATCAGCGCCTCGTAGCGCGAATTGTTGACGATGATGACCGCGAGGTCGACATCGAGCTGGGCAGCCGACCACAAGGCCTGGATCGCATACATCGCCGATCCGTCGCCGATCAGCGCGATCGTCTTCACCCCCGGCGTACCGAGCGCGACCCCGACCGAGGCGGGAAGGCCGTGGCCGAGGCCGCCGCTGGCGCAGGTGTAGAATTCGTCAGGGCGGGTGGTCGGCAGATATTTCTGCATCGGCCCGCGCGAAGAGGGCGCTTCCTCGACCAGCTTGCTGTCGGCCGGGCGCAGCGCGGCGATGCGCTGCATCAGATAGCCATCGGTCAGCGGGCCATCGGCCGGCAACGGCTCGGCGCGGGGCAGGGGAGCGAGCACGGCGCGGGGGCGCGGGCTCGGGCCGGCGAGGAGATGCTCGATCGAGGCCTTGAGCGTACCGACGATCGCGGTGCCGGTCGGCGCCCAAGCGGCCTGATCGGGATCGTCGACGATCTGCCACGCCTTCGCCCCCTCGGGCAGATGCGGGCCGAAGCCCTCGGCATGGTAGGTGAAGAGTGGCGCGCCGAGCAGAAGGATCAGATCGTGCCCGCCGAGCATCTTGACGATCGGCTCGCGGAAGGCGGGCAGGTGACCGGCGAAGAGGCGGTGATCCTCGGGAAAGCTGTTGCGCGGGGAATGCGGCGAGACGAATACGCGCGCCTCGTGGCGTTCGGCCAGCGCGATCACCGCATCCCAGCCCTGATCGAGCGCCACGCCGGCACCCACCACGAAGGCCGGTCTGTCGGCCTGCGCCAGCGCCAAAGCCGCTTCGTCGAGCAGGGCCGGATCGCCCGGCCGGGCATGGCCGAGCCGGCGGATCTCGACCGGATCGCACAGCCGATCCCAGTCATCGACCGGGATCGAGACGAAGGTCGGCCCGCACGGCGGCTGCAGCGCGATATGGATCGCGCGCGCGATCGCGGCCGGCACGTCCTCGGCGCGCGCGGGCTCGATCGCCCATTTGACGTAGGGCTTGGGGAACAGCGTCGCGTCCTGCGCGAACAGGAAAGGGTCGTAGGGCAGGATCGACCGCGCCTGCTGCCCCGCCGTCACCACCAAAGGCGTGCGATTCTTCCACGCGGTGAAGATGTTGCCGAGCGCATGACCGACGCCTGCCGCCGAGTGGAGATTGACGAGGGTCGGCTTGCGCGTCGCCTGCGCGAAGCCATCGGCCATGCCGATCACGACGCATTCCTGCAGACCCAATATGTAACGGAAATCGGACGGAAAATCGCGGAACATCGGCAATTCGGTCGAGCCCGGATTCCCGAAAACCGTGGTCATGCCATGCGCACGCAGCAATTCCAGCGTCGCATCGCGGACCGTCATGCGTCCGTCACTTGCCATCCGTCATTCTCCTGGTTGCGGCGCGATTACACAGGCGCAAATGCTTCGTCATCCGGCTTTCGCGCCCACAGCACCCTTGCCGCTCCTTCTATACTTATCTTGATAAGTAAATGGGTTTGAAGCTTCTGCGGCAGGCGTCATCCCCGCGGAGGCGGGGATCCATAAACTCGGAACCCTTGAGAATATGGATCCCCGCCTTCGCGGGGATGACGGGGTGCTCGACCCGAAGTCACATCGCGAGAGTGTGCAGCGAACGTCCCCGCGTCATTGCTTCGTTTACCTGCCCATGCCACTTGTCGCCCTATGGCAGATACGATGCGATTGATCGAAACTACGGAGGCCGACGAAGAGGTCGATATCGGCGCGATCAACGATCTGGTCGGCTTCCACATCCGGCTCGCCTACGGTGTGGTCTACCGCCACTTCATGGAGACGTTCGCGCATCTCGATCTGACGCAGAAGCAGGTTTCGGTGATGTGGCTGGTGTCGGATCATCCGGGCATCGGCCAGAGCGATCTCGCGCGGCGGCTGCAGATGGATCGCGCGACCGTCATGGCGATCGTCAACCGGCTGCAGGCGCGCGACTATCTCGCGCGCAGCGCGCATGGCGGGGATGCCCGCCGCCGTGCCTTGATGCTCACCCCCACGGGCGCGGTTGCGCTCGAGGAAGCCCGCGCCGCCGTGCTCGATCACGAACGCTGGCTCACCTCGCGCTTTTCGCAGCGCGAGGTGAAGCAACTGATCGGCTTGCTAGCCCGCATTCACGGGTGAGGTTTCCGTCTGGACGCGCGGCAGCGTCCACAGCATCACTGCGGCCGACAGGGTGCCGAGCGCCATGATCGCCGCGACCGTGCTCGGCACCAGGCCGGCCTGGAGCAAGGCACCGCCGAGGATCGGCCCGAGCACGCCGCCGCCACGGCCGAAGCCGATGGCGAAGCCCGTGCCGGTTGCGCGCAAGGTCGCCGGATAGGCCATCGCCATCACCGCATAGAGGCCGACAATGCCGGCATTGATGAAGAAATCGGCGAAGAAGCCCGCCATCTTCATCGTCATCAGATCATGCGGTGCGAAGCCGAACCACACCATCGCGACCGCGCCGGCCACCATGACGAACAGGAGCAGCGGCTTCACGCCGGTGCGCGCGCTGACCAACCCGAAGATCGCGCCGCCGATCGCGCCGCCGAGATTGGCCCAGACCGAAGCCGAGCTGCCGTCGGACGGCGAGAAGCCCGCATCCTTGATGAGCGCGGGGATCCAGCCGATCAGGTAGTAGAAGGTCGTGACGTGCAGGAAATAGCTCGCAGCGATCGTCAGCGTCCGACGGCGGACATTGGGGGCGAACAAGGCGGCCGTCGGCACACCCGGCGATTTTTCGCGCGGCGGCAGCAACGTGCTTTCGGGATGCCCCATGCGGCGCAGGATCGCATTGATGCGGGGGAGGACGTCGCCCTTGCCGCGCATCGTCAGGAAGTCGATCAATTCGGGCACGAACAGCAATACCGGGATGATCATCACCGCGGTGACGATCGCGCCGAACACGAACACCGATGGCCAGGTATGCGTCTTGAGCAGCATCGCCGCGACCGATCCGCCGACCACGCCGCCGATCGGATAGCCGATCGCCATCACCGAAACCGCGAAGGTGCGGCGGCGATCGTTGGCGTATTCGGCTGCGATCGCGTTGATCGCGGCAAGCAGCACGCCGATGCCGAGCCCGGTGATGAAGCGCCACAGGCACAGGATCAGGACGTCGCCCGCCGTCGCCGACAAGGCCATCGCGACCGCCATGACGACCAGGCTGGCGAGCGTCGAAAGACGCCGGCCGACGATATCGGCCAGCGGCGCCAGCACGAGCGAACCGACCGCCATGCCGGCCAGCCCGGTCGAGATGACCACACCCAAAGCCGCTTTCTGCACGCCCCATTGCGCGGCGATGCCGGGCGAGGCGAAGGTGATCGCCAGCACGTCGAAGCCATCGAGCGCGTTCAGCAGCACGCAGATGAAGACCGCCGTCCATTGCAGCGGGGTCATGCGACCTTCGCCGATAATCCGTCTCGGATCCATTAAACTCCCTCCCGGTGCGCCCTGCTCGGGCCGCCAAAGCGTTTGCCCAGCGCTTGAAGCGCGCCGTTAGAGCGGAACAGATGGGTTTCGACAAGCATGTGCGAGAGGAAAGGGCTGTTCAGGCGGTGGCGGATTGCGCGATCCCCTTGCCGCACACACCCGTCACCCTGAACTCGTTTCAGGGTCCACCGCGAGTGCCGCACCGTCCGTGCGGATGCCTGGTGGATGCTGAAACGAGTTCAGCATGACGAAAAAGTGCAGCCTAGGGCAGATCCATATACTCGGCGGCGTCGCCGATCGGCATGCCGGGCGGCACTTTCAGCTTCGTCTTCGGCGCGTCGATCAAGGCATCGATCGCGCTCTTGTCCTTGAGCGTCCGCGCCAGGCTGCGTGCCCATTGCCCGTCAGGCCGTTTGTTCGCCGCCAGCGACGCCGCAAGTGCCTGCAGATGCTCGTCCAGCGCGGCCTGGACTGCGGGCATCCCCGCCGCATCGCGCCGCGCGCGCGCCATCGTCAGCGCGGTGCGCCATGCGATGCGCTGGCCGACCGGCCCCTGCGCGTCGGCGATCGTTGCGCGCTCCAGCCGTCCCAGCATCGTGTCGAGGCTCATCGCCCCATCGCGATGCTGCTCCGCCACCCGCGCGAGCCGCGCCGGGGCAAGCAGGGCATCGAGCGTGATCGAGGCGGAAACATCCGCCGCGACCAGCGGATCGAACAGGGGGCCGCCGCTCGTGGCGAACACCTCATTGGCATATTGCCGGTCGTAACTGCCCTGCTGACCGGCGGAAAGCAGCGGCACCAACGCCGCCGACACCGTCAGCACTTTCGCATCGAGCGTTGCCAGCAACGCATCGAGCGCGGCGCTCTGGGCATCGGCCGGCACCGGCGGCGACGCCTCATGGCCGTCGCCCAGCACCGAATAATGATAGTCGACCCCGCCGACCAGTTTGGCCGCCGCCTCGACCTGATAGCGCTGCATCAGCCAGATCGGCACGAGCTTGCGCCTGAGGTTTGCGATCGGCTCGCCCGGCGTCAGCACATTGGTGCCGAAATGGGCGAGCGCGGCGGCGCGCACGCTCATCAACCGGTTGAGCTCCGCCACCGGATCGGCGCCATCGTCCCACAGGCTGCCCCACGGCTGCCCGACATCGAGCCCGCGCGAATCCTCGTCGCTGACGAAGCGCATGCCCGACGCCACCATCGCGTCGGCCTTCGCCTTGGCGGCTGCGTCCGAATCGCCACCATAAAGCCAGTCGACCACGAACCGGTCCCACGCCCCGCCGCCGACCGCATAAGCGTCCGACAGATCGGGCGTGCCGTCCTTCAGCCCGATCCGCGGTGGCGGATAATCCATCACCGTGTCGCGCCCCTGCGTCGAGCCCGCGAAATTATGGACGAAGCCGAGCGCATGGCCCACCTCGTGCGCGCCCAGCTGGCGGATGCGCGCGAGCGCCACGCGGACCGGATCGTTGGGGCCGCCGCTGTTGAGCTGGCTCGTGCCGACCAGCCCCTCGTAGATGATGATATCCTGCCGCACGCGCAGCGCGCCGAGCAGGACCGATCCCTTGACGATCTCGCCGGTGCGCGGATCGGCGATCACCTGTCCGAACGACCAGCCGCGCGTCGCGCGATCGACCCAGTTCACGACATTGTAGCGCACGTCCATCGGATCGACGCCGGGCGGCAGCATCTTGACCTGAAAGGCATCGATCAGCCCCGCCGCCTCGAATGACTGCTTCCACCACGATACGCCTTCGAACAAAGCTTGGCGGATCGGCTCCGGCGCTGCGGTATCGATATAGAAGGTGATCGGCTTCTTGACGGTCGACCGCGCGGCGGCGGGATCGGTCTTCTCCAGCCGGAAGCGATTGGCGAGATCGTAGACCAGATCGCCGCCGAGCGGCACCGCGAAGTCCACCGCCTGCGAGGCGAAGCCGCCCGCGCGCGGATCGAACCGGCGCGGCTTGTAGCCGGCGTCGGGCAGGCGGACGAGGCTGTGATGGACGGTAAAGCTCACGGCCCGCGCGTCGGGCGCGACATTCTCCATATCCTGGCCGGGCGTGTCGGAGGCGTAGGTCTGGAGCGCCTCCAGCTCGATATTGTCCGGGAATATCTTCGTCGCGGCCGGATCGGCGACGCTCATCGCCTCGACCAGATGATAGCCCTTGGCGCCCGCCTGCTGAAGGCCGGCGGCGATCCCCATCGTGTCGCGGGCGAGGAAAGGCGCGATGTCGATCACCAGCCGGCCGTCAGGCAGGGTCGCGGCGATCGATCCCATCCAGGCGGTGGTGACGATGAAGCTGTCGCGGGCCGCCGCCTGCTCGGGCGCGCTGGCGCCGGTCGCGCGGAAGCGGGGATTTTCATATTGGATTGCGATCCTGCCGCCGATCTGGCGGAAGGCGAGCAAACGCGTCTCGCCATTCTGCGCCTTGTCGAAACCGAGCTCGGCCGATCCGACGCCGGTGCGCAACGTCGTCGCATAGAGGAAGCGCCCCGCTACGCCGTCGGCGCCGGGGGCGGGCAGGGTGATCAGGATGCGCCCGCCCGCCTTGTCGATGTGGACCGGCAGCAGCCCGTCGCTCGCGACCGTACCGGCAAAGGGATCGGCAGGTGCCGCCGCCTGAAGGGGTGCGGCCAGTGCCAAAGCGGCCACGCAGGCAAGCAAACTCATCCGACGCGTCATGCAAATCCCCAAATCTCTTCCTGGCCTGCTTGTCGTAACGCTGGGCGCAATGCGCGCAACCCTCGCTCGCGCCGGCATGAACAGCCTGCTATCGGCGCCTGCAAATTCACGGTTGGAGGCGAAGCGCATGAAGGCGATCAAGGTCGGCGGCGGACTGGACAAGCTCGAACTGGTGGACATCGCCGATCCCGGCCAGCCGGGGCCCGGCGAGATCAGGGTGAAGCTCCAGGCCAGCTCGCTCAACTACCATGATTATGGCGTCGTTTCGCGCGGGATGGACGCGCATATGGGGCGTGTGCCCATGTCCGACGGCGCGGGCGTGGTCGAGGCGGTCGGCGCGGGGGTGACCGAGTTCGAGGTCGGCGACCATGTCGTCTCGACCTTCTTCCCCAACTGGATCGACGGGCGCGCCTGGGCGGGCGATTTCTCGACCACCCCGGGTGACGGCATCGACGGTTTTGCCTGCGAATATGCGGTCCGTTCGGCCAACGCCTTCACGCTCGCCCCGGCGGGCTGGAGCCATGCCGAGGCGGCGACCCTCACCACGGCCGGCCTGACCGCATGGCGCGCGCTGGTGGTCGATGCGAAGATCAAGGCGGGCGACAGCGTGCTCGTGCTCGGCACCGGCGGGGTCTCGATCTTCGCGTTGCTGCTCGCCAAGGCGATGGGCGCGACCGTGATCGCGACCTCCTCGTCCGACGAGAAGCTGGCGAAGCTCGAAGAGCTCGGCGCCGACGAAACGCTCAACTACAAGACCACGCCCGAATGGGGTGTGCCGGTGCGCAAGCTGACCGGCGGGCGCGGCGCCGACATCATCGTCGAGGTCGGCGGCGCCGGCACCGTGCCGCAATCGATC
The DNA here is from genome assembly GCF_044905095.1 of Sphingomonas sp. MMS24-J13. Taxonomy (NCBI): domain Bacteria; kingdom Pseudomonadati; phylum Pseudomonadota; class Alphaproteobacteria; order Sphingomonadales; family Sphingomonadaceae; genus Sphingomonas; species Sphingomonas sp. MMS24-J13. The sequence continues at coordinate 360,230 of NZ_CP173258.1, forward strand.
ATGGCCGTCGCGCAGGGCGGGCATATCGCGCTGATCGGCGTGCTGACCGGCCCCGCCGGCCCGGTCCCGACCGCCTTCCTGATGGCGCGCCAGGCGACGCTCAAGGGGCTGATCGTCGGCAGCCGCGTGATGCAGCAGGAGATGGTGCGCGCGCTGGAAGCAACCGGGGTCCGCCCGGTGATCGACAAGAGCTTCCCGCTCGAGCAGATCGCCGACGCCTTCCGCCACGAGGAGTCGGGCGCGCATTTCGGGAAGATCGTGCTGGAGTGGTGAGACCGCGTGTCACCCTGCTGCTCGCCCGCGCCGACAACAATGTGATCGGCAACGGTGGCGAGATCCCCTGGCACATTCCGGGCGAGCAGAAGCATTTCAAGGAACTCACCATGGGCAAGCCGATGGTGATGGGCCGGCGGACCTTCGATAGCCTGCCGGGGCTGCTGCCCGGGCGGCGCCATATCGTGCTGACGCGCGATGCGGCGTGGCAGGCCGAGGGCGCCGAGGTGGCCGGGAGCGTCGAGGCGGCGATCGCGCTGGCGGGGGATGCCGAAGAGCTGGCGGTGATCGGCGGCGCGGAGATCTATGCCCTGTTCCTGCCGGTGGCCGATCGGATCGAGCTGACCGAGGTCCATCTGGCGCCCGAGGGCGACACGATCGTGCCGGATTTCGGGGCGGACTGGCGCGAGGTGGCCCGCGAGGATCGCGGCACGCATAGCTACGTGACGCTGGAGCGCGCCTAAAATCCTCCCGGAACGGGGAGGGACCATCGCGCAGCGATGGTGGAGGGGCCCCACCTCGCGTCCAGCGCTGGTTTCGAGGTGGGGCCCCTCCACCACGCCGCTTCGCGTCGCGGTCCCTCTCCCCGTGCCGGGGAGGATTTGCAACACCTCACTCTCCCCCTATAGCCGCCCCGCCATGACGCTTCTCACAAGCGACGCACCCTTTCCCGCGCATCTGCGCGGCGGGGTGATCGCGCTGGGCAATTTCGACGGCTTCCATCGCGGCCACCAGGCGGTGGTGGCGCGCGCGGTCGCGCGGGCCCGCGCCGAGGGCCGTCCGGCGATCGTCGCGACCTTCGATCCGCACCCGGCGGCCTATTTCAAACCCGATTCCGCGCCCTTTCGCCTGACCACGATCCAACAGCGCGCGCGCTTGTTCGCGGAGGCCGGTGCGGATGCGACGCTCGTCCTGCGCTTCGACGCGCGCATGGCCGCGCTTTCGCCCGAGGCGTTCGTGGTCGACGAACTGGCGAGACTCTACGGCGCCGCCGGCGTCGTGACCGGCGAGGACTTCACCTTCGGCCGCGCCCGCGCCGGCACGCCCTCGACCCTCGCGCAACTCGGTCAGGCGCACGGCATCGGCATCGAGACGGTCGCGCCGGTGACGGACGCGGCCGGCCCGATCTCGTCGAGCCGCATCCGCGAGGCGCTGATCGCGGGTGATTGCGACACCGCCACGCGCCTGCTCACCCGTCCGTTCGCGATCGCCGGCACGGTGATCCACGGCGACAAGCTCGGCCGCACGATCGGCTACCCGACCGCTAATATCGATCTCGGCGATTATCTGCGTCCGCGCTACGGCATCTATGCGGTGCGCGGGCTCCTCGACGACGGGCGCGTCGTGGACGGTGCCGCCAATCTCGGCATCCGCCCAAGCTTCGATCCGCCCAAGGAACTGCTCGAGCCCTATTTCTTCGATTTTGCGGGCGATCTGTATGGCCGCACGATCGAGGTGGCGCTGATCGCCTTCCTGCGCCCCGAGGCGAAATTCGACAGCCTCGACGCGCTCACCGCGCAGATGGAGCGCGATTGCGCAAACGCGCAGGACATCCTCTCCCCGTCATCCTGAACTTGTTTCAGGATCCACCGGGCGGCCCGCTCTGTCCAACGGGGGAAATCCGAACGTAACAACCGCCAGATCGAGCCAGCCGGGATTATCCTGCTCGATCAGATTGAGCTTCCATTCGCGCCTCCACCCTTTCAGCTGTTTCTCACGCGCGATTGCCGAGGCCATATCCTCAAAGATCTCGAATTGAACGAGCTTCCTCACGCCATATTGACTGGTGAAGCCCTTGATCTCACCTGAGCGATGCTGGTGCATCCGGGCGACGAGGTTCGAGCTCACGCCGATATAGAGTGTGCCGTTGCGGTCGCTCGCCAGGATGTAGACGCAGGGTTGGCGCTCTTGCATCGCAGACAGGGTCTGCCGCCCGGTGGATCCTGAAACAAGTTCAGGATGACGGGTGGGGATGCGTGGCGGCGCGAAATCCTCAACCCCATTTGGTCTCCACGAAAACCTCCGCTAAAGGCCGCGCCGACTATGGCCGATACTCCCGACACCCCGCCGCGCGACTGGCGCGATACCGTCTTCCTGCCGAAGACCGACTTTCCGATGAAGGCCGGCCTTGCCGCCAAGGAGCCGGCGATCCTCGCCAAGTGGCAGGCCGACGATCTGTATGGTCGCCTGCGCGCCACCCGCGCGGGCCGCAAGCGCTTCATCCTCCATGATGGCCCGCCCTACGCCAATGGCGATATCCATATGGGCCATGCGATGAACAAGGTGCTCAAGGACATCGTCGTCCGCACCCAGTCGCTGCTCGGCAAGGACGCGCCCTACGTCCCCGGCTGGGACTGCCACGGCCTGCCGATCGAGTGGAAGGTCGAGGAGGCCTATCGCGCCAAGAAGCAGAACAAGGATGAGGTCCCGGTCGCGCAGTTCCGCGCCGAATGCCGGGCTTATGCTGCCAAGTGGGTGGGCGTGCAGCGCGGGCAGTTCGAGCGGCTGGGCGTGATGGGCGAGTGGGACAATCCCTATCTCACCATGAACTACGCGTCCGAGGCGGTGATCGCGGGCGAATTGCTCAAGTTCGCCGAGACCGGCCAGCTCTATCGCGGCGCCAAGCCGGTGATGTGGTCCCCGGTCGAGAAGACCGCCTTGGCCGAGGCCGAGGTGGAATATGAGGACATCACCTCGACCCAGATCGATGTCGCGTTCGAGATCGTCGAGAGCGCGGTGCCCGAACTGGTCGGCGCCTATGCGGTGATCTGGACGACCACGCCGTGGACGATCCCGGTCAATCAGGCTTTGGCTTATGGGCCGGAGGTTGAGTATGAGTTGGTTGAATTTTGGGCATCTCATCACGCCTCGGCGAAGCCCGAATTTATCGACGATCCCGAATTCTCGTTTCTGGGCAATGCGACTGGACGAAAGAAATTTCTGATTGCGTCCGCACTTAAGCGTCAAGCTTCAGAGCGGATCACAAAGCGGCTCGAACTCAAATATCCTGGTGCGGGTATTTCAGTTCAAGCTCAAGCCGCGACGTTTGGCCCCTACGAAGGCATAGGCTCCGATCTCGCCGGCACGATCTGCCGCCACCCGATGCACGAACTCGGCGGTTTCTTCGCGCGGCCGCGGCCGATGCTGCCCGGCGATTTCGTCACCACCGACGCGGGTACTGGCCTTGTCCATATGGCGCCAGATCACGGCGAGGACGATTTCCTGCTGTGCAAGGCGCACGGCATCGATCCGGTGTTCGCGGTCGAGGGCGACGGCAAATATCGCGCCGACTGGGCGTGGCTGGGCGGGCAGGGGAGCGTCATCAACCCCAAGTTCAACGCGCCCGACGGCCCGATCTGCACCGATCTGCGCGACAAGGGTGCTCTGCTCGCGGCGAGCGCGGACTTCCAGCACTCCTATCCGCATAGCTGGCGCTCGAAGGCCAAGGTGATCTTCCGTGCGACCCCGCAATGGTTCATCGCCATGGACAAGCCGCTCGCGGCCGAGATCGACGCCGCCGAACCGCCGGTCTTCACCGACGCCGACGCCGTTACGCTCGGCCACGGCCAGGGCAATGGTGCGACCTTGCGCGAGCTCGCGCTCGACGCGATTGCGCGCACGCGCTTCGTGCCCGAGAAGGGCCGCAACCGCATCGGCGCGATGGTCGAGGGACGCCCGGATTGGGTGATCTCGCGCCAGCGCGCCTGGGGCGTGCCGATCGCGGTCTATGTCGACAAGGTCACCGGCGATTATCTGCGCGATCCGGCGGTGAACGCCCGCATCGTCGCTGCGTTCGAGCAGGGCGGGGCGGACGCGTGGTTCGGCGCCGATCATCAGGCCTTGCTCGGCGACGCCTACCACGCCGACGACTATGAGCCGCAGAAGGACATTCTCGACGTCTGGTTCGATTCGGGCTCGACCCACGCCTTCACGATCGAGGCGCGCTATGGCGAGGGCGTTCGCGCCGATCTCTATCTCGAAGGGTCGGACCAGCATCGCGGCTGGTTCCAGTCCTCCTTGCTCGAAAGCTGCGGTACGCGCGGCCGGGCGCCCTATGACGCCGTCCTGACCCACGGCTTCGCGCTCGATGGGCAGGGGCGCAAGATGTCGAAGAGCGTCGGCAATGTTGTCGATCCGCTCAAGATCATCGGCGAGAGCGGGGCGGACATCCTACGCCTGTGGGTCGCCTCGACCGACTATTTCGAGGATGTCCGCATCGGCAAGGAGATCCTCGCCGGCACGTCCGACGCCTATCGCAAGCTGCGCAACAGCTTCCGTTACCTGCTCGGCGCGCTCGATGGATTCGATGAGAGCGAGCGGGTCGCGGTGGCGGACATGCCCGATCTGGAGCGCTACATCCTCCATCTCCTCACCGGGCTGGATGCGGAATTGAAGGCGGCGCTCGAGGCGTTCGAATTCAACCGCTATGCGCGCGCGCTCACCGATTTCTGCAACAACGAGCTGTCGGCCTTCTTCTTCGATATCCGCAAGGACAGCCTCTATTGCGATGCGCCCGGCGATACGAAGCGCCGCGCCTATCGCACCACGCTCGACATCCTGTTCCACGCGCTGGTGCGCTGGGCCGCGCCGATCCTGTGCTTCACCGCCGAGGAGGTCTGGGGCACGCGCTATCCGGAGGCCGGTTCGGTCCACCTGCTCGAATGGCCCGAGGTCGACGCCGCCTGGGCCGATCCGGCGCTGGCCGAGCAATGGACCAAGCTGCGCACCTTGCGCCTGATCGTCAGCGGCGAGATCGAGCCCAAGCGCCGCGCGAAGGAGATCGGATCGAGCCTCGAGGCCAAGGTCGCGATCGGCCTGCCCGATCTGAACGACCGCCCCAACGTGACCGCGGCCGAACTGGCCGAACTGCTGATCGTGTCGGAGGCCGCGTTCGACCATGTCGCGCACGGCCCGGTCGCGGTGGTTCATCGGACCGACTATCTCAAATGCGGCCGCTGCTGGCGCCATCTGCCCGAGGTGGAGAGCGACGGCGATCTGTGCGCGCGGTGCGAGGATGTGGTGGGTGAATAGCCTTCCCGTCGCCCCTGCGCAGGCAGGGGCCCATGTCTCTCGCGTCTTGGCGCATCTCTCGTCGGCAGAGAGATGGGCCCCTGCCTGCGCAGGGGCGGCGAGGCCATGAAGCCCCGCGCCCTCGGCTACACGATCGCTGTGATCGTGCTCCTGCTCGACCAGGTGAGCAAATATTGGGCGGTGCACAGCCTTGCGCTGCCGTTCAATGACGGGGTCGAGATTTTGCCGATCTTCCGCCTGATCTGGGTCGAGAATCGCGGCGTCTCGATGGGCTTCCTCACCTCCTACACCGATATGGGTCGCTGGCTGCTGACGCTCGCCACCGGCGCCATTGCGGTCGGCGTCGCGATCTGGCTGTGGCGCGAGAAGAAGGCGCCCGACGCGATCGCGCTCGGGCTCGTCATGGGTGGTGCTGTCGGAAATATCGTCGATCGGGTGCGGCTCGGCTATGTGCAGGACTTCCTGAACCTTCACTTCGGCGCATGGTCGCCCTTTTATGTCTTCAATATCGCCGACGCAGGGATTAGCATCGGCGTAGCCCTGCTCGTTCTGCGCGCGCTGGTGATGCGTGACGCCACCCCTTCGGAGAGTAACAATGATCAAGCGTAATCTGGCTGCGGGGTTGCCGCTGGCGATGCTCGCGCTCGCTGGCTGCAACGGCACGCCCAAGGGGGTGTTCGCCGCGGGCAAGAGCGCGCCCAACGAATTCGCGGTCGGCCGCGCCGCGCCGCTGGTGGTGCCGCCCGATTTCGCGCTGGTGCCGCCGCGTCCGGGCCAGCCGCGCCCGCAGGAGGCCGATAGCTCGACCCAGGCGCTGAGCGCTCTGTTCGGCGGGCCGCGTCCGGCGAGCTCGGGCGAGACGGCACTCGTCGCGCAGGCGGGCAATCCGGCGACCCCGGGCGTGCGCTCCGAGGCGGGCGATCCGGGCACGACCGTGGTCAACAAGGGCCAGGCGACGCGCGATATCGTCAATGCGCCGGTCAAGGCCGATCCGCAGGCGAACGCAACCACGCCGGGCGCGACGCCTGCGACAACGACGACCCCACCGCAATAAGGCTGCGAGGAAGTCTAAACGGACCCGTTCGTCCCGAGCGAAGTCGAGGGACGTGCGCGCTAACGTGTCTCGACTTCGCTCGACACGATCGGAGTAGGGTTTAGGTTCAAAACTCTAGGAGGAGAGGGCGCCATGGCGGTTCGCGACGCAGGGATCGATCCGGTCGAACTCGTGATCCTGCCGCCTTCGCGCGATCTGGGCGACGGCTTCACCGTCCGGCGCGCGCTGCCGCAGCCGCAGCGGCGCATCGTCGGCCCGTTCGTCTTCTTCGATCAGTTCGGGCCGCTCGTCTTCCAGGGCGAGCAGGCGCTCGACGTGCGCCCGCACCCGCATATCGGGCTGGCGACGATCTCCTATCTGTTCGAGGGCGAGATCCTGCACCGCGACAGCCTCGGTTCGGTCGAGGCGATCCGGCCGGGCGAGGTCAACTGGATGACCGCCGGGCGTGGCATCGTCCATTCCGAACGCTCGCCCGAAACGGCACGCCACGGCGGCGCGGCGCTGTCGGGGCTGCAATTGTGGGTGGCGCTGCCCGCCGCGCACGAGGAAACCGCGCCGACATTCGTGCATCATGGCGCCGACGCGTTGCCCTCGGCCGAGGCGGAGGGCGTCACCGTCCGCGTGATGGTCGGCGCAATGGAGGGGATGGAGTCCCCGGTCGCGACGCTGTCGCCGATGATCTATGCCGAGATCGTGTTGGCGGCCGGCGCGCGCTATCGCCTGCCGGCCGAGCAGATCGAGCGCGCTTTCTACCTGATCGATGGTGCGGTGACGGTGGACGGTGCGTCGTTCGGCCCATCCGAACTGGTGATCCTGAAGCCCCATGCCGAGATCGTATTGGTGGCGGATGCCCCGACCCGGCTGGTGATGGTCGGCGGCGAACCCTTTCCCGAACCGCGCATGATCTACTGGAACTTCGTGTCGAGCCGGGAGGAGCGGATCGAGCAGGCGAAGGCGGACTGGAAAGAGGGCCGGTTCGATGCCGTGCCCGACGAGCATGAGTTCATCCCGCTGCCCCCGGATCCGGCGCCGCCGGTGCGGTATCCCTGATCATTGCCGTCATCCCCGCGAAGGCGGGGATCCATATCCTCTGAAGTGCGGAGTTTATGGATTCCCGCCTTCGCGGGAATGACGGGATAAAGCAGCCCTTAAGCCCGGCCCGTCGATCGTCCCATCCGCCAGCTTTGCCAGCAGCAGAGCCGACAATTGCGCCCGCTGGCCGAAGCTCTCCGGCCAGGCGAATTCGCGCTCCGAATGGATATCGCCCCCGCGCACGCCGAGCGTATCCACCCCCGGCAGCCCCGCCGCGAACAGGTTGTTCCCCTCGCACACCCCACCCGACGGCCCCCAGCCGATCGTCTGGCCGAGCAACGCGCCGGCCGCGCGGACATGCTCGAACAAGGCCTGTTGCGCGGGCACGAACGGCTTGGGCTTGCGGGTGATGCCGCCATGGAGTTCGGCAGCGATGCCGTCGTCGATGCCTTCGTGCATCGCCTCGTCGATCCCGGCCATCAGCCAGGCTTCGTCCTCGATCCGCGGCAGGCGGGCGTTGAAGCGCAGCACGGCGATGTCGGGCACCATGTTGAGCGGCGCCCCGCCGTCGATCCGCGCGACATTGACGGTCAGCCCGTCGCGTTGGCCGTTGAGCGCGCCGAGCGCCTGCGCGATCCGCGCGGCGGCGAGGATCGCGTTGCGCCCGCTCGCGAAATCGCGCCCGGCATGCGCCGCGCGGCCGGTGATGCGGATATGGAAATTGCCCGATCCCTTGCGCCCCGATGCGAGCGTGCCGTCGGCAAGCGCGGGCTCGTAGGTCATGCCGATATGCGCCAACGCGCCGAGCTCGGCGAGCAAGGGCGCCGAGGCGAGCGATCCGGTTTCCTCGTCGGGCGAGAGCAGGACGGTGTAGCCTAGGTTCGCGGCGGCCGGATGGCGTTCGAACGCGGCCAGCGCCGCGAGCATCACGCTGATCCCGCCCTTCATGTCGGCGATGCCGGGGCCGTGGAGCGCGCCGTCGGCGCGGGTGACGACGGTGCGGAACCGCGTCTCGGCCGGGTAGACCGTGTCGTAATGGCCGGTCAGTGCGATCCGGACCGGCGCGTCGGGACGGACGCGCAGGCGCAGCGCCGGGGCGTTGGCGACGGTGCGGATCGTGCCGTCGGTGGCGACTTCGGTGGTGTCGGGCAGGGGGATTCGTTCGACCGCGCCGGGCAGGTCGCCGAGTGCGGCTTCGATCGGCGCGGCCATCTCCTCGAGCCCGGCGAGGTTTCGGCTGCCGCTGTTGATCGCACACCAATCGATCGCGCGGGCGATCATCGCGTGGCCGTCGAGCGCTTCGATGATGACGCGGTCGGCGTCGCGGAGGATCATGACCTTGTCTCTCCGTTCGTCCCGAGCGAAGTCGAGGGACGTTCCGCTCTCACGTGTCTCGACTTCGCTCGACACGAACGGCTGGCTGCGCCCTATTGCAGCGTCGCGCCATCATCGTCGCTGCGGCTGAAGAAGCGCATGAACTGGATCAGCAGATCCGCCCGATCGGGCACGTCGGGCGCCTCCAGCAAAGCCTGTTTGGCGGCGATATCGAACGGCGCGATCTGGGCGATGCCGTTGACCAACGCCTCGTCGTCGAGCCGCTCGACGCCGTCCCAATCGACGACATAGCCATGCGCATCGGCGAAGGCGCGCGCCTCGCGCTCCAGTTCGGCGCGCAGGATGCTCGGCAGCACCGGCTGGTCCTCCTCATCGCCATCGGCGAAATCGTCGAAGCCCGCCTCGATCTGGCGGAACGGCGTGGTCGCGTCGAGCTCGCGCAGCAGGCGGAAGCGCGACAGCCCTTCGAGCACGAGGTTGAAGCACCCGTCCTCCAGCGCCTCGACATGCGCGATCCGGCCGACGCAGCCGATGTCGAACAGTTCGGGATTCTTCTCGCTTTGCCCGGGCCGGGGCTGGATCATCGCGATGCGCCGATCGCGCGCGAGCGAATCGCGCACCAGAGCGCGATAACGCGGCTCGAAGATGTGGAGCGGCAGCGTGCCGCGCGGGAACAGCAGGGCGCCGCCCAGCGGGAAGATCGACAGCCGGGCGCCGGTCTTCAGGATCATCCGAACAGCACCGCCGACAGCCGCCGCCGCTGCGCCGCCACCCACGGATCCTCGAGCCCGGTCGCCTCGAACAGGGTCAGCAGCCGCTTGCGCGCGGCATTCTCGTTCCAGTCGCGATCGCGCGCGATCGAATCGAGCAGCACATCCGCCGCGCCGTCGCGATCGCCGGTGGCCATCAGGCCACCTGCCAGCTCGTAACGGGCTTCCTGATCGTCGGGATCGGCCGCGACGTTCGCCCTGAGCCCGGCGAGATCGTCGACCGGCGCCGATTCGGCCGCCAGCGCCAGCGCCGCTCTGGCGCGTGCGATCGCGGGATCCTTGGCCTTGTCCGCCGGCACCGCATCGAGCGCGGCCTGCGCCTCGTCGGTGCGCCCGGCGAGGATCAAGGCACGCGCCAGCCCTGCGATCACCGCCGGATCCTCGGGCGCCATCTCGGCGATCTGCGAGAAGATCGAGATGGCGCGCTCGGCATCGCCTTCGTCCAATATCTCTTCGCCCATCGCGATCAGCGGCGCGATGTCCGGCGCCTGCGCGGCATCGTCGGCCTCGATCGGCAGCTGGCGCAGGATCTGGTCGATCATCTGGGTCAGCTGGCTTTCGGTGCGCGCCTGCGTCAGATCGGCGACGAGCTGCCCCTGGAAGACGGCGTAGACGGTCGGGATCGATCGCACGCGGAATTGCGCCGCGACGAGCTTGTTCTCGTCGACATTGACCTTGGCGAGCAGCACGCCCTTGCCGGCATAGGCCGCCGCGACCTTCTCCAGCACGGGCGAGAGCTGCTTGCACGGCCCGCACCATTCCGCCCAGAAATCGAGGATCACGAGCGACGTCATCGACGGATCGATGACGTCGCGCTTGAAGGCCTCGATCGCCTCGCGTTCCGCGGCACTCATCCCCAACGTCGCCAAGTTCGTCTCCTGAAACTGTCCTGCGCGCCTATGTGGTCCGTTTCGTGCGCGGAGCAAGCCCTTTGGCAGAAACATGGAAATGGGGGGTTGCCGGGTCCGGAAACCGGCGCTATTGGCGCCCCTCACCTCCGGGGGCCAGTCTCCCGAACACGCCGAGCGGGCGTAGCTCAGGGGTAGAGCACGACCTTGCCAAGGTCGGGGTCGAGGGTTCGAATCCCTTCGCCCGCTCCAGCGTTTCAGCAGATTTCTGCCGCCCGTCGCCAATGAAGCACGGCGGTAAGTCATGAGACAATCAGATTCGCTGAACGTTTTACGGCGGCGGAGAAATTGTTTCAGATCGGCGCTGGATGCTGTTCTTTCCCAGCTGTCCGAGCGCTATGGTATGAGCTGGCGGCTGGCCGTGTCAGAACGCGCTTGTGTTGGCTACTCGGTGGTGAGCGATCCACTCTCAAGATCCTGAATGCGGTAGCGAACTACGCGGGTGGATAGCTTGGCAAACATTGGACCGTCGCCATGGAGCTTCAGCTTTTAGAGCGTGCTCTTCGGCAATTCGACATATGCGGCGGCATCCCTAGTGTTCAAGGCTGAAGGTGCAAACCCAGTCAGTTGCGTCTGGCGGCTGTAAGTTCCGCGCAGTTTCATGAACACCTCCATTCTACCGTCTCGGCGACATGGGAGCGTATAGCCGATCGTCCTATCGGTGACGCTATCCACCTACCGCTCGCACCAGTCACACCCAATACAATCCCGGATCTATTATGATATCGCCTTTAATACTAACATATGCAGAGGTCAAATAGGAAACCGATCGGGCGCGATGGATGATATTAATCGGGAATTATTGTAGTTGCAGATCTTGAATTATGGATTCGGTCGAACGATTATAGCGATCCGACGTAGGTCCTTGGCATAGAACATTATGGGATCGCGTGTCTGTTCCGTAGATCACGGCGTTGGGCCTGACACACCCTAATATCTGTAATAGCCAAAAAGAGGCGGGGATAGATGAACCAAGTCTCGTCAAACGCTGAGGAGATATCCAGCGAGATCAATCGACCGCTTATGTCCGAGACCTAAACATAATAGCCGTTCGAGGATTTGGGTCATCTCAATGCCCGCCGCATTTTAGCCGCGCTGACTATGACTGAGATGGGCCGCCAAGGCCATGGGGCATGCGATGGGCGGGCTGATTTGAACCTTGCGGCGCGCGGCGCCGGCGGAGCCCGTCCAGGCCGTAAGCCTTGGCCAAGTTCGGCCCGCCATGTTAGGCCGTCGCAACGGCGCCAGTAAGCATCTCGAAGGGAGGAGATTGCATGAAGCTGAGACAACTCATCCGCTGCTTATTTGGCCATCACGAGCGTTCGCGGGGGCTCGCCAAGGTACGGGGCGGCAAGGCCCGGTCCGTTTGCCGAGGTTGCGGCAAGCCAATGATACGAGACGGGCGGCGACGGTGGCGGCTGGCGACGAGGGACGAGTTGGCCGGGCAACAAGCAAATCCAAATCAAGCCTGACCCACGCCACGAGCGATCCACGAGCGATGCTTGGGCCTGCGGGCATCGATACGACGAGGCCGGACATCTGGGAACAACTTGGGAACGAGGAAGTTGATGGGCTAAGGATTAAATTATTATGCCCGATATAGCATTGGCAAGCAGTCTTCCCGATCGACGTGTTCCGCCAGGCACGGGGTTCCTTTTGGCGGCAATGGCAGGCGCCTTATGGATAATGGCGGTGCTCTGGCTTCTCTAGGCGGTCGCGGTGCGAATATGGCGCGATTGCGCGGATCGCCATCGTTGGTTGTGCACCGCAATAAAGCTGCCATTAATGGATTGTAGATAGCACTGCCTCGGGTTGCCCCCCCAGTCATCCGCGGTCGTCGAGGATACGGCGGCTTTCCGCCGGTCAGGCCGGCGGCGTTGATTGATGCTGGGATGGGCATTTATGGGTGGGCATTTATGGGTCTCTATCAGTACGTTCGCTGTCTGTTCGGCCATCATGTCCGCTCGCGAGGGCAGGCGAGAAATCGGGATGATGGCAAGACTCGTTCGGTTTGCCGCGGGTGTGGCAGACCGATGATACGGGACAGGCAAGGCTCGTGGCGCGTTGCTACGAAGGAAGAGGTCGCCGGCTTGCCCGACCGAGATTGAGAACGGTCGATGGCGTCGATTCGCCTGAAAAACCGGGCGACACCGAGCGAACTCGCTGGCGGCCCGCGTTCCCGCCAAGCCCCCTGTATTTAGCGGCGAGCCTCACGGCCGGCCTCGTGGGGGCGGCGGTGTCGGCGGCAGGCGCTTGCCCAGGCGGAAGTTCTGCCCGCCATCGATGATCGGGGGACGGGGGACGGTCTTCCCAGGCAACTCTGCGCAGATCGCCTTTCATCAGACAGGAGCCGAAGCATCCTTGCGGTTCCGACGGGCCGGCCGGATCGGGCTGGCCGGCTTTGTTCAAGACACCGTCGACCATCAACGGCATCCAGTGGGACGCCAACAATTACGCCACCAGGGCCGACGTCACCGGCACGACCTTCGGCAGCGAGCATCGCCGCGAGCTGAACAAGAACCGGTTCAATCAGATCGCCGATTATGGCGCCGACGGCCGCTCGGTCTCGTTCCAATATCCGAATTCGGATCTGACCAACCCGAACAATTGCACGATGGACGATTTCCACTATCGCGCCTTCAACAACCAATCGGAGCGGCGCGAAGGCGTCCTCGACCCGGCTATGTCGTTCGCCGTGCTCGAAGGCTGCTGGCAAATCGGGCGAGCTGCTTGGGTGCATATGCGCTGAACAATGCAAGTACGACGATCGCGGTGATCATCCCCTTGAGCAACACTGCGATGGGTAGACTCATCGCCTGCCAGCCAGGCCACAGCGCAATCAGGGCCAACACGCAGACCGCGCATACGACCATGGCGATCTCGCCGAAATAGGATTGGCGCGACAGGCGATAGGCGGCGATATGGCCGCCGGCCGATACGACGACATAGGCGCCGAGCATCGCCAGCGCGCCGCCCATGAGGTCATAATGGGGAATCAGGAGCAGGCCGAGGACGACCGATGTCGCTGCGCCCAGCACCGACATTGTTGCCTGGATGCGCGGACGTTTGAAATATTCCAATGTGGTGTTCGATACGAGGTTCAGCGAATAGATGAAGCTCGCAATCAGCAGCACGAGCAGCACCGGGAAGCCCGTGAGATAGGCCTTTGGGGCGACCGCGCGCAGGATCTCGTGAGCGAACATCACTGCGAACGAGGCCGCGCCGAAGATCAGGAGAATGAACAGCTTGCTGGACCGGCGCAGGACATGCTGTGCTTCGTCGGGTGCAGCGCCGAACACCGCGGGCTGCATGGCCTTGCCGAATGATTGCGAGACGATCGAAATCATGATCGCGAGTTGCTGGGCGAGGCCGAAGATCGCGACCTTGTCGAGTCCGACTTGGTGCTGCAGGTTGAGCACCGCGAAACGATTCAGCAGGAAATAAGCGATGTAGCTGATCGCATAAGGCATCCCATAGTGTAGCGAAGGCAGGATCTCGTCGCGGTGAATGACCGGCCTCAGACGGTCGCCAATATTATAGGCCAGGAAGGCCGCGGCTGGCAGATAGCCGATCACGAGAACGACGAGCAGCCCCGGCAGCCCCAGCTTGAAGATCACGAGGGCCAGATACGCCGCGATGGTCAGCAAGACTGCCGAAAAGATCTGAATCGACACGAAAGCATTGACGCGATGTTCCAGGCGCAGCCACAACGAGCCTAGCTGGGCAAGGAATGTCGTAGCCGCCAAGATGAGTGCATACCAGAGATAGGGCTGCGACGGCGTGGTCGGCGACATCAATTGCCAGAGGGCGTCTCCAACGAACAAGAACAATATCGCCGCGACCACGACTGCGGCGATGAAGAACATCACTACCGAATTGAGATAGCTACGACGCGCAACGCCCTTGGGATAGTCGAAATAGAGCCGGCCAACGGCCGACAGGAGGCCGAAATAAAGCAAATAGCCTAGAATCTCGGTATTCGCCCGTATGCTTACATAAGCACCGAAGTCGGTTTGGCTGAGTGTGCGTGTATAAAGGGGAAGTAGCAGGAAGCCGCTGATGCCGAGAAGAAGCATGTCGGCTATGCCGTATAGGCCGCTGGCGGTCAGCAGTTGACGAATCTTCATGCGTGTATCGCTCGCTGGAACTGCATATTAACGGCGCTAAAAGACCATCGTGTGACGGTCAACGCGCTTGATTTTTACACACCCCGTCCAAGTTTCGCGTGCATGGACGATCTGGCTCGGCTATCGCGGCTGCGGTACGGCTCAGATGTGCCTTTGCGGACGGGGGCGACTGTGAAGTTCTTGAAGCGCCTTGCCGGTCACGTCTGGCTGGTTTCAAGGGAGTTTGTTTACGGCGTCGTCAAGCTGCGGCAGCCGGTTGGTGAAGCGGCACGGTTCGGAGCGATGCGTCTGCTGACCCCATTTGGGCTGTTCCGCGGCTGGGACGTGAGGCGCAACTCGGCCGGATGTCCGGAGCTTGCAGCGTTGAGCGAGCGAGGCTTCGTCGAGCTTCCGCCGCTGCCGCTCGAGCGTGTGGCGGCGCTGGCGGCGTATTTCTGTCGCCATGCCGACGCTGGCAAGGGCCGGACCTTTGCCGACATCGGTGGCTATTTCGATCATTATCGGACCGAGCGTATCCAGCGTCCGGCGGGGCTGATCGCCACCGGCCGGGCCGATTGCCCGCTTACCCAAGTGGCGCTGAGTGACCATTTCGTCGATCTCGCCGCAGAATTTCTGGGGCTCGACAAGCGACATATGGTTGCCAGCGCGTCGATCGACGCGCTGATCCGGCTCGATCAACCGCGGATCGTCGATCGCGGCTATGACGATGCTCTCGAATTCCATCGTGACGTCGACAATTTCCGTTTCGTGAAAATGTTCGTGTTCCTCACCGATGTCGGTCGCGACGGCGGACATCACGAGGTCTATTTCCATTCGCAGGGCCGCACGCCGATGTCGCTCGGTCCGATCGCTCGCTATACCAATGAAGAGATCAGCCGAGCGATCGGTGATGCGCAGCTGCATTATGTTGAGGGGCCGGCCGGCTATGCCTTCGCGGAAAATACGTTCGCGTTTCATCGCGGTACCAAGCCGGTCAAGGGCGACCGTTTGATCCTCAACCTCCGCTATATGCAGGACGGATTTCGCGCACGTTATCCGGAGGCGTTCGGCGTTATCCGCGGGAATAGCTTGCTCGAAGCGGCCTGAAGTCGGATTCGGGGGAGAGATGTCGAGCATCGCAGCGCAGGGCGGCCGAGGCTAGCCATGTTGTTCAATTCCTACGAATTCGTTTTCCTGTTCCTGCCCGCGGCATTTGCGGGCTTTTTCTTGATCGCACGCTTCCACCATCGGCTGGCGGCAACATGGCTCGCTGTGGCCTCGCTGATCTTCTATGGTTGGTGGGATCCGCGCTACCTCGTTCTGCTGCTTGGTTCGATCACATTCAACTATCTGATGGGCCTGGCGATCGGCTTTGCGCGGCATGACGGCCAGACGACCGCAAGGGCCGGGATCCTGACCACTATCGCTGTTGTCGCCGATCTCGCAATCCTTGGATATTACAAATATACCGACTTCTTCATCCGCACGGTCGATGCGGTGACCGGATTGGATTGGGCGATGTGGCACGTTGTGCTGCCGCTGGGCATTTCGTTCTTTACCTTTACACAGATCGCATTTTTAATTGATGTCTATCGTGGCATCGCCCGCGAATATAATGCCGTTCATTATTTTCTGTTCGCGAGTTATTTTCCGCATTTGATTGCCGGGCCGGTGCTGCACCACAAGCAGATGATGCCGCAGTTCGATCGCGCCGCCACCTATCGTCCGCAAGCGGCCAACCTCAGTGACGGCATGACGCTGTTCACGATCGGGCTATTCAAGAAGGTGCTGATCGCCGACCAGTTCGCGCTTTATGCGAACCCCGTGTTCAACGCGGTGGAAGCAGGCGGGCATCCGATGTTGACAGAGGCCTGGGTGGGCGCGCTCGCTTATACATTCCAGCTCTATTTCGATTTTTCCGCTTATTCGGACATGGCGATCGGCCTGTCGAAATTGTTCAACGTCGATCTACCGATCAATTTCAATTCGCCGTACAAGGCGCGTGATATCATCGATTTCTGGCGGCGATGGCACATGACGTTGTCGGCTTTCCTGCGCGACTATCTGTATATCCCGCTGGGCGGCAACCGGCGGGGGCCGGCGCGTCGCTACGTCAACCTGATGGCGACGATGATATTGGGCGGGCTATGGCACGGTGCCAATTGGACATTCGCATTATGGGGCACGCTCCACGGCCTGTATCTCGTCATCAATCATGGTTGGAAGGTGGCGCGCGATCGGCTCGGCTTGCCGAGCACGCCGGGCGGCGCATGGCTGGCGGGCTGCCTGACCTTCGTCGCGGTGGTCGTCGCCTGGGTGTTCTTTCGGGCGACCAGCATCGATGCGGCGTTGCGCCTGCTTGGCGGCGCGGTCGGCGGCAACGGGCTTGGATCCTATCATGCGCTGGCGCCCCATGTCCCGGCGTCGCCGGCTGCGGTGCTGGCGTGGCTCGCCGCCGGCTTTCTGATCGTGAAACTGGCACCGAACAGCATGGAAATCGTCGGCATGCTCAAGGCATGGCCGCATCGCGGCGCGGTTCTCGGCTATGCCGTGGGCGCCGCTTTCGTGTTCGTCCTGCTCAATTTCAACCGGGTTTCCACTTTCATCTATTTTAACTTCTGAGCCATGATCGAAAGGCGCTTCCTGACCGGTTTTGCCGCAGCCTTGATTTCGCTGGGGTTGGTGCTCTGCGGGCTACAGTGGCTGTTCACGCGTGCGGGCGAGCTCAATCTGTCGCATGTGGTCGCCCGGCAACTGGCGGCACCAAACGGCACCATCCTCTTCCTGAGCGGCGTCAATCAGAACGCGTATCGTTATAAGGAACTGATGTTCGACCGGCAGCAGCCCGAGGGTATCGCCATCGGTTCGAGCCGCGCGATGGAGGTGCGCTCCGATTTCTTCACGCTGCCATTCCTGTCGCTTGGCGGATCGGTCAACAATCTCGATAATCTCGAAACGATGGCGGCCCATGTCGCGGCGGGGCGGCGGCTCAAGCTGGCGCTGATCTATGTCGACCCTTGGCTGTTCAATGCGCGTTATACCGACAATCAGGCACCTGTGCCCGATTATCCACGTTGGATCTCGGCGGACACGCTATCGGCGGGGGCGAGGGCGATGGTGCACGGCAATTGGGTGCTGCGCGTTTTTCGCTCTCCCAATCTTGGCCTGCATGGACTGGTCAACGATGAAGGCTATGCACGCGACGGCAGCGTCTATTACAATTTGACCGGTTCGCAGCCCGCCGACAGGGGGTTCGCGACCACCTTCGATCGCATCAATGGCGATAAGCAAAACTTCCAGCGCAATAGCCGTGCCGATCCCGTGCTGGTGAGTCGCATTTGCTCGGCGATCGCGAAGGTGCGGGGCGCAGCCGATCATGTCGTGGTGGTCGCGCCGCCGTTCGCCTCCCCGATATGGCGCCGTCTCGCCCGTCCCGACTATGATTATATCCGTGATGGCTATCGGCGGCTCTCGGCTTGCGCAGGTGCCCCCTTGTTCGACTTCACCGATCCGGCGGCGATTGAAGGCTCGAACGATTGCGAATTCATCGATGGATTGCACGGCGGCGACGTAACCTACGCACGGCTGCTGCGCCAAGTGGGCGAACGGGATCCCAAGGTACGACGCTGGCTGCGCGCGGGCTCCATCGAGCGTTTCGTCGGTCGATACGGTGGTCGCGCCGGTGGCAGCCGCTTGCAGCGGGACCCGGGCTTGCGCGAGGCCGACTTTCTCAAGCTCGGTTGCGTCAAATAACGGTCACGCTGGCGCGCCAAGCGGTGTGATATGATGGATCTTGCTTCCGAGCGCTTGTGAGGAACAGATATGCGGCGGCGATTATTATGTCTTTCCATAGCGACGGCACTGACCGGGTGCGGTTCTGGCGAGCAGACGGCTGCGCCGATGGGCAAAGCGGCTGTCGATGCCCAGCCGATGGTGATGGCAACCGCCGGCAAGCCCCTTGTCGACACGTCGATATTGGGTGAGGCCCGCTTATTCCGCGGAGGGGCGCCGGTAGTCCTGCTGTATCCGCCGGAACGGGTGAAAGCGGTCTATAGCTTCGATGACCGGGGTCGGAAGCTCTTCTATCGGGAGGGGCGCGACTGGCAACGGACACGCTTTGGCCTTGCCAGAACGACAGGCTCGCGGATCCCCGACTTCGGGACCTATCGCTATTCGACGGCCAAGGGTTGCCAAGCGGGTTGGTTCACGCGGAACTGCGTGGTTTTCCTCGCGACATGCGCAATGGGGAAGTCCTCGTGCAAGGCCGGAAACGCAGATGGAAGTTTCGAATTTCGGGATCGGCCCCGCAATCCGCCGCTGATGCTCGGCTATAATGTTTACATTGATTATGATGCCAAGCTGGCTGATTTCACGATTCGATCGCTTTCGGCCGATCTGGCGTTGGCGCGCAACGTTGCATGTGTCGGCGATAGTATTGCGTCTGGGGCGCATACAGTAGATTCTCTATACTTTAATAATGATAGGCAAAGTTGGTGCGGACTGCTGCGAAAATATTTCAACGGAACAAAGAAGTTTAAGAATTTTGCAGTTCCGGGAAGTGATATCCGTGGTTTCGATGTTGCCAAACTGCTTGCCGCTGACCGGCCCGACGCAGTGGTGTTGGCGTTTGGAATGAATGATCACGCCGTCTATCCTAATGCTGATCGCTTCCGAGAGCAGCTCCGTCGTGCGATCCGGCAACTCAAAGCGAATCACGTTCGCGTGCTGACGGTTGGGTTCTTCCAACAGAATAAATTATGGAAGGATGAGAGTGTCGCTCGGACCAAACTTTTTAATACGATCATTGCTGATGTGTCGCGCGAGCAGGCAGTTCCTTTTGTCGATATTTTGACGAAATTTGGCAAGTTTCAAAAGAGGGTTGCCGATCCGGTCTATCTGGTCGCGGACTTCATGCATCACCCGAATCTTTATGGACAGCGGATCTATTTCTCTGCGATACTGCCGTATTTTCTGGAAAGAGATTTGCGGGCGACTGCCGTACCTGATTATGTGATCGGGACGGAGTGAGGCGCTGCAGCCTCCGAATGGCAAGGAGGGCGGATATGAAGCTCAGGCGCTCCATATTATCGTGGCTTCGCCATCTCGGAGGTGCGCGCGACTTGCTCTTTTTCAAGCGCGGCATCACGTTGTGCTTCCCGCTTGGCAGCGAGCGAGAAGCCCTTGCGGAGCTTCAATGTCGGCTTCTCAACAAGGTGCCACGATAGCATCGCCAAAGCGCAGATCGGCCCGATCGCCGTGACGAAGACCAGCAATGGATTTCGAACGCCTAGCGAAACAACAACTTGTTGTATCGGGAAGCCGTATAAGTATATGCCATAGCTATAATCGCCCCGGCGGAAGAAGGGTAATGGAGGTACCCGTGTTGCGCCAAGGAAAACGGTGGTATAGCCGTAAATCGGCATTGCCAGCACGGATGCCAGCGGCATTACCGAAAAAGCCGTCCTCGGCAATAAGAATCCGGACAGAAGGATCAACGCGACACACAAACTAAATAAAACGGGGGAATAGGGAATGAGGTTTCGACGGAGATAGAGCACCGATCCCAACAAGAAGCCCGGAACCAGCAAGGCGCCCGGATGGAGTGCGCCCACTTTGATGACGCGTGGCATAATGTTCGGGGCAAATGTCGCGGCGACGATCGCGGCGACGGCTACTAGGCCAACGGCCAGCGTCTTTCTCCAGTCACGTACCCAGCCAAGAAAAATCAGGCCGCTTATGCCAACATAACAGCCGAGCTCGGGAGGGATTGTCCATAATGCGCCATTCACGACGCCCCTTATCGGGTTCGACTCGAACATGCCGGGTAGGTAGTAATGGATCTCACCTACGATGTTTAACAAATAGGCATGCGTTTGGCTGGACAGAAAATATTCGCCCAGCGTGCGGTGCGTAAATATCGGCCCAATTAACAAGATGGTGACCATCGTGTCTACCATCAACGCAGGTACGATGCGTAACAGGCGGCTGGCAACAAATTTACCCAACGTCAGGCGCAGCGCGCTGCCTGTAACCAAAAAGCCAGACAGGATGAAGAAGATAGGGACTATCGCCGTGGAGGCGGGCCAGAGAAATCCCGCATTTTCCGTGCCGCTATTGCCATAGCTAAGCGGGAAGCAATGCCGTAACACGACCGATAGTGCCAGGAGCACGCGAAGCGCGTTCGAATCCCGGGCCGACGCCCCGGTTCTCATCCAAAATATTCCCGATCGTGCGCATCGGTGAAGCTCTCCCCGCTCAACGAAGCTCCCCGCTCAACGGCGCCCGATAGATCATCGGGCCGGGAATTGAAACGATTCGATCGCGTTGCTCCGTGCGCTCCGTGCGCGCCCGAAATCGCCGGGTTGCTGCGAACTTATGGATCGAGTACCGGTACCGGCGACCGAAGTCGATATCGCCGTCGAAACACCGGGAGAGTCACGTGACGGCACAGCGGCGTTCAGCCCTCTTGATCCGAGACGGCAGGGTGGAGCAGAGACTGCGCCGCGCGACCTTGTTCATCGGCATTCTGATGAGCGGCGGTATCCTGTTGCTGCCGCGCCTGCCCCTGCTGGCGGCGCTTACGGTGCTTTTCGTGATCGTGCGCGGGCCGGCGGTGCTTTTGCGACGTGAAGTCGCCGGGATCTGGGTCTTGATGCTTGCCGTGTTGGCCGTTGCGCTGATCGGTGGCGACGCGATCAATCTTGTCCCAACCGCGACACGTTATGCGAACTTCGTGGGCGGCCTTATGCTGCTTGGCCTCTATCTGGAAAAGCCGATCAGTGTATTTGAGCGCGATCTTGGCTGGATGCTGCGTCTATTTTCGATCCAGGCACTGATTACTGTAGTCCTGGCAACATTCGTCAGCGGGTTATTTCGTTCCTATCAATTCGATCTAGCTACCTACAAATCGATCTTTTTGATATTCACCTACCATGTAACGCTCGACGAGCCATCGGTCATTCAAAGGCCGGACGGTTTTTTCTACGAGCCAGGCGTTCTACAATTTTATCTGAATATTTTTCTCTACCTTTCATTGTTTCGCACAAAAAACTATCGCGATGCCGCATTGGCGGGGGCGGCGGTCCTTTCGACGCAGTCGACGACGGGCGTTGCGATCATGATCATGCTGTTGGGAGTCGCCGTTCTGCGGGGCTTGCGTAGGGCGGGCACCACCGAAAAATTGCTTGTTTTGATTTTTGCTCCGTTGTTGCTGGTTCCGATGTTAGTAATTGGCTACTCGAACTACGTAGAAAAAACAGAGGGTAGCCTGCGAGGCTCGTCCTGGGCTAGGGAGTACGACCTCTATACGGGGTTTCGGATTGTAAGCTCTCATCCCCTTGCTGGTATTGGTTTTGATCCAAATCACTACCTTGAGGTCGCGCAAGAATATGGTTATCTTGAGAGTCAGCTCGATATGAAAAACCTTTCTGAGCGCGGTAACACAAATGGATTGGTCGTTCTTGCTTATTCGGTAGGGATACCGTTGTTCCTGATCTTCATGATCGGGCTATTCCGTCAGGGCTTGTTTGCGGATACGTTGATCGGCGTAGCGATATTCATCATATCACAAGCTACCGAATCGTTGACGCTAACACCGTTCTTTTTGATGATAATGTTCAGTGGCTTGCTAATGCGGCCACTTCCGCGTCGAGTGGCTTCGACGCGACCGGCCTTTGGCCAGAAATGACGGCGCAGCGGTCGGCAATGTCGGTAGCATCGAGAGTTTGTGGGGCGCCGGATTATGATGCTATATCTCAAGCTCGTCTACGGCATTCGCGCCGTGATTTTTCGTTTTCTGTTCGCATGGCGGTTTGGCAGTTGGGGTAAGCGTAGCCTCATCATCGCGCCGGTGATCATCCAGAGGCCGCGGAACATACATCTGGGCGACGACGTCTACGTCGGTGCATTGAGTTGTTTGGCGGCGACGCCGCATACAGGTGCGCGGGACTGCTGTCTGAAGATTGGCGACGGTTCCAAGCTGGGGCGGTTCAATCACATCTATGCTACGCGCCGTGTCGAGATCGGCCGCAAGGTGTTGACAGCCAACGGGGTGTACATTTCCGATAATCTCCATGGCTATCAGGACGTCGACCGGCCGATCATCGATCAGCCGCTCGTGCAGTTGGCCGATACCGTGATCGGCGACGGCACGTGGATCGGGCACAACGTCAGCATTTTCGGCGTGGTCATCGGCCGGAATTGCGTGGTCGGCGCGAACGCGGTGGTGACACGCGATTTGCCGGACTATTCGGTGGCGGTCGGAATTCCGGCGCGGATCATTCGGCGCTATGATGTCGAGACGGCTTGCTGGCGAGAAACGCATCCGGATGGCCGGTTCCGCGATAACGAAGCTTCGGCCGCGGCTGATGGCTGACCTCACCATCCCGCAGCGCCTGCGGCTTCGAGTGAGCAGGTTCGTCCACTGGTCGCGCTATCTCAGCTATCGCGCCCAAGGCTATGATATTCACCGGAGGTGCAAACTGGAACGCGGCCTCAATCTCGACCGCTATTTCAAGCAGGGTATCCATATCGGCGCGCATACGATCGTGACGTCGCGGGTCACGATACTCAGTCATAAGCTGATTCCGCGCAAGTCGCTGGGTCGCTATGATGGCGAGAAAGTGCACACCCATATCGGCGAATGGTGCGTCATTGGCATTGGCGCCACCATCATGGGCGGCGTGCGTATCGGTGACGAAGTGGTGGTCGGAGCCGGCGCGATCGTAACCCGCGATGTGCCGTCGAACTGCATCGTCGCGGGAAATCCGGCGAAAGTCGTCAGAGAAGGTACGACGATGGAAGGGCTTGTCCTCTGATGACCATCCAGCGCATCTTGATCGTGGCTCTTCCCTATCACAATTATACGTCCAGCATCGCCGCCGAACTCCGTCGCGCCGGCCATGTGGTTTCGCTGTATGAGATTCAGCCGCGGGATCGCGTAACCAAAGCGTTGCGCCGGATTTCGCACTATGCCTGGCAGCGACGCCTGACTTGGCACCATAAGCATATCCTCGAGGCGGAACGCGGCAATCGATATGATCTGGTGCTGTTCATACAGGCTCATCAGATGGAGCTGTCGATGCTCGCGCGCTTTCGCGAAGCTTTCGCCGGCGCGCGATTCGCGCTTTACAATTGGGATGCCCTCAAGAGCCTCGATTATCAGGCCCATATTGAGCACTTCGACCAGGTGCAGACCTTCGATCCCGACGATGCGCGGGCGATGGGGCTCGGCTATCTTCCGCTATTCTGTCTGCGCGACTTTCAAGGCCTGCCTCGTCGCGAGCAAGGCCGCGGTCAGGTCTATTTCGTCGGTAATCTCGCTAAGCTCCCGCGATATAACGCCTTTCACGCATTCAAACGTTACTGCGACGAACGGAGCGTGCCGGTGCGATCGCATTTGGCCGTGACACCGCCGATATTCCTGCAACTGCTGCGTCGTGGAGAGATTCCACGCGACGTCGCGTTCGGCCCGATCGCTCATCGCGATTTCATCGATATGATCGAAACCTCGGTGGCGACCTTTGATTTCGCCAATCACGCCCAGGCCGGCTACACCATGCGCCTGATTGAGAATTTGTGCGCGGGCAAAAAGATCATCACCAGCAATCCGCGGGTCCGCAAAGAACGCTTTTACTCACCCGATCGCTTCCATGTGTTCGACGGGCTGGATTTCACCGGCATAGATGCGTTTCTGCAAGTTCCGCTGGCCGAGCCGGAAGCCGACTTTCCCGAATATCATATCCAGACCTTCGTTCGGCATATTGTCGACGGTACCTCGCATCCGCTGCCGCCAGCCGGCGTATGAGCGGCGCGTCACGATCCTGTCTGCTCGTTCTACCCAAGAGCTTCTATTCGTTCACGCGGGTTTTTTCGGACGCACTGGCCGAATGCGGTTATGCGGTGACGCTCGCCAATGACGAATATCCGGAAAATCCGTTCGGCAAGGTGCTCGCCAAGCTTGATCTGCCGATGGCGCGCTGGTGGACCCGCCGCACCATAAGCCGTCGTTTCCTGGCCGGCAGGCGCTGGGATCTGGTCATGATCATCAAAGGACGGGGGATCACGCCGCGCCTGGTCGCCGAGATGAAGCATCATGCTGGGCGTGTGGTGGGCTATCAGTTCGATTCGCTCGATTATGATCGCGCCCTGAGGCGCTGGACCGGTGCGGTGGATCGCATGACCACCTTCGATTATCGTGATGCCGCAGCGGAAGGCTGGCCGGTGGCGGAACTATTCTCGACTCAGCCTTCGCCCGAGGCGCCGGTGCTCCAGCGGCATCGTGTGTCGGCGATACTTCGCAATCATTCGCGGCGGCTCGCTTATGTCGATGCCGTGTTGCGCGCGATCGGCGAGGAGGGGAGCTTCGTCTACATTTACGAGAAGAGCCGATTGAGCTTTGTGCTCAACGCCTTGCGGACACCTGGGCTCTATTGGCGACGGCGCAATTGGATCCACTTTCGGCCATTGCCCTACGATCGCTACATCGCCGCGCTGGCCGGTTCGGACTTCACCATCGATTATGCCCATCCCAAACAAAGCGGGGCGACGATGCGCGCCTTCGAGGCGCTGGCGATGGGCGTCAAGCTGATCAGCAACAACGGCGACATGCGCTGCAGCCGTTTCTTCGGTTCGGAAAACTGCGTCATCCAGCCTGAGGAGGGTGATGCTGGAGTGCTGCGGGCCGAGGTGATGGCGCTGGCCGGCGCACGGCCGCTGATGCACCGCCGTAGTCCTGTCGACCTGGTGCTGGAAATCGTCGGAGAGGGGGCTGCGACGGGGCAAGGCGGTTGATTTTACCGCGTCGGGCGGATAGGGGATGGGTATTGCCGCAGTTGGTTCCGGGTCATTTTTAATCCCCCCTAACCCCAAGGGAAACATGAGCCAAAACCCGCTTAAAATCGGCATAATCGGTGCTGGCCGCATGGGCGTGACCCATCATTGCATCATCAATTCGCGGCCGGACGTCGACGTTGTCGCGATCGCTGATCCGTCGATAATGATGAATATGTTGCTGGGTAAATATGCCGGGGTCAAAACCCACAAGGATTACAAAGGCCTGCTCGACGGCGAGCAGGTCGATGCGGTGCTGGTCTGCACTCCGCCCAAGGCGAATTACGAGATTCTCCAGGCGGTGCGCGCGCGCAACGTCCACACCTTCGTCGAAAAACCCTTCACGCTTTCGGCGACGCAAGGCGCGGATCTCGCGCAGCAGTTCGAGGATGCCGGGCTCGTCAACCAGGTCGGTTACGTCAATCGCTTCAACGACGTATTCGTCAAGGTGCGCGAGATGGTGGCCGACGGGGTGGTCGGCAGGCTGCTGCGCTTCCGTTCGGAGATGTACAGTTCCACCATCATTCGCGAGCAGGGCGACGAGGGATGGCGTTCGACGCACGAGAATGGCGGAGGTGCGATCTACGAGATGGCGAGCCATGCCGTGGATCTCATCAATTTCCTGTTCGGCAAGCCCGATCTGGTCACCGGCACGAGCCTGACCAGCGTCTTCTCGAAGGCGGTCGAGGATATCGTCTCTTCCAGCTTCCTTTACCGGAACGGCGTAAGCGGTTCGCTCTACGTCAATTGGAGCGATGCCAGCTATCGCAAACCGACAAACAAGCTCGAGCTGTTCGGTGATGCCGGCAAAATCCAGGCCGATCAGCATGGCATGAAGGTGTTCTTGAGCAGCCCGAACGCTAAATATGGCCTCCAGGCCGGTTGGAACCAACTCTATATAACGGACCTCTTTTCGAACGTGCCGTTCTACCTGCGCGGGATAGAGTTCACGGCGCAGCTCTACGACTTCGTCGATTGCATCCAGGCCGGCGGGCGCCGGGCACGCTGCACATTTCAGGATGCCACCGATACGCTGTCGATCATCGATGCGATGTTCGCCGACTGGCAGCGCACCCAAAGCGAGCTCCAGGCATGACTCCGATCGATCGCATCGTCTTCGGCGACAATCAGTTCTTCGGTATCAATCACATGTCGCAGGACAAGGCGCAGGCACAGGCTGAACGCTTTGCTGATCTCGACAATATCTTTGCAGTCTACCAGAACGCCTTCGATGCCGGTATCCGCGCCGTGATGCTGAATTCGAATCAGCGCGCGGTGGAAATCTGTGATCGCTTCCGGGCCCGAAAATCGGATTATCCGAACATCGCCTGGTATCCATCGATTCCCTATCCGCACAAATATGCCAACCTGGTGGCTGAGAAGGGGATGGTCGGCGCGCTTCAGTCGCTGCTGTTCTCCGGCGGCGCGAAGTCGGCTCTCGGCAAGCTGGCGCAAGGCGCCATGGCGACCGTATCGCTCGACGCGGTGCGGATGATGAAAATGCTGGTCGATCAGGAGATGTCGATCTTCGAAGGACTCGATGTGCGCGTGGTGTTCCTGCAGAACATCGTCGTAGATCTCGTGTTGGGCTTCGATATTGCCGAGCCGTTCGTCGAATATTGCAAGCAGATCCGCAAGAAATATGGCGCGACGCCGGGCTTCATCACTCAGAATTTGCCGTTCCTACGGACCAAGCTGATCGAGTGGGGGATCGACGATGTTGTGATCTGCGCTTCGATCAACAAGATCGGTTATCTAATGTCGCCCGGGCGCGAAGAATATGAGCGCGTGCTCGCCGTGAACGATCCGGCGCGCTATCAAGTGATGGCGATGTCGACGCTCGCTTCCGGTGCCGTTCCGGCGCCCGAAGCCTATGATTATATCAATGGGCTCAACATACAATCGGTGGTGTTCGGTGCCTCGTCGCGTGGCAATATCGAGCAGACCGTCAAGCTGATCCGGCAATAGGGAATCCCATGAGGAACATCCTGATCACCGGCGGTGCCGGCTTCATCGGTTCGCGCCTTGCCCTCAAACTCGTCGATCGTGGCTATGACGTGACCGTGCTCGACACACTCTCGCCCCAGATTCATGGGCCCGATCCGGAGGCTTCGCCGCTGTTTCGCGCCTTGTCGGACAAGGTGCGATTCGTGAAAGGCTCCGTTACCGATCGCGCGGCGATGGAGGATGTGCTGTCCGGTCAGGAGGCGGTCGTCCATCTCGCCGCCGAGACGGGCACCGGCCAGTCCATGTATCAGATCGAGCATTATACCCAGGTCAACGTTGGCGGCACCGCATTGATGCTCGACATTCTTGCCAATCGGACGCGGACCGTGAAGCGGATCGTCGTCGCCTCCTCCCGTTCGATCTACGGCGAAGGCCGTTATTACTCGGCGGAACTCGGTTACGTCTATCCCGGCGGCCGCACGGTCGATGACATGGCGGCAGGTGATTTCGACGTGAAATATCCCGGTGCCACGACGCCGCTCGAACTTGTGGGCACCGACGAGGAATCGCGGATTCAGCCATCGTCCGTCTATGGCATCAGCAAGCAGGTTCAGGAGCAGTTGGTGATGACGGTGTGCCCTTCGATCGGGATCGAAGGGGTCGCTTTCCGTTATCAAAATGTATTTGGGCCCGGCCAGTCGCTCAGCAACCCTTATACCGGCATCCTGTCGATCTTCTCGAACCTGATGATGCAGGGCAAGCCGATCAACGTGTTCGAGGACGGCGAGGAGAGTCGCGATTTCGTCTTCGTTGATGACGTAGTCGACGCTACGGTGCTCGGCGTCGAGCATCCGGCGGCGGCCGATCAGATATTCAATGTGGGGACGGGGGTGCCGGTGAGCGTGATGACGGTGGCCGAGACGTTGAAACGATTGCTCGGGGCGGACGTGCCGATCGCCGTCTCCGGCAATTTCCGGGCCGGTGATATTCGTCATAATTTCGCGTCTATGGAAAAGATCGAACGACTTCTGGGTTTTACGCCAAATTACGACTTCGAACGGGGTATTGCCTTGTTTGCGGAATGGGCTCGTGTCACGGGTGCCAAGCCCAGTCGGTACGAGGAGTCGCTCGACGAAATGCGATCGAAAGGCCTATTTAAGTAGTGTCATGAGGGATCTCGCCCCCTCCTTGTCCAAACATATAGCGGGACTTCGGACCAGCTACGCGTTCTGGACATTGGTGCTGCTGATCGTGGCGACCACCTTGCTGGGGGGCAGTTCACGGATCGACGCCGCGAGCCTAGTGGTTCTTCGCCCCTTCTCGATCGTGTGCCTGGGGATCGCCCTGTTCGGGGTGAACGCAGGCGACCTTCGCGCATATCGCGGACTGGTGGTTGGCGCGGGAGCGCTTGTCGCGCTTTTCTCGCTTCATCTGGTTCCGTTGCCGCCAGCGATGTGGATGGCTTTGCCCGGTCGTGATTTGGCCGTGTCGGCGGTTCGTCTGGCGGGCTCGGCGGATGCCTGGCAGCCGCTGACGCTCGTACCCTGGCGTGCGTGGAACGCACTCTTTGCGCTTGCGGCACCCGTTGCCGCTTTGTTGTTGGCGATCCGTTGCACGGATGAGCAGCGCCAGCTGCTGTTGAACCTGTTCGTCGGCCTGGCGATTCTCGATCTGCTATTGGGCGTTTTGCAGGTCTCGAGCGGATATTCTGCCTCGCTCTATTTTTATGACAAGGACAGTCCGGAAGTCGCCACCGGCTTCTTTGCCAATCGCAACCATTTTGCGGTGGACTTAGCGTGCATCCTGCCGATGTTGACCGTGTTTCCAGGGATGACAGCCGCGTTGCGAGCATGGCTTGCGGCGGCCCTGGGCGCCGTCATCTTGGTGATGATCGTGCTCAGCGGTTCGCGGGCTGGTGTCGTCATCGCGACGCTCGCCTTGGCGCTGTCGGTAATCCTGGCCGTTCGGAAGCGTCCAACGGATGGGGAAGCCGATCCACGTCGTCGATATTTTCTCGCCT
Source organism: Sphingomonas sp. MMS24-J13 (assembly GCF_044905095.1). Classification (NCBI taxonomy): domain Bacteria; kingdom Pseudomonadati; phylum Pseudomonadota; class Alphaproteobacteria; order Sphingomonadales; family Sphingomonadaceae; genus Sphingomonas; species Sphingomonas sp. MMS24-J13. Next base: position 389,536 of record NZ_CP173258.1, read on the forward strand.
TTGCGATGCTGCTGGCAAGTGCGCTTCTGATCATGATCGCGATATATCTTGCGCGCGCGAGCGCGGTTGACCGGATCATCGCGATGCGCAGCGATGACGAAATGCGCCTGAGGTTCTGGCCGCCGATCGTCAAGATGATTTGGCAGTACTTCCCGGAGGGGTCGGGAATTGCGTCGTTCGTCGAGGTCTTCCAGATTGCAGAGCCGCGTCCTCTGCTGAGCTTCAGTTATCTGAATCACGCCCACAACGATTGGCTCGAATTCGGGCTCGAGATGGGGCTGCCCGGTATGATCCTGGCGTTTGTCGGCGTGATCGGTTGGGGACGGGCAATCGTCTCCCTGGCGCGCGCGCGGAGACGTGATCATACTGTCCGCCTCGGGCGGATCGGGGGTGCCGTTATCTTGCTGCTTGGCCTCGCAAGTCTTGTGGACTATCCTTTGCGTACGCCGTCGGTCGCGTGCATGGCTGCGGTTGCGATCGTGTGGATGGCGGCAGGCGCCAGAAGGGCGAGAGCGAACGGGGATGGATGATGAATAAGGAGATCGATCCCTCTTGTAGCCGAAATAGGCCCATCGGTCGATTGCCTGTTCGGGGAAGGTGGATGAAGTCTGAAGCGATTGCTTTCTGTGCTTTGACCTCGGTCTTGCTCTCTTCCTGCGCTGGCCATACCGCTCTCGGGGGCGCGCCGGATGTCCAGGTCGTGTCGGCGACGGCGTTGCCCGCACCGTCCGGCAACGATACGACCCACGTTCCCGCATATCTCGTCGGACCCTATGACAAGCTGCGGATCGACGTTTACGGTATCGAGGAACTCCAGCAGCGCATCGTCCAGGTCGATGCTTCTGGGCGACTGTCATTCCCGTTGGCAGGGACGATCGAGGTCGCCGGCAAAACACCGAACCAGGTGGCCGGCCTGATCGCGGGGCGGTTGGCGGGAGAATATGTCCGTGACCCGCAAGTCACCGTCAACCTCGAACAGACAGTGAGCCAGGTCGTTGCCGTGGACGGCCAGGTCAAGGAGCCCGGCCTCTATCCAGTCGTCGGACGAATGACGCTCATGCGGATCGTCGCCACCGCCAAGGGATTGACCGAACTCGCCAATCAGACCGACGTGGTGGTCTTCCGGACTGTCAACGGGCAGAAGCTGGCGGCGTTATATAATCTTCGCGCAATCCGTCGCGGCGCCTATTCGGACCCCGATATCTATGCCGACGATGTCGTCGTGGTCGGAGATTCGAAAGCACGTCAGATATTCAAGGACCTAATCTCCAGCGCCACTCTACTTAGTACGCCCCTTATAATAGCGTTTCGGTGACGGCCTCTCAAGGTAGAATGTCGCAATGAATTTCCCAGCTTCAACAAGTTCGAGAAACGACTTCACAGTAACGGCCGACGAGCCGTTGCTCGGGCCAGCCGAGGGGCCCTCGGCACTGCCGATCCTGCTCGAATATTGGCGGATCGTCACTCGCTGGCGCTGGGTAATCTCGGGCATCGTTGCCTTGTGCGTCGTGGTCGGTGTCATCGTCACCTTGCTGACGACACCGCAATATACTGCGGTCACCCGTCTCGAGATCGGCCGCGAGCAAAAGCGCGTCACCAACGTCGAAGGCGTGGACGCTACGGATGCCCGTAACGATCAGGAATTCTATCAGACGCAATATACGCTCATGACCGCCCGTTCGGTGGCGGAGCGTGTCGTGCGCATGCTCCGCTTGGGTGAAAGTCCCGATTTCTTTGCTGCGCATGGTGCCAAGCTGAAGCCGAACGCGCTGACAGACCGGCTGGCCTTGGGGACGGCCAGGCAGCGTGACGAAAAACTCCAGTTGGCGACCATATTGTTGCTGCATAACGTCAAGGTTGTGCCGATCCCCCGCTCCTCACTGGTGGACATTCGTTATACGAGTGCTTCCCCCGATCTGTCGGCGAGGATTGCCAATACCTGGGCGGATCAATTCATTGCGGACAGTATCGATCGCCGGTTTTCCTCCACGGCCGACGCGCGCTCCTTCCTGGAACGCAAGCTCGACGACCTGCGTTCCAAGCTGCGGAATTCGGAGGCTGAGCTGGTCAATTATGCCAATCAGCATGGCATTGTCGCGCTCGCGAAAAGCGAGAATGACGGTAAGACCCAGATACAGCAGACGCTGATCGCGCAGGATCTGCAGTCGTTCGGCCTGGCGTTGACGCAAGCGACTGCCGATCGGGTTGCCGCTGAGGCGCGGGCGCAGAACAGTATCGGATCCGACAATCAGGTGGCGAATGGCGCAGTGGTTGCGCTGCGCGAGCGCCGTGCCGAAGCGGCTGCGGAATATGCCAAGCTCATGGTGCAGTTCGAGCCGGGCTATCCGGCTGCCAAGGCGATGGCGCAGCAGATCGCCGCGCTCGATACTGCGATTGCGCGCGAGGAAGCGCATCTGCGTACCGTTGCTAATGCCGATTATCGTAGTGCGCTCGCTCGTGAGCGAGAACTGCGCAACCTGGTCCAGTCGCATACTGGCGCGTTCAGCAATCAGCAGGAAGCAAGTATCCAGTATAACATCTATCAGCGCGAGGTGGATACCAATCGCGAATTGTATAACGGCCTGCTGCAGCGCTACAAGGAAATCGGCGTTGCCGGTGTCGCTGCCAACAATATTGCGATCGTCGATACCGCCCGCGCCCCGGCGCATCCATCATCGCCCAAGTTGTCACTCAATATCGCAGTATCGATCCTCGTTGGTCTGGTTCTGGCAGGCATTGCGGTGTTTTCGCTCGAGCATATCGACGAAGGCCTGCGCGTACCCGCTGACGTTCTCAAACTCGGGATTCCGCTGCTCGGTACGGTTCCGAACCTCGGCGACGGCAATATCGACGCGATCTTTGATCCCAAATCGGTCGCGTCCGAGGCCTATCTCACGATCTGCTCGAATCTCGCTTTTTCGACGGATCATGGTGTCCCGCGTTCGTTCATCATTACCTCCACGCAACCTCGAGAAGGCAAGACCACGACCAGCTACGCTCTGGCTACCGTTCTTGCCCGCACCGGTAGGAATGTGGTGCTGGTTGATGCCGACATGCGGTCGCCATCGATTCACGAATTCTTGGGCTTCTCCAACGAATTCGGGCTCAGCAATTATCTGGCGGGAGATCAGAACTGGCAGGATCTGATCCGTCCGGCGCAATTCAACGGTCTGTCGGTGATGACATCGGGACCGACCCCTCCGAGTGCGGGCGAACTGCTGAGCAGCGACCGCATTCAGCAATTGATCGACAGCCTGTGCCAGGCGTTCGATCACGTGCTGATCGATGCGCCGCCGATTCTCGGCCTGGCCGATTCCCCGCTGCTCGCGCGATCGGCGGAAGGCGTGGTCTACGTCATCGAGGCCGTGGGGCCGCCGGCGCGTGCGGTGTCGGCTTCGCTCGATCGATTGCGCACCACCCATGCCCATGTCTTCGGCGGCGTGCTGACCAAGATGAAGCACGAGGACAGCGGCTATGGCTACGGCTACGGCTATGGTTACGGCTATGGCTACGGCTATGGTTACGGTCGCGAGACTGAGCCCGGTCAACTCTGATGACGGTGCAACCATTGACCGGTCGGGCGATGGTCAAGGCGGCAATCCTGAGCCTGGGAACGGTTTGGGTCGCGTATCTCGCATTCGTTTCCGCAGTGGTGAACGTCACCCATATCGAAAACCCGAGCCTTGCCTTGCAATTCGCGCCGCATGATCCTGCGGCGCTCGATGTCCAAGCCGGTTTGATGCTTGTCAAGAACGGCGGAGATTTAGTCGGTAGTGACGAGACTGCGGCGATGGCGCGTGACAGCTTACGTCATCAGGTGCTTAATCCCGTGGCGTTACGCCTGCTCGGCTTGAGTACGCGCCGCGCCTCGAGTTTTGCTACCGGCCGCGCCGTAATGGCGCTTGCCGAGCGGATGACACGCCGCGACCTGATCACCGAACTTTGGCTGATCCAGGAGGCCGTGCTACGTGGGGACGTGCAGAGCGCGCTGTCGCATTATGATTATGCGTTGCGCACTTGGGAGGCGAGCCAGGATCTGTTGCTGCCGATCCTGGTGACGGCTCTGAAGGACGAGCCGGTTCGCGTCGCCTTGATCCCCTATGTGCGCGAGCCCGCGCCCTGGCTGCTCGACTTCACGCGCGCGGCGGTCGGCAGTTCGAAGCAGCCGTCGTGGGTGGCGGACACATATTTGCGCGCCGGGGGTATGCCCGCCGATCCCATCTATGACACCATGCGCAGCGGTTTGCTCGGTAAGTTGGCCGAGGCGCGCGAGTTCGCTTGGATGATTCGTTATTATGAGAGTTTGCCGGAGGCCGATTCGAAGGTGTTGCGGACAGTGGCCATGACACCTGCTTCTACCGACACACGCTTTCCTCCCGCGACATGGGGTTTTTATAGTGTTCCCGGTGGTGATAGCTCGTTCGTGAGATCCTCGCAGGGCAATTCTATCGAACTTCATACTGCGTTGGAACCTTCGGTGATCAGCCCGGTCGCATTTAAGGCGATGCTGACACCGCCCGGGCTGTACCGCTTTCGCGCCGATCAGCAAATCGTCGCTCCGTCCGAAGGCGCGACAGGTAATTGGGAGGTGCGTTGTGCCAACCTTTCAGGCCGTGTTCTGTGGAGCGGTAGCGCCCCCCTTGGCGTGCAACGGCGGCGGATCGAAGGTACTTTCGCCGTTCCCGACGATTGTCAGATGGTGATGTTACGCGCCATCGTCGCTTCCGGAGATGCCCGCGATGGTGTCGAGGCCATTCTATCCAATGCGTCGATGACCCCGTCCCCTTAGAGCTGGACGCGTTAAATCTGATGCACTGACCTCCGTTCGTGTCGAGCGTAGTCGAGACCGGTTAGAGCGGTTTCCGATCAGCCTGCATCATATCCAGCGTTGGTGAAGTAGTTGGCGCATTCCCATGGCAGGTAGAGGTCGAGGATGCGGCTGGGCGATCCAGAGATGCGGCAGATCGCCGACAAGCTTGGCCAACATCGAATCCAGCCTGTGCTCCGTCACGGACACCGGCTCGCCTTCCGCCGTCATTTCCCCAATTTCGCCAGCGCCTCCGCCACGAGCGGGGTCGCCCCCGCTTCGGATAGATGATCGTCGTCATAATAATAGAGAATGCCATCGGCCTGCGCGACGCAGCGTCCGGACAAGCGCCTGCCACACATCAGTGCTTCAGGCCTGACCCGGACGAGGTTAGGCGCTGCAACGGCATCGAGCACGGAGATGGCAGCTTTGTTACGCTGCTCGTAACGTGCTTGCGACGTGCTGATCGTCCGCGGCGGTGTACCACCGCGCGCGATAGCGATCATGTTCAGCCGGGCCGGCAGCCAGCCTACTTCCGGCACCGGATAGATCAGTGCGACCTTCCGGCCCGCCGCGAGACGAAGGAGATAGTCGCGGACCGCGGCGGCCTTGGAAGGGGCGGCATCGCTCTCACGCCCTCTGGTGTCCAACGTCAGGTTCCGGCGAAATGGCGCATCGCCCTCGACACCGCCTTCGCCATTGTCGAACCCCGATTGGATCTCCGTACGATCGATTGGGAAAAGGCGCATGGTCCAACGAACCGCGACTAATACCGCCTCGATTCCGGGGGCCGTTACCCGCGCCTCCATGGCGCGATTCGCGGCAGCACAGCTTGCCCGATACGCCGCGGTGAGGGGTTCACGGCTGTCGAATATGCCCGGAATTGGATGACAGGCCGTGTGGACGAGGATGCCTGCCAAGCCACGCGCCTTGAGTTGGGCGTCAAGTGAGGAAGCGATCGCATAGCTGTGCGAATCGCCGACCAGCGCAATTGTCGGCCGAACGCCCGAGACGCCGATCGCGCATTCATAGACGCCCATGCCGACCGCCGGACAATCCTCGACCAGATTGTTCGGCGGCGCCACCAACGAGCGGAACGGCGCCGCGATCCGTCGCGGCGCACCATGAGCGAGCGAGAGAGCCAGCCCCACGGCGATGAACAGCAGCGAGCCAAACCCCGCCGCGGCAAAAATTCGTCCGCGGGTATAGTTGCGCCGGTCACGGAAAGGGCGCTCGATGAACCGCCATGAAATCCACGCCAGAAACAGGCCGGCGACGACCAGAGCCAGCCTGACGCCAACCGATAATTCGTTCGGTGACATCAAACGGGCGAAGGCGAGCAAAGGCTGATGCCAGAGATAAGCACTATAAGAAATCAGGCCGACCGCAACGACCGGCTTTTTGGAGAGTATCCGGCCTGCCATCGTCCGGCGATCGGCAAAGGCGAGGATCAGCACCGTTCCAAGGACGGGGGGAGTGCGGTCAACCCGGGAAATGGCGTTCGATCAGAATAGACGAAAATGGGCACCAGGATCAGCGCAATTCCCGCCAGGCCAAACGCCTCATGCCTCGGCCCGGCGATGGACGATGACGTTCCCGGCATGGACATCAAGGCGAGCAGCGATCCTGCAAACAACTCCCATGCGCGCGGCGGCAGCAGGAAGAAATTGGCCATCGGTTGCCGGGTCGTAAGATAGACACTGAGCGAGAAAGAAAGAATGGCCAGGATGGCGATGACCATCATCAGCCGCTTCAGCCCGAAGGGCAGAAGGAAGGCGACGAGCAGCGGGAAAAAGAGATAATATTGCTCCTCGATGCCCAAGCTCCAAGTATGAAGGAGTGGCTTGAGCTCGGGAGTGCCGCCGAAATAGCCGCTGGTGCGCCAGAACAGGACATTGGACGCGAACAACGACACGGAGACCAGGCTCCGACCGAAATCGCCCAGCTCGCCCGGCAACATCCACCACCAGGCCAAGGGCAAACAGAGCGCCATGACCACGAACAGCGCCGGGAGGATACGCCTCGCGCGACGTTCATAGAAACCAGCGAGCGTGAACTTGCCGGCCAGCCGTTCCTCGACGATGATCGAAGTGATCAGATAGCCGCTGATGACGTAGAAGATATCCACGCCGATATAACCGCCGGTGAATCCGGATACACCGGCATGGAACAGAATCACCGGCAAAACCGCCAAGGCTCGCAACCCATCGACCTCGGGCCGATAGCCACGTCCACCGGGATGGTGCGGCAACGGCTTGTCGCCGCGGATTGCCGTGCCGATGTCGCTCACTTCCGGCCGGCCGGGCAACGGTTCGAAACCGTTATTTTCACTATCGGGCGCTTCATCAGGCGCCTCCCGCCGCATCGGCCGCCCGCGCGCGATGATTGAGTACGGCGACGGGAATGCCGCTGATCATCGCGTCGAGCGCGCGAACCGTCGTCGCCTCGTCATACCAATGCCGCAGCGGCCGCAGGCTCCATGTCTTGAAGGCCTCCGGATTGCAGGTCGAACGCACCCAATTGCAGATCTGCGCGGTATAATAACAGAGCAACGCCTTTTCGCGCATCGCCTCACTAACCTCGAGCCGCCCCTCGACCGCATCGGTTAGATATTGGTGATATTGGACGAGCGTACTTGCCTGCCAGACGAAGCCAAGCCCGGCATAATAGCTGCGCGACGCGGTAATGACCGGTCGCCCCATCGCCGCCGCCTCGCTGCCGATCGTCGAGGAATGCACTATGACGGCGGCCACCTGCTTCATCAGCGCATAGCTGTTGACCGGGTCGGCCGCCGCGATGAATCGCAGCCGCGGGTGTGAGCCGAAATGCTCGGCCAAGAGAGCGCCGTAATCGTCGGTCGTCTTGGCAAAATCGAACCGCTCGGCTGGGTGCTGGCGAACGATCACCGGCGCTTCGGTGGTGTCGAGCAGATGGCGGACCGTCTCGACGATCCACTGCTGGTTGCTGTGGAACAGCTCATGGATGCCAAGCGCTGCCGCATCCCAGGAGGAGTTCAGCGCGAGCATCATTGCTCCCGCCGCCCCTCGCTCGTCTCCCGATGCAGCTGCGACCTGATATTTCACCGTGTCGGTGCTCTTCTGGCGTTTCGCCACTTCGCCGCGCGCAACCGTCAGCGCCTGCTCACGCCCGGCGTGATCAAGCTCGTCTTCGAAAATGCGGACGGCACGCGGAACGTCGTCGAGATGACAAGCCAGCCCGTCAACGGCAATCATCCAGGTGCCGAAGCCGCTATTGTCGAAGCTGATGATCCGCAGGCCCCGCGCCCGCGCGCGATCGACCCAGATGCCCGAATTGCCGTAGATCCCGCCCGCCGTGAAGAGTGCGTCGAATTCGTAAGATGCCAGTATGCGCGCGATGCGGCCGTAGGCGGCGTCGAGCGCCCGGCGGTTGCGCGCCTCCACCTCGGCGCGACCCGCCATCGCCCGCTCGCCACGCAATTCCCAGACCGCGTTGAGCTTGCTCAGACGGTCGATCGTCGCCGGGGCTTCGCTGCCCTCGAGCGGCTCGATCTGGGAAAGATGCAAGACTTCGAAGCGTCGCGCGACGTCGCGCATAACCGCGCGGATCGCACGCAACACGGTCCCATAGATCATCGGCCGTGGACCGAATGGCACGTCATCGACGATGAAAGTCACCCGCGCCCCGCGCGCCCCGAGCATCAGCCCGATCGCGATCGTGAGCCACGGCACACCGGTCTTGTCCCACGGGGTGACCACCGCCAATATGCGCTGGCCGGTGGGATTGGCGGGAAGATCGCCCTCGAACTCTCGGAAACGCCGGCGCATCCGCCGGGCATAACCGGCCCACGCGACGGGATTGACCCCCAAGAGCCGTCGCAACGTCCGTTCGGCAAAGTTCATTGTGATCACCCGCGAAAGAAGGTTCGCCCGCTCAGCCGCCGTTAGCGGGTCAGAAAATGTTCGATGATCCGCAACCCGACCATCCCGCTCTTCTCGGGATGGCACTGGAATGCGACGATATTATCCTTCTCGACTGCCGCACAGACGGCGAAGCCCTCATAATCCGCGTCAGCGAGCCGGCAGGCTGGATCGGCTGGCGTGCAATTGAACGAATGGACGAAGTAGGCGGAATCGATCCCCGGCCGCGCGTCCTTCAACACGCTCCCTTCCCAATCGTCGCGGGTCGAGGGGAGCGACAATGGCGTCCAGCCGATATGTGGCACCTTACGGACGCCGGCAGCGTCGCGGGGCGGAATGGGCGCAACGTGTCCCGAGATCAGGCCCAGGCCCTGATGCCGTCCAAATTCGAGGCTATGGTCGAATAGCAGCTGCATGCCGACGCAAATCCCCAAAAACGGCCGGCCAGTGGCCGCGAAGGCGAGAATCGGTTCGAACAGCCCGCGCTCCCGCAGGCCGTTTGCACAGGAGGCAAAGGCCCCGACCCCGGGAAGCAGCAACCGTTCAGCGCTCATGATCTCGGCGGGATCACGGGCAAGCCGTGCCTCGCCGCCTACCTTGGCGACCGCCTGGGCAACGCTGTACAGGTTGCCGGCGCCATAATCCACGATGTTGACGAGGCGACTCATGCAGCAGCCGGCAGGCCGCGCACGCTACGGCCGGCCGCGATCGCGGCCTGCCGGATGGCGGCCAAGGAAATCCGATTGTAATGAAGGATGTCGGCCATCGCCGCAGCATCGGCGCCACGCTCGAAGGCAGCTATCATGTGCGAAGCCGCCCCCATGCCACCGGAAGCGATCAGCGGCACTGGCCCGATCGCCGCCGATACCGCAGCGATCAACTCGAGGTCATAGCCCTCGCGCGTGCCCTCACGATCGACCGACGTGACCAGGACTTCACCGGCCCCCATTTCAACCCCACGCGCCGCCCATTCGACCACGTCGACGCCGCTCGATTCGCGACCATTGTCAGTATAGGCTTCCCATTTGCCCTCGCCAACTTGTTTCGCTTCGATCGAAAGCACCATGCACTGAGCGCCGAAGGCCTGCGACACCTCGCGAATGAGTTCAGGACGCTTGATTGCCGCAGTGTTGATACCGACCTTATCGGCACCGGCCCGTAACACGCTCCTCACATCGTCGACCGAGCGCAAGCCGCCGACGACGGTCAGCGGTATGAAGATATCGTTTGCGGTACGGCGAATGATATCGTGCAGACTGTTGCGGCCATAGAGGCTGGCGACCACATCGACGTAAATCAACTCGTCCGCGCCGGCCGCATAATAAGCACGCGCAAATTCCTGCGGATCGCCGAGCACGCGTAATCCCTCAAGGTGAACCCCTTTGATGAGATTGGCCCCCTTGATATCCAGGCGGGGAATAAGGCGAACTCTCGGCATACTTAGCTTTGCACGCCGGTCTCGTGCCATACCGCGTGTTTTAACTCCCAACCATTATCCGTCTTGCGCCATAGATGATCTGAACGCCAGCTATCGACCACCTCATGAAAAAACTCATCGGTTGTCCCGCAATATTCGAGGAATTCCCGATAATGTTTCTGCGGGAATTCGCCGTCGTAGCGACGCACCAGCGCCACTCCTTCCTCACGGGTGATCTTTCCATCCCGGATTTCGTGCGCGGAATCGGAAGTCGCTCGACCGATACCGAACTTGATGAAACCGAGATAATAATGATAGCCATCTATCGCATCATCGAGGCTGGCGTATTTCGAATAGGTCCCCTCCGATCGATCGGGATTCGTGACGAATCCTGTGTTTTCTTGGCAATAATAAAAATTTTCCTGCGGATCCCAGAATTTGTAATATCCGAAAAAATGGATTTCCGTTTTATTTTTGGTTATTTCCTCATAACGCGGCGCCATAAACGGCTTGAGATCGGCCATCGATACGCCGTGCCCGGCCCAGAACTCCGGCGGAAGACCTGAAAAGTAGTGATCGTCATGGTCTACGACATCGCGGTTCGGCCGGAAGGCGTTCTTCATATCACCGCCATATTCGACTTCGCCGTTTTCACCGTACATGATCAGGGGGACTTTGTATTTTACCGCCACATGTAGAGGAAAATTGGTCTGACCATAAATGAACGGCTGGAACGGATCGCCGAGGTATTGCAACGCCAGCCGCGTCAGGCGGCGGGTGGTGATGCCGTTGGGCGTCCCAAGCAAGTGATCGAAGCCAGCACGGATAAACGCGTCGAGGTTGCGTCGGCCGATCTCGGTCGCCTTTAGAGGCGCCCAAGTCACGGCCAACGGGTTCATGCCGTATTTATACTTAAGCTGATGAGCAACGAAACTTCCATCTTTACCGCCGCTGCATGGGACGATCACGTCATATTCGCCATTCGATTTGCGATGGCGATTGCACAATTCAAGCAATTCCTGCTCGCGCGCCGCCCAATCGAAACCACGCTTGGCCTCGGCAAAGCGGCAGGCCGAGCATATGCCTTCGTCGTCGAATCTGATTCGCGGGCGCTGGTTGGAAATCGTACAGTTACGGCAGAAGCGCACCTCCACCGGTAGACCATATTGAGCAATTATATCATGCTTTTCCATACAAAGCTCCAGCTCGAGTGGTCAGGCGTGCTCGCTGCGCGCCTGTTCCAGGTCCGCGGGACGTCCAACATCCAGCCAGGGCTCATGCATGGGATAGACGATCGTGCGTTCGGCACCGGCCTTGAGGCGCTCGAACAATGTCGGCATGTCGCAGTGCGCATGCGGCTCGAGCACGCCTAGCGCGCGTGGCTCGAGCACATAGATACCAGCATTGACATGCGTTCGGTGGACCGGCTTCTCGTCGAAGCCGACGATGTCCATGCCCTGCGTTCGAACAACGCCGAACGGATGCTGCCACTCGTGCGCGCGCACCGCCATGGTCGCGGCCGAGGCATGACGCTCATGGAAATCCAGGATCTCCGCATAGCGCACGTCTGTCAGCACATCGCCGTTGGTCACGAGGAACGGCACTTCGGGGCGCGGTGACAGCAGGCTCAGCGCCCCACCGGTACCGAGCGGCTCCCGCTCGCGCAGATAGTCAATGCGAACGTTCCAATTTGCGCCATTGCCGAAATATTCCTCGATCATGTGACCCAGGTAGTGGAGCGCGACCACGAAATGATTGAACCCCTCTCCGCACGCGCGCTCGATGATATGTTCCAGCATCGGCTTGCCGCCGACCGGCAGCATCGGTTTGGGGCAATTTTCGGTGTGCGGGCGCAGCCGCGTTCCCTGGCCTCCTGCCATGATGACCATCGGGTTGGGGCGAGCCGCCGTTGTTCGAAGATCGGTCCAGACGTGCAGCCCGACAACATGGCGCTGGTCGTCGACGATGGGTAGCTGGTGGATCTTGTTCGCCTGCATCAGTTGCAGGACCAATTCCGCGCCGAGCGCCGGCGGCACGACCAGCGGATCGCGATGCAGGATCGTCTCGATCGGGCTGGCGAGCGTCAGGCCGCGGAGCAGTCCACGGCGAATGTCGCCATCAGTGATGGTGCCCGCCAGCAAATCGCCGTTCTGCACCGCGATCACGATCTGCAGACCCGAATTGTCAAGCGATTGGATGGCGTCCTGCACGCTCGTCCCGAGCGGCAGCAGGCACATGCGCCACTGCTCCTTCATCATGCTACTTTCCGCCCCCCGGCGTCACGCGAATCGCGTGTTTTGCCGACGTCCATGTCGTGGAATGTCTTCTTGAGCAAGCCGTTCAAGGGATGTCTGCGCAGTTCCGCGACTATCGCGGCGCTCGCCCCGCCATTGCCATAAGGATTGTCGACGGCAGCCAGCCGTCCCTGGAACTCTGCCGAGAACAGACGGGCCAGCGCCGACTCGATCGCGTCGCGCCGCGGCGGGCAATCGATCACGCTCGCCGCCCGCAGGCGTCCGCGCTGGCGGTCGCCGATGTCGATCGTGCCGATTCCGAAGCTCGGCGCCTCAATAATGCCGCTCGATGAATTGCCGACCACGCCGTCCATGTAGCGCATGCACGAGAAATAACGGAGTTGGCCTAGCGACGTATAAGCACGCGCGTTCGCGTGGCTGGCCACGAATTCCTCGATCATGGCCTTCAGTTCCCGGCCTCCCGAATTGGCGTTGGGCATGGTGAATATCAGGTGCGTATCGGACCCGAGCGCGTCGAGCGCATCGAGGAGGGCCTGCATCTGCCCGCCCGCTTCGCCGGGCTCGAGCGTAGGAGGATGAAAGGTGACGAGCAGGTTGCGCGCACCCAGCTGGAAGTCGATCGCCTCCTCCAGGGCGGTGCGGCCGAGCAGAGACGTGCGACGGATTGCATCGATCCCCAGCCCCCCTACCAGAAATACGTGCGCGGGATTCTCGCCGAGCTGAATCACGCGATCACGATACGGCGTCGCAGCGACGAAATGGAGGTGCGACATCTTCGTCACCGCGTGACGTATCGATTCGTCGAACGCACCTTCGGTCGTCTCTCCGCCATGGATATGGGCGATAGGAATGCCCGCGATCAGCGCTGCGGCTGCCGCGGCGAGAATCTCGAAGCGGTCGCCAAGCACGACGATCACATCAGGTTCGAGGCGGGAGAAAGCCTCGGCGAAACCGATCATTCCGAGCCCCATCGCCTTGCTGACGCCAACGGCGGTGTCCGAGCTCAAGAGGATTTCGACGCGCTCGTTGATCGTGAATCCGTCTGCCTCGATCTCTCGATAGGTCAGACCGAATTCCGGTGAGAGATGCGCTGCGGTCACAACGATCTGCAGCAGGCAATCGTCGGCGTCGCGGATGCCTGCGATCACATTGCGCAATAGACCATATTCGGCACGAGTCCCGGTTACGATGCAGATGCGGCGAGTCACAGCTCGATCAAATCGTCGGGCGCGAAGGCGCGCCGGGCGCTGCGCCCGACGACCTCATCCCACCGCATCGGTGAGATACCGGTGCCGGGACGCCTGGCGGCGAGGTTGGCGTCACTGAACGTCTCGCCGGCGGCGATCGCGCGCGCGGCGACGATTGATCTGCGCGCGATAGGCCTGTTGCGGGCCTCGCTTGGGCTCGGTCGCTTGATCCCGTCTCCCGCCATGGCTTGCTCGATGTTGCGGATCGCTGCCACCATGGCGACGAGTTCGTCCGGTTCCAGGCTCGCCATATGATCGGGGCCAGGAAGCGTGCGATCGAGCGTGAAATGCTTTTCTATCAGCGTTGCCCCAAGCGCCACCGCTGCGATCGGGATCTCGATCCCCATCGTATGGTCCGAATAGCCGACCGCGACGCCGAACGCCTCGCCGACCCGGGTCATCGCACGCAGGTTCACGTCCCGCATCGGCGTCGGATATTCCGTGTTGCAGTGGAGCACGCTGATTTCCGCGCGTGCAATCCCTCCAGCTTCGAGCTCGGAAATAGCATCCTCGATTTCACCCATCGTCGCCATGCCAGTGGAGAGGATGACCGGGAGCCGTTTGCTCGCAATGTGACGTAGCAACGGCAGATTCGTGAGTTCGCCCGAAGGCACCTTGATGCGATCGATGCCAAGCTCGACCAGCATATCGAGGCTATGCCCGTCGAAGGCGGTCGAGAAGAAAGCGATGCCTGCTCGCCGGCACTCCTCGATTAGCACTATATGATCGACATGCGACAACTCGAGCCGAGCAATCATATCCCGCTGGCTCTCCGAAGTATCGGTAGTAGCTTTTTGATAATCGGCTTTAGGCGCGTGGGCTGTGGCGAGTTCACTTGCCACGAAGGTTTGGAACTTGACCATGTCGGCGCCCGCGCGCGCGGCGACGCGAACAAGCTCCCGAGCCTTCTCAAGATCGCCGTTATGATTGACACCGGCCTCAGCAATGATGAGGGTCTTCATCTGATTTTCCTAGCGGGCACGCCGACATAAACCGATCCGGCGTCACAATCCACGGTTACGACGGCGCCGGATCCGATCACTGCCCAAGCGCCGATCGCGAGCTTACGTCCATCGCTACCCTGATTGACCGCCGCCCCGACGCCGATCCAGGCTCCCTCGCCGATTCGGACGTTGCCCGCGATGTTCGCACCTGGAGAGACATTCGCAAAGTCGCCAAGTTCGACGTCATGCGACATCGTCGCATTGACGTTTATCGTGACGAAATCGCCGATTGAGACGTTATTGGTCAGCCGCGCTCCGGCGAAGATCATGGCTCCCACCGCGGAGTTCGCCATGGCGCGCGATCCGCGGCCCAGGCTGGCATCCGGATGGATCAGACTGGGAAAATGCAGCGAGCCACGCAACCGCTTCGCCACTGCGGCACGGACATGATTATCGCCGATCCCCAACGCGAAGGCTTCGGTGGCCGACCGCACCGCGACATCCTCGAGCACGATTTCCTCGGGTCGATTCCAGAGTTCGATAGTCGCAGGATCGCGTGTGACGAATATTGGCCGGAATCCGGTTACATCCGCGATATCAGCGATGTCTCGGGCTTGGCCGCCCGTGCCCAGGATAAACAGCGGCGACATCAATTCCGGTCCCGGAGCAGCATCTCGGCGATCCGCCAGTCGAGCGGGCCATCGATGTCGACAGACCGATCCGCAGGCATGGGATAGCCGAGCGTCTCCGGGCCCAAAATCCACGGTGCGCACGCAGCCAATCGGTCTGAGCAAAATACATCGCGCCATTGAGCGAATAAACCGGAGGCAAGTCTTGTCGTCGCGTGACGTCAGACGCGGGGAACAACGGTTTGAGCTGCCCTGCGCCGTTCAGATGATACATCCAGTCGGGATGATCTTCCGGTTCGCAAACCGAAACCACCGCAGGTGCGCCGCGCATTTCAGCAAGTGCGAGCAGCCCTTCGATGTCGGCGGTAGTGCGAAGCGGCGAAGTCGCCTGAAGCAGAAGAACCGCATCATATTGCGGCAGCATCTCGAGGGCGTGCAACACAGGATCAATCCCCGGCGTCTCGTCGGCGGCGAGCGCGGCAGGACGGAGGAACGGGACTTCCGCGCCGGCCGCGCTCGATACCGCTGCGATCTCCTCGTCCTCGGTGCTCACCACCACCGCGTCGATGCCGCCGCAGGCACGTGCCGCATCGATCGTCCAGGCGATCAACGGCTTACCCGCCATTTCACGAATATTCTTGCGAGGTATACCTTTCGAGCCACCGCGGGCCGGAATCAACGCGAGAATGGACACGGGATCAATCCGCCAGCGCCGGGCTGCTTGGCAGGTTTATGACAGCTCGCGAAAGCTGCTCGGCACTTCCGAGATCGGCTCGGGGACAATCGGCGTACATCGGCAGCTTGTGCATCAGGGTCCACACGGGGCGGGACATATAATTGGCATCGTTCAGTGCCTTGAGTACCATTTCAAGCGCATCGGCGTAGCCGGGGTCGAGTACAATGGTGTTGAGCCAGTAATTGCTCCTACTTCCCTCAGGTTCGCGCAGGAAGCGAACACCGGGAGTGTCGATGAAAGCGCTGGCGTAGCGGCTAGCGAGTTCGCGCTTGCGTGCGATCATGCCGGGAACGCGCTCGAGTTGCGCGCAGCCCAGCGCCGCGTTGAGATTCGGCAATCGATAATTGTAACCGATCTCGTCGTGGACAAAGTTCCACCGATGCGGCACGCGCGCTGTAGTGGTCAAATGCTTGGCTCGACGGCCTAGCTCCGGGTCGTTGGTCAAAATTGCGCCACCCCCGCCGGTGGTCATCACCTTATTGCCGTTGAAACTGAGCGCAGCGACCCGGCCGACGTTACCGGTATGCCTGCCCTGGTAATAAGAGCCGAGCGATTCCGCTGCATCCTCGATCAACACCAGATGCCAACGCTCGCAAACTGCGGCGAGAGCGTCGAGGTCGGCAGGATGTCCAAAGGCATGCATCACCACCAAAGCGCGGATCGTCCGCCCAGTAGCATGGTTGATGCAGCGGCCATCGACGACTTCCGCAACCTCGGCCAGCCGCGCTTCCAGCTTCCCCGCGTCAATACCTAAGGTTTCGCTTTCGGAATCCACGAAGTGGGGGATCGCGCCGCAGTAAGATACTGCGTTGGCAGTCGCAATGAAAGTGAGCGCTGGGACCAATACCTCCTCGCCCTGCTGGACACCCGCCAGTAGCATGCAGACGTGAAGCGCTGCGGTGCCGTTGGCTGTGGCAATTGCGCATTGGGCACCTGTGAAAGCCGCCAGATCGCGTTCGAACCGGTCGACATACGACCCCACCGACGAAACCCAACCGGTGTCGATGCACTCTTTGACATATTCCCATTCGCGACCGGCAAACTCCGGCTCATGAAGAGGAATCATGGTCCCGGAAGTACCGAGTACCGCCCGTACTGCGCGTAACACCTCTTCAGCGATGGTTGGATGGCTGTGAAGTTCGCTCATGGTAGCCATCACGCCCCTCAAATATTGTATATGCCAATCTTGTAGCGAGCGAGGTTCGTTGAATCGAGGAACCAGGCGATAGTCTCATCCAATCCTTTGGCAAAGCCATCGCGGCCTGCGTAATCCGGCATCCAACCAGCGATGTCCCGCGCCTTAACGTTATCGGCCCAGAGCCGTTCAACCTCGCTCAGCGCAGGACGCATACGCTGATCTTCGCTTCTTATCTCCACCTCACGCCCCATCCGTTCGGCGATCAGGGCCGCGGTCTCCCCAATGGATATCTCGTAATTGCTTCCGACGTTGACGACCTCGCCGATTGCCGCGTCGGACTCGGCGATCGCGACGAAGCCACGCACAGTATCGCTCACATAGTTGAAATCGCGCGTCGGGTGAGTCGCACCCAGACGGATTTCACTCGCGCCAGCGGCGATCTGTGAAATGATCGTCGGAATGACCGCCCTTGCCGATTGGCGAGGGCCATAGGTGTTGAACGGACGGATCGTCGCGACCGGCGTGCCGAATGAAAGGTAGAAGCTCTGTGCGATCTGGTCGGCGCCTATTTTGCTGGCCGAGTAAGGTGATTGACCCTGGAGAGGATGCTGCTCCGTGATCGGAACGAACCGCGCTGTACCATAGACCTCGCTGGTCGAGGTATGCACAACCCGCTGAACACCAAGATCGCGCGCCGCCTGCACAACATTAAGCGTACCTTTGACGTTGGTATCCACATAAGTCTCAGGCGAATGATAAGAATAGGGTATCGCAATTAGGGCCGCAAGATGCATCACCACATCGCAGCCTTTCATTGCCTCACGAACTCCGTGAGAATCGCGAATATCTCCGGCAAATATGTCGATCGATTCACGCACATCTTCGGCAGAGGAGTCGAGCCACCCCCAACTATTGAAGCTGTTATAATAGACAAACGCACGCACATCGACCCCAGCGCGCACGAGGTGCTCGACGAGATGAGAGCCAATAAAACCGTCCGCGCCGGTAACTAGGACGCGCTTGCCGCTCAGCTTCACATCTCACCTCGTTTAAATTAGGGCCGCCGGGGATTGTCATAATTTGCAGGGGTTACCGAGGCGCCCACGGCTATTTCGAACCAAATCCGGACACCATGATTGGTATCGTGCGCAAAGCCACCAGCACGTCTATCCACGCAGAGTAGTTTTTTATGTAATAAAAATCATAGTTCAATTTTTCGTAGACGTCCTCGACGCTCGTCACATGCCCTTGATTCACTTGTGCCCAACCCGTCAGGCCGGGGCGAACAATATGCCGGTAGGAATAAAACGGTATTTCCGCAGCATACCATGTCGACAAAGGGACCGCTTCCGGGCGTGGCCCGATCCAGCTCATCTGGCCGAGAAGAATATTGAAGATCTGCGGCAACTCGTCGAGCCGGCATGGACGCAGAAGCTTTCCGATCCGGGTAACGCGCGCATCTGCCGCCTGGGTCATCGCATTAGTCCGCGCACTGGCTTCGTCGTCCTCGATGGTTCGGACATGCATCGTCCGAAATTTAATCATCGTGAACGGATGTCCTCTGAAACCCATTCTCTGTTGCCGAAAAAAAACCGGACCGGGCGAGTCGAACTTTATCGCCGCTGCAATAACCAACATCGGCGCGACAAGGACCGGCAACAGCAGGATTGAGCCTAGGATGTCCACCAGGCGCTTTGCCTTGTGGTACGCAAGGTTCGGCAGCAGAGAACCAAAACTGTTCTCGGACAAATGCTGAATGGAGACTTTCCCGGTGAGAGACTCCAGCAATTGCTTGGTATGATATACGACGTGGCCGTGCAGCACCGCTGCCGCCATCATTCGCGCCCACTCCGGTTTATGATCGTAGCGAAAATCCGCGATTATCATAGCCGACCTATCGGTCGGCAGGGTTGGCTCGCGCAGCAAAATCCATTCGACGCCTGCCGGTTTCGAGCCATGCATGAATGCAATGTCGCCGAACGGCACTACGTAGAAGCGGAGTATGCGCTTGCGCTCAATCCAATAGCTCACCAGAAATGCGACCAACAACACCGTCACGAAGCTGATGACAAGATAGACACTGGAATAAGGCAGACGCAGCGCCAATAAAACGGCAGCCACCAAACCATAGGTCGAAGCAAAAGACGGAATGATCATTCCAAACACGCCCGTTCCGGCGTAGGCGGTTACACGGCGCAGGAAAGCGAGGCCGACCAGAACCGCAAGGCCTGCGCCAATCATGCTGTTCCAAATGAATGGAATTTCAATCTGATGAAACGGCCAGGAGCGCGGATATCGCTCCCAGGAAGGAACTATCACCCCTAGGAAGATAATTAACGACGATTGGATTCGAAACGCCTCAAGTATAGACGCTCGCGGCGGCTTCATGCTGACGGCAGGCACCATCAACACAGGAAATTCCCTGCAACGGTCATAGGGCCTCCCTCCATCGGATGCTCTGCACCCGACGCGGTGGAATTTAACCCAATCCCAGACTGGCAATCGGACTCAAGCGCCATCTGAGGGTGGTGTCGAAGGCTTTACCGCAACGCAAAATCAACGAGTGAGAGCTCAGGACAAGCCAACATAGCTTGGCGCCCGCGGGCAATGTCATGATCTCAAATACGAAGTGTTCCGGACCGAGTTGTTGTTCAAATCAACAACCTATCCAAAGCCATCATACGGGTTCCTGTTCGCGAACCCAAGGCGTCGGCAGAAAGCCGCCAAACCGTGGCGGCTTTTCTCGAGTAACCAGATATTATTGGCTGACAGGCTTTTTCGAATCGAACGCGCCGGCGGCAGCGGCGATTCCCAGCCCCCCAATGGTTATGCCGAGCAAAACCGGGAGCAAGGGGACCGGGCCGACACCGTTGCGCTTACCGCCATGACTGGAGGCGCGAACCTCGCCAGCAGAGGGCAATGCGAGCGCGGCCGCCGGATTGTACTGCGACACCGAAGCGGCAGCCAGAATAGGTGTAGTGGCCATCGAGGCCACGGCGATCGCACCAAGCAACTTGTACGCAAACATGGCAAAATCCCCTAGACTTCTGCGAGGTGCCTATTGCACAGCGTGTGCGATAAGGCAAGTCTCGCGATGATGGCCGAACAACGCCCCTCCCAACTATCCGGTTTCCGTTACCATTTTCGGACGCTTGCCGTGCGCTATTGCCGGTCATCGATCCGAATCGCGGCGGCGGCGGTGCTTATCGCAGCGGCGCCGTTGGTTTACGGCAAGTCGATCGACGACGATGGGAGCAAGCTGTTTCACGCCATCATCGCGACTGATCTTCGCTTGGAATCAGTTGGTTACCGCTTGACGACGGCCAATGTCGCGCTCTGCCGAAACCGCATGCCCGGGACTGGCCTGCGCTTGCAGAGCGTAGCCGACTACGCCGCAAACCTCCGCCCCATGGCCCACCAGATGTTCGGATTCGACGGCGATTCGGGCATCGAGGCGATCGTCCCGTCGAGCCCGGCCGAGGCTTCCGGAATCCGTGCCGGCGACGGATTGGTCGGAATTGGATCTTTCTCCGTGCCGGCCGTATCCGGATCGCCGGACGGTAAAGCGAGATTGGAGCCGTTGACCGCGCTTTATGAGGCGCTGTTCGCGCTGCCGCCCGATCAGCCGTTTCCGATCGTGCTGCGCCGCGGCGATGAGGAAGTGCGGGTCGTGATCCAGCCCCGCCCCGCTTGCCGCGCGCGGTTCGAGGTGCTGCTCGGCAGGGGGTATATCGCCGATGCCAATGGCGAGACGATCCGCGTCGGTGCCGGCATCATGGCGCGTCTGTCGGATGGCAAGCTCGCGGCAATCGTCGCCCATGAGATCGCGCACAATATCCTCGGCCATGCGCGGTTGAGCGAGGAGCAGCATGTCCGCGGCGGCTTGGCGGGCATTTTCGGGCGATCGGCACGGCTGACGAGGGCGATGGAGGACGCCGCCGACCGGCTCAGTCTTAGGCTGCTCGCCAACGCCGGTTACGATCCCCACGATGCCGTCGCCCTGTGGCAGGAGGACGGCGGGGCGCTGACCGGATGGATGCCGATCAACACCAGCTACCGCAACTGGCGCTCCCGTGCGAATTTGCTAGAGGCGGAACTCGCTGCCATGCGGGCTGGATCGAAGCGATAGCGCTGGGGTATCGACCCTCCCCACGCCGCCAAGAGTGAAATCGAAGGATAGAATGGTCTCGTTGCTCACCCGTTTGTTCGGCCGGCAGCAACCCACTGCGCCGATTGCTGCCATTCCCCCGGGCTGTCGAGTTTATGCCATCGGCGACGTGCACGGTCGGCTCGATCTGCTCGATGATCTGCTCGATCGCATCGCCGTCGACGACCGCGATCGGCCGCCGGCCGACACCCAGATCATCTTCCTCGGCGACCTGATCGATCGCGGCCCCGAATCGCGCGGCGTCGTCGATCGGGCGATGGCAATGGCCGTCGGCGGGATTAACGTCCGCTTCCTGATGGGCAATCATGAGGAAGTGCTGCTCGCCGCGCTCAAAGGCCGGCAAGGCGCAATGCGGCAGTTCATCCGAATCGGCGGCGGCCAGACGCTACACAGCTACGGTATCACCGGCAGCGAATATCGCGATGCCGATTTCGACGAGCTGGTCGAACTCGCCCGTGCGCGCATTCCGGCCGAGCATGTCGAGTTCCTGGCCGGTTTCGAGGATCGGATCGGGATCGGCGACTATCTGTTCGTTCATGCCGGCATTCGCCCCGGCATCCCGCTCGACAAGCAGCGCCCGAGCGACCTGCGCTGGATCCGCGAGGAATTCGTCGGCCATGCAGGCAATCATGGCCGGATCATCGTCCATGGCCATACCGTGACCGATCATGTCGAGGAGCGCCCCAACCGCATCGGCATCGATACCGGCGCCTTCGCCAGCGGCCGATTGACCGCGCTCGCCCTCGAAGGATCCGAGCGCTGGTATTTGACGGGCGCGCTGCCGGTCTGACAGCGGCCATGTTCACCGCGAGCAGGAGGCAAGATGAGCAAACACCGCGCCGGACAAAAGACCATTCGGAAGCAGATTTCCGCCGTTTCAACCTACCCGAGGTCCGCAGACTTTTAGAGTGTGATCAGCAGGAAAGTGCATGGGGCTGCAACCGCCCACAACGGATCGAGGATTCGAAGCCCTTCGCCCGCTCCAGCGATCCACCGGATCCAGAATCGATAGATCGCCCGGCGCCGTCACGGCGTGGTGTCAGGCGTCGATCTCCCGCCCGGCGGTCTCCCGCGTCGCGAACGCCCATAAGAGCGCCGTCACGACCGCCGACGTGCCGAAGATCAGGAAGACCGGCACCACCGATCCGGTCAGCGCCAGCATCCCGCCCACCACCAAAGGCGTCAGCATCGATGCCCCGCGCGCCAGGCTGCTCGCTGCGCCAAGGGCGACCGCGCGGATGGGGGTGGGATAGCTTTCGGCGGTGTAGGGCCACAACACCATCGATCCGATCGAGACGCC
Source organism: Sphingomonas sp. MMS24-J13 (assembly GCF_044905095.1). Lineage (NCBI taxonomy): Bacteria > Pseudomonadati > Pseudomonadota > Alphaproteobacteria > Sphingomonadales > Sphingomonadaceae > Sphingomonas > Sphingomonas sp. MMS24-J13. The sequence continues at coordinate 412,076 of NZ_CP173258.1, forward strand.
GATCTGGCCGATGATGGTGAAGGCGACGAGCCAAGCCTCGCCCCACCTGCTCACGAGGATCAGCGTGAGGAGGGCCAGGCCGCCCAGCCCGGTGCCGATCAGCGGCGGCAGGCGACGGCCGGTGCGGTCGATCGTGACGCGCAGCAACAAGGGCAGCACGAACACGAACAGGGATGCGATCGCATTATAGCGGAGCGCGCGGGCGATCGGCATGCCGAACACGCTCACGTAGAGCGACGGCACCCAGCTCACGAGCCCGAACGAGACGAGCGAGGTGAGGAACCACATCGATCCGGCGACCAGGGTCAATCCGCGAAGCTCGCGCGAGAACAGGGCGGCGAGGGCAGGGCGTTCGGACGGTGGAAAGCCGGCCGGAGCGGTCGCGGGCGGGTTGCCGCCGAGCCGGGCAAGCGCGGCGATCGCCTCCCGGGACCGCCCGCGCATCGCCAGCCAGCGCGGGGATTCGGGGACGGCGAACAGGAAGGGTGCCAGTCCCAACGGCGCCGTCCCCAAAGCGAATACCGCGCGCCAGCCGAAGGCCGGGACGATGAACGCGCTCAGCAGCGAGGCAAGGCCGAAGCCGCTCAGCATCAGGAACTGGAAGGTGCCGAAGAAGCGCCCGCGTGTCGCCGCCGGGGCGACCTCGTTGATGTAGGAGATCGCCACCGGCGTCGCTCCGCCGATCGCGAGGCCCTGCACCAGCCGGATCGCGATCAGGGCGTGGACATCGGGCGCAGCGGCGCAGGCGATCGCGAGCAGGCACATCAGGATCACCACCGCCCGCAGCACCGGCAGCCGGCCGTGGCGCTCCGCCAGCCAGCCGCAAACGATCGCGCCGAGGAATTGCCCGCCATAGCCGGCCGAGACCAGCCAGCCGCTCTGCAGCGGCCCGAGCCCCCATTGCTGCGCGATCGAGGGCAGGATGAACGCGATCGACACGCTGTCCCACGAATTGAACAGCATGATCAGCCCGAACAGCCAGGGGATGCGCGCCCGCAGCCGCCAGTCGCCGGCGCCGTCGAGCGTCGCGCTCAGCCAATTGGGGGCAGCGACCGTCATGGCGGATCAGACCGGCTCGGTTGCGCGCGCCACCGTCTGATCTGGCCAGAAGACCGGGGTCGGCAGCCCCTCCATCCGCGCCTTGATCTGGAGCGCGAGGTGAAGCGAGTGGAAGCGCGACTGCATCAGATTGCCGCCCTGGAACCACAGGTTGGGCTGGCGGGTCGGCTTCCACATGTTGCGCAACTCGCCTTCCCACGGGCCGGGATCCCCGGGCGTGCCCGAGCCGAGCCCCCAGCAGGGGCCGACCTTCGCTTGCACCTCGGGCGAGATGAGCCGGCCGACGAAGTCCGCCATTGGGTGGTAGCCGGTCGCATAGACGATCAGGTCGGCGGGCAGCAGGTTGCCGCTGGCCATCCTCACGCCGTCGGCCTCGATCGCCGCGATCTCGCCCTGCGCCAGCCTGATCTCGCCGCTCGCGATCAGATCGGAGGCGCCGACATCGATATAATAGCCCGCCGCGCGTCGCCAGTAGGCGAGGAAGAAGCCCGATCCGTCATAGCCGTCGGACAGTTGGAAGCCGCTCGCCGCCAGCCGCTCGTAGAAATCCCGGTCGAGATCGCGCAGATACGCCGTATTGCCGATCTCCTGCGCGGTGCGGACGCGGAAGGAGAGGGTGGCGCCCATCAGGTCGACGAATTCGGTCGGGATCGCCGGATCGGCATAAGGAATGCCGGCGGTGAGCGTCTGCATCGTCGAGGCGCGCACGACCACGGTGGGCGAGCGCTGGACCATCGTCACCGACGCTGCGTCATTCTCCCACAGGTCGACGCAGATATCGTGCGCCGAATTGTTCGAGCCGACGACGACGATGTTTTTGCCCGCCACATCTTCGCTGCCCTGATGATCGGCCGAATGGTAACTGGCGCCCGCGAAACGCTCCGCACCCGCTATTGCGGGGACATATTTGCTGCCCGAAAGCCCGGTCGCGAGCACGAGTTGCTTCGGCCGCAGCGTAAGCGTTTCGCCCGTACGCTCGACCGTCACCGTCCATTCGCCGGCCGCTTCGTCGAAGCTGGCGCGGGTGCAGCGGCTCGATCCCCAGAAATCCACCTCCATCACCTTGGCGTAGATTTCGAGCCAATCGCCCATCTTGTCCTTGGACGTGTAGAGCGGCCAGTGATCGGGGAAGGGCAGATAGGGGAAGTGATCGAGGAAGATCGGATCGTGGAGATAGAGGCTGCGATAGCGCTTGCGCCACGCATCGCCCGGCTTCCCGTGCGCGTCGATCACGAGCGTCGGCACGTCCAGCCGCTTGAGCCGTGCCGCAAGCGCGAGCCCGTTCTGCCCGCCGCCGACGATCAGGCAATAAGGCTGCTCGTCATAGCCCAGGCTCTTCTCCTGCGCTTTGCGCTCGTCGAGCCAGGTCCGGCGGCCTTTCTGCGCACGATGCTCGATCCCCTGGATACGGCGCGGGCCGGCCGGCTCCTCGAAGCCCCTGAGCGCGGTCGCGGCGGTCATCACGATCGCGGCGCGGCCGCCCTCCAGTTTCACATAGCCCTTGCACCGGGCGGTCGCGGTTTCGAAGTCGAACCAGGCTTCGTCGCCGTCCGACAGCGCCGGATCGATCGTGAAGGCGGATGCGGCGATCGCGCTGGCCTGCTGGCGCGCCATCGCGGCGATCGCGCCGGCGCCGTCCAGCGTGACGATCGACCAGGTGAAGGCGATCAGATCGCGCCAGTAGCCGTCGTCGGTAAAGAGGCTCGGCCAGTCCGCCGCGTCCGGATTGTCCAGAGCATGTTCGAACCGTCTCAGCCAATCGGCCGCAACACTCCCCCGCGCGATCGCGTCCATCCTCTCCCCGCTTTTTCAGTCTTAGGGTGCCAGTTGTGTACCGGCCGGGCGCAGGGGCGTCCACGCTCCAAGACCATGGTTCCGGCTGTCGATATTGCCTGGAACGGCACGAAATGGGATCAGACAGCGATAAAAAGAGAGGATGCGATGAGCCGGATTCCCTATCCAGACCCCGCCACTTTGTCCGAAGCCAAGCGCGCCGCACTCAATCCGCCCGGCGGTCGGGTGCTCAACGTCGTGCGCATGGCGATGCACACACCCGATGGGCTCTGGCAGCCGCAGCGCGACGTCTCGATCGCCACCGTGTTCGGCACGACGATCGATCCGCGCTTGCGCGAAGTGCTGGTCCTGCGAGTTGGCGCGCTGTCGAACAGCGAGTATGAACTCCACCATCACCGCTCGATCGCGCGCCGGCTCGGCATGTCGGATGCCGAGATCCGTGCGATCGAGGCGGGGGATTATTCCGATCTGGATGACGAAACGCGCGTCGTAGCCCAGTTCACCACCGAACTTGTGGTGGATGTCAGCCCGAGCGACGCGACCCTGGCGGCGGCGCGCGCGCTGTTCAGCGACGCTCTGGTCTTCGAGATGGTCGCGCTCGTCGGCGTCTACATGATGACCGCACGCGTGATCGGGGTCGGCGGCTGCGAGCTGGACGAGGTGGCGGTGTCGTCCTGGGACACCGAGACGCTCGACGGGTGATAGGCGATCCCGGCCTAACCGCCTCATATATCGGGTTATTCACGTACACACTTGTTAACCAATTTGCAGCGATTTGAGCGCACGAGCCATTGTGGGGAGTGGCGGTGCCGGTGCGGCGTTGGATATTTGGCCTTTTGATATTCGCATCGCTGCACGTCTGGCCGCAGGCGGCGCAGGCGCAGACGATCGAGCTCCGATCGTCGCTCTGCGCCGCAAGCGCACCGGCCGGTCCGCCGGCTTCGGACAGCACGCTCGCGCATCTACGTTTCGTCTGCGGAACTGCCGTCACCGGCCCGGATTATCATGACCGCTGGGTGTGGCTACGGCTCGACCGGCCCTCGGCACTGCGGGACTTACCCACCCGCTGGCAGCTTCGCATCGATCAGGCGCGGTTCGATCGGATCGCGATCGTCGCGGTGGCGCGCGACGGGCGGTCGCAACGGATCGTGCGCGGACCGGGCGATCTGGCCGGCCATTGGTCGCCCGGCGGCTTGCTGCGCTTTGCGATCGATCGTCCTGGGGCCGATCTGGCGCAGCTTTATATCGGTTTCGACCGGCTCGACGATCTCGGCCTGATGCGAAAGGTCACCGCCGCCGCACCCGCTCAGGCGGTGCGGATCGATGCCGGATGGCTGCTGCTGATCGGGCTGTTCGCAGGCGCGATCTTGTCCGCCGCCACCTACAATCTGCTGATCTATACCGGGCAGCGTTATGCGTTTCAGCGCTGGTATCTGATCTGGGCCGGGGTGACGCTGGCTTACGGCCTGACCTGGACCAATGCTGCCGCCTTCTTCCTGCCCGGCTTCGTCGGGCCCTGGGCGGTGCGGGCCGATTTCGTGCTGGTCGGCGCGATGATCTTCACCGGCAACAACTTTCTGCTCGCCGTGCTGGAAGATGGCATGGTTCCCCCCTGGCTGCAAAGGGTGGTCAGAACGATTGCCGTGATTGGTCTGCTGTGCGGCATCGTCGCTTCGGCGGACTATCTGTTGCCCGCCGCGATGACAGATCACTGGATGAATTACGCGATCTTCGCGAGCGCGATATCGGCCGTGGCGAGCGTTACCTTCGCGATCCGGCGTGGCAGCCGCACGGTGTATTTCTATCTCGGCGGCTGGCTGCCGCCGAGCTCGGTGTTCCTGTTACGGCTGGCGCGCAATCTCGGCCTGCTCGGGCAGAACGACATCGTCGACATGGCGACCTTCGCGAGCATCGCTTTCGAATCGGTGGTGCTGTCGCTTGCGATCGCCGATCGCTTCCGCCTGCTTCGCCGCGAGCGCGACCTGGCCGAACAGGCGCACAACGCCATCGCGATCGAGACCGAGACGCTGCGCCGCGCCGCGCACACCGATTTCCTCACCGGATTGCAGAATCGCGCCGCCTTCCAGATCGCGCTGCAGGCGCTGATCGAGCGCGAGGATGCGCAGGACTTCACCCTGTTCCTGGTCGATGTGGATCACCTCAAGGCGGTGAACGACCGGCTCGGCCATGACGGCGGGGACGCCCTGTTGGCGCATGTCGCGCGGCGGCTGGTCGCCGCGGTCGGCCCCGCGGCGCATGTCGCGCGGATCGGCGGCGACGAATTCTCGATCCTGCTGCCGGCGGACAAAGCCGATGCGGACATCGCCGCCGCCGCGCTCGACGCGCTGCAGGACGAGCAGACCAGCCACGCCGGGCGGGGCTGGCCGATCTCGCTCAGCATCGGATCGGCGCAGTTCCGCAAGGACGCGACCGACACCGCGACGCTCTACAAGAATGCCGATCTCGCTTTGTATCGCGCCAAACGGCTCGGGCGTCGACGACGGCAGGCTTACGACCCGAGCCTGCGCGCGCAGATCGACCGCAAGGCGGCGTTCGTGCGCGACGCTTATGTCGGGCTCGAGCGCGGCGAATTCGCGATCCATTTCCAGCCGATCGTCGATCTGGCCGACGGCCGCGCGATCGGCCACGAAGCCCTGCTGCGCTGGCACCACCCCGATCTCGGCCTGCTTACGCCGGCCATCTTCGGCGATATCCTGACCGACGGGCGGATCGGCCTGCTGGTGCAGGAACGCGTGCTGGCGCTCGCGCTCGCCGAATTGCGCGGGCAGGCGAACGGCGCCGGTTCGCTCTCGGTCAACTTCACCGGCGCACAATTGCGCGGCACGCGGGCGGCGCAACGCCTGCTCGATCGGATCGCCGCCGCGGGTATACGCCCGGCCGACCTGTGCATCGAACTGACCGAGGGCATCGTGCTGGAGCGTGCGGGCGACGATATCCTGTCGGCGCTGCACATGCTGCACTGCGCCGGGGTGCGCATCGCGCTCGACGATTTCGGGACGGGCTATGCCTCGTTGATCCACCTCAAGCAGATGCCGGTCGACACGCTGAAGATCGACCGCTCGTTCGTGCTCGGCCTGCTCGAGGATGGCGGGCAGAGCGAGGAGATCGTCCGCGCCATCATCGGGCTCGGCCATGGCCTGCGCAAGACGGTGGTGGCGGAGGGTATCGAGACGCCGGCGCAGCGGCAGCGGCTGCGCGAGCTGGGTTGCCATTTCGGGCAGGGCTACCTGTTCGCGCGGCCCGGGCCGGTGCGCATGGACACGGGGCCGGCGGAGCCGCTGGAAGCGGAGCGACGGACGGCTTGAAAGGCCGTCATCCCCGCGAAGGCGGGGATCCATAACCTCCGAACCTTTGAGAATATGGATCCCCGCCTTCGCGAGGATGACGATTCTCGCTGGCCTGTTCGCGTATGGCGTCGATCAGCGCCGTGACGCGCGATTGCGGCAACCCCTCGCCCGCCAACGCCGCAAATCCGGTCACCTGCGCGACCGCGAAGCTGATGCCGTACAAATTGCGCCGGTGCGGCACGCCGGGGATCGCGCGCGGATAGCCTGACGCCCGCAGGATCGGGCGTTCGGGCGTGCCCGCCAGACCAAAACGCGCGCGGGGACACTCCCAATCGAGTTCCACCGGAAGGACGCCGTCGGTGATGCCGGGGTAGCAGGGCACGCCGTCGGCCTCGCGCGCGGCGACGATGAGGGTGCCGGCGTCGCTCGCTTCCTCAACCAGTCGCGCGAACAGATCGGCATGGGCGGGGTTGGTCGAGCCGAGGCTGAGGTTGATCAGATCGACCTGCTGCGCGATCGACCAGCGGATCGCGGCGGCCAGCACGCGGCTGTTGGTGCGCAGCGCGCGTTCGAACACGCGCACGGGAATGCAGACGGCTTCGGGCGCTTTCTCCTGGATCGCCGCGGTGACCGCGGTGCCGTGGCCAAGATAGTCGCGCGCGACGTCGACGCCTTCCTCGATGCCGCCGTCGGCACCGATCGCCGTGCCGGGCGCGATCCTGTCCGCATCGATATGATCGTGTCCCGGATGGACGCCGCTGTCGATCACTGCGATCCGGATTCCGGCGCCGGTGCGGCCCGGGAAGAGCGGCGGCAGCGGGCGATCGGGATCGGCGGGGTCAGGCGAGGGCGACATCGGCGATCGGTTGGATAGTGACCCGGCCATCGTCGAGCGTGACGACCATGTCCGCCATCTGCGCCAGCGCGGGCTTGTGGGTGATGACGACGATCGTCGCGTCGGGCAGCGCCAGGCGGAGGCCCTGCGCGATCAGTTTCTCGGTTTCCTCGTCGAGCGCAGCGCTCGGCTCGTCGAGGATCAGGACGCTCGGGCGGCGCAGCAAGGCGCGGGCGAGCGCGATCCGCTGGCGCTCGCCGACCGACAAAGCGAGCCCGCGTTCGCCGGCGCGCGTCTCGAGGCCATCGGGCAGCTTCGCGATCAGCGCGTCGAGCCCGGCGTGGCGCGCCGCGAGCGCGATATCGGCCGGGGTGGCGCCGGGCAGCGCGAAGGCGATGTTGGCGCCGATCGTATCGTTGAACAGATGCGGCGATTGGTCGACGAGGATGATCTCACGGCGCAGATCGTCGATGCGGAAATCGCGCAGGTCGCGGTCGCCGATCAGCACGCGGCCGCCATCGGGGTCGAGATAACGCGCCATCAGATCCGCCATCGTCGATTTGCCGACCCCGGAAGGCCCGAGGATGGCGCAGAAGGCGCCCGCCGGGATCGCGAAGCCGACATCGGTCAGCACGGGCCGCCCGCCCTGCGCCATCGAGACATGCTCGAAGCGGATCGCCTCGCTTACCGCCGGCAGCGCCACCGGATCGGCCCGCTCGACCACGTCGATGCGCGCGTCGAGCAGCACGAACAGCCGCGCGAGCGACACGCGCGCTGAGCTCAATCCCGACATCAGCCCCATCAGCGCCTGCACCGGGCCGAACAGTCGCGACTGATAGGCCATGAACGCCACCAGCGTGCCGATCGTCATCTTGCCCGCGATGATCTGCATGCCGCCATAGAGGACGGCGCCGGCGCTCGTCATGGTCAGCAAGGTGCCGGGCACCGCGCCCGCCATGAACGAGGTGACCTGCAGGCGCAGCATCGTGCCGACGAACGCCTGGTTGCGATCGCCGAAGCGGCCGACCTCATGCTCGCCCGCGCGCAGGGCGGTGACGACGCGCATCCCCATGATCGTATCGACCAGCAGGCTGCCGAGATCGGCGCCGCGCTCGCGCGTCTCGGCGGTCAGGCGGGTCAGCCGTTTCTGGTAGTGGAGCAATGCCAGCACGCAGAACGGCACGAGGATCACCCCGATCACGAACAGCCGCCAGTCGAGCCACAGCATCGCGGCGATGCAGCCGCCCAGCATCAGCACGTTGCTCAGGATCGAGAGCAGCCCGTCGGCGGTGACCCGCTGGATCTCGCTGACGTCGCCATTCAATCGCGAGAGCAGGTCGCCCAGCCGGAAACTGCCGTAGAAGCGCGGCGAGAGACGCTGCAGGTGGCGCAATATCGCCACGCGGATATCGAACAGCATCGCGGCCGAAGCCGAAATGTAGCGGTAGCTGGCGAGGATGTTGAGCGCATAGCCGGCGATCGTGACGATCACCATCGCGGCGGCGATCGTGAGCAGGGCGCGCATGTCGGCGCGGAGCAGGGCGCGGTCGATCATCAGCTTCGACAAATAGGGCTGCGCGAGCGACAGCGCGGTCGAGAACAGGCTGATGACGATCACCACCGCCAGCCGCCCGAGATAGGGGCGCAGGAACGGCGCGAGGCGGGTGTAGGTGCGCCAGGTCGCCACCGATTGCGTGTCGGGAGTCATGCGGTGACGCCGCGTTCGACGAGGCGGAAGCCATGCAGTTCGTAGGCGGGCTCGGGATAGGTGGCCAGCCGCGCGGTGCACCGGTCGAAGCCTTCGCGCAGTGCTTCGAACTGACCGCGCCACCACGGGCTCTGCCCGCCGGTCGCGTAAAAGTCCCCACAGAGACGCAAATGACGTCGCATCGCCGCCAATAGCATCGCCTGATAATGCGCCAGAAGCGGCGGCGCGTCATGCCCCTCGGCGATGCCGGTGACGACCGCGACCGCGAGGATCGCCTCGCGCACCGCCTGCGCGCTGCCGTCGCCGCAGATCGGATCGAACGCGATCGCACCGGGGCCGCAGGCGAGCCAGTCGCTGCCGGTGAGGGATTCGATCAGGCGCGGGGCGGTTTCGAACGCGCCGCTGGCGGGGCCGGTCGGTTCGATGCGAGGGGCGATGTGACGGGACTGATCGAGCGCGCTTTCGCCGACGCACAGCAGCCAGCCTTTGTCTTCACCTGAGGGCAAGAGGAAGAGCCAGCCTTGGTCGACCGCTTCGATCCAGCAGGCTTCGCGGTCTTCGGGGCGGCGCAGACGGACGGGGAGGGCGCGCGCCGGGCGTTGGCCGAAGCTTTGCGCGGCGGGATTGGGGAAGGGTGGGTCGATGTGGAGGGTGAACCCACTTCCAACCCTTCCGTCACCCCAGCGAAGGCTGGGGTCTCGTGCGAGTTGAGCGCGCTCTTCTCCTCCTGAGATCCCAGCCTTCGCTGGGATGACGTCGGGTGAGGAGAGCGCCGTCTCCAACGCGCCGGCCGTCAACACGATCGCATCATGATCGACCGACACCGGATCCTTGCCGCCCCACGCGACGATCCGCCGCCGCACGCGCGGATGATCCGCCAGCAGTTGTGGACGCCCCAGACAATCGCGCACCAGTGCCAAAGCGGGCTCGCTCATCAGCAAGGCGGGCCGCGCCGGCCGCGCCACCGCCTCCTGCCGTGCCGGAATCCCCGCGTCGCCAAGCAACTTGAGGCAGCAATGCGCGGCAAGGCCCGTACCCCGGACCAGGACTGAAGACAGGCGCTGGTCCGGCGTCGAAATCGAAAACACTCCCGGCGAGCGGCCTATTTGATCGTGAGCAGGCCCGCCATCGTGATGTCGTTGCGCAGCTCCCAATCGGTCTTGTACTTCAATGTCTTGGCATCATAGACCGCGACATCGAAGCCTGCACCGTAAATGTAGAGATCCTTCCCGTCGGCCGACATGCTGAAATAGAAGCGGCGGCGGCATGGGAATTCGGCCGAGCCGACCGCGGCGTTGGTCGTCAGGTTGAAGTGCCAGAATTCACAGCGCTGGCTGCCGAGCTTGCCATTGACCGCGACGGTGTAGCCATCCTTGCCGTCGGGCGAGACTTCGAGCCCGCCCATCGAATCCGGCGCCGGGCCGATCGGCTTGTAGCTGAACTTGCGCGCGGTGAGATCGAAGCGCGCGATGCCGAACACCTTGTTGTGGATGTACGGATCCTCGGCGTTGAAGACCGAGATATATTGGTTCGGATCGCGCAGCGTCTCCAGGTTGCCGCCCATGCTGACATCCTGCATACCGGGCGAATCCGGCTTGGCGAGATCGATCCGGTCGACGACCTTCAGATCGGTCGTGTCGATGATCAGCACCTGCTTGAAGAACGCGAACAGGGTCTTGCCGTCGGGCGACATGGCGAGCGCGGCGCGATATTCGGGCTCGTCGTCGGGATCGAGATCGAAGGTGTGGACGACCTTCTGCTGCTGCATGTCGACCACCATGATCTGCAGCTTACCGACGCGGTAGAGATCGACGCCCTTATCGATGCGCTTGCCGATCAGGTAGAAGAGCTTGCCCGAAGGATCGGGCACGCCGCCGCTGAAGCGATAGCGCGCCACCGGCGTATCGAGGCTGAACTTGCTGAGAACCTTGCGCGTCTTCGCGTCGATCACCTCGATGCCCGAGGTGCTGAGCGTGCGGACATAGATTTTCGAGCCATCCGCCGAGAGCTGGATATTCTCGGGCAGGCCGGTCGCCAGCGTAACTTTCTCGGTGACCTTGCCGCTCTTGTCGTCGACGAACTGGATCTGGTCGGGATAGCCGCCGAGCACGACCGTCGCCGCACCGATCGGGGCTGCCGCTGCGCCCAGCGTCAGCAGGCTTGCCAGCCCGAGTTGGAACCTCTTCATAAGCCGGAACCCCCGCCCAAATATTGACCAACGCCGCCCAAGGCGCGCGTCACGGATAGACGATGTCGAGATTGCGCCAGTCCTTGGCCGCCGATCCGCAATTCTTGGCCCAATCGGGCGAATAATTGAGGTGATCGGCCACCTGCACCGGCCAGAAGCAGGTGACGTAGCAATCGTAGATGTCGCGCTCGACCGGCTGGCACAGGCCTGCCGTGCCGCCGCCCGCATCGACTTCCCAGCCCGGCGAGAAAGAGAGGGTGCAGCCCATCGGCACGTGCGGACGCGCCGCCGGCTTCTGCTGGAGGGCGACGATATCGTCCTCGGTCACCGCCTCGGCCTGCACGACGGCATCGTCGATCCGCCGCGCTTTCTGATTGATCGCTTTCAAATGCTTCATGCCAGGGCCTTCCGAGCAGCGAATTGATCGAGGAAATCGGGGTTCTTGGCGCTTACCGTGCCGTAGATTCGCAGGCAGGTGTCGGTCCACTGCCGGATCCAGTCGCAATAATGCAGATTGGCATGGCCGGTGTCGCCGTAGCGGACGAACGCCTCGTGATGGCAGCCGCCGGCGCAGAGCGGGCGTGCCCAGCAGCTCTGGCACTCATATTTCGCCTCGACATGCCCGCGCGTGAGGAAATCCTCGCGCTTCGCATCGTCTATCCCGGTCGAGATATGGCCGAGCGTGTGCGTGTCCGCATCGGTGAAGCGGTGGCAGGGCGACAGATCGCCCGACGGGCTGACGCCGAGCAGGCCGAGACCCGCGCCGCACGGGTGCGACTTGTTCACGCCCTGGATCAACTCGCCGATCGTCTCGCTGACGTTGGAGAAGCCGTGCATCTTCCCCGCGAGCGCGAATTCCAGCCACTCTTCGGCGAGCAGGTGAAAGCCGTCGAGCACCTCGCCCATCGAATTGTCGTTGATCGCATAATCGCGGTCGCCCGAATTGGTGACCGGCGCGAAGCCGACCTCGTGGAAGCCGAGATCGTCCTTCAGGTGACGATAGATGCGCATCACGTCGGTGACGCCGTTGGTGAGCGTCACGCGCGCGGCGATGGCCCGCGTGCGATGCCGCGCGATCAGCTTGCGCAGGCGCGGCTCGATCACCGCATAGGAGCCCTTGCCGTTCTTGTAGACGCGGCGTGCGTCCTGCATTTCGGGCGGGCCGTCCATGCTGACGGTGACGCCGATGCCGTGATCGGACAGGAAATCGATGATCTCGTCGGTCAGCAGGGTGGCGTTGGTGGTCAGGCTGAAGCCGATGCCGCGCTCCTGCGCCGCGGCCTGCTCTTCGGCATAGAGCACGACTTCGCGCAGCAGCTTGAAGTTCATCAAGGTTTCGCCGCCGAAGAAGGTGATGTTCACCGCGCGCCGGCCGGGCGACTTCTTCATCAGGAAGTCGACCGACTCCTTGGCGGTCTCGATCGACATATATTTGGGCTTGCCCGCCGGCGTCGCGATCTTGTCGGCGCCGAACTCGTAGCAATAGGTGCAGGCAAGATTGCACTGGTTGGTGACGTTGAGCACCAGAGCCTGGAGCGGGAAGTCCTTGGGCGGGTTGACCGGCCCGGGTGCCCGCACCGGGGTGATGCCCTCGGACGTGATCGCCTGCGCATAGAGCAGTTCGCGGATCAGCTCTTCGGCATCCTCGCGGCTATAGCCATGCGCCTGCAACTCGCCGACCAGCGCGCCATGCAGCATCGGCGCCTCGGCGAGCTTGGCGACGACCGATCGCGCGCCTTCGTCCAAAGCGAAGATCGCGCCTGCGGTGACGAGATAGACGAAGGTCTGCTCGGCCGCCTGGAAGGAATGAAGCTCGCCGATACTGTATGCGCGGGCGTCGATATTGGTCATCACATTCATTTCGACACCTCCGGCTGATCCCACATCTTATAGAGCGGCACTGTGGTGACCAGATAGGCGCGGCCCGAAAGCGGCTTGCCTTCCCGGTCCATCAGCGTCTTGCTGGTCGCGGTGACCCACACCTCGCCATAATTGTTGCGCATGAAGCGGCGCGCGGGATCGGGCCCCTCGACATTGGGGCTGAAGAGGCCGTTGCTATCGATCTTGCCGACGAACTTGGTGTCGTCGTCGTAGGTGGTGGTCGGGAATTCGATCATCGCGAAGTTTGCGTCGACCGGGCCGATCGCGAAATCGTCGGCGGTATTGGGCTTGCCGTCGGCGCCGGCCGAATAGCCGATCGCCTCGAACTGGATATAGCCCTTGGGATATTTCAGGCCGCCGAGATGCGCGAGCGCGGTTTCGGGGGTGACCTTGATATAATCGACCTTGGCATAGACCGGCAGCGCCTTTTCGAGCGGGACGCCGCGCAGCGCCAGGTCATGCTGGCCGCCGACCGCATCGGGCGCGACGTTGACCGTGATCACCGCTTCGCTGGGGGTGATCGAGTCGACCGCCGCCACGGTGACGCCCGCGCCGAAGCTCAAGTCCTGCGGCTTGAGATCGGCCGGGATGCCGGCACCGTAGACATGCACCTTGGCGCCCTGCGTGCCGGTCTTGATCGCGCCCGGCGTGACTGCGGCGAGCTTGGGAATGCCGGTCTCGCGGACCATCGTCACGTCGAGCCCGAATTCCTGATAGGCGCCCCAATAGATACGGCCGACGGCGTTGCCGCGATCGGGCGCGAACCACAATGTCTCGCGCATCGTCTCTTCGCCGCCACCGGGGGCCGCGCCATGCGAGGTGCCGCGCCACGAATAGCCGCCATAGACCAGGCCGGTACCGGTGCGGGTGACGCTCTTGCCGGTCTCGAGCGAGCGCAAGGTGGTCGTCGTGACGAATTCGGTCGGCGCGCCCGGCTTGGGCGCGACCTTCATCTCGCCGACGAATTGGCCGTGGCCGGGCATCGCGCCGCTGATCAGCCACTGGCCGGCCAGGGTCGGCGCCTGGATGCGGGGGCGCCAGGCCTCCCATTCGGTGGTGTGGAGGGTGGCGTTCTTCGACAGCCATTCCAGCGCGACCTCGGCCACCATCGGCGGCTTGGTGCCGGGGGCGGCGGGGGCCGGGTTGTCGGTCGGCGAAAGCGGGCCGGTCGCGGGCCGGTTATACTGGCGCTCGGCCTGCGGGTAGAGCGCCATGTGCATCTGCTGGAGCAGGCCCCATTCGCGATGGCTGCGGCGCGACGACATCGGCTGCGCGAAGGCGTGGCAGCTAGCACAGGCGCCGCGTACCGCCTCGTTCGGAATGATCGTCTCGTCCTGGACGCGATGCTCGGCGAAATACATGACCGGCTTGGCTTCCTCGGGCGCGAGGCCGTGGAAAGTGCCGAGATACTGGACGATGCTGCGCGCCTCTTCGGGGCTGACCACCGCGCCGTTCAATTTGACCATGCGCTTGATCGTCTGCGACCAGCCCTCGGGCGTGGCGCGCACCCACGAGATGCGCGAGAGATTGCCCTTGGCATCGGGGGTATGGCAGCCGCCGCATTTGGCGGTCGTCAGCGGATCGGTGACGGGAATGCCGGCTTCGGTCTCTTTCCAGTCGGCCGGCACCTTGCCGGCATCGCCCTTCTCGGACTCGGCGATGACGGCCGTGGTGCCGAGCAGCCCCGCGACGCACAAGGCGATCAGCCCCACACGACGGGGCACACCGACAATCTTTCCGGAATCGCTATTCATGGTGTCCCTTCCGGGCACAGAAGTCGCGGCGCTTCTGGATCATAAGCGGTGCCCCCCTTGGCGCTGGAATCAGCTATCGGGTGGAAAACTGGACATACGTCAAAGAAAGGTCAAGCACTAATTGGTGCAGTGCGGCGTTAGTTTTTGCGGGCAGGTCACTGATGCGCGAACTCCGCATCGATCACCAGGGCGATCGGCGCGGCGAACATCGCCGGCAGCCCGAAATCGGCCGGGTTGATATCCGCGGCCGCTGCGATGCCCAGCCGTGGCTTTCCCATGAAACCCTTGCCCGCGCCCATCAGCTCGACGTTGAAGGTGAGCGGCCTGGTCTTGCCCATCAGCGTGAACTGGCCGTCGACCTTGCCGTGGGTCGCATCGATCTTGTGGAAGGCGGTCGAGACGAACGTGGCGGTCGGGTAGGCCTGCGTGTTGAGGAAGCCCTTGCCGCCCAGCTCGGCGGCGAAGCCCGGAACAGGGGTAGAGATCGATGCGGTCGCGACCTCGACCGAGAGCGCCGAAGCCTCGGGCCTGGCCGGATCCCAGGTCAGCGTTCCGCTAACCTTGTCGAAGCGGAAGACGCTGAGGCTGTAGCCGATATGCGAGACCTTCGCGATCACGGCAGTATGGCCGGCGTCGAGATCGTAGGTGCCGGCGGTCGCCGCGGCATAGCTCTTCTCGCCGGCGAACACCCCCGGCGGCAATTGCGCCGGCGCGGCCTGCGCCAGCATCATGCCGGTGGCGGCCGCCGCGATCCAGATCGACTTCATTTCTCTCTCCCTTCGGTTTGGCGGCAGGATGGTCCAGGCCGGTGACCGGATCAAGCGCCGGCAGGCGGCGGATCGTTTCGTCTCCATAAGGAATGCTTGTGTGGACCATTAGCGGGCCCCGGTTAGTCTCCCATTCAAGCGCCGGGCTTCCAGGCGCGGGGTGGGGGGAGCGCGGAAAGCATCAGCGAAGGGGCTCCTATGGCGACGCGGCGTGGATCGTTCGGGTTGGGCTTGCAAAGCGGGGCCGCGCTGGCCGCGCTGGCGATGACGATCCCCATGGCGGCATCGGTCGCGCAGACCGCCGCTCCGCCCCCGGCGGCCGATCCGATGGGCGATATCGTCGTCACCGCGCAGCGGCGCGAGCAGCGGCTGCAGGATGTCGGCATCGCCGTCACGGCGCTGTCGAACAAGACGCTGACCGATCTCAATATCAACGACGCCACCGATCTGACGCGTGCGGTGCCGACCTTGAAGATGAACGCTTATTCCTCGGCGCAGGTGGTGTTCAACATCCGCGGCGTCTCGCAGAACGATTATGGCGATCAACAGGAGCCGCCGGTCGCGGTCTATCAGGACGACGCCTATTCGAGCTCGATCAACACCGCGAGCTTCCCGACCTTCGATCTCGCCCGGGTCGAGGTGTTACGCGGGCCGCAGGGCACATTGTTCGGCCGCAACGCGACGGGTGGCGCGGTCCAGTTCGTCTCGAACCAGCCGACCAAGGATTTCGGCGGCTATCTGAGCGTCACGACCGGAAGCTACGGCCAGCTTCTGACCGAAGGCGCGATCTCGGGGCCGATCACCGACACGCTCCAGTTCCGCCTCGCCGGCATCCGCGATCGCGACAAGGGCTACATCGTCAACATCAATCCCGGCCTGCCCGCGCGCGGCGCCAACAATCACTGGGCGCTGCGCGGCATCCTTGCCTGGCAGCCGACCAGCAGTATCCAGACCAAATTGACCGTCCGCTACCTGCGCGCGCCGAAGGAGCGGCAGGCGGGCCTCTATTCGCTGGTCGCGAGTTGCCCCAACGCGCAATTCCAGGGCGAGGTGCTCGCCCCCAACGACAGCTGCGCTTACTGGGGATCGGGCCCGGGCGAGACCGGGGCGGGCTATCGCAACGACGCGATCAACCCCGCCCGCGGCGGCGATCCGTACAAGACCGCCGCGACCGATCCGAGCTATGTCGATCGCAAATTGTTCGGCGCGACCTTCCGCGTCGATGCCGATCTCGGCGGCCCGCTCAGCCTGACCTCGATCACCGATTACCAGCACGGCACCAAATTCTACACCGAGGACGGCAATTCCTCGCCCGCCTCCGGCGTCTATTTCTACCAGGGATCGAAGCTCGATCAGGTTTCGGAAGAATTGCGGCTGCAGGGCGATTTCGGCGCCAATCACCTGACGATCGGCGCTTACGGCATGCACATCAGCGGGCATTATACCGGCAAATATGCCGATCTGTTCTACGGCTACGATCCGACCGTCGCCTTCTCGCAGCGCACCTCGTCATTCGCCTTCTTCGCGCAGGACGAATGGAAGCTGACCGACCAGATCAAGCTGATCGGCGGCCTGCGTTACTGGCACGACAAGAAGAAGGGCAGTTATTTCGGCTCGGAGACCAGTTACTCCGACATCACCATCACCTACAATTCGCACAACGTGTCCTACACCGAGAACGGCGTGACCAATCCGATGGGCGGCATCACCGCCACGCCGTCGGATGCGGCGCCGAGCTTCTCGGGCGTCACCGCGCGGGCGGAACTGGATTACAAACCGGTCGATAGCGTGCTGCTCTATGCGAGCTACAATCGCGGATCGAAGAGCGGTGGCTTCACCTTTTCGACCGGCACGCCCTTTCCCGGCGCCGAGGTCGCGACCCTCAACGGCATCGCCTACAAGCCCGAGACGCTGGATGCCTACGAGATCGGCAGCAAGCTGACCCTGGCGCCGGGCACGACGCTCAACCTCGCTGCTTTCTATTATAATTATCACGATTATCAGGCCTTCGCCCAATATGGCGCGGTGCAGACGGTGGTGAATCTGCCGGCGCGCTCGAAGGGCATCGAAGCCGATTTCGCGACCCGCCCGGTGCGCGGGCTGACGCTCCAGCTCAGCGGCTCGCTGCTCGATACGCAAGTCAAGCATGTCGAGCTGCCCGATCTCGCGACGATCGTGAACCACCGCCTGCCGCAGACCCCCAAATTCTCCGGCAGCGCGGTGGCGCGCTACGAATTCGCGATTGCGGGCGGGATGGCGTCGATCCAGGGCGACGTGCAGCATTCGGGCAGCTTCTGCTTCACCGTGCTGTGCGCGCCGGTCGAGCGCGAGGGCGCCTACAACGTCGCCAATGCGCGCATCGGCTTCGGGCCGCAGAGCGGCGCGTGGGAGATTGCGGCGTTCGTGAACAATCTCTTCAAGGAGCAATACCGGGTCTACGGCTACGACAACACCTTGTTCGATGGCACGGTTGCGGGCGTCTACGCCAAGCCGCGCACCTGGGGGGTGAGCGGGACGGTACATTTCGGGGCGGGGACGCGATAGGCCGGGTCATCGCTCCATTCGGCTGTCCGCAGCAGTCGGGAACTGCTAGCATCGCGCCTTGTTTGGGTAGCGCGCATCGCACCTGATCGCGGTTGCGCCGCAGGGAGAGAGATATGGCGAGGCGAGCGGGCACCGGCCCTGTTCCGGGACCATGGCACCCCTTCTTCGTCGGGCTCGGCGGCGCGCTGCTGATGGCGGCGCTGGCCACCGACGCGATGTATTCCAGCAATGCGCTGATGCAGTGGGCCAATTTCTCCGCCTGGCTGATCACGGGCGGGCTCGTGCTCGCGCTGATCGCCGCGATCGTCCTGCTGATCGAGCTCGCGCTCGGCCGGACCGGGCCAATTCGCTGGCTCGATTTCGGCCTGCTCGCGGGCGCTGCGATCCTCTCGCTGGTCAACGTCTTCGTGCATACGCGCGACGCATGGACCTCGGTCGTGCCGACCGGCATCACCCTGTCGATCATCGTCACGCTGCTGCTGCTGGTCGCCGGCCTGCGCGGCTGGCGCGTCACCGCGATCGGCCGCGCTGGCCGGGGAGACATGGCATGACCCTCCGTTCGGTTCGCGCGATCCCGGCCCTCACGCTCCTCGCCGTGCTGGCCGCCTGCAGCGGCAAGGGCGGCGATCCGGCGAAACAATATGGGCCCGATCCCGTCCTGCCCGAGCCGCACCAATATCTCGTCCCGCCGATGCACGTGCCGCAGGTGGTCGGCTGGAAGAAGGGCGAGACCCCGACCGTGCCCGCCGGTCTGCATATCCAGGCGATCGCGACCGGACTGATGCATCCGCGCATCGTCTACCCGCTGCCCAACGGCGATATCCTGGTCGTCGAAAGCAACGGACCCGGCAGCAAGCCGTTCCGGCCGAAGGATTATATCCAGGGCAAGGTCAAGGCGCGCGCCGGTGCCGCGGCCAAGGGCGGCAACCGCATCACCCTGCTGCGCGACGCCAATGGCGACGGCATTCCCGAGCTCAAGACCGTGCTCGTCGACAAATTGCACTCGCCTTATGGCGTCGCGTGGGTGGCGGGGACGTTGTACGTCGCCAATACCGACGCGATCATCGCATTCCCGTTCACGCCCGGGCAGACGAAGATCACCGCGCCCGGCGTCAAGCTCACCGATCTGCCGGCGGGCCCGATCGACCACCATTGGACCAAGTCGATGGTGGCGAACCCCGACGGATCGAAGCTCTATGTCGGCGTCGGATCGAACAGCAACATCACCGAAAACGGGATGGACGTCGAGGAAGGGCGGGCGGCGATCTATGAGGTCGATCGGCTGACCGGCGCCAAGCGCATCTATGCGACCGGCACGCGCAACCCGACCAATCTCGCCATCCAGCCCGGCACCGGGCAGCTGTTCGCGGTCGTCAACGAACGCGACGAAATCGGGCCCGATCTCGTCCCCGATTATCTGACGTCGATCAGGGAAGGGGGCTTCTACGGTTGGCCTTATTCGTACTGGGGACAACATGTCGACGTCCGCGTCCATCCGCAAAATCCGGCGATGGTGGCGAAGGCGATCAAGCCCGATTATGGCCTGAGCTCGCATGTCGCGGCGCTGGGCGTCACCTTCAGCCAGAACGAGACCCTGTCGCCGCAATTCGCCGACGGCGCGTTCGTCGGCGAACATGGCAGCTGGGACCGCGATCCGCTCAACGGCTATCAGGTGATCTTCGTGCCGTTCGTCAACGGGCGGCCGAACGGAGCGCCGGTCCCGGTCGTGACCGATTTCCTTGCGCCTGACAAAAAGACCGTGCGCGGGCGGCCGGTCGGCGTGGCGCTCGATCGCACCGGCGCGCTGCTGGTGGCGGACGACGTGGGCAACGTGGTGTGGCGCGTCAGCGGAACGGGCGGGCGGTAGCGCGTCGCCCGTTTCAGCCGGCAAATTTTCGTGGGAGGGTGGAGGTAATTATCCGTTTCTCCAGGATACCGAACCCCAGCCCACCCTCCCTTATTCTACAGCTCGAAACGCACTGATGGTGAAAGCTGCCGTCAAGACCTGATGAACGAGAGCAGGTCCGGGTTGAGGACGTCCGCATGTGTGGTCAGCATGCCGTGGGGATAGCCGGGATACGTCTTCAGCGACCCCTTCTCGAGCAGGTCGACCGCCCGCGGAACCGAACTTGCAAACGGGACGACTTGATCGGCCTCACCGTGCATCACCAGCACCGGTACGGTGATCCTTTTGAGGTCATCGGTATAATCTTCGAGCCAAGAGTCGACAGTCGCGTGGTGAGCGAGCGCGCCCCCGGCCATGCCCTGGCGCCACCAGTTCGCGATCACTGGCTCCGAGGGCTTGGCCCCGTCGAGATTGTAGCCGTAAAAGGGATTCTCGGGCACGAAACGGAAGAACTCCGACCGGTTGCCCAGCACGCCTGCCCGGATCGCTTCGAACCACTCGGGCGGTTGACCGGACGGGTTGTCCTCGCTCCGATACATATTCGGCGTCAGTGAAGCGACCAGCACCGCCTTCGCGACGCGCTCCTGATGGCGCGCGACATAGCGAGCCACCTCGCCGCCGCCCGTCGAATGCCCGATGTGGACTGCGTCGCGCAGGTCGAGGTATTCGGTCAGGGCCGCGAGGTCGGCAACCCAGTGCTCCATGTCGTTGCCCGTGCCGGGCTGGTCGGAGCGGCCGTGCCCGCGTCTGTCGTGGGCGATCACCCGGAAGCCGTGACCGAGGAAGAAGGTCATCTGGGCGTCCCAGTCGTCCGCCGACAGCGGCCAGCCGTGGCTGAACACGATCGGCTGACCCGATCCCCAATCCCTGTAGTAGATGTTCACGCCGTCCTTGGTGGTAATGGTAGGCATTGTCTGGTCCTTCGCCGTGCCGCTGATGATCGAGGACGCAATGGTAAAATCAGCTTCTAAACCCGACAAAGACTTTGTACGTCCAAGCTATACCTGGAAGGTATAGGACGATCGCGATGGAACTTCGTCATTTGCGTTACTTCGTAGCGGTCGCGGAAGAGGGCAGCTTGCTCCATGCCGCCAGGAAGCGACTGAACACATCCCAGCCGTCCTTGAGCAGGCAGATCCGCGATCTCGAAGCCGAGATCGGCGTGGAGCTGCTGGAACGGCAGGCGCGCGGTATTGCGGTCACACCGGCAGGTCGTGTTTTCCTGGATCACGCCAGGCTGGCACTCCTGCAGGTGGAGGCAGCCATAGATGGGGCGCAGCGGGCGGCGCAGCCAAAAAGACCCGTGCTTTCGATCGGGTTCCTGGTCGGGCTGGAGGTGACCTGGCTACCTCACCTGCTGCGCATAATTCGCGAAGAGGCACCACAGACCGAAGTCACGCTCTGTAGTCTGTCTTCGCCGGAGCTCGCGCTCACGTTGATGCGCGGGAAGTTGGATATGGCCTTCCTGCGCCCCGAGAAGCAGAGCGTGGGCATTTCATTTAAACTGCTCGCAAAGGAACCCTTGGTCGCCGTGCTGCCGGTAGGTCACCACCTGGCGTCCCGCAAAAGGATCGCGCCGCAAGATCTCGCCCGCGAGACGTACGTCAGTTCAGCGAGAACCTCGCCCGTATTGCAATCCGTCATCGACGACTACGCATTACGGGCCGGGATCACTCTCAAGCCGATGTATGAGGGCGAGAACATATCGTCGGCAATGTCGTTGGTCGCATCCAGCGGCGGAATAACCCTCGTTCCTCTCTACGCCCAAAACATGCTGACGCCGAACGTTGTTGCCAGAGCGCTCGAGGGCGACACCCCGACAGTTGATCTTACTCTTGGATACTCCGAAGCAAATACATCGCCTTTGTTACAACGACTATTGTGCCGCGTCGATGAACTGATCGCCAGCGTCCAAGATCAGAGCATCATCCGATATGTTGAGGCTCCCTCATTACCAACGACCGCATAACCGCTGAAATTGGTAGCCACTACCGACACCGAGCTTGCCTGGCCGGGGATGTCGCATGTCACCTTTACGTCCTCATGCCGGCCGGCCGGCAATCGGGCCTAGCGATAGTAGACCATGCCGAGGATGACCGCAGCAAGACGATCGAAAGGCGGCGAATGCACCACGATCTTGTGAAGCACGCCCTCGATGACGATCCAGCCGGCGCCGAATAGCGAATAGCCGCTGATCCGCCCCCTGCCGCGCCATTCGTGGATCAGGATGGCCGCCGCCATCGACCATAACGTTGCGTACAGCGGCACCACAGGAATCGGTTCCAGGCCAAACGCGTGGGACCAGAACCGGTTCACCCCCGGCGGCAGCACCGGGAGCATGGCGAACAGCATCATGCGCCGGTGCACGTCGGGCCGGTGGGTGTTGCGGATCGCCAGGGCGAACATCGTCGAGAAGCCGACGAAAGCGCACAACCCCAAATAGAGGCCGTCGGTCCCCGCGGCGAAACCCTTGTCCATGGCCCGCCGGGTCGCGATCAGCTGCAGCATGAGGCCGATCACGATGATCGCGGTGCCGTGGGCGATGCCCCAGGTGCCGAAGCTGCGGTGCAGTCTGACCTTTCCGGCACCGACCAGCGCCGATTGCGTGATCAGCAGCAGCATCCAGGAGAAGAAGATCAATCCGTGCAGGTGCACGATCGGCGGCGCCGGCGGGAACGCGCCCCGGCTCATCGGCACGATGTAGCTCATGCCAAATCCGCCGAAGACGAAGAACGCCATCGCCAGCGTCATCCAGAGGTAGAATGACGGCCTGAACCGACGCGCAGCCTTGGGCGCGGTCGCGTTGGCCGGTGCATTCATGGCGATCCTCCCCAGGCGATCTTTGGGCTGATGATGACGCCGCTGCCTATCGAGCACAAGCGGCCGCATCGCATGCTGTACAGCCTACTCGATGACCGCCATCGACGCAGTCTCGGCCGTTCCCGAGCGCGTCGGCCGGACCACAGATGCCGCCGTTCGATTGGGATGAACAGATGTCCGCATTTGGGAAGCGCCCTTCGCTAGCCGGATGGCTGGGTATGGGTTCCTGCGGCCGCGAAGCTGCCGGTCGGCTACTGCCTTCGCAGCGCAACGAAAGAGAGGCCGATAACGCCCCAGTTCCGGCCATTCTGCCGCTGACGGCGCTTGCCCAAAACCCGCCGTTAGCGCAGCGTTGTGGCATGGACCGGGATACGTCACCGTCGTTGAGAAGCATGACGTGGTCGCACATTGTCGAGCGCTATCGCTTCCGAAAGGGTGACCGTTCGGCCGATATGTTTTCGTCAGCGCTCGATGGTATTGAGCAGTTGGCGGTCACTGTCGCCGACGGCCCGCTGTCATCAAAGCTTTTTGGATGGGTCTCAATGTTTGACCTTTGCATTCAGCAGACCGACGCCATTCCCTATTCCGGCCCCTATCTCCGGGTATCTCCCTTGGCTTCCGGCGCGGTCGAGTTTCGATACTTCGATACGGCAATACCCGCGAGGCAGTGGCATCGCGAGGTGCCGCCCGAAGCGACGGTTCCTCGATTTGAAGCTTTCGTCGATCAACTGCATTGGATCGGCTCGTGAAGGGGCTTTACCACGCCTTGATCCAGCGCTCTGGTCCGGATGACGTTCACGACCGGGCGTCAGTGGAAGCCGAGAGCCTTCTCGACGCCAAGCGCCTCCTTGAAGAGAGATACGGCGAAGGCAAAGTGATAAGCATCACGGGCGAACGAGAGAGCAAGCGGATACGTTAGCGTCCGCTTTCCGCAGCGCGGCTCCGAAACCTGCCGGAGCATTATCCACCATGCTGAGCCATTCGGGAGTCTATCCAAGTCGCCGAAAACGGCCGTAGGTCTACATGAACAAACGGCGGGACCCGGGAAGGCAAGCGCGTGTCGCGAATGTCTGGTTGTGCGTCATCGCACATCGACGACACGATCGATCATGGGAGCACACTGGCGCAAATTAAAAGCGCATGACACACGTTGAGATCGTGGGAAGATCTGCGTTCCTGATTGCTGCCTGCGGGCTTGTGGGTTGCCACCGGGTAGCGCCCGTCGCGATTCCGCAGACCGGGGAGCAGCGAATAACTGCATGGTATCAAGCCTGGGCAGCGCAACAACCCCGGCCAAGCCGCGAAATCGTGGATCGTGTGGAGCGACTTATTGCTGGCCAGCCTTGTATTGGCCGCCTGGGTCAATGGTCGCGATCCTATGCCTTTCACCTCCTTCCGAATAGGACGGCTTACACACAAATTATAGACTTTCATTTTGAGGAAGCCGGCACGCCGGAAGTCCAAGTCGGGCGGCAAGTTACCGCGCCGGCTGCTTGGGTAAACCTCGATGATCGGCCCATTAGGATGGCGTCGGGCGATTATGATCTAAGGGATAACCGGATCCGCGTCGAGTTCTGTGGGGCCAACGCCGGCGAGCGCCGCAAGGATGACATCAATAACATACGCACATACTTCGATGAACTGGAACTGCGGCGCTCTCCGCGCTGACTCCACCCGGCTGCTCCCGCAAGGGCGTCAAGCAAGATACAGGCGCCTGCTTCCGGGAAGCTCAATAGCACCTTTGATGGCCGAAAATGGGCCCGTCCGTACTTATCAGCGGATAACCGAAGCGTGGCTTCCGAAACTCGGCCGGGCAATTGCCGCTTCCGATCATAACTGGAGGTTATCGGAGACGAAACGCAAATCCGATTGATTCCTTGCGTTTGCTCAATGACATTGCGCTGCCGGGTCGCCGACCTCGACCGAGAGCAATAAACAATCAGGGGGCAAATCATGGCGTTTCATTCGTCTTCCCATGTCGCGCGCGTTCGATCCGCCTGTCTTGCCGGTTGCGCGGCCATTCTGCTGGCGCCGTCGCCCGCTTTCGCCGACGACGGCCAGAACGGCGCCTCGCCCGCGCAGGAAGCCTCTCCCGGCACCCAGGCGACGGACGCCGCGCCGTCGCAGGATATCGTGGTCACCGGCTCGCTGGTGCGGAATACCGGCTTCAAGACGCCGACGCCGGTCACCGTGCTCGATTCCGGCACGCTGGCCCGGGTTTCCGCACCCAATATCGCCGACGCGATCAACCAGATGCCGGCACTGCGTCCCTCGCTCACACCCACCAGCGCGGTGAACGCCGGCGGCGGGACCCAGGTCGGCGGCAACTATCTCGATCTGCGCGGCCTCGGTTATGCGCGCACCTTGGTGCTGCTCGACGGGCGCCGCTACGTGCCCTCCAACGCGACCGGCGCGATCAACCTCAATAATATTCCCCAGGCGCTGATCGATCGGGTCGACATCGTGACCGGCGGCGCCTCCGCCGCCTATGGTGCCGATGCCGTCGCCGGTGTCGTCAATCTTCAGACCAAGGCGAACCTGGAGGGCATCAAGGCGACGATCCAGGGCGGCGAGGCCGGGGCGGGCGATTATCGCAACGTGCTGGTGTCGGTGGCGGGCGGCGTGAAGCTGAACGACCACCTGCACCTCGTGCTCGCCGGCGAATATTCGGACAATACCGGAATTTCCCGCCTGTACGCCCGCCGCTGGGCCGCTGCCGGCGCCGGCCTGCTCGCCAATCCCAATGCCGGCAATGGCGGCCTGGGCACGCCGGACCAGCCGCGCCAGATCCTGGTCACCAGCGGCTTGCGCAACAGCAATTCGACGGCAAACGGCGTGATCACCGGCGTCGTCTTCAAGCCCGGCTTCGGCTCGTCGATCAACACCATCACCGGCCTTCCGTCCTACCTGAAAGGCATCCAGTTCAACGATGCCGGCAAGGCGGTGCCCTATGCGCTCGGCACGATGGTGACGTCGGGCACGATGCTGGGCGGGGACGGGGTCAACGGCGTCGCCGAGCAGGTGGGGGCCACCCCGATCACCCGCTACACCGCTTATGGCAAGCTGAGCGGGGATCTCGCGCCCGGCTGGACGGCCTTCGTCGAGGCGTCCTACAGTCATTTCCATACGCTGCAGGACGGTATTCCTTCGACCTACAGCTACACGATTGCGGCGAACAATTTCTACCTGCCGAGCGACCTCGCCGCGACGCTGGCGGCCAACAACGTCTCATCGATTACCGTCAACAAGCTCGCCAACCAGAATGCGCGGACGCTCACCAGCTACAATACCGATGTCTATCAGGTCACGATGGGCGTCCATGGCGAGCTCGGCAAAAGCTGGGCGTTCGACGGCTATTACGGCCATGGCCGCAACTACAACGACAATATCAGCCAGAACAACCGCATCCTCGCCAGATACGCGCTGGCGATCGATGCGGTGGCCGATCCGGCGCATCCCGGCTCGGCCATCTGCCGTTCGACGCTGACCAACCCGGGCAACGGCTGCGTCCCGCTGAACATCATGGGCACGGTCGATCCCAGCAACCCGGCGCTGAAATATGTCAACGGCACCGCCGAGACGATCAACGATATCCAACAGGACGAGCTTTCGCTGACCCTGCGCGGCGAACCCTTCTCCACCTGGGCGGGGCCGGTATCGGTCGCGCTGGGCGGAGAATATCGCCACCAGTCGCTGGACGTGAATTTCGATACCGCCTCGCAGGCCGGCGCTTATAGCGCACCCTCGATCCCCTATTCCGGTAAAGTCGGCGTGAAAGAGGCCTTCGGGGAACTGCTCGTCCCGCTGCTTGCCGATTCCCCCTATGGCAAAAGGCTGAGCATCGACGTCGCCGGGCGCGTCACCGACTATAGTACGTCGGGAACGGTCGAGACCTGGAAAGCCGGCGTCGACTATGCGATCAACAATTCGATCCGGCTGCGCGCGACCGAATCCCGCGACATCCGCGCGCCCAACCTGATGGAATTGAACCAGAAGAGCGGCAGTTCCAATCTTACGGTCACCGATCTCGATCCCCGCTATCTGGGCCAAAGCTATCTGGTCACGTCGCTGACCGCCGGCAATCCCAACCTGAAGCCCGAGGCCGCCAGGACGTTTACCGGCGGCGTGGTGCTGACGCCCACTTTCATTCCTCGCCTGAGCATTTCGGTCGATTATTATAATATCAACATCAAAAAAGCGATCGTCCAGTTGACGCCTGCCACGATCGTGCAGCAATGCTTCACGAGTAATACGTCGGCATGCCAATACATCACGCGTGACGGCAATGGAATGATTTCGACCGTGTTCAGCGGGCCCACCAACCTCGCTTACGCGATGACGCGCGGTATCGATTTCGAGTTGGGCTATACCATTCCGCGTGGGCGAGATTACATCACCTTCCAGGGCCTGGTAAACTATCTGATCAAGACCGAAACCTACGATGGTACCAACCGGGTCCGGCTGGACGACAGCGTGGTCCAGCCGACCGTTGCCGGCCTGGGTGGCAATCCGCGGTGGAAGGCGAATGCCAACGTCAACTACATCGCGCCCGGCTGGCGCCTCAGCGCCACCGCGCGCTATGTCGGCGGCGGCTATATCGATCGCACGCTGACCGCCAGCAGCCTCAACCAGCTGACCGTCAACGGGCGGGTCTATTTCGACCTTTCGGGCGAGGTGACGATCTTCCGCCCGCACGGCGACGGCAGCAAGATCGCCTTGTTCGCCGCGGTCGCGAACCTGCTCGACAACGATCCACCGATCACCGGCGCGGGCGGATACGGCACGACCCGCGCGCTGTATGATACGATCGGCCGCCAGTTCATGGGTGGGGTCCGCGTAAAATATTGATGCCTTTCTCCGGGAAGGCGGGAGTCTTCCTTCCCGGCCACGGCCCACTGGGAGAAGTCGCATGAACTGGATTGGATCCTTGCCGCTGCTGGCCCTCGTCGCGGCTTCGCTTCCGGCGTCTTCGGCCACGGCCCAGTCACCGGCGCCGGACAAGGTGGCCGCGGTGAAGGCCGCGCTGGGCGTTCCCGCCGGGGCGCTTGCGCCGGGTTGCGCGCTCGGCCTGTTCCGTGGCGGCAAAACCGAATTGCTGCTGAACGACGGCTATGCCGACGTTGCGAGCGCGCGGCGGATCAATTCGGACACGCAATTCTACGCCGCTTCGGTATCCAAGCAGTTCACCGCCGCCGCGCTCATGCAATTGGTGGTGGCGGGCAAGGTGCGGCTGGATGATGACGTCCACCGCTATTTGCCGGACTTGCCCGCTTATCCCGATCCGCTGACGATCCGGAACCTGCTCAACATGACGGGTGGCGTCCGCGACTCGCTGGTGCTGCTGCAGCTCGACGGGATCGAGCCGGTGTCCAGCGCGACCCGGGCCCAGGCGCTGGCCGAGATCTTCCAGCAGCGCGATACCAAGTTCACGCCCGGCAGCGCCTACGATTACACGAACGGCGGTTACCTGATGCTTTCCGAAGTCGTGGAGAAGGTTTCAGGCGAAAAATTCGAGTCTTACGTCAACAGTCATGTGCTCAAGCCGCTGGGCATGACCCGCAGCTTCGTCATGCTGGGCAATCGTACCACCGACGCCAATTTCGCGCGGGGGTATGTCATGCAGGACGGCAAGGTGACGCTGACCGACGATTATCCGCTGTTCGGCGGGAGCGGCGGGTTGATCACCACCGTCAACGATCTCGCCAAATGGTATGACGATATCGATAGCGGGCATAAGGTGTGGACCGCCGAGATTACTCGGCTGCTGACCACCCCCGGCCGGTTCACCGACGGCAGCCCGGTGCGGGACCACGGGCAAGGGCCGATCTACGCCAGCGCTCTGCTGATCGGTCCGCACTGGTTCCATCACACGGGGGCCGCCGGCGGGTTCAAGACGTTGTTCGGCTATGACCGCGAGCAGAGGTTCGGTGTGGCAATGCTCTGCAACAATGGCGCCTATAATCCGGACAAGGTTGCCGACGGCGTGCTCGCCGCGCTCGACGAAGGCGTGCCGGCCGTGAGCGAGGGCGCGCCGCCTTCGTCGATGGACGGGCGCTACGGCAATCCCAACCTGAAGGCGATCTATAGTCTCGCGCTGACGGAACAGGGCGGCACCGTTACGATCACGGATCGCGACGGCAAGCCGGGCGTGCCGCAACCGCTGGTGCGTACGGGTTCGGGCCAATATACGGGCCGCGGCTATACCCTGGCCTTCGATGACAATGCCAAGGGCTTCATCCTGGCGATGCCGCGCGTAACGCTGCATTTCGCGAGGCTGCCCTGATCCCGTAGCAGTGTCCGGGGCTGGCCACGTCCTCGCCCGCCTCAAATCGGATCGTAGCTGAAGGTCCACATCGCCGAAGACTGCTGCCCCTTGTCGCCGCGTTTCTGCAGCCGGCCGACCACGGTGTAGCGGCTGGCCTGTTGCCGTTTCTGCTGCGGAGCGCCACGCCTGCATCGATCTCCTCGCGTCGGATAACCGACCGGCAGTCAACGCGGCTCATGGTACGCGGTAGCAACGGCATCATGGGCGGCGCGTTCCCCGTAGTCGGTCCGCGCAGGCGCGGATCGCCCTCGCGGGCGAAATGGGCCCGTCCGTCCGGGGCAAGTCCAGATATCCCTGGCGTCGGTAGAAGTGCAAAAGAGGTACGCCTGATGGATATGGATGGATACTCTTCGTCTATCCGCTGGTGACCATCGCTCCACCCCATGTCAGCGCCATAGCGCGGGCAATATATTCAAAATGAATAGTATCGAAGATTCGGGCTCGACTTTTCGCCTCTGAAACGCCAGCCTCTTGCCGAGTTTTCGATCTCGTGGCGATCAGACACGATCGCGCGCGTTCGAGATTCGACGATTGGGGGGCCAATGATAAACTGCGCGCTTAACCCTTGGAGAAGGGTGACCTGCATCGCCTTGTCCACCGTGATGCTTTCGGGCTGTACGACGATTGGGGGGTATCAACGCCGGCCGGAGACGTCCGCGCAACGGGAGGACACGCGAACCAAATATTATGGAGCCGAGACCGAGAGCGCATATGACGGTTTGACCGATCCCGCTCAACGGCAAATGGCCCGCAACAATATCATCAACGGAAGGATGGAAGTCATCGAGGATGACTTCGACACCCTCGAACGCGCCCTGAACGCGTCCAGCAATTCCTTGTCGATCGGCAGCGATCTGGCTGTCCTGGCCCTCAATGGCCTGGCCGCCACGACCGGCGGTTCGGCCACGAAGGCGGCCTTGGCCGCGGCGTCGGGTGGCATCGTCGGGGCGCAGGGCGCCGTCAACAAGGACCTCTATTTCAAGAGCACGCTGCCGGCGCTGCTTGCCCGGATGGAGGCCAATCGCGCGACCGTGAAAGCGAGGATCGCCAAGGGCATGACGTTGCCCGACGCCCAATATCCGTTGAAAGTCGCCAATGGCGATCTGAAGGAACTCGTCAGGGCGGGCAGCATCGCATCGAGCGTCAACAAGATTTCCCAGGAGGCCACCACCAGCAAGCAGGCCTCGGACGATCTCATCGCCGCAACGCGCAGCCTCGCGTTCACGACCAGCGATTCCGCCGTCAGGCTGCGCGCCTGGCTGAGCCCCAACGGTCAGGTGGATCCGACCCATTATGCGGCCCTGCAAGCCTGGCTGGACAAGCAGCCAGAGCCATTCCTCAACGGTCAGGGCTATCCGCCCGCCATGCTGGTGTCCGGCGATACGGCCAACGGCAACACGCTGGAGCCCATTCGGCTACGGGCGCTTCAAGACCCTACCCTCAAGATCGGCAATTAGGAGAGGCATGATGGCTTGCGGAACCTACACCGTCGCGAAAGTACCGCCGGGCGAGGTCGCCAATGTCACGGCGCTGTTCAAGGCCAACGTCCCGCCGCCCAATAGCGTCACCAGCGCACCGGACGGGACCGGCACCTACACTGTGACAGCGGTGTTCCCGCCCTGTCCCGCGAACACGACTCATAGCGCGACGTGACGGGGAGGGGCGGGTTGGCCTTCATGCTCGGGTGTTACCAGCCGTTGTGGCGCAGCCAGCGGATCTGGCGGCTGATCTGGTCGAGCCGGTCCTGGACACGGGCGCGCTGATCGGGGGTGAGGCGGCCTGCATCCTCCCAGTGCATCCGGCGGATCCACTGGCGCACGCCGTTGAGCTCGCGGTTCACCCGCATCGCTTCGCGGCGGTTGAGGCTGCCGTCGGCAAGGCCGCGATTCACCCGGTCCTGCAGGAACTGGATGCGCTCGCGCGGGCTGTCCGGGGCGCCGCGCCAGAAGGCGCCGGCATCCCACGGGGCACGCGGCGGATAGGGCTGCGCGACGGCGGCACCCGCCACTAGCAGGCCGGCGGTCATCGCCAGAATCGTGCGTTTCATACTGTCCTTTCCTCTCATCTGGGGGGTGTTACAGCCACCGGCCGTCAATAGGGCGCTGACCACCAGCAACGCTGGTGCGGGTAGCCCCACCAGTCATAGCGCACGCTGCACACGCGGTGCGGCCGGGGCGGCGCGTAATAGACGACCGGCGGCGGCGGCGCGTAATAAGCGGGCGGCGGTGGCGGCGGGGGCGGGGCATATTCCGCATAGTGCGGGTGATCGGAGGCGATCGCGGCACCGATGCCGAGGCCGAGCAGCCCCGCACCGATCGCGACGCCGGGCCCATGCGCCTCGGCCGGCGCCACCGCACCGATCGCCCCGACGGTCAACAAAGCGGCGGCCGTTGCCACCTTCACTCCCTTCATCATGTCGACTCTCCATCAACATCAACGCTCCCTGGCGCCGATGCGGGTAAATGAGTCGCTCTGAACGGACCGAGAATGGCGGCTGCAGCTTTTATTCAGCCATCCGCGGCGAAGCGTTTACCAGCCGCTGCGATCGTCGAGATCGCCATCGTCGTCGAAGCCGCCATCGCCGTAGAAGTTGTTGACGATCACCTCCTCGGGCGCGCCGCCGCCGCCCAGGAAGCCGCTGCGCTGGTGGCTGCCGAACAGATCGGACAGGCCCGCAAACAGCATCTCGCCCCCGGCGACGCCGGCCGCGGTGGTGCCGGCATTGCGCAGGAAGCTGCCGAGCCCGCTATTGCCCGAGAAGAAGCCCGGGCGCTGCGGCGGCGGGGCCGGCTCGTAATCCTGCGGCATCGGATTGTAGGGCGGGTAGTAAGGCTGGCGCGGCGCCTGCCCCCAGGGTCCGCCCGCCGGCGGCAGGAAGCTGGTCGACTGGGGCTGGGGCGCGGCATTGCGCAGCTGTGCCTCCAGATCGGCAATGCGCGCCTGGGCGGCGTGCAGCGACTGATCGGCAACGATGGCGTGCTGGACCAGCACGTAGGCTGCGTCGGGGTTGGCGGCGAGCGCCTGGCGGATCATCCCGTCCGCCTCGGCATCCTTCGCCACCCCGCGCGTCGCCGCGAGATCGTCGAGAAAACGGGTCAGCAGATTACGCTCTTCGGGTGTCATGATACTCCTCCGGGCCTGCAATATCGGAAGCGCCCTGGCGGGCCGCAAGCCGGGGGCTGCGCCGTAAGTTCGATGTAAGCTGAGCGGTTCATAGCCCGCTTACGAAGCCGGCTCGCCCCACCCCCGGAGCGGCGGGCTTCGATTGCGGTTCACTCTTCGGCCGCGAGGTGGCCCGCCGGTAACGCCCCGGCGGGCCATTTTCGCGTGCCCGCCATGCGCGCCTGAGGCGCAAAGGCCGATCCG
The DNA here is from genome assembly GCF_044905095.1 of Sphingomonas sp. MMS24-J13. Classification (NCBI taxonomy): domain Bacteria; kingdom Pseudomonadati; phylum Pseudomonadota; class Alphaproteobacteria; order Sphingomonadales; family Sphingomonadaceae; genus Sphingomonas; species Sphingomonas sp. MMS24-J13. The sequence goes on from NZ_CP173258.1 coordinate 444,331, forward strand.
AGCGTTCAGGTCGGCTTAAGGCCGATGATCGCCCGATAGGCGGCCCCCATCCGGCCGCCTCGGAGTGTGTCATGAGCCCCCACAATCGCCTGATCGTCGCGGTCGCAACCTGCCTCGCGCCCGTGTGGACGGCGCCGCTGGCGGCGGCCGCTCCGCCCAACGGCGGCACCATCGCGGTCGCGTTCAACACGCCCGCCGACGCCACCGGCGCCGCGACCACCTCGTTCCGGGAGGCCGCGGACGATGCGCTCGCGACCAAGGGCTTCACCATCCTCGACGATCCGGGCCACGCCGCCTACGTCGCCGAGCTGACCCTGACCCGCGTCGAGGTCGGCACGCAATCGGCCAAGGTGCCGCGCGGGAAAGCCTCGGCCAACATGGGTGGCAGCGCGGTCGGCGGCGGCGTCACCCTGCCGCTGTCGCACGGCGAGACCATGCTCGTCCCGCTCCAGCGGATCCGGCTCGACATGCGCATCAGCAAGCGCGGCGAGGACGGCGTCCTGTGGACCGGCGCGGCGGTGACCGTCCGCGCGGCGGGGACGAAGAAGGGCGCGGACACGGTCGTCGCGGCCGATCTCAGCCGCGCGCTGCTCAACAGCTATCCGGTCACGTTCGGCGACGTCGTCACGGTGCCCTGAGCGCACCGCAGCGGGCTAGTCTTCGTCGTCATCCTCGTCGACCGACGCCGCGAAATCGCGCGCCGCGGCACGATCGCCCGCGGACTCGAACGCCTCGTCCGGATCGGGCGCGGCACCGAGCATGTAGAGCAGGCACCAGATCGACAGGCGATCGCCGGCGTCGGCCTCCACCTCGAGCTGGTCGCGCAGGGCCTCGACCCCGGCGAGGATCTGGTCCTGCGACAGGGTGGCCAGATCGGTCGTGCCGAGGAAGCGGATGAGGAGCTGATCGAAATCCATGCGATCTTCTAGACCATCAAGCGCGAAATGCGACCCGTTCGTCCCGAGCGAAGTCGAGGGACGCTGCGCACCAAAGCGAACGGCGCGTAACGCGTCTCGACTTCGCTCGACACGAACGGACTTCGTGGCACCCGGTCAGGCGATCGACGCTTTCCCACGCTCTTGCCACCGAAGCGACGCCGTGCACGTTAAGCACCTATGACCGAGACGATCGAAACCTTGCGCGAGAAGATGGAGGCCGCGGCGCGCGCGCTGGATTTCGAGGAGGCCCGGCGCCTGCGCGACCGGATCAACCTGATGCGCGGCGGCGCCACCCCGGAGGAGGCCGCCGAGGCCGATCCGGCCGGGCTGGTCCGTCAGCAGCCCGGCGCGATGGGGCTCGGCACCAGCCAGCAGCGCATGACCCCGCCGCCGGGCTGGCAGCCGCCCCCCAAGCCCGATCCGATGACCGCGGGGCGAAACCGGCGCGGGGCACGCCGCTCCTGACGGCGCCTCGTCAGCCCGGCTGGAACGACAGGGGTACGCGGGCGGCATCCGCGTCGTCGCAATCCTCGCGTGTCCACACGGCATCGATCGAGCGGTAGCGGATATGGTTGCCGCGGGTGAAGCCGGCGCCATCCCAGACGACCACCTGCAGCTCGACATCCGCACTGCCGTTCGCATGGATCCAATTGAAGCTCTGCGGCTCGTCGTTGCGCAGCCGCGTCGAGGTGGCGGTGCCCGCCTGGATGACGAGCGCGTCGCCGGCCTTTTCGACCATCTTGCGCGCTTCCTCCGCATAGGTGCGGTGGAAATGCCCCGCGAGCGCGATATGGATGCCCGCCGCGCAGGCCGCCTCGACCGCATCGTCATGGTGGCCGACCGCCTCGCTCAATTCGCCGCCCTTGCCGATCGGCATGGCGAAGAGCGGGTGGTGGGTGACGAGGATACGCATCTTGTCCGGCGACACCCGGCTGAACCGATCGCGCATCAGGGCGATCTGTTCGTGGTTGATGCGACCATCCTTGATCGTGAGCGAGCGCGCGGTGTTCAGCCCGAGCACCGCGACCTCGTCATTCTCGAACCACGGGCACAGCGTGTCCGATATGTGGCGTTCGTAGCGATCGAGCGGCGCCAGGAAACGCGCCGCGACATCGTAGAGCGGGATATCGTGATTGCCGGGGACGAGCAGCAGCCTGTGCCCCGCGCGCCGCAGCCGATCGAGATAGGCCGATGCGGCGCGAAACTCCCCGATCCGCGCGCGCTGGGTGAAATCGCCGCTGATGATGACGAGATCGGGCCGGTTGGCATCCAGCCAGGCCTCGGTGGCGCGCACGATGCGATCGTCGTGCGCGCCGAAGTGGATATCGGAGAGGTGAGCGATACGGGCCATCGCCGCTCAACGGCTTGCGGCCGTGGTGGTTCACACCATCGCTTCGGTCGATCATCCGCGTGACGAAACAATGCGGAGCCACCATCGTTACGCAGCCATGACGAACCCCCCGCTCCCCGTGCTGGTCAATCGCGAAGGCGGGGCGGCGGCGAAGGCCGGCGAGGGGTTGCGCGACACGATCGACGCGGCGTTCGCGGCTGCAGGCACCCAGGCCGAGATCCGCCTGCTCGCCGCGGACGAGATCGCGGATGCGGTGAAACATGCGGCCGGGCAGTCGCCCCGGATCGCGGTCGCCGGCGGCGACGGGACGATGGCCTGCGCGGCGCAGGCGCTGCGCGGCGCGGAGTGCGAAATGGCGCTGCTGCCGCTCGGCACGCTCAACCATCTCGCCCGCGACCTGAAGGTTCCGGCCGCGATCGGCGCGGCGGCGCAGCTCGCGGTGCAGGGCAGGGCGATCGCGATCGACGTCGGCACCGTCAACGGCCAAAGGTTCGTCAACAATGCCTCGGTCGGCATCTATTCCGAAATGGTGCGCGAGCGCGATGCGGTGCGCGAACGCCGCCACTGGCCCAAATGGCTGGCGACCGTGCCGGCGGCATGGGCGACGCTCGAGCGGCTCGCGCCCCATCGGCTGCGCATCGATCTTGGGCACGGCGGCAAGTCCGTGCGGACCCCTTTGCTGTTCATCGGCAACGGCGTCTATTCGCTCGACCGGGGCGAGGTCGGGTGCCGCAGCACGCTCCAGGACGGGCGGCTCGGCGTCTATGCGGTGGCGCATCGCAGCCGCACCTCCCTGCTGTGGTTCGCGGCGCGCGCGATCGTCGGCCGCGCCGATCCGCAGGCCGATTTCGAGCTGATGGGCGAGACCGAACGCCTCCAGGTCGCCGCGCATGGCAGGCATATCGAGATCGCGATGGATGGCGAGGTTCGTCGCATGGCCACGCCATTGAAATTCGCCGTCGAGCGCGGGGCGTTGCGGGTCGTGGCCGGGGAAGCCTGAGCAGGCGATTCGTCGTCTTCGGCCGGCCCATGATCGATGCGATGGTGTGCGAAGCGACGCTGAACCGGCTGGCGGTTTCGGCAGAATTCGGCCCGTCCAAGAGCGCGATTCCCCATTAACCACCAATTTCCGCGCCTTAACCACCATTTATTTCGCGTTCGATGGAACAAAAGGATAAGTGGTCTCCCGTAACGAGTTGTTAAGGGAATTGTTGCGGTGAAGGTATTGATTTCGGCGGCTTTCGCGATCGCACTCGGCGCCGCGGCTCCGTCTTCGGCCGCAACCCTGATCTTCGACCTGAAGATCGACGGCTCGTCTTCGGGGCTGGGCGGCACCAATTTCGGCACCGTTTCGGTTACCGAGAATGCCGGATCGCTCGTCATCACCGAACAGCTCAAGTCGGGCTACGCGATCCACAAGACGACCGCGTCGAACCACCAGGCCCTCGTGTTCAGCCTGGTCAACGATCCCGCGATCTCGATCAAGAACATCTCGACCGCATCGATCGTGCGGGCGGCGACGGTCGATAACCGCAATCGCCCGATTACGTACACAGCCCCCGGAATCTCGGGCAGCTTCGATTACGGCCTGTCGTGCACGGGCTGCGGCAACGGTGTGAACAGCACGCTCACCCAATATTCGTTCACCGTCTCGTCGAGCAGCGGCGCGCTGACGCTCAATTCGCTCGCCTACAACGTCTTCAACGGATCGAAGGTCTATTTCGCCAGCGATCTGATCAACAAGAGCAGCGGCGTGACGGGCAATGTCGGCGCCGTGCTGCGTTCGAACGTCGGTTCGGTGCCCGAGCCCGCCTCCTGGGCGATGATGATCGCCGGCTTCGGCGCGGTGGGTACCGTCCTGCGCCGCCAGCGGAAGATGGAACTCACCTTCGGCTGAAATTGCGGGGCGGAGGGTTCGCTCTCCAGCCGCCTGCGCCCGCCCGCGCCGCCCACGTCATGCTGCCCGGAGTTTACGCTCCTGGACCGATGCCTTGAGCCAACGGCTGTTCACGATGAGCCACGCGATCAGAACAGCGACGAACAGCCGGTTGGTGATGCCATAGGGTGCGCCCTTGTGCAGGGTCAGATATTGAGCAACGAAGGCGACAACCAGAAGCGCGGTTAATACGAACGCCGCGGCGCGGTGCGCGCGCCAACTCGGCTCCGCGGCATAGCTCGACGCCAGGCAAATCGTCGAAAGCAGGATGCTGACGATATTCACGAGGAAGCTGATCGCGTGAATGTCGCCCGTGCGCGTCGATGGCGCGGTTTCGAGGTCGGTTGGAAACAGCGCGGTCACGATAAGGCCCACAAACGCCACGACCAACAAAGCGGCCCCGATCCGGCCCAGCCACGATGCCGGCCCATCGCGGAACAGCCCGACCGCGAGCGTCAGGCAGCCCAGCGCCAGCGAGACGAACGCCGTCGTCATGATCCAGCCGGATGACCCGACCGCATAATCGCTGATCATATGATCGACGATCGTATAGTCCGGGCGGATGAGATGCATCAGCACGAGAGTGGCGGCGAAGTAGAGGAAGAACCCTGTCGCGCCGCCGGCAGGATTGTCGATCGATCGCGCTGCGGATCATGGTTCGACGCCACCACTTGCCCCTCCCGTTCGATTGCCGTCGCCAGGTCAACCCATAAGCGGACGTCTGCAAACGGGATCAGGCGAGCCGCAGCGCATGACGAGGCGACAGAGACTCTTGCAAGCTGTCCGTTTCCGACATGGTCAGCAGCCGCGCGCCGCTGGTTTTCCATGCTTGTTCCAAACGGCCGCCTCATGCGGAGGCCATCAACTGATCAGTCATCCCGGCCTTGATCTGGGATCCCGCTATCCTCAGGCAAAGGATAAGGTCATGTTTGTGCTGGCAACATGCGAGGCTTCGATCTTGTGATCTGGGAAGGGCTCTTTGGCGGCATCGCTGAATTCGTCTGGGATATGATAACCGAACTGATCTTTCGCGTTTTCGGCTGGATCGGGTGCCTCGTTGTTTTCGTCGTTTCGATCAGCCTCATCGGCCTGATGATTTTTCTCCTCTTGCGATCGTAAGCTGCAGCCTTTTCCCAGCAGGAAGGCGAGTTTCTAAAGGTCTCACCGCGATCGTGCGAGCGCAGCATAGTCGCCCGCGACCGGCTTCCTAGTCACCTGGAATCGAAGTTCGTTCCAAAATTTGTTCGTCATCCCTGCGAAGGCAGGGATCCATGTCTCTCATAAATTTCAATAACATCTGTCATCGCGAGAGACATGGGCCCCTGCCTTCGCAGGGGCGACCCGCGTCTTGGCTGTGGGCCCGTTCGGGACGGCAAACGATCAATTTGTATAGTGTCCCCGGAATTACCGCTCAGGTCCTTTTCGACGGGAGTACTATAAGCGGTTCGCCGAAGGTCTCGCAAGGGAACTCAGCGCTCGGTGGGGTGCGCGCGGCGGGGGAGGTTGGAGGATTGGCACCCAGACCGATCCCGTTCAGTACCTCGCTGGCAAATTCTTAAGGCGGGAAAACCAGGATTTAGGTATAGTTCTCCGGAATTTCGTATCCCCATATCTCACGGCTCTACGACGCACGCGCCGCGTTTGCCCGTAGCAGCTACAAGCGAGTGCGCCGGATCCGCCGGCGGAATCGCCAGATCGAGATCGATTGTCGATCGCAGGAAGGTGCGCGATCGGCGGCGGATCGGATCGTTGAGGATGCGGGCAAATAAGCGGCGATCAGCGGGGCAAGCTGGACCGGGCGGGCTCCGCTCTGCGCCGCCGTTGCGATTGTGGCGAACTGCTGATCGTCGCAGTCGGCGGTGGCGGGGCGGGCGCGGTCAGATATAGCGCCGGCGGTCACCCTTGGTTAAAAGATGCTTAAGTCGCTGGATTCGAGATCGGAGGGGTATAATGAAAATCTTTGAATTCATCCGCAACCGGCTTGTTGATGAGGAAGGTCGCTATACCAACGACGCCTCGTCGACTATTGTAGGTACTGCTCTCTCTCGCATCATCATGCACGAAGCACTTTTGGAGGATCGGCGCCAACGGAACGGTCAACCTCCTAGGTCTGATCAGGATTTGATGATAGCAGCCCTTGTTTATCTTGACCAACACTGGTCAGAGGAGATGTCCAAGGCGCAAGAACTGGTTGAAGCTCGCTCGATAAGCCTTTTGGAAGACCGCTTAAAGAAAGCGCTTGAGTTCGCGCACGAGGAATCTGAGCGCCAAAAGCATCCTGTATGGTTCGCCGTCTGGACCGGAGTTTTGGCTAACACAGCATGGTTAATAATGGGTGCAACAATTCTCGCCCTCGCCATACTTTGGACTGGGCACAGCTTGGAAGATACAGTAAAGAAGATGTTAATGTGATTCGAGAGGGTTGCCATGCCGTTTTATAATGAGAAGTGGCACTATTCACACCAAGATATTGATATCGGTGACCTTTTAGGCGTGTCTCGTAATTATCGGCGGCTGCAACTCCGTAGGCGGAAGCAGGTGGTTGACCGAGAAACGAAGGTGCTTTGGCGGCGGGCTAGCTTCACGTCGACGGAACTCAAGGATCGTTTCGGCGATTCGTTCCAGTTTAAGATCGAGCGTAATCCTGTCGCTGGACTATACTACAAGGATTTAACAGGATACGTTTTGGAGCGGACTTGGTACCGGATGGAGCGAACGCCTACGGGTGGCCTTCATCCTCGCAGGGACCCCGATAAGGAGCTTGTTGCAGTCGTTCTTGGAAGTAAACCGGTTTATCGTTTGGACGATAGAAGCCCTACTCTTACTGATGGTATGCGCAGGGAATTTAGAGACGCTTTTGATCAAGAAATAGTTGATCTTAACGATCTAATTGATCTATAAAATTGACGAAATCGCGTTAAAAAATTGGAATAAATTTTTTGATATGCTTATGTCGCCAAATTGGAATTGGCTGAAACTTGATATAGCTATTGTTAATCAATCAATCGGTAATTCGTAGATCCTCTCACATCGCGGATCGCATTTCTCGATTGGTTTTCTTTCGCGCCGATGGGGTGTCGTTCGTCTCGACGATCCGGTGGATCGGCTTCCCGGACCCGAGCCGGGGCGACAAGCTCGCATCAATAAGTCCGGAAACACTACACCTAACTACATCCTGCGGCGGGGAACCGGTTTCCGGAAAGCGCTATGCCGGTCCCGGCACATTCCCTTCTGGCGGGGGAGGAACGTCGAAGAGTGATCCGCTGCCCCAGGTAGGCGGAAGATCAAGATCGGCCTGATCGCACCAGGTAAGCCGCCCAGCCTTATAGGCGTCACTCTCGACAAGATCAGTGTGAACAGTCCGCATGGCCAGCAGGAGCGCTTGAACGCCGTCCAGTCCGCACGCGTAACGCCGGACTTCCCGCTCGGGCCACCCTATTGCGTATCGGCACTGAAACTCTCCGCCGGGAGCCTTGACAGGCGTGTAGAAGCGAACCGCCAATCCGCTGCCATCCAGCTCAAACTCGCGCTCCAAAAAAACCGCTTCGTCCATCAGCCCCTCTCCGTCGAGCGGTCTGACACGCCGTGTCCTACGCAACAACCTTTATGGGTTCACGACCTGGCGACCATCGATTCTCGTAGATCGAGCGCGATGCAAGCGAGCCGTTCGGCGGCCTCCAGTACCCGCGGCCCCTTGCCGCCCGCACCGCTACACGCCCATGATCGCCCCATGCTGATCACCGCCCTTGCCCTCGCCGCTGCCTCCCCCATCTCCGCCGACCGCATCAAGGCGGACGTGAAGACGCTCTCCTCCGACGCCTTCCAGGGCCGTGGCCCGGGCGAGCCGGGCGAGGACAAGGCAATCGCCTATATCGCCCGGCAATTCGCCGCCGCCGGCCTCAAGCCCGGCGGCGATCATGGCGGCTGGTATCAGGACGTCCCGCTGGTGCGGCTCGATCGCGCGCCGGGCGCCACCATGGGACTTGCGCTCGGCGGCTGGCATCGGCCGTTGGTGCCGGGGCGGGACGCGACGCTCGCGCTGCGCAACCCGGGGCGCACCGCGCTCGCCGATGCGCCTCTGGTCTTTGCCGGCTTCGGCATCGTCGATGCGGGGCTCGGCTGGAACGCCTATGATGGCGTCGACATGAAGGGCAAGATCGCCGTCGTGCTCGCCAACGATCCCGATTTCGAGGCGGGCCACGATCTGGGGTTCGAGGGGCGGCGGATGGCCTATGCGGGCCGGGTCGGGGTCAAGTTCGCGGCCGCCGAAAAAGCGGGCGCGGCAGGCGTGCTCGTGATCCACGAGGATGCGGCGGCGAGCTATCCGTTCCTGCAGGTTGCGAGCGGCGATGCGCTGCCGGCGATGGTGATCGCGCCGCTGGTGCCGTCGCCGACCTTCATGGCGAGCGGCTGGCTGCGGCGCGATATCGCGATCGACCTGCTGAAGCGCGCCGGGCTCGATCTGGCGGCGCTCAAGGCGCGGGCGCGCGATCCGCACTTCCGGGCCTTCGCGCTGCAGGGGGCGACGCTCAGCCTCGGGGGCGATCTGAGCGCCAGGCCGATCGTCAGCCACAATGTGATCGGGATCCTGCCCGGCGCCTCGCGGCCGGACGAGCATGTCGTCTATGGCGCGCATTGGGATGCGAACGGGCTGAACGGCCCGGTCGCCGGCGACGGCATCCGCAACGGCGCGATCGACAATGCCACCGGCACCGCCGAGCTGATCGAGGTGGCGCGCGCCTTCGCCCATGGCAAGCGCCCGGCGCGCAGCATCGTCTTCGCCGCCTGGACGGCCGAGGAGAAGGGGCTGCTCGGATCGGATCATTATGCGGCGCACCCGCTGTATCCGCTGGCGACGACCGCGGCGATGATCAACCTCGATCCGCATGTTGCCTTGCCCGCCGCGAAGGATCTGGAGCTGATCGGCGGCGGGCGCGTCAGCCTTGAGGGCGATCTGCGCACGGCGGCGGCGGCGCGCGGGCTGGTGGTGGTCGACGAGCCCGCGATCGAGGCCGGCTGGTATTTCCGATCGGATCAATTCTCGTTCGCGCGGCGCGGCGTGCCGGCGCTGACTTTTCGCGGCGGGCGCGATCTGGTCGAGGGCGGAACGGCGAAGGGCGCGGCGATCGTCGCGGACTATAACGCGAAGCGCTACCACCAGCCGAGCGACGAATTCGACCCGCGCTGGACCTTTGCCGGGACCGCGCAGGAGGCGAGCGTGGCCTACGATGTCGGGTTGCGGGTGGCGAACGGCAGCGGCTGGCCGGGGTGGAATGCGGGGGTGGAGTATGGCGCTGTGCGCGTGAAGACGGATGGCGAGCGGAAATAGGGCCAACGGTGCCCGCGTGAATCGTCACCCCGGCCTCTGAGCCGGGGTCCCGCTGATCCGGGCGGACGGGACGAAGCGGGACCCCGGGTCAAGCCCGGGGTGACGGTGGGGGGAGGGGTGCTACCTGCGGCAGGTCTCAACGGCTGGCCGAGGTGCTATGATGGCCGCGCGTATCAGGACACATGATTGAAAAGCCGGGCGTCGCTCAACGAGGGCGCCCGGCTCAGACACTGCCTTGCCAATCTATGCCCCACCGGGCGTGCCGCACCGTCCGCGCAAGTGGCATGGTGGATGCTGAAACAAGTTCAGCATGACGGGTTATCTTCCCTGATAGACCGCTCTGACGTCCTGATACGCTGACTTTTCGGCCTGTTCCGCGGATTTGATTCCCTGTTCCGAAAGCACGGGAAGGATGCAGGAATATGCTTTGGATCCCGATGGTTGGCGCGCGAAAGCAGGGTTGGGGCGCGCCCGAAAAGTTCGAATTTTCCCTGTTATTCGCCAATAACAGGGAAAACGCCGTCCGCTGTCATGCAATTGCATGACAATGCCCTGGCTGGCCAAACCGCCCGCATCCTGCTAAAATCGGCGCGTTGGACACACTGACAGGGAGGGCGAAGATGAAACAGTCTGCACATTGCGCTCCCCGATCGGGCGGAGCGCGCCAGGGCTGAGGCCCGGCTTTTCCTTTCCGCCTTTTCTTGTAGTCAGTTTCAAAGGGGAGCACGCTTCGGCGTGCCGCGTGTGTCCATGGCCCAGTCTTCTTCGCGCAGCGGTGCGCAGGTGATCCGGATCGTTCTTGCCTTCACCTTCCGCCATTGGGCGCGGCAGGGGCGGCTGGCGGCGGGCATCACCCTCGCCATGTCGCTCGCCACGATCACAGAGGTGTTCGCGCCGCTCTATGCCGGGCGGCTGGTCGATGCGCTCGGGCGCGGCGTCGCCGGGCACCACGACGCGCTGGCGGCATTCGCGGCCATGGCCGGGCTCGGCGTGGTGTTCATCACTTTGCGCTTCCTCGCTTTCTGGGGGATCGTGCCGTTCACGCTCGCGATCATGCGCGATCTGGCGGGCGAGGCGTTCCACCGCGTCCAGCGCTTCTCGACCGACTGGCATGCCAACAGCTTCGCCGGATCGGTCGTGCGCAAGATCTCGCGCGGCATGTGGGCGATGGACATGCTCGACGACGTGCTGCTGCTGATGCTGCTGCCGTCGCTGGTCGTGCTGCTCGGCACGGTCGCGATGCTGAGCTGGCATTGGCCGCTGATGGGCGCGATCATGGGGGTGGGCGCCACCCTCTATATCGGCTTCACCGTCGTCACCGCGACGCAGTGGATCGCGCCCGCCTCGCGCCTGTCCAACCAGTGGGACACGAAGATCGGCGGCGTGCTGGCCGATGCGATCGGCACCAACGCCGTGGTCAAGGCCTTCGGCGCCGAGCCGCGCGAGGACGATCGGCTGATGCAGGTCGTCGGCAAGTGGCGGCGGCGCACGCGGCGGACGTGGATGCGCTACACCTGGGCGGGGACGGGCCAGCTCGCTCTGCTGTGGCTGGTCCGCACCGGACTGACCGGCGGTGCGCTGTATCTGTGGTGGCAGGGGCAAGCGAGCGCGGGCGACATCGCCTATGTGCTCACCACCTATCTGGTCGTGCACGGTTACCTGCGCGATGTCGGTCAGCATGTGCACCATCTCCAGCGTTCGGTGAACGAGATGGAGGAGCTGGTGCGGATCCACGAGGAGCCGCTCGGCATCGCCGATCGGGCGGACGCGCGGCCGATCCGGATCGAGGCGGGTGAAATCCGCTTCGAGCATGTCACCTTCCGCTATGGCGGGCATGCGACGCCGCTCTACGAGGCGCTCGACGTGACGATCCCGGCGGGGCAGCGGATCGGGCTGGTCGGGCGCTCGGGCTCGGGCAAGACGACCTTCGTCAAGCTCATCCAGCGGCTGTACGACGTGACCGAGGGGCGGGTGACGATCGACGGGCAGGATGTGGCGCATGCCACCCAGGCGTCGCTGCGCCCGCAGATCGCGATCGTGCCGCAGGAGCCGGTGCTGTTCCACCGCACGCTCGCGGAGAACATCGCTTATGCCCGGCCGGACGCGACGCAGGAGGAGATCGAGCAGGCGGCGCGGCTCGCCAATGCGCACGATTTCATCGTGGCGTTGCCGCGCGGCTATCGCACATTGGTGGGCGAGCGCGGGGTCAAGCTTTCGGGTGGCGAGCGGCAGCGTGTGGCGCTGGCCCGCGCGTTCCTGGCCGATGCGCCGATCCTGATCCTCGACGAGGCGACCTCCAGCCTCGATTCCGAGTCCGAGGCGGCGATCCAGCAGGCGATGGGCCGGCTGATGGCCGGGCGCACCGCGATCGTGATCGCGCACCGCCTGTCGACGGTGCGGGCGCTCGATCGGATCCTGGTGTTCGATGGCGGACGGATCGTCGAGGATGGCGATCATGCGAGCCTGCTGGCGAATGCGGACGGGCGCTATCGGGCTTTGTTCGATCGGCAGAGCGGGGGGATTGGTGAACCGGTGGAGATGATCGGGTGACTCCCGCCACGTCATCCCAGCGCAGGCTGGGATCTCGGGAGGATATGAGCGCCCGCTACTCTCCTGAGACCCCAGCCTGCGGGCACCCGGCAAAGTACTACTTTGCCGGGACCCGCGGTGGGGTGACGGCAAGGCGGGTTAGCCCGCGCTTGAGCACACACGCCGATGCCGTCATGGATCATCCCATGCCGAACCGCCGCGCCTTCCTGCTCTCCGCCTCGCTCGCCGCGCTCATGCCAGAGGTTTCGCTCGCCGCCGCCCCGGCGTTGCGGCTGGGCAAGCCGAAGCCCTTCTCGTTCGATGCGCTGGTGGGGGAGGCGCAGGCGGCGGCCGGCCGGCCCTACACCCCGCCCGCGCCGCTGCCCGACGCGATCCTCGACGCGATCGATTACGAGGCGCTCGGTTTCGTCCGCTACGACACCGATTTCGCGCCGTTCCGCGACGGGCCGGGGCCGTTCCCGGTCACCTTCTTCATGCTCGGCAAATATTCGCGCACCCCGGTGCACATGTTCGCGCTGGAGGGCGGCACCGCGCGCGAGATCCTCTACGATCCGTCCTACTTCCACATGCCTGCCGACAGCCCGGCGCGGCGCCTGCCGCCGGGCGCGGGCTTTGCCGGCTTCCGCTTTCAGGAGAGCCGGCTGGGCGACCAGCGCAAGCTCGACTGGAAGAGCAACGATTGGGTCGCCTTCCTCGGCGCCTCCTACTTCCGCGCGATCGGCGAGCTCTACCAATACGGCCTGTCGGCGCGCGGGGTCGCGATCGATGTGGTGGCACCGGGCAAGCCGGAGGAATTCCCCGCCTTCACCCATGTCTACCTGACGCCGGCGGCGGATGGCGGCGACACGGTGATGGTTCACGCCCTGCTCGACGGGCCGAGCATCACCGGCGCGTTCCGCTTCCATTTGAAGCGCGACAAGGCGGTGGTGATGGAGGTGGAGGCCGAATTGTTCCTGCGGCGCGATGTCGCGCGGCTCGGGCTGGCGCCGCTCACCTCGATGTACTGGTTCTCCGAGACCGCCAAGCCGACGATGGTCGACTGGCGGCCCGAGGCGCATGATTCCGACGGGCTGGCGATGTGGACCGGCGGCGGCGAGCGCATCTGGCGGCCGCTCAACGATCCGCCCGCGGTGTCGGTCTCGGCCTTCGCCGACAAGACACCGCGCGGCTTCGGGCTGATGCAGCGCGACCGCGCGTTCGACCATTATCTCGACGGCGTCCATTACGAGCGCCGCCCGAGCCTGTGGGTCGAGCCGCTCGACGATTGGGGCGAGGGTTCTATCCAGCTGATCGAGCTGCCGACCGACGACGAGATCAGCGACAATATCGTGCTGTGCTGGGTGCCCAAGGCGCCCGCGACGGCGGGGAGCCGTTACAAGCTCCACTACCGGCTCCACTGGGTGGCGGACGAGCCCCATCCGCCCGCGGTCGCCACCTGCGTCGCCACGCGGATCGGGCGCGGCGGCCAGCCGGGCAAGCCGCGCCCCAGGGGGGTGACCAAGTTCATGGTCGAATTCCTCGGCGGGCCGCTGGTCGATCTGGCGTTCGGCGAACTGCCCGAAGCGGTGCTGACCGCCTCGCGCGGGAGCTTCTCCTACGTGTTCACCGAGGCGGTGCCCGACGGGGTGGCAGGCCATTGGCGCGCGCAGTTCGATCTCACCGCGACGGGCACGGATCCGATCGAGTTGCGGCTGTATCTGCGGGCGAAGGGCAAGACGCTGAGCGAGACCTGGCTGTATCAGTTCCATCCGGCGGGGTGACGCAATGGGCGGAGCGTACCTACCGCGCCACCGCCATATGCCGCGTGATCTCCTCGGCCGCCTCGGTCACGTTGGCGATCTGCTCGGCGGTGGGCCGGCGGCCGAGGAACTGGATCGAGTTGACCAGCCCGAGCGTGCCGATCAGCCTGTGGCTCTTGTCGAAGATCGGCGCCGAGAGCGCGTTGACGCCGATCACGAACTCCTCGGGCGCATTGGCCCAGCCCTGCTGGCGCACGCGCTCGATCTCGGCGCGCAGCATCCCGCGCTCGGTGATGGTATGCTCGGTATAGGCCTCCAAGGTCAGCCGGTCGATTTCGGCGCTCACCTCGGGCGCGCCGAAGGCGAGCACCAGCTTGCCGCCGGCATTGGCGTGGAGCGGCAGATCGAGCCCGACCCGCACGCCGATGTTGATCAGGCCGTTGCCCTGCAGCGCGTCGACCATGTTGGCGACGCTGCCGGTGACCTTGGCGAGCGTGATCGTATGGCCCATCGCCTCGCGCAGCCGCTGCATGATCGGCCGCGCGACCTTGACGAGGACGTTTTCGGACATCCGCATCTCGGCCAGCACGGTCAGGCGTGGGCCGGCGCGGTAGCGATCGCCCACCGCCTCCTGCACCGCATAGCCGGTATCGACCAGGGTGCGCAGGTGGCGGTGAACGCGCGCCTTGGTCGATCCCAGCGCCCGGGCGATCTCGGTGACGCCGGCGGATTCCTGCTTGGCGAGATGCTCGATGATCTCGAGGACGAGCAACACCGCCTGCACGCCGGGCCGCACGTCCGGGCCGTGGGGGCTTCTACGGGGCAATCCATCCTCCTCGCCATGGGCCGGCGGCGATCGCCCCTGCAGGCGTTCGCATCCGACCTCTGTCAGGTCCGGCGCGATGATGGGGCCGCGGGCGCCGTCTCGCTACACGAAACGGGCACTCACTCTTGTCGGGAGGCGCTACAGGCCCTCGCCGCCGACCCAGTGCGCGTTGGCGAGCTTGCGCGCGACCGACCAGGTCTGGCGGCGGATATCGGGCACGGCGACGATCTCCCAGAAGGTGCCGCGCGTCATCGGCCCGAGCGCGAGAAGGCGATCCTGGACGTTGCCCCGGGCGTCGATCACCTCCGATTGGGTGGTCACGTCGATGCCGATGCGGAGCGGATCGGGCCGGATCATGCCACGCGCGAGCAGGCGCTGGATCAAGGGCTGTTCGGAGCGTTCGACATTGCCCTGCGGCCCGGTCGCGTTGACGATGCGGCGGACGTCGATCGTCGCGGTCTCGATCGTCCCACGGGGCCGGTAGCGAACGCGGGTGCCATCGCCGTGCGCTTCGGCGGCCTCGAGCTTGCCGGCGACGATGTCCAGCCGGCCCTCCTTGCGCAGCGCTTCGATCCGCGTCGCCACCTGCGGCGCAATGCGATGGCGGTGGACGTCCCACCAGGCGCGCAGATGGCGCAGGAAGCGTTCGCGCTCGGGCAGGCTCGCCGCCTGCCACAGGCTCTCGGTGTAAGGGCGCAACTCGTCCACGGCGCTGCGCCAGCCGACCTCGCGCGATCGATCGCGGACATGGCGGAGCAACGCCACCGCATGCGGCGGCGGACGGACATCGAGGCTCGACGGGATCGCCGCATCGGCGTGCGCGCGCGGAGCGAGACCGCGCCGCGACAGCGCGACCATCCGCCCGCGAAATCCGCGCGCGTCGAGCAGCAGCGCGATATCGACCATGGTCAGCCCGCTGCCGACGATCAGTACGGTATCGTCGGGGCCCAGGCCATCGGCGACATCGGCGCTCCATGGCTCGGCCGCGAAGCTGCCGGCGGGCAGCGCGGCGGGATCGAGCGGGCGGGGGATATGCGGCGGCAGATTGCCGGGCGCGAGGATCACCAGGTCGGCCGACAGGCGTTTGCCACTGGCAAGGCTGATGACGGCGCCGTCACTGGACAGCGCCACGTCATCGGCTTCGTCGTGGACGATCGCGAGCCGGTCGGGCGCGGCGGCGCACGCTTCGGCCAGCAGTTCGGCGAGATAGTCGCCATAGACCAATCGCGGCACGAAGCCCGAAAGGTCGGGGCGCCGCCTGGCCAGCCAGCGGATGAAATGCTCGGGATCCTGCGGCAGCGCGCTCATATTGCCGGCGCGGACGTTGAGCAGGTGATCGGGATGCGCGGTCGAATAAGCGACGCCACGCCCGGGCACCGCCTGCCGCTCGATCAGGGTCGCGCGCGGGCCGTCATGGCGGAGCAGGTTGATCGCCTGCAATGTGCCCGAAAAGCCGCCGCCGATGATGGCGACATGGTCGATCGTCACGTGGTTGGTGCCCCCCGAATAATCCCTATCGATCTGGTAGACATTTATCGGGCCGTCGTCCACCGGCTTCAGCGCAGCCGCTCGCAGGCGAAGAGGTCGCGGATGCGTTCGTTGAAGAAGCTGCCCTTGGAGGGTGCCCCGCGTAGGCCCTCGACCACGGTGGGCGGGACATCGCGATAGGCATAGCGGCGGCCCGTAACGAAGGTCACGGTGAGGCGATGGGCTGCGGAATCGTAGTCGAACGAACGGATGACCGAGGAGGGCATCGGGCGGGAACGAATGGCCGCGCTTTCTTGATCCTCAGGCGAGGGACCTCACCGCATCTTCACATACCGCCCGGGCGCGTCCTCGATCGCCTTGAGCTTGCCCTTGCCGGGGATGCGCGCTTTCTTGGCCGGCACCTCACCGCCCGATCGTTCCGAAATCCACGCCAGCCAATCCGGCCACCAGCTCCCTCGATGCTCGGTCGCCCCGGCCACGAACTCGGCGAGCGTCTCCGCCCCCGTGTCGTTCGTCCAATATTGATATTTGTTCGCCGCCGGCGGATTGACCACGCCGGCGATATGCCCCGATCCCGCCAGCACGAATCTGAGCGGTCCGGTGAAATAATGCGTGAGCTTCCACACGCTTTCGGGCGGCGCGATATGATCTTCGCGCCCGGCCTGGATGTAGGATGGCGTCGACACCTTCGTCAGATCGATCGGCACGTCGCCCACCGTCAGCGCGCCGGGCTTCACCAGCAGATTGTCGCGATAGAAATCCGCCAGATAGCGGCGGTGCCATTCGGCCGGCAGGTTGGTGACGTCGCCATTCCAGTGGAGCAGATCGAACGGCGCATAATCCTGCGCCATCAGGTAATTGCTGACGACGTAATTCCAGATCAGATCGCGCCCGCGCAGCAGATTGAAGGTCGCCGCCATATAGCGCCCGTCGAGATAGCCGTCGGTCGCCAGTTGCTCGATCATCGAGAGCTGCGCGTCGTCGACGAACAGGGTCAGGTCGCCGGCCTCCGCGAAATCGACCTGCGCGGTGAAGAAGGTCGCGCTTGCGACCTTGTCGGCCTCGCCCTGCGCCGCCAGCCAGGCGAGCAGCATCGCCAGCGCGGTGCCGGCCACGCAATAGCCTATCACATGTACGCTCGGCACACCGAGCAGATCGCGCACCGTATCGATCGCGTCACGCTGCCCCTGCAGGACATAATCGCCCATCGTCGTGCCGGCGAGGCTGGCATCGGCCGATTTCCACGAGACGATGAACACCGATAGTCCCTGATCGACCGCCCAGCGCACGAAGCTCTTCTGCGGGGTCAGGTCGAGAATGTAGAAGCGGTTGATCCATGGCGGGAAGACGATCAGCGGGGTCGCCTGCACATTGGGCGTCGTCGGCGCATAATGGATCAATTGGTAGAGCGGCGTCTCCTTGATCACCTTCCCCGGGGTCACCGCCAGATTGCGCCCGACCTCGAACGCATCGTCGCCGACGTGGCGGATCTGGCCGCGGCCGAGATCCTCGAGCATCCGCTCGAGCCCGGTGACGAGATTGACCCCGCGCGTCTCGAAGATGCGCTCGAGCACCGCCGGGTTGGTCAGCGCGAAATTGGCGGGGCTCATCGCCTCGACGAAGCTCTGCGTCGCGAAACGCATCTGATCCTTCATCTTGGGGTCGACGCCTTCGATCGCCTCGACCCCCTGGAGCAATTGGCCCGCGATCGCGGCGTAGCTCTGGCGGATCATGTCGAACAAGGGCTCCTGCCAGCGCGCGTCGGCGAAGCGTCGGTCCTTGGCCAGCGCGGCTGCACCGTCGGATGCCGTCGGGATGACCGACTGCCACGTCGACAGCGCCTCTTTCCACCATGCCGAATGCGCCGCCATCAGATCGGCGGGCTCCATCGTCGGCACCTTCGCGGCAGCCTCGGCCGCGTCGTCGGCCATCTTGAGCGCGACGCTGGCGCCGTGCTCCATCAGCAATTGCTGCATCTGCCCGATGATTCCCGTCCAATGCGCGATCTCGTCGAGCATGGCGGAAGTGTTTGGCGGGGTTCCCGAATCCTCGGCCATGCGGCTTCTCGCTTTAACGCCGTCAAGCGGCTGCCATTCCTGATCATTAGCGGCTATAGCGGCGCCGCTCCGGCGACAAGGGTGATCCTTGCCCCTTCGCCTCGCGGGCAACCTTCCATCCGAGGGAATGATGACCGAGGACTTTTACCGCATCCGCAGACTGCCCCCCTACGTGTTCGCCGAAGTGAACGCGATGAAGGCGGCGGCGCGAGCGGCGGGTGAGGACATCATTGATCTCGGCATGGGCAACCCCGATGGCGCGCCCGCCCAGCACGTCATCGACAAATTGTGCGAGGTCGCGCGCGATCCCAACGCCCATGGCTATTCCGCGTCGTCGGGCATCAAGGGCCTCAAGAAGGCGCAGGCGGGCTATTATGAGCGCCGCTTCGGGGTCGAACTCGATCCCGAAAAGGAGGTGGTGGTCACCCTGGGCTCGAAGGAGGGCCTCGCCAACCTTGCCCAGGCGATCACCGCTCCGGGCGACGTCGTGCTCGCGCCCAATCCCAGCTATCCGATCCACACGTTCGGCTTCATCATCGCGGGCGCCGCGATCCGATCGATCCCGGCCGCACCGGGCCCCGATTTCTTCGATCGGCTGGAGCATGCGATCCGCTATACCGTGCCCAAGCCTTCGGTGCTGGTCATCGGTTATCCGTCGAACCCCACCGCTTATGTGGCCGATCTCAAATTCTACGAGCAGGTCGTCGCCTTCGCCAAGGAGCACAAGCTCTGGGTGCTGAGCGATCTCGCTTATGCCGAGATCTATTTCGGGGACACGCCGACGCCCTCGATCCTGCAGGTGCCGGGCGCCAAGGATGTCGCGATCGAATTCACGTCGATGTCGAAGACCTATTCGATGGCGGGCTGGCGGATCGGCTTCGCGGTCGGCAACCGCCAGCTCATCTCGGCGCTGACGCGGGTGAAATCCTACCTGGATTATGGCGCCTTCACCCCGATCCAGGCGGCGGCGGTAGCGGCGATCAACGGCCCGCAGGACATCATCGAGTCGAACCGCAAGCTCTACAAGGGGCGACGCGACGTGCTGGTCGAGAGCTTCGGCCGATCGGGCTGGGATATCCCTTCGCCCGAGGCGTCGATGTTCGCCTGGGCGCCGATCCCGCCTGCCTTGAAGCATCTCGGCGCTCTCGAATTCTCGAAGCAATTGCTCACCCATGCGCAGGTCGCGGTCGCGCCCGGCGTCGGCTTCGGCGAGGAGGGCGAGGGCTATGTCCGCATCGCCCTCGTCGAGAACGAGCATCGCATCCGCCAGGCGGCGCGTAACGTGAAGCGCTATCTGGCGAGCATGGGGGTCAATGCGGCGCGCACCACGCAGGCGGGCTGATGGGCGATCTGCTGGGGCTGAGCGACGCGCTGCACGTATCGAGCCTTCCCGGGCTCGCCCGCGTGATCCAGCTCGCGCTTGCCCCGGTCTTCCTGCTCACGGGGATCGGCTCGATCCTCAACATGCTGACCGGGCGGTTGACGCGCATCGTCGATCATGCCCGGCGGATCGAGGACGACTTCACGCCGAAGGATCATCCTAACCATACCCGGCAGGTCGACGAGCTGCGCCTGCTCGATCGGCGGATGCGGATCGTCAATAACGCCATCTTCCTCGCGACCGCGAGCGCGGTGGCGTTGTGCACCGTGGTGGCGGCGATGTTCCTGGCGGAACTGGCGGGGTTCGGCTTTGCCCGGACGCTCGCGGTGGTGTTCGCGACGTCGCTGCTGCTGTTGATCGCGAGCCTGGTGATGTTCCTGTTCGAGGTGCGACTCGCGGTCGGAGCGATCTTCGTCCGGGATGAGCTGCTGGAGCGCCAATAAAGATCCTCCCGGAACGGGGAGGATCCTCCCACAAAGAAAGAAGGGCCGCCGGGTTGCCCCAGCGGCCCTTCCAACATGGGTCAGCGGCCGGATTGACGGCCCGGGAGACCCCCGGCGCTGATATTACCAGCGCGTCTCCCGAACGGACAGAACCGACCCCCAAGCTGAACCATGAGACATCGGATCACCTCCTTTCGCTAAGTTGATAAGCAACGTGAATGTGAGTCATCTCGCGGCTGCAAACAAGCCTTGATTTCAAATATTTTTTCGTCAGGATGCCGGCCTTCGCGGCGGCTCGCGGTGGAAGGCTTTGCGCAGTTCGGTCTTGGCGCGCTCGAGCTTTTTCCGGCGCGCCGCGCTCAGTCCCTTGCCCGCGCGATTGATGTAAAAGGTTAGCATCGACATCGCCGACTGGAAGGGGGATCCCTTGCGGCGTTTGCTATGTTCGGCCGATCGCTTGAGCGAGGCGGCGACCGCCTTGGGATCGTCGTGCTTGAACACCGATCCTTCCAGATCGAGCGCATCCGAATGCTCGGTCACCTCCTGCGACCATTTCTTGCGCGTCGCCATCGTTCAATGCCGCTTGAAATATTGGACTTCGCGTTCATGCTTCTCGGCCGCCTCGCGTGACGAGAAGGTGCCGAGATTCCGGCGTTTGCCGTCATCGCCCTTCTTGCGCGAATAGAGCCTGTATTCGCCGGATTTAAGCTTGCGGATCATCGCCGCCTCCTTGGCTAACTCCTGCTATTAAAACGGAAAAGTCAGCCGCCGGTTCCTGGGCTCACTTGGCTGGGGCGGCATCCGGCGTACGGCTCAGGAAGATCGCCTGCACCTTGATCTTGCCGTCCCTGACCAGGAATTCCTCGGTCGCGCTCATCGGCCCGGCCGTCCAGGTCATCAGCCCGACATCGCCTTCCTGCCAGACCTTGGTGACCTTCATGCCTCCGGCCGGACGCGCGGCGGGTGGCGCGCCCGGTGACGGCGCAGGGGCCGCGGGGCGGCCGGCGAACATCTTCTCGAACAGTGGCCGGATCTCGGCCTTGCCTTGATAGGCCTTGCCGGCCTGCAGCACGATCGCATCGTCGGCATAATCCGCCATGATCGCATCGATATTGCCGCCCGACGAGGTATGGCGGTTGACGATGTCGGTCGGCGAAAGCGCGGCCTGTGCGGTGCCCGTGACGACAATGGCGGCGAGCGCGCCGGCGACGAACCTGATCATGCGATCCTCCACGGATAACTCTTGCCGTCTTCTACGCCTATCCGCGCTTCGGCAGCGCCTAGCGTACTGCATTGCATCTGGTTTCGCAGCGCCAAAAACGTGCGACGCTCTACCCCCGGCAATCCTCGATCACCCGCGCCGGCTCGGCCCAGGCTGGGAGGACGAGCCTGGTGGTGCCGGGACTCTCGACGGTGAAGCGGCCGCGGGTGAAGGCGATCTTGTCGAGGAAGGGATCGGTCGCGACCAGGCTCACCGGCAGCGACGCCCACGTCGTCGGCGAATAGGATGTGGTGAGCGTGACTGCGCCGGTCGTGCCGGGGCGGCTCAAGGTCACGGTGCGCTGGGGCAGGTTGCAGTGGAGGATGAAGTCGGCGGACCCGCCGGTTTCGGTGAACACTGCGGCGGTGCCCGAAGCGTCGCGCGAATAGGTCCAGCGTCCCGGCGTCTGCGGGATATCGCGCCAGTCGATCGCCGATGTCGGTGCGGGAACAACCGGTTTGGGAGCAGGTGGCGGCGTGACTGCCGGCCTCGGCGGCGGGGCAGGCGGGGTCGAGCAGGCTGCCAGCAGCAGCACGAGTGCGATCGGTACAGCGCGTGTCGCGATCCTCATACCGCCACCGGCGCCGCAATGTGTGCCTGTGGGGCGTAATCGGTCACCGCGATATCATCGATTCCGTAGTCGAAGATCGTCGCCGGGCGGCGGAGGAGGCTGAGCTTGGGCGCACCCTCGGGCGTGCGGGCCAGTTGCTCCTCCACCAGATGCGCGTGGTTCATGTAGACGTGAACGTCGCCCCCGCTCCAGATGAGCTCGCCCGGCTCCAGATCGCATTGCTGCGCCAGCATCGCGATCAGCAGCGACGCGGAAAAGACGTTGAAGGCGAAGCCGAGGCCGAGATCGCACGAACGCTGCCAGAGCATGCCCGAAAGCTTCCCCTCGGAAACATGGAACTGGTAGGTCATATGGCAGGGCGGCAATGCCATGCGGTCGAGCTCGTCGACATTCCAGCCGGTGAAGATGTGGCGGCGCGAGGCGGGATTCGTGCGCAGGCTATCGACCAGAGCCGCAATCTGGTTGTGCCCGGTACCGCGCCGGTAGAGACCAGGCACATCGGCGGCCTCGTAACGCGGCCAATCGACCCATTGCTTGCCGTAGACCGGGCCGAGATCGCCCCATTCTTCGGCAAAGGCGTCGTCGGTCAGGATGCGCGCCTCGAACGTGTCGCGATCGATTTCCTCGCCGGTCGCGCGCCGATAGCGATCGAGCGGCCAGTCGGTCCAGATATGGACCTTGTCGGCCACCAGGGGGCGAATGTTGGTCGATCCGGTCAGGAACCACAGCATCTCGCGCGCCGCGGTCTTCCACGCGATTCGCTTGGTGGTGAGCAAGGGCACGGCATTGTCGGCGAGGCTGAAGCGCATCGTCGCGCCGAACAGAGAACGCGTGCCGACCCCGGTGCGGTCATGGCGTTCGTTGCCCGTCTCCCACACCCGCCGCAGCAGATCGAGATAGGGCTGCTCATAATGGGCAGGGCTGAACATACGCGGCCTCCTGCTTTGCTATTCGACGGTTTCGCGGACGCGCTCGTGGTGGCGGATCACCTCGTCGATCACGAAGCGCAGGAATTTTTCCGAAAAATCGGGATCGAGTCGCGCGGTCTGGGCGAGCGCGCGCAACCGGGCGATCTGGGCGCCCTCGCGGCCCGGATCGGCCGGCGGCAAACCGGCCTTCGCCTTGTATCGCCCCACCGCCTGCGTCACCTTGAATCGCTCGGCGAGCAGGAAAATCAGTGCCGCGTCGATATTGTCGATGCTCTGGCGATATTCGTCGAGCTGCGCGTCGGCCACCCGGTCCTCCGTCCTCATGTCGCCGCCTTTTGTGGGCTCGGGGCCGCAAGTGCAAGCCGCCAAGCTTGCCTTTGGCCGGCGGGCGCGCCATCTGCGCGGCCATGGCTACGGTAACGCCCATCCGCCGCACAAAGGCGCCCTCGCTCGATCCGATGATGAACCTGGTCGCGGCCGACATGAACCAGGTCAACCAGGTGATCCTGGCCCGCATGCAATCGGATGTGCCGCTCATTCCCGAGCTGGCCGGTCATTTGATCGCCGGCGGCGGCAAGCGGATGCGCCCGATGCTTACCTTGGCCTGCGCGCGGCTGCTCGATTATCAGGGTACGCGCCATCACAAGCTCGCCGCGTCGGTCGAGTTCATCCACACCGCGACCCTGCTCCACGACGATGTCGTCGACGGCTCGGGCCTGCGCCGCGGGCGCCGCACCGCCAATATCATCTGGGGCAATCCGGCGAGCGTGCTGGTCGGCGATTTCCTGTTCAGTCGCTCGTTCGAACTGATGGTGGAGGATGGCAGCCTCCGCGTGCTGCGCATCCTCAGCAATGCCAGCGCGGTGATTGCGGAGGGCGAGGTCAACCAGCTCACCGCCCAGCGCCGGATCGAAACGAGCGAGGCGCGTTACCTCGACATCATCGGCGCCAAGACCGCGGCCCTGTTTGCGGCCGCCTGTCGGATCGCCGCCGTCGTCGCGGAGCGCGATGCGGCGGTGGAGGAGGCGCTCGATGCTTATGGCCGCAACCTCGGCATCGCCTTCCAGCTGGTCGACGATGCGATCGACTATTCGTCCGATGGCGCCACCATGGGCAAGGATGCGGGCGACGATTTCCGCGACGGCAAGGTCACGCTCCCGGTAATTCTCGCCAATGCGCGCGGCAGCGAGAGCGAGCGCCGCTTCTGGCGCGACGCGATCGAGGGCCGCCGCGTCAGCGACGAGGATCTGGCCGAGGCGAACCGGCTGCTCCATGCGCACGGCGCGATCGAGGACACGCTGGCGCGCGCGCGGCATTACGGCCAGCGCGCGATCGATGCGTTGGGTCCAATGGCGGGCGGGACGGCGAAAGCGGCTTTGGTAGAGGCGGTCGAGTTCGCGGTGGCCAGAGCCTATTAGTCTCCTCCCCGTTCCGGGAGGATCTTTAAGCCCCCGCGATGTGGCGATCGATCACCGTCTCCAGCAACGTCAGCGGCACATTGCCCGTCAGCACCACCGCGTCGTCGTAGCGCCGCAAATCGAACCGATCGCCCAGCGCCGCCTTGGCCTTGTCGCGCAGGCGATTGATCTCGTTATGCCCCATCTTGTAGCCGCAGGCCTGCCCCGGCCATGAGCAATAGCGGTTGAGCTCGCCGCGCAATTGCTCGCGCGGCTGGCCGGTGCCGGTCGAGAAAATGTCGAGCGCGTGATCGAAGCTCCAGCGTTTGGCGTGGATTCCGGTATCGACCACCAGCCGCATCGCGCGGAAGCTGATCGACTGGAGATAGCCGATCTTGCCGAGCGGATCGTCGGCATAGGCGCCGAGCTCGTCGCCGAGCTGCTCGGAATAGAGCGCCCAGCCTTCCGAATATGCGTTGAAGGCCAGCATTGATCGGATCAGCGGCAATCTGTAGCTATATTCGCCCTGCCAGACATGGCCGGGAATGCCCTCGTGGTAGCAGAGCGTCGGCAGCGTGAAGCGCGGCCAGTTCGCGGTGTCCTTGAGGTTGATATAATAGGTTCCAGGCTGTGAGCCGTCGATCGAACCCGGCCCGGCATAGCCGTCGGGCATGCCGTCCTGGATGGCCGGCGGCACGCGCTTGATCACCAGATTGCCTTTGACCAACGTCGCGAATGCGCGCGGCAGCCGCGTGCGGATGTCGGCGATGCGGCCATTGAGGTAGGCGAGTAGCCGGGTACGGCCCTCGTCGTCGTTCGAGAAGAGCAGATCCGGCCGCTTCGCCAGCGCGGTCAGCCGCTCGCCGACCGTGCCGCGGGTCATCCCCTGCTGCCTGAGCAATGTGTCGATCTGCGCGTTGAGCCGGGCATTCTGATCGAGCCCAAGCTTGTGCAGTTCGTCGGGCGAATAGGTCGTGGTCGTCCCGGCCTTCACCAGCCAGGTATAATAGTCTTCGCCGCCGGGTCGCTGCCAGATGCCGGGCACGTCGCTGGCCTGGGCGCGGACCGATCTGAAGGCCTCGATCTGGCGCGCCAGCGCAGGCGCGACGCGCTCGGCATAGAGCATCGTCGCATGGCTTTGGTAGCTGCCGGGGATGCGGAGCTTGGCGCATTTCTGCGCGAAGGTCTGGAGGATCGGCTGACGGTCGGCAGGTGTATCGTGGATGCCGGTGAGCTGCTTGACCGCGATATCGTTGAGAAAGCCGGGCAGGATCGCACCCTTGGCCTGATCGGCGAGAAGACGCCCGGTCTCGCCATCGAGCGCCGCAGCATAGGCTTCGATCCGGCCGACATAAGCGTCGGCATCGGCGCGATCATGGATCTCGTGATGGTTCGTCAGATTTTCCGGCAGCTCGAGATAGGCGCCGCTATTCTGCGACAGCACATAGGGCGTGCTGCGATAGCTGACGTCGTTGTTGAAGGTGGCGACGTCGCCGACCGGCATGACCCGCCACCCCTCGACGGCGATCTCGTGCGCGGCGGTCGTGACGTCGACGTCGAGCGCGACTTGCGGCGACAGCCCGCCGCGATCGATCGCCTTGAGCTTCGTCAGCCGCTCCGACGCGCGCTTGCCGCGCGCCGCATAGGCCGCCGCACTTCGATCGCCGAAGCGCGCATGCAGCGCCGCACGCGGCCCCTTGTCGATTCCGAGCGACAGCGCATTTTCGGGATAATCGGCAAGCAATTCCTCGACGATCTCCTGCAGATATGCCTCGGCCTGCCCGTCGCCCGCGCCGATGGCCGCGATCGCGGGCGTAGCGGCGGCGATGCCGAGCGCGCTTGCGCCGAGCAGCATTTCGCGGCGAGTGGTGAGCATGCGGCGGATCCCTTCGTTCATTCTCTCACCCAGCCTATGCGCCGTGCCCGAAATCGGGAAGCTCGCGTAGAGCGGCCATGAAATGGCGTCGGCACATCGCGATATAGCGATCGTTGCCGCCGATCTCGGTCTGCGCGCCTTCGTGTGCCGCGCGGCCGGCGGCATCGACCCGCAAGTTCATCGTCGCCTTGCGCCCGCAGCCGCACACCGCCTTGATCTCGCTGAGCGTGTCGGCCAGCGCCAGCAGCCACTTGCTGCCTTCGAACAGATTGGCCTGGAAATCGGTGCGCAGGCCGTAGGCGAGCACGGGAATATTGAGTTCGTCGCACACGCTCGCCAGCCCGAACACCTGGCCGCGGCTGAGGAACTGCGCTTCGTCGACCAGCACGCAGCTCAACGGCGCGTCGGCGTGCTCGGCCTCGATCGCGGCGCGCAGATCGGTATCGGCATCGAAGGCGTTGGCGGCAATCTCGAGTCCGATGCGCGAGGTGATCGTACCCGCCCGATAACGGTCGTCGATCGCGGCGGTCCACAGCATCGTGCGCATGCCCCGCTCGCGATAATTGAAGTCCGCCTGCAGCAGCACGGTCGATTTGCCGGCGTTCATCGAGGCATAATAGAAATAAAGCTTCGCCATGGGGTTGGCTTCTTAGGCAAGCTCATACGCCTCGTCATCCCCGCGAAGGCGGGGATCCATAACCTCCCAACCATTCGACTCTTGCGCTTCAGAGAATATGGATTCCCGCCTTCGCGGGAATGACGGCATTGGTCGGACGGGTTACAGGGCGACGGGTGAGCGAGCTTCCGATCCACACCGTATTACCCGACCTTCTCGCCGCGCTCGACGCCGGCCCGAACGCCGTCCTCGTTGCACCGCCCGGCGCCGGCAAGACCACCGCTGTGGCGCCGGCTTTGCTGGAGCAAAGCTGGTGCACCGGTCGCGTCCTGCTCCTGTCCCCCGCCGGATCGCCGCGCGCGCCGCCGCCGAGCGGATCGCCGAGCTGGCGGGCGAGAGCGTCGGCGGGCGGATCGGCTATGCCACCCGCCTCGACAGCCGCCAGTCCGCCGCCACGCGGCTGCTGGTCGTGACGCAGGGCATCTTCGTCAACATGGTGCAGGCCGATCCCGAGCTGGCCGGCATCTCCGCCGTCCTGTTCGACGAAGTGCACGAGCGCAGCCTCGATGGCGATTTCGGGTTGGCGCTGGCACTCGACGTGCAGGGCGCGCTACGGCCCGACCTGCGGCTGGTGGCGATGTCGGCGACTCTCGAGGGGCCGCGCTTCTCGGCGTTGCTCGATGGTGCGCCGGTGATCGAAAGCCAGGGGCGCAGCTACCCGATCGACTATATCCATCTCGGCCGATCGGCCGGCCGGATCGAGGATGACATGGCCGCCGCAATCCGCCGCGCTCTCGGGGAGACGACCGGCGGTGTGCTCGCCTTCCTGCCCGGTGTGGCCGAGATCGAGCGTACCGCCGAACGGCTGGAGGGGCTGCCGGGCGATGTCGTCCTCCACCGGTTGCACGGTACGCTCGATCCGGGTGCGCAGCGTGCCGCGATCCGGGGCGAGGCGGCGGGCAGGCGCAAGGTCGTCCTGGCCACCGCGATCGCCGAAACCAGCCTGACGATCGACGGCGTCACCACGGTGGTCGATTCGGGACTAGCGCGCCGTCCGCGCTACGATCGCGCCGCCGGGATCACCCGGCTTTCGACCGAACGCGTCAGCCAGGCCGCCGCCACCCAGCGCGCCGGCCGCGCCGGCCGGCAGGCGCCGGGCACGGCCTATCGGCTGTGGGAGGCTGCGGCGACCGCCGGGCTCGCGCCCTATGATCCGCCCGAAATCGCCGAGGCCGATCTGTCGGCGCTGGTGCTGGCCTGCGCGATCTGGGGTGTGGCTGATCCGGGCCAGCTGCGATGGATCGATCCGCCCGGCGTGGCGGCGGTAAGCGAGGCGAAGCGGCGCCTCTTGAGCTTCGGTCTGATCGATGGCGAAGGTCGCCCGACCGTGCATGGCCGGCAGGTTGCGGCTTTGCCGGTTGCGCCAAGGCTCGGGCACATGCTGGTCGAGGGCGCGGCACGCGGCTGGGGACGGACCGCGGCCGAGGTCGCAGTCCTGCTGTCGGAGCAGGGGCTAGGCGGCAGCGAGCCTGATCTGGAGGCTCGCCTGCGGCGCTGGCGGACCGAGCGAGGCAAGCGTGCCGAGGGCGCCCGCAAGCTGGCGGAGCGCTGGGAGCGGATGGCGGGAGTCAGGAGCGCTTCCACGGGGTCGCTGGACGAGATCGGTGCCTGCGTCGCGTTGGCCTTCCCCGATCGCGTGGCGAAGAAGCGTGGCGGCGATGGCGCGGACTGGATTTCTGCCGGTGGCCGCGGCTTCCGGCTCGATCCGACCTCGCCGCTGGCCCGCGCCGAATGGCTCGCGGTGGCGGAGACGCAGGGATCCGCCGCCGGTGCGCGCATCCTGTCTGCCGCCGTCATCGATCCGGCGGAGATCGAGACGTTGTTTGCCGATCGGATCGAGACCAAGCATCTCGTCGCGTTCGATCCCGCCACGCGCGCGGTGAGCGCCACGCGCGAGCGACGGCTGGGGTCGATCCGGATATCGCGCGGCCCCGATGCCCAGGCGGATCCACTCGCCATCGCCGATGCGCTGGTCGAAGGCGTGCGCACTTATGGGCTGGATATGCTGCGGTGGAGTGAGGGCGCCGCGGCGCTTCGCAAACGGGCGGGTTACGTGGGCGCCGGCGTGGCCGATCTGTCCGACGAAGCCTTGCTGGCGCGACTCGACGAATGGCTGCCGCCTCTGGTCGAGGGGCGGCGGAAGCTTGTCGACATTCCGGGCGGGGCGCTGACGCAGGCGCTCGAAAATCTGCTCGGCTGGGCGGGCAAAAGCCAACTCGATGCACAGGCGCCGCCCCATTTCACCTCGCCGCTCGGCACCACCCATCCGATCGACTATGCAGCCGAAGGGGGCCCTGCCGTCGAGTTGCGCGTCCAGGCCCTGTTCGGTCTGGCCGATCATCCGATGATCGGTACGACGCCGTTGGTCCTGCGGCTGACCTCGCCCGCCGGGCGTCCGATCCAGACGACGCGCGATCTGCCCGGCTTCTGGCGCGGAAGCTGGGCGGCGGTCGCCAAGGAGATGCGGGGCCGCTATCCGCGTCACCCCTGGCCCGACGATCCTGCCGCCGCTGCGCCGACCTTGCGCACGAAACGCGCGTCGGGCTCTTAACCCGTCTCGCATCTGCGATATGCGCTGGCGTCCATGACCGAAGCCCGCATCCGCCAGCGCATGAAGAGCGCCATGCAATCCGGCCGCTACAAGGAGTCCGCCTGGCTGCTCGAATATGAGCCGGCCGAGGCCAAGAAGCCCGATCCGCTGACGGGCTGGGCCGGATCGGGCGACGTGCGCGAGCAGGTGCGGCTCGGCTTCCCGACGCTGGAGGCAGCCAAGGCTTATGCCGAGCGCCATGGCCTGGCCTATCATGTGACGCCGGGGACCGCGGCGCGCAGCCTGAAGCTGCAGGCCTATGCGGACAATTTCAAAGGGCCCGAGATTTAAGGGCCCTTCCTGCCCTCCAGAGCGAGGGCTCTAAGCCAGCAATTCCATAAACCGCGCCGCTGCGATGAAATCCTTCCGCCGCAATTCGCGCGCTTGCGTTGCGAGATAATCCTCACCCCACCGCTCGGCCTGCCACAATTCATCGACATGCGTCACGGCAAACGCTTCCTCCGCGCCGATCGCGCCCTCGGCCAGAGCCAGCGCGGCCACGAGTGAACCGCCGATCGTTACCAGCGGTGACATCGGCGCGAGCGCGAAGGCATCGCGCGCGGCCAGCGCCTCAGACAGCCGTTCCACCGTCGCCATGGGCTGGGCGACATGGACGATCCCCGCCGTCACGGCGAAATGGACATCGTAGCGGGCCCGCGCCCAATCCAGCAGCGGATCCCACGCCTCGGCCTGCGCCGCGACGAGATCCGCAGGCGCGTCGGCACGATAGCAAAGCAGATCGGTCTCCGCATATGTCGCCAGCGGCGCCGCGAAGGCCGCCGGATCGGGCGCAACCCGATCGATCGCCGCATTGGCAAGGCCGGTCATCGCCATCGATCGGGGATCGATCTCCTCGCGTTGCGCGCGCCATTCCTGCGCCACCGCTTCGGCCAGCGCGGGCGAGGGAAGGGTGAGCTTGGCGCGTGCGGGCGTACGCACCGGACGGCCGTCCAGCAGGATCGCACCATCGGCGATCGTCACATCCTTGTAGAAACGCTTCATGCCAGCGCCTCGAGCATATCCACCAGCTGCGAGGCATGGGTCGCGACGCGGTCCGCGCCGGCGGTCCAGAGCTCGGCTTCGTTGTGATAGCCCCAGCTCACGCCGATCGCCCATGCGCCGGCCGCCTTGGCCATCGCCATGTCGTAGCTCGTATCGCCGATCATCATCGTGGTTTCGGGCGCGGCGCCGGCATCGGCGATCGCCTGCTGGAGCATTGCGGGATGCGGTTTGGATGGGTGGCGGTCGGCGGTCTGCAGCGTGACGAAGCGCGGATGGAGGCCGTGATGCTCGAGGATATGCTTGAGCCCGCGATCCGATTTGCCGGTCGCCACGCCGAGCAGCCAGCCGCGCGCGTCGAGATCGGCGATCGCCTGGGCGATGCCCTCGTAGAGCGGCTCGCTGGCAAGGCCGGCGGCGCGCATCTCGAAGAAAGCCGATTTGTAGGCGGTGGCGAGCGTGTCGTGATCGTCTGCCGAGCCGGCGGGATGGAGGACGCGCATCGCCTCGACCAGCGAAAGGCCGATGATGCTGCGCGAGGCGTCGGGCGTGGGGGGCGCGATATCGCATGCGGCGAAGCCCCGCTCGATCGCGCCGCAGATGGTGGCCTGCGAATCGACGAGCGTCCCGTCGCAATCGAATACCGCGAGGCGGTTCATGCGCCCACTCATGTGCGTTCCATCATATCGGCGATGCGATCGTTGCCGAGCGCGCGAAATGCCGCGACCGCACCCGCAATCTCCTCAGGCTTCTTGTTCTGTCCAAGCTTGGCGATCCCGCGCAGCACCGGCACATCGATCGAAAAGCCGACGATCGCTGTCAGAAACGCCGCCATCCTTTGCCGATCGAGCTTGGCGCTGGTCCACGGCACCTTGGGCGCGAGCCGGGCTTCCTGGGCCGCGCTCAGCGTATCGAGCTGTTCGATCAGCCCGGCCTCGTCGAGCCGGCGCACGCGGCCATGCACCTCGACCAGCCGGTAATTCCAGGTCGGTACCTGATGCTCGCTGCCATACCAGTCCGGGCTGACATAGGCGTGGTCGCCCAGCACCGCGGCGATCACTGTCGCCCCGTCGAGATAAGGCACCATCGCGTTGCCGCGCGCGAGATGAAACCGGATCGATCCGTCGGCATGCACCGCCAACGGCGCCTGCGCGGTCAGCGGCGCGCCCTCCACGCTCGTGCAAATCTGCGCGAAGGCGTGTTCTTCGACGAACTTGCGCAATGCCGCCTCGTCATCCCAGGCAAATGCCCGATTGGGATGCATCAGTCGCGCGCTCCGCGCGACCGCCGTTCGCCCTTGCGCTCCTTGCGGCGCGCCTTGGCGGCCTGGGTGACCGCCTTGCGCTTGCCCTCGGCGGTCTCGCTGAACTTCGGCTCGTCGAATGGCAGTGCATCGCCCAGCGCCCGATCGAAGCCGAGCATCGCCATGCTCTCGACGAAGTGGCGCGGCGGCTCGGCGCTGACATCGAGCTTGCTGCCGTCGGGATGATCGATCCGCAGCCGCCGCGCATGGAGGTGCAGCTTGCGGCTGATCCCGCCGGTGAGAAACGCATCCTGCCCGCCATATTTGCCGTCGCCCACGATCGGGTGGCCGATCGCCGCCATATGGACGCGCAGCTGGTGGGTGCGGCCGGTGTAAGGCTGGAGCTCGACCCAGGCGGCGGCATTGCCGGCCCGTTCGATTACGCGATAGCGGGTGCGTGCCGGCGAGCCCTCCTTCTCGTCGACATGCATCTTCTCGCCGCCGGTGCCGGGCTGCTTGGCGATCGGCAGCTCGATCATGCCGTCGTCGATCGAGGGCACGCCGGTGACCAAAGCCCAATAGAGCTTGCGCGCGGTCCGGCTGGAGAAGGCCTTGGCGAAATGCGCCGCTGCACCCGACGAGCGCGCGAGCAGGATCACGCCCGACGTATCCTTGTCGAGCCGATGGACCAGCTTGGGCCGCCCCTCCGCCTCGAACCGCACGCCATCGAGCAGGCCGTCGAGATGGCGTTCGGTCTTGGTGCCGCCCTGCGTGGCGAGGCCGGGTGGCTTGTCGATCACGATCGCGGCGCGATCCTTGTGGATGACGAGGCTCTGGACGAATTCCTCGTCCTCGGCGCTGAGCGGCGGGCGCTCCGGCTTGGCGCGCGCCTTGGCGGCAGCGGGGGCGGGGGCTTCGAGCGGCGGGACGCGGATCGTCTGGCCGGCCTCGATATGGTCGCCCGGCGCCACGCGCTTGCCGTCGACGCGGAGCTGCCCGGTGCGCGCCCAGCGCGAGACGATGTTGAAGCTCGCTTCGGGCAGATGGCGGCGGAACCAGCGATCGAGGCGGATGCCATGATCGTCGTCGGCGACGATGAAGGTGCGGGCGTCGGTGATAGGCTCGCTCATGTGAAGGCCCTGACGATGAAAAGGCCGATGAACAAGGCCAACACGGAGCCCGCGACCGAGGACACGCCGTAGGCGGCGGCCATCACCGGCTGGTTGCGGAGCAGCATGTTGGCCGTCTCCAGGCTGAAGGATGAGAAGGTCGTGAAGCCGCCGAGCACCCCGACGCCGAGGAACAGGCGCAGCGGCTCGCCCTGGGTCGTCGTGAACATCCGCGCGAGGCAGCCGGCGAGGATGCCCATCAGCAGACCGCCGAGCAGGTTGATGATCCACGTGCCCCAGGGAAAAGCGGGGCCGAGATTACGCAGCGCGATCGCGCCGATATGATAGCGGAAACCGGCGCCGATCGCGCCGCCGATCATGACGAGAATGAGGGGAGGCATAAGCGGCGCTGTAGCCGCCAGCGGCTTTTCCCGCCAGTGGCGCGTCCTAGCCCAGCAAAAGGCTCGCGATGACCAGGAGGAGGCCTGCGGCGGAGACCAGCCAGACGAGCGTGCGCACGATAGGAATGCCCGCGGCATAAAGCGGCACGTACGCCACCCGGGCCCAGAAATAGAGCTGCGCCCCGATCGCGCTTTTGCCGTCGAAATGACCGGCGGCGGCACAGCCGAGCACCGCGCCGATGAAGAGCGGCAGGGTCTCGAACAGATTGGCCTGCGCGCGTACGAGCCGCCCGGCGAGCGGATTGAGCGGCGGCATCGTTTCGTCGCGCGCGCCGGTATTCCACTTGGTGCCATATTGCTTCGTGCGGAAATGACCGGCGAGCCCGATCTGCACCACCGCGAGCACCAGGCTCGCGCCGAGCATGGTCAGTTCGATCCGCATCAATCGCTGCCGTGCATGGTGATCGTGCCGCGGCTGCCCGCGCCGTCGGGCGCCACCGACATGGCGAATTGCTTCTGTCCCTTGGTCGCGGAGACCCCGCTCGCGGTGGCGGCGATGTTCGAATAGCCAGCGCCGGCCGCGGCCTGCTTGTAATAGTCGATCAGCGAAGCCGGCGTGCCCTTGCTGGTGAATTCCATATGGACGCGGCCCTCGTCCTTCGCGCCCTTGTCGTCGCCCGTCACATCGACCGTCTTCACGTCGGTATCGGGGGCGAGCTTGATGCCGTCCATATCCATGTGCGAGCCCAGGTTCATATCGGGCAGGCTCACCTTGGCCGAAAGGCCGGGCACTTCGAGCGAGACCTGGTTCCTGTCCTTGCCGTCGCCCATCGCGAGGTGGACATTGTCGCCCCGCTCCTTGGCGTCGTCGCCGATATTGACGCTGGCATGGCAGGCCGGGAGCATGAGCAAGGCGGCGGAAGCGAACAAGGCTGGGCGCATCGGGCAATCCTTTCCTTGACTGCGGTCCTAGCGCGAACTGTATTGTTCATGCAATACGCTTGTGCTTTACGGTATAGGTGACTCTCGAGGATCGACGATGCTGAACCTGCTTTCCTTCCTGATCGGGCTGGCGGCGATCGTGCCGATCTTCTTCGCGCTGATGCCCTTCCTCGGCTGGGCGAACTGGTTCGTGCTGCCGCTGCCGATCTTCGGCCTGATCATCGGGTCGCTGTCGCGCGGCAATGCCGGGCGCAACCTTAACCTGATCCTGTTGTTGATCGCGATCGTTCGGCTGTGGCTGGGACATGGAATATTCTGATGCTGATGATGGGACTCGCGCTGGCGGCGGCAGATCCGGTTCCGCCGACCCCGCCGGCGGAAGCTTCGGTGCAGGCGGCGGTGCGGGTCGTGCAGCATTATTATGCGGCGCTCGGCCGGCATGATTATCGCACGGCGCACGCCTTGTGGCCGCGTGGGCCGGGTATCGACGAACTCAGGCGCGGCTATGCCCATACGGCGTGGACGCGGGTGACGCCGCTGCCGCCGTTCACCAGCGAAGGCGGCGCGGGATCGGTCTATGCCCAGATCAAGGTGAAGGTCGATTCCGCGCAGACCGATGGAACGCGGCAGCATTTCACCGGCAGCTATACGCTGCGGCGGGTCAACGACGTGGAGGGATCGACGGCCGCGCAACGGCGGTGGCACATCGAGAGCGGCAAGTTGGTGCGGCGCTAGTTGGGTTTCATAGGTCACCCCGGCGCAAAGGCCGGGGTGACGATCGGAAACAACCAGCGGGCAAAGTCAGGCGTCGGCCCACACTTCGCGGGCGACGTCCATCACCAGCCGCATCTTGGCCGCCTGCTGCTCGACGGCGATATCGTTGCCATGGACGGTCGAGGAGAAGCCGCATTGCGGGCTCAGCGCCATCTGGTCGACCGGCATGTACTTCGCCGCTTCATCGATCCGGCGCAGGATGTCGTCGCGTGACTCGAGTTCGCCGAGCTTGGTCGTGACGAGACCCAGCACCACCGTCTTGCCCTTGGGCACGAAGCGCAGCGGCGCGAAATCGCCCGAGCGCGGATCGTCATATTCGAGGAAGAAGGCGTCGATGTTCAGTTCGTTGAACATCACCTCTGCGACCGGCTCGTAACCCCCCTCGGCCGCCCAGCTCGAGCGGAAATTGCCGCGGCACAGGTGGATGCCCGTGACGAGCGAATCAGGCGCCTCGCTGATCGCGTCGTTGATCAGCTTGGCGTAAAGGCGCGGTGCCTCGTTCGGATCCATGCCGCGCTTGCGCGCATTCTCACGCTGCTTCTCGTCGCAGAGATAAGCGAGGTTGGTGTCGTCGAGCTGGAGGAAGGTCAGCCCGGCCTGCGTCAGCTGCGCGATCTCCTCGCGATAGGCGGCGCCGACATCGGCGAAGAATTCCGCCATGTCGGGATAGACCGCCTCGCTGATCCCTTCACGCCCGGCGCGGAAGTGGAGCATCGTCGGCGAGGGGATGGTGATCTTCGGCGTCTCGCGCACGACCGACTTGAGGAATTCATAGTCGGCAAGCTGGATCGGCTTGGCATGGCGCACCTTGCCGGTGACGACCATCTTCGGCGGGGCGAAGTTCACGTCCTTGCCGGCGGCGTGCTTGAAGGCGACTTCCATGCCACCCTGTTCTTCGATCCCGTCGAGCTGAAGCAGGAAATCGGTGTGGAAGAATTTGCGGCGGAATTCGCCGTCGGTGATCGCCTTGAAGCCCAGATCCTCCTGGAACTTGACGATATCGGCGATCGCCGTGTCCTCGGCCGTGCGGAGCGCGGCCGCATCGATCTCACCGCGATGGAAGCTGTCGCGCGCTTCCAGCACGGCGCGGGGGCGCAGGAAGCTGCCGACATGGTCGGCGCGGAACGGCGGCACAGTGCGGCTCGGCGTCGGGCGGGCGGCGGTGGCCATGGGCTTACTCCTCGGTCGTTTAGTGGGCAATGTCTTAATTCTGCCCACTGATAAGGTGGATCACGCCCGGTATCAACCCTGAAACGCGTGATCGGTTGCGTTTGGAGTGGGCAGTCCCACAAGCGGAGGTGATGGACGCCCGCTCCTCGGCAAGGCATGAGATCGAAAACAGGAAGGCAAAGGGGAGCGCGATGCAGGGTGAGCAAGCGATGATGTCCGCGCTCAACATCGCCGATCTGCGTACCATGGCGCGCCGCCGCCTGCCGCGCGGAATCTACGATTATCTCGAGCGCGGGGTGGAGGACGAACTCTCGCTCGACGGCAATCGCGAAGCCTTCCGCCGCATCAAGCTGCTGCCCCGGGTGCTGCGCGGCGTCGCCGAGATCGACACGAGCCATCGCGTGCTGGGCGAATCGATCCCCTGGCCTTTCGTTGTGGCGCCGACCGGAGGCGCTTCGCTCTTCTCGTACCATGGCGATGTCGCGGCGGCGCGGGCGGCGGCGGCGCGCAATATCCCGTTCGTCATCTCCACCGCCAGCACGATGGATGTCGAGCAGATCGCCACCGCCGGCGGCAAACTCTGGTTCCAGCTCTATCTGTGGGAAAATCGGGACTTGTCCCACGCGGCGATGGAACGCGCCAAGGCGGTCGGCTGCCCGATCTGCTTCCTGACGGTCGATCTGCCGGTCAATCCCAACCGCGAATATAATCAGCGCAACGGCTTCGGTACGCCGTTTAGGCTCGGGCGCCGCAACACGATCGATATCCTGACCCATCCGCGCTGGTTTGCGGGCGTGCTCGGCCGCTACATGCTCAACGGCGGGATCCCGCAGCAGGCCAATCTGCCAGCGCATCTACGCGCGAACGTCACAAGAAGCGCGCCG
This sequence comes from Sphingomonas sp. MMS24-J13, assembly GCF_044905095.1. NCBI lineage: Bacteria > Pseudomonadati > Pseudomonadota > Alphaproteobacteria > Sphingomonadales > Sphingomonadaceae > Sphingomonas > Sphingomonas sp. MMS24-J13. The sequence goes on from NZ_CP173258.1 coordinate 481,191, forward strand.
GTCGGTTCGGCGTTCAGGAACGACAATCTCGATTGGGACGAGATGGCCAGGCTGCGCGATCGCTGGGGCGGCAAGTTCGTGGTCAAGGGCATCATGCGTCCCGACGACGCCGAACGCGCGCTGGCCCTGGGCGTCGACGGCGTCGTCGTTTCCAACCATGGCGGCCGCGCGCTCGATTGTGCCCCCGCCACGATCGAGGCGCTGCCGGGCGTCGTTGCCGCCGTCGGCGGCAAGATGGCGGTGTTCGTCGATGGTGGCGTCCTGCGCGGCAGCGACATCGTCAAGGCGATCGCTCTGGGGGCCGATGCCGTGCTGACCGGGCGAGCGATCTGTTATGGTCTAGCCGCCGGAGGAGAGGCCGGTGCGGGCAGGGCGCTCGATCTGCTGACGAGCGAGGTCAGGCGCACGATGGGGCTGACGGGGTGTCGGAGTGTCAGCGAGATCAGGCGGGATCTGATTGCCTGACTACATTATTGGTGTCCCGTTCGTGCTGAGCGAAGTCGCACTTCACGCGCCCGTCCTTCGCCTTCGCTCAGGACGAGCGGAGCCAGTATTTGCGCGGCACCCATGCCACGCTCGCGCGTCAACAGGCAGCTTTGCGATTATGAAGCCCTTCGCGCTTGCCATTGCCGCCCCCCGCCCTCCATCTAGGGATTGTGCTGCGCCAATATGAGTTGATCGACCGGGTCCTGAGTTACGATCCCGATGCCGACGAGGCCCTGCTCAACCGCGCCTACGTCTTTTCGCTGGCCGCGCACGGCAGCCAGAAGCGCGCATCGGGCGATCCTTATTTCAGCCATCCGATCGAGGTGGCGGGTATCCTGACCGATCTGCATCTCGATGACGAGACCATCGCCACCGCGATCCTGCACGACACGGTCGAGGATACGGTCGCCACGCAGGAGCAGATTGAGAAGACCTTCGGGCCCAGCGTCGCGCGGCTCGTCGACGGCGTCACCAAGCTCTCCAAGATCGAGGCGCAGAGCGACAATGAGCGCGCCGCCGAGAATCTGCGCAAGTTCCTGCTGGCGATGTCCGACGATATCCGCGTGCTGCTGGTCAAGCTGGCCGATCGGCTGCACAACATGCGCACGCTCCATCACATCGCCAAGCCGGAGAAGCGCCGCCGGATCGCGCGCGAGACGATGGATATCTACGCGCCGCTCGCCGAGCGGATCGGCATGTACGAGTTCATGAAGGAGATGCAGACCATCGCCTTCAAGGAGCTCGAACCCGAAGCCTATGATTCGATCAACAAGCGGCTCGAGCAGATGCGCAAGGGCGGCGGCGATCAGGTCGCGCGCATCGCTTCGGGCCTCCGCCTGTTGCTCGGCCAGAAGGGGATCAAGGCCGAGGTCGAGGGACGCGAGAAGCATCCTTATTCGATCTGGCGCAAGATGACCGAGCGCCACATCAGCTTCGAGCAGCTTTCCGACGTGATGGCGTTCCGTGTCATCGTCGACGATGTCGAGCAATGCTATCGCGCGCTCGGGCTGCTCCACCAGCGCTGGCCGATGGTGCCGGGCCGGTTCAAGGACTATATCTCGACGCCCAAGCGCAACGGTTACCGCTCGCTTCACACCGCGGTGATCCACACCGAGCGGGTCCGCATCGAAATCCAGATCCGCGACAGGAAGATGCATGCCGAGGCCGAGTTCGGCGTGGCCGCCCACTGGTCCTACAAGGCCGGCGGAACGATCCAGCCCGACGTCAATGCACGCTGGATCCAGGATCTCGTCGAGATCCTCGATCATGCGGCGAGCCCGGAGGAACTGCTCGAACATACCCGCATGGCGATGTACCAGGATCGCATCTTCGCCTTCACCCCGCAGGGCGAGCTGATCCAGCTCCCCAAAGGCGCGACCCCGATCGATTTCGCTTATGCCGTCCACACCGATCTCGGCGACCAGACGGTGGGTGCCAAGATCAACGGACGGGTGGTGCCGCTGCGCACCCCGATCCAGAATGGCGATCAGGTGCAGATCCTGCGTTCCAAGGCGCAGGAGCCGCAGCCGTCGTGGATGAATTTCGCCGCGACCGGCAAGGCGCGCGCCAAGATCCGCCGCTACGTCCGCAACAAGGAGCAGGCCGAAATGGTCGCGCTCGGCCGCCGCTTCTATGATGCGGTGGTGGCGCGGCTGCCGGCGCAACTCGCCCCCGATGCGCTCGATCAGGCGGTCAAGCGGCTCAAGCTGCCCGATTCGGACCGGCTGATGGAGGAGATCGCCCGCGGGAATTTGACCGATCAGCAGGTGATGGAGGCGCTGATGCCAGGATCGGCGGGCGAACTCGCGATGCGCCCGCGTCTGCCGGATCCGCGCGCCATCTCGATGAAGGGGTTGACCCCGGGCGTCGCCTTCACGCTTGCGCCCTGCTGTACGCCGGTGCCGGGCGACCGCATCGTCGGCGTGCGCCATCCCGATGCGCCGGTGGTGGTGCATGTGATCGAATGCCCGGTGCTGCAGGCAGCGCCCGAAGAGGATTGGGTCGATCTGGCCTGGGGCGACGGCAGCGAGGGTGGCGTCGCCCGGCTGCAGGTGATCGTGCGCAACCAGCCGGGCGCATTGGGCGTGATGGCGGGCATTCTGGGCACCCAGCACGCCAACATCGTCAACCTCACCCTGTCGCAACGCGACGAGAGCTTTCACACCTTCGACGTGCTGATCGAAGTGCAGGATGTGGGTCATCTGATGCGCATCCTGGCGGCCCTGCGCGCGGCGGAAGCGGTGGCGAGCGCCGAACGGACCGAGCCCAAGGCACCCTTGGTGGCGTGATTTGGCATTTGGCGCGCTATAACTGGCGCGAACAGTCCGTTCGTGTCGAGCGAAGTCGAGACACGTTGGCTCTTGCAACGTCCCTCGACTTCGCTGGGGACGAGCGGTCGTTTTTAGGAGCGCACGTCCTTCGAGACCGCGTCGAGCAGGCCGTTCACGAATCCCGTCTCGCGCTTGTCGTAGAAGGCATCGGCCACATCGACATACTCGCTGATGATGCTGCGCGTCGGCACGTCGGCGCGGGCAACCAGCTCATAGGTTGCGGCGCGCAATATCTGCCGCATCGGGCGATCGAGCCGTTCGAGCGTCCAGCCCTGGCCCAGCCGACGCACGATCAACGCATCCACCTCGGCGCGACGCGCGTCGACGCCCTTCACGACGTCGTCGAAGAAGGCGACCTCGGCGTCGGCATATTCGACATCCTCGATCGTGGCCCCCAATCGATGCTGGTGAAATTCATCGAGCAGACGGGCGAGCGGGGTTCCCTCCATCTCCTGCTGATAGAGCGCCTGGACGGCGGCGAGACGCGCGGCCGATCGGGCCTGCGGACGATATCTGGTTTTCGGCACCGGCGGCCCTTAGCGGCGATAGGAGCGAAGCGCAAAGTTCACGTGAGCCGCACCGCGACCGAGGCAGCGTGCGCGGGCAGCCCTTCGGCATGCGCCAGCGCGACCGCGGCCGGCCCGATGCGCGCCAGACTGGCGGCATCGCAGGCGATGAAGCTGGTGCGCTTCATGAAATCGAGCACCGACAGACCCGAGGCGAAACGCGCGCGGCGGCCGGTGGGCAGCACGTGGTTGGGACCCGCGACATAATCGCCGACCGCCTCGGGCGTGTAGCGGCCGAGGAAGACCGATCCGGCATGGCGCACGGCGGCGAACAACGGCTCGGGATCGGCGACCGCCAGTTCGAGATGCTCGGGCGCGAGTCGATCGACCAGCGGCATCGCCCCATCGAGGCTCGGCACGACGATGATCGCGCCATTGGCTTCCCACGCCGTGGCCGCGGTGTTGCCGGTCGCAAGCGTGGTGAGCTGGCGAGCGACCGCCTGTGCCACCGCATCGGCAAACGCCGCATCGTCGGTGAACAGGATCGATTGGCTGGTCGGATCATGCTCGGCCTGGCTGAGCAGATCGGCCGCGATCCATTCCGGATCGTTGGCGGCATCGGCGACGACGACGATCTCGGACGGGCCCGCGACCATGTCGATGCCGACCACGCCGTAAAGCTGGCGCTTGGCCTCGGCGACCCACGCATTGCCGGGGCCGACGACGACATCGACCGCTCCGATGCGTCTCGTGCCATAAGCGAGAGCCGCGATCGCCTGCGCGCCGCCGATGCGCCAGACCTCGTCGACCCCGGCAATCTCGGCAGCGGCGAGGACGAGCGGGTTGGCTTCGCCGCCGGGTGTCGGCACGGTCATCGCCAGCCGCCCGACACCGGCCACGCGCGCGGGAATGGCGTTCATCAGCACGGTCGAGGGATAGGCCGCGCGGCCGCCCGGCACGTACAGACCGGCGGCATCGACCGCGGTCCAGCGTGCGCCGATACGGACGCCGGCGCTGTCGATGCCGTCGCGATCGGTCGGCTTCTGCGCGTCGTGATAGACCGCGATCCGATCGGCCGCGAGATCGAGCGCGGCGCGCAGGTCCTTGTCGAGGCCTTCGAGCGCGGCGCGGCGGGCGGCGCGGGGAATCTCCCAGCCGACCGTATCGAGATCGAGCCGGTCGAAGCGGCTGGTATAGCCGGCAAGCGCCTCATCGCCGCGCGCGCGGACGTCGGCGATGATCGCCGCGACATCGCGCGAGACATCGGCATCCGCTTCGCGGCGGGCGTTGACGAGCGCGGTGAAAGCGAGGGCGAAGTTCGCGGCGGTCGAATTGAGGCGGATCATGATATTGCCTCCTCACGCCGCACGGGCGCCTCCAGCTGCCTCGCGGAACGCCTCGACCAGCGGGCCGACCTCCTTCGCGCGCGTCTTGAATGCGGCACGGTTGACGATCAGCCGCGCCGAGACCTCGGCGATCACCTCGACCTCGACCAGCCCGTTTTCCTTGAGCGTGCGCCCGCTGGACACCAGATCCACGATCCGGCTCGACAGGCCCAGCACGGGGGCGATCTCCATCGCGCCGTTGAGCTTGACGCATTCGGCCTGGACGCCCCGCGCCTCGAAATGGCGCCGCGTGATGTTGGGATATTTGGTCGCAACGCGGACATGGCTCCAGCCGCGCGGATCGTCGCTCGCCGCCAGGTCCTTCGGCTCGGCGATCGAAATGCGGCAATGGCCGATGCCGAGATCGACCGGCGCATAAAGCTCCGAATAATCGAACTCCATCAGCACGTCCGATCCGACGATGCCCAGTTGCGCCGCGCCATGCGCGACGAAGGTAGCCACGTCGAAGGCGCGCACGCGGATCAGCCCGATATCGGGCCGGTTGGTGTCGAAGCGCAGCGCCCGGCTGTCCTCGTCCGCGAAAGCGGGCTCGGGAACGATGCCGGCGGCCGCGAACAGCGGCATCACTTCGGTGAGGATGCGCCCCTTGGGGACGGCGATGATGATCGGTTCGGCCATGGAAGCGCGGCCTTTACTGGCGCGCCTTGCCGGGAGCAATGGCGGCATCGCTCCCGGACTTTTCAGGCCACGATCAGCGGCAGCGGGCGTTGCCTCGATCGATCGAACGCCCCAGCAGGGCACCGCCGCCGGCACCGAGCAACGTGCCGAGCGTGCTTGAACGGCCACCGTCCAGCGCATTGCCGAGCAAACCGCCTGCGAGCGCACCGACGATCAGGCCGGTCGTGCCGTCGCTGCGGCGGCAATAATAGCGCCCGTCGCCGCCGCGATAGATGCGGTCGTTACGGCCGAGCCGGCGCTCAGGATAATTGCCCGGGCGATAGTAACGCGAGGCATCGTAGCCGCCGTAGCTGGGATCGGGGCGGTTCCAGTCGTAATTGCGGCCATCGCGATGACCATTGTCGTGGCGATCGTCACCCCGGCGGCCGTTGTCGTCATGCTTGCGGCCGTGCGACCATGGCGGCGGGTCGGCCAGCGCGGGGGTGACGGCGGGCAGGGCAAGCGCGGCCAGTGCAACGCCGAGGATAAGTTTGCGCATCGAAATCTCGTTTCAGGTTGTTAACGACCTCTCGTGAACGTGGCACGGCGGCGGTGGTTGCAACCTTGATCCAATATAGCTGCATTTGCATTCGCCGTCGGTGCCGGGAATAATATTGTGATGGGAGGAGGGCGGTCATGGCGACGGATCCGCGCGTAGACACCTATCTGGCGGGCCTGCCCGCTTTTGCCGTGCCGATCCTGACGCATCTGCGCGCGCTCGTGCATCAGGTGGTACCCAGCGTGGACGAGACGATGAAATGGGGGCGTCCCTTCTTCACGCTCGACGGACGGATGCTGGCGATGATGTCGGCCTTCAAGGCGCATTGTATCTTCGGCTTCTGGCGCAGCGAGGCGGGCGGGCCCGATCGCGGCGAAAGTGCCGGTGGCGATTATGGGCGGATCACCAGTCTGGCCGATCTGCCGGCGGACGAGGTGATCATCGGGCAGATCCGCACGGCGGTGGCACAGCTTGATATGCCGCCGGCCAAGCGGGTGCGGGCCGCACCGAAGCCGGCTCTGGAAACGCCGGCGGATCTGGCCGCAGCGCTGGCGGCCGAGCCGGAGGCGCAGGCCACGTTCGACGCCTTTTCGCCGAGTTGCCGGCGTGAATATGTGGAGTGGGTCGTCGAAGCGAAGCGGCCGGAGACGCGTGCTAACCGGATTGCGAAGGCGGTTGGACAGATGCGCGAGGGAAAGAAGTTAAACTATAGATATCAGTAGTTTGTCCCCGTCACCCCCGCCTGCGCGGGAATGACGGTGTCTCTTTACAAATCCACCCCGGCCGCAATCGCCTCCAGCTTGCGTACCCGCTCGCGCAGATCCGCCAACTCGATGCGCGCCGCCGAACTCGGCACGCCGCTGGTCGTCTCCGGCGCCGGGCCGCGACCCTCGAGGCTCAGCCGCTGCAGGCCGATCCAGTCGCGCCAGCCCTTGAGTGCTGCCACCGTTATCACCACCAGGCCGGCCAGGCTTGCGGCCGTCATCAAGCTCCACACGATAGGATCGGTCATCACCGTACCTCCTTGTCATGGCGCAGCGCTTCGATCTCGCGCTCCAGCGAGAGGCTGCGGTTGCGATCGCCGTCGGTCACGATGCGCTCCAGCACCGCGATCCGTTCCTTGAGGTCGCGGACTTCGCCGCGCAGTCGCTCGGCTTCGCCATTGTCGCGGGCCGGGCCGACATAGACCTCTTCCTTGCCGCGGCCTGTCCGGACGATGCCGTAACGGGCGCGGATGATGCTGGTGACCGATACGATCAGGACGATGCCGATCACCATTTCGAATGGGTTCATATCGAAGCTCCTTGAGCCTGATTATCGTTCGTGATTCAGTTGACCGGCTTGTCGCGCAGCCGCTCGATCTCGTCGCCCAGCAGGGTCGATCGATCGGTGATGATCCGTTCCAGCACCGCAACACGCTGCTCGAGTCGCTCGGTCTTGGCGGCATATTGGGCGGCGCGCTCGGCGGTCTGGTCGCTGAGGGCCAGCCGCATCTTCTCCTTATGGTCGAGCCAGCGCTTGAACATGCTGCTGCCGATCCCGAGGATCACCGGCAGGCCCACCACGATCATGAAGAAAGCCAGGAAGGTGAAGGTACTCATCGTCTCGGTCCTTAGTTGATCGGCTTGTCGCGCAGCCGTTCGATCTCGTCGCCCAACTGGGTCGATCGATCGGTCAGGATGCGTTCCAGCACCGCGACCCGTTGTTTCAGGCGTTCGGTCTCGGCGGCGGATTGCGCGCTCTGATCGGCGACCCGGAAGCTCATCCGCTCCAGTTCCAGCTCCTTGAGCCTGAACCAGCGCCTGACGGTGCCGGCGAAGATCGCGGCGAGCGGGATCAGAACCCAGACCCAGGATGCGGCATTGTGCATCGTCTCGTTCCCTCTAGTTGGCCGGACCGCGCAGCTGCTCGATCTCGTGGGTGAGACGGAAGCTGCTGTCGGTGACGATCCGCTCGACCGTGGCAAGGCGATCCTTGACCGATCCGAGCTCGGCGCGGAGCTGGGCGTTTTCGGCGGTGATGAGCTTCAGCCGCTCCATCGCCTCGTCGCTGCTCCGGGGGTAGACCGCCTGGCCCCAACCACCTTCGAGCGGGTAGCCGTTCTTGACGCGCAGCCAGGTGGTGAAGACCCAGCCGGCGATGCCGAGAACACCCAAGGTCGCGGCAAGCGGGATGAGATCCCGGAAGATCAGAAACTTTTCCATCTCAATTCCCCTTGAACGCGGCGCTCAGCGCAGCGCGTCGATCTCGTCGGCCAGCCGGCGGTTCTGACTGGTGACGTGGAGTTCGACGTCGGCGAGGCGGCGATCGATATCGCGGAATTTGGAGCGCACGTCGCGGACCGAGGCACCGGGACGGGCCCGCACCTTCTGCCAGAATTTGCGATCCTCGCGATCCTCGTAATCGAACGCGCGTGGCTTGGTGTCGGCCAGCCAGGCGACCAGGAAATAGGCCAGGAAGCCGATGCCGCCGGTGGCGAAGATCGCGAGCAGGGCGAAGGCGACGCGGACGAACAGAACGTCGATGCCGGTATAATCCGAGATCCCGGCACAGACGCCCAGAAACTTGGCATTGGTCTTGTCGAGATAGAAGCGGGTGCGACGCGGTGGCATTGTATGGTCCTCCCTGTTCTGTGGGGACTTAGCGGCGGCGCTCACGCGGGCGCTGGCGCTCGGATATGTGATCGAAGACATGATCGTCGTCGCGCTCGTCGCGCAGGCGCTCGGTCTCCGGGCGGCGGAATGTGGGATCGTCGGCGGCGACGATGCGCTCGATCGTGGCCATCCGGTCGTCGAGCCGGCGGGCGAGATCGTGCAGCTCGTCGAGCAAATTCTCGTCCTCGATCGTCAGCGAGCCGTTCTTCTTCCACTGGGTGATGTAGTGGAAGACCACCCACGGCAACCCGATGAACAGGAAGCCGCAAATCATGATCGGGACCAAGACGTCCTCCATGGTCTCAGGCCTCGCCGGCGGCCGGGCCGTGCAGGCGCGCCTTCAGCGCGGCCAGCTCGGCATCGACCTTGTCGGATTGGCGCAGTTCGGCGATTTCTTCTTCCAGGCTCTTCTGGACGCCCAAGCCCGCGGCATCCGCACGGCCCTCGGCCATGTCGACGCGGCGTTCGAGCACTTCGAAGCGCGAGAAAGCGTCCTCCACCTTCTGCCCGGCATACATTTCGCGCATGCGGGTGCGGTTGTGCGCGCTTTCGAGTCGGGTCGTGATCGAATTCTGGCGGGCACGCGCCTCGCGCAGCTTGCTCTGCAGCTTGGCGATATCGACCTCGCACGCTGAAAGCGCCTCGTCGATCGACTGGATCTCGTCCTGCAATTGCTCGGCGAGATCGCCCGACTTCTGCTTTTCGACCAGAGCGGCCTTGGCCAGATCCTCGCGGCCCTTCGACAAGGCCAGTTCGGCCTTCTCGATCCAGCCGGCCTGAACCTGATCGAGCTTGGCGATCTGGCGGCGCATCTCCTTCTGATCGGCGATATGGCGGGCGGCGGACGCGCGGACCTCGACCAGGGTTTCCTCCATCTCGAGGATGATCATGCGGATCATCTTCGCCGGATCCTCAGCCCGATCGAGCAGATCGGTCATGTTGGCGGCGATGATGTCACGAGTGCGGGAGAAAATTCCCATCTTGTTGCTCCTGTCTAACGCGTTCCGGCCGAACTCTGGCCTGGTTGTAAGCCGGGGCGGGTCAAGGGGGTAGTCCCGCCCCGGCACCCACTGCTCCGCTCGGGCAGTGGGGATCATGATCCTAACGGGCAAGTTGCTTGCCATCGGCACCGCCAGTGTTGGTCGACCAGGCGAACTGTACCGGATCGTGACGGATGGCCTCGGCCACTTCGGCCGAGTCGTTGCCGAAATACAGGCGCATCGTCACCGTCGTCGGCTGGCCGCGATAGGCGGCCGGCAGTGCCGGATAATGGATGCGGCGCACGATCTGCCTGGCCTGGAAATCGAGGACCTTGATCCCGCTCGACTGGGCCACCCGCGATCCGGCAAAGCGGCCGTCGGCGGTGAACTCTGCCGCCAGCGTCACCTTCTGGACGCCGCTCGCGCCATCAAGGGCGGCGAGATCGTCGCCCGGGGCGCTGATCTTGCTTTCGACCTGCTTCTGCCATTCGGCAGCGGTGATCGGGGTTCCGGCCTTGGCCGGACCGACCGCGCCGAACAGGCAGGCCGCCGAAACGGCGAGCGCGCCGACCGAAGAAACCGCGAAACGCTGGAAATCGCTCTTGTCGAAGCTGAACATGGAAGTCTCCTGAACCTTGGCTGTTGATCTGTTCCACCGGTTTGGCCCGGTGTTGCTCAATGTATTGCAGGGAGCGTGCCAACTTCGGAAAATGGCCGAAATCCGCCAGTTTCGCGTTGTGATCAGCGGAATCGGCTAATTATCTCCTTGCCAATATGTGGGAAAATCCGCCAACTTCATGGCATGCAGCGCGAAGCTCAGTTCATCGGCCAATCTGGTCCGTTTCTCGATGCTGTCGAGCGCGCCAGCCGTGCCGCCGCATTGAACCGCCCGGTGCTCGTGATCGGCGAGCGCGGCACCGGCAAGGAACTGATCGCCGAGCGGCTCCATAGGCTTTCGCCGCGTTGGGCCGGGCCGCTGGTGACGATGAATTGCGCCGCCTTGCCCGAGACGCTGATCGAGGCGGAATTGTTCGGGCATGAGGCTGGTGCCTTCACGGGTGCCACCAAGGCGCGGATCGGTCGCTTCGAGGAGGCGGACGGCGGCACGTTGTTCCTTGACGAATTGGCGACCTTGTCGTCCGGCGCGCAGGAGCGGCTGCTGCGTGCGACCGAATATGGCGAGGTGACGCGCATCGGTTCGTCCAAGCCTGTCCGGGTCGATGTGCGTATCGTCGCTGCCACCAACGAGCATCTGCCGGAGTTGGTCGATAAAGGTCGTTTCCGCGCCGATCTGCTCGATCGTCTGTCGTTCGAGGTGATCACCCTCCCGCCGCTGCGGGCCCGCGAGGGGGATATCGCCGTGCTGGCCGATCATTTCGGGCGGCGGATGGCGGCCGAGGTCGGCTACCCGCGTTGGCCTGGCTTCTCGAAGCAGGCGGCGCAACTGCTCGAAAGCTACACCTGGCCCGGCAATGTCCGCGAACTGCGCAATGTCGTCGAACGCGCGGTCTATCGTTGGGATGATCAGGAGAAGCCGATCGATGCGATCCAGTTCGATCCGTTCGCCTCGCCCTGGTTGATGCCGTCGGCCAAGTCCGCCGTTGCGGCGCCGCCGGCTGTGTCGGCCGAACCGGCGCCCGTGCAGCCCTCGTCCGAGTGCAGCGATCTGCGCGCCGCCTGCCATGCCTATGAGCGCCAGTTGCTGGAGGCGGCGCTTGCCCGCTGCCGCTTCAACCAGCGTGCCACCGCCGCAGCGCTCGCATTGACTTACGACCAGCTTCGCCATGCGCTCCGGCGCCACGACATGCTGGAGAAGGCGGCGGGGTAGGGCGGAGGCGGGCGCCGCAGCCCCGTTGCTCCGGGCCGCCGCATCCTGTATCGGCCGCGCCCTATGCTTACCTTTCTTCTTATCGTCTATTCGATCATCGTCCTCGCGCTGGTCACCGTGATCCTGCTGCAGCGTTCGGAAGGCGGTGGACTCGCGTCCAGCGGCAATCCGGCTGGGCTGATGAGCGCGCGCGGCGCGGCGGACTTTCTCACCCGCACCACGGCGGTGCTCGGCACGATCTTCGTGGTGTTCAGCATCGCGCTGGCCGCCATCGCCAGCATGTCGAACCGCAGCCAGACGATCGATACTTCGCTCGCCAAGCGCGCGGCGCAGAGCGCACCCGCGCCGACGCCTGCTCCGCTGACGCCACCGGCCGACAATAGCGGCGTGCCGCTGCAGCATTAATTGGTCGTCACCCCGGGCTTGACCCGGGGTCCCGCTACCATTCGGTGGAACATAAGAAGCTGGACCCCGGGTCAAGCCCCGGGGTGACGGTTCAGGCGAATGACGATGTGTGCCGTTCGCCCCCTCAAACCATTTCATCCACAATCTTTTTGAGGTCGCCCTTGCCCTTTTCGGATTCGGGCCGCTAAGCCTCTCCTCCCATGGCGCGGTTCATATTCATAACCGGCGGCGTGGTCTCCTCGCTTGGCAAGGGTCTCATGGCGGCGTCGCTCGCGGCGTTGCTTCAGGCTCGTGGCTACAGGGTCCGCATCCGCAAGTTCGATCCCTATCTCAACGTGGATCCGGGGACGATGAGTCCCTATCAGCACGGCGAGGTGTACGTCACCGACGACGGTGCCGAGACCGATCTCGATCTCGGCCACTATGAGCGGTTCACCGGCGTGCCCTCACGCCAGAGTGATAACGTCACCTCCGGGCGGATCTATCAGCAGATCATCGCCAAGGAGCGTCGCGGCGACTATCTCGGCGCGACCGTGCAGGTGATCCCGCACGTGACCGACGCGATCAAGGAATTCGCGCGCGCCGAAACCGACGACCTCGATTTCGTCCTGTGCGAGATCGGGGGCACGGTCGGCGATATCGAGAGCCTGCCGTTCATGGAGGCGATCCGCCAGCTGCGGAACGATCTCGGCCGCGCCAACACCTGCTTCATCCACGTGACCCTGGTGCCGTACATCGCGGCGGCGGGCGAGCTGAAGACCAAGCCGACCCAGCATTCGGTGCGCGATCTCACCAGCCTCGGCATCCAGCCCGACGTCTTGGTGTGCCGCTGCGACCGGCCTTTGCCCGATGGCGAGCGCGCCAAGATCGCGCTCTTCTGCAACGTGCCGACCAGCGCGGTGATCGAGGCGCTCGATGCCAAGAGCATCTACGCCGTGCCGCTCCAGTATAATGCGGCCGGGCTCGACGAGGCGGTGCTGCGTTCGTTCGCGATCGAGCCTGGCGCGATGCCCGATCTGTCGCGCTGGAGCCGGATCGTCGAGCGGCTCGACAATCCCGAGGGTGAGGTCACGGTCGGCGTCGTCGGCAAATATGTCGGGCTGGCCGACGCGTACAAATCGCTCAACGAAGCCCTTGTCCATGGCGGCATCGCCAACCGGGTGAAGGTCAATATCCGCTGGCTCGATGCCGAATTGTTCGAGCAGACCGGCACCGATATCGCGGCCGAGCTCGAGCCGCTCCACGCGATCCTCGTCCCCGGCGGGTTCGGCGAACGCGGCAGCGAGGGCAAGATCAAGAGTGTCACCTTCGCGCGCGAGCGCAACGTGCCCTATTTCGGCATCTGCCTCGGCATGCAGATGGCTTGTATCGAGGGCGCTCGGAACACGGCCGGGATCGCCGGTGCCTCCACCACCGAATTCGGCCCGACCGAGGAACCGGTGGTCGGCCTGATCACCGAATGGATGACCGAAGAAGGCTTGCAGAAGCGTGAGGAGGGCGGCGATCTCGGCGGGACGATGCGGCTCGGCGCGTACAATGCCTCGCTCGCGGGCAACAGCCATGTCTCGACCATCTATGGCAGCACCGAAATCTGGGAGCGTCACCGCCACCGTTACGAGGTCAACGTCCACTATCGCGAAGCGTTGGAAAAAGGCGGCATGGTCTTTTCGGGCATGTCGCCCGATGGCGAGCTGCCAGAGATCGTCGAGCGGCCCGACCATCCGTGGTTCATCGGCGTCCAGTTCCACCCGGAGCTGAAGAGCAAGCCGTTCGATCCGCACCCCTTGTTCGCGAGCTTCATCGGGGCGGCGGTGCGGCAGAGCCGGCTGGTTTAGGGCTTAGTCGTCCTCGGCCAGCGCGGCGCCGACCTTGGCGGCATCATTATCCGCGCTATTGGCGGCGTTGACGGTCAGCTTGCTGGCGTCGCCGCCGGCAAAGCTGACTGCCGTCCAGCAAATGCCGATCGCCCAGATCAGAGCGGCCCAGCGACTGCGGAAAATATAGCGAAGCGGGATCACGCGCACACACTAGGTTGCGGCGGTTCACAAAAGGTGAAGTCTCCCCGAGACGAGCTCGGGGAAGAGGTCTTAGACGGGATCGGTCGGCTCGGGCGGGATTGGATCGACCGGAGTCGGCACCGGATCGTCCACCGGCACGTCGAGGGGGATTTCGGGAATGGGGGGCTGGCTCGCCATGAGGATCTCCTTCCCGGCATCAACGCACCAGCTCCGGCGACGTGCCGCCGAAAAGCAAACGCCCGGGCTGTTTTCACAGCCCGGGCGCCTGCGTGACGATCGCTCGTCAGCCCCCTTATTCTGCGGCCTGGCGCTCACGCTCCAGCCCGTTGGCACGGACTGTGCGGGGCCTCGACCCTCCCCGAACCATGGCCTTGACGGCTCTGTTCGTCGATGAAGGGTTAAGCGAATAAACGATTGTTTGTCATGGGTCTTATAGCCCGGCCGATTCGAAACATTTCACCCTGTGCCCGATTCGCAACATATTGCTGCCCTGGCGGCATCAGAGCGCAACAAGTCGGTCTTCGCCGAGCGATGCGAGGATCACCGTCATGCCGCCGGTAGCAATGCGTGGATCGATCCGATCGGCGGCAAGACCGGCCAGAGCGAGCCCGCTCTGGCAGGCCATGATCGACACGCCGAGCGTGAAAGCGGTCTCGATCAGTTCGCCAAGCGTGGGCAGCCCTACGGCGCGATGGTCATCGTCGCGCGGATTTGCGAGCGGCGGTGTCAGCAACCGCACGGCTGCACCGTCGAAAAACAGTCGCGCGGCCCCGCCAAGCGCTGCCTGAGTCGCTGCCATGCCGAGCGCGCTGCGCAGCCGGTCGGTATCGGCGCTGGCGAGCACGATCGTCAGCCCGCGCACCGGCATCCCGGGTCCTTGGGCAGGCGCAACGTGCGGAAGCGGAAGTCGAGCGCGTCGATCATCAGCAAATTGCCGGCAGGGTCGGCCCCGAACGGCACGATCGCGCGGATCGCCTCGATCGCGGCCAAGCTGCCGAGCGTGCCGGTGAGCGCGCCGAGCACGCCCTGATCGGCGCAGGAGATATCGGGCCGATCGGGATCGTTGCCGACCAGGCAGCGATAGCAGGGCTTGTCCGGCTCCCAGCCGCGAAAGATTGCAAGCTGCCCGTCGAACTGACCGACTGCTGCCGAGACGAGGGGGATCCGCCGCTCCAGCGCGGCGTCGGCGACCGCCAGCCGCGTGGCGAAATTGTCCGATCCGTCGATCACGACATCGGCCCCGAACAGCAAGCCGGCGGCATTGTCCATCGCAATTCGCGTCGCTTGTCGGCTGACGCGGACGTCCGGGTTCAGCCGCGCGACTGCCTGCATAGCGGCATCGACCTTGGGGGTGCCGACGTCATCGGTGCCATAAAGCACCTGCCGCTGGAGATTGGAGAGCGCAACATCGTCATCGTCGATGATCGTGAGATGCCCGACACCGGCCGCGGCAAGATACTGGATCGCCGGCGCGCCGATCCCGCCTGCCCCGATCAACGCGACATGGGCTTCGAGCAGGCGTTTCTGCCCCCCGCCGCCAATCTCCTTGAGGATGATGTGGCGTGCATAGCGATCGAGCTGGGTGTCGCTGAGGTCGGTCACCGTCCGGTCGAGCCGAAGCCCCCTGCGCCGCGCACGGTCTCGTCGAGCGAGTCGACGTCTTCGAAGCTGGCGCGCTGGACGATCGCGGGGACGAGCTGGGCGATGCGCTCGCCGCGCACGATCTCGAACGGTTCGGTGCCCAGATTGGCGAGGATGATCTTCACCTCGCCGCGATAATCGGCGTCGATCGTGCCGGGTGAATTAAGGCAGGTGATACCGTGCTTGAGCGCAAGGCCGGAACGCGGACGCACCTGCACCTCATAGCCTTGCGGGATGGCGATGGCGAAGCCGGTGGCGACCGCATGGCGCGCTCCTGGCGCGAGGGTAAGCGCTTCGGCGGCCACTACGTCCATGCCGGCGGCATGCGCAGTGGCGTAAGCGGGGAGGGGAAGATCCTGCCCGTGGGGCAGGCGCTTCAGGCGGATCGGGATCTCGGCCGGCATAGGAACCGCATAGCGAATGCAGTTGCGGTGTCGAGGGTCCGGAGCGAGCAAAGAAAATCCTCCCCAGCTTTCAATGGGGAGGATTTTGCATGTCGCTTATTTGGTTGCGACCATCGTGATGTAGGTGGCGATCGCGGCGATTTCCTGATCGGTCATCTGGCCGCCGAAGGCGGGCATCGGGCCCTGGCCGTTGGTGACGCGATCGATCACGAACGCCTTGGTGAGATTGGCGTCACCGTCGAACGAGGGGCCGACATGGCCGGTCGCATCGGCGTCCGCCAGCGAGTGGCAGCTCGCGCAGCCCCAGGTCGCGAACAGTTCGCGACCCTTTTCCTTGACCGCGGCCGGATCGGCCATCCCGGCCGGCGGCGCGGCGGGCGCCTTCTGGCCGCCACCGGGCGTCGCCTGGGTGAAGGCCGCGGAGGCGAGGGTGAGGCCGACGGCGGCCGTGAATCCCAGACGGGCGATAATCGACACGCTATTCAACGGCACCGGGGCCTCCTCGCTCAAATCTCGATGATGTGGCCATGGTGCGGCCTCCTTGTACGTAAGCTTAAGCGCCGCCGGGGTGTCAACTATCGCCGGACATCGACATCGACCTAAGTATCGTTGCGCGCCGCCCGGCAATGACCGCGGCGAGACCGGCGGGGCCCCGCATATGCTCTTGAAAGTCACTTTTTTTGCGGCGAACGCGGTGACCAAGTCAGAACGGTTGCTCATTGCCCGCCATGTCGGCTAGGTGACCGTTGCCGACGGACAGAATCAACGAGCGGCCGATTTAAAGGGAAGCGGGGGGACCGGGAGTGCATACTCTACCGCGTACGAATTCAAAGGGGCGGCGCCGCTCCGTACGGCATGGCGCGATCGGGATAGGGCTTGGCCTTGCGCTCGCGGCGTGGGGCAATGCGCCCGCATCGGCCAAGAGCTTCGACTATGTCGGTTGGGATTCCTATCTCGGCGGGGCCGAATCGGCGCAATATTCGTCGCTCGATCAGGTCA
The DNA here is from genome assembly GCF_044905095.1 of Sphingomonas sp. MMS24-J13. NCBI lineage: Bacteria > Pseudomonadati > Pseudomonadota > Alphaproteobacteria > Sphingomonadales > Sphingomonadaceae > Sphingomonas > Sphingomonas sp. MMS24-J13. The sequence goes on from NZ_CP173258.1 coordinate 498,004, forward strand.
ACAAATCGAACGTCACCCAGTTGCAGGTCGCGTGGACCTATCAGGTGCCGGGGCGCCAGCCGCCGCGCTTCAACCCGCTCGTGGTCGGCGATACGATGTATATCATCGGGCCTGACGGCGCGCTGGTCGCGCTCGACGCTGCCACCGGGACCGAGAAATGGCGCCACGTCTATCCGGGCCGCATCGGCGCGCGTGGCATGAATTACTGGCAGAGCGCCGACGGCAAGGATCGCCGCCTGCTGTTCGTCAACAACGGCGCGCTGCGCGCAGTCTCCGCCGACACGGGCGAGCCGATCACGTCGTTCGGCACCAACGGCGGGGTCGATCTGCGCGTCGGCTTCGAAGGCGACATCACCAAGATTCCGGTGCTCAACACCGACAATCCGGGCCGTATCTACAAGAACCTCATCATCATGTCGCTCCCGGCGGGTGCCTATGATTACAAGTCTTCACCGGCCGATATCCACGCTTACGATATCCGCACCGGCAAGATCGCCTGGGTCTTTCATGTCGTCCCGCGCAAGGGCGAGTTCGGATCGGATACCTGGCCCGACGGCAATCGCGAATTGCTCGGCGGCATCCACAACTGGTCCGAATCGACGATCGACGATCAGGCCGGGGTGATGTTCATTCCTACCGGCACCGCGCGCTACGATTTCTATGGCGGCAACCGGCCGGGCAACAATCTGTTCGCCAACTCGATCCTCGCGCTCGACGCGAAGACCGGCAAGCGGCTGTGGCATTTCCAGACGGTGCATCACGATCTGTGGGATTACGATATCCCGCAGGCACCCAAGCTGCTGACGATCAAGCATGACGGTAAGAACGTGCCGGTGCTGGTGCAGGCCACCAAGCAGGGCTTCGTATTCGTGCTCGATCGCCGCACCGGCAAGCCGATCTGGCCGGTCGAGGAACGGCCGGTACCCAAATCGGACACACCGGGCGAGAAGACTTCGCCGACCCAGCCCTTCCCGACCTGGCCCAAGCCGTTCGCGCGCCAGTCGTTCACCGAAGCGGACATCAATCCCTACATCCCGCAGGCCGATCAGGACAAGTTGCACGAGTTGTTCAAGACCGCGCGCAACGAGGGCCTGTTCACTCCGCCGAGCCTGCAGGGCACGATCTCGATGCCCGGGCATAATGGCGGCGCCAACTGGGGTACGTCGGCGGTCGATCCGGTGCACGGACGCTTCTTCGTGATGGCGAAGCAGTTGCCGACCTTCGACAAACTGATCCTCGACAAGCGTCCGGTGGCACTCGAGCAGATGCCGAATGGTGGCGGCGACGTGCAGCCCTACAAGTCGGCGGTCAATTTCATGCTCCAGAGCAACAGCCTGCCGGCGATCAGCCCACCCTGGTCGACGATCACGGCCTATGACATGAATACCGGCAACATCATCTGGCAGGTGCCCGATGGCGAGGTCCCGGCGGTTGCACAGCAGGGCGTCAAGGATACCGGCAGCCAGGCGCCGCGTGGTTCACCGGTCGTAACCGGCGGCGGTTTGCTCTTCATCGGCACCTCGTCCGATCGTAAGTTCCGTGCGCGCGATCAGGATACGGGCAAGGTGTTGTGGGAATATGATCTGCCGGCGGCGTCGGAAGGCGTTCCCGCAGTCTATCAGCTGGGCGGCCGCGAATATATCGTCGTGCCGGTCGGTGGGGACGGCCTGTTCTCGGCGGTCCAGCCCAACATGCCCAAGCCCGGTCCGAGCCAGTATATTGCCTTTGCGTTGCCGGCGGCGAAAAAATGATGACAAACAACCTTGCTGCGCGCGTGGCGCGCGGCCGTTCAGGAGAAAGGCCAATGCGGTCACCCCGTTCTACCCTTCGCATCGCGGTTTCGGCCGTGTTGCTCGCTGCGACGTCGCTGAGCGGGATCGGCCCGGCCTTGGCGCAGGACACTGAAAAGTCCTCGACCGGTCTCGATCTGTATCATCTCCCTCCGATTCCGAAGTTCACGCCGGAACGCACGTCGTGGGGCGATCCCGATCTGCGCGGCATCTGGCCGATCGACAGCCTGGGCGGTCTCCCGCTCCAGCGCACGGTGGAGCAGGGCAACCGCGTCTTCCTGAACGACGAGGAATTCGCCAAGCGCGAAGCCGCGATGGAGAAATCGCGCACCGCCGCGGAGCGGGAGACCAAGGCCAACAAGCTCGGCATGGGCAATTGGGTCGAGATGACCGGCGCCGGCCGCCGCACCTCGCTCCTGATCGATCCGCCGAACGGCCGCCTTCCCGAGCTCACCGAATATGGCAAGAAGGCCAATGCGGTCGGCCGCTCGAGCTGGGTGCGTGGACAGACCTATGATTGGGTGACCGATTTCGACAGCTGGGATCGCTGCATCAGCCGCGGTTTCCCCGCCTCGATGCTGCCGTTCCGCTACAATAACGGCATCCAGATCTTCCAGGCGCCGGGCTACGTCGTGATCAACCTCGAGATGATCCACGATTCGCGCATCATCCCGATCGGCAAGCCGGGCCATTGGCCGGCTGCCGTGACGAGCTGGATGGGCGACAGCCGCGGCCATTGGGAAGGCAACACCCTCGTAATCGAAACAACAAACATCAAGCAGGGCGCCTCGCCGCTGAACATGGCGACGATCGGCGCACCGCCGAACAATACCATTCCGATGGGCGCCGACGCCAAGGTCGTCGAGCGGCTGACGATGGCGAACCCCAATACCCTCGTCTACGAGATGACCTTCTCGGACCCGACGGTGTGGACCAAGCCCTATACGGTTCGCCTCGATTGGCAGCGCAACCAGGCCTACGGCATGTTCGAATATGCCTGCCACGAAGGCGACGTGCAGGTCCGCAACTACATCAACGCCTCGCGCGCCGATCGCGCGAAGGTGCTTGCGGCCGCCGATCAGAAGAAGGCCGACGACGCCGCGGCCCAGCAGGCTGCGGCGGCTCCGGCCGAGCCGGCGAAGAAAAAGAAGAAGTAAGCATATGAGCGGGCCTGCGGGCACGCTCGGTATCTCAGCCCCTCCCTTCGGTGGGAGGGGCTTTTATCGATGGGCTGGGCGCGAGTTGCGTGCGAGCGCGGCCCTCAACAAGGATAAACCCGTCATCCCCGCGCAGGCGGGGATCCATAACCTCCGAACCTCTGAGAATATGGATCCCCGCCTGCGCGGGGATGACGGGGTGATTTGCTGCGATTATCGCGAAATCCGCGAATTCAGTTTCTCCCGTACGGCAACATTAGAACCGGCTTTTTCGACCCGGAGGCCGACGACAATAATCGAGTCCGCGAATATGCTTGGCCGCAAGACGGCAGCCAGGCGCGCGGGACCATTTCCTTCCCGCAGGATCGGCTGGCCGCTGCTGAGGAGGGGAATGTAATGACGCTCAAGCTGAACGCCTTCATGCTTGCGACGGTGGCTTGGTTCGCGGCACCGATGGCGCCCGCGCAGAAGCCGGGAACCGATCTGAGCGCGATCCCGCCGATCCCGACGGCCTACCACCCGGCCAGAACCGCGTGGGGCGATCCCGATCTGCGCGGCGGCTGGCCGATCGATTTCCTCAACGGTACGCCGATGCAGCGCGATCCCAAACAGGGAACGCACATGTTCCTGAGCGATGCGGAGTTCGCCGAGCGCAGCCAGAAGGTCAATGCGGCCGCGGCGCGCTACAATAAGGAGGAATTGGGCGACAAGCTCGGCCAGGGCCATTGGGTCGAGATGGGAGAGCCCAGCCGTCGCACATCCCTGCTCATCGCCCCCGCCGACGGCCGGCTGCCGGCGATGACCGATGAGGGGCTGCGGCGAAAGGCGCTGATGCGGTCAAGCTGGCGCAAGGGCCAGAGCTATGACTGGGTCGACGATTTCGACAGCTGGGATCGCTGCATCACGCGCGGCATGCCGGCATCGATGCTGCCGATGCAGTACAATAACGGCATCCGCATCTTTCAGGCTCCGGGCCTGGTCGCGCTCCAGCTCGAGATGATCCACGAGGTGCGGATCATCCCGGTCGACGGCAAGGCGGGCCTGCCCAATCAGATCCGGAATTGGATGGGCGAGAGCCGCGGCCATTGGGAAAATGGCAATACATTGGTGGTCGAGACCACCAACCTGAAGGCCGGCCCCTCGGCGACCAACATCGTCACCACGGGCTCGCCGCCCGAAAATGACACGCCGATCAGCGATCGCGCGCACATCCTCGAACGCTTCACCATGATCGGCCCGAATTCGATCGTCTACGAGATGACCTACACCGATCCGATCGTCTTCACCGCGCCCTGGACGGTGCGGCTCGATTGGCGGCGCAACGATGGATACGGCATCTTCGAATATGCCTGCCATGAAGGTGACGTCCAGATCCGCAATTATATCAGTGCTTCACGCGCCCAGCGCGCGAAAGAGGGAGAGAAACACCCATGACGATCCGAACCGTGACACGACGCCTCACCTTGATCTCAGCCTTGTTGGCCGGGGCATCGGTCGCGCATGCGGACATCAAGGGGCCGGTCAGGACGACCGACGGACTCATCTCGGGCACGCCGGGTAAGGATGTCGGAGTAACGGCCTTCAAAGGCATTCCGTTTGCAGCGCCGCCGGTCGGCAACCTGCGCTGGAAGGCGCCGCAGCCGGCCGCGAAGTGGAGCGGTGTCCGCGACGGCAGTAAATATGGCAAGGTCTGCATGCAGCAGCCCGGCAAGGGCCGCGTCAACCCGGCCACCGACATGCCCGATTCGCCCGGAATGTCGGAGGATTGCCTTTATCTGAACCTGTGGACCGCGGCCAAAGGCGCCGGCGAGAAGCGCCCGGTGATGGTCTGGCTCTATGGTGGCGCCTACACCGAGGGAGGCGGCTCCTCGCCGTTCAGCGAAGGCGACAAGCTCGCTAGGAAGGGCGTCGTCCTCGTCACGATCAACTATCGCAACGGCGCCTTCGGCTTTCTCTCGCACCCCGAACTGACCGCGGAATCGCCGCATCATGCGTCGGGCAATTATGCGCTGATGGATTCGATCGCGGCGCTGCAATGGGTCAAGGCGAATATCGCCAAATTCGGTGGCGATCCCAACAATGTGACGGTGTTCGGCGAGTCCGCTGGCGCCTGCATGTCTGCCGCGCTGGCGGGCTCGCCCGAGGCCAAGGGACTGATCCGTCGTGCCATCTCGGAAAGCGGCGCTTGGATGGGGCTCGGCATCACGAAGATGATGCCGCTCGCCGCGGCTGAGGCTGCAACGGTCAAGACCGCGGCCGCGGCCGGGGCCCATTCGCTCGCGGAAATGCGCGCCATGTCGGCCGAGGATGTTCTCAACAAGCTCAAGAGCCAGGGCATGATGATCGACGGCTGGGTCATCCCGGAGGACCTTTCGAAAACGTTCGCCGAAGGCCGCCAGAACAAGGTCGACGTGCTCGTCGGATCGAACGGTGAGGAAGGCTCGTTCGCCGCAGCCTTCGGCCCGCCGATGACCGCCGCATCGTGGAAGGAAAGTGCCGCCAAGCGCTGGGGCACGCTCGCCGATGCGGGCCTCGCCGCTTACCCGGCCGCGACCGACGCGGAGGCCAAGGCGGTCGCGAGCATGCCGTTCGCCGATGCGATGGCATGGCATATGCGGCTTTATGCCGAGGATCAGGCGAAGATCGGCGCGCAGGCCTGGCTCTACCATTTCACGCACCGTCCGCCTTACGATCCGGGCAAGCCCGATCTCGGCGCGGCGCACACCGCCGAAATCCCTTATGTGTTCGACAATCTGGCGGCGCCGCGCACCTTCCCGGGGCAAAGCTCGGTAGCGCTCATGGCCGGCAACCCAACCGAAGAGGGGTTCGCCGACCAGGTCTCGTCCTACTGGGTCAATTTCGCGCGCACCGGCAATCCGAACGGCGCGGGCCTGCCCGCATGGCCCGCGGTCAACAAGCTCGGTCCGACCGAGGCGATGGTGCTCGACGCGGGCAAGTCGGGCCGCGGCCCCTGGCTGACCAAGGCGCAGATCGCTTTCTACGATCAGATGTATGCGCGCGATGTCGGGAAGCGGTGAGTTAACAGGCTGCGGAAAAACGCGCGTAACCGGCCGTTTTGTCCATTGGATTGAGGGCTTGGACGGGCCTCGGCGCGGGGTTACGGGCGTCCATTTTGGCCATTTTGCTCGGACTGCGCCGATTTGAGGCGGAGTCCGAGCATGGTCAGGCAGCCGCGATCAGCTTGGGTATCCGGATGAGGTTGTAGGCGGCGGTGGTCAAGATGAAGGCCCATCCGACGCGATCGGTGCCCCTGTGGCGGGTCTTGCGCAGTCCGCCGGTGGTCTTGGTCCAGCCGAACACCTCTTCGATGCGCTTTCGGACGCGCAGGCTGATGGCATAGCCGGGATGGCGGGTTGTGCGGCCGTCGATGGCGCTCCTGCGCCGTCGGTCGCCGGCGGGCGTGATCTGCTCGTTGCGGGCGATGTGCGGTGAGACTTTGCGGGCGCGCAGTTCGCGAACGAACTCGCGCGCATCATAGGCCTTGTCGGCGCCCAAGGTTATACGGCCGCTGGCTCCCAGCGCATCGACCAGCGCCAGCGCGGCCTCGCGTTCCGCGGTGCCCGTCGCCTGCGTGAGGGTGGCGCCGACTACCAGGCCATTGCGGTTCTCCATCAACACATGCCCCATGAACGCCATGCGTGACGACTGGCCGTTGGCCTTGCGGTAGAGCTTCGCCTCGGGATCGGTGGTCGAGGTATGGGTCTGGTTCGATCGCTTCTCGCCGCGAAAGTCGCGCTCGGCATTGCGTCCCGGCCCCGGCGGTCCATCGCCATCATCCTTGCGACGGAAGCTCTTCATCGACGCCCAGGCGTCGATCAGCGTGCCATCCACCGAGAAGTGATCATCCGAAAGCAAGTCGCGGCTTCGGGCCTGCGCCACCACCGCAGCCAGGAACCGGGTCGCGACATCGCCTTCCAGGAGCCGGTCGCGGTTCTTGGTGAACACCGTGGCGTCCCAGACTGTCGCATCCATCGACAGGCCGACGAACCAGCGGAACAGCAGGTTGTAGTCCAACTGCTCCATCAGCTGACGCTCGGAACGGATCGAATAAAAGACCTGCAGTAGAAGCGCGCGAAGCAGCTTCTCGGGCGCGATCGAGGGGCGACCCGTCTTCGCGTACATCCCCTCGAAATCGCCCGACAGAACCTCAAGCACTTCGTCGACCATAGCGCGGATCGGACGAAGCGGATGACCCAGGGGAACCCGCGCCTCGCAACTCACATAGGAAAACAGGCTATCCGTCCGAACGTCCTCGCCGCGCATGCCGCACCCCAAAACTCACCGCGACACTTGAATCACGACCGACGCATCCCGGAAAGAGTTTTTCCGCAGCCTGTTAAAGCCCCCGTCGCCCCTGCGCAGGCAGGGGCCCATGTCTCTCGCGGCTTGGGACGGCTTTCGTCGATAGAGAGATAGGCCCCTGCCTGCGCAGGGGCGACGGATAGAAAAAGGCGCCCCCACCTGAGTGGGAGCGCCTTTTTTCATTGGCCCGGAGCGGTCCGGCTCAGCCGTAGATGCCGAGGGTGAAGCCGATGGCGCGGCCGAAGAAGACGACGAGCACCCAGAAGAAGAGGGAGAGGCTGGCGGCGATCTTGCCGCCGAGCGGGATCGCGCAATCGCTGTCCCACTGGGTGACGGTCTTCCAGGTCGAGCTGTGGAAGATCGCCATGTTGATGCCTGCGAACGCCATGCAGATCATCTTGGCGATGAAATAGGGGTTGTGCGCGTAGCTGGTCGCCTTGCTGACGAACAGGAGCGATCCGGTGATCGCCGCCAGCACGAACGCACCCCAGGTGAAGGGCAAGGTATCGCGCGACATCAACGTCACCGCCGTGTCGCGCGAGGCAGCACCGAGCAGGCGAAGGTCCATGACCGCGATCGTGCCGATCACGGTGACGAGCGCGATCACGTGGATCGACTCGATCGTCGGGAAGGCCCAGCTCAATTCGGCAATGTAGACGCCGACCGACGACGCCTCGAGCGACTGCCACAAACTCTGAAGGATCATCGTAAACCCCTAAACCGGCGCGTAGGCGATCCAGCGCCCGCAGAAAATGATGGCGAACCACAGCAGGATGACGAGCACCGCGCCGACCCGCACGGCGACGCGCCCGTCATGCGACATCTCCCAGCGCGCCATGTTGCGACGGACGCTGGAGTGGAAACCCGCGCTGACGAGAATGGCGAGGATCACCAGCCCCATCTTGATCCAGAAGATCGGATTGACCAGCTCGCGCACCGGCTCGCCGACGATCATCCCGATCCCCGAGACGATCAGCAGCAGCAGGCACCACCAGATCCACGGCATGTAGCGCCGGATCGTCTGGCTCATCGTGCGGCCCTTGCCCGTGAAACCCAGGATCCGCATGTCGATCATCAGCACCGATCCGAACGCCCCCGCGATCGACAGGATGTGGATGTTCTGCATGACCGGGATCGCCCAGAAATGCGACCCGATCCACAGGCTGGCCTTCGTTTCCGAAATCCAGAGCGAAAGATTGACGATCGGCGTCGTGCGCAGCCACTCGGTGAATGCGAACAACAGATCACTGATAGACATCAGACTGCGTCCCTATGCTTCGTGCCAGGCCGATACGGCGATTGCCGCCGGCCCGGGAATTCCGGTCACACGAAAAGAAAGCGGCGCCGGTGGTGCCCGAAAGCCACACCGGAGCGCATCGCGACCGGCGCCGAGCGCCGCTGTGATTCGGTCCGAACGCTCAGGGCGTGCGAACGTCGCGTTTCGCCATCTCAAACTCGTGTTCATTTGGCATTCCCCCGCCGCGGCGGTTAGCGTAGGCGGCTCATCGTTGTCAAAACCACAAACACATTGCTTCCGGACATTGTCAACGAGAACAAGCCTGTCTAGGAGAGATCGAAAGGCCGTGGTGCGACGGACAAAAGTTGCGTGCCCGGGTCGGAGGGATGGGGAGGCAGAGTTTCATGCGAATTGCCGGTAGCCTTGGACTGACAGCCATCGTTGCGCTCTGCGTGGGCGCATCCGGGGCGTTCAGCGCCATCCCCGATGGCGACTGGCGCACGATCAATCGCGACCTCGCCTCGACCCGCTATTCGCCTCTCAAGGACATCGATCGGACCAACGTTGCGAAGCTCGGGCTCGCCTGGAGCTATCCGATGAAGGCCTATAATACGGTCGTGCCGCTGGTGATCGACGGCACCATGTATTTCACCGCCGGAAATCGCATCGTTTCGGTCGATGCCGCCACCGGCAAGGAACTCTGGTCGTTCACCGTCGAGCGCGATCCCAAGGCTGGGCCGGGCGGCGGTGGCGTTTCTACGCGTGGGGTCGGCTACTGGGCAGGTGACGCGAAGACGCCTGCGCATATCCTGGTGATGCTCGGCAATCGCATGCTCGCGCTCGGCGCGGCGGACGGCAAGCCGGTCGCCGACTTCGGCAATGGCGGTTTCCAGGATGTCGGCGTCGGCTATGGCGGTACCCCCACCGTCGCGGGCGACGTCGCGATCATCGGCGCGGCGACGACGGAGAATCCGGTCGGCGTGTCGGGCAACGAGCGCGCCTTCGATGCGCGCACCGGCAAGAAATTGTGGGAATTCCAGACGGTGCCGCTGCCCGGGCAGAAGGGGCATGAAACCTGGGGCGGCGACGGTTGGAAAGGGCGTTCGGGCACCAATCAATGGGGCTTCTCGGCGCCGGTCGATGAGGCACGCGGTGTGGTCTACGTCCCGCTCGGCTCGCCTTCGCCCAATTACTGGGGCGGCAGCCGGCCCGGCAACAATCTGTACGGCAACTCGGTCGTCGCGCTCGACGTGAAGACCGGCAAATATCTGTGGCATTACCAGACGGTCCATCACGATCTCTGGGATTCGGACATGCCGACGGTCGGCCCGATCATCGATCTGAAGATCGGCGGCAAGACGCGGCCGAGCATCGTCGAGGTCGGCAAGACCAGCTATTTCTACGAATTCGATCGCGTCACCGGCAAGCCGCTCTTGCCGGTGGTCGAGCGCAAGGTGCCCAAGGGCGACGTGCCGGGCGAATATTACAGCCCGACCCAGCCGATCCCGGTCAAGACGCCGCCGTTGAGCCGCGTCGCGATGACCAAGGCGGACATGGTCACCGCCGCGGATACGACGCCCGAACATGCGGCGGCATGCCAGGCGATGTGGGACAAGGCCGGCGGCTATTACAATGTCGGGACGTTCACGCCCTTCCTCTACCATGCCGAAGGCGCCCCCCCGAAATCCACGATCCAGTTCCCCGGCGGCATCGGCGGCGTGAACTGGGGCGGGCCGGCGGCCGATCCGACGACCGGCTGGGTCTATGTCAACGCGCACGACACGTCGCTGGTCGGCTGGGTCGAGAAGAAGGACCCGAACGTCGAATATAGCTTCGACGCGCCGCACAGCGACCAGCCTTATGATCGCGCCAGCGTCGAGGGTAAGGGGCCGTTCTTCGCATTCCAGGCGCCGATCGGCGGCAAGTATGACGAGAAGCATCGCCCGGTCGGTCCGTCGGCACCCTGCTACAAGGGGCCGTGGGCGCGGCTCACCGCGATCGACGCCAATACCGGCGAGATCAAATTCGCGGTACCGCTCGGCCTGGTCGAGGGGCTGCCCGAGGGCAAGCAATTGATGGGCGATACCGGCAGCGCCGGCCCGACGGTGACCGCAGGCGGGCTGGTGTTCGTCGGCGCAACCAATGACAAGCGTTTCCGTGCTTTCGATTCGACCACAGGCCAGCAATTGTGGGAGGCGAAGCTCGGTAATAATGCCAACGCCAATCCGATCAGCTATCGGGGGCGTGACGGAAAGCAGTATGTGGCGATCAATGCAGGCGGCACTCTCGTCGCCTATTCGCTGCAATGATTATCGACCTTGAAAGGGGAGGAATAGCCGGATGAAAAGATCATTTAAGTTTACGGCAGCGGCGGCGGCGATCCTTCTGGCCGGCACTGCGATGGCAGCGGCGCCGAAGGCCAAACCGCATGCCAGCAGCGCGGCAACGACGGCCACCCTCGGCGGCCATCCGAACCTGAACGGTATCTGGCAGGTGATGAGCGGCGCCAACTTCAATCTGGAGCCGCATTCGGCTTCGGATTCGCCGGTCGCCACGCGTCAGCTCGGCGCGATCGCGGCGACGCCCGGCGGGCTCGGCGTCGTCGAAGGCGACGTGATCCCATACAAGCCGGAAGCGCTCGCCAAGCGTGATGCACAGCGCGCCGCGGCGCCGCATGCCGATCCGGAAGCCGCCTGCTATCTGCCGGGCATTCCGCGCGCGACCTACATGCCGCACCCGTTCCAGATCGTGCAGGGCGAGAAGGGCGACATGCTCTTCGTCTACGAATATGCCTCGGCCAACCGCGTCGTGCATATGCAGAAGGTCGAGGTTCCGCCGATCGATACCTGGATGGGCACGTCCTATGGCCAGTGGGAAGGCGATACGCTCAAGGTGACGACGCTCGCCGAAAATCCCGGCGACGTGAAGCTGCCCGGTGGCGCGCTCGAGCCCGGCGTGACCTGGCTCGATCGTTCGGGCAACTACCTGACCGGCACCGCGACGATCACCGAGAAGTTCAAGCCGATCGACAAGGACCACATCGCGTATGAGGTCACGATCGACGATCCGACGATCTACACCCGCCCGTGGAAGATGACGATGGTGATCTACCGGAACATCGATCCCAATGCACAGCTGATGGACTTCCGCTGCGTGCCGTTCTCGGAGACGTTCCTGTACGGCGATCTGCTGGCGGACAAGGACAAGTATCCGAAGAAATAGGACGGGATGGCCCGGAAAAGGGTTTCGACAGACAAAGGAGTGATGACATCGTGCGTATGAAGAAATGGCAGATCGGCGCTATCGGCGCCGCTTTGATGACGAGCATTGCGGGCACGGCCTACGCCCACCATTCGTTCGCCGCCGAATTCGACACCAACCAGCCGATCAAGCTGACCGGCACTGTGGTGAAGTTCGAGTGGGTCAATCCGCACAGCTGGATCCACATCATGGCGCCGGATCCCAAGACCGGTAAGACGGCGGAGTGGCGGGTCGAGGGCGGCGCGCCGAGCGCGCTGCTGCGTCGTGGCTGGAACCGGAACTCGCTGCCGGAAGGCACGAAGATCATCGTGCAGGCATTCCGCTCGCGCGACGGCGACACCCGCGCAAGTGCTGCGGAGATCAGCTTCCCCGACGGCCGCGAGCTTTCGCTCGGCAACCCGACGACGGAAGCGGCGATCGCCGCTGCGAAGCGCGCAGGCGCCAACTAAGATCTACCTTCCCCGGTTTCGGCCGGTGGATATGGACGCCGGGGCCGCGATCGTTTTCGATCGCGGCCTTGTTGCGTCTTGTCATGAGTGCCCGCCCTCTCCACGCTCGCCGGTCCCGAGCGCAGTCGAGGGATAGCGAGCATCGAGCTCTCGACCGCCGCAAGGCAGGCGTTCAGGACAAACCTCATGCCTTCGGCATGCAGTCGAGATGCGATGGCTTGAACCTACCGCTCGAACAAGACGCGCCTCGACTTCGCTCGGCGCTGCGGGTCCCTCGACTACGCTCGGGACGAGCGGATTGGGTGGAGTTGCTTACCGCGCTGGGTAGCGCAGCCGCCCCAGGAACCGCGCCACGTTGAAATGCTGGTCGGGATCGGGCTTCAGCTGCGCCTTCAATTTCTCGAACCGCATCACGTTCTCGATCCGGCGATTGAGGAACGCGCGCGTGTCGCTCGAACCCTCGCTCTCGTCGTCGAGGAAGATCAGCAGGGTCGAACCGTAAACGCCTGCCAAGGTCAGGCGCTTGCTGTAATGCGCGAAGCCGGTCGCCTCGTCACCCGCCAGCCGCCACATCGTGTCGGCCGCGCGCCAGGCGAGCTTCGCGCCGGTCGTCGCGTTCCCCGGCCGTGCCAATATGGCGAGGGCGCGCCGTAGCGCCTCCTTGTAGGGCGCCGCCGCTTCGATCCGCGCCCATACCAGGCTGGCGATCCGCTCGCGGATTCGCATCGCCTTCAGCCGTTCGGGCGGGAGGGCCGTCGCCATCGCCCGATCGATCGACGCAAACCACGCATCGATCATCTGCGTCGCGCCTTCGGGGAAAGCCAGCCGCGCGCGATCGGCCGGCACGCCCAAGGTCCGCGCGGCGGCGGCCAAAGCGGTCTCGCTCCAGCCATCGAATACGGCCTCGGCGGCGAGCGGTTTAGCGAGCGCATCGCGCAACTCATCAAGCGTCATGTCGAGCGGGGGAATCATGCCGCGGAGCTTAGGCCGTTCCGCTCTTCCGGCAAAGGCCGCCGTGCGTCGCGCACCAGCAGCACCGCCAGCCCGATCGCGACGCCGCCGATCAGATCGAAAACCGTCAGCCGTTCACCATAAACGATCCAGCCGATCGCCGAGCCGACGATCGGCTGGGTCAGCAGCATCAGCCCGACGACGATCGGTGGCACCCGGTTGACCGCGAACAGGATCATGCCCTGGCCGATGATCTGGCTGCCGAACGTGAGCAGCACGAGTGGGGTCCAGTCGTCGGGCCAGACATGTTCGCCGAGGCCGAGCGATGCCAGCAGCAGGAACGGTGCGCCGGCCGCGGCCGACAGGATCATGATCGTGATTGGCCCGATCCGGCTGCGGACCCGATCGATCGCGATCAGATAGCCGGTGTAGAGCAAGCCGGCGAGGATGCAGAGCAGGTCCCCGACGATATTGCGCGTCGAGAGTTCGTAGGATCGCCCGAGCAACAGGATCGCGCCGAGAGACGCAAGTGCGATAGCCAGCGCCTGCCGCCGGCTCGGCCAATGCCGCGCGACGAGGAAGCCGTAGATCGGAAACAGGATCGCTGTGACGTTGCCGAACAAGGTGGCGTTGGCGAGCCGCGTATGGAGGATGCCGACGTGCCATGCGCCAAGATCGGCCGCGAAGAACAGGCCCGATGCCATGGCGATCAGGAATGGTCCGAGCCAGGCGGCCGGGCGGGATTCGCCCGCGCGTGCGCCGATCAACAGCAGGATCGGCAACGCCAGCGTCACCCGCCAGAAGGCGGCCGCGACCGGCCCGATATGCGACGCGCTCTGTGCCAGCCTGACCAGCCAAGGCCCGCATGCCAGCGCGACGTTGCCGCCTAGCAACGCGGGTACGGCAAGACGAGTCAGCAGCCCTTCGTCAGAGCGGATGCGGGCGAAGGGCCGGGACATAGTCCGCCTGTACCGCAATGCGTCCGTCAAACCACCCTCCGCCGCAACGCAAAAAAAGGGCCGATCTGACGACCGGCCCATGAAAGTTTTAGGAGAGGATGCCTGAAAGGCCCGTTCCTTATGTCGCTGGCGAACATGACAATCAAGTGACTTTGTTGCAGTGCAAGATGCAATAAATGCAATCAAGAGCGCTTCAGGTTGATCTGCGCTCATGCTGCGTTGCAGCATCAAAGGTGCCAAGCCCTTGATCGGTCGCGCATATCCTATCCCAGATCCGGAAATAGAGACCGTAATTGCAGCGATAGTCGCGATGGTGGCGCTGATGGTGACTCGCGGTGATCAACCAGCGCCCTGCGGGGCCGTATACGAGCCCGCGCGGGAAGGCTTCCCACCCCATATGGTTGGTCACCCCCATCACGGTCATGATCGTCAGTACCGTTCCCAGCATGGCGACATGAATCGGAATCACGAACACCAAAGCGGGGATCACGATCGCGCCGGTCAGCGCTTCCAGCGGATGGAAACTCATCGCCGCCCAGGCGGTCGGCGGGCGGCTGGCATGGTGGACGGCATGCATCACGCGGAACAGGCGCGGGGCGTGCATCGCCCGATGCGTCCAGTAGAACCATGTGTCGTGCGCAAACAGGTAGGCGAGCAGCGACAGCGGCATCCACCACAAGGGGTATGCCTGTGGGTCCGTATAAATGCGCGTCCAGCCATGCGCGCGCCAGCCCCAGGCGACGATGCCAGCGGGCACGCCGTAGATGGCAGCCGAGGCCAGACTCCAGCCGATCTCGCGCACGATCTGGCGGCGCTGGCCGGCATAGAGGCCGGGGCGCTTCAGGCGCGTGGCAAAGGCAAAGCCGCCGCTTGCCGCCAGATAGCGCAGGCCGACGATCAGGCTCATCACCACGGCGGCGAACAGGATCGAGGGGAGGGCGGCCATAAGCCCGCTATAGTGCGGATGCGTCCGGACGGGTAGGGAGACGCGATGGACGTACCGACCCGCACCGACCTGCTGATCGTTGGCGGAGGGCTTGCCGGCGGACTCATCGCGCTGGCGCTCCACCAGCAACGGCCCGATCTGGCGGTGACGATCCTGGAGCGCGATGCGACGCTCGGCGGTAACCATATCTGGTCGTTCTTCGATGGCGATATCGCGCCGGCGCATCGGGCATTGGTCGATCCGCTGATCTGCCACCGCTGGCAGGGCAATGACGTCGCCTTCCCCCGATATCGCCGCACCTTGAAGGGGGGCTACAATTCGATCGAATCGGAGCGGTTCGATGCGGTCGTGCGTGCCACACTGCCGCCGGGGGCGATCGTCGCCGGACGCAGCGTGGTCGAAATCGGCCCGACGGGCGCGCTGCTCGCCGACGGGCAGCGGATCGAAGCCCAAGGTGTGATCGATGCGCGCGGTTTCGCCGATCGTTCGACGCTCGATCTGGGCTGGCAGAAGTTCGTCGGGCGGCTGCTGCGGCTGTCACAACCGCATGGCCTCGAACGTCCGGTGATCATGGATGCGACGGTCGATCAGACGCTCGGCTATCGCTTCGTCTACCTGCTGCCGTTCGATACGCACCGCCTGTTCGTCGAGGACACTTATTATAACGAGATGCCCGATGTGGACGCGGCGCGGATCGGCGACCGGATCCTCGATTATGTCTTCGCGCGCGGCTGGAGCGTGGCCGAAATCGAGCGCGAGGAGGTGGCGGCGCTGCCGATCGCCTGTGGCGGCGATTTCGATCGTCTGTGGCCCGCCGATGCTGGCGTCGCGCGGGTCGGCATGGCGGCGGGGCTGTTTCAGCCGATGACGGGCTATTCGCTGCCCGATGCGGTTCGCACCGCAGATCTGGTGGCGGGTGCGCGCGATCTTTCGTCGACCGCGCTGGTAACTCTGCTGCGCCAGCACGCCCGTGACGCGTGGGAAAAGCGCGGCTTTTACCGGCTGCTGGCGCGGATGCTGTTCCGGGCGGCCGATCCGGCCGAGCGCTATCGCCTGCTCGAACGCTTCTACCGTCTCGACGAAAGCCTGATCGCGCGCTTCTACGCCGGCCGATCCACCTGGGCGGACAAGGCGCGCATCCTGATCGGCAAACCGCCGGTGCCCTTGCGCCGTGCCCTCGCCGTGCTCAGAGAGAGATGATGGCAATCGCAAACAGGACGGCAGCGGTAATTGGCGCCGGTTTCGGCGGGCTCGCGCTCGCGATCCGGCTGCAATCGGCGGGCATCGCCACCACCGTGATCGAGGCGCGCGACAAGCCGGGTGGTCGCGCTTACGTCTGGGAGCGCGACGGTTTCACCTTCGATGCCGGGCCCACGGTGATCACCGATCCGGCCTGCCTCGAGGAATTGTGGGGCCTGAGCGGGCAGAGGCTGGCGGACGATGTCACGCTCATGCCGGTCAGCCCCTTCTACCGGCTTAATTGGCCCGACGGCACGATGTTCGATTATTCGAACGACGAACCGGCCTTGCGCGCGGCGATCGCCGGTCTCAACCCGGACGACGTCGCGGGCTATGCGAAGTTTCTCGATTATGCCGCGGGCGTCTATCGCGAAGGCTATGTGAAGCTCGGCCATGTCGCCTTCCTCGATTTTGCGTCGATGATCCGCGCCGCCCCCAGCCTTGCGCGCTATCAGGCGTGGCGTTCGGTCTATTCGGTCGTGTCCTCGTTCGTGAAGGACGAGCGGCTTAGGCAGGCGTTGAGCTTCCATACGCTCCTGGTCGGCGGCAATCCGATGACGACCAGTTCGATCTACGCCCTGATCCACAAGCTGGAGAAGGCCGGCGGCGTGTGGTTCGCCAAGGGCGGCACCAATGCGTTGGTGCGCGGGATGGTGGCCTTGTTCGAACGGCTCGGCGGCACGGTGCGGCTGGGCGATCCGGTCGCCGAGATCGAAACGCGCGGCGATCGCGCTACGGCCGTGCGCACGCAGGGCGGCTGGCGGCAGGAGTTCGACGCGGTCGCCTCCAATGCCGATGTCATGCATTCCTATCGCGATCTGCTCGGCGGCAGCGCGCGCGGGCGCAAGGTGGCGGGCAAGCTGGCGGGCAAGCGCTTCTCGCCCTCGCTCTTCCTGGTCCACTTCGGGGTGCGCGGATCGTGGCCAGGCATCCCGCACCACATGATCCTGTTCGGGCCGCGCTACGAAGGCCTGCTGTCCGACATCTACAAGAATGGCGTCGTGCCGGCCGATTTCTCGCTCTACCTCCACCACCCGACAGTGACCGATCCGAGCCTCGCGCCCGAAGGCCATTCGAGCTTCTATGCGCTGGCGCCCGTGCCGCACCTCGGCAAGCTGCCGCTCGATTGGGAAAGCTTCCAGGAAAGCTATGCCGATCGCATCATCGCGGAGATCGAGCGCCGGCTGATGCCGGGGCTGCGCGAGCGGATCGTCACGCGCTTCCACTATACGCCGGTCGATTTTGCGCGCGATCTGAACGCGCATCTCGGCTCGGCCTTCAGCCTCGAGCCGATCCTCACCCAATCGGCCTGGTTCCGCACTCATAATCGCGACGACGTCATCCCGAACCTTTACTTTGTCGGTGCGGGCACTCATCCGGGCGCCGGAATCCCCGGCGTGGTCGGCTCGGCCAAGGCGACTGCGGCATTGATGCTGGAGGATATGAAGTGAAGCGGCTCGCGGTGTATTGCGGATCGGCCACGCCCGCCGATCCGGTCTATATCGAAACGACCCGCATGGTCGGCAGGGCGCTCGCCGCGCGCGGGATCGGAGTGGTCTATGGCGGCGGCAAGCTCGGGCTGATGGGGGCGATCGCCGACTCGACCTTGGCCGCGGGCGGCGAGGTGATCGGCGTGATCCCCGATGCGCTGGTCAATATGGAGGTGGCGCATAAGGGGCTGACCGAACTCCATATCGTGCGCACGATGCACGAACGCAAGCAGGCTTTCACCGATCTGGCGGATGGATTCCTGACGCTGCCCGGCGGCACCGGCACGATGGACGAATTGTGGGAAGCGTTGAGCTGGGCGCAGCTGGGCTATCATGCCAAGCCGGTGGGGCTGCTCAATGTCGCCGGCTTCTACGATGGCCTGCTGACCTTCGCCGCGCGGATGGGGGAGGTCGGCTTCATCCGCCCGCAGCATCAGAAGCTGCTCATCGCCAGCGACGATCTGGATGATCTGCTGGCGAAGATGGCGGCGCACGTGCCGAGCCGACCGATCGTCAGCATGAAAGCCGAGGACCTTTGACGTTCGACCGCACGGCACTGGTCGCGCACGCGCG
Source organism: Sphingomonas sp. MMS24-J13 (assembly GCF_044905095.1). NCBI lineage: Bacteria > Pseudomonadati > Pseudomonadota > Alphaproteobacteria > Sphingomonadales > Sphingomonadaceae > Sphingomonas > Sphingomonas sp. MMS24-J13. Next base: position 516,379 of record NZ_CP173258.1, read on the forward strand.
CGACAGTATCGCGCGGGGCTCCAAATCCTTCGGCGCCGCTTCGAAGCTGTTCGATCCTGCCATCCGCGAACGCGCGTGGTTGCTCTACGCCTGGTGCCGCGCGTGCGACGATCTCGCCGACGGGCAGGAGATGGGCCATGGCATGACGGCGGTGGCCGATCCGGCTGAACGCCTTGCCACGATTCGCGCGCGCACCGCCGCGGCCCTGGCGGGCGAACCGAGCGGCGATCCGGCGTTCGACGGTTTCGGGATCGTCGCGCGCGAATGCGCGATCCCGCCGGTCTTCGCCGATGCGCTGATCGAGGGTTTCGCGCTCGATACCGCTGCGTGGCGGCCGCGTACCGAGGCCGATCTCTACCAATATTGCTATCATGTCGCGGGCGCGGTCGGGCTGATGATGGCATTGGTGATGGGCGTTTCGCCCGATGACGATGCGACGCTCGATCGCGCCTGCGATCTCGGCCTCGCCTTCCAGCTCGCCAACATCGCGCGCGACATCGTCGAGGATGCGGGAGTCGGCCGTTTCTATGTGCCGTCGGCATGGCTGGACGAGCAGGGCATTCCCATCGATCGCATCGCCGATCCGGCCTTCCGGGACCGCCTGGCAATCCTCGCGCGCCGCCTCGCCGATCGCGCCGCCGCCTATGAAAGCAGCGCGCGTGCCGGAACCCCGGCTTTATCGTGGCGATCGGCCTGGGCGGTGCTGGCGGCGGCGGGCATCTATGGCGATATCGGCCGCGAGGTCGCCCGGCGGGGCGCGCGGGCGTGGGACGAGCGGGTCGGGACGTCGAAAGCGGCCAAGCTCGGCTGGGTTGCGCGAGCGGGTTTTCAGGCGATCGGGCGTGGGCGTTTCGAAGCGAAGCGGTCGGCGAGCCTCTGGACGCGCCCTAAAGCCTAAGGCCGCGCCGGTCGCACGCCTTCGCGCCCGCGCCGCTTGAGTTCGGCCTTCAACGCCTCGGGCGGCGGCGCCCACAGAAAGCCGAAGCTCACCGTACCATGCTTGGTCTCGACCGCATGATGCAGTCGATGCGCCTGGACGATCCGCTTCATATACCTCGATCGTGGCACGAAGCGGCCGGGCAGCCGCTGGTGGACGATCCAGTCGTGAAAGCCGAAATAGATCGCCCCATAAGCGGCAATTCCCGCGCCGATCCAGGTGCAGCCCGGCCACCACCCCAATTGCGCACCGCCGAGGATTAGCACGAACGACGGCACCGCGAAGATCGCGGCATAGAAGTCGTTGAGCTCCCAATTGCCGGTGCGTGGCCGGTGATGGCTCGCATGCAGGAACCAGCCCGGTCCATGCATCACCCAACGATGCGCGACGTAGGCGAAACCCTCCATCGCGACGACGGTGATAAGGAAAAGCAGGAGACCAGCTGGCATCGGCATATTTGCCATACATAGCGTGATGCGCGGCATTCAGCTATTCGTCATCCACCCGGGAGCAGGGCGGCCGGATGTTCCGCGCCATTCTCAAACCCGCTGCCATCCTCTTGCCCCTCGCCTTGCTCGCGGGCTGTGCCGCCAGCCCCGAGCAGCGCGTCCGCGCGGCGTTGATCGATGCCGGGGTCCAGGATGATGTTGCGCATTGCATGGCGCGGCGCATGGTCGAAAAATTGTCGACCGAGCAGCTCCTGGAGCTGAAGCGCCTCGCCTCGCTTGCGAAGCAGGAGGATCCCGACGGGAAGATGACGCCGCGCCGGCTCCTGCGGAAGGTCGAGGCGCTGGGCGACCCGGAGGTCATCGGCGTGACCAGCCGGGCGGCGCTTCGCTGCTATATCATGGGGTGAGGGCTTTGCCTTGCGGCGCAGCATGTGCTTAAGGCGCCCTCATCTCCCGATCCCGATGAGGGCGCGATTCCATGAATATCCACGAATACCAGGCCAAAGAACTGCTCGCCAAGTTCGGCGTCGCCATCCCCGCCGGCCACGCCGCGCTGACCGTCGACGAGGCGGTCGAGGCCGCCAAGCAGCTCCCCGGACCGCTTTACGTCGTCAAGGCACAGATCCATGCCGGCGGCCGCGGCAAGGGCAAGTTCAAGGAATTGGGTCCCGACGCGAAGGGCGGTGTCCGCCTGACCAAGTCGTTTGACGAAGTCCGCGCCGCGGCGGCCGACATGCTCGGCAACACGCTCGTCACGATCCAGACCGGCGAGCATGGCAAGCAGGTCAACCGCCTCTACGTCACCGACGGCGCCGACATCGAGAAGGAATATTACCTCTCGATGCTGGTCGATCGCGCCACCGGCCGCGTCGCCATGGTCGTCTCGACCGAGGGCGGCATGGACATCGAGACGGTCGCTCACGACACGCCCGAGAAGATCCGCACGCTCACCATCGATCCGGCCGAGGGCTTCCAGCCGCATCATGGCCGCGCGGTCGCTTTCGCGCTCAAGCTGACCGGCGATCTCAACAAGCAGGCGGCCAAAGTCGCCGAGCAACTCTACAACGCCTTCATCGCCACCGACATGTCGATGCTGGAAATCAATCCGCTCGTCGAAACCAAGGACGGCAAGATCCTCGTGCTCGACGCCAAGGTGAGCTTCGACTCCAACGCGCTCTACCGCCACAACGACATCCTCGCGCTGCGCGACGAGACCGAGGAGGATCCGGCCGAGGTCGAGGCGTCGAAGTATGACCTCGCCTACATCAAGCTCGACGGCAACATCGGCTGCATGGTCAACGGCGCCGGCCTCGCCATGGCGACGATGGACATCATCAAGCTCAACGGCGCCTTCCCGGCCAACTTCCTCGATGTCGGCGGCGGTGCCAACAAGGAGAAGGTGACCGCGGCGTTCAAGCTGATCCTGAGCGATCCGGCGGTCGAGGGCATCTTGGTGAACATCTTCGGTGGCATCATGCGCTGCGACATCATCGCGGAAGGCATCATCGCTGCGGCGAAGGAAGTGAACCTGCAGGTTCCGCTCGTCGTCCGCCTCGAAGGCACCAATGTCGAGCAGGGCAAGCAGATCCTGGCGGGCTCGGGCCTGCCGATCGTCGCCGCCGACGATCTGGGCGACGCCGCCCGCAAGATCGTCGCGCAGGTCAAGAAGGCAGCATAAGCAAGACTTTTGTCACCCCCGCCCGTGCGGGGGTCCATAAGCTCTCGATCGAAGAGACTGGGGTTCCCGCTGCTGCGGGAACGGCGCGGAGGAGACAGACAGATGAAGATCCTCGTCCCCGTGAAGCGGGTGATCGACTATAATGTTAAGCCGCGCGTCAAGATGGACGGCACCGGCGTCGATCTGACCAACGTCAAGATGAGCATGAACCCGTTCGACGAGATCGCGGTCGAAGAGGCGATCCGGCTCAAGGAGAAGGGCGTCGCAACCGAGGTCGTGGCCGTCTCGATCGGGGTGCAGAAGGCACAGGATACGCTCCGCACCGCGCTCGCCATGGGCGCCGATCGCGCGATCCTGATCATGACCGACCAGGAGGTCGAGCCGCTCGCCGTCGCAAAGCTCTTGAAGGCGGTGATGGACGAGGAAGCGCCCGGTCTGGTCATCCTCGGCAAGCAGGCGATCGACGACGACAGCAACCAGACCGGCCAGATGCTGGCGGCGCTCTCGGGCCGGCCGCAGGGCACGTTCGCGAGCAAGATCGAGGTATCGGGCGATCGCGTCTCCGTGACCCGCGAAGTCGATGGCGGGCTGGAGACGGTGAGCCTGGCGTTGCCGGCGATCGTCACCACCGATCTGCGGCTGAACGAGCCGCGTTATGCCTCGCTGCCCAACATCATGAAGGCGAAGAGCAAGCCGTTGGCGCAGAAGACGCCCGGCGATTACGGCGTGGACATCGCGCCGCGTCTGACCACGCTCAAGGTGGTCGAGCCCGCCAAGCGCCAGGCGGGCATCAAGGTCGGTTCGGTCGACGAACTGGTGGCGAAGCTGAAGGAAATGGGAGTCGCGGCATGAGCGTGCTGGTTCTGGTTGAGCACGGCGAAGGCGCGATCAAGGACGCGACGCTGTCGACGGTCACGGCCGCTACACAGCTTGGCGAGGTCCACGCTCTCGTCTGCGGCTCCGGCGACGAGGCGAAGGCCGCCGCCGACGCGGCCGCCAAGATCGCCGGCGTCGTCAAGGTGCTCCTGGCGGACGATCCGGCCTATGCCGATATGCTGGCCGAGAATGTGGCGCCTTTGGTCGTATCGTTGATGGGCGGCTATGACGCGTTGCTGTGCAACTCCACCTCGATCGGCAAGAATGTCGCGCCACGTGTCGCGGCCTTGCTGGATGTGATGCAGGTTTCGGACATCCTCTCGATCGAAGGTGCCGATACCTTCACCCGCCCGATCTATGCGGGCAACGCGATCGCCACGGTCAAATCGGCGGACGCGAAGAAGGTGCTGACGGTGCGCGGTACCGCATTCGCCAAGGCGGAGGCCGAGGGTGGCAGCGCGAGCGTCGAGGCCGTTTCCGGCAGCGGCGACGCGGGCCTGTCGAGCTTCGTCGGTGCCGAGACTTCCAAATCGGAACGCCCCGAACTCACCTCGGCGAAGATCGTTGTCTCGGGGGGCGTGCGCTGGGATCGTCAGACGATTTCCACAAATATATCGATCCGCTCGCCGACAAGCTCCATGCCGCGGTGGGTGCATCGCGCGCTGCGGTCGATGCGGGCTACGCCCCTAATGATTATCAGGTCGGCCAGACCGGCAAGATCGTGGCGCCCGAAGTCTACGTCGCGATCGGCATTTCGGGTGCGATCCAGCATCTGGCGGGCATGAAGGATTCGAAGACGATCGTCGCCATCAACAAGGATGAGGACGCTCCGATCTTTCAGGTCGCCGATATCGGCCTGGTCGGCGATCTGTTCCAGCTTGTCCCGGAGCTGACGGAAAAATTGTGATCCGGATCGGGGTCTTAGACCTCGATTAACGAATAGGGCGCATAAGCTGTCCGGCACTCTGCTGGAGAGCCTGTGTCGTACCGCCCGCCAGAACCGACCTTAACCTCACGCTATTTCATTCGCATGGTCACGGCGATGGCGCAGCTGTCGAAGCCGCGCGCGTGGATATTTTCAATTATGGGCCTCGCCGGAACGGTTTTGCTCGATCATGCCACCGGCGCGATCCTCAGCCTCAGTTTCCTGTATATTTTTGCCGCTGCGGTGGCGGTTTGGTGCCTTGGCGAACGTTTGGGCCTGATTCTGTCGATCATCGCGATCCTCGTCAGTTCGGTCCTCAAGCATTTCGATTTCGTCGCGATGGCGCATGACGGGCATAGGATCGGTCTGGGCGCTGAGGCGTGGAACACCTTCGCCCGCATTCTCTCGATCGTGCTGGTGGGAATCGTGGTGGACGGCCTGCGAATCGCGCTTGCGCTGGAGCGCTGGCGCGCATCGCATGACGGGCTGACCGGTGCGCTCAACAAGGCGGCTTTTCAGGAGCGGGCCGGCGTGATGGTTCGGCAGGCGCGCGAACAGGGCCGTGCGCTGGTACTCGCTTACATGGATCTGGACGGCTTCAAGGGCGTCAATGATCGCCATGGCCATTCCGCTGGAGATCGCGTGTTGCGTACCTTTGCCGGCGAGGCGGCCAGGCAAATTCGCGGTGCCGATCTTTTCGCACGCGTCGGCGGCGACGAATTCGTAGCCTTGATGGCTGTGCGGTCGTGCGAGGAGGGCGATCAGGTTGCCGAGATGCTCCATGGCAGGCTGACAAACATCCTGCGCGAGACCGGGTTCGCGGTCACCTGCAGCATGGGTGCGTTGGTCTCTTCCAGCGAGATGGTCCATCTCGACGATGGCGGGCTCGAGCTGGCCGATACGTTGATGTACGAGGTCAAGCGGTCGGGCAAGAACGCGCTCCGCATTGCGCGGGGCGGCAGCCTCGAGGCGCGGCTGCATGTTGCCTATCCGCCGATCGTCGACGATGACATGGCCGATATCCTCGCCAGGATCGATCCCCCCAAGGAGGAGGATCCTGTCGAACGGCCGGCACTGCCTAAGCAGAGTTTTTTCTCCCCGGCCCCGCGTCCGATCGACGAGGAAAAGCGGCAGAGCGCGGTCGATGCATCGGGTATCCTGCACGCGTCTCAGGATCCGGAATTGCAGGATATCGTCGCTGCCGGCGCGCGATTGTTCAAGGCGCCGATCGCGGCATTGTCGATCGTCGATCACGATCGGCAGTGGTTTGCCGCCCGCGTGGGACTCGACGCACAGGAAACCTCGCGCGCCGTCTCGTTCTGCGCGCATGCCATCCTGTCGCCTAGCGAATTGCTGGTCGTCCCGGATGCGATGCAGGACGTCCGTTTCTCCGGAAATCCGTTGGTCCAATCCGATCCCAGCATCCGCTTTTACGCGGGGGTGCCGATCATCGGATCGAATGGCCAGCCGCTCGGCGCCTTGTGCGTGATCGATCGCAAGCCGCGCATGGAGGAATTGCCGTTGCAGGAGCTTTCCGCCCTGGCCAATCGTGCCGCAACCAAGATCGCGGCGATTCAGGCCAAGGCGGGCGGGACGGATCTGGCGCTCGCGAGTTGAGCAGGACTGGTCTTCCGAGCCGCATCTGACTATATCACGCGCCATGCAGGCCGTTCTCGCCACGACGAGCACTACCACCACCACCCCGGACCTCCGGGGCGGCTCCGGCCTGCGCGTCACTCGCTGACGTCAAACGCCGGAGGCACCGCCCGGAGACGGGTGAGGCCGGCGTCCGCTCTCCCGTCTTCGGCTTTTCTTCGGGCGCTTGCGCAGGCATAGGCGCGCTTCAACAGGAAAGACGCATGAACCAGATGCTTTCGATCACGCTGCCCGATGGCTCCAACCGCGCGGTTCCGCTCGGCACCACGCCGGCCGATATCGCGGCGGCGATCGGCCCGGGGCTTGCCAAGGCGGCGCTGGCCGCGCGCGTCGACGGCGAGCTGCGCGATCTCAACCGTCCGCTCGAGCAAGACGCCCAATTGGCGCTCGTCACCGCGAAGGACGAGAAGGACGCGCTCGAGCTCGCCCGCCACGATTATGCGCACGTGCTGGCCGAAGCCGTGCAGCATCTTTTCCCCGGCACGCAGATCACCTTCGGTCCCTCGACCGACGACGGTTTCTATTACGATTTCGCCCCCAAGGAGCGCGCCTTCACCGAGGAGGATCTCCCGGCGATCGAGGCGGAGATGCGCCGCATCATCGCGCGCGACGAGAAGCTCGTCCGCGAAGTGTGGGATCGCGACAAGCTGATCGCGCTCTGGAAGGAGCAAGGCGAGACGTTCAAGGCCGAATGGGCCGCCGAGCTGCCGCAGGGCGAGGAACTGACGGTCTATCGCGCCGGCAGCTTTCTCGACATGTGCCGCGGCCCGCATCTGCCCTCGACCGGCAAGCTCGATCCGCAGGCGTTCAAGCTGACGCGCGTGTCGGGCGCCTATTGGCGCGGCGACCAGAAGAACGCGATGCTCAGCCGCGTCTACGGCACCGGCTGGCTCAACAAGAAGCAGCTCGACGCGCACCTGACCCGGCTGGAGGAAGCCGCCAAGCGCGATCATCGCAAGATCGGGCAGGAGATGGACCTGTTCCACCTCCAGTCCGAGGCGCATGGCTCGGTCTTCTGGCACCCGAATGGCTATCTGATCTGGCGCCAGCTGGAGGCCTATATGCGCCGCCGGCTCGACACGGCCGGCTATAGCGAGGTCAAGACGCCGCAGCTGATGGATGCGCGCCAGTGGGAGCAATCGGGCCACTGGGGCAAATATCGCGAAAATATGTTCGTCGTGCCGGACGAGGTGCCGAGCGCGGAGGACGAAGGCCCGATCGTCTCGTCCGACGCCGATCTGATGGCGCTGAAGCCGATGAACTGCCCGGCGCACGTTTTGATCTTCCGCCAGGGCATCAAGTCGTATCGCGATCTGCCGATCCGCATGGCCGAGTTCGGCTGCTGCCACCGCAACGAGGCGCATGGCGCGCTCCACGGCATCATGCGCGTTCGCCAGTTCACGCAGGACGATGCCCACATCTTCGTGCGTGCCGACCAACTCGTGGAAGAGGTGCGGCAGTTCTGCGATCTGCTCGACCTGATCTACAAGGATCTTGGTTTCGACAGCTATGCGATCAAGCTCGCCTTGCGCCCCGAAAAGCGCTTCGGATCGGACGAGATGTGGGACTGGGCCGAGCAATCGCTGCGCGACGCCGTCGCCGCAACCGGCCGCGCGACCGAAGAGTTCGGCTGGGAGGAATTGCCGGGCGAGGGGGCTTTCTATGCGCCCAAGCTCGAATTCCACCTGACCGACGCGATCGGGCGGACGTGGCAGTGCGGGACGCTCCAGACCGATACGGTGCTGCCCGAGCGGCTCGACGCGAGCTATATCGGCGAGGATGGCCAGCGCCATCGCCCGATCATGCTCCATCGCGCCATCCTGGGCACGTTCGAGCGCTTCCTCGGCATATTGATCGAGCATCATGCGGGCCGCTTCCCGCTCTGGCTCGCGCCGGTGCAGGCGGTCGTGCCGACGATCGTCTCGGATGCAGACGATTATGCCGAAGAGGTGGTGTCCAAGCTCCGGAAGGCCGGCATCCGCGCCGAGACCGATACGCGCAACGAGAAAATCAACTACAAGGTACGCGAGCACAGTCTTGCGCGCGTCCCGGCCCTGCTGGTGGTCGGCAAGCGCGAGGCGGAGGAGGGCAAGGTCGCCATTCGCCGGCTCGGGCAGGAGGGGCAGCAGGTGCTGCCGCTCGACGAGGCGATCGCGGCCTTGGTGGCGGAGGCCACTCCGCCCGATCTGCGGGTATGATGCGACGGATTCTCGGGCTGGTGGCGGGTCTCGCACTCGCCACCACGGCACAGGCGGGGACGATGTACGGACTGATCGGTCAGATGAAGGCGCAGCCGGGCAAGCGCTCCGAACTCGCGGCGATCTTGCTGGAGGGAACCGGCGCGATGCCGGGCTGCCTGAGCTACATCGTCGCCGAGGATTTGGAGGACGCCGATACGCTCTGGATCAGCGAAGTGTGGGACAACAAGGCGAGCCATGATGCCTCGCTCAAGCTGCCCGCGGTGCAGGCCGCCATCGCCAAGGGACGCCCGCTGATCGCGGGCTTCGGCAGTCAGACCGAAACCGTCCCGCTGGGCGGATTCGGGCTGGCCGGGCGCTGACGCCGGTGGAGCGGGTAGGGCCGGCCGCGATCGGCGATTTCCTCGCCGCGATCGCCTCGACCGGCCCCGCACCCGGCGCCGGATCGACCGCGGCGGTCAGCCTTGCGCTGGGCATCGCCTGTGCGCGCAAGGCGATGGCGATCACCCTGCAGCACCACCCGGACACGCCCCGCCTGGGCGAGATCGAGGCGCATTTCGGCGGGCTGGGCGAGACGGCGCTGGCCGGGGCCGACGCCGACATGAAGTGCTTCACCGCCTATATCGACGCCTGCCGGCTGTCGCATGACGACCCCGACCGCCCCGCAGCCGAACGCGCGGCGCTGGAGGATCTGGTGGCGGTGGGGCAGAATGTGATCGCCCAGGGCGACGAAGCCAGCCGGATGATCGACGAGATCCGCGCGAGCATCATTCCGATGATGGCGAACGATATTGCCGCGGCGCTGTCGCTGATCGCGGCGGCGCGGACGATTCATGTGTCTTGCACGAATGAGAGCAGACGGGCGTTGGACGCGCTCCCGCAATAAACCGTCATTCCAGCGAAGGCGGGAATCCATATCCTCTGAAGTTCGGAGTTTACGGATTCCCGCCTGCGCGGGAATAACGAAATGGGCTGCTCAATCCCTGAACGGATCGCGCACCAGGATCGTATCCTCGCGTTCGGGGCTGGTCGAAACCAGCGCGACCGGGCACTGGATCAGTTCTTCGATCCGCCGGATATATTTGATCGCCTGTGCCGGCAGTTCGGCCCAGCTGCGCGCGCCCGCGGTCGATTCGCTCCAGCCTTCGATCGTCTCGTAGATCGGCACCGCGGCCTCCTGGTCGCGCGGATGCGGGGGCAGATGGCCATAGCGCTTGCCGTTCAGATCGTAGCCCACGCAGATCTTGAGCTCGTCGAACCCGTCGAGGACGTCCAGCTTGGTGAGCGCGATCCCGGTCACGCCCGACACCGCCACCGCCTGGCGTACCAGCACCGAATCGAACCAGCCGCAGCGGCGCTTGCGCCCGGTAACCGTGCCGAATTCATGCCCGCGCGTGCCGAGCCGCTCGCCGATCTCGTCGGCCAGTTCGGTCGGGAAGGGGCCCGCGCCGACCCTGGTCGTGTACGCCTTGACGATACCGAGAACGAAGCCCGCGCCGTCCGGCCCCAGCCCCGATCCGCTCGCGGCGGTGCCGGCGACGGTGTTGGACGAGGTCACGAACGGATAGGTGCCGTGATCGACGTCGAGCAACGTGCCCTGCGCGCCCTCGAACAGGATGCGGTCGCCCTTCTCCTTGGCTTCGTTGAGCGTCACCCACACCGGCTTGGCGTAGGGCAGCACGAAGTCGGCAATCTCGCGTAACTGTGCCATCAGCGCCTCGCGGTCGATCGGCTCGATGCCGAAGCCGGTGCGCAGCGCATTATGGTGTGCGCACAGCCGGTCGAGCTGCGGGCCGAGATCGTCGAGATGGGCGAGATCGCACACGCGGATCGCGCGACGGCCGACCTTGTCCTCATAGGCCGGGCCGATGCCACGCCGGGTGGTGCCGATCTTGAACTCGCTCGCATCCTCGCGCAGCCCGTCGAGATCGCGGTGGAAGGGCAGGATCAGCGGGCAGGTCTCGGCCAGCAGCAGATTGTCGGGCGTGATCTTGACGCCTTGCGCCTCGAGCTTCGCCACCTCGTCACGGAAATGCCAGGGGTCGAGCACCACGCCGTTGCCGATCACCGACAGGGTGCCGCGCACGACGCCGGAGGGGAGCAACGAAAGCTTGTAGACCTGATTGCCGACGACGAGCGTGTGGCCGGCATTGTGCCCGCCCTGGAAGCGCACGACGACATCGGCCCGGCTCGCGAGCCAGTCGACGATCTTTCCCTTGCCCTCATCGCCCCACTGGGCGCCGATGACGGTGACGTTGGCCATTCACTTGCTTCCTGTTTCAACCGCCCGACTGGAGCGGATCTTTGTGTCAGAGCGGTCTCGGCTGCCCTTCGGTGAGAATGTGCGTGCAGCGATCAGCTTCGTCGTTTTCGGACAGCGCTGCAATCGTCGTCCAGCCCTCACCGCGCAGCGCCGCTGCCGTTGCCGCATCATGGCCGAGTGGCAGGAAAACCCGTCGCGCCGGCTCGACGCCGAGGCCGATATCGACCAGCGGATCGAGATAGAGCGAGAAGCCGACCGCAGCCTCCTCGTGCCCGTCCGGATGGACGATCGTGTAGCTCCCGCCGCGGCCGATCTCGCCTGACAGCAATTCGCCTCTGGGGCCGCGCCCGAACAAAGAGAAGCCGATCCAGGTTTGATATTCGAAGCCGTGTCGCTCGGTCGGATCCAGGGTGAGCGCGATATCGTCTTCGATCGTCGCGGCGATCGCCTCGACCGCGGTCAGCCGGCTGTCGAGCGCCAGCGTTTCGTCGAGTGCACGCAGCCGCTCGAGCGCGCCGTCGATCGGGCCGGCGGCGGTGAGGAAGGGCAGATATTCGGTCGCCCTGGCGGTAACGAGCCCGCCCGCATCCTTGGCATCGAGCAAGGCGCGCACCTCGGCGACGCGATCGGGCGCGATCGGCAGCGGGCCCTTGGCCAAAGTCTCGACCAGATCGGGTAGGGTCAGATCGACGCTGATATCCTTCACCCCGGCGGCCCTGAGCGCGTCGAGGGCGACGCGGAGTATTTCGCTCACCGCCGCGACGCTCTCGCTGCCGATCAGCTCGGCGCCAACCTGGGCCAGTTCGCGTTCGGGGCGGAGCTGGGTCGCGCGCAACTTGATCACCTGCCCGCCATAAGCGAGCCGCAGGGGGCGAGGGCTATGCCCCATGCGGGTCACCGCGATCCGGCCGACCTGCGCCGTCATGTCCGGGCGGAGTGCCAGCATGCGCTGAGAGGCGGGATCGACGATCCGCAGCAGATCTTGCGCGCGGCTCGATTTGAGCCGGCCGACCAGGCTCTCTTCGAACTCGGCGAGCGGGGGCATGACGCGTTCGTAACCGTGTCGCCCGATCGCCACGATCACGCGGTGCATCAGGCGCGACGCGGCTTCGGCCTGCGGCGGCAGGCGGTCACGCAATCCTTCGGGGAGGAGGCCGGGGGCGATGGTCATGTCGGGGCGGGCTTTAGCGGCTTCGCTGCGATGGTCCAGTCATCGCGTCGCCGTGGCGGCCATCACCCGCGCGCGTTTGCGGAAGGGCACGTCGAGCGACAGCTTGGTCGCGACGCGCCAGATCCATTCGAGCGGGCCATAGGCAAAATAGCGGAACCAGATCGTCGCGAAGGCAAGCTGCACGATAAAGGCAAAGACCCCTAGTGCCAGCGATTCTTCCTGCGTGATCCGATCCCATAGATGGAGGCCGAAGCCGTAGAAGATCGGCACGAACACCAGGCTCTGCCCGACATAGAGGGTGAGCGTCATCCGCCCGACGGGCACGAACCGATCGAGGATCCGCCCCGATCCCCACAGCCAAAGCTGGACGAAGCTGAAGAAACAGATCGCGGTACCGGCCAGATCGATCCAGCCGGACACGATCACGTTGGTGAAAAAGACCGGCCCGATGCGATGGCAGCATGTGTGGTCGCGCCAATAGATCAGCGGGTAGAGCGAGAGCAGGGCGATGGCCAGACTGGCCCAGCGCAGCTTCGCGAAACGCGCGGGGTTGAGGAAAAAGCCGCTGCGGCCGGCCGCCAGCCCCATCAGGAACAGGCCGAAAACTTGGAAGATGCGCCCGGTCTCGATGAAATAGGACCATTTGCTGACCTTGCCGGCGACGATATTGGCCTGCACGACCTGCCCGAAGCTGCCCCACAAGGATGGGCGCATCGCGCCGCCGTCGCGATAGAAAAGCGGCTCGGCCCACGCCCAATGCGCATGCTCGTAACCGGCGATGATGCGGACGACGACGAATGGTTGGAGCAGCAGGAAGATCGCGATCCCGGCGAGGACCCTCGACGATTTGATATAATCGAACGGGATCAGGAACAGCCCGGTCACCGCCAGCACGACGATGATCTCGCCGCGATAGACCAGCGCGTGCAGCCAGCCGATCACGCCCAGCACCACCAGCCGCCAGGCGAAACGCAACGCGAAGCTCTCGCCCCGCTGCCGCGCGCTATCCATCATGATGAAGAAGCTGAAGCCGAAGCAGAGCGCCATCAGGCTGAACGATTTGCCCTGGAACAGGAAACGGGTCGTCTCCTGCACCCAGCTCGGATCGGGCCGTGCATTATAGAGTTCGAAATAACCGGTCATGTGGACCAGGAAGAGGCCCATCAGCGCATAGCCGCGGAGAGCGTCCACCATGATCAGGCGCGATGAGGGGGCCTGCATGGTTGCTACGGTCACGGTTACTCCTTGAGAGGGGGACGGCCGCTCCGGATCAGGCCCGGGGCGGCCGAAGTCAAATATTATGCGAAATCGAGCGCCCGGACGGTCTTGACGCCCGGAAGGCTCTTGATCTTCGGAAGCGCCGCATCGACCGGCTGATCGACCGAAAGCAGCAGCACCGCTTCGCCGCCGGCATCGCGCCGGCCGAGATGGAAGGTGCCGATATTGATGCCCGCTTCGCCCAGCGTGGTGCCGAGCCGGCCGATGAAGCCCGGTGCATCCTCGTTGACGATATAGAGCATGCGGCCGGCGAGATCGGCTTCGACCTTGATCCCGAAAATCTCGACCAAGCGCGGCGACGAGTTCGAGAAGAGCGTGCCGGCAACCGAACGCTCGCCCTGGCTGGTCTGGACCGAGACGCGGATCAGGGTGTGATAATCGCCCTCGCGATCATGTCGGACTTCGCGCACGTCGAGCCCGCGCTCCTTCGCCAGGAAGGGTGCGTTGACCATGTTCACCGTGTCCGAATAGACCCGCATCAGGCCCGCCAGCACCGCGCCGGTGATCGGCTTGATGTTGAGATCCGCCGCGGCACCCTCGACCTCGATCGCGATTTTGGTGAGATTGTCGTGGGCGAGCTGGCCGACCAGGCTGCCGAGACGTTCGGCCAGCGCCATGTACGGCTTGATCTTCGGCGCTTCCTCGGCCGAGAGCGACGGCATGTTGAGCGCGTTGGTGACGCCGCCGGTCATCAGGAAATCGGCCATCTGTTCGGCCACCTGGATCGCGACATTGACCTGTGCCTCGGTCGTCGACGCGCCAAGGTGAGGTGTCGAGATGAAGTTGGGCGTACCGAACAAGGGCGATGCCTCGGCTGGCTCCTTGACGAACACGTCGAGCGCGGCACCGGCGATATGCTTGCTGTCGAGGCCGGCCTTGAGCGCCTCCTCGTCGATCAGCCCGCCGCGCGCGCAATTGACGATGCGCACGCCCTTCTTGGTCTTGGCGAGATTCTCGGCGGACAGGATGTTGCGCGTGCTGTCGGTGAGCGGGGTATGGAGCGTGATGAAGTCGGCCCGCGCCAGCAGGTCGTCGAGGCTGACCTTCTCGACGCCGAGCTCGATTGCACGCTCGGGCGTCAGGAAGGGATCGTAGGCGACGACCTTCATGCGCAGTCCGATCGCGCGATCGGCGACGATCGAGCCGATATTGCCGGCGCCGATCAGGCCGAGCACCTTGTTCGTGAGCTCGACCCCCATGAAGCGGTTCTTTTCCCACTTTCCGGCCTGGGTCGAGGCGTCGGCCTCAGGCAACTGGCGGGCAAGCGCGAACATCAGCGCGATCGCATGTTCGGCGGTGGTGATCGAATTGCCGAACGGCGTGTTCATCACGACGATGCCGGCAGCCGATGCGGCCGGGATATCGACATTGTCGACGCCGATTCCGGCACGGCCGATCACTTTCAAATTCTTGGCGGCGGCGATGACATCCTTGGTCACCTTGGTGGCCGAGCGGATGGCGAGCCCGTCATAATCACCGATGATGGCGATCAGTTCTTCCTTGGTCTTGCCGGTGATCTCGTCGACCTCGACGCCGCGCTCGCGGAAGATCTGTGCTGCGCGGGGGTCCATTTTGTCGCTGATAAGTACTTTAGGCATTTCATATTCCTCTGCCGTCGCCCCTGCTCGGGAACCCACAAAAGTACTCCTTTTGTGGGAGCCCGGAGGCAGAGGTCCATGTCTGGAGCGGCTGATGCTGAGAGAGATGGGCCCCTGCCTTCGCAGGGGCGACGATCTCAAAA
Source organism: Sphingomonas sp. MMS24-J13 (assembly GCF_044905095.1). NCBI lineage: Bacteria > Pseudomonadati > Pseudomonadota > Alphaproteobacteria > Sphingomonadales > Sphingomonadaceae > Sphingomonas > Sphingomonas sp. MMS24-J13. The sequence continues at coordinate 531,551 of NZ_CP173258.1, forward strand.
GCGTGGGCTTACGCCCGGGCGGTGTGGAACGCCCAGTCGAGCCAGGGGCCGAGCGCCTCGACGTCGGCGGTGTCGACGGTCGCACCGCACCAGATGCGCAGGCCCGGAGGGGCATCGCGATAGCCGGCGACGTCGTAAGCCGCATCTTCCGCTTCCAGCAGCGAAGCCATCTTCTTGACGAGCGCGAGCTGTGCCGTCTCGTCGAGGCCTTCCACCGCATGCGCCGCGAACTTGAGGCACACGCTGGTGTTCGAGCGCGAAGCCGGATCGACCGCGAGATGCTCGATCCAGTCGGTCGCCTGAACCCACGCATCGAGCGCTGCCGCATTGGCGTCGGCCCGTGCGATCAGCCCATTGAGGCCGCCGACGCCGAGCGCCCATTCCAGGCTCCAGATCGCGTCTTCGACCGCGAGCATCGAGGGCGTGTTGATCGTGTCGCCCTTGAAGATGCTCTCGTTGAACTTGCCGCCTTTCGTCATGCGGAAGATCTTCGGCAACGGCCATGCGGGCGCATAGCTTTCGAGCCGCTCGATCGCGCGGGGGCCGAGGATCAGCACGCCATGCGCGCCTTCGCCGCCCAGCACCTTCTGCCACGAGAAGGTGCAGACATCGATCTTGTCCCACGGCAGGTCCGCCGCGAACACGCCCGAAGTCGCGTCGCAGATCGAAAGGCCCTGGCGATCGTCGGCGATCCAGTCGCCGTTCGGCACGCGCACGCCCGAAGTCGTGCCGTTCCAGGTGAAGACGACATCGGTCGACCAATCGACCGCGCTCAGGTCGGGAAGCTCGCCATAGGGCGCCTTGACGGCCTTGGCGTCGATCTTGAGCTGCTTGACGACATCGGTGACCCAACCGTCACCGAAGCTCTCCCAAGCCAGCATCGTCGCGGGGCGCGCGCCCAGCATCGACCACAGGCACATCTCGACCGCGCCGGTATCGGACGCGGGAACGATGCCGATGCGATGCGTATCGGGCAGGCGCAGGATATGGCGGGTGACGTCCATCGCATGGACGATGCGGCTCTTGCCGAGCTTGGAGCGGTGCGAACGGCCGAGCGAGGCGGTCGCGAGGCCATCGGCGTGCCAGCCCGGGGGCTTGGCGCACGGGCCGGAAGAAAAGAAGGGGCGCGCGGGCTTGGTGGCGGGTTTCGCCGGTGCCTCACGGGTCGCGGCAGCCAACGTGGCGGCCGCGGTAGCGGTATCAGTCATGTAGACTCTCCTCACAGAGAGCACGCGCCGCGTTGGGGCGGCGTGGCCCGCCGGCGGCCCTAGGGACGTGCGTGGGGGCGGTCAACTGCGGATTGGGCGGCTCATCGCATTGCCGGCTCGACATATCCTTCCCCGTCATGCTGAACTCGTTTCAGCATCCACCGTGCGTGCCGCAGTGTCGGTGGGGAGGCTTGGTGGATGCTGAAACAAGTTCAGCATGACGAGAGGGGTTGGGGAGTGCGTCGTGTAAAATCAATTTTTCTCAGTAGCTTCCTGCTTCTTTCCAGTTGCATCCCCAGCGCGCATCAACCGACGCGCGCACCCCAACCCAACCAGGACGATCCCCGCTTCGTCCGCCAGTGCACTGCCGACATGACCGCGCTCGGCGCGAAATTCGATGTGTTGCCCGATCGGACCTTCCCGAACGGCTGTTCGGCGACGTCGTCGCTCAAACTGGTCGCGATCGGCATTCCGGTGACGAATCTGGGCGCGGTCAAATGCGCGGTCGCGCGGCCCTTCACCATGTGGGTTCAGCAGGTGGTCCAGCAGGCCGCGCAGGCGCGGTTCGGCACCTATGTCACCAAAATCGAGAGCTTCGGCAGCTTCGCTTGCCGCCCGGTCAACAATGTCGCGGGCAACGGGATGTCCGAGCATGGTCGCGCCGACGCGATCGATATCGCCGCCTTCAACCTTGCCAATGGCCGTCGAATCACCGTCAAGACCGATTGGAATGGTCCCGACGTCAAAGCCCGCGCGTTCCTGCGCGATCTCCACGTTGCTGCCTGCCGCCGGTTCAATATCGTGCTGGGGCCGGATGCAAATTCCTACCACCAGGATCACCTGCACTTTGACATGGGCAATGGCCCATATTGCCGGTAACGACGCCCGCTTTCGATTCGCGGACGGGCGCGCAAGCATAGGTTTTTGTAGTTATGGTCGATCAGAAGATTCCGAAGCGCATCTTTCCCGAGGCGAAGGACGATGCCGCCGCCGCCAAGGCCGCGACCCCGTTGCCGCAGACCGCCGATCCGGCCTATCGCCTGGCCTACGCTGATCCCGATTTCCTGTTGCGTGACGATCTGCGCCCAGTCCGCTTCCAGCTCGAGTTGCTGAAACCCGAATTGCTGCTGGAGGAAGCCGGGATCGGATCGACGTTCGTCATGTACGGCTCGGCACGCATTCCCCAGCCCGAACAGGCCGACGCGCTGGTCGCTGCGGCGAAGACCGAGACCCAGTTGCGGATCGCCGAGCGGCTGAAGGCGAAATCGCATTATTGCGAAGTCGCACGCGAGTTGGCGCGGCTGTGCAGCCAGACGCCGAAGTCACCCGACGGCAAACGCCAGTTCGTGGTCTGCTCGGGCGGTGGTCCGGCCATCATGGAGGCCGCCAATCGCGGTGCGGCGGATGTCGGGCAGGAATCGATCGGCCTCAACATCGTCCTGCCGTTCGAACAGGCGCCCAACCCCTATGTGACGCCGCACCTTTCGTTCAACTTCCATTATTTCGCGCTGCGCAAGATGCACTTCCTGCTGCGCGCACGCGCCGTGGCGGTGTTCCCGGGCGGCTTCGGCACGTTCGACGAATTCTTCGAACTGCTGACCCTCGTCCAGACCGGCAAGACGGCAGTGCTGCCGATCCTGCTCTACGGCAAGGAATTCTGGAACCGCGTCATCGATTTTGATGCGTTGGTGGAGGAAGGGGTCGTGGCTCCCCAGGACCTCGACCTGTTCCACTTCTGCGAGACGGCGGAAGAGGGTTGGGCCCACGTTCAGGATTATTACGTCAAGAACAGCGAGCGCCGCTTCCGCAAAGGACGCGGTGAGCATTGAGTTAAATCCTCCCCGGCACGGGGAGGATTCACGTTACAGTGCGGCTTTCAGATCTTCGGCGAGATCGGTGCGTTCCCACGGGAAGTAATCGCCCTCGGCGGTGCGGCCGAAGTGCCCGTAGGCGGCGGTCTTCTGGTAGATCGGCTTGTTGAGGCCGAGATGGGTGCGAATGCTGCGCGGGGTAAGCCCACCCAATTTCTCGATCTTCATGATCGCCGTTTCGATCGCATCGTCGCCGACCGTGCCGGTGCCGTGCGTGTCGACATAGAGCGACAGCGGCTTGGACACGCCGATCGCATAAGCCAGCTGGATCGTGCAGCGCTTGGCGAGGCCGGCCGCGACAATGTTCTTGGCGAGGTAGCGGGCAATGTAAGCCGCCGAGCGATCGACCTTGGTCGGATCCTTCCCCGAGAAAGCGCCGCCGCCATGCGGAGCGGCACCGCCATAGGTATCGACGATGATCTTGCGGCCGGTGAGGCCGGCGTCGCCGTCGGGACCGCCGATCTCGAAGCTACCGGTCGGGTTGATGTGATATTCGGTCGCGTCGCTGAGCAGTTCGGCGGGGAGGATGTCGGCGACGACCTGCTTCACATAAGCGTGAAGCTCGGCTTCCTTCTCGCCCTCGTCATAGCCCTTGCCATGCTGGGTCGAGACCACGATCGCGGTCGCCGCGACCGGCTTGCCGTTGTGGAAGCGCAAGGTCACCTGGCTCTTGGCGTCGGGCTCGAGGAACGGGGCGGCGCCCGAATGGCGATCGTCGGCCATGCGCTCGAGGATCTTGTGGCTGTAATAGAGCGTCGCCGGCATCAGGCCCGGCGTCTCGTCGCAGGCGAAGCCGAACATGATGCCCTGGTCGCCGGCGCCTTCGTCCTTGTTGCCGCTGGCATCGACGCCCTGCGCGATATGCGCCGACTGGGCATGGAGGTTGTTCTCGAAGCGGAAGCTCTCCCAGTGGAAGCCTTCCTGCTCGTAGCCGATGCGCTTGACCGTTGCGCGCACCGCCGCCTCGATCTCGTCCTGGGCGCCGGCTGCCCAGGCGCCGTCCTCATACACGCCCTTGCAGCGGATCTCGCCGGCCAGAACGACCAGTTGCGTGGTCGTCAGCGTCTCGCATGCGATCCGCGCCTCGGGATCCTTGCCCAGGAACAGATCCACCACCGCATCCGAAATCTGGTCCGCGACCTTGTCGGGATGGCCTTCGGACACGGATTCAGACGTGAAAAGATAGTCAGATCGCATGGGTCGTGATGTCCCTGAGAAGAAGAGTGGGACGAGCGCTTAGCCTGCCCACCGGCGGCTTGCCAATCCCGCAATGAGCAGGAAAAGTGCGAAAGAGAGCGGCAGGATATTACCCCATATGGCGAAAAGCGTGGGCTCGCCCACCGGGGGAAGCGGCATTTCGATCGCACCGGGCTGGCGCCATGGGACCGTTGCAAGCAGGCGACCGTCGCGATCGATCACGGCGGAGATGCCGGTTGGCGTCGACCGCACGACCGGGATGCCCTCCTCGATCGCGCGCAATCGCGCCTGGGCCAGATGCTGTGGTGGCCCCCAGCGCCCGAACCACGCATCGTTCGAAGGGTTGACCAGTACGATCGGGCGATGCGCGCGATCGACGACATTGCCCGAGAAGATGATCTCGTAACAGATCTGCACCCCGACCGGGCCGATGCCTGGCAGGGTCAGGTCGCGCGGGCCGGGCCCGACGCTGAAATCCATGTCGCCCGGCACCAGCCGCGATACGCCGATCTGCGACAGGAACGATCGCATCGGCAGATATTCGCCGAACGGCACGAGATGCGCCTTGTCGTAGCGGCCGAGCAGATGTCCGCCTGCATCCATTGCCAGCACTGCGTTGGTGGCCGAGACCATCGCACCATCGGGGCCGCGCTGGACCGAATCCGCGCCGGTAAGGATGATGTCGTGTGGCCCGAGCAATTGGGTAATCGCGGTGCGTGCGGGCGGGTCCTCCTCAAGCAGGAAGGGCACCGCCGCCTCGGGCCAGATCAGCAGGCGCGGACGCGGGCCGGGCTTGCCGCTCAATTGGGAAAGCCTGGCGAAGTTGGCGGCCACATGGCCCGCATCCCACTTCACATCCTGTCCGATATTGGGCTGGACCACGCGGAGCAGGGGCGCGCCGGGCGCCGGCGGCCGGCGATAGAAGCGATCGAACACGATGCCGGGCGCGAGCGCGATCATCACCGCGGCGGGGATGGCAACGAGCAGCACGAGCTTGCCCCTATTGCCGTCGTCGAGTGCCCGGCGGCCCGTAAGGACGGCCATCGCCAGCCCGCCGCTCACCAGCATCGCCAACCCCGACAGGCCATATGTGCCGATCGATCGCGCGGCCCGGGCGAGGGGCGTGAGCGTCACCCACGCCACGCCGAGCGGATTCCACGCAAAGCCGGTCAGTAGGGTCGCGCGCAGCCATTCGGTGAGGATCCAAGTGCCTGCGAAGATCAGCACGAGCGCAAAGTCCCGTCGCCGCGCAAGCCGCCACGCCGCGCCGCTCGCCAGCGCGGGGTAGAGCGCGAAGAAGAGCGACACCAGCAGCACCGCGATCCAGCCCAGCCACGCCGGCATCGCAGCCTGGAAGGTAAAGGCTGTCGCGATCCAGTTCAGCCCGATCGCGAAATGGCCGAACCCAAACCACCAGCCGATCGCTGCGGCGTTCCGTGTGGAATGTGCCTGCCGAACGAGCAGGACCAGCCCGGCCAAGCACAGGAAGGTCAGCGGCCACAGATCGAGCGGCGCGAACCCGCAGGCGGCGATGGCACCGAGGAGGAAAGCCAGCGGGAAGGCGCGAAGGGCGGGGAGAGGCATTGGGTGCCTCTTAGAGGGGTTCGGTGAATGGTGCGAGACGTCCCTTTGCCCGGATGACGGCTGGGCGATCGCACGCTACACCGCAGGAATGCCCACGCAGCCGTTCCATCTCGCCTTTCCGGTTCACGATCTCGCCGCCGCGCGCGCTTTCTATCGCGACACGCTCGGGTGCGGGGAGGGACGCAGTTCCGATGCGTGGATCGACTTCGATCTCTATGGCCATCAGATCGTCGCACATCTCGCTGCGGACGCGCGGCCGGCGGGGATCACCAACCCGGTCGACGGGCATGACGTGCCGGTGCCGCATTTCGGGGTCGTCCTCGATTGGGACGATTGGCACAAGCTCGCCACGCGACTGGAGGCGGCGGGTACCGCGTTCGGCATCGCGCCGCACATCCGTTTCAAGGGGCAGGTCGGCGAGCAGGCCACGATGTTCTTCCGCGATCCGAGTGGCAATGCGCTGGAGTTCAAGGCGTTCAGGGACATCGGGCAGCTGTTCGCGACCGAATAGCCGGTCAGCCGCTCTTATCCTCCAGCATCCGCGTGCCACTTTCGCGCACCGCCGATCCGATCATGCCCGAGAACAGCCCGAGCATCGGCGGCAGGATCAGGTGGACCCGCACGAGCGCCTCATGCACCTCCAGGCGTGCCGAGATCGTCTGGCCCATCGCGCCGATCTCCAGCGCCATCTCGTCCTCGCTCGTCCAGGACGAGCGGACGTCCGCCATGCCGCCGGGTATGTGACTCGCCAATTCGCCCGCGCGGGTGCGCAGCCGTTCGCGCGCGCCGGCTTTGCCCAGCTTGTGCGGCACATCGATCGTCAGCGGCGCGTTCACTTGGCCGAGACCCGCCAGACCGCGCCGCCGACATCGTCGGCCACCAGCAGCGCCCCGGTCTTGTCGATGATGACCCCGACCGGCCGGCCATGCGCGTGCCCGTTGGCGTCAAGGAAGCCCGTCAGGACATCGGCGGGCAGGCCGGTCGGGCGCCCCTTGCTGAAACGGACGAACACCACCTTGTAGCCCGATAGCGGGCTGCGATTCCATGAGCCGTGCTGGCCGATGAAGGCGCCGTCGGCATATTGCGCGCCGAGCTTGGCGCCATCGGCAAAGGACAGACCGAGCGAGGCGGTATGAGCGCCCAGCGCATAATCGGGCTTCACTACATATTGCTGGAGTTCGTCCGTGTCCGGGTCCTTGGGCCGGCTGTCGGGCACGCCACCCCAATAATACCAGGGCCAGCCATAGAAGCCGCCGAATTGAACGACGGTCAGGTAATCGGGGACGATATCCGATCCCAGTTCGTCGCGCTCGTTGCCGACAGTCCAAAGCTGCTTGCTCGACGGTTCCCACGCCAGGCCGTTGGGGTTGCGCAATCCGTAAGCGTAGATGCGGTGCTCGCCGGTCTTTGCATCGACCTCCCACACCGCGGCGCGTTCCTTCTCGACCGCCATGCCGCGTTCGCCGACATTCGAGTTGGAACCCACGGTTACATAAAGCTTGGTGCCATCGGGCGAGGCGATGACGTTCTTAGTCCAATGATGGTTGATCGGCCCACCCGGCAGATCGGTGACCTTGACCGGCTTGGCGTCGATCTTCGTCTGGCTGGGCGTGAAAGGCACCTTCACGAGCGCATCGGTATCGGCAATGTAGAGATCGCTTCCGACCAAAGCCATGCCGAAGGGCGAATTGAGCCTGCCGATCAGGACGGTCTTCATATCCGCGATGCCGTCACCGTTGGTGTCGCGCAAGAGGGTGATGCGGTTCGCGCTAGGGCTGCCCGCACCGGCCTGCGCCTGGACCTTCTTCTCGATCCATGCCCTGAAGCCCTTATCGTCCTGGGGCTTGGGCGGCGCGTTGGTTTCGGCCACCAGGACGTCGCCATTGGGCAACGCCAGCAGCCAGCGCGGATGATTGAGCCCGGTAGCGAAGGGCTGGACTTTCAGGCCAGCCGCGGGCGTCGGCATCTCGCCAGCCTGCCAGCCGATCGGCTTGGCGATATTGACGAGCGGGACCAGTCCGGTGTGAGGCTCGCCGATCGTCGGCTTCAGGCCCTGGCTTGCGGTGATGTCGAGCCGCGCGCGCTGCTGGTGGACCTGCACGTAGACGAAGATGCCCGCCGCCACGACGAGCACCAGGACGACGATCAGGATGCGCTTCCACATGGCCCTCGAAACCCTTCAGATGCGGGAAAGTGCCGTCATTCCTCGACCGGATCGGCAATCGGCGGATGCAGCCGCAGCCTGGCGACGCGGCGCGTATCGGCGTCGGTGATCTCCAGCCGCCAGCCGCTCGGATGGAGGATCGTCTCGCCGATCTGGGGGACATGGCCGGACAGCACCGATGCAAGCCCGCCCAACGTGTCGACATCCTCCTCGACTTCGGCGAGACGGGGGTCGATCACCTCGGCCACTTCCTCCAGTTCGGTCCGCGCATCGGCGTCCCAGATGCCATCGTCGAGCGGGATGAGCAGAGCAGTCGGCGCGTCGTCATGTTCGTCTTCGATCTCGCCGACGATTTCCTCGACGATATCCTCTATCGTGACGAGGCCCTCGGTGCCGGAATATTCGTCGAGTACGATCGCAAGGTGGATGCGGTGCGTCCGCATCTCGGCGAGAAGATCGATAATTCCCATCGATTCAGGCACGTAGCGCGGCTGGCGGATGAGAGGTTCGAGCGTGTCCGGCGGAGTCTGCCCGAGCGCGAGGATCGCGAACACGTCCTTGATATGGATCATGCCGATCACCTCGTCGAGGCTGTCGCGATAGACCGGCAGGCGGCTATGCCCGGCTTCGGCGAAGGCGGTCACCAGATCGGCGAAGGCCATCGTCTCGGGCACGGCGATGATCTCGCCGCGCGGCACGCCGATATCGCCCGCGGTGCGCTCGCCGAAATCCAGCAAGTTACGCAGCATCTGGCGTTCGGGACCCGAAAGGTCGCCCTTGGCCGGTGCCTCATCCTCATGCTCGACGATCGCTTCCTCGATCTGGTCGCGAAGGGTGGGTTCGGATTCAGTCCCGAACAGGCCGCGCAGGCCCGCCCATAATCGGCCGCGCCCCGAATCCCGGTCATTGTCAGCCATGGCTTCGATCAGGCCTCACGCACCGCATAAGGGTCGGATATGCCGAGCGAGGCGAGCGCAACGCGCTCGCTCTCTTCCATCGCTTCGGCTTCCGCGTCCCCCAGTTCATGATCGAGCCCTAGCAAATGCAGGGTGCCATGGACAATGAGATGGGTGGCGTGTTCCTCCAGCGTTACGCCTTTCTCCTCGGCCTCACGCATCGTGACGCCGTGCGCCAGGACGATATCGCCAAGCAGCACTTCGCCATCGTCCGAATTGTCGAGTGCGTCGAGCAGATCGGGCTGGACCATCGGGAAGGAGAGCACGTTGGTCGGCTTGTCCTTCTGCCGATATTCGCGGTTGAGGGTCTGCACCTCGTCATCCGAGGTCAGGCGCACCGATATCTCGGTCGCGTAGGAACCCTGGGCGATGTCGCCATGCGAGCTTGCGCCGATTGCGGCCAATACGGCACGCGTGGCCAAAGCTTCCCAATCGCCCTCGGGCCAGGGTTCGTCGACGCTTGTTTCAGTGTGGATCATGCCATGTCCGTTTGGGCGAAATCATCGCCGTTGTAGAGCGGTTTCGAATCCATTCGCGATAGTATCAGCGAACGTCCTCGATATCTTCTTCGCCGCTCAGCCAATCGAAGAATGCTTTGTCGGCGTTCGGCCCGGCAGGCCGTGGCAGGGGGATTCGCCGCCCGCAACGGACCACTCGTTCGACCAGGCTGATGGCCCGTTGCGGTAGATTGGTATCGCCGGCGGGATGTTGGTACTCAGCCATGACGATGCCTCGATGGACGTGAGAAGCGCTTACTTCAAGCGTCCGGCCCCTCATACGCCTCGACGATCCGCCCGACGATCGGATGCCGCACGACATCGGCGGCATTGAACCGGATCGTCGCGATGCCATCGATTCCCTCAAGCCGGCCGACCGCATCCGCCAAACCCGATTTGCCGATATCGGGCAGATCGATCTGGCGAGGATCGCCGCACACGACCATGCGGCTGTTGGTGCCGAAGCGGGTGAGGAACATCTTCATCTGCGCAGGCGTCGTATTCTGCGCCTCGTCGAGGATAATGAAGGCGTCGGCCAAGGTACGGCCGCGCATGAAAGCGATCGGCGCGATCTCGATCTCGCCGCTGGCGATGCGACGCTCGACCTGCTCGGCCGGCAACATGTCGTAGAGTGCGTCGTAGAGCGGGCGAAGATAGGGATCGACCTTCTCCTTCATGTCGCCGGGCAGGAAGCCCAGCCGCTCGCCCGCTTCGACCGCCGGGCGCGACAGGATCAGGCGGGTGACCTGGCCCTGGATCAGCATCTGCACCGCCTGCGCGACCGCAACATAGGTCTTGCCGGTGCCCGCCGGCCCGAGCGCGAAGATCACGTCGGCCGATGCGAGCGCCGCCATGTAGCGAGTCTGGGTAGCCGATCGGGGGACGATCGTTTTCTTGCGCGTGCGGATCATGATCGCCGGTGGTTCGGAGACGTCGTGGCGAATGATGCCTTCGAGCACCGGTTCGGCCGACATCGATATGACCGCCTCGACCATGCCCGAATCGATATCCTCGCCCTTGACGATGCGGTTGTAGAGGCCGGTCAGCACCTCGCGGGCCCGCGCCGCAGCAGCGGCTTCGCCCTCGATCTGCACCTTGTTGCCGCGGGCCGCGATATAGACGCCCAGGCGATTTTCGATCGCGACGAGGTTCTGATCATATTCGCCGAACAGCCGGCCCAGCAATTGCTGGCGATCGAAGAGGATTTCGAGGCGGGCACGTTCGCCCACCTGGGCGGGGACTGGCTTGCGGCTCATTCGGTCCTTTCACGCGGAGGCGAATCCTGCGGCGCAGATTGGGCCGGGCCGGCACGGAAAGCCAGCCCCGATTGCACCGCGTCGACTTTTCAAATCGTTAGAAGGCCAGTCGGACCCCGACGGGAAATCCTGGCCGACCACGTCGTAGAACGGGGAATGGAGGGATCCAGGCGGCGCCTGTCGATCGAGAAGGTTGCTGACGTTGAAATGGAGATCGATTGAACCTCAGGCCTCCAACCGATCCGCGATGAATGGTGAGATACAGAATAGGTGCGAGCGCGGATGTATTTATTGCTGATATCGAGTTTTCGAAATGTAATTGCCCGGCGGGATGTGGCGGGCGCAGTTCGCGTCCCGAGGCGCCTTTACGCAAAGTTGCGGAATTTCTCAACGCTTTACAATATCAAGACTTATTCGATCCGGATGCGCGCCCATACCGGCAGATGGTCCGAGGCGATGCTCGCAAGCGGCGAGCGATGGACGCCGCATTCCTCGACGATGATGCCGTTGCTCACGAACATCCGGTCTAGCCTGCCGATCGGCCGGCGGGCGTGAAAGCTCGGCCCGAGCGCGAGCGGCCGATGGTGCAATCCGAAATCGCGCAGGCAGCCGCCGCGGCTCCATTCGTTGAGGTCGCCCGCCAGCAGGGTCGGCAGCCAGTAAGGCTGGGCCTGGAGATCGTCGAGGATCGAGCGCGCCTGCCGCCGACGCCACAAGCCGGACAAATCCAGATGCATGCCGACGACGCGCAATCGTCCGCCCGGGACGACCAGATCGGCCAGCACGGCGCCGCGCGGTTCGAGTGTGGGAAGGTGCAACGGCTGCTGGCGTTCGATCGCCACATGCGGTCCAATCAGCACGGCGTTGCCGTGCCAGCCGATGCTGCCATGCCGCATTTCATAGGGAACGGCCTGATAACCATGCTCGGCCAGGAGGTGCGCGGGCAGCGCGCTATGGCGTTCGCCGAAGCGTCGGTCCGCCTCTTGCAATATGACGACATCTGCGCCGATTTCGCCGAGCACCTCCATGATTCGCTCAGGGCGGCGCCGCCGATCGGCTGCGATCGCCTTGCGGATATTGTAGCTTGCTATCAGCACCATGGCGCCAACCCGATCTCCGCCATCGCGTTCCCTTTCGTTATTGCCCTGGCATGGCGCGAGTGCGGCAATGCTGCAACAGCGATCGGCTTTTTGTTGCGTGGCGGCGCGAATGTTGCGGTGCGAAAGAGCGTGTGTAATGTGACAGTTAGACGGGCTGTGGGGACGCGCCCGGAACGATCACTGAACTGTCACACTGGTCTGCCAACGCGCCGGCAATCAGGAACAAGGGGACACCAATGAAGAAATTTCTCGCCGGCTGCGCATTCGCTGCGCTTGCCACCAGTGCTGTCCATGCGCAGGAAACCACTTCGACGATCGTGGGCAGCGTCACCTCCGCCAACGGCCCGATCGCGGGCGCCGCAGTGAAGATTACCCACGTGCCATCGGGCACAGTCTCGGCCACGGTCACCAAGTCGGACGGCAGCTTCACCGTTCCAGGCCTGCGCGTCGGCGGCCCCTTCACGGTCGCGGTCAACGCCAATGGTTTCGCACAATATCAGGTCACCGACCTCAATACGGTCGTCGGCCAGCCGCTCTCGGTGCCGGTCGTGCTCGATCAGGCGGCGCAGGAGATCGTCGTTACCGCCACGCGCCTGAAGGGCGTTCACACCATCGCCGGCGGCCCTGCCAACGTTCTCACCGCAGCGCAGATCAGCAAGGTCGCCTCGGTCAACCGCGACATCCGCGATCTGATGCAGCGCGATCCGTTCGCCAACCTCGACACCAGCCAGTCGACCGGCCGCCAGGTCAGCTTCGTCGGCACCAATCCGCGCTTCAACCGCTTCACCATCGATGGCGTGCCGATCACCGACAGCTTCGGTCTCAACCCTGACGCACTGCCGTCGCGGCGCGGCCCGGTGCCGCTCGACTCGATCGGCCAGTTCGAAACCAAGGTCGCGCCGTTCGATATCCGCGAAGGCTTCTTCGAAGGCGGTGTGGTCAACGCGATCCTGAAGTCGGGTACCAACCAGTTCCACGGCACCGGTTTCTACAGCTACACCAGCGACAAGTTTAACGGCGATCAGACCAAGGGCTTCATCTCGGCCAACGGCGGCACGATCGATACCGCCGGCCATGTGAACGTCCCGTCGTTCAAGAGCCGCGATTACGGCGCCACGATTTCGGGCCCGATCATCCCCGATCGCCTGTTCTTCATGGTCTCGGCCGAGCGCGTCCGCGCCAGCCTGCCGCTCGCTTATGCCGGCGGGGCCACCACCAGCGGCGGTAGCCCGCTCTCCAACCTGAGCGATGCGACAATCCAGCAGATCACCGGCATCGCGAACACCGTTTATGGCGTCAATGCTGGCGGCATCGCGACCAACAATGGCGACAAGGACGACCGCATCGTCGGCAAGATCGACGCCAACATCTCCAGCACGCAGCGGCTGGCGATCACCGGCATCTACACCAAGGATTCGATCATCACGCTCGGCAGCACCTCTGCCAACGTCCTGCCGACCGAATTGGATGATTACATCAAGCCGAACCGTGTGATCGCTGGTGTCGTTCAGCTCAACTCGGACTGGTCGCCCACCTTCTCGACCGAGACCCGTCTGCGCTACAAGGATTACAAGAGCGGCCAGACCCCGATCCTCGGCAACACCGCTCTGGCTACGATCTGCGCCGATGCTGTCAGCACCGGTTCGGCAACGAGCTGTTCGTCGGGCGTCGCTTCGGTGCTGGTCGGTCCGCAGACCTCGGCCCAGGCCAATGCGCTCCGCGTCAAGACGTTCGGTGCCTCGGAAGTGGCGCGCGTCAGCTTCGGTGATCACACCGTCCGTGCGCTGGTCGAATATGAGAACAGCGACAATTACGATCTGTTCGTGAACGGCGCCAGGGGCAGCTATTATTTCGACTCGGTCGCAGCGTTCAATGCACGTACGGCGTCGACCTTCAGCTATACGAACGCCACGACGCTGAACCCGAACGACGCCTCGGCGATCTTCAAATACCAGACCTACACGTTCGGTGCCCAGGACGATTGGCGCGTGAACAGCCAGCTCCACCTTTCGGCAGGTCTGCGCTTCGACATGTATGGTAGCGGGGATGCCCCGCCGATCAACACCAACTATTTCAAGCGTGAAGGCATCACCAACCAGGCCTTCATCAGCGGCAAGAGCCTGCTGCAGCCGCGTATCGGCTTCGATTTCACCCCGACTCCGCGCTGGTCGTTCCATGGCGGCGGCGGCATTTTCGGCGGCGGCACGCCGGACGTGTATATCGGCAATGCCTTCTCGGCTTCCGGCGCGCAGCCGGTGTCGCTCACCCAATCGTCGAACGCTGCTTGCGGCACGGCCGCTCTCAACAATGTCAGCCTGACCACGATCCCGGCCGCCTGTAACGCTGCAATCCAGAGTGGCGCCGCGACCCAGAACGGCAACACCTCTGCGATCGACCCGAACTTCAAGATCCCGTCGCAGTGGCGCGCTACCTTGTCGGCAAGCCACGACACCAACCTCGGGCCGCTCGGTGATCACTGGAACTTCGCGGTCGACGGCCTCTACTCGAAGGTGCGTAACGCCCTGCTCGTGCAGGATTATCGCAACCGGCCGATCACCGGCGCCAGCGCGCTGACCCCCGACGGCCGCCAGCGTTATTGGGACGTCGTTGCCGCGATCCCCGGTGCGGCCGGCAATTGTCTTGTCAACTCGACGCTCGGGTCCGACGGTAAGGGTTGCAACGACTCCCAAGGCGATTATGTCCTGACCAACACCAAGAAGGGTCAAACCTTCGTCGGCGTCGTTCGCTTCGACAAGCGTTGGGACTTCGGCCTCTCGCTGGCTGGCAGCTTCACCTATCAGAATGCCAAGGACCAGCAGGCGGCAACCTCGTCGGTCGCATCGTCGAACTATAATAACGGTGCCTATTTCGACCCGAACGGCGGTGCCTATGGCCACTCGAACGATGAAATCAAATATTCGTTCAAGTATAACGTCTCGTTCGAGCATGCCTTCTATCAGGACTACAAGACCAGGATCGACCTGTTCGGCACGACCCGTATCGGTTCGCCGTACAGCTACACGTTCCAGGATCTCAGCAGCAGCGGCTCGTCGCGTAGCCAGGTCTTCGGCACGGTGGGCAGCAACACGCACTACCTGTTCTACGTGCCGACCGGTATCAACGATCCGAAGGCGGTCTATGCCGACGCGGCGACCCAGGCGGCCATCGAGAATCTGATCAACTCGACCGATCTGAAGAAGTATCGTGGCAAGGTCGCGCCGCGTAACGCCTTCAACTCGCCGTGGTTCACGCGTCTCGATCTCCACCTCGAGCAGGAAATCCCGACCTTTGTCGGCCATTCGCGCATCTCGCTGTTCGCGGACATCGAGAATTTCACCAACCTGCTCAACAAGAATTGGGGCCAGCAGCTTCGCGCCAGCTTCCCTTATTACAAGACCGTGACCCAGGTTTCGTGCGTCGCTGCGGGCGCGAACAGCTGCGATCACTATCTGTACACGAGCTTCAACCCGCAGAACTCGGTGCAGGATCAGTTGATCAACCTGCCGTCGCTCTACTCGATCCGTATCGGCGCGCGCGTCAGCTTCTGATAAGCGCCTGATCGAAAGAGGCCCGTCGCTCCCAGTGGGGGCGGCGGGCTTTTTATTGGGAGTCCTCAATCTGAAATTCGGCGCCACCGCCTCGTTACCCCGGCGAAGGCTGGGGTCTCATGCGAGTAGAGCGCGCCCTTATCCTCCTGAGACCCCAGCCTTCGCTGGGGTGACGGTCAGAATAGTCTGACTTGGGCAGCTACCGAAGCTGTTCGCCCGGGTCCGTGCCCCAAAGTCCGCTCTGCGGAATATAGCCGGTGCGCGCGCCGATCGCGATCCGGCACCATTGGCCATCGCATTGCGAAATGCGGCCGACCACGCCCGGTGCGGCCTGCCATAACAGGCGGCTGCCATCGTCGCGCGCCTCGCGGATCGGGCGATACGTGCCGGTCACCACCGCCGCGCGCTTGGCCGACAACAGGCTGGCCAGCATCCAGCCGCTGGTGCCGTCCTGTTCCTGCACGCGCCGCCATGCACCTTCGATCTGGAGCACGCGCAGCGGCAGATCGCGGCGCTTGTAGACCCAGATCGCGGGATAGCTGCGATCGGGGCCGGTGCGCATCATCGCTTCGGCCGCGGCGATCGAGGCCCAATAAGGAACGGTGCGGACCTGCGCGCTCGCCGGCGCGGCCGTCAGCATCGCGAGCAGGATCGTGATCCGCTTCATCAACCCTCCATCATCCCCGCGCATGAGCAACGCAGGCTCGGCAAAACCTGCGCCATATTCCCTTCACCATATGCACACCACATGGTTAGGAAAATATGGATCTCTGCATGCGCGGGGACGATTTCGGGAATCGGCGGGTATCCTCCGGGGGTGGGGTTACCGCGCCGTCCAACGGCCCGGCTTCGGGAGCGAAGCCGGAATCTCTAACTATGCGCCCAGCTAAAAGGCCTCAGCGCGGATGGGCGTCCAGCCAGGCAAGCACCTTTTCGGGCGCGCTCTCGCCGTAAGGATCATCGTCGACACCGTCATCGTTGATGCCAGGCTCTTCGAACCAGGCGGTAACCACGCCGTCGTCGACCACCATCGCATAGCGCCACGACCGGTCGCCGAAGCCGAGATGGTCCTTGTTGATCAGCATGCCCATGCGGCGCGTGAAATCGCCCGATCCATCGGGCAGCAGCTTCACATTCTTGATGCCGAGATGGCGGCCCCACTGGTACATCACGAACGCATCGTTGACCGAGATGCAATAGACCTCGTTAACGCCCTTCGCCCTGAACTCTTCGTAAGTGCGCTCGTAAGCCGGGCATTGCTCGGTCGAGCAGGTCGGCGTGAAGGCGCCCGGTAGCGAGAAGACGACGTTACGGCCGTGCGAAAACAGATCCCGCGTATGCACGTCCTGCCAGCGGAACGGATTGGGGCCTTCGATGCTCTCGTCCCGGACCCGGGTCTTCAGCGTGACGTTGGGAACTTCGCGTCCGATCATGATATGCGTCTTTCCATTGCCGTGGTGAAGTGTGGCTACCGGAAGCGCCCAATCGAAACCAACGATCGATTTCGCTATCAGTGATCGAATAACCTATTGGATCGGGCCTTCCGCGCGACCCTGAACGAATTGATCCACGTAAGGGTTGCCGCTGTCGTACAGCCGGTCGCGCGGGCCCTTCCACACGATCTTGCCCTGGTAGAGCATCGCCACGCGGTGCGCGATCTTGCGTGCGGACGCCATGTCGTGGGTGATGGTGAGCGCGGTCACGCCCAGATCCTCCACCAGGCTGACGATCAGGTCGTTGATCACGTCCGCGCGGATAGGATCGAGGCCGGTGGTGGGCTCGTCGAAGAAGATGATCTCGGGACGCGGCGCGATCGCGCGCGCGAGTGCCACGCGCTTTTGCATGCCGCCCGAAAGCTCGCTCGGCCGCAAATTAAGGATGCGCTTGTCGAGCCCGACCCGCTCCAGATTCTCCTCGGCGATGGCCCGCAGGCGGTTCCCGCCGATCTGGCGGCCCTGGGTCAGGCCGAAGGTCACGTTGCGCCAAACGGGAAGCGAATCGAACAGGGCCGATCCCTGGAACAGCATGCCGAACTTGGCACGCATCCTGTCGAGCGACTTGCCGCGCAACCCCACGATCTCGGCACCGTCGACCTTGATCGATCCGCGATCGGGTTCGAGCAGGCCGAGAATGCATTTCAGCGTGACCGATTTGCCGCTGCCCGACTGGCCGATGATCGCGACGCTTTCGCCCGGCTCGATCGTGAGATTGACACCGTCGAGCACCTGCATGGTGCCGAACGCCTTGGCGACGCCTTCCATCGCGATCTTGGGCTCGCCCATCAGCCGAACACCGTCGCGGTGATCAGGAAGTTGGACCCCAGGATCAGCATGAAGGTCGAGACCACCGCATTGCGCGTCGCATTGCCGACCCCGGCCGCGCCGCCACTGGTGTGGTAGCCGTGGTAGCAGCCCATCAGCGCGATGAAGAAACCGAACACGCCGGCCTTCACGATCGCCATCCGGAAATCGTCGGAACTCAGGAAATGACGCGTGACCGAAAGATAATTGGCCGAATTGAAATGCAGCTTCTGCACCGCCAGCAACCAGCCGCCGAAGATACCGATCGCATTGGCCACGAGCACCATCAGCGGCAGCGCGATCAGCGCCGCGAACATGCGGGGCGCGATCAGATAGCGGTAAATGTCGGTGCGCAAGGTGGTGAGCGCATCGAGTTGCTCGGTCACGCGCATCGTGCCGATCTCGGCTGCCATCGCCGATGAAACGCGACCCGCCACCATCAGGCCGACCAGCACGGGCCCGAGCTCACGCACCATGCCGATGACGACCACCGCCGGAACGGTCGATTGCGCCGAAAAGCGCGATCCCGCCGTGTAGATCTGCTGTGCCAGCGCCGCGCCGGTGAAGATCGCGGTCAGCCCAACAACCGGCAGGGAGAACCAGCCGATGTGCGCGAGCTGCTCGAAGAATCGAGCCGGATAATATGGCGGAGTAAGGCCGCGGACGATGATCCGCAGCCCGAACAGCACCACACGCCCGATCGCGGCGAACAGCCCGATCACCGCGCGGCCGACAGCGACGAACGGTGCGAGAATGGAGGTTACGAGGGGAGATGACGCCATGGGTGCTGACGCTCTAGCGGTCGGCATGGGCGAGGGGCAACCCTTTGATGCGACGGGGCGCACAAAGCCGGTCCCGCAGGATCGCGTTCACCGCCATATCCGGTCGAACCTCCGCCCGAGGCCGGTGAGCAGTTCATATTGGGTCAGACCGCTGCGCGCCGCCAACTTCGGCAGATCGTAATCGAGTTCGACCCAGTCGCCTTCCGCGACGTCGGCGGATCCGGCATCGACGGTGATCATGTCCATCGAGATCCGGCCTGCCAGCGAGCGCCGTTCGCCGCCGACGACCGCCTCCAGGCAAGGCCCCAACTGCCGCAGCATCCCGTCGGCATAGCCGATGTTGAGGACGGCGATGCGCGCATCGGCTTGCGCGGTCCATTTGGCGCCGTAGCCGACGCCCTCGCCAGCAGGCACATGGCGCAGCTGAATGACTTGCGCTTCCATCTTCACGGTGAGCCGCAGCGCGGTGCTGGCGGCGTCATCGGGTGTCGGGACGCCGCCATAGAGTGCGATGCCGGGGCGCAGCAGATCGAAGCCGTAATCCCGACCCAGCAGGATCCCGGCTGAATTGGCGAGGCTATAGCGTCGCGCCGGAACCGCATCCCGGATCGTGCGAAAGGCGTCTCGCTGGCGCTCGTTGAGGGGATGGCCGGGCTCGTCCGCACAGGAGAGATGGCTCAGCAATGTTTCGATCGTCAGGCCATCGAGCAGCCCCGATCGCGCTTGTGCGGGCGTCAGGCCGAGACGGTTGATTCCGGTGTCGACCATCACATCGCACGGGCCGCCGCCGCTTTCGCGCCAGCGCGTGACCTGTTCGATCGTGTTGAGCACCGGCCGAACCCGTGAGGCGAGCGCTGCCGGCATATCCTCGGCGCGCACGCCATGAAGCACCGACAGGGCGACAGCATCGGGGAGCGGTCCGATCGCCTCCGCTTCGGCCCAGGTGGCGCAGAAGAAATCGCGGCAACCGGCCGCCGCCAGTCGTGCGACCACCTCAGATGCACCGAGTCCATAGCCGTTGGCTTTTACGGCGGCACCACAATCAGCATTGCCGCCTTGCGTGCGCAGCCATTGCCAGTTCGCGACCAGTGCATCGCCGTCGATGACCAGACGAAGGGGAGGGGGGCGGCCATTTGATGCTCCGATAGCGGCCGCTTTGCTCTTCGTCACGCAGATGATCGAGTAGCATCCTAACTGCTATACGGTAGCGCGATCGTGGCATTCTCGCCATGCTGTTCCCGATTGTTCATGAGCCGTGCAGACTTCGCTTGTGGCACGCCTCGTGTCGCTTTAAGGCCCGCCAACCAAACCGAACGGCACGGGGCGGTCAGTCGGGCGAAGACCCGGGTAGGGAGAGGATGCTGTACCCCCTTAAAGGTGGCTGGAAGCGGTCAGGCTCATAAGTCGGCCGCTTCCTTGTTAAGGGCCCCTAAGCTATGGGCGCCCCATGATTCCGCACAAACCCACCAGCTTCCACATCAAGTCTTTCGGCTGCCAGATGAACGTCTATGACGGCGCGCGCATGGCCGAGTTGCTCGAGGCGGAAGGCATGCACGCCGCCGATGCGGGCGTTGCCGAACTGGTCGTGCTCAATACCTGCCATATTCGCGAGAAAGCGGCCGAGAAGGTCTATTCGGATATCGGCCGGATCGCCAAGCGCGATGGGGGCAAGCCGATGATCGCGGTGGCCGGCTGCGTCGCGCAGGCCGAAGGCGCCGAAATTCCCAGGCGCGCACGCGCCGTCGATCTGGTGGTGGGCCCGCAGGCTTATCACCGGCTGCCGGCCCTGATCGCCAATGCGGTCGCGGGCCGACAGGCGATCGATACGGACATGCCAACCGTGTCGAAATTCGATGCATTGCCTGGCCGGCGCGCCGGCAGCCCGAATGCGTTCCTGACGGTGCAGGAAGGCTGCGACAAATTCTGCACCTATTGCGTCGTGCCTTATACGCGCGGCGCCGAGGTATCGCGGCCGTGGGGCGCGATCGTCGACGAGGCGAAGGCGCTGGTCGACGGCGGAGCGCGCGAGATCACGCTGCTTGGCCAGAATGTGAACGCGTGGGAGGATCAGGGGCGTGGGCTGCACGATCTGATCGAGGCGCTCGCGGCGATGCCGGGGCTCGTCCGCATCCGCTACACGACCAGCCACCCCAATGACATGGCCGATGGCCTGATCGCGGCGCACCGCGATATTCCCAAGCTGATGCCTTTCCTCCACTTGCCGGTCCAGGCGGGCAGCGACCGCATCCTCAAGGCGATGAACCGCAGCCACGACGTGACGAGCTATCTCAAGCTGATCGATCGCGTCCGCTCAGCGCGACCCGACATCGCGGTTTCCGGCGACTATATCGTCGGCTTTCCGGGCGAGAGCGAGGCGGATTTCCAGGCCACGCTCGATGTCGTGCGTGCGATCGGCCATGCACAGGCCTTTAGCTTCAAATACAGCCCACGCCCCGGCACACCAGCGGCGACAATGGGCGATCAGGTGCCGGCCGAGGTGATGGACGAACGCCTCCAGCGCCTGCAGGCTCTGCTCACCGAACAGCAGCATGCCTTCAACCGTGCGACGATCGGCCGTACATGCGAGGTGCTGATCGAACGCGATGGCAAACAGCCCGGCCAGAGGTTGGGCAAATCGCCGTGGCTGCAATCGGTGCTGCTCGATGGTGGCGTTGTTGGCGATCTGGTCGAGGTTGAGGTGGTCGGTGCCGGCCCGCTGAGCCTCGTCGGCGTGCGACCCGAACGCGCTGCCGCCTAAACCCTCCCCGGTTCCGGGGAGGAACGGTCATTGACCGGCCGGGGCATACTACTTAGCTGCCCCCTCATGGCCGATCGCTTCTTCTCGATCCACGCACATGGGTTGGTCCGCGTCGCGGCGGCGACCCCGGCGGCAAGCGCGGGTGATCCAGCGAGCAATGCTGCGTCTATCCTCGATCTGGCGCGCCAGGGGCATGACGAAGCGGCGGATCTGATCGTCTTTCCCGAACTGGCGCTCACCTCTTATTCGATAGACGATCTCCACCTGCAGGATGCCCTGCTCGAGCGGGTCGAGGCCGAGCTGGCAAGACTGATCGAGGCGAGCCGCGATCTAAAGCCGGTGCTGCTTGTCGGCGCCGCGCTGCGCCGTAGCGGGCGGCTCTACAACACCGCCATCGTGATCGCGCGCGGGCGGGTGCTCGGCGTCGTGCCCAAATCCTATCTGCCAAATTATCGCGAATATTATGAGAAACGCTGGTTCGCCTCGGGCATCGGTCTCAAGGGCCTCGATATCACGATCGCCGGCCAGACCGTGCCGTTCGGGACGGACCTGATCTTCGCTGCCACCGACCTTCCCGACTTCATTTTCCATGTCGAGATTTGCGAGGATTATTGGGCGCCGATCCCGCCATCCTCTTATGGTGCGTTGGCAGGCGCGCTGATCCTCACCAATCTCTCGGCCTCGAACATCGTGGTCGGCAAGGAGCGTGAGCGCGATCTCTACGGTGCCTCGCAATCGGCGCGCGCCAACGCGGCCTATGTCTACTCGGCAAGCGGGCCGGGCGAGAGCACGACCGATGTCGCGTGGGATGGGCAGGCGATGATCCATGAACTGGGTTACCAACTCGCGCGGTCGGGCCGGTTCGATCACGAACCCGGACTGATCTATGCGGACGTGGATGTCGGCCGCCTGCGCCAATCGCGCATGCGCTTCGGCACGTTCAACGATGCCGCGCGCGCGCACGGCGATCCCGAGACGGGTTTTCGGCGCATCCTGTTCGATCATGTTCCGGATTTCGCCGATGTCGGACTGAAGCGATCGGTCGCGCGCTTCCCGTTCGTGCCCGCCGATCCGGCGCGGCTCGACGAGGATTGCTACGAGGCCTTCAATATCCAGGTCGAAGGCCTGATGAAGCGTATGACAGCCACGCGCGCGAAGACGCTCGTGATCGGCATTTCGGGCGGGCTCAATTCCACCCACGCGCTGATCGTCGCCGCCAAGGCCTGCGATCGGCTCGGCATGGCTCGATCGGCGATCCTGGGCTATACGATGCCCGGCTTTGCCACGGGGCAGGATACCAAGAGCAATGCCTGGGCACTGATGAACGCGCTTGGCATCACCGGTGCCGAGATCGATATCCGTCCCGCCGCGCGCCGGATGCTGGGCGATATGGGCCACGCCTTTGCCAGCGGTGAACCGGCCTATGACGTGACGTTCGAGAATGTGCAGGCGGGCCTGCGCACAGATTATCTATTCCGCCTCGCCAACCAGCATGACGGCTTTGTCGTCGGTACGGGCGATCTGTCCGAGCTGGCACTCGGCTGGTGCACCTACGGCGTCGGCGATCATATGAGCCATTATGCCGTCAATGCCGGCGTGCCCAAGACGCTCATCCAGTTCCTGATCCGCTGGGCGGTCAAGACCGGCCAGTTCGATGCCGCGACCAACGATATCCTGATCGCGATCCTCGGCACCGAAATCTCGCCGGAGCTGGTGCCGGCCGACGCGTCGGGCGCGATCCAGAGCACGCAATCGAAGATCGGGCCGTACGAGCTGCACGATTTCTTCCTGCATTATACCGTGCGTCACGGTCTTGCCCCTTCGAAGATCGCCTTTCTTGCCTGGCATGCATGGCATGACGCGCATGCGGGTGAATGGCCGATCGATTTCCCGGCTGACGATCGCAATTCCTATGATCTCGCCACGATCCGGAAGTGGCTCGAGACGTTTTGCTTCCGCTTTTTCCAGATCAGCCAGTTCAAGCGCTCGGCGATTCCCAACGGCCCCAAGGTCTCGGCCGCCGCCAGCCTGTCGCCGCGCGGCGATTGGCGCGCACCATCGGACGGCGTGGCGGGGCCGTGGCTCGACGACCTGAAAAACTTCTGAGAACTTTCCGGCGCTTGCGCAGTTGACTCCCTCGATGGGCGCATCGACGCGTCTTCAGTGTGGAGTTTTTCGTCATGGCTACTGCTGCCCCGACCAAATCGAGTTCTACCAGCACCAAGCGCTCCGCCGCCGCCAAAGCCGAGGCGCGAGACGATGACGGCCGTTTCAAGGCCTCGAGCGGTGGTGCGACGCCGCGTCGCAAAGCGGCAGGCTCGCAATCTTCCGGCACGACCGTTGCGCTCGTCGCCGGCGCGGCTGGCCTTGCGGTCGGGCTCGCTGCGAATGTCGCGCGCAAGTTCGCGGTCCAGGCGCCGACGCTGCTGGCGGGCGAATGGGACGAAGCGCTCAAGGCCGAACACGATCTGACCCTGAAGGTGTTCGACGCGCTCGAGGCGACGACCGAAGCGAACACGACCAAGCGCGCCACGCTCCTGATGAACCTCAAGCATATGCTGGCGAAGCATGCCTTGGAGGAGGAGAACGTGATCTACCCGGCGCTGCGCGAAGTCGGCGAGATCGAGGCGGCCGACGAACTCAACCGCGATCACGGCTATGTGAAGCAATATCTCTACGAACTGAGCGAGATGCCCAAGGACTCGCCGCTCTGGATCGGCAAGCTGCGCAAATTCCGCACCGATATCGAGCAGCATATGCGCGAGGAGGAAACCGATCTTTTCCCCAAGCTCAAGGGTCTGGTGAGCGACGAGAAGAGCAAGGAGTTGACGTCGCTGATGAACAAGGAAGGTTTGAAGCTGGCGTAACGCCATATGTCAATCCAGCCCGGCTGGGGTCTCAGGAGGTTCGGGCTCTCTGCTCGCTTCCTGAGGCCTAGCCTGCGCTAGGGCGACAATATTGTCGGGTCTTGCACCGACGGATCATCCGATCCCGCCCGTGTAACCGGTCGAGTAACCCCTCGTACCGGAGCCTGTATGATCCGCTTCATTCCCCTCTTCGCGCTCGGCCTCGCCACAGCTGCGGCCGCGCAGGACAAGCCCGTCGGCATGGATTTCGCGGCCTTCTCGCAAGCCGCGATGGCGCGAATGATGAAAGGCGACGCCAATAGCGACGGCAAGCTTTCGAAGGACGAATTCACCGCCGCTGCCAAAGCACGGGGTGGGACCCGCGATGGATCGCGCATGTTCGACCGGATGGATGCCAACCACGACGGTGTGCTCGACGCCGCCGAAATCAAGGTTCTCCTCGCGCATCGCTTTGCTCGGATCGACGCCGATCATGACGGTATACTGACGACCGATGAGCGGCAGGCTATGCGGGCCGGGGCGACCGATCCGGGGCAATGAGGCCGGTTGATCGCAACGCGGAGGCCCGGAGGCTTGGCAGCGGATGATCCCGATGGCGATCTGGTTCGACGCGTTGGCGAAGGCGACGCCCATGCGATCGCCGAACTCGTCGCGCGCAAGCTGCCGCGCATGACCGCGCTGGCGCACCGTCTGCTCGGCGATCCTGCCGAGGCCGAGGATATCGTACAGGAACTTTTCGTCCGTGTCTGGCGGCATGCGTCGCGCTGGCAGCCGGGCGTGGCGATGTTCGATACGTGGATGCACCGCGTCGCGCTCAATCTGTGCACCGATCGGCTGCGCAAGCGGCGCGACGCGCCATTGCCCGACGATTGGGATGCACCCGATCCAGCGATTGCGGCCGACGACGTCATTGTGGCCGACGAGGAAAAGGATCGGGTCGGGCGCGCCCTCGCTGCACTGGCACCGCGCCAGCGTGAGGCGATCGTGCTGACCTATTATCAGGAATTGTCGAACCGCGAGGCGGCCGATCTGATGGGCATCCGGGTCGATGCGCTCGAGAGCCTGCTCGCGCGCGGCCGGCGGGCATTGAAGGAGCGTTTGGGGCATGGAGATGGCTGATCCGATGAATGTCGAACGCTTCGCGGTTTTGCTCGACGCTTATGGCGCCGAACCAGGCCGCTGGCCCGAGGGGGAGCGCGATGCCGCATTGGCGTTCGTTCGCGCCGATCCGCGCGCGGCGGCGATGCTGGAAGCTGCGGGGGAGATCGACGATCTGCTGGCTTCGCATCGGGTATCGGCGCCCTCCACAATGCTCGCCGCTGCAATCGTCGCGCGTGCCCCCCGTCGCGCCTGGAGTCGGGCGCGTTTGTGGTGGGCGGCTTTGGGGCTCGGGTTGGCCGGAGCCGGCGGGGTCTTTGCCGGCTCGGCCGCCACCGCCGCGCTCGCCGGGCCCGCGATCCATATCCCGAGCTATGGCCATGAGGACGCCACCGCGTTCGGCGATCTGATCGAGGAGGATGTCGGCCCATGAAACGATGGCAGTCTGCCCTGCTGACCGTCAGCGTCGTGCTCAACATCTTCCTTATCGGCGCGATCGCCGGCGGCGTGTGGCGCTGGGCGCATCATCCGGCGGCAGGCTGGCGTGTCCTCGCCGCGGAATCCTTGCCGCCCGATCAGGCCAAGGCCTTCCGCCGCGCCATTCGCCAGACGGTCCGGGACAATATCGATGTGGCGCGCGAGGCGCGCGAGGCGCGCGGCGAGGCGGCGAAGTTGTTCGTACAGCCCCGGTTCAATTCCACCGCTGTAACAGCGCAACTCCAGCGCGCGCAGGTTGCGGACGCGACGCTGCGCGGCAGGATCGAGACCACTGTGGTGACGTTCGCAGCGACCCTCCCTCTCGAAGAACGCCAGGCGCTGGCGCAGGCGCTCGGCAACGGCCCGCTTCGACAAAAGCCGGCGGGGCCGCCGCGATAAACGACGGATTTTGCTCTGTTCGCACGTGTAAGCTCCAGACACTGGAGACGCTGATGTCGCTTTCCTTACCCCAGGCCCAGTCGATCGCGCTCAATCGCTTCGGGCTCGGCGCGCGCTTGAACGAAGAGCCGCCTGCCAATCCCAAAGCCTGGCTGCTCGGCCAGTTCGACGCGTTCGAGGTCAAACCGGCACCTTATGCCGCGCTGCCGGCGCCCGGTACGCTGGCGCGGGCTTATACCAACGAGGTCAACGAACTGCTTGCCATCGGGCAGGTGCCGGCACCATCGCCGACGACAGGTGTCCCGGCATCCATGCCGTTCACGGCTCCCGCCGCGGGTGCGGCGCCTGCGACAGCGATGGCGGGCGGTGCTGCGTCGGTGGATAGTACGCCGCTGCCGACCGACATGGCCGCGCTGTTGGGGCCCAGCAAACGCAAGGAGGTCGAGCAAGCGCTCAGTGCCGAAATGCGCGAAACCTATCGCCAGAGCGTCAACGCGCGGATGGCGATCGCGCTGACGACGGAGACGCCGTTCGTCGAACGGTTGGCGACCTTCTGGTCGAACCACTTCGTGCTGTCCGTCGAAAAGCCGCAGGTCGGCGTCTTTGCCGCAGCCTACGAAATGGACGCTATCCGCCCGCATGTGCTCGGCAAGTTCGAGGATATGCTGATGGCGGTCGAGCATCATCCGGCGATGCTCTTCTACCTCGATCAATATCAGTCGACTGGCCCGGACAGCCCTTATGCGGCGCGGCTGAGGGAGCGTCGGCCGGAACTGCGGGTTGGCCTCAACGAGAATCTGGCGCGTGAGATCATGGAGTTGCACACGCTCGGGGTGCGCACGGGCTACAGTCAGGCCGACGTCACCGAATTCGCGCGTGCGCTGACCGGCTGGACCTTGGGCGGGCTTGGGCAGATGGGCAAGCGTGACGGTATCAAACCCGGTGAATTCATGTTCCGCGATCAGATCCATGAACCGGGCGACCGCACGATCATGGGCAAACGCTATCCGGCCGGCGGCGAGGAGCAAGGGTTAGCGGTGCTGCGCGATCTCGCTATGTCGCCGGCCACCGCGAAACACATTTCCACCAAGCTGGCGCGGCATTTCGTGGCTGATGATCCGCCGCCGCGCCTGGTCGTTCGCATGGCTAAGGCCTTTCTTGACAGCCAAGGCGACCTGCCCGCGGTCTATCGTGTCATGATCGAGGCACCCGAAGCATGGGCGGCGACTGCCACCAAGTTCAAGACCCCGTGGGATTGGACCGTATCCTCGCTGCGTGGGCTTGGCCGGCGCGACATCCTCAAGACCGATTTTGCATCGATATTCTATCAGTTGGGCCAGCCGGTGTGGCGGGCCGGATCGCCCGCCGGCTATGACGATATGTCGGCCAGTTGGGCAGCACCCGAAGCGCTGATGGTGCGGCTTGAACTCGCGCAGCGTTTCGCGGCGCAGGCTGGCCCGCAGATCGATGCGCGCGCGATCGGGCCGCAATTGCTGCCGGGTACACTGACGCCCGCTACCACCACCGTTCTGGCCCAGGCCGAAAGCGGCCCTGCCGCGCTGACCCTGCTGCTGGTCAGCCCCGAATTTCAGAGGAGATGACCATGATCCTCCCCCGCCGCCAATTTCTCAAGTTTGCTGCCGCCGGTACCGGCTCGATCCTCGTCGCGCCGCATATGGCGCTCGCTGCGGCGGCCACCAACCGCCGCTTCGTCTTCATCATCCAGCGCGGCGCGGCCGATGGCCTTCATACCGTGATCCCCTATGCCGATCCCGATTATCAGCGCCTGCGCGGGCAGATAGCGGTCGATCCCGCCACCGCGATCAAGCTCGACGGGCATTTCGCGTTGCATCCGGTGATGGTGGAAATCGGCAAGATGTATATGTCGGGGCAGGCGATATTCGTCCATGCCACCGCCTCGCCCTATCGCGAACGATCGCATTTCGATGGCCAGAATGTGCTCGAAACCGGCGGCACCGTGCCTTACGCGGTCAATGACGGTTGGATGAACCGGCTGGTGGCGCTGCTGCCCAGGCAGAAGGATGAGGCGATCGCCTTTGCAACGACCATCCCGGTCGCGTTGCGCGGGCCCGCGGAAGTGGCGTCCTACGCTCCTTCGGGTCTGCCCGAGGCATCAGACGATCTTCTCGCGCGGGTCGGCCGCATGTATCAGGGCGATCAGCAACTCCACGCCTTGTGGGATGAGGCACTTGCAACGCGTGGCATGGGCAGCGGCCAACGCGCCGGGCAGGATCCGGCAAAGCTTGGTAAGCTCGCTGCCAGCTTTCTTGTCCATCCGGACGGGCCGCGTATCGCGATGCTCGAGACCGGCGGGTGGGACACCCATACCGGCCAGCAAGGTCGCCTGACCCAGCAATTCAAGGCGCTCGACGTAATGATCGCGTCGTTGCGCGACGGGCTCGGGCCGGTGTGGAGCGACACGGTCGTGCTGGTAGCAACCGAATTCGGCCGGACTGCGGCGGTCAACGGTACCGGCGGCACCGATCATGGCACAGCGTCCGTAGCGATGCTGTTCGGCGGCGGCCTCAAAGGCGGTCGCGTGATCGCCGATTGGCCTGGGCTGTCGCAGACCGCGCTTTACGAGATGCGGGATCTCAAGCCGACGATCGGCCTCGACAGCGTGATTTCCGGGCTCGCTGCCGAGAGTTTTGGCATGGATCCGGCGCGGACGACGCGCGCATTGTTCCCAACCGTGCCGCCGGGAAGGCCGTTGGAGGGGCTTTTCCGCGTCTGATCATCGTCTGTTTTGCTGGAGGGATTCGTGTCGCTCTCGTTGCCGCGGATGCAGGCGATCGCGCTCAACCGGTTCGGCCTCGGTGCCCGGCCGAACGAGACGTTGTCGGGCGATCCGAAGGGCTGGCTGCTCGGCCAGTTGGCCCGGTTCGATGCCAAGCCGGCTGCTTACGCCGGGCTTTCGGTGCCGGGCGCGCGCGTGCGCGCGATCCTTGCGCAGGACCATCCACCGGCGGCGGGTACGTCCGACGCCATCCCGTTGCAGACCGATCTGGTTTCAATCCTGCGGGCGAAGCGGCCCGATCAGCAGCAGGCGATGGCGCAGGAGGCGCACGATGGCTATGCGGCTGCGATCAACGCCCGGGTGGCCATCGCGCTGGATACCGAGGCGCCCTTCGTCGAACGGCTCGCCGCCTTCTGGTCGAACCATTTCGCGCTTTCGATTGAGAAACCGCAGGTCGGCATCTTCGCGGCCGCTTATGAGATCGACGCCATCCGGCCGCATGTGCTGGGCCGGTTCGAAGACATGCTCATGGCCGTCGAACATCATCCGGCAATGCTCTTCTATCTCGATCAATATGGCTCGGTCGGCCCCGGTAGCTGGTTTTCACAGCAGGTCGTGCGGACGCAGCCTGGTATGGATGTCGGCCTTAACGAAAATCTGGCCCGTGAGATCATGGAATTGCACACGCTCGGCGCTCGCTCCGGCTACAGCCAAGCCGATGTCACCGAATTCGCACGCGCTCTAACGGGATGGACCGTCAGCGGAATGGGGTATCGGCCGGCCTCCGACGAGCCGACGACCGGCAGTTTCGTATTCCGGGACGTGATCCATTCGCCCGGCAATCGAACGATCATGGGCAAGGTCTATCCGGCTGGTGGGGAACAACAGGCCAAAAGTGTCTTGCATGATCTGGCCAACGCGCCTGCCACAGCGAGACATATCTCGACCAAGCTGGCGCGGCATTTCGTGGCAGATAACCCGCCACCCGCGATGATCGAGCGGATGAGCAAGGCTTTCCTCGAAAGCCAAGGCGACCTGCCCGCGGTCTATCGTGTCATGATCGAGGCACCCGAAGCGTGGGCGGCGACCGCCACCAAGTTCAAGACCCCGTGGGATTGGGTGGTGTCGATGCTGCGCGGCCTCGGCCGGCGCGAGGTGCCCGGACTGGATTTCCAGTCCATGCTGACCTTGCTCGGTCAGAGTATCTGGCAACCGGGATCGCCGGCAGGGTTTGACGATATTTCGGCAAGTTGGGCCGCACCCGAAGCGCTGGTCGTCAGGGTGCAACTGGCCGAGCATTTCGCGTCGCAGGCGGCGCGCCTGCTCGACGCCCGCACGCTAGCGCCAAAATTGATGCCAGGCATGGTGAGCCCGACCACCGCCGCGGCGATTGCCCAGGCTGAAAGCGGTGCATCGGCGCTTACGCTGATGCTGGTAAGCCCAGAATTCCAGCGGCGCTGACACACAGCGCGCGGGCGCCGGCTCATGCCCGCTCGGGCTCTTGACGATTACGATCGTAGTCATTAAGACTACAGATGTAATCAAGAGGGTCGAGTTGCATGGCCGAACGAATCAGCGAAGGCGAACATGCGGTGATGGAGGTGTTGTGGGCGGCTGATGCGCCGCTCACCGCTGCCGAAGTCGCGGAGCGCATCCCCGCGGAGCGGGCGTGGAGCGAGCGCACCGTCAAGACGATGCTCGCCCGCCTGCTCGCCAAGGGCGCGCTGGCGCATGAGGAGGATGGTCGGCGCTACCTCTATCGCCCGGCGGTCGCGCGCGCCGAACATGCGACGCGCGAATCCCGCCGTCTGGTCGATCGCCTGTTCGGCGGTCGGGCTGCGCCGTTGGTGGCGCATCTGGCCGCCGGGGAAGGGCTGACGCCGGAAGACATCGCCGAGCTTGAGGCGCTGCTCAAGGAGCTCAAGGCATGATCGGCTGGGTGATCGAGACACTGGTGGCCAGCACGCTGTTGATGGGGCTGGTGCTACTGTTGCGCGACCGGGTCGCGGCCGCGTTCGGGCCGCGGGTCGCCTATCTGCTCTGGCTCCTGCCGCTCGCCCGGATGGTGTTGCCGCGACTGCCGAAGACGGCGCATGCGCCGGTATCGCTGCCGATCGACATCGATCTCCCGGCAATCGATGCGCCGGCCGATGCCGGCACCGCGCTAGCGCAGATGTTGGCGGCGCAACCGGAGCCCGGGATATTCGACTGGCTGGCGGGCCATTGGGTCATGGTCGTGTTCATGATCTGGCTCGGCGGCGCTTTGCTTCATTTCTGCTGGCAGATGGGCTTGTATCGCCGCTTCCTCAGCGCCGCTCTGCGGGGATCGGCGTTGCTGTGCCGGACCTGCGGGATCGCAATCCATTGCGGACCGCATGTCGGCGGCCCGGCGGCCGTCGGCATCCTGCGCCGCCGCATCTTGCTACCCGCCGATTTCACCACGCGTTACGATCCGGCCGAGCGCCGGCTGGTGCTGGCGCATGAGGTGGCTCACCACGTCCGCGGCGATCTGATCGCCAATGCGGCCGCGCTCGCGATCCTCTCGCTCCACTGGTTCAACCCGCTTGCCTACCGCGCTTATCGCGCCTTCCGCGTCGATCAGGAACTCGCCTGCGACGCTACCGTGCTGGCGGACGAGGCCCCCGAGGCAACGCCGGTCTACGGCGCCGCTTTGGTGAAATCGGTTCATGCGGCCACACCCGCCGCCGCCTGTGCGATCGGATCCGCGGCGATGCTCAAAAGGAGATTGAAGATGATGGCCAAGCCCAATCGCAGCCGCCTGCGCCGGATCGGCGGTGGGCTCATCGCTGGCGCCACCATCGCCGGTGGGCTCGCGCTTACGGCATCGGGCAGCGTCGCAGCCCCATCGCGGCTACCCGGTTTCCGCCAGGCGGTGATGCAGATGGATGGGGCGCCGTTTTCGTTCGATCATGACAATGGCAGTTCGATGCACGCCGCCGCTTCGGTCGGCGATGCGCCGGCCGCGCCCGCGTTGCCCGCTCGTCCGGCAAAGCCGGCTGCAGTGCCACCGAACCCCATCCGCTTGGCCGACGCGCGTCGCACCAATGCGCCAAAGCTTCGGGTTCGCAGCGACGCGGATGGTCTGGCAGCGCCTGTGGCCCCGATTCCACCTGTGGCGCCGGTGCCGCCGGTTCCGGCTGTCGCGTCCGTGCCCCCAATTCCCCCGATCCCGCCCGTCACGGTCGATTTCGCCGAGGCCGGCAAGGCAGCGCGCATCGCGGCAGCCCAGGCACGGGCGGCGCGCCACGCCGCTGCCATGGCCGAGCGCGTCGCCGAGCTGGCTGCGGCCGAGCAGGAGCGGGCGGAAGGCCGGGCCGAGGCCGCCCGGGCGCGTGCCGAGGCGGCCAGGGCTCGCGCAGAACGATCGGCGGCGGAGGTCCGCAGCGCGATCGACGCCGCGCATGTTCGCGAGACGGTGACGGCGGCATTGGCGCAGGCGCGGGTTCAAATGGCTACGAACTGCCGCTATGCGCGGCCGGCGATCGGGCCCGAGACCGACCGTCAGGCGATTGCGCGTCTTTCCGCGGGTTGCGTCGATCAGGCGGCCATTCGGACCCAGATTTCCACGGCGCTCCAGAAAGCGCGTGAAGGGCTGCGTAATGCGCAGGATATGGACGAGCGTTCACGCGAGCGGGCGTTAAATGCGATGGATCGCGCGATCGAGCGAATGGAAGCGCGCAATATGGATTGAGGCAAACCCTTCCCAGAATGGAAAGGGAACTCGCCCCTGCTAGCCTTCCAGCTTTTCCCACAAGGTCTGGAGCTTGTCGATCAGCGCTGCGCGTTCCGCATCCGACAAGGATGCAAATGAGCGGCGCTCGTTTTCCCGCGTGGCATTCCGCGCCCGGGCCCTCATCGATTCGCCCTCGGCCGTCAGCCGTAGCGCCTGCGATCGGCCGTCGACCGCGGAACGGCTGACCAGTCCGCGCGCCTCCAGCGTCGCGACCATCGGTGCCATATTGGCGCGCTTGATCCCCAGCATCCGGCCGATATCGCTCTGGGTGACGCCCGGCGTGGCGGCGATCACGAACAGGACAGAGGCCTCGGTCGGCCGCAGATCGAGCGAGTCGAGCCGTTCGGCCAGATCCCCCATGACCAATTGCGACAGTCGGCGGAGGTGATAACCGACCAGTTCGGAAAAAGGATCGGGCAGGGGGGGCAATGCGGCCATGAAACATCGTTATTGTTATTGCCAATAACAAATCAAGCCTGCTAATCGGTTTGCCTCAATATTCCCCGGGAGAGGAATCATGGCGGCTCAGGCAGTTTCGCTTCTCATTGGTGGCGCACAACGCGCGGCCAACGACACATTCGATCGCATAAACCCTGTAACCGGCGATGTGGCGACGCAGGCCGCAGCTGCGAGCGTGGACGACGCCAATGCCGCGGGTGATGCGGCGGCGGTCGCTCTCGGCGCGTGGGCGGAACTCGGCCCCAACGCGCGGCGCGCTTTTCTGATGAAGGCGGCCACCGCGCTGGAGTCCAAGGCCGGCGACTTCGTCGACGCGATGATGAGTGAAATCGGCGCCACCAAAGGATGGGCTCTGTTCAACCTTGGGCTCGCTGCTTCGATGATCCGCGAGGCCGCCGCGCTGACCACCCAGATTTCGGGTGAAGTGATCCCGTCAGACAAGCCCGGCTGCCTCGCCATGGCGATCCGCGAACCGGCGGGTGTGGTCCTGGGCATCGCGCCATGGAATGCGCCGATCATTCTCGGCGTGCGTGCGATCGCGGTGCCGCTCGCGTGCGGCAATACCGTTATCCTCAAGGGCTCGGAACTGTGCCCGCGCACGCATGGCCTGATCATCGAGGCGTTCCAGGAAGCGGGTTTCCCGGCTGGCGTGGTCAATTTCGTCACCAACGCGCCGGCCGATGCCGGCAACGTCGTGGGGGCGCTGATCGATCACCCGGCGGTGCGCCGGATCAACTTCACCGGATCGACGGCGGTCGGCCGGATCGTCGCAAAGCGCGCGGCCGAGAATCTAAAGCCTTGCCTGCTCGAGCTGGGCGGCAAGGCGCCGCTGATCATTCTCGATGACGCTGACCTCGACGAGGCGGTCAAGGCCGCTGCGTTCGGCGCCTTCATGAACCAGGGCCAGATCTGCATGTCGACCGAGCGGATCATCGTCGTCGACGCCGTCGCCGACGATTTCGTCGCGCGCTTCAAGGCCAAGGTTTCGACCATGGCGGTCGGCGATCCGCGCGAGGGCACGACGCCTTTGGGTGCGGTGGTCGATGCCAAGACCGTCACCCACGTCCAGGGCCTCATCGACGACGCGGTTGCGGCGGGCGCCGAGCTTGCCAATGGTGGTGCGTCGCAGGGCGTGCTGATGCCGGCGCATGTCGTCGACAAGGTGACGCCCGCGATGAAATTGTTCCGTGAGGAAAGCTTCGGCCCGGTCGTCGCGGTGATCCGCGCGAAGGATGAGGCCGATGCGATCGCGCTTGCCAACGACACCGAATATGGCCTGTCCGCCTCGGTCTTCACGCGTGATATCGCGCGCGGGCTGAAGGTTGCGCGCCAGATCAAGTCGGGTATCTGCCACGTCAACGGCCCGACCGTGCATGACGAGGCGCAGATGCCGTTCGGCGGGGTCAAGGCGTCGGGCTATGGCCGCTTCGGCGGCAGGGCCGGCATCGATGCTTTCTCCGAACTGCGCTGGATCACGATCGAGACCCAGCCGGGCCATTATCCGATCTAGGGCCGAACCGCCCGTTCGTGTCGAGCGAAGTCGAGACACGCCGCCACCCACCAACGTCCCTCGACTTCGCTCGGGACGAACGGAAGTGAGAGAGAAATGACCGACACCACCACCGAAGACGTCGTCGTTTATGAAGTCGTCGATCGCATCGCCTGGGTGAAGTTCAACCGCCCCGACAAGCGCAACGCGCAGAGCCCGACGCTCAACCGCCGCATGGCCGAAGTGCTCGACGAGCTCGAGTTCCGCGACGATGTCGGCGTTCTGGTGCTCACCGGCGAGGGCAGCGCCTGGTCGGCCGGCATGGACCTCAAGGAATATTTCCGTGAGAGCGCCACCAAGGGGCTCGAAGGCACCCGCCGCGCGCAGCGTGCCGCTTACCGCTGGTGGGAGCAGCTGCGCTGGTACAGAAAACCGACGATCGCGATGGTCAACGGCTGGTGCTTCGGCGGTGCGTACGGCCCGCTCTATGCCTGCGATATCGCGGTGGCGGCGGACGAGGCCAAGTTCGGCCTGTCCGAGATCAACTGGGGTATTCTTCCCGGCGGCGGCGCAACCAAGGTCGCGACCAACCTGATGTCGGCGCGCAAGGCGATGTACCACGCGATGATGGGCGAGAATCTCGACGGCCAGCAGGCCGCCGCGCAGGGCCTCGTCACCGAGAGCGTGCCGCTCGCCCAGCTCAAGGATCGTGTCACCGAGATCGCGAACGTCTTGCTCAAGAAGAATCCGGTCGCACTCAAGGCGACCAAGGACGCGGTCCGTCGCGTGATCGAGATGACCTACGACAATGCCGAAGATTATCTGATCCGCGCGCAGGAAGCCGCAGACAGCTTCGATCCCGACGGTCGCAAGGAAGGCATGAAGCAATTCCTTGACGACAAGACCTACAAGCCGGGCCTGGGCGCGTACGACACGTCGAAGCAGAAGTCGTAACTCAATCTCCCCTCCCGCTTGCGGGAGGGGGCGGGGAGGGGCTACCCCTTGAGCGCGGCTCGTGGACGCACGCCCCTCCCCAAACCCCTCCCGCACAGCGGGAGGGGCTTACTCTACCAATCCCAGAGGACACCGCATGGACGCGACCGCCCCGATTCCCGCCGCCAAGATCGACCGCATTCTCCGGCCGAAATCGGTCGCGATCGTGGGGGCCTCGCCTACGCCGGGCGCGCTCGGCAACCGGCTGATGCGCAACCTGATCGAGGCGAATTTCGCCGGCGACATGTATCTCATCAATCCGCGCCGCCCCGACATCGACGGCCGCCCCTGTCTCAACTCGATCGAGGCACTGCCCGAGGGCGTCGACGTGGCGGTGCTGGCGATCCCCAAGGCCGCTGTGCTGGATTCGGTCCGGCAGCTAGCCGCGCGGGGCGTCGGCGGTGCGATCATCTTCTCGGCGGGCTTTGCCGAGGGTGGCGAAGAAGGGCTGGCGGAGCAGCAAGAGATTGCGCGCGTCGCGAGTGAGGCGGGCATGGTCGTGCTCGGGCCCAACTGCCTCGGCGTGATCAATTTCATGAGCGATATCGAGCTCACCTTCGTCGGCATGCCCAAATCGCCCAAGCGGTCGGGCAAGCGCGTCGGTATCGTCAGCCAGTCGGGCGCGATGGCGGCGGTGGTCGCGGTCACGCTCATGTCCAAGGACATCCCGCTCTCTTTCTACATTTCTACCGGCAACGAGGCGCAGAGCCAGACCGAGGATTATCTAGAATATCTGATCGGCGATGCCGACACCGCGGTGATCGCGGCGATCTGCGAGCAGATCCGCCAGCCGGCGCGCTTCCTCGAACTGGCGAAACGCGCGCATGCCGCGGGCAAGCAGATCGTCCTGCTCCACCCCGGTAAGAGCGCGGCCGGTCGCGAATCCGCTGCCACCCATACCGGCGCGATGGCCGGCGATTATGAGGTGATGCGCGTGCTCGTCGAGCGGGCGGGTGTCGTGCTCGCCGGCGATCTCGAGGAAATGGGCGACATCGTCGATCTGGCCGTGCGCTGCGGCCAGATCAAGCCGGGCGCCGCAATCCTGGGCGAAAGCGGCGCGTTCAAGGCGATGTCGCTCGACACCGCCGAGGCCATCGGGCTCGACCTCCCACCATTCAGTGATGAGCTCAGCCCGAAATTGCGCGAGGTGATGCCCGATTTCATAGCGGTCTCGAACCCGACCGATCTGACCGCGCAGGCGTTGGTCGATCCGGGCCTCTATGGCCGCGTGTTCGAGGCTTTGATGGAGGATGATCGCGTCAATTCGATCATCATCGTCATCATCCAGACGGATTATAATACCGCCAATATCAAGATGCCGCCGATCATCGAGACCCTGGCGCGGCTCAAGCCCAACAAGCCGGTCATCTATGCCGGGCTCGACGATGGCGCGGCGGTCCCGCCAGACTATATCAAGGGCCTGCGCGATCTGAACGTGCCGTTCTTCCCGACCCCCGATCGCGCCTTCCGCGCGGTCGCGCGCTACGCCGCCGTGGCGAAGCGCGACTATGCCGCGTCGGACGAGACTGCGGCGCAGGCGACGTTCTCCGCCGAAGGCGGCGTGATCCCCGAATACAAGTCCAAGGCATTGCTCGCACCGCTCGGCGTGCCTTTCCCCAAGGGCAAGTTCGCCGCCACCGTCGCCGAGGCGCAGGCGGTTGCGAACGAGATCGGCTATCCGGTCGTGATCAAGGCGCAGTCGGCCGATTTGTCGCACAAGAGCGATGCCGGCGGCGTGATCCTCAACCTCGCCGACGATGCCGCTTTGGCCGAGGGCTGGGACCGGCTCTATGCCAATGTGAAGGCCTATGATCCCAAGATCGCGCTCGATGGCGTGCTGGTCGAGGGGATGGGCAAGCGCGGCACCGAACTGATCGTCGGTGCGCGCAACGATCCCGAATGGGGGCCGGTCGTGCTGGCAGGCCTTGGCGGCGTGATGGCCGAACTGTTCCATGATGCCCGCCTGATGCCGCCCGATCTGACGCACGAGGCGATCGTGAAGGAATTGAACGCGCTCAAGGCCGGGCAATTGCTGCGCGGCTTCCGTGGCTCGCCCGCGCTCGATGTCGATGCGGTCGCTGGGCTGATCGGCAAGGTCGGCGCGTTCATGCGTGCCAACCCGCAGGTGCGCGAGATCGATATCAACCCGGTCGTGGTCTATCCCGAGGGCGAAGGCGCGGTCGCGCTCGACGCGCTCATGCTGGTGGCGCCGGCACAGTGAGGGCTGCGCCGCCGCCGGCCGATCCTGCGCTGATCGCCGCCCAATATGAAGCGGCGCTCGGCACCGCTCGCCTGCGCGAATTGAAGGAGAGCTTCGCCGCCGCCTCGCCCGAGACGGTGGTGGCTATCCTCGACGAGGCGGTGAAGCTCGCCTCGGATCATCTCGTCGCATTGAACGACGTCGGTGACGCGCAGGGCTGCAAGCTCGTCGACGGCCGGGTCAAGACCGCGTCGGGCCATCGCGAGGCGTGGGAGGCGTTTGCCGCCGGGGGCTGGCCGACGCTCGATCTGCCCGAAGAGGAAGGCGGGCAGGGACTTCCGGCCGCGCTCGCTTTCTCGGTGCAGGAAGTGCTCGATCGCGCCTGCCCGGCGTTCGGGATGATCCCGGTGCCGACCCGCTCTGCCGCGCGCCTGATCCACGCCTTCGCCAATGAAGAAATCCGTGCCGAGTGGATGCCCAGGCTCGCCAGCGGCGAATGGGTCGCATCGATCTGCATCTCGGAGGTCGAGGCCGGATCGGACGTGATGCGCATGCGCACGCGTGCGGTGCCCAATGAGGACGGCAGCTGGTCGATCAGTGGCGAGAAGCAGTGGATTTCGTTCGGCGATCATGATCTCGCGCCGCGCATCGGCCATTGCATCCTCGCCAAGACCGCGACCAGCGATGGGCTCAGCCTGTTCCTGCTGCCCGACACGATCGACGGCATCCGGCAGCCGATCTTCGTCCGCCGGCTGGAAGAGAAAATGGGCCTCCATGCCTCGCCCACCTGTGCGCTCGGCTTCGAGGGCGCCAGGGCGTGGTTGATCGGGCAGGAGGGCAGGGGCCTGCAGCAGATGTTCGTGATGATCACGAACATGCGCCTCGCCACCGGCGCGCAGGGGCTGGGTATCGCTTCGGGCGCGGCCGATGTCGCGCTCCAATATGCGTCCGAACGCAAGCAGGGCGGGCGTGGGCCGGTGCCGGTCACGATCGATACCCATGCCGACGTCCAGCGCATGCTGCTCGATATGGCGGCGCGGGTGGAGACGTTGCGGGGGCTGGTGATCACCGCCGCAAACCAGGTCGATCTCGCCAATCACGAGACCGATCCCGAGACGAAGGCCGATGCCGCCGCCTTGCTCCAGTGGCTGCTGCCGATCGTCAAGACGAGCGGGGGTGATGTCGCGTTCGAGGTCGCCTCTTCGGCCATCCAGGTACTAGGCGGTGCTGGCTATACGCGCGAGTGGCCGGTCGAGCAGAATTTGCGCGACGCCCGTGTGCTCACGATCTTCGAAGGCACCACCGGCATCCAGGCACTCGACATCGTTCACCGCCGCGTCCGGCGCGACGGGCGCGGGCTGGCCTGCTTTCTCAAGGCAGCGCGCGCGGATTGCACGCCCGGTGATGCGCTGTCGCAGACGCTCGATCTGCTGGAGCACGCCGCTGCCACTCTCATTGCGCAGACGGATCTTGCTGTAGTCGATGGCGGCGCGACCGCTTTTCTACGCCTCGCCCAACTCGCCGCGAGTGGCTGGATCGCCGCGCGTCTGGCCGTACTGGCCGGTGACGATCCTGCCAGTCGCCGACTGGTCGTCGCGGGGCGTAACTGGCTTGCGGGTCTGGCGGCGCGGGCGACACTGGCGCACGCCGAAGCCCGTGACGGCGGGTCCTTCACCAAGGATTTTGCTGCGCTGCGACAGATATGAGGGGACAGGAGTTCCGCTAACATCGTATTAAGTTCTCTACCGCTCTAACCCTCTTGGGTTAGTCCGGATTCGTCGGTGGGGAACGTCGCAGATCCATGCTCCTTATAAGCAATCTTCTCTGCAAGTTAGGGTTGCATGATCGTTCGCGCGGGCGGGCGAAGCGCAAGAATGGCACATGGGTCAGCTATTGCCGTAGGTGCGATGTGCCGATGCAGCGTATGCCGGGCGGCAGATGGGCGGTGATCAGGCCAGAAGGGCCGGAAGCGGAGGCTGTGGTCGAGGCCGAACCCACCGAAGCGATCGCTAGCGACGAAGCACTTCCCCAACCCACTGCGGAACCAGAAGCCCCGCCGGCCCGGTCCGCGTTTCGTCGAACCATCCACTACCTGTGGTTCGGTCGAGGTTGAGCTCGATCGTGCGGGCACCCGCCGCCTTGGCGAGCCGGACGAAGCCCGCCGCCGGATAGACCGCGCCCGACGTGCCGATCGAAACGAACAGATCGGCCCGCGTCAGCGCCGCCTCGATCATCTCCATCTCATACGGCATCTCGCCGAAGAAGACGATATCGGGGCGCAACGTGCCGACGCAGCCGCAATCCGGGCAGACCGGCCGATCGAGCATCGCCCCGGCAAACCGCGACCGCCCCTCGCACGCGGTGCACCAGGCCGATAGCAATTCTCCGTGGATATGGACCATCCGCTTCGCGCCCGCGCGTTCGTGGAGATCATCGACATTCTGCGTGACGATCAGCAATTCGCCCGGCCACGCCGCATCCAGCTCCGCCAGCGCGCGATGCGCCGGATTGGGCTCCACCGAGCCGAGCGCGCGGCGCCGTTGATCGTAGAAATCAAGCACCAGATCGGGATCGCGCGCCAGCGCTTGCGGCGTGCAGATCTCCTCGACGCGATAGGCTTCCCACAGGCCGTCGGGGCCGCGGAAGGTGGCGAGACCGCTTTCGGCGGAGATGCCGGCGCCGGTGAGGATCACGATGTTACGGATGGTGGTCATGCCGAATGACATACGCGAAGCTCATTTGCTCGTCATTCCCGTGGAGGCGGGAACGACGAGCAGGGGATGGTGTTCGACAGCCGCGTCATGCTCTGCCATGGCGCGCTTCGATCGGAATGGAGCGGCAAGAGTGATCAGGATCGGCATCATCGGTGTGGCTGGACGGATGGGGCAGGCGATCGCCGATGCGGTGG
This sequence comes from Sphingomonas sp. MMS24-J13, assembly GCF_044905095.1. Taxonomy (NCBI): domain Bacteria; kingdom Pseudomonadati; phylum Pseudomonadota; class Alphaproteobacteria; order Sphingomonadales; family Sphingomonadaceae; genus Sphingomonas; species Sphingomonas sp. MMS24-J13. Next base: position 572,174 of record NZ_CP173258.1, read on the forward strand.
TTACCGCGGGCGCGACGATCGCCGGGGGCATTGCCCGCGACGGGGCGGTGCATGGCGACTATCCCGATGCTGCGGCACTGGCCGCCGCGTGCGATGTGCTGGTCGATTTCTCGACGCCCGATGCGCTTGCCGACAGCCTCGCCACCGCGCGCGCAGCGGGCAAGCCGATCGTGATCGGAACGACCGGGCTCAAGCCCAAGCACCATGCCATGATCAGCGCGGCGGCAGCCGAGATTGCGGTGCTGCAGACCGCGAACACGTCGCTCGGCGTCAATGTGCTGCGCGGGCTGGTCGAGCAGGCGGCGCGGATGCTTGGGCCCGATTGGGATATCGAGATCGTCGAGATGCACCATCGCCACAAGCTCGATACGCCGTCGGGCACGGCCCTACTGCTCGGCGCATCGGCCAACGTCGGTCGCGGCGCGACGGACAATATCGAATTCAACCGTTTCGATCGCATGCAGGAAGGCCCGCATGCGCGCGAGGAGGGGGGCATCTATTATGCCTCTTTGCGCGGGGGATCGGTCGCGGGCGATCATCAGGTGATCTTCGCCACCGATGGCGAGCGGATCGAACTGGGTCATCGCGCCGAAAATCGCGGCATCTTCGCGCGCGGCGCGGTCAAGGCGGCCCTGTGGTTGGCCGACAAGCCCGCCGGGCGCTACACGATGGCGGACATGCTGGGTTTCTGACGCGGCCATGAAGAAAGCCGACGTCTTCGAATTCTACCGTCGCCTCGCCGAGGAAAATCCCTCGCCCGAGACCGAACTACAATATGTAAACCCCTATACCTTGCTGGTCGCAGTGGCGCTCTCGGCGCAGGCGACCGATATCGGCGTCAACAAGGCGACGAAGCTCCTGTTTCAGGAGGTGCAGACACCCGAAGCGATGGTGGCGCTCGGCGAGGAGGGGCTGAAGCGGCACATCAAGACGATCGGCCTGTTCAACACCAAGGCGAAAAATGTCATTTCTTTGTCGAAGATGCTGATCGCCGAACATGGCGGCGAAGTGCCGCGCGATCGCGCCGCGCTGGAGGCATTGCCCGGCGTGGGACGTAAGACCGCCAATGTCGTGCTCAACGTGGCGTTCGGGGAGGAGACGATCGCGGTCGACACGCACATCTTCCGCGTCGGCAACCGCACCGGCCTAGCGCCGGGCAAGGATGTGGTCGCGGTCGAGACCAAACTCGAGAAGGTTACGCCCGCGCCGTTCCGGAGGCATGCGCATCACTGGCTGATCCTGCACGGTCGCTATGTCTGCAAGGCACGAAAGCCCGAATGCTGGCGCTGCATCGAGCGGGATCTGTGCGCGTATAAGCCTAAGACGCCGGCACCCGCGGCAGAGTAAGGCTTTCGGCTCGTCCTGAGCATAGTCGAAGTACGTTGTGCAGCGTCCTTCGACTTCGCTCAGGGCGAACGGGTCATTCTAACCGATCCGCCCGGCCATGAACGCTCCCGCTGTGGCAATCGCCTCGCGCCCTTCGGGCAGCATGAAGGCGAAGGCCTGGAAGACGTGGACCATCTCGGGCCAGATTTCGAGCCGGACAGAAACGGCGGCAGCACCAGCCGCAGCGGCCGTGCGCACGGCGTCGTCGAGCAGGATCTCGGCTGAGCCGACCTGGATCAACAGTGGCGGCAGATCGGCGAGGTCCGCATGGAGCGGTGAGGCGAGCGGCGTCCTGGCGTCGGCGTCGCCCAGATAACGCGCGGCGCAAATGCGCAGCGCATCGGCTTTGAGTGCGGGATCTTCGGCCGCCTTGGTGACGAGGCTGGCGCCTTCACAGGCGAGGTCGGTCCAGGGCGAGAGGAGGAATCCCGCTGCGGGCAGCGGCAGGCCCCGATCGCGGATCGCGACCAACGCGGACAAGGTGAGCCCGCCGCCGGCGGAATCGCCTGCCAGCACGATCCGGCCGGGTGCAAAGCCCCGCGCGAGCAGATCGGCATAGGCCGCGACCGCGTCGTCGACGGCGGCGGGGAAGGGGTTTTCGGGCGCGAGCCGGTAATCGATCGAGAAAGCGGTCAGCCCGGCCGCGCGCGCCAGTTCGGCCGCCAGCCCACGATATCCCTGCGCGCTGCCGACGACGAAGCCACCGCCATGCATATAGAGCAATGCCGCATCGCCCGCGGCGCCAGGCGTGACGGCCCGCATGGCCGGCACGCCACCGAGGCTGAGCGGCTCGAACGCGACGTCCGGCGCGACCGGTATGCCGGCAAGGAGGGCCTCGAAGGCTGCACGCGCTTCGGCGGGCGGCGCTCCGAGATCGGGGCCACCCGCACGCAAACCCGCGACCAGTTGCTCCAGTTCAGCGCTCGCCATATCTGTCGACTCCTTCGATCTCGTCGCGATGCGTCGTCACGCTACCGTCATCCCGCCATCGAGCACCAGCGCACTTCCGTTCATATAGCTGCTTTCGTCGGAAGCGAGGAAGGCGACCGCGCGCGCCACCTCGTCCGGCGTCCCGAGGCGCCCGGCGGGGACCGATGCGGCCAACCCTTCGGCATTGCCGCCCAGCCGCTCGGCGATATCGCTGAGCATGCGGCTCTGGATGAAGCCCGGATGGACCGAATTGACCCGCACCCCCACCGGTGCGCCCTCCAGCGCCGCGACCCGGGTCAGTCCGAGCACGGCATGCTTTGACGCGATATAGCCCGCCATATTGGGTGCGCCGATCATGCCCGCGATCGACGATGTGTTGATGATCGATCCGCCGCCTTGCGCGATCATGATCGGCATCACCGCCTGCAGGCCGAGGAACACGCCGGTGACGTTGATGTCGAGGATGCGGCGGAAATCGGCGACAGGGTAATCGGCGATCGCCGCTTGCGGCCCCTCGACCCCGGCATTGTTGAAGAAGATGTCGATCCGCCCGGCCTGCTCCTGCGCGGCGGCGGCATAAGCGCGGACATCGGCTTCGCTGGTGACGTCGCCGGTCAGGAAGATGGCATCGTCATGCCCCGCCAGCGCCGCGCGCAATTTGCTCTGATCGGCGGCGGGGTGGTCGACCGCGACGATCCTCGCGCCGCGTGCGGCCAGCAATCCCGCGGTCGCGGTGCCGATGAAGCCGGCCGCGCCCGTGATGAGCGCGACGCGGCCCTGGAGAGGGGATGAAGTCATGCAGCTTGGCTTTCGATCGGGAGTGAGGTCAGGCGGAAGCCCGGGTAGCCGTCGCGCGCGATCTGGTCGCAGCGCGCGCGATAGGCGCCGACACCGCCGACATAGGGCATGAACACCGTCCGCCCGTCGCGGGTGCGGCTATGATACCAGCTGTTGGCGCGTGGGAAGAGCGTCTGCTGGGCGATCGTGTCGACTTCGGTCATCCAGGCTGCCTCGGCATCCTCCTCGACTTCGATGCGGGTGGCACCGTCGCGGCGCATGGCATCGAACAGATCGGTCAGCCATTCGACATGCTGCTCGATCGACAGGACGACGTTGCTGAGCACCGACGGGCTGCCGGGCCCGGTGACGAAGAACAGATTGGGGAAGCCCGCGACGCCAAGGCCGAGGTAGGCGCGCGGCCCGTCGGCCCATTCGTCGCGCAAGGTGCGTCCGTCGGTACCGACGATGTCGATCGCGGCGGCCGCACCCGTCATGGCGTGGAAGCCGGTCGCCAGCACCAGCGCATCGATCGGGATCTCACGCTCGGGCGTGCGCACGCCATGCTCGGTGATCGCCGCGATCGGTTCCTCGCGCACATCGATCAACTCGACATTGGGGCGGTTGAGCGCGTCGAAATAGCCGATCTCGGACACCAGCCGGCGCGCGCCGATCGGATAGCCCTGCGGAGTGACGCGGCGCGCGGTTTCCGGATCATGGATTAGTTCGGCGAATTTCTGCCGCGCATAGTTGGCGGCATGATCGTTGGATTCGATATCGAATAACAAGTCGCCGAAGGCCGAGAGGAGGCCGGCCGGCCCCGATAGCCAGCTTTCTTCGAATACCTGCGCGCGCTCTTCCGGTGAGGCACCCTTGGCGGTGCCGGCGCCGATCGGTTTCTGGAAGAAGCCGAGCGCCGACATGCGCGCTTCGGCGCGCAGGCCAGGAAGGTCGGGCTGGATCGCCGCTATCTCCTCATCGCCCAGCGGCGCATTGCTGGCTGGGACGATGAAGCTCGGCGTGCGCTGGAAGATGGTGAGTTGCTCGGCCACCGCCGCCAGTTGCGGTATCGCCTGGATGCCCGATGATCCGGTGCCGACGACGCCGACCCGCTTGCCGGCCAGATCGGCGCCTTCGGGCCACATGGCGGTGTGTAGCACCTCGCCCCGGAAATCCGCCATGCCCGGCCAATCGGGCAGCTTGGGCGTGGAGAGATTGCCCGTCGCTAGGACGACGAAGCGCGCTTCGATCGGCGCGTCGCCCGCGATCCGCACCTCCCAGCTTTGCGGCTCCTCTTGCCAGATTGCCGCTTCCACCCTTGTATTCAGGCGGATGTCGCGGCGCAGATCGAAGCGATCGGCGACATGATCGAGATAGGCGAGGATCTCGGGCTGGGCGGCGTAACGCTCGCTCCAGCGCCATTCCTTTTCGAGTTCGGGCGAGAAGGAATAGCTATATTCGATGCTCGGGATATCGCATCGCGCGCCCGGATAGCGGTTCCAGTACCAAGTTCCCCCGACCCCGCCGCCCGCCTCCAGCACGATAGCGCGAAAGCCGTGCTCGCGCAGGCAGTGGAGCATGTAGAGGCCGGCAAACCCGGCCCCCACGATCGCGACGTCGAAGCTGTTATCCGGTGGATTGTCCTGGCCAGCGGGCAACTCAAGCATGGGCGCCATTGCGATCTCTCCCGTGTCGCGGCGTCTTGTCGCGCCGGTCTCACATGGGGAGGATGTGGTAATGTAGACAGGTTGTCAACATATGGCTTCGATGGGATTGTCGCGGCTGCTGCCGAGGCTGTAAGCCGGAGGTGACAGCACGGCCGTGGGAGGCGAGGTGAGCCGCAGGGCGGACGATTATGGCAAACGCGGTGAGCAGACCCGCCAGCGTATCCTCGACGCAACCTTTCGCCTTGTCGGGCGCGAACAGGGGCTGGGCGTCCGGATCGAGGAGATCTGCGCCGCCGCGCCGATCTCGCGCGCGGCCTTCTACCATTATTTCACGGGGCTGGAGGATCTGCTGGCGGCGCTTTCGCTGGCGATCAGCCATGATTTCAACCAAGCGGTGCTGGCCTCGTTGATGCGGATGAATAGTTCGGCCGAGCGGACCGACGCGGGCATCCGTTATTATCTGGAGAAGGCGGTGCAGGATCCGGCCTGGGGATGGGCGATGGTGCATATCAGCGCCAATGGCCCATTGTTCGGCGCCGACACGGTTGCCGCCACCTTCGCGACGATCGCCGAAGGGATGGCCGCCGGCGAGTTCGACATCGAGGATGCCCGCTTCGGCTGCGACATGCTGCAGGGCACGGTGCTGGCAGCGATGATCACCCAGCTCAGGGGCAAGGCGCGCGAGGGGCATTCGATCATGGTGTCGCGCCATATATTGCGTGGATTAGGCGTGCCGCCCGCCGCCATTCCCGCGATCGTCGCGCGCGTGCTGACTGATCCGCAGGCCGTTGGCGATGGCGCGAACGGCCTCTATATTCGTTCAGTCTGAAGACACCGGAATCGGCGCACGACCGGCCGGTACCGTGAGAGGAACGAGGATATGACCCCCCGCATCATCCTGACCGCCGCCTTGCTTGCCGCCACCGCTTCCTTCCCCGCCGGTGCCGCGAAGCGGGAAACCCCGATCGCGACGCCCAACGGCAAGCCGGTCGATTGCCTGCAGCGCTACCAGATCCGCGAGACACGCGTGCGCGACGACCGCACGATCGATTTCTACACCAATGGCGGGCAGGTCTATCGCAACACTTTGCCTTATTCGTGCCCCGAACTCGGTATGCAGGAAGGCTTCGCCTATCAGACATCGCAAAGCCAGCTTTGTTCGGTCGATATCATCACCGTGCTACGTCAGGGCGGCGGTCTCCAGCGCGGTGCCAGTTGCGGCCTCGGCAAGTTCCAGCCGGTGACCCTTTCCAAATAGGACATGAAAAGGAGGGTGGCGGTACCAGCCCGCCTTTGCTAGTGCCCTCCTTCGCGCCGGCACCCGTAGCTCAGCTGGATAGAGCGCTGCCCTCCGAAGGCAGAGGCCAGGGGTTCGAATCCCTTCGGGTGCGCCAACGCTGCCGCATTAATGCGTTGATTGTCAGTCCGTGACGACATCGAGGTGGACTTCTCCACCTTCTCGGTCATCCGATGCTGCCGGATTGAACGTCTTTCAATCTCCTGTGCGCCGCACCAGCGCCGAGATGGCTGTAGCGAGCGAGGGTTTGACTGGAGAGGCATAGGCCAGCGGCTTGGTGCGCTCGATCCTAGCTTTCAGGGCGGCGATATCGGCGACGATCCCGTGGTTCAGTCAGATTGATGGTCTGCCAGATCCTTCAGACTGTAACGGTCAAGAGCAGCGAAAAACATGTCGAGGGACTGCGCTAGTGCCTCCTGCAGTGGTGATGTGTCGATAGCGGCAGGTGATGCCTGTCGGAACGCCGTACAGGGCTCCATGTCCTTCACGATCGCGCCAAGTTTGATCTGATCCGGTGGTCGCGCGAGTACGATCCCGCCCGATCGGCCCCGCAGACCGGTTACATAACCGGTTTTTCCGAGGCGATGGACAACCTTGGATAGATGATCGTGCGGGGCGCCGATGGCGGTTGCAATCTCTGAAATGGAACAAATTCGGTCAGGCCGCTCGGCCAGGCAGATGAGTGCCCGCAGCGCATATTCGGTGAAGCGGGTCAAATGCATCGGCTTGACATGGAAGCTGAGGATTCCTGCCGATATCCGTAAATTTCCGAAAGCAGTTCATCCTCAGCGGTACCTTCGGATTTGCTCGATATCGCTCGGCATGTCGCCGGCGCGTCGCATCTGTCGGAGTGCCCGTTGGGATAAGTGTGCGATCGGCATAGAGGCGACCTCGCGGTCTGGGCTGTGCCGGACGTAATAGAAGCCGCAGACCGGGGCGTCGCCTATGCCGCCAGCCGCGCCGCGTTCGCCCAATTGCCGTGCAGCCCCTGCCGCATCCGCATCGGCAGCCTGATCCGACTGATCGGCCCTTCGTCGACGCGCTGGGCGTCGAAGACCGCCAGATCCGAATAGTTGGTCACATGATTGTCGACCAGAGCGATGACGTAGCCGTCCCCCTCGGGCGCGTCCGGCCCGCGCGGGATGAAGCAGGGCTCCTGGATGGCGCATTGCGGGCCGGCCCACCAGCGCGTCTCGCGGCGCGTCGCCAGATCGATATGCCCCAACGTGTTGGTGAGCGCGTAGAAAGCTCCGCCCGGCCCTTCATACGGCCTGTCAGGGTCGAGAATCAGCATCCAGCCGTGGCGATAGGCCTGCGTAGCATAGCGTTCGTCGATGCGCGGAAACTCGTCGGGGCTCTCGCACAGTCGCTCGATCGAGGTGAAAGCATCGCTGTTCGACGACATATCGACCGTCCAGCGCGTCAGATAGCCGCGCGAGGCCACCGGATCGAACGGCTTGCCATCGACATCCGGGAAGAAGGGGAAGCTGTTGTTGGCCGAGATCGGCAGATCGATATGGACCCGCGTACCGTCGTTGAACGCGTTCATGACGTGGCCCACGAAACAATTGTCGGTCTTGAACCAGCGCAGATCGCTGGCATCGCCGTCGCGGCGCAGCACGCCCATGTAACAGGGCAGGCTGGTATCGAACCCGAAGAAGGGCAGGCGCTTTTCCAGCCGTTCCCAGTTGCTGATTTGCGGCATGACGGTGAAGACTGCATAATCGCCGGTCACCCCGAAATCGTGCATCATGCAGTAATAGGGATTTTCGAAGGCGATCTCGCGCACCAGCGCGCCGTCCAGCCCGATCTCGATATAGGCCATGTCCTTCGTCATCAGCCCTTTGGTACCGTAGGCGAAGGCGCACAGATTGCCCGTTACCGGATCGATCTTGGGATGCGCGCAGAAGGTCTGGCTTTTGAGCTTGCCGCCGAAGTCGGTATACCCTTCGGTCTCGAGCGTGAGCGGATCCATCAGCAGGCAGGGGCTGTCCTCCTTCATCGCATACAGCTTGCCGGCATGGACCATGACGTTGGTGTTGGCGGTGCCGCGGATCTGCCCCTTGACCGAGTCATCGTCGGTCAGCGGGTTGCGATACGCTCCGAACAGCGCGTGCCCCGCCGCACGTTCGAGCTTCCATTTGTCGGTGCGCGCATAACGCTGCCGGAAATCGACCTTGCCGCCACGGAAGCGGAACAGGCTGACCATGCCGTCGCCGTTGAAGAACTGGTCGTCCTCGTATTTTGGCGCGAATTGCGGATCGGGGTGGACGCGGTGGAAGGTTCCATCGAGCTGCTTCGGTACGTCGCCTTCCACCTCCAGATCGAGGATGTCGCACTCGATCCGGGAGGGGCGGAGGGTTCCGCTGAAGCTGGGCGTGGCGGGAAAGTGAGCCATGACTGCTTCCTCTCTTTTACGGCGTTATTGGTTGCCACTCGCGCGCTTGGCAGCGGCGATCGCGGCTTCGGCATTGGGATTGCCCAGCGACAGGACCTGCCCGTTGGGGAAGCTGATCTCGGCCGCGCTGGCACGGGTGTCGCCGTCGCGCGACGCGTAGCCTTGGACCTTGATCAGCGTGCCCGCCGGCAGCGAATTGCGGTTCCAGCCGCGCCGCAAGAGTGCGGAAGGCGCGCCACCTTCAACCCGCCAGATTTCGTGCTTCTTCGTCTGCGGGTTGACGATGTCGATATGGATCCAGGAATGCGGATTGACCCATTCGAACTTCACGACCTTGCCTTCCAGCGTGATCGGCTTGTTGGAATCGAACTCGGCGGCGAAGGAATGGTGCGCCTGGGCCGGCATGGCCATGCCGGCGACGACGAGGGCGCCCAGCGCCAGGGCGAGCTTGTGCTTGTTCATGAAATCTCTCCTGACGAGTTATTGGAAACCGGGATGGCAGGATCGCGGCCGCGCGCCTTGATGGCGGTCAAAAGCCGACATCGATCAAACGTAGACGCCCAGCGTGAAGCCGATCACCCGCCCGCAAAACACCACCGCCACCCAGAAGAGCAGCGACAGACCGCCGGCAACCTTGGCGGCAAGCGGGATCGACGAGCCTGCATTCCAGCGCTCGACCCCGCGCCAGGTGAAAGCGTGGAACAGCGCCATGTTCAGCCCGGCCAACAGCAGCAGCACCATTTTCCACAGGAAGTAGGGATTGACCGTGTAGCTGGCGGCGCGGCTCACGAAGAGGAGCGACCCCGTCGCCAGCGCCACGGCGAAAGCGCCCCATGTGAGCCGGAGCGTGTCATGCGACACCGCAGTCACCGTGCGGTTGGTGGATGCGAGGCCGAGCAGCCGCAAATCCATCATCGCGACCGTGCCGAACACGGTGACGATCGCGATCACGTGGATCGATTCGAGCAGGGGGAAGGCTGCGGCGGAACTGGCGATATAATCGCCGACCGCCGATGTTTCGAGCGCATGCGAGAAGGCTTTGAGGCCCATGATTATCCTCTCAGGTTGGGGCGTAGGCGATCCAGCGGCCGGCGATGATGACCAGGCACCACAGTAGGAGGAGGGCGATGGCCCCCACCCGCGCGGTCGTGGAGCCGATCGCGCCGGGATCGGTCTGGTTGATCTGGCGGTGGACGATGGCGCCGAAGGCCAGGCTGACGAGGATCAGCCCGGCGATCATGACCATCTTGATCCAGAAGATCGGATTGATCAGCTCGCGCACCGGCTCGGCCACGATCAACCCCAGGCCCGTCGCGATCAGCGTCAGCAAGGCGCCCACGATCCACGGTCGATAGCGGTGGTTGGTCTGGGCCATCGTCTGGCCGGCGCCCGACCAGCCGAGGATGCGCAGGTTGGTCATGAGCACGGCGCTGAACGCCGTGGCGATGGCGATGATATGGGTCGTCTGGAGTAGCGGGATGGTCAGGAAGCGGTTTCCCATCGCCTTGCTGAGCGGCTGGTCAGCGATCCAGAGCGAAAATTCCGGCAGCGGCGTCGTGCGCAGCCATTCCGTCAGCGAATAAAGAAGATCGTCGATCGCCGGCATGCCCGCATCTGCCCCCTTGTTGACTATATCCGGTGACCTTCGTCAGCCGTTTGTAGGATGATGCTACCAATCGATGATTCTGACCGGTTTGATCGCGATCAAATTTCTCGCTGCCGCGGGCTATTCGGCGGCACCGTCACGGCGGCGCCCCATGCAGGCGGCATGACAGCCGGCTGGACATTGCTTGCCCGGTCCGCCCCGGCCATCATCAGGCAGGTTCAGCGGGATCGCGCCCCCATGGCAGAGCGGGACGAGGATGGTCCGGCCGCCGGGGGCAGCCGGCACCCCCGTCAGCGCCAGCGCGGCGGCGGCCAGCAGTCCGGCTGTGCTAGACAGCATTGCTGAAGCGCCGATCGTCAGGCGCGCGATAGCGATCGAACGCGGCCGCGATGCTGCGCGCATAAGGCAGCGCGGCCGGTGCGATCGCCAGCGTCCGCCCGATCCAGGTGACGAGACCGCGGTCGCGAAACGGGCGCAGCCGTTCGGCGATTGCGGCCGCGTCGATTTCGGGCGGGAGCGTCGTGCGGCCCCGCGTCAGCAGTGCTTCGATCGCGCCGCCATGGATCCGGTCGAGCCGGCTGCGATGCACGCCACGCGTCGCGGCGAACCGGCCTTCGCCGATCAACATGTGATAGCGGCCCGTATTCTTCTCGTTCTGGAGAAGGCGATCGGGAAATTCGCTGATCGCGGTCGCGCCGAGCCCGATCAGCGTCCGGGCGGGATCTTCGGTGAAGCCCTGGAAATTCCGGCGCAGCGTGCCGGTCCGTGCCGCGATCACCAGCGCATCGCCGGGCTTGGCAAAATGATCGAAGCCAACCGGCGCATAGCCCGCCCGCGTCAGCATCGCGTGGCCAAGCTCGGCCTGGGCGAAACGCGCCGCCGCATCGGGCAGCACGGTCGCGTCGATCCGGCGCTGGCGCGGGATCAGGTGCGGGACATGCGCATAGCCGAACAGGGCGATGCGATCGATGTCGAGCGCGATCGTCCGTTCGATCGTGTCCGCGAGATCGTCGCGGCTTTGCCCGGGTAACCCGTACATCAGATCGAAATTGATCGAGCCGACCCCGGCGCTGCGGAGCTGCGCGACCGTATGGACGACATCCTCCATCGGCTGAACGCGGCCGATCGCCGCCTGGATGGCCGGCGCGAAGGTCTGGACGCCCAGGCTTGCGCGCGAGACGCGATTGCGCGCGAGCGCCGCAGCCCAATCCTCGGCGAAGCCGCGCGGATCGATCTCGATCGACAGGATCGCGCCATCGGCCTGGAAGGCGCGCCGGATCGTCGCCACGAGCCGATCGAATTGCGCCGGCGCGATCGCATTGGGGCTTCCGCCGCCGAAGGCGATGCGGCCTATGCGCCCCCGGCCGTCAAGCCGCGCCGCAACCAGGGCGATCTCGTCCTCCAGCCGCTCGAGATAGGAGTCGAGCCGCCTGGTGCGGTTGGCGGCACCGGTGTTGCAGCCGCAATACCAGCAGATTTCGCGGCAATAGGGGATGTGGACGTAGAGCGAGACGGTCTCGTCCGCCGCGACGCGGTCGAGCGCCTCGGCCATGTCGTCCGATCCGATCCGGTCGTGGAACTCGGCGGCCGTCGGATAGCTGGTATAGCGCGGTATCGGCCTGGCGAGCAGATCGGGATGATAGGTCCAGCTCATGAGCGGGGCGGTTCCTGTGGTTCGGGGTCTGCCTCGTCGATCAGGATGCGCATCGCGGCGCCGTCGAGATCCTCGAACTGGCCAGAGCGCATCGCCCAGAAGAAGGCGAGCAGGCCGAACAGGCCGAGCCCGAGCGCGATCGGGATGAGGAAAGCGAGACCGGTCATCGCGCCGCATTCCGGAGGCGCAGCGCGTTGGCGACGACGATCAGCGACGAGCCCGACATGGCGAGCGCGGCGATCAGCGGCGTCACCTTGCCGGCCATCGCAAGCGGGACGGCGAGGATATTGTAGCCGATGGCGAGGGCGAAATTCTGACGGACCACGCGCATCGTGCGCCGCGCGGCGGCGATCGCGATCGGTACGGGCATCAGCGCCTCGCCCAGGAACAGGAGATCGGCGGCGGTGCGGCCGACGTCGGTGGCCGAGGATGGCGCGATCGAGACGTAGGCGGCCTTGAGCGCGGGCCCGTCGTTAAGACCGTCGCCCACCATCAGCACGCGATGGCCCTGCCACTGGAGATGATCGATATAAGCGAGCTTGTCCTTCGGCGTGAGCCCGGCCTTGCCGGCGATGCGCAATGCATGGGTGACCGCGCGCACCGCCGCCGGTGTGTCGCCTGACAGCATCATCGGCGCCAGCGCTTGGCGTTCGATCCGGCGGAGCGCAAGATCGGCATCCGGGCGCAACGCGTCGGCGAAGGGCAGCAATATCGCGGTGCCGTCGACCGGACCGAACGCGGTCGCGAGCGTTCCGTCCGGCGCCGCTTCGGTGCAGCCGAGCCAGTCGGGCCGGCCCAGCCGCCAGCGCCGGCCCGCAATCGTCGCTTCGACGCCCAACCCGGGATGCTCGGCAATCGCCTCTATCTCGGCAGCACGCACGCCTTCGCTTTCCAGCGTCGAGGCCAGGGCGCGCGACAGGGGGTGGCGGCTGGCGCGGGCGAGCGCGAGCGCGAGCGGTTTGCTGCTCTCGGTCAACTTCAGCGCACCGACCGGCGCCGGGCGTCCGAGGGTGAGCGTGCCGGTCTTGTCGAACAAGGCGATGTCTGCCCCAGCCAGCCGTTCGAGCGCGGAGCCGTCCTTGACCAGCACATTGCGCCGCATCAGTGCGCCCACCGCGACCACCTGCGCCACGGGCACGGCCAATCCGAGCGCGCAGGGGCATGTGATGATCAGCACCGCGACCGCGATCAGTAGGGCCTGGTGCCAGCCCGCGCCCGCGATCAACCACCCGGCGAAACTCGCTGCCGCGAGCGTATGGACGGCGGGCGCATAGAGCCGTGCGGCACGATCGGCGACCCGCACATAGCGCGATTTGCCCTGTGCCGCCGCTTCCATCGCGCGGGCGATATCGGCGATCACGGTTCCGTCCCCAACCGCGCGGATCCGCACGGTAAGCGGGGCTTCCAGGTTGATCGTGCCGGCCAGCACTTTATCGCCGGCGCCTGCGGCCTGCGGCGCGCTTTCGCCGGTGATGAGTGATCGATCGAGGCTGCTCGTGCCCGCCTCGACCACGCCGTCGGCCGCGACCCGCTCGCCCGCCGCGATCAGGATGCGCATGCCGGGCGCGAGCTCCTCGGTCGCGCGCCAGGCGCTGGTGCCGTCGGCACCGATCACCAGCGCGCCCGCCGGCGTACGCCGCATCAGCGCCGCGACTCCATCCTCGGCGCGCGCGCGCATCACGCAATCGAGCAGGCGGCCCGCGAGCAGGAAGAAAAGCAGCATGACCGCGCCATCGAAATAAGCGTGGCGCCCATGGGTGATCGTTTCGAACAGGCTCATGCCCGTGGCCAGGATCACGCCGATCGAGATCGGCACGTCCATGTTGGTTCGCCCGTAGCGGAGCGCATTCCAGGCGCTGCGGAAGAAGGGCCGGCCTGCATAGGCCACGGTCGGCAGCGCGATCAGCGCCGACAGCCAATGGAAGAGTTGCCGCGTCGCGCCCTCCGCTCCCGACCAGACCGACACCGACAGCAGCATGATGTTCATCGCGGCGAAGCCCGCGACCGCAAGCGCGGTCGCGAGCGTGCGGGTCTCCCGCTTGGCAGCGCCGTCGGCCTCGCCCGCGAACGGCTCGGCGGCGAAGCCGATCCGCTCGATCGCCGCGCGCACGGCAGCGGGATCGAGTTCGGGCAGATGCTCGATCCGCACGCGCTTGGCGGTGAAATTAACCCGCGCGTCGAGGATGCCGGGGGTGGCCCGCAAGCCGTTCTCGATCCGCGCGATGCAGGCGGCGCAGTGCATGCCCGGCACGGTGAAAAGGCTCGTCGCGCCAGGCTGCGCCGCGGCCGGTGGGGTGAAGGCGTTCATGCCTTGAGTTCGTCGTCGAACGAGGCCGTGTGGCCGCCCTGGCGGACGGTGATCCGCAGCAGCCAGCGGCCTGCCGGCAGCGGCCAAGTCGCGATGTGGCGGTCGCCACCCATGGGGGTGAAAACGATGTCGCGCATCGGCGCGCGACCGAGCGGGTGGATCGCGACCGCGTGGACGGTGGCGCCTTCGAGCGATCCGGCGCGCGCGCGGATCGCGACCACCGGACGGTGCGTCCCGTCTTCCGTCACGGCGATCGTCCAGCCGAGCGCTTTCTGCGCGCGGGCTTCGGCCAGCCAATGGTTGAAGTCCTGGCTCGCGACATAGCTGTTGTCGACGACGGTGCCGCCAAATGTCCGGATCGCGTAGGTGGCCATTATCAGGTTCACGGCGATGATGGTGCCGAACATTGCGAGCATGATGCCCAGCATGTGCCAGCCGGTGAAAGTTCGGGTCATGGGATCACTCCGGCCGCTCGAAGACGGTTCGGACCCGGGCACCGCCGCCCTCAGGGTCCAATGCGCGCACTGCGAATGTGAGGTCTGCACGCTGCGGCCCAGACGCCGCGGTCGCGACGAAGAGATGGGCCTGGGCGACCTGGTCGGGGGCGAGATCGAGCGGCATCTTGCGTACCGCCGCCTTGCGGTCGCCCTGCTCGGTCCACATGACCGCACCGGGCACGCCGTCGATCGCGATCTCCACTGTACGGGGGCGGTCTTCCATGTTGCGCACCTTGACGAGGTAGTCGTTGCGGATGGCCCCGTCCGAAAGGCGCACATAGATCGGGTTGCGGTCCTGCAGGACGCTGACGACGATCCGGGCGCGCGTGCCGAGCGCGAACAATAGTCCCATGCCGATTCCGACCCACACCGCGAAATACGCAATGGTCCGGATATGGAAGAGCCGCCGGAGCGGCGGCTGGGTCGGCTGGCCGGCGCGCGCGAGCGTCATGTCGGCCTCGGTCGTATAGTCGATCAGCCCGCGTGGGCGACCGATCCGCGTCATCACCTGATCGCAGGCATCGATGCACAGGCCGCAGGTGATGCAGCCGATCTGCGCGCCGTCACGAATGTCGATGCCGGTCGGGCAGACCGCGACGCAGCCGTCGCAGTCGATGCAGTCGCCCGTGGGCACGTCCGCCACCCGCTTTGTGCCGTGGCTGCGCGGTTCGCCGCGCCAATCCTTGTAGGTGACGACCAGAGTCTTCTCGTCGAGCATCGCGCCCTGGATGCGCGGCCACGGGCACATGTAGATGCACACCTGCTCGCGCATCAGTCCGCCCAGTACATAGGTGGTGGCGGTGAGCAGGGCTATCGTCGCATAGGCCACAAATGGGGCCTGGCCGGTGAAGACCGCACGCGCGAGCGTCGGCGCATCGGCGAAATAGTAGATCCAGGCACCCCCGGTGAGGAATGCGATCAGGAGCCAGACCGTATGCTTGGCCACGCGCTTGGCAATTTTGGCCGGCCCCCAGCCCGCGCGCTCCAGCCGGAACTGTGCGTTGCGATCGCCCTCGATCGCGCGTTCGACATGGACGAACAGGTCGGTCCACACGGTCTGTGGGCAAGCGTAGCCGCACCAGGCACGTCCCACCGCCGAGGTGACGAGGAACAGCCCGATACCGGCCATGATCAACAAACCGGCGACGAAATAGAATTCGTGCGGCCAGATTTCGATCGCGAACATATAGAAACGGCGATGCGCGAGATCGACCAGCACCGCCTGGTCGGGGGCGTAAGGCCCGCGGTGCCAGCGTAGCCACGGCGTCGCGTAATAGATGGCCAGCGTGACCGCCATGATCGCCCATTTCAGGCGGCGGAACTTGCCGTCCACCGCCTTGGGGAATACCTTGCGGCGTTTCTCGAAGAAGCGGCTGCTGTTGGCCTTGAGATCAGGGGCGAGCATTGCTCGCCCCGATCGCCGCGATCACCGGCGCGGCCGGCGTCGCTTCGCCGCCGCCGAGCGAATGGATATAGGCGGCCAGCATCTCGATCGTGATCGGGTCGAGCCGCCCGCTCCAGGCAGGCATTACGCCGTAACGCGCGTTGGTGACCGTCTGGGTGATCGTGTCGCGATCACCGCCATAGAGCCAGATGGCGTCGGTCAGGTTGGGCGCGCCGAACTGGCGCCCGCCCTTGCCCTCTGGCCCGTGGCAGGCTGCGCAATTGTTGGCGAACAGGGCGGCGCCGCGCCGCGCCGACGCGCTCTGGCCTTCCTGGTGCGAGATCACCCGAACGAAGGATACCACGTCCTGGATTTCCGCCGGCTTGAGGATGCCGTCGCGGCCGAAGGCGGGCATCTGCGACATGCGCGTGGCGGGATCGCCCGGCTGGCGGATGCCGTGGAGGATCGTCTGGTGGATCGTCCTGATATCGCCGCCCCACAGCCAATCATCGTCGTTGAGGTTGGGATAGCCCTTGCTGCCCGCGGCGCCAGTGCCATGGCATTGGATGCAGTTGACGCGGAATGCTGCGCGCCCGCCTTCCTCGGCGGCGTGGAGCAAGGTCGGATCGTCCGCCAGTTTCTCGACCGGCGTGCGGGCGATCGCCAACCGGATTGGCGCCTTGCGCGCGGCATCGGCCTGCATTTCTTGAGCAAGCTGCTTCTGGCTCGACCAACCAAGCACGCCCGCGCTCGCGCGGTTCAGCATCGGCCATGCAGGGAAGAGGATCGTGTAGACGATCGCGAAGATGATCGTGCCGTAGAGAGTGAGCAGCCACCAGCGCGGCATCGGAGTGTCGAGTTCCTCGATCCCGTCCCATTCGTGCCCGACCGTCTCGGTGCCGGTCGCTTCGTCGATGCGCTTATTCTCGGCCATCACGGTCGTCCTCGAAGATCATGTGCGCGGCCTGGTGGTGGTCGCGATGTGCGCCGCGGCGGAAAGTCCAGCCGACCAGCACGGCGAAGATCAGGCCGGTCAGCACCAGCCCCCAGCTGTCCGCGATCTGGCGGAGCGCCTCATATTCCCAGCTCATCGCGGCTGCTCCATGGGCGCAGCCGACTTGAAGTCGACCATCGTGCCGAGCGACTGGAGATAGGCGACGAGCGCATCCATCTCGGTCAGTCGCTTGGGATCGCCGTCGAAGTCGCGCGCCTGCGCCTTCGGATAGCGCTTGATCAGATCGGCATGATCGGCGTCGGGATCGGCCTGACCCTTGAGGTCGGCCTCGGCCTGCTTGAGGTCTTCGTCGCTATAGGGAACGCCGACGCGTCGCAGCGCCTTGAGGTGTCCGTCGGCGTTCGACGTGTCGAGCTCGTGCTCGGCGAGGAAGGCGTAGGACGGCATGATCAATTCGGGCACGACCGAGCGCGGATCCTTGAGGTGCTGGACCTGCCATTCGTCCGAATAGCGCCCGCCGACGCGCGCCAGATCGGGACCGGTGCGTTTCGATCCCCATTGGAAGGGGTGGTCGTACATGCTCTCGGCTGCCAGGCTGTAATGGCCATAGCGTTCGACCTCGTCGCGGAACGGCCGGATCATCTGGCTGTGGCAATTGTAACAGCCCTCCCGGACGTAGATGTCGCGTCCGGCTTGTTCGAGCGGGGTGTAGGGGCGCACCCCCTCGACACGCTTGACGGTGGAGTCGATCCAGAAGAGCGGCGCGATCTCGACGATCCCTCCGATCGCGACCGCTCCGAAGGCGAGCACGGCGAGGATGGTGACGTTGCGCTCGATCTTTCGATGATCGAAGCGGCGGCCTGGTTTGGATGCCATGGCTTGGGGTTCCTTATTCGGCCGCGGCCGGCAGCGCGATCGGCCGGTCCTTGGTGGGGTCGAAGGTGGCGGTGGTCATCGGAGCCTCGTCGCGAAGCTTCCCGGCGATGGTCATCGCCACGTTCCAGACCATGATCAGCGAGCCGGCGAAGTAGAGCAGGCCGCCGAAGACGCGGATCAGATAATAGGGCTTCATTGCCGCCACGACCTCGGCGAACGAGTAGACGAGATAGCCGTCGTGCCCATATTCGCGCCACATCAGGCCTTGGGTGATGCCGGCCACCCACATGGAGGATGCGTAGAAGACGATCCCCAAGGTCGCGAGCCAGAAGTGCCAGTTGACCATTCGCAGCGAATAGAGCCGCGTGCGGCCCCACAGGCGCGGCGTCATGTAATAGATCGCGGCGAAGGTGATCATGCCGTTCCAGCCGAGTGCACCCGAATGGACATGGCCGATCGTCCACTCGGTATAGTGGCTGAGCGAGTTGACCGATTTGACCGACAGCATCGGCCCTTCGAAGGTCGCCATGCCGTAGAAGGCGAGCGCGAATACCATCAGGCGGATGACCGGATCGGTGCGGATCTTGTCCCATGCGCCGTTGAGCGTCATCAGACCGTTGATCATGCCGCCCCAGCTCGGCATCCACAGCATGATCGAGAAGACTTCGCCCAGGGTCTGGGCCCAGTCGGGCAGTGCCGTATAGTGCAGATGGTGCGGGCCGGCCCAGATATAAAGGAAGATCAGGGACCAGAAGTGGATGATCGATAGGCGATAGCTATAGACGGGTCGCTCTGCCTGCTTCGGCACGAAGTAATACATCATGCCGAGGAAGCCGGCGGTCAGGAAGAAGCCGACCGCATTATGCCCGTACCACCATTGGGTCAGGGCATCCTGGACGCCTGCGAAGGCCGAATAGGATTTGGAGCCAACGAGGCTGACCGGCATCGACAGGTTGTTGACGACGTGCAGCATTGCGATCGTCAGCATGAAGGCGAGGTAGAACCAGTTGGCCACGTAGATATGCGGTTCGCTGCGCTTGACGATCGTGCCGACGAACACGGCGATATAGGCGATCCAGACAACCGTCAGCCAGAGATCGACGTACCATTCGGGTTCGGCATATTCGCGGGCCTCGGTGATACCCAGCATATAGCCGGTCGCCGCCAGCACGATGAACATCTGGTAACCCCAGAAGACGAACCGGGCGAGGGCGGGGAAAGCGAGGCGTGCGCGGCAGGTCCGCTGGACGATGTAGAAGCTGGTCGCGATCAGCGCGTTGCCGCCGAAGGCGAAGATCACCGCCGAGGTGTGGAGCGGCCTGATCCTGCCGAAATTGACATATTCGCCAAGGTCGAGTGCGGGGAAGACCAGCTGGGATGCGATTACTACGCCGACGAGGAAGCCGACCACGCCCCAGAATACAGTAGCGATGACGCCCCAGCGGATGACATCGTCATAATAACGATCGCTCGGCTCGGGCCTGATGATATCATGCGGTGCATAGTCACCGGTCTGCACCGTGCGAAAGGCCAGAAATAAAGCCGTCATTCCCACTATCGCCATATGCACGGCAAAGCCTGCATCGGCCGCCGTCACATAGCCGACCAGCGCCAGCAGGGCGATGACCAACCAGCCCCCCGCCTTCATCATCAAACCCGCCATGATAGTCCCGCCTCCCGTTCCGCGCCGTCGCGCTGTTCGCGCTGGGGGGCGGATGCTCATTGACACGGGTCAAACCGGAGACCGGCTACCCGCGATGGATCGATCGCGGGCATAAGCGGCCGGGTCGGGCGACGAGATTAGGGAATTCCCGTAATTCAGGTACCGCAATGTCGGGATTTATACGTATTTCGCGATGGCTACCGGCGTTCCACATCCGCGCCGTAGCGGAGGCATGCTTTGTACCCACAACTTTTCACTCAGGCGATTGATCGGCTTCATGCTGAGGGTCGCTACCGGGTTTTCATCGACATCCTGCGCAACAAGGGGATGTTTCCCAATGCGCGCTGTTTTGCGGGGCATAATGGCCCGAAGCCGATCACGGTGTGGTGCTCGAACGACTATCTGGCGATGGGCCAGCATCCCGATGTGATCGCGGCGATGGAGGAGGCGCTGCACGATGTCGGCGCGGGATCGGGCGGCACGCGCAATATCGGCGGCAACACGCATTACCATGTCGATCTGGAATATGAACTGGCCGATCTCCACGGCAAGGAAGGCGCGTTGCTCTTCACCTCGGGCTATGTCTCGAACGAAGCGACGCTGTCGACGCTCGCCAAGGTGCTGCCCGGCTGCGTGATCTTCTCCGATGAATTGAACCATGCCTCGATGATTGCGGGCATCCGCAATTCGGGCTGCGAGAAGCGCGTCTTCCGCCACAACGATCTCGAGCATCTCGAGGAGCTGCTGGCCGAGGTCGATCCCGAAACGCCCAAGCTGATCGCGTTCGAGAGCGTTTATTCGATGGACGGCGACGTCGCGCCGATCCACGCCATCTGCGACCTGGCCGACAAATATCAGGCGCTGACCTATCTCGACGAGGTCCACGCCGTCGGCATGTACGGCCCGCGCGGCGGCGGCATCTCGGATCGCGACGACGCGGCCTCGCGCATCACCGTGATCGAGGGCACGCTCGGCAAGGCGTTCGGCGTGATGGGCGGCTATATCGCCGCCGACAAGATGATCATCGACGTGATCCGCAGCTATGCACCCGGCTTCATCTTCACCACCAGCCTGTCGCCGGTGCTGGTCGCCGGCGCGCTGGCGAGCGTGCGCCACCTCAAGGCGTCGAGCGAGGAGCGCGACGGCCAGCAGGCGGCGGCAGCCACGCTCAAGGCGCTGATGGAAGAAGCCGGCCTGCCGGTGATGCCGTCGACCACGCATATCGTGCCCTTGATGGTGGGCGATCCGGTCAAGGCCAAGCGCGCGAGCGACATCCTGCTCGCCGAATATGGCGTCTACGTCCAACCGATCAATTATCCGACCGTGCCGCGCGGCACCGAGCGCCTGCGCTTCACCCCCGGCCCCGCCCACAGCGAGGCCATGATGCGCGAACTCGTCGAGGCCCTCGTCGAAATCTGGAGCCGAATGGAAATGCCGGCGGCGCCGCTCGCGCTCGCTGCCTGATCCTCAGACGGGTCGCGTCCAAATTGATTGTCACCCTGCTGTGAGGGGGCGCACGATGCCGTTCACCGTAGCCAATTCATATGCTCCGAAGCCGCGGCGGGCACGAAGGCGCCGGCAAGGAACCTCTTCTGGATGGCGATGACGGCATTGACCGACCGTGTCGGGAGCCCGGCCTGTGCGAGGCCGCCGCGCAGATGGTCCTCCGGCAGCGTGACGAAAGACATGGCGCGATCGCTGATCTCGGCGATCAGTGCGCACGCTCTGCGCCGGTGAGCCGCTCGTCGCTGGTGGTGGTGTGGATCGCACCCTCATGCCCGTCGCCCAACAGGATGCCTGCGGCGGCTGCGGCAACATCCTCGTACGACACGAAGCTGACCCGGTTCTCGCCGAGCCCGGTCAGGATCGCTCGGAGCTGCCCCGCAGGCACCGGCATGCCGGTTGGCAGGCTGCGCCGTGGCGCGGAGGCGGCAATCGCAAGTCGCGCTGCTGCCGCCGGGTGGTGAAGGTATCTAGCGGGCAGAAACATTCGATGATCATCGCCTTGATTCTAGACGATTCCAGATCATGCTATTGCTAGCATGCATGAGCCGGCGTGATCAGTCCGGCCACAATATTGGCTTCATATCCCTGGCTAATCACTGTTTAGCTAGGTCTTGCCAATTTTCAGAATGCTAGATTGATCGAATAATCAAATATAAATAACAATAACCAAAATGGATTTATTTATAAAAGATCATTTATTGCATGTAACGATAATGCAATTGTGAATTGATATAGATCAATCGGAAACCATCCAATTTTTTGGTTTAACTATTAATTAGGAAACGGCGCCCAGACAGAATGGGCCGTGGTGGGAAGCGTGCTGAATAGAGCGGGGGGCAAAGAGACAAAGCTCATTCAGTCTAGGAGTGTAAAAAATGAAGTCGTACGTAACAAATTGCGGCTCGGATTATCGCTGTAAATTGATAAAGATTCGCAATCTGAAAGTCTCTTCTCATCGTCGAAAGATCTCGCTCGTCGCTGCTTTGCTGGGTGCCGCCGGTCTCTCCGCCCAGGCGCAAGCACAAGCGGTGACGCCCAATCTGGTGAGCGCGTGCTCCGGCGTCAGTCTTCCGCGCTCCGCGGTGACCAACATCATCACTCCGGTCGTCAATGGCATCGTTTCGCCGATACAGGATACCGTCAATCCGCTCCTCGGCGTCGTGGGTGGTCTCCCCGTCATCCCGAACCTGAATATCGATACGACCACCTTGCTCAACAATGCGGCGGCCGGTGCCCCGATCACATTGCAGGTGCTGAACCGCAACGGCACCGTTGTCGGCCCGGCCGATCGCTGCGACCTGCAGGCGGATTCCTACAGCCTCAACACGCAAGGGGGCATATCGATCGGCGGCAACCGGATCATCGGACTGGGGACCAACGGCCTGAATTCCACGGCGGGCGAGGCCAATTCGATCGCGTTCGGCAATTCGGCCACCACCGATGCGACATCGGCCAATGCGATAGCGCTCGGTACCGGTGCCGCAGTCGGCCCCAATGCGGCGGCGGGGCTTGCGCTCGGCACCGGCGCGCAGGTCGGCGTCGCCAACAGCGTGGCGCTGGGATCGGGCAGCGTTGCCGCGCGCGGGCCGCTCGCCGGCTATGCCGCGCTCGGCCTCGGAGCGCCGCAAAACTCCGCCGGCGAAGTGTCGGTCGGGACGGCAGGCGGCGAACGCCAAATCACCAACGTCGCCGCAGGATCGGCGCCGACCGACGCCGTCAACGTATCGCAGCTGGCCGGGGTGGCCGCTCAGGTCGGCAGCGTGGCCGACACGGCGGTTCTGTACGACGGACCGGCGAAGGATCGCGTGACCCTGGCCGGAGCGGGGGGCACCACCGTGACGAATGTCGCGCCGGGCGCGGTGAATGCCGGCTCGACCGACGCGGTGAATGGCGCCCAATTGTTCGCAACCAACACGGGCGTTACAAACAACACCAACGCCATCACCAATCTGACCACCAACATCGCCAATGGCGGTCTGGGGACGGTGCAATATTCCAACCCCGGCACACCGACCGTTCCCAATGGGGGGACGCCGACCAACGATCTCACCCTGGTCGGCGCGACGGCGGCACCGGTCGGGCTGCACAATGTGCGGGCCGGCGTCCTCGCCGCCGGCTCGACCGACGCGGTCAATGGCGGCCAGATCGTCGCACTGGGCAACAGCGTCGCTGGGGCGCTCGGCGGCAGCAGCGCCTATGATCCGGCGACCAACGGCGTCCTCCCCGGTCTCACCTATGGCGGCACGACCTACAACAGCGTACAAGCGGCGTTCGACGCCGTGAACGGCGCGGTGAATGGCGGCGGCGGGATCCGCTATTTCCATGTGCAGTCGACGCGCGGGGACTCGACCGTCTCGGCTAACGACAGCATGGCGATCGGGCCGGAGGCAGTGGCGTCGGCCGGGAACAGCGTGGCTTTGGGCACCGGAGCCGCGGCCACCCGCGGCGCGAATGCAGGCTATACCGCGGTCGGTCTTGCCGCTCCCCAGAACTCTGCTGGCGAGCTGTCCGTAGGCTCGGCGGGTGCGGAGCGCCAGATCACCAACGTGGCGGCGGGCTCTGCGCCCACCGATGCGGTCAACGTGGCGCAGCTTACCGGCGTGGCCGATCAGGTGACGGCGCTAGGTGCCAATTCGGTCCAGTATGATGATGCCGGCAAGGGCAGCGTCACGCTTGCGGGCGCGGGCGGAACGACGGTCACCAACCTCAAGGCCGGCGCCGTTACAGCTACGTCGACCGACGCGATCAACGGATCGCAACTCTACGCTACGAACCAGAATGTCGCCAACAACACGACGGCGATCACCAACCTGACCAACAATGTCGCCAACGGTGGCACCGGGCCCGTCCAATATTCCGATGCGGCGACGCCCACGACGCCGAACGGCGGCACCCGCACGAACGATCTCACCCTGGTCGGGGCCACGACCGCGCCGGTAGCGCTGCACAATGTCGGTAACGGCGCCATTGCGGCCGGTTCCACCGACGCCGTGAATGGCGGCCAGATCTATGGGCTGGCTTTCACCGCAGTGAATGCCGTCTCCTACGATGCCGATGCTGCCGGAAATCGCACCAACACGGTGACGCTATCGGGCGGCAATACGGCAGTCCCGGTGACGGTGCGCAATGTTGCGGACGGAACCGTGGCGCCGGGCTCGACCGAAGCCGTCAATGGCGGCCAACTCGCGTCCACCAACCAGGCCGTAACGACCGCACAGACTACGGCCAACACGGCCTTGGCGCTGGGCCAGAATTCGGTCCAGTATGACAATGCCGGGAAGACCAGTGTCACGCTCGGCAGTGGAGGCGGGGGAGCGGCGGCAAGCGCGCCGGTCGCGGTCCACAATGTCGCCGCGGGAACGTCATCGACCGATGCCGTCAACGTCGCGCAACTCAACACCGGCATCAACAGCGCGGTCACGCAGGCGCAGAACTATACCGACATGCGTCTCCAATCCATCACCTACGATCTGCGCAAGGTACGGCGGGACAGCAATGCCGGAACCGCCGGCGCGCTGGCCGCCGCGGCGCTCCCGCAGGCCTACGAGGCAGGCAAGGGGATGATCGCGCTGGCCGGCGGCACCTATCAGGGCCAGTCCGCCTTCGCGGCGGGCTTCTCCAAGGCGATGAACGACGGCCACACCGTGGTCAAGTTGAGCGGGACCTACGACACGCAAGGACGGGTCGGCGGGGCAGCCGGGATGGGCTATCAGTTTTGATGTCGAGCAACGGCGGGGCTCTCGGTCCCGCCGTTGTCTCCGGGAATGATCGGGAGGTTCGCCCTGATATCATCCCACGCTAACGCCCTTCACCCCCGAGCATCTCCATCTCTTCGATCCATTCGGCGCGGCGCAGCGGTTCGCCCTCCACCGTACCGTAGAGATTGTGCGCGACCGGCGCGATGCCGACGAACTTCAGGATATTCTGCTCCAGGCTCTGCAAGCTATGAGCCCCGAAATAGAGCCGATAAACCAAGGCGGGCATGCCCATCGTCACGACGATCCGGGCCGATCGTCCGCGCAACAGTCCAGCCCGCTGCGCTTCCGCGGCTTCGTCGATCGCGAAGCCGGGCCGCATGACCTGCTCGAGAAAGCCCTTGAGCAAGGCCGGCATGTCACCGAGCCAAAGCGGGTAGAAGATGACCAGATGCGACGCCCAGCCGATCGCTTCCTGCGCATGTTTGATATCGCTCGGCACATAGCTGCCGTGCCAGTCGTGCGTCGAGCTTATGAGCGGGAATTCGAGTTCCGCGACATTGATGCGGCGCACCTCGTGTCCGCCCGCTTGGGCACCGTCGATATAGGCATCGACCAGACCATGGATCAGTCGGGCAGGATCCTCGTCGGGATGTCCGTCGATTATCGTTATACGCTTGATCATCGCGGCATCTTGAAGCGCCGTCGCCCACGGCTCTATAAGTAGACTTCCCAATATTCGCGGATCCGATCGCCCCATAGTCCTGTGTCATCAGGCATGGCATGCTGGCTGCGACACAGGATCGACATCAATCCGCATCCGCTCCGACAAGCGCTTGCCGGTGTCGTTCACGAGGGAGTGTTGCCATGACCGAGGTCAAGACCAAGCCGCCGATCGCCCGTCATGCGGTGATCCTGTGCCACCCCGCCCCTGGAAGCTTCAACCACACGGTAGCCCAAACCTATGTCGATACGGTGCGCGAATGCGGGCAGGATGCGATCGTGCGCGATCTCTATGCGCTCGGTTTCGATCCGACGCTGAAGGCTTCGGAACGGCCGACGCAGGACGATTTCGTGCTTTCGCCCGATGTCGCGGCGGAAATCGAGGCGATCCGCGATTGCGACGTTTTCGTGCTGGTCTATCCCATCTGGTACGGTACCCCGCCCGCTATGCTCAAGGGCTATGTCGAGCGCGTGTTCGGGTCGGGCATCAATCCCAAGACGGTTCAAACACGCAGTGCCGAGGGGTTTCTCGCTGGCAAGAGGCTGATCAGCTTCACCTCGTCGGGGGCTTCCGATGCCTGGCTTAACGAGCAGGGCGAATTGCTGTCATTGCGGTCCCTGTTCGATCGCTATCTGGTGCATGCCTTCGCCATGCGGGGCGAGCAGCATGTCCATTTCTCGCGCATCGTCTCAGGCATGGCCGAACGGTTCGTCAACGAAAATCTGTTCGCGGTTCGCGATCGGGCGCGCCATGTTTGCAGCGAACTGCTGATGGAGCAGCATCACAAAGCAACTGCCGCCATCCGGCAGAATGAAACCATATAGGTGATTATACTATACGCCGACACTTGATGCCGGTCAAAGTCGGGCAGGCAATTCATTTCTAGCGCAACGTCATCCATCAAAAGGGAGACAGACGTTGCGCAAATATCTTCTCGCCGCCGCCGGTTTGGCGGCGCTCACCACCGCGCCGGCCCGTGCAGAAAAGGGCGATGTCCTCGTCCGGCTCCGCGCGATCATGGTCGCGCCGACCGAACGGACCGGGCCGGTCACGCCAAGCTTCCCGGGCGCTAATACGGCCGTCAACAACAGCGTCATGCCCGAACTCGATTTTACCTATATGGCAACCAAGCATATCGGCGCCGAATTGATCCTGGCGACGACGAAGCATCATGTGTCCGGCCGCGGCACGCTCGAGGGCGTGGGCAGGCTGGCCAACACCTGGGTCCTGCCGCCGACGCTGACGCTGCAATATCATCTGCTGCCGGAAGCGCATGTTCGCCCTTATGTCGGGGCGGGGATCAACTACACGATCTTCTATAATGAGAAGGCCAGTTCCGCGCTGGTCAACGCGATCGGGGCGACCGACGTGGGGCTCAAGGATAGCGTCGGCTATGCGCTGCAGGGTGGCGTTGACGTCGATATCTCGAAGCGGGTCTTCCTCAATTTCGACATCAAATATATCGACATCGACACGACGGCGAAGCTCACCACCGGTACGCTGGTCAATCGGGAGCGGGTCCATCTCGATCCGATTGTCGCCGGCGTCGGCATCGGCATGCGCTTCTGATCGCGTGATCGCGCAGCGGGCATTTTGATGTCGATCAATGCCCGCTTCGCTCGCGCCATCCATGCGGCGATACCAAAACGTGAGGAACTCCCCCCTTATGGCTACGTCACGGATTGGTGGACCAGCGAAACGCGTGATCTGGCCGCCGCATTGCTGGCACATGATCGATGAGGTCGATCTGGTACGGCTTGTCGCCGACCATAGTGCCTGGCTGCGTCTTTGCGCACGACTGGAGGCGATGGCAGACGAACTCCCGCTGGTGCCGGACGAAGACGAACTTTTCCTGTTGCGTGCGCAAGTGCAGGGGCTGACCCAACCGTCGCGCGTGCGCGACGATCGGGCACTCGACTCCCTGTTCGCACGCGAGCGCGCACGGCCGTTGGCGCGCAGCCTGCTCGATGGTTTTCATCTTGCCCGAACCGCGCGCATCGTCGATGTCGAGGACATTCTGACCGCGCTGGAAGGCGAGGGCGCCGCGGTTTCCGCCGACGCGCTCGGTTATATGATACGGAGTTTCTTTCGCGGCTGCCGCAGCGCGATCGCGATGGAGCAACTCGCATTGCTCGCGCTGGGCAGCAATAGGCTGACCGCAGATGCACGGGCGCTGCTGGTTGAGCGGCTGACCGAAAGCAGCCGGCCGATTTAGGGTGCTCAGCCCGGCTCCGCCCGGGCGCGCAGGGCCGCGCGATCGCGGATCGTGATGCCACGCACGCTCGGCAGGGCGATAATGCCGGCGGCCTTGAATTTGGTCATCTGGCGGCTCACGGTTTCGATCGTGAGGCCCAATACGTCGGCGATCTGGCCGCGCCCGAGCGGGAGATCGAAGGTGATCGGTCCGCCCGGCAACGCCTTGCACGCGCCAGATTCCGCCCGTGCGGCCATGTCCAGCAGGAAGGCCGCGATCTTTTCCTCGGCCGATTGGCGAGACAGCATCACCATGCGGGAACGCGCTTCATCGAGCGCCAGCAAGGTGCGTCGCAACAGCGCGCGTTCCATCGCTTCGTTGCGTCCCAGCACCTGTTCGAACGGGCCGCGCGGGAACAGACAGATTTCGGCATCCGTCAATGCCGAGATCGAGAAGTTGGTGGCATCGGCATAAGGACGGCCGATGAAATCGGACGGATAGAGCAAGCCGACGATCTGCTCGCGGCCATCGGCGGTCGCCGCCGATAGTTTGAGCACGCCGCTCAGGACGTTACCGCAAATCCGGCTTTCGTCCCCTGCCCATGCGATGCCCTCGCCAGGCTCGAGATGGCGGCGGCGACCGATACGGTGGAGTTCGAGGAGCTCGGCCTCGTCCAACGCGCCGCAGAGCGATTGGAACCGGACCGAGCAGTCCGCGCAGGTCTCGTTGGTCATCATGCCCGAAGATTATCGATGGCGTGGCGCTGGGGCTGTGCGTAGATTCCCGTATTATTTGACTCCGATCAAAGCACGCGGCGGCGGTTGCGCGCAACAAGGCTTCACCGTTCCGCTCCGCCCTCGTTGATACCCTGGCGAGCGCACCGAGCCGGACGGACGCTGGGTCGTCTCGTGACTGCCAGCCGTGGCCGCTGCGCTTTGCCGCAGCGGCCTTTTTTTCGCGCTTGTGCGACGCGCGGGCCAAATCCGATTTTGACCCGCATCAAGGCCGATCGCCGCGGCGATGCCATGCTCCTCCAAATGAGGATGGGAGCTATGATGGAAAAGAGATCAGAAATCGGCGCGCGAAACGGGCGCCGCGTCATCCCGGGCACGCCCGTTTTCGGGGGAGCGGAAGCAATGCGTGGCTATGCGCTCAACGCAATGTGCTATTCGTTCAACGATCCGGCCAATCGCGCGGCGTTCAAGGCCGACGAGGCCACCTATTGCCGCCGTTACGGGCTCGATGCCGAGCAGCAGCGCGCGGTCGAGCAGCGCGATGTCCTGGCGATGATCGCAGCCGGCGGGAACATCTACTATCTCGCCAAGCTGGCGGGGATTTTCGGACTCAACGTCCAGGATCTCGGCGCGCAGCAGACGCGATCGACCGTCGAACAGTTCAAACAACGTTTGCTCGAAGCCAAGGAAACCGCTCATGTCTGACGTCATCGGTGGCATTTTCACCAGCCATGTGCCCGCGATCGGCAATGCTATCGCCAAGGGCCTGCAGGACGATCCCTATTGGAAGCCCTTCTTCGCGGGCTATCGCCCCGTGCAGCGCTGGCTGGCGGCGCAGCGGCCAGACGTGGCGGTGGTGTTTTACAACGACCACGGCCTCAATTTCTTCCTCGACAAGATGCCGACCTTCGCGATCGGTGCTGCGGCCACCTACCGCAATGCCGACGAGGGATGGGGCCTACCGGTGGCAGCGCCGTTCGAGGGCGCGCAGGCCCTGTCCTGGCATTTGATCGAAGCGCTCGTCGCCGACGATTTCGATATGACGGTCTGCCAGGAGATGCTGGTCGATCACGCGCTGGTGGTGCCGTTCAACCTGTGCTGGCCCGGCGCCGACAATCGCGCGGTCAAGATCGTGCCGATCGCGATCAACACCGTGCAGCATCCGTTACCCAGCCCGCAACGCTGTCTGGCGCTCGGCCGCGCCGTCGGCCGGGCGCTGGCGAGTTGGGGCGGTGACGAGCGCATCGTCGTGCTCGGCACGGGCGGCCTTTCGCACCAGCTCGATGGCGAGCGGGCGGGCTTCCTCAATCCCGATTATGATCGCTTCTGCCTCGACGCGATCGGGCCCGATCCCGAGCGGCTGACCCATCACTCGGCGCTGGACATCATCGAGCTGGCGGGCAGCCAGGGCATCGAGATTCTCAACTGGATCGCCGCGCGCGGCGCGCTCGGCGAGCATGTCGCCGAGATCACGCGCAACTATCACATCCCGATCTCCAACACCGCCGCTGCGACCCTGGTGCTGGAAGCGCGCGATCATGCCGATCGCATGGAGCAGGACAGGCGCGCCGCCTGAAAGAATGCCGCGCATGGCCTTGCGGTCATGCGCGACACCTGCCTAACCCCCTCAGGCAGCCAAGCTCGTCGCATTCGCCCAATTGCCGTGCAGCCCCGATCGCAGCCGGATCGGCAATTTTGCGCGGGCGATCGGTCCTTCGGCGATCTTGCGCGCGTCGAGGACGATCAGGTCGGAATAATTGGTCACCAGATTGTCGGCGACCGCGATGATATAGCCGTCGCCCTCGGCGGCATCGGGCGTGCGCGGTACGAAGCAGGGCTCCTGCAGGATCGTTTGCGGCCCAGCCCACCAACTCGTCTGCTGGCCGGTCGAGAAATCGATGTGCCCCAGCCGGTTCATGATAAAGCCGGAGGCACGCCCGCTCGGGCCTTCGAACGGCATGTCGGGATCCATCACCAGCATCCAGCCATGGTGATGACGCCTGGTCGCGAAGCGATCGTCGATGCGCGGAAATTCGCCGATCATGTCGGTCAGCGGCACCACGCTTTCGAACGTGTCGCTGTTGGACGTCATATCGACCGTCCACCGCGTCAAATACGGTCGCGCCGCGATCGGATCGAAGGGTTCGCCATGCACGTCCGGAAAGAAGGGGAAGCAATTGCCCATCGCGACCGGGGTGTCGAAATGGATTTTGGTCCCTTCGTTGAAAGCGTTCATGACGTGGCTGGCGAAGACCGTCTCGGGCGCCTTGAACCAGCGGATATCGTCGGCGGTTCCGTTGCGCGGCAACACGCCCAGATAGACCGGCAGGGTGCGGTCGAAACCGAAATGGGGCAAGCCGGCCTCGAGCCGCTCCCATAACGAGACGATCGGAACGACGTGGAAGACCGCATAATCCTCGGTCACGCCGAAATCATGCATCATGCAGTAATAGGGATTTTCGAACGCGATCTCCTTCACCAGATCGCCTTCCGGTCCGATCTCGATATAGGCCATGTCGCGCGTCAGCAGCCCCTTGGTGGCGTAGGCGAAGGCGCACATGTTGCCGGTCGCGGGATCGATCTTGGGATGCGCGCAGAAAGTCTGGCTGCGCAGCTTGCCGCCGAAGCGCGTATAGCCGATCGTCTCGAGGCTCAGCGGATCCATGATCAGGCAGGGGCTGTCCTCCTTCATCGCGTAGAGCGAGCCGCCATGCACCATCACGTTGGTGTTCGCGGTGCCGCGGATCTGCCCGGCGACGCTGGGATCGTCGGTGAGCGGGTTGCGATAGGCGCCGAACAGCGCATGGCCGGCCGCGCGTTCCAACTTCCATTTGTCGGTCTGGGCATAGCGCTGGCGGAAATCGACGATGCCGTCGTGGAAATGGAACAGGCTGACCATACCGTCGCCGTTGAAGAACTGGTCGTTCGCGAACATCGGCGGGAACTGTGCATCGGGATGGACGCGGTGGAACGTGCCGTTGAGTTGCGGCGGGATCTCGCCCTCGATCTCGAGATCGAGGATATCGCCTTCGATCCTGAGGGGGCGCAGCGTCCCCGTAAAGCCGCGTGTATCGGGAAAATGCGCCATGTCGAACTCCGAACCTTATTCGTGTCGATGTGCGATAGGGGGCCTGAACGGCAGGAGCCTTGACCGTGGTCAAACCGCCATCATCCGTAAAGTCACGCATATGGTGCCGTCGCGACCAAACCTAATCCTCCGTTCCGAGCCAAGCGAAATGGAGGCTGACATGAAGAACATTCTCGTCTTGATGCATGATGATCGGGGCCAGGAAGCACGGCTCCAGGCCGCGCTGGATGTGACGCGCGCGGTCGAAGGGCATCTTACCTGTCTCGACGTGACGGTCACGCCGGTGATCATCGGGGATTATTATACCGGCGTAGGCGAAGCGATGCTGCTGGAGGACGAGCGTAAGCGCGAGGCGGCGAACCACACGATCGTCGAGCGGCGGCTGGCCGGGGAACAGATCAGCTGGGATTGGAAGGAGGCCACCGGGCCGATCGCGCCATGCCTGCAGGATGCCTCGGCGCTCACCGACCTGATCATCGTGAATCGTGCGCTGGACGATTTCCCGCTGCCCGACATGCGCACGGTAGCGGGCGACGTCGTGGTGAAATCGGGCAAGCCAGTCCTTGTGGTGCCGGAGGCCAGTCGGGGGCTCGATCTGTGCGGACTGGCGCTCGTTTGTTGGGACGGCTCGCCCAACGCCGCAGCGGCCCTGCGTGCCGCGGCCCCGTTGCTTGAACTCGCCGAGACGGTCATCCTGCTGGAGGTCGCCGACGGATCGGTGCAATCACCGGCCGAAGAGGCCGCGGCCTATCTGTCGCGCCACGGCGTGAAGCCCGGAATCATCCGGCGCAACACGCTCACGGGCAAGCCCGCCGATATCATCCTCGACGAAATTCGTCGGACCCATGCGGATTATGTCGTCATGGGCGGCTTCGGTCATGCGCGCTTCGCCGAGGCACTGTTCGGTGGCGTTACACGCAGGATGCTGAGCGAAAGCCCGGTCCCGGTCTTGCTTGCGCATTGAGGGCGAGCCCCCCGGTGCCGGTCAACGTCGTCTTTTTGTCCACGGGAGTCCGGGTCGGAGCGATCAGATCGCGGTGCCCAGAAGGCGCCCTAGACCGATCGTTGCCAGCATCGCGGCGCCGCCGAGCAATATGACGCGCAACACCGCCTTTCCGATCGGGGCGCGTCCGGTTTGGGCGCCGATCGCGCCGAGCAACCCCAGCATCACCAGCGACGCGCCCATGACGATCGGAGCGAGCAGGTTGACGGGGGCCAGCATGGCGGTCACGAGCGGTAACGCGGCGCCCGCGGCGAACGACGTGGCTGATGCGACAGCGGCCTGTACGGGGCGCGCCGCTGTGGCGCCCGACAGGCCGAGTTCGTCGCGCGCATGCGCATCGAGCGCGTCGTGCTCCATCAGTTCGCGCGCAACCGCCGCTGCGGTTTCTTGGGAGACGCCGCGGGCCATGTATATCTGCGTCAGCTCCTGGGTCTCGCCCACGGGATTGGTGTGAAGCTCCGTCTTTTCACGGTCCAGATCGGCCTGTTCGAGATCGGCCTGCGAACTGACCGAGACATATTCGCCCGCCGCCATCGAAAAGGCGCCGGCCACCAGCCCTGCCGCACCCGCTATCAATACCGCCGGGCGGCCACCTGCCGCGCTGGCGATGCCGACGATAAGGCTCGCGGTCGAAAGAATCCCATCATTGGCGCCCAAAACGGCGGCGCGCAGCCATGCGACATGGCCGATCGCATGTCTTTCGCTGTGACGACGGGTCGTTCGCACGTTCGAAGCCTCCTATCAGCCCGAACAGCGGAATGCGGCTCGTTGCGCTGTATCATATCGTTGCGCCATATCCGTATATTCCTCAATGGGCGCGCGCCGCTTGCCGCGGTTAGCCGAACGCCATGAAAAAGGCACGACGATGACGCTGCCTCGTCGGCCGGCCGCCGGTCGCAAGATTTCGTTCCAACCACAAATCGATTATGGACCCGCGTTGCATCGCGCGAACCCGGGATGGTTCCGGGTGACCAGTGCTGTGGCGGCGGAGACGGGATTGAATAGCGGCCAAATAAGTTCGCGGCGATATCATCCTCGGGCCTATGGTCTCGCGGTCGCGGCCGTGCTGCTCGCGGCGGGGATAACGTTCGCCCTCAATCCCTGGTTAGGCGATCATGCGCGCTATCTGCTGTTTCTCGTTGCCGTGCTCGCCGCCGCAGTGTTCGGCGGCCCGTTGCCCGCGATCGTGGCGACATTCTTGTCGTTCGGCCTGGTGACGAGCTTCATGCCGGCCATGGGGGATACGATTACGGGTGCGGAGTTGCTGACCTTCCTGGTGGCGTCGATCGGGGTGATCTATCTGGCGGGCATGGTCCGGCAGCTTCGGCACCGGACAGATGTCAGCGAACATCGCGAGCGCCGTCGCGCCGAACTTGCGTCCGCGCAGGCGGATGAGCTCAACCTCCTGATCGATGGCGCCCAGGGCTATGCGATCTACATGCTCGATCCCGATGGGTATGTGACCATCTGGAACAAGGGCGCCGAACGCCTGAAAGGCTGGACCGAGGCGGAGGCGGTTGGGCAACATGCCGCGCTTTTCTATCCGGCCGATCAGATCGAGGCGGGCAAGCCGGTCTCCGATCTCGATCGAGCGCGATCGGAAGGCAAGTTCGAAGAAGAAGCATGGCGCCTGCGAAAGGACGGGTCGGAGTTTCTGGCGCATGTCTCGATTACTGCGCTTCACGACGAAAGCGGCGAACTCCGCGGGTTCGGGAAGGTGATCCGCGACGTTACCGAGCAGCGGGCTGCCGAACGCAAGGTCAGCGCCAGCGAGGCGCATCTCCGCTCGATCCTCTCGACCGTGCCCGATGCGATGATGGTGATCGACGAGCGTGGCCGGCTCATGTCGTTCAGCGCTGCGGCCGAACGGCTGTTCGGCGTAAGCCAAAGAGAGGTAATCGGGCTGAACGTCAGCCACCTGATGCCGTCCCCCGATCGCGAGCGGCACGATGGCTACATTCAGCGCTATATCGCGACTGGCGAGGCCCGGATCATCGGTCGCGGGCGGATCGTCACCGGCCGGCGATGGGACGGTTCGACCTTTCCGATGGAATTGTCGGTGGGGGAGGCGATCACCGACGGCCAGCGCGTCTTCACCGGGTTCGTGCGCGATCTTACCGAGGCGCAGCGGACGGAGGCCCGGATGGAGGAATTGCGTTCGGAACTGGTCCACGCCGCACGCGTCAGCGCCATGGGCACGATGGCCTCAACCTTGGCGCACGAGCTCAACCAGCCGCTGACCGCCGTTGCCAATTATATGGAGGCGGTGCGCGATCTGCTCGCCGCTCCCAATCCGGACGACATGCCAATGATCGCGGACGCGCTCGGCGATGCTGCCGGGGAAGCCTTGCGCGCGGGCCAGATCGTCCGTCGATTGCGGGAGTTCGTGGCGCGGGGCGAGGTGGAGAAGTCGGTAGAGGATTTGTCGGCCCTGATCGACGAGGCGTCCAAGCTGGCGCTTATCGGAGCGCGCGAAAAAGGCGTGACCGTCAGTTTTGAAATCGATCCGTCGGCTAGCCCGGTTCTTGTCGACAAGGTGCAGACGCAGCAGGTTCTCATCAATCTGATGCGTAACGCGATCGAAGCGATGGCCGGCTCGCCCGTGCGCCGGCTTCGGGTTGTCACCGAGCCGGAAGGTGCTAATCTCGTCCGGGTTACCGTCGCCGATACCGGGCCGGGAGTTTCTCCCAAAATGGTGGAAAATCTGTTTCGGGCCTTTAACAGTTCGAAGAGCACTGGCATGGGGTTGGGCTTGTCGATCTGCCGTACCATTGTCGAAGCGAATGGCGGGCGTATCTGGATGGAACCGGCCGAGGGCGGAGGCTCGCTGTTCCGGTTCACTTTGGTGAAGGTCGAGGCGGAGAAACATGATGGCGGATAGACGCCTGATCCATATCATCGATGACGAAGACGCCATCCGGCGATCAGCCAGTTTCATGCTGAAGACATCGGGGTTCGCGGTCGAGACCTGGGAATCGGGTGTGGCCTTCCTAAAGGAGGTGCGTCATGCCCCCCCGGGCGCGATCCTGCTCGACGTGCGCATGCCGGAAATGGACGGGCTGGAGGTGCAGCAGGCGCTGAACGATCGCGGGGTGGCGATGCCGGTGATCGTGCTCACGGGCCATGGAGACATTTCGATAGCGGTGCGCGCGATGAAGGCCGGGGCGGTCGATTTCATCGAAAAGCCGTTCGAAAAGGCATTACTGCTGAACGCGATCGAAGCCGCGTTCGCTCGCCTCGACAATGCCGGCGAAAGGGCCGCGCGGGAGGACGAGGCATCGGTGATCATCCAGGCGTTAACGCCGCGCGAGCGCGATGTCCTGGAGGGGCTGGCGCAAGGTCTGCCGAACAAGACGATCGCCTATGATCTCGGCATCTCGGCGCGCACCGTGGAAGTGCATCGCGCGAATCTCATGAGCAAGCTGAACGTGCGCAGCCTGTCCGATGCGCTGCGGATTGCGTTCGCGGCGGGCCTTGGGGCCGGCCGCGCCTAGGGACGATTACGTACAGATTTACCCTCTCATTCCTGTCAGGTTGTCGCATGGCCGATCCCATATCGGCCTTAGCGAAGGACAATGATGCAGGAACAAAGACTGACGGCCGCGGCGGCGCGGCCCAAGATCCTGGTCGTGGAGGATGATCCGGGCGTTCGCCGTTCGCTTCAACTTCTTCTGCAGGGGCGGGGATTCGACGTCCGATCCTATGCGTCGGGCGCCGCACTGCTGGCCGATCGAACGACGCGCGATGCGGCCTGCTTCGTGGCGGATTATGCCATGCCGGATATCGACGGCATGGCGCTGCTGCGGGAGCTGCGTGCCGATGGCTGGAATGGTCCGGCGGTTCTGATCACGGCCTACCATTCGCCCACTCTGGAAGAACGCGCGACGATCGAAGGTTTCGCCAGAGTTTTCCAGAAGCCCCTGATGGATCATGTGCTGACCGACGCGGTGGCCAAGTTGGCGGGCGGCCTAGATGCATGATGCAGCGCTCGTGACAAGACAAGCGCGATCGAGGCTCACCACCCCCCAATAGCGATCGGCCTGCGGGCGGGGATCAGCGGGCCGCTCGCGTTGTCTCGCATCGCCCCTGGGGCTCGGAGTTGGTGCGGCCGGATCAGGCTACGGGCGTCAGCAGGCTATGATCGGCCGCGTTCTGGCAGATTTCGTCCGCGAAATCCGCCACGCGCCCGATCAGCGCATCGACGAACTCTTGCGAGAGACCTTCGATCGTTTCGCCGAAATGCAGTTCCTCGAAGCCG
Source organism: Sphingomonas sp. MMS24-J13 (assembly GCF_044905095.1). Lineage (NCBI taxonomy): Bacteria > Pseudomonadati > Pseudomonadota > Alphaproteobacteria > Sphingomonadales > Sphingomonadaceae > Sphingomonas > Sphingomonas sp. MMS24-J13. The sequence continues at coordinate 608,774 of NZ_CP173258.1, forward strand.
CGCATGCCGAAACCCTTGACCAGGTAATTGCCCAGTAGCGCCCGCATGGCTTCGAGCTGATGCCGCTGGTTCAGCCAATGCGTGCTCGCGCCCGACGTGGTGATGCTGACGAGCAGCTTGTCGCGCAGCATGCCGGGCCCGTTCGCTTTTTGCAGGTCACGCGGCGTCGTGCCGGCGCCGAGGACGCGATCGATATAGCCTTTCAGGATGGCCGGTGGCATGCCGAACCAGATCGGATAAACCAATACGAAGACGTCGCTGCTGCCGATCGTCTCTCGCTCCGCGATTACGTCGGACCCTAGCGACGGGGGCTTGCTGCCCGCCCTTTCGGTGCTCTTCAGGAGGGGGTCGAAGCCGATCGCGTAGAGATCGCGGACGATTGCTTCCTGGCCAAGGCTGGCGACCGTCTGGCAATAAGTGTCGGCGATGAGGCCGTTGAAGCTCTTCCGGTCGGGATGGGCAAGCACCACGACATGGCGTGGCCGATGACAACGCGGCAAGGAACCGGCCATGGGGATCTCCTTTGCCCAACCCTAGTTTCCGCATCGAAGCCCTGCATTCGGTGAATCTACCTAGTCGGGCGATCGTTACGTAACACTCCTAATCACGCGTTCAGGCCCGGCGCTCTAGGTTCGAATCAGTGACCCGGAGGCGATGATGAGTATCGTGCTAATCCTTGCCGCTTTGGCCTCTTCCGCGATTGTGCTAGCCCGGCTGGCGCGGCCAGCGCGCAAGGGATCGTGGCGCATCGAATGGTATATGGAAGAGGCGCGGGCGCATTTCGATCGCGCGGCGGGCTGATCGGCGGCGGTATTTCACCCTGAACGCGGATCGTCCATTGTTTAAGTGGCTCTCTTGCGCCGGCTGTTAGCAGTGCGCGGTACCAGCAGGATCGACGGCGTTGCGATGGCGCCACATCTGATTCCGGGATGCGGACGATGCTATCGTCTCCCAACGCTCCTGGGGGTGTTGGCATGATGCGAGGCCAAAAAAGGCGTCCTGACCGATAATCGCCATCCATAGGGTTACGGCCCCGGCGTATTGCCGGGGCCGTAACCGAGTCGCTATTCGCTCAGGCGCTTGCTGCAGATGAGTTCCACCGGCTCGGCAGAACTCAGTCGCGTGACGAATCCCATCTCGCGTTCCAGCTTCACGGCGTCGCGGTTTTCGGCGGCCTCGAGAGACGATACGCTTCTGTAGCCATGCGCCCGGGCATAGTTCAGGACATGCTCGAGCAAGGTCCAACTGACACCCCGATGCTTCCACTCCGATAGCGTCGAAAGCGCGACTTCGGCTTCAGTGCCGCCGTGCTGTTCCACCAGCGTTGCAACCGCGATCAGTGCGCCATCGGTCGCATTGCGCGCCAGAAACGTGATGGCGCCATTGTCGAGCATGGCGGCGATCTGATCGCGCGGAACCTCGCTCATCGTGCCCAGAAACCGAAACCTCAGGTCGTCCGGGCCGAGTTGGCTGAAAAATGCGCTCAGCGCATCGATGTCGCCAGCTTGTGCCTGCGAAACGTGGATCCGCACGCCGCTTCGCGATACCAAATCCGTCTCCGGGATGTCCTTGGATTGCGGCGTGAACCGAACGGCTTGCTTGATTTCTGGCATATCAATCGCTCCCCTGCAGGATGGAACATCGTGTGGCACCCACGCTATTGTCCCTGTCGGACCACGGACTTGCCATACGTAAACCTCCGCGGCCACTGACGAGTGGTTCGCGCCGGATTGGCTCGGATTGCGGAGTTTGGCGCCAGCTTATCCCATGACCGCAACGATCGTCTCGTTGATCGGCACGATCGCGTAGCGGGATTCTGCGCCGGCCCGGCGGTTCCGCCCGCCTGTCGTGGCCGAGATCGCCTTGGCAATCGGTTGTGGTGTCCGACGGCAAGAGAGGCAGTTCCTGGCCTTCGGGAAGCCTCAGAGTTGTTCGGCGGCCCGCCAGACCGGGGGGAATGACGGGCCACCGTTCATCGCGCGCCAGGGTATGATCGCGCGGTGAAATCAATTCGTTGCACCGCTCATCGTGCCTGTGGCTTACACCAACCTTACGAGCGGTCTTTCGGCCGTTGGTTTTGGTGGCGTCAGGGTTTCGGAGCGTCCGGCGCGGGCTCGCAAATGCCGGATCGGTTGAGCAGCGCGGTCAGGTCCGAAACCGCCTTGGTTAGTTCCAGCACTTCCTGTTCGCGCAACTGATCGAGCTTCTGGTGCAGCAGTTCGATCTCGAGCTCCGCCTTCACGTTGATCTTATAGTCGCTTTCCGCCGCCCTACGGTCGATATCCTGCTGGCGGTTCTGGCTCATCATGATGATCGGGGCAGCGTAGGCGGCCTGGAATGACAGGGCGAGATTCAGCAGGATGAAGGGATAGGGGTCCCAAGCCCTGATGAAGCCCACGATGTTGGCGGCCACCCAGAAAAGCAGGATGATCGACTGGATGATGATGAACCGCCACGATCCCATCGTGGCAGCGACGCTGTCGGCGATGCGTTGCCCGATCTTCAGTTCGGGAACGGCCGGAACGGCAGGCTCGCCATCGGTGCGAATGGCGCGCCGCCATTGCCGCAATTCGGCCAGGAGAGCCGCTTCGGCGTCGTGAACCTTGTGCGTCAGACTTGCCATCATCGTTTCCAGGAAGCCTATCTCAGCCAGATCAGCTCGTGCTCGAGATCGAGGACCATGCGGTGCCCCTTGAAGGCGGCGAGCCCCAACACGATGCCGGCCGAATAAGCCTGCCCCTGATCCTTATCGGCGCGGATGCCGGACAACGCGATGTCGCCGATATGCGCGTCGTCGAGCATGACGCCTTGATCGGATGTCGTGGTATCGCCTGGGGTAGCTAGCCGGTTCATCACGCCGGGCCCGACCGTCGCGGCACTGGCCGCGGACATATCGAATATCGCCGGGTAGACGATACCGCGAATCGTCATCTCAAGGTGGATACGACCCTCGGGATCAATCTCGACCGGTATCTTCTGCAGCCTGCCGGTGGCGGTGCGGAAGTCGCTGCCCGCTACCGCGCCGATCGTGTCGTGATCGAGGTCCAGCGCCAGCGTCGCATGCAGCAGCATGTCGCGGCCGAACACGATATCGGCCTTAGGCGCCTTTTCGGTCAGATCGGGCGTCTCGATCGCGAGACCCGATAGCTTGAACCGAGCGGTATGAATGCTGATCGAGACCGGGCCGGTCATCGCGAGTGGGCCGGACAGGGTATATGCGCTGACGGCTTGCTGGCCTCTCGGTTTGAGCGCGAGCCGCGTCGCGAAATCGGGGGAGACCAGCGTCACCGGGATGCCGGGATCGATGACGCTCTCCGCGCGATGCAGATTCACATCGACGGGCGCGTGGAGCAGCCCCGCTGCAATCGTGAACTTGACGATCCCGTGCCCGATCAAGCCGCCCATGCCCAATCCTCCCGTTTACCAACCGCCGCCGAGCGCCTGGAAAAGTGCCACGCTGTCCGAAAGCCGGGCGGCCCGCGCCTGTGCCAGCTGCGCCGCCGTCTGAGCGCGAGCCGCGCTGGCGTTGAGCAGATTGAGCGTGCCGACATCGCCGAGCTCGAGCTGCCGCGTGACGAAGCCGAGGCTGCGCGCCGCCGCCTGATCCGCGCGGGTCGCGGCATCGAGCGCATCGGCGTCGGCATGGAGCCCGGTCAGCGCATCGGACACATCGACGAAGGCCTGGATCGCCGCCGCGCGATATTGCGACTTGGCGCCGTCGAGTTCCGCCTCCATCGCCCGCTGCTGATGCTTGAGCGCCCCGCCGTGAAAGAGCGGCTGCGAGACCGCGCCGATCAGGGTCCAGAACGGATTCCCACTTGCAAACATGTCGGCGAAACGGGTTGCGGCACCGCCTGCCGTTCCAGTGAGCTGGATCGCCGGCAGCCGCGCCGCGATGGCCGCCCCCACATCGGCGGCGGCACCGCGCATCTGGGCCTCTGCGGCGGCAACGTCGGGGCGGTGGCGCACGATGTCGGCCGGCAAGGCCAGCGGCAACCGGGCAGGGACATGCAGTTCGTCGAGGGTTGGCAAAGGCGGCAGCTGGTCGCCCGCCGCCTGCCCGAGCAAGGCGTCGATCAGAGCCTGCTGGTGGGCGAGCGCCCGCACCAGAGGAGGGGCTACGCCCTCGGCGGTGGCCAGCGCGGTTTCTTGCGCCGAGACGTCGGCGGCACCGATCGCGCCCAATTGCTGGCGTCGCCGCATCATCGTCAGAATGTCGCGATTGGCAGCCACCGCGCGATCGGCATTGGCGATCTGCTCGCGCAGCACCGCCTGCTGGATCACGGCGAGCACGAGATTGGCGGCCACCGTCGTGCGCGCGGCGCGAAGCTTCTCGCGCTGGACCTCGGCCGCCGCGCGGGCCGAGGCGAGCTTGTTCCGGCCCGTGCCGAAAAGATCGAGCGGGTAGGCGACGGTGACCTGCGCCGTGTGAAGCGAATAATCATATTGCGTGGGATCGGGCAGCGGATTGGCGAAGGTCTGCGACGCCCGCACACGCTGCGCCTGATAGCTGGCGTCGATCTGCGGCAGGGTCGCGCCTGCCGCCGCTGCAGCCTGTTCGCGAGCCTGATGCAGCGCCGCATCGGCAGTGTGGATGTCGTTATTCGTCACCAGTGCGCGTTCGATCAGCCCATCGAGAACGCGGCTTTCGAAGGCCTGCCACCATTTCGCGGGAACGGTGCCCTCGATAATCGTCTGCGCCGACCCGCTAACGGGCGAGATTGGCAATATCGAAGCATTGCCCGCGCTTGTCGCTGGCATTGGCGCACCGGCATCGACATGTTTCGGGCCGAGCGAGCAGGACGTCGTCAGCGTGACGGTGGCGAGGATGAGCAACCGGCGCGGGGTCATGCGGACTCCTGCGGGTTATCGTGGTGTCCGACATAGCGGCCGTGCGCACCGCGATCCTCTGGGCTCACATGGCGCGAGAAACGGGCGATCAGGACCGGCAGGACCAGCAGGATCAGCAACGGCGCCAGCGCCATGCCGCCGACCACGACCAGCGCGAGCGGCTTCTGGACCTGGCTGCCGATCCCGGTCGAAAGGGCAGCCGGCAGCAGCCCGATCGCGGCCACCAGGCAGGTCATTACCACCGGCCGCAGGCAAGTCCGCACCGTGACGACCAGCGCGTCGTCGCGCGACAATTCGCCATCGATTGCGTGATTGAAGGTGGTCACGAGCAGGATGCCGTCCATCACCGCGATACCGAACAGGGCGATGAAGCCGATGGCAGCCGATATGCTGAATGGCGTGCCGGTGAGCGCCAGTGCTGCCACGCCGCCGACGATCGTCATGGGAATGACGGTGAAGGCGAGCAAAGTATCGCGGATCGAACCGAAATTCGCGTAGAGCAGCACAAGGATCAGGACGAGACTGATCGGCACGACGATATCCAGTCGGTGGACCGCGCTGTCGAGATTGCCGAGTTCACCCGCCCATTCGATGTGATAGCCGGGCGGCAGCTTCACGTTGCGCGCGATCCGTGCCTGCGCTTCGCCCACCGCGCCACCCAGATCGCGATCGCGCACGCTGAACTTGATCGGAATGAAGCGTTCCTGATGCTCCCGATAGATGAACGACGCGCCCGAGGTCAGCCGGACATTGGCGATTTCCGACAAAGGCACCGGCACGATGCCGCCGGTGGGGGAGGGCGCGCCGACGGTGATCCGACGGATCGCCTCCAGGCTGTCGCGCTGTTCGGGGCGCAGGCGGACGACGATGCCGAAATGGCGATCGGTGCCGGGTTCGTACAGGTCGCCCGGCGACTGGCCGCCGATCGCGGCGGCGACGGTCGTATTGATGTCGTCGGGCGTAAGGCCGTAGCGCGAGGCGCGGGTCCGATCGACATCGACCCGCACGGTCGGTTGGCCGAGCGACTGGAACACGCCCAGATCGGTGATGCCACGCACCTTCGCCATCTCGCCCTTGATGCGGCCGGCGATCTGTTCGAGCGTGGCGAGATCGGGGCCGAACAGCTTGATCGAATTGGCGCCCTTCACGCCGGACGCGGCCTCCTCGACATTGTCCTCGATATATTGCGAGAAGGCGAAATCGACTCCGGGATAGGTGTTGGCCAGCCGCTGCGACAGGATCTGCGTGAGCTTTTCCTTGGTCATTCCGGCGGGCCATTGGTCGGCAGGCTTGAGCGGGGTAAAGAATTCGGCGTTGAAGAAGCCGGTCGCATCGGTGCCGTCGTCGGGCCGGCCATGCTGCGAGATTACGTCCTGCACTTCAGGATAGCTCGCCAGGATGCGGCGAATCCCGTTCACGGTCGGCTGCCCCGCGTCGAGCGAGATCGAGGGCGGCAGACTCGCCCGAATGTAGAGATTGCCTTCCTCGAGATGCGGCAGGAACTCGACGCCGAGCGAACGCATGCCGATCAAGGCGGCGGTTACCAGCAGCAGCGCGCCGCCCAGCGCGACGATCCGGTTGGCCAGCGCGAAGGCGATGGCCGGCTCGTATAGCCGCCGCAGCCAGACGACGACGCGGGTGTCGATCTCGCTCAATCGATCGGGCAGCATCATCGCTGCCAGCACGGGCGAAACGGTGAAGGTCGCGATCAGGCCGCCGGCGATGGCATAAGCATAAGTCTTCGCCATTGGCCCGAAAATATGGCCTTCGACCCCGGTCAGGGTGAACAATGGCAGGAAGCTGGCGATGATGATCGCGGCGGCGAAGAAGATGCCGCGGCTCACCTCGGAGCTTGCATGGAGCATCGCTGACAGCCGGGTCGCGTGCGAGAAATGGCCGTGGCCGCCCTCCACATGGACCGATCGCTCGACCATGTGGCGGAAGATGTTCTCGACCATGATGACGCTCGCATCGACCACCAGCCCGAAATCGATCGCGCCGAGCGAGAGCAGATTGGCCGATTCCCCCTGCAAGGTCAGGATCAGCACGGCAAAGGCGAGCGCGAACGGGATCGTCGCCGCGACGATGATCGCGCTGCGCAGATCGCCGAGGAACAACCATTGGAGAAGGAAGATCAGGACAATGCCGGCGATGAGGTTGTGCATCACCGTCGCGGTGGTGAGCCCGATCAGCCCGGATCGATCGTAGACGCGCTCCAAGGTCACCCCGGGCGGCAGCACCCCGCCGGCGTTGATGCGATCGACCTCCGCCTTGACCGCCTTGATCGTCGGCATGGATTTGGCGCCGCGCTGCATCAGGACGATGCCCTCGACGATATCGTCGTCCTGGTTCTCTCCGACGATACCGAGCCGGGGCTGGTTACCGATCTTGAGGGTCGCCACGTCGCTCAGCAACACCGGATTGCCGGCATTGGTGGTGATGAGAACGTTCTCGATCTGCGAGGCGGACTGGATCAGCCCGACGCCGCGCACGATCGCAGATTGCGGCCCGAAGTTTATCGTCTGGCCACCGACATTGGCGTCGCTCTTGCCAATGGCAGCGATCACCTGGCCGACGGTCGCGCCGTGCGCGATGAGGCGGTCGTTATCGACCACCACCTCATAGGTGCGTAGCTTGCCGCCATAGCCGGTGACGTCGATCACGCCCGGAATGGCCTTGAACCGGCGCTGCAAGACCCAATCCTGCAATGTCTTCAGGTCCATCGACGAATAGCCGGGCGGGCCTTTCAGCCGGTACCGGTAGATTTCGCCGATCGGGCTGGTTGGCGAGATCTGCGGCTGCGCACCGCCGGCCAGCGGCCCGAGTTGCGACAGGCGGTTGATCACCCGCTGCTGCGCTTCCTGGAAGCTGACGGCATAGCTGAACTGGATGCGAACGTCCGACAAGCCAAACAAGGAGATCGAGCGTACCGTCGCGATGTCGGGCACGCCCGCCATCTGCACTTCGATCGGAATCGTGACGTTGCGTTCGAGCTCTTCGGCCGACAGGCCGGCGCTCTGGGTCACGACTTCGACCATCGGCGGGACCGGATCGGGATAGGCCTCGATATTGAGGTTGGCGAAGGCGATCGCGCCGGCCAGCAGCAACGCGCCCATCAGCAGGACGATCAGGAATTGCTGTCGCAGCGCGAACCGGACGATGCTGTTCATTTCTATTGGCCGAGTGCGGCTTCGTTGACGAACAGGGCGCCCGACGTGACAATTCTCTCGCCCGGTGCCAGCCCGGCGATGATCCGCACATGGCCATTGTTTGCATCGCCGACGCGGACGGGCCGCGACTGGAGCAATCCGTCGGGCCGCACGATCCACAAGCGGGCCGTGTCGCCCTCATGGATGACTGCTCCCGCGGGCACGGTCAGCGCGTCGCGACTGACGGGACGCAGGATCGTGAAACTGGCGAACATCTGCGGCTTGAGCAGACCGCCGGGCACAGACAAGGATGCGCGCACGGCCAGACGGTGCGTTGCCGGATCGAGCGCGGCGCCCACGTTGTCGATCGTCGCGTGAAAAGTGCGGCCCGGCACGGCCGGTGTCGTCACCTCGACCTGATCGCCGAGATGGACCTGCGCCGCATCGCTTTCCGGCAATTGCGCGACCAGCCACAAATGGTCCGGATCGGCGATCGTCATGATCGGTTTGTCGCCGCCGGCGCCGACATATTGCCCGGCCGAGACCGAGCGTTGCGCGATGATCCCGGCTATCGGCGCGTGCAACGTCGTCTCGGCATGGATGCCCTCGACCTCGCTCACGCGTTCGAGCCGATCGATTTCGGCCGGGGTCTTGCCGAGAATGGTGAGCTTGTCGCGCGCCGCGCCGAGTGCCGCCTCTGCACTGCGCGCGGCCGAGCGTGCGCTGATCAGGTCATTCTGTGCCTGCTGATAATCACGCAGTGCACCGCCCGCCGTCTTGTAGATTTCCTCCTGCCGCTTCGCATTCGTCTCGGCGATCCGGAGCTGGGAGGCGGTGGTGGCCCGCGCGGCGGCGGCAGTGAACAGGCCGTTGCGGGCGTCGACGAAATCGCCGGTGCGGATCGTCAGCAGGGCCTGCCCGCGCGCGACCGCCTGGCCCGCCTCGACCAGCACGCGGACGACCTGTCCCGAATAGGGCATCAGCACCGGGATAGAGCGATCCTCGTTGATCGCGATCATGCCATTGGCGCGGACTGGCTCGGCATCGTTGGTGAGGCCGGCGCGTTCGGTCCCGAGCCCCGCCATCTGCTCGGGCGTCGGTTTGAACGTGCCGGGCGGCAGTGCGGCGACTTCGGCCGGCACAGGCCTCGTCAGCCAATGCGCAGCGACGATGATCAGAGCCACCAGTCCTGCACCTAGCAATGCCATGCCGAGTAGCCGATATTGCGCGGGCGCCGTCAGGATCCGCGGCCTGGGCAAAGATGAAGGGTGGGAATGATCGTACATGGCGGCGTGGAAAGCCCGGTCTGGAAGGCGAGCCGCGCCCCTAGGTCGGCCTCCTTACAGCAGACTTACAGGCGCCTTTTTGGCGGGATCGTCCGATGCGGCTGCTGATCGTCGAGGATAGTGCCGACATTGCCGAGGCGCTGATCGACGGGTTCGCGCGGCGCGCCATTTCATGCGACCATGCGGCGACCGCAGGCGATGCCGAGTTGATGCTTGGCGCGGTCCATTACAGCGCTGCCATCCTCGATCTCGGTTTGCCCGATGAGGACGGGCTGAAATTGCTCGGCCGGATCCGCGCGCGGGGCGAGGCCATCCCGATCCTGATCCTGACCGCGCGCGGCGACATCGAGCAGCGTATCGCCGGGCTGAATGCCGGCGCCGATGATTATCTCGTCAAGCCGTTCGACTTCGGCGAACTCGACGCACGGCTGCAGGCGGTGTTGCGACGGCATGACGGCAATCTCGGCTCGGCGCTTACAATCGGAAACCTCGCCTTCGATCCGGCGACGCGGCAGGTGAAGGTGGACGGGCGAGACGTTACTCTCTCGCAGCGCGAGATCGAACTCCTTGAGCTTCTGATCCGCCGCGCCGGGCGGGTGATCCCGAAGCGGATCGTCGAGGACCAACTATTCGGCCTGACCGAAGAGCTCGGTTCGAATGCAATCGAAGTCTATGTTCATCGGCTGAGGCGCCGGCTCGAAGCATTGGGTTCGACCGTCCGGATCGAAACCGTGCGTGGCGTCGGCTATATGTTGCGGCATATCGCATGAAGCTCGGCCTGCCGCGATCGCAATTCGGCCAGGTCGCGCTAGCGCATGTCGTGACGATCATCCTTGTCGCTCTCGCACTGTCGCTGGCGATGTCGCACATGCTCCGGCGCACGGCAGCCAGCTATCAGGCCGAGTTGCTGCGCGGGCAGGCGGATCAACTTGTCGCGGGGATGAGTGCGGATGCGCAAGGCTGGCATTTGCGGCTCAGCCGCCAGCAACTCGCATTGTATGCCGCCGGGGTCGACGGACGGGCTTATGCCCTGCTCGGCGACGACGGCCGAGTTATCCTCGCGAGTCCGCGATCCGAACCGGCCATTCGCGCGAAAGCTTTGAGGCATGCGCCGCTGCAGCTCTTCTCGGCCGGACCCGTTCGCGGGCTGACCCGGCCGATCGTGCGTGGCGACCGCCATGCGCTGCTGGTCGTTTCGCAGGATAATAACGATCCGCAAGTCGTCACCGACGATGTCGTACGCGCCTTCCTGAGCCGGCTGCTGTGGCTGCTCCTTCCCGTTCTGGCCGCACTGCCGCTCATCAATCTTTTCGTGCTCAGGCGATCGACGCAGGCGGTGCGGGCTTTGTCGGTGAGGGCCGCCGGGATCGGGCCCACCAATCTCGATCTGCGCCTGCCCGTTGCCCTCGTGCCGACCGAGGTGGCGCCGCTGGCGATCGCCACCAACAAGGCGCTCGATCGGTTGCAGGAGGGATTTCGGTCGCAGAGCGAGTTCGTCGCCAATGTCGCGCACGAACTGCGCACGCCACTTGCGTCGCTGCGGCTGCGGGTCGATGCGATCGACGATGCCGATCAGGCCGCCGGAATGCGCGCCACGCTCGATCGCGCAGCGCACGTGGTCACCCAATTGCTCGATCTCGCGTCGCTCGAACGGCTCGACATCGACAAATTGGAGCAATTCGATCTCGCCGAGACCGCGCAGGCAATCGTGGCCGAGGCGGCACCCGCGATATACGAAGGTGGCCGCTCGATCGAATTGATCGGCGCGGATGCGCCGTTGCGGGTTCGTGGACGATCGCCGCTGATCGGGCTGGCGCTCACCAACTTGCTCGACAATGCGGTCCGCCACACCCCGGTGGGAACACAGATCACGCTACGGGTCGTCCCGACGGGGGAGATCAATGTCGAGGATAATGGTCTGGGTCTCTCCGAGCCGAGCCTGTCCGCTTTGGCTCAGCGCTTCTGGCGTGCGGATCAGTCGCGGTCCGACAGTGCCGGGATAGGCCTCTCGATCGTCGAGCGGATCCTGGCCAGCCACGGGACGGCACTGATCGCCGAAAACCGGGCGGACGGGGGCGCTCGGTTCCGCTTCAATCTGACCGTTGTAAGGGAGCCGTAAGTCGGCGGTCCTAGCGTGTCGGGCTCGACAGCGCCGAGGGGCATCAAGCATGGCCGAAGAAGAGTTCGAGATCCACGGTGCGCACGATCATGCGGTCGCGCATCTGGCGGAGCATCGCGCCCCGCTGGGGCAATCGATCGCGCTCTTTTCGGCGATCCTCGCCACGCTCGGGGCGGTGGTGAGTCTGCTCGGCAACAGCACGCAGACCGAGGCGCTCTATCACAAGAACGAAGCCCTGCTGTCCAAGGCGCAGGCGTCGGACAATTGGGCCTATTACCAGGCCGAAGACCTCAAGCGGCACATGGCCGAACTGGGCGCGGAACTTGCCCCGGCGAAGGCGGCCCAGTTCGATGCGGACGTGCAGAAATATCGGACGCGCGCCGATGCGCTTCGTCTGAGGGCACAGGAATTCGATGACGCCGCACTGGCGGCCGACAAAAAATCGCGCGAGGCGCTAACCCCGCACAGCAAACTGGCGATCGCCACGACGGCCCTGCAGATCGCGATCGCGCTGGCATCTATCACTGCGCTGACGCGACGCCGCTGGCTGCTCTGGATGGCAGCGGCCTTTGCGGCATCGGGCTTGGCGTTGACGATATTGGCGCTGCTCCAATTCGGTTGACGATCCGGCGCGGCCGGCAGTTGTGACCTACAGCCGCTGCCACCAATAGGCCTGCGGTGCTTCTTCCTCTTCGGTGCCGATCGTCACAAGCATCTCCCGAACCTCGTCTTCGATCGCTTGGAGACCGGCGTGCTGGGGCCAAAAGCGAATCCCGGCGTCGGCGCGCTTGTTTAGTTCCATGATGATGTCACGGGCAAAAGCCGGATCGCCGTCATAGTCGCTGCGGCCTTGCGCCAATAACTCGGCCAGCATCCGCACATCCGTGTTGGGATGCTCCCGCAACAATTCATCGGTTTCCGAGCGGGCCCAAAAATCCGGCGTGTCCCAAAGGCGGCTCATGATCCTGGCTCCATCTGGATCGAACGATGAACCCAATAAAGAACAAAAAGAGAACATTCAAGAGAATAATTTTCCTTTGCTGATGGCCGCCGGGTTCGCTTGGGGCATCATCCAACCGGCAGGCTGACTTTCTGCCCCTAGCTGCAGTACGTGCTCGCTCCGGCGGCGAGAGCCATGTGGTTGACGTCGCCATCATCGGCATGAAGGCAGGGGTTTGGTTTTGATGGCTATGCATATCGTCACGATCGACATTGGCGGCACCAACGTCCGCTTTGCCGATGCCGTCGTCGAGGGCGGTGGAGTCCGCAGCCTGGGTGAGTCGGTGACGTTCAAGACCGGTGCTTTTCCCAGCCTCGAACGGGCGTGGCAGGCCTATGGCGAGACGCTGGGCCATCCCTTGCCGAAGGGGGTGGCGATCTCCTTCGCGGGCCCGGTTCATGGCGACGTGTTGAAGCTCACGAACAATCCCTGGGTTATCCGCCCGGCGCTTGTGAAACAGGCGTTGGGTGTGGAGCGGATCACGTTGATCAACGATTTCGCCGCGGTTGGCCACACCGTCGCGCATGTGTCGCCCGAGCATCTCTGCCATATCTGCGGACCCGATCTGCCTTTACCCGAACGCGGCACGATCTCGATCGTCGGGCCGGGCACCGGGCTGGGTGTGGCGCATGTGCTGCGGCAGGAAGGCGGAACCTATCATGTCAGCGAAACCGAGGGTGGCCATGTCGATTTCGCACCGCTGGATGCTCTCGAGGATAAGATCGCGCTGTCGCTTCGCCACCGTTTTGGGCGTGTTTCAGCGGAACGCGTCGTCTCCGGGCCCGGGTTGAACAATCTCTATGAGATATTGGTCGAAGGCGAAGGCAATCCCCGTCGCCGCTACCACGATGACGAATTGTGGATCGCGGCGCTCGCGGGCGACGACAGCGTCGCCATGGCCGCGCTCGATCGTTTCTGCCTCAGCCTCGGCGCCGTAGCGGGCGATATCGCACTGGCGCAGGGCGGGGCGGCGGTCGTCATCGCCGGCGGCATCGGATTTCGCTTGGCCCATCGACTTGCAGCGTCGGGCTTTCCCTTCCGCTTCGCCGCCAAAGGGCGCTTTCAGACTTTCATGGAGCAATTGCCGGTCAAGGCGCTGATCCATCCGCAGCCGGGCCTGCTCGGTGCGGCGGCGGCGTTCGCCATCGAGCATCGTGATTAGCGAAAACCGCCGTGCTGAAGAGTCATCATCGGGGCGACGCGCCATCCCACAGATTGGGCAGGCTTCGATTGGCGTAGCCGGAGATGAAGCCGCGCGGATTGCCGGCTTCGTCGAAAGTCGAACGCCGAACCGCGCCGATATTGGCGCCATAGACGTGAATGCTGACCGATGGCCGATCGGTCAACGCGTTGGCGACGCGATGGATATCGCCGATCCGCGGCGATACGGCATCGACCTGTCCCGCTTCGATCAACGCCGTTGGCCCGTCCGCTACAAGCCCATCACGCGCATCGCGGCGGAAGGATTCGACCCGTTCGGCACCGCGCAGCACGCCCACCAGGCCCCAGACCGTATGATCGTGGATCGGTGTCGCCTGTCCTGGCCCCCAGACGAAGCTGACGACCGAAAACCGTTCGCGACTGTCGCAATGGATCAGATATTGCCGATACCGATCGGGATCTGGCTCGGCATACTCGTCGGGCAGCCAATCGTCGCGTGCGATCAGTTGAGCGAGCAACGCGCCGCCGCTTTCGAGGATCGATCTTTCGTCTTTGGTCGAGCTCAGTAATTCGGCGAAGCTGACCACAAAGCCGCGCAGTCGCGCCAGATTGGGCGCTGCCAGGATCGGCAAGGCAATGGTCATGCGCCGTTGCCGTGCCCGGCGACCAGATCGGCGTAGGCCCCGGCGGAAGCATCGACTCCGAGATGGCGCAGCAGGCGCGCGCGCAGCGGCCGGATCGCGGCCGTCCGATTGCCGCGCTCGGCCTCGATCACTTCCTCGGCGACGATACGCCCGCGATCGAGCACCAGCACGCGGTCCGCCAGCGCCATCGCTTCGTCGACGTCGTGCGTTACCATCATCACCGCCGGGCGGTGAGTCTGCCAGAGCGCCAGCACCAATTGGTGCATCTTGATACGGGTGAGCGCGTCGAGCGCCGCGAAGGGTTCATCCAGCAGCAGAAGCTTCGGTTCACGCACCAGCGCCCGTGCAAGTGCGGTCCGTTGCGCCTCGCCGCCCGAAAGGGTGAGTGGCCAGGCGTCGAGCCGGTGGCCGAGTCCGACCTCCTGCAGCGCGGCCTGCGCCCGCTCGCGCGCAGCATCGCCCCGCAGGCCCAGCGCCACGTTCCGCCACACCCGTTTCCATGGCAGCAGGCGTGCGTCCTGATATACGACTGCGCGCGATGACGGCACGAGCACATCCTGTCCGGTGACATCGTCGAGTCCGGCCAGCGTGCGCAGCAGGGTGGTCTTGCCGCTGCCCGAGCGTCCGAGCAACGCGACGAATTCCCCGTCCCCGATCTCGAGATCGAGATCGTCGATGATCAGATTATCGCCGAACCGGCGACTGAAGCCCCTGAGCCGCACCACCGCCGCGCGCGGTTCGGTGAGGGCCACCATCTCGGTTCGCGGAAAGGAGACGACGCTGGCACTCATAAGGTTCGAAACTCCTGCGCGGGTGTGTGACACCTCGACCCATCGTGCCGGCAGCAAAGCCGCCTTCCCGGTGCCGGACAATGGAGTTTCTCTGCGCGTTCCATTGGAAATGCTCATACGCCGACCGGCACTCCCCGGAAACTTGATCGATCGCGATCTTGCCGCCAAGCGAGAGCATGATGGAACGGATCAGCCTGCCCCTCGCGCGACGCATCGCGCTGGCCGCCCAGGGCTTTGCCTCCGGCCGGACGGCAGCGGCGGGCCCGGCCCAGCTTCGGCGCCTGCTCGACAGGCTGCGTCTGCATCAGATCGACAGCGTCAATGTGCTCGCCCGCGCGCATTACCTTCCAGCTTTCTCCCGGCTTGGCGCCTATGATCGCGCCGATCTCGATCGGCTGGCGTGGGGGCCGAAGCGGCAACGCAGGCTGTTCGAATATTGGGCGCATGAAGCGTCGCTCTTGCCATTCGATGTCCAGCCGTTCTTGCGCTGGCGCATGGCACAGGCCGACCGCGGCGACGCCGGGTGGGGGCGGATGCGCGTTTATGCGACCGAGCGTCGACCCGAGGCGATGGCATTGCTCGATCGGGTCCGCGGCGAAGGACCGCTGGCGGCATCCGATTTCGAATCGCACAAGGGCCAATCGGGCTGGTGGGAGTGGAGCGATACCAAACGCGCGCTCGAATGGCTGTTCTGGGCGGGCCATATCACTACCGCGACGCGGCGCGGCAGCTTCGAACGCGTTTACGACCTGACCGAGCGCGTCATCCCCACCGATGTGCTGGCCCGTCCGACACCCAACGATGCGGATGCGCATCGCGCTCTGATCGAGCAGGCCGCCGCCGCGCATGGCATCGCCACCGGTGGCGAGTTGCGCGACTATTTTCGCCAATCGCCCGCACAGGCGGCTCCCGCGATCCAGGCTCTCGCCGAGGAGGGGGTGATCGTTCCGGTCGAGGTGCCTGGATGGCGCCACGCCTGGCTCCATCGTGATGCGCGCAGGCCGCGCCGGATCGAGGCGCAGGCGCTGCTGGCGCCGTTCGATCCCTTGATCTGGGAACGTGACCGCACCGAACGGCTGTTCGGCTTTCGCTACCGCATCGAAATCTATGTGCCGGCGGAGAAACGACAGCACGGTTATTATGTGTTGCCTTTTCTATTCGGCGATCAACTCGTCGCGCGGGTCGATCTCAAGGCTGATCGCCAGGCCCATCGGCTTATCGTGCAATCGGTTCACTTCGAGCCCGCGTCACCCGATGGTGCGCGCGAAGCTTTGCGGGACGAACTGGAACGGATGGCGGGCTGGCTGGGTCTCGATCGGTCGGCCACCTAAAACCAGAAACGCACGCCGGTAACAAAGCGCGCGCCGCCCTTCCGGTCACCGCCAAGACGATCCGTTCCGAACCGGTCGCGCCAGTCGACCCCGAGATAAGGCGCGAAGCGTGGCACGAACGCATAATGGAGCCGCAGGCCGAGTTCGATCGATCGATCGCCAATATCATGGTCATCCCTCGCCGCGCGGGAGCTGAGATTCAGCTCCAGCCGCGGCACAAGCAGCAGGCGTTGCGTCAGCCGCATCTCGTGCGATGCTTCGAGCCGCGCCAGAAGATCGCCTCTGGTCGAAAGAAAGACCATGGCTTCGGTCGCGATCTGCCAGCGTGCGAGCCCTTTGACGCCCAGCGCGAGTGAACTCGTCCTGCCGGGTTCGATATCCTGCCGCAGGCCGGCTTGCAGGTTGAACCAGGGGTTCACGGCGCGGCTGTAGAGCAGATCGACTTCGGCCTCGTCGGGGCGCTTGCCAAAATCGCCTTCGCCGCGCAGTTCGATCACTGCCCGGTTGCGATCACCGCCCCACCAGCCGTTCCCCTCGATCCGATAGCCGTCGCGGCCACTGCCGGGTACCAGTTCGAACAATTCGGTACCGATCATCGCATGGGTCATGCCGCCATGCTCTCGCGCCAGATCCGCCCGTACCTGTGCCATCACGGCGGGATCGTAGATCGCGTCCGCGGCATGATCGGCCGGAACCGGCGGCGCGGCGGCTACCACGTCGCTGCCCGCGAGCAGCAGTGCCAGAGCGAGGCTCACGCCGTCGCCTCGCGCACCGTTACCACGCGGAACATGCCCGCGTGCATGTGGAGCAGCATGTGGCAATGGAACGCCCAGTCTCCGAGCGCCGCGGCGGTGAGATCGAAGGTTACCTTGCCGCCGGGCAGGACGTTTACGGTGTGCTTGTGCGGCTTTTGCGTATCGTCCTCCTCGCTGGTGACCAGTTCGAAGAAATGGCCGTGCAGATGGATCGGATGCGGCATCATCGTGTCGTTGATCAGGGTCACGCGCACACGCTCGCCATGCGTAAACGCGATCGGCGTCGCGCCGTCGCTGAACTTCACCCCGTCGAACGACCACATGTAGCGATCCATATTTCCGGTAAGGTGGAGCGCGATCGCGCGCGTCGGCGTCCGCCGATCGGGATTGGGCGCGATCGACCGCAGGTCGCGATAGGTCAGCACGCGATGATCGACATCCTCCAGCCCGGTCGGTCGATCGCCGGTGCGATCGACCGGTGCGGCCGAGATCATGTCGATACCCGGGTTGAGCCTGAGATCGGGCGCAGCGGCGGGATCGCGCATGTTCATGCTGTGATGACCCATCCCGGCCTTGGGATCCGGCGCCGGCTTGCTGAGATCGAGTTCCCCGGCGGCATTGCCCATCACCATGCCGCCCATGCCCATGTCGCGCATCGTCAGCAAAGGCCGCTGGCGGCGCGGCGGCACTGTTGCTGTCATCCCCATATGCGGTGCCAGCGTCGCGCGGCAGAGACCCGATCGGTCGATCGCCTCGGCGATCACCCCATAGGCTTTGGCATCGGTGGGAGAGACAATCACGTCATAGGTTTCGGCAATGCCGATCTGGAATTCGTCGGTCTCGACCGGCACAATCGGCTGTCCGTCCGCTTCGATCACCGTCATCGCCAGGCCGGGGATGCGGACGTTGAAGTTGGTCATGGCCGAGGCGTTGATGATGCGCAGCCGCACACGCTCGCCCGGTGCGAATAGCCCGGTCCAGTTGCCCGAAGTCGTGCGGCCGTTGATCAGATAGCGGTAGGTCGCGCCGGCGACGTCGGCGATATCGGTCGGGTCCATCCGCATCCGGCCCCAGTCGAGCCGGTCGCGCAGCGGCTGATCCTTGCCGGCGATCAGGCCCGTGACGGTCTGCGCCTGTCGATTGAAATAGCCGGCTTCCTGCTTCAGCCGCAGCAGCAGTTCGTGCGGATGGAGGAAGCTCCAGTCCGACAGCAGCAGCACATAATCGCGATCGCACGGCTGCGGTTCGGGCTCGGCAGGATCGATGACGATCGCGCCGTAGAGGCCCATCGCCTCCTGCATGCCCGAATGGCCGTGATACCAATAGGTCCCGGCCTGCACGATCGGAAAATCGTAGGTGAAGGTCGCGCCGGGGGCGATGCCGGGAAAGCTGACCCCGGGCACGCCGTCCTGCTGGAAGGGCAGGAGCACCCCGTGCCAGTGGATCGAGCTCTGCTCGTCCAGTCGATTGGTGACGTGGATACGGACATTCTTCCCCTCGCGCAGACGCAGGGTCGGCCCCGGCGATCCCCCGTTGACGGTGATCGCATGCCCCGGCCCACCATCGAGGCTGATCAGCGAATGGTCGATCGCAAGCGCGATCTCGCTCCCGGACAGGGTTTCGGACATTGCACCCACATGGCCGTCATAATTCATCGCGGCCCAGGCGCTCGCGGGAAAACAGGCCGCGCCGGCGACGCCCTGAAGCAGGCGGCGGCGCGAGAGCGACAAGGATGGAAGGGGGGTGTGGTCGATCATGGCTTGTCGGGATACGCGCGCTATCGCTCAATCCCTCAGCATTTCGGTCAGTTTGATTCGCGCTCGATAGACACGCAGCTCGACCGCTTTCTCGCTGACGTCGAGCGTGAGCGCGGTTTCGGCCTGGGACAGGCCCTCGATCGTCCGCAACAGGAGGGGTGCCTTCAAGCCGGCAGGCAGCTTGGCGATGGCCTGTTCGAGCCGCTGCAAGGCGTCGCGATCTTCGGCCGTGCGATCCGGCCTTGGCGCGGGATCGCCGACGTGCAGCGCTTCGTCGATCGGGCGGGCACGGGAAAAGAAGCTGCGAACCGCGCGCCGTCGGGCCCAATCATGGCATTTGTTGATTGCAATCCGGCTCAGCCAGACGCGGAACGGCCGCGCCGGATCATAGCGCGCCAGCGCAGCAAAGGCGGCTGCAAAGACTTCCTGCGTGAGATCGAGCGCCTCGCTGGCGTCGCCGATATACGTGCGCGTCATGCGATAGACCGGCTCGCGATGTCGTAGCAGCAATTCCGAAAACGCCGCCTGCCGCCCGGCGCGCGCCTGCGCAACCAGATCGGCGTCGGTCGTGTCCCCCACCACTAATTTGCCGGCGCGGTCAGGGCCTTTGCCACGGCCTGATCGTAACGCGCGGTCTGCCCGGCATCGAGCAGGCCGCGCATGGCGAAAACGTGCTCGAGCGTGGCTTTCTGGAGCGCGCCCATATCGTGGTGCAGCCGGTCGACTGCTTGACCGACCTGCGGGCCATAACCATGCTCGCTGGCCATGGCCGACGCCAGTACGGCATTGTCCGCCCGCATCGCCGCCTCGAGCTTTTCCTTTCGATCGGCATAGCCGCGATTGAGCACGGCCAACCGACGTCGCTGATCTTCGGTGAGTGCGAGATCATGATAGAGGACGCGATGGAGTGCGGTCTCGGGCGGCTCGGCCGGCGGCCCGATGATGGTGCGGCCGAGCCATGCACCGGCAAAGGCAGCCACGCCGGTGACGATGACGACCAGCAGCAGCCAGCGGCCGCGCGTCACAGATCGACCGCGAGCAGGTGCGACGGCGCAAGTGCCAACGGCTGCGCGAGCGGCACATCGCCGCGCGGCACGAACGGCGCCGGCAACGTGGCACCGACAGCGCCCAGCCCCAACGCCGCTATCGCGACCGCGCAGAGCGCGCGCCGCCGGCTCGTGCGCTCACGCCGGACCGCAACACCGCGCATCACGCCAGGCTCGATCATGCCTAGTGCTACCGGCACTTCGGCACGTGCGAGCGCATCGAGCAAGGGATCGATCTCCATCATGTTCGCCTCCAGTCGACTCTCATACGCGCCCTGTCGGCCCACCCCTCAAACCAGTTGCGCGAATGGAGTTTTGAGGGGTGGGGCAGGCGCATGCGTATAGCCGGGGAAGGAGATTTAGCATGAGACTTTCGTTTGTTGCCGCCGTCGGCTTTGCAGCCCTGACGATCGCGGCGCTTCCCGCGCGTGCGGAGCTTCAACTGGTCGAGGCGACACCCGCACCGTCAGCAATCGCCAGCAAGGTCGACAAGATTGTGCTGCACTTCGGTGCGCCGATCGTGCCGGGGTCGCTCGCCGTCGATCTGACCATGACCGGCATGCCAGGTATGGCGCACCACAATCCGATGAAGGTCACCGGCTTCACGACCACCGTGTCGCCCGATTCCACCACCGCGACCTTGGGCTTGCCGCGTGCGCTGCCGGCCGGGACATACGAAGTCCATTGGCGCCTGTCGCCGTCTGGGGAGGGCACTTACGGGTTCACCGTCCGCTAATTTGCGGCCTTATGAGCGCCGCGCGATAGCCGCCGAGAAGAACTGGATTGTCACAGCGCGCAAAATTGCCTTGGTGCCGATCGGATTTTCCGGAGGAACGGTCATGACGACGCGGCAATCGAGCGGTTGGGGGCGCGTGCTGCGATCCCGTTGGGTGTCGCCGATCGTGTTGCTCCTTCTGTGGGAGCTGGGATCGCGTGTCGGCGTGATCCCGCCGCGCACGCTCGCAGCGCCGTCTTCCGTAATCGTGACCTTGATCGACATGATCGCGTCGGGGGAGTTGCCGCACAACCTGATCGTTTCGTGCGGGCGCGCCGCAATCGGCCTGGCGATCGGTTCCGTGCTCGGGATCGTACTAGGGCTCGCCGCCGGGCTATCTCGGCCGGGCGATGCCGCGATCGATCCGCTCATGCAGATCAAGCGCACCATACCCGTAGTGGCGCTCTCGCCGCTGTTCATCATCTGGTTCGGGATCGGCGAGACTCCCAAGATCGCGCTCATCGCCTTTGCGACCGTCTTTCCGATCTATCTCAATCTCTATCAGGGCATTCGCGGGGTCGATGTCCGGCTGATGGACGCGGCGCGCAGCTTCGGGCTGAACCGCTGGGAGTTGATCGTCCACGTCGTGCTCCCTGGCGCGCTGCCCTCGCTACTCGTCGGCTTCCGCTATTCGCTGTCGATCGCGGTGCTGATGCTGGTCATCGCCGAGCAGATCAACGCTTCGTCAGGGCTCGGCTACCTCATCAACAATGCGCGCGATTTCATGCGTACCGACATCATCGTAGTCTGCCTGATGGTCTATGCCGCCCTCGGCCTGGCGGGCGATCTGCTTGTGCGCGGGATCGAGCGGCGGGCGCTGGTGTGGCGGCCGACGTTAGTGGCCGCCTGAGTCGGCTTCCCCGTCAGTGGGCTCGCTCGATGCCATCAAGAGCCGCCAGCACAGCGGTATGGATCGCGGGCCGAGCCTGGGTGATGAGCGTGTTCGTGCGTGTCGGATTAACGCGATTGGTCAGCAGGATGACGAAGGCGTCTCGATCGGGATCGATATAGATTGAGGTGCCGGTAAAGCCGGTATGGATGACCGCGTGCGGTGCGGCGAGCGGTCCGGCGAAACTGCCCGGGGCCGCCATATCCCAGCCGAGCGCGCGCGGACTGCCGGCGGGTATGCTCTGGGCGGTCATGAAGAGTGCCGCCGTAGACGGGCGAAATAGTCGAACGCCACGATAACGACCGCCATCGAGATAGAGTTGGGCCAGCTTCGCTAGGTCGCCCGCGGTGGAGAACAGGCCGGCATGGCCGGACACCCCGCCCAGCAAGAAGGCATTCTCGTCATGCACCACGCCATGCACCAGCGTGTGGCGCAGTATGTCATCCTGCTCGGTCGGCGCGATGCGATCGAGCAATGAAGCGGAAGGCCGGAAGCCGGTGTCGGTCATGCCGAGCGGAGCGAACGCTTCCTTTTGCAGAAAGCGATCGAGCGGCAGACCCGAGATGCGACGCACGATCTCTCCCATCAGGATCATATTCTCGTCGCGATAATGATAGGCGGTCCCCGGCGCCTCGGTGACCTGCATCGTGTAGATTTGTCGAAGGATGCCGTCGCGATCGGTCGCATGCTGCCAGAGCGTGACCGGCGGCGTCAGCCCCGAACTGTGGGTCAGCAGATGGCGGACGGTGATCCTGTCATGCCCGGCGGTCCCGCCGAACTCGGGCAGATAGCGTACCACCGGCGCGTCGAGATCGAGCTTATGGCGATCGTACAGGATGGCGGCGGCGGTGGTCGTGCCGATTACTTTTGTGAGCGAGGCGAGGTCGAAGATCGTGTCGGTCGCCATCGGCGGTGCATCGGGTGCGGTCGACATGCGACCGAATGCCTTGAGCGCGATCAGCCGGCCATGCTGGCCGACGGCCAGCACCGCGCCGGGAAAAGCCTTCTGTGCGACCCAATTGTCGACTTCGGCGAAGGCATGGGCGAAGCGGCTATCCTGATCCGCCGTCGCGACCGACAAAGATGTGTCACGATTGGCCGCAGCCACCGGCTGGCAGCATAGGAGCAACCCTGCAGCAGCGGCTGCGAGCCTGCGTCTCATCCGAGCTTCGATGATGTCTGATTCCCCTTGAGATCCGAGACGAAGACGTAGCGATCGCCGCGATAGGTCGATCGGGTGAATTCGACCGGTCGGCCCGCCGCCGTCAAGGTCAGGCGCTCGATCCGCAGGACCGCCGCATCGGGCTCGGTTGAAAGGATGCCCGCTTCGGTCGGCGTCGCAAGCGAGGCGCGGATGCGCTGATTGCCCGATACCGGGCGTACGCCATTGCGATCGAGCGCGCTGTAAAGCGAGTCGCCGATCTGCTTGAGATCGGGGAGGAATTCCGCCGGTACGACAGCATGCTCGATCGCCAGCGGCTCGCCGCCCGACAGGCGGACGCGGCCGAGCCGGGCGACCTGCGACGAGGCAGCGATCTGCAGCATCGTCGCCTCCTCGTCGGTCGGCTGAGCATAGGCCTTCATGATCCAGATCACCGCCGGATCCTCGCCGCGTGACCGCGCATCGTCGCTGAAGCTGCTCAACACCGATCCGGGCGTCTCGATCCGCCGCGTGACGAAGGTGCCCGAACCCTGCTTGCGCTGGAGAACGCCCTCCTCGATCAACTGATCGATGCCCTTGCGGATCGTGACCCGCGACAGGCCGGTCATCTCGCTGAGATCGCGCTCCGACGGCAAGGCATTGCCCGGATCGATCCCGCCATTGGCGATGTGATCGCGCAGATTGCGCGCGAGCTGGAGATAGAGAGGGGTGCTGTCGTCGCTCCGCGCGGCGAGGAGTTCACGCATCGACGACGGCGTCTTTCCGCAAGGCGCGGATCGCGCCGCCGAGACTGTCGTCGTTTTCGGTCAGCAAGGTATGCGCGGCCGCGGGCGAGGCGCCGAGTGCCACCAGTACTGCAGGCTTGATCTCGAGATCGGCCGCGTCCAACGCGCGCGCGGCCGCGGCGCCGTCCACGTGCGCGATATCGCGCACCATTTCGCGCGCGCGATTGAGCAATTTATCGTTCGAAACCCGCATGTTCACCATCCGCCCCTGGTGGACCAGCCCCCGGCGCAGCATGATCGCGGTCGAAACCATATTCAAGATCACCTTCTGGGCGGTGCCAGCCTTCATTCGGGTCGATCCAGCGACAATCTCCGCTCCGGTATCGATGACGAGCCCATGTTCGGCGGCATCGAGCAAACGTGCGTTCGGATTGTTGGAGATGCCGATCGTGAGCGCGCCGGCTTGGCGCGCGGTCTCGATCGCCGAGATCGTATAGGGCGTGCGGCCGCTGGCGGCGACGCCGATCACGACATCGTTCGGGCCGACTTTTGCGTCCGCAATCTCCTGGCGGCCGGCAACCACATCGTCCTCGGCGCCTTCTGCGCTCTCCGTCAGCGCGCCGAGGCCGCCCGCCATCAGGAAGACCAGCCGCTCCTGCGGCCAGTTATAGGTCGGAAACAATTCGACGCCGTCCTGCACCGCGATCCGGCCCGACGTGCCCGCGCCGACATAGACGAGTCGCCCGATGCGGCCGAGCCGCTGGGCGGCGGCATCCGCGGCGCGCGCGATCGCGGCGACCTGGCCCTTCACCGCAGCGACGGCAGCAAGCTGGCCCTCGACCATGGCTTCCATCGCGGTCTCGGTCGGCCATTGGTCGACGTCGATATAGCGGGGGTCGATGATTTCGGTGCTCATGATGTCCTCAGTTCATACTCAAGCGACGGCTACGCGGCTGCGTCCGGCGGGGGCCGCGCAGATCAGGAAAGCGACGAAGGTGGCGATGCAAAGCTGGAAGGGGAAAGCGAGCGCGGTCAGGGCCGTGGGCAGGCCGATGATCTTCGCGATGCCGGGCTGGAGCAGCAGCACGACCACGAACCCGCCGAGCAGGGCGGCGATGACCGATCCGGTGGTCCCGCGCTGCGTGAAGATCGCGGTGAAATAGACACCAAGCAGCCCGGCATAGGAGAAGACCATCACCTGCAGCGCGAATTCGAGCAGCCCCATGCTGGTGTGGTGCTGCCAATAATAAGACAAGATCGCCGTACCGAACATCGCAATCCCGATCAGCCCCATGCCCCAACGCCCGGCATGGACATAATGATGCTCGGAGGCACCCCCGCGACGGCTACGCCATGGACGGTAAAAATCCTGCACCACCACCGCCGACATCGCGTTGAGCGCGCTGTTGGTGGTCGCGACCGCGGCGGCGGTCACGCCGACAGTGACGAGCCCGCGCAGGCCGGGCGGCACCTGCGTCAGGATATAGTGCATGAAGATGCTCACCTTCTCGCCGGCGAACTGGCTGTTGGCGGCATTGGTCGCGCCGCCCATCAGATCGGGCCGATCGTAGAAGACGTAGAGCAACAGCCCGATCGTGACGAAGATCGCCACGACCGGGATCGTCGCCACTACCGACATATAGAGCCCGCGCGCACCGGTGCGCGCATCGCGGCAGGCAAGCAGGCGCTGGGTGGTGTCCTGATCGAGCCCGGCATTGCCGACATAGAGCAAGGCCACCCCGGTGACGATCGCGAGCAGCGAGAAGGGCTTGGACAGGTCGAGCGAGAGATCGAACAGGCGCAGCTTGTTGATGCCTTCCGGCGTATGCGCCAGTCCATGGATGATCTCGGCATTCGAGGCCGGGATCGAGAGGCGCAGGAACACCAGAACCGCGATCGCCGCACCCAGATAGATGGTGAACTGGATCAGGTCGTTCCACAGGACCGATTTGAGCCCGCCAACGAAGGTGAAGAGGAAGCTAGCGATCATCAGTGCGCCTGCGGCCGCCATGATACTGCCCGCGCTGACGGTGGAGGTGACCACCATCGAGATTGCGATCGCGGCGAGATAGACGCGCGCGCCGCCCGCCAGCACCCGCCCGGCGAGGAACATGCCGCCAGCCCAGCGGGTCGCGCGCATGCTGAAGCGCTGGGTCAGCAATTCGTAGGCGGTGGTGGCGTTCAATGCATAGAAACGCGGGATCAGCACGCGCGCGACGAACACCGCGCCGATCAGGCCGCCGAGATTGGTGCCGAGGTACGAATAATCGCCGCGATAGCCATAATCGGGGCCGCCGAGGAAAGTCGCCGCAGACTGGGTCGCCGACAGCACGGAGATCGCCGCAAGCCATGCCGGCACCGCGCCGCCCGCCAAAAAGTAGTCGCGGGTGGATTTGGTCTTGCGCGGCATGAAAAACCAGCCGCCCGCGAACAGGATGCCGACATAAGCGGCGATCACGATCCAGTCCGCCAACGTGAAAGGCAGCGTCATCCGATCCTCTTCCGGCCTGAAAAATACGGCCCGGCGCGGGGGGAGCGCCGGGCCGATCCCGTCTCGCGCGTTTAGAAACGCGCGGTCAACGAGATGCCGTAGGTCCGCCCCAGCACATCATACGTGTCCGGGAAGGTGTTGAACACACCGCCGGCCGCGACGAACGGCGGGGCCTTGTCGAACAGATTGTAGATGCCACCGGTCGCGGTCAGCCATTTGGTGACGTCGTATGAGCCGCTCAGATCGAACGTATTCTGCGCGGGGATACTGTCGGTGGTGCCTGGCGCGCTATCCTTGACCTTGCCGATCCGCTGCCAGTTGAACTGGACGAAACCGCGCCCGAACGTCCACGCGACCGAGGCGTCGTGGCGATAATCGGGTTGGACCAAAGTCGTGCCGTCGCTCGAGCAGGTCGCACCAAAAGTGCCCTTGCACTGGATCCGCGCGGTCGTCGGATTGGCCTGGATGATGTAGCTGGTGACGATATTGCCCTGATAGGACAGGCGCACGCCACGGCCCGGCAGCCAATCGGGGCGGATCGTGTAGGTCGCGCCGATATCGAGGCCGCGCTGGATGATGCGGCCAAGATTCTGGTTGTTCACATAGGCATTGAGGAAATGCCCGTTCGACGGATCGCGGCTGACGAGCGCGCAGAGCGGGTTATCCGCGGTCGGGTTGGTGATGTAGCAGCTCGTGATCGCGGCGACCGGCTGGATCACCCCGACCGCACCCTTCAGGTTGAGCTCGTACCAGTCGACCGTGACGTTGAGCCGCGGAATGAAGGTCGGCGTGAAGACGACGCCCAACGTCTTGGTACGGCCGATCTCTGGCTTGATGGCGGCGTTGCCGCCATAATAATAATTACCCTCGAGGTAGCTGGGATCGAATGAATTGGCTGATCCCACCGCCGGCGCATGGAAGCGCGCGCACTGCGCGGCATTGCCCGTCCCGAGTACGCACGGATCGCCGGCATAACGCGGGGTCAGGCGAGCGACGGTGACGAGGTTGTTGAACGGCAGCGACGAGGTGGTCGCCGCGAATTCGCCGAAGTTCGGCGCACGCAAGACGCGCTGATAGGTGCCACGCAGGCGAATGCTATCGTTCACCGCCCAGTTCGCCTCGGCCTTCCAGGTGCCGTGGGAGCCGAAGAGGTTGTAATCGGAGTAGCGATAGGCGCCGCCGATATCGAGCTTCTTGATGAACGGCAGATCGTGCAGCACGGGGATCAGCAGTTCGCCGTAAAGCTCCTTGACATCGAACTCGCCGCTATAAGCCGCCTGCACGCCCTCGCGGAACGTGTTGCCGGTCAGCAGCGCGCTATCCTGCGTGATCTTCGCGGTCTCGCGGCGATATTCGGCGCCGAGCGCGAAGCCGATCGGGCCGGCGGGGAGCGCGAACAGATCGGCCGAGGTGCCGCTGATATTGGCCGAGGTGACGAGCTGGTCGCGCTTGCGATCGAAGCCGTTGATGGTCTGGCCGATCGCGCTCGCCAGCGCCGACTGGTTCGGGCCGAAGATGTTCACGGTGTTGGCGATCGAACCGAAGATGTTCTGCCCGGCTGCGTTGGTGACGAGGCCGTCGCCGGTGATCGGCGAATTCTCGGTCGAGCGGCCGTACTGGCCGTAGACGTTCCACTTGATGTTGTCGGTGATCGGCCCGCGCAGGCCGAGCTGACCCTGAAAGGTGTTGCGCTCGGTATGGTAAGTGATCAGCCCGAGCTCGGCGAGCGAGCGCGAAACGCCGACCTGCGCGACCCCGTTCACGAAGGTGAGCTGGTTGCGGATATCGCTGGTCAGGAACGGGTTGGTCGAATTGATCGCCACGGTCTGGTTGATCGTCGGCGGGTTCGGCCCGGGCGTGCCCAATTCCTGCGTGCGCGCATTGGTGTAGAGTGCGCGGCCATAGACCTCGACCGTCGGCAGCAGCTCATAATTGAACAGGGCGGCGACGTTGATGCGCTTCAGCGGCTCGATCAGCGGGTAGGAGGCGCTGATGTTCGAGGTTGCCGAGGGGCTGGTGGTGAACTGGCCGCCGTCGGTAAAGCCGAACTTGCGGCCGCTGGCGATGTCGGTGAACACGCCGCCGGTGCTGGGGATGGTCGAATTGGGGGTGATCGCCCAGTCGCGCGTGCCCGAACGGGTCAGGTCGCGCTGGGTGTAATCGAGCGCGATGACGACATGGCCCTTGTCGCCCAGCTTCGTGCCGAGCATGACCGATCCGCCATATTCCTTGCCCCCGGCCTCGGCGAAACGCCCGCCGGCCGAGACCTGCAGGCCCTCGAAATCATCGTTGAGGATGAAGTTGACGACGCCGGCGACGGCATCGGCGCCATAGACCGCGGCGGCACCGCCGGTCAGCACATCGACCCGCTTGATCAGCGAGGCGGGCAGTGCGTTGACGTCGACCGAGTTGCGGAAGCTGAACGGCACCGCGCGCGTGCCGTCGATCAGGACGAGCGAGCGGCTCTGGCCGAAATTGCGCAGATCGAGCACGTTGGCACCGAACGAGTCGCTGCCTTGCGATGCCTGGCGGACGCCGCCGGCGAGTTGGGGCAATTTGGTCGAGAAATCCTCGATCGTGAGCGCGGACTGGCGCTTGATATCCTCCTGCGTGGTCGATGCGACCGGGCTGGTGGAGGTGAGGCCGGTGCGGGGGATGCGCGACCCGGTGACGACGATCTCGGCTTCCGGCTTGGCCTGATCGGCGGCGGCTGGCGCGGCAGAGGCATCCTGCGCCACGGCGATGGCCGGCGTCTGTGCGAGGGCGACGGCGAGCACGACCCACGCACTCGCGTGGTGCAGTTGACCCAGCTTCATATCCCTTTTTCCTTCCCGATGATCCTGACTCGGCACGCAATACGTTTATAAGACCAATATGCGTGATTGGTCACATACCTGTAAAGATGTTTTGTGGCGGATGGGCTGCGCAAAGCCTTCGTCATCCCGGGCTTGACCCGGGATCCCGCTTCTTTCTCGAGCGAGAAACTCGATGATCCGTCTGGCAAAGGCAGGGGGATCCCGGGTCAAGCCCGGGATGACGATTGGTGTTATCCGCCCGGCTGGTACAGCTTGCCGCCAGTCATCGGCTGCGGCACCCCGGTCGTGCCGGGGAAGGTGATCGGCAAATCCCGAATCGATCGCGCCGCCAGGAACGCGAACGCCTCGGCCTCGATGAAATCGCCGCGCAGGCCGCAATCGTCCGCCGAACGCCATGGGCCGACCCGTTCGCCGAACATCTGCATCATCGTCGGATTGTGCCGCCCGCCACCACAGATGATCCATTCGTTGGGAGGAGCGGGCAAGGCGGCAGCAGCGATCGCGACGGCTTCCACGGTGAAGGCGGTCAAGGTGGCGGCGGCGTCTTCCAGCGAAAGGCCGGAGACCGCCTCGAGCGGGAAATCGTAACGATCGAGCGACTTGGCCCCGGTGCGTGCGAAGAAGGGCGAGGCGAGCAGGGTGTCTACCACCGCCTGATCCACCGTCCCGGCCGCGCCGAGGCGGCCACCATCGTCATAGCGCCCCGCGCCGCGCTCCTGCACGAGCAGGTCGATCAGGCCGTTGCCAGGCCCGGTATCGAAGGCGCGAACATCATCGTCGTCGCCGAACCAGGTCAGGTTCGCGACGCCGCCGATATTGAGAAAGGCGGTCGGCAAGGCCGCGCCGATCCGCTCCGCCAGCGCGCGGTGATAGACTGGCACGAGTGGCGCGCCCTGGCCGCCGGCCACGAGATCCGCCTGACGCAGATCGGCCACGACCGGAACGCCCAACGCGCGCGCCAACGCCCCTGCGTCGCCGAGTTGGACCGAAAGCTTGCGCTCGGGGCGATGCAGTACCGTCTGGCCATGGAAGCCGACCAGCGCGATCGGCGCCGGATCGGCCGCCAGCACCTCGCGCGCGGCGCGCAAATGGGTGTCGAGGATCACCGTCTCTGCCGCCGCGAACGAGGCGGGGCGAGGGCCGTTTCCGTCCCAGCGCAGCGCATCCTCGGTCGCCCCGATCAGGATCGCGCGCTCTTCGCCGCTGAACGGCAGCAAGGCGGCCGGCCCGAAATCGCCGACCCGCACGCCATCGGTCTCGATGATCGCCGCATCGACACCGTCGAGCGAGGTACCGCTCATATACCCAAGCACCCGCATGGCCGCTCCGTCAGATCTCGAGGTTGAGGAAGGTGGCATCGTCATGCACCTTCACCCGTGGGTAAAGATGGCTTGGCGCCTGCTCGATCTCGCGCAGTTGCGCCAGCCAGTGTTGCCACGAGGCCGGCGTGTCGATCGCGATCAGATCGTCGAGCGAGGCGATGTCGAACACTTCGATCAGCCGCAGGAAACCGTCGCTTGCCAGCGCGAATCTTGGCCCGGCCGGGCGGGCAGGGTGAGGGTGGCAAGATGATCGGCGGCGGCCGGCTCGGTGCCGAGCACCCAATAGCCGCCGGGCTGGTTCATCTGCCGGCGGTTGGCCTGCAATTGCGGCAACAGGCGTTCCACCAGGGTGGCGGAGGATATTTCGGGTTCGGCGGTCAGCAGTTCGCGGGTCAGCGCCAGGGTGCGCCCCTCGATCGCGTCGAACGTGGTGGAGGCGAACAATTGTGCCATGCCGTCGGCGTCGCGATAGGCGATCTTGCAGTCGGCCAATGCGGTGAGTTCCACGGAATCGCCGATCCGGCGCAGCATCGTGAAGGCGGCGGAAGGATGCTCATGCGGGCCTTCGGCGTCTCTGACGGAATTGGTGGCCAGGGCATCGCGGCAGAGGGTGATTGCTTCGCGTACCAGTTCGCGCGTCGAGATCGCTGGATCATCGCTCAGCAGAGTGCGGAAGGCTGCATCGGCGGTGCGGGCGAGCCACGATGCGTCGCTCGGCGCGTCGAGCAAAGAGGCGCCGATGCCGGTTGCACCATCGATCACCCAGGCGGCATCGCCGAAATGGCCCACGGCATCCTCGTTGATCGGCGCCCGACTGTCGGTGGCCGCAACATGGATCTTGAGCATTACCGTCTCCAGCAGCAGAGTGCGCGCTCCCTGCGCTCTTGCCGTCTTTTCTGCAACCACAATAATACCATTGTAAGCGCGTGAACCACTGGTATTAATCAGATCATGTCTCATGAACTCCTGCCGATGACGCAGATGCTGGCCGAAGCGCTCGAAGCGCCGGGGCGCTGCGAAGAGCAACTCACCCGCAACGCGAATTTGGTGCGCGAGGCCGGCGAACGCCTTCGTGCGCTGGCCCCACCCTTTGCCGCGACCTTGGCGCGCGGTAGTTCGGATCAGGCGGCGGCATTCGCCAAGCATCTGCTCGAGGTCCATGCCGGCGTGCCGACCCTGAGCCAGTCGCCGTCGATCGGATCGCTTTATCACGCCACCTCGCCGCGCTTCCGCGACGTACCGCTGATCGCGATCTCACAATCCGGACGCAGCCCCGATCTGATCGCGGCTGCCGAGGATGCGAAGCGGCAGGGCGCGATTGTGATTGCGGTGGTGAACGACGCGGCGTCGCCGCTGGCGGCATTGGCGGACATCACTATCCCGGTCCATGCCGGGCCCGAAACCAGCGTTGCCGCGACCAAGAGCTTCATAACAACCCTGGTGGCGCTGACCCATCTCGTCGCCGAATGGACGCAGGATGCAGCGTTGCTGGCGGCGCTCCCCCGCATCGGCGCATCGCTCCGCGCCGCCGCCGCGCAAGACTGGGCGGCGGCGGTGCCAATCCTGCTGCGGGCCAATGATCTGCTCGTGCTCGGCCGTGGCCCGACTTTGCCGGTCGCTGGTGAAGCGGCGCTCAAGCTCAAGGAAACCTCGGGTCTCCACGCCGAGGCGTTCAGCATCGCCGAGGTTGCGCACGGCCCGATGACCCTGGTCGAGGCGAACGATCCGGTGCTGGCCTTCGGGCCAACCGATGTCGCGGCGGAGGGGCTTAGCGATCGCCTCGCCGATTTCGCCGCGCGCGGCGCGCAGGTGATCGCCGCCGGTGCCTCCCGCGATATCGCTGCGGCGTCTTTGGTGCTGCCGACCATCCCGTCGGGCCATGCCGCGATCGATGCTATCGCCGCGATCCAGAGCTTCTACGGTCTCGCCAATGCACTCGCTGTGGCGCGCGGCCGCGATCCCGATCGCCCGCCGCATCTCGCCAAGGTGACGAAGACATTATGAGCCGGTTCGCTCTCTCAGGTGCGCGCATCGTCCTCCCCACCAGCGAGCTCGCCGGGCAGGCGCTGCTGATTGAGGCGGGCCGGATCATCGGCTGGCTGCCGGTGGGGCAGCTTCCGACGGATTGGGATCGAATCGATCTCGGCGGTGGCTGGCTCGCGCCAGGCTTCATCGACACGCAGGTCAATGGCGGCGGAGATGTGCTGCTCAATGACAGCCCGACCGTCGAAGGCATTCGCGCGATTGCGGCAGCGCATCGCCTGTTCGGCACCACCGGTATTCTGCCCACTCTGATCAGCGACTATGCGTCCGTCGTCGATACAGCGATCGAGGCAATGGAGCAGGCGCTCGCGGCGAAGGTCCCGGGCGTGCTCGGAATGCATATCGAGGGGCCGCACCTCAATCCGGTTAAGAAGGGCATTCACGACGACAAGCGCTTCGCGCCGATCGACGATGCGGTGCTCGCGCGACTTTCGCAGCCCAGCCAGGGTGTGCGCCTCGTCACCCTCGCGCCCGAACTCGCGCCGGCCGGCACAATCCGGCACCTGCGCGACAAGGGCATCTTTGTTGCCGCCGGCCACAGCATGGCCGACTACGACCAAACCCGCGTCGCGCTGACCGAGGGGCTGTCGGGCTTCACCCATTTGTTTAACGCGATGACCCAGCTTGGCAGCCGCGAGCCCGGCATGGTCGGCGCCGCGCTCGAGGATCGGGCGACGCAATTCGGGCTGATCGTCGACGGGCTTCATGTCCACCCGGCCGCGCTCAAGGTCGCGATCGCCGCGCGCGGGATCGACGGCGTGATGCTCGTCACCGATGCCATGCCCCCGGTGGGCGGCCACGCGACCGAATTCACCTTGTTCGGCCAGCATATCCGCGTCGTCGACGGCACCTGCCGTGGCCCCGACGGCACGCTCGCCGGATCGGCATTGAATATGGCGCAGGCGGTGCGGAACGCGATGGACATGCTCGGCTGCACTTTGGTCGAAGCCTCGCGCATGGCGAGCGGTACCCCGGCGGCGTTTCTGGGGCTTGCCGGCGAGACCGGATCGATCGCGGAGGGGCTGCGCGCCGATCTCGTCCATCTCGATCGGGATCGCCGCGTCACCCGCACCTGGATCGCCGGCGAGGTCTCGGAGCAAGGCGAGTGATTCCCGAACTCGGGCTGATCGAGGGGCGGTTCGGCCGGCCATGGTCATGGGCGGAGCGGGCCGACGTAATGCAGCGGCTCGCCGGCGCGGGTTATGCCTTCTACCATTATGGCCCCAAGGCCGATCGCCATCTGCGCCGGACATGGCGCGAGCCGCATCCCGCCGATGAGGTGGCGGCACTGGCCGCATTCTCCGCCCAGTGCCGGGCTGCCGGCATGCGCTTCGGCATTGCGCTGACCCCGGTCGGCGCGACCCATCCGTTCGACGCGGCCTCGCGCCACGATCTGCGCCAGCGC
Source organism: Sphingomonas sp. MMS24-J13 (assembly GCF_044905095.1). Lineage (NCBI taxonomy): Bacteria > Pseudomonadati > Pseudomonadota > Alphaproteobacteria > Sphingomonadales > Sphingomonadaceae > Sphingomonas > Sphingomonas sp. MMS24-J13. The sequence continues at coordinate 642,292 of NZ_CP173258.1, forward strand.
CTCGCCGCGTTCGATGCGATCGGGATCGACGATCTCGCCATCCTGTTCGACGATCTGCGCGGCGACCTGCCCGATCTCGCTCGCGCGCAGGCCGAGGTTGTCGATTTCTGTGCGAGCCGCACGCGGGCCACGCGCATCTATTTCTGCCCGAGCTATTATTCGGACGATCCGGTGCTTGATCTCGTCTTCGGCCAGCGCCCGCCCGATTATCTCGCCGAACTCGGCCGTCTGCTCGATCCGGCGGTACGGGTCTACTGGACCGGCGAGGAGGTCTGCTCGCGCGAGATCGGCGTCGCTCATCTCGACCGGGTCGCGGCCGATCTCGGCCGGCCGGTCTGCTTGTGGGACAATTATCCGGTCAATGACGGCGCGCGCATGTCGCGCTTCCTACACTTGCGCGCGTTCACCGGACGGCCGGCGACGATCGCCGATCGGATCAGCGGCCATGCGATCAATCCGGCGATGCAGCCCGTTCTCTCCTGCATTCCGGCCCTGACCCTTGCCGCCAATTATGCCGAGGGCGAGCAGTATGCATACGGCGCCGCCTTCGCCACGGCGGCAAGGTCGCTGCTCGGCGATGTGTTCGCCGCGATGCTGCAGCAGGATCTGCCGGCTCTACAGGATGTAGGCTGGGAGCGCCTCGGTCCACGCCGCGATCGGCTGCGCGAACGTTATGCCGCGATCGATCATCCCGCCGCGCGCGAGATCATCCAGTGGCTCGCCGGCAAGGATCTGATGACCGATGACGAGGTCAAGACCCAGTGACCGGCGTATAGCCGGCGAGCCGGAGTGCGCCATCGAGCGGATCGCCGAGCGGCTCGCTCAGCCGCGCCACCGTCCGCGCGCGCAGCCACGGCTCCATGCGCGGTGCGAGCCCGCCGACCAGCACGCAGCGTGTGGCACCGCGCTTGAAGATCGTCTCGACGAAACGCTCGATATGCAGCGCGGCATGCTCGACGATCGAGCGCGCGATGGCATCGTCGGCCTCGGCATAGTCCATCACCAGCGGAGCGAGGCTGCCATAATCCTTGGGCGTGGCCTTATCCATCCAGGCAATGGCGGTAGCGGTATTGTGATCGAACCGTTCGGCGACGGCGGTGCTCAGCGGGGTCGAGACCGTGCGCCCGTCGAGAGCGCGCAACGCATGGCGCATCGCGCTCAATCCGAGAGCGGCGCCGCTCCCCTCATCCGAAATAGGAAAGCCGTAACCGCCGATCGTGAAGCTCTGATCGGCAAGCCGGACATGTGCGATGCTGCCCGTGCCGATGATCAGGATCGCCCCTTCGCCGCCGGCATTGGCGCCGAGGTTGGCGATGTAAGCATCGGTCTCGTAGGTGAAGGACGCGAACGGGAAGGCGAATTCGTCGAGCCCGGCGCGGACGCCCGGCCGCGAAATGCCGGCAATCCCCATGCCCGCCCGGATTTCGCGGACCTCGGTCTTGCTCAAGCCCGCCTCGGCGATCGCCTGGTCGGCGACATCGCGAAGCGCGGCGTAGAGTTTCTCCAGCCCGATGCGGGCATTGGCCGGGCCGGTCGCGCCGTGGCCGATCACCGTCCCGTCCGCCGAGATGAGCCGGCTGCGGCAATTGCTGCCGCCCGCATCCACACCGAGGTAGAAGGTCATGTCCGTCCGTATCTGCTGGAAGAGTGCAGTTTCCTAAGCGCCCGGCGCCGATTCGACGCAACCCTAGAATTGGTGCGATAATCTTTTGGACTTTGTGATGAGCGACACCCAACAGACCCTGATCGCGCGCCTGCGCGGAATCGTCGGCCGTCGGCACGTGCTGACCGATCCGCGCGCGACCGCGCGTTTCCGCCGCGGCTATCGTACGGGGGAGGGCGCCGCGATCGCGGTGGCGCGGCCGGGTAATCTGGTCGAGCAATGGCGCGCGGCACAGGCCTGTGTCGCCGCGAATGTGTCGATCATCGTGCAGGCGTCGAACACCGGGCTGACCGGCGGCTCGACCCCGGACGGCAACGATTATCCCGGCGGGGTCGTGATCATCAACACCAGCCGGCTGAAGGGCGTGCACCTCATCCGCAACGGCGAGCAGGTCGTCTGCCTGCCCGGTGCGACGCTCGACGCGCTCGAACGTGCGCTGCTGCCGCTCGGTCGCGAGCCGCATTCGGTGATCGGCTCGTCCTGTCTCGGTGCATCGGTGGTCGGCGGGATCTGCAACAATTCGGGCGGTTCGCTGATCCAGCGCGGGCCGGCCTTCACCCAACTCGCCCTGTTCGGCGTCGTCGGTGACGACGGCCGGCTGCGGCTGGTCAACCATCTCGGGATTGATCTCGGCGACGATCCGGAGGCCATGCTGCGCCGGGCCGAGGCGGGCGATTTCGCGGACGTGGATGCCTGCGCCGATCGCTGGGCGCACGATCACAATTATCGCGATCACGTCCGCGATATAGAGAGCGACCGGCCGGCGCGGTTCAACGCCGATCCGCGCTGCTTGTTCGAGGCATCGGGCAGTGCAGGCAAATTGATCGTCTTCGCCGTCCGGCTCGATACGTTCCCCAGCGAAAAGGGAAGTGCCACCTTCTATATCGGCACTAACGATCCGATGCGGCTGACCGAATTGCGGCGCACGATCCTCGGCAGCTTCGCGGCTTTGCCGATCGCGGGCGAGTATCTTCATCGGACCGCGTTCGACATCGCTGATCACTACGGGAAGGACATGTTCGCCGCGATCGAACGGATCGGAACGCGCCGCCTGCCACGGCTGTTCGCGGCCAAGGCGCGGGTCGATCGGATGCGGCTGTGGGGGCCGGACTTCAGCGATCGCCTCATGCAGCGGATCGGAAGGCTACTGCCCGATCACTTGCCCCCGCGCATGCGCGCGTTTCGCGATCGCTACGAACATCATCTGATCCTGAAGATGCCCGCCGCCGCGATCGCCGACACCCGAGCCTTGCTGGCCAATACCCTCGATGGCGACGATGCCGGCTTCTTCGAATGTACCACCGACGAAGCGCGCAAGGCTTTCCTCCACCGGTTCGTCACCGCCGGCGCGGCAGTGCGTTACCGCGCCGTCCACCTCGATACGGTCGAGGATATCGTTGCGCTCGACATCGCCTTGCCGCGCAATACGCGCGAATGGCGTGAGGCGCTGCCCGCCGACATCTCCGCCGGGATCATCCACGCCCTCTATTATGGACATTTCTTCTGCCACGTCTTCCATCAGGATTATATCGTGCGGAAGGGCGTCGATCCGATCGCGCTCGAGCACCGGATGTGGGCTTTGCTCGACGAACGCGGCGCCGAATATCCGGCCGAGCATAATGTCGGCCACCTCTACCATGCCAAACCGGGCCTCGCCGATTTCTACCGGACGCTCGATCCGTGCAACCAGCTCAATCCCGGGATCGGCCATACCCCGCGTCATCGCGGGTGGAGTAACGACGGCTCAGCAAAGCAGCGCCAAGGCTGATCGCGGCGATCAGGGTGAGCCACGCGCCGGGCATCGCCGGATTGTGCGTGGTCGAGATCAACCAGGTGACGATGAAAGGGGTGAAGCCGCCGATCGCGGTGGCGAGACTGTAGGCGAGGCTGAAGCCCGACGCGCCCGCCTCCTGCGGCACGATCTCGGTCAGGTGGACCACCATCGCCGAATTGTAGCTCGCATAGAGCGCCGACAGCCACAATTCGACCAGCAGCAGGCGCAGCACGCTCGGGCTGCCGGCGAGCCACGCCATCGCCGGATAAGCGGTAAGGATCGCGAGTGCGGTGCAGGCGAGCAGGATCGGCGTGCGCACGATCCGATCCGACAGCGACCCCATCAGCGGCAGCCAAATGAGGTTGGACAGGCCGACTGCGGCGGTGATCGCCAGATTGGCGCGCTCGGGCAGATGGAGCAATTTGCCGAAGGTCGGGGTGTAGGCGGTGATCATATAGAAGCTCACCGTCGTCATCAGCACCAGGGCCATGCCGATCAGCACGCGCCCGCGTGCGCGCCACAGAAAGGCAGCGATCTCGCGCAGTTCGGGCTGGTGCGTGCGTGCGGCGAAGGTGTCGCTTTCGCGCAAATGACGCCGCATCAGGAACAGCAAGGGGATGATCAGGCAGCCGATCGCGAGCGGGATGCGCCAGCCCCAGGCGTTGAGCTCGGCTGGCGACAGCGTCATCCCGAGGACGACACCGATCAAGGCCGCGACGACGACGGCGACCTGCTGCGACGCCGATTGCCATGAGACGTAGAAGCCCTTGGCATGCGCAGGCGCGATTTCGGCGAGATAGACCGAGACATTGCCCAGTTCCGAGCCGGCCGAGAAACCCTGCAGCAGGCGCCCGAACAGCACGATGACCGGCGCCAGAATTCCGATCGTTGCATAAGCTGGCGTGAAGGTGATGGTCGCGATGCCGATGCTCATAAGGGCGAGGGTCAGGATCAGCCCCGCGCGTCGGCCGTGGCGATCGGCATAAGCGCCGAGGATGATCGCGCCCAAGGGCCGGATCAGAAAGCCGACGCCGAAGGTCGCCAGCGATTTGAGCAGGGTGCCGATCTCCGAACTGCCGGGAAAGTAGGCCGATCCAATCGCGGCGGCGAAATAGCCGAACACCATGAAATCGAACATCTCGATAAAATTACCGCTGGCGACGCGGATCACGTCCCAAGCGCGGCCGGGGCGCTGGCTGCTGGTTGTCGGGTCGGTCATCGTCGCCATTTGCCGTCAACGTCTATAGGAGCGAGCGGGTTTGTCGATCGCCCCGCTTTCCTTCGCGCGAGGCATGATGCGGTTCGCGCGCGACATCGCGGCTTTGCATGATCGCGCGCTACTTGTACCCGACGGGTAAGCCTTGGGAGATGATGAAGTGAGCGATTATAGCGCGAGACTCGGCCTCTATATTGGTGGCGAATGGCGCGGCACGGAGGGGCGCGAGGCGCAGGCCGTGCACGATCCGGCGACCGGCGCCGTGCTCGGTCGGCTCCCGCTCGCGACGACCGCCGATCTCGACGATGCGCTCGCCGCCGCCGAGCGTGGCTTCCGCACATGGCGCGCGACGCCCGCAGCCGAACGCGCGGCTGTGCTCGACCGCGCCGCTGCGTTGGTGCGCGAACGCGCCGCAGAGCTCGCGCGGATCGCAACCCTCGAGCAGGGCAAGATCGCGGCCGAAGCGAAGACCGAGCCGGGTTATGCCGTCACCCTGCTCGAATGGCATGCCGCCGAGGCCCAGCGCATCTACGGCCGCGTGCTGGAACGCCCGACCGGCACGCGCAGCTTGGTGCTACAGCAGCCGATCGGTCCGGTTGCGGCCTTCTGCGCGTGGAATTTCCCGATCGTGAACGTCGTGCGCAAGATCGCGCCCGCGCTTGCGGCCGGCTGTTCGGTGATCCTCAAGCCGAGCGAGGAGACGCCAGGATCGGCGGTTGAGATCTTCCGTATTCTCGAGGAAGCCGGCCTGCCCGGCGATGTGGCGCAATGCGTGTTCGGTGTCCCCGATACAGTCTCGCGCCACCTGCTCGCCTCGCCGGTGACGCGCAAGCTCAGCTTCACCGGATCGGTGCCGGTCGGCAAGCATCTCGCCCGGCTCGCTGCCGATACGATGATGAAGACGACGATGGAACTGGGCGGTCATGGCCCGGTGATCGTGTTCGACGATTGCGATCTCGATCGCACGATCGAGCTGCTGGTCGGGCACAAATTCCGCAATGCCGGTCAGGTGTGCGTGGCGCCGACGCGCTTCCATGTCCAGGCGGGGATCTACGATCGTTTTGCCAAGGCTTTTGCCGAGCGCGCGCAGGCGATCCGCACCGGCAGTGGTCTAGCGGCTGACAGTCAGATGGGGCCGCTCGCCAACCCGCGCCGAGTGTCCGCGATGGAGCAGATGATCGCCGATGCCGAGGCGCAGGGCGCGCGGCTACTCGCGGGCGGCGCGCGTACGGGCGACCCTGCCGCCAATTTCTTCCAGCCGACCGTCGTCGCCGATGTGCCAATGGCGGCGAAGGTGATGAGCGAGGAGCCGTTCGGCCCGATCGCTTTGCTCCATCCCTTCGAGACCGAGGAAGAGGCGATCGCCGAAGCCAATCGTTTGCCTTACGGTCTCGGCGCTTATGCCTTCACCGAGAATGGCCGCCGCCAGAACCGTATCGCCGATGCGATCGAGGCGGGCATGGTCGCGATCAACGGGGTGAGGCTGTCATGGGCCGATGCGCCGTTCGGCGGGTGGAAGGATTCGGGTTTCGGCTCCGAAGACGGTCCCGAGGGCGTCGCCGCACATCTGGTGACCAAAGCGGTCCATGTGAGTTGATGGTCGAGAGGTTGGATCCGAATCACATACAACCTTTACCGTCACCCCGGCTTTGAGCCGGGGTCCCGCTACTTTTTGCAAAACGGACGAAGCGGACCCCCGGGTCAAGCCTGGGGTGACATTTTGAAATCAATAACAGTCCAACCCTACAGTGAATGAAATATACCTATAAGCACTGCTCATTGATCAACAGCGTATAAGAATAATAAATATGCAGTTTTGCTTGGCATGGGACCAGATCATTTAAATTGTCGCTGGCTGATGGCCGCCACTACGGACCTTTTAAATCAAAAGGGACGTGGTGATGAACTTTCAGAATGCGATTTTCCGTGCGCGTCAGGTGAGGGCGGCATTGCTCTGCGGCGGTGCGCTCCTGGCGATGACCGGACCGGCGCAGGCTGCCAGGGATGCGGCGGGGGCGGATGCGGCTGCTGCGGCGCCGGCCGCGGCCGATGCGTCCGGCGATGGCGTCGGCGAGATCGTCGTCACCGCGCGATATCGCCAGGAGAGCGCGCAGAAGGTGCCGATCGGCATCACCACATTGTCGGGCGATACGATCAGCCAGCAGGGTGCCTTCAACCTCAAGCAAGTCGTCCAGCAATTCCCCAGCCTCAACATCCAGGGCTTCAGCGGCCGCAACCAGACGATCACGATCCGCGGACTCGGCACCAATGCCGGCGGCACGAATGATGGGCTGGAGCAGGGCGTCGGCCTCTATGTCGATGGCGTCTACCGCCCGCGCACCGGATCGGTGATCACCGATCTGGTCGATATCGACAATATTCAGTTGCTGCGCGGGCCGCAGGGCACCTTGTTCGGCAAGAATACGGTGGCGGGCGCGGTCGATATCAAGACGCGCCTGCCGACCTTCGAGCCCGAGGTCGTCGGCGAGATTTCCTACGGTAATTACAATGCGATCCGCGCTTATGCGAGCGTCGATGCCAAGGTGAACGACGATGTCGCCGTGCGCGTCAGCTATCTCCACTCTTCGCGCGACGGCCTGATCTACAATACGGTCTACAAACAGGATTGGGATAACTTCAACAATAACGCGGTGCGGTTCGACGCGCTCTACAAGCCGACGACCAACTTCAAGCTGCGCATCATCGCCGATTACAGCAAGCAGACCGGCGACATGGGGTTCCAGAGCGTTGCTGCGGTGCTGCCGACCGTGCTCGCCAGCGGCACTGAAGTGCGCGGCTTCTACCGCCGATCGGCCGACGTAGGCTATGTGCCGATCGCGATCGATCCGTTCGCGCGCAAGGTCGACCTCAATTCGGGCCAATATGACAAGATGCCGAGTTGGGGCGTCCAGGCACAGGCCGATCTCGATCTCGGCACGTTCAACCTGACGTCGATCTCGGCATACCGGAACTGGAAATGGCTGCCCAATTATGACGGCGATCAGTTCGGCGCCGATATCGCCACGCAGGGCATCGTCACCACCCGCCAGCAGCAGGTGAGCCAGGAATTCCGCATCACCTCGCCTGCGGGCAAGACGATCGAATATACCGCAGGCCTCTATTATTTCTGGCAGAAGGCGAATGACGACCAGCTGTCGCTCTACGCGACCGATGCGTCGGGATGGCTGACCACGCCCAATACGACCTCGCCAACAGCCGCCGCATCTGCGTTGCCCGAGGCGGCGCTCAACGGGCTCGGCGCTTATTCGAAGGTGATCCCGCAGACCTGGAGCTATGCCGCTTATAGTCAGGCGACATGGAATATCTCGCCGCGCTTCCGCCTGACCGGGGGCCTGCGCTTCACATACGAGCACAAGACCGGATCCTATAACGCTTTCCCGACGGGCACCTACGCCTCGCTTGACAGCTTCCCGCTCGCGCAACAGGCGGCGATCGCCGCACGACGCAATGTGCTTGCGCCGACCGGATCCTATTCCGCCTCCAAAAATACCAACAATCTGTCGTGGAACACTGTCGCGGCCTATGATCTCGGCGACAATATCCACGCTTATGCGAGCTACTCGCGCGGCTACAAGTCGCCCGGCATCAATCTGGTCGCGCAATCGAACGGCGTTAGCATCTTCGTCAAACCCGAGCGCGTCGACGATTATGAAGTGGGTGTGAAGAGCCGCCTGCTCAACGGTCATCTCGAGCTCAACGCCGATCTGTTCTGGGCTGACGACAATAATTATCAGGCCAATTTCGTGAACACCACAGTGACGCCGAACGTCCAGTACATCACCAATGTCGGCAAGCTGCGCTCCCGCGGTGTCGAGGTCGATGCCCGCGCGACCCCGTTCGACGGGCTCAGCCTGACGCTTTCGGGCATCTACAACGATGCTTATTATGTGAGCTACAAGAGGGCGCAGGCCCCTTATCTGCTGACGGGATCGGCTGCGTTCGTGGATCTCTCCGGTCGCCCCGCATCGGGTGCGCCCAAATGGTCGGTCAATGGAACGGCAGAATATGTCCGCCATGCCGGGCCGGTCGATGTCTATATCGGCGGCGACGGCAGCTATCGCTCCGGTTTCTATGCGGCGGTCAACCTCGATCCTTTCTCTTACGTTCCGGGCTACGCGCTCTTCGGTCTGCACGCCGGCGTGCGCGCGCAAGGCGGACGATGGGACATCTCGGGCTGGGTCCGCAACCTGACGAACAAGGACTATTTCAATACCAAGACCGTCAACAGCACCTATGGCATCGTTACTGCAGCACTCGGCGAGCCACGTCTCTACGGGCTGACGCTACGCACGCGTTTCTAGACTGACTCGGTACCCGCTTGAGGTTCAGTACGAGAGCGCTGGCGCCCAGACGGGTGAGGAGCAATGCACAGGGCCGGGAAGCGCATGTCGCTCTCGCTGAGAATGGCGGTGGTCGTCCGGCCGATCAACCGATCAGAAAAAGCAAAGAGCTGCCCGTGGTCACGGGCGGCTCCAATCACGTGGGCTGGGATCAGTAGCCTATGACGATCTTGTCCTCGACTTTGGTGACGCCGGGTACCGCCCAGGCGGTGCGTTCAGCGATATCGCGCTCGTTCCAGGCCTTTACCTATCATGGCCCGTCGAGCGGGCACGCGGGTATTGGGCGAAGCGCAGACTTAAAAAGATCGGATGGGCTGCTCGCCCCCCCTGCGACGGTCAATCCCAGAGCGTGATGAGATCTGACGTTTCCACTGTTTGGTCGGTGGATCTTCGTATAATTACTTATGTTCAGCCACGCGCGAGCTTCGCTAATTTGATTTTGTCGGTATCGAGCTGAACCCCGTTTTGGGTTGGCTGCGTAAGCAGCAACCTTGGTCAGGTACGACGCGATGAGGAACCGGCAAGGCTTGCGGCGTCTCCGAAAACATCGCCTCGCATGGGGTGACGACCACGGAGGCGCCGCGGTTCTCGATCTGCTGACGATCCGGATTTCGCAAATCTCGCGGATGGTATGAATTGATGGGATCAAGGGTGAGAAGTATGGCCTCACCAGCGCGACGGCGGCCGCCGCCAACCTCACAAGCTAAAACAGACGTACAGCCGAAAGAGCGGCTGTGGTAATGGGGGGGCGTATTGGAAGGTACGTCCTGATCCACATCATTTTCGATCCCGGTCCCCTCGACTTAAGTCCTCTTCGAGCGAAACGTAGCAGAGAATGATCGCGAATAATGCGACGCTGGCGAGCGCGCCGTAGAGATATAGGTCGCCCGTCGACATGCCCATGTCTACCTCCATGGAGATGCTTGACGCTGTCTGCCGGTAGCGGCGACATCGCTTTGACGCCGGTCAAAATCCGGGCCTTTGCACAGGATCGATGCAGCCTCGTCAGTCAAAGCAGCGCTTGAAGGACGAAGGTCGCGAACTCAGTTTGAGCCGGAAATGACGTCTCGCGACGCGCTTTACCATCGCCAAAAGGCGCGACGGCAATACTTGCTCGCGTTATCGGCCACACCCTGACTGTGGTTACGGTGGACCCCTGCGATTGCGCGCTCACGCGGCGCGTCGCTCCGACAGGCGATTTCGGGCCGCGGATCTGTTCCACGCCCTATGTCAGGAGGAAAGCCTGCTGTGGTTCGATCGACGGCCTCGGCGCGGGCGTCTGACGCAAGATCGGGTTCGCTCGGAGGGGGGCGTTGGTCCCGTCAAGTAACTAACGGAGTCCGTAAAACTGCGTATGAACTTGGCGAAGCGATCGAAGTAGCTCCGTGTTTTGCAGGATCTGGAGCTTTGCCATGATTCGGGATGTGATGGTTCTGCTTGATGGCGATGCGCCGGACCCAGATCTCACGGCGCGTTATCCGATCGCTCTAGCTGCGCTTCACAAGGCGTATCTGACCATCGCTGTACTGTCCGAGCGCCTTTTCCTGACCGCGCCGTTCAACCCGCTGCGCCCCTTTTTCCCGATCGGGAGAGCGATGATGCGCATGAGATCAGGATGCATGCGCTACAAGTCGCGGTGGACAATGCTCCTATAGAGGTGTCGATTCTCGATATCCATGTCGAGGCGTCAAGTTTGCTCGAAAGTGCCGCGTCCGCCGGGCATGAGGTCGATCTGGTCTTGATCGGTCCCGATCCGCATTGGCAAAGCAGCGCAACGCGCCGGAAGGTGATCGATGCGCTGCTCTTTCATTCGGGCAGTCCTTGCCTGCTCTATCCCGCTGACGGCACGGCGGCGCCATTCGCGCGAGCCGTCCTCGCTTGGGACGGGACGGCTGGCGCTGCGCGCGCGGCGCGTTTGCTGCCCTCGGTGATCGCGCCCAAAGCGCATGTCGACGTGCTGGTCGTCGATCCACCGACGACCGATGCCGCGGCCGAGGAACTGGCGGGCGCCCGCATCGCCGCGCATCTTAGGCGCCACCATTTCGAGGTCGATCTGCACCTCTGCCCTGCTGGAGGACGCAGCATTGCCGACGTCATCCAAGGCTTTTCGGCCAGCCGCTCGGCCGATCTGCTCGTCGCGGGGGCTTACGGGCATTCGCATTGGCGAGAAAGGCTGGCAGGCGGGGTCACGCGCGATCTGATCGACGGTCAACGGATACCTACCTTGATAGGCGGTTGACGGATACGGTGGATCGCGAATGTTCCACGCCCTGCCACTCATCTAACCGACGAATGGTTCGGCGGTAGGCCCATCGTTCAGGCGACGCGAAGTGGATCGTTGGGTTTGGCCTCGACGGCTGTGCCCGCGTGCTGGTGTTGATCGAAGGAAATTTGCCCTTCCAGCATTTATTCGACGGGCTTCGGGTCGGGGTACCAGAAGCGCAGATGGCAGGCCTCGCATACCTCGTCGAGCCGGGCTGCAGACTCACCCAGTAAGCCTGCGTCATGTGTGTTGGCCGCGCGTTTGAACTGTTCTGCGATATGCCCCAAATCACGTGCGCGATCAGCAAAGCCACCACGATCCCGATCAATGTAGCGCTTGATCTCGTTCGCTGGCGACGCCCAGGCCGATCCGTCGGTCTCGATCCTGGCCTGGGATCCCACAACATCGATCTGTGCAGGTGAGGCAAGATCGGAGGCCGCTCTGCTCAGCCTGTCTGCGCTCCGCCAGACGCGTGCCCAGTCCGCCGCCGAAAGCTTCGATGCGTCGGGCATGCCATCGGCGTTACGTGCCTGGTTACCCAATTCGGTGAGGTGCTGCGCTTCGACAGTCATCTCCCCTCTCATCATCGGGAACAGGACGACATGAACTGCCTGGCCGCTGGCGATGACGGTCATGGGTAGAAGCAGAATGCCAAGGAATAATTTTCGCATCATCTTTCCAATTGGTGCCACGCCTTTTTGCGCGGTTAGGGCAGGGGCCGAACAGGCAGGGCGCGGGTTTAAGCCCGCACGCGAAACCGACTCATCGCGTGGCCGGATCAGACGATGGGTCGGACTGCATTGTTGCCGCCCACGCCCGGTTGACGATGTTGCACGCGAACTGGGTCAATCGAACGCAAGTCTCGCGCTCCTGCAGGATAAGCTCGATCATCGGCCCACAATCCGCGTGGAAGCCGACCTCGAGAGCAATGAAGCGTTCGATCTCCTCGGGCGCCATGGCAAGCAGCGTTGGCAATGCACCGACCGGGACGGGGTATCGTTCGCTCGCCAGGGTAAGCAGCGCACTCAGTTCACGGCGTGTCGTCCCCGGCAGCTCCGTCGCCAGCCTTTCCAGCACACGTTCGATGCGGACTGCGGCACCCATGATCTCCTCCATTTGTGAGAGACATAGGCCGGGACGGGCATCATGGCGCTACGTAATGGTCACAAGCGCCCAGCCTCGCTCATATCCGGTCATCGGCGACGTGCCCGCGCCCGCCTTATTCGTAATCTACCGGATTGGCCGGCTCTGTAGCTTCGACGATCCTGGTGTCTAGTGTTTGAGGAGCCCATAATGAGCGCAGACCATGCCGCCTTTGCCGATCGGCGCGCCGCCGGACGAAGTCTTGCGGTCGAATTAGCCCACTTCGTGATCTTGCCGCCCTGCGTATTAGCCTTGTCCAGCAACGCGCTCCCGGTCGCTTTCGAGGTCGCTCGGGAATTGAGCGGGCGGCTCGGCCTGATCGGCAGCGGCGATCCTTCATCCGCATGGCGGACGGCCCCGCCCGATGATGACGAAACGGTCATTGTGGTCGACGACGGCGCGGCGGACCCCGCGACCATCCATGACGTCGTCGCAGGGCTGCGGCGAACGGGCCCGAAGACGCTGATCTATGCCACGCCGATCGCGTCGGACGAGGCCATCGCCACTGCAGCACTCTATAGCAATCTGCTAATATGCCTGCGCAAGCCGAGGCCGTTCCGCGACGCACGAACCTATTATGGCGAGTTTCACCCTGTCGAGCCTGGTGAGGTCAGACGCCTCCTCCGGGAGGCGTGCGATCCGCATGCGGCTCCCGGACCGCCGTTGGAGGCGACCACATTACACGGTCCGGTCGAGCCTCGTCAGGCGCTATGACTAACCCTGCAGTATCACATCCACGGCCACGTCATGCGCAGTCGAAATACAACCGGCCTTTCGACTTGGCTGGACGGGCGTTCAAACCTCCGGAACGGTCGCCGCCGGGCCACGTGGTTTGTCGTTCAGTCGCTGCCGCACCGCCAGCGTCAACCCGCTAAGCCAGACAATGCCGAACAAGACGTTCGCGCAATTGGCGCCCATCGCACCCATCGTTGTGACCAGCGGCCCGACCAGACCGTAGAACGTCGCGGTGGCTGCGAGAACAATCCGTAATATTGTCCGCTGATCGCCCATCGCAAGGAGGGCGGCGCGGCAACAGTGTCGACTATGTTGGCATCTACTAGGCGGCTGAAGATGGCGACCGCAGCATTGATCTGTCCGGAACCGGGGCCCGCAATATCTCCCAGACCTTCGACACGATCGCCGGCAGGACCGGCTCTACACGCGACTGGAAGCCGAGTTCGAGTTGGGCGAAAGGTCGCTCGCGATCGAACGCAAGCTGGAAGTGATTGGCGATGTGGCCGATGTGCTCCTGAACGTCGTGATCGAAAAGCGTTCCTATCGCCTTGAGATCGCTGTCATATTGCTCATCGCCTTCGAGATTGTCGTAAGTCTCGCAAGCTGGGGCAGCGCATGAGACGCATCGCCGCGTTTCCGCGAATCTACGTAAAGACGACGGGCCGGTGCCGTGGCAGGCATCGCGATGCAGGCGTTCAGATCCGGATGCGTTCCCGAACAGCGAGTTCGGGTTGAGGACGGAGGATGGTGTGGCCCAATTCGCCTTGAAAGATGCGCAAGCGCCGGACCTTTCCGATCCGCTGGTCGCGGCGCTTCGGCGATTTGCAGAGCCGTTGCCCGATCCGAGCGAGTGGGACGCCTTCGCCGCGCCGTTCGATCGTTTCGCCGATGCCCGCGTGGTGCTGCTGGGCGAAGCTACACATGGCACATCCGAATTTTATCGCGCCCGCGCCGCCATCACGCGCCGGCTGATCGAGCGGCATGGTTTCTCGATCGTCGCGGTCGAGGCGGACTGGCCCGACGCTGCGCGCATCGACGATTATGTCCGCCACCAGGCGCCGCGGCCACGGCTGGGCGATCCGTTCGTCCGCTTTCCGACCTGGATGTGGCGCAACGCCGAAGTGCTGGCATTCGCCGACTGGCTGCGTGGTTACAATGCCGCTTTGCCCGAGACCGATCGCGCATCCTTCCATGGCCTCGACGTGTACAGCCTGGGCGAATCGATCCATGCGGTTCTCGCCTATCTCAGGCGCGTTGCGCCCGAACGGGTGTCGGCTGCGCGAGCCCGCTATGCGTGCCTCGCACCTTGGCAGGAAGATCCCGCGCGCTACGGCCGCGAGGTGCTCCATGGCCTCGATACGTGCGAGAGCGGTGCCATCGCGCAGCTGCGCGAACTGCTCGACCGGCGCGTGGAATTGATACGCGCGTCCGACGGCGAGGGATGGTTCGATGCCGTTCAGAACGCGCGGATCGTGCGTGCCGCCGAGCGATATTACCGAGCGATGTATCGGGGCGCTGCCGAGAGTTGGAATTTGCGCGACCGCCACATGTTCGCCACCCTGCAGGCCCTGCTCGCGCACCGGGGCGACGGTGCCAAGGCGGTGGTGTGGGCGCACAACAGCCATGTCGGCAACGCCGCTGCGACCGCGATGGGATGGCGTGGCGAGTTCAACATCGGCGAGCTGTGCCGGATGGCGCATGGTGACGACGTCGTGGCGATCGGTTTTGGAACCGATACCGGCACCGTCGCCGCGGCAACCGACTGGGACGGGCTGATGGAGGTCAAGACGGTGCGCCCAGCGCGTAACGACAGCTACGAGCACGCCTTCAGCCGGACCGGGCTCGCCCGTACGTTGACGGAGTGGCGAGCAAAGGACCATGCGCTGCTCGCGGACCTGCTGCGCGGACCTCTGCTCGAACGTGCGATCGGGGTGATCTATCGCCCGGAAACCGAGCTCACGAGCCACTATTTCCAGGCCGTGCTGGCCGAGCAATTCGACGCATGGGTCTGGTTCGCGGTGACGACGGCAGTGACACCCCTCGGACCGGAACGTCCGCAGGGCGCTCCTGAGACCTATCCGTTCGGGCTGTAAGATGGTGAATAGCTCCAACAGGCGCCCAGTCACCGCCGTCTCGCCAAACGGCCTCGCCGCGCTCCTGGCAGTCCCCGTGCAGCCGAGTGGCATCGTGGTCTTTGCGCATGGCAGCGGGAGTGGTCGGCTCAGCCCGCGCAACAACGAGGTCGCCGATCGCCTGCATGAGGCGGGCATCGCGACGTTGCTGCTCGACCTGCTCATGGCTGACGAGGAGGAGGAGCGCGCCAATGTCTTCGATATTCCGCTTCTCGCCTCGCGTCTTGCCGGCGCCGTCGACTGGCTGACCGGATTGCCTGCGGTCAAGCATCTCCCAATCGGCTATTTCGGCGCGAGCACAGGCGCCGGTGCGGCTTTGCTGGCCGCTTCCGGCCCCGACCGTCGCATCCGCGCGATCGTCTCGCGTGGCGGGCGCCCCGACCTGGCAGGCGCGCGGGCGCTCGCGCGCGTCGAGGCGCCGACGCTGCTGATCGTCGGTGGTCGCGACACTCCGGTGATCGCGCTGAACAGGGCCGCGATGCGTCATCTGCATTGCCCAACCAAGCTGATCATCGTTCCGGGTGCGCATCATCTGTTCGAGGAACCGGGCGCGCTCGATGCAGTGATCGGTCATGCGACGCGCTGGTTCTCCAGCCATTTCGAGGAGGCATGCGATGCCATCGTCGATCAAGCCACTCTTCGCTGATAGGCGCAGCGCTGGCAAGTCGCTGGCGGCTGCGCTCCAGCGGTTCCGTTCCGACCGTCCGTGCGTGCTCGCGCTGCCGCGTGGCGGCGTTCCGGTCGCTTACGAGGTGGCGCACGCGCTTCAGGCCGAGCTCGACCTGCTGATCGTGCGTAAGATCGGCGCGCCCGGGCAGGAGGAGTTTGGTATTGGCGCGGTAGTCGACGGCGCCGATCCGCAGTTGGTGCTCGACGACGAGGCGGTACGCCAACTCGGGGTCTCGCCGGACTATATCCGCGTGGAGGCACAGCGCCAGTTGGCAGAGATCGAGCGCCGCCGCTCGGTGTATCTTGGTAGCCGCGCGCCTGTGCCGATCGCCGGGCGAACGGTGATCCTGGTCGATGACGGTATTGCCACCGGAAGCTCCATGCTCGCGGCGCTGCGCGGCGTTCAGAAGGCAGGTGCAGCCAGGATCGTGCTCGCGGTGCCGGTGGCGTCATCCGACGCCCTGCTGGCATTGCGAAGCGCCTGCGACGAAATCGTCTGCCTTGCCCAACCCGATCCCTTTTACGCGGTTGGCCTGTACTATATCGATTTTCGTCAAACGACCGATGCCGAGGTGGTGTCGTTGCTCGCCGAAGCGTCCCGTAAGCGCTCGGAGGCGCCACTTCGCGCGCAAGCATAGCCTTGCTGTCGGAGAAGTCTCGCGAATGCATCCTTTGCGATGCAGCGCGATCAATAGAATCACAGCTACTTACGTAGCGTTACGAATATTTTCGGTGCAGCGCGCGCGATAGATTTGCGAATGGTCGACGCCGTGTTGTATGTTAGTCGCAGTACGATCCCGGAAGCGGGAGCTGTCGAGCAATTTATGGACATAAAATTTACTTCACTCGCGCGGAACTCGGCACTCGACCTTACGGGATTCCTGATTGCCACGCCGGTTTATTTCGCGCAATTTTTGCAAGGAAAGGGATCATCGCTCGGCTGCGTCATGCAGAGCATTCGGCGGGACGAGCGCCACACCGAAATTGATGAGGCGCCTCTTCTCCATTTTGACGAGTTGCTTTTCCCGCGATGGCAAACAGGCTGGTTCGGCCCGGGCAGTTTTACCCATAATTACGTCGAGCGGTTGTTGGGTGAGTGTCATGGGCATTTGGCGGAACAAGGCGCCGCCGCGCTGCTTCGCTCGATGAAAACCATACTTCCCGCCGGAACATCGCGGCCATTCTGTAGGCACTCCTTCGCAAAACTCTGTAAATTTGTTTAAACGGGCACCGATGACGGCTGGGTTCCAGGCCTCGCGCTTGGGGCATGGCGTCACACGAGCCGTCTGTACTGGAGATTACGGATATTCACGGATCCAGCGCCCCATAGTTTTCCGCCATGTTCGCGTGGAAGGGGATTCGAGGATCGATATGGCACGAATTCTGGTCGTCTATTATTCGCGGACCGGGCGAACCCATGACGTCGCGCTGACCATCGCGCGTGGGTGTGGCGCCGATACGGAGCGCATTTACGACGCACGCCCGCGCGGAGGGTTGAGAGGCTGGATTCGCTCGGCCTGGGAGGCGGTGCTGCAAAGGCCGGCTGGAATCCTCGCGACCAACCGCAATCCAGCGGACTACGATCTCGTCATACTAGGCTCGCCCGTTTGGGTGGGGCACCTGTCATCGCCGATGCGACGCTACCTTAACACCCATTGTGCGGATATCGCTCGCGCCGCGCTGTTCGTTACCGAAGGGGGCCGTGGTGGTTCCGGGGCGCTCGCCGAGATGGCGGACTATTGCGAAGGGTCACCGCTCGCGACGGTCGAGCTCAGGGACGAAGATCTCGGCAGCTCGGTGTCCCGCAGACTCGACGCCTTTGTCGAGCGGATCCGTAAAGCGGTCTCTGTCAGTCAAACAAAAGAGCAGTATTTGTAAAATGGGCAGCGGCAATTGATCTATTCTACGCTTGGAGGTGGGAGTCTCGTTGTATTTGGGTTGTCTCGCGCAGCTAAGTTATATGAAATACTTAAGTAATGTCAGTGATATAAATCGCCTGAAAACGGCGTAACTTGTATTGCCTGGCTCATGGCCGCCATGCCCCAAGAAGCCATGTTTCAGTGTCTTGCCGCTATGGGGATTGGGATAAGCGTCGCAATTATAAGGCGTCGGCACTGCGGGTCGCGAGAAGCTTCCGGAGAGATGCCATGGCGCATTGGTCTATAATATGACGCTGACCTTATCCACTGCCGGGCGAGGCGACAGCCACGATCCGCGCGGGAATGTCGATCAGGGTGGCAAACGCCGCGGGCCAGAGAATGACGGTCGACGCGAAGCCGGCGAGAAGGAACATGGTCGCAAAAGCGAGGCCGTAGAGCCAGCGCCTCCCCCGCGCTTGATCGCTGCCCTGCCGCGCATCGATATGAACCGGCGCCGGGCTGGGCGCGGCAACCTCCAAATCGCCCAATTCCGTCGCATCGACGGCAGAGGCCCGCTCCGCCGGCCCGTCACGATCGGCCGGCTCGTCGGCTGGCGCGACGGCGGCCGGTCTGCCGATGCTGCGCGCGTCGCCACCCGCGAGCCCATGTTTCTCGGTCGCGATCGCGGACTTCTGGTGCCTGATGAAGGCGGACAAGGGGCCGTTGCCCGAAGCGACACCTGCCGGGGCCGCCGCCAATCCCTCGATCTCCGCGTCGAGATCGAGCAAGTCGTCGAGCGCCTGCATCGCAACGTGCCGGTTCGATTTGTGAAGGGCGAGTTGAAACCGGAGCATCGTCAGCTGGCTGGCCCGCGCCAGATCCATGCGGGTGCGCAGCGCCTGCAGGCTGTCGATCGGGGGCTCCATCGCTTCGGCGGCGGTCGACGCAGTGCTGCTTGGTGGGTTCACGAATGCCGTCCTCGATGAGATCACCCGGCAGATAGATTCCGCGCCGCTGCAAATGGAAACCGCAATCCGATCATCCGGTTGAGGATCGCGCCATGTCGCGTCCCGGCGCTATCCGGCGAGATTGCCTCATGATTTTGCGCATCGAGCGAAGAAGAGGAATGAGCAACGATTGCGCACCGGCAGCACGCACGATCGCTTCCTCTGGAAATCGGGTGCGGGCGATGATAGCGACGTGATCGTGACCAACTTTTGGGCCTCGCTCCGAAACCAAGAATCCGCTCCCATCCGGGGCGGCGAAGGTTTGCGTGCGTAGCCACTGATCCTTCCCGACCCCGCCGCTTTCGGCAGGGTCGTCACGTCTCCGAGAGCGGCAATTTCCGACCGGAGACCGTCCATGATCGATGGGAAATTCGCGCTGGCACAGCCGACATTGACCATGCTGCCGAGTTATATTGCTGCACTCTCCACGGGCTACTCGCCCGACAATATCCGCGGGCGTGTCGCCGCCGAAGAGCAGCTTGCGCGGATCGCGGCCGATGCGGCGGGCTTCGTCGCGCAGATGCAGGATCCTGAAGGGAGCGGCCCGCCGGTGCGACTGCTCGACGGGACCATGGTCCCTCGGTTGCCCGGCCTGGTCCGCTGGATGTGGGACGGCGAATTCGCCGGATCGATCGGGCTTCGCTGGCAGCCGGGGAGCAGCGAGCTCCCGCCGTATGTGCTCGGCCATATCGGCTATTCGGTGGTGCCGTGGCGGCGCCGTCGCGGCTATGCTTCACGCGCTTTGGGTTTGCTGCTCCCGATGGCGCGGACGATCGGCCTGCGCCACGTCTATCTGACTGCCGCGCCGGCGAACGCTGCGTCGCAAAAGATCATTCTCGCCAATGGCGGGGAGCTGATCGATCGTATTACCAAGCCGGCGTCGCTGGGCGGTGGGGAGAGCCTGCGGTTCCGCATCCCGCTCTCCGACTGACCGGCCACGCGGCAGGACAGGAAGGGCACGGACTCGTCCGGCGCGAACGTTACACACGTCGGGACATGCGTAACCGCTGTAATGGCCAACAAACCCTGCGTGTCGGCGCGCCTCCGAAAGGGGGAGCAGGGCAGCCCTGCTTGTCATCCTCCGCTGCTGTTACGAAAGGGCCGAGACCGTCCGGCGGAAGCAGCCCAGCGAAATCGCGAAAAGCATTTTATCGGTTGAGAGTGCACCGGCCGTTTCGCTGGGCCGCTCGGTGGCCCTATCGGAAATGGGCAGCTATTTGGCCTCGATCCAATTCACGGCAACCGTGACTCGCGGGCCTGACCGCATCGTTTCAGCGCTCGCTCTCGTCTTTTGAAGCCCGAGCTTCGAAAATCTCCGCGAGCTCGATATGTCGCTCCCGGAGGTCCTCGTTCAGAGATGCTGCGGCCTTTGCTCGCTCCTGGGCAGCACGAACGCGATTGAACGTGACTTCTGGTTCGCACGGCTGTTTTTCCGTCATGTTGGTACCTTCCTGGGCGGCGCTCTTGGTTTTCGGGAATTCGTGGCTGCGATGTCCGCAATATGTACGATAACGTACATTTCAGGAAAGCGGGCGGCCTCGATATAAGTATATCTACGAGGCGCTTGGCCTGACACACTTTACCTTTTAGAATGACGATGCCTTGAGTGAGACCGTCGGGTACTCCGGCGCCCCGAGCGTGGAGGCGATGATGCATCCAGGCATAGTCCATGTGGTTGACGACGAGCCTGCAATCCGTCGCTCGATTGGCTTCATGCTAAAGGCGGCGGGGCTTCATCCGGTTCCATGGGAGTCGGGTGATGATCTGCTTGAGCATATCGACGACCTAGAACGGGGCTGCATCCTTCTCGACATGCGCATGCCGGGGGCAGACGGGCTCGAGGTGCAGCGCCGGCTTGCCGCCCGAGGCTGCAGTCTGCCGGTGATCATCATGACCGGCCACGCCGAGGCGCACCTCACTACCCGGGCAATGAGGGCTGGTGCGATCGATTTCCTGAACAAGCCCTTCGAACGCGCGGTGCTAGTCGCGCTATGTGAAGAGGCCGAGCCTAGCTTCGTTGCCGCAAAGCTTAGCCTATCTCAAAGCAGGATCAATCTACTCCGTGCCCATGCGGTTAGCAAACTGGAGGCGCCGGATTTAGACGGTGCGTTAAAGATAATGATCGCTGCAGGATTATGTTGATAAACTATTTATGTCGAAACCGAACATGATTAGCTGACGCTTGACATCTGATGTCCTGCCAATTCGAAGATCGCTGTTCCAACAGAGGCTTAAATCGGAGTGTAGCCGCCGGGAACGAGGCGCGTGAGCGCTTCTCTGTCGGTTATGACGATGACCCCCCTGCGGACCGTCAATGCGCCCAAGCGCACTAGCGACTGGATAGTCGTGGTCACGCCAGCGCGGCGCACGTTGAGCATGATCGACAAAAGGTCGTGCGTTAGCGCGATTTCGTCGCGTCCAACCCGATCGCTGCATATCAGAAGCCAGCGGGCCAATCGCTGCTCGACGGTGTAAGTGGCATTTGCGAGCGCGGTATTCGATACCTGGGTTAGCAGGCTATAGGCGTAACCGTTAAAAACGCGGCGCGCGTCTGCGCTGGCGTTTAGAAGCCCTTTTAGCGCATCCGCGGGGACGCGGTGCGCGTAGCCGGAAACCTGGATCACGCAATAGTTCGTGCTCGCGCCGATACCGAGCACGGTCGCCACGTCCACGACGCCGTCTCGCCCGACCACGCCGGCCTCGGCTTCATGGTCATCGGAGGACGTGGCCACGATTGAGGCAATGCCCTCCTCGGGGAACCAGCAGTGCTCGATCACCTGGTTGGGAAGAACCAACTCGCACCGACGCGGCAACTCGACCCTGGTCAGGCTAACCGCCAGAGTTGCAAAATCGGAGGCGCTCAAGGCCCGCAGGAGAAGATTGCTAAGCGAAGATTGAATGATCAACCAAGGGGTGCCCCATGACAACGGGGCGAGAGAACGATTTCTCCCAGCCGGCTGCGCCCACAAAACGGCAGCCAGTCACCACCACATGGGTGTCACAGACCTAGATTGCAAAGCGGCCCGTGTCGGTGCGGTGGCGTACAAATTGGCGGCCGCGCATTCCGTTATCGCGCTATCCGAAAGATGGATTCGGGGACCCTGCTGGCAGTCTCGTGGCATAGGCGGTCGCGCCGCCACGGCATTGTACGCGCAGTCCTCAGTGAGTTTACGTAGAGACGCACCATCTGACCGCGGCATACCCCCCGGGAAACATCTCAATAGCCGTGGGGTCCGGCCGCGCTGCGCATTTTGGAGGGTCGCGATGATTGGCAAGGATCGGTCCCGGGCAAGTCTTCCGCTTCTCGACAAGCTGCTCCCGGATCTCATCCAAGGCGGCACATTGACGATCATCGACGCGCGCGGGAGACAAAGTCGGTTCGGCCCAGGCGGAGCGGGGCCCCGCGTCGCGATCCGGTTGCATGATCGCCTGCTGCCGCTCCGCCTTGCGCTGGACCCAATGCTCGCCACCGGCGAGGCCTATATGGACGGCCGCCTCACCGTCGAACAGGGCAATGTCCGCGACTTCCTGCTCGTGGCGACGACCGGACTTGAAGCGATGCACAGCGTGCGGTCGAACTGGCTGCTGCCGAAGTTGCTTCGCTTGGGCGACAAGCTGACGCCGGCAAACAATCGACACCGCGCGCGGCGTAATGTCGAACATCATTACGACCTTCCAACCGAACTCTACGATCTCTTCCTCGACAAGGACCGCCTTTATTCCTGCGCCTATTTTCGGACAGGCCAGGAAAGCCTGGAAGATGCCCAGCAGGCGAAGATGAGACACATCATGGCGAAGCTCCTGCTGGCGCCGGGGTGCCGCGTGCTCGACATCGGCAGCGGCTGGGGCGCTCTCGCAACAACCATCGCCGAGGAGAGCGGCGCATCGGTGACGGGCCTGACCCTTTCCAAAGAGCAATTGGCCGCCGCGAACACCCGTGCCACGCGCCATAACGTCGCTGACAAGGTACGGTTCGCGCTACGCGACTATCGCGATGAGCCGGAACGCTACGACCGGATCGTTTCGGTGGGCATGCTGGAGCATGTCGGCCAGCATAATCTGGACACGTATTTCGCCAAGATTGCGGCCTTGCTCGAGGAAGAGGGCGTCGCTCTCATCCATTCAATCGGCTCCGGGATCGGCCTGTCGGATCCTCGCGCCAGCAAGGACCGCTGGATGGACCGCTATATCTTCCCCGGCGGATATATTCCGGCGCTGTCCCAGGTCATGCCCGCGGCCGAGCGCGCCGGGCTGTGGATCACGGATGTCGAGATCCTGCGGCTTCATTATGCCGAAACCCTGCGCGCCTGGTGGGAGCGCTTCCAGGCGCATCGCGCGCAAGCGTGCGAATTGATGGGCGAGCGGTTCTGCCGGATGTGGGAATTCTATCTCGCATCCGCCGAGTGCGGCTTTCGCAATGGGCGCCTAATGGTCTTCCAACTCCAGCTCAGCCGCAGTCGCGAGGCCGTTCCGCTCACGCGCGACTATATCGCCGAAGCCGAACGGCGCCTTGCGAGGCTGGCCCAGCGGCAACATGCGAGCGCGGCTTGACCCGGGGGAATGCGTGGGTTGCCAGCGCAAGACGTCACGCCTTGCAGAGTGCATGATAGATATGGTCAGCCCTTTGTTGGTTCGCTGCATCCGGGGTGGCGAGCCGGCCTCGACACCGGAACGTGCGGCCTTCGAAAAGCGTGTCCGTGGCGAACTGGGGCGCTCCCTCGAAACCCTGTCCCGTTCGTTTGGACACGCGTCGGCTGAGTTGATCCGGGGCCTGATAGAAGCAGCACTATATGGTGATCGCGACGAGATCGCCGGGGGTTAGTGGCGGGGCATACGAACCCCGCCAGCATTATTCTGCACGCGTGGAGATGGCGCGCGCAACCGGGAACGACCCCCCGATTGCGGATCGCCACAGTCGTTCCGAATATCGCTAAACTCTTGGTGCCACCGACTTGGCCGCCGGTCGCCGCTTGGAAGCGGGCCGCTCCAAGGTGGGCATCGTTACATAGTTCGTACGATGCCGGCATTCGTGTCAGCGTTTATGGACCAGGAGGATTGGTATCCGGCTCTTTTCGAGCATCGTCCGGGTAACCCCGCCAAAGATCGTCTCGATAGTTCGTGAATGGCCGTACCCGCCCATCACCGCATAGTCGTATCGCCCAAGTTCGGCCTCGACGCAAAGCATCCGGCCAGGCCGCTCGATCCCAACCGGAAGCTGCTTGATCTGCGGTTCAATGTCGTGCCGGGATAGATAGCACGCAGCCTCCTCCAGCGGCACCTTCAGCGACTTGTCGTTCGCATAGACGAGCGTGACGGAACTCGCATGTTGGAGGATTGGGATGCTTGCCTGCAGGGCGGCCGCTGCGTCCGCCGAGCCGTCCCAGGCGATCATCGCCTTTCCCTGCGGCCTGAAGCTGAGCACATTCGGCGGCATCATCAGGACCGGCTTGCCGAGTTCCACAAGGAGATCGCCGACGACCTCCTTCATCCAGGGAAATATTTCCCCTTCGGCATCGGCGCTAAGAACGATCAGATCGGCCAAGCCGGCATGATCTTTGATGGTTTCGCGGACGAAGCCGACATGATCGATCCAGTCGAATGGAACGCCCTCAGATTCAAGACGTGCCAACATGCGAGCCTTGTTCGTCGCTTCCCGGGTCCGCTCCTCCGCGAGCATGACCCCGCCATCGACCAGGGCAACGGCATCACCGATGAGTTCTGGCACCATGGCGACGTCGACGCATGTGAGATGTCCCCCGAGTTGACGCGTAACGTCGAGCGCGCCCTGGTAGCGGGCCTCCTGACCGGCATCATCGTGGACAAGCAAAAGCACATTCTTCATGATTCCGCCTCCGACAGAGTGATCAAAACCGATAAAAGTGCACCTTTTGCCTAGATATTCGTGAAGTTACGTAGCGAAATTCTGGTCATGGCCGGGGAGGTCCGCTACCGCCGGCTTGCCTCAGGTATGGCGACGTCTCACGCCGATCCCGATGTCACCGCCGATTAACTTCGATACGCCGAGTTCTGCTGACGTGGCGGAGTGCCAATTCAGTCGCGTCGTCCCGACACGGGTAAGGTTCCATCGTATGGAATGCGCCGTGCCAGGCTTCATGAGACGCGGGTTCGCCAGTGATGTTCATGTCGAGCTTCGGGCGACGCAACCAATACGTAGACTTCCTGCCCCGCGGCACCCCCTTCGTAACATTACGCATAGGCGGCCTTGGTCGATGTGCGCATCCTCGCGGCAAAGGAGCGTGGCATGCACACGTTTTTTCGTGCAGTGGCGGCGACTGGTAGAAGTGACGCCGCGCGATTGTCCACCCGCGTCCATCGCGGGATCGCCGTTCATGCGGAACTGAGAAACCGCCAATACCCTCGCATATGAGGAGCATTTATCATGCCACGATCGATGTTGGTTCGGCCGGCGATAGTTCTTGCGGCATCCTTGCTGGCGGCGGCTTGCACTACGACGGGGACAGGCGTGGGGTATTCCCGCAGCGGCGCAATTAGAGCGACTTTCACCTGGTCATCCGAGGATGGCGTCCATGGCGTGATGACGGCATCCCTGTCCAATGGCGAAACCTATCAGGGGCCCTATTTCCAGATTACGCGCGAAACGCATGCCGATACGCTGTCACCGCTCTGGTTTGGATGGGAGGGGCGCGGCCGTTGGCGCGGTTGGTCCGGGTGGGGTCCCGACGAAATAACGTCGACGACCTATTCCCCGCGCGTGTTTGCCAATCTGCAGAAGCCGTCGGGCGAGCATATGCGCTGTCGGTTCACGCTCGCTCGGCCCGGCAGCGGCATGGCGGGGGGCGGACAGGGGCGTTGCCAGTTGGCGGACGGAACCGTCATCGATACGGATTTCCCTCAGCATTGAGGTGAGGCGATATGGTTTGGCTGGTGGGAAAAGCGGGAGTGCTTGCGGTCGCTAGCTGGTTCCCGCGCGGACCGGCGTCAGCACCGACAGGTACGTCCGTGGACTGATGCGGGGAAGGTTCCAGGACGCCGGGACTAAGGTCAACGCCCCGGTGCCCTGAGAGGATATTCGATGAAGGAGACATGCAATGTCGAGGAAAGTCATTGAGGTATTTGCTCTTTCGCTGATTCTGGCCGTGGCACCCGTCGCCACTTTGAATTTTTCGCAGGCGATCGCTCAAACGGCGGCACCAAACGATTACCCGTCATGTTCCAAGAACCAGACCGATCGATGCACGCAGAAGCAGACGGGCCGGCCCCACATGCGCCGCCACTCGAAGCGTCCTGGCCACCGTCGCCATGTCAGGCGATAATTGACGGTCTTCGAAGCGGTTCACGCAACGGCGCTGCTGGCCCGGAGCGTGGGTTTTCCAATATGACGTGGCAGGCACGACCCGCCATGATGCGTAACATTGCCGAATGACTTGAAGCGGCCGTCGGATGTCCTTGAATCCTCCCGTAGAGGTTCAGTTAATTCATCGGTCGCATTGATCAGGATCATACGGCTCGGTCCGGTCAACCGTCCGAGCAGGGCTGAACCGGACCTCGTTCGCACAGGCAGAGGTGACCGATGACGCAATGTCGGAGAGTTATCGCAAACGTCACCAGTCGGCCCGTCTTTACCTGCTCATGGTCGGCTTGCACCGTCGTGGCGTCGATCGAGGAAGATGGCATTTATTATTGCTCCGTCCACGCGTTGGAAAGATTGCATGGGATGGGCGCCTGTCCGGACCGGCCCGTTCGGAGCCACGGCGTGGCGGCACCCCGTGCGGCTACCATGAGCGTCCTTGAGAAGGGCCTCTCGATCGATGGACGGCGACAGGCCGGCTCTCGCGGAATGAATTGAACGCGATCGTGACCGGCCCAAAGCATGAGAAGGGATAACGACATGAAACGGCACTCAATCGCCGCCGGTATCTTCCTGGCCTTGGGGCCGGCTACTGCCGGCGCGCAGGATATGTCCGGGCCGGGCAATATACGTGCGGGCCGGGAGCTTGCGATAGCACAATGTTCCGAATGCCATGTCGTCGTTCCGCGACGCGGCACATCATGGCAAACCGGCCGACCGCCTGATTTCACGCAAATCGCGAATATGCCTGGTATGACGAGAACGGCACTCCTCGCGTTTCAGCACTCACCGCACCCAAAAATGCCCAATCTGATCTTGTCGGATCGCAAGACCGATGACCTCATTGCCTATATCCTGAGCCTGAAAAATCCTGGAGTCCGGTGAGGTCGGCGGCTGACGATGGCACATCGCGGCGCCTCCGCGGCAAACGGAATCGTCGCGGACTTGCCAAGAGCGGCGTCGTTCCAGCGGCGATCATTTCAAGTCTGATCCGCGTATTATCCCGTATAGCGGGCGGGCCCGCACTCGACGCAAACCATGTGCTGTCGTTAGCCCCGAACTGATGGAGCATTTATGACTGACACGATCGAACAAGCGGAAAGTCCGCTAGCAACGCCAGCCGACATGCTTTCCGCTTTCACACGGGCTGCACCTGACCTGGCGAAAATGTCGCTCGTTGGTCCGCACCTTCAGGCGACGGTGTTGAAGGCTGTGATTGGCCAGCAGCGTGAGACGATCGACTTCCTTGCACGGCGCTTCGACGAAGAGCTCAAATTCGCCGATGCGATGAGCCGGGCAAATTCCGCCGGCGATCTTTATGCGGCGTGCGCGGGTTTTTACGCGCGGGCTGCAGCGCAATATGTAGACGAGGCCCGCAAGATCGCCGAACTGACGTCGCGCAACGCGGTCAGCGCTGTCCAGATGCCCCAGCCCGCGGCTGCCGCCTGAGCCGAGCGCGCGCGGTTCGGGCATGAGCCGGTCTCTCTGTGTTCTCCACGGTGCTGCTTTGCGTCGGTGGCGCCAAGGTGCGGTTGCGATCGAATTCCGTGCCAGGCGATTATGTAATGAACGTGCCCGATTACAGACGTCCGATGATCTAACCGACGCAGCGATCAATATCGCGCAATATCGCGGCGATGCGCGAAGACGGACATCATTCGCAACGCCATCGCGCTCGCGCACAGCATCGGCATTGTCTGCCCGCGCGTCGCGATCCTGGCGGCCATCGAGACCGTCGACCCGCGATGGCGTTCCACGCTCGATGCCGCGGCGTTGTGCAAGATGAGATCCTGGGAGGTGTGCTGGACGGTCCGCTCGCGCTCGACAATACGATTAACGCCGATGCGGCCAAGACAAGGGCAATTGTGTAGTCCGTTGCGGGTCAGGCGGATGTTCTGGTCGTTCCCGATCTCAAGGCCGGTAACATGGTTGCCAAGCAACTCACGGGTTCAATTTCGAGAGCCATTTGGAACATTAATAAGACTGGATTTGGGGGGGCGGGCGGCGATACCGCTCACAGGGCATGAAAATCTGCAAATGGGGAGTGGCGCGCCCGGCTGGATTCGAACCAGCGACCACAGGCTTAGAAGGCATGTGCTCTATCCAGCTGAGCTACGGGCGCCCGATGCGGCGATAGCGCAATCTGGTCGTTTCGCGATAGGGCGGATTGCACGGGCCGCGAAGCGCGATAGGGTGCGTGGCATGATCGATACAGGGGACGGGCGGCCGGTTGCGGTCGAAGCGGGGGCGCTGGCGGGGCGCCAGTTCCGCTATTTCGATTTCATGATGGCGGCGTTCGTGACCATCCTGCTGCTGTCCAACATCATCGGTGCGGGCAAAAGATCGGTGATTGATCTGCCGTTTATCGGCCCTTGGCCCTTTGGGGCAGGTATCCTGTTTTTCCCGGTTTCCTACGTGCTCGGCGACGTGCTGACCGAAGTCTATGGCTACGCCTATGCTCGCCGCTGCGTATGGGCCGGGTTCGGCGCGCTGCTGTTCATGGTGTTCATGAGTGTGGTGGTGGTGGCGCTACCCCCTGACGCCGGCTGGACCGGGCAGGCGGCTTATGAGGCGGTGTTCGGCCAGGCGTGGCGGATCGCTCTCGCGTCGATCCTGGCTTTCTGGGCGGGCGAGTTCGCCAACAGCTTCGTGCTCGCGCGCATGAAGATCATGACGCAGGGCAAGCATCTGTGGACCCGCACGATCGGCTCGACGATCGTAGGGGAGGGGGTCGACAGTCTTATCTTCTATCCCGTCGCGTTTCTGTATGCCGAGGGCTGGACCGGCGCGCAGGTGGGACAGGTGTTGCTTACCCAATGGGTCCTCAAGGTGACGTGGGAGGTCGTGCTGACGCCGGTCACCTACGCGGTCGTAGGGTTCTTGAAGCGGCGCGAGGGTGTCGACGTCTATGACACCGGGACGAATTTCTCGCCGTTCAGGACGCGGGTCTAGCGCCCCCTCAATCGTCCTCGTCGTCATAATGCGCGAGCGCCAGCGCGCGCGCCTTGATCTGGCGGGTCATGCACCAGTGGACGAGGGCTTCCTCGCGCCCGTGGGTGACCCAGACTTCGCCCGGCGCAAGTTCCGCGATTGTCTCGGTCAATTCATCCCAGTCGGCATGGTCCGATACCACCAGCGGCAGTTCGACATTGCGCTGCCGTGCGCGCTGGCGGACGCGCATCCAGCCGCTCGCCATCGCGGTGATCGGATCGGGCAGGCGGCGCGACCAGCGATCGTTGAGAGCGCCTGGCGGGGCGAGGACGATGCTGCCCTTCATCTCGGCTGCCTTGATGCCGGTCGCGGGGCGGAGCTCGCCGAGTTCGACGCCCCAATCTCGGTAGAGATCGCATAATCTCTGAAGCGCGCCGTGGATGTAGATGGGATCATGGTGCCCGCGTCCGCGCATCTCCATGATCAGCCGCTGCGCCTTGCCGAGCGCATAGGCGCCAACCAGCACGCAGCGATCGGGATTGGCGTGGAGCGCTGCCAGTAGCCGATCGATCTCCGATCCGGTGTCGGGGTGGCGGAAGACGGGCAGGCCGAAGGTCGCCTCGGTGATAAAGATATCGCACGGCACCGGCTCGAAGGGCAGGCAGGTCGGATCGGGGCGGCGCTTGTAATCGCCCGACACGATGATGCGCTCGCCTTTATGCTCGAGCAGGATCTGCGCCGATCCCAACACGTGGCCTGCCGGCACGAAGGTGACATCGACATCGCCGACGCGCAGGCTTTCGCCATAGGCGACCGGCTGCCCGTGCTGCGGGCCGTAGCGGCATTCCATGATGGCGAGCGTCTCAGGCGTTGCCAGTACCGCGCCGTGCCCGCCGCGGGCGTGATCGGCATGGCCGTGGGTGACGAGTGCGCGCGGGACCGGCTGCGACGGGTCGACCCACGCGTCTGCTGCGGGCAGGTAGAGACCATGCGGGTGGGGTTCGATCCAGGCGCCGGGGCGAGGCATGATGACAATATGATCGCATCGGGCCGGGGTTCCAGTGCCACATGCGGAAACCTGCGCCTTCTGCCTTGTTTTGATCTAGGCGATGATCAGGAGTGACCAAATTCTGTGAGAGCGGGTGAGCCTTTTCCAAATCCTCCCGGAACGGGGAGGGGGACCGTTCGGCGAAGCCGAATGGTGGAGGGGGCCCACGGCGAGGGATTCGTTGCGGGCGGGCCCCCTCCACCATCGCTGCGCGATGGTCCCCCTCCCCGTGCCGGGGAGGATCTTTCTGACGCTTCCCGTTGCACTGTCGGACTGGTTCTCTCAGCGTGGCTGGGCGCCACGGCGGTATCAGCTCGAGATGGTCGACGCGGCGCGTGCCGGCGCGCATGCCTTGCTCGTCGCGCCGACCGGCGCAGGCAAGACGCTCGCCGGCTTCCTCCCCAGCCTGGTCGACCTGACCGAACATCCGCAGGAGCGCCTCCACACGCTCTACGTCTCGCCGCTCAAGGCGCTGACGGTCGACGTCCGCCGCAACCTGCTCGGCCCGATCGAGGAGATGGGGCTCGATATCACGGTCGAGACGCGCACCGGCGACACCCCCTCCGATCGCAAGGCGCGCCAGCGCGTCCGCCCGCCGAACATGCTGTTGACCACGCCCGAATCGCTGAGCCTGCTGCTCAGCCATCCCGACAGCGCGACCTTGTTCGAGACGCTCTCGACGATCGTCGTCGACGAGGTCCACGCCTTCGCCACCGGCAAGCGCGGCGATCTGCTGTCGCTGTGTATGGCGCGGCTCCAGCATTTCGCGCCGCGGCTGCGTAGGGTGGCGCTGTCGGCGACGGTGGCGGACGCCGACGCCTATCGCGCCTGGCTTGCGCCCGGCGGCGACATCGATGCCGTCACCCTCGTCAATGGCGATCCCGGTGCCGAGCCCCGGCTCCGCATCCTGCTGCCCGAGGATCGCGTTCCCTGGTCGGGCCATTCGGGCCGCTACGCTGCGCAGCAGGTGATGGCTGAGATCGAGACGCACAAGACGACGATCATATTCTGTAACACGCGTAGCCTCGCCGAGCTGATCTTTCAGGATCTGTGGCTGGTCAACGATAGGAGCCTGCCGATCGGCATCCATCACGGCTCGCTCTCTGTCGAGGCGCGGCGCAAGGTCGAAACGGCGATGGCGACGGGGCGGCTGCGGGCCTTGGTGGCGACTGCCAGCCTCGATCTGGGCGTCGACTGGGGCGATGTCGATCTCGTCATCCAGATGGGCGCACCGAAGGGGGCGTCGCGGCTGACCCAGCGGATCGGGCGGGCCAACCACCGGCTCGACGAGCCGTCCGAAGCAGTGGTCGTGCCCGGAAACCGCTTCGAATATCTCGAGGCGCGCGCGGCGCTCGATGCGATCGAGGCGGGCGAACTCGATCGCGATATCTTCCGCGAGGGCGCGCTCGACGTGCTGGCCCAGCACGTCATGGCCTGCGCCTGTGCCGCCCCGTTCGAAGAGGCGGCGATGCTGGCCGAGGTGCAGGACGCCTTGCCCTATAGCGCGCTGACCCCGGAGCGGTTCGGGCAGGTGCTCGATTACATTTCCACGGGTGGCTATTCGCTCAAGGCCTATGACCGCTTCAAGCGCCTGACCCGCGATCCCGACGGTCTGTGGCGCGTCAGCCACCCGCGTTTCGTCGACCAGCATCGGCTCAATGCCGGGATCATCGTCGAGGCGGACATGCTCACCGTCCGCTTCAGGAACGGGCGCGCACTTGGCAAGGTCGAGGAGGGGTTCGCCGCCACTCTCGTCCCGGGCGATACCTTCTTCTTCTCGGGGTTGGCCCTCGAGGTCGAGAAGATGGATACCGAGGATCTGATCGTCCACGCCACCCGCAAGCCCGCGCGTATCCCGACCTACGGCGGCGCGCGCATGCCGATCTCGACCAATCTGGCCGAGCGGGTGCGGGCCTATTTCGCCGATCCGGCGCAATGGGCGCGTTTCCCGGGCGACGTGCGCGAATGGCTGGAGATGCAGGGCCGCCGATCGGTTCTGCCGCATCCCGACCAATTGCTGATCGAGACCTTCCCGCGCGAAGGCCGCCACTACATGGTCGTCTACAGTTTCGAAGGCTGGAATGCGCATCAGTCGCTCGGCATGCTGATCACGCGGCGAATGGAGACCGCGGGGCTCAAGCCGTTGGGCTTCGTCGCGAGCGATTATGCCATCGCCACCTATAGCCTCGAACCCGTGACCGATCCGGCGGCCTTGTTTGACAAGGAGGTGCTGGAGGACGAGTTCGTCGATTGGGTCCAGCAATCCAGCCTGCTCAAGCGCGCTTTTCGCGAGGTGGCGGTGATCGGCGGGTTGGTCGAGCGCCAGCATCCCGGCAAGCGCAAGACCGGGCGGCAAGTGACCTTCTCGACCGACCTGATCTACGATGTGCTGCGCCGCTACGAGCCCGATCACCTGCTGATGCGCGCGGCGTGGGACGATGCGCGCGCGAAGCTCACCGATGTCGGCCGCCTCGTCGATCTGCTCGATCGCGCGGCGGGGACGATGCTCCACGTCAGCCTCGATCGCGTCTCGCCGTTGGCGGTGCCCGTGTTGGTGCTGATCGGGCGCGAGCGGGTCGCGCAGGGCGGCACCGAGGATGCGCTGCTGATCGAAGCGGAAGCGCTTGCCGCCGAGGCGATGGCCGAATAGTTCCGTTGCTTCCTATCTATTGAACGAGTGACCGATGAGCGAACAGGATCAGGGCAAGCCGAAGATCGCCGAGGTGCGATCGAGCGAGATCCGCATCCTCCAGTCCGATGTGTTCGAGGGCGAGGAGCGCGCCTTGCCGCCTCGCAACGGCACCGGCACCTATGAAGAGCCGGGCCGGTCGATCCCAATTTATCATTCGTGCGACGTGCTGGTCGTGGGCGGCGGCCCTTCGGGCACGGCGGCGGCATTGGCGGCGGCGCGGCAGGGCGCCGATGTCGTCATGCTCGAACGCTACAACCATCTCGGCGGCCTGAGCACCGGCGGGCTGGTCGTGTGGATCGATCGCATGACCGACTGGACAGGGCGGCAGGTGATCCGCGGTTTCGCGGAGGAGGTGCTCGATCGGCTCAAGCCCGATGGTGGGGCGGTCGGTGCGCCGCCGTCGCAATGGGGCTCGCGCGATCCGGTTCTGGCCAAACATTGGGGCCAGCGCATTTCGGCCTTCCATGGCGTCGTCGCCTGGTCGCCGATGATCGATCCCGAGAAATTGAAGGTGCTCTCGCAGGAGATGCTGCTGGAAGCGGGCGTGCGACTTGTCTTTCACAGCTGGGCGGCGTTGCCGATCGTCGAGGCCGGCACGGTCAAGGGTGTCATCTTCGAAAGCAAGAGTGGCCGCCAGGCGCTGATGGCCAAGGTGGTGGTCGATGCCACCGGCGACGGTGATATCTTCGCGCGCGCCGGCGCCGATTTCGAGAATGATATCGAGCAGGGCGACACCCACCATGCGGTCAACACCGCCTTCCTGCTCGGCGGGGTCGATATGAACCGCTGGCTCAATTACCGGCTGACGCAGCCGGAGGAGTCCGACGCCTTGCTCAAGCTCGGACGCGAGCGGTGCGGCTATTTCCAGCCGCCTTATGTGTCGTGGCGCAACGATATCGCATTGTTCCTCGGGCCGCGCCAATCGGGCCTGTCCGCGCTCGACGTCGACGACATGACCGAGGTCGAGATCCGATCACACCGCTTCATGGTGTCGCACTGCCAATTCTTTCGCGAGAATGCGCCGGGGTTCGAGCAGGCCTACATGCTCCAAAGTGCACCGCAGCTCGGCGTGCGCCATACGCGGCGGCTGGCAGGGGTGGGGCGAATCGAGCGCAGCCAGTGGGACGCCGGTGTGCCGCTTCCCGACGAAATCGGGGTCAGCCCGTCGCTCACGCTCAAATTGCCGCCGGTTTCTGTGCCTTATGGCGCGCTGGTGCCGCGCCGGCTCAACGGGCTGGTCGCCTGTGGCCGCCACGTTTCGTGCGATCCCAATTCGCACGGCTTCATGCGCGAGATCCCGCAATGCTGGCTGACCGGGCAGGCGGCCGGGACCGCCGCCGCATTGGCGGCGAATGGGGGCGTTCAGCCGCGCGCCGTTCACATCGGCGATCTTCAGGGCGCATTGCGCACGCAGGGGGTGTTTCTGCAGGATCGATAGCGACCGCGCCCGTGATTGCCGGCTTTCACCCCGCCGCCTCCCAAGGTACATACCTCCGATATGGGGGGTGATCCGATCAGCGAACTGACCGAAGCGGAGAAGGAGGTCTTGCGCCTCTATCTCACTGCGACCGATCAAAAGGAGATTGCGCGGCTGATCGATCGCAGCCCCAGCGCGGTCGAGCAGAGGCTTGCCAGCGCGCGCCGCAAGCTCGGCGTCAATCGCAGCATCGATGCTGCCCATCAACTGGCCCATGCGGAGGGGAATCCAGCCTATGGATTGGCCATATATGGCTCTTCCTCAGGTAGCGAGGCGCGGGCGTTCGCGCTGAAGCAGCCTTCGTCCGAGGGGGGCAGCAGGCTTTCCGGCCTGAGGCCTTTTCCCACGAAGGGGAGGCCCTGGAACGCGCAGCCGATCGGCATGCGATTGATCGCCATCGTAGCAGGGGTTTTCCTGCTCGTGCTTTCGGCGGTCTTCGTGGTCAGTCTGGGTGAGGCGATTTCAGCGATCCTTCGGCATCGACCCTGACCGAAAGGCCGACAGGCATGGAATCATCTGCAGCGATCGTAAGTCTGGTTGCACGTCCCTCTCCCGCGCGCATCCTTCAGAATCAGCTTCAGGGCGTCGAGGCGGCCTATGACGATGCGCTGGCCGACAGCGGCGAGATGATCGGCAAGATCATCCGCGCCGCCCGCGAAGCCGGCGTGCCGCTGGCTCGTATTCAGAAAACGCTGCGGCTGCTCAATGCCAGCATCACCAAGGGGCTGGACGCACGCGCCGACGCGCATCGCTTCCACCAGGATCTGCGCGCGATCATGGCGACGCTCGACATGCCCGAACTGGGCTGGGGCGATACCGGATCGAGCCCGGTTTCGCTCGACGAGAGCCATGACCCGGTGATCGAGCCCGCACGCGTGTCGGCTTGAGCCGCACGACGATGCGGACCGGGGGGCGGTAGGGCAGCGCCAGGTGCAGCTCCACCAACAGATATTTGCGGTCCTGACCATTGCCGCGTGCGCCTATGCGATCGCACGTGGCGGCCCCCCAGAACGCATAACGGCGATTGGCTTCCTTGGCGCCTTCGTGCTCACGAACCTGTTCAGTCGATCGGTTTGGGTCGCCTTTTCGACGATCGAATGGGAGATTGCGGCGGTCGATGCGGTCCTCGCCGCCGTGATACTCTACGTGGCATTGCGAAGTTGCCGCTTCTGGGCGCCGGCGATGGCGGTGATGATGATCGTCGACGTCCTCGGGCATCTCGCCCGCATGATGGATCCCGGCATCGTCGCGAAGGCTTATTATGCGCTCGTGGCGCTGATCAGCTATCCGATGGTCCTGCTGCTGGTGATCGGAACCTGGCGACACCGCATGCGCATACGCCTCTACGGCATCGATTATTCCTGGGTGTGGCAATTGCCGCCGGCCTACCGATTGGGCTGGCAGGTCGTGCCGCGCCGAAACGGAGACAGATCATGAATATTCCGGCGTTGAATGACGATACGCCCCCGTCGCTGGTGGTCGATCCATCGGCCCGGCAGGCCCGCCATATCCTGATGGCGCGCCGCGCCCGGCGCGATCATCTGCCCGATATCCTGTTCGGCGAACCTGCCTGGGAGTGCCTGTTACAGCTCTATATCGCCGCGTCCGAGCGGCGGCATCTCTCGGCCGAGCAATGCGTCGGACTTTCGGCCGCACCGGCAGGCACCGCCCGACGCTGGATCAAGCTGCTGGTCGCCGAAGGGCTGGCCGAGCAGGCAGAGGGCGGGTTCCTGATGCTGACCGACAAGGCGCGGCGGGCGATCAGGGCGCTGTTCGGTCAGCTTGCCGAAGGATCGTCGCCACCAGCCCGGCGGCGGCCCA
Organism: Sphingomonas sp. MMS24-J13; assembly: GCF_044905095.1. Lineage (NCBI taxonomy): Bacteria > Pseudomonadati > Pseudomonadota > Alphaproteobacteria > Sphingomonadales > Sphingomonadaceae > Sphingomonas > Sphingomonas sp. MMS24-J13. Next base: position 678,413 of record NZ_CP173258.1, read on the forward strand.
CCGCCCGCGGCCGGTAACTCTATTCGAAGAACGCCATCGATCGCAGTTCCACACTCTCGCGCACGCGGCGATCGGGGAAGCTCGAATCCCAGAATGCGGTATGCGGGGTGCGCCACGCAACCGAATGATCGCTGTCGTGGAATTTCAACACGATCGCCTCGTCGCGATTCATGTTGGAAAAATACCACCAGCGATGGTTCGGATTATATTCGAAGATCGCCGCCGCCGGCTGGGCATCGTCGTTCATCGGTGCGAACAACGCATCGCCTTCCGGAATCTTGTCGACGATGTGGAGCACGTTGGGCGTGCCCTCGTCGTCGCCGACGCTGCGATGATCGCAAAGCGCCAGCGGGCAATCCTGCGGGCCGGGCGAGAAGGTTCGCCAGAAGCTGGAATAGATGAAGCGCTTGTAGCCGGGGCCCTCGGGGCGGAACTTCTCGTAGATCGCGCGCGCCTGGCGATCGGCGCGGCTCGGTTCGGTATCGATATGCGCTTCGCCCGCAGGCGGCTGGACGCCGCCGGCATGGACATAAGGCTTGTCGTCCTTGGGCTGATACTCGGCGATGTCGCCCGAATTGCGGATCATCCAGCCCATCGGCACGACGAAATCGGCGCCGGTGGCCGCCTGGATATATTTTGCGGCCTCGCCCGGATAGACGCGATTCATCTCCTCCTTATCGTAGAAATCGACGATGTCGGTCGGGCAATCGGCCAGTTGGAAGCCATGGCGGTCGAGTGTGAAATGGCGCCGGATCGCGCGGCCGTCGCGCACGATGACGTCGTAAGGCGCGTATTTGCCGGTGTTCACCTCGACGCCGGCCGAAACGAAGCGGCGATTGATCGGAGTGCCGGGGAGCAGATAGTTGATCTCGGCCTTGACCGAACGGACCGTTTCTTCCGGATCAAGCAGCGGACTGTTCACTCCAGGGCTCCTCTCATTTTGTTCGTAACATCCGTTATTGATCGACAAATGCCACCATCGCGAGGCCAATGCCAGCGGCTTTGAGGCGAGTCGCTTGCGATAGCTGCTCTGCTGAGCGATATGCAGGTCACAACCCCGCTATGCCCCCACCATCCGCCATACCGCCCTTCCCCTGGATCGACGTTTTGATCGTCATCCTCCTGATGGTGGTCAACGCCGTCTTCGCCATGTCCGAACTGGCGATCGTCTCTGCCCGCAAACCGCGGCTTGAAGCGCTGGCTCGGCGCGGACGCAAAGGTGCGCGCGTGGCGATCGATCTTGCCGCCGACCCTGGCAAGTTCCTGTCGACTGTCCAGATCGGGATCACGCTCACGGCCGTGCTCGCGGGTGCCTTCTCCGGATCCGCTTTGGGACATCCGGTGGCGCTGCGACTCGAACGGCTCGGGATGAACGCCGAGGCGGCGGCGAACTGGGGTTTCGGGCTGGTGATCGTCGCGACCACTTATCTCAGCCTTGTCGTGGGCGAGCTGGTCCCCAAGCAAATCGCGCTCAACGCGCCCGAACCGATCGCGATGATCGCGTCGCGGCCGATGTTGTGGCTGTCGAGAATTGCCGCGCCACTCGTGTGGCTGCTCGAACGATCGAGCGCATTGCTGCTGCGGTTGCTGCGCGCGCATCGCAGTACCGAAAATCACGTTACCGCCGAGGAATTGCATCTCGTCGTGGCCGAAGCTTCGAGCCATGGCGTGATCGAGGAAAGCGAACGGGCGATCATCTCGGGTGTTGTGCGGCTGGCGGATCGGCCCGTGCGTGAGGTGATGACACCGCGCACGCAGGTGCAATGGATCGATCTCGACGACGAAGATCCGTTGGCGGAACCGCTTCCGCACAGCCGCATGCCGGTTGGACATGGTTCGGTCGATCAGTTGATCGGGGTGGTGCAGGCACGCGATCTGCTGGGCGTGGTGATGAGCGGCGGGAAGGTCGATCTCAAGGCGCTGATGCGCGAAGTGCCGGTCGTGCCCGATCAGATGGACGCGATGGATGCGCTCCAGGTACTGCGCGAGGCGGACGTGCCGGTCGCGTTCGTTCATGACGAATATGGCCATTTCGATGGGTTGGTGACTCCGGTCGATCTGCTCGCGGCGATTGCGGGTGCCTTCGCATCCGATCAGGACGAGGGCACCGATCCGCCTTTGGTGGAGCGTGCCGACGGAAGCTGGCTGGTGTCGGGATCCCTGCCGGCCGATCAGTTGGCGGACCGGCTGTGCGTGCCGCTGCCGGATGATCGCGACTATGCCACCGTAGCGGGCTTTGCGTTGTCGGTGCTGAAGCACCTGCCTACAGTCGGCGAGACCTTCGCTTACGACGGTTGGGATTTCGAGGTGGTCGATATGGACGGCCGCAAGATCGACAAATTGCTCGCGGCGCGAAGAGAATAAGGATTCTCCCCATGCAAGGCATGGGAGGGGGTATTTCGCAGAATTTGTGGAAGGCCTGCCATCGAAAGACGGCGGTCTGCGACCGCCGCCTGGGGAGGGCTTTTTACCCTCCCAACTTCCCGAACTTGCTCTCGAAACCCTCGGTATCGCCTGCCGCGAGAAGCTTCGCTTGCTCGACCCAGCGGTCGCGCAGGATGCGGCCCTTGAAGGCGCCCATTTGCGCGTCGATCGCCTCGACTTCCTTCTCGTCCCATGAGGCGATCTGTTCGAAATGGGTGACGCCCAGTTCCGCCAGCCGGCTCGCGGCCTTCGGGCCGAGGCCCTTGAGCGTGGTCAGCACGTCGCCCGGGGCTTCGTGGCTGGCGGGTGTCGGCTGCTGGCCCGACGGGTGGGCATCGATGCCGATGAACTGATCGACCACGTCCTCGATCGCCGCGGTCATTTCCGCGCCGACGCCTTGGCCTTCCTCGGTTGGCACTGGCGCAGGCTTGGCGACAGTCACGGGCCGTGGCGGGGCGACCTTGTCGGTCAGCGAGACATGTTGCTTGCGACTACGCAGCAGGATCACAAGCAATAGCGCGATCACGACGATCACTGCGACGACGATGATCACGGTCTGGTTCATGAATTCCCTCTTTGCGGCGTTATCAAGCCTCTAGCGACGGCAAACGCGATTAGGCAAGATCAGCTGCGCGTTCGCGCTCGACTGCGCGCCAGCCGATATCGTGGCGGTAGAACCCAGTGGGGAAATGAATCGCTTCGACGGCAGCGTAGGCGGCCTGCTGCGCGGCACGGACGCTGTCGCCCGTGGCCGTGACTGCCAATACCCGCCCGCCGTTGGCGACGATCCGGCCATCGCGCAGCGCCGTCCCGGCTTGAAACACGCGCGCGCCGGCCGCTTCAGCGGCGTCGATCCCGTCGATCGTACCGCCCTTTTGTGGCGTGCCGGGATAGCCGGCGGCGGCCATCACCACGGTCAATGCCGTCTGCGCGGCCATCGTGGGCACAGGCGCTTCCGCGAGGCGACCCTCGGCCACATCGGCGAGAAGACTGATGAGACAGCCTTCGAAGCGTGCCATGAGGACCTGGCATTCAGGATCGCCGAAGCGGCAATTATATTCGATCAGCTTGGGCCCCTCGGCGGTGAGCATCAGCCCGGCGAACAATACACCCGAATAGGGCATGCCTTCCGCCGCCATCGTCTCGACGGTCGGCCGGATGATCTCGGCCATAACCCGCGCTTCGATCTCGGGCGTGACGATCGTAGCGGGGCTGTAGGCGCCCATCCCGCCGGTATTGGGGCCCGTATCGCCGTCGCCGACGCGCTTATGGTCCTGCGCCGATCCGAAGGGCATGATCGACTTGCCGTCGGTCAAGGCGAAGAAACTCGCTTCCTCGCCGGTCATGAATTCTTCGATCACGACCTCGGCCCCGGCCGTGCCGAAGCCGCCGCCGAACATGTCTTCGATCGCGGCCTCTGCATCGGCGCGCGTTTCGGGGATGACCACGCCCTTGCCAGCGGCCAGGCCGTCGGCTTTGATCACCACCGGCAGGCCGAATTGATCGAGTCCCGCCAGCGCCGCCGCCTTGTCGGTGAAGCGCTCGTAGGCGGCGGTGGGAATGTTCGCTCGCGCGCACAAATCCTTGGTAAAGCCCTTCGATCCTTCCAGCTGCGCGGCCGCCTTGCTCGGCCCGAACACCAGCACGCCATCGGCGCGAAGCTGATCGGCGAGGCCTTCGACCAACGGCTGTTCGGGGCCGACAACCACCAGCCCGACATTCTCGTTGCGCGCGAAGGCGACGATCAATTCGACATGCAGGGGATCGAGATCGATGCATTCGGCATGCGCTGCGATGCCCGGATTGCCGGGTGCGGCGTAAAGCTTGGTCAGCCGCGGCGATTGCGCCAGCCGCCAGGCCAGCGCATGCTCGCGCCCGCCCGAACCGATGAGCAGGACTATCATGGCGTCACTCGATCTCCCCGAAACCGGCCGGCTGCTAGCCGAGGAGGCCGCCGGGGACAATGCACCCGCTTTATCCGTGTCCGAGCTTTCGGGCGCGCTCAAGCGTTCGGTCGAGGACGCTTTCTCGCATGTCCGCGTCCGTGGCGAGATTTCGGGCTACAAGCGCGTTGCGTCGGGCCACGCTTATCTGACGCTCAAGGACGATCGCGCCTGCCTCGACGGCGTGATCTGGAAGGGCACGCCGGTTGCCTTCCGGCCCGAGGACGGCGCCGAGGTGATCGCCACCGGCCGGCTGACCACATTCCCCGGCCGATCGCGCTACCAGATCGTGATCGAGCGGCTGGAACTGGCGGGGCAGGGCGCCTTGATGGCCCTGCTCGATCAGCGGCGCCGGGCGCTGGCAGCGGAGGGGCTGTTCGATCAGGAGCGCAAGCGCCGTCTGCCCTATCTGCCGCGCCTGATCGGGGTCGTCACCTCGCCGACTGGTGCTGTGATCCGCGATATCCTTCACCGCCTCGAGGATCGTTGCCCTACCCATGTCATGCTCTGGCCGGTCGCTGTGCAGGGCGAGGGAGCCGCTGCGCAGATCGCCAACGCCGTGAAGGGCATGGCCAATCTGCCGCAGCCGCCCGATCTGATCATCGTTGCGCGCGGTGGCGGGTCGATCGAGGATCTGTGGGCGTTCAACGAGGAGGTGGTGGTGCGCGCCGTCGCCGCCTCGCCGATCCCCACCATCTCCGCGGTGGGCCACGAGACCGACGTCACCTTGTGCGATTTCGCGGCCGATGTGCGCGCACCGACGCCCACGGCGGCCGCGGAAATGGCGGTCCCGGTCAGAGCCGAATTGCACGCGCAGGTGCGCGAATTGGCACTGCGGACCCAGCGTTGCGCCAATCGCTATGCCGAACGCGCGGGCGAACGGCTGGAAGCGACGGCGCGCCGCTTGCCCGCGCTCGATCGCCTGCTCGCGCCGCAACGACAGAAACTCGACGAGCTTAGCGAAAGGTTGCCGCGCGCGCTCGGTCGGCGGCTGGTCGAGGCGCGTGGCGAACTGGCCCAGGCGTCGGGCGCGCTCCGGCCCGGCCTGCTTGCCGCGCGGATTTCGCGCAGCAGGGACAGGCTGGCGGCGGCGCGACTCCGGCCTGGGCTCGTCACCGTGCGCATCGCCGATGCCCAGGATCGTCTGTCGCGGCTGTGGCGTGTCGCCGAGCAGCTCCATCCCGATAAGCCGCTGGCGCGCGGCTATGCGCGGATCGAGGGCCGCGACGGCAAGACGGTCTCTACCGCACACGCAGCACGGGCAGCCGGCGCGCTGACTTTGGTTTTTGCCGACGGGCTGGTGGCGGCACGGGTTGAGGGGACGGCCCGGGCTTCCTATGACAGGAGCAAGCCGGAGCAACCTACGTTACTCTGAGCACGTGTAGAGGATTTGAACCGATGCTGATGGCGCAAGGCCGTCCCGCCAAACTCCATTATCTCGCCAACAGCTTTCGCGTGCTGGTGCCGGGCGATCATGTCGTGTGCGCGCGATCGGGCGAGCGCGTCGCGCTTGAGGATCTGCGCTACTGGAGCGTGCGCCGGCAGGAGGCCTATGCCACCGCCGCGTTTTCGACCGAGGCGGAGCGCGCGGGTTGAGGCACGCCGCCGCGACGGCGGTATGCGTATTGCTGGTGAGCGGGTGTGCGACGGTCGTGCCGCGCGCGGTTCCGCCCGGGCCGACCACACCGTCGCCGCAGGTCAGGCAGCCGGTCGCGCCGCCGCCGCAGACGGTCTCCGCCAATCTGTTCGGCCTCAGCGGACCGGCGGGGCAGGGGGCGTTGCTTTCGGGCACCGTTCCGCAGGGCGCTGCCTTGCTGATGCTCGATGGCAAGCCGGTGCCATTTGCTGCGGATGGCCGCTTCATCATCGGCTTCGGTCGCGATGCGACGCCGAGCGCTTTGCTCGAGGCGCGCATGCAGGACGGGCGACTGCTGCGCCTGCCGTTGACGGTCAGCCCGCGTGCCTGGGACATATCGTCGCTGCCGACCTTGCCACGGGGCACTTCGCCCAGCGCCGCCTATCAGCGGATTCGTGCGGCCGAAGTCGAGCAGATCGAGGCGGCGCGCGCGCAGCAGGTGGTTAGCGACGGCTGGCGCAAGCCGTTCCGCTGGCCGGCCATCGGCCGGATCAGCACCCTGTTCGGATCGCAGCGCATCTATGCGGGGCAGCCGGGTGCCTATCATGGCGGCCTCGATGTCGCGCGCCGGCCGGGTGCGCCGGAATTGGCCGGCACGCCAGCGTTTGCACCGGGCGATGGCGTGGTGGTGCTGGCGACCGATCATCCCTTCTCGCTCGAGGGTAATATGGTGATGATCGGGCATGGCTATGGGCTGGTCAGCGTGCTGATGCACCTGTCACGCATCGACGTGCACACCGGCGATCGCGTCAACCAGGGGCAGCCGATCGGCCTGATCGGCATGACTGGCCGCGCTACCGGCCCTCATCTTCATTGGGGCATGACGTGGAACAAGGAGCGGATCGATCCGCTGCTGGTCGCGGGGCCGATGCCGCAGAACTAACCCGGAAAATCGGGCGGCAGGGGCGGCTGGAAATCGCTCCGCCGCCATGGGGCACCGGCGGGCTCCTCGGGATCGGGTTTGGCGAAGCCCAGATAGCCGAAGAAGGTCGCGATGATCCGTTCGCTAGCGTCGAAGATCGGGCTGCGGCCGTGCATGAAGCGCGTATTGTCGAGCATCAGCACATCGCCGTTGCGCCAGCGGATCGGGGTGGCGAGGCGGTCGCCGGTCGCCTTGATCGCCTGCAGCCATTGCTCGGGTACTGGGCGCCCGTCGTCGAGCACCGGATGATCGGAGCGGCCATTGTTGAAGCGCGCGAACAACAGGAAATTGCCGAAGGCGGGCGCATCGATGAACATCGGCTTGTGGAGAGCCGGGCGCGTGAAGATGCGCACCACTTCACCATCGATGCGTCGGAAGAAATAGGGGCACCAGGAGGGCGGGCTGGCGAGTTGCGCATCGGTGGGGTCGGGCGTGCCGAGCCAATATTCGAGCAGGCTCGGCCAAGTGGGCTTGATATAGAGCAAACGGCGATGCGCCAGCCCTTGCCGTACCGGTTCGGGTAGCTGTTGTACCAGCTCGACCCCATCGCAGATCGTTGTCGCGCCGCCCCGCGCCGGGGCCGAGATGCAACCGAAAAATGCGACATCGGGCTTCCACGGCTCGCGCGACAATTCCGGATGGAGATTGAACGCGCCCATCCCGCCGTCGACCGTATGGATATTGTGTTCGGGCTCGATCGGTCGGCGGCCGGGGCTCTCGTTCAGCACCGAAGTCGGGCAGAAGGCGCGGGCGAAGCGGCGGAAATCGGAGACTTCCATTGCGAAACCGCGGAACAGCAACGCGCCGTATGCCTTGTAAAGCGCGATGATCGCATCGGGCTCGATGTCGAGCAGACCATGCTCGTCGGCGGGCTCGACCAGCACGTACGGACGGCCCGGCTGGGGCAATTGAACCTTGGGCATGACGGCGGGGGATAGCGACCGATCGCCGCGCACGCTATAGCCTCATGATGGCCCTGACGCTCGGCGAGCTATACGCCTCCCCCGATCATTATCTTCATTCGTTCGATGGTGACGCGGCGGTATTCGTGCCGATGGATCGCGCGGCCTATCATCGCTCCATCTTCCTCGACGGCCGGATTTCGCCGGCGGCGGACGGCGAACTGCGCGTTCCGCTCGCGGCGCTCGGGCATGCGCCCAAGCCGTTGCCGACGGCGTGGATCTTTCACGTCGCGCATTGTGGATCAACCTTGCTCGCACGCGCGCTCGATCAAGTCGCGAGCAATCTCGTCCTGCGCGAACCTCTGGCGCTGCGCCAGAGTGCGATCCGCCCGAATCCTGGCCGGCTCGCTTTGGTCGCGGCGATGGTCTCCAAACGCTATCGCGCCGATGCCGCGACGATCGTGAAGGCCAATGTGCCGGTCAATTTTCTGCTGCCCGATCTGGCAGCGTTCGATCCCGATGCGCGGGCGATCTTCCTTCATCTCGGCCTGCGCGATTATCTGCTCGCAATCCTGCGCAGCAACAATCATCGCGAGTGGCTCGCGCGGGTTACCGGCCAGCTTTCGCCTTATCTGGGCGACATGAGCGGGTGGAGCGATGCCCGCCGCGCCGCTGCTCTGTGGCTGGCGCAGACCCGCGCTTTCGCCGGCGCGATCGCTGCAATGCCCCAGGCGCGCAGCCTGAATGCCGAACTGTTCTTTGCCGATCCCCGCGCGGTTCTACGCGCTGCGACCACCCACTTCGGCGTGGCCATGGCGCACGAGGCAATCGATCGCTGCATCGCCGGGCCGCTATTCGCGACCTATTCGAAGAACCCTGATATGGCGTTCGACAACGACGTCAGGATCGCGCGACGCGATGCGCTTGCCGGCACGATCGAGGCTGAACTTGTCGAGGCTGAGACGTGGGTCGGTGACGGTGCGATGACGGCCGAAGCGGCGCTGACAAAGGCCGGCCTGATCGAGTGAATCGGACAATCGCATCTGCTGCGTCGCAGCAAAAGTGCGCCCGCGCCGTATCTGGAAATATCGACGTTACATATCTCGCGATTGCGGAAAAAATCGCCTCGCGAAGGTCTGCCACCGCGCCTGGACGAGGAACTGTGATACATCGATTTAGCCTTAGCGGCCCTTAACCCTCTGAGGGCGTGGGCCAAGGGGTCACGGTGTGGCCCCGACGCAACATTATGGCGGAATGTTGCCTGTTTATTACTCGGTCGTTGGCGGTGCAGCAAAACTGGATTAGCCAAGGGTCAAGCGGTCATTTTCTTGTGGCCGCAAAAGTATGCCGCAAGGCCTTGATCCGAAGCGATCAAACAGGGGAAACTTGATGCTCAATCAGTACCGTTCGCGCCTGCTGACGTCGACGCTGCTCGTCAGCGCCGCGCTGGCAACCCAGCCGGCTTTCGCACAGTCGACTTCCGCGCCCGCCGCGACCGATGCGACGCCGGCCCCGACCGAGATCGTCGTCACCGGCTCGCTGATCCGCAACCCTAACCTGGTGGCGTCGACCCCGGTGAACGTTGTTGGCGCCGCAGAGATCAATCTGCGTCAGGTCAGCAACGCCGAGGAAGTCCTGCGCGATATTCCGGGCGCGGTCCCGTCGATCGGCGCGCAGGTCAATAACGGCAACGGCGGTTCGTCCTATGCCGATCTTCGCGGCCTCGGCAACTTCCGTAACGTCGTCCTGCTCGACGGCACGCGCATCACGCCCGCCAGCGTCGTCGGCCGTACCGACTTGAACAACATCCCGCTCGCGCTGATCGACCGTGTCGATACGACGACCGGCGGCGCCGCCACGACCTACGGCGCGGACGCCGTGTCGGGCGTCATCAACTTCATCACGCGCCGCGATTTCTCGGGCGTCGAACTCAATGTCGGTGAATCGATCACCGGCCAGGGTGACGGCGAGGCGCATCGCGCCGACCTGACCGTCGGTGCGAACTTCGACGATGGCCGCGGCAACGTCGTGTTGTCGGTCGGCTACCAGAAGACCCACCCGGTCTATCAGGGCGATCGTAAGATCGGGCAGAACAACTACACGTCGACTTCGGGCGGCAAGGGCGGTTCGGGTACGACTGTTCCTGGGCGTTTCGTTTTTTCAAATGGCGATAAAACGGCGACGGGATCCAATAACAACATCATCGATCCTTCGACGGGCCTCTTGCGTCCCTACAAGTCGTCTGATGGCTACAACTACAACCCGTTCAACATTTACCAGACGCCGTTCGAGCGCTACAATATCTATGGCGCTGGTCATTACGACATCTCCGACAGCATCGAAGTCTACACGCGTGGCATGTTCTCGAAGAACAAGGTCAACACGATCATCGCGCCGTCGGGTGTGTTCGCCTCGCTGTTGACCATACCCTACAGCAGCCCATACCTGCCGGCGAATACGCGTACGCAGTTCTGCACCGCCTATGGTCTGACGACCGCGCAGTGCAACGCGGCTGCGGCGGCGACTTCGCCGACCGATCCGAACTTCAAGACGTTCACGACCACGGTCGGCCGTCGTATGCCGGAAACCGGCCCGCGCGTGTCGCAATATTCGACTACGATGTTCGACTATCGTGCCGGTGCGAAGTTCAACATCACCTCGTCGATCAGCCTGGACGTCTCGGGTTCGTACGGCGAGTCCGAGAACCGCCAGACCGAGACCGGCTATGTGCTGCTGTCGCGTGTTCGCACCGCGGTTTATACGACCAGCACGACGAGCTGTAATCTGGGGTCGTCGCCGACGGTCAACAACTCCAATCCGTTGCTGCCGCCTCTCGCCAATGCTGGCGCCGGAACCACGGGCTGCGTTCCGCTCAACATCTTCGGTCCGGCCGGATCGATCACGCCTGCGATGGCTTCGTATCTGACAGGTACCGCGACAAATGCGCAGTTCGCGTCGCTGGGTCAGGCTCGCGCCTTGCTGTCGGGTGATTTCGGTGGTTACCACCTGCCTTGGGCGGATCAGCCGGTCAGCTTCGCGCTCGGTGGCGAATATCGCAACTATCGCGGCAACCAGTCGGCCGACGCTCTGTCGCAGACTGCGGGTGAACTGGGTGGCGCCGGCGGTGCCGTTCTGAACTATAGTGGCGCCTATGACGTGCGTGAGGCCTATGCCGAGTTGAACGCACCGATCGTGGCCGACAAGCCGGGCTTCAACAGTCTGACGCTCGAAGCCGGCGTTCGCTACTCCGACTATAAGGTCAAGACGACCGGCAATCCGGGCTACAACACCACCACCTATAAGGGCGGCGCTACCTGGGAGCCTGTCCGCGGCATCAAGATCCGCGGCGACTACCAGCGTGCCGTTCGTGCGCCGAACATCGCTGAGCTCTTCGCGCCGACCGTGACCGGACTGACCACTGTGGCGGTGGATCCTTGTTCGGGCAGCAAGCCGGTCAACAGCGCGGCTCTGCGCGCGGTCTGTCTTGCGCAGGGCGCACCCGCGGCGACGATCGGCAGCATCTCGAACCCGACTGCGGCACAGGCCAACATCACGACGGCAGGCGGTACCTACCTCCGTCCGGAATCGTCGGACTCCTATACGATCGGCGTGGTGCTGCAGCCCTCCTTCGTGCCCGGCCTCTCGATCTCGGTCGATTACTATAAGATCAAGATCAAGCACGCGATCTCGCAGCCGACTACGGGTGACCTTATCAACGGCTGTTTCGGGGACTCGAGCGGCAGCGGCGTAACCGCGGCCAGCCTCAGCAACCCGATCTGCGCGCTGTTCAAGCGTAACCCGGTGACCGGTGGTCTCGACGGCGATCCGGCGACGACCCAGGGCCTGATCGTGCCTTCGTCAAACTCGGGTAAGATCATGACCGACGGTATCGATGTCGTCGCCAACTATCGGCGTGACCTCGGTTTCGCGAAGCTCAACATGAGCTTCAACGGCAACTGGACCCATGCGTCGAAGTTCCAGTCGATCGTGGCGGGCTCGGTCATCCCAGTGGGGTATCCGGGCGCTGGCAGCTCGTTCGGCAGCATCGCGATTAACCGTGAGTGCGTCGGTCTCTATGGCGCGGATTGCGGTTCGCCGGGTTCGGCCGGTCCGTCGTCGTCGCCGGGCTCGCTGCAGCCTGAGTTCACCTGGAGCCAGCGCACTACGCTGACGTTCGGTGCGATCGATCTCTCGCTCAACTGGCGCCACATCAGCAAGATGCGGGTCGAAGACGGCGTGACCTACTTCGCGGGTACGATCTCGAGCGGTGCTCTTGCCGGCACGAAGGTCAATTTCGGCCGCATCCCGTCCTACAATTACTTCGATCTGTCGGGCCGCGTCGCCGTCAGCAACAACCTGGACGTGACGCTCACCGTCACCAACCTGTTCGACAAGGACCCGCCGATCGTGGGTGGTACGATCGGCACGACCTCTTACAACAGTGGCAACACCTTCCCGTCGACCTACGACCCGCTGGGCCGCCGGTTCGCGCTGGGTGCTCGCCTCAAGTTCTAAGACGCGAGCGCGACAAAAGAGAGGGGCGGATCTTCGGATCTGCCCCTTTTTTGCTTGGAACGTTTGGAAGGCGCAGGCTGCGTCGGCCGGTGGTGCGGTCAATCGGGCCGGAAACCGAAGCGCTCGACCCACGGTGCCAGGATCGGCAGCACCGGCGCGAGCTGGTCGGTATAACGACGCCACTGGCCACGCCCGTCATAGAGGCCGCGCCGGACCTGCGTTGCACTGGCGGTGCGTACGCCACGGTTTTGCGCGGTACGGTCGAACGTGCGGAAAGCCTCGGTCCACTCGAGTCCGATGAAGTGGGCGAAGCCCGTCACGGTCGCTTCGAAGTCAGCCACCAGGCGATCGTAGCGAACCTCGTGGTAGTCGAGCGCCAGCCGTTGGCGGCAAAGTTCGGTCAGGGTCATGAGCGCATCATAGTGTCGCGCGGTCTCGTCGAGCTCGCTGAACGACCAGGCGGCCGGGCTCGGCGTGAAATTGATGCGATAGCAGCTCAGCACCACATCGCGCGGATCACGCCGCATGATCAGGATCTTCGCGTCCGGGAATAAGCGGGCGATGATTGGCAGCTTGATCCCGTTGAACGGGTTCATGTCGACGAAGATCTGGCCGGACACATCGCCTGCCATCGACCGCACACGCCGCCAATAGCCAGCCCGTAGATCCGCCAACAACGCGGGATCAAGCGCGTCGAGATCGGGCATGGTGCCGTCGTTCCTGACCAGCACTTCGTCCGTGTCGGCAAGCGTGTCGCGTTCCTCCAGCGCCTTCACCTCGGGCGCGCTGGCGAGCACATTCTCGACCAACGTCGTGCCCGATCGGGGATAGCCGAGCAGAAAGACATGACCCCGGGCAGCGCCGTCGACCTCGGTGGAGACGGCCGGCCGCGCCATGACCGGCGCAGCGCGCACCTGTGCGGCGATATGATCGATGAACGTGCGATGCGACGGGCGTTCCGAGGAAGGCGAGAGAAGGGGGGCATAGATCGATCGGAAATTCGCCTGCGCAGCCTGCCAACTCGCGAATGCCTCGGCGGTGCGATCCTGCCGATCGAGCGCATCGCCAAGTAGGGTAAGCGTCCGCGTGCGATCGTCGCCCACCAGCGCCGGCCGCAACAGAGCGCGCAACTTTGCCTCGGCCGCCGCACCGTCCTTGGCCTCGATATCGATTGTCGCCAATGCCGCTATGGCGGCCGGCTCGTAAGTGTCGATCTGAAGCGCACGCACGGCAAACCGGCGCCCGGTTTCGGTTTCGCCTGCCTGGGCTGCGAGATCCGCAAGCTTGCCGAGCGCGGGTGCGAGATATGGATCGATAGCCACGGCGCGCTGGTAGCTTTCCCGCGCGCCATCGCGCTGGCGCAGCGTATCAAGCACATAGCCGCGCTCAAGCCAGCCGGCCGCATGATGGGGCGCAGCGGCTAGCACCTGATCGAGCGTTCTCAATGCTTCGTCGAGGCGCCCCTCCTTGCGCAGCACGGCACCGATCGCGCCGCGAATGAGGATGTCGCCCGGTGCGAGCGCCAGGGCCTGCAGCAGGATCCGATGCGCACCCTCATAATCGCCCATTTCCTCGCGGCGCCAAGCGACGAGATTGAGGAACATCGGATCGGATTGTCCGCGCGCCAATGCGGTCTCTGCCAGTTCCGCGGCGCGGGCGATGTCGCTGGCGGCGAGCGCCTGCTCGATCGCCGGGCGTAGATTTTGCGGCGCGGGAGCGGCCTTGCTGCCTTGCTGCCTTATTTTGCTTCGCATTCTTCGAACACTCTTCTCGCAGGCACCGGCTTGTCGTAAAAAAACCTACAGCAAATTTTTTGAGGTTCGACCATGTTCCGTACTATCGCGGCCGCCGGCCTGCTTATTCTTGGTACGTCCGCCATCGCCCAGCAGCCGCCCAAAAACGCATCCGATAGCGGCGAAAAGGCGGCGGATTCCGGCGACAAGATGATCTGCAAGAAGTTTCTCGAAACCGGATCGCTCGTCCGCGGTTACAAGGCCTGCAAGACCAAGCGCGAATGGGAGCATGCGCGCGACGATCTGCGCCAGTCGAACGTCGTGGATTCGTGCCGGGCACGGGCCGACGGCGGCGCCTGCTGATCGGTTTACCGCGAGCCGTTTTCGATCAGCGGTGCGGGAAGGGCCATGCTGATACCAGCGGCTTCCGCCACTTTCTCGGCCCAATAAGCAACTTTCTCGATCTCGTCGGCATGTGCGTCGGCGGTATGGTCCTGGTCGCGCGCGCGATCATCGGCGGCAAAGCTGTCGCCGGTCTTCGAATGACGGGTGAAAGCAGGTCCGTCGACGATCTCGCGCAATTCCGCGGCTTCGAGCGGGAGCCGATATAAAGCGGCAAGGCTGCCCATTGCGGCGACCGGCTCGCGCATCAGCGTTTCGCTGTCGATCGTCCGCACGCGTGCCGCGCCGAAGCGCTGGACCAGCCCCTGGAACAGAGCATGCTGCGCAAGCCAGCCCACCGCCGCCACCTGAAGATCGGTCTGGCCGATCAAATCGCGCGGGCTAAAGCCGAGATCGATCAGTTTGTCGTCGAGCAAGCCAAGGAGAAGGTTGCGTACCCACAAACGACCGTCGATGCCTTTGCGCGCGATTGAGCCGAGATAGACCTTGAGCGGCGCGTGGAGCAAAAGCGCGTTCGCCTGCGGCCGAAGCGTCAGCATCGCAGCGGCCAGCCCATTGACGATGTTGGTCGGCTTGACGATCACCGCCTCGTGGGGCGCGAAGGGGCGCCCGAGCAGGGTCAGTACGTCGTTCAGCACGGTCGCCATATCTGGCCCAGGATCACCCCTGCGCTTCCAGCCGACGATATCGTTGAGGATGATCGGTTCCTTGAGCCCCATCGCCCATCCGGGCCGATCGAACGCGCGCGCCAATACAGTCGAACAACAGAATGCCGAATGGAACACGAAGTGGAGCGGAGCGGGGGCGGGCGCGCCGGCCATCGCATCGACACGGCGTACGATCAGTGGTTCGAGCTTACGCGGTAGATATTCGTCGGTCAGGAAGGTAACCCGGCGATGGAGCGAACGCGGTACGGGTAGCAGGTGAATCACATCCTCGCCGGGATGATAGCGGTGAGCCAGCCACGCGGCATCAGCTGCCGCCGTCCGGATCGTTGCTGGACGTGGTAGCCGATCGGTGTCGAGCAAGGTCTCCATGGCAGGGGTTTGGGCGACGGCGGCGCCCTTTGTCCACCCCTCACCGCGCGCTATAGATCGTGCATGAATCACGCCGAAATCCAACAGAGGCTGGCAATGGCCGGCCAAGCGCAACGGGCCGGTCGGGCTGCGGAAGCGGCGCAAATCTACCGGGTCATTCTTGATCGGGCCGGCGAGCAGCCTGTAGCGCTCAACGCTCTCGGCATGGGGGCGATGGCGGCCGGTGACACGGCGCGTGCGGCCGATTTCTTCCGCCGCGCTATCGCGGCTGATCCCAATGCCCCCGAGTTGTGGATGAACCTGGCGAAGGCGCATCGCCTTGCGCACGACGACGCCGCCGAGGAGGCCGCGCTCGAAGGCGCGCTCGCGGTCGACCAACGTCACTTCATGGCCCTGGTACGGCTGGCTGAACTGCTCGAGCGAATAGGCGCGAACAAGCGCGCCGCCGATCGGTGGAGCGGTGTGTTAGCGATGGCACAGGCGATCGAGGAGAAAAGCCCCGCACTGGAAATAATGTTCGAACATGCCCGCACTTTCGTGGCCGATCAGCGTGCTGTCTTTGCGACGGCGGTCGATGAAGCGCTTCAGCGCGTGCGTGAGGGCCTCACCACCTCGCAACGGCGTCGCTTCGATGCTGGCGTCGATCACACGATGGGTCGGCGGCAAATCTACACCAATCAATGCGCCGGGCTCCATTTCCCCTTTCTGCCCGCCGATGAGTTTTTCGACCGGGACCATTTCCCGTGGCTCAGCATCCTGGAGGCTCATGCCGACACGATAAGGTCCGAACTGGAGGCGCTGCTTGCGGCGGATCAGCCGGCTATCCTGCCCTATGTCGCCATGGCGCCCGGTACGCCTGCCAACAAATGGTCGCCGCTTAACAACAAACTCGATTGGGGTGCCTTCTTTCTTTGGCGCAACGGGCAACGCAACGATGCGGCATGCGCGCGTTGCCCGCGGACGGCCGAGGTGGTCGAGTCGCTGCCGATGGCTGACATACCGGGCCGTGCTCCGACGGTGGTCTTTTCGTTGCTCCAACCCGGCGCTCGGCTGCCGCCGCATACTGGCGTCACCAACGTAAGGACGGTTATCCATCTGCCGCTGATCGTACCGCCGGGATGTGGTTTTCGCGTCGGCGGCGAAACGCGCGAATGGCGTGAGAACCAGGCTTGGGCCTTTGACGATACTATCGAGCACGAAGCGTGGAACGACAGTAATCAACTGCGCGCTATATTGATCATCGATGGCTGGAACCCGCATATCCGCGAAGAAGAGAAAGCGCTGATCCGCGCATTTTACGTCGCGGCCGATGCGAACGGCTATGATAAGACCGTGCTGGACGTGTAGGCAGGTCCTGCAGGACATCTTCACAGCCTCTGGGTGTGGCCCCTGAGTGAAACGACGTTGGCAGAGTGACTTGCGGGCTTCCCGGCGTCTGCGATTTCGATGCGATCGCGCCCGTTGGATTTCGCGCGATAGCCGGCTTGATCGGCGCGCCGCACGAGGTCCGAAAGGCTCTCGCCGGGCGCATGGCGCGCAATGCCTGCGCTCCATGTGAAGGCGGGAAGGCCGGCGATACGATGATCGCGCGTCCGCTCGCGTACCGCCTCGGCAAGGAGCAGGCCGGCCTTCAATGTCGTCTGACTGGCGAATACGACGAATTCCTCGCCGCCGGTCCGCGCGATCAGCGCGGATTTCGGTGCTACGTCGATCAGCATCCTCGCGAAAGCCTGGATGACCTCGTCTCCCACATCATGACCATGGCTATCGTTGATCGCCTTGAAATGATCGAGATCGATCACGATCGCAACGACGTTGCCCCCGTCCGTCACCTCTGCCGCCAGCAGCGCTTCGGCCTGCCGGTCGAGACCGCGACGGTTGAGCAGGCCCGACAGGTGATCGGTCTCGGATTCCCTCTTGTAGGTTTGGATGGTCGTTTGCAGGACGATGAGCAGCACGATCAGCCCCGCCGCGATAAGGAGAATGCCGGTACTTGCCTGCGAGAACAGAGCATAAGCGCTGTCGGCATAGGCCTTCGCGGTCGAGCCCGACCCGGCCAGCGCCGCGATAAACGGCTTTAGCAGGAAATTGAAGGCGATGACGCCGAACAGGCCGGCCAGAACATAGTGAAGCGGGCGCTCGCGCGCTTGATTGAGCGTGGTATGCGCGCAAAGCAGCAAGGCCAGCACGAACGGCAATTGGTAGGTGAATTCATAGGGCAGATAATCACGTGTTCCGCCCCAGATCAGGGCTCGCACCAGCAGACCGAATGTTGCCAAGCCGATGATCCACGGCCAGTTCGGCCTTGCCCGCTCGAAGATGGATAATGCAACCGACATGGCCAGAAAGCCGACCAGCAGGCTAATATAGCTGGCGAGCATGAAGGGCGCCGGAGACGCGCTCCAGCGCACGAATAGCTCGCTGACCGGGGTCACCGTTCCGATCAGATAACTGATGCCGAAGGCTATGACGGGACGCTGGCTGCGATTGAGGAGCGCTATGATGAAATAACAGAGAGCGAACATCATCGCGACAGCCGAATTCACGATGAGGAGAACGATTGCTCCGGTCATGATGAAAAGCCCCCCGCGGCGGAGTTAATCGGTCGTCGTAAATGAATCCTTAGCTTGCTCTAGCTGTCGAACAGACCGTCCTGCGATCCACTCGGCGGCTCGAGCCCGAGATGCTTCCAGGCGCGGCCCGTCAGGCACCGTCCCCGCGCGGTCCTTGCCACCAGCCCGAGCTGGATGAGGTAAGGCTCGATCACCTCCTCGATCGTATCGCGCGGTTCGCTCAGGCCGGCCGCGAGCGTCTCCACGCCCACCGGGCCGCCGCGATAGATATCGGCAATCATATTCAGATAGCGCCGATCCATCGAATCGAGCCCGAGCCGATCGACTTCCAGCCGGGTAAGCGCGCTATCGGCGTCCGCGGCGTTGACGACGTCATGGCCCGCGGCATGCGCGAAATCGCGGACGCGACGCAGCAGCCGGCCGGCGATACGCGGGGTGCCGCGCGATCGGCGCGCGATCTCGGCAGCGCCATCGGGTGCGATCGCGAAACCGAGCAGGCGGGCGGCACGGCGCACCACGAGTTCGAGCTCGTCGACCGAATAATATTGTAGCCGTACCGGGATACCGAATTGATCACGCAGCGGCGTGGTGAGCAGGCCTTGCCGGGTCGTCGCGCCGACCAGAGTGAAGCGCGGTAGATCGATCCGTACGCTGCGCGCCGACGGCCCCTCGCCGATCATCAGATCGAGCGCGCGATCCTCCATCGCCGGATAGAGGATTTCCTCTACCGCCGGCGCGAGCCGATGGATCTCGTCGATGAAGAGCACGTCGCCCTCCTCGAGATTGGTGAGCAAGGCGGCGAGATCGCCCGATTTGACGATCACGGGCCCCGATGTGGCGCGGAAACCCACGCCGAGTTCGCGCGCGATGATCTGGGCGAGCGTGGTCTTGCCCAGCCCGGGCGGCCCGAAGAACAGCACATGATCGAGCGCCTCGCCGCGTGCGCGCGCCGCCTGGATAAAGACACGCAGATTGTCGCGTGCGCCCTGCTGACCCACGAATTCATCGAGCGTGCGCGGGCGCAGCGCGGCATCGGCGTCCTCGGGCGCACGGTTCGGCGCGATCAGGCGGTCTTCGTCGGTCATGCGCGATCCGTGTAGCCCATCATCGCCCGATTGCTAGCGCGCCGCCGTCTTGCTCGCCTTGCGCAGCGCCAGCCGCACCAAAGCATCGAGGCTGGCGCCGTCGCCCAGTTCGTCGATCGCCGCGCCGACCGCTGCCGCGGCCTCTGCGGGGCGGAAGCCGAGATTGGCGAGCGCGGAGAGCGCATCGGACTGGGCGCTGCTCGCGGGCGCAGCGTTCAATGCCTTGCCCGGGGTCAGCGTCAGGCCACCGACCTTGTCCTTCAATTCCATCGCGATCCGCTGAGCGAGCTTGGGGCCGACGCCTTGCGCACGTGCGATCATCGCCTTGTCGCCGCCGGCGATCGCGCGGGTCAGTTCGTTGGGATCGAGCACCGACAGGATCGCCAGCGCTACTCGTCCGCCGACGCCCTGCACGCCGGTCAGCAAACGGAACCAGTCTCGTTCCGAGGCCGAGCCGAAGCCAAACAGGGTGATCGCGTCCTCGCGTACCTGCATTTCGGTGAACAACATCACATTGCCGCCGACCGCCCCGATCGCGGCCAGGGTACGGCTCGATGCCTGGATGAGATAGCCGACGCCGTTGACGTCGAGCACGGCATGGTCGGCGGTGGTTTCGGCGAGGATTCCGGAGAGGCGGGCGATCATTCTGGTGGATTAGCATGCTCGCCGGGCAACGCGAACATTCGCTATCGGCCCGGCACCCGCCGCTGGCTGGCGATATGATGCGCGTGGGTGATAGCCACCGCCAGCGCGTCGGCGGCATCGGGGCCCGCAATCTTGATACCGGGCAGCAGGCGCATCACCATGGCATGAACCTGCGCCTTCTCGGCCGCTCCGGTGCCGACGACCGCTTTCTTGACCAGCCGCGCGGCATATTCGCCGATCGCGATGCCTTGTGCTGCCACCGTCAACAGCAACACGCCCCGCGCCTGGCCGAGCTTCAGGGTCGATTGCGGGTTGCTGTTGATGAACACCTCCTCGACCGCGGCGCCGCCGGGGCGGTGTTCGAGTAGGATATCGGTCAAGGCGGTGTTGAGCGTGACGAGTCGCTCGGGCAGCGGTGTGCTCGCACTCGTACTGATCTGGCCATTTGCCACGTGCGAGAGGCGGTTGCCGTCCGCCGCGATGATGCCCCAGCCGGTGGTGGCGAGGCCGGGGTCGAGGCCGATGAGGATCATTTACGCCCGTCGTCCTGAACCTGTCTCAGGGTCCACCGCACCCCCGAATTGTCCGTGCGGAGGCCTGGTGGATGCTGAAACAAGGTCAGCATGACGGAGATTGGGCTCAGCCCAATTTCTCCATCACGTCGTCGGGCACATTGTAATTGCCCCACACCGTCTGGACGTCGTCATCGTCCTCCAGCGTGTCGATCAGCTTCAGCAGCAGCCCGGCGTCGGCCTCATCCACCGTCACCTCGGTCTGCGGGCGCCACGCCAGCTTGATGCCTTCGGGTTCGCCCAGCACCGGTTCCAGCGCCTTGGCGACTTCGTGGAGAGCGTCGGGGGTGGTCCAGATCGAGTGACCGTCCTCGTTGCTCTCGACGTCCTCGGCACCCGCTTCAAGCGCTGCTTCGAAAACCTTCTCGGCGTCGCCTGCGGTCGCGGGGTAGCTCACCAGCCCCATGCGATCGAACCCATGGCTTACCGATCCGGGCGCGCCGAGATTGCCGCCATTCTTCGAGAAACCGAGCCGAACGTTGGTCGCGGTGCGGTTGCGATTGTCGGTCAGCGTCTCGACGATCAGGGCCACACCGCCGGGGCCGAAGCCCTCGTAGCGGATTTCCTCGTAATTGTCGGCGTCACCGCCGGCCGCCTTGTTGATCGACCGCTCGATATTGTCCTTGGGTAGACCCTCCTTGCGTGCGGCCATGACCGCCGAGCGCAGGCGCGCGTTCATCGCCGGATCGGGCAGGCCGGCGCGAGCCGCCACCGTGATCTCGCGCGAGAGCTTGGAGAACAGGGTCGCGCGCTTCTTATCCTGCGCGCCCTTGCGGTACATGATGTTCTTGAATTTGGAATGGCCGGCCATGGTGCCTGCTCGTCATCTTTCTGGGATGGGAAGGAAGGAGCGCCGCTCTAGCGCGGGGGAGGCCCGGCTTCAATCGCCGTGGCGATCCGCCAGGCGACGACGCCAAGCGCACAGGCGAGCCCGAGTTCGAGCGCCTGGAACAGCCCATCCACCAAAGCGAGAGCGAGGCGCAGATTCGCGGTCATCACGATCCTGAGCGACACCAGTGTCATCGCCAGATGGATCGCCGTAACCGGTAGGATCAAGGCGATATAGGCGCCCCCGATCGCGCCGAGATGTCCGGCCTGCCGGCGCCAAATTTCGCTGAGCGTGGAGAAGGGCTCGCCCATTGCCAGCGCGGCGTTCCAAGCCAGCAAGCGGATCGTGAACAGCGCATAGAAAGCCAAGGCGAGGAAGCCGAACAGCCATTGCGTCGCAAGCGGAACCTCACCCGTCCCCTGAAAGATGACGCCGAGCTTGGTTGCCAGGCCGTAGCCCGCCAACAACAGCAATTGCAGAACGGCGAAGCGCGCCATGGCGATCGTCGGTCGGAACGGCTGCGCACCACCGGCGAGTTGTCTCTGCACGGCATAACTTGCCGAGAAGACGATCACGACGCGGATGATCACGGCGATCACATCGCTTACGCCGATGTCGTCATTCGGCGGTGCTGCCAAATCGAGCAGATCGACGCCGATCGTCGCGACCAGCAGCGCCCCGAGCACGTCGGGGCGGATCGACCGCAAAACCGAGAGCGTGTCGCGCCTTATGCTCATGACACGCTCCCGTTCACGCCAGATCAGCCCAGGCCCAGCGCTGCCTTATAGGTTTCGAGCAAGGCCTCCGCTTCGTCGCGGGCATGCTTTTCCATCTTCCGCAGGCGGACGATGGCGCGCATCGTCTTGGTGTCATATCCCTGCGATTTCGCTTCGCTGTAAACATCGCGGATATCGTCCGCCATGCCCTTCTTCTCTTCCTCCAGACGCTCGATGCGCTCGATGAAGAGGCGCAACTGATCGGCGGCTACGGTATCCGACATTGGTCAATTCCCGGTGATTCTGTGGATGTGATTCTGTGAAGCGGCGGGGACTAGCGGGCGGAGGCGGGTAGGGGAAGGTCGTTGCGCGCGCCGGATATGCACTTATCCGTCCCGGCATCACAGCTTGATCCTTACGGCTCCAACTCAACGGATGACGAAGCCCCGGCACGCCGCTATCGCCCGCGCAGAAGAGGTATCCAATCGATGACCGAAGGCAGCAACATCCAGTTTTCCGAGCGCGAGGCGCTCCTGTTCCACTCGCAGGGCCGCCCGGGAAAGATCGAGATCATTGCGTCGAAGCCGATGGCGACGCAACGCGATCTGAGCCTGGCTTACTCGCCCGGCGTGGCCGTGCCGGTGCGCGCGATCGCGGAGGATCCGGATAAGGCCTACGACTACACCGCGAAGGGCAATCTCGTCGCGGTGATCTCGAACGGCACAGCGATCCTCGGGCTCGGCAATCTCGGTGCGCTCGCGTCCAAGCCGGTGATGGAAGGCAAGGCGGTGCTGTTCAAGCGCTTCGCCGATGTCGACGCGATCGATCTCGAACTGGCGACCGAGGACGTCGATGCCTTCGTCAACGCCGTGGCGCTGATGGAGCCGAGCTTCGGCGGCATCAATCTGGAGGACATCAAGGCGCCCGAATGCTTCGTCATCGAGCAGGCGCTGCGCGAACGGATGAACATTCCGGTCATGCATGACGATCAGCACGGCACCGCGATCATCACCGCGGCCGGGCTGATCAACGCCTGCCATCTCACCGGCCGCAACCTCAAGGACATCAATGTCGTCGTCAACGGGGCGGGCGCGGCGGCGATCGCCTGCACCGAGCTGATCAAGGCGATGGGTGTTTCCGCCGACAAGGTAATCATGTGCGATCGGTCGGGGGTGATCTACCAGGGCCGCACCGATCAGATGGATCAGTGGAAATCGGCCCACGCCGCCAAGACCGATCGCCGGACACTGACGGAGGCGCTCGATGGCGCCGACGTGTTCCTCGGTCTTTCGGCCGCCGGCGCGCTGAAGCCCGAAATGGTCATGAAAATGGCGCCGCAGCCGATCATCTTCGCGATGGCCAATCCCGATCCCGAGATCACACCGCCCGAAGCCAAGGCGGCGCGCCCCGATGCGATCATCGCCACCGGCCGTTCGGATTATCCGAACCAGGTCAATAACGTGCTGGGTTTCCCCTTCATCTTCCGCGGCGCGCTCGATGTGCGCGCGACCGCCATCAATGAAGAGATGAAGATCGCCGCCGCGCAGGCGCTGGCCAGCCTCGCTCGTCAGCAGGTCCCCGAAGAGGTCGCAGCCGCTTATGGCGGGGCAGCCCCGCATTTCGGGCAGGATTACATCATCCCCGCGCCATTCGATCCGCGCCTGATGGAGGTCGTGCCCGCGGCCGTCGCCGAAGCGGCGATGCGTACCGGCGTCGCTCGCCGCCCGATCGAGGATATGGATGCCTATCGCGAGACGCTGAAGGGCCGGCTCAACCCAACCACCGGCGTGCTGACGATGGCCTATGCCGCCGCGCGCGCGAACCCCAAGCGCGTCGTCTTCGCCGAGGCCGAGGAAGAGGTCGTGCTGCGCGCCGCGATCGCCTTCCGCGATGGCGGTTATGGTACGCCGGTACTGGTCGGGCGCGACGATGTGCCCGATCGGCTGCGCGCGCTCGGGATCGACGATCCCAGCAGCTTCGAACTGCATAACAGCCGCCACTCGCCGCTCGTGCCGAAGATGGTCGACTATCTTTACGCCCGGCTCCAGCGGCGCGGTTATCTGCGCCGCGAAGTGGAGGCGATGGTCAATCAGGACCGCAACATCTTCGGCGCGCTGCTGCTCGCATTGGGCGAGGCGGATGCGATGATCACCGGCATCACGCGCACCTATGGCCGCACGTTGCGCCAGATCCGCCGCGTGCTCGATCCGGTGCAGGGGCGCCGCCCGCTCGGTATCCACGTCATCGTCGGCAAGCACACCGTGTTCATGGCCGACACGATGGTGAGCGAGCGCCCCGAACCCAGGGAACTCGCCGCGATCGCCGAACATACGGCAGCCGTCGCACGGCGGATGGGGCATGAACCGCGCGTTGCCTTCCTGTCCTTCTCCACGTTCGGCAACCCGCCGGGGACGTGGGTCGACAATGTGCGCGAGGCGGTCGCGATCCTCGACGGCAAGCAGGTCAATTTCGAATATGAAGGCGAAATGGCGCCCGACGTCGCGCTGGATGAGAAGGTGATGAAGAATTACCCCTTCAGTCGTCTTTCCGGCCCCGCCAACGTGCTCGTGATGCCGGGGCTGCAATCGGGCAACATCTCCGCCAAACTGCTCAAGGAAGTCGGCGGCGAAACCGTGATCGGGCCGATGCTGGTCGGCATGCAGAAGCCGGTCCAGATCGCGACGATGTCGGCCACCGCGAGCGAGTTGCTGACCTTGGCGGTGTTGGCGGCGGCGGGGATCGCGAAGTAGGGCGCCGATAAATCGTCCGCGTTGTTCGACAAAGCGGCCGCCGCTCCCTATCTGCGCGGTCGAGGAGAGAGACGTGAACGCACCGACCACGAGCCTTGCCGGCCTTGACCTGCGCGCGGAAATCGATCGGCTGCGCAAGGAGCGCAACGCCGTCATCCTCGCGCATTATTATCAGGCGCCCGAGATCCAGGATCTCGCCGATTTCGTCGGCGACAGCCTCGATCTCAGCCGCAAGGCTGCCGAAACCGACGCCGATGTGATCGCCTTCTGCGGCGTGCGTTTCATGGCTGAGGTGGCGAAGATCCTGTCGCCCGAGAAGATCGTGGTCCTGCCGGATATGGATGCCGGCTGTAGCCTCGAGGATTCATGCCCGCCCGAGCAGTTTGCGAAGTTCCGTGCCGCGCATCCCGATCATATCGCGCTGACCTACATCAATTGCTCGGCGGCGGTGAAGGCGCATTCGGACATCATCGTAACCTCCTCGTCCGCGGAGAAGATTCTTGCCCAGATTCCAATGGATCAGAAAATCATCTTCGCACCCGACAAGAACCTCGGTGCCTACTTCAACCGCACGACCGGGCGCGACATGCTGCTGTGGCCGGGCGCGTGCATCGTCCATGAGGCCTTCAGCGAAACCGAGTTGTTGAAGCTCAAGGCGCAGCATCCGGGCGCGCCGGTGGCGGCGCATCCCGAATGCCCGGCTTACATCCTCGATCATGCCGATCAGGTCGGTTCGACCCGCGCGATCCTCGAATTTGCGCTCGCCAGCCCGGCCGACACCATCATCGTCGCGACCGAACCGCACATCATCCACCAGATGGAAAAAGCGGCGCCGCACAAGACCTTCATCGGCGCGCCGGGGGCGGACGGGAACTGCAACTGCAACATGTGCCCGTATATGGCGATGAACTCGATCGAGAAGCTCTACATCGCGCTGCGCGATCTCGAACCGCGTATCAAAATGGATGAACAACTCCGCCTCGCCGCCAAGCGCCCGCTCGATCGGATGCTGGAGATGGCGTCGGGCACCGTGGGGAAAGGCGATCTCGGCAAGCGCTGAGCGACAGGAGGGGTTAGAAATGGCTTTTTCACTTTACGACGCGATCGTCCCGTCATGGCTGCAGATGCTCGGCACCGTCTCGCACCTGATCGACAAGGCGGAGGCGTGGTGCACCGAGCGTGAGGTACCGCCTGCAACTCTTATCGAGGCACGGCTGGCGGACGACATGCTGCCCTTCGCCTATCAGGTGAAGTCGACGGCGGTCCATTCGCAGGGGGCATTCGAAGGCGTGTTCCGTGGCACCTTCTCGCCGGACACGACGACACCGCCCGATAGCTTCCAAGGCCTGCGCGATCGTATCGCGGCCGCGCGCTCGGCGATCGAGGCGCTCGACCGCGCGGAGGTCGAAGCGCTGATCGGGCGTGACATGGCCTTCGTCGTCGGTGACGTGCGCCGTCTGGAATTCACCGCCGATCAATTCCTACTGAGCTTCTCCCAGCCCAGCTTCTATTTCCACGTCACCACCGCCTACGCGATCCTACGCGAGCGCGGGGTTGCGATCGGCAAGCGCGATTATCTCGGCCAGATGCGCATCAAAGGGTGACGATGAACATCCGCAATTTCGACCTCGACGCCTTCGTCCATGCAACCTTGGCCGAGGATTTGGGTGATCGCGGTGACATCACATCGGCTGCCGTCATTCCTGCGGGCGCGCGTTTCAACGGCGTGATGGAGAGCCGGGATCCGATTGCGGTTGCCGGGCTGCCGATCGCCGCTGCCTTCTTCCGTGCTCTCGATCCCGACGTGGCAATCGAGCAGGTCGTCGAGGATGGGACGCGCGTGCCCGCCGGCACGGTATTGATGCGGATATCAGGCAAGGCGCGTGCCTTGCTGACGGCGGAGCGATCGGCACTCAATACAGTCCAGCATCTCTCGGGCGTCGCGACGCTGACCGCAACCTATGTCGACGCCATTTCGGGCACCGGCGCCACTTTGCTCGACACCCGCAAGACGATCCCTGGTCTGCGTGCCCTCGAGAAATATGCGGTGCGTATGGGAGGCGGCACGAATCACCGCATGGGGCTGTGGGATTCTGCGATGATCAAAGACAATCATGTCGCGGTTGCCGGCGGAGTGGCAGAGGCGGTGCGCCGTGCGGTGGATGCCGGCATCGCGCAGATCATCGTCGAGGTGGATGCGATCGAGCAGATCGCGCCCGCGCTTGATGCTGGTGCCACCCACCTGTTGCTGGATAATATGGCGCCGCCGATGCTGCGCGAGGCGGTGGCGCTGGTCCACGGGCGGGTGCCGACCGAAGCCTCGGGCGGCGTCCGGCTCGATACGATCCGCGCCATCGCCGAAAGTGGCGTGACCTACATTTCGGTCGGACGCCTGACCCAGTCCGCCCCGGCTGCAGATATCGGCCTGGATCTTGCGGCTGCCTGAGCTTGCCGGAGCAAAAGGTTCCTGATATGTTCCTTTCGGACTCGTAAGGAACTCACCATGCAGCATGCTTTGCGTCTGGGTATGATGGCCTGTGTCATGGCGCTGACCAGCGTCCGTGCTCTCGCCGCGCCATCTTGCGACATTCCCGCCAACCTGCCGGCGCCGCACGTCGAAAGTGCGACCGACCGCGAGAAGCAGCGGCTGCTGCCGATCGGCGGTTATACATTGTCGCTGATCTGGCTACCGCAGCAATGCCGTAGCGACAGTGAGGGTTTCGCCTGTGGCAACAAGCGCTCGGCGGGCTTCGTGCTCCACGGGCTTTGGCCCGACGGCAAGGACAAGGATTGGCCGCAATGGTGCAAGCCCGCGGCTGTGCTCCCGGCGGCGACGATCGCGGCCCATTATTGCGCGACGCCGTCGCCGCAGTTGATCCAGCACGAGTGGAGCAAGCACGGCACCTGCATGAGCGACTATACGCCCGATCGCTATTTCGCGCTTTCCAACAAGCTGTTCGCCGGCTTCGTCCAACCCAAATTGCGTGGCCTGTCCTATCATCCGCAAACCGCGGCAAGCGTCCAGAAGGCGATCGCTGATGCCAATCCGGGCATTGGCGCGGACATGATGCGGCTCTATCTCGACAAGAAGGGCTGGCTGAAAGAGGTTTGGCTCTGTCTCGACACCAGGTTCAAGACGCAAGTGTGTCCGGTGCATCAGGGCGGCGCGAAGCCCGATGACAAGGTGTTGATCTGGCGCGGTGGAGACGACGCCAGAGGCAAGCGTAGAGGCTGACTGAAACTCCCTTCGCGAAAGCGAAGGACAATCAGAGGATTTCGCGTACCTTTTCGGGCGGGCGTCCCAGACGGACACCCTTGGCAGTCTCCACTAGCGGGCGTTCGATCAGGATCGGATCGGCTGCCATCGCGTCGAGGATCGCATCGTCCGCCGCATCCTTGAGCGCCTTGGCACCATCCTCCGCCATGCGCAGGCCCTGGCGCGGCGTCATGCCGGCTTTGGCGTAAAGCTCGGCCAGTTTTGCCCTGCTCGGCGGGGTTTTCAGATATTCGACGATCTCGATCTCGGTGCCGGCCGCCTGCAGTAGCGCCAGCGTCTCGCGCGATTTGGAGCAGCGCGGATTGTGGTAGATCGTCGCCTTCACGCGTCGTTCTCGATTTCGCGCGCGAGCCATTCCTCCAGCCACTTGATCGTATAATTGCCCGTCTGAAAATCGGGCTCGTCGAGCAAAGCCTGATGGAGCGGGATGGTCGTTTTGACGCCGTCGACCACGAACTCCTCGAGTGCGCGACGCAGGCGGCGGAGCGCGCCGTTGCGGGTGGTGCCGTAGACGATCAGCTTGGCGATCATCGAATTGTAATATGGCGGGATGCGGTAGCCGGCATAGAGCCCGCTATCGACGCGCACGTTCATGCCACCCGGCGCATGATATTGTTTGATCGTGCCGGGCGAGGGCGCAAAGGTGCGCGGATCCTCGGCATTGATGCGGCATTCGATCGCGTGACCGCGGAAGATCACGTCGTCCTGACGCAAGGTCAGGCCATGGCCCTCGGCGATGCGGATCTGCTCGCGCACGAGATCGAGGCCCGTGATCGCCTCGGTGATCGGATGTTCCACCTGCAGGCGGGTGTTCATCTCGATGAAGTAGAATTCGCCGTCTTCCCACAGGAATTCGATCGTGCCGGCGCCGCGATAGCCCATATCGGCCATCGCCCTGGCGACGATCCCGCCCATGCGATCGCGCTCTTCGGGCGAGATGATCGGGGAGGGGGCTTCCTCGAGCACTTTCTGGTGGCGGCGCTGGAGCGAGCAGTCGCGCTCGCCGAGATGGATCGCGTTGCCCTTGCCGTCACCGAATATCTGGAATTCGATGTGGCGCGGGTTGCCGAGATATTTTTCCATGTAGACGGTTGCGTCGCCGAAAGCGGCGGCCGCCTCGCTGCCCGCCTGGCCCATCAGGGTTTCGAGTTGATCCTCGCTGGGCACGACCTTCATGCCGCGCCCGCCGCCGCCTGAAGCCGCCTTGATCAGCACAGGATAGCCGATCTCCGAGGCAATCTTCTTGGCCTCGGCGACATCGGCGATCGGGCCGTCCGATCCGGGAACCAGCGGCAGGCCGAGCTTGGCTGCGGTCAGCTTCGCCTCGATCTTGTCGCCCATCGTGCGGATATGTTCGGGCTTGGGGCCGATCCAGATGATGCCGTGCGCCTCGACGATTTCGGCGAAGCGGGCATTTTCGGACAGGAAGCCGTAGCCCGGATGAATCGCATCGGCCCGCGAGATTTCGGCGGCCGAAATGATGTTGGCGACGTTCAGATAGGATTCGGTCGCGCTCGGAGGGCCGATACACACTGCCTCGTCGGCGAGCCGGACATGCATAGCATCGGCATCGGCGGTGGAATGTGCCGCGACCGTCTTGATGCCCATTTCATGGCAGGCGCGGTGGATGCGGAGCGCGATCTCGCCGCGATTGGCGATCAGGACCTTCTTGATCTCGGCCAAGGCGCTTACTCGACGACGACGAGCGGCTGATCGAACTCGACCGGCTGGGCATTGTCGACCAGCAACGCGGTGACCCGCCCGGTGCGTGGCGACAGGATCGGGTTCATCACCTTCATGGCCTCGATGATCACCAGCGTATCACCCGCGGCGACTTGCGCACCGACCTCCACGAACGGCTTCGATCCCGGCGAGGCGGAAAGGTAAGCGGTGCCCACCATCGGCGACTTGATCGTGCCGGGATGATCGCCGGTCGGAGCCGCCGCGACGGGAGCCGGTGCGGCCATAGCCGCCGGCGTCGCAGGCGGCGCCGCTACCGCGGCGGGCGCTGCCGCCGTCATCGTGACGGTGCGCGCGACGCGGATGCGACGGTCGCCATCCTGCACCTCGATCTCGGTGAGATGGGTTTCGTCGAGAAGCTCCGCGAGTTTGCGGACGAGATCGGTATCTACCTGCATGCTGCCGTTATCTGCTGTGTTGCTTGTTTCGGTCATCCAACGATGCCTCGCTATCAAGCGGCCGCCCATGTCAGACGTTGGCGCATCCGTCCAGCGCCGGAATGCAAGCGCGCGAAACTGCGAGAGGTTTCATGTCGCCTTTTCGGGGCTTTCGAGCAATGCTTTGAGCGTCGCCAGATCCTTGCGCACAAGTGCTTCGTCGCGATCCCACGCCGCGTCGTCCATGTCGGGCTGGCGGAACAATGTGAAGATCAGCTCGCAACCTTCCCGGTTTGCGATCAGGCGCAGCGGAATGTAGATTTCCGGCTTTCCGGGCAGCACGACATGATGGTCGAGGATGCCATATTCATTGGGTGGGCTGAAGCGCACTTCGGCTTCGCCTTCGGGCGTGTCCGCCACCCAGCGTTCGCCATCGCGGCGCAAGCTGCCGGCCATGCCCGCTGCCCATATCAGAAAATTCTCGGGATGGTGGGCGAAGGCATAGGCCTGCTCGATCGAGCAGGCGATTGGGACGCTGATGGTGCGTGTTTTGAGCATATACTCTCGCCGTATCCAACGGGGCGTCCTTTAACGCACCCAGTTTACAGGCAATGCACGGCCCATTAAGGGCCGCCATGATGTCCCGCCGCGCGATCAGCATTATTAGCCCGAAACCGACCCGCTCTTGCGGGGCTCGGACGGGTAAGCGCTGACCTAGCAAGCTTCCCGGACACAGCCCCGCCGATGCGCGGGGCCAGCCTTCTCCCAAGGTTCGACAACACCCCGCGCCTCCGCCCAAACAGGAGACGTTTCGTGGTTCAGAGATTTTCCCAGGCGCCCAGTGTCGGCATCGTCGGCGCGACCGGCCTCGTCGGCACGATGATGCGCGAGTTGCTGGCCGAGCGCGCTTTCCCGCTGGCGTCGCTGCGCCTGTTCGCCTCGGCCCGATCGGCGGGGACGAAGTTGCCATGGGCAGGCGGCGAGATCGTGGTCGAGGACGCAGCGACCGCGGATTATGCCGGGCTCGACATCGTCTTCTTCTCGGCCGGTGGATCGACTTCGCGCGCGCTCGCGCCGAAGGTCGCGGCGGCGGGTGGCCTCGTCATCGACAATAGCTCGGCATGGCGTGGCGATGCGCAGGTTCCGCTGGTCGTGTCGGAGGTCAATCCGCACGCTTTGGCCGATACGCCCAAGGGTATCGTCGCCAACCCTAATTGCACCACCATGGCGGTGATGCCGGTGCTGAAGCCGCTCCATGCCGAAGCCGGGCTCAAGCGGATGGTGGCGAGCACCTATCAGGCGGTTTCGGGCGGCGGCATCGCCGGGATCGAGGAACTGGAGGCGCAGATGCGCGCCGGTGCCGAGGGGAGCGCCGCATTCGCGCGGGATGGCGGTGCGATCGATCTGCCGCATGTGAAGAAGTGGGCGGTGCCGATCGGCTTCAACGTCGTTCCGCTCAATTATGAGCTGGTCGAAGAGGGCTATACCGAGGAAGAGATCAAGCTGCGCGACGAGAGCCGCAAGATTCTCGATCTACCCGACCTAGCCGTATCCGGCACGTGCGTGCGCGTGCCCGTCTATACCGGCCATTCGATCTCGCTGAACGTCGAGTTCGATTCCGCACTGTCGGTCGAACGCGCGCTGGAATTGCTGAGCCGGGCGCCGGGCGTGGTGCTGTCGGACGTACCCAATCCGCTCGAGGCGACCGGGCAGGATCCGGTTTTCGTCGGCCGCGTGCGCCGCGATCCCACCGTCACACATGGGCTGGCTCTGTTCGTAGTGGGGGACAATCTGCGCAAAGGCGCCGCGCTCAATGCGGTGCAGATTGCAGAGGTGCTTTGCGGGCGAGCTTAGGTCGCCGTCACGCCAGCGAAGGCTGGCATCTTGTGATGACGAGCGCCCTTCCGCCTGAGATGCTAGCCTTTCGCTGACATGCCGGCCGGGGAGGGCGCTTACGCCCCCACCGACTCCTTCGCTTCCGCATCCATCATCGCCTGCAGCATCCGGCGCGCCATCACCGCGCCGGTGTCGCTCTTGATCATGAGTTCGGTCGGGCTGCCGCCGGCGAGTGCTATCATCTTCTCGATCTCCTCGGTCGCGAAGATATCTTCCAGCAGCACGGGGTGGAGCGCCTCGCGCACCGCCTCGACCCCTCCGGGCTCATGCGAGGACATGCCGAAGAAATAATAGCAGCTCGTCTGCGTGGCCGGGGTGACCGCGTGGAAGACGCGGTTGCGCTGGATCAGTTCGCCAGGACGCTCGGGATCGTCTTCGGCATAGAAATGGTCGCCGATGCCGGCATGGAAACCCGGCAGATAGAAATCCATACCGACGACCTGATCGACCAGCCGCTCGATGCCGCGACGGTCGCGCAGCGCGGGGGTGGGTGGGCCGCCCTTGATATACCGGCGGCTGCGGAAGATGCCGGGATCCTGCGTTAGTTCCTCGGGTGTGCGCGCATTCTCCAATGTGCCGATGCTGGTACCGTGCAGGAAGGCTAGGTGGGTCAGATCGAGCAGATTGTCGTTGAGCAATTGATAGCGGCCCTGCACCTCGAAGCTGAACAGGGCACCGGGATGCATCCCTTCCTCGTCATGCCCGATCAGTTGCAGATCGGGTAGCAAGGCGGGATCGGCCTTGTCCGGATCCCCCGGCCAGATCCACAGCCACATACCATGCTCGACCAAGGGATAGGTCGGGATGCGATAGCTGCGCGGCACGAAATCCTGGCTGGGAATATCGGTGCATTGCCCGTCTGGGCCGAAGGCGATGCCGTGATAGCCGCACACGATCTCGTCGCCGCGTACGCAACTCTTGCCGAGCGGGAAGTTGCGATGCGGGCAGCGTCCGCCGACCGCCACGGCGGTACCGTCCGCCTTGCGATAGAGCGCGATCGGCAACCCGACGATCGTCCGCTGCATCGGCATATCGGTCAGATCCGCGGCGAAGGCGGCGACATACCAGCCATTGCGCACGGCGAAGGACCCATCGCGGAAAGGGTACATCGGCTTGTTCCTCTCATCCGAATCGAACGGTGTTCGGTTTGACGGTTTTGTCTTTTTGCCGTGATCAGGTCAATGAGGATCGATGTCGTTTTCCAAGCTTGATCAGGATCGCATCGTCGGAGAGGCGCTGGAGCTGCTCGGCGAGGAGGGGCTTGCGCAGGTCAGCCTGCGCAAGCTGGCCCAGCGGCTCGATGTAGGCGTATCGTCGCTCTACTGGCACGTCCGCGACAAGGGGGCGCTTTACCGCCTGATGTCGGCACGTGTCTTCCGATCCTGTGTCGATGCCGTGCCCGAGACGCGGACCTGGCAGGAGTGGTTGCGGGAGTTCGGGTTGGCATTGTGGCATGCGCAGGTCACCGTGCGCGATGCCCATCAACTCATCGCGCAGGCATCGCTGGAAGACGGTCTGCGTCATAAGGTTCGGGAAGAGATCGTGGCGACATTGGCGGGTCTTGGGCTTGCAGCCGAGATTGCCGCAGCGGCCCAGCGATCGGTGCAGGCGCTCGTCACCGGCTGGACGACGCTGAAGCCGCTGCAGGACGAAGGGGAGGATCGGCCAATGTTCGAGGATGCACTCGACGCACTCATTGCCGGCTGGGAAGCACGCGCTGGAGCGTGATCGCTCGGTTGTGGCGGTTTGCGCGCGCTTCTAAGGGAAGGCCATGACGACTCCAATCCATAGCGACGGCACGATCAGCATCATCGTCAACGGCGACCATCGGCGAGTGAAAGCCGGCATGACCATCGCGGCTCTGGCGAACGAACTGGGCCTCGTGCCCGAAAAGGTCGCGGTCGAACGCAATCTCGAAGTGGTGCCGCGCTCTACCCTGGCGCAGGTTCTGCTGGAGGATGGCGACGAACTGGAGATCGTCCATTTCGTCGGCGGCGGCGATCATGCGGCGGCGATCGACGACGATAGCTGGACGGTGGCGGGGCGCACCTTCCGCTCGCGGCTGATCGTCGGCACCGGGAAATATAAGGATTTCGCGCAGAACGCAGCAGCGCTCGAAGCGTCGGGCGCCGAGATCATCACCGTCGCGGTACGGCGCGTGAATGTCAGCGACCCCAACGCGCCGATGCTGACCGATTTCATCGACCCGAGGAAGTTCACCTATCTGCCCAACACCGCCGGCTGCTACACCGCCGAGGAGGCGATCCGCACCCTGCGGTTGGCGCGTGAGGCCGGTGGCTGGGATCTGGTCAAGCTCGAGGTGCTGGGCGAGGCGCGCACTCTCTATCCCGACATGATCGAGACGCTGCGTGCGACCGAAATTCTGGCCAAGGAAGGCTTCCTGCCGATGGTCTATTGCGCCGACGATCCGATCGCGACCAAGCGGCTGGAGAATGCCGGCGCGGTCGCTATCATGCCGCTCGGCGCGCCGATCGGATCGGGATTGGGCATCCAGAATCCCGTGATGATCCGGTTGATCGTCGAGGGCACCACCGCACCGGTGGTGGTAGACGCCGGTGTCGGCACGGCATCCGATGCGGCGGCGGCGATGGAACTGGGCTGCGATGCCGTGCTGATGAATACGGCGATTGCCGAAGCGAAGGACCCCGTAATGATGGCGGCGGCGATGAAGGCTGCGGTCGAGGCCGGGCGTCTGGCCTATCGCGCCGGGCGGATGGCGAAGCGGCGCTATGCGGATCCGTCCAGCCCGCTGGCGGGCCTGATCTAGACTCGAATTTATCCGTCACCCCGGCCTTGAGCCGGGGTCCCGCTACCTTTCGGCGAAACAGGAGAAGCGGGACCCCGGGTCAAGCCCGGGGTGACGATTTAACTCGGGTTGGACATGCTTGCGGGATCGTCGCCACGAAAACGTGCAGACGATTTCAATAGCTTCCCTTTTTCGTGAGACGGGCGCAGGAGGCGTGTTATGCGCCTGACCCACCTCCTCACGCCCCTGCTTCTCGCCACCACGGCCCCCGTGATCGCCGCACCGATCACCGTACCGCCGCTTCATTACAGCGAACGCACGCTCGCCAACGGGCTACGTGTCTTCGCGATGCCCGACAAGAGCGCGACCAGGGTCTCGGTCCAGGTCTGGTACAATGTCGGCGGCCGCGACGACCCTTATAAGCGGTCGGGTTTCGCGCACCTGTTCGAGCATCTGATGTTCAAGGCGACGCGCAACATGGCGCCCGAACAGATGATGCGGCTGACCGAGGACGTCGGCGGCGATCTCAACGCCTCGACCGATGACGATTTCACCGAATATCACGAGTCCGCACCCGCCAATCATCTCGAGCGCCTGATTTGGGGCGAGGCGGAGCGGATGGGCAGTCTCGTGATCGATCAGCCGACCTTTGCGGCCGAACGCGAGGTGGTGAAGGAAGAACTGCGCGGCGATGCCGCACGGCCCTATGACAGCCTGTTCCGGATCGAACTGCCCGAAGCGAGCTATACGACATCGACCTATGCCCGGTCCCCGATCGGCAACATCGCCGATCTGGATGCGGCGACGGTCGAGGACGTCCGCGCGTTCCACGCGCTCTATTACCGCCCCGACAATGCTGTGATGGTGATCTCGGGCAATTTCGATCCGGCGCGGCTCAATGGCTGGATCGATAAATATATGGCCCCGATCGCCAAACCGGCATGGCCGATCCCGCGCAAGATCATGGCCGAGCCGGTGCGCACCGCGGCGCGGCGCTACGTGCTGCATGCTCCCAACGTGCCATTGCCGGCGGTGCTGATAAGCTGGCAGCTGCCGCCGGGAACCGATCCGGATCGGCCGGCGGTCAACGTGCTCGATTCGATTCTATCGAGCGGCGAAAGCTCGAGGCTTTACCAGAGCATCGTCTATCGCGATCGCATCGCCAGCGATGCCGGGGTGAGCGCCGATATCCGCAAGGGCACGGGGCTGTTCACCGCTTACGCGATCCTGACAAACGGCAAGACGCCGCAAGAAGCCGAGGCGGCTCTGCGGCGTGAGATCGCCAGGGTGCGCGATACGCCCGTGACGACCGAGGAGTTGACACGCGTCAAGAACCAGCTCGTGACGGGCGTGCTCAAGCAGCGTGAGACGGCGGAGGGACGCGCCTCGACCCTCGCGAGCAATGTTGTCCAGGACGATGATCCCAACGCGTCGGACAAGCGCATTGCGGCGATCCTGGCGATCACGCCGGCCGATATCCAGCGCGTCGCACGGCGCCTGCTCGCCGACGACCGCACCGTCACCATCACCTATCTGCCGGGCAAGGAGGGTGCCGCGCCCGAGACGGTCGGCGTCGCCCCCGGCGTAGCGCCGGCGCCCTTGGTCGCGCCCGCCAACGTGCCGATCGTGACCGCGGCAAGCGTCGCCGATCGCGTCCAGCCGCCGACACCGGGGCCCGCGATCGCGCCGACCTTGCCGACGCCGGCCGAGCGGCGGCTTGCCAACGGCATGCGGCTGGTCGTGATCGAGCGCCGCGCGTTGCCGATAGTAACCGCTTATCTGGTCGCGGGCGGCGGATCGTCGAGCGATCCGGCGGCTCGCGCCGGGCTCGCCGAAACCACCGCCTCGGTCTTCACCAAGGGCACCGCTACCCGCTCGGCGCCTGAGGTGGCGCGCACGATCGAGACGCTCGGCGGCTCGATCGGCGCGGATGCGACCCGCGACGGCATGTTCATCCAGCTCACGGTCAAGTCCGACGAACTGCCCAAGGCGATGGACGTGTTCGCCGACGTGGCGATGCATCCCGCTTTCTCGACGGAAGAGTTGGAGCGGCAGCGCGCGCAGGCTCTCGATGGGCTCACTGTCGCATATCGGACGCCGGGGCAGTTGGCGTCGATGATAGCATCGCGTGCGCTCTACGGCGACGGCCCCTATGGCAAACCGGCCGACGGCACGCCCCAATCGCTCGCGACGATCACCCGCGACGATATGGTAGCGGCCTACAAGCAGCGCTGGCGTCCCGATGCGCTGACCCTGGTGATGGCGGGCGATATCAGCCCCGACGAGGCGACAAAGATGGCCAACCGCTATTTCGGCGGCTGGGCCAAGTCCGCCACGCCGCCGCCGGCGGTGCCCGCTCCGGGGCCGGCGGTGCCGCCACGCGTCGTGGCGATCGATCTGCCGCAGACCCCGCAAGCCGCGGTGATGATCGCGCGCGTGACGATCGCGCGCAGCGACCCGCTTTATTATCCGATGGTCGTCGCCGACGCGGCGCTCGGTGGCGGCTTCGGCGCGCGGCTCAACCAGGAAGTGCGTGTCCGGCGCGGGCTCGCTTACGGCGCCGGCTCGTCCTTCCAGGCGCGCCGCTCGCCCGGGCCGTTGTCCGTATCGACCAGCACGAAGAACCCGACGGTCGGCGAGGTCGTCGTGTTGATGCAGGACGAGATGCGCAAGCTCGGCACCGATCTCGTGCCGCAGAACGAACTGGATGCGCGCAAGGCGGGGCTTATCGGCGGCTTCGGCCGTGAGATCGAGACCACCGACGGACTCGCGGGGCTCGCCGCGGGGCTCGTGCTGCAGGACACGCCTTTGTCCGAGATTTAGCGTTACACGCCTGCCATTGCCGCGGTGACGCCCGAACAGGTGCGGGACGTGTCGAAGACCCTGATCGATCCCGCATCGGCAAGCGTGATCGTGGTGGGAGACGCGGCGCAATTCGGGCCGGGTCTGAAAGAGAAGGGTATCACCGCCGAGGTCATTCCGGTGGCTAAGCTGGATTTGAACAAAGCGTCGCTACGCTGAGGCTTTACAAGCCAAACCGAGCCGGTTCGCCCCGAGCGAAGTCGAAGGACGTTGTGCCAAGTGCGTTCTCGTCGCGCCCGACTTCACTCGGGGGCGAGCGGCTCAGGGCCGATCTGCTTGGTATCTCAAAACGCAATTCGCCCCTGGGATGGCAGGGGCAGCTCCAAATTTTGGGGGAGGGAGCACCCCTGCCATCGCAGGGGCGAATGAGAGAGCAGGGAAAAGCTCAGGCGATAAGGCGGATCACCTCGGCGCCCGCGACGATCAGCGCCATCCACAAGGCCGCCGATGCCGCCACGATGAAGGCCAGCGCCCGGCGCGGCGACCATTTTTCGCCGTGCGGCAGCATCTGGCTGCCTGCATGCATTTCGAGTTGCTGCTGTAGCGAGCGGGCCGGTGATGGCATCGCGGCAACGCCATCGATGTTGCCCGTCAGGCGGGTGGCAGGCTGAGCCGTCCGCGGCGCATGATCTTCACGAAGCTTACGAACCGGCATGGCAGACCTCCAAAGAGTCGTCTGCGCTGCGATTGGTTGGGGAAAAGTTAAGTCTGATGGTTACTTTGAAATTTACTATGACCGTAACCATCGCGCAGTTCTGCGGGCGGTGATAAGGCCTGCCGCATGGCCCGTACGCTCGATCATGTCCGCTCCGCTTTGTTTCTTCCAGGCTCGAACCCGCGTGCTCTGGCGAAGGCGCGGACCTTGCCATGCGATCTCGTCATCATCGATTTGGAAGATGCGGTTGCCGATGCCGACAAGGACAGCGCACGGGCAGCGGTGGTCGCCGTCGCCGGAGAGGATTGGGGCGGGCGCTTGCTCGCCGCGCGGATCAATGCGCTCGATAGCCCGTGGCACAAAGCCGATCTTGTCGCGCTATCGAGCTTGCCGGGGCTCGATTTCGTGGTCCTGCCCAAGGTCGAGGAGGCCGCAATTCCGCTGCGGCTGGGAAAGACGCTTGCCAAGCCGCTGCTGGCAATGATCGAGACTCCGGCCGGCCTCTATGCTGCACGTGAGATTGCGACCGCGGTCGCCGGGCTGATCATCGGGCCGAACGATCTCGCCGCCGGCCTGCGCCTGCCACCGGATGCAGGTCGGGCCGGGCTGGGGCTGGCCTATCAGATGGTGCTGCTCGCCGCGCGTGCCGCGGGCATCGCTGCGTTCGACGGCGTGTTCAACCGGCTCGACGATGCGGAAGGGTTCGCCGCCGATGCCGAGGCCGGCCGGATCGCCGGCTTCGATGGCAAGAGCCTGATCCATCCCAGCCAGATCGAGCCGGCCAACCGCATCTTCGGCGCCTCCGCGGCGCAAGTCGAGGAAGCGCGCGCCTTGATCACGGCTTTTTCAGGTGGCGCGGGGCGTTTCCGGGGGCGGATGATTGAGGCGATGCATGTCGAAACCGCGCGCCGGATCATCGAGCGCGGCTGAAATCAACTCCGAGTCGCCCGCTGGCGCCCAAGCCGATGCGCTCGTATAGGGCCCCGAATCCTTTTCCCGTGAGGGTTCATGAACATTCCTATCGGCCTAACTTTCGACGACGTCCTGCTTCGTCCCGGCGCGTCCGAGATATTGCCGACCGACGCCGACACCAGAACCCAGCTGACCCGCGAGATCGGGCTCACGATTCCGATCCTTTCCGCCGCGATGGACACGGTGACCGAAGCGGACATGGCGATCGTCATGGCCCAGTTGGGCGGCATCGGCGTGCTCCACCGCAATCTCGACATCGATCAGCAGGCGGCCGCGGTGCGCGCGGTCAAGCGCTTCGAAAGCGGCATGGTGGTCAATCCGATCACGCTCGCGCCAAATCAGACGCTCGCCGACGCCCGCGCGCTGATGGAGCGCCACAAGATTTCCGGTTTTCCGGTCGTCGAGGCCGACGGGAAGCTCGTCGGCATCCTGACCCACCGCGACATGCGCTTCGCCGAAAATCCGAAGCAGCGGGTCGCCGAACTGATGACGAGCCATAACCTCGTCACGGTCAAGGCCGGAGTCAGTACCGAGGAGGCGCGGCGCCTGCTGCATCAGCACCGGATCGAAAAATTGCTGGTGGTGGACGAGGCCTATCGCTGCGTGGGCCTGATTACCGTCAAGGATATCGAGAAGGCCGTCACCTATCCCACGGCCACAAAGGACGGCACCGGCCGTCTGCGCGCGGCGGCGGCTACCACGATCGGCGACAAGGGCTTCGCGCGGACAGAGGCGCTGATCGATGCCGAATGCGATCTGATCGTGATCGATACCGCGCACGGCCATAATCGCGATGTCGCGCGCGCTGTCGAGCGGGTGAAGCGCATCTCCAATTCGATCCAGATCATAGCCGGCAACGTGGCGACGGCCGAAGCCACGCGGGCTTTGATCGATGCAGGTGCCGACGGGATCAAGATCGGCATCGGCCCGGGTTCGATCTGCACCACGCGGATCGTCGCGGGCGTCGGTGTGCCGCAGCTGACCGCAGTGATGGAGGCCGCCGAGGAGGCGTGGAAATCGGGCGTTCCGGTCATCGCCGACGGTGGCGTGCGCACCTCGGGCGATCTCGCCAAGGCATTGGCGGCGGGTGCATCGAGCGTGATGATCGGTTCGCTTCTCGCCGGTACCGACGAAGCCCCGGGCGAAACCTTCCTCTACCAGGGCCGGGCATTCAAATCCTATCGCGGCATGGGCAGCGTGGGAGCGATGGCGCGTGGTTCGGCCGATCGTTATTTCCAGCAGGAAGTGCGCGATAGCTTGAAGCTTGTTCCCGAAGGGATCGAGGGTCAGGTGGCCTATAAGGGCCCGGCACGCGATGTGATCCACCAACTCGTCGGCGGGGTGAAGGCGGCGATGGGTTATACGGGATCGCGCACGCTCGCCGACCTGCGGGAGCGCGCGCAGTTCGTACGGATCACCAATGCGGGGCTGCGCGAGAGCCATGTCCATGACGTGTCGATCACGCGCGAGGCGCCGAACTATCCGACCTTCGGCTGAACCCGGCCAGGCGTTGCGCGGATGACGCCTGCAGCGCGCCTGCAGGCGTCGATCGACATCGTCGATGAGGTGATCGCCGCGGCCCGCAGTGGCGGGGCGGCGGCCGACACGTTGATCGCACGCTATTTCAAGGCGCGGCGCTATGCCGGGTCGAAGGACAGGCGTGCGGTGCGCGATCTGGCCTATGCCGCGATCCGCCGCGCGGGCGAGATACCGTCGAGCGGGCGGGCGGCGCTGATCGGGCTTGCGCAGGCGCAGCCAGATCTGGTGCCGCTCTTCGACGGATCGCCCCATGGCCCGGCGCCGATCGCGGCCGACGAGGTGGGCGCCGATGCCGGCTTCCTGCCCAAATGGCTGGCAGAAAGGCTTGCGCGCACCCTATCGGCCGACGAAATCCCGGCATTGCTCGATCGCGCCCCGCTCGATCTGCGCGTCAACCGGCTCAAGGCGACGCGCGCGGAGGTGCAGGCGCTGCTGCCCGGGGCCAAGCCCGGGCGGCTATCGCCCGATGCCCTGCGGATGCCCGAGGGCACCAATGTCGAGGGCTTGCCCGCTTTCGAACAGGGTCTCATCGAGGTGCAGGACGAGGGCAGCCAGCTGATCGCGCTCGCGACCGCCGCCACGTCCGGCAAGACGGTGGTCGATCTTTGCGCCGGAGCGGGCGGCAAGACGCTTGCGCTGGCCGGGATGATGGCGGGGCAGGGGCGGCTGATCGCCTGCGATATCGATCGGGCGCGGCTCTCCCGGCTCGCCCCGCGTGCCGAGCGGGCGGGCGCGCGCAATATCGAGACGCGGCTGCTCGATGGCGGGCGCGAGGCCAAGGCGTTGGTCGATCTGGAGGGGCAGGCGGATGTCGTCCTGATCGATGCGCCCTGCTCGGGATCGGGCACATGGCGGCGCAATCCGGAGGCGCGTTGGCGACTGACGCCGCAGCGTCTCGAGCGGCTGACCGGCATGCAGGCCCATGTCCTGACGCTAGGGGCTGCGCTCGTGAAGCCCGGCGGGCGGCTGGTTTATGCGGT
The DNA here is from genome assembly GCF_044905095.1 of Sphingomonas sp. MMS24-J13. Lineage (NCBI taxonomy): Bacteria > Pseudomonadati > Pseudomonadota > Alphaproteobacteria > Sphingomonadales > Sphingomonadaceae > Sphingomonas > Sphingomonas sp. MMS24-J13. The sequence continues at coordinate 720,162 of NZ_CP173258.1, forward strand.
CTGTTCGCTGCTGGAAGAGGAAGGCGCGGCGCAGATCGCGGCGTTCAACGCAGGCCATCCCGGCTGGCGGATCGATCCCGCGCCGGTCACGGCAGGGCTTCGTTCAGGTGACGGGCTTATACTTACCCCCGCCCATGACCATAGTGACGGGTTTTTCATCGCGGCACTCGAACGGCCATGCTAAAGTCACCGCCCAGTCCTTATCTGGAGTATTTGATGCGTATCACTCCTGCCGCTGCCGCTTTGGCATTGATGTTGGCCACGGTATCCAGCAGCAGCTTCAGCCAGAAGCCCGATAGCCAGATCGATCCGCGCAGCACCGCGCTGCTCGGACAGGCTGATGCGGCCCGCAAGGCGGGTAATCTCGCAGGTGCGCAGGATTTGATCGAGACCGCGCTGGCGGTCGATCCGCGTAACCGTGCGGCCTATGAACTGGCGGGCCGCGTCGCCTCGGCGCAGAACCTGCCCGGCAAGGCGATCCGCTTCTACCGCGATGCGTTGCTGCTCGATCCCAACAGCGTGACTGCCCTGTCGGGTCAGGGTGAAGCGATGGTGCAGAAGGGCGCGGTCGAACGCGCCAAGGTCAACCTTGCGCGCATTTCGCAGATCTGCAAGGGCGCCTGTCCGGCAAGCGCGCAATTGAGCGAAGCGATCCAGAAGGGGCCGCCGGCTCCGGTGCTGACGGCGCAGGCGGCGACCAAAGTCCCGCCGAAAGAGGCGCAGCAGTAAGTCGCTAAAAGTCTTCCCCGGGTCGGCGAGGACTTTGCATCGTCCGCGCCACTGCAACGAACTCGTCGACCGACAATGTCTCTGCCCGGCGCGTCGGATCGATCCCCACCACATCCAGTGCGGCCAGCGCCCCTGGAAGACTTTTGAGGCTCTGCCGCAGCATCTTACGCCGCTGGCCGAACGCCGCCGCCGTCAGAGCCTCCAGCGTCCTGATCCCCACACCCTCGGGCTGCTCGGTCGGCACGATATGCACCACCGCCGACATCACCTTGGGCGGCGGTACGAACGCCGACCGGTGCACAGGAAGCGCGATCTTCGGCATCGAACGCCACTGGGCGAGCACCGCCAGACGCCCGTAGGCCGGCGTATCGGGCCTGGCGACGATTCGATCGGCGACCTCCTTCTGAAACATCAGGGTCAAAGAACGCCACCAAGGCGGCCAATCCTGCGCGTCGAGCCATCGGACCAGCAAGGCGGTGCCGACATTGTAGGGCAGGTTGGCGACGATATGGGCGCCTTCGCCGACCGTGGCGCGCTCGTCGATCGCAAGCGCGTCGCCCTCGATCACGTGCAGGCGGCCGGGGGCGGCTTCGGACAGTTCGGCGAGCGCGGGCAGGCAGCGTCGGTCGCGCTCGACCGCGGTGACCTCGGCCCCCGCGCCGATCAGCGCGCGGGTGAGGCCGCCGGGGCCGGGGCCGACCTCATAGACACGCTCGCCTTCCAGCGGGCCGGGCACGCGGGCGATCCGGTCGAGCAACTGGCCGTCGAGCAGGAAATTCTGGCCGAGTGCCTTCTCGGCCGACAGGCCATGGCGGGCGATGACGTCGCGCAGCGGGGGAAGGGGAAGGCTCATCCAGCGGATGCCCGACGACGGTGGCGGGTCATCACCCCGCGCGCGCGCGATGCTCGGCGCACTGACCGGCAAGCTGGATCGCGGCAATCGTCGCGCCGGGATTGGCACAATTCCGCCCCGCGATGTTGAAGGCGGTGCCGTGATCGGGGGAGGTGCGTACGATCGGCAGGCCCAGCGTCATGTTCACGCCCTCGTCGAAATGGAGCGTCTTGATCGGGATCAGCGCCTGATCGTGATAGAGGCAGAGCGCGGCGTCATATTCGGCGCGCGCGCGGGGATGGAACATCGTGTCGGCTGCAAGCGGGCCTTCGATCTCGATCCCTTCCTCGCGCAGCCGTTCGATCGCGGGAATGACGAAATCGATCTCTTCGCGGCCCAGTGCGCCGCTTTCGCCTGCATGCGGATTGAAGCCCGCGATCGCCAGGCGAGGCCGCGATATGCCGAAATCGCGCGAGAGGCCGCGTTCGGTCGTGCGCGCTTTCGACATGATCAGCTCGATCGATATCAGGCCAGATACGTCCTTCAGCGGCACATGGGTCGTGATGGGAACGGTGCGCAGCGTCGGCCCGGCGAGCATCATCACGACATTCTCGCGCGAAACGCCGCAGCGTTCGGCGACGAATTCGGTCTGGCCGGGATGGACGAAGCCGATGCCGTAAAGCTGCGCCTTGGAAACCGGACCAGTGACGAGCGCCGCCGCCGCGCCGCCACGGGTGAGTCCGACCGCCAGTTCGAGCGAATCGAGCGAGCAGCGTGCGCCAGCCGGATTGGGTTCGCCGGCTACGATCGTGCCGGCATCCTCCACCTGGATCAGGGGAAGACCATGATCGAACGCCTCGACCGCCCTGGCGGGATCGTCGAGCCGTACGATCGGACCATTCCACACTGCCGCGATCGAGCGGGCATCGCCCACCACGAAGAAGGGAGGCAGGCGATGCGTGTGGCGAGCTTCCCACGCTTTGGCAGACACTTCCGGGCCAACGCCGGCGGGGTCGCCGAGCGCCAGCGCCAGCGGCAGGCGATCAGCGATATTCGATGACGGCATCACGTCGCAGATCGCGCAGATAACGACGGGCACGCAGGTTTACGCGCTCGTCGGACATTTGCGACGAGATTTGCTCGAACGACGGGATGGCGGCCTCCTGCGGATCGTCGCGTCCGCATAGCACCAGCGCGCGGATGCCGTCTTCGGACGAACCGAACGGCGGGGTCGATTCGCCGACGCGCAGGCCGAGCATGATGGGCTGGAGCGCGGGCGGCAGATCGCGCACCTTGACCGCATCGTTGTTGATCACCTCGGCGCCGAGCTGCTTGGCGACATCGTCGACCTTGCCGCAGCCCTGAAGATTCTTGAGCGCCTCGGCAAAAGCGCTGACCTTGGGCTGCGCGATTGCCTTGCTGGTGTTGGGGGGAAGGCGATCGCAAGCTGCTTGACCGACAGGATCGCATCGCGCGGATCGGCGGTAAGCACCTGGCGTTTGTCGAGCAGCATCACGATCGAATAGCCGCCACCGACTGCGATCGGATCGCTGACCGTGTTTGCCGGCATCTGCGTCACCGCGTTGCCGAGCGCATCGGGCAATTGCTCGGCGCGCACCCAGCCGAGATCGCCGCCGACCGCTGCGGTCGAAGCTTCCGAATATTGGCGCGCATAAGCGACGAACGAAGCGCCGCCGCGGACCTGCTGGACGATGCGGTTGGCATTGGCCAGCACCTGATCCTGCGTCGCAGGCGTCGCCGACAGATAGATTTCGTTGACATGATATTCGGGCGCGCCCTTGGCGGCCTTCAGGCGGGCAATCACCTGATTGACCTCTTCGTCGCTGACGCTGACGAAAGGCTCGACCTGGCGGCCGAGCAGGCGGCGCCAGGCCAGTTCGCCCTCGATCTGGCGCTTGAGCGAGTTTTCGGACGAGCCCGCCTTCTTGACGTAGATCGCGAACTGGGCGGGCGTCTGCTTGAATTGCTGGGCCACGCGCGCGAAGGAACTGTCGATCTCCTTCTTATCGATCGTGATCTTGTTGGCGGCGGCTTCCTGGATCTGAAGGGTCTCGTCGATCAGGTTGGAGAGTACCTGTACGCGCAGCCGCTCGCGCTCCTCGTCGGAAATCTTGCCCTGGTTGGCGAACAGCACCAGCGCGAGGCGCTGATCGACATCGGTATCGGTGATGATCGCGCTGTTGACGATCGCCGTGGCCTTGCGGACGCTGGGATCGCGTGGGCCGAGCAGGGCGACGTCGCGCGGGATCTGCAGATTGTCGGCGCTATTGCCGGGATCCTGCCCCGCATCCTGGGCCGCGAGCGCGACAGGCGCTGCGACGGTGATCGTCAGAGCGAGCGCCGCAAGCGTGCGCCAAACCACATTTCCTACCTTCAACACCCGCTCCGCAAACATGGAAAATACCCAGGGTCTCACGTGGACCGGGTCGGCTGAACCGTCCCTTAGCGACCTACGTTCTTCAACGCGAGTCGCAAGCTGAACGTACTGCCGCGTCTGGCGTCGCCGGTTGGGTTGTAATCGCGGCGCCAGGTGACGCCGAGCGACAGACATTCATTCTCGTAAAGCAGCCCCAATCGATCGCGCACTGGCTGGAACCCGTTCGAAAGGGAGGTGGGATCGTCCTTCTTGGTGGTGAGATCGATCGCTGTCGATCCGAACACCGACCAGTAGCGCGCAAGCTTGATCCGCGCCGCGAAGCGGACTTCGGACAGATCGCGCAGATCCTCGACCGACGTGTCGACGTTGCGCTTGAGGCGGAGGTAGCCGATCAGGACATAGGTTTCGTGCCCGCCGACGGTGGCGTCGATCTCGTTGCGGCGGACGGCGAAACTGTCCTTGTCGAGGCGGAAGCGCTCGGTCACCTGGAGGAAAGACCCATATTTCGCCGTCACGCGCCCGACGATATCGGAGAAGCGATCGGACAGGCCGGTGCCGGGCGGAAATATGGTCGGTTCGTTGGTCAGGCGGTAGCTCTGGCCGATCATCGCGCTCGCTTCGAGCTTGGGGCGCGAATAGCTCCACTCGCCGCCATAGGTAACGCGGCTCGAATCCTCCCAGCGGTCATAGCCCGAGAAGCGGTTGAGCGAGAACAGGTTGGTGTCTTCCAGATCCACCGCGCGGCTGTCTTCGTCCGGTAGGCTGATGTTGCGCGTCGGCGGTGTGGCGACGACCTGCACGCGCGGCACGATCATCTGCGTGCCACCGAACAGGCTGCCGATCAGCGGCCAGCGCATGTCGACCGCCAGCGCCGCGATGCCGCGCCCGTGCCACCCATCCGCGCCGCGGTAGATCGGGGTGACTGTGTCGAGCCCATTGTCGGTGTGGTAGATGTCGGCGCGGCTATAGGCGGTGAAGGTCACCTCCTGGCCTAGCGTGGTGAGCTTGCGCAGGTCCCACCGCAGCCCGGCGAAGGCGCGCTGCGTGTCCTGCCCGGCGGGCCGGGTGAGCGCCAGGCTGTTGATCTGCGCCGTGAACACGCCACCCAGCCACGGATCGGCGAAACGGCGGCGATAATCGATCTCGGGCAAGGCGATCGGCTGCTGGCCCTCGCTATAGCCGGTGCGGATATCCTGCACGAACCAGCCTGCGATCGAGAGATAGGAGTTGGCGTCGATCCTCTCGGCCTTCACCGTCGAGCGCAGCCGGTCATCGTTCGAGATGTCGTAGCGCGTCATGAAGGTGCGATCGGTTTCGGCCCGGATCGCGGCGTGGAGCGTCCAGTTGGGGCCGAATTGCCAGGTGCCGTTGGCATCGATGAAGCCGCGGATCGACTTGCTTTCGGGCGATGCGGTCGTGTCGACCGTCGCGGGCAGGCGTGATCCGTAGGTGATCTCGCCGCGTATCTGATAGGCGCCGGTGGGGCTGAGCGACCGATAGGTCATCTCCAGCGCGGGCAGTACCGCCGTGTAGAGATGCGGTGTGACCGTCAGATCTTTATTGGGGGCGATCCGCCAATAATAAGGCTGATCGATCTCGAGACCGGTGGCCTTCGAGACCTGGACGTTGGGCAGCAGCAGACCCGAACCGCCGCCGCCCTCGCCCGATCCGTCGGGATGCGAGAAAGCCGGCAGCCCCATCACGGTCATGCCGAACAGGTGGAAGCGGGCGTCGGTGTAGAAGATGCGATGCTTGCCCTGATCGAGCACGACCTTGAGTGCGGTGATCTGCCAGCTCGGGGTGCGCGGGCAGCCATCGTCGTCGGCAACGCGGCAGGGCGTGTAGGCGGCATTGTCGAAAGTGGTGCGCAGATCCTTGCGATCGCCATGCCGTGCCGCCAGCCGGCCGCCATCGGCCAATACCAGCAGCATATTGTCGGCTACGCCATTCTTCATGTCGTCGGTCAGCCTGGTGCTGTCCGAATACGCGATATCGCCCCCGGGATTGATCACCGCGACATTGCCGCTGGCGGTCATCTCGCCGGTCGCACGATTCCATACCACCTTGTCGGCGCGCAGCCGGCTGCCGGCGCGGAGCATGCGCACGTCGCCGGTCGCGGTGACGATATCGGCCCTGTCGTCATAATCGAGCTGGGCTGCCGAAAAGGTGATTTCCGCTTCGCTGGTCGCGGCCGGAGCCCCTGCGCCATCAGCGGGTGGCGGGGTGGGGCGGTCCTGCAAATTCTGAGCGATAGCAGGCGCGGCTAGGCCTACTCCCATGGCGAGGAGCGAAGCCTGTACGGCAAAAAGGGGTCGCCAGCTCATCCGCCGAAGCATCCGACCGCGCCTAACCGAGCCGGCCGTTTGCCGCAATCGTCGATGCGCATCGGCGCAGGCCCGCCGATGAACGGACGCATCGATGGGTGCTACTTTGACACAGGCGATGCTACGCCTAGATAGACATCTCGCTTAGAAAGGCCCCCTTTGTGATCAGTATTTCCTTCAGTCCCGACCGTTCGGGCGACGACGTCCTGCTGGCCCTGCCCGTCATCAGCGGCGAAGGCATCGAGGGACGCCTTCCGCCCGAATTGGCCGAGGCGGGGCCGATAGCACGCGCTGCGGTGGCAGCGGCGCGCTTCAACGGTGAGGCGGGATCGATCGTCGAGGTGCTGGCGGAAATCGGCGGCGCGGTGAAGCGCGTCTTGCTGGTCGGTGCCGGCACGGCGCTCGATGCGGAGCGCGCGGGGAGCGCGCTGATCACCAAGCTCCTTACGTCGGGCGATACGGCGCTGACGATCGATGTGCGCTCGATCGATTCGGCCAAGCGCGCCGAATTTGCCGCGCGGCTGGCGCTCGCCGCGAGCCTGCGCAGTTGGCGCTTCGATATCTATCGCACGAAGCTGCCCGCCCGGCAGAAGCCGACGCTGGAAAGCGTGACGATCATCGTCGGTGACGCGATTGGCGCCACCGAAGAGGCATGGTCGCCGCTCAAGGCATCGGCCAAGGGCGTCGCCTTCACCCGTACCCTCGTCTCCGAACCCGCCAACATCATCTATCCCGAAAGCTTTGTCGAACGCGCCCGCGCCGAACTCGAACCGCTCGGCGTCGAGATCGAAGTGCTCGACGAGGCCGCGATGCGCGAACTGGGCATGGGCGCCCTGCTCGGCGTCTCGCAGGGCTCGGAGCGCGAAGCCCAATTGCTGGTGATGAAGTGGGATGGCACCGGGGGAGCCGCCGATCCGGTCGCGTTCGTCGGCAAGGGCGTCACCTTCGATACGGGCGGCATCAGCCTCAAGCCAGGCGCTGGCATGGAGGATATGAAGTGGGACATGGGCGGGGCGGGCGCCGTGACCGGCGCAATGCGCGCGATCGCCGGGCGCAAGGCCAAGGCACATGTCGTCGGCATCTGCGGGCTGGTCGAGAATATGCCCGACGGCAAGGCGCAGCGGCCGGGTGACGTCGTCAAAACCATGTCGGGTCAGACGGTCGAGGTGATCAACACGGACGCCGAAGGGCGGCTGGTGCTGTGCGATGCGATCACATGGGTGCAGAGCCGTTTCAAGCCGAAGACGATCATCGATCTGGCGACGCTCACCGGTGCGATGATCATCAGCCTCGGGCACGAATATGGCGGCATCTTCTCGAACGATGACGCGCTGGCCGACGCGCTGATCGCGGCGGGGCGCACGAGCGGCGACAAATTGTGGCGGATGCCGCTGGGCGAGGCCTACGACAAGATGATCGACAGCCCGATTGCCGACATGAAGAATGTCGGCGAACGCGCCGCCGGATCGATCACCGCGGCGCAGTTCATCGCGCGCTTCGTCGATGAAGGCGTCAAATGGGCGCACCTTGATATTGCCGGCATGGTCTGGGCGTCAAAGCCCGGGACGTTGTGGGAAAAGGGCGCGACCGGCTACGGTGTGCGCCTGCTCGATCAATATGTGAAGGACGTGCTCGAGGCTTGAGATTACGAGCGGGGAGCGCGCCTGCACGGTGTTGCGCTCCCCGCTCGCGTCAGGCTTGTCCGAGCCTTCGTTCACTCAACGACGCCGCCAGGTTGCAACGATGTTGCGGGCGTGAGCAATTCGTCGCGTCGTGCTGCGAAACGGCGACGGGTTGCGCGTGGCGCAGTGCGCGGTTAGAGGCGCCTCCGATTTCCAATCACATTTAAACATGGAGCATGGCGCCCGTCATGGCGATCACCCGCACCTTCTCGATCATCAAGCCCGATGCCACCCGCCGCAACCTGACCGGCGCAGTCACCAAGATGCTGGAGGAAGCCGGCCTGCGCGTCGTCGCGTCCAAGCGTATCCAGATGAGTCAGGCGCAAGCCGAGGGCTTCTACGCCGTTCATAGCGAGCGCCCCTTCTTCAAGGACCTCGTCAGCTTCATGATCTCCGGCCCGGTCGTCGTGCAGGTGTTGGAAGGCGAAGACGCCGTGAAGCGCAATCGCGACATCATGGGCGCTACCAACCCCGCCAATGCCGAGCCCGGCACGATCCGCAAGGAACTGGCGGAATTGATCGAGGCGAACTCGGTCCATGGTTCGGACAGCGAAGAGAATGCCGCGATCGAGATCGCGTATTTCTTCAAACCGGAAGAACTGGTCGGCTAAATCCCTACACCGTCATTCTCGCGCAGGCGGGAATCCATCATGCTCCGAACCGGGCGTCTCAGCCGCAACGGCAGAGTTTATGGATTCCCGCCTGCGCGGGAATGACGGGTTTGCCTTATTCCTTCGCGGGCATCCGCGCCTTCCAGATCGCGTCGATCTGCTTCTGTCCGGCTTCCGCACTTGCCGCCGGCCTTTCGCGCGCCAGCCCGCGCAGATGGACCTCGGTGCCGCCGATGAAGCTATGGCTGGTGGCATAGCCGAGCTCGAACACCGCCCGATCGACCTGGGGATCGCCATCCGCCAGATAATGGGTCTCGATCACCACCGGCAGCTTGGCATCGCCCAACTTATCCTCGACCCCGGCTGCGCGTCGCGCTTTGACCAGGGCGCTGTCGAACCAGCCGCGTTCGATCCGCCCTTCGCCGCTCGTCTCAGCGGGGGACAGGCCGAGCGCGGTCGGGAACAGGATCGTCTGGTTCTGGATCGCCTGATTGTCGGCGCGCGGCGTGAGCGACAACGTCCGGCCATCCTTGTCGGCCGAAGACCGCAGGGTCAGCACCACCGCTTTCTTGGCCGATTGCGCGCTTTCGGCGGCATGCTCGGCCTCGTTGTTCTTGCGCTCCGCATAGCTGTTCCAGAACGTTAGCCCCGAAATCGCGACCGCGCCGATCGCCAGGATCTCGCCCAGGTTGAGCCAGCGGCGGCGGACGCGCGCCGCCTCGGCGCGCTCCTGGGGTGTTTCGCTCATGCAAATCGCTCCAGCAATTTCCTCGGCGCAACGAGCCGCCAGCTTGTTTCGATCCGGTCGGCGATATGATCCCAGTCGCTTTCCTGCTGATCGACACGTATCCCGACCCAGCCTTTATGGCCGATGTACGCCGGCCGGTAATGGAGAGCGGGATCGGCCTCGATGAGAATCTCCTGCTCCTCTATTCCGCTCGCCTTTATCAGCACCGCGGTGCGGTCGTCGCCATGATGGTTGTGCGCGAAGTATGCGAAGATCTTGCCTTTTTCGATGAAGAACGCTGTGGCGCCATGCGATTTTTTCTCGGCGGCGTGCGGCATTCGCATGCAGATGGCCCGGAGACGATCGAGATCGGCGTCCGGATCGGGGCTCATCGCCGGCGCACCAGATCGGCCATAGCCTTGGGGTAGAGCTTGTGTTCCTCGATCAGCACGCGTGCCGCGAGCGCATCGACATCGTCGCTCGGAAACACCGGCACCTCGGCCTGGGCGAGGATCGGCCCGTCATCCAGCTCTGCGGTGACGATGTGGACGGTTGCGCCATGCTTCGTCTCGCCTGCGTCGAGCACGCGCTGGTGGGTGTCGACGCCTTTATAGGCAGGGAGCAGGGCAGGGTGGATATTGACGATCCGTCCCGCCCATTTCGCGACGAATTCAGGCGAGAGAAGGCGCATATAGCCGGCCAACGCGACATATTCGACGTTCGCATCGCGGAGCACGCCGTCGATGATCGAATCGTATTCGACGCGTTTCATGCCTTTGTGGCTGAGCGCGAACTGCGGAATACCGTTCGCGGCGGCGAAAGCTAAGCCGGGCGCGTCAGGAACGTTCGAGATGACGAGTACAATCTCGTAGGGGCAGTCCGACGCGTGCGACGCCTCGACGAGCGAAGCCATGTTCGATCCGCGGCCCGAGATGAGGACACCGACACGGGCCTTCATTTCCCCCCTCCCGCATGGGGGAGGGCAGTGCGGCAGACGAATCGGTTGGGAGAAGCGAGTCGCTGATCTGATCCCTCCCGCAAGCGGGAGGGGAGAGCTGGGTTATCCCGCATGCGTCGACGACCAGTCGCCACGCGCGCTCCATGTCTCGGTCGAGCCCCGCACGGTGCAACCGCGCTCGCCCTCGGCGATGCCGCCGATCCGGAACACGGTTTCGCCGGCGGCTGCCAGCTTCTCCGTCACTTCGTCCACATCGGCAGCGCGCACCACCGCCACCATGCCGATGCCGCAGTTGAATGTCCGCGCCATTTCCTCGGGCTCGATCGCCCCCTGCGCCTGCAGGAAGGCCATCAACCTTGGCTGCGGCCACAGATCGGCATCGACGGTCGCATGCAGACCCTCGGGCAGGACGCGCGGGATATTCTCGAGCAATCCGCCGCCGGTGATATGCGCCAGCGCGGCGATCCTGCTGCTGCGGATCAGCGGCAGCAGCGAGCGGACATAGATACGGGTCGGCTCCATCAGCAGATCGATCAGCAATTTGTCCTGATCGAACAGGGCCGGGCGATCGAGCTTCCAGCCTTTGTCCTTCGCCAGCCGGCGGACGAGCGAGTAGCCGTTGGAGTGGATGCCCGACGACCCGAGCCCGAGCAGGACATCGCCCGCCTGCACTTTCGTCCCCGTCAGCGCCTGCGCCCGTTCGACCGCGCCGACGGCGAAGCCGGCCAGATCATAATCACCCTCGGCATACATGCCGGGCATCTCGGCGGTCTCGCCGCCGATCAGCGCGCAGCCGGCGATGCGGCAGCCATGAGCGATGCCCGCGATGACCTGCTGGGCAATGCCCGGATCGAGCTTGGCGGTCGCGAAATAGTCGAGGAAGAACAAGGGCTCAGCGCCCTGCACGATCAGATCGTTGACGCACATCGCGACCAGATCGATGCCGACCGTGTCGTGGCGCCCACTGTCGATCGCGAGCTTGAGCTTGGTGCCGACGCCATCGTTGGCGGCAACCAGCAAAGGATCCTCATAGCCCGCCGCCCTGAGATCGAAGAATCCGCCGAATCCACCGATCTCGGCATCCGCGCCGGGGCGCCGCGTCGCGCGCACCAGCGGCTTGATCGCGTTCACGAGCGCATTGCCCGCGGCGATGGAAACGCCTGCGTCGCTATAGGTGTAGGGCGAATTGCGGCGGTCTTGTTCGGTCATCGAGCCGCCCTAGACCACAACACGCTTGGATTTCCACCGGCCATTCGCCACAAGGCCAACCGTGACGCCTGCCCGCCGCATCATCCTCATCACCGGAAGCGTGGTGGCCATTGGCCTCAGCGCGCTTGGTTTTGCCCAGATCGAGGGCAATGACCGCGGTGTGCCGCCGATCGACAGCTCGGCCAATTACGAGGTGGGCGGCATCTCGGTCGATGTCGCCGCGAAGACCGCCGATCTCGCACGGATGACCGGCTGGCGAATTGCCCAGCATCGTGCCTGGCGCCAGCTTTGGGCCAAGGTGAACAACCAGCCGTCCGACGCGAACGCGCCCGATCTTTCCGACAGCCAGCTCGATTCGATCGTGGCCGGCATTGCGGTCGAGGACGAGAAGATCGGCGCGCGCCGCTATGTCGCGCGGCTCGGCGTGTTGTTCGATCGGTCGCGTTCGGCGCAATGGCTTGGCGGGGCAAGCGTCGGCGAGCGATCGGTGCCGATGCTGGTGATCCCCGTCATGTGGTCGGGCGGTGCTGCGCAAAGCTTCGAGCATCGCACCGAATGGCAGAAGGCGTGGGCGCGCTTCCGCTCGGGCGGCAGTCCGATCGACTATGTCCGCCCGGTCGGATCGGGCATCGATCCACTCGTTTTGAATGTCGAGCAGGCGGGGCGGCCCGGGCGCGGCCAGTGGCGCAAGTTGCTCGATCTCTATGGCGCGTCGGACGTCGTCGTTCCGACTGTCCGTCTCGCGCGCCAATATCCAGGCGGCCCGGTGGTGGCGACCTTTGCCGCGATCCATGGGCCTGACGGGCAGGTTATCGCTACCTTCACGCTCACCGCACCCGATGGCGATGGCCTGCCGCGCATGCTCGACGAGGGCGTCCGGCGAATCGACGATGCCTATGCCCGCGCGCTGCGGGACGGCCGGCTCCGGTACGACGCCAGTCTTGCTGCCGAGCCGACCGCGGCTCCCGATCTGCCCGAGGAGGGCGCGGTCGAGGGCGATGAGGCGTCGGCTTTGGCGACGCCGGGCGCTTCGACCTTCATCGTCCAGATCGACACGCCTGACGATGCGGGCCTTGTGCAGGTTCAGACCGCGCTCCGCGCGGTCCCCGGCGTCAGCCTCGTTAACGCCGACAGCGTGGCGCTGGGGGGCGTGTCGGTTCTGCGAGTCGCCTTTGCCGGCACGCCGGAGGCATTCCGCACCGCGCTCGCGACGGCCGGCTATTCGATCGAAGAAGCGGGGGGCGCATTGCGGCTGAGGCGCGCGCGGTGAGCCAGATCGCGCTGCCGTTCGATTGGCCGGCGGGCGCGGACGAGCGCGACTATATTGTCTCGGAAGCGAACGAGCCACTGATCCGTCATCTCGATCATTGGTCGCTTTGGCCGGTCATGGCGACGATACTCACCGGATCGCGTAAGTCGGGGCGATCTCTGCTCGGCCGCATCTTCGCCGCCAAAAGCGGGGGCGAACTGATCGACGATGCCGAACGGCACGACGAAGAAGCGATCTTTCATGCCTGGAATTGCGCGCAGGAGCGGCGCCGGCCTCTGATCCTGATTGCGGACATGCCGCCACCGGCCTGGCGCATCCGCCTGCCCGATCTGCGCTCGCGCCTCGTGGCGACTCCGACGATGCGTATCGAGGAGCCCGACGAAAATCTTTCGGCACAATTGATCGAGAAGCTCTGCAATGCGCGTGGGCTCGCCGCCCCGCCCGAGTTGATCCGTTATCTCGTGCCACGGATCGAGCGCTCCTATCTGGGCGTCACCCGCACGGTCGATGCGCTCGATACGTTGGCGTTCGAACGGCGTCAGGGGCTGACCGTCCCACTGGCCCGCAAGGCGTTGGCCGCTCTGGGTGTCATCGACGAGTCACATTTGGAGGAGTAGGGGTAAGGGGCCATGGACCACCCGAACCCCGTCAACGAGCCCGCCGACGATATTATCGGTGAAACCTCGGCGCCGCGCATCGCGCCGGCTGAACGTTACTTCAATCGCGAGCTATCGTGGATCGCGTTCAACGAGCGCGTGCTCGACGAGGCGTGCAATCCCGCCCATCCGTTGCTGGAGCGGGTGCGCTTCCTCTCGATTTCGGGCAACAATCTCGACGAATTCTTCATGGTCCGCGTCGCCGGCCTCAAGGGGCAGCAGGTACAGGGGATCGAGGATCGCTCGCCCGATGGCCTCACCCCCTCGCAACAGCTCGCCGCTATCGCCGAGCGTGCCGACCGGCTGACCGACGTGCAGCAGACGGTGTGGTTGTCGCTGCGCGATCAGTTGGCCGAAGCCGGAGTCGCGGTGCTCGAACGCGACCAGATCGTCGGCGAGACCGCCGAATGGCTCGAAAAGCATTTTCGCGAACAGATCTTTCCGATCCTGACCCCGCAGGCGCTCGATCCGTCGCATCCCTTTCCCTTCATCCCGAACCAGGGTTTCACGCTCCTGTTCGATCTCAGGCGCCTGTCCGGGGGTGAGCCGACACGAGAGCTCGTGATGTTGCCCTCGACGATCAAGCGCTTCGTCCGGCTGCCGGGGTTGCAGGCGCGCTATGTCGCAATCGAGACCTTGATCCGGCGCTTTACCGACGTCCTGTTCCCCGGCTTCGAAGTGCTGGGCGACACCAGCTTCCGGGTCATCCGCGACAGCGATCTGGAGGTCGAGGAAGAGGCGGAGGATCTGGTCCTCTACTTCAAGTCGGCGATCAAGCGGCGACGCCGTGGACGGATCATCCGACTCGAGCCGCGACCCGATATGCCCGAAGCGCTGGATACCCTGGTGCGTGAGGAGATCGGCGGGCTGGAGGACGTGATCACCGACACGCAGGAATTCCTCGCGGTCGGCGATCTGGCCGAACTGGTCGAGGAGGACCGGCCCGACCTCAAATTCCCACCCTTCACGCCGCGTTTTCCCGAACGCGTCCGCGAGCATGGCGGAGACTGTTTCGCCGCGATCCGCTCCAAGGACATCGTCGTCCACCATCCGTATGAGACGTTCGATGTCGTACTGGCCTTCCTGCGGCAGGCAGCGGCCGATCCCGACGTGGTTGCGATCAAGCAGACGCTCTATCGCGCCGGCAAGCAATCCGCCGTCATCCGGGCGCTGATCGACGCGGCCGAGGCGGGCAAGTCGGTCACCGCCGTGGTCGAATTGAAGGCGCGCTTCGACGAGGAGCAGAATATCAACTGGGCCGAGGCGCTCGAGCAGGCCGGTGTCCAGGTGGTTTATGGTTTCATCGACTGGAAGACCCATGCCAAGGTGTCGATGGTGGTGCGGCGCGAGGGCGAGCAATTCCGCACCTACTGTCATTTCGGCACGGGCAACTACCATCCGATCACAGCGCGCATCTATACCGATTTGAGCTTCTTCACCGCCGATCCGCGCGCTGGCCGCGATGCGGCGCAATTGTTCAATTATGTCACGGGCTATGTCGAGCCGCAGAAGCTGGAACTGCTGACATTGTCGCCGCATGGCTTGCGCGAGACATTGTCGGCCGGCATCGATGCCGAGATCGACAATGCCCGAGCCGGGCTGGACGCGGCGATCTGGGTCAAGCTCAACAGCCTGGTCGATCCCCTCATCATCGAAAAGCTGTATCGCGCGAGCGCGGCTGGGGTAGAGATCGATCTGGTCGTGCGCGGCATCTGCTGCCTGCGTCCCGGTGTGCCCGGCCTGTCGGAAAACATCCGGGTCAAGTCGATCGTCGGCCGCTTCCTGGAGCATAGCCGGATCATCGCGTTCGGGAATGGCGCCGACCTGCCCAATCCCAAGGCGAAATTGTACATCTCCTCGGCCGATTGGATGCCACGCAATTTCGATCGACGGGTCGAGTTCCTGATGCCGATCGAGAACCCGACCGTGCATGCCCAGATCCTCGACCAGGTGATGGTCGCCAATCTGATCGACGACGAGCAGAGCTGGATCCTCCACCCGAACGGCGAATATGAGCGGATGAAGCCGGGCAAACGGCCGTTCAATCTGCACCGCTATTTCATGACCAATCCGTCGCTTTCGGGGCGCGGTGCGGCACTCAAGAATGCCGGCTCGGTGCCCAAACTGACGATCAAGCGCGACTGAAACGTCTCCCCTGCAAAAGCCGTGGAGGATCTCGTCTGTGTTTCTTCTCCCCTAAAACCCCGCTAGGCCTGCAACCGCATGTCAGCGATTCGCTCCCTGCGCCGCGTGGATGCGCCCGTCAGGGACGCGCCGGTCGCTATCATCGATATCGGCTCGAACTCGATCCGCCTCGTCATCTATGAGGGCGAGGGGCGCATGCCCTCGATCCTGTTCAACGAGAAGATCATGGCGGGGCTGGGCAAGGGGCTCGCGCGATCGGGGCTGCTCGATACCGCGGCGGTCGAACGCGCGGTGATTGCGCTCGGGCGGTTCCGGCGGCTGGCCGAGGATATGGGCGTCAGCAGCCTGCGTACCGTCGCCACTGCGGCGGTGCGCGATGCCCGCAACGGCCCCGAATTCATCGCGCGGTTGAACGCGATCGGCCTGCCGGTCGAATTGCTGCCGGGCCGCGAGGAGGCCGCCCTTGCGGGACACGGCGTTCTCGCCGCAATCCCCGATGCGGACGGGATCGTCGGCGATCTGGGCGGCGGTAGTCTCGAACTGGTGCGGGTCGGCAACGGGCAGGTGGGGGAGGGCGTTTCGATCCCCTTCGGCGTGCTACGCATCGCCGCGCTGAAGCTCAAGAGCGCGCGCGAACTCGACCGCGCGCTGGCTTCTGCGCTCGTCAAGGTCGGCTGGAGCGATACCGCCGCCGGCAAGCCTTTCTACATGGTCGGCGGATCGTGGCGCGCGCTCGCGCGGCTGCATATGACCCTGTCGGCTTTTCCTCTGCCGATCATTCACCATTACGAGATGACCCCGGCCGAGGCACAGCGGATGGTTCGCGCGCTCGGCCAGCTCGATGCGAAGCGCATCCGCAGCCTGGCCGAGATTTCGTCCTCGCGGATCGGCGCGCTCGGCGATGCAGCGTTGCTGTTGTCCGCGCTGGCTCGCAGGCTCGCACCGAGCAGTTTGATCGTGTCGGCTTATGGCCTGCGCGAAGGCCTGCTCCATCGCAGCTTGCCGGCGCATGTCCGCACGCTCGATCCGCTGATCGAGGCGACGCGCGAGGAGGGTATGCGCCAGGGCCGCTTCGCAGAGCATGGCGATCTGCTCGACCGCTGGATTACGCCCTTGTTCGCCAATGAGCCCGCCGGCTTCGTCCGGCTGCGCCATGCCGCCTGCCTGCTGGCCGACGTGGGTTGGCGCGCGCATCCGGAATTCCGCGCCGAACGCGGCCTCGATACCGCCCTTCACGGCCATTGGGTCGGTATCGATGCGCCCGGCCGCGCGATGCTGGGCCAAGCGCTGTTCACCCATTTCGGTGGCACGGGCGTTCCGGAGATCGTCCGGCGGCTGATCGGGCTCGAGGAATGCGCGACCGCGATTCGCTGGGGGCTGGCGATGCGGCTTGGCCAGCGTTTGTCGGGCGGTGTGGCCGGTCCGCTGGAGACGAGCCGGCTCGTGCTGGAGGAGGGCACCATAACCTTGCGCCTCTCGGGCGAGGATAAAGCGCTGTATGGTGAGGCAGTCGAACGGCGGCACAAATTGCTGGCCGATGCCTTCGGGCGGAAATCTTTGGTGGTCGCGGGGTAAATGCCCATGCCGTCATTCCCGCGAAGGCGGGAATCCATATTCTCCGAACCGACCGGACAAATTCGCAGCGTTAGAGGTTATGGATCCCCGCCTCCGCGGGGATGACCACAAGGTAGCTATTCGATCTCGCTCATCACCATCTTGCCCGAGCGTACGCTGAACGCCAGGCGGCCTTCGCACAAAGCCAGGGCGTCCTTGCCGAACACCTCGTAACGCCATCCTTCCAGCATCGAGAGGCCCTGGCGCTGGCCCGCCGCCATCGCGTCCAGTTCGTCCGAACGGCAGATCAGGCGCGGCGCTACATCCGAATCGCGCGCGCGCACCTTGAGCAGCAGCTTGAGCAGGTCCGCCACCAGCGCACCGTCCTTGCCTAGCCCGGGACGACGATCCTCGCGTGGCGGCATCTCGGCCTCGGTCAGCGGCGCAGCGCTTTCGAGCGCGCTCATCAGGCGGGCTCCGATATCATTGCCCGCCCAGCTCGCCGCCAGACCACGCACCTTCGCAAGGTCGCTTTGATGGCGCGGCGGATGGACCGCGAGATCGGCGATCGTCTCGTCCTTGATCAGCCGGCCGCGCGGCAAATTCTTGCGCCGCGCCTCGCGCTCGCGGAATCCGGCGATCGCCTTGAGCCGTCCCAGCACCTCCGGCTTGCGGCTCGCCACCTTGATTCGTGTCCAGGCGAGATCGGGATCGTTCACATAATTGGCAGGATCGGCGATGCGCTCCATCTCGTGATCGAGCCACGCGCCGCGTCCGGTCTTGCGCAGCCGATCGAGCATGCGCGGGAAGATTTCGGCGAGATAGGTGACGTCGCCGATCGCATAATCGATCTGGCGCTTGTCGAGCGGGCGGCGGCTCCAATCGGTAAAGCGCGCGCCCTTGTCGAGCTTCACCCCGGTCATGCTCTCGACCAGGTTGGAATAGCCGACCTGCTCGCCCATCCCCATCGCCATCGCCGCGATCTGCGTATCGAACAACGGATGCGGCGTCTTGGCGGTCAGGTTGTGGACGATCTCGATATCCTGCCCGCCGGCATGCACGACCTTCAGCACGTCCTCATTCTCGACCATCAAATCAAGCAGAGGCTTCAGATCGATGCCGGGCGCGAGCGGATCGATCGCCGCCGCCTCGTTCTCGTCCGCGATCTGCACGAGGCAGAGTTCGGGCCAATAGGTGTTCTCGCGCATGAACTCGGTATCGACCGCGACGAAGCGGCTCCTGGCGAGCCTTGCGCAGAGTTCGGTGAGCGTTTTGGTGTCGCTGATTAACGGATGAATGATCATTGAATGCCCGCCATAGCGTCGGTGGTGCGGGTTGACAAAGGCCAGTGTGGAATCAATGCGCGGCCCTACGATTGAGGTCGCACGCCCTGCCAAGCGCGGGATCGGCGGATTTTACAGAGAGAATATCATGCACGCCTATCGTACCCACAATTGCGCCGGCCTGTCGGCCGCCCAGGTCGGCCAGGAGGTTCGCCTCTCGGGCTGGGTGCATCGCAAGCGCGATCATGGCGGCATCCTGTTCGTCGATCTGCGCGACCATTATGGCATCACCCAGATCGTGGCCGACAGCGACAGCGCGGCTCTGCCAGTGTTGGAGAGCCTGCGCGTGGAATTGGTCGTGACGATCGATGGCGTGGTGAAAGCGCGTGCGGAGGGCACGACCAACCCCAACCTCGCCACCGGCGAGATCGAGGTGTTCGCGCGCAGCATTACCGTCCAGTCGGCGGCGCAGGAATTGCCGCTGCCGGTGGCGAGCGAGGCCGATTATCCCGAGGATATCCGGCTGCGCTATCGCTTCCTCGATCTGCGGCGCGAGCGTATCCACAAGAACATCGTGCTGCGCTCGAACGTGATCGCCTCCATCCGGCGCCGCATGATCGGGCAGGGCTTCACCGAGTTTCAGACCCCGATCCTGACCGCGTCGAGTCCCGAGGGTGCGCGCGACTTTCTGGTGCCGAGCCGGATCCATCCCGGCAAATTCTATGCGCTCCCGCAGGCGCCGCAGATGTTCAAGCAGCTGCTGATGGTCGCGGGCTTCGATCGCTATTTCCAGATTGCGCCCTGCTTCCGCGACGAGGATGCGCGCGCCGATCGCTCGCCGGGCGAATTCTACCAGCTCGATTTCGAGATGAGCTTCGTCACGCAGGACGATGTGTTCGCTGCGATCGAGCCAGTGCTGCACGGCGTGTTCGAGGAGTTCGCCAACGGGCGCGTCGTGAGCCCGGCGCCCTTTCCGCGCATCGCCTATCGCGACGCGATGCTGCGCTACGGATCGGACAAGCCCGATCTGCGCAACCCGATCGAGATCGTCGACGTCACCGATCAGTTCAAGGGATCGGGCTTCGGCATCTTCGCGCGGCTGGTCGAGAGCGGCAATGTCGTCCGCGCGATCCCGGCGCCGGGTGCTGGCACCAAGAGCCGCAAGTTCTTCGACGACATGAACGATTGGGCGCGCCAGCAGGGCTATACCGGCTTGGGCTACATCAACATCAAGGATGGCGAGCCCGGCGGCCCGATCGCCAAGAATCATGGCGAGGAAGCCACTGCCAAGCTGGTCCAGATGCTCGGCCTCGGGCCGAACGACGGTGTCTTCTTCGCGGCAGGCAAGGAAGGGCAGGCGGCCAAGCTTGCCGGCCTGGCGCGCACCCGCGTCGGCGAGGAGCTCGGCCTGATCGAGCAAGGCGTGTTCCAGTTCTGCTGGATCGTCGACTTCCCGATGTTCGAATATGACGAGGACGCGAAGAAGGTTGATTTCAGCCACAACCCCTTCTCGATGCCGCAGGGCGAGCTGGAGGCGCTGGAGACGAAGGATCCGCTCGACATCCTCGCTTACCAGTATGACATCGTCTGCAACGGCATCGAATTGTCGTCGGGCGCGATCCGGAACCACCGGCCGGACATCATGTACAAGGCGTTCGAGATCGCCGGCTACAGCCAGGCCGAGGTCGACACCAACTTCCCCGGCATGATCAACGCCTTCAAGTATGGCGCACCGCCGCACGGCGGCTCGGCGCCGGGCATCGATCGGATCGTCATGCTGCTGGCGGACGAGCCGAACATCCGCGAGGTCGTGCTCTTCCCGATGAACCAGAAGGCCGAAGACCTGATGATGAACGCGCCTTCGGCGGTGACGCTGAAGCAACTGCGCGAACTGCACATCCGCGTGGTCGATCAGCCGGGCGCAAAGCCCATGACGCCGGTTGCACAGGCGGTTGCGCCCGACGCGGGCTGATTAGTTCGTCATGCCGGCCTGCACCGGCATGACGATATCGCGGCATGGTACCGCTCGCTGAAATCGGGCGTTACGGTGCGATCATGATCGATCTCGGCACCTACGAACAGGACCATCGCCGCCACCGCCATCATTCCCGCAAGCTGAAGCGTCTGCAGCGGAAGCTGGAGCATATCCTCGCTGCGTACATCGCCCATAAGCAGCGCGCGGTAATCATGTTCGAGGGGTGGGATACGGCGGGGAAGGGCGGGATCATCCAGCGGCTCACCGCCAGATGGGATCAGCGCCATTATGAGGCATGGCCGATCGGCGCGCCGACGCCACAGGAAAAGAAGCACGATTTCCTGTGGCGCTTCCGCAAGCGTCTGCCTGGGCCGGGCGAGATTTCGGTGTTCGATCGAAGCTGGTATGGACGCGTGTTGGTCGAACGGGTCGAAAATTACGCGACCGCGACCGAATGGTGCGCGGGCTATGACGAGATCAATGCCTTTGAGGACGGCCTCGCCGAAGACGGGATAACCCTCGTCAAATTGTTCGTTCACATCACGCAGGCGGAACAGGACAAGCGTCTTGCGGCGCGGCTCGATGATCCGTGGAAGCGCTGGAAGAGCGATGCCGACGATTATCGCAACCGCGCCAAGCGGCCCGCCTATCTCGCCGCCATGAGCGAGATGTTCGCGCGCACCGATCGGCCGGAAAGCCCGTGGATCGCGATCGACGGCAACGACAAGAGAGCCGCGCGGATCGATGCGCTGACCGCCATTGCCGAACGGCTGGAGCAATCGGTCCCGATGGCCCCGCCGCCGATCGATCCCGAGGTTCTAGCGCTTGCGGAACAAGCGATCGGGTATCGCCCCTGATCTGCTCCCCGGGTCCGCGGATGGCTCTGAGCATATGCGGATCGCGCAGCCTATAGCCTGTCTTGTTCGGTGCATGGTGCATGGCATGCGTCCCCAGGCAGGTGCGTGCGTCACGTCCTATAAGCGATCGCAATCACTTCATATTCCTTGGTGCCGGCCGGCAGATCGACCCGGCGTAGATCGCCCACGGCAGCGCCGCGCAGCGCCCGCGCAAACGGAGATCGCCAACTGATGCGACCAGCGGAGGCATCGGCCTCATCCTCGCCCACCAGGGTGAGGATGCGTTCATTGTCGTCCTCGTCGGCGACGGTGACGGTGGCGCCGAACCAGGCGCGGGCGAGATCTTCCTGCTGGGAGGGATCGACGATCCGCACCGCCTTCATTCGCCGCGACAGATGCGACAATTCGCGATCGATCTCGCGCAGGCGGCGGCGGCCATAAATATAATCGCCATTCTCGGATCGATCGCCGTTGCCGGCCGCCCAGGAGACGGTTTCGACCATCTTCGGGCGTTCGACCATGAAGAGCTGCTCATAGCGCAGGCGCATCGCGGCATAGCCCGCGGGAGTGATTGGCGAACCGTCAGCCATGAGAAAGTCCTCCCCCCGAACGGGGAGGGCTTGGAAACCCCATCATCCCGCGCTTTTCTTGCCCAGATAAAAGCTCAACCGATCCTTCTCGGGCGTCCTGGCGCGCTCGGGATTGAACAGATCGTAGACGACCGCATTTTCCAGCACCTTCTGCACGTAGGACCGGGTTTCGCTGATCGGAATCGCCTCGATCCAGTCGACCATGTCGACTCCGGGCAGGCGCGGATCGCCGTTGGCACGGATCATCTTGTTCACATTGCCCTGGCCAGCATTGTAGGCGGCGACCGACAGCACGTAATTGCCGCCATAATAGCTCATCAGTCGATCGAAGAAGCCCGATCCGAGCATGACATTATAGCTGGTATCCTCGGTCAGCCGCGCCGGCTGCCAGGGTAGCCCGAGCTTGCCGGCCTGTTCCTTCGCGGTCGGGTTCATCAATTGCATCAGCCCGCGCGCGCCGGCCGGGCTCACGATCTCGCGGTCGAACTGGCTTTCCTGGCGTGAGATGGCGTGGATCATGGTCCAGTGCGTTTCCATCGCCGGCGGCACGCTAACCTGTGGGAAGCCCACCCGAATCGGATCGCGCATGCCCGAGGTGCGGGCGTTGCGCGAAACCATCACGCCCAGATCGGGCCGCTTGATCGCGATGCCGAACGTGGCCGCCAGCGCATGATCGACGTCGCTCTTCGCGTCGTTCGCGATCTGGCGAACGAACAGGCTCTGGTCCTGCCATTGGTGCTGCTCGCCGAGCAGGCGCGCGGCGCGGACAACTTCCCGTGACTGGAAAGTGGCGCGGGCATCGTCGGAAATGGCGAGCGGTGGCGGATCGGGCGGGATGCTGATCGCGCGGCCCAGCCGTTCGGTCGCGAGTTGGCCGTAGAATTGATCGGCATTGGCCGCCGCCCGCGTAAAATATCGGTTGGCGCCCGCTGCGTCACCCGAAGCCTGCGCTGCGCGACCGGCCCAATATGCGCCCTTGGCCTGGCTGCCAGGAGTCTGCGCGCCGTTGGCATAAAGATCGAACAGGGCCACGGCGTCGCGCGGGCGGTTTAGCTTCTTGAGCGCGGTCATCCCGCCGAGCCAGACGAGGCTGGTGTAGGCGTCACGCTCGTTCAGCGGACGCTGGCTGATATCGGTGCCGGATGCGAAAGCACCGGCGGCGTTGGCCGCGATGCCGTAAACATTGTCGTTCTGATTGTCGCTCGCGGCGGCGCGCGCGAACGCCAGCAAGGTCTCCAGATAGGCGCGCGCATCATAAGGTGGTGCGTCGTAACTGTGTGGCTGGGCCAGCCATGTCCGGGCCGCGACCCACTGGTTCGAGTCGCGCAACCATGCCGCGCGATCGATCACGTAGCCGGCGTCGCGATCCGCGCCGGGAGCGAGGGCGACCTGCGCCTCTGCATCGCTCGCTTTGGTCTGGAGCGCGAGGCGCGCGGCGTAGAGCGGCTTGCGGGCCGGGGTGACGAAGGCAAGCTGCCGCGTGGCCGAGGCGATCGCATGATCCCACAGCAACCGTTCCATCCGCTGATCCTGCTCGGTCTGCGTGAACTGGCCGGCGAAACGGCTGAGCAGGCGATTCTCGTCGTCCGGCGAGAGCGCGCCGCCCGTCCAGGCCGCAGCGGCAGCATCGCGCGCCTTGGCAGTTTGCCCGATCGCGGCGAGCGCCTCGGCATAGCGCACGCGTCCGGACGCACTCAACGGTGGCAACAGCTCGAAAAATGCCGCGATCCGGGTCGGGTCGCTCTGGTCGGGCACGATCTGGCGTTCGGCGATGCGGCGCAGGCCCATCTCCCCTGGCCAGCCGCGATGCGCCATAAGGAAGCGCGCATAATCGTCGAACGGCAGCCGGTCGCTTTGCCGCAGCCGTTTCCATTGGTCGATCACCGGCCAAAGAGCGTCGCTGCGCGCCGGCAGCCCCGGCGAGGTCGCTTCGACACTCGCGGCAGGCGAATCGCCGGGCGTCTGGGGCTTAAGCGTCGTCAGAGTCGCCGCCGCGGTGGCAACCGACAGCAATCCGATTCCCGCCGGCCAAAAGCGTCGGGCGATGCTGGACAGGATGGGCACAGCTTCCCTATCTGGCGGCGACTTGCGGCGGCGCGGCTGTTTGCGGGGTGGGGCCATGGCCGTACATATGGTGGCGGCAGCGGCAAAGGTGAAGGGAAAGAACATGTTCAGCGGGTCGATCCCTGCGCTGGTTACGCCGATCCGTGATGGGGCGATCGACGAAGCCGCGTTTCGCGTGCTCGTCGACTGGCAGATCGAGAATGGTTCGTCCGCGCTCGTTCCGTGCGGGACGACCGGCGAGAGTGCGACGATGACGATCGCAGAGCATGATCGCGTCGTGGGCCTGTGCGTCGAGGCAGCGGCCGGCCGGGTGCCGGTGATCGCCGGCTGCGGATCGAACGACACGCTGGTGGCGCTGTCGCACATGCAAGCGGCTGAGAAAGCGGGTGCGACAGCGGCTCTCGTGGTGTTGCCTTATTATAATCGCCCCAATCAGGACGGACTGATCGCACATTTCACGTTTCTGGCCGAGCGTTCGCCGCTGCCGATCATCATCTATAACGTGCCGGCGCGCACGGTGACCGACATCACCGTCGAGACGATGGCGACGTTGGCAAAGCTGCCGACGGTCGTCGGCGTCAAGGATGCGAGCGGCAAGGTCGAGCGCGTTTCGGCGCAGCGCCTCGCTTGCGGCACCGATTTCTGCCAGCTTTCGGGCAACGATGATATGGCGCTGGGCTTCATGGCGATGGGCGGGGTCGGCTGCATCTCGGTCACTGCCAATGTCGCCCCGCGTCTGTGCGCCGATTTCCAGGCGGCTTGCGCGGAAGGGCGCTGGACGGACGCGCTGGCACTGCAGGATCGGCTGTTCCCCCTCCACGCCGCCTTGTTCTCGGATGCGTCGCCGGGCCCGGTCAAATATGCACTCAACCGGATCAATCCCGACTTCCCGACCGAGATCCGCCTGCCGATGACGCCGGCCTCGGCCACAAGCCGCGCGGCGGTGGACGCCGCGCTGGCCCATGCGGGGCTGATCTAACGCATCGCGCGCGATGCTTCGAGCCCGAGCCACCGGCGGGTGGCGGGCATGAAACGGAACAGCAGCCGTTCGAGCAGCAGGACCCCGATCAGGCTCGCTCCGAAGAGAGGAAGATAGAGGCCGAGAGCGCCGATCGCGCCCAACAGGCCGATGCCGAAGCGCGGTCGTGCCGATGGAACTGGCGCCCCCAGCAATCCGCTGGGGCGTCTACGCCACCACATGATCGCCCCAGATCCGGCGAGGACGACGAGCAGCAACGCGGTTGCGGTGCCGATGATCTGATTGGCGATCCCGAACAATGCGCCTTCGTGGCCGGCTACCCCATAACCGATCGCGCGATCGATCCAGTGGCGCTGGGCGAATGCGACACGGCTGACGATCCTGCCCGAAGCGCCATCGACCTTGAGATCGCTGCGTAGCGGCCGATCGGCGGCGTCCGAGCTGATCGCCCAGGGCGCGCCAGGCCGGGTCGGCGGTGAGATCAGCACCGGCGGCGCGACCTCGAACATGCGCGCCGCGGCGACAACCCGTGCAAGCTCGCCGGGGCGGATAGCCGGCGCGGCCATCACCATCGAGCCATGGCCGGCATGATCGCCCGACATCGTATCCTGCTTGGGCGGCTTGCCGCCGATCGTCCAATCGACCGGACCGCGTGCAGTCCCGGTGACCTGGCGTATCTCGGTAAGATAGCTGCCCCAGCCCTTCGCCCAGGGCAGGCCGGTCAGGATCAATGCGAGCGCGAAAACCGACACCCATATGCCCGCGGTCGCGTGGATGTCGCGCCAGAACAGGCGCCGCCCGCTTCTCAGCCGCGGGTAGAGCACGCCCGCCAATCCCCGCCGTCCGCGCGGCCACCAAAGGTAGAGCCCGGTCAGGAGCATCACGACGGTCCAACAGGTAGCCGTCTCGACCAGATAGCTCCCGACCGCGCCGGCGAGCAGTTCGCCGTGCAGGTGAAAGATCATTCGAAAGGGCCGTTTCTCCTCCACCGCGACCTTCAGGATGGCGAGGGTGCGTGGGTGGACATAGACCCGCATATCCTCGCCATGGCGGGTGACGAGTATCCGCACCGCCTGATCGGGCGCATCCGGCAGCACATATTTGTGCAGCGTCGATCCGGGCACCACCGCGAGCGCCGCCGCCACCTGCGCGTCGGGCGAGGCCGCCGGGCCGCTGGGCGCGAGGTGGTCATAGGGTCGATCGAGCCAGGCCTCCAGCTGCGGGCGCCACAGATAGATTGCGCCGGTGCAGGCGAGCCAGATCACGAACGGAATGCAGAGCATTCCGGCGTAGAAATGCCAGCGCCACACCGCATTATACCAGCGCCCGGCCTTCGGCAGCGCCGTCACAGCTTCCATGTCAGATCCACCTGGTAGCTGCGCTGCGTGAAGGGGTGGAACAGGAAGTAACGGTCGTTGTTGAGATTATCGACGCCGATGGCGAGCGACCAATGTTCGGTCACCTTGAGCGCCGCGCGCAGATCGACCACCAGATATTTGTAGAAGCCCTGGTACGTGTTGCCGACGAAGTCGCTATTGTCGACCGACCCGTAGCTTCGGCTCGCATAGCGCATCGCCGCCGACAGCGAGAGCTGGTCGATCGGCCGCCAGGTGCCGACCATCGTCGCCCGCCAACGCGGGACAGAGGGCAAAGATTTGCCCACCGCAGCCGGAAAGGCCGTGTCCTTGCGCGTCGTCGCGTTCGCATAAGTGACGCTGCCGAGCAGATCGAAGCGCGGGAGGATGTCGGCACGTTGCACCGCGAACTCGGCCCCGCGCGCGCGGGTGCGATCGACATTCTGGACGAACGTGCCCACCTGCATCGGCACGACCGGCAGCGGGCCGGTCTGCGAGATCAGCGCGTCCCTTATCGCCTCGTTGAAAAGGGATAGTCGGATCGTGCCGTGATTGTCATGCTGTTCGATCGCCAATTCTTCGGACAGCGCCCGTTCGGGACGCAAATTGGGGTTGGGCAGCGCCGGTACGGGTGTGGTCACCACCTGATAAAGTTCGGCCACCGTCGGAAAGCGATAGGCTTGGCCGAACGAGGCCCGCACCGTCCAATGCGGCGTCGCGGTCCAAGCGAGCGAGGCCTTGGGCGAAAACTTGCTGGCTGAGATCGTCGGCTGATCGAACGCCAGCGGGGAGGCGGGAACGGGAAAATTGAGCCCGCCATAGGCTTTCCACCATTCGTAGCGTCCGCCCAGCGTCAGGGTGAGGGCGGGGACGATCTTCCATGCATCCTGCGCCCAGAGGGCGGCGGTGCGAGTCTTCCCCTTCGACTGGAGGTTGAGCGTGCCCTCGCCGCCGTGGATCCAATCGGCGGTCGTGTACCGCCTGCTATCGAGTTCGAACCAGTCGGCATGCGCGCCGAAGCTGATCGTCATGGCGTCCGATCGCCATGCCGCCTTGGCGTCGATCGTCTTCCAGCCGGTCCCGTCTAGCCGCGTGATCGTGCCGGCTCCACCGGAGCGCGCGTCTGGTAAGGCGGTGGTGGGAATGCGCTGCACGTCATGCGCGAAGTCGTAGAGCGTGCCGATCAACTGCCAATCGAAGCGGCCGCCGGTTCCGGTCGCCGAAAGAGCGTGTGACCAGTGGCGCTCCTGATAGTCATAGACGCCGCCAGAAAAGGCGCTTGCCGCGATCGTGTAGGCGCGGCCGTCGATGTTCAGCGATCCGGCATAAGTGGGTACTCCGGTCGCCTGATTGGTCAGCCAGGTCTCGGCATGCGCGCTGGTGTCGTTGAGGAACAGGCCACCGACATAGGTCACCCGGATATCGGGCATGATGTCCAGTGCGGCCTTTATCTTGAGATGGTCCTGCGCCTGATGCTCGAAACCGCTCGCGCCGACCACCTTGATCGGCTGGCCGGTGCGGTTGAGATCGGAAAAAGCGCCGATCGTGTTCTGCCCTACCGGGCTGCCGGCCGATGGTTGGAGTGCGGTCACGTAGAGCAAGGGCTGGCTGTTGCTGGTGACATGATCGACACTCGCAAACACGGCCAGTGGTCCGAAACGATCGCCGATGGTTCCGCCGATCTGATAGGCAGGCAGCACCTTGTCGGTGCCATATTGGCGGAAGGTCTGGACATTGGTGCCGGCATTGACCGTCGCCTCCAGCCGATCGGGCAGGCGCGTGGTGATGTTGACGACCGCGCCGATCGAGTTGCCCGGATAAGCCGCCGAGAAGGGGCCGTAGAGGACGTCGATCCGGGCGATCTCCTGCGGGCTGACGAGGCTCCAGCGCGGCGAGGCGGAGGTATTGTTGTTGCCGATCAGTGCCGAGAGCAGCGCCCCGTCGGCATAGATCAGGCTTCGCGCCGACGATCCCAGTCCCGAGGTACGGGTCGCGAGTGGCGCCTGCGTGTCGCCGATGTGGCGTTTGCGGACCACCAGGCTCGGCAGATATTTGACCGCATCCTCGACATTCACCGCATTGGTGGTCGCGGCGATCGTGTCGGCGCTGATCGTAGCGCGGCTCGACGGCGCATTCTCGATCGTCTGTTGGGTTTTCTGGGCGACGACCAGAATGTCTTCGACCCTGGCGCCATCGTCAGCGGCGTGAGCGGGCGTGGCGATGACGGCTGCACACAATAACGGCCATAACGGCCGGCAAAAATCGGGCACGGAAATTCCCCTTGTCTGTCCGGCGAAAGTCCAGAGGCTTTCGCGAGCGCACGGCGTGGGGAGCATTCGAAGCTCGATGGCCCAGCCGTGAACGTGACCGCGCCCAAGCGCGGCGTTCGGGTCAGAAGCCAGGCGGTCCGGTGGCGGGGGGAGGAGGGGCGGCCAGCCCGCGCCCGATTGCGATCGATCGGGCCGTGGTTATCAGCCAGCCCGAGATGGGGACGGGCGGCAGCGCCAGCATCGGCGGCATTGCCCGATCGATCGCCAGCGCGAAGCCGGCGAAGGTGCAGGGATGGTCGCCCGGCGCATGATCCTGCCCGCCCGGCAGATGGCGCTGTCCGGGCAAGGCCGGCATCGTCATCTGCATTGGGCCGGTGCCGGTGCAGATCGTGATCTGCCAGCCGTTGTCGGTCTGGACCGGCATCCATCCTTGCGGGATCAGGACGCGCAGTAGCAGGACCGCGGCGAGGATCGCCATCGTCAGCGCCTTGGGCATCGCCCGCGCGGTTCGGAGCCCCTGCAGCATCGATCCGCGCGATGGCGCAGGATCACACGTGCGGCAAGCCATTCCTTTTCTGTGGATTATCGTATGGTTGGAGACTGACAGCGGGCACATCCCCCGCTAATCAGGTCTGTCATGGCCTGGCAGCTCTATCAATTTCCGCTCTGCCCCTTCTCGCGCAAGGTGCGCTTGCTCCTCGGCGAAAAAGGGGAGGGGGCGGAGCTTGTCCGCGAGAGCCCGTGGGAGCAGCGTGACGAGTTCATCGACATGAACCCGACCGGGCAGACCCCGGTGCTGGTCGATCGCGCCGCCGGGCTGGTGCTGATCGATTCCGCGGCCATCTGCGAATATCTGGAAGAGACGATCCAGCGCGCCACCATGCTGCCCGGCACGGCGGCCAATCGGGCCGAGGTGCGGCGGCTAACATCGTGGTTCGATCTCAAATTCCACGACGAGGTCACGCGCCCGCTGATGTACGAGCGGATGGAGAAGCGCCTCGTCCATCGGCTGTCGCCCGACGGCGGCGCTTTGCGGGAGGCGATGCGCCGTGCCAACAGCCACCTCGATTATATCGACTGGCTGCTCGATCACCGCCGCTGGATCGGCGGGCCGCTCTTCAGTCTCGCCGACCTTGCCGCAGCCGCACACCTGTCGGTCGCAGACTATCTTGGCGGGATCGACTGGCGGGGGCATGAACGCACCCGGCACTGGTATTCGGGCATGAAGAGCCGGCCCAGTTTCCGCCCCCTGCTGGGCGAGCGGATGGAGGTAATCGGTCCGCCCGATCACTATGACAAGGTTGATTTTTGACCTTCTTGTTGCACTGCACAAAAAGCGCTTGAAATTTTCGCAACGATCCCATATTGTGCAGTGCAACAAAGGTTGACTGCGGGGACGGGCCGGTGGCCGAGATGAGCGAGACGACCAAGACCAAGGCACCCAGAGTGCGCAAGCCCAGAGCCAAGACGGGGGTTAAGGCTGTGGCTGCCGCGCCGGCGTCCGAGGTGTTTGAGACGCCTGCTCCCTCGGTCACCGAAACGCTGCCTGATTTGTCACCTGCCCAGTTTGCAGAGATGATTGAGGCCGTCACGTCGCCGGCCATTGAAAGCGACATCATTCCCGGCCCGGCTATCGCCGCGCCGACCAGTGAAGGATTAGTGGATATGGCTACCATTGCGTCTCCGGCCGAGGCTACCGAAAAGGCTCAGGCGATGTTCGGAGAGATTTCGGGTCGTGTTAAGACCGCGTTCGAAAAGTCGACCAAGCTTGGCGAAGACATGGTCGATTTCAGCAAGGGCAATGTCGAGGCGGTAATCGCTTCGGCCAAGGTGGCCGCCAAGGCTGCCGAGTTGATGGGTCAGGAAGCTGCCGATTACGGCAAAAAGAATTTCGAGACCGCGACCGCCGCGTTCAAGAGCTTCGCCGCCGTCAAGTCGCCGGCCGAACTGTTCCAGCTGCAGAGCGAATATGCGAAGGCCTCGTTCGACAGCGCGGTTGCCGAAGCTTCGAAGTTCAGCGAGTCGATGATGAAGCTGGCGGGGGATATCGCCCAGCCGCTCTCGAACCGCTACGCGCTCGCTGCCGAAAAGATCAAGGCGGCCACCACTCTCTAATCCGGCCTCGGGGGGCTGCGTACCCCAGTGTTGCGTAAAGTAGGAGCGGCCGCTTTCCGGGGGAAGCGGCCGCTTTTTCGTGTCTTGTCGTCATTCCGGCGTTGTCGGCTCTTGCCGCTGGCCCGATCAATGCCATATCCTCGCCATACCGATGATCGAGCGCAGCACCCTTCCCATCACCATGGCCGCCCGCAAGGACGGCGACGAAAACGGCACCGGGCTCGGCGTCGCGACCCGCACGCGCACGCGCACCAAGCAGCCGTCGCTCTACAAGGTGCTGATGCTCAACGACGATTATACTCCCATGGAGTTCGTCGTCCTCTGCCTGCAGCGTTTCTTCCGTATGAGCCTTGAAGATGCGACTCGAGTGATGCTCCATGTCCACCAGAAGGGCGTGGGGGTGTGCGGCATCTTCACCTACGAAGTGGCCGAGACCAAGGTGTCGCAGGTGACCGACTTCGCCCGGGAGAACCAGCACCCGCTTCAGTGCACGATGGAGAAGGCCTGAGGGCCTCTTCATGCTGACGAAAGTCGGCATCTAATCCTGACGTGGCCCCTGCGCAGGCAGGGGCCCATCTCTATACCAACAAGCGGTGTCTCGTGTTTTGAGAGACATGGGCCCCTGCCTGCGCAGGGGCGACGTCGGTTGATGACGGTGGAGGCGTGACAATCCCGCCGGCCCGCCCCATATCGCGGCCATGACCCTCATCGCCGATCCCCGCCGCTTCCTCTATCGCGATCTCGATCCGGAGGGCGCACTCCGCCTGACCCACGATGCCCTTCGTGCTTGCGACGACGGCGAGTTGTACCTGCAATATATTGCCAGCGAGAGCTTCGGCTTCGACGATGGCCGGCTGAAGACCGCCGATTTCAACACCCAGACCGGCTTTGGTCTGCGCGGCCTGTCGGGTGAGACCACCGCCTTCGCCCACGCCAACGAGATCAGCGAGGCGGCGATCCGTCGTGCCGCCGAGACCATGACTTTACTCGATCCGGCCAAGGGCAGCCTTGCTGCCGCCCCGCGCCGCACCAACGCCGCGCTCTACACCGGCGAGGATCCGCTCTCGGCGATCCCGTTCGCGCGTAAGGTCGCGCTCTGCCAGCAGATCGATGCCGCTGCCCGTGCGCGCGATCCGCGCATTTCGCAGGTCACGGTCGGTCTGTCGGGATCGTGGAGCGTGGTCGAGATCGTCCGCCCCGACGGCTTCGTCGCGACCGATATCCGCCCGCTCGTGCGGCTTAACGTCAGCCTCGTGGTCGAGCAGAATGGCCGGCGCGAAACCGGCTTCTTCGGCATGGGCGGGCGCTATCTCTATGATGATCTGTTCCTCGACCATGCCTGGAATCGCGCGATCGATCAGGCGCTGGCGCAGGCCTTGGTCAATCTCAATTCGGTTCCGGCGCCGGCCGGCGAGATGACGGTCGTGTGCGGCCCCGGCTGGCCCGGCGTGCTGCTCCACGAAGCGGTCGGCCATGGGCTTGAAGGCGATTTCAACCGCAAAGGCACGTCGGCCTTCGCCGGAAGGATCGGGGAGCGGGTCGCGGCGCCGGGCGTTACCGTCGTCGACGACGGATCGATCGCGTCGCGTCGCGGCAGCCTGACGATCGACGACGAGGGTACTCCCACCCAGACCAACGTCCTGATCGAGGATGGCATCCTCAAGGGTTATATACAGGATCGCCTCAATGCCCGGCTGATGGGCGTGGCCCCGACTGGCAATGGCCGCCGCGAGAGCTTCGCGCATGCGCCGATGCCGCGCATGACCAACACCTTCATGCACGGCGGGCAGGACGATCCGGCTGAGATCCTCTCGCGCGTCAAGAACGGCATCTACGCCAAGTCCTTCGGCGGCGGGCAGGTCGATATCACGAGCGGTAAGTTCGTCTTCTCCTGTACCGAAGCTTACATGATCGAGAATGGCAAGCTCGGCGCGCCGATCAAGGGCGCGACCCTGATCGGCGACGGGCCGACAGTGCTCACCAAGGTTGCGGCGATCGGCAACGACATGGCGCTCGACGAAGGTGTCGGCATCTGCGGCAAAGGGGGCCAGTCAGTGCCTGCCGGCGTCGGCCAGCCGACCCTGCTGATCGACGGCCTTACGGTCGGTGGTACCGCAGCCTGAATTGACGACCGTCCCGCCGGGCGGCGTGGCACTCGCCTTGGGCGGGGGTGCCGCGCGCGGCTGGGCGCATATCGGCGTGCTGCGTGTGCTGGAGGAGGAGGGGATCCACGTCGGCGCAATCGCCGGCACCTCGATCGGCGCGATGGCCGCGCTCTGCTTTGCCGGCGGCCGGCTCGATGTACTCGAAGCAATCGCGCGTGGCGCGACGCACGGCCGCGTGCTCGCCTATCTCGATCCGCACCTCGGCCGGGGTGGCTGGCTGGGCGGGCGGCGTATCGCGCGCGAACTCAACCTGTATTTCGCGGGGCTGCGGCTGGAGGATCTGCCGATTCCGACGGCCCTGATCGCCGCCGATCTCGACACGGCCGAGGAAGTGCGGCTGATCACCGGGCCTGCGATCAGCGCGGTCCAGGCCTCGATCGGGCTGCCCGGGGTCTTCTATCCGACCATGCGTGACGGGCGGGCGCTGATCGATGGCGGGATGGTCGCCAACCTTCCGATCGCCGCGGCCCGCTCGCTTGCGCCCGGCCTTCCTGTGATCGCGGTCGATCTGATGGGCGATTATGAAGGCTATGCCCGCGCCAGCAGCACGAAAGGCCAGCGATCGGCGTTGAGTACGGTCCGTGCGGCATTCTTGATGATGATCACCCAGCAGACCAAATTGGTGACGTCGATCGATCCGCCTGACGTGTTGATCACCGTTCCCGCCGGGCATATCGGCACCGGCGCATTCACGCGGGCCGACGAACTGATAGCGCTCGGCCGCGATGCAACAAAGACGAAACTCCCCGCGATACGCGCTGCCATGGCTGCTCAAAAAATAGGCAAGTGACAGCATCTGCCTAAGCCGCGGGCGAAGCAGAGCAGCTCAAACGGCCTTTCATTCTCTTGGTTCCATGATTTTCGTACTGGCACGCTTTTTGCGTTGCAGCACGGAGGCAAAAATCAGGGAGGCGGAATGAAACTCGTCATCGCCATTATCAAACCGTTCAAGCTCGACGACGTGCGCGAGGCTCTGTCCGCGCTCGGCGTGCAGGGAATGACGGTCACCGAGGTCAAGGGCTTCGGCCGGCAGAAGGGCCAGACCGAGATCTACCGTGGTGCCGAATACAGCACCAACATGGTTCCGAAGATCAAGGTCGAGGTCGCGTGCAGCGCGGATCTCGCGCCGCGCGTCGTCGAGGCCGTGCAGCAGTCCGCCAACACCGGTGCCATCGGTGACGGCAAGATCTTCGTCGTCGATCTTGGCCAGGTGGTGCGCATCCGCACCGGCGAGACCGACGAGACGGCTCTCTAAGAAAAAGGGGGATACATGAAGCTATCGACCAAAATTCTGGCCGGGCTGGGGGCGGTGGGCGTCGCGGCCCTCATGTCCCATCCCGTGCTCGCGCAGGCTGCGGCCGCGCCCGCTGCCGCGCCCACGATCGCCACCCCGTCGCTCGCCAACATGAACAAGGGCGACAACACGTGGATGCTCGTCTCCACCCTGCTGGTGCTGATGATGTCGATCCCGGGTCTGGCGCTGTTCTACGGCGGCCTCGTCCGCACTAAGAACATGCTGTCGGTTCTCACCCAGGTGCTGATGATCGTCTGCATGGTTGGCGTGATCTGGGTCTGCTGGGGCTATTCCGAGACCTTCACCACCGGCAGCGGGGCGCTTGCACCGTTCGTCGGCAATCCGATGACCAAGCTCTTCCTCAAGGGTGTCGATGCCAATGCGGCGGCGGCGACCTTCTCGAACGGCGTGTACATTCCGGAACTCACCTACGTCCTCTTCCAGATGACGTTCGCGATGATCACCCCGGCCCTGTTCATCGGTTCGGTGGCGGAACGCATCAAGTTCTCGCCGCTCATGCTGTTCGTCGCTCTGTGGGTGACCCTGGTCTACTTCCCGATCGCGCACATGGTGTGGTGCTGGGATGGGCCTGACGCCTTCGCGGCGGCCGCGCTCAAGGGTAAGGCGGCGCTCGACGCCGTAGCGGCCGACTCGGGCTACCTCTTCAACAAGGGTGCGCTCGACTTCGCCGGCGGTACGGTCGTCCACATCAACGCCGGTATCACCGGCCTCGTGATGTGCATCATGCTCGGCAAGCGGATCGGCTATCCCAAGGAGCCCATGCCCCCGCACTCGCTGACCATGACCATGATCGGCGCCTCGCTGCTGTGGGTGGGCTGGTTCGGCTTCAACGCGGGGTCGAACCTCGAAGCCAGCTCGATCGCTTCGGTCGCTTTCATGAACACGATGGTCGCTACTGCGGCCGCCGGCCTCTCCTGGCTGCTCGTCGAGCAGGTCGTGAAGGGCAAGCCGTCGCTGCTCGGTGCAGCCTCGGGCGTGGTCGCCGGCCTCGTCGCCGTCACCCCCGCTTCGGGTTATGCCGGCACGATGGGCTCGGTTATCCTCGGCCTGATGGTCTCGCCGATCTGCTTCTTCTTCGTCTCGGTGGTGAAGACCAAGCTCGGCTATGACGACAGCCTCGATGTGTTCGGCGTCCACTGCATCGGCGGGATCACCGGCGCTCTGATGACCGGCATCCTCGACAACCCGAACTTCGGTGGCCAGGGCATTGCCGACTACACCACCAAGCCGGGCTCGATGGTTGCGGGCACCTACGACATGGTTGGCCAGCTGATCATCCAGGCCGAGGGCGTGCTCCTCACCCTGGTCTGGTCGGGCGTCGGTGCGGCGGTCCTGTTCTTCGTCATCGACAAGGTGTGGGGCATGCGTGTCTCGCCCGAGGTCGAGCATGAAGGCCTCGACATCGCCGAGCATGGCGAGCGCGCCTACCATTATTGAGCCGATGGGGGCGGAGCCTCACGGCTCCGCCCCGAAGCTCCACAAGTTTGGGACGGCAATAGCCGCTCCCTCCAGGGGTTCCTCCTGCGAACGACTGGCCGGCGAGGCAACTCGCCGGCCTCTTTTTTAAGGCGGGAGAGGCGAAGGGCTTTAGGTCAGCGCGTGGCGGATCGGGCTCAGATCATACCCCGCATTTGCTGCCTTCGCGATCAGTTCATCTCCATCCTTGCCCATCGATGCGCTCGCCAGTGCCCACAGGAAGGTTGAGCGCGTGCCCGAGCGGCAGAAAGCCAGTACCGGTCCGTCGGCGGACTCCAGCGCAGCCGCCATTGCCACGACTTGCGCTTCCGAAAAGCCCGAATGA
The DNA here is from genome assembly GCF_044905095.1 of Sphingomonas sp. MMS24-J13. Classification (NCBI taxonomy): domain Bacteria; kingdom Pseudomonadati; phylum Pseudomonadota; class Alphaproteobacteria; order Sphingomonadales; family Sphingomonadaceae; genus Sphingomonas; species Sphingomonas sp. MMS24-J13. The sequence goes on from NZ_CP173258.1 coordinate 756,026, forward strand.
TCAACCGGGATCGCCTCGTACGTCAGCCCTGCGGCCTTCGCCGCCGCCTCGATCGCCGCCCCCTTGGGCTGGCCGTCCTGCTCGCCGTCAGGGCGGTTGTTGATGATGGTGGTGAAGCCTTGCGCCTTGGCCTCGGCGACGTCCTCGGGCGTAATCTGGCCGAAGACCGAGATCGTATCGTCGAGCGTGCGGAACATCAGTCTCTCCTCAATAAGCGAGCGCACAACCGTCGGCACGGCGCGCATTCACGCTGCAACACCATTCTCACGATACGGCAAGGGATGGGCGCGCGGAGGATATCTTTCTGATCGCTAGAAGCTCCGCTTGATTCCCAGCCGGAAGGTGCGGGGGCGCAGCGGCGTGATTTCGTCGCGGAAGGCGACGCCGAAAGGATTGCCGATCGCGAAGCGGTTGCCTCGCGTATTGAGGATATTGTCCACGGTCAGCGAAAGTGTGAAGGGTTTCAGGCCGAGCTTCGCTGCCGCACCCGTTTGCCAATATCTGCCGTAAGGCAAATCCAGCACCGGCCCCACGCCGAGGCGCGAGGCGCCGACATAGCGGGCATTGGCTTCGAGCCCGAGGTCGCCCCAATGAAGCTTATGGCTCCAGACGGCGGCCATCGTGGCCGAGGCGCCCGGCGTGTCGGGCAAGGGGCGGCTACCCGACGCGACGAAACCGGGAAGCGGATCGACCAGCCGGCTGCGATTGACGAACACCGCGCCGGTCAGCTTGAGCCCGACGATCGGTATCCAATCGAACGAGCCTTCGAACGAGAGGATGCGCCCGTTGCCGACATTCGCGGTGTAGGGAAAGCCGCCGAGCGACACGAGATCGGCCTGGATGTCGTTCCAGCGCGCGTAAGAAACCGATCCCACCGCGGCGAGCCCGGTCGCGCCGCGCCGGACCAGACGCAGGCCGATTTCGCCGACCTTGATCTTGTCGTCCTCATAAGTCGCGACGCGCCCGGCGCCCGGGGCCACCGCCAGGCCGCCGGTGCGGAAGCCCTGCTGATATTGGCTGAACAAAGTCAGGTTGCGGGCGAGCCTCAGCGACAGCGCCACTTCGGGATCAACGCGGGAAGACGATCGGCCGCGGATGAAGGGACTGCGCGTTACGGTCGAGGGATCGCCGTCCATCCGTGCATGGGTGTAACGTACGCCCCCGGTAATCGACAACGCCGGTCCCAGCCGCTGCGTGGACGATGCGAATACCGATTGCTCTTCGGTCCGGTTGGTCACGCCGATCAGGTCGCGCGGGGTGGCCAGAAAGCCATATTGCCGGTCCTTGCCGGTCACATCGTGCACGTAGGATGCACCGATCAGCCAACTGCGGCCGTTCGAAAGCTCACGCGAGAGCCGCACTTCCTGCGTCGTCAGCTTGATGGTGTTATGCTCGTCATAAGCAACCGGCATGGGAAAGCCGGGGCGCGTTGCATCGTAGCGCTGATCGGTCTGATGGATGACGCGCCCGGTGGCCGAGACCAAACTCAAGCCACTATCCCACGTCTTGGTGATCACCAGCCGGCCGAGCTTGTAATTGTCCTTGAACGGCTGCGGGATCGCCGAACGGCGGGTGAGTGGCGGGTCTTCGATCAACGCATATTGCAGATCGGATTGCCGGTCCTTCTGGATGATACCGCTGGCGTCGATCGTGAGGCTGTAAATGGGGCGTAGGCGGATGCTGACGCGGCCGCCGACTTCGCTCGAGCCGTTGATGTTGCTCAGGCCCCGGCCGGGATCGTCGATATAGCCGCCCTGGACGTTGCGATATCCGACGAGGCGAATGGCGCCATGATCCTCCCATGGGGCGAGGTTGAGCATCGCCGCGAGATCGTAGCCGATCGCGCCATGCGATGTGGCGGTGGTGCCCATGTCGATCGATCCGGTGGCCCCGTCGAGCGAGGGCGGTCGCGGCGACAAGCGGATGATTCCGCCGATCGATCCGGCGCCGTAGAGCGCGCCCTGCGGGCCTTCGAGGATCTCGACGCGATCCAGATCATATAGGTTCAGGTTGGGATCGGGCCCGTTATAGCCGGTACGGACATCGCCGAAATAGGTGCCGGCAGTCGCCTGCGTCGGCCCGGTGAAGCTTGAATCGGCGACCCCGCGGATGAAGAGCTTGTTGCGGCCCGATCCCAGCTCGGTCGATTGCAGCATCGGCGTCTGACGCAGCAGGAAGGATTGGCCGTCACCTCCGTCGGCCCCCCAGGCATCGTCGCCCATCGGGATGACTGTCACGCTGCCCGGGTAAAGTGCGAGCGAGATTTCGCGTTTGGCGCCGCGCACGACGATATCGCCCGATCCGATGTCGATCGGTGTCGGCGTAAGGCGCGACGGAAGCGGCTCGCGTTCGACGGATCTGGAGCGTGGGGGCGGGGCCGGAGGAGGGCGCCGGACCAATCGATACGTAGCCGGCGCCACCATCCTGGCCGTGAAGGGGGTACTGGCGAGCAGGCGAGCGAGCGCGGCATCCACGCTCATCTTGCCGTTCAACCCTGGGGAAGCGATGTGCGACAGTCCGGTGTCGATGCCGCCAATGTCGATCTGTGCTTGCTGTGCGAGTGCCGACAATGTTGCGCTGAGCGAACCCGACGGAACGACAAATCTCTGCCGCCCCGCAGCGGCCCCGGCCGGGGCCGCATTCAGCGTGGCGGCAATGACGATTCCGAGAAGGGTCCTAGTGGGCACCGCCCGATTTAGGCCGGATCACCCAGTTTGGTCCATCCCGGTACAATTCCGCATTTGCAAGCGCCGCAAGACTACGAACCACCTCATCCGAGGGCCGATCGAGCCGCAAGGTGCCGGTAAACAGCCGTGCGCCCATTTCGGGAGCAACCGAGACATGCGCACCGGTAGACCGGCTGACGTCGTCGACCACCGTCGTCAGTGCGGCGTCGCGGAAATCGAGATGGCCATCGGCCCAGCCGCCGACGCTTTGTTCGTCGACATGACTCAAGGTCACGCGGTCCTCGCCATCGCGCATCGCCAGCGCCATGCCCTTGGTCAACGAGACTGCCTCATGATCGGGCTGGTAGAGCACCGAGCCTTCGGAAACCGCGACCCGCAGCGCCGAGCCAGAGCGGGCAACATTGAACACCGTGCCGACGTCGCGCAGGGTAACGCCGCCCGAGCGCACCTCGAACGGATTGCTCGCATGATGGACAACGTGGAAGATCGCTTCGCCGCGCTCCAGCATGGCGGTGCGCGGCTGATTGCGATCGAGGACCAGGCGCGTGCCACCGTTCATGTCGACCCGTGTGCCATCCGCCAGCGTCACCGAATGACGCATGCCAGGCTGGGTTTCGACCGTATAGGAATCGGGAGTTATCGCCGCCGGCATGAAGGCGAGCCACGCCGCCGCCGCAGCTGCCACCAGGCCGCCGCCCGCCCCGCCCCAGCGCAGCCAATTTCGTGGGCGCCGGAAGGGCATCACTACCGGATCTTCATGTTCGATTTCGATGAGCTCGATCCGCGCGGGGCTGAGCGCAGCGCTTTCCAATGTGATCTGGTCATAGGCTTCGGCATGCGCCGGATCGGCCTCCAGCCAGCGGACAAAGCGGTGCCATTCCTCGGCACCGGCCTGTTCAAGGCCGATGTGCCAGGCAATCGCCTCGTCCATCGCGGTTTCGACCGAGCTACTCACAACAAACCCCTGTACCCTTACATGATGGAGACGTCACAATCTGGCAATGTCCACACCATTTTCTTGCGCTGCGGAATGAATCGCCCGGTAGGCCCGGTGAAGATGCTTCTCGACCGCGCTGATGCTGATACCTTCGTCGGCGGCGATATCCTTGCGTGAGCGTTCGTCGAACCGATAGGCGCGGAAGATCGCCGCAGTGCGGTGGGGTAATCGCGCCACCGCATTTTCGAGCGCGATAAGCCGTTCGCGCGAGATCAGGAGGTCCTCGGCGGTCGGAAAATCGGAAGCCTCGGATTGCGTATCGAGCCAGGCTCCGTCGCGCGCATTGCGACGCGCTTCCGACCGGCGCCGATCAAATGCAAGATTGTTGGCCATACGGAAGAGGTAGGCGGCGGGGTCTGCCACCGGGCCCGATGCGGCGCCTTCCAACCGCAGCCAGAGATCCTGCATCACGTCTTCGGCCGCTTCGGGGTCACGCAGTCGCGAGGTGAGCAGGCGCAGCAGCATGGGCCGTTCGGACAGGAAAACCGCCTTCAAGCCTGCACTCATGCCCGACGATCCCGAACGCGTGCGAAGAAAAAGGTCAGCATGATTGCCGCCGCCATATTTTGGGCGATTGCATGCCAGCCCGCCCCGTTCACGTCCAGCCAAAGCAGCAAGACGGGTAGCAGAGGGTAAAGCACGATGTTGGAGACGAGCGCCGCCGCCACCGATTTGCCCGGCTGCCCCATCGCCGTCAGGCCGGCGCCGAGCGGTGTCGTCGTCAGCACCAGCGCGCGGCCGACCGCGATGAGCAGCATGAGTCCCGTGCCGCCGGTAAACGTGCTGCCGCCGATCCAGACGAGAAGCTTGCCCCCTACCACCGTCAGGGCTGCCAGCACGATCAACGATCCCAGCCCGGAAAGGCCGACGCTGCGCCACACGGCCAGCCTGAGCGGCCTGCCGCCACCGCGCGCAGCGAGATCGGCCAGCACCGAATAGGACCCGCTCGCCAACAGGACGGCGGGTTGTTGCAGGACGTTGGTGGCGCGTTGCGCCAATGCGAACAGGCCGGCCGCGGCGGGCCCCATCATCCAGCCGACGGTCAGCGGAACGAGCTGGGGCGCCAACTCGCGCAGCGTGATGTCGAAATTGGTGGTGAGGATGAAGCGCGCCAGTCCTGCATTCTCGCGCGTGGCGCCGCGCCAGCTACCGAACACCCGTTCGCCCTCGACCAGCCGGGTCCATGACTGCCACGACAGCAGCCACATGGCGAGACCTTCAGCCAGTGCCGAGAACAGCCACACGCCGAGATAGGCGATCAGCCCGCCACTCATCGCCCAGGCGATCGCGACGCCCACCATCCGCGCGATCGGCGAGACAGTCTGGTGGACGGCGATCAGATCGAACCGGCCGGCGAGCTGGAGGATGCCTTGCGGGGTCGCGCGCACGGTCGCAAGCACGGCGAGGCTGTAGGGCAAGGCGAAGCGGATCGTCTGCTCGGACCAGCCGAGTCGTGGGCCCACGATTGGCGCCATGATCGCCGCGACCGCCACTGCGAACGCGCCGCAACCAAGCTCGACCACGGCCATGAAGCGAATGATCCTGGCGAGGCTGGCTTTGTCGCCGCGCTCGATCGCGATCGCGCCGTAGCGGACCACTCCGTGAAACCCGGAGAAAGCGAGAGTGCTGCCGAGCAGCAGCGCGTAGGCGTTGACCAGCACGAGCACGCCATAGCCTTGGGCGCCCAGCACGCGGGTGACGATGACCAGATAGACCAGGCTGAGCAACCCGGCAGCTGCCTTGCCGGTGACGAGCTGGCCGACGTTCAAGAAAATGCGCGCAACGGGTGATCGCACGGCGGCCTGACTCGTGATGGGCAATTCGCTTTCCGGGAGAAGGGTTTACTTGGCGATTTACGCACGGATGCTCGGGATCGACACTCTTTCGTCGAAAAAAAGTTCCGCCGTTCCGAATTTTTTTAGCTTTTTTGATGTGGGCCGCCCATGAGCGCAACGTCATGCGCTATGTGAGGATCGGCTTCTTTTTCAACCACGACCAGGTTCACCAGGTCGCACACTCGCTGCCGATAGCGTTGGCCCTGATGCGCACGCCCGGAACGAGCGTGGTGGTTGCCACTACCAACGATCGCCTGAGTGCCGAGGTTCGCCGCCTGGCGCGCAAGGCCGGTGTGATCGTTCCGCTGATTTAGCTAGGGCTGCGCCGTGTATCGAGCCGGTTCGCTGCGCGCCGGCTCGAGGGCCTCGTGCCCGCCGCGAAGCTTTGCATCTATCGCGACAATCTCGATTTCTTCCGGACGCTCGATGCGCTGGTCGTTGCCGAGAAGACATCGCTGATGCTCAGGACCCGGTACGGGCTCGAACATCTCAAGATCATCCATACCCGCCATGGCGCTGGGGATCGCGCGATCGGCTTCAACAAGATCAGCCAGCAGTTCGATCACACGCTCGTGTCGGGCCCAAAGATCCGCGAGCGGCTGATCCGCGATGCTGGTGTCTCGCCCGACCGTTTGAGCATGGTCGGCTACCCGAAGTTCGATCTGATCGATCAGGCTGGACAGGCGCCTCTGTTCGACGATCCCCGCAAGCCGACGGTGCTGTACAATCCGCATCCATCGCCGCATCTGTCGTCCTGGTACAAGCATGGTTTGGAAGTGCTCGAGCATTTTCTGGCCGACGACCGCTTCAATCTGATCTTCGCGCCGCACGTGATGCTGTTTCACCGCAAGATGGTCGTGACGATCGACAAATTCCGCATCGATCGCCCCGGTCGCATTCCGGCGCGCTTCCATGATGCACCCAACATCCACATCGACACGGCCAGCGCCGCGCTCACCGATATGAGCTATACGAATGCGGCGGACATCTATCTCGGCGACGTGTCGAGCCAGGTGTATGAATTCCTCCACCAGCCGCGCCCGTGCATCTTCCTGAACAGCCATCGCGTGGACTGGCGGGGCGATCCCAACTATTTGCATTGGCAGTCGGGTGAGGTGATCGATGGCCCCGATGCCCTCGGATCTGCGCTGGCACGTGCGGAAGCCAGCCATCACCGATATCGTCCGGCGCAGCGTGACCTGTTCGTGCGCAGCTTCGATCTGACCGCCGAGCCTTCGGCCGACCGCGCGGCGCGTGCGATTTTGAGCGTGCTGTCGCCAGCCCCTGCGATCCCGCTCGCGGCTCCGGGCCGGCTCATCGAGGCAGCTTAGGCCGCTTGCCGCTGCGCGCGGTGGATGCGACAGGCTGATCCATGGGTTTACGCAAGGATATTTGGCGTCCCGCGATCATCCGCGCGAGCTTCGAACAGATTGCAGCCGCCGGGTCGATCCAAGGGTTCGATCTGCAGTGGCTGCCGCCGATGGGTTCGTTCCAGTTCCTCGCGGATCCGTTCGGCTGGTGGCGTGACGGCAAGCTCCATGTCTTCGTCGAAACCTATGATTATCGCATCCGCATCGGCGCGATCGAGGTTTTGACCTACGACGCCGATCTGAAGCTCATCGACCGCGCGCCGGTGCTCAACGAGTCGTGGCACCTGTCCTACCCGCTCATATTCGAGGGCGAGGGCGAGACCTGGATGCTGCCCGAGGCGCATCGCTCGAACGGGCTGACGCTGTATCGCGCGGTCGATTTCCCGACGCGGTGGGAACCGGCACACCGGATCGCGCTCGATCATGTGCCGGTGGATGCGACGCCCCTCTTCCATGACGGCCGCTGGTGGCTCTTCTACACCTCCGCCAGCCGCGAGCCCGACAAGATGAGCGCGCTTCACATCGCATATGCCGATCGGCTGGCGGGGCCGTGGACGCCGCATTCGATGAACCCGGTGCGGGTGGACTCGTCCTCGTCGCGTCCGGGCGGAACGGCGCGGGTGGTCGACGATGTGGTGACGCTACCGGTGCAGGATTGTTCGGCCACCTATGGCGGAGCGATCCGGCTGCTACGCTTTCCAGTGCTGACGGTCGACCGGGTGGAGATGAGGGCGGGAGAGCGAATCGAGGCGCCAGTCGGGTTCGCGCCTTATGTCGAGGGGCTGCACACCTTGGCGGCGGCGGGGGATATGACGTTGATCGACGTGAAGCGGACCGAGCTTTCGCTGCAGGGCCTGTCTATCGAGGCGATGCGTGAAGCGAGGAAATTGGTGCGCCGTTGCGTAAGCGGTTTCCGTTAGTCCCGGCGCGATGCGCCGGGAGGCTAGCGATAACGGTAGCGGCCGCCATTGCTGGTGAGGAAAGAAAAGGTCGCGCTCGACGAATTGCCCAGGGGCACAGTCGCCGTACCGTAGAGCGCGTGGCCGCCATTGGAGCTTACCTCCATCCCGATCTCGCCATGGACCTTGTGGTCGAGCCCATTGATCGGCGGTTCGCGCAACGCGCGAGCGGCGCCATATTCCAACGCGGCTTCGCGCTGTTCGGGCGACAGGCGAATCGAGTCCGACGAAAGCTGCGAGACGGGCGCATCGTCAGCCGCGAGGCCAGGCGCCGCGGCCGCGATCAGGATCGCTACGCCGATTGCCGTCATGGGGGAAATGCGCACCGAAAACTCCTTGTAGCGGAGGGTGATGCGCGTCGCTGCATTGCCCGGCGGTGAATGAACCATGCCCCTCCCCGGAAGGAGGGGCATCATACTATGCCGCGCGCTTTTCGCGGTCGCGCATTTCCTGATTGAGCATTTCGGCCAACAGGAATGCCAGTTCGATCGACTGGCTGGCATTCAGGCGCGGATCGCAATGCGTGTGATAGCGATCGGCCAGGCCCTGTTCGGTGACCGCGATTGCGCCGCCGGTACATTCGGTGACGTTCTGGCCGGTCATCTCGGCATGGATGCCGCCGCCATGCGTGCCCTCGGCGCGGTGGACCGCGAAGAAGCCGCGCACTTCGGTCAGGATTCGCTCGAACGGGCGCGTCTTGTAGCCGTTGGCGGCCTTGACGACGTTGCCGTGCATTGGATCGCAGCTCCACACGACCGGACGCCCCTCGCGCTTCACCGCACGGACGAGCGAGGGCAGATGCTTCTCGATCTTGTCATGTCCGTAACGCGTGATGAGCGTGATACGGCCGGGCTCGCGCGCCGGATCGAGCGTGTCGAGCAGACGCAGCAGTTCGTCAGGATCTAGGCTCGGGCCGCACTTGAGCCCGATTGGATTGCCGACGCCGCGCAGATATTCGACGTGTGCCGAGCCTTCGAAGCGGGTGCGATCGCCGATCCACAGCATGTGTGCCGACGTATCATACCATTGGCCTGTCAGGCTGTCCTGACGGGTCAGCGCCTGTTCGTACTGGAGCAGCAAGGCCTCATGGCTGGTGTAGAAATTGGTGCCGTTGAGCTGGGGCACCGTCTCCGGGCTGATCCCGCAGGCGGCCATGAAGCCGAGCGCATCGCCGATCCGGTCGGCAAGCTGCTGATATTGCGCCGCCCAGGCCGAGCGACCCATGAAATCGAGCGTCCAGGCGTGCACCTGCGCGAGATTGGCATAGCCGCCCTGCGCGAAGGCGCGCAGCAGGTTGAGCGTCGCGGCCGATTGCGAATAGGCCTTCACCATCCGCTGTGGATCGGGATTGCGCGATTCCGGCGTGAAGGCGATGTCGTTGACGTTGTCGCCGCGATAGGAGGGCAGTTCGACGCCGTCGATCGTCTCGGTCGGGGCCGAGCGCGGCTTGGCGAACTGGCCCGCCATGCGGCCGACCTTCACCACCGGCAGCTTCGACGCATAGGTGAGGACGACCGCCATCTGCAGCAGCACGCGGAACGTGTCGCGGATGTTGTTGGGATGGAATTCGGCAAAGGATTCGGCGCAGTCGCCGCCCTGGAGCAGAAAAGCCTGACCGTTCGACACGCGTGCCAGATCGGCCTTGAGCGCGCGCGCCTCGCCGGCAAAGACCAGCGGCGGATAGCGGCGCAATTCGGCTTCGGCAGCCGCCAGGGCTCCCTGATCGGGATAATCGGGCAATTGCCTTGCCTCGTGCGTGCGCCAGCTTTCGGGCGTCCAGTTCGTCGCCATTATAAGTCCTTTCGTGGGCGCAGCCTTTGATGGAAGGCGGCGCCGAACGCAAGGATAAGGGTGCTTGGGCAGGGCGAGGCGGAGCTATTAGCCCCAGATGCGATCGGGTTGCCGCGCGAGAATATATTGCGGTTCGACGCGGTATGATTCCTGAGCGCGCCGTGAGGAGCTTTTAGTCCAGCTTAACCTTCCATTCCCAACGGAGCGGATCGCCGTCCATCACCTCAACGCCGTCGGCGATCAGGCCGTCGCGGATCGCATCGGAACGGGCGAAATCCCTGGCCGCGCGGGCCTGCTGGCGTTCGTCGAGGCGGGCTTCGATTGCTCTGGGTGTCAGCGCCGCGTCAGCAGGGGGCTGGCGCAGCGCCTCGCGCGTGAGCGTCAGCAGGTTAAGGCCGAGCGTCGCGTCGAACGCATCGAGCGTTGCCAGCCGATCGATGGCCGAAAGGCGCTTGTCGGCCAGCATCTCGTCGAGCGCGACCAAGGCCTGGGGGGTGTTGAGATCATCAGACAGTGCCGCATCCAGACGGTTGAGATAGGCCTGTGCCGGTATTCCGGGTTCATCCGCGAGCGGCAATTTCCGCACCGTCAGCACCAGCCGCTTGAGCCGCGTCAGCGCTGCCACCACCGCTTCGGGGCTGAACTCCAATTCGCTGCGATAATGGCCCGACAGGCAAAGCAAACGGTAGGCGAGGGGCGGCACCCCGCGCTGGATCAACGATTGCAAAGTCGTGAAACCGCCTGCCGATTTCGACATCTTTCCAGCGCGGTCGACCAGAAAGTTGTTGTGCATCCAGAAGTTCGCGCCGGTAAAACCGGGTTGCGCATCGTTGCAGCCACAATAGGCCTGATTCTGCGCGATCTCGTTGGGATGGTGGATTTCGCGATGATCGATGCCGCCCGTGTGGATGTCGAACGGCTCGGGCCCGAGATATTTGAGGCTCATCACCGAGCATTCGAGATGCCAGCCGGGAGCGCCTTTCCCCCATGGCGAATCCCATTCCATCTGACGCTTTTCGCCCGGCGGCGATTTGCGCCAGATCGCGAAATCGGCCGGGTTGCGCTTGCCCGTGACCGGGTCGATCCGGCTCTCGCCCTCGTCCGAAACGGTTCGCGCGAGGCTGCCATAATTGGGCACCGTCGTGACGTCGAAATAAAGCCCGCTTTCGATCTCGTAGCAATGATCGGGTGCGATTCGCTCGGCGAACGCGATCATGTCGGCGATATGATCGGTCGCGACCGACCATAAGGACGGATCCAGGATGTTCAGGTCCCTAAGGTTCTGCTTGAAGGCTGCCGTGTAGAAGGCCGCAACCTCCCAGATATCCTTGCCGAGACCCGCGGCCGCCAGCTCCATCTTATCCTCGCCGGCGTCTGCATCCGACGTGAGATGGCCGACGTCGGTGATGTTGATCACGTGGCGGACTTGGTAGCCTTTCCACGTCAGTGCCCGGCGCAGCGTGTCGGTGAAGACATAGGCGCGCAGATTGCCGAGGTGGGCGAAGTTATAGACGGTCGGCCCGCAGCTATAGACCCGCACCAGATCGGGATCGGCCGGGCTAAAAGGCTCGAGTGCGCGGGTCAGGCTGTTGAAGAATGTGAGCTGGGCTTGCGACATGGCGGCCCGTTAGCGGGTTCCGGCGTTCGGGGGTAGTTGTCGTATCGATCTGCCCGGTGCCAAAGCAAAACGGGCGCCCGTTGCCGGGCGCCCGTTCCGAAACTCGTGATCCGCCCTTAGGCGAAACGCGGATTTACGACTTGTTCGCTTCGACCGCGTCGGCGGCGTCGTGCGCGTTGGTCGCGGCGTCCTCGAGATTCTCACCAGCGTTATCAAGCGCATTGGCGGTCGCGTCGGTCGCGTTTTCCGCCGGCGTCTGCTTGCTGCACGCACCCAAGGTCATCAGGCCGGCAGCGGCGAGAACAAAGACTACCTTCTTCATCCAACCACTCCATGGAAATATTACGGGCCCGGCCCGAATGCCGTCCGTAACGCTCCATTAGCGCGGTAAAGAGCTCCGTCAACGCGAAATTTGGCAGCGAGTCCGCACGGTTGGGCGCAATATGTTGCGACGCACAACCATTCGTGCAACCTTTCGCCGTTATCGGCATTGTTATGAAATCACAGTTAATTCGGGCATTTCCCGACACTTTCGGGGACGGTTCGAACCCCAACGCGGAGCAGGCAGCAGGCATATGGATCAATCGATCGGTCGCACCGGCATTCGGCGTATAGCACTCGTCGGCAACAGCCCGCCGCGTTTGTGCGGGTTGGCGACCTTCACCCGCGACGTGCGTGACGCGATCAGTACGGTTTATCCCGAAATTGCGGTCGATCATTATGCGATGAACGATCCGAATGGTTCCTACGATTACGGGCCTGAGGTGACCTGCCAGATCGCGCAGGAGGAAATCGCCGACTATCGCATGGCCGCCCAGCGTATCAACGAGAGCAATGCCGATCTCGTTCTGGTTCAGCACGAATACGGTATTTTTGGCGGTCCGGCGGGCGCGCATCTGCTGAAATTGCTCGATCGTGTGCAGGCGCCCGTCGTTGTGACGCTCCACACCGTGCTCGAGCATCCCAACGCCGACCAGCGCGCGGTGATCGAGGGGCTGGCACGCCGCGCCGCTACCCTGATCGTGATGGCTGAAAAGGGCCGCGAGATCCTGATGCGGGTGCATGGCATCGCGCATGCCCGTATTGCAGTCGTGCCGCATGGCGTGCCCGATCGCCCTCTGGTCGAAGCAGATCGCATGAAGCCGAAATTCGGCTTTGGCGGTCACCGCGTCTTGCTGACCTTCGGCCTGCTTTCGCCCAATAAGGGGATCGAGACCCTGATCCGCGCGCTGCCGGCCATCGTCGCAGCCCATCCGGACACGCTTTATGTCGTGCTCGGCGCGACCCACCCGCATCTCGTGGCGCGCGAGGGCGAAGCCTATCGCGATAGCCTCAAGAATCTTGCAGTCGAATTGGGCGTCGAGAATGCGGTGCGCTTCATCGACGGCTTCCTCGATCAGGAAAAATTGCTAGACTACCTGCAGGCAGCGGACATCTACGTCACGCCGTATCTGACCGAGACGCAGATCACGAGCGGCACCCTGTCCTATGCGGTTGCGCTGGGGCGCCCCGTTGTATCCACGCCTTATTGGCATGCGGCCGAATTGCTCGGCGACGGGCTGGGCGTGCTGGTGCCGTTTGGGGACAGCCGTCGCTTTGCCGAGGAGATCATCACCCTGCTCGATGATCCGCAAGGCCTGACCGACATGGGGCGTCGTGCCTACGAGGTCGGTCGCGAGATGATCTGGGCGCGTTTGGCGGAAGCCTATCTGGCGATCGGTGCCGAAGCCGTGCGCAAACGCCCGGTGCGTCTGCCAGCCGGCCGGTCGAGCGAGCGAGTCGCGGTGGTCCCCAAACTCGACGCGGTCGAGCGTATGACCGACAGAACCGGAATGATCCAGCATTCGATCTACGCCATTCCCGATCGGAATCACGGCTATTGCGTCGATGACAATTGCCGCGCGTTGATGCTGATGCACCGCATCGACGGTGAATTGACGGCGCGTGCGGACCAGTTGGCGACGGTGTATGCCTCGTTCGTCCAGCATGCCTGGAATGGCGAACTCGGACGGTTCCGCAATTTCATGGGCTTCGATCGCGGCTGGTTGGAGGATGAAGGATCGGAAGATAGTTTCGGCCGGTCACTATGGTCGGTCGGCGTTACCGCCGCCGAGGCGCGTCACCAGCCGATGCGGCAATGGGCGCTCCATCTTTTCGATCAGGTCGCACCGCATTCGCTGGCGCTGATTTCGCCCCGCACCTGGGCGTTCGCGCTGCTTGGTGCCGATGCGGTTATGCGGGTACACAAGGATCACCCGATCGCCCGCCAGCTGGTCACGACGTTCGGCGATCGGCTGCTGGCTCAGCTTCGGCGCGAACGTCGCGAAGGCTGGATCTGGTTCGAATCGGTGCTGGCATATGATAACGCCCGCCTGCCCGAAGCGCTGATCCGCGCCGGCGAACTGACCGGCAACGATGATATGGTCACCGAGGGCCTGGATGCGCTCGCCTGGCTCGAAAAGCAGCAGAGCAACGAGGAAGGGCGTTTTCGCGCGGTCGGAACGGATAGCTTCAGTCGTCCTTATGCCACGCCCTTGCCGTTCGATCAGCAGCCACTGGAAGCATGGGCCACCATCGATGCGGCGCTCACGGCGCACCGCGTGACGGGCGATCAAAAGTGGCTGGACGCGGCATGGCGGGCGCATGGCTGGTATCTCGGCGAGAACGACCTCGATCTGCCGATCGCGACCACCGTCGATGGCGGATGCTATGACGGATTGATGAGCGACCGGGTCAATCAGAACCAAGGCGCGGAATCGATCCTCGCCTATCAGTTCGCCTGCGCCGCCATGGCACGCGCGGGCGCTGCCGTCGCGGCAAAGCCGCCAGCACGGCTGGCAGGCAGCCGACCCGCGTCCCGTTAACGCCAAGGCAAGGCAGCCGGTGCCAGAAGCACGGGCACCGGCTGGATATGTGCGATTAGGGCTTTATTACCGCGACGAATCCCTCAAGAAGGGAGGAGCCGGGGCCCGGCATTCTGGCCCGACCGAAGAAAAGCCGGGGAGTAAGCTTGCTCGACGTCATCCACAGCGCGTTGCGCCTGCAGGCAGATCCCGCGCGGGTCGTGGTTCGACCCTTTCACATCCCGATCGATGCCGGAGTCACGCCCGGCCGGCCCGGTCGTGTGCGTCGCATCGTCGACAGCGTGCTCGCGCTCGACGAGGAGATGGCCGAGGTCGAACTCGAACTGGTTTTGCGCGATTTCGAGGCGCGCCACTGGCAGACCCGCTCGGTCTTCATGACACGCTATGCGCAGATCGAGACCGCGCTCAGCCTCGACAGCGACGTCATTTCCGAGATCAAGAAGCAGCTGATCGGCGCCTATTTCTGCCACGAATATAGCTATGCCGCTGCGGCGCTGATGAACCCGAGCGTGATTCCGCATCCCGATCAATCGGGGATGTCGGAAGGCGCGATCCGGATCGCGATGTCGCTGCGATCGGTTGGGGAGGGGCATATCTCCTCGGTCGCATTTCGCGAGGGCATTCTCGGGCCCGGCCCGTTGATCGAACTGATGCCTGAGCCCCCCTTCGCGACCGCGGCCGATAGCGCGATCGAGCTCGGCAATGGCGCGATCGAGGTGCATCGCCATCGCGACTCTTCGCTCTCGGGTACCGTGCTTTTCCCGATGACCGCCGCGCAATCGAACGGGTTGGAGGATATGCGCCTCGTCCAGTTCACGCATGACGACGGCGCAGTCGAGTGGATCGGCACGTATACCGCTTATAACGGCGCGGCGATCCGGTCCGAGCTTCTACGAACCAGCGATTTCCGTACGTTTACGCTCGCGCCGATGAGCGGGCCGGCGGCGCGGAACAAGGGCATGGCCCTTTTCCCGCGCAGGATAGGCGGCGAATATATGATGATCGGGCGGCAGGATGGCGAGAATATTTTCCTGCTCAAGTCGGACCGGATGGATACCTGGGGCGAGGGCGAGCTGCTGATCGTTCCGAAATATCCCTGGGAGATGGTCCAGATGGGTAATTGCGGATCGCCGATCGAGCTTGACGAGGGTTGGCTGCTGCTGACCCATGGCGTCGGCGCGATGCGCAAATATTCGATCGGCGCGGTCTTGCTCGACAAGGACGATCCTAGCAAAATCATCGGTCGCACCGCGCAGCCTTTGCTCTCACCGGCGGATCAGGATCGTGAGGGTTACGTGCCCAATGTCGTCTATTCGTGCGGCGGCATGCTGATGGGGGACATGCTTTTCCTGCCCTACGGCGTGGCTGACAGCTCGGTCGCCTTTGCGTTCGTGCCCGTGGCCAGCCTGCTCGAATCGATGCGTTGATCGTCATTCCCGCGGAGGCGGGAACGACGATTAATCTTACGCCTCTCGCCGCGCGTCGCGACGTGCGGTGACCTTTGAGAGCAGGTGAGCGCTCAGCACGGCGACGCCCGCAGCGGCATAAAGGATCGCAGTCACCTCGAAGTTGATCAAGATGCCAAAGACGATCGCGATCCGCAGATAGAGCGGATTGAAACCGAATGCCCCGCCGAGCGCGTGGCAAACGCCGAAAAGGTTGTCGAGCTTCTGCGGGGCGGGAGCGTTGGTCTGCATCGTTCGTGTCCGTAATCGGGAGCCCGGGACCATCCCGGGCGGGGGTTGCAACAAACGATGCAGGGACCGTGCCAAATGCATTTTACGAGCATGCGGCATAGGAATGCGCTCAAGAGGCGCGGTCAGAATTCCCAACATATGGCGAATTGCGCCTCAGATAGGCGTCGAAACCGCGATGTCCAGCCGAATGACGAAGATTATTTTGCCGGCAATCCAGTGACCTGCGTGTAGACCACGACCCAGCGGCCGCCGCGTTTCGCGAACGTGTCGGCATAGCGGAAATGATCGGTGAAGCGTTTGCTGCCGTCGCTGCCCTTCACCCATGCCTCACCGCCGACGATAGCGACATCGGCCGATACGCGCAGGAACAGACGGTCGCTGATCTCGAACGGATCGAGCTTCGATTTGGGATCGGTGAAGCCGGTGATGAATTCGCGCCGGTCGCCGACCCGGCCCGAGCCGCGCACGAACAGGAAGTCGTCCGCCAGCAGCGCCTCCAGCGCCGCGCGATCGCCATGGACCTGCGCATCGTCGAACGCCTTGGCGGCCGCGAGGATATCGGCATTGCCCTCGGCGGATTGGGCGGGGACGGGCGCGGCGACGAGCGCCGCGACGAGGAGCGGAAGGGCGCGTATCATCTTCACCCGATACCGGAAGCCGGCACCAGTGCCAAATCCGGCGCGCTTCGGCGCGATTGCGTGCGGCGACCCGCATCCCCATGTTGGCAAGAACGGGTCGCCGGGCTATCGGCGTGCGACCAGTTTCCAACAGCATCGTATCCCGCGGAGAAGCCACCCCATGGCCGTGCAGTATAGCTTCGTCATGAAGGGCCTGACGAAGACCTTTCCGGGCGCCAACAAGCCCGTGCTCAACAACATCCACCTGCAGTTCCTGCCAGGCACCAAGATCGCGATCATCGGCGTAAACGGCGCCGGCAAATCGACCCTCATGAAGATCATGGCGGGTTACGATAAGGAATATTCAGGAGAGGCGTGGGCGGCCGAGGGTGTCCGGGTCGGCTATCTGCCGCAGGAGCCGCACCTCGACGAGACCAAGACCGTACTGGAGAACGTCAAAGACGGTGCGCGCGCGACCGCCGACATGCTCGATCGCTTCAACGCCATCTCGGCCGAGATGGGCGACCCACAGGACGATACTGATTTCGATGCGCTCATGACCGAGATGGGTGAGTTGCAGGAAAAGATCGATGCGGTCGACGGCTGGAGCCTCGACAACCAGTTGATGATCGCGATGGAAGCGCTGCGCTGTCCGCCAGCGGACAGTTCGGTCGTGAAACTGTCCGGTGGCGAACGCCGCCGCGTCGCGCTGACCAAACTGCTGCTGCAAAAGCCCGAAATCCTGCTGCTCGACGAGCCGACCAACCACCTCGACGCCGAGAGCGTCGCTTGGCTCGAGAATCATCTCAAGGAATATGCCGGCAACGTCATTCTGGTGACCCACGATCGCTACTTCCTCGACAATGTCGTGGGTTGGGTGCTTGAGCTCGATCGCGGGCGCGGCCTGCCGTTCGAGGGCAATTATTCGGCATGGCTCGAAGCCAAGGCGAAGCGCCTCCAGCAGGAGGAGCGCGAGGAGAAGGGCCGCCAGAGCGCGATCACGCAGGAGCTCCAATGGATCCGGCAGAGCCCCAAGGCCCGCCAGACCAAGAGCAAGGCGCGTATCAAGGCGTTCGACGAACTGGTCGAGAAGCAGAATGATCGCCGCCCCGACAGTGCGCAGATCCTGATCCAGATTCCGGAGCGGCTTGGCAACAAGGTCATCGAGGCGCGCGGCCTGACCAAATCCTATGGCGATAAATTGCTATTCGAGGATCTGAGCTTCACGCTTCCGCCCGGCGGCATCGTCGGCGTGATCGGTCCTAACGGCGCCGGCAAGACCACCTTGTTCCGGATGATCACCGGGCAGGAACAGCCCGACGAGGGCGAGATCGAGATCGGCTCGACCGTGAAGCTTGGCTATGTCGACCAGAGCCGCGACCATCTCGATGCGAACAAGAACGTCTGGGAGGAAATCTCCGATGGGCTCGATCGCTTCACCTTCGGCAAGCATGACGTCGCGACGCGCGCTTATGTCGGTGCGTTCAACTTCAAGGGGCCGGACCAGCAGAAGCGCGTCGGCCAGCTTTCGGGCGGTGAACGCAATCGCGTGCACATGGCGAAGATGCTGAAGGAGGGCGGCAACGTCCTGCTGCTCGACGAGCCGACCAACGATCTTGACGTCGAGACGCTGCGCGCGCTGGAAGAAGCACTGGAGAGTTTCGCGGGTTGCGCCGTGGTTATCAGCCACGATCGCTTCTTCCTCGATCGTCTTGCTACTCACATCCTCGCATTCGAGGGTGACAGCCATGTCGAATGGTTCGAGGGCAATTTCGAGAGCTACGAGGAAGACAAGCGCCGTCGCCTCGGCGATGCAGCCGATCGTCCGACGCGGCTGGCCTACAAGAAACTGACGCGGTGATCCGCGGGCTCGACGAGGAACTGCGCACGCTCAAATATTCGCATGTCGAGCGTGAGCGGCGGTTCCTCGTCGATCCGGCCCGACGGCCCGATCTGGCCGGCCTGCCACATATCCTGATCGAGGACCGCTATATCGACGGCAGCCGGATGCGGCTGCGGCGCATGATCGCGTCCGACACCAGCCGGGTCGTGCTCAAGCTCACCAAAAAATATGAGACGGCCGATCCCGCCGCACGGCCGATGGTGACGACCTACCTGACCGACGTGGAATATGCGCTGCTCGCGGCGTTGCCGGCACATTCGCTGGTGAAGCGGCGTTACCCACTCGGTGCTTTCTCGATCGATCTCTTCGAGGGCGCCCTTGCCGGCCTGGAACTCGCGGAGAGCGAGCAACCGAACGAGACTGCGCTCGTCGGGCTCGTACCGCCCGACTGGGCGATACGTGAAGTCAGCAACGATCCGCGCTACGACGGTGGCAATCTCGCCTTGCTGGACGCTTTGCCCGCGCGCTAGGCAAGGGGGCATGGCGATCGAAACTTTGTCCGAATGGCTTGAGCAGGAGGGTATCGTGCCGTCCGAAGGGCCGGGCTCGATCGCCGACGTCCAGCATGTGCGCGCCTTGCTGATCGCGGCGGCTCGCGCGGGCCACTCGGTGAGCTATTCGGAGATACTAGCGCAACTCGGGCACCGTTTCACGCGGCCGAAGATGCGCGCCTTTTGCAAGACGCTCGACGCGATCGATCGCCTGGGCGCGGAGGCCGGTGAGCCTGCGCTTGCCGTGTTGGTCGTGCGTGAAAGCGATCGGCTACCGGGACAGGGCTGGTGGGTCGGATCGCCGGCCCGCGGCTACGAAGGGCCATGGACCGGCTGCGAGGCCGAAGCCCATGTGCGGGAATTGCAGCAACGCACCTTCGATCATTGGCGCGGGGCGAGGGGTTGATGCCAGGAACGGACGCCGCTCCCGAGCCGGTCAAGCTGGTCGTCTGGAATCCGGACGAGACGCTGTGGCAGGGCATGCTCGCCGACGGTGCGGTGAAGGCGAACCAGCCCAACCAGGATATCGTGATCGAGCTTTGTCGGCGCGGCATCCTGAGTTCGCTCTGTGCGACCAGCGATTTCAATTCGATGCGACGTCTGCTGCGCACATTCGGGCTGTGGGATTTCTTCCTCTTCCCGAGCATCTCCTGGTCTTCCGTCGCGGCGCGGATCGAACGGATCATCGAAGCGATGAATATATCGCCGGCAGCCGTGCTGTTCATCGACGATAACGGCTCCAATCGCGCCACCGCGCAGGCGCGCATTCCCGATGTGCAGGTGGCGGGCCCGGAGTTGCTCGCGTCGATTCTGACCGATCCGCGGTTCGCGGGCACGGATGATCCGGGGTTGATTCGGTTCAGCCGGTACAAGCTGCTGGAGCTCCAAGCGGGCGACGCACCGATCGCCGCCGAAAGCGGCAATGACGATTTCCTGCGACTTTCGGGGATCATCGCCACGATCGAGAGCGATGTCGCGGGGAATATCGACCGCGCCATCGATCTGATCAACCATACGAACTGGCTCAACTTCACGAAGAAGCGCCTGCCTTCCGATCGGACGGCCGCAAGGCAGGCCTTGGGCGATGCGATGAAGAACGCCCGCGCGGGTCTGGTCCGTTTGTCAGACGATCATGACGATCATGGCCTGTGCGGTTTCTTCCTCATGCGCGGCGAGCCGCCCCACGCGACACTCGATCATCTCTGTTTTTCATCGCGGATCGCGGGCATGGGCATCGAACACTGGCTGTATGAGAAGATCGGTCGGCCCGGGCTTGTCGTCGCCGGCAAGGTGGCGGCGGATCTCTCCACGCATGGTCGGACCGGCTGGGTCAACGCCGGCGCGGGTTCACTTGCACAGAGCGTGCCGGATATTTCCGGGATCGTCATCCGGGGCGGCGCCGAGATCGACACCATCGCGCGCTATTGCCATCTCAATTCCAGCAATGTCCGGGTCGAGACCGACCGTCGCGAATGGCATGTGGTGCTGCCCCGCAACAGTTCGACGAATCTGATGCTGAGCCTGCACCAGTCGACGCCCGAAACACTGCGTGAACTGCACGTGATCGGCTTTCGCGAGCCCGATCTGTCGAGCCCATTCTGGGCGGTCCCGCCGGGCGGTATCGGCATCCTGAGCTTATGGGGCGATCTCAATTCGCCGCGCTACCGCCATCGCGGTTCAGGGTTGGAGGTCGCTTTTCGCTTCGACCTCCTGCCGGACGATTTCGGCCAGGTCACCAAACAGCATCTTGCCGAATTTGCGCGGGCGAAGGGGCTGACGGAGGAGACGGCCGGGCATGTCCGGCAATTCGTCGATTATTTTGCACGCCATTATGAATTCCTGCCACCGCCGCTCGCACTGGCCCAGCTTCGCACCAACCTGCACGCCATCTTCGCGGCCTTTCCCTGGTCGGCGCGGCTGTTCGTGTTGCTGCCGCCTTCGCAGCGGTCCGCAGGAGAATCTGTGCAGATGCACGATTTGCCCGAGGTGCCCGCCTATAACGATCTCGTTCGAGCGATCGCGGCAGCCTACAGCCATGTCGAAGTGATCGATCCGGCTGAATTCGCCGGCAAGCCCGGCCGCCCCACGGATATGATCAGTCGCGCGACCGGCTTGCGGATCTATCGGGCCGTCATCGAACGCAATGCCGCCGCGCAGGTAGCGCTTTAGCCGCCACGGCGTCGAATTTGGTGAGAAGGTGGTGGGTCCGCCGGGATTCGAACCCGGGACCTCTCGATTAAAAGTCGCTTGCTCTACCGACTGAGCTACGGACCCGACCCGGGGCCGCTCCTATGGATAGCGAGGCGCCGGGTCAACCGCGCACGCGCCTGCGCAACCGTACCGATACGCGGAACGGGCCACTCCGGCGCGATCTTGACCAGCGGATCGAGCACGAAACGGCGCTTGGCCAACCCGATGTGGGGGATCAGGAGCACGGGGCGGCGGCTCGACCAGCGACCCTTTTGCCAGAGCAGGATATCAAGATCCAGAACACGTGCACCCCAGCGTTGGCCGCGTCGTCGCCCGAAAGCACGCTCGATGCGCTTGAGGGCTGCAAGCAGGGCAGGTGGATCGAGCGGCGTTTCGACCAGCGCGGCGGCGTTAGCGAATGCGCGGATCGAAGGACCGATCGGGGCGGTGACGAATGTGGGCGACACCGTCAGCGGTATCACGCCCTCGCGCGGTAACGCTGCGATCGCCGCGGCCAATACGCGTGCTGGTGCGCCATGCCGGCCATGCCGACGGTTGGAACCGAGCGCGATCGCATAGAGAGCCATTTTACGTTTCGTAGCCTTCGCGGCGTCCGGGTCCAGTCGAGATATGATTGGAGCACTGCGTCGCAGCCCGGTATCGCGCAGCGATGACAGCCGAACCCCCGTCCGATTGCCCGCTCTGCCCGCGCCTCGTCGCATTTCGCGACGAACAGCGTGTTACGCATCCCGACTGGTTCAACGCGCCGGTGCCATTGTTCGGCGACCCCGATGCGTGGCTAGCGATCGTGGGATTGGCGCCGGGCCTGAAAGGTGCGAACCGGACGGGGCGACCCTTCACCGGTGACGGCGCTAGCGCGATATTGTTCGAAGCCTTGCTGCGGCTCGGTCTGGCCGAAGGCGTCTATGGCGGCGATGCCGATGACGGGTTGCGGCTAAACGGTGTCGCGATCGTCAACGCGGTACGCTGCGTGCCGCCGGGCAACAAGCCGACGCCGGAGGAGATGCGGACCTGCCGGCCATTTCTGGAGAACGCCTTGGCAGGATTGCCGAGGCTCCGGGTTGTCCTCGCGCTCGGCCAGATCGCGCATCAATCGGCGATCAAGGCGCTCGGTGGAAAACTGCCCAAGGCGCGCTTTGCCCATGGTGCGGAACACCGGCTGCCATCAGGAATGATCGTGATCAATTCCTACCATTGCTCGCGCCTCAATCAGAATGTCGGCTTGCTCGACGCCGCGATGCTGGAGGCGGTGCTGGCGCGATCGATCGCTTATTTGGGTGTCGGGGCCAACAGCGTGACGCCATAGCGTTGCGCCTGGGCCGGTATCGAAGGATCGATCGCCAGCGCTGCGGCGATATCGGCATCGCCCTGGGCTTGCAGATGCTTGCGATGCCTGGCGATACCGCGCCCGTAAAGCGACCAGGCGATATTAGGCTGCATCGCCAGGGCGGCATCATAATCCGCGATGGCCCGGTCGAGATCGCCCATGCGCAAGCGTAGCAGACCGCGCGTGTCGCGATAGCCCGCCGCGTCGGGCGCGGCGCGGACGGCTGTGTTGCAATCGATCAGCGCCTGATCGAGTTCGCGCCCCAGCATCGCGCGCGCCCAGCAGCGGCCGTTCAAGGCCTGCGAATAGCGGCTGTCTTGCGGGCCATGCTTCACCAGCCACTGGCCATACTGGCTGATCGCCTGCTCATAGGCGTCGGCGCGGACGTAGAGTTCGGCCAGCGCCATGTGGACGTTGCCGCCATCGGGGGCGGCCCGGGCGGCTGCGCGGAGATCGGCCATCCCGGTCGTGCGATCGCTGCTGGTGAGATAGATCACCGCGCGATCGATCAGCGCCTCGACATAATCAGGCTTGAGTGCGATCGCGGCGTCGAGATCGGCTTTGGCCAGGCTGGTCTGGCGCATGGCGCGATAGGTGGACGCGCGTGCATAGAGATAGGCGGCATTGGTCGGCGCGAGCGCAATCGCGCGGCTGAGATCGGAGAGCGCATTAGTAAAATCGCGACGAGCCGCCGAAGCTGCGCCGCGCCGAGCGAAGCCGTCGGCGTCGGTTGGCATTGCCTCTCCGGCTGCCGGTAGATCGGGGTCGGCCTGTTTGCTGCCCGGGAATCTCACCTTTCCAGCGGGATCGAACACCGCACCGCCATTATATGTGAGAAGGATGCGCTCCGTGCTGTGCGACACGAACAAGCGGTGCGACAGGAAAAAATCGGCGCCGAGCAAGAGATCGAAATTGAAGCCGGGCATTTCCGAGAAACGCAGCCGCGCATTCTGGATCTGCTCGTCGCCGATCGAGAAAGTGTCGAACGGAGCGCTCCAACTGCGGTTGACGGTGGGGCCGAGCCCACGTGAAGTGCCGTCGGATCGTGCCCTGGGATTTTGGGGCGTCATGCCCGCCTTCGCCGCGGCTTGCAGCGTCATCATCGATCGCGGCGCGCCAGTATCGAAGACGGCGCGCATCGGCTGTCCGTTGACGGTTACCATGCCGACGATGTGGGGGCTGCGCCGGTCCGTCGCGGCGAGGGCAATCGAAGAGACATGCCGATCGCGCGCCCAGTAAGCGAGATCGCTGCCCGAGCAACCCGGCGTACGGAACAGCCGGATCGAGCCGCCCGCCAGATCATATTCGGTATCGGCCACGCTCAGGACGTTGAGCCCCAGCAACCCCGCGCAACCATTGTCGCTCCCCCACCAGGAACACGACGTTCGGGATATTGATGCCGGTCATCCCGAAGTTCGCGATCACGGTCTTCGCGCCGGGAGCCGATCCCCAATCCCCTGGAGCAGGAAGCCGATCGGCATGCGCTCGAGCGTGAGGCCCAGCTGGGATGCCGTGGATGGCGATATCAGGCTGAAATACGCGCCACTGTCGGCAATCAGCTGGACATCCGTTCCGTTGAGCGTGGCGGGTACGATCGGCCGAAGACCGTCCATCGTCACCGGCAGGTCGACGATCTTCCGCATCGTGCATTCGGCAGGTGCCCGCGTCGCTATCAGCAGCGCCAATACCAGCCAGACGCATCGCCAATGAATTATCATTCCCCCAAGGTGGATCGACAAGGCACGGCGCGGTCGGGTGGGGGACTCAGTTCGTGCCGCGTGCCATCTCCAGATAAAGCTCGCGGAGCCGCAGAGCAATCGGCCCCGGCCGGCCATCGCCAATCTGCTGATCGTCGATCTGCACGATCGAAATGACGAAGGTCGAGGCGCTGGTCAGCATCGCTTCGCGGGCCGCGAGCGCTTCGTCCACCGTGAAAGCGCGCTCTTCCAGCCTAACGCCATCGCGTTCCGCCAGCGCCAGCACGGCTGCGCGAGTGCAGCCGGGGAGAATGGCATTGCTGTTGGGGCGGGTGACGAGCGTGCCGTCAGCAGTGACGATGAGGGCGGTCGAAGATGCGCCTTCGGTAACGTAACCGTCCTGGACGAGCCACGCCTCCTGCGCACCAGCCTCCTTCGCCGCCCGTTTGGCCAGCACCTGCGCCAACAGCATGACGCTCTTGATGTCGCGCCGACCCCAGCGAATGTCGGGCATCGTGATGACGCGCGCGCCATTTTTCACCGCGGGGCTTGCCAGCATGTCCGCCGCCTGGGTGAACAGGAGCAGGGTGGGTTTGTCGGGCTCGGCGACGAAATCGCGCTCGGCTGCTCCGCGGGTCAGCTGAATATAGACGGTTCCGCGCGTAAGTCCGTTGCGAGCGACAAGCTCGAGTTCGATCTGCTCGATCTCGGCGATCGTCAGTGGCAGCTTGATTTCCAGCGCCGCCGCCGACCGCTCGAGCCGGGCAAGGTGGCTCGCACTGTCGACCAATTTGCCGTCGAGTACCGCGGTCACCTCATAGATGCCGTCGGCGAACAGGAAGCCGCGATCCATCGGCGAAAGGCGGACATCGGCGAGCGGCTGGAAGTTGCCGTCGAACCAAGCGGTGCGGGTGTCGGTCATCAGATATCCTGGCTGAGGCGGCCGTACAGTTCGGGCCGGCGGTCACGGAAGAAGCCGAAGGCGGCGCGGTGGCGCTTAATCGGCTCGAGATCGAGCGTGGCGACGAGCACGCCGGTTTCGTCACGGCCGAATTCCGCGAGGATGTCGCCGCGTTCGTCGCAGATGAAACTGTTGCCGTAGAAGATCTGTCCGTGTTCGTTGCCGATGCGGTTGGCCGCAACGACCGGCACGACGTTGGAAACCGCGTGCCCTATCATCGCGCGGCGCCACAGGCGCGACGTATCGAGCGTCGGATCGTGCGGTTCGGTGCCGATCGCGGTGGGGTAGAACAGGATCTCCGCCCCCATCAGCATCATCGAACGTGCGGTCTCGGGATACCATTGATCCCAGCATACGCCGACGCCGATCGTGAAATCGGGCGCGGACGCCGGGCCCGGCCACACCTTGAAGCCGGTATTGCCCGGGCGGAAATAGAATTTCTCTTCGTAGCCTGGGCCATCGGGGATGTGGCTCTTGCGATAGACGCCCTGCACCTTGCCATCGGGGCCGATCATGGCGAGGCTGTTATAGTGATGCGGGCCATCGGCTTCGAAAAAGCTGGTGGGGATGGTGACGCCCAGTTCGGCGGCGAGTGCCTGCATCGCGAGCACGGCCTTGTGGGTGCCGACGGGCTTGGCGGTCGCGAACAGGCCCTCGTCCTCGACCCGGCAGAAATAGGGCCCCTCGAACAATTCCGGCGGCAGGATCACCTGCGCGCCCTTGCCCGCAGCCTCGCGGACGAGATCGGAGACGGCCGCGATGTTCGCGTCGATATCGTCGCTGAAGCCGAGTTGGAGCGCGGCGACCGTGAGTTGCGTCATTCTGGCCTCGTCATTCTGCCATTCCGTCATTCCGGCGGAGGCGGGAATCCATATTCTCAAGGGCTCGGAGCTTACGGATCCCCGCCTTCGCGGGAATGTCGGCATTGCTAACCCTGTGGTACCTGCTGGCTGATGCAGTGGAAGCTGCCGCCACCGGTCAGGATATGGTCGGCCCGAAGACCGATTGCCACCCTGTCCGGGAAGAGCTCGCTGATCGCCGCCACCGCCGCGCCATCGTTGCGCGCGCCATAGACCGGCACGATGACCGCCGCATTGCCGATATAGAAGTTCATGTAGGAGGCGGGGATCGCCTCGCCGTCAATCTCTACCAGTCCAGGCGAGGGGATCGACACGATCTCCAGCCCGAAGGCGTGCGCGCGTGCGGCCGCGTCGGCATAGACCGCGGCATTGGGATCGTCGGGTCCGGCAGGCTCGGGCAAGGCCAGGCGGCCGGGCGCCACGAAGCGCGCCAGATTGTCGACATGGCCGTCGGTATGGTCGTTGGCGAGGCCGTCGCCGAGCCACAACAGGCGCTCGATGCCGAGGCTGCTCGCCAAGTTCCGCTCGATATCGTCGCGCAGCAGCCCCGGATTGCGATTGGGGTTGAGCAGGCATTGCTCGGTGGTCACAGCGACGCCGGTGCCATCGACATCGACGGCCCCCCCTCCAGCACCCAGTCCTGCGAATCCACGCTGAAGCCCGCGGCCTCGGCAAGTCGGCCGCCAACGCTCTCGTCACCGGGCAGATGATATTTGCCGCCCCACCAGTTGAACCCGAACCGGATCGCGCGCCGCTGGCCGGCGCCTGCAACGATGATCGCGCCGGTATCGCGCAGCCAGATATCGCCGAATGGCTGAACGGTTACCTCGGCATCGGGCGCCAGTCCGCGCGCAACGGATGCGGCGGTGTCGTCATTGGCCACCAGCACGACCTTTTCGCCACGTCCGTCGGCATGGACGGCGCGCGCGAAGGCGGCCACCTCCTCCTGCGCGGCGGCAAGGTCGTCCTCCCACAATTCGGGATGGCTCGGAAAGCCGATCCAGACCGAATCATGGGGCGCCCATTCGGCGGGCTGGCGGAAGGATTTGGGGGATGGGGCATGGCCTCCGCCTTTGCAAAGCCGGCCTGAGGCTGCAAGCGGATCGTAACCGAAATGGTGCGGCCTGCGGCTTCAAACCCATCAAGCAGCCGGCTAGAACCGAATTGGAGAGCATTTCGGGGGATCATTGAATGGGGTGCGGATCGCGCGCGGGCCTGGCTGCGCTGTTGGCTCTTTCGTCTTTGGCCGCGAAAGCGCAAACCCAGCCCGACATCGCCACCGCGTTCGGTGCCCGCGAATCCGTGCTTTCGATCAGCCTCTCGCCCGACGGCACCAAGCTCGCGATGGTCGTGCCGGGGCCGGGCGACATGAGCATTCTCGCTGTGCGCGGCGTGGCGGACGACTCCCCCATGAAGCCGATCATGCGGTCCGACGGCAAGCATGCGCGGCTGGGCGGCTGCCATTGGGCATCGAACGTGCGGATCGTCTGTTCGGCCTACGGCGTCACCGAGGTCGAATTTCGCAAGGTGCCCTATAGCCGCCTGTTCGCTGTCGATGACGACGGCAAGAATGTCGTCCAGCTGAGCACACGAGAGGGGTTTTTCAGCCTTGGCCTCCAGCTCGGTGGCGGATCGGTGATCGATTGGTTGCCCGACGAATCCGGTGCGGTGCTGATGGCGCGCAATTATCTCCCTGATCGGCATACCGGATCGGTGATCGGCACCGAGACGGAGGGGGTCGGGGTCGACCGGGTCGATACCGGCACGCTCGCATCCAAGAACATCGAAGCGCCGAAGAGAGACATCGCCGAATATATCAGCGACGGTCGCGGCACCGTGCGGATCCAGGGGCTGCAGGGCGTCGCTGGCGCGACTTATCAGATGAGCGGCGTGATCCATTATTCCTATCGCCGTCCGGGCACGCGAGCCTGGGAGCCGCTGGGCGACTATAACTGGCAGACGCAGGAGGGGTTCAATCCCGAGGCGATCGATCACGATCTGAACCTCGTCTACGGGTTCAAGAAGAAGGACGGCCGCCAGGCGCTTTACGCGATCGCGCTCGACGGTAGCCGCAGGGAAGCATTGTTGTTCGCGCGTCCCGACGTCGACGTCAGCGGCTTAGTCCGGATCGGACGGCGCAACCGTGCGGTTGGCGTCAGCTACGAGACCGACATGCAGCATGTGGTCTATTTCGATCCCGTACTCAAGCAGTTGGCGGCATCGCTGGCTAAGGCCATCCCAAGCCAGCCTGACATACGCTTCCTCAATTCGAGCGTCGACGAGCATAAATTGCTGATCTTCGCGGGATCCGATACCGATCCAGGGGTCTATTATCTGTTCGATCGCGACAAGCACGATCTTCATATCCTGGCACTTGCGCGGAATCCCTTGGCGGATCGCAAGCTCGCGACGATGGCGCCGATACGCTATAAGGCCGGCGACGGCGCCGATATCCCGGCTTATCTTACTTTGCCTCCCGGCAAGGAGAGCGCGAAGGGTCTGCCCGCGATCGTGATGCCGCATGGCGGCCCCGCCGCACGCGATAGTTGGGGCTTCGACTGGCTGGTCCAATATTATGCGGCCGCCGGCTATGCAGTGCTTCAGCCCGAATTCCGTGGGTCCTATGGCTATGGGGACGGGTGGTATCGCAAGAACGGGTTCCAATCGTGGCGGACGGCGGTGGGCGACGTCGTCGATGCGGGCCGCTGGCTGGTAAGTTCGGGCATCGCCGACCCGCATAAGCTGGCGATCGTCGGCTGGTCCTATGGCGGCTACGCGGCGCTGCAGTCGGCGGTCATCGCACCCGACCTCTTCAAGGCGGTGGTAGCGATCGCGCCGGTGACCGATCTTGCCATGCTGAAGGAAGAGAGCCGCAACTGGAGCGACAACGCGATCACCAGCGATTTCATCGGCAACGGCACCCATATCCGTGAAGGTTCGCCGCTGCAGAACGTCGACAAGATCAAGGCACCGGTCCTGCTCGCTCACGGCACCAAGGACGCCAATGTCGCATATCAGGAATTGGTCTCGATGGAGGCGCGGCTCAAATCGGCGGGCGACAAGGTGCGGTTGATCAGCTTCGACGGCCTCGATCACCAGCTCGACAATTCTGCCGCGCGCGCGCTTCTGCTGCGCGAGAGCGACACGTTCATCCGCGAGGCGACAGGACAATAACGACACCGCGATAGCACGGAAATGGTATTACCTGCCGCTTCTCAATCCGTGCGGGCGACGGATAGAAGAGTATGTTCGATCTCACTGGGGGTATGTTGGATGGGTGATGGATGGCGTGCGCGCCTCATGGTCGCGCTCGCGGCGTTGTTGCCGGGTATTGGGGGCGCGGAAACGCCCGCCGAAACCGCCGCTGTCTTCGGCGCTCGTGAAAGCATCGAACATCTGAGCCTGTCACCCGATGGCACGAAGCTCGCCATGCTGATGCCGGGCAAGGGGCCCGACACGACGTTATACGTCCGGGGCGTGGGGGATAATGACAAGGTCGTTCCGATCTTCGCCTCGTCGGGCAAGCCCGAGCGAGTGGACCGCTGCGACTGGGTCTCCAACCAGCGTCTGGTCTGTCGGGTCTATGGCATTACCACGATCGAGGATCGCAAGCTGCCGTTCGATCGGCTCGTCGCGATCGATGCCGACGGTAAAAATGTGAAGGTGATCAGCACCCGGGAAACCGCATTCAGCCGTGGTGTGCAACTCGGCGGTGGCCATGTGATCGATTGGCTGCCCGATGAGAATGGTTCGGTCCTGATGACCCGGACCTATCTGCCGCAGGATCATACCGGCTCGCTTTCGGCTTCCACCAAAAGCGGCCTCGGCGTGGACAAGATCGATACCGCGACGCTGGCGGTGCATGGCATCGAACCGCCCAGAGATCGGGCGAACTCCTACATCAGCGATGGCCGCGGCAATGTGCGGATCGCGTCCTCCTACGAGGTTAAGGGGGCGACCCTGCAGATCAGCGGCCTGACGAAATATGTCTATCGTCGGCCCGGATCGCGCGTTTGGGAAGATTTGTCGGTCGTCAACGAAACGACCAGCGATGGATTCGAGCCGCATGCGGTCGATCATGATCTGAACGTCGCCTATGGGTTCAAGAAGAAGGACGGGCGGCTCGCGCTCTATTCGGTCGCGCTCGACGGCACGCGCGCCGAGAAACTGCTTCTCGCGCGAGACGACGTCGATGTGGATGGCCTGATGCGGATTGGCCGGCGCAATCGCGTCGTCGGCGCATCCTACGATACCGATAGCCGCCACTTCGTCTATTTCGATCCGGCCATCGGCCAGATCGCCGCGGCGCTGGGGCGTGCTTTGCCCAAGGCGCCGATCGTAGCCGTGGCCAATTCGAGCGTTGACGAGCATAAGCTGTTGATCTTCGCCGGGTCGGACACCGATCCCGGCGTCTATTACCTGTTCGATCGCGACAAACACGATCTCCACATACTCGAACCGGCGCGCGCGCCGATGGTCGGCCGCACGCTGGCGACGATGAAGCCGGTCCAGTACAGGGCAGCGGACGGCACGATGGTGCCCGCGTTCCTCACGCTGCCGCCCGGCAAGGAAAATGCGAAAGGCCTTCCCGCGATCGTCATGCCGCACGGCGGGCCATCGGATCGCGATAGCTGGGGCTTCGACTGGCTGCCGCAATTCTACGCCGCACGAGGCTTTGCCGTGCTTCAGCCGGAATATCGCGGATCGAGTGGCTATGGCGATGCCTGGTACCAGAATAACGGATTCAAGTCCTGGCGGATCGCGATCGGAGACGTCACCGATGCAGGCCGCTGGCTGGTGAACTCGGGCATCGCCGATCCACACAAGCTCGCGATCGTCGGCTGGTCATACGGCGGTTATGCCGCGCTCCAATCGGCGGTGATCGCACCCGATCTGTTCAAGGCGGTGGTGGCGGTCGCGCCGGTCACCGATCTCGCCATGCTCAAGAGCGAGAGCATCAATTGGACCGATAATATGCTGCGCGGCGATTTCATCGGATCGGGCGATCATATTCGCGAAGGCTCGCCCGCGCAAAACGCCCAGAAGATCAAGGCGCCCGTCCTGCTCGTTCACGGTACGCTCGATGCCAACGTCAACTACAACCAGTCGACCACCATGGCCTCGCGCCTCAAATCAGCGGGCGGCAAGGTGCAGTTGATCACTTTCGACGGGCTCGACCATCAATTGGTGGATTTGGCTGCGCGGAGCCGGTTGCTGCGGGAAAGCGACGCCTTCCTGCAATCGGCGTTGGGGCTGTGAGATCGGGCCATAGCGTCTCGGGAGAAGACCTGATGGACAGGTTGCGTGGCGCCATGCTGGCCGTGCTAACGATATGCCCGATGCTCGCGGTGAAAGCCGAAACACCGGCCGAGATCGCGGCCGCGTTCGGTGCGCGGGCTGCGGCGGAGGATGTGAGCCTCTCGCCGGACGGGACGAAGCTCTCCTTCATCGCACCGACCACGGCGCAGGGATCGGTGCTCTTCGTGCGCGACGTGGCGGACGGGGCGCTGCCGCGCGCCATTCTGAATTCCGACGGCAAGCTCGAACGCCTGGGCAGCTGCAATTGGGCGTCCAACAAGCGATTGGTCTGCCGGGTCGTCGGCGTCGCGGATGTTCAGGGGCGCAAGGTGCACTTCAGCCGCATGTTCGCGATCGACTCCGATGGGAAGAATCTGCGCGAACTCAGCACACGCCAAAACGAATATAGCCGCGGCATCCAGCTCGGGGGTGGATCGGTCGTCGATTGGCTGCCCGACGAGGACGGCGTCGTGCTGATGGCCCGCCGCTACATTCCGGACGACCATCTCGGCAGCCGTGCTGGGTCGACCCGCGACGGGCTCGGCGTCGACCGGATCGACACCAGCACATTGTCGCTCAAGGCGATCGAACTGCCGTACGAGCGGGCGGCAGACTATATCAGCGACGGCCGTGGCACCGTCCGCATTCGGGCGACCTACGGGATCACCGGGCCGAACAACGAGCAGAGCGGCCTCTTCACCTATCAATATCGCCGGGTCGGATCGCGTGAATGGGAAAAACTGTCGGACTATAACAGCACGACGGACGAGGGCTTCAATCCGTTCGCCGTCGATCACGATCTCAACCTCGCCTACGGCTTCAAGAAAAAGGATGGCCGGCTGGCGCTCTACACGGTGGCGCTGGATGGCTCGCTGACCGAGAAACTGGTTCTGGCGCGCGACGATGTCGACGTCGATGGGCTGGTCCGGATCGGCCGGCGCAACCGCGTTGTCGGCGCCTCCTACGACACCGATACCCGCCACGTGGTCTATATCGATCCCGACATCGCCAAACTGGCGGCAGCGCTGGGGCGTGCCCTGCCCAAGAATCCAAACGTCTGGATCGCCGATTCCAGTGTCGACGAGCGGAAATTGCTTGTCTTTGCCGGCAGCGACACCGATCCGGGGCTCTATTACCTGTTCGATCGCGACAAACATGATCTGCACATCCTGTCGCCGGCACGCCCCGAGCTCGAAGGACGCACGCTCGCGACGATGAGGCCGATCCGCTACAAAGCCGGCGACGGCACCGATATTCCCGCTTTCCTGACGTTGCCGACCGGCAAGGAGAACGCGAGGGGCCTTCCCGCAATCGTCATGCCGCACGGCGGCCCCTCGGATCGCGACACGTGGGGCTTCGATTGGCTGCCGCAATATTATGCGGCCCAGGGCTTCGCCGTGCTGCAGCCCGAATATCGCGGATCGAGCGGTTATGGCGACGCCTGGTATCAGAATAACGGCTTTCGATCGTGGCGCACCGCGGTCGGCGACGTTGCCGATGCCGGGCGCTGGCTGGTGGCACAGGGCATCGCGGATCCGCATAAACTGGCGATCGTCGGCTGGTCTTATGGCGGCTATGCCGCGCTCCAATCGGCGGTGATCGCGCCCGATCTGTTCAAGGCGGTGGTGGCGGTCGCGCCGGTCACCGATCTCGCCATGCTCAAGAATGAGAGCGCCGATTGGAGCGACAATCTGCTGGCGCGCGATTTCATCGGCAGCGGACCGCATATCCATGACGGATCGCCTGCCCAGAACGCCGACAAGATCAAGGTGCCGGTCCTGCTCGTCCACGGCACGATGGATGCCAATGTGGATTGTGGGCAATCGACCTATATGGCGTCGCGGCTGAAGGCGGCGGGCGGCAAGGTGCAACTGATCACCTTCGACGGGCTCGATCACCAATTGGTCGACACGGCGGCGCGCACCAAGCTGCTGGTGGAAAGCGATGCATTCCTGCGCGCTGCGATCGGACAATGACGATGATCAGGGGAAAGATGAGATCGGGCTGGAATGGGGCCTTCCTGGCCGGTTTTGTCATTATGACAAGCGCGGCGGGGGCCGAACCGGATAAGCCAGCGCCCAAACAGATGCTCGCACAGATATTCGGTATGCGCGAGCAGGTCCGCGGCATCGAACTGTCGCCCGACGGCAAGCATGCGGTCTTCATCTCCCCCGGAACCGGCCACGAAAGCTACGTCATCGTGATTGACGCGCAGACTCAGGCGCTCAAGGTGGTCGGGTGCGGGAATTCGGACAATGCCGATGTCGTCGCATGCGGCTGGTCCTCCGACACGCGGCTGGTTTGCAAATATGCCGGCACCCTGTTCGGGCAGGGCGCGCCGATCCCCTTCACCCGCACGATCGCGATCGATCTCGACGGCAAGAATCACGTCTATCTCGGCCGCCGGCCCGGAAGCGATGCGACGCGTATCTCCCAATTCGACGGCGACATCGTCGATTGGGGGCCGGGTGACGGCAAGGTTTTGATGACCCGCGATTATGTGCCTAACGGTGGCGGCAGCGCCGGCTTCGACGGGATCGGGATCGATCGCGTGGATACTGTCACCGGGCGTGGCACCAATATCGAGCGGCCCAACACCGTTGTTGGCTGGTTCCTGTCGGACGGACAGGGCAACATCCGCATTCGTGCCACGCCCGATCGTGATGGCGGGGGCAATCTGCTCGGCTCGACGACCTACACCTATCGTCAACAGGGTGACACGAGTTGGAAGCCCTTTTCGAAAGTGGGGCGTGACGGCAAGAATTTCCGGCCGCTCGCCGTGGATGGCGCGCGCAACCTCGCTTATGCGGTACGATCGCTCGAAGGACGCGATGCGCTCTACAGCGTCGCACTTGACGGCAGCTTCAAGGCCGATCTGGTGGCCAGCCACAAGGATGTCGATATCGACGATGTCGTCACGATCGGCCGCCATGGCCGCGTCATCGGCGATTATTACGAGACCGATCAGCCGCAGGTGGATTATTTCGATCCGGCCTATAAGGCGCTGGGCGCCGCTCTCAGCCGCGCATTGCCGAAGACTCCACTTATCCGTCTGTTGAGCGCCAGTGCCGACGAGCAGAAGCTGATCGTGTGGGCCGGCAGCGATGTCGATCCTGGCCACTACTTCATTCTTGATCGCACCACGCGTCGGATGGATCCGCTGGTGGATGCCCGGATCGGCATCGACGATCTGACGATGGCGCCGCAGAACAGCATGACGTTCAAGGCGGCGGACGGAACGGTCATCCCCGCTTATCTGACCCTGCCGCCGGGGAAGACGGAGGCGAAAGGCCTGCCCGCGATCGTGATGCCGCATGGCGGACCTTCGTTGCGCGATAGTTGGGGGTTCGACTGGCTCGTCCAGTTCTTCGCGCAGCGCGGTTATGCGGTGATCCAGCCGCAATATCGCGGCTCGGCCGGCTATGGCGATGCCTTCTTCCGTAACAATGCCTTCCACGATTGGGAGGTAGCGATGGGGGACGTGCGCGATGCCGGGCGTTGGCTGGTGAGCGAGGGCAAGGCCGATCCGGCAAAGCTTGCGATCGTTGGCTGGTCTTATGGCGGTTATGCGGCGCTTCAGGTCAGCGCGGTGGAACCCGGTCTGTTCAAGGCGATCGTGGCGGTGGCGCCCGTCACCGATCTCGGCATGCAAAAGGCGGCTGCGCGCGATTACACCGATGCCGATATCGTCGCGCAGCAGATCGGATCGGGCGATATCGTCAGCAAGGGATCGCCCGCGCGCCATGCCGACCGCATCGGGGTGCCCGTGCTGATGTTCCATGGCGATCATGACACCAACGTGCAGGTCGATCAGTCGAAGGCGATGGACAAGGCGCTCAAAAGGGCTGGAAAGGACAGCACGCTCGTGATCTTCCCGGGGCTCGATCATCAACTCGACGACAGCGACGTGCGCGCCAAGATGCTCGATCAGGCAGATCGTTTCCTGCGCACGGCGATGAAGATCGAAGGCTGAAACAAAAAGGGCGGCCCCGCAGGACCGCCCTTTCGTGTTCCAGTGGAAACCGGATCAGCGCGAATAGAATTCGACGACCAGGTTCGGTTCCATCTTCACCGGGTAAGGCACCTCGTCCAGCGTGGGAACGCGGATATAGGTGACCTTGGTGGCGCCGTCGGGGGCGACATAATCGGGGATGTCGCGCTCGGACAGACCCTGCGCTTCCATCACCAGCGCCATTTCCTGCGCCTTGCTACCGAGCGTCAGCTCGTCGCCCGGCTTCACGAGGCGGCTGGCGATGTTGCACTTCACGCCGTTGACGCGGATGTGACCGTGGCTGACCAGCTGGCGCGCGGCGAAGATCGTTGGCGCGAACTTGGCACGGTAGACGACCGCGTCGAGGCGGCGCTCGAGCAGGCCGATCAGGTTCTGCGAGGTATCGCCCTTCATGCGCGACGCCTCGGTATAGGCCTTCTTGAACTGCTTCTCGGTGACGTCGCCGTAATAGCCCTTCAGCTTCTGCTTCGCCTTGAGCTGGGTGCCGTAATCGGAAACCTTGCCCTTGCGGCGCTGGCCGTGCTGACCGGGACCGTATTCGCGCTTGTTGACAGGCGACTTGGGACGGCCCCAGATATTCTCGCCCATGCGGCGATCGAGCTTATGCTTGGCGCTGGTGCGCTTCGACATGTGTCTTCCTTCAATTGCGTCGCGCTTGAACGAAATGCCCAAACGAAATCCCCGGGACCGCGCTGCTTTTCCAAAGAGGAGGGCAGGGCCACCGCTTCACCAGGGGTGCGGGGCCAATTGCGAGGGCGCGCCTATGACCGCGCGGATGACAAAAGTCAACCGCGTGACGGACGCGGCCTATCGAGCGTAGAGAGAATGCCGCGCACGGTGCGCACTTCTTGGCTGCTCCAGCGTGGCTTGGTGAGCAGAGTGCGCAGCATGCGGCGCGTCACGGATGCGCGATCGGGCGGGAAGAAATAGCCGGCCTGATCGAGCATCGCATCGAGCTGGGCGATCATCCCGTCGAGCTCCGCCTGCGGGGCAGGGGGATCGATTTCGGTGACGGGCGGCTGGGCGAGTTTCTCGGCCTTCGACCATTCATAGGCGACGAGGATCACGGCCTGGGCGAGGTTGAGGCTGCCGAATTCTGGGTTGATCGGCACTGTCAGGATCGTGCGTGCGACGGCGACATCGTCGGTGTCGAGGCCTGAGCGCTCCGGGCCGAACAGGATGGCGGAGCGGCCTGGGCCGGCGTGGATCGCGGCGGCGGCTTCGTCGGGGCGGACGACCGGCTTGGTCACGCCACGCTTGCGCACGGTGGTGGCGTAGACATTCTCGCAATCGGCGACGGCCTCGGCGACGCTGTCGAACAGTCTGGCGTTTTCGAGCACGCTATCGGCGCCGGATGCGGCCGGCCCCGCGCCGGGATTGGGCCAGCCGTCGCGCGGGGCGACGAGGCGCAAATCGGTCAGCCCGAAATTGAGCATTGCCCGTGCAGCCTTGCCGATATTCTCGCCGAGTTGCGGGCGGACGAGGACGATGGCGGGTTGGGGCAACACCGCTCCGTCCGTCCCGAGCGCAGTCGAGGTGGTCACTCTTTCCCGATCTCGCTCACGCTGCCGGCAAAATCCTCGAAGTCCTTCGCCTCGCGGAAATCCTTATAGACGCTCGCGAACCGGATATAGGCCACGCTGTCGAGCCGCTGGAGCCCATCCATCACCATCTCGCCAACCCGGTTGGCGTCGATCTCGCTCTCGCCGCTCGTCTCCAACTGGCGCTGGATCGACGAGACGAGGCGATCAATCTGCTCGCTCGTCACGGGGCGTTTGCGTGCGGCGATCGCGATCGAGCGTTCCAGCTTGGTGCGATCGAACGCCTCGCGCGCGCCGTCCTTCTTGACCATCGTCAGCTCGCGCAATTGGACGCGTTCGAACGTCGAAAAACGCGCGCCGCAGCCTTCGCACTGGCGGCGGCGGCGGATCGAGGCGCCGTCCTCGGTCGGGCGGCTGTCCTTAACCTGGCTGTCGGGATGGGCGCAGAAGGGGCAGCGCATGCTTGAGCGTCAAAGCCCCGGATAGATCGGGAAGCGCGCGCACAAAGCCTCGACCCGGCCGCGAACCGATTCCTCGACCTGACCATCGCCGGCCTCGCCATTCTTGCGCAGGCCGTCGACCACTTCCGCGATCATCGCGCCGATCTCACGGAACTCGGCGGTGCCGAAGCCGCGGGTCGTGCCCGCGGGCGTGCCGAGGCGAATGCCCGAGGTGATGAACGGCTTGGCCGGATCGTAGGGGATGGCATTCTTGTTGCAGGTGATCGATGCGCGATCGAGCGCCTTCTCGGCATATTTGCCCTTGGCGTCCTTGGGGCGAAGATCGACCAGCATGAGATGGTTGTCGGTGCCGCCCGAGACAATGTCGAGGCCCTCGGCCTGAAGCGATTCCGCCAGCGCGCGCGCATTGTCGACGATATTCTGCGCGTAGGCCTTGAATTCGGGCTGGAGCGCCTCGTGGAAGGCGACCGCCTTGGCGGCGATGACGTGCATCAGCGGGCCGCCCTGCAGGCCGGGGAACACCGCCATGTTCATCTTCTTCGCCATGTCCTCATCGTTGGTGAGGATCATGCCGCCGCGCGGGCCGCGCAGCGACTTATGCGTGGTGGTGGTGACGACATGCGCGTGCGGCACCGGATTGGGATGAAGGCCGCCCGCGACCAGCCCGGCGAAATGGGCCATATCGACCATCAGGTACGCGCCGATCTCGTCGGCGATCTCGCGGAAGCGCTTGAAATCCCAGATGCGCGAATAGGCCGTGCCGCCGGCGATGATCAGCTTCGGCCGCTCGCGCCGCGCGGTCTCGGCGATCTCGTCCATATCGAGCAGTTGGTCGTCACGCCGCACGCCATAGGGGATCGGCTTAAACCACTTGCCCGACATATTGACGGGCGATCCATGGGTGAGGTGGCCGCCGGCGGCGAGATCGAGCCCCATGAAGCTGTCGCCCGGCTGGAGCAGGGCCAGGAACACCGCCTGGTTCATCTGGCTGCCCGAATTGGGCTGCACATTGGCGAAATTCGCGCCGAACAATTGCTTGGCGCGGTCGATCGCGAGCTGCTCGACGATATCGACATATTCGCAGCCGCCATAATAACGGCGGCCGGGATAGCCCTCGGCATATTTGTTAGTGAGGACCGATCCCTGCGCCTCGAGCACCGCGCGGCTGACGATATTCTCCGAGGCGATCAGCTCGATCTTGTCGCGCTGGCGGCCGAGTTCGAGCCCGATTGCTTCCGCGACCTGCGGATCGATTGCGGCAAGACCTCGCGTGAAGAAACCCTCACGAGCGTCCGCGAAAAAGGCGGGTTTGGTGCTCATACGGACTCCTTGGTGAGGCTTGGGTGGGAAAGCTTGGCGACGCGCTGATCGTGACGGCCGCCTTCATAGTCGGTGGCGAGGAAAGCGGTGATGCACGCCTTGGCCATGTCCTCGCCGATCAGACGTGCGCCGAGTGCCACGACATTGGCATTGTTGTGCTGGCGCGCAAGCGCGGCGCTGACCGGTTCGCTCACGAGCGCGCAGCGGCAGGAAGGCTCGCGATTGACCGCGATCGAGATGCCGATGCCCGAGCCGCAGATCGCGACGCCATAATCGGCATCGCCATCCGCGATCGCCCGCGCCAGACGATAGCCATAATCGGGATAGTCGACCCGCTCGCTGCCATGCGTGCCGAGATCCTGCACGTCATGACTT
The DNA here is from genome assembly GCF_044905095.1 of Sphingomonas sp. MMS24-J13. Classification (NCBI taxonomy): domain Bacteria; kingdom Pseudomonadati; phylum Pseudomonadota; class Alphaproteobacteria; order Sphingomonadales; family Sphingomonadaceae; genus Sphingomonas; species Sphingomonas sp. MMS24-J13. The sequence goes on from NZ_CP173258.1 coordinate 794,918, forward strand.
TGTTTGCGCAGCCAGCCGGCAAGCAGATCCTTGAGGTCGACGGCGGCATGATCGGAGGCGATGGCGATACGGGCCACGCGGTTCTTCCTGACAGGTGATTCGGATGCGGGCCTCTCTAGGGAAGCCTGTTCCGGAGCGCCACCAAGCATCGCTTGGGGCGGATCAAACATTGGCTAATGCTGCAAATCTGCCGCGCTGGCGGGCCAAACCTATGAAAACCTTATGCCGATGCCGGACGGGCCGTATCGATAACCTACGGCGGCAGGGCCTAATTGGGCGTCGATCGCGCAAGGTTGCGCTGATCCGCGCCGGACGTTCCCTTCCGGCTTCGAGCATGTTCAGATGCTGCAATCACTTTCGGACCCTGCCCCCGTCACCTTGCTGGTCGGGCAGGATAGCCATGGCCATTGGCTGGTGCAGGAGCAGGGCGGGGCGCTGGAGGGCTGCTTCGTGTCGCGTGCCGCCGCACTCGACTTCGCGCGGTGGGAACGCCACGCTTATCCTTCGGCGCGCGTGCAGTTGTCGGCGGACCCGCTGACGCCGCGCGTCGTCTGCTGAGGAGGCGGCCATGGCAAGTCTGGCTCCTCTCCCAGGCCTCGTTGCGCCGCGCGTCCTGTCGCCGGACGAGCGGCGGATTGCCCATCTGATCGACGCGGCGCTGCTGGAAATGCAGGCAGCCGGCCGTCACGCCGTGCGAATCGTCGATATCGGCTGCCGATCGGGCGCGACCCTGATCCGCGCGCTCGTGCGGGCGCGTGGGCTGGGGTTCGTCGCGATCGAGGGACGCGGCGTCGATCTGTCGGGGGACGATGTGATGATCGCACGCTGGGCGACGCGCACCTGGCGTGATCCGGCGATCGGCGTAGCATTCGAGGCGGGCGATATTCTCGATGCGCTGGCGCAGGAGGAGGATGCGAGCGTCGATATCCTGCTCTGCGCACGCGACGCGCTCGAACGGCTGCCGATCTTCGCGCGGCGGGCGGCAGCCGGCGAGATTCGCCGGATCGCCGATCGACTGCTGCTCAAGGGAGCGCATCGATGAGCGGCCGCGATCTCATCGCGCGCGCGATCGGCGGCATGTGCGTCGCGGCAAGCTGGGGCGTGTGCCTATGGCTCCGCGCGATCATGCCCGAACCGCCGCAGGGAGCGACACTGCTTCAGGTGGGGTTGGTGCTGGCGAGCTTCGTGCTGTCGCTGATCGGGCTGCTGCTGATCCTCAACGGCGCGAAGCTGTTGCGCTGGCCGGCGCCAAGCCAGCCGGTGCACGGTGCGCGAACGCCAAAGCCCGGCTCACTGTCCGCCTTGTCGCTGGCCGATGACCGCGCGGCGCGGGTGGATGCGTTGACGCGGCGCGCGATCGTGTCGCGGATGGAGCGGAGGAAAGGATAATTCTCAATCGCCCAGCCATCTCGAGCGAAGTAGGGGGACCGCCAGCATCGAGCCCTTCGACTTCGCTCGAGACAATCGGAAACAGGAGGCCGCCGCCGCTCAGGCGGCGAGCCGCATTTCCATTCGGCTCCAGATTTCGACGAGGGCCTCGACGAGTTCGCGCATCATGGCCTCGCTGTGGGCGGGGCCGGGGGTGAAGCGCAGGCGCTCGGTGCCGCGCGGCACGGTCGGATAATTGATCGGCTGGACGTAGACGCCATATTCGGCGAGCAGGATGTCGCTCGCGCGCTTGGCCTTGACCGGATCGCCCACCATCAAGGGCACGATATGCGTGGTCGACGGCATCACCGGCAGGCCGGCTTCCTCCATCAGCGCCTTGAGCGTGGCTGCCGCCGCCTGCTGGCCGTCGCGCTCCTCGCTCGACGCCTTGAGGTGGCGCACGCTCGCCAGCGCACCCGCGACCAGCACCGGCGACAGGCTGGTGGTGAAGATGAAGCCGGGCGCGTAGCTGCGGATCACGTCGATGATCATCTTGTCGGCGGCGATGTAGCCTCCCATCACGCCGAACGCCTTGCCGAGCGTGCCCTCGATCACGGTGATACGCGAGGCCGCGTCGTCGCGATCCGAGATGCCGCCGCCGCGCGGGCCGTACATGCCGACGGCATGGACCTCGTCGAGATAGGTCAGCGCCTGATATTTGTCGGCCAGGTCGCAGATGGCGTGGATCGGCGCGACGTCTCCGTCCATCGAATAGACGCTCTCGAACGCGATCAGCTTGGGCGTTTCGGGATCGACCTCGGCCAGCAACTCCTCGAGATGCTCGAGATCGTTGTGGCGGAAGACGCGCTTCTCGCAGCCCGAATTGCGGATGCCCGCAATCATCGAGGCATGGTTCAATTCATCCGAGAAGATCACGCAGCCGGGCAGGACCTTGGCCAGCGTCGACAGCGTCGCCTCGTTCGAGACGTAGCCCGACGTGAACAGCAAGGCGCCTTCCTTGCCGTGGAGATCGGCCAGCTCATATTCCAGATCGACATGGTAATGCGTGTTGCCGCCGATATTGCGCGTGCCGCCCGATCCCGCGCCGACATCGTGCAGCGCCTCCTCCATCGCCGCGATCACATCGGGATGCTGGCCCATCGCCAGATAGTCGTTCGAGCACCACACCGTGATCGGCTTCGGGCCGTTATGCCCCGCAAAGCAGCGCGCATTGGGAAACATCCCCTTGTTGCGCAGGATGTCGATGAAAACCCGGTAGCGACCCTCAGCATGAAGCCGATCAATCGCCTGGGTGAAAACGCGGTTATAATCCAACGACGTGATCCCTGGCACCAAATCGGTGCGGCACTTAGCGATACGAACGCCGATTTGCCAGCGCGAAACCGTCACATTCGTTCGATCATCAGACCCAAAGACGTCCCGGCAGCGAAGGCTGGCATCTCAGGAGGAAGCGCGCGCACCTCGTCTCTCACCAGACCCCAGCCTGCGCTGGGGTGACGAGAACCGGGGCTCAGGCCGCGCGCACCGCCGGTCCCAGCCGCTCGATCATCGCTTTACGCATGACCTGATCGACATGGTAGCGCGGCATCGCGGCAGCGGTGAGCGCATGTTCGGTCCAGAGACCCGCCAGATCGGCCATCGTCCAGCTCACATCCTCCTTCAGCGACATCGCGCCCATGATGGTTTCGATGAGCTGCTGCTCGAACCATTCGCGCGCGATCGCCTGCGCTGCCTGACGCGCGCCCGGCACATGGATGAAGCGCTCGGTCCAGCGGTCGATCAGGTCGTTGAAGCCTTTGAAGTCGCCGTTGATGAGCAGCATGTTATGCTCGGGCAGGTAACGGGCAGCGCGCTTGACCATATCGTTCGGGCCGCGCGAGCCATCGACCACGCTGACCCAGCGCGTTTCCGGCTGAGGCGGGGTCTCGATCTTCTCCATGCCGTCATCGATCTCGTCGGCGAATTGCGACAGGATATCGGGCTGGGCGGGCTTGGGCTTCGGCTTGTCGATCGCCGTCGTTTCGGGCTTGGGCGGCTGGGGCTTGTCGACCAATTGCAGTGCCGGCTTGGCCTCGGCCGGCTTGGATGGCGCGGCGGGCTTTTGCACGGGCTTCTTGTAGCCGCCGAACTGGAAGAGCGAGCGCAGCGTTTTCAGCCGGTCGCGAATTTGTTCGGTCCGCTGCTCGCGCTGGCTGTCGGCGCCGAAATTCTCCTGGAAAGCGACCAGTTCGGCGGGCATCAGCGCGCGGAACTCGATCGCATATTGGCCCCAGTCGAGACCCTGATTGTTGACCAGCAGGTGCGTACGCGCCGTATTGGCGGTGACGAGCGAGGTCGCGCTCGGATTGGGCTCGACATAGAGCACGACCCGCTCGGCGCCGAACAATATGCCGAACGACTGCATCCGCACGAAGCCGCTGGTACGGATCTGCATCTCATACAGCTCGCTCTGAAAGAGCGCAGCGATATGGCCTTCGGGAATGTAGTTCCAATTGCCCGATTCAGCGTCCGCCTTGAGAATCCACCAATGGACGGTAGCACCCGATTTGGGGAGAATGGCGGCGCCGAAACTCTGGGAATTGCGCGTGAGCCATGGCTTCATGCCGCTCACCGCGGGCAGGCCGTTCTGCGGCGAGCCGAACGGAGATCGCCACCCGACGCGGGTGCGGACTGTCGTGCCCGGCGCGAATTCGAGGAAGCGCGTGTTGAGGTAGCGCAGAATCCACTGGTTGGGGTTCTGCGTGCCGACAGGTGCGTCGATGGTGGAATCATCGGCATCGCGACCGAGCAGAACCACCATCGTGCCGTGATCTTTGATCGGCTCCGGCTTCATCGCGTCGTCGATGGGCTGCCAGTAGAGGCCGTTCTCGAAGCGGCGCAGGCCATATTCGCCGGTAGCGTCCTTGAAGAGGTGGATCATGGCGCCGGCGCCATCCTTCCAGCTCAGATAGACCATGCCTTCCGGATTGAGCGGCGCGGCGGCGATCTTCGAACCCACGCCGAAATTGCCTGTGTCCGATTGCTGGTGGATCGAGGAGGAGAGCTTGTTGATGAACTCGACCATCTCGGGGCCGGTCATTCCCGATCCCGTATCGACGATCGAGAGCTTCATCGCCGATCCCGGGCCTGTCTGGCTGTGGCGCCGCCAATCGACGTCCCAGCGAATTTCGCCGACCTGCCCCGGCACGCGTTCGATGCCCTGCATCGCATTTTTGGTGAGCTCGCGCACGAACTGGAGCGGTGCGCAGTCCCGGTTGAGGCGATCCACCAGGAAACCCATCTTGGCGACGCTCATCGCCAGCATTTCCGGCTTGGCGGCGATATCGGTGCTCATCGTTTTCCCCCGCGGTGCAGCATTCGATCGGTTGCCTGAGCCGATCGCTTTCACCCTCTTTGATAGCAGGGGAGGTTAAAGATTAGTCAATTGCGATGATCGCATTTCGCTGCGACGCAGCACCCAACTAGAGCAATTCGATCCGCTCCAGTCCGCGGTCCGCGAGTGTCGTGCAGAAATAGGGCGCCGTATCTAGCGGAGCGGTAAAGACTATTGTCCCCGTGGCCGGTTTTTCGGGCCAGCCTTGGCCCTTTGTCAAAAAAAGCGCGCGCCGTGCTATCCCCGCCGCGCCATCGACGAAATCAATCGCGCGTGGCGCCACTGCGGCAAGCCGGTCCCGCACCAAAGGGAAATGCGTGCAGGCCAGTACGACCGTATCGACCCGGTCGCCGCCCCGTTGGCCCAGTAGGCCTTCGAGCGCGGCGGCATAATCGGTGTCGGCGGTCGGCTCACCACGCAGTCTTGCTTCAGCCAACTCGACCAGCCGCGCCGAGCCATGGCGCAGAACGAGGCAATCGCCCGCAAAGCGCGCGGAGAGATCATCGACATAGGGTTGGCGCACCGTTGCCTCGGTTCCTAGCACGCCTAAGGCACGGGCACGCGATCGTTCGGCAGCGGGTTTGATCGCGGGAACGGTGCCGACGATCGGCAGATCAAGCGCCGATCGCACCGCTGCCAGCGCGATCGTCGAGGCGGTGTTGCAGGCAATGACGATCAGCCGCGGGCGATAACGCTCCGCCAGTCTGCCGAGCAAGGCAGGAACGCGTGCGGCGATCTCCGCTTCGGTCTTCGTGCCATAGGGAAATCCGGCGTTGTCGGCGACATAGACGATCGGGGCGAGCGGGATGGCCGCGCGGACTTCGGCGAGGACGGATAGGCCCCCGACGCCCGAATTGAACACGAGGATGGGACGAGCATCCCCCGCCTCGATCCCTTGTGTCATTTTCCCGCCCGCAGTCCTGAGACCGTTAACGCAGGGCTGATCCGCTCGATATCCGTCTTGAGGTGCAGGAACGCGATCCCCGGCTGCTCCAGCGCGCGGGCGAGAGCGGGGGCGAATTGTTCGGTCGTTTCGACCGTCTCCGCCCAGCCATGATAGGCACGGGCGAGCGCGGCGAAATCGGGATTGGCCAGCGCCGTGCCCGAGATACGCCTCGGGTAGCGCCGCTCCTGATGCATTCGAATCGTGCCATAGGCACCATTGTCGACCAGCAGGACGAGCAGACGCGCGCCATATTGGGCGGCCGTCGCCAGTTCCTGGCCGTTCATCAGGAAATCGCCGTCGCCGGCCACGCACAGCACGCGGCGTTCGGGAAAGCGGATCGCGGCAGCGACGGCGGCGGGCAGGCCATAGCCCATTGCGCCGGCGGTGGGGGCAAGCTGGCTCGGCTGTGCGGCATAACGCCAGAAACGATGCGCCCAAGCGGAGAAATTGCCCGCGCCGTTGCAGATGATCGTGTCGCCGGGCAATTGTTCGCCCACCGTGCCCCAGCACAGGCCGAGATCGAGGGCGGCGCCGTTGGGCTGCGGGGTGCTCCACTCCAGCCATTGTGCATGCGCCTCGCCGCCGCTTGGCGAGCCCACGAAGGTTTCGTCGGCTGTCGCCGCCAGCAGACGCGCAAAGCTCGTCGAATCCGCACAGATCGATAGGTCGGTGCGGTAGACGCGGTTCAGTTCGTCGGGATCGGGATGGACATGGATCAACACCTGATCCGGATGATCGGGGCTGATCAGCGTATAGCCGTCCGTGGTCGCCTCACCGAGCCGCGTTCCGACTGCGAGCACCAGATCGGCCTGCCTGATCCGCTCGATCAACTTGGGATTGGGGCCATAACCGAGATTGCCGGCATAGACCGGGCAATCATTGGGCAGCGCATCCTGCCGCCGGAACGCGACCGCGACCGGCAGCCCGCTGCGCATCGCGAAAAGCGCGAAAGCTTCGCCCGTCTCTTTGTCCCAATCGGCGCCGCCGACGATTGCGATCGGGCTTTTGGCAGCGCGTAGTTTGTCGAACAGCGTGTTAAGCACCGCCGGGTCGCACGCCTGTATCGGACGTGCGACTGCCGGCCGATCGACGGCCTCGGCTTCTTCCTCCAGCATATCCTCGGGCAAAGCGAGCACCACCGGCCCCGGCCGGCCCGAGATCGCGGTTGCGTAAGCGCGGGCGACATATTCGGGAATGCGCGCCGCGCTTTCGATCTGCGCGGCCCATTTGCACAAGGGGCCGAAGAAAGCAGGGAAATCGACCTCCTGGAAGCCTTCGCGGTCGCGCGCGTCGCGGGCGACGTCGCCGACGAACAGGATCATCGGAGTCGAATCCTGCATCGCGACATGGACGCCGATCGACGCATTGGTCGCACCAGGCCCGCGGGTGACGAAGGCGATGCCGGGGCGGTGGGTCATCTTGCCGTCGGCCTCGGCCATGAAGCCGACCCCGCCTTCCTGCCGGCACACCACCAGATCGATCGATGGCGCATCGACCAAGGCGTCGAGCACGGGGAGAAAACTCTCGCCCGGAACGGTGAAGATACGGTCGCAGCGTTGTGCGATCAGGTTATCGACCAGGATACGGCCGCCGGTGCGAAGCTTCGTCATGCGCCCGCGCTATCATCGTAACGCCGTTTGAGGCAACGCGCCGCAATTGACCATTTGTGTCGCGCTTGCCTATGCGGGCAGGGCGGAGCGGGGCGACGTCCGATCCGATCTTTCTCCTGCGAGGGACCGTCATGGCCAACAAGATCTACTCCGATGCCGCCTCCGCGCTCGACGGGCTATTGTTCGACGGCATGACGATCTGTGCGGGCGGTTTCGGCCTGTGCGGCATTCCAGAGCGGCTGATCGACGCGATCGAGGCATCGGGGATAAAGGGGCTGACCTGCGTCTCGAACAATGCCGGCATCGATGGCCTGGGCCTGGGCAAATTGCTGCGCACCCGTCAGATCGCCAAGATGGTCTCGTCTTACGTCGGCGAGAACAAGGAATTCGAGCGTCAATATCTCGCTGGCGAACTCGAGGTGGAATTCTGCCCGCAAGGTACGCTCGCCGAACGTTGCCGGGCAGGGGGCGCAGGTATCCCCGGCTTCTACACCAAGACCGGTGTCGGCACCGTGGTCGCCGAGGGCAAGGAGACCAAAGAGTTCGACGGCGAGATCTATGTGCTCGAGCGTGGGATCGTTGCCGATCTGTCGATCGTCAAGGGGTGGAAGGCCGACGAGGCGGGCAACCTGATCTTCCGCAAGACCACCCGCAACTTCAACGCACCGATGGCGACTGCGAGCAAGATCACGGTCGCCGAGGTCGAGGAAATCGTGCCGGTCGGCAGCCTCGATCCCGACGCGATCCATGTACCCGGCATCTATATCAAGCGGCTGATCTCGGGCGCGCCCTACGAGAAGAAGATCGAGTTCCGCACCGTCCGGCAGCGCCAGGCGGCGTGAGCCGGCGCCCCGTCTGTCTGGCCGCAGCGGCCGTACTGACGCTCGTCTCGGGGATCGGGGCGGGCGAGGGCGCGTTTGCGAAGAGGCCGGCCAGGCAGCACAGCTTCGTGCCACCTGAACCACCGGCGGTTCCGCAGCAACTGCACGGCATTCAATATCTCTTCGGATCGGGCGAAGCAGCGGCGCTCAGCCGCGGGGTGTGGCACGCTTTCACCACTTTCGTCGACGGCGCGATGACCGATGGCAAACGCCGCAGCGTGGTGCTCGCGCCCGACGCGAGCCTCGCCGATCCGCATTTCCCCGATTGTGGCAGCAAGCCACCTGCGATCGTGCTCGATGTCGACGAGACGTCGATCCTCAATCTCGGCGCCGAATATGACGATCTGGCCGCCGGCCGGAAGACCTTCAACGACGATGCGTGGGACCGGTGGGAAAAAACGGGCGCCAATTATGTGTTGCCGACGCCGGGCGCCCGCGAAGCGCTCGATCATATCCGGGCGCTTGGCGTGACCGTGATCTTCAATACCAACCGGGCGCTCGCCAACGCCGCCGGCGCGCAGGCTGCGATCGATGCTGCCGGGCTCGGCCCCGCGCGCCATGGCGAAACCTTGTTCCTGATGGGTGATGACGCGACCGGATCGCGCAAGGACGGCCGCCGTCAGACGATTTCGGCGCGTTATTGCGTCCTGGCGATGGGTGGCGATCAGCTCGGCGACTTCACCGATCTGTTCAACACCGAACCCAACGGCATCGCCGCGCGCCGCGCCGCGACCGCCTTGCCGGGCATAGCCGAGCTTTGGGGCAATGGCTGGTTCGTGCTGCCCAACCCAGTCTACGGATCGGCGCTGCAGGGCGGCTCTGACGAGATCTTTCCCAAGGACAAGCAATGGCGCGATCCCGGCCCTTCGCCGGCTCCGTATCCCGTTTCCAAGAAGGTGAAGCACTGATGCCCTGGACCCGCGACGAAATGGCCGCCCGTGCCGCCAAGGAGCTGAAGGACGGCTATTATGTGAATCTCGGGATCGGCATCCCGACTTTGGTGGCGAACCACGTGCCCGAGGGTGTCGAGGTGACGCTCCAGTCTGAGAATGGCATGCTCGGGATCGGGCCCTTCCCCTATGAGGACGAGGTCGATCCCGATCTGATCAATGCCGGCAAGCAGACGATCAGCCAGCTGCCGTCATCGTCCTTCTTTTCCTCGTCGGACAGCTTTGCGATGATCCGTGGCGGTCATATCGACCTGACCGTGCTCGGTGCGATGGAGGTTTCGGAAGGGGGTGACATCGCCAACTGGATGATCCCCGGCAAGATGGTGAAGGGGATGGGCGGCGCGATGGACCTCGTCGCCGGCGTCAAGAAGATTATCGTCGTGATGGAGCATACCAGCAAGAACGGCGATCCCAAGTTCATTCCGGCCTGCACCCTGCCGCTGACCGGCAAGAATGTGGTCGACATGATCGTGACCGACCTGTGCGTGTTCTCGCGGCCCGATCATAAATCGCTATTCAAGCTGGTTGAGCTGGCACCGGGCGTGACGGCGGACGAGGTCGCGGCCAAGACGACCGCTGCCTACGAGGACTGATCGGGCTTGGCTTGACCCCGCCGCTCATCGACCACGACGTTTCGTCGCATGATATTGCGCGATGAGCCGAGCCCGCAATGCGTTGACGGCCTTGGCCATCGCCGCCAGAGCCTCGCCGACAATGGCTTTTCCAACGTGATACCGCCGACACGACCCAATCCCCCTAGGCATCGCCCGTGGCATGTCCCCGCGGTGGCGCGATGGATCGCGATCGTGCTGGTCGCCCTGATTGCGATCGAACTGGCGGTGATCGCGCGCCATTTCGTCGCGGAGGCGCCGGCCCGGCAAGGCGAATATACCGCCAACCGAGCCGAGCGCAGGCTCGGGGCGGGGCCGCTCAATCCCAAAGCCTATCGGATCGACTACACCCACCTCGATGCTCGTATCCGCCAGCTGATGGAACGGCGCGATATGGTGGGGTTGGGCGTCGCTGTCATCGAGGATGGGCAGCTCGCGTTTGTCAAAGGCTATGGCGAGACGGTTGCGGGCTCGGGCGATCGCGTCAGCGCGCAGACCCAGTTCCGCTGGGCGTCACTTTCGAAGAGCGTGGGTTCCACGCTCGTCGTCAAACTTGCTGCGGCGCACAAATTATCACTGGACGACCCGATCTCGAAATGGTCGGCGACGCTCAAATTGCCGCAAAATAATCAGAACGTCGCGACGCTCGGCGACGCGCTTTCGCATCGCCTCGGCATCGTCAAGAATGCTTATGACGATCGGCTGGAAGACAATGTCGATCCGGGGAGATTCGCGGCTCGTACGGCCCACTCTTTCCAATGTGCCCGCCCGGGACCTGTTTTGCCTATCAGAATATCGGTTATGATGTGGCGCACGAGGCGGTCGAGAAGGCGAGCGGCCTGTCGTACGATAAAGCGGCGCACACGATCCTGTTCGGGCCGCTCGGCATGACCAGCGCCAGTACGACGCGCGACGGCTATGTCGGAAAGAAGAGTTGGGCGCGTCCACACGATGGCCGGCGCGAGTTGCCAGTGCCCGAGGCCTATTTCCGCATTCCGGCGGCAGGGGGCGTCTCCAGCACGATCGTCGATCTGGGCATCTGGATGCGCGCCCAGATGGGCGGCGCGCCGCGCGTACTGCCGCAGGATCTTTTGTTCCAACTCCATGTGCCGCGTGTTCTCACGCCGCAGCGCGGGCGCGCCGATTACGATCAGATTCTTAAAAGCAGTGCGTACGGGCTCGGCTTTCGTTCATCGATCTATGAAGGCCATCACCTGGTTTGGCACCGCGGCGCGGTGAAAGGATCGCGGTCGCTGATCATCTTCGATCCGGATGCGCGATTCGGTGTGGCGATGTTGTGGAATTCGACGTCGGTCAAACCGACCGGCCTACCGATGGAATTGTTCGACGAATATTACCGCCGCACGTTTCGGGACTGGCTCCAGCCGGGCCGTCCTTAACCATGATTCGTAGTTATGGGGCATTTTTTGCCGATGGAAACCCCTAAAGACCTCTTAATCTGATGGAAGGCGCCGCTTTTTGGTTGACATGGAGTTAACCTTTGCTGCACTGCATCCAGCAGATGGCCCATGCGCGGGTCTTGTGTATGTAGGGGGCGGTAATGGTTTCGACCAAGTGGGCAATGGGCGCGATCGTTGGTGCGGCGATGTTCGCGGCGGTGCCGGCGAGCGCCACGGTAACGTTCGCGGATTACCAGCCTATCGATACCAGCAATAACATCGGGTGGCAGAACAATGGTTCGGGCGGCTCCGGTTCGGGCGGCTCGATTTACACGATTGCGCCGGGCGCGAGCACGCCAGGCAGCGTGCAGATCAAGTTTTCCTTCCTCCTGCCGGGGCTGGACGTCGTTTCCGGCGTAACGGCGAATTTCACGCTGCTGGCCACTGCGACGAACGCGCCCGCGCTGACGGATGGTTCCTTTTTCTATCAGCCGACGATTGCCGGCAACTTCTCGATCATCAGCACGTCCGCAATCACGGTTGCTGGCCATACCTATGCTTCGGGGTCGAACCTTCTGTCCGCCACGTTCACCGATTCGGGTATCTTCGGTGGGGTTGGATCTACCAGTGGAGAGCTCGATTCGACGGGCGATGGTTCGACCATTACTTACACGTCGGACTTCCTGAACTTTGCGCCGACGGTCAATCGCGATTTCGCCCTGTCGCTGGCGTCTATTGCATCGAAGCTCAGGTCGAACAATGCCAATACCGCGCTCGGCTCGTTCAGCGGCAATAGCAGCGGTAACTTCTCGTCCGATCCGGCGCCGCTCCCCATTTTCGCGGTTCCTGAGGCGGCGACCTGGGGTATGTTCATTGGTGGCTTCGGCCTGATCGGCGCATCGCTTCGCCGGCGCCGGGAATACTCGCTGGCCTGATTTACTTGGTCAATCAGTAAAAAAGGCGTTGAACTCTGGTTCAACGCCTTTTTTTGGCTCGTCTCGCCGACGGCGATCATGAGTTCGATCTCCACCTGCCGCCCGCCTTGAAGAGGTTGTTAGTAGGATCCGGGTCGGGGTTCGGGAAACAATAGCGGGTTCTCAATAGAACCGGTGTCCTTCCGCCCAGCGCAGTTCGTTGCGACGGTAGGTAAATGCCGGGACTTCCGGTTGATCATGCGCTGTGATGGATATCGTCTATGGGACGCTCGTTGCCGGAATTACCGGACCGTCGAGTTAACCGCAAATGGTTAACTTCGCATCTGCACAAAAATGGTTGACATTGAGTTAACCTTTGCCCTAGGTTCCCGTCGATCGTCCGACATGGCCGTCAGTAGAGGGGTAGTGGTACATGTTTTTTCCCAAGCTGAATGTGGGGGCAGGGCTTGCTGCCGCAACAATAGCCGCCAGCATGCTCGTTGCGACCCCGTCGCAGGCGACCATCACCAGTTTCGCATCTTACTCGGCCGTCAATTCGAGCTCCAATATCTATTGGAAGAACAGCGCGAGCGATGGTGCGAGCAGCAAGAGCGGTACCCTCTTCACGAGTTCCACTAACGGCTCGACTGCTGGTTCGACGACCATCAAATTCTCGTTCCTGCAGCCCGGCCTGAACGTCGTCTCCAATGTCACTGCGACTTTCACTTTGCTGGCGACCGTAACGAACGTGGCGGCGTCCAGCCTCGGACCGCAGCAAACTCAGAAGGGGCTTACGGGCTCTTTTTCGATCATCAGCACTGCGCCTATCACGATCTCGGGCTACACCTATGCAGCGGGTACCAACCTGCTGTCGGCGACGTTCACCAACGCGTCGATCAACGGAACTTCATCGGGCGGCGTTCGCGACGCAACCAGTGGTGCCAATGCCGGCACGATTACTTACACTTCGGCGTTCCTGAATTTCCTTCCGACCGTGGACAAGGACTTCTCACTTTCGCTGACGTCGATCACGCCGAGTTTGGCGCATAGCACGGGCAATGCGTTGAAGACGTTCAGGGCCAATTCCACCGGGACATTCTCGACCGATCCGGTTCCGGCGATCGTCATACCGGTTCCCGAAGCGGCGACCTGGGCGATGTTCATCGCCGGCTTCGGCCTGATGGGCGCGACGCTTCGCCGCCGTCGCCCGGAGCATTCGCTGGTCTGAGGCGATTGCATCAATGAATTGTTGGAGGGCGTCTGATTTCGATCCGGCGCCCTTTTCCATTGCGACGATTTGGTTGCTACGGGATAAGCTTTGTTATGCTTGAGCGGGGCGATCCGCGCGCCTATCTGCGGCCATCATGTCCAGCAAAGCCCGCACCCTCTACGAAAAGATTTGGGACGCACACGTCGTCTCGCGCCGCGATGACGGCACCTGCCTGATCTATGTTGATCGCCACCTCGTTCACGAGGTGACGAGCCCTCAGGCTTTCGAAGGGCTCCGCGTTGCCGGGCGCAAGGTGCGTCGTCCCGATCTCACGCTGGCCGTGCCGGATCATAATCTGCCGACGACTGCGCGTGTCGATGCGCAGGGACATCGCATTCCGATCGCCGACTCGGAAAGCGCGAACCAACTTGCTGCACTGCGGCGCAACGCGCCCGAGTTCGGGATCCGATTGTTCGACGAGATCGCGCCTGAGCAAGGCATCGTCCATGTCGTCGGCCCCGAGCAGGGTTTCACCTTGCCGGGCACGACCTTGGTGTGCGGCGACAGCCACACCGCTGCCCACGGCGCGCTTGGCTCGCTCGCTTTCGGGATCGGTACGTCCGAGGTCGAGCATGTGCTGGCCACCCAGACTTTGCTGCTCAAGCAATCGAAGACGATGGAAATCCGGGTCGACGGTACGCTCGGCTTCGGCGTGAGCCCCAAGGATGTGATTCTGGCGATCGTCGGCAAGGTCGGCGCCGCCGGCGGCACTGGCTACGTCGTCGAATATACTGGCGAGGTGATCCGCGCCATGTCGATCGAGGGCCGGCTGACCGTTTCGAACATGGCGATCGAGCATGGTGCGCGGTCGGGCTTGATCGCGCCCGACGAAGCCACCTTTGCCTATATTGCCGGCCGACCGATGGCGCCCCAGGGCGCGGAATGGGCGAAAGCGGTTGATCATTGGCGGACACTGCCGACCGACCCGGGCGCGGTGTACGACAAGGTGGTCCTGCTCCACGCCGACGAGATCGCACCGAGCCTGACCTGGGGCACCAGCCCGGAGGACGTCGTGCAGATCACCGGCAGCGTACCCGATCCGATGAGCTTCGCTGACCCCTCCAAGCAGGAGGCGGCTCGCAAGTCGCTCGATTATATGGGCCTTGTTCCCGGCACGCGCATGCAGGATGTCGGCGTCGAAAATATCTTCATCGGGAGCTGCACCAACAGCCGGATCGAGGATCTGCGCGCCGCTGCTGCGGTCGCCAAGGGGCGCAAGGTCGCAGGCAATATCCGCCAGGCGCTGGTCGTGCCGGGCTCGGGGCTGGTCAAGCGCCAGGCCGAGGCCGAGGGGCTCGATCGTATCTTCATCGAGGCTGGCTTCCAGTGGCGCGAGCCGGGCTGCTCGATGTGCCTCGCGATGAATCCCGACAAGGTTCCGGCCGGCGAGCGCTGCGCCTCGACCTCCAACCGCAATTTCGTCGGCCGGCAGGGGCCGGGTGCGCGCACGCATCTCGTCTCGCCGGCGATGGCGGCGGCGGCGGCGGTCACCGGCCGGCTGACCGACGTGCGCGAGCTGATGGGGTGAGTTCGCAAGCGCTGAAGGCGGCGTTTCCGGCATCGGTCGATGCGAATACGCGCTTGCTGGTGTTGGGCAGCTTGCCGGGCGAGGTCTCGCTGGCGGCGCGGCAATATTATGCCAACCCGACCAATCAATTCTGGCGGCTGCTCGGCGGCGTGATCGGCGAGGATCTGCCAATGCTTGGCTACTCCGCGCGCCTCGATCGCCTGCTCGCGCATGGCATTGGGCTGTGGGACGTGATCCAGTCGGCGCGTCGGGCAGGTAGTCTCGACACCGCGATCCGCGATCATCAGCCGCGCGATTTGCGCGCGTTCGCAATGCATCTGCCCAACCTCCGGGCCATCGCCTTCAACGGCGGCAAGGCCGCCTCCATCGGCCGCAGGCAATGGGGCGTGGATGACGGCTCGATTGCTCTGCTGGATCTGCCGTCCAGTAGTGCGGCCCATTGCAGTATCTCGTTCGACGCCAAGCAGGCGCAGTGGCTCGCCCTGAAAAGCCACGCAGGGAGTTTCAGATGAACCCGGTTACCTCGGTCGAAGGGCGCGCCTTCCCGCTCGGCCGCAAGAATGTCGATACCGACGTCATCATTCCCGCGCATTATCTCAAGACGATAACCCGCGCGGGCCTCGGGAAAGGGGCGTTCGAGACGATCCGCGCCGAGCCGGGCAATGTGTTCGACGATCCTGAATATGCCGGCGCGCCGATCCTGATCGCGGGCGACAATTTCGGCTGCGGATCGAGTCGCGAGCATGCGGCCTGGGCGCTGAACGACATGGGCGTGAGCGCGGTGATCGCGCCGTCTTTCTCGGACATCTTTTCAGGCAATGCGTTCAAGAACGGCATCGCGACGATCATCCTGCCGCAGGAGGCGATCGACCGGCTGATGGAGGTCGCGAAGACCGATCCGATCACCGTCGATCTCGAGACCGAAACCGTCACCACGCCGTTCCAGGACCGGTTCGAATTTCACATGGACCCATTCCGCCGCGATTGCCTGATGGGTGGCAAGGACGAGATCGGCCTGACGTTGGCCATGGCAGATAAGATCAGCGGATATGAGCGCACGATGGCAGTGGAGCGGCCCTGGTTGTAAAGGCTTGGTTTCGCTGCGTGACGTCAATGGGGCGCCGACGTCCAGCTTTCCCCTTCGATAGCTAAGGTCCGGTTGCGCCCTAACGCCGCGGTCCCTATCTTGCTGTTCAGAGCAAAGGGAGCCGAATGCATGTCCACCTTCGATGATCGTGAGCGCAGTTTCGAAACGAAATTCGCGCGCGATGAGGAGATGGCGTTTCGCGTCACCGCGCGCCGCAACCGTCTCGTCGGTGCCTGGGCCGCACGGCTGATGGGGCTGACCGCCGAGGAAAGCGATGCTTATTGCAAGGCGGTGGTTCAGGCCGATTTCGAGGAAGCGGGCGATGAGGATATCATTCGCAAGCTGCTTGGCGATCTGGTCTCCGCCGGTGTCGAGATGAACGATGCCGGTATTCGCTCCGCGCTCCACGACGCGACGATCGAGGCGCGTCGCCAGCTGATCGAGTCGCAATAATGGCGATGGCCGCAGACGAGATTGAAACGATGATTCGCGCCGCCATCCCGGATGCGCAGATCGAGATCAAGGATCTGGCCGGCGACGGCGATCATTATTCGGCGCGTGTCGTGTCCGAAAGTTTCCGGGGTCAATCCCGTATCATCCAGCAACGCCGTGTCTATGAGGCGCTGGGCGGCCGGATGGGGGGCGTGCTCCACGCGCTCCAGCTCACCACTGCCATTCCTTCCTGAGGACCAAGCCATGACCGAAGACGCCAATGCCCGCATCGATGCCGCCGTCAAGGCGAACGATGTGCTCCTGTTCATGAAGGGGACGCCGCTTTTCCCGCAATGCGGTTTCTCGAGCCGTGCGATCGCGATCCTCGAGCGGATCGGGGTGGAATATGGCACGGTCGACGTGTTGCAGGATCAGGGCATCCGTCAGGGTATCAAGGCCTATTCGGACTGGCCGACCATCCCGCAGCTCTATGTGAAGGGCGAATTTGTCGGCGGATCGGACATCATGATGGAGATGTACGAGAGCGGCGAGCTGCAGCAGCTGATGGAAGAGCAGGGGCTCGTCACCGCACAGTGATCCGCCCTCGTCGCGGCGGGGTTCGCATCGATCCGATGAGCGATCGGGTCGTGACGCTGGAGCCGCTCGTCCGCCGGCTGCTCGCGCCCAATCCATCGCCGTTCACGTATACGGGTACGCAGACATATATCGTCGGGCATGGCGATGTCGCGGTGATCGATCCGGGGCCGGATCTGCCCGAGCATGTCGCCGCGATCCTCGCCGCGACGGCGGGTGAAACGGTCACCGCGATCCTTTGTACCCACACGCATCGCGATCACAGCCCCGCGGCGCCTGCGCTGAAGGCCGTCACCGGCGCGCCGATCGTCGGCTGCGCGCCGCTCGTATTGGAGGATGCCGGGCCGCGTGCGGATGCGTCGTTCGATCCCGGCTATCGGCCCGATCGTGTGCTGGGGGATGGCGAGACGGTGTCCGGCCCCGGCTGGACCCTGGAGGCGGTGGCGACGCCGGGGCATACCTCCAACCATCTCTGTTTCGCGCTGCGCGAGAGTGGCGCTTTGTTCAGCGGTGATCATGTCATGCGCTGGTCGACCACCGTCGTCTCGCCGCCCGATGGCGACATGGCCGATTACATGATGAGCCTCGGCAAGCTGATCGAGCGCAACGATCGCATATATTATCCCGCGCATGGCGATCCGGTCGAGGAGCCGCGCCGCTTCGTGTCGGCGATCGCGATGCACCGCCGCCAGCGCGAGCGGCAGATCCTCGATCTGCTCGGACAGGAGCCGCTGCCGATCCAGTCGATGGTCGAGCGCATGTATTCCGGCATCGATCCGCGCCTGCACGGTGCGGCCGGCCGGTCGGTGCTAGCGCATTTGATCGATCTGGAGACACGGCAGGAAGTGGTCCGCGACGGCGACGGATGGGCGCTGGCGGCGTGACCCGGCAGGTGTTGAGGGTCGGTGGCGCGTTCCTGCTCGTCCTGCTGGTTGCGGCCGGGATCATCGCGGCCTTGGGCTGGCGGCTGAAGAAGGAGCTCAATCCCGATCCGGTAACGATCGCTACCGCCAGCCTGCAGGCGGTGCGCGAGCAAGCGGTCCTGACGCCGTTTGCCGCACGCTTCGTCGCGGTCGTGACCTCGGAGCAGCATCGCTTCCTGTTTGCGGCGCGGCGGACGTTGATCATGCCCGGCATGGTCCGCTACGAACTCGATCTCGCCGCCTTGCGGCAGCAGGATCTGGCGTGGAATGCGGCGACCCATACGCTTACCATCACCTTGCCGCCGATCCGCGTCTCGCGACCGCAGGTCGATCTCGATCAGGTGCGGACTTATGGCGAGGGTGGGGTGTTGCTGGCGCTGACCGACGTTGCCACCCAGCTCGATTCCACAAATAGGGCGGCGGGGCAGGCCGAATTGATGCGTCAGGCCGGGGAGGCCCTGCCGATGCGACTGGCACGCGATGCGGCCCGCAACGCGATCGCCCGGAGCTTCGCCATGCCGCTGAAGGCGGCTGGGCTCGATGCGACAGTGGTGGCGAAGTTCGCAGGGGAAGCTTAAGCGAACACCGTCATCCCCGCCTGCGCGAAAGCTGGGATCTCAGGAGGATATGAGCGCGGTCAACGCGCGCGAGACCCCACCCTGCGCTGGGGTGACGAGACTGAGTTGAGCCTCAGCCTAACTCTAACCCGGATTATCTGCCGTCGGCGCACCCGAGCTCACACCGCCAACGGTGCCGATGTTGCCGAACAGCTCGGACAGGAAGCCGCGGTTGGAACCGAGCACCGGGGTCTTCTTGCCGTCAAGCGAGACGTTGCGGATCGTCTCAAGCCCCGTTTTCTGCACCGACGCGACTTCGCCATTAGGGGCGAAGCGGATCGTAAGCAGCATCTGGCTGGTCGGATGCGGGGTCGAGAAAGCGAGCTGGCGGGTGTCGCGCGCGACATAATACCAGGTCGCACCCTTGTTGAACTGCCCTTCCAGGCTGGCGCGGCCGAGCGTCTTGTAGACCGAATCCCGCGTGTCGACGCCCGGCGCGACCGTATCGATCAGCGAGGAATTGATGATATAGCCTTTGTGATCGCGAACCGAGGTGCAGCCGGAAAGCGCAGCGAGCCCGATCAGCGCAAGCGGTGTGGCCGCTGCTCGCGCCCTGGATGCTGCCATTATATTCTCCCGACACAAACAATGAAGCGCCGGGATTGCAACCGCGCGCTGGTGCCTCAATATGCGGGGCCGCGCGCTTGGGCAAGCGGCGGCGAAAGGAGATGCGGCGAGTGGCGGGACTATGGCGGCGGCTGTTCGGCCGCGGTGAGCGCGATTCGTTGCTGCCGCTCTACCGATCGATCGTTGCGGCGGCGCGGCGGCCGGTCTGGTACCGGTCGGGCGGGGTACCCGACACGATCGATGGGCGGTTCGACATGGTCGCCGCGATCCTGAGCCTCGTCCTGCTGCGGCTTGAGCGTGAGGGCGCGCCGGGCCGCGAACCGGCGGCGCGGCTGACCGAGTTGTTCGTCGAAGATATGGACGGGCAATTGCGTGAGCGTGGCGTCGGCGATGTCGTGGTCGGCAAGCATGTCGGCAAGATGATGGGGGCGCTCGGCGGGCGACTGGGCGCGTTTCGCGAGGCGTTCGCCGTCGATGGCGATCTCGACGCGGCGATCGTGCGGAATGTCTATCGCGGCGTCGCGCCGGGCCCCGGCGAAAGCGAGGTGTTGCGCGATGGCCTGACCGCGCTCAACGCGACGCTCGGCGCGACGCCCGCGGACGAGATATTGGCTGGGGTATGGCAGAATTGACCGATCCGGAATTCTCGCGGCCGGTACGCCTCGATACGCTGGGTGACGGCGTGCGTCACATCGCGATCGAAGCGAACGCGGACGAGCGGATGGCGTTGGCGCGCCGGTTCGGCCTGCTGGCAATCGAACGGATGGATGCAGAGGCCGACCTGCACAATACCAATGGGGCGGTGCATGCGTCCGGCCGGCTGCGTGCGGCCGTCACCCAGGCTTGCGTGGCCAGCGGCGAGCCCATTGCGGCGATCGTCGACGAACCGTTCGAACTCAAATTCATGCCGGAGGGGAGCGCTACCGAGGACGAGATCGAGCTCGATGAGGACGATCTCGACATTATCGGCTTCGCGGGCGGCGCGATCGATCTGGGTGAGGCCGCAGCGCAGACTCTATCGCTTGCGCTCGATCCGTTCCCACGCGCGCCGAACGCAGCTCAGGTGCTGCGCGAAGCCGGTGTCGTCGATGAGCAGGATGTCGGACCGTTCGCCGTGCTCAAGGGCTTGAAAGACAAGCTTTAACGCACCTCTCCGATAAGGCTGCGGACCGCGTCCAGAAAGCGTGCCACGGTCACTGGCTTGGACACATACGAATCCACGCCTGCAAGCCGGATCCGTTCCTCATCACCCTTGGCGGCATAGGCCGTTACCGCCATGATCGGGATGGCGGCCAGTTGGGCGTCGCGCTTGATCGCCTCGATCAGTTCGAGCCCCGAAACGTGCGGAAGCTGGATATCCATGACGATCAGATCGGGGACGATGGCTTGCGCGCGCGTCAACGCGTCGCGGCCGTCGCTTACCGGTTCTGGTCTATAACCGTGCGCCGTCAAAAGATCGCAGAAGAGCCTGAGGTTAAGATCATTATCCTCGACAACCAGAACGGTTTTCGCCACGCGGCCTTCCTCGGGCTTGATCATACTCAACTCCTCACAGAAAAACGCATGACAGCGCATAATGGCAGACCGGATTTTGACGAGGCCGCGACGATCGGTTTGCGTGCGCTCGCCTGGACTTTGGGTGATGCGGATGTGGCAGCGCGGATGATCGCCACCACGGGCCTCGACATCGGCGATCTGCGGGCGCGGGCGGGGGAGCCGGCGTTGCTGGCGGCCGTGTTGTCGTTCCTCGAGGCTTATCAGCCGAATCTGATCGCCTGCGCCGAGGCACTCGATATGAACCCTAGTCAATTGGTAGCGGCGCGGATTCTGCTGGAACACTGATCGATCGGCCAGGCGTGGCGGCCTTCAATCGGACCGCTTTGCGGAGATGATCTTGACCGGCGCGAGCAGCATCTGGCCCTTCATCACCGCCGGACCCGCGTCACCGGTCGGTGAAACCAGGATGTGGCGGATGATATCCATGCCCTGGGTGACGTGTCCGAACACCGCGAAGCCGAGATTGTCTCCGGGTTGCGACGGATCGGCATCCATCGTCGGAAAACCCCCCACGACAACGAAGAAATCGCCGCTCGCCGTGCCGGGCGCGGCACGCGCCATCGAGATCGCGCCATCGACATGGCTGAGACCGGTCTTGGTGGTGGGCTCGTGCGCGATATTGGGAAAGACCCGCTTCGGATCGTTGCGCGCGCCGCCCTGGACGAGGCCATAGCCGTCCTGCACCTTGACCGAGCGATAGAAAGTGGTCCCGTCGAAACGCTTGCCGTCGACATAGCGCAGGAAGTTCGCGGTCGTGATCGGCGCGCGCTCCTTCTCCAGCTCGAACACGATCGGGCCCTCGCTGGTGGTGAGGGTGACATGGACTACCGCCGGCTTCGGCGCTGCCGGTGCCGGCGGTGCAGTTTGCACGGGTGGGGCCGGCGCAGGAGCGTCCTGCGCAAAGGCAGGAATTGCAGCGAGCCAGAGGAGCAGCGTGAATCGACGGTTCATCATTTCGATCTCAATTGACGATGCGCGAAGCTGTTCCGTCCGGTCCGGACAGGCAAGGCCGGAAATGCCTGTTGCACTTGCAGCAATCTCCTTCGAGCCGAGACCAGCTTATCGCATCACGTCGCTCGCGACACGATTTTCTTGGGAAACGGGCGGCTCAGATAGCCTGAGCCACCCAGACCAAACCGCCATGGCAGATCGATGGCCTTGGTAATGCCGATGCGGGGTCCTACCAGAATTTCACGTGGCGGCTCCCCCGCCTCGATCGAAAACGGGGGTTGATCGACCGGCAGCCCCGTCATCGCACCGGTGACGCCCAATGCTTGAGCGAGCTTGCCCGGCCCGCTGCAGAGCGCACGGATATCGACCAGACGACGCCTCTCCTGCATCGCCGCAATCCCGTCGGTCGGCTCGATCGCGCGGATCAGCACCGCGCCGCCATGGCGCGCCCCGCCGACGAAGTTGAGGCACCAGTGCAGCCCGTAGATCCGATAGACATAGACATGCCCGCCCGGCCCGAA
Source organism: Sphingomonas sp. MMS24-J13 (assembly GCF_044905095.1). Classification (NCBI taxonomy): domain Bacteria; kingdom Pseudomonadati; phylum Pseudomonadota; class Alphaproteobacteria; order Sphingomonadales; family Sphingomonadaceae; genus Sphingomonas; species Sphingomonas sp. MMS24-J13. Next base: position 817,039 of record NZ_CP173258.1, read on the forward strand.
CATCGGCGCATTGCGCGGGGTCGGGCCGGGAAAGCTGTGTGCGGCCGGATCGTCGATATCGTAAGCTTCGGTCTCGACGATGATCCCGCCGATGCCGTCGATCAGAAAGCGTGCACCGATCAAGGCGCGCGCGAGCGACACGACCGGTTGCGTCCAGAATGCGGGCTCGATTGCCATGTTCGTGCTCCTGCCCGACGAAGGGGGGTGCAAGCGAGCGATTCGGAGGTGGGCGATGGACTTTCCGATTGAGGCGATCCGGGCGCAATTTCCGGCATTGGCGGTGACCGATGACGGCCGGCCGCGCATCTATCTCGACGCGCCCGGCGGCACGCAAGTCTGCCGCCCTGCGATCGAGGCGATGGTGGCGCACCTTCAACGTGGCACCGCCAACGCCGGCGGCGCATTCGCCACCACGATCGAGACCGACGCGATGAGCGCAGCGGCGCATGCGGCAATGGCCGATCTGCTCGGTGGCGAGTCGGACGAGATCGCGTTCGGGCCGAACATGACCTCGCTGACGTTCGCGCTATCGCGGGCACTGTCGCGCAGCTGGGAGGAGGGCGACGAGATCGTCCTGACCCGGCTCGATCATGACGCCAATGTCTCGCCGTGGTTGCTCGCGGCGCGCGATCGTGGGGCGAAGGTGCGCTGGATCGATTTCAATCCGGCGACAGGGGTGCTCGATTATGATGCGGTGCCCGGCCTGCTCGGGCCAAGGACACGATTGGTCGCAGTCGGGGCGGCCAGCAACGCACTCGGCACGCTCAACGATGTCAATCGAATCGTCGCGATGGTGCGCGCCGGATCGGAGGCCCTTGTGTTCATCGATGCGGTGCAATCGGTACCGCATGTGCCGACCGACGTTGAGGCGATCGGCTGCGATTTCCTCGTCTGCTCGCCCTACAAATTCTTCGGGCCGCACCAGGGTGTGCTCTGGGTGCGATCGGGGCTGATCGACGCGATCGAGGCCTACAAGGTGCGCCCGGCCGGCAATGACGGCGCGCATCGCTTCGAGACCGGCACGCCCTCGTTCGAAGGACAGGCGGGGGTGCTAGGGACGATCGTCTATCTCGACTGGCTGGGCGGCGAGGTTTCCGGCGCGAACGGCCGGCGCGAGCGCCTGCGTGCGGCGTTCGAGGCCTGCATCGCCTACGAACGCGATCTGGGCGAGCGGCTGCTGGCGGGATTGGCGACGATTCCGGGATTGAAGCTGTGGGGCGTGCCGACGATGGACGGCCGCGTCCCGACCTTCGCATTTACCATCGACGGCCACCATCCCGACGCGATCGCGGGGCATCTGGCGGGGCAGGGGATCTTCGCCTGGTCGGGCCACTTCTACGCGGTCGAGGTGATCGCGCGGCTGGGCCTGGCCGAAAGCGGCGGCCTGGTGCGGCTGGGGTTGTGCCACTACCACACCGCTGGCGAGGTGGATCGCACGATCGAGGCGCTTCGCGCTCTGTAATCGCGCCATGCCCGCCACCATCCGCACCACGCTCGAAGGCCTGCTCGCTCCCGGCCCGCGCATGGTCGACGAGCTCGAATGCGTCGCATCGGTCGCACTGGCTGTCCTGTTCGCGCATATGATCCATGCGCATAACGTCTCGTGGGCGGCGTTTACCGGCTTCGTGCTGATGCGCGGCCATGTCGCAGAAAGCTTTCTGCGCGGGATCATGCGGATCGTCGGCACTGCCGCCGGTGCGGGGCTGGGGCTGCTGATCGTTCCCTTCGCCAGCCGCTCGCTGCCGTTCGCGACGCTCGCGACTGCCTTGATCGGCGCGATCGGGCTCTACGGGATGCTCACTGCGAAGCGCGCCTATAGCTGGCTGCTGTTCGGGCTGACGTTCGAGATGATCCTGCTCGGCAAGCTCGAACATCCGACCGTCGATGTGATCGATTTCGCGAAAACGCGGCTGCTCGAAGTGATTGCCGGCACGGTCGCCTGCGTGATCGTCAGCGCGATCAGCACCTACACCGCCCGCCGCCACTGGCCGGGTCCGCCGATAGCGCCCGCGGTCCGGATCGGCTGGCATCCTTATGCCGCCAGCCATGCCGCGCAGGCGGGCATCGCCCTGGCCTTGCTGCCCGTCCTCCACGCCCTGTTCGGCATCCGCGAACTTGCGCAGGCGGGCGTGACGATCATGGCGGTGATGATCGTGCCGGTGACCGTACTCGGCAAGAGCGGGCTCGTGCCCGTCAATCGCCGTCTGCTCCAGCGGACGATCGGCTGTCTCGGTGGCGGGATGCTGGCGGCGGCCTTCCTGTTTCTGGCGCAGGGATCGCCGATCATCCTCATCGCCGGCACATGCATCGGTGTCATCGTCGGACGGCATATCGAGAATGCCGGCGGCACCACCACCTATGTCGGCCTGCAATTCACCCTCGCGATCCTCGTCACGCTCGTGCCCGATACCTATGCCGATGCCGAGATCATGCCTGCACTGCTGCGGCTGCTGAGCATTTTCATCGGGATGGCGCTCTTGGAGCCGGTGCTGCTGGCGTGGCATTGGCTCGCACCGCATGAAGCGCGGGCGGTGGCAGCATCGACGTCGTCCGAAAGTGAGTGATCGTTGCGATTCGATCCCCAACACGCTATTCGGGCCATGTCGGAAAAGGCAGACTTGGTCTGGTAAGCCCAAGTCCTTTCGGTAACGAAAGCTCTGGTCTTTGGCCTCGCGCCTGAGATCCCCGCGACGAACCCAGGAGGCTTCCAAAGCGTCCGATCGTTCGTCTGCGAGGTGCTCAGCTTGAGAAACGCTCCGGTCGAACGAACATCGACCAGGAGCGATTCATGAACACCCCCCACAATTCTTCCTACGACGTCGTGATTGCGGGCGCAGGGCCGGTCGGCCTGTTTCTCGCCTGCGAGTTGCGCCTCGCGGGCTGCTCGGTGCTGGTGATCGAGCAAGCGCGGGATCCGCATTCGCCGCTGAAGGCATTGCCATTCGGCCTGCGGGGGCTTTCGGTGCCGACGATCGAGAGCCTCGATCGCCGCGATCTGCTGGCTGCTATCGAGCAGGGCGCCGTCGGCCGCGATGTGCCGGCAACCGCGCATTGGATGCGGCAACGGCGTCGCCCCGCCGGCCATTTCGCGGGGATCCAGTTCTTCGAAGATCGGATCGACGGCACCGATTGGCCGTACCGGCTGCCGGGCCTGCCGCGCAGCATCGCCGCCGACATGGCGGGCATCGAAACCGTTCTCGCAGATCGCGCGACGGCCATGGGGGCCGAGATCAGGCGCGGTTGCGGCGTGGCGGATCTCGAACAATCCGATACGGCGGTGATGGTCCGCACTGGCACCGCGCCGATCTGCGCGCGCTGGCTCGTCGGTTGCGACGGTGGCCGTAGCACCGTGCGCAAGGCTGCCGGGATCGGCTTCGTCGGTACCGATCCCGAACTGACCGGCTATTCGGTCGAGGTCGTGCTGGCCGATCCGGCCAGGCTGATATCAGGCCGCCATTACACGGCGACGGGCATGTATACCTATAATGCGCCCGGCACGATCGCGATGGTCGATTTCGACGGCGGCGCCTTCCACCGGAGCGATCCGATCACGCGCGACCATGTCGAAGCCGTGTTACGCAGGGTTTCCGGCGCGGATGTCGCGGTAACCCGTCTCGAACTGGCCACGACCTGGACCGATCGCGCTTGTCAGGCGAGCGAATATCGCAAGGGCCGCGTGCTGCTCGCGGGCGATGCCGCGCATGTCCATTCGCCGCTCGGCGGACAGGGCCTCAATCTTGGGCTGGGTGATGCGATGAACCTCGGCTGGAAGCTCGCCGCCACGATCCGCGGCGATGCGCCGCCGGACCTGCTGGACAGCTATGCGCAGGAGCGGCAGCCGGTTGCCGCGCAGATCCTCGACTGGTCGCGTGCCCAGGTCGCGCTGATGCGGCCGAGCAGAAGTTCGCGTGCGATCGAAGCCATTATTCGCGATCTGATCGAAACAGGCGATGGCGCGACCTATTTTGCGGAACGGGTGCTGGGCGTTGCACTTCGGTACGATCTGGGTGGAAGCCATCCGTTGACGGGTCGTAGCGTACCCGATTTCGCGATGGCCGATGGGACACGAGTTAACGAGTATATGCGCAGCGGCCGCGGACTGATCGTGGATTTCGACAAGCGCCCGTCGCGCAAGTCGATCGCCGCCCAATGGCGGGACCGGATTGCGTATATTGCCGATGATGCAAGCGAGCGCCTTGGCCTGAGCGCGATGCTGGTTCGGCCAGACGGTGTCGTGGCCTGGGCGAGTGATCGTGCCGCCGACGACACAGGCCTTACCGCAGCCGCGTCGCGATGGTTCGGCTGACCGCGCGAGCCTTACTTCGCGAACAGCGCCTTCGGCACCAGCACATGCACCCCCTTGTTGCGATCGACGAGCTCGGTCACCGCGACATCGCCTGCCGCGCTCAGCAGCATATAGGCGTCGTCGCGGTTCATCCCCTTCGCCGCGACCAGATAGTCGATCATGTTGCGCAGCGCCTTGCGTGTCGCATTTGAGAGGTCGTCGTCGAAGCCCATCGCGATGTAGTGGGTCGGCGTCTCGGCGCGCGGATAAGCGGGCCCGGGCAGTTCACCCTTCTTGTGCAGGATGAAACGGAACGTCCCGGTCAGACTCGTTTCCAGCGCGGTGATGTCGACCTCGCCATTGCCTTGCGCGGCATGGCCGTCGCCCGCTTCGAACAGGGCGCCGGGGACATGGACCGGCAGATAGAGCGTGCTGCCCGCGATCAGATCCTTGTTATCCATATTGCCGCCGATGATCGTCGGGGCGGTGCTGTCGTAGCGGCCGAAATCGGGCGGCGGGGCGATGCCCATGCTGCCGAAGAACGGATGGAGCGGGATGGTGATGCCCGGCGCGAAATGCGCGACCATCTGCGTGCGATCGAGCGGGACGATCTTCATCCGCGCATAAGGGAAATCGTCGGTCAGGAAGCCGGCGCCGTATCGGAAGGCGTTATAGGCATAGGGAATGGCGAGATCGATCTTCTCGATCCGGATCTCCAGCGTGTCGCCGGGTTCGGCGCCCTCGATCGCGATCGGTCCGGTCAGGATATGCCCACCCGGCCCTTTGTCGGTGACATGCGCGGTGATGTCGCGCAGACTTTGCTCGACGTCCTTGGGCGCGACGCCCGCGCCCTCCAGTCGATCGGGGCTGCTGGTGATCAGGGTGTGCATCACCACGCGATCGCCCGATTTGATCGTCAGGACCGGCTTGGCCTTGGGATCGTAATGCCCCCACGCCACCGTCGTCGGCGAGGCGGGCAGATCATAGGTCCCGGCGCTCGCGGCTGTGCCGAGCAAAGCGGCAAGGATCATAAGATTCTTCATTTCGAACTCCCGATCGGCGGGCGGACCGGCATGCCGCCGAAGGTGACGATGCTCTCTGCGCCCTTGGCCGACAGTGCGGAGACGCCGAAGAAATGGTCGTCGATATTGATGTGCGGCAGGTCGATGGCGGTGGCCGAGGCGGGCACGTCTTTCTTGTCGCTCCACCCGAACGTATCGGCGCGCCGCCAGCGGATGCGATAGCCGGTGGCGCTGGGCACCGCGTCCCACTTGATATGGGTGTCGTCGCTGACCGCGCCCGAGATGGTCACCGTCGCCGGCGCGCCCGGTGCAGCGGCCAACTCGCGGATCACCGCCATGTTGAGCGCGGTGACGCGGGCGAGATAAGGGAAATCCACCCAGTCGATCGTGTCGCCATAGACGCGGCCGTTATCGGTGCGGAGCGACTGGTGCTGGCGATCATAATGCTCGGCCGGCTCGGTGAAGCGCACCGCCGGATAGCCCGCCTCGAGGAAGGGGATATGATCGCCGCCGCGCTGGAAGCGATCGGGCCGGCGCACCGCGAACACCTTGAGGCCGATGCCGGGCTCGGCGCCCGCCACTCGGGCCACCGCCTTGGCGAGCGCGCGCGAGGGGCTGTCATCCTCGCCGCCATTGCCGCGTTCCGCTGGATTGCCGGCGATCTGGATTCCCTCGCTGAACACGCGCACGACATCGGTGATATGCTCGCCGCCGATGCCGTGGGTGTTGCCGACGATATCGTTGTTGAGCACCGCCGCGACCTTCCAGCCGCGCGCCTTCGCGGTTCGTGCCAGCAACTGCCCGCCCCACAGGCCCTGCTCCTCGCCGGTCAGCACCGCATAGACGATGGTCGCGGGGAATTTCTCTTTCGACAGGATCCGCGCCGCCTCCATGACCAAAGCCGTGCCCGAAGCATCGTCATTGGCGCCGGGAGCGTCGCTGGCGGCGTCCATCACGTCGTTGACGCGGCTGTCGATATGCCCCTGGACGATGATGACACGGTCGGGGTCGGTCGTACCCCTCTGGACCGCGATCACATCCTCGACCCGAACGCCGCCGGGCGCGCGGGCGCCGGTGAAAGTGTCGCCGATCCGCTCGATCGTAAGACAACCGCCACACGCTGCCGCATTCTTCGCGAACACATCCGCGACCCAGTTGCGCGCCGCACCGATGCCGCGCTTCGGATCGGTCGTCGTGGAGAGCGTGTGGCGCGTGCCGAAGCCCACCAACGCAGTGATCGTTGTCTTGAGCGCATCGGGCGAAGGGGCGGGCGCAGCGCCGATCAGGAGGAGTGCGCCGAGCGGCAGGAGGGTGGTTTTCATGGGCGTCATCCTGCGGTCCAGCGTGAGCATGCGCAACAGGATTGAGCGTTGCCGCTGCGCGCCGGGCGCGTCATAGCTTGGGCGGGCAATCGCATCTGTTTTTCTCGTCATGCTGAACTTGTTTCAGCATCCACCAGGCATCCGCACGAACAGTGCGGTACGCACGGTAGACCCTGAAACAAGTTCAGGATGATGGATCGTCCTTTGCCCTGACGGTGTGGCTGATCAGCGACGTGGGGCAGGGATGAAAAGCAAGGCGTTGCGGCGGATCGGGATCGGGGTGGCGGGGCTGCTCGGGTTAATCCTGTTCATCGTCGCGATCCTGCTCATCATGTTCTTCCTAAGGCTCGAACGAAGCAAGCCACGCCTCGATGGCGAGGTGCAGGCCGCCGGCCTTGCCGCCCCGGTGCAGATCGATCGCGACGCCGCCGGCGTGCCGACCCTGACCGGCCATAGCCGCACCGATCTTGCTTACGCCACCGGTTATCTCCATGCGCAGGAACGTTATTTCCAGATGGACATGATGCGCCGGGCCGCTGCGGGCGAACTCGGCAGCCTGTTCGGAGCGGCCGGCCTCAAGATCGACGAGAAGACCCGCATCCACCTGTTCCGCGTTCGCGCGCGAAATGTGTTCGCGCATATGACGCCGGCCGAGCAGGCGATCCTGCGCACTTATGTGGCGGGGGTGAATAAGGGCCTTGGCGATCTCAAGGCGCCGCCGTTCGAATATATGCTGCTCCGCCAGACGCCGCAGCCGTGGCGACCCGAGGATTCGCTCCTCATCGTTTACGCCATGTATCTCGATCTGCAGGAGGCCGAGCCCAGGGTGCCGCTGGATCGTGCACGCGCGGTGGCACGCGTCGGGCCGGCAATGGCCGATCTGCTCTACCCGCTCGGCACCGAACTCGATGCGCCGCTCGACGGCAGCCCGATGCCGCCGGTCGCGCTGCCGGCCAAGCTGGGTGCCGCGTTGCCCGCGCCGCATGGCGCCGATCTGCCCGAGCCGATCGTCAAGGGCAGCAATAATTGGGTCGTCGGCGGGAGCCTTACCGGAACCGGCGCGGCGATGGTCGCCAATGACATGCATCTCGGGCTGCGCGTGCCCAACATCTGGTATCGCGCGCGGCTCGTCATACCGGGGCAGCTCGATATCGTCGGGGTGACCCTGCCAGGCATCTTTCCGATCGTGGTCGGCAGCAACACCCATGTCGCCTGGGGCTTTACGGTCGCGCATGTCGCCTCGCACGATGCGGTGATCGTCGATCCGGTCGCGGGGCGGAAGGATTGGTATGCGACGCCGGGTGGGCCGCGCCCGATCGCGGTGCGGCATGAGCGGCTGTGCGCCGCCGGTGCGTGCCGTGACCTCCCGGTGCGTTCGACCATATGGGGCCCCATCGTCGCGACCCTGCCCGATGGCCGCGAGGTCGCCGATCGCTGGGTGGCGCACGGCGAGCATGCCATAAAGCTCGCGCCGTTCCTGGCGATCGAGCAGGCGCATAAAGTACAGGACGTGATCGCCGCCGCGCACCAGACCGCGATGCCCGATCAGAATATGGTGATCGGCGACAGCGCCGGGCATATCGCCTGGACGATCGTCGGCCAGATCCCGCGCCGCTTCGGCATGAATGGCCGCGATCCGGCCAGTTGGGCGGATGGGTCGCGCGGCTGGGCGGGCTTCCTCGGTCCGTCGGAGATCCCCACGATCGTCGATCCGCCCGCGGCAAGGCTGTGGAGCGCCAATGCGCGAACGCAGGGCGGGGCCACGCTCGCCCGATTGGGCCCGGGCAATTATGACGATGGCGCCCGCGCACTGCGGATCAAGCAGCGCCTGTTCGCGAAAAATCGCTTCGCCGAGCGCGATATGCTTTCGATCCAGCTCGATCCGACCGCCTTGCGCATGCCCTTCTGGCAGAGCCAGATGCTGGCGGCGCTCGACAAGGCCAAGGGCGATCCGCGCCTGGTGGCGATGATCGCGCCGGTGAAGGCTTGGGATGGTCTGGCTACTCCCAATTCGGTCGGATATCGGTTGATCCGCGCGTTCCGCATCGATGTGATCCGCAACGCTTATGTCGCCTACATCGGCAAGCCCGAGGATACCGGCATCAGCAGCTACGCGCTCACCTCGTCCGAACAGGCGATGCGCGAACTGTTGCGCGCGCGGCCGGCCGCTCTGGTGCCGCCGGGGAGCGCGACTTGGGATGCCTTTCTCGCCTCCGCGCTCGCCGACGTCGCCAGGTCAGTCGCCGACGAGGCTGGTGGCGACGTCAATCGCTACACATGGGGCCGCTGGCTGACGGCATCGATCCACCATCCGCTCGCACAGGCGATCCCCTTGCTCGGGCTGCTGACCGATCCGAAGGACGAGCCCGTCCCCGGCGACAATGGCGTCGTCCGTGCGCAGGCACGCGGCGCGGGCGCAAGCGAGCGGCTGGCCGTCTCGCCGGGGCATGAGGCGCAGGGACTGTTCCAGATGCCCGGCGGCCAATCTGGCGCGCCGCTCGCGCCTTACTATCTTGCCGGGCATCGCGATTGGGTCGAAGGGCGCGCGGCACCCTTGCTGCCCGGCGCGACGCGCTGGACGCTGACCTTGCGGCCTTGAAGGAGCGGGACATGAAGATCGGATTTGTCGGCCTTGGCCGGATGGGCACCGCGATTGCGGGCAATCTCCTGAAGGCGGGGCATGAGGTCTCGGTCTGGAATCGGAGCGCCGACAAGGCCGAACCGCTGGTGGCGGCGGGCGCGACGTTGGCGACAAGCCCGGCCGAGGCGGCCGCCGGTGGTATCGTCATGTCGATGCTGGCCGACGATCATGCGGTCGAGGCCGTGGTGTTCGGCGAAGGCGGGATCCTTTCGGCCCGGTCGCAGCCGATCCACGTGTCGCTCAGCACGATCGGTCTGCGCTTTGCCGAGCGACTGTCGGGCGCTCACGCCGAGGCGGGCGGGGCGTTGGTCTCGGCGCCGGTCTTCGGCCGCCCGGCCGCGGCCGAGGCGGCGCAGCTCTTCATCGCGGCCGCAGGCGCGCCCGACGCCCTCGCGCGCTGCCAGCCCTTGTTCGATGCGATCGGACAGAAGACGTTCATCCTCGGCGATTCTGCGCCGATGGCCAATCTCATGAAATTGTGCGGCAATTTCCTGATCGGGTCGGTAATCGAGGGCATGGCGGAAGCCATGACGCTCGGCCAGCGCGGCGGCATTCCCAAGGCGAAGATGCTCGAGGTGCTGACCGGCAGCCTGTTCGATGCGCCGATCTACCGCGTCTATGGGGACATCATCGCGCGCGACGCTTACTCGCCCGCCGGCTTCACCGCCCCGCTCGGCCTCAAGGACATGAATCTCGTGTCGGAGGCGGCGAACGATATGCGCGTGCCGATGCCGGTGCTGGCGGTGGTCCGCAACCACGTCCTCTCGCTGATCGCGCGCGAGGGCGAGGAGGTGGATTGGTCGGCCCTGGCGCGGATGGTCGAGGGCGAGGCGGGGATTTGATCAACGGGGCTTTCTAGCTAAGCCCGAACTCGACGAACGAGATCCTGTTGCCGTCCGGATCGCGGATCTGGAAATCGGTCCCGCCCCAATCCTGCCGTTCGATAACCTGCGCGAAATCGATGTCCTTCGCTTCGTACTCCGCGAACAGTGCCGCAATGTCGCTGACCTCGATCGTCGCTAGGATCAGCGAGCTTTCGCGCGACGCCAGTTCGGCGAAATTGGGTTGCCGCACGAAGCGGAGATGAAGGCACGCACCGTCGCGCGAGACCGATGCGTAGAAGGGCGGCTCGCCGTGAAGGAAGTCGATCGCGAAGCCGAGCCTGGTCTTGTAGAAATCCGCCGCGGCGCTGACATCGCGCACGAATAGGATAGGCGTGATCCCTTTGAGGATCGGGTCGGTCGTCATGGAGCCACCGCCTTCATGAAGCGCGATAATTCGTAATCGCGTACATCGAAACCTGTCAACGCGGCGCCAGCGCCCTTATGGACCGAGCGGTGTCACAGACTGAGCAACCCGCCGCCGGCCCATCCTCCGCCCTGATCGTCATCATCGCGATCGCGGCAGGAGCGCTGGTCGCCAATCTTTATTATGCCCAGCCCCTGGTCGGCGAGATCGCCGCCGCGATCGGCCTGTCGCGCGACGTCGCCGGGGCGATCGTCAGCGTGACGCAGATCGGTTACGGCATGGGCCTGTTCTTCCTGGTCTCGCTGGCCGATCTGGTCGAGAGCAAGCGGCTGGTGCTGATCATGCTCGGCATCACGATCGCAGCCCTCATCGGCGCAGCGCTCGCGCCGAGCGCGGCGCCGCTGCTCGCCTGCTTCTTCCTGATCGGGCTGTGCTCGACCGCGGCGCAGGTGCTGGTGCCCTTGCTCGCGCATCTCGTGCCGGTCGATCAACGCGGGCGGGTCGTCGGGAACGTGATGGGCGGCCTTCTGACCGGCATCATGCTCGCGCGGCCGGTGTCGCTGTTCGTCGCGACAGCGTTCGGCTGGCGGGCGATCTTCTGGGGCTCCTCGGTGTTGATGCTGGCGATCGGGATCGGGCTCGTCCTGCTGATGCCGCGCCACCGGCCGACGAGCGGGCTCCATTATGGGCATATCCTCGCTTCGATGGGGCGGTTGTTCGCGACGATGCCGGTGCTGCGCTGGCGCGCGCTCTACCAGGCGCTGCTGTTCGGCGCATTCAACCTGTTCTGGACGGCCGCGCCGCTGATGCTGGCCGAGCGCTTCCATCTCAGCGGCAACGCGATCGGGTTGTTCGCGCTGGCCGGCGCGGGCGGGGCACTGGCGGCGCCGGTCGCGGGACGGATGGCCGATCGCGGACTTGGCCGGCTGGCAAGCATGGGGGCGATGGCGACGCTTGGCATTGGCTTCCTGCTCACCGGCTGGGCGGTCGCGGCGCTGGCCTTGCCGGCCCTGATCGTGATCACGGTAGCGATCGATGCGGCGGTGCAGATGAACCAGGTCGCCACCCAGCGCATCCTCTATTCGGGCCCGAGCGAGACGCGCGGGCGGGTCAATGCGCTCTATATGACCACCTGCTTCGTCGGCGGCGCTATCGGATCGGTGTTGGGCACGGTCAGTTACCATCGCGGCGGCTGGAATGCGACGATGGCGATCGGGTCGGTGCTGGGGTTGATCGCTTTGTTCTGCTTCCTCACGCTTGGGCGGAGCGCCGAGCGCGGTTAATCGTCCCGGTTCGACTTCATCAATTTCCAGCCGATCCACGACAAACCGCTCCCGATCGCGAACGGAACACCGCCCAGGATCAGGACCATCAGCACTCCGTCGGGCGCGCCGTGCTGCCCGATCATGCTGATGAGGAAGAACAGCGAGCAAAGCCCGCTCGTCCCGGCGACGAGCATGCCGACGGCAAGCAGGATCCCGCCCAACAGCCGGATCATCGCCGGCCCGCCACGGCCAGCGCGCGGTGGCGGGCGAGGACGCCCGCGCCTTCCGCGCCATCGCGATAGAAACTGTTATAGGTATCGAACGGGATGATCGCGCCCTCGGGCGTGACGAAGTGGACGCAGCTGCGCTTCACCGTGCCGAGATCGAAATTGTAGCGATCGAGGAATTGCAGGATCACCACGCGGAAGCTGTTCGCGTAGGACAGGTTCTCGGGCACCAGCGCCTGCGGCAGGCAGCAGAGCAGGCCCGCCAGCTTCTCCTCGGTATTGGCCTGCGTGGTTGCGAGCGAGAGCAGATCGAGGATCCGATCGCGCAGCGCCGGATAGGCTTCGTAGCTGATCGTGTTCGGGCCGCTCAGCATCACCTCGCGCGGCAGCAGCGACGTGATCGGCGTGATGTCCTGCCCCTGCCGCAGCCCGTAGCCGATGCAGATCTGATCGGGATTGCAGGGCAGGGGAATCATGTCCTCGATCCCGAACACACCCGATTTGCCGATCTCGCGGCGGATTTGTGTGAGCAGCACGCGATTTTCACGAGCATCGAACCCGTCGTTGCGCCCGGCATCCTGCACCGGCTGGAAGGTCACGCCGCGCACGCATGACCATGTCAGCGCATGCTGCACGATCGCCGCCACCTCATGATCGTTCACCCCGCGCTTGACGACCGCGACCAAAGTGGTCGCCAGCCCGACCTTTTCGAGCGCCTCTAGTGCCTGCCGGCGGATCCGCGCCAAACGTGCGCCGCGCAGATCGAGCAGCGCATCGTCGTCGAGCGAATCGAACTGCAGATAGACTTCCAGACGGGGCGCATAGCTCGCCAGCCGCGCCACGAAATCCGGATCCTGCGCGATCCGCACCCCATTGGTGTTGATCATCACATGGCGGATCGGGCGGCGTTTGACCGCATCCAGGACCGCGAAGAAATCGGGATGGATGGTCGGCTCGCCGCCCGACAGCTGGACCAGATCGGGTTCGCCCTCGCTCGCCACCAGCACGTCCAGCATATGCTCGATCTCGGCGAGCGGGCGGTGGCTGCCATGCACGTCGGTCGCGTTGGCGAAGCAGACCGGGCAGGCGAGATTGCAAGCCTCGTTGATCTCGACGATCGCCAGGCAGCTATGCTGCTCGTGATCGGGGCAGAGGCCGCAATCGAACGGGCAGCCGGCCTCGGTACGGGTCTGCGTGTGGAGCGGGCGGTCGCCGGGTTTGATCCAGAGCTTCTGCTGGCGCCAATAATCGAGATCGTCGCTGATCAGCGTCTTCTGCACGCCATGATCGCGGCAGCGCTTGAGGTAATAGACGCGTGCATCGTCCTCGATGATGATCTTGGCGGGGACCGGCTCGAGACAGGTCTCGCACAGGCTCGTCGTCTGGCCGTGAAAGATATAGGGCGCGGCCTTGCGCTCGAACGGCTCAGCCTGGGGGGCGGGTTTCGTCAGTATCGCCGCGTCGCCACCAGAGGATGCCATAGGCGATCAATCCCATCATGAGCAGGTGGAAGATGTTGAGCGGCCCGATAACAGGGGGATAGGGCTTCAGGAACTCCCACGCGAAACGCTGGCCAGCATAGATGATAATCATCGCATGGAAACCGTGCGCGGCTGCCCAGCGGGCATGACGGATGCGGCCATGCAGATAGAAAGCGAGAAACGCGGCCATCGCGGCGGCTTCGTAAAGCTCGACCGGATGGCGCCCGATGCCATCGCCCAGATCGACCGCCCAGGGCAGGCGCGTCGGCGTGCCATAGGTGAAATCGGACAGGCCGGCGAAGAGGCAGCCAAAGCGGCCGACGATCATGCCGACGCAGATCGGCAATACGAAGGCGCCCCCTGTCGAACGGCGAACGTCATGCCGCCACTTCCACACTTCGACCCCGAAGATACCGCCCGCCAGCGCGCCGGCGATGCTATGGCCGGGCGCGGCGATCATCGCGCGCAAGGTGTTGGCCGAACCGAACAGCCATGCCCCGATCAAGGCTCCGAGACCGAGCGCCACGAAATAGCCCGGCCGGGTCGTGTCCGCGAGGCGCCGGGCCTCTGCGGGCCAGCGGTGATATTGCCACCGGCTTGCTAACGCCGCGCCCGTCCAGGCCAGCGCATCGCCGATATAATGGGCTCCGGGCGCGGTCGGCACGACGATCATTTTGGTCCTTTAGAGCTATCTCTTGTTAAATTAAATCGTCACCCCGGCTTGAGCCGGGGTCTCGCTATTTCGGCGGAACAGAAGAAGCGGGACCCCGGCTCAAGCCCGGGGTGACGGGCAAGGTGGAGCGGACCGTTACAATCGGATTCGGGCTTTAACAGGCTGCGGAAAAACGCGCGTAACCGGCCGTTTTGTCCATTGGATTGAGGGCTTGGACGGGCCTCGGCGCGGGGTTACGGGCGTCCATTTTGGCCATTTTGCTCGGACTGCGCCGATTTGAGGCGGAGTCCGAGCATGGTCAGGCAGCCGCGATCAGCTTGGGTATCCGGATGAGGTTGTAGGCGGCGGTGGTCAAGATGAAGGCCCATCCGACGCGATCGGTGCCCCTGTGGCGGGTCTTGCGCAGTCCGCCGGTGGTCTTGGTCCAGCCGAACACCTCTTCGATGCGCTTTCGGACGCGCAGGCTGATGGCATAGCCGGGATGGCGGGTTGTGCGGCCGTCGATGGCGCTCCTGCGCCGTCGGTCGCCGGCGGGCGTGATCTGCTCGTTGCGGGCGATGTGCGGTGAGACTTTGCGGGCGCGCAGTTCGCGAACGAACTCGCGCGCATCATAGGCCTTGTCGGCGCCCAAGGTTATACGGCCGCTGGCTCCCAGCGCATCGACCAGCGCCAGCGCGGCCTCGCGTTCCGCGGTGCCCGTCGCCTGCGTGAGGGTGGCACCGACTACCAGGCCATTGCGGTTCTCCATCAACACATGCCCCATGAACGCCATGCGTGACGACTGGCCGTTGGCCTTGCGGTAGAGCTTCGCCTCGGGATCGGTGGTCGAGGTATGGGTCTGGTTCGATCGCTTCTCGCCGCGAAAGTCGCGCTCGGCATTGCGTCCCGGCCCCGGCGGTCCATCGCCATCATCCTTGCGACGGAAGCTCTTCATCGACGCCCAGGCGTCGATCAGCGTGCCATCCACCGAGAAGTGATCATCCGAAAGCAAGTCGCGGCTTCGGGCCTGCGCCACCACCGCAGCCAGGAACCGGGTCGCGACATCGCCTTCCAGGAGCCGGTCGCGGTTCTTGGTGAACACCGTGGCGTCCCAGACTGTCGCATCCATCGACAGGCCGACGAACCAGCGGAACAGCAGGTTGTAGTCCAACTGCTCCATCAGCTGACGCTCGGAACGGATCGAATAAAAGACCTGCAGTAGAAGCGCGCGAAGCAGCTTCTCGGGCGCGATCGAGGGGCGACCCGTCTTCGCGTACATCCCCTCGAAATCGCCCGACAGAACCTCAAGCACTTCGTCGACCATAGCGCGGATCGGACGAAGCGGATGACCCAGGGGAACCCGCGCCTCGCAACTCACATAGGAAAACAGGCTATCCGTCCGAACGTCCTCGCCGCGCATGCCGCACCCCAAAACTCACCGCGACACTTGAATCACGACCGACGCATCCCGGAAAGAGTTTTTCCGCAGCCTGTTAAGGCAAAAAGCGATCGCTTTTCTGCATCGCCAACGAACGATCACAGTGATCGCCTTTCGCATTTGCCGCTGCCCCACCGAGCCCCTACATCGCGGGCCCAATCACCGGGGACGGGATCCTTTCGATGGCTGACTATGACTACGACCTTTTCGTGATCGGCGCGGGATCGGGCGGCGTGCGCGCCGCGCGGGTTTCGGCGGCTTATGGCGCGAAGGCCGCGGTCGCCGAGGAATATCGGGTCGGCGGCACCTGCGTGATCCGCGGCTGCGTGCCCAAGAAGCTGCTCGTCTACGGCGCCCATTTCGCCGAGGATCTGCAGGACGCCCGCCGCTTCGGCTGGAACGTTCCCGAATGCGCGTTCGACTGGAAGGCGCTGCGCGACAATGTCCTGTCCGAGGTGACGCGGCTCGAAGGGCTGTACAGCCAGACGCTCGGCAACAACAATGTCGAGATCATCAAGGAGCGCGCGACCGTCGCCGGGCCGCATGAGGTCAAGCTCGCCAGCGGCAAGACCGTCACCGCCAGATATATCCTGATCGCGGTCGGTGCGACGCCCGACGTGCCCGATTTTCCGGGTCCGAATATGGCATCACCTCGAACGATGCGTTCCACCTCGATGACGTTCCCAAGCGGATCGTGATCGCAGGCGCGGGCTATATCGCCAACGAATTCGCCGGCATCTTCCACGAATTCGGTTCGCACGTGACTTTGGTCAACCGCTCCGACGTGATCCTGCGCGGCTATGACGAGCAGATCCGCGATCGCCTGCTCCAGATCTCGATGACCAAGGGCATCGATTTCAAGTTCCATGCGTCGTTCGAGAAGGTCGAGAAGCAGCCCGACGGGTCTCTGCTGGTCTATTGCAGCAAGCATGACCCGATCCCCTGCGACGTGCTGATGTTCGCCACCGGCCGTCGCCCCAATACCGACGGCCTCGGACTCGAGAGTGCGGGCGTCGAGCTCGATTCGAAGGGCGCGATCAAGGTTGACGAGGATTGCCGCTCGACCTGCGACAGCATCTACGCAGTGGGCGACGTGATCAATCGCGTCCAGCTCACCCCCGTCGCGATCCGCGAGGGGCAGGCTTTCGCCGATACCGTCTTCGGCAATCGCCCGCACCGCGTCGATTACGGCACGATCCCCTCGGCGGTGTTCAGCAATCCGCCGATGGCAGGCGCGGGGCTGACCGAGGCCCAGGCGCGCAACACCTATGGCAACGTCAAGATCTACACGTCGGATTTCCGGCCGATGAAGAATGTCCTTGCCGGCCGCAACGAGCGCTCGCTCTACAAGCTGGTTGTCCATTCGGTCACCGATGTCGTGCTCGGCATCCACATGATCGGGCCAGACGCGCCTGAAATCCTGCAGGCGGCGGCGATCGCGGTGAAGGCCGGGCTGACCAAGCAGGCGTTCGACGATACGGTCGCGCTGCATCCCAGCATGGCCGAGGAGCTGGTACTGATGCGCTGATCCGGGCACTGTAACCGGATCGTCATACAGCGGCCCTAGCCGGCGGACGGGAGATCATCGACGTCCGATTTCACGCCTTTCGCCACGAGCCATGCGCCGGGCCCGATATGGGCCTGCTGGCGGACGGGTGACGACGATGTGGCCATGGGCGAAAATGCGCCGCCCGCCGAATGCGATTTCCGCTGGCTCCATCTCGATCTGTGGGACAAGCGCAACCTGCGTTGGGTCGAAAGCGTCGGCATGCCGCCGCTGATCCGCGACCTCTTTGTCGGCCAGGACGCGCATCCGCGCAGCAGTGCCGAGCGCGGCTGGATCGGGCTGGTGCTGCCCGATTTCGAGCGCGAATTCGATCGCGTCGATACCGGCCGGCTCGGCGCGTTGCGCGTCGTGATCGGGCCGAGCATGGTGCTGACGGGGCGCCATCACCCGCTGCATAGCCCCGACGTGATCCGTCATCGTGCCGCATGGAGCAGCGCGATCGACAGCGCGATCGCGTTCGAAATCGTCCTGACGGTGATCGCCGATACGGTCTCGGAGCGCGCGCAGACGATCGCGTCCGAATTGCTCGTCATGGAAGATCAGTTGCTGGCCGATGATCAGGCGCCCGATACGCGTGCGCTGATCGCGATGCGGCGGCTCTCGGCGCGGCTGCATCGCATGCTCGGCGGCATGCGGATCGCTTTGGCCGGGCTCGACGGCAACCCGGCGTTGCCGCCTGCACTGGCGCCGGTCGCCACGCGTATGCTGCAACGGCTTCACACGCTCGATGCCGACGTGGTTGCCGGCCAGGGGCAGTTACGTCTGCTGCGCGAGGAGTTGGACCTGCAGGCGGGCCAGCGCACCAACGAGAATGTCTATCTGCTCTCGATCATCACTGCGTTGCTGATGCCGGCGACCCTCGTCACCGGCTTCTTCGGCATGAACACCAGCGGGATGCCGCTCGCCAAGGGCGAGGCCGGCACCTTCTTTGCCTTGTTCGGCGCGCTGGCCCTGTCGGGCCTGACCTGGTTCGCGCTCAGAATGATGGGTTTGATGCGGCGCTGACCTGCCCGGCTGCCCGTCACCTCCTCGCTAGGGCTCGCATGACGGCCGGGTTTAAGCCGGCCGCTTCGGGATCGTCAGCCCGCTCTGCACCGCTGGACGCGCCAACGCGCGGTCGAGCCACGCAGGTACGTTCTTGAGGCCGTCATAGCCGACGATATCGCGTGCCTCGTAGAAGGTGATCAGGTTGCGCACCCAGCCGATCATCGAGATGTCGGCGATCGTGAAATCCGCGCCCATGATCCACTCGCGCCCCTCCAGCCGGGTTTCGATGACGCCGAGCAGGCGCTCGCTTTCCTTGCGGTAGCGTTCGAGAGGGCGCTTGTCCTCGATCTCGCGGCCGGCGAATTTGTTGAAGAAGCCGAGCTGCCCGAACATGGGGCCGATCGAGGCCATCTGGAAGAAGACCCACTCCATCGTCTCGTAACGGCCGCGCGTATCGGTGGGCATCAACTTGCCGGTCTTTTCCGCCAGATACATCAGGATCGCGCCCGATTCGAACAGGCCGATCGGCTTGCCGTCGGGGCCGTCGGGATCGACGATCGCCGGGATCTTGCCATTGGGATTGAGCGACAGGAATTCGGGCGTCCAGGTCTCGTTCGCCATGATGTTGATCGCGTGGGGTTCGTATTCGAGGCCCAGTTCCTCCAGCGCGATCGAGACCTTCACGCCATTGGGGGTGGGGAAGGAGTAAAGCTGAAGGCGGTCGGGATACTCCGCCGGCCATTTCTGGGCTATCGGGAAGGCCGAAAGGTCGGTCATGCGAGACTCCTTGAAGATGCGGATCAGGCGGAGGGCAGAAGGGCGGCAATCTCGCGCGTCGCGATGCCGCGCGTGCCTCCGGGAATATCGCCCTTGGCCAAAGCACGCGCCGCCTCGACCACGCCGGTCATCGCCGCGCGGTAAAGCGAACCGCCGATGCTCACGCGTTTGACGCCGGCAGCGGCCAAGGTCGCGAGATCGACCCCGGGGCCCACCACGACGTTGACCGGCTTGGGCGCGACCGCGCGCACCACCGCCTCGATCGATGCCATGTCGGGCAGGCCGGGGGCGAACAGCACGTCGGCACCCGCTTCGGCAAAGGCAGTCAGGCGACGGATCGTGTCGTCGAGATCGGGACGGCCGTTCAGATAATTGTCGGTCCGCCCGGTGAGCAGAATGCGGCCCTTTGCCGCCTGCGCAGCGGCGCGGATACGGGCGACCGCGTCGTCGAAATCATGGATCGGGTGGCTCGGGTCGGCGGTCGTGTCCTCGATGCCGAGCCCCGCAAGGTCGTGGGCAATGGCCGCTTCCACCGTGGCGACGCAGTCTTCGGGCGAGGGCCCGAAGCCGTCCTCCAGATCGCCGTTGACCGGCAGGTCGGTCAGCCGCGTGAGCAGAGCCGCGTTGTCGATCGCCTCCGCACGCGACACCGCATGCGCGCCATCGGGCCGGCCGAGTGCGAAAGCGATCGCGACGCTGGTGGATCCGAGCGCCAGAAAGCCTTCACGTTTGAGGAGCAGGGCCGACGCGCCATCCCACGCATTCGGCATGATGAAGGCGCCGGGAGCCGCGTGCATGGCGCGGAAGCGTTCATAAAGCTCTGGCTGGCCCACCCGCGATCCTCCCCTATCGTTTCACCACCGAGTTGGGAACGAGGGAGACGCCGATCAAGCTGCAGCGTCGTTAATTTCTCCGCGGCGCCGGGCGCCGATCAGTGGTGCGCGGTTTCGTCTGCAGGGCCGCCGATCAAGATGAACCGGCGGTCGCAATAGCCGCAATCGACATAGCCCTTCTCGTCGATCTCGAGATAGACGCGCGGATGGCCGAGCGCGGCCCCGCCGGGAATTTCGGTTGCGCCGTCGCAAGCGACTCTGGCGGTGGCGACTCGGGAGATTTCGGGGGCTGGCTGCATCGTCGGTGCGGATAGCAAGCGCGCTTGCACGAGACAATTCTCCGTTGGAGGATTGACGCTCAATGCCGCGCCAAGGCCGCGATGCAGGTGGCATGGTCCGTATCGTTGCCCTGCGGATTGCGCGTGTCGATCCAGGTGACGCGCGGCACGCCGCCGCCGGCGGGCGGATAGAGGTAGGCGTCCAGCACGCATGCGGCCCCCCGAAACTGCAGCTTCCGGGCTGGGCCCTCATGCTGATCGAGTGCGGGCGTGCCGAATTGCGCGATCAGGACGCGAGCGTCGCTGCCGACGATCTGGAATGCCGGCGTCGGGTTACCCGGCGGCTGGACTGGACGGCGCGAAACCGTAACCGGGCGCGGCCCTGGCGGGGTATCTCCTGCGCAGCCGGCCAGCACGGCCAGTGAAGCGAGGGCGACGTGTGTGAGGATCGAACGCATCGCCCGTCTTTCGTCACCGGCACACGAATTGGCAAGCCCGCATCGGTCCGGCCGTGGCTGGCGGGCGGTTGCGTGCGCGCGCCCGGAACCGTAGTCGGTCTTGTTCAAGGTTTCCCGGAGTTTGCCCTTTGATACCCGCACCCACGTTCGACATCGTCGCGATCGGAAATGCCATCGTCGACGTGCTCGCCCAGGCGGATGAAGATTTCCTCGCCTCGGTCGGGCTGACCAAGGGGGCGATGCAACTGCTCGACGAAGAGGCGTCGACCCATCTCTACGCCCGGATGGGCCCCGCCCGCGAGATCAGCGGGGGCTCGGCGGCCAACACGCTGGCTGGCATGGCCGCGCTCGGCGCGCGCTGCGCTTTCATCGGCCAGATCGCCGACGATCAGCTCGGCGAGGTCTTCGCGCACGACATCCGTGCCAACGGCGTCGCCTTCGCCACCCCAATGCGACCCGGCCAGCCGAGCACGGCGCGTTGCCTGATCCTCGTCACGCCCGATGCGCAGCGGACAATGAACACTTTCCTCGGTGCCTCGCAATTCCTGCCCGAGCAGGCGCTCGATCGCGAGACGATTGCCTCGGCAGCGATCCTCTACCTCGAAGGGTATCTGTGGGACCCGGACGAGCCCCGCGCGGCGATGCGCGCCGCGATCGATATCGCGCGCCGGGCCGGCCGCAAGGTCGCCTTCACGCTATCGGATTCCTTCTGCATCTCGCGGCACCGCGCCGATTTCCGCCGGCTGATCGATAGCGGGCAGATCGACATCCTGTTCGCCAATGAAGGCGAGCTTCTGACGTTGGTCGAAGGCGAGGATTTCGATGCCGCGGTGGCCGAGATCGCGGCCCATATCCCGACTTTGGTGGTGACGCGCGGCCCCCATGGCGCGATCGCAATGGTCGATGGGGTGCGCCATGCGGTGCCGGCCGAGCCCATCACGCGGATTGTCGACACGACTGGAGCAGGCGATCTGTTCGCGGCGGGTTTTCTGGCGGGTCAGATCCAGGGACGCTCGGTCGCGGATTGCCTGCATATGGGGGCCATAGCGGCCGCGGAGATCATCTCGCACTACGGCGCGCGGCCCGAAGCCAAACTCGACGAACTGATCAAGGCCAGATTGGGTTGATCGGGTAAAGCCCCGCCGCTCGAAAGGGCGGGGCTCTCGTTCAGTTCAAAGCGTGCCTGGAACGGGCGGCGCGATATCCTCCTCCTCGTCGGCGCCGTGCATCATCCCGCGCCCGACATAGCTGCGCGAGCGGCTGTAGAAGAAATAGACCAGCAGGCCGATGATGCCCCAGCCCGGCAGGACGAGGATCGCGGTCAGCGGCAGCGAGATATAGAGCCCCAGGCAGCCGACGATCGCCAGCGGGGCGATGATCCAGACCAGCGGCATGCGGAAGGGCCGGTGGCGGCCCGGATTGATGACGCGGAGCACCATGACCGACACCGCCACCATCAGGAAGGCGAACAAGGTGCCCGAATTGGAATAATCCGCAAGTTTGCCGACCGGAAGGAAGGCCGCTGCGATCGTTGCGCCGACTCCGGTCACCATCGTGACCACATGCGGCGTGCGGTAGCGCGGATGCACCGAGGCAAGCTTTGCCGGCAGCAAGCCGTCACGCGCCATGGTGAAGAAGACGCGGGTCTGGCCGAACATCATCATCAGGACGACCGAGGGCAATGCCAGCACGGCGGCGAGGCCGACGAGACGGCCGACCTTATGCCATCCGATCGTGTCGAGCACGTGGACCAGTGCCTCCTTCGAGCAGACCAGAGGCTCGATCGCACCCGATGCGACGACCGAAGCGCAGCGCCCGGCCATTTCGGCCGATCCCGGGGCGAGCGAGACGCCCGCGGTCATTTCCGGCTGCGCGCCGATCGCGCCGATCGCGCCCGATGCGACCAGCAGGTAGAAGATGGTGCAGACCGACAGCGAAGCGATCAGCCCGATCGGCACGTTGCGCTGCGGGTTCTTGGTCTCTTCCGCGGCAGTCGAAACCGCATCGAAGCCCACATAAGCAAAGAAGATCGACGCCGCGGCGCCGAATACGCCGGCACCGCCGGTGGGCAGGAAGGGCTTGAAATTCTCGGCGTTCATGACGGGAATCGTCAGGATGATGAACAGGGTCAGCGCCAGGATCTTGATCGCGACCAGAACCGCGTTGACGCGCGCGCTCTCGGTCGTGCCGATGATGAGGAGCCATGTCACGAGCCCCGAAATGATGATCGCCGGCAGGTTGACCCAGCCACCCACCTGGAGCGCGGTGGTCAGATCGGCGGACGGTGCGGCCCCAAAGGCCAATTGCGCCTTGGCCATGAGCGCATCGGCGTTACTGAGCGCGGCGGGAAAGTTGATGCCGAGCCCTTTGAGGAGCCCGACCGCATGGTTCGACCAGCCGACCGCGACCGCGCTCGCGCCGACCGCATATTCGAGGATCAGCGCCCATCCGACCATCCAGGCGAGCAGTTCGCCGACGACCGCATAGGTGTAGGTGTAGGCCGATCCCGACACCGGCACCATCGATGCCAGCTCGGAGTAACAAAGTGCGGCGACCGCACAGACGAAGCCGGCGACGATGAACGAGAAGAGCATGCCCGGGCCGGCCTTTTGCGCAGCCTCTGAGGTCAGCACGAAAATACCAGTGCCGATCACCGCGCCGATGCCCAGCATCGTCAGTTGGAAGGCGCCGAGCGTTCGATGGAGACCCTTTTTCTCGGCCGTCGCGAGAATGGCGTCGAGCGGCTTGACGCGGTCAAAGAGCATGCGGGAACCCTTTTTGCGGGCGCTTAGGCCCATCTTGTGATGTGCGGAGCCTAACGGCTTGTCCTTCAAGCGCAATAGGGCCTTGTGCAGTGCACCTATCGCGCGAGCATCGGCCCCAGAGCCCGTCCGCCGAACAGGTGGACGTGGAGATGCGGAACCTCCTGCCCGCCATGACCGCCGGTATTGGCCAACAGGCGATAGCCCGGCGCAACCAGGCCGTTATCGCGCGCGACCTTGCCGATCGCGCGCACGAATCCGGCGATCTCCGCATCTGCCCCCCTGGCCGAGAAATCGTCCCAAGAGACATAAGGGCCTTTAGGGATCACGAGGATGTGGATCGGAGCCGCCGGGCTGATATCGTGGAAGGCAAGGGCGAATTCGTCCTCATAGACCTTCTTCGACGGTATCTCGCCGCGCAGGATGCGGGCAAAGATGTTGCTGTCGTCATAGGGCAGGGTGGCGTCGATCGGCATAGTAATGCTCCTCATGCAAACCCGTCACCCCAGCGATAGCTGGGGTCTCGTGAGGGTAGGGGGCTCGCTTCATCTCCTGAGATGCCAGCCTTCGCTGGCATGACGTTCAGGGCATGACCGAGCGGCTGGCTTTTTCATCATGGCCCGAGACGCCTTCGCGGCGATCGAGTTCGGCCATCACGTCGTCCAGCCGAACCCCGGCATCTGCCAGCAAAACCATGAGGTGAAACAGCAGATCCGCCGCTTCGCCGGTCAGCGCGGCCTTGTCCTCGGCCAGCGACGCGACGATCGCCTCGACCGCTTCCTCGCCGAGCTTGCGCGCGATCCGGGGGCGGCCCTTAGCGAAGAGACTCGCGACGTAGGAGGTGGCGGGATCGGCGCCCTTGCGTGCGGCGATCGTGGCTTCGAGGCGGGCGAGTGTGTCCGGCATAAGTGACTATCCCGCGTGCGAGCGGACGGGAAAGCCCGCTGCTGCCAAGGCAGCATGCGCTTCCGCCACCGTATGCTCGCCGAAGTGGAAGATGCTCGCGGCCAGCACCGCGCTCGCATGGCCTTCGGCCACACCCGCGACCAGATCGTCGAGTGTTCCGACCCCGCCGCTCGCGATCACGGGCACGCTCACCGCGTCGGCGATGGCGCGGGTCAGCGCGAGATCATAGCCGCCCTTGGTGCCGTCATTGTCCATCGAGGTGACGAGCAATTCGCCTGCGCCAAGTTCGGCCAGGCGGACCGCATGTTCGACCGCGTCGATCCCGGTGGCCGTCCGGCCGCCATGGGTGAAGATCTCCCAGCGGCCGCGAGCGACCGCCTTGGCATCGATGGCGCCGACGACGCATTGCGCGCCGAAGCGGTCGGCGATGTCGGCGGCGAGTTCGGGCCGCGTGACCGCCGCGGAATTGATCGCGACCTTATCGGCACCTGCCAGCAGCAAGGCGCGCGCGTCTTCGGGCGTCCGCACCCCGCCGCCGACGGTCAGCGGCATGAAGCACACCGCGGCGGTGCGCGCGACGATGTCCAGCAAGGTGCCGCGTTTCTCGTGGCTGGCGGTGATGTCGAGGAAGCAGAGCTCGTCGGCACCGGCGGCGTCATAGACCTTCGCCTGCTCGACCGGATCGCCCGCATCGGTGAGATCAAGGAATTGCACGCCCTTCACCACGCGCCCGCCGGCGACGTCGAGGCAGGGAATGACGCGGACGCGGACGCTCATAGCGCGTCGTCGTGGGCGAGCCGCAGCGCCTTGCGCAGATCGAGCTTGCCTTCGTAGATCGCGCGTCCGCAGATCACGCCTTCGATGCCTTCGCTGGCGTGGCGGGCGAGATCGGCGATATCCACCAGGCCGGCAACGCCGCCGCTCGCAATGACCGGAATCCGTGCCGCACGCGCAAGCGCGGTGGTCGCCCGGACATTGCAGCCCTTGAGCAAGCCGTCGCGGCCGACATCGGTGAACAACACCGCCGCAACACCCGCATCGGCAAAACGGTTGGCGAGATCGGCGGCCGTCACGTCGGACACCTCGGCCCAGCCGTGGGTCGCGACCATGCCGTCGCGGGCGTCGACCGCGACGATGATGCGGTTGGGCAGGTCTTTCGCGGCCTGGATCACCAGTTCGGGATCGGTCAGCGCAGCAGTACCGATCACCACCCGGGCAACGCCCCGTTCGATCCAGCGGTCGATTGCCGCGCGATCGCGAATTCCACCACCGACCTGCACCTGGCCGGGAAAGCTCTCGACGATCTCGGCCACGACATCGCCGTTGACCGAGGCACCGGCGAAGGCGCCGTCGAGATCGACGACATGGAGATGATCGGCCCCACACTCGTGGAACACATTGGCCTGCGCGACCGCATCGTCATTATAGATGGTCGCCCGTGCCATATCGCCCTCGGCCAGACGGACGACCTTGCCGCCCTTCAGATCGATCGCGGGATAGATGGTGATGCTCATGGAATCAGGGCCGCCACTCGAGGAACCGCGCGAGCAACGCCAGTCCATAGGCCTGGCTCTTCTCGGGGTGGAATTGAACGCCGACCAGATTGTCGCGCGCGACGGCAGCCGTCACTCGGCCGCCATGCTCGGTGACGGCGGCAAGATCACTTGCATCGATCGGATGAAACGCGAAGCTGTGAAGAAAATAGGCCTCGCCCGGGACGATCAAAGGATGCGGCTTGGTCAGCGTCACATCGTTCCAGCCCATATGCGGCACACGTGCCTCTGGGTCGGCCGGCTCCAGCTTCGCGACCGTGCCGGGAATCCAGCCGAGCCCGGGGTGCGTGCCGAATTCCTCGCCCGCATCGGCCATGAGCTGCATGCCGACACAGACGCCGAGGAAGGGATAGCCCTCGACCCGCACGCGGCGGTCGAGCGCATCGACCATGCCAGGAATGGCGGACAGCGCCCCCATGCAGGCGGCGAAGGCGCCCACGCCGGGCAGCACGATCCGATCGGCGCCGGCGACGACATCGGGATCGGCTGTGACGCTGACATCGGTCGCTCCTGCCGCTCGCAGGGCATTATCGACCGAGCGGAGATTTCCTGCGCCGTAATCGATCAGGGCAAGCGTCATGCCGCGCCGCCCAAAGTGCCCTTGGTCGAGGGAATCGCATCCGCCTTGCGCGCATCGATCTCGATCGCCTGGCGCAGCGCGCGCGCGAGGCCTTTGAAGATGCTTTCGCAGATGTGGTGATTGTTGCGGCCGTAGAGCGTCTCGACATGGAGAGTCAGCCCCACTTCGCCCGCGAAGCTGTGGAACCAATGTTCGATCAGCTCGGTATCGAGTTCGCCGAGCTTCGTCTGGCTGAAGCCCGATTTCCACACCAGGAACGGCCGCCCCGAAATATCGATCGCGATTCGGCTCAAAGTCTCGTCCATCGGCGAATAAGCGGTGCCGAAGCGCGTGATGCCGCGCCGGTCGCCCAGCGCCTTTGCCACGGCCTGGCCGAGCGCCAGCGCCGAATCCTCGGTCGTGTGGTGCTGATCGATATGCAGATCGCCGTCGCACCTGAGCGTGATGTCGATCAGTGAATGGCGCGATAATTGCTCGATCATATGATCGAGGAACCCGATCCCGGTCGAAACGTCGTAGATCCCGGTTCCGTCGAGGTTGACGGTGACGTCGATCGCGGTTTCCGCGGTCTTGCGGTTGATCGTGGCTGTGCGCATGATCGCGTCGCTATAGCGTGCGTCACCCGACAGGCAACGCTTGACCAGCCACGCGTCGGCGTTCAGTTGAAGGCCCATGAGCGACAGCGCGCCCGACAGCCTGATTCCCTATGACGAGATCGTCCAGGACGCTTTGCGTGCCGTGGTCGGCCGCGTGCTGGGCCAGGTGGAAAAGGGTGGGGGCCTTCCCGGCGCGCACCACTTCTTCATCACCTTCAAGACGGGTGCGCCGGGCGTCGATATCCCCAAGCATCTGACAGATCGCTATCCCGACGAGATGACGATCGTGATCCAGAATCGCTTCTGGGATCTCCACGTCTCCGAAAGCGGCTTCGAGGTCGGTCTCTCGTTCAATCAGGTCGGCTCGAAGCTTTCGATTCCTTTCGCCGCGATCACCGCCTTTCACGACCCGGCGGTGGATTTCGCGCTCCACTTCTCGGCCCAGGTCGAGAATCAGGAGCCCGAGGAGATCGCCGCGCCGGAGAACGATCCGGTCGTGCGCACGAGTGAAGAGGGATCGAACGTCGTCTCGGTCGATTTTACCCGCAAGAAATAGTAAAAATGTCTACGGACATGCCGATCTTGGCGCTGCGCTTTATAGTTCGGAAACCTTGATCGCCTAGACCGGCTGCGGAGACGACGCGGATGGCGGGTGCAGATCGGGTGAAGAACGAGGCGCGTATCGCCGAACGGCGGCCGGCTATGGCGCCAAGCACGATGCGGGCCGATGGCGCGATGCCGGTCGATGTGATGGTGATCGACGTATCGGCCACCGGCGTGCGCATCTCGACCGCTTTCGAGCTCGATGTCGGTCAGGAGATCAGCATCGGCCTGGCCGGCGCGGGATCGACGCGCGCCTTCGTGGCGTGGAAGCGCGACAACGAATATGGCTGCAAGTTCGAACGCCCGCTGGAGGCCGAGGGCGAAGCGCGTGCTTTCTCCCGCTCGCCAGTCGTCCATCTCGGGCGGGTTGCGCCGGTCAAGCAGCAGGGCGGGCATGACGATCTGCGGGAATTGTGGCAGCAGCATCGTCCCTGGAAGATCCCGCTCGATGCGGTCTTCGTGTTCATCGTCGAGCTTGGACTGGCGGCTGCCGGCCTGTGGTGGCTGTTCGGTCGTTAAAAGCCCGGCCGACGGGCTTGCTTTGTCGAGGCGCAAGCCCAGATCAGGCATTATGAGCACCCGCACCGAAACCGACAGCTTTGGCCCGATCGAAGTTCCCGCCGACGCTTACTGGGGCGCGCAGACCCAGCGATCGATCGAGAATTTTCCATTCGGCGAACGCGAACGCATGCCGATCGGCATCATTCATGCCCTCGCCATCGTAAAGCAGGCGGCGGCAAGGGTTAACCGCAAGCACGGGCTCGATGGGGCACTGGCCGACGTGATCGAGTTGGCTGCGGCGGCGGTGACCGCCGGCGACTATGACGATCATTTCCCGCTGGTCATCTGGCAGACCGGATCGGGCACCCAGACGAACATGAACGTCAACGAGGTGATTGCCGGCATCGCGAACGAGATGCTGGCCGGCAAGCGCGGTGGAAAATCGCCGGTCCATCCCAACGATCATGTCAATCAGAGCCAGTCGTCGAACGACAGCTTTCCCACCGCGATGCACATCTCCGCCGCGCTCGCTGCGAGCCGCTTGCTGATCCCGGCGCTCGAACGGCTCGAAGCGGCCTTGCTCGAGAAGGTCGAGGCGTGGGGCGATATCGTCAAGATTGGTCGCACCCATTTGCAGGACGCCACCCCGCTGACGCTTGGCGACGAATTTTCATCCTATCACGCGCAGATCCGCGCCGGGCGGAAGCGCATCGCGCCTTTGATCGAGCATGGCCTGTGCAAGCTGGCGCAGGGGGGCACCGCAGTCGGCACCGGGCTCAACGCGCCGGCCGGGTTCGCGGAAGATGTCGCCGCCGAGATTGCGTCGATCACCGGCCTGCCGTTCGAGACCGCACCCAACAAGTTCGAGGCGCTGGCGACCCACGACACGCTTGTCGATTTTTCAGGACGGCTGAACACTCTCGCCGTTGCCTTGTCCAAGATCGCCAACGATATCCGCTTATTAGGCTCGGGCCCGCGCTGCGGCCTCGGCGAACTCAAGCTGCCCGAGAACGAACCCGGCAGCTCGATCATGCCCGGCAAGGTCAATCCGACCCAGTGCGAGATGCTGACGATGGTTGCAGCGCAGGTGATGGGCAATCATGTTGCGATCACGGTCGGTGGGCTGCAGGGGCATTTGGAGCTCAATGTGTTCAAGCCAATGATCGGTGCCAATGTGCTGCGCTCGATCGATCTGCTTGCGACCGCGATCGACAGCTTCCGCGAACGCGCGATCGAAGGACTGGAGCCCGATCGCGATCGGATTGCGGCTTTGGTCGATCGATCCTTGATGCTGGTCACCGCGCTCGCGCCCGAGATCGGTTACGACAATGCCGCCAAGATCGCGAAACATGCCCACGCCCGCGGCCTGACGCTCAAAGAGGCGGGGCTCGCTCTGGGGCTGGTCGATGAGCCCACGTTCGACCGCGTTGTCCGGCCCGAGGCCATGCTCGGTCGGTAGAAATACGGATTAAACCGCTCCGAAACGATGTGCATCTTGGCGGATGATTACGTCATCCTGTCATAAAGGAGCGATGCATGACGGAAGCCGGGCAGAACATTGTCGACGATGCGCCGATAGGGGCAGGGCTGTTCCTCGTACTCGGTGGATTGATCGCGTTCTGGGTGATGTTGATCCTGTGGGCGCTTCGCATCCTTTGAATTGCGTCGCGCCAAGCCCGCTTAATCCTGCAACACCTCATCCGAACGAAGGCTGGGATCTCAGCAGGATATGAGCGCGCGCCTCTCTCACGGACCCCAGCCTGCGCTGGGATGACGAAGAAGAGCGTCTGTCTTTAGGCTAGGCGCTTCAGCGCCGCAGCCGCTCGATCGCCTGCGCTAGCGCCACATATAACTTGCCCGCGTCCGAAGAGAGCATCGTCGTCGCGATCGGCGTGCCGTCCTTGGTCGCCATCACCCGGCGCAGCAGCGCCTCGAAATCGTGGATGTAACGGTTGACCTGTTCGTGGAACTCGGCGTCCTCACCATAGCGGCCGGCGATCACGCCCACCTCGACCCGGTCGAGCAGGCGCACCGCACGGCGGGTGAAGATGCCGCGGTCGCCGCGGAGATAGGCCTTCCACTGCTCGTCGGTGACTTCGTTCGAGAAGATCTTGGCGACGTCGATCGCGGTCGAGTTGAGCGCTTCGATCAGCAGGCTCACGCTGCGCGCGAAGTTCGCTTCGTCATGCGCCTCGGTCTGCTCGCGATTCTCGGCGATGCGGGCATCGATCGCAGTCGAGGTCTCGGCGATCGTGACGAGCTGGCGGGTAAGCCGCTCGGCTGCCAGCCGCGCGCTTTCGATCGCCTGTTCGGAGGCCGCGCCGATTCCCGCCATCTCGGTCTGGCCGACCTCGCTGATCGCCTGGCTCAAGGCGCGCGCGGCGGATTCGCTCAGCCGCTGCGCCACGCGCGGGATGACCGCACTGATCGCGTCGCGGGCATGATCCGACGCTTGCGTGGCAGTCTCGCGGACGCGGAGCAACGCCTCGATGAGATTGCCGGTGGTGCCCTCGGTCAGCGAGCGCATCTGTTCATCTGCCTTGACCAGCAAGGCTTCGAGCGCCGCAGTTTGCTCGTGCAATCCCGCCAGCCGCTCGCCGGCGAGGGTGCCGACCTCGTCGAGCGCGCCCTTTTGTCGTTGAAGCAGCGCATCGGCCTCGGTGAGCTTTTCGCCGACCGTCGTAATTGCCTCGCTAAGGCCATCGGCGCGTTGGCTCGCGCCGGAGATCGCCTGCAGGCTCTGTTCGGCGTGGAGACGAATGCGCGATAGCGCCGACGGGATCGTCTCGCAGATCGCGACGCTGCTGGCCTCGGCCTGCACGCGCAACTGCGTGACGCGGCCGAGGAGGGTGTCGGCGGCCTGGCTGCTGCCGCCGAGCGAACGACTGACCGCATCGGCATTGTCGGCGAGCGCAATCACCGTCTCCGAGAGACCGGCGGTGTGTGCGACGCCGGCTTCACCCAGCGCGGCGAGGCGCGTTTCGACCGCCGCGATCGTCTGCTCGAGTCGGTCGAGCAACCCGCGGCCAGCCTCTTCCTGCCCGCTAAGGCCGGCACCGATCGCATCGATTCGCGATACCAGAGCATCGAGGCGAGCCGACAGGATCCGCACCGCATCCTCGCCAGCCGTGCCGATATTCGCCTGACCTTGCGCCATCAGCGCCGTCAGCGCGGCGCTTTGTTCACCGACGACGCGGCGCGTCTCGTCGACGCCTTCGGCGACCGTCTCCATCGTGATGTCGACCGCGCGGCCCATCGAGATGGCGGCATCCTCGATCCGACGGTCCGCGGCGGCAGCGGCGGCCTCGATCCGGTCGAGCTGGCCGGCGAGCCGTGCGGCGGCGCCTCCGGTACCCTCGCTGGCGGCGCGGGCGCGCGTTTCCAGTTCGGCGAGTAGCTCGTTGAAGGTGCGGATGCGCTTGTCGGCTTCGGCACTGCCTTCGCGTAATTTCTCACCGAGCAGGCGGGCAACTTCCTCGGCTTGCGGCAGATCGGTCATCAACACGCCAAGATCGGCGCGTGCGAGGGTCGTCGCGGACTCGAACGTGGTGGCTGCTGCGCCGAACGCCTGCGCCTGGCTGCGCAGGTCCGCTGCGGTCCCGCCGAGCCGCGCGCTGGCGTCGTTGCCCAACGCCTGAAGCTCGCCGGCCTGCGCCGAGAGCGCGCTGCGCCCCTCCTCGATCTGCCGTGTCATCAAGGCAAGCATTCCGGCGAGCGATTCGCTGTCGGCACGCAACCGTGCGGCGGCGCGCGAATAGGCATTGGCTTCGGCTCGACCCGAACGCAGCAGCAACAGATAGAGAATCGCGAACAAGGCCAGTGGCCCGCTGCCGAGCCCTATCCAGGCAGCGAGCTTGAGCAGGGGCAGCCCCTCGGGCGGCGTCGCCTGAGCAATTCCGATCGCGAGCGCGACGATCCAGCTTATGGCAAACAGGCCCAACAGCAGGCAGACAAGGATGGTCGGCCAGTGGCGTGAAGGGGCGGGGGCCTCCCACATCGCGTGCCCGGAATCGGGTACCGCCTCGCCGGCGTCGGCCGACCAGTCGGGGACTTCTTCATTCTCGTTGGCCTGCACGCTCTGGTTCATTGTCAGACTCTATCATCTTTGTAGTTCCGCGAAAGCGTAGACCTTTGCTTGATTCGATCGCTGCGTGCCCTATCCAATGGCGTTATGGCAGGGGAGCCGCTCACCGCGCTGATTGGCGCTTACGAGCCCGGGCCGGCGGGCCTCAGGGCACTGATGCCGATCGCCGGCATGACCCTGGTCGAGCAACAGGCGCGCCGTGCATCCACGGCAGGCGCGACCCACATATTGTTGCTGGTGGAAGAGGTTTCACCCGATCTCGTCGCGGCGGTCGGCCGCCTGCGAAGTGACGGGCTGACGGTCGGCATGGCAGAGGGGATCGATGTCGCTGCCGACGCGCTGGCCGAGCAGCAGGTGCTGGTGATCGCCGATGGCTGCCTGCCCGAACCCCGCGTGCTGCGCGATCTGGCGGCGTTGCCGGTACCGGCAGTGACGACGCTCGCCGACATCGCGGATCACGAGCGGTACGAGCGGATCGACGCCAACGCGCGCTGGGGCGGTGTCGCGCTGGTCGATGGCCATCGCGTCGCCGAGACCGCCACGATCCTGGGCAGCTGGGATCCGATCTCGACCCTGTTGCGTCGGGCAGTGCAGGAGGGAGCGATCCGGCTGGCGGTCGACGAAGCGGCACCTTTGCTGTTGGTCGATTCTGCCAGTGTGTCGTCGGCGGAGGCCGCGATCGTAGCGGCAGCACGACTACCGGCGGGCGATTGGATTTCGCGCTTCGTGTTCGCGCCGATCGAGGAACTGGTGCTGCCGTTCCTGCTAGCGCGCCGGATCAACGCCATCTGGCCAACGCTTGCCGCTGCGGGTTTGGCGATGTTCGGTGGTGGCATGGCCTGGGCCGGATGGCGTTGGCTGACGCTTGTCTGCCTGCTTCTGGCTGGCCCGATCGCGGCGGGTGCGTCCCGGTTGGCACGCGTCCAGGCAAGGACGATCCCGTTCGAACGGGGCTTCGCCGCCGCACGGCTGATCGGGGCTGCGCTGGGTGCAAGCGGCCTGGCGACGGGGCTGGCGATGGCCAGCGGACAATGGGGCTG
Source organism: Sphingomonas sp. MMS24-J13 (assembly GCF_044905095.1). NCBI lineage: Bacteria > Pseudomonadati > Pseudomonadota > Alphaproteobacteria > Sphingomonadales > Sphingomonadaceae > Sphingomonas > Sphingomonas sp. MMS24-J13. Next base: position 850,145 of record NZ_CP173258.1, read on the forward strand.
GTGGCTTGTCGCCGCGATCGTGCTGATCATGATGACGGCGCTGGAGGCCGTTTGCCGCCTCAGCGAGAGAGGGCGATCGCTCTGGCTTGCCAGTGCGGATGCATCGGTGTGGACAATACTGCCTTTTGCCATCGCCGGCTGGTGGGGGGCGGGGCTTGCCGCTTTGGCGGTTTATGCCAGCCTGTCATTTGCGTGGGAATTAGGGTGGATGGTGCGCGAGAAGATGAAAATCGGCTGAAAGCTTGGTGGGCAGGCGGCAGGCTCTGCCGCCCCGCCCAACCGCTGCGTCAGATCGCGAGGATCACGCCGATGGCGAGCGCCTGCGCGCTCACAACGAGCAGGAAGCTCGCCGTGTTTTCAAACAACTTCACGTACTTTCTCCTATGAGACCGCAATATGGTGCGATGCAGCATAGATAATATTGTTGCGCACTATCGCAATTTTAAAACGCTTCATCGCCCTTGCAAAAATTGCAATCATCGTTGAGCGGCATGCCTTGGTCAGCAAAGCTCGCTGCCACAGCCTGCGCGCTGGTGACGAGTCCTAGGCATTCGCGCACGTGAAGGAGGCGCGCGAGCGCATCATGCGTTTCCTGGGGGTGGGCAACTGCCCCCGCCACGGCGTTAAGCAGCACATTCTCAGCCTCGCTCGTCCGCGGGCAGCAGCACGGCGCCACCACTAACCGGATCGCCGAGACACGCGATACTTCCGCCATGAACGCGCGGGTGAGGATCAGCGGTCGGCGATAGCCGAGGCCGAAGCCGGTGAAGAACGCATGCGCCGCGTGCGCATCATCAATTCCTCCCGCTGCCATCCGCCGAATCCCGTAGAGCAATAGTCGCGCATAAGGGCTGATCGGGGCGGGGTGGGGCAGCAACGTTGCGGCGGGGATGGCGGATTTCATATCGGCAGCCTCCTTGTTCACGAGGCAATGCTCGCAGTACTGCTATTGCAAGTCAATCGCAAAAAAGTGAAGCGGAGCATGAGAGAGATACTCCCCATCCCGGAACCGGATGAGCCCCATCGCGCAGCGATGGCGGAGCGGTGCGACGAGCGCTGTGCCCTGCCGGACCGCGCCCCTCCACCGCGCCGTTTCGCGTCGAGGTCCCCATCCCCCCAGCGGGAGGGGCTGCTTTATGAACAGCGATACGCCTTCGGATCGTTCACATCGCCGGTGCCACTATAACTCGCCTCCGCTGGGAATGGGCACAGTGGCCGCCTAATCGGCCCGGAGTCATGCGTCGCCACCACCATCGCCGGTGCCTGGCCCTGCTCGACCCATTGTTCGAGCGCGGTCAGCGTGTCGGGGCGGTTGAGGCCGGGGCCGCCGCCGCAATGTTCGGTGCCCGGCGCCATGAACAGGCGGACATTGCCGGCCGCGGCCGGGCTGGCCTTGGTGACCGCCTGATAATATTCGATCGTGCCGATCGGGCTTGGCCCCGGATCGCTTTCGCCATGCCATAGGATCAGCTTTCCGCCGCGCCCGGCGAAGGCGCTGATGTCCGGGTTGGTCGCCTCATAAGTCTTCGCGAATTCGCTCGATCGCGCGACCATCACCTCCTGTGGGGTGAGGTTGACCAAGTCGATATCGGCGTTGGCGAACAGCAGAGGCTTCAGCCCGAGCATGCCGCCGCCGCGCGTCACATCCTTGGCGCCCGGCGCGGTCGCGATAAAGCGGCTCCAACCGGCCTCGCCGCCGCGCATCAGCGGGAAAGCGGCCCACGTCCCGTCGGGCGCGCGGATGCCGGCATAGGCCGTGCGCATTGCCACCGCCTGCTCCGGGGTTATGCAGCCGCCGGCCGAAGCGCCCGCCTTGCAGGTGATCACCTTCGGATCCCAGCTGCACTTGCGTGGATTGTTGAGATAGCCCTGCGTTCCGCCGCAGGCCGAGAGGACCGCTGCCTGCACGAACGCCAGTTGTTCGTTGGTCAGGCCCGATCCGGCAAACATCTTGTTCCGCAACAGAGACGAGGTCTGCACCTGGAGCGAGTAGACAGGCGCGCCGGCGATGATGCCGTCATAATCGGTAGGGAAGCGCTGCGCTTCCATCAGTCCCATCCGCCCGCCGGTCGAGCAGCCCTGATAGTACGTGTGCGCCTGCTCGCGGCCATAATAGAGCCGGACGAGTTGCTTGGACGCGACCGTCATCTCGTGGATCGCGCGGTAGGAGAAGTCCTTCACCGCCTCGGGGCTGGCGACCCATTCATTGTCCCACACCGATGTGCCGGGATGGCCGCCATCGGTCTGTGCAGTAGCATAGCCGCGCGCCAAGCCGGGTTGCGCGGCCATCAAGGTGACGTTGCCCGCCCAGCCGCCGCCGCCCGAGCCGAGGATCTTGCCGTTCCACTGATCGGGCAGGCGATAGACGACGCCGATATGCGATCCCGCGACCGGGGTCAGCCACGCCTTGACCTCGCAATAGGAGGGCGTGCCGTCCTTCGCGGCGACGGTCACGCTCGACTCGATCTTGCCATGATCGCCGAGCGCGGTGCCGGCCAGCGCCTCGCAGCCCGGCTTCGCGCCTTGGGCCAGCGCCGGCGCCGCGGCCAGCAGGCACATGGAAAGTGCCGTGCCCATGCCTGCCCTTGCGATGAATCCGCTCTTCCGCATCCCGTCCTCCCAAACCTGTTTGGGGGCAAACTATACGGGCTGGTACGTTGCGCCAATCCTCAAGATCGACTCAACGAGGGGGCTAGGTCGGCGGGGTACCGTTCGCGCCGAGGACCGATCCGGCGATATAGAGCGTGCCGCCGATCATCACGACCGGCGGTTCGCCGCCGTCTTTCGCGATCTCGCGTAGGCCCGAAAGGGGATCGGCGATCACCGATCCGACCAGCCCCAGCGACTCGGCGGCTGCGACAATCTCCTCGGGCGCATGATGCTCATGGCCGGGCACCGGAAAGGCGCGTAGCCGTACGCCGCTGCCGGCGAAGGGCTCGAGGAAACCGCGCAGATCCTTGTTGGCGAGCATGCCCATCAGGATGTGGAACGGGCGGCCCGGGGCGACGCGGGTGCGGAAGAATTCGGCGATGGCGCGCGCGCCGGCCGGGTTGTGCCCGCCGTCGAGCCACAATTCGCTTCCGGCAGGCAGCAAGGCCGGCACAGGCCCGGTCGAAAGCCGCTGGAGCCGGGCAGGCCAGTCCGCCCAGCCCATCGCTGCACGCAGCGCCGAGTCCGGGATCGTCAGCACCTGCTGGTGGCGCAGCATCGCGACCGCGAGCGCGGCGTTCGCAGCCTGATGCGCGCCGGCCATGCGGGGCAAAGGGAGTTCGAGCTCGCCCTTCGCATCGCGGTAATGGAGCTTGCCGCGGCTGACGGGCGCATCCCACGCTTGGCCCCGCGGCAGCCAGAGCGCGCCGGCTTCGTTCGCGACCCGCTCGACCTGCGCGGCCTGCGACGGCGGATAGGCAAAGGTCAAAAGCGGGACGCCACGCTTGGCGATACCGGCCTTCTCGGCGGCGATTTCTTCGATCGTGTCACCGAGGAAGAATTGATGGTCGAGCCCGAGCTGCGCGATCCCGCAGGCAATGGGGTGCTGGATGACGTTGGTGGCGTCGAGGCGGCCGCCGAGGCCAACTTCCATGATGCACGCATCGGCCGGCGTCCGGCTGAAGGCGAGGAAGGCAGCGGCGGTGGTGATCTCGAAGAAGCTGGCGGTGATGCCGTCGCCCGCGTCGAGCACTTCCTCGAGAAGCGAGGCGAGCGCGTCATCCTCGATCAGCTTGCCGGCGATCCGGATCCGCTCGTTGAAGCGCAGCAAATGCGGGCTCGTGTAGACGTGCGCGGTCAAGCCAGCGGCCTCGATCGCGGCGCGCAGGTACGCGCACGTCGATCCCTTGCCGTTGGTGCCTGCGACATGGAGTACCGGCGGCAGATGGAGATGCGGATCGCCCAGCACGGAAAGCAGCCGGCTGACGCGATCGAGCCCGAGCACGTCGGGGCCGGGCGACCGCAAGGTCAGCCGGTCGAGCTGACGCTGCACGCCGGGATGATCGGACCTGGCGCCGTCCATTGTCAGGCTGCGGCGCGGCCGGGGCAGAGATAGGAAATCAGCCGGGCGAGTTCGGCGCGCAATTTGTGGCGATGGACGACCATGTCGATCATGCCGTGTGCGAGCAGATATTCGGCGCGCTGGAAGCCCTCGGGCAGTTTCTCGCGGATCGTGCTTTCGATCACGCGCTGGCCGGCAAAACCGATCAGCGCACCCGGCTCGGCGATCTGGACGTCGCCGAGCATCGCATAGGACGCGGTGACGCCGCCTGTGGTCGGATCGGTCATCACGACGATGTAGGGCAGGCCTGCTTCGCGCAATTTCTGGATGCCGACCGTGGTCTTGGGCATCTGCATCAGGCTGAGAATGCCCTCCTGCATGCGCGCGCCGCCGGCGGCGGTGAAGATGATGTAGGGGCAATGCTCGGCGATCGCCGCCTCGATCCCGGCGATGAATGCTGCGCCCACCGCCAGCCCCATCGATCCGCCCATGAAGGCGAAATCCTGGACGCCCACGACCGCCTTGTAGCCCTCGATACGGCCGACCGCGTTGATCAGCGCATCGCTCTCACCGGTCTTGGTGCGGGCCGCCTTGATGCGATCGGCGTAACGCTTGCTGTCGCGGAACTTGAGCGGATCCTCGCGCACCTGCGGGCCGGGCAGGGGGGTGTATAGCCCGCTGTCGAAGATCTGGTCGAAGCGCGCGTCGCTGCCGATGCGGCCATGATGCTGGCACTTCGGGCAGACCGACTGATTGTCTTCATATTCCTTGGTGAAGAGCATCGTCCCGCACCCGGCGCATTTGTGCCAGAGATTGTCCGGGGTTTCCTTCTTTTGCAGGAAGGGCACTGCATTGCGAACGCGATCGAGCCAGCTCATGCTGTCGCCTCCTTCGTTGCTGCGCGAACAGCTTTGCTCAAACTCTTGATCAGATTGAGAACATCGGGCGCGGGATCGCGGTTCTCCGCCGCTGCTTTGGCAACCAGATCGATGATCGCCGATCCCACTACTACGCCGTCGGCGACGCGTGCCACCGCTTCGGCCTGCTCGGGTACGCGGATGCCGAAGCCGACCGCGATCGGCAGATCTGTGCCCTCGCGTAGCCGTCCGACCGCCTCGGCGATGCTGGTGTTGGTCGCCTGCTGCATGCCCGTGATGCCCGCGACGGAGACATAATATAGGAAGCCACCGGCGCCATCGATCACGGCGGGCAGCCGCGTGACATCGGTTGTCGGTGTGGCCAGACGGATTACGTCGATCCCGGCCGAGCGCAAAGCAGGGCCGATCGCGGCATCCTCTTCGGCCGGCACATCGACGCAGATCACGCCATCGACGCCGGCCTCGGCACAGGCCTCGGCAAACCATTGGTCGCCCCGGCGCAGCATCGGATTGGCGTAGCCCATCAGCACCAGCGGCACCGCCGGATGGCGATCCCGAAAGTCCTTGGCGATCCGGAAAAGGTCGGCCGTCCGCGTACCGGCGGCGAGCGAACGCAGATTGGCCCGCTGGATCGCGGGGCCGTCGGCCATCGGGTCGGTGAACGGCATGCCGAGTTCGATCACGTCCGCGCCGCCCTCGACCAAGGCATCGAGAATGGCGGGCGTGGCTCCGGGCGAGGGATCGCCACCGGTGACGAACGTCACGAGCGCGGCACGGCCTTCGCTGCGGAGACGGGCGAAGGTTTCGTCGAGGCGGCTCAAAGCTCGACCCCCAATTCGTCGGCGACGGTGAAGATGTCCTTGTCGCCGCGCCCTGACAGGTTGAGCAGGATGATCTGATCTTCGCGATATTCTCGTGCTTTATGGACGATTGCAGCAATACCATGCGAACATTCGAGAGCAGGAATGATGCCTTCGAGCCGCGAGCAGAGCTGGAAGGCGTCGAGCGCATCCTTGTCGGTCACGGGCTCGTATTTCACGCGGCCGATGTCGTGCAGATAAGCATGCTCGGGCCCGATCCCGGGATAATCGAGGCCGGCCGAGATCGAATGCGCCTCGGTGATCTGGCCGTCCTCGTCCTGCAGCAGATAGGTCTTGTTGCCGTGGAGGATGCCGGGCGTACCGCCGTTGAGGCTGGCGGCATGCTTGTCCGTATGGACGCCATGGCCGGCCGCCTCGATCCCCAGCATCGCGACCTCGGGATCGTCGAGGAAAGGATGGAACAGCCCGATCGCATTCGATCCGCCACCGACCGCTGCCACAAGCAGATCGGGCAGGCGGCCCTCGGCCTCCAGCATCTGCTGCTTCGCTTCGTGGCCGATCACCGCCTGGAAATCGCGCACCAGCTCGGGATAGGGGTGCGGACCGGCGGCGGTGCCGATGATGTAGAACGTGTCGTCGACGTTCGCGACCCAGTCGCGCAGCGCCTCGTTCATCGCATCCTTGAGGGTCTGCGCGCCGCTGGTGACGGGCACCACCTCCGCGCCGAGCAGCTTCATCCGGAACACGTTGGGCTGCTGTCGGGCGACATCGACCGCGCCCATGTAGATCACGCAGGGCAAGCCGAAGCGCGCCGCGACCGTCGCCGTCGCCACGCCATGCTGGCCGGCGCCGGTTTCGGCGATGATGCGCGTGCGGCCCATCCGCCGCGCGAGCAATATCTGGCCGATGCAATTGTTGATCTTGTGCGCGCCGGTGTGGTTCAGCTCCTCGCGCTTGAAATAGATCTTGGCTCCCATGCCGGCGGGGGCATCGCGGCGCAGCGCCTCCGTCAGCCGCTCGGCATAATAAAGCGGGCTCGGCCGGCCCACATAATGGGTCATCAGCCCATTGAGTTCGGCATGGAAGAGCGGATCTTCCTTGGCCGCGCGATATTCGCGCTCGAGCTCGAGGATGAGCGGCATCAATGTCTCGGCGACATAGCGGCCGCCGAAATCACCGAAATGGCCCGACGCGTCGGGGCCTTGGCGGAGCGAGTTGGGAATGGTCATGATTGCGCGGTCGCTTGAAGGAAGGCGGCGATCTTGTCCACATTCTTGACGCCGGGCACGCTCTCCACGCCCGACGACGCGTCGATCGCGCGTGCGCCGGTGATGCGCACCGCGTCGGCGACATTCTCCGCATCGAGCCCGCCCGACAGCAGCCACGGCAAAGGATGGGTGAAACCATCGAGCAGGGTCCAGTCGAAGCGCATCCCCATGCCGCCGGGCAAGGTTCCGGGCGGTGTCTTGGCGTCGTAGAGGATGCGATCGACAGCACCGCGATAGCGGGCTGCGGCGTCGAGGTCGGCGCGGGTGCGCACGGGAATCGCCTTCCATATTTCGATGCCGCGGCGGCGAAGGGCCGCGAGCCGCTCGGGCGTCTCGTTGCCGTGGAACTGAAGCGCGGTCAGGCCTGCCTTGAGGACATGCGCGATCAGAGCGTCATCCGGATCGACGAGCACGCCGACCTTGCCGACCGAGACCGGCGCGCGCCGTACCAGCGCGGCCGCCTGCTCGGGCTCCACATGGCGCGGGCTTTTCGGAAAGAAGATGAAGCCCAGCCATGCCACACCGCCCGCGAGGGCGGCATCGACGGTCGGCGCGGTGGAAAGGCCGCAAATCTTGGTCTGGACAGGCATGGGCGTTCGATGGCGACTAACCCCGCGCCTTTCAAGGGACAGCTATAAAGTGGCGCCGATCGCTCTCGCAGCGGCGTCGGGGTCTTCGGCCTTGGTGATCGGCCGGCCGATCACCAAGATCGAGGCGCCGTTGTCGAGCGCTTGGCGCGGAGTCATGACGCGCTTTTGATCGCCCACGGCGCCTCCTGCGGGCCGTACGCCCGGCACGACGAAGAAGCCGTCGCGCCAGATCTTCTTCGCAGCCGCGACCTCGAACCCGGAGCAGACCACGCCATCGAGGCCCGCCTCGTGCGCCAGCCCGGTCAGCCGTTCGACCTGCGCATGCTCGCCGCCCGATACGCCGATCGTTTCGAGATCGCCCGCATCGAGGCTGGTGAGCACAGTCACGGCAACCACGCGGCAGGTAGGGGGCGCGGCCGCCTTGGCATCTTCCAGCATCGCGCGACCACCGGCAGCGTGGATCGTCAGGATCGATGGTGCAAGGTTATGCAGCGCCTGGATCGCGCTGGCGACCGTATTGGGAATGTCGTGAAGCTTGAGATCGAGGAAGATCGGCAGGCCGAGGTTGGCGATCTCGCGCACCCCCTGATGGCCGTGCGCGGAGAAGAATTCGAGACCGAGCTTCAGCCCGCCGACATGGTGACGCACCCGTTCGGCCAGCGCGATGGCACGCCCCAGATCGGGCGTATCGATTGCAACGAAGATGGGATTGGACATCAATCTGCCTGTGCGGGGCCGAAGCCGGGTGTGGGCGGCTGGTACAATGCGGGCTCGGGCGTCACCACCGGCTGAACCGCGGCGCCCAGTTCGCTCGTCCGCCGCCGGCGTTCGCGCCAGCGCCAGGCGTAGTGCCACAGATAAAGCGGCACGAACCCGATGAGGAACACGATCATCAACAGCACGGGCAGCTTCACGTCGGCCTGGAGGTCGCCGAACAGATTGATCGTCACCGGCACCCAGTTGCGGATCGAAAAGACGACCACCACCACGGTAACGGCCACCCAGAAGAGCGTTCGCAAAAAGCCCATAGCGGTCTGATTAGGGCCAGAACGGAGCGAAGACCAGAGCGGACGACGCATCCGGCTTGCTCCATCCGTCATCCTTGCCTATGTTCTTGCTTCGTTCGCAGTCCGGGAATCAGGAATGGCCAAGCCGCAACGCCGCTTCGTCTGCCAGCAATGCGGCAGCGTCTCGAACAAATGGCAGGGCCAGTGCGTCGATTGCGGCGACTGGAATACGTTGGTCGAGGAATCGGGCGGCGTGGTGACGCCGTTTGCGGCCAAGCATGATCTGCGCTCGGGCGGCCGTTCGATCATGCTGTCGGGGCTGGATGCCGATATCGCGCTGCCACCGCGCCTTTCGACAGGAATTGCCGAACTGGATCGGGCACTTGGCGGCGGGCTGGTGGCGGGGTCGGCGACCCTGATCGGCGGCGATCCGGGGATCGGCAAATCGACCTTGCTGCTGCAGGCCGCAGCCAGAATGGCGCAGGCGGGCGCGCGCGTCGCCTATGTATCGGGCGAAGAAGCTGCCGATCAGGTGCGGTTGCGCGCGCGGCGCATGGGTCTGGGGCAGGCTCCAGTGCAGCTCGCGACGGCGACGTCGGTGCGCGATATCCTGACTACGCTGGATGCGGGCGCACCGCCGGCGTTCCTGATCATCGATTCGATCCAGACGATGCATTCCGATCTGATCGAAGGCGCCCCCGGCACGGTCAGCCAGGTCCGCGCGTCGGCACAGGAGCTGATTCGCTACGCCAAGGATCGCGGCACCGCCGTGGTGCTGGTCGGGCATGTCACCAAGGATGGCACGATCGCGGGCCCACGCGTGCTCGAACATATGGTCGATACCGTGCTGAGCTTCGAAGGCGAGCGCAGCCATCAATATCGCATTCTGCGTGCGGTGAAGAATCGCTTCGGCGGCACCGACGAGATCGGCGTGTTCGCAATGGAGGCGCAGGGCCTGTCCGAAGTCGCCAATCCCTCGGCTTTGTTCCTGACCCAGCGTGGCGATGCGATCGCGGGCGCGATCGTCTTCCCGGCGATGGAGGGAACGCGCCCGGTGCTGGTCGAGATCCAGGCTCTGGTCGTGCGGCTAGCTTCGGGTGCGACCCCGCGTCGTGCGGTGGTCGGCTGGGATAGCGGCCGCCTCGCCATGACGCTGGCGGTGCTGGAGGCGCGCTGCGGACTGAGCTTCTCGACCTGCGAAGTCTATCTCAACGTCTCGGGCGGCTATCGCATCGCCGATCCAGGCGCGGATCTGGCGGTGGCGGCGGCGTTGGTCTCGGCCTTGGCGGAGCGGCCGATCCCGTCCGATGCAGTTGCGTTCGGTGAGATCGCCCTGTCGGGTGAGGTGCGCGGCGTCGCGCATGCCGGGCTGCGGCTCAAAGAGGCGGCGAAGCTCGGTTTCGGCCGCGCGCTGCTGCCGAGCGGAACCAAGGATGGAGATGGTGGCCTGACCGTCAACGCCTTTCCGACGCTCGGCGCCTTGGTCGATCACATGCTGGGCCGGTGACCCAGAACCCGTCATGCCAGCGAAGGCTGGCATCTCAGGAGGCAAGAATGCGCCGTGGCGGCTGGACTTACATCATGACCAACAAACCGCGCGGCGTACTCTATGTCGGAGTCACCAGCAGCTTGCCCCATCGCATTACCCAGCATCGCGCGGGCAATGGCGCCGCTTTCTGTCGCGAATACAACCTGACCCGATTGGTTCATGCCGAACAATATGGGTTTATCCTCGAGGCCATCGCGCGTGAAAAGGCGCTGAAGGCGTGGCAGCGAGAATGGAAGATCAGGCTGATCGAGGAGGCGAACCCGGAATGGGCCGACCTGGCGGATGATCTCGTTAACCTCTCCTGAGACCCCAGCTTTCGCTGGGGAGACGACGAGAGAAGTGGGGGGCGCAGCGCCTTCCATTGACTTTATGCCAGCAAAGCCTGGCATCTCGGTCGGCAAGCACGTGACCACCTCACCGACGCTGTCCTGCTTCCATACGATCTGGCATGAACTGAGATTATGATCGTCCGCACATCACTCGCCGCCGAGCCCCGAATCGCATGCTGACCGCGCTCGACGTCATCGTCCTCGTATTGATCGGCGGCGGCGCGGTGCTGGGCGCGTTTCGCGGGTTCGTGACCGAAGTGCTGTCGCTGTTCGCATGGGTTGCCGCGATCCTCGCGCTGAAGATGACCCATACGCCCGCGACCCACGCCCTGACGGGAATCACGCATAGCGAGAGCGGCGCCAAGGTGCTCGCCTTCGTGCTGATCTTCGGCATCGTCTTCTTCGGCGGCCGGATGGTGGCGGCCTCGCTCGGGCGGCGAACGCGGCAATCGGTGCTGGGGCCGGTCGATCGCGCGCTCGGCATCGGTTTCGGCGCGCTCAAGGGATTGCTGATCGCGACCGTGCTCTTTCTTGGCGTGAACCTCGGCTATGACATGGTCTTCGGCAGCGCGTCGGAGCGCCCGCAATGGCTCCGCACCTCACGCACTTATCCGTTGCTCAACGCGAGCGGACGCGCCGTGGTCGATTGGGTACAGCGCCGCCGCGCGCTCGGGCATGAGCCCGACCAAAATTCATCGAGCGACAGCGGCACGAGCAGGGAATGATCCGGCACGGTAGCGGAACGGCGATCGCGTCCCTACTATCCGTCGCATGTCGGCAGCGCTCTACAACCCCACCATCCTGAGACTCGCCACCAGCATCCCGCATCAGACGCGGCTGGCCGAGCCCCAGGGCAGCGCCGAACGGCGCTCGCCGATCTGCGGCAGCCGCGTCACGGTCGATGTCGTGCTGGATGAGCAGGGCAGGGTGACAGAGCTCGGTCAACTCGTCCGCGCCTGCGCGCTCGGGCAGGCGTCGGCTTCGTTGATGGGCGCCCACGCCATCGGCCGGACGCTGCCCGAACTGGAGGCGGCGCGCGATGCGCTAACCGCGTTCCTCGCCGGCGAACGCGATGATCCGGGCGATTGGCCGGGGCTAGACGTGTTCGTGCCCGCCCGCCCGCACAGCGCACGCCATCCGTCGATTCGGTTGGCGTTCGAAGCCGTCGCCGAAGCCGCTGCCTCCGCCCACGCCTCGCAAACGGCCGGCACGTGAGCGAATCGACCGTTACCGATGGCGTCATCATGCTCGGCGCCGCGCTGGCATTCGTGCTGCTGTTCCGCAAGCTTGGGCTGGGTGCCACGCTCGGCTATCTCGTCGCCGGCGCGCTGATCGGGCCGCAGGCATTGCGTCTGATCGACGGGGCGCAATCGAAGCTCAGCATCGCCGAGCTCGGCATCACCTTGCTGCTGTTCATCGTCGGTCTCGAGCTCAACCTGACCCGGCTGTGGCGGCTGCGGCGCGACATTTTCGGTTTCGGGCTCGTGCAGGTCGCTTTGTGCGGCGTGGTACTGGCGGTCGTCGTCAGGCTGACCGGTTTCAGCGTTCCCGCGGCGCTGGCGCTCGGTCTGCCGCTCGCGCTGTCCTCGACCGCGCAGGTGTTGCCGATGCTGCGATCGGCCGGACGGCTGAATACGCCTTTCGGCGAGCGGGCCTTCTCGGTCCTGCTGTTCCAGGACCTCTCGATCGTCCCGCTCATCACGATCATCGCGAGCCTCAGTAGGGTGCCGGCCGACCCCGCCGCGCCGCCGGGCTGGATGCTGGCCCTCTACACGGTCGGCGCCGTGCTCGGGCTGGTGCTCGCTGGCCGGTATCTGATCAACCCCCTGTTCCGGTTGATCGGGGGGCTGGGCGAGCGCGAGCTGTTCGTGGCTGCCGGCTTGTTTACCGTACTGGCCGCCTCGGCCGTCATGGAGGCGCTCCACCTGTCGACCGCGCTCGGCGCGTTCGTCGCCGGCGTGATGCTGGCGGACTCACCCTATCGGCATGAGCTGGAGGCGGATGTCGAGCCGTTCCGCACCGTGCTGCTGGGCCTGTTCTTCCTCGCGGTCGGCATGGCGCTCAACCTGCACGCGATCATTGCGCGACCTCTGTTCGTGGTCGGACTGGCTGCGGCGGTGGTCGGCGTGAAGACGCTGGTGATCTTCCTGCTCGCCCTGCTGTTCGGCGTCGAGCGGCGGCCCGCTTTCGCGCTTGGCCTGCTGCTCAGCCAGGGGGGTGAGTTCGGCTTCGTTCTGTTCGGGCAGGCGACGGCTGCGCAACTGGTCGCACCCGAGGCGGCAAGTCTGGTCGGCGCGGTCGTGACCTTGTCGATGGCGACCACGCCTTTCCTGATGATGCTGAGCCGCCGGCTGCGCCAGGATGACGTCATGGAACGGCGCGACGATCTCGACGGCCCCGAAAAGGCCGAGCATGGCGCCGCGATCGTCGTGGGCTATGGCCGTTTCGGGCAAACGATCGTGCAGATGCTGATCGGCGCGCGGATCCCGGTCACGATCATCGACAATGATGGCGAGCAGATCGACGTCGCCGCCAAATTCGGGCTTAAAGTCTATTACGGCGACGGCACCAGGCTCGAACTGCTGCGGCAGGCCGGCGCCGACGAGGCGAGAGCGATCGTGTTTGCGATGGACAAGGATCAATTGAGCCGCGAGGAACTCGAAACCGCGCTCAAGACGTTTCGGCAGGCCGCGATCTTCGTACGCGCCTATGATCGCCGCGCGCTGATGCGCTACCGCGGGCTCGACGTTACGCTCGTCGTCCGCGAATTGTTCGAAAGCGCGGTGCTGACGGGGCGTAAAGTATTGGGAACACTGGGCCTGCATGATGACGAGGTCGCGCGGATCGAGCGGGTTTACCGCGCCCGCGACAAGGAGCGGCTCGCCGTGCAAGCCGACAAAGGGCTATTCTCCCAGGAAGCGCGCGTGCCGTTCCTGCCCGATCGCCCGCTCGAGGAGTATGAGGATTGAAGTCCGGTCTGATCTCGCGGCTTGCGGCCGTGTCTGCCGCGATCGCCGTGATGGCGGGTGCTTTCGGGGCGCATGGCGCATCCGGCAGGGCGGCCGAATGGCTCAAGACGGGCGGCGAATATGAACTGATCCATGCCGTCGGCGCGCTGGTGGCGGCTTCGGTGCTGCGGGCGCCGCTAGCCGCGATGTTGCTGCTTGCGGGCTCGCTGTTGTTCGCCGGGACGCTTTACGCCATGGCCCTCGGGTTCCCGCACTGGCTGGGGGCGATTACGCCGATCGGCGGCGCGGGGATGATCGCGGGCTGGGTGCTGCTGGCGTTCAAAGGGAAATGATGCGCCGAACCCCTCGCCCCATCAGGTGAGCACTATCCCCTTTTTTCGTCACGCTGAACTTGTTCCAGCATCCGCCAGGACGGTGCTGTTCGCACGGTGGACCCTGAGACAAGTTCAGGTGACAGACAGATAATGCGAGCAATCGCGCTCAACCAGCCGAACGGACCGTTTCGCGCAAAAGGGGAGGAAGTCTCTTACCGTTCCCCGTCCAGAAACTGCTCCACCGCAGCCAGGCTGACATCCTTCGCCAGATAGGTTTCCCCGATACCGCGCGCGAGCAGGAAGGGCAGTTTGCCGCCCTCCATCTTCTTGTCGTGCGCCATATGTTCGACCAGACGTGCGCCGGGCGCTATGGCGTGGGCTTCGGCCAATGTCGTCGGCAGGCCGGAACGCGCGAGGTGGTAGCCGACGCGGGTTGCATCCTGATCGGGGCACAGGCCCTGCGCGGCGGAGAAGCGGAAGGCGAGCGCCATGCCGCACGCGACAGCCTCGCCATGCAGCAACGTGTCGGAAAAGCCGGTCTCCGCCTCCAGCGAATGGCCGAAGGTGTGACCGAGATTGAGGAGCGCGCGCGTACCGGTCGTTTCGCGCTCGTCCTCGGCAACGACCCGCGCCTTCGCGGAAACCGAATAAGCGATGGCATGGGTCCGTGCCGCGGCGTCGCCCGCCAGCAGGGCGGGCCCGTTCGCCTCACACCACGCGAAGAAATCGGGATCGTCGATCAGGCCGTATTTGACGACCTCGGCATAGCCTGCCGCGACTTCGCGGTGGGGGAGGGTGTCGAGCGTCGTCGGATCGATCAGGACGAGATCGGGCTGGTGGAATGCGCCGATCAGATTCTTGCCGGCACGCGTGTTGATCGCGGTCTTGCCGCCGACCGAACTGTCGACCTGCGCCAACAAGGTGGTCGGCACCTGGATGAAGCCGCAGCCGCGCTTGAGGATCGAGGCGGCGAAACCGACCAGATCGCCGATCACACCGCCGCCGAGCGCGACGATATGGTCGCTACGCTCGACGCCGAGATCGAGCAGCCGGTCGCTCAGTTGCTCGAGCACGCTCCAGCTCTTGGTCGCTTCGCCGGGGGGCAGGATGATCGGCTCGATGACGATATCGCCGAGCCCGGCGGCGAAACGCGGCAACTGGGCGGCAGCGACATTCTCGTCGGTTACCACCACCAGTCGCTTGCGCCGTGCCATACCCGCCAGGTGTGTGGCGGCACGATCGAGCAGCCCGGCTTCGATCAGGATGGGGTAGCTGCGCCGGCCGAGGCCGACATCGACGCGAATCACAGTCCGAGCACTTTCATGATTTCGCCGACCGTCGCCTCGTGCGGAAGCGGGCGGCTTTTGATGTGGATCGGGGCCAGCGCGTAGATCGGATTGCGCACCGCTGCCAGTGCGGCAAGCTTCTCGCGCGGATCGCCATCCTTCAACAAAGGCCGCGAGCCCAGGCGCCGGCCGACCCGTTCGACCAGCATGTCGATATCGGCGTCGAGCCAGATCGCGGTTGCGCGTTCCAGGATGAGTGCGCGCGTCTGTTCGTTCATGAAAGCGCCGCCGCCGGTGGCGATCACCTTGCGCCGCCCGTCGATCAGCCGCTGGATCACCCGACGCTCGCCGTCGCGAAACTGCTGCTCGCCAAAGCGTTCGAACATCTCGGCGATCGTCATGCCGGCCGCATCCTCGATCTCACGATCCGAATCGACGAAGGGCAAATGGAGGCGCTGAGCGAGCCGCCGGCCGACCGTGGTCTTGCCGACGCCCATCAAACCAATCAGCACGAGCGGACGGTTGAGGTCGGTCCGGGGTGCGGGCGTGGCGTGCATGGTCGTTGGGGCTATACACAGGACCCCCGCCTCGGGCAAAACGCCGCTCCGGCCCTCCCCCGGGTGGAATGCAAAAAGGTTGATATGTCGCGCCCGATCCTGATTCTCGCCATCCTCGTGGTGGTCGTCCTCCTCGTTCTGTTCGGGCTCGCCTCGCTCGATCGCGAGGTGCCGATGACGAATGTGGAGCAGCCGGTGACGAATGCCGCGGCGCATTAAGCCAATTCTTGGGGCGCTGGCGGCGGGCGTCGCCGGCCTCGCCCTGACCTTGCCGGCATTGGGCCAGCAGGCGCCGCAGTCGCTCTTGCCGCCCGGCTTCGGCGCGCCGGCCCCGGCACGCCCCGCGCCATCGACGCCGAGCGCGCCGGCCGCTGCGCCGACACGGAGCCTTCCGCCCCCGGTTGTGCCGGCAGAGCCGGAAGCCGCGCCGCCGCCTCCGCCCGTCCCCGGTGCTGACGAGGGTATCGCGGAGACGAACGGTTCGCTTCAGTCGCTCGATGCGTTGGTCAATGCGATAACGACACCCGCGGAGGAAATGCCGGCCTCCGCCAAGCGCTCGCTCGACATGGTCGGTACGACCCCGATCTACGGCACCGATGCGTTCGGCGATGCCGACGGACGTTATCTGGCGACGCTGATGCGGCGCGTTCAGACACCGATCGCGTCGCGCTGGGCCGAGATCACGTTGCGGCGCATGCTGGTCCAGGCCACCCCCGCCCCGCGTGGTGAGGATAAGGCGGATTGGGTTGCTGATCGCGCCGCCCTGCTGCTGCGGCTGGGCGAAGCGGACGCGGCCCGCAGGCTCGTCCAGGGCGTCGATGTCGATAATTTCAGTCCGCGCCTGCGTCGCGTCGCGATCGGATCGGCGCTGGCCAATGCCGATCCGGCGGGTCTTTGTCCGTTGCCCGACGGTGCCGAGCAGGTCGGCGATCAGCCGATCTGGCCGATGATCCGCGCAATGTGCGCGACCTTGTCGGGCGATGAAGCGACTGCAAACGCGACGATCGGACGAGCGCCCCAAGGCGATCCGATCGATCACAAGCTTGCCGAAAAACTGGTCGCGGCCGGTGGTGGGGGGCGGCGTGAGGTCACGATCGATTGGACGGGGATCGATTCGTTGACCGACTGGCGCTTCGGCATTGCCAGCGCGCTCGGCGTACTCATCCCGCAAAGCCTGCTCGATGCCGCCCCGGCCTGGTTCCAGGCGTGGCTGGCGCGCGCGCCCATGCTGAGCGCGGCCAATCGCGTGGCGCCGGCGCGGGTCGCGACGGCGATCGGCCCGATGTCGAGCGTCGATCTGGTCGATCTCTATGGCGCCGTGATGGACGAGAGCGGCGAACAGGATACGGATAGCCCCGCCGGCCGCCTGCGTGCCGCCTATCGCGGCGACGATGACGATGCGCGGCTGTCGGCGATGCATGTGCTGTGGGACGCGGCCGCCAATGGCGAGGGTGGCGAGCGGGACAAATATGCCGCCTCGATCCTGACCGCCCGCGCCGCTGCAGGCATCAAGGTGTCGTCGGATCAGTCTGACGATGTGGCACCTCTGGTGGCGTCCATGCTGTCGGCCGGGCTCGATCTGCAGGCGCAACGCTGGGCGAGCGTCGCGGAGGCGGCGGGTGGCGCCGATGGCGATCGGGCGTGGGCGATGCTCGCGGTCGGCGCGAGCCGGCCGGTGGTGCAGGTCACTGCCGATCGTTTGGGCAAGCTCGCCGATCGTGGCGGCGAGACCGGGCGCCATCGCACCGCTTTGCTGCTGGCCGGGTTGCTCGGGCTGGGCCGCGTAGCACCGGCCGAGGTCACCACCTTGGCACAGGAGGCCGGGCTCGCCGTCAATCCGTCCAGCCCTTATGCCAAGGCACTCAAGCGTGCGGTTGACGGGCGGCAGCGCGGCACGATCGCATTGCTGGTGGCCGTCGGCATGCAGAATCCGCGTTGGCAGACCGTGCCGGCGGGGGATTTCTATCAGATGATCGCGGCGCTCAACGCGATCGGCATGAAGGGTGAGGCGCGGATGATCGCCGCCGAGGCGATGGCGCGGCTGTGAGCGGAGGGGCGGTTACCGACGCCGCTCTGATCGAACGCTTTCTCGAGATGATGGCGGCGGAGGCAGGCGCCGCCGCAAACACGCTCGCCGCTTATCGTCGCGATCTGGAGGGCGCGTCCGGTCATCTGGCGGGTAGGCTGGGGGAGGCCGATGCCGCGGCCTTGCGCGATCTCGGCAAATCATGGCTGTCGCTCGCCCGCAGCAGCGTCGCGCGTAAGGCATCCGCGCTGCGCCGGTTCTTCGGTTTCCTGGCGGAGGAAGGTTTGCGGCGCGACGATCCATCCGATGCCTTGCCCCGGCCCGGTACGGCGCGAACCCTGCCCAAGGTGCTGGGCCATGGCGATGTCGACAGACTGTTCGTCGAAGTTGCGCGCCGGCTGGACGAGGCACGCTCGCCTGCCCATCTGCGCCTCTCCGCGCTGATCGAACTGCTCTACGGATCGGGTCTGCGCGCCACCGAGCTGGTCTCGCTGCCACGCCATCTGATCCGCGCCGAGCAGCCTTATGCGATCCTGCGCGGCAAGGGTGGGCGCGAGCGGCTCGTGCCGGTGTCCGATCGCGCGCGCGCCGCTGTCGCCGCATATGCGGCGACCCTGCCGAAGGACGCCGCGTGGCTGTTCCCATCGGGCAAGAAGCATCTCAGCCGGGTGCGGCTGTTCCAGATCGTGCGCGAGCTGGCGATGGCGGCGGGGATCGATCCCGAGCGGATCAGCCCGCATGTGCTGCGCCACGCCTTCGCGACGCACCTGCTGGAAGGGGGCGCCGATCTGCGCGCGCTGCAGACGATGCTCGGCCATGCCGACATCGCCACCACCCAGATCTACACCCATGTCGACAGCCGCCGGCTGGTCGAGCTGGTCAACCAGCGCCATCCGCTCGTTGACGCCCCGCCGGCTAAATCCTAGGGCGCGCGACCATGGCTGCATTCCTGGAATTCGAAAAGCCGATCGCCGAGCTTCAGGCGCGGATCACCGAGCTGCGCGGCACCGCGCAAACCAATGACGGCACGCTCGATATCGAGGCAGAGGTCTCGCGGCTGCAGGTCAAGGCCGATAAATTGCTGCGTGAGACCTATGCGAAGCTTTCTCCGTGGGAGAAGACGCAGGTTGCCCGCCACCCCGAGCGGCCGCATCTCAAGGATTATATCGCCGGTTTCGTGGACGATTTCATGCCGCTCGCCGGCGATCGCGCTTTTGCCGACGATCAGGCGATCATGGGCGGGCTCGGGCGAATCGCCGGCCGCCGCGTGATGGTGATCGGGCACGAGAAAGGTGACGATACGGCGAGCCGGCTTCGGCACAATTTCGGCATGGCCAAGCCCGAAGGCTATCGCAAGGCGATCCGGCTGATGCGACTTGCCGACCAATTCGGGCTTCCGGTGGTGACATTGGTCGATACGGCCGGCGCTTTTCCCGGTGTTCAGGCCGAGGAGCGCGGGCAGGCGGAAGCGATCGCGCGCTCGACCGAGCAATGTCTTGCGCTTGGTGTCCCGATCGTCGCGGTGATCGTGGGCGAGGGAGGGTCGGGCGGCGCGGTCGCGCTGGCCGCCGCGAATCGCGTGCTGATGTTCGAACATGCGATTTATTCGGTCATCTCGCCCGAAGGTGCGTCGTCCATTCTGTGGCACACGGCCGACAAGGCGGCCGATGCGGCCGAGGCTATGAAGATCACTGCAAGCGATCTGCTGAAGCTAGGCATCGTCGATCGGGTCGTCGCCGAGCCGGTGGGGGGCGCCCAGCGCGACCCGACCGCAGCGATCGCGGCCTTGGGCAGCGCAATTTCCGAAGAACTGGAGTCGATGGCGGATCAAAGCCGCGCGACTTTAATCGCGAGCCGTCGCGAAAAATTCCTGCGCATCGCCTGAAGGCGGCTTCCCGGGGACAGGCTTGCTGTCGGCGTGGAGGCAGGGGGCTTGTCGAGCGGTCAGATTGTTCGGCATTTCCCGCTTGGCGGGGTGACTGTACAGATGAGACCGTAATTTAGCCAGTAATCAAGTCTATTCGATTGCGCTTATACTGCGAGCATTGCTAACAATTTCGGGAGAACATACTCGGTATGGCTCCCGCTGTGCCGCTATCTCGGCTCGTCTGCAGATTGCAATGCAACCGTTTCGGCGTGAATATAGTGCATCTTAACTAATTTATCGGATATCTTAAATAAATTCAGATCAGATCAAATTAGCATAAAATATTATATCATATGTATCCGTAATTCTTCACCGTTGACCAAAAAACGGCCGACGCAGTGTCCCGCGCCGGCCTAATATCTCCAAAATATTGGGTCGATATTACGAAACGGTCATGTTGTTCGATACGTTGGTGAAGGTGTTCTTAAGCTTTCCGCCGAGCGTCGTCATCGCGCCGATGGCTGCGACTGCAATAAGGGCCGCAATCAGGCCGTACTCGATCGCCGTTGCGCCCTTGTTGTTTTTTACGAGATTGCGAATTCGCTGCATTTTAATATCCCCACGATCGAGTATTTGAGAGGTCATATATCCAGGTGCCAGTGCCATCGGTGCCGGACCGGCGAAAGTTTGTATATTCGGCAACGGTTGCTGAAGATTTAACGCTGAGCGCAGGGTTTATACTATTCAACCTTTGCCACCTTGGCGGCCATGTTGCTCCACATGTCGCCGGTGGCGCCCCCCAGCGCCGACACGCCCGCGACGATCACGATGACCAGAAGGGCGACGATCAACCCATATTCGATGGCGGTCGCGCCGCGCGTGTCGCGCGCCAACTTGCCGATCCGTCCGCCCATCGCGCTTTTCCCTATTCCGACGAGCGCGGCTTGCGCCAAGTTGACCGCATCTAAATTCCCCCAGTAAAGAAAGCCTTCCCATGGATATTCTTATCGTAGTCGCGGTGGCGCTGATCGACGGCGAGGGGCGGTTGCTGGTCCAGCAACGGCCGGTGGGGAAATCGATGGCCGGGCTGTGGGAATTCCCCGGCGGAAAGCTTGAGACAGGCGAAACGCCCGAACTGGCGTTGGTGCGCGAGCTCAAGGAAGAACTTGGCATCGATACGGAGACCGCCTGCCTCGCGCCGGCGACCTTCGCGAGCGACCGGCTAGGGGATCGGCATCTTCTGTTGCTGCTCTATGTCTGTCGCAAATGGCGCGGCATTCCGCGCGCGCTCGAAGGCGGTGCGCTCAAGTGGGTTCGCCCGATCGAGCTCCATGGGTTGGATATGCCCCCTGCCGATCGCCCGCTGGTCGGGCTCCTCGAGGCCTTGCTGTAGGCGAGTCCACGCGCGGTCGTGACGCGCTAGCCGAGGCGGACGACGGAGAACAGGCTGGCCCACCCAACGATTTGCTGTAGCGTCCTGCCATCCGGGATCAATTGCCGTCCAGCGAAGGCTGGGGATTCACAAGGATATGAGCGTGCGCGATTCTCACGAGATCCCGGCTTTCGGGCACCCAGCAACGTACCATTGTGTAGCGCCCCTCCATTGGGCGATGGCCTCTCGGCGAGGCCTCTTTCATGGGTGAACGCTTTCGCATCGCGCTGCGGTGGATGCTGGCGGCTGCTTTTCTCTATGCCGGCTATATGCATGTCGGCCGACCGGATTTCTTCCTGCCGATCGTCCCCGATTGGGTGCCGCTGCCGCGCGCAACCGTGATCGTGACCGGATGGTGTGAAATTGCCGGTGCGATCGGGCTACTGGTGCCCCGCTTGCGCTGGATCTCCGGCGTCATGCTCGCGCTGTATGCGGTCTGCGTGTTTCCGGCGAACGTGAAGCATGCGCTGGAGCATGTCCGCGTCGGCAACGGCACGCTCGGTTGGTGGTATCATGGGCCGAGGCTGCTGTTTCAACCGGTGATCGTCTGGTGGTGCCTGTTCGCGGGCGCGGCGATCGACTGGCCGTTCAGGCGGAAGCCTTAGCGAGCAATCGATCGTCGATGCTTTCGTCTTCCAGAGGCTTGCCGTTGGCGGCGTAGCGATAGGGCGACAGGAACAGCATCAGGACGATGCTGATCAGCAACGCCGCTTCGAACGCGGTCAGGGCGGTCGAATAGCTGCCGGTGATGTCGAACGCCTTGCCCATCGCGAACGGGCCGATGCCCGTGCCCACTGCGGCGATGGCGTAGATCGTGCCGTAGAGCAGCCCGAAGGCGCGCACCCCGAACAGGCGGGTGAGGAAATAGGGCAGGATGCTATATTCGCTGCCTGCGCCCGCACCGATCATCGCCGCGCCGAGGAACAGGCCCGCGGTCGAGGTCGAGAATTGGAGCGCCACGACACCGCACAACACGATCCCGAACACGGGAATGATGATCCGCCGCGTCTGCAGCTTGTCGAGCAGCATGCCGATGCCGAACTGCGCGGCCATCATCGAACCGGCGTACACCGAGAGCGCCGCAGCGGCCATGGTGTGGGTCATGCCATGATCGGTCATGATCGCCGCCATGTGGCCGCCGATGCCGTTGATCACCATGCAGGTGAGGCAGGTGGCACCGAGCATGAGCAGGTAAGCGGGCTTGAAGATCGCGACCTTGCCCTCGAGCCCCTCGGCCACCGCGACATTGGTCGGCGCCTCGGCCGTGGCGGGGGGGCGATGCCGGGGGAGCGCGAGCGCGGCGGGCAGACCGAGCAGGAGCCCGATCAGCCCGACGCCGAAATAGGTCGTCCGCCAGCCGCCATGCTCGAGCAGGGCGGCGCCGATCAGCGGCATCACCGTCATGCCGAGCCCGCCGCCCGCACCGAGGCACAGGCCGAGCAGGGTGCCGCGATTGGTGCTGAAATAGCGCGAGATGATGTTGCCGAAGGCGATACCGGTCACGAGCGTGCCGCACAGCATGCTGAAGACCTGCAGCACGATAAGTTGGGTGATCGATCCGTTGAGCTGGCTCATCAGCATCATCGATCCGCCGCACAGCACGTAGCCGGGGATCAGGATGCGGCGCGCACCGAACAGGTCGAGCAACCGCCCGATCAGGATGTAGGACAAGGCGGTCAGTGGGGATGCGATCAGGAGCGCCATCGATATGGTCGCCCGGCCCCAGCCGAATTCGTGCGAGGTTGGCTCGAGCAAGAGCGGGGTCGTCGACAGCAAGGCCGGCGCGGAAACGGTCATGCCGATGAACGAGGCTATCCCCACGGTAAGCTGCTGTCGGGTCATGCCTGTCATCCTCATCCGCTTTGTTTGTGGGAACTGCCGTCCCACTTTTTATCGTCTTCCCAGCGGAGGCTGGGATCTCCGGAGGATGTGAGCACCCGCCGCTCTCCTGAGACCCCAGCCTTCGCTGGGGTGACGGTCTTTGGGCGTCGCTTTCCCTGCATCTCACTCAGCCCTGCCGGCTGGGTACGCCTTCCATATGATCATTCTCGCCCTCGATCTTGCCGAGCGCTTCGCGGGTGAAGGGGATGATATCGTGGAAGCGTCCCTCGCGCGCCTTGCGCACCCAATCGGGGTCCCCGATCTGCCCGCGGCCGACGGCGATCAGATCGAAATCACCGCGGGCGATGCCTTGCTCCAGCAAGGTGATGCTCTCGGCGATATGGTGATCGGCTTCCTGGCCCTGCACCGTTTCCATGATGTCCTTGGTCAGGCCGACGCTGCCGACCGCGATCACAGGCAGCCCGCTCAGTTCTTTCACCCAGTGCGACATGGTCTTGTCCGAATGCGGCCAGGCCGGCTCCCAGAAACGGCGGGTGGAAATGTGGAGTACGTCGACCCTCGCCTCGCGCAGGATCGACACGAGGATGCCGAGCTCTTCCGGGCTGTCGACGATCGTCGCGCGCAGATCGATCTCCTTCCATTGCGAGAAGCGGAACGAGATAAGAAAATCCTCCCCGCAGGCAGCCCGGATCGCACGCGCGATCGCGGCCGGGTAGCGCGCGCGATCGGCGATCGTCGGGCCGCCATAATCGTCGTCGCGCCGGTTCGTGTTGGCCCACAGGAACTGGTCGAGGAAATAGCCGTGTGCGCCATGGATCTCGACGCCGTGCGCGCCGGCTTTCTGCGCGAGCAGCGCCGAGCGCACGAACGCATCCTTGATCTCCTCCAGCTCTTCGGCAAGCGCCGCCCGCCCCCGCGGCCGATCGGGCGCCATGAGGCCCGAAGGGCTGAGGGTAGGGGTGATCTGTTCATCCGGGCGTTCGGGATCGGGCTCGTCCTTACGGATCGCGCCCTCATGCCACAATTGCATGATGATCTTGCCGCCCGCCTCGCGCACCGCCGCCACGCATTTCTGCCAGGCGTCGAAGCTCGAATCGTCGAGCCGGCTGAATACCTCCGACCGGGTCGAGGAGACGTGATCGACCGCCACCAATTCGGTGATGATCAGGCCAACCCCGCCGTGCACCCGCCGCACATAATAATCGCTGAGCCGATCGGTCGGGGCACCGCCGACCGACCAGCCGCGCTGCATGCCCGGCAGCACGAAGCGGCTTGCGAGTTCAAGCGACTTGAGCCTGAAGGGGCTGAACAGGGGAGAGGGATTGGATGCCATGAGGTTTCCAGATCTCTAAATGGAACAGGGATGGATTGATCAATAGTGCCAGCGGACAGTCGCGCCGAAGGTGCGCGGCGGGTAGAGCAGGACCGTGTCGCCATCGACCGTGTTGACGAAGGCGAGCTGCTGCGCACCCTTCTCCATATTCTTGATGAAGCCAATCACCTCCCAATGCCCGTTGGGCGTGCGGTAGGTGAGGTTGGCGTTGGTGCGCGTGTAGCGATTCTGCAGCGAGCCCGGTTCGTTCGCGTTCGACATGTAATGGGCGGCGACGAGCTTGCTATCGATGCCGAAGATCAGCTTGGCGCCATTGTTCAGATCGAACGTATGCTCGTAGGTGCCGGCGATCGTATATTTGGGCGATGCCATGAGGTGATTACCCGACAGGTCTTGTCCGCCGACGAGGTAGCGATCGAATTTGGCATGAAGCAGTGCCACCGTGGCGGTAAAGCGATCCGCCGGCGTCGCCGCCCAGGTCGCCTCGATCTCGCCGCCATACATGGTCGATTTCTGCGAGTTGGAATTTTCGAGGAAGAAGCCGGGGATCTTGCCCGCAGGATCGGTCTCGACAGTCAGCGCCTGGAGATCGCGGTAATCATAATAGAAGGCTTCGGCGTTGAGCTGCACCCGGTTCGAGAAGAAGCGGTTCTTGGTGCCGACCTGATAGGCGGTGACCGTTTCAGGCTTGTAGGTGCCATCGAAGCCGGGGAAGGCCGGCACCTGGTTGACGCCGCCCGATTTGAAGCCGGTGCTGACCGTGCCGTACAACAACGAGCGATCGCTCACGTCGAATTCGGCGCCCGCCTTCCAGGTGACCTTCTTCTCGCGGAATTCGTCGTTGATCGGCAAGGTCACTTTGGTGGTGGAGACGGTCGCGAGCGATCCGCTCGCGGATTTGTCTTCGTCGGTGTAGCGGATGCCGCCCGAGATGCGGAACGTCTTGCTGATCGGCACGGTGACGTCGGCGAACACCGCCTTCGAATCCGATTTCAGGTTCGGATCGCTGAAGAAATAGTTGAACCCGTCCTGATAGAAGATCTCGGTGCCCGGGCCGGTCTCATGCGCATAATAGCCGCCGACCAGCCACTTGATCGGCGAGGAGGGCGCCGAGGCGAGGCGGACTTCCTGCGTGAAGAATTTGCTGATGACGCCCTGGACGAAGCCCGATGCCGTGCTCGGCGTCACCTGCGTCTGGCGCGCGAGGAAATTATTGTCGCGATAGCTGGTCAGCGAGGTGACCGTCGCCCAGGGGAGTGTCCAGTCGATCTGGCCATAAGCGCCCCACGTCTTGATCCGGTTGAAGTCGCCCGGATCGCGCGCCTTCAGTCCGCTCCACGGGACGAAGGGGCGGCCGATGCACTGCGGGCTGGTCGAATTGGGCGGGCAATAATCGAAGCCCGCACCGTCATTGTGGATGCGGTAGCGATCGACCGAGGCGATGATCCGCAGATTGCTGGCGGGCTGGACCAGCAGGCGAATGCGGCCGGTCGAGTTTTCCGCATTGCTGTAGCCGTTGCGATAATAGCTGCTGTGCTTGTCCGATCCGAACGCGGCGCGGATCGCGACGCTGTCGCCGAGCGGCACGTTGACCACGCCTTCGGTGCCGACTTGCGCATAGTTGCCTAGTGTCAACGCGGCGCTGGCTTGCACCTGGTTGAGCACCGGCTCGTTGGTCAGAAAATTGATCGCGCCACCATTCGAGTTGCGGCCGTAGAGCGTGCCCTGCGGGCCGCGCAACAATTCGACGCGGGCGATGTCGACCAGCACCGGCGGATAGGCTTGCGGATGCGCGACGAAGATGCCGTCGATCGTGTAGGCGACTGCGGAGTCGATGCCGGCCTGCGTGCTGAACGTGCCGACGCCGCGGATGAAGAGGATCGGCACGCTCGTCGCCGGCGACAATTCGACCGAAGGCATCCGCGACTGCAGATCGCCGAGATTCTTGATGCCGGAGCGGGTCAGCGTGTCGCCGCCGATCGCGGTGATAGCGACGGGAGCCTTCTGCAGGCTTTCGCTGGTGCGCCGCGCGGTGACCACGATCTCTTCGAGCCCGGTGGATGCCGGCGCGGGGGCGGCCTGATCGGCGGTGGGTGGAGCTGCCGCTTGCTGGGCTGCCGCATTGGCGGCGGCCAGAGTCGACAAGGCGCAGAAACAGGACAGCCTGATGGACTTCCTCACAATTCCCTCTCCTAATTTTTCTTTTGTGGGCGGAGGCTATGCAGGAGAGCGGCGCGCGTCTTTCACAATTGAGCAGCCGAGTTTCGAAATTCCGCACTCCGCCGAAAATCGCGATTTTTCCGGCGCGCGCCGGA
This sequence comes from Sphingomonas sp. MMS24-J13, assembly GCF_044905095.1. Lineage (NCBI taxonomy): Bacteria > Pseudomonadati > Pseudomonadota > Alphaproteobacteria > Sphingomonadales > Sphingomonadaceae > Sphingomonas > Sphingomonas sp. MMS24-J13. The sequence continues at coordinate 876,519 of NZ_CP173258.1, forward strand.
AACGGGATGGCTCACCCCGCGATGGGCATCGATCCCGATCGGTAGGCGCGGGGCGTCACACCCGCATAACTTTTGAAGCAGGTGCTGAAATAAGCGCTGCTGTTGAAGCCGCAGGCCAGCGCGATATCGGTGATCGACCGGCTTTCGGCGATGCGCGAGCCGAGCATCTCCCCTGCCTTGCGCAACCGGTATTGCCGGATCATCTCGGCCGGCGACATGCCGCCCTGGCAGATGGCATGCAGATAGCGCACCGACAGGTTGAGCTCGCGTGCGATCACTTCGATGTCGAAATCGGGATCGGCATAGCGATCGGCGATCACATTCTCGATCAGCCGGATCCGTTGCGCCACCCGGCCGGTATCGGCAGCCGCCGTTTCGGTGTTCAGCCCCGACATGGCCGCCAGCAGGCTGCCGACCAGTTTCGCCTTCACCGACGTGGCATTCGCGATGCCGATGCCGTGGCGCAGCGCCAGCATGATATTGCGCGCGACGTCCGCCACACCTCGGTCAGGAGGAAGCTGACGGCCGCTGATCCGATCGGCCGTCGGAATGTGGTTCGTTACCAACTGGTGCGGCAGCAGGAGAGTCAGATGCCGCGTATTCTGGACGCTGCGCGTGTGGATCGGGATGTCCGAACTCAGGAAAACGACGTCGTTGGCGGCAATCTCCTGGATTCCGTCATTGCGCGTCTCGATCCAGGTGGGCTTGTCGGCGGTGTACATGCAGAATCTGGAGCAACCGTCGGGCGCGCCGCCATCGCTGAACATCTCGATGCCGTCGGTCAGCACCCAATCGATCACAACGATGCCATCCCCGGCTTCGCAGCTTTCGGCTATAACTTTGGGGCTGCGAGGCGATCCAATAAATGTCGGGCTGCGATAAATGGAATGTCGCGACAACCAGATCCGATCAGCGGCCATTGACCATGTTCGCTCAAATGCTGCACTGCAGTATAGTTGCTGTTATCGGTCACATGGTACTCGGTCGAACGTTTCCGTCAACATTAAATGGATCGCTCTACAACAGATCGAACGGAAAATCGGGCGGCCTATAGCTGGCCACGCGCTTTTATAGTGTGAAATCAAGCTGCTTGTGATCGTCGAGTGCGTCATCTTCGGCCAGGGCGGACAGTGTCAGCCCGAGCAGCCTGATGCCTTTTTCGACCGGGCATAAGGCCACAAGCAGGGCATGGCCCGCTGCGCCGATGGTAGCCCGGTCGCTCAACAGCGCGACATGGCTCTTGGCGCGCGTGATCTGGCGGAAATCGGCATATTTGACCTTGAGGGTCACGGTGCGTCCCGCCGATCCCGATCGCTCGACCCGCTCCATCAAGGCATCGAGCACATTCTCCAGCGCTTTGGCCAGTTCGTCCGGATCTTCGATGTCCTGAAAGAAGGTGCGCTCGGCGCCGACCGATTTGCGGATGCGATCGGGGCGGACCGGCCGCTCGTCGATCCCGCGTGCCGCCCCGTGGAGATAGGAGGCGAACTTCCCGAAATGCGCTTCGAGGAATTGCAGGCTCTGGTCACGGAGATCGGCACCGGTGTGGATGCCCAGCCTCGTCATACGCTCCGCCGTCTTGGGTCCAACCCCGTGGAAGCGCGATACCGGCAGGCTTTCGACGAAAGCCGCACCTTTCGCCGGTGGAATCACGCACAGGCCATCGGGCTTGTTCTGGTCCGATGCCAGCTTGGCGATGAACTTGTTGTAGGAGACGCCGGCCGATGCGGTAAGCCCGATCTCGGCCTTGATCCGCGCGCGTATCTCCTTTGCGATATCGGTCGCCGAGCGCGCGCCCGACACGTCGAGATAGGCTTCGTCGAGCGATAGTGGTTCGATCAGCGGTGTATAATCCGCGAAGATCGCCCGGATTTCGCGGCTGATTGCGGTGTAGACATCGAAGCGCGGCTTGACGAAGACCAGCTCGGCGCAGCGCCGCCGCGCGGTGACCGACGGCATTGCCGATCGCACGCCGAACTTGCGCGCTTCGTAACTTGCGGCTGCGACGACGCCGCGCTCGCGCGTGCCGCCGACTGCGACCGGCTTGCCGCGAAGCTCCGGGTTATCGCGCTGCTCTACCGACGCATAGAAAGCGTCCATGTCGATATGGATGATCTTGCGGGATTGTGCTTCGCCCGCTTCATCCGATCCCGCGTCCATAATCCGCTTTTAAAGCAGAAAATTCCCGGCCGAAACCGGGCGTCCGCTTACGCCAGGCGCTCGGGAACCGCTTCGGCTTCCTCGATCAAGGTGCCGCGCTCGGCCATCGCTTCCCACGGGAAGACGAACCAGCGCTTGTCGGTCGCGCGATCGATCGTGCGCGAACGATATTGGACCTTGGCGACCGAGCGGACATTGTCGATCAGCACCGCGACGCGGATATTGTCGATCACGCCGCCCTCGGCAATCAGGCTCTTGTTGAGCGCTTCGATCGTGCGACCGCTATCGTTGATATCGTCGATCAGCAGGATGCGCTGCCCTTCGCGCGTAGAGGCAGCGAGCTTGTGGAGCAATTCGTCGGCAAAAGCGGGAACGCCCGAACTGAAATCGACCGACAGCATCGATATTCCGGTGCGGTGTGAGAGATAGGCTGCCGGAACCAATCCGCCACGGCCAATGCCGACGAGATGGTCGGGACGCCAGTGATCGGCTTTCAGCGCATCGGCGATGGCATGAACGTCACTGACGAATTCGCCATAGGCGATCGGCGAAAGCTCGGGGTCGGACATATTTTTGTCGGTCTCTCTTCTGTCTTTTCGTCTTAATGGCTGGCGGCGAAGGCGTCGACCGCTTCGAGGTGGCGGGTGACCACATCGTCCGGCAGGAACGAGCCCAGGAAGCTGTTGCGCGCCAGCGTCACCAACTGGTCGCGGCTGACGAGGCCGGCAATGGCACGGTAATTGTCCGCGACATAGCCGCCGAAATAGGCGGGATCGTCGGAGTTGATGGTCGCGCGCAGGCCTTTGGCTAGCATCGCCGGGATGGGGTGGCGGGCGACATCGTCCACCACGCAAAGTTTGAGGTTGGAGAGCGGGCATACGGTAAGGGTCATGCCCGCACGCGCCAGCCGCGTGACCAAATTCGGGTCCTCGAGCGAGCGGTTGCCGTGATCGAGCCGGTCGATGTGGAGCAGATCCAGCGCCTCGGTCACATATTCGGGTGGCCCTTCCTCGCCGGCATGCGCGACGCGCTTGAGGCCATGCGCAGCCGCGGCGGCGAAGACTCGTTCGAACTTGGACGGGGGATGCCCCACCTCCGAGCTGTCGAGGCCTACGCCCGCGATCCGGTCCAGCCACGGTTCGGCCGCGTCGAGGGTGGCGAAGGCGGAAGCCTCGTCGAGATGGCGCAGGAAGCAGAGGATAAGCTTCGAACTCAGCCCGAACTTCGCCTCGGCCGCCCTCATTCCCGAGAGCAGGCCGTTGGCCGCGACGCCGAAGGGAAGGCCGCGATGGGTGTGGGTTTGCGGATCGAAGAAAATCTCGGCATGAACGACACCATCGGCATGCGCGCGGGTGAAGTAAGCCAGCGCCAGATCGTGAAAATCTTCCTCGGTCCGGAGGACGTCGGCGCCTTGATAATAGATGTCGAGGAAATCCTGGAGGCGGGAGAAGCTATAGGCCGCGCGCAATTCTTCGACGGAGGCGAACGGAATCTGGATGCGGTTGCGCTGGGCAAGCTGGAACATCTGCTCGGGTTCGAGGCTTCCCTCGATATGAAGGTGCAGCTCAGCCTTGGGCAGGCCGGTGATGAAGGCATCGAGATCGCTCATGGCGACGATGCCTAGCAGGGCGGCAGCCCTTGGGTATAGCCTGCCATTGCTGCTTGCGCTTGACGGTTGCGCGGGCTCGTCGATGCCGGAAGCCATCAAGTCGCGTGGCGATCTCGTTCTTGACGCTGCCGATCCGGTGATTGCGGCGACGATCGCGGGCGTGACGATGCGGCTGCGGGTCGATCTGGGCGCGCACGACACGATCGAGCTCAACCCGGCCGCGGCGGCGCGTTTGCCGCTCGTCTATGTCGGCGGCCCCGACGTGCTCGTCGGGCGCATCCGGTTGCTTGGGCGCACGGCAATCGCAAAAGTCCGGATCGGATCGGTCGAGCGACCGCTGCAAGTGATCGAGCATGGCCGCGATTGCTGCGCAGGTGCCGATGGAATGGTCGGCCCGCAGACGCTGCCTTACGATCGTGTCCTGTGGCGCAATTCCTCCGCGCCGGCACCTACACGGACGGTCAGATTGCCGCTCGATGACGAGCCGTCGACCGGTTTGTCAGCGCTCGTGCCGGACGAGGCGGCGCGGATCCGGGTGCGCTTCGCTTTCTGGCAACCCGAATCCGGGGCGACCGCTGCCGCCGGAGCGATCCTCGCCGCCGCATGGGGCGGGCGATGGGCCGGGCCCGAGCGGCAGGTGTCCGCCGCGTTCGGCATCCAGCGACCCGCGCGTCCCGTCATGTTCGATCGCCCCTCGACATTGGCCGGCTTCCGCTTCGATCGGCTGATGATCCGCACGGCCGACTTCGGCGGGCACGAGCAGCTGCCGACGGACCCGGTCTCGCCCGACGAGATCGTGGTGACCCAGAAAGTGCAGCGTCAGGAAGCGTGGCCGGCAGTGACATTGGGCGCCGATCGTTTGGCCCGATGCGCCGAGGTCGCCTTCGCTGCCGGGCCGCGCAGCGTGACGCTGCGTTGTGCGTTCGATTGAGCCGCCGTGCGCGTGGCGTCGCGCCTTCCTTGATGCTGGTCGCGTGCTCTACTGCCCACCCGCCGGCCAACTGCCACCGATCGCCTGGATCAGGGTGACGGCGGCGACCTGCCGGTCGACCACCGCCTGCGCCTCGCTGCGCCGCGCGCTGAGCGCGGTCGTCTGGGCGGTGATGACGTCGCTGTAGGCGATCTGGCCGGCGACATATTGGTTCTGAGTCAGCGCCTCGACCTGATTGGCCGATGTGGCCGCGCGGGTGCGCTGATCGGCGACATAAGCCAGGATGCGACTGGCGGCGAGTTCGTCCTCGACCTGCTGGAAACCGGCGAGCACGGTCTGGCGGTAATTGGCGACCGCCTGATCATAGGCTGCGCGCGCCTCTGCCACCCTGGCCGAACGGGCGCCGAAATCGAGCAGGGTCAGAGCGCCCTGTGCTCCGAGCGACCAGATGCTTGCGGCCGAGGTGAACAATTGGGCGATCTTGCTCGTATTGCTGCCGACCGAGCCGGACAGGTCGATCGTCGGGAAGAATGCCGCCTTCTGAATGCCGATCGCCGAATTGGCGGCGGCGACGCGGCGCTCGGCCCCGGCGATATCGGGGCGGCGTTCGAGCAAGGAGGCTGGGAGCACGGACGGCACGTCGGGCACCGACCTATTCCATGTCTGCTCGGGCAGCGAAAAACTGGACGGATTCTCGCCTATCAGCACTGCAATCGCATGCTCGAGCAGTGCGCGCTGGCGCACCAGATCGGCGGCATCGCCCTTCGCGCCCTCAAGCTGGGTCTGCGCCTGGAGCACGTCGACCTTCGCGACGACGCCCTGATTGTATCGATTGGTGGTGATCTTCAGCGCGCGGGCATAAGCCGTAACGGTCGCGTCGAGGATAACCTTCTGCTCTTCCAACCCGCGCAGCTGGACATAGTCCGCGGCAAGCTCGCCTTGCGCGGACAGCTTCGCGTTGTTGAGATCGGCCTCGGTCGCCTGGGTGAGTTCGCGCTGCTGACTGACCGAATTGCCGATCTTGCCCCACAGATCGGGCTCCCACGTGCCGCCGAGCGAGACGGAATAACGCTGGCTGCCCGAACTCACGCTGCTGGTAGTGCCGCCCGAGCCGATGATCGTGGTGGTGGAGCTGCCGAACGAGCCGGCGCGGGTGGCGTCCGCGGTCAGGCTGACCGTGGGGAAAAGCGAGGCGCGCAATTCGCGCACGGTCGCCCGCGCCTGCGCATAAGCGGCCGCGGCCGCGGCGACATTCTGGTTGTTGATCGAGACTTTGGCTTCCAACGCATTGAGCGTCGGATCGTTGAACAGCATCCACCATTCGCCCTTCGCGACCGCATCGGCGGGTGCGGCGGCGCGCCAGCCCGGCGCTTCCTTGAAGCTGGCGGGGATCTGCGCGGTCGGACGGTGGTATGCCGGTGCGAAGCTGCAGCCAGACAGAAGAAGAGAAAAGATCAAAATCCTCCCCGTGCCGGGGAGGACCTTCGGTAGTTTCTTCATATCGTCTGGAGTCCCTGGGGGCCGTGGCTGGCGAGCAGGCGTTCGTGGGGTGAGCGGCGGCGGAAGCGATCGAGCGTCAGATAGACGACCGGGGTGGTGAGCAGGGTGAGGAACTGGCTCGCGATCAGCCCGCCGATGATGGCGATGCCGAGCGGCTGGCGCAGTTCCGATCCCTCGCCGAAGCCGATCGCCAGCGGCAGCGCGCCCGATATGGCCGCAAGCGTCGTCATCAGGATCGGGCGGAAGCGCATCAGCGCCGCCTCGCGCACCGCCTGTACAGGCGTGAGCCCGCGCGATCGTTCGGCATCGAGCGCGAAATCGATGATCAGGATCGCATTTTTCTCGACGATGCCGATCAGCAGGATCATCCCGATCAGGCCGATCAGATCGAATTGCGTGCCGGTGATCGCCAGCGCCAGCACCGCGCCGACGCCGGCCGAGGGCAGGGTGGACAGCACCGTCAACGGATGGATCGCGCTCTCGTAGAGGATACCGAGCACGATATAGATCACGACCACCGCGGCCGCGATCAGGATCGGGGTCGAACTGCTCGATTGCTTGAATACCTGCGCTGTGCCCGCGAGGTTGCCATGGACCTGGCTGGGCAGGCCGAGGCTCGCCTGGACCGTGCGGATCCGATCCGCCGCCTGGCTCAACGTATAGCCGCTGGCCGTGTTGAAGCTGATCGTCGCCGCCGGCGCGGCATCCTGGTGATTGACCTGCGCCGCGGTCGAGCGGTTCGACCAGGTCGCGATCGCCGAGAGCGGGGTCATGTTCGACGCGAAGGTGTTGACCGCATTGCCCGTGGTCGAGTCGGCATTGCCGGTCCGCGAGACCGGTGAGGAGCCGCCGACCCCCGAGGAGGTGCCGATCGTCGTGAGCCCGTTGGCGGTCTTGGTCGCGCCATTGGCCGTGATCGTTCCACCCGTACCGTTGCTGGCCGACGTCGCGCCGGTGACAGCAGCGCCGGAGATCGTGCTGCTGGCCGCCGTCACCGTCGTCGTTGCCGCCGTCGTGCGGGTCGCGGGAACGTAGATATTGTTCAGCGCTTCGGGCGAGCCGGTGAATTCGGGCGCGACGCCCATTACCACATGATATTGATTGAGCCCCGAATAGATGGTCGCAACCTGACGCTGCCCGAACGCATCATAAAGCGTGTTGTCCACGTTCGACGGCGTGATGCCAAGCCGGGTCGCGGTATCGCGATCGATATTCACATAGGTTTCGGCGCCGCCCTCTGCCTGATCGATGTCGACGTCGGTCAGTTCGGGCGTGTGCTTCAGCGCCTGAAGCAATTTCATGCCCGACGCGCGCAGCACATCGGGATCATCCGCCTTCAGCGTATATTGATAGGCACTGTTGCCCTGCCGTCCGCCGACCCGCATGTCCTGCACGGGGGCCAGGAACACCGCGACGCCGGTGACCTTCGACAGTTTGGGACGCAGGCGATTGACCACATCGCGTGCGGGATCGCGCTTGCTGAGCGGTTTCAAGGTCACTTGCATGAAGCCGCCACCCGCGCGTGCGCCGCCGGTGAAGGCAACCACGGTCTGCACCGCGCGGTCCTTGCGGATGATGCCGACGATCTCGGTCAGCTTCTTCTGCATGTCCTGGAACGAGATGCTCTGATCGGCTCGCAGGCCGCCCATCAACCCGCCCGTATCCTGCTCGGGAAAGAAGCCGCTCGGGATCGAGACGAGCAGGAAGGCATTGAGTGCGACCGCTCCGCCCAGCATCAGCAGGGTCGCGCCGCGATTGGCGAGAGACCAGTCGAGGCTCCTTTCATAGCGTCGGTGGATACGCCCGAAGATGCTCTCCAGCTTTTCCGACAGACGGTTGGGCCTGGCCTGGCCGGGCTCGCGCAGCAGGATCGACGCGACCATCGGCGTCGTCGTCAGCGAGATGATCAGCGAGATCATGACCGCGACCGACATGGTGACCGCGAATTCGCGGAACAGGCGGCCGATGATGCCGCCCATGAACAACAGCGGGATGAATACTGCGATCAGGCTGACCGCGATCGTGAGCACGGTGAATCCGACTTCACGCGCGCCGTGCAACGCCGCCTGAAGCGGTTTCATCCCCGCTTCGACGTGGCGGGTGATGTTCTCCAGCACCACGATCGCGTCGTCGACAACGAATCCCGTCGCGACGGTCAGTGCCATCAGCGACAGATTGTTGAGGCTGAATCCCAGCAGATACATCACGCCCACGGTGGCGCTGAGCGACACCACCACCGCGATCGCGGGCACGACGGTCGCGCGCAAAGATCGCAGGAAAATCGAGACGACGATCACGACGAGAATGGTCGCGATCACGAGGGTCAACTCGACTTCGTGGAGCGAGGCGCGGATCGTTGTCGTGCGATCGTTGGCGACGGTCAGCTTGATGTCCGATGGAATCGACGCCTCGAGCCCCGGTATCTGCGCCTTCACCGCATCGACGGTCGAGATGATGTTCGCGCCCGGCTGGCGGCTGATCACCACCATCACTGCGCGCTGGCCGTTGAACAGGCCCATCGTGCGGATATCTTCCGGACCGTCGTAAACATGGGCGATATCGGCGAGCTTGACCGCCACGCCGTTGCGCCATGCGATGACGATGCCGGCATAATCGGCGGCCTTGAGACCGGGAGCCTGGCCGTAAAGCTGCCAGGCGGTCTTGCCATCCTCGATCACCCCGCGCGGCCGGTTGGCGCTCGTCGAGGAGATGGCGGTGCGTACATCCTCCAGCGGAATGCCGTAGCGCGACAAGGCCAGTGGATTGAGATCGATCCGGACGGCGGGCAAAGCGGCACCGCCGAGCTCGACATCGCCCACGCCCTGCACCTGCAGCAGGCGCTGCTGCACGACGTTGGCGACGGCATTGTAAATGTCGGTCGCGGCACGCGTTTGCGAGGTCATCGCGATGATCATGATCGGCGCGTCGGCCGGGTTGATCTTGCGATAGCTCGGATTGCTGCGGAGCGTCGTCGGCAGATCGGCGCGGGCGGCGTTTATCGCCGCCTGGACGTCGCGCGCGGCGCCATCGATATTGCGCGACAGATCGAATTGCGCGGTGATCTGCGCCGATCCGATCCCCGATCGCGAGGTGAGTTCGGTCACCCCCGCGATCGTCGCCATCCGCTTCTCGAGCGGGGAGGCGACGCTGGTGGCCATCGTCGTCGGCGAAGCGCCGGCGAGATTGGCCTGGACGTTGATCGTCGGGAAATCGACCTGCGGCAGCGGTGACACCGGCATCACGAAGAACGCCGCCACGCCCGACAGGAACAACCCGATCGTGAGGAGCAACGTGCCGATCGGCCGGCGGATGAAGGGGGCCGATAGGTTCATGACCTGGAAGCCCTCACGCCCGGCTCTCCAGCGGCAATTCCGGTTCCGCTTCGCGCCGTGCGCTCCACCGGGTCGACATCCGTTCGAACGCCAGGAAGATCACCGGCGTCGTGAACAGGGTCAGCGCCTGGCTCAGGATCAACCCGCCGGCGATCGCGATGCCCAGCGGACGGCGCAACTCAGCACCCATGCCCGAGCCGAAGATCAGCGGCAGCGCGGCGAACAAGGCCGCGAAGGTCGTCATCATGATCGGGCGGAAGCGCAGATGCGCCGCCTGGCGGATCGCGGTGTCGGCATCCTTGCCTTCGGATCGTTGCGCATCGATCGCGAAGTCGATCATCATGATCGCATTCTTCTTCACGATGCCGATCAGCAGCACGATGCCGATGATCCCGATCACGCCCAGATCGTTGCCGGTCAGCCACAAGGCCAGCAGCGCACCAACGCCGGCCGAGGGCAGGGTCGAGAGGATCGTCACCGGGTGGATGAAGCTCTCATAGAGCACGCCCAGCACGATATAGACAACCACGATCGCCGCGAGGATCAGCCAGATCTCGTTCGAAAGGCTCGCTCGGAACGCATTGGCGGCACCGAGGAAGGTCGTGGTGATCGCGGCCGGCATGCCGATGCGCTTTTCGGCGGCGGTGATGGCATCGACCGCACCCCCGAGACTCTCGCCCGGCGCGAGATCGAACCCGATCGTCGAGGCGGGGAACTGCGCCACGCGCGACACCTGCAGCGGCGCCTGCCCCTCGACGAACCGCGCCACCGTCGAGAGCGGGACGGCGGTGCCGCTCGATGTGGTCACATAGAGGCGCGAGAGCGCGTCGGGTGAGGTCAGCATCCCGGGTTCGCTCTCGAGGATCACGCGATATTGCGTGGTCTGGGTGAAGATGGTCGAGATGATGCGCTGGCCGAACGCATTGTAGAGTGCGCTGTCGACCGAGGCTGCGCTGATGCCGAGCCGCGCTGCGGTATCGCGGTTGAGCTGCACCGTGATCGCATGCCCTTCATTCTGCACGTCCGAGGTGATGTTGCGCACCTTCGAGACATTCTGGAGCGCATCGGTCAGCTTCTGCGTCCATTGCTCGATCAGCGCCTGATCCGAGCCCTGGAGCGCGAAGCGATATTGGGTCGGGCCACCCTCGGCATCGATCGTGAGATCCTGCACCGGGCGGACATAGAGCGTGACCCCGGCGACGTCGTGCGCGCGCTGGCGCAGCCGCTGGATCAGCCGGGTCTGGCTGGTGGTGCGATCCCCCTTGTCCTTGAGGTTGATCAGCATGCGGCCCTGGTTGAGCGACGGATTTTGCCCGTCGACGCCGACATTCGAGCTCAGGCTCGCGACGTCGGGATCGCCCAATATGGCGTCGGCCACCTTGTTCTGCAGATCGGACATGCGTCCGAACGACACGCCCTGGCCGGTGACGATGACGGCCTGGAGCTGGCCGGTATCCTGTTCGGGGAACAGGCCCTTGGGAATGGCGACGAACAGCAGGGCGGTCAGCACCAGGCTGCCGGCAAAGACCAGCAAGGTCGCGGTCTGGCGAAGCAATACCCAATCGAGCGCCCGCGAGTAGGAATGGCTGATCCGGTCGAAGCGCTCCATCGTCCAGTCGACGAAGCGCGGCTTCTTCGTCTCATGCTCGGGCTTGAGCCAGCGCGCCGACAGCATCGGCACCAATGTCAGCGCGACCACGGCCGAAATGAGGATCGTCACCGCCAGGCTGACCGCGAATTCGCGGAACAGGCGGCCGACGACATCCCCCATGAAGAGGAGCGGGATCAGCACCGCGATCAGGCTGACGGTCAGGCTGATGATGGTGAAGCCGATCTCGCGGCTGCCCTGAAGCGCTGCGGCGAGCGGCTTTTTTCCCTCTTCCAGATGGCGCGCGATATTCTCGGTCACCACGATCGCGTCGTCGACGACGAAGCCGCTCGCGATCGTCAGTGCCATCAGCGTCAGGTTGTTGAGGCTGTAGCCCATCATGTACATGACGGCGAAGGTGCCGACGATCGACAGCGGCACCGAGAGGCTGGCGATCAGGGTCGCCTGCGGCGACCCCAGGAACAGGAAGATCGCGAGCGTCACCAGCACGACCGCGAACACCAGTTCGACCTGCACGTCGTGGACCGAGGTGCGAATGCCGGTGGTGCGATCGGTCAGCAAGGTAACGTGGACGTCGGCGGGAAGCGACGCTTCGAGATCGGGCAAGGCCGTCTTGATCGCATCGACCGTACCGATGACGTTGGCGCCCGGCTGACGCTGCACGTCAACGACGATCGCAGGCGTGCGGTTCATCCAAGCGCCGATGCGGGTATTCTCCGAACTGTCGACGACGTTGGCGACATCGCTCAGCCGGATCGGCGAGCCGGCATTATAGGCGATGATCAGGTTCTTATAGTCGTTGGCAGTGGCCAGCTGATCGTTGGCGTCGATCGACCAGCTGCGCGTTGCGCCATCGAAGCTGCCCTTCGCGCCGTTGACGTTGGCGGCCGCGATCGAACTGCGCAGCTGATCCAGCGAAAGGCCGTGCGCGGCGAGTGCTTGCACATTCGCCTGGATCCGTACCGCCGGCCGCTGTCCGCCCGAAAGCGAGACGAGGCCGACGCCCGAAATCTGCGAGATCTTGTTGGCCACGCGTTGCGAGACGAGGTTCTGGACATCCGCCAGGGTGCGGGTGGCCGATGTCACGCCGAGGCTGAGCACCGGCGCGTCGGCGGGATTGACCTTGGCATAGATTGGCGGCGCCGGAAGATCCGACGGCAGCAACGTGTTGGCGGCGTTGATCGCCGCCTGAACTTCCTGCTCGGCGACATCGAGCGTCAGATTGAGCCGGAACTGGAGCGTGATGACCGACGCGCCCGCCGACGAGACCGACGACATGCGCGACAGGCCCGCCATCTGCCCGAACTGGCGTTCGAGCGGAGCCGTCACGGTCAGACCCATCACGTCCGGGCTGGCCCCCGGATAAAGGGTCGAAACCTGGATCGTCGGATAGTCGACCTCGGGCAAGGCCGAAAGCGGCAGGAAGCGATAGCCGACAATGCCGGCCAGGAAGATCGCCAGCATGAGCAGGGTGGTCGCCACCGGCCGCATGATGAACGGCCGCGACGGGTTGGCACCCGCAGGGTCGAAGAGTTCCTCCTCCTCGACCGCATCGACGGGGGGCGACATTTCGTTCACTGGGTCGGCTCCCGTGCCGGGCAGGGCTTAGCGGCGGCGCAATCCATCACTGGCCGCCGCCATTCCCGCCACTGTCGCCACCGCCGCTCTGACGGCGATGATGCCTCTTGCCCTGACCATCGCCGGCTGCGCCCGATGGGCTGTCGGCCCCCGCTGCGGCATTGTCGCCACCGGGCCGGCCGCCACCCGCGCCCGCCCCCTGGCTGCCGCTGCCGCCGAACAGCCAACTGAACCAGCCGCCGCTCTTCCTGCGGCCCTGGAAGCCCGATTTGTCGCCGGGGAGCGTCACCTTCGATCCGTCTTCCAGATTGTCGGCACCCTCGGTGATGACGGTATCCCCGACCTTGATGCCCGACAGGATAGCCGTCTTGTCGCCATTCGCCGGGCCAAGCTTGACGATCTGCAGCTTCACCGTTTTGTCGGACTGGAGCAGGAAGACGAAATCGCCCTGCACGCCGTGGCGCACCGCGGTTACCGGAATGGTCGGCGCGCTCTTGAGCGTATCGACCAGCAGCTTGATATTGACGAACTGGTTCGGAAACAGCTTGCCGTCCGGATTGGGGAAGCGCCCCTTGGCCTTGACCGTGCCGGTGGTGGCGTCGATCTGGTTGTCGAAGGTGAGGAAATTCCCCTGCGCGAGGACGGTCTGCCCGCTCTGGTCGGTGGCGGTCACCGGCAGGTTTCCGGCCACCTTCCGCCGCTCGATGATGTTGGGCAGGTTTGCCTGCGGCACGGCGAAGCTCACGTCGATCGGGCTGGTCTGGGTGATCACTGCCACGCCGTTCGTGTCGCCCGGGGTGACGTAATTGCCGATGTCGACCTGGCGCAGGCCGATACGGCCCGAAACCGGCGCGGTGATCGAGGTATATTGCAGGTTGAGCCTGGCGGTCCCGACGGCAGCACGATCGGCGCCGACCGTGCCCTCGTTCTGCTTCACCGTCGCGGCCTGCGTATCGACCTGCTGGCGCGCGATCGAATCCTGCGCAAGCAGGGTCTGGTAGCGTTTCAGATCGACGCGCGAGAGATTGAGCGTCGCTTCGTCGCGCGCCAGGTTCGCCTCGGCCTGTGAGAGCGCAAGGCGATAGGGACGGGGATCGATCTGGGCTAGAAGCTGGCCCTTCGCAACGACCTGACCTTCGGTGAAGTTGATCGTGAAGATATTGCCCGAAAGCTGCGGACGCACCGTCGCGCTGACGATCGGCTGCACCGTGCCAATCGCGGAGAAGCTGATCGGCGCATCCTCCGCCACCACCTTGGCGATACCGACCGTCGCTGCCGGCCGCCCACGCCCCCCGGCGCCGCCACGGCCTGCGCCGGGCCTGCCGCCACCGCCCGGGCCACCCTGCGCGCCGCCGCCACTGCTGTGCGTGAGGAACCAGGCGGCGAGGCCGATCAGGATCAGGACGCCAATCACGATCAGCGCGTTGCGCCGTGAATGGGGGATCGTTCGACGATCTCGGCCTCTGGTTCGAAATGCTCGTTCATATCTGCCCGTGGTGGGAGGAAAGCCTCTGCGGATTACCGCTTCGGCGATGGCACTTGCCGTGGAATGTCAATGTTGCAATCCCCAGATAGCCTTTAACACATGATGAAGCCTCTGGAGCAGTAATGACCGCAATCGATTGGGACCGGATCGACGACCTCAAATATCGCGACGAGGCCAATTCAGTCCGCGCGTTGCTGGCTCGTCAACCGCTCTCGACGGAGGAACGCCGCAAGGTGGAGCGCGATGCTGCGGCGATGGTCCGCGGCGCACGATCATCGGCGCAAAAGCAGGGCGTGGTCGAGAGCTTTCTCCAGCAATTCTCGCTCGGCACGCGCGAGGGGCTGGCTTTGATGTGCCTTGCCGAGGCGTTGTTGCGGACCCCCGATTCCGAAACGCGCGATCGGCTGATCGCCGAGAAGATCGGATCGGCCGATTGGGCGAGCCATCTTGGCCAGTCGGAGAGCCTGTTCGTCAATGCATCGACCTGGGGGTTGATGCTGACCGGCAAACTGGTTGATGTCGATGATGAAGCAAAGAGTGATCTTGGCGGATTTTTGAAGCGTCTGACCGCGCGGGTGGGCGAGCCGGTGATCCGCCAGGCCGTCGGCGCGGCAGTGCGGATGATGGGCGAGCAGTTCGTGCTCGGCCGCACGATCGAGGCCGCACTGGCCCGGGCGCGCCGCGAAAATTACCTCTGCTCGTTCGATATGCTGGGCGAGGGCGCGCGCACGGCCGCCGATGCCGATCGCTACGAAACCATCTATGCCCACGCGATCGAGGCGGTCGGCTGCGCCCGGATTGCCGGGACCAAGCCCGAGGACGGCCACGGCGTTTCGGTCAAGCTTTCGGCGCTCTCGCCGCGCTATGAAGCGGTGCAGGAAGCGCGGGTGTGGGCGGAGCTCTATCCGCGCATCAAAAGGCTCGCGCTGATCGCGGCGCATCACGATCTCAACTTCGCGATCGATGCCGAGGAGGCGGACCGGCTCGTCCTTTCGCTCAAGCTGGTCGACCGGCTGGTGCGCGAGCCCGAACTGGGGAGCTGGACCGGGCTCGGCGTGGTGGTGCAGGCCTATCAGAAGCGCGGCCTCACGGTCATCGAGCATCTGCGCCGGCTGGCCGAGGCGAGCGGCCGGCGGATCATGGTCCGGCTGGTCAAGGGCGCCTATTGGGATAGCGAGATCAAGAAGGCGCAGGTGGCGGGCCGGCCCGGCTATCCCGTCTTCACGACCAAGCCCGCGACCGATCTGTCCTATCTGGCCTGCGCCGACGCGCTGATCGCGGCCTCACCGAGCCTCTATCCGCAATTCGCGACGCATAATGCGCACACCCTGGCGGCGGTGCGGCTGATGGCGCAGCGCAAGGGCACGCGGATCGAGCATCAGCGGCTGCACGGCATGGGCGAAGCGCTCTACAAGGCCGCCTCGCTCGGGAATACGGTGCTGCGCGCTTATGCGCCGGTCGGCGGGCATGAGGAGTTGCTGCCCTATCTGGTACGCAGGCTGCTGGAGAATGGCGCCAACACCAGCTTCGTCCACGCCTTGCTCAACGAGCGGGTGCCGGCGGAGGACGTGGTCGCCGATCCGATCGCCGCGGTCGAGGCGCGGCCGTTCGCGCATCCACGCATCCCGATACCGGCCGACATTTACGGTCCTTCGCGCCGCAACCCACTGGGGCGCGATTATTCGATCCTGGCGGAGCGTGAACGCGCTGCCCGTGCAGCCACCGGCATCGCCACCGAGACGCTCACGGCGGGACCGATCGTCGGCGGGAAGCTGCTCAAGGGCACGGGGGCCAGGCCGCTTACCAGTCCGGTCGATCGATCGATCCTGATTGGCGGAGTCTCGGAAGCGACTGCCGCCGAAATCGACGAGGCGGTCAGAGGCGCCCGGCGTGCCCAGCCCGAGTGGGACGCGATCGGCGGCCCCGAGCGCGCACGGACATTGCGTGCGATGGGCGATGCGCTCGAAGCCGAGATGGATCGTTTCGTGGCCCTGCTGGCGCGCGAGGGTGGCAAGACGCTCAACGATGGCGTCGCCGAAGTGCGCGAGGCGGTCGATTTCTGCCGCTATTATGCCACGCTGGCCGAGAAGCAGTTTGCGGGTCTCGAGAGCTTGCCCGGCCCGGTCGGCGAGACCAACCAGCTCGAACTGCGCGGCCGCGGGGTGTTCGTCTGCATCTCGCCGTGGAACTTCCCGCTCGCCATCTTCACCGGGCAGATTGCGGCGGCGCTTGCTGCAGGGAATGCCGTGCTCGCCAAGCCGGCCGAGCAAACCCCGTTCGTCGCGGCCGAAGCCGTTCGGCTCTACCACAAAGCGGGACTCGATCCCGATCTGCTGGCATTGCTGCCCGGCGATGGCGCCACGGTCGGTGCGGCCTTGTGCGGTCATCCCGGAATCGATGGCATCGCCTTTACCGGCGGCACCGATACCGCCCGCGCGATCAATCGCCAGATCGCCGATCGCGACGGCCCGATCTTGCCCTTCATCGCCGAGACCGGCGGGCTCAACGGCATGTTCGTCGATACGACCGCGCTCAAGGAACAGGTGGTCGATGACGTGATCCTGTCGGCGGTGGGATCGGCCGGGCAAAGATGTTCAGCGCTGCGGGTGCTGTTCGTGCCCAATGACAGCGCCGATGAATTGATCGCGACATTGTCGGGCGCGCTCGATGCGTTGGTGATCGGCGATCCGGCTGATCCCGCTACCGATATCGGCCCGGTGATCGACGAGGAAGCCCGCGCCAATCTGGAGGCGCATGTCGCGCGGCTGGAGCGCGAGGCGAAGATCGTCCGCCGGCTCGATCCGGGTGTGTGGGGTACGAAGGGCACCTATTTCGGGCCGGTCATCGCCGAGGTGCCGCGCCCCGATTTCCTTGAGCGCGAGGTGTTCGGACCGATCCTCCACATCTATCGCTACGATCCCGAGGCTCTGGCGACGGTCGCCGGCAAGCTCGCAGCGCGGCGCTATGGGCTGACCCTGGGCGTGCACAGTCGGATTGAGCGCTTTACCGAGGAGGTGCGCGAGCTGGTTCCGGCGGGAAATGTCTACGTCAACCGATCGATCATCGGCGCGGTCGTGGGGGTGCAGCCTTTCGGCGGCGAGGGCCTGTCCGGCACCGGTCCGAAGGCGGGCGGGCCGCATTCGCTGCTGCGCTTCGCGACCGAGCGTGCGCTCTCGGTGAACATCACCGCCCAGGGTGGGGATCCGGCGCTGCTGAACCTCTAAGATCCTCCCCAGTGAGATGCACAGGATCTACTCCGGTACCGGATCCCGCACGATCCACGCGCCTCTGCGCTGGGTCAGCACCCAATAATACGCCATTGCCCCTACGATCTGTGCGGCGGTCGCGATCATGCCCGGCCGGCCCTGCAGCGGATCGAGCATGTTCGCATAGACGACGCCCACCAGGGCGAGCAGAACGAATGCCGGCGCGATCGGGAACAACGGCATCTTGTATGGCGCATGGCTCGTCGCCCCATTCCGCCGGCCTGCGATCGCGGCCACAGCGATCGCGGCATAGGTCACGATCAATCCGCCGCCATTGAGGATCAGCAGGAATTCGAGGCTGATGAAGCAACAGGCGATGCCGACCCCGCCGACCACCAGGTTGGCGACCCACGGGCTGCCCCATTTGGGGTGGATCGCGCCGATGAAGATGTCGAACCGATAGCCCCATACCGCATCGCGCCCGGTGCACCAGAAGAAGCGCGCCGACGCGAGCACGGTGACGATCGCCGCGTTGACGATCGAGATCACTACCCCGATCGCCACCGCCTGCGAGAGCAAGGTGCCGCCGCGCAGGGTGACGAAGAGCCCGAACGGATCGCTGTTCGAAAACAGCGCCTTGAGATCGGGCGCGCCGATCAGGACGGCAAGGATCGGCACCAGTTCGAGCGTCAGCGACAGGCCGAAGGAGGTGAGGATGACGCGCGCGATCTTGCGGTGTGCGTCGTGCATCTCCTCGCCGAAATAGACCGCCATGCCATAGCCGTTGAGCGCGAAGATCGCGACCGTGGTGGCGAGTCCGATGGCAGAGAGCGACGTGGGCGCCATCGCTCCCTCGGCGAGCATCGTCGGATGGGTCAGCAATGGCAGTATTGATCGGACCGGCTCGGCCAGTCCCAGCGCAATCACGACCCCCAGCGCGATCACCTCGACGATCATGAACAGGCCGGTGACGAGTGCGTTCACGCGAATGTTGAGCAGGCCGAACAAGGTCGAGCCGCCTACGACGACGATCGCGGTCGGGATCTGGGGAAGACCCGGAATGACCGAACTCAGCACCGCACTGACGCCGAGTCCGATGACCGGCGGGAAAAGGATATTGTTGAAGACGTTGATGCCGAGGATCACGAAGCCCGGTAGCGGCCCGAGCGTGCGCGCCACCATCACATATTCGCCGCCCGCAACGGGAAAGGCGGAGGACAGTTCGGCATAGACATAGGCGGTTGCGACGCAGACCAGCCCGGCGACGATGAAGGCCCAGAGCGTGCCGGTGCCGGCGACCTGAAGCATACCGGGCACGATCACGAACACCGACGAGGCGGGCGTCGTCGCCGACAGGGTCAAAAACAGCAGGCCAAGCACGCCGAGGCAGCGCGGCAGCGGCGCCGGTGCCGGCGGAAGCTCATGCAGTGCGGTCATCCATCCCCCCGTGATGCGTGGCATCCAACGCGGCGTAATGGGATCGTCACATCCTTGGAATCAACAGGGCGGACGCGGTTTTTGCCGCGCCCGCCCCAATTCGATCGAAAAAAGCGAGCTCAGCCGAAACGGCCGGTCACATAATCGCGGGTGCGGCGCGAGCGCGGGTTGGAGAAAAGCGCCTCGGTCGGCCCGAACTCGATCATCCGGCCGAGGAACATAAAGCCGGTATAATCCGAGATACGCGTCGCCTGCTGCAGGTTATGGGTGACGATCACGATCGTCAGATCGCGCTTCAGCTCTGACAAGGTCTGCTCGAGCTTGGCGGTCGAGACCGGATCGAGTGCGCTGGCGGGTTCGTCGAGCAAAAGCACTTCGGGCTCCACCGCGATGCCGCGGGCGACACACAGGCGCTGCTGCTGACCGCCCGACAGGCCGAGGCCTGACGTGTGCAGCTTGTTCTTGACCTCATCCCACAAGGCCGCGCGTGTCAGCGCGCGTTCGACGATCTCGTCCATCTGCGCCTTGGTGCGCTTGTGGTAGAGGCGCACCCCGAAGGCGACATTGTCGTAGATCGACATGGGGAAGGGCGTCGGCTTCTGGAACACCATGCCGACGCGCGCGCGCAGCGCCGCCGGATCGCCGCCCTTGAGCATGTCGACGCCGTCGAGCAGGATCTCGCCTTCGGCGCGCTGGCCCGGATAGAGGCCGTAGATGCGGTTGAGCGCGCGCAGCAGGGTCGATTTGCCGCAGCCCGAGGGCCCGATCAGCGCGGTGATCGCGTTGCGCTCGATCGGAAGATCCACGCCATGCAGCGCCCGGTTCGCGCCATAGAAGAATTCGAGGTTCTTCGATTCCAGCACCAGCGGGCCGGCGGGGGGCGTCATGAACTGTTCTTCGCCGTCCGAACTCGACGGGGGCGACATCACGGCGGTATCGGTCATGGTCGATGCGTCTCCCGGGCGAGGTAGCGCCCGATGATGTTGATGGCGAGGACGGCAAGGGCGATCAGCAGCGCACCCACCCAGGCCAGCCGCTGCCAATCGTCATAGGCAGAAAGCGCGAACTGGAAGATGGTGGTGGGCAGGCTGGCCATCGGCTGCGACGGATTGGCGTTGTAGAATTGGTTGCCTAGGCTGGTGAACAGCAACGGCGCGGTCTCGCCCGAGATGCGGGCGAAGCCCAGCAGGCCGGCGGTGAGCAGGCCGGTGCGCGCCGATTTCCAGATGATCCGGCGGATCACGAAGGCGCGGCTGGCGCCCAGCGCCATACCGGCTTCGCGCAGCGCGCCGGGCTGGAGGCTCAATATATCCTCGGTCGTGCGCACGACGATCGGCGTGGCTAGGAAGGCGAGGGCCACCGCGCCGGCATAGCCGGAGAAGCCATGGAACGGCGCGACCAGCATCTCATAGACGAACAGGCCGATCAGGATCGACGGTGCCGAGATCAGCACGTCGTTCAGGAAGCGGATGACCATGCCATATTTGGTGCCGGCGCCATATTCGGCGAGCCAGGTGCCGGCGAGGATGCCGACCACCAGAGCGATCGCCATGCCGAGCCCGCACATGATGAGCGACCCGACGATGGCATTGCGCAGACCGCCGGGCGAGCCGGGGGCGGGCTGGTCATGCGTGAAGATCATCACGTCGAGTCCGCCGATGCCCTTGCTGAACAAGGTCCACAGGATCAGCACGAGCGCTCCGAGCGCAATCACCGTGGCGATCCCGCACAGGACGACGAAGACGCTGTTGGCGAGGCGGCGGTTGGTAGCGCGGGACATTAGATTTTCTCCTCGCGCAGCAGGATCCGGGCAACCGCCAGCACCGCGAAGGTGATGACGAACAGCAGGAAGCCGAGCGCGACCAGCGCGGCGCTATGCATCTCGCTCGTCGCTTCGGCGAATTCGTTGGCGACGGTCGATGCGATCGTCGATCCGCTGTCGAACAGCGAATGGGGAAAGCCATGCGCGTTGCCGATGATGAAGGTCACCGCCATCGTCTCGCCGAGCGCACGGCCGAGGCCGAGCATCACGACGCCGATCATGCCGCGGCGGACATAGGGGATCACGACCGACTTGATCACCTCGAACGGGGTGCAGCCCAGGCCGTAGGCGGCCTCGCGCACCTGCGGCGGAACGGTCATGAACAATTCGCGGAAGACCGCCGCCATGTAAGGCAGGATCATGATCGCGAGGATCAGCGAGGCGGTGAAGATGTTGGCGCCGTTGGGAGTGCCGGCAAAGAATTTATCGATCCAGCCGCCCGGGGTCGCGTGCATGGCGATGGGAAGCTGGACGTTCTTTGCGAACCAGGGGGCGAGCACGAACAGGCCCCACATGCCATAGACGATCGAGGGAATGCCGGCGAGCAGCTCGACCGCGACCGCAATCGGGCGGGAGAGCTTTACCGGGCAGAATTCCACCAGGAACACCGATACGCCGAGTGCCAGCGGCAAGGCGATGATCAGCGAGAGAAAGGCGGTGATCAGCGTGCCGGCAATCGGCCCGGCCGCGCCATAGACTTCGCTCACCGGGTTCCAGGTGGTCGAGGTCAGGAAGCCGAAGCCGAATTGCTTGAAAGCGGGCAGGCCGCCGATGAACAGGCTGACGACGACGCCGGCCAGCGCTGCCAGCAGCAAGGTTGCCGCCGCCGTGCAGGCGAAGCGGAAGACCACTTCGCCCAGCGCATGCCCGGCCGGAGCGCCGCGCGGCGACGAAATGGCGGAAGAGTAAGTATCAGTGGTCATATATCGTTAACCCACCGCCCCCGCGTGTGCGGGAACCCATGACTCTGGCTTCACGAGTGACACTCCGATTATAGAGACACGGGCCCCTGCAAGCTGGCCGTCAAAACGGCATTCGCCAGCCGTCCTGCAGGGGCAATGTGATCGAAACGCTTACTTGGCTTCGTAGACCGGCTTGCCGCCGGCCGTGACCGAGCGCGCCCACTGCTTCTTGAGCAGGCCCTTCACGTTCGCAGGCAACGGCACGTAATCGAGGCTGGCAGCCTGCGCGTCGCCCTTGCTGTAGGCCCAATCGAAGAACTTCAGGACCTGCGCGCCCGACGCGGCGTTTTCCTGATTGCGGTAGACCAGAATGAAGGTGGCGCCGGTGATCGGCCAGGCGGCCGGGCTCGGCTGATCGAGCAACAGGATGTAGTTGCCGGGCGAACGCAGCCAGTTGGCCGAGCCCGCGGCAGCGGAGAAGGCGGCAGCGTTGGGGGCGACGAACTTGCCGGCCTTGTTCTGCATGTTGGCGTAGGTCGAATTGTTCTGCTTGGCATAAGCATATTCGACATAGCCGATCGCGCCGGCGGTCTGCTTCACGAAGGCGGCGACGCCGTCATTGCCCTTGCCGCCGAGGCCGGTCGGCCACTGGACCGAGTCGCTCGCGCCAACCTGGCTCGCCCAGGCCGGGTTCTTCATCGCCAGATAGGAGGTGAAGAGGAAGCTGGTGCCCGAGCCGTCCGAACGGTGCACGACGGTGATCGGCAGCGCCGGGAGCGGCACGCCCTTGTTGATCGCGGCGATCTCGGGCGCATTCCAGCGCGTGATCTTGCCGAGGAAGATGTCGCCGAGCAGCGCGCCGGTCAGCTGAATCTGGCCGGGGCGGATGCCGGGCAGGTTCATGACGGGCACGACGCCGCCGACGACCGTCGGGAACTGATAAAGGCCGGCAGCCGCGAGTTCATCGGGCTTGAGCGGCTTGTCGGACGCGCCGAAATCGACCGTCTTGGCCTTGATCTGCTTGATGCCGCCGCCCGAGCCGATCGCCTGATAGTTCAGACCGACGCCGGTCTGAGCCTTATAGGTTTCCGCCCACTTGGCGTAGATCGGTGCGGGGAAAGTCGCGCCAGCGCCAGCAATGTCGGCAGCAACGGCAGAGGTGGCGAGGGCAAGGATGCCGACGCCCACGACGAACTTCTTGAACATGGTAGTCCCCTGGAGAGAGTTGCGACGCTGCGGCCGCTACAAGCGCGGTATCGGCAGTCGATGACTCTTCTGTGACAAAGGGCTGTCCGGATCGGGGACGGAACGAGATGATTCTGCGCGTGCGGAGGAAGTTTTGCTATCGCAGCTATAGGCGGGCGCTGGTTAACGGCCCGTCATAAATCGCCCCAATTATCCTCTCCTGCCTTCCGCGGGAGATGGAGTCCTCAGCTCGGCAAAACCCGGATTGCGCCCTTGGCGGCATTGCCCGCCAGCAAGGCATAAGCCTGCAGCGCCTTCGATACCTCGCGCTTGCGACCGAGCGGCTTCCACGCTTTGTCGCCGCGCGCTTCCATCTCCGCGCGCCGCGCCGCCAGCGTCGCATCGTCGACGGCGAGATGGATCGTGCGGTTGGGGATGTCGATCTCGATCGGGTCGCCATGCTCGACCAAAGCGATCAGCCCCCCTTCGGCCGCCTCGGGCGAGGCGTGGCCGATGGAGAGTCCCGATGTGCCGCCCGAGAAGCGGCCATCGGTCAGCAAGGCGCAGGCTTTGCCGAGCCCCTTCGATTTCAGATAGCTGGTCGGGTAGAGCATTTCCTGCATGCCCGGGCCGCCCTTGGGGCCTTCGTAACGGATCACGACGACATGGCCGGCCTCGACCTGGTTGCCGAGGATGCCGGCGACCGCGGCGTCCTGGCTCTCATAGACGATCGCCTTGCCGTGGAATTTGAGGATGGAATCGTCGACGCCGGCGGTCTTCACGATGCAGCCCTCGGGCGCGAGATTGCCGAACAGGACAGCCAACCCGCCATCCTGGCTGAAGGCGTCGGGCTGCGCACGGATCACGCCGCCGGCGCGATCGAGATCGAGTTCCTCCCAGCGCGCCGACTGGCTAAAGGCGACCTGCGTGGGCACGCCGCCCGGCGCGGCGCGGTAGAATTTGCGGACCTCGTCCGAATCGGTCTGCGTCACATCCCAGCGGCCCAGCGCCTCGCGCATCGTACCGCTGTGAACGGTCGGCTGGTCGGCATCGATCAGTCCGGCGCGATCGAGTTCGCCGAGGATCGCCATGATCCCGCCGGCACGGTGGACATCTTCCATATGCACGTCGGACTTGGCCGGAGCGACCTTGCACAGGCAGGGGACGCGGCGGGACAGACGGTCGATATCCGCCATCGTGAAATCGACCTCGCCCTCCTGCGCGGCGGCCAGCAGATGGAGCACCGTGTTGGTCGATCCGCCCATCGCGATATCGAGGCTCATCGCATTTTCGAACGCGGCGAAGGTGGCGATGTTGCGGGGCAGCGCCGTCGCATCGTCCTGCTCGTAATAACGCTTGGCGAGATCGACGATCAGATGCCCGGCCTCGCGGAACAGGCGTTCGCGATCGCTGTGCGTTGCCAGCACCGATCCGTTGCCGGGCAGCGAAAGCCCCAGCGCCTCGGTCAGGCAGTTCATCGAATTGGCGGTGAACATGCCCGAGCAGCTTCCGCAGGTGGGGCAGGCCGAACGCTCGATCGTCTGCACGTCCTCATCGGACATCGTGTCGTCGGCGGCGGCGACCATCGCGTCGATCAGATCGAGCGCGACCTCCTTGCCCTTCAACACGACCTTGCCGGCCTCCATCGGCCCGCCCGAGACGAACACGGCGGGGATATTGAGGCGCATCGCGGCCATCAGCATGCCGGGCGTGATCTTGTCGCAGTTGGAGATGCACACCATCGCGTCGGCACAATGCGCGTTGACCATATATTCGACGCTGTCGGCGATCAGTTCGCGGCTCGGCAGCGAATAGAGCATGCCGCCATGGCCCATGGCGATGCCGTCATCGACCGCGATCGTGTTGAATTCCTTGGCGACGCCGCCCGCCGCCTCGATCTCGCGCGCGACCAACTGGCCCAGATCCTTGAGATGAACATGGCCCGGCACGAACTGGGTGAAGCTGTTGCAGACTGCGATGATCGGCTTGCCGAAATCGGAATCCTTCATGCCGGTCGCGCGCCAGAGGCCGCGGGCTCCGGCCATGTTACGGCCATGGGTGGTGGTGCGTGAGCGATAGACAGGCATGGCGGGCGCTATAGGAGGGCTATCCGGGGCAGGCAACAATTTAAATTATACGAAAATCGCATAATCGGTAATTTTATTTCGCGACGGACGGATGTTGGCACGGACGGCACGCTAGCAAACGACAATGCTCGATGGCATGGTTTGCCGATGCGGTGGGCTGTCATTCTGGTGATGCTGGCGGGACCGGCCGTCGCTGCGGATGTCGCGGGTCCTGCTTTGCCCGCTAAGACAGTGGCTACCCCGGCGCAGGCGGCCATGGCACGCTATCGCAGCAACTATGCGCCCGCCGCACCCCCGAAACCCTGTCAGCGGCCTGAGGAGGGCGAGGTGGTGGTATGCGCGGCCGACGGCCGTGGCGGGTCGGCCGATCGGTTGCCCTTACCGGATGAACTCGGCCGCCGGGATGAGGCACGGCTGGCGAAGGGCGAGCCGCCGCACTTGGGCGTTGGTGGATCGCCAGTGAAAAATCCGCCGGGAACTGGACTGACCCTGACCCTCAAGGGCGGCAAGACGACGATCACCGGCAACAGCGACCGATAGCGCGCTTGTCGCAAATCAGCCGCCTGGAGGCCCGAGCCGGAATCGAACCGGCGTGCAAGGATTTGCAGTCCTCTGCGTAACCACTCCGCCATCGGGCCAGCGGGACGCGGCCCATGCGAATTTTGGCCGGCTTTGTCAAACGATGAGGTCGTCGCAGTCTGTCCGTCTCCGGACAGTTGCCGGCGGAATGTCCGCATGTGAACAGTAAAATGAGATCGATTTGACGCTTACCCTCACGTCGGATGTGGCACGAATGCTGCTGTCTGATATGCGGGGGCAGGCTGCCGCGCGCGATACTTGGCGTTAACCATCACGCGCGATAAGGCCTTGGCAATCTTCGCGGTGTCTTGTATAGATAAGACACCTGATAGGGGCACTCACTTTGACCGAGCACAATTTCGAACAGATGCGCCGCGCGATGGTGTCTAACCAGCTTCGGACCACCGCCGTCAACGATCCGCGCGTGGTCGTCGCGATGGGCAAGGTACCGCGCGAGCGCTTCGTGCCCGAAGCGCAAGCGGATCTGGCCTATCTCGATGCCGCAGTGCCGCTCGGCAATGGCCGGGCGCTGCCGGCGCCGATGGTGCTGGGCCGGCTGTTGACCGAAGCGCGGATCCGTCCCGGTGAGCGCATGCTCATCATCGGCGCGACGACCGGCTATGCGGCAGCGGTCGCAGCCGAACTCGGCGCGCAGGTGACGGCGCTCGACGAGGACGGCGTGCCCGTGCTCCCCGGCGTCACGTCGGTGACAGGTGCGCTCGCGCAGGGCTGGGCCGGCGGCGCACCTTATGACCTGATCCTGTTCGATGGGGCGGTCGAGGAAGTTCCGGTGGCGATCGTCGCTCAACTCGCCGATGGCGGCCGGATCGCGGCCGGGATCATCGAAAATGGTGTCACCCGGCTCGCGATCGGCCGCAAGGCGGGCAGCGGCTTCGGCATGATCAGCTTTGCCGATGCCGAGGTGCCGGTCCTGCCCGGTTTCGCGCGACCGCGGGAATTCACATTCTGATGCGACTTTCGCTGACGATCGGCCTGCTGATGGCGGGCGTTGCGACTGCGCCCGTCCATGCGGAAACGCTGCGCGACGCCTTCATCCAGACCTATACGACCAGTCCGACCTTGACCGCCGCGCGCGCGCGGTTGCGGGGAACGGACGAGGGCGTTCCGCTGGCAAAGGCGAATGGCCGGTTGCAGGCGACCGGCAATGCCGGTCTGACCCAGAACACCGCCAGCACGACGTCGCTCGGCAATGGTGGCCGCTCGCTCACCGCGCAGCTCAGCCTGTCTTATCCTTTGTATCAGGGCGGTCGCGTCAAGAATGCGATCAATGCCGCCGAGGCGCGGGTGATCGGCGGCCGCGCCGATCTGCGCACCACCGAGGGCAACGTCTTTACCGACACCGTCACGGCGTACATGAATGTGATTCGCGACCAATCGATCGTCGCGCTGAACCGCAAGCAGGTCGACGTCCTGACCACCAACCTGAAGGCGAGCCGCGATCGCTTCGCGGTGGGTGACCTCACCCGCACCGATGTTGCCCAGTCGGAAGCGCGGCTCAGCCTGGCGCGCAGCGCGCTCGCCACCGCGCAAGGCAATCTGACCTCGAGCCGCGAGGCGTATCGCAACGTCGTCGGCGCCTGGCCCGAAAATCTCCAGGACCCGCCGCCTCTGCCGAAGCTGCCGGCGACCGCCGACGAAGCCGTCGCGATCGCGCTCGATAATAGTCCTTCGTTGCAGTCGGCAACCGCCACGACGCAGGCTGCGCAATATGACGTGCGAACGGCCCGTGCAGCCCGCCTGCCGACCGTCTCGGCGGTCGGCGGCACCGCTTATAACAATTATCTCGGGACGCGCGCGCTGGCGTTGGGGCTGCCTAAGGACACACCGGGGTTGAGCCAGGATGTGTCGCAGAACAATGTCGGCGTGACGATGACCTTGCCGCTCTATCAGGGTGGGCTTGTCGGTGCGCGTGTTCGTCAGGCGCAGGCGG
The DNA here is from genome assembly GCF_044905095.1 of Sphingomonas sp. MMS24-J13. NCBI lineage: Bacteria > Pseudomonadati > Pseudomonadota > Alphaproteobacteria > Sphingomonadales > Sphingomonadaceae > Sphingomonas > Sphingomonas sp. MMS24-J13. Next base: position 903,893 of record NZ_CP173258.1, read on the forward strand.
CCGAAAGTCAGGCGCTGGAGCAGGGCATCAGCACCGAGCGGCAGTTGATCGCCAACACGCGTGCCGCCTTCGCGATCTTTCAGGCCGCGACCGCCGCGATCACCGCCAATCAGGAGGGCGTATCCGCCAACACGCTCGCGCTGGAGGGCGTCCGTGCCGAAAACAGCGCCGGCACGCGCACCGTACTCGACGTGCTCAATGCCGAGCAGGAATTGCTCAATTCGCAGGTCGCGCTCGTCACCGCCGAGCGCGATCAATATGTCGCCGGTTTCAACCTGATCAACGCGATGGGCCATGCCGAGGCTGCCTCGCTCGGTCTCGACGGCGGCTCGCTCTATGATCCGATCGCGAATTATCGCCATGTGCGTAACCGTTTGGGCGACTGGAGCGATGCGCCGACCCCCAAGCCGCAGGCGACCCGTACGGTCGGCCCGACGCCGAACGATGCTGATGTCCAGCCGCTGCCGCCGCAGAAGGATCTGTTGGTGCCGCCGGCACCCGTGACAGTGCCGCGCAACTAGGCGATAACCGGGCGCATGGATCAAGCGCCCGAGCAATCTATGGAGGATATCCTCGCCTCCATCAAACGCGTCATCAGTGCCGATGTCGAGGCAGCGCGCCGATTGCCGCCGTCGCAGCCCGTCGCAGAGGACGAGGACGTGCTGGAGTTGGGCGAGCCGGCCGGGGAAGGCGGTCTCGTTTCGGGGGCGACCGCAGAGGCGAGCAAGGCGGCGCTGGCGGCGCTGGCAAACATCGGCATCGACCCGAGAGCCGATGCCAATACGCTCGATGGCCTGGTGCGCGAGATGCTGAGGCCGATGCTGAAGACATGGCTCGATGCGCATCTCCCGGAGATCGTGGAGCGCATCGTCGCGAGAGAGGTGGCGCGGGTTCTGGGGCGGTAACCCGGCCCGCCCACCCGTCATTCCCGCGAAGGCGGGAATCCACCAGGCCGCAGATCCGAACCATGAAATTCGACGCGGCGCGGTCGAACCAGCTCTCCTACAGCCAGGGACAGAGTTTGCTTCCCTGTGGATTCCCGCCTTCGCGGGAATGACGGGGTGGGGCAGGGGTGTGGCTTTGCGTCCTACCTCCGCGCTGCTAATCCCGCGTCATGAAAAAGCTTATGCTCGCGGCGTTTGCCGCTACCGTCGCCTTTCCCGGGCTCGCGCGGCCGTTCACACCGCAGGATATGGTTTCGCTCAGCCGGGTCAGTGCCCCGCAAGTCTCGCCCGACGGCCGCTGGCTGGTTTGGCAGCAGCGCGAGACCGATCTTGCCGCCAACAAGGGCCGCAACGATCTGTGGCGGCTCGATCTCAAGGCCAAGGCGGCCAGCCCCGAGAAATTCGCCTCTCTGGCAGATGCCGAGGAGACCGATCCCGCATTTGGCGCCGACGGTCAGCTTTACTTCCTTTCCAACCGCAAGGGCGGCAAGAGCGCGGTCTGGCGGGTCGCGATGACGGGCGGAGAGCCGGTGCGCGTGACCGGCGATTACGATCTGTCCGGCTTCAAGCTCTCGCCCAGGGGCGATGCCATTCTCGTCTGGGCGGATCGTCCGGTCGGTGCCAGATCGCTTTCCGACGAGCAGCCGCCCAAGGCGAAGGAGCAGGGCAGCGGTCGCACCTACGACCAACTCTTCGTGCGCCATTGGGACACGTGGGCGGACGGACAAAGATCGCAATTGTTCGTGATTCCCATGGCGAACGGTATCGCTTCGGGCGCCGGTCATGCGATCGAGGGCGGGCTTGTCGGGGATACGCCATCCAAGCCGATGGGTGGCGGCGAGGAGATATCCTGGAGCCGCGACGGCAAGACCGTCTATTTCGCGCTGCGCGAGGCCGGCCGGATCGAGGCGCTGTCGACCAATCTCGATATCTTCGCCGCCCCCGCCGACGGATCGACGCCCCCGATCAACCTGACTGCCGACAACAAGGCGACCGATACCTTGCCGGCCGTTTCACCCGATGGCCGCTGGCTGGCATATGCGGCGATGAAGCGGCCCGGCTACGAGGCCGATCGCCAGGTGCTGATGCTGCGCGAGATCGCGACCGGACAGGTCCGCGCCGTGTCCGAGGCGTGGGATCGTTCGATCGCGTCGATCGATTGGGCGTCCAATTCGGCGAGCCTGATCGTCACCGTCGACGATATACTCGATCACCCGGCCTATCGGGTCGATATCGGCGACGGCAAGGTCCATCGGCTGACGGGGGCGGGGCATGTCGCCAGCGTGGCGCCGCTCGCCAAGGGCGGCATGGTCTACTCGCTCGACACGCTGACCGCGCCGGCCGATCTGTGGCGCTGGGACGAGAACGGGAAGGTCACGCGCCTGACCTCGGTCAACGCCGCCAAGCTCGCCGGGGTCGACCTGCCGACCGTCACGCGCTTCAATTTCAAGGGCGCGAATGGCGATACGGTATGGGGCTTCACGATGCGCCCCGCGACCCTGCCGGCCGGCACCAAGGCGCCGATCGCCTTCCTCGTCCATGGCGGTCCGCAGGGTACGTTCGGCGAGGCGTGGTCGTATCGCTGGAACCCGATGGCATGGGCCGGCCATGGCTTTGCCGTGGTGTCGGTCGATTTTCATGCAAGCCAGGGATATGGCCAAGCCTTTACCGATGCGATCAACAAGGATTGGGGCGGCAAGCCGCTCACCGATCTCAAGCTCGGCCTCAAATATGCGACCGATCACTTTGATTTCCTTGATGCGGACAATGCCTGCGCGCTTGGCGGGTCGTATGGCGGCTACATGATGAACTGGATCGAGGGCAATTGGCCCGATCGGTTCAAGTGCATCGTTCAGCATGACGGCGTGTTCGACGCGCGCGCCATGGCCTACGAAACCGAAGAGCTGTGGTTCGACGAATGGGAGCATGGCGGCAAGGCCTATTTCCAGGATCCGGCTGCGTTCGAGAAATGGAATCCGGTCAACTTCGTCGACAGGTGGAAGACGCCGCAGCTCGTCATCACGAGCGAGAAGGATTTCCGCATTCCCTATACGCAAGGGCTGGCGGCCTTCACCGCGCTCCAGCGGCGTGAGATCCCGTCGCGTCTGTTGATCTTCCCGGACGAGAATCACTGGGTGCTGAAGCCGAAGAATTCGCTGCAATGGTATGGTGAAGTGTTCGGTTGGATGGACAAGTGGATCGGTGCGGCGCACTGATCGTTACGCAGACCGGACGAATGATCCGGCGGCAGCAACAGGAGTGGGCCATGCGCGCGATGCTTTTGACGGTTGGACTATCGATGGCGGCGGCGACGCTGCCGGCACTTCCTGCTCATGCCGCCCCGCCCGGGACCTATCTGCGCACCTGTAACGCTATCCGGGACGAAGGCCCCGGCCGGATGAGCGCGCAATGCCGCGACGTGAACGGCCGTTATCGTTTCTCCGGGCTCGACTATCGCGGCTGCCGGGGCGACATCGGCAACGATAACGGCCGGCTCATTTGTGCCGGCGGCGGTCCCGGCGGTCCCGGCGGTCCCGGCTGGGGTGGTGGCGATGGCGGTTTCCGTATGCCCGGCGGCACGTGGCGCGAAACCTGCCGCGGCCGTGACATGCGCGGACCGATGGTGTTCGCACAATGTCAGGGCATTGGCGGGCGCTGGCGCGATACGCGGATCGACGTGCGCGATTGCCGTTCGGGCCGGCTCGCCAACCTCGACGGGCGCCTCGTCTGCGATCGGTGATCGCTGATACAATTTGCGACAATTTCGGCGGCCGGCCGGGATAGGTGAGCGACAGTCAGGGGCCAAATTCTCCTCAACGCCGATGAGACGGCGTCAGTTTGAAGGAGAAAGTCCGTGAAGAAGTTCATCCTTGCTGCGCTGGCCGCCACCATCGTGACCACCCCTGTTCTCGCTGCGCCGAACTGGAACAACGATGACCGTGGCCACAATGCGCAACGCTACGACCGGCATGACCGCGATGGCCGTCCGGACCGCGCGGGCAACCGGTTCGATCGCGGCGACCGCTTCGATCGTCATGATCGCCACGACCGCGTCGAATACCGCAACTGGAATCGCGGCCAGCGTTTCGATAGCCGCTATGCCTACAATTACCGGGTGATCCAGAGCCCGCGTGTCTATCGCCTGCACGATGCGCCGCGTGGCTATCGCTGGGTCCAGTCGGGTAACGATGCGGTCCTGGTCGGCATCACCAGCGGGATCGTCGCCTCGGTACTGGCGAACGCAATCCGCTAAGTCGAAAGGAGGGCCCCGGGACACATGTCTCGGGGCCTTCGCATTTCCACCGGAGCCGCTAGACCCTCATCATGGCCGCCGAACCCCATATCCTGATCGTCGACGACGAACGCGACATCCGCGATCCGCTCGCCTCCTATCTCGGCAAGAACGGGATGCGGGTGACCAAGGCCGCCGACGCCGCTGCCGCGCGTGAAGTCATCGCGGTCCATGCGATCGATCTGATATTGCTCGATATCATGATGCCCGGCGAGGACGGGCTGGCGTTCGCTGGATTTGTCCGCGCGACCACCAAAATGCCGATCATCCTGCTGACCGCCAAGGTGGAGGAGATGGACCGCATCATCGGGCTCGAGATCGGTGCCGACGATTACGTCACCAAACCCTTCTCACCGCGCGAACTGCTCGCCCGCATCAAGGCGGTGCTCCGTCGCACCTCGGGAACGGCGCCGGTCCATGCCCCCGATGCGGAGGGCTTCGCTTTCGGCCAATGGGTGTTGAACACCGGCAATCGCGAACTGATCGATGTCGACGGCGTGGCCACCCCGCTTTCGACCGGGGAATATAATCTGCTTCACGCTTTGGTGACGCATCCGCGCCGCGTGCTGAGCCGAGACCAGTTGCTCGATCTTGCGCAGGGGCGTGAGCTCGCCGCTTTCGAGCGTAGTATCGATAATCAGATCAGTCGTTTGCGCCGCAAGGTTGAGAGCGATCCTTCGGATCCGCAACTGATCAAGACCGTATGGGGCGGCGGCTATATGCTGAGCTGCGAAGTCCGTTGGCTATGAAGCTGTTTCCCCGCAGCCTCGGCGGCCAGATGGCAGTGCTGCTAGGGCTGGCGTTGCTCGTCGCCCAACTCGCTAATTTCGCGTTGATCCTCAACGAGCGCCAGAAACTGAGCCTAGCCGAAAATCAGGGGCCGGCGATCGTGCGCTTCGCCGGCACAGCCGCAGATCTCGATCAGGCGGCCCCCGAATTCCGGTCGGCGGTGATCGCCGACGCTTCGCATCGGGGCGCGCGCTTTGCCTACCAAAAGGACAGCGGCATTGCGGACGCGGACCGCGATCGCGATCTGGAGGCGCGCTTGCGCTCCGGGCTCGGCGATGTTGGGTTGGTAGCGAAGGACGTTCGAGCGACCGTCGCGAAGCCGCAGGGGCGGGGCGGCCGCCAGCGCGATGTTCAGGTCATTCGCCTGGCATTCGTCGGCAAGACATCCCAATGGCTTACGGCGAGCCTCTATGTGCCCAAACGCGATCCCTGGCTGGCGGTCCGGCTTGGGGCGGCTACTTTGCTGCTCTATTTGCTCGTGCTCGGGGCGACGATCTGGATCGCGATGCGGATCGCCCGCCCGCTGCGCAGCCTCACGCTGGCGGCGAGCGCCTTCGGCGGCCGGACGGTCTCGGTAGCAGTTACGCCGAGCGGACCCGCCGATCTGCGCCAGGCAATCGAGGCGTTCAATGCGATGAATCGGCGGGTCGAGGCCTTGCTTGACGAGAAGGATCGCATGCTCGGCGCGATCGGGCACGATCTGCGCACGCCGCTGGCCTCGCTGCGCATCCGCGTGGAGAGCATGGAGCCCGATGAGGAACGCGAGGCCGCGATCGCGAAGATCGCCGAGATGACGGCGATGCTGGAGGATATCCTGGTCCTCGCCCGCACCGGCCGTGCGCGCGAGGATTTGCGCCCCGTCGATGTCGCGGCTTTGGCCGATAGCGTGGTCGAGGAGTTGCGCGATCTTGGACAGCAAGTGTCGTTTATCGATAGCTCCCGCGCCATCGTCCGCGCCCAGCCCGATCTGCTGCGCCGGGCGCTACGCAACCTGATCGAGAATGCGATCGTCTATGGCGGCGGTGCCGAGGTGTCGGTCGGGCAGGGGGCAGGGGGGACGTATATCCGGGTGGTCGATCACGGCCCGGGCATTCCGCCGGATCAGTTCGATCAGGTACTCCAGCCCTTCTACCGTCTCGAAAAATCGCGCAACCGCGCTACTGGCGGGAGCGGGCTGGGCCTCGCCATTGCCGGTAGCATCGCTGCGAACCATGGCGGCCGGCTGGTATTGAGCACCACCGATCCACATGGGCTGACGGCCGAGCTACTATTGCCTTAAAAGTTCTTCTCCGCTGGAACAAACCGCGTCCATGCCCCATATGTCAGGCATGGCGATTCAGATCCGTACTTCGCTCGACGAGCCCGAGACGGGGCAGAGCTTCATCCCGCATCGGCCCGAGCGGCCGGCCAAGAGTCAACCGGGCAAGCCGTTCCGCATCGTGGCGGATTATCAACCCGCGGGCGATCAGCCGACCGCGATTGCCGAACTGGTGGATCAGGCGCGTCAAGGCGAGCGCGATCAGGTGCTGCTGGGCGTGACCGGATCGGGCAAGACCTTCACCATGGCCAAGGTGATCGAGGAGTTGCAGCGCCCGGCGCTCATCCTTGCCCCCAACAAGATCCTCGCGGCCCAGCTCTACGGCGAGTTCAAGAGCTTCTTCCCCGACAATGCGGTCGAGTTCTTCGTCAGCTATTACGATTATTACCAGCCCGAAGCCTATGTCGCCCGCTCGGATACCTACATCGAGAAGGAAAGCTCGGTGAACGAGGCGATCGACCGGATGCGCCACTCGGCCACCCGCTCGCTGCTGGAGCGCGACGATGTGCTGATCGTGGCGTCGGTCTCGTGCCTCTACGGTATCGGTTCGGTCGAAACCTATTCGGCGATGATCTTCGATCTGAAGAAAGGCGCAACCGTCGACCAGCGCGAGATCGTCCGCAAGCTGGTCGCGCTCCAGTACAAGCGCAACGATGCCGCCTTCGCGCGCGGCACCTTCCGCGTGCGCGGCGACAATCTCGAGATTTTCCCGTCGCATTATGAGGACAGCGCCTGGCGCGTCTCGTTCTTTGGCGACGAGATCGAGCAGATCACCGAATTCGATCCGCTGACCGGCAAGACATCGGCCAATCTCAACGAGATACGCGTCTATGCTAACAGCCACTATGTGACGCCGGGGCCGACTCTCAAGCAGGCGACCGAGGCGATCAAGTTCGAACTGTCCGAACGGCTCAAGGAATTGCAGGTCGAGGGAAAGTTGCTCGAGGCGCAGCGGCTGGAGCAGCGCACCCATTTCGATCTGGAGATGATCGCCGCGACCGGTAGCTGCGCGGGCATCGAGAATTACAGCCGCTTTCTCACCGGCCGCCTGCCGGGCGAGCCGCCGCCGACCTTGTTCGAATATCTGCCCGAAAACGCGTTGCTGTTCGTCGACGAGAGCCACCAGACGGTGCCGCAGATCGGCGGGATGGCGCGCGGCGACCATCGGCGGAAGATCACGCTCGCCGAATATGGCTTCCGCCTGCCGTCGTGCATCGACAATCGCCCGTTGCGCTTCAACGAGTGGGACGCGATGCGCCCGCAGACCGTCTACGTCTCGGCGACGCCCGGATCGTGGGAGATGGAGCGCACCGGTGGCGTCTTCTCCGAGCAGGTCATCCGCCCGACCGGGCTGATCGATCCGCCCGTCGAGGTGCGGCCGATCGAAAGCCAGGTCGACGATCTCGTCTACGAGGCCAAGCAGACCGCCGCCAAGGGCTATCGCTCGCTCGTCACGACTTTGACCAAGCGCATGGCCGAGGATCTGACCGAATATCTGCACGAGGCAGGCATGAAGGTCCGCTATATGCACTCCGACGTCGAGACGCTGGAGCGCATCGAACTGATCCGCGATCTGCGGCTGGGCGTCTATGACGTGCTGGTCGGCATTAACCTGTTGCGCGAGGGCCTCGACATTCCCGAATGCGGGCTGGTCGCGATCCTCGATGCCGACAAGGAAGGCTTCCTGCGCTCCGAGACCAGCCTGATCCAGACGATCGGACGCGCCGCACGTAACGTGGATGGCAAGGTCATCCTCTACGCCGATCGCGTCACCGGATCGATGGAGCGGGCAATGCTCGAAACATCGCGCCGGCGCGAGAAGCAGGCGGCATTCAACCTCGCCAATGGCATCACGCCGGAGACGATCCGCCGGTCGATCAGCGATATCGTCGGCCATCTGTCGTCTCGCGATCAGGTCACCGTCGATACAGGCCTCGACGATGCACCGCACATGGTCGGCCATAACCTCCGCGCCTACATCGAGGATCTCGAAAAGAAGATGCGCGCTGCCGCCGCCGATCTCGAATTCGAGGAAGCCGGCCGCCTTCGCGACGAGATCCGCAAGCTGGAGGCCGACGAACTCGGTCTGCCGCCGCCGGAGCATAAGGTTCCGATCCGCGGCAATTCCACGCTCGGCAAACCCGGCACGCGCCAGACGCGCTACGGCAAGTCGCAACAGGCGCGGATGGGCAAGCGTGGTGGAGGGCGGTAAAGACAGGCGAGGCTAATTTCGCAGGGGGCCGAATGACGACGATCGCTATCGGTCAGACGTCTTCAGTCAATCTCGAAATCGGCATCGTCCGCGCCCGGCCATGATAGCGGCAGCCTACCCCTGAAAGCGAAGGGAAGCGTCAGCGATTTTCCAACGTCACCGTCGCAGGGAAGTGGCGGTCGAGATGACGCTTTATGATCTTCAGGTTCATCGTGTTCGAACGGAAGAAGAAATCCGGGATAGCACCGATGAAAGGGATGGCGCCGAGCAGGGCATCGATACCCACATTGCCGAACATGCGCGCCATCTGCCATTTGGACATGCCGAGATTGCGGGCTTCCCACACCAGCCAGCAACCGAGAGCGGCGCCGACCAGATCGCCGGCGACCGGCAGCAGATCGAGTAACACATCGAGCCCGATCGGTTGCTTGATCCCCGGGATGACGAACATGCGTTCGAGCAACGCCTCCATCGTCTCGATCCGCTTGCGCACGGCCGTAGGATCGGTCCCGAGGCCGGGGAGGCGATCGGTGAGGGCGTTGAAGGGGGTGGGCTTGACGCTCATGCCTGCTTGATCGCGTGAGCGCGGCGTTGGTTCCGGTTTGGGCAAGGCGATGTCTTTCCTGTTGTCAGCGCGTGAGCAGCCGATCGAGCGGATGCGCGGCGAGATCGTTCTCGACGAACCGATCGAGCCGCCGCGCCACGAGCGACCAGCGCACCGGGGCGGCGATCGGGATATAAGGCGGGTCGATCAGCGCCAGCCGGTCGCGGGGATCGCAGCCGGCGCTCAGCGCGCAGGCCAGCGCGTGACGCGTGCCGGGCGAGGTCACGGCGTCGACGAGCGCGAGGTCGGCCGGGGCATCGGGCGCGACCCGGGTCGCAACGACGCCGATGCTGGTCCAATCCTCGGCAATCAGCCTGAACAGGATATCCGCGCCCGGCCCTGCAGGAAGCGCGATCCTGAGCGCCGGGTGCCCACCGGCGACCAGCTTGGCAGCCTCGGTGCGCCGATCGACCAGCGCCGGTTCGATCTGCGATCCGGCAAGCGTCGTCGCCTTGGCAAGCCCGGTCGCGCCGATCGCGGTGACGATGCGATCGCGATCGAGCGCGAGCGACAGAGCGCGACGCAGCGCCGGCGCGGCGGCCGCGCTGGCCGAATTGCGCAGGACGAGCCCGAACAGGCCGGCTGCGGGATCGAAGCGGAGCATGCGTTTTTTGGGCTCTGCCGCGCGCGCCACCGGCAGATCGTCGAACGTGCCCCCGAGCACGATATCGGACTGGCCCTTCATGAAGCGCGCGACCGCGCCCGGTGCCGGCTCGGCGTGGATCAGCACGGTTTGGGGGCGCGGCTCGATCCCCGGTGCGGGCCGCAACGATATCGTGCCGGCCGGGCCGGGTTGCGCCTGCATCGCGCCATGGGCGCCGACGCTATAGTCGGGCCGGGCGAGCAGCATCAGCAGATCGGGCTGCGGGACCGACAGGCGGATTTCGACGACGGTGCCCGTCACCGCCTGGATCAATTCGATCGCATCCACTAATGCGCGCTCGGGCGCGTCCTTGCGCATCCGCACCGCTGCCCGCAGCCGTCGAGCAATCTCGCGCGCAGGCACGCCGGCACCATCGTCGATGCGAAAGATATAATCGAGCCCGTCATCCAGGATCGCCCAGCGCGCGGCGGCCCCTGCGATCACCTGCCCATCGCGATCGAGCCGTACCAGCCCCATGCTGGTCGCATCGGTGAGCAAGGTCGCAAGGGGCGATTTCACGCCTGTTGTCGGCGCTGGCGCGATCACGCTCGCTTCGATCGCGCCGTTATCGCCGTCGCGATGGCAGCCACCTAGTAGGGCCATGGCCACCATCAGGCCGGTGAAAGCGGGCAAGCGCATCAAGGCTTCTTATTCAGGGATATCGCGCAAAAAGAAAGCGGGCGGCCGATTTCCCGGCCGCCCGCCATTTGGTCCCGATCGGGCGAGGAAGGGGGAAACCTCGCTTCGGATCGGGGCCGGCCGCTGCGTCCCAAGGGGGGATAAGGACGCTGCGGCAACTCGTCGGATTCAGATAGTAAGCCTTGGCTCAATCGCAATAGCGGACCCGCACATAACGGTGTGCCCATCCATCCCAGCGCCAGTCGGTCCGGCAATAAGCGGGGCCGCCATAATAATAGCCCGGGGGCGGGGCGTAATAGCCGGGACCATAGTCGTAATAACCGGCGGGGTAGCCGCGGTAATAGCCGTGGTTCGATGCGATCGCGGCACCGGCGGCAAGGCCCAGTATGCCCGCTCCGACGGCCCAGCCGGCGCCGCCGCCACCATGATAATGACCGCGATAACCGCCATAGCCGCCATGCCAGCGCTGTGCATCCGCAGGGGCGACAGCCGCGACGGTCGATGCAGCCAGCGCCAGAGCGGCGGCCGAAGCAGTGAAGATCTTACGCATAACACTCTCCATCTTGCCGCCGGGGCGGCTCTAGAAGCTGCAACGCTTTAAGCACGATTCGGATGAATGAAGCGGGAATTGGCTATTTATTCGGCGTTCAGCCGAGGCTGCGCTGCGGCAGGATGCTGTTTGGGCAAGCCGGGTGGCGGCGGACCGGCTTCTTGGGTAGAAGCGCGCACCCATGGCGACGCCGCAGCTCCGTTCCCGCCCCTTTTTCGAGGACAAGAACCGCGCGTTCTGGACTCTCCAGTCGGCGGGATGGACAGGGTATTTCGTGCTGCGCGCGCTCGGCGGTATCGCCAACGCGATGGGTTGGCTGTTTATCGTGCCGACCGCACTCACGACCGCGACCGGCTATTCGCTGACCCTGCTGATGGCGGCCGCCTATCGGCGCCTGTTCCGCATGCCGCCCGCCGTGACCTGGACGGTTTCGATCCTGATCCTGGGGCTGGCCGCTGCCGCCTTCTCCTCGATCGAGACCTGGGCGCATGCCACCTTCTACCGGACGGGGCCGATGCCAGAAGGCATCCAGTTCCTCTCCGCCATCCTGCTCGATTTCTCGCTGCTCGCGGCCTGGTCGGCACTCTATTACGGCATCAATTTCTATATCCTCGCCGAAGAACAGCGTGTGCAACTCGTGCGGCTGGAAAGTCAGGCGTCGTCGGCGCAACTGGCGATGCTGCGCTACCAGCTCAATCCGCACTTCCTGTTCAACACGTTGAACTCGATCTCGACGCTGGTGCTCCTCAAGCAGACCGAGCGTGCCAATGCGATGCTCTCGCGTCTGGCCTCGTTTCTGCGTTATACGCTGGTGAGCGAGCCCGAAGGCGAGATGACCGTCGCGCAGGAGGTGGAGACGTTGAAACTCTATCTCGATATCGAGAAAATGCGCTTCGAAGATCGTTTGCGCGTGCGTTTCGATGTCGATCCATCGGTCGCGGAAGCATGCCTGCCGGCCCTTTTGCTGCAGCCGCTGGTGGAAAATGCCGTGAAATACGCGGTCACGCCTAAGGAAGAGGGAGCGGATATAGCAGTAATCGCGCAGCGGATCGGCAACCGTGTTCACATCACGGTCAGCGACACCGGGCCAGGATCGACATCAGGCACGAACGACGGGGGGCGAGACCCAGTTCCACCGGCGTCGGCTTGGCAAACATAAGGGACAGGCTGGCGCAGGCCTATGGCTTGGATCATCGCTTTGAGACTAGCGCCAGTCCCGACGGTTTCGCCGTAACGATCGACATCCCCTATCAGGCGCGATGAATTCAAGGACACGCACATATGACGATCCGCACCATCCTCGTCGACGATGAGCCGCTCGCCATCCAGGGCCTGCAGCTTCGCCTGCAGCCGCACGAGGACGTCGAGATTATCGAAACCTGCACCAATGGCCGTGAGGCGATCCGCGCGATCAAGACCCACAAGCCCGATCTCGTCTTTCTCGATATCCAGATGCCGGGCTTCGACGGTTTCTCGGTCGTATCGGGCCTGATGGAAGTCGAGCCGCCGCTCTTCGTGTTCGTGACGGCCTATTCCGACCACGCGCTGCGCGGGTTCGAGGCGGGGGCGGTCGATTATCTGATGAAGCCGGTCGATACCGATCGTCTTGCCGACACGCTCGAGCGCGTGCGCCAGCGCTTGTCCGAAAAGCGCGCCGCCGATGAAGTGGTGCAGCTCAAGGAAGTGCTCGCCGAGCATGCGCCCGAAGCGGCGGACGCTATCCCCGAGAGCGCCGAAGCGCCGGCATCGAACCGCTACGAAAAGCTCATCAACATCAAGGATCGCGGTCAGATATTCCGCGTCGATGTCGATACGATCGAGCGCATCGACGCGGCCGGCGATTACATGTGCATCTATACCGGCGACAACACCCTCATCCTGCGCGAGACGATGAAGGACCTCGAAAAGCGCCTCGATCCGCGCCGCTTCCAGCGCATCCACCGCTCGACCATCGTCAATCTTGACCTGGTCAAGCAGGTGAAGCCGCACACCAATGGCGAGTGCTTCCTGGTGCTGGGCTCGGGCGCGCAGGTGAAGGTAAGCCGGTCGTATCGCGATGTGGTGGCCCGGTTCGTTCACTGATCGCGTCGCCCCTGCGGAGGCAGGGGCCCATCTCTATCGCGTCAAACGGCGTCTTTCGTGGCGAGACATAGGCCCCTGCCTCCGCAGGGGCGACGGCTGTTTCATTCTGTCGCCTCGACCGGAATAAGCTTGGTCAGCGGCCGGACCGTGATGTCCACCACCGGCATCGCTTCGATCGACTTGCCGCCCGTATCCACCTTGAAGGCTTCGAAGCGTTTGGCCTGGGTCAGCACTTGGCTCTCGAGCGAACCGACGAAATCATTATAGGCCCCCGTCGCCTGGCTGAGATTGCGGCCAAGCTTCTGGACGTGCCCGGCCATTGTCGACAGGCGCTTGTAGAGTTCCTTGCCGGCCTCGCCGATCTCCTTGGCCTGCTGGGTCAGGGCTTCCTCGCGCCACATGCCCGCCATCACCTTGGCGAGTGCCAGCATATTGATCGTCGAGGCGATCACCACGCCGCCGCGGAACGCCTGTTCGATCAGTTCAGGGGCCCGTTCGGCCGCCGCCGACAGGAAATGCTCGCCGGGGATGAACATGATCACGAATTCGGGCGAGGGATCGAACTGGCGCCAATAGCTCTTGCGCCCCAGATCCGCCGCGTAGCTGCGCATCGCATTGGCATGGGCGAGCAGCAACTCGGCGCGGCGCGTCTCATCCTCCTCGTCGAACGCCTGCTCGAACGCGACGAGCGGGCATTTTACATCGATGACGATGCTGCGATTGCCGGGTAGCTTGATGACGCAATCGGGGCGTAGCTGGCGCTCGCCGTCATTGACCGAGACCTCCATCTCGAAATCGACATTCTCTGCCAGGCCGGCCGAGTGGAGGATATTGCGCAACTGCTCTTCGCCCCAGCGCCCGCGATGCTTCGGGCTCGATCGCAATACGTTGGTCAGCCGCGCGGTTTCGCGCCGGACGACCTCATTACCTTGTGCGAGCTGGGTCACCGCCTCCTTGAGCGCGCCATAGCTGTCGGCGCGATCCTTCTCGACCCGGACCAGCCCTTCCTCGTAGCGCTTGAGAGTGGTCTCGACCGGGGTCAGCAACGCCTTGAGCTGCGCCTCGCCTTTCTCGTTCGCTTGGGCGAAGCGCTGGTCGGCGCGATCGAGGAACTGGCGCTGGGCATCGGCGAGCAATTTTGCGCCGACCTCGTTGAACTGGGCGGATAGAGCCTCCTTGGCCTCGCGCAATTCCTTCATGCTTCGCTCGAAGCCGGCGCCACGCTCGCTCGCGGTGGCGCGCTCGGCCGCCAGCTCGCGCTGGGCAAGATCGCGCTCGCGCGAGACCTGATCAAGCGTCTTGCGCAGCCCATCCGCCTGCGCGGCGCGCTCGTCGAGCCGGTCGCGTTCGCTTCTGATCGCGGCGGTGTTGCGCGCGGCCAGCAGCCAGCCGATCGCGAGGCCTGCGGCCAGCGCGACCAGCGCCAGCAGAATGGAAATGCCTGCGTCCATCTTGTCCTCTAACCGGAACGAAATGCGAACCTAGCCCCGCCAGCCGCACCGCTCAAGCGATTTGCGGGAACCGCGTATCGGGCCTACCGTTCGGTTCAATCACACCGGGAGAGGAACCCCATGTCGATACGCAAGATGATGGCAGCCCACCCCGCTGCCGGCGGCCATATCAACGAGCCGTTGGCCGAGGCGGCGCGCAAGGCGCTCGACTGCGCGATCACCTGCACCGTCTGTGCCGATGCCTGTTCGGGCGAGGCGATGGACATGGGCCAATGCATCCGGGTCTGCCTCGATTGCGCCGACGTCTGTACCCTGACGGCGCGTCTGGCGGTGCGTCAGACGGGCGAGAATGCGGTGGCGATGCGGGCAATCCTGCGTGCCTGCATCGAAACCTGCGAGGCCTGCGCCGCCGAATGCGAGAAGCACGACAATGCACATTGCCGCATGTGCGTCGCGGCATGCCGCGAGTGCGCGGACGATTGCCGGGAGGCGTTGGAAATGGTGGGCTGAACAACGGATCCTCCCGGGACGGGGAGGATCTTGAAACCTAAGCGGCCTTCCGGCTGCGCCGTGCTTTTTCGAGCTTCTTCAGCACCATCTCGCGTTTCAGCCGCGACAGATGGTCGATGAACAAAATGCCCTCGAGATGGTCCATCTCGTGTTGGAGGCAGGTGGCGAGCATCCCCTCGATATGCTCGTCATGGGCGACGCCGTTTTCATCGAGCCATCGGCAATACACCTCGGCCGGGCGCTCGACCTCGGCATATTGATCGGGCACCGACAGGCAGCCCTCGTTGTAGACCGACGTGTCGGCCGACGGATCGTAGAATTCGGGATTGATGAAGACGCGCGGATTGCGGACCGGCTTGCCATCCTCGCCTTCTTCCTCCTGCAGGTCGATCACCAGCACACGCTTCGGCACGCCGATCTGGATCGCGGCAAGCCCGATGCCCGGGGCGTCGTACATCGTCTCGAACATGTCGGCGATCAACGTGCGCAGATCGTCGTCGACCGTCTCGACGGGGCTGGATTTCACGCGCAGGCGGGGATCGGGCGCTTCGATGATGGGGCGGATCGACATCAGCCAAAATTAGGCGAGGCGCATCGAATCTTCAAGGTTGGGTAGCGAGCCGGGTTGCGGTCTCGCGGATCAGCGCGATCATGTTGGGAATGCCCTGCGTCCGGTTGGACGACAGCTGCCGCGTGAGATCGAACGGCGCAAGCGCGCCCTCGATGTCGGTGGCGACGATGTCCCGTGGACTCTTGTCCTGCACCGTCAGCAGCACCAATGCGATGATGCCCTTGGTGATGGCCGCGTTGGAATCGGCGAGAAAATGCAGATGCCCGCCCTCCGGCCGGGTCGGATAGACCCATACCGAGGCCGAGCATCCGCGCACCAGGGTCGCGTCGGTCTTGAGCGCATCGGGCATGGCCTCCAGCTCGCGGCCGAGATCGATCAGCAGGCGGTAGCGGTCGTCGGCATCGAGAAACTCATATTCCTCGCGGACATCGTCGATCGTGGTGGGTGCGGCCATGGCGCGGGCGGGTAGCAAAGGCTAAGCGGCGGCGGAAGGGCGGCGATCGCCCACGGACAGCGGAAAGGTGAGGGCATGGATTATCGCTATCTCGGCCGGAGCGCGCTCAAGGTCTCCCCGATCTGTCTCGGCGCGATGATGTTCGGCGGCGAGACCGACGAGGCGGTGGCCGCGCGCATCATCGCCAAGGCGGCCGATCAGGGCATCAATTTCCTCGATACCGCCGATGTCTACAATGGTGGCAGATCCGAAGAAGTGACCGGGCGCTGCATCGCCGCGCGGCGCGACCATTGGGTTGTAGCGACCAAATTCGGGTTCGGAGGCCCCGGACCGAATCATCAGGGCCAATCGCGGAAATGGATCGTCCAGTCGGCCGAAGCGAGCCTGCGCCGGCTTGGCAGCGACTATATCGACATTCTCTATTTTCACCGTGCCATCCCCAGTGCGCCGTTGGAGGAAGGGCTGCGCGCGATTGGCGACCTGATCCGGCAGGGCAAGATCCGCTATTATGGCGTCTCCAACTTCATGGGCTGGCGGATCGCGGAGATTTGCCGGCTGGCGGACCAACTCGGGATCGAGCGGCCGATCGTGAGCCAGCCGCTCTACAACATCGTCGATCGCAAGTCCGAGGTCGAGCAATTGCCGGCCGCGGCGCATTACGGGCTCGGTGTCGCCTCCTACAGCCCGCTCGCGCGCGGCGTGCTGAGTGGCAAATATGTGCCCGACACGCCACCGCCGGCGGATACGCGGGCAGGGCGGGGCGACGTGCGCATCCAGCAGACCGAATGGCAACCGGAGTCGCTCCATATCGCGCAGGCGATCGCGGCGCGGGCGGCGGCGCTTGGCACCAGTTCGATCGCGTTCGCGATTGCGTGGGTCCTGCGCAACCGGCTGATCAGCGCCTGCATCGCCGGGCCGCGGACCGAGCAGCAGTGGGATACGTACCTGGAGGCCTTGAGCGCGCAGCTTGGGCCGGAGGATGATGCGCTGGTCGATAGCCTCGTCGCGCCGGGGCATGCTTCGACGCCGGGTTACACCGATCCGCAATATCCGGTGGAGGGGCGCCGGATAGAGTGAAGGTCGCCACGCTGCTATGCGACGCGGTCCGCATTTCCCTGCCGCGGAGGATCTCCGGGTAGCCGCTCCAATATCGCCCGGCCCGCGGCCTCGAACCGCTCCGGGCCGAAGCGTTCGAACAATCGCGCCCGTGCCGCCGCGCCCATCCCCGCCAGCCGTTCGGGCGCCCGCGCTGCTTCAGCCAGCGCTTCCGCCAAAGCGCCCGCATCGCCAGGCGGCACCAGCCAGCCCGTCTGGCGGGGAAGGATCGAATGTCTGAGTTCGCCCACCGCGCTCGCGATCACCGGTAAGCCGGCTTGCATCGCCTCATGCGCCGCAACGCATAGCCCCTCCGATCGCGACGGCTGGATATAGAGATGCAGCCCGGCCAGGAAGTCGCGCGGCCGTTCAATATAGCCGGCGAGATCGAGCCGGCCTGCCAACGCCTCGCGCTCCGCCCCATCTCCGCCGATCGTCACCCGGATATCGATCCCGCGCTCGCGCAGCAGCGCAACCGCATCGGCCAGGACGTCGTAGCCCTTCACCGGGTGCAGCCGCCCGAGCGAGCCGATCCGCAACGGCTCGCCCGCCACCCATGGCCTTGCCCTGGGCGCGGCCGGATCGGCCCGGAAGATCGGCCAGAGCATCAGCCGCTCCTCCGGCACGCCCAGCCGCTCGTGCGTCATCTGCCGCACTGCTTCCGAATCCGCGACCCATATCGCCGAATGACGCTGCCGCCAGCGGAGCAGAGCCCGATTGGCGGGCTTGAGGAAGGCGGCATGTTGCCAGCTCACCACCGGTAGCTTGCGCCTTTGCCCGACGATCTGGCCGAGCAGGGTCGCACGCGTGAGCGAGGTCCACAAACAGGTCGGCTGCCAGCGGGCCATCTCGGCGTCGAGCCAGCGATAGGCCGCGAGGTGATCCTTCTCGCCGCCGGGGCGGACATGGATGTCGAGCCCTGCGGCCTCCATCGCGGGGATCGCGCGTCCGTCGCGGCGGGTGAGCGCGAAGATCGCCACCTCGGCGCCCGCGGCGCGGAACACATCAGTGATGGCGGGCACGGGCAAAGCAGCGCCGCCGCCCTCGACCGAGTTGATGATGTAGGCGATCCGCATGGTCATGGCCGGGTTGCGACGCTCAGCCCCTGGAACAGCGCGAGATAGGCGCGTGCGACCGGCCCGATACGGTGGCGTTCGACCCGGGCAGCGAGCTTGGCCGGATCGGAAACAGGAGCGTCCAACATTGCCTGCAAGGCAGCGGTCATACCCGCGCGATCGTCGACCTCGACGACCCGGCCGGCCGCGGGTGTATCGATCAGTTCGGCGGTTGCGGGCGTACATGCGGTCGCCACCGCCGGGCGTCCGGCGGCAAAGGCCTCGACCAATACGGCGGGATAGCCTTCGAACCGCGAGGGCATCGCCGCTAGTCGCGCCTTGTCCAGCCAACCGCGCGTATCGCTGACGAAACCGGGCAGGGTGACCCGTCCGGCGAGTTGATGACGGGCAATCAGTCCTTCGAGCCTTGGGCGGTCTGGCCCTTCGCCGACGATTACCAGTTCCGCGGCCGGATCGGGCAAAGCCGCAAAGGCTTCGATCAGCGTGTCGAAGCCCTTTTCCGGAACCAGCCGTCCGACCGCAAGGATGATCCGGCTGTCGTCGGGCACCGGCTTGGGGGGCACGCGCGCGTCGCCGAGCGCGGGGAGCGGGATGGTGCAGACGACCGGTCGTCCCAGGATCCGCTCGGCCTCCTCGGTCGCGGCGGCCGACAGGGTGATCACCGCTTGGGCGTCACGCAGCAGATGGCGCATGCGCCATTCGAATAATTTTTGTTGAAGTGTGCGGCGTTGCGGCTTCGACAGCGTCGCGCTCACCTGCACCGCGATTGCCGGCCGGCGATCGCGCGGCAGAGCTGCCAGTGCAGGCGCGATCGGCCAGTGGAAATTGCCCGGCAGGAAGACGACATCGACCGGCCGCTCGCTGAAATGGCGCGCCGCGGCCCGGCCCAGCGAAGTGCGGGACCCAAAGCCACGCGCGATCGGAGGCGAGGCCTCGACCACCTCGACCCGACCGCCGAGCAAGCCACGCATGTCGCCCTCGCCGGATCCGCAAAAGATGCGCACCTGGGCACCTTCCTCGGCCCAGCGCGCGGCCAGGCGGGTCGCGATACGTTCGGTCCCGCCCAGCGCGAAATCGTGCATGACGATGCCGATGGAGGGCAAGGCAGGGTCGTCTCGGCTCACCGCCCGTGCGTAGCCGGGCAGGGGGCCTGAGTCAGCCCGGCACGGAGAGGGATTTGCATTGACAGCGATCCGCGCAGGTGGAGAGGGGGCGAACCCTCCACGGAGTTGCCGCTGCATGCGTTTCGCGCCTTTTTCGTTCAGCCTGCTTCTCGCTGCCGTCGCGGTCAGCCCGCTCGCGGCGGCGCCCAAAAGACCGGCGGCCAATGCTCCGGTCGCGCCGGCCTTGCCGGTCGGCCAGATCAAGCTTCCGCCGCTCAGCTATACGATCCTGAAGTCGGGGCCGGCGACCGGTGCGCACCCCAGCCGCGGCGACATCGTCACCGTCAATTACACGCTGACCTTGCGCGATGGAAAGGTGCTCGACACCACCGAAGGCAAGGCACCCGCGACCTTTCCGCTCGGCCAGCTGATCCCGGCGTGGCAGGTCATGATCCAGCTGATGCGGCCGGGCGACGTCTGGATGCTCTATGTTCCCTCCGAATATGCCTATGGCGCGGAGGAGCAGAATGGTTTGCCCGCCAACAGCTTTCTGACCTTCAAGGTCGAGCTGATTTCGGTCGGCGATCCGCAGCAGGGGCCGATCCGGCAGGAGCAATAGATGTGTCCGGGCCGGCCTGAGGAAGGCCGGCCCGCAACCTGTTAAGCCGCCTCGGCGATGCTCGTATCCTCGGCGGGCAGCCGGATCATGTAATCGAACGCGGACAACGCTGCCTTCGATCCTTCGCCCATCGCGATCACGATCTGCTTGTACGGCACGGTCGTGCAGTCCCCCGCTGCGAAGATGCCGGGGCGCGAGGTCTCGCCGCGATGGTCGACCTCGATCTCGCCGCGTGGCGAAAGCGCGATCGTGTCCTTCAACCATTCGGTGTTCGGCACCAGCCCGATCTGGACGAAAATGCCCTCCAGTTCGACCTCGTGGACCGTATCGTGGTTGCGGTCCTTGTAGATCAGCCCGGTCAGTTTCTCGCCGTCGCCCACCACTTCGGTGGTCAGCGCCGAGGTGATGACCTTGACGTTGGGCAGGGTTGCCAGCTTGCGCTGGAGCACTGCATCGGCGCGCAGATCGCTGTCGAACTCGATCAGGGTGACGTGCGCGACGACACCGGCGAGATCGATCGCCGCCTCGACGCCCGAATTGCCGCCGCCGATCACCGCCACGCGCTTGCCCTTGAAGAGCGGGCCGTCGCAGTGCGGACAATAGGTGACGCCCTTGTTGCGATATTCATTCTCGCCGGGGACGTTCATCTGCCGCCAGCGCGCGCCGGTCGAGAGAATGATGGTGCGGCCCTTCAAGGTTGCGCCATTTTCCAGCTGGACCTCGTGCAGCCCTCCTACGTCGCGCGCCGGGATCAGCTTGGCTGCTCGCTGGTGGTTCATGATGTCCACCTCATAATCCTTGACGTGCTGCTCCAGCTGCGCGGCGAGCTTCGGCCCTTCGGTGTGTGAGACCGAGATGAAATTCTCGATCGCCATCGTGTCGAGCACCTGCCCGCCGAAGCGCTCGGCGGCGATGCCGGTGCGGATGCCCTTGCGCGCGGCATAGATCGCGGCTGCGGCACCGGCCGGGCCGCCGCCGATCACGAGCACGTCGAACGGATCCTTGGCCTTGATCTTCTCGGCCGCGCGCGCGGTGGCGCCGCTGTCGATCTTCGCGACGATCTGCTCGAGTTCCATCCGGCCCGAGGCGAAGGGCTCGCCGTTCAGGAATACGGTCGGCACCGCCATCACCTTGCGCTCGTCGACTTCGCCCTGGAACAGGCCGCCGTCGATCGCGACATGGCTGATGCGCGGGTTCAGCACTGCCATCAGGTTCAGCGCCTGCACCACATCGGGGCAATTCTGGCACGAGAGCGAAAAATAGGTCTCGAAGGCGAAATCGCCGTCGAGATTCCTGACCTGCTCGATCAGCTCCTGCGCTGCCTTGGACGGGTGGCCACCGACCTGGAGCAGGGCCAGCACGAGCGAGGTGAATTCGTGCCCCATCGGGATACCGGCGAAGCGCACGCCGATATCGGTGCCCTTGCGGCGGATCATGAAGCTGGGAACGCGCTTGTCGTCATTGGCATGGACGACATCGATCTTGTCGGACAGCGCCGCGATTTCGTTGAGCAACTCACCCAGCTCGCGCGACTTCGGCGCATCGTCCAGGCTGGCGACGAGCTCGATGGGCTCGCGGATATTGGCGAGATAGGTTTTGAGCTGCTGCGTCAGATTGGCGTCGAGCATGGGGGTTACTCCTGAGTGTCTCGTAAAAAACAAACGGCCCGGGGCGGATAGTCCACCCCGGGCCGCGATTACCCATGGGGGGCTGGGTAAGTTAGATCTTGCCGACCAGATCGAGCGAAGGGGCGAGCGTCGCGTCGCCTTCCTCCCACTTGGCCGGGCAGACTTCGCCGGGGTGGCTCGCCCAATATTGCGCGGCCTTGATTTTGCGCAAAAGCTCGGTGGCGTTGCGGCCCACGCCCTCGGGCGTGATCTCGACGAGCTGGATGATGCCCTCGGGATCGACCACGAAAGTAGCGCGGTCGGCCAGGCCGACGCCGATGCGCAGGACATCGAAATTGTTGGCCAGCGTGTGGTTCTGATCGCCCAGCATGTAGTAGTTGATCTTGCCGATCGCCGGCGAGGTATCGTGCCATGCCTTGTGGCTGAAATGGGTGTCGGTGGAGACCGAATAGACCTCGACGCCCAGCGATTGCAGGGTCGGATAGATGTCGGCCAGATCCTCGAGCTCGGTCGGGCAGACGAAGGTGAAGTCGGCGGGATAGAAGAAGAAGACGGCCCACTTGCCCTTCACGTCGGAATCGCTGACGTCGACGAACTTGCCTTCCTTGTAGGCGGTCGCGGTAAACGGCTTGAGAGCGCTGCCGATGATACCCATGCTTTCAGTCTCCATCCTGGGGTGTGGAAGTGATTTAGGCCCGATGAGGCCCGGTGAGAAATTGCTATTCCGATAAGCTCTGATCGACTGAGGCGATTAATAAATCGCAACAGACATAATCCTTTAATAAGAGAGTGCGGCTGTGTCGAGGCCGAACGATGCGGTTTTGAGCCGGATCGGTGACAATCCTCCTATCGGCGAGAGGAACTTAACTCGGACCCGGGCGGTTGTGGCATAAGGAACAAACCGTGAACTATGGCCGAGTCATCTATCGCCTCTGCGCTCAAGGAGCGTTTCGCCGGCTTCGACAAAGCCGCGCCACCATCGCGTTTCGCGTTGGGGGCCGCGCGTCTGGATGCGGTGTTGGGGGGAGGGCTGGCGCGCGCGCGGCTGCACGAGGCATGGCCGGCGAGTGGGGCCGATCAGGCGAGTGCGGCCGGGTTCGCGCTGATGCTGGCGGTGCGGGCCGCGGACGAGGGGCGGATGATCGCCTGGCTCGCGCAGGACGAGGGGCAGGGAGGGATCGGCCCGCTCTATCCGCCGGGTCTGGCCGAAATGGGAGCGGACCCCGCCCGCTTCCTGTTCGTGACCGCGCCCGACGAGAAGGCGTTGCTGCGCGCGGCGGGCGACGTGGTGCGCTCGCCTGCGATCGGTTGCGCGGTGATCGCGCCGGGACGGAAATCGCGGGGGTTTACGCTCACCGCGACGCGCCGGCTGACTTTGTTTGCCGAGCAATCAGGGGTGACGGCGATCCTGCTCCGCGGCGCCGATCCGGAAGCGCCCTCGGCAGCCGCGACCCGCTGGCGGATCGCGGCGGCGTCGTCGCAACTGCTGGAGGTCGAGGCACCGGGGCATCCCGCTTTCACGGTCGATCTGGTGCGCCAGCGCGGGGGCGCGCCGGCGGCGGGTTGGCGGCTGGAGTGGCACCGTGACGCCGCCCGCTTCGCGCCGCTACCTCGCAGTCTACCTGCCGATGCTGGCGGAGGATTGCTGGCGGTTGGATGACCTAAAAATCCTCCCGGTACGGGGAGGGGGACCGCGCCACGCAGTGGCGTGGTGGAGGGGGCCCACCTCACGTCAGGCGCTGGTGGTGAGGCGGGCCCCCTCCACCATGCTTCGCATGGTCCCCCTCCCCGTACCGGGGAGGATTTAATTGTCGTCTTCGTCGAAAAACAGAACAACGCTATGCGCCTCACCGCGCTCTCCCGCGCTGCAATCGAGCTCGGCCTCACCCCCGGCCTTACGCTGGCCGATGCCCGCGCGCGCATCCCCGATCTCTTCATCCTCGATCGCGATCACGAGGCCGAGGCGCGTCTGCTCGCGCGGATCGTCGCCGGCTGCGTCCGCTACACGCCGATGACCATGCCCGAGCCGCCCGACGCCCTCGTGCTCGATATCACCGGATGCGACCACGCTTTCGATGGCGAGGAGGGCCTGAAAACCGATCTGGCCCAACGCCTCGTCGCGGGCGGCGTCACCGCCCGCCTCGCACGCGGCGACACGCCCGAAATGGCGCGCGCGCTTGCGCGGTTCGGGCGTGACGGCGGCGGCCTCCACGCCCTCCCGGTCGAGGCGCTGGAGGCCGATCCGGCGGTGACGCGCGCGCTGCGCCTCGCCGGGCTCAAGACGATCGGCGCGCTCGCGATCCGCCCGCGCAAGATGCTCGCCGCGCGCTTCGGCGATCTGGCGCTCCGCCTCGGGCGGCTGCTGGGCGATCAGGATCGCCACATCACCCCGCAGCGCCTGCCCCCGCCGATCTTCGCGTTGCGCCGCTTCGCTGAGCCGATCGGGCGGGTCGAGGATGCCCTGGCCTGCCTCGGCGATCTGGTGGTCGAGGCGGGCGAGACGCTGCGCGAGCGTCATGAAGGCGGGCGTCGCTTCGTCGCACGTTTCTTCCGCAGCGATGGCGCAACGCCCTCGCTCACGGTCGGGACCGGCCAGCCGACGCGCGATTCCGCTCTGGTGATGCGGCTGTTCCATGAGCGGCTCGATACGCTCGCCGATCCGATCGATCCCGGCTTCGGCTTCGATCTCATCCGGCTCGATATCCCCCGCACCGAACCGCTTGCCGCCACCCAGGCCGATCATATCGCGCCGCCTTGCGCACAGGAACAATTGGCCGATCTGGTCGATCGCCTCGTCGTCCGCCTCGGCCCAGCACGCGTCCATCGCGCCGCGCCCGAGAACAGCCATATCCCCGAATGCGCGGTGCGGCCGTGCCTGCCCGCCACTGAGCCCGAATGGTCGCCCGCACTGCCCGACGAACCGCCGCTCCGCCCGCTCACCTTGCTCGATCCGCCCCAACCGGTGAGCGCGGTGATGCACGAGGTGCCTGACGGCCCGCCCAAACGCTTCCACTGGCGCGGTCAACTCTACACGGTCGCCAGCGCCGAGGGCCCCGAACGGATCGCCGCCGAATGGTGGCGCCGGCGCGATCGCGGTGGACGCACGCGCGATTATTTCCGGATCGAGGATGAGGCCGGCCACCGCTTCTGGCTGTTTCGCCACGGCCTCAACGAGCGCGGTGAGGGCGAATCCGCCTGGTTCATCCACGGGCTGTTCGCATGAGCGAACCGGACGACGATCCGGCGTATGTAGAGCTGGCCGCGGCGAGCAATTTCTCGTTCCTCCACGGGGCGAGCCACGGCACCGATCTGCTCGCCCGCGCGGTCGAGCTTGGCCACAAGGGGATCGGCATCGCCGATCGCAACACCGTCGCCGGCGTGGTGCGGGTGTGGAAGGCGCTCAAGGACGCACGCGAGGGCTGCCGCGACGTCATGGATTGCGAGCCCCCGTTCGACTTCAAGCTCGTCACCGGTGCGCGTCTGGTCTTCGCCGACGGCACGCCGGATATCATCGCCTATCCGGAGACCCGGTACGGCTGGGGGCGGTTATGTCGTTTGCTCACCAAGGGCAACCTGCGCGCCGACAAGGGCGATTGCGTTCTCTATTTCAATGACTTGCTGGAGCATATTGAGGAATTGCTGCTGATCGTGCTGCCCGAAAGCACGCGCCGGGAAGGGGAGGGCGAAGAGCGGAAGGTGGAGAAGCAGACGAAGCTGCCGGTCGACGATCGGTCTTTCTCGCAGGTCGGCCCTCACGCGCGTCTGGGCATCCATGTCCTCAATCCTCACGAAAGAGGCCCGACGCCTGAGAATATGGACCTCTTACGCGAGGATGACGTGGTGGGAGGCGACAATGTCATCGCCTTTCCCATTCGGGAAAAACCGCCGCAGAGCCCCGTTGGCAAGCCGCAAACCTTACACGACACGCTTGCCGCGCTTCGGTTCAAAAATCCCGATCGCGTATGGCTCGGCGTGACGATGCACCGTTCAGGCCCGGACCAGCGCCGTCTAAAGCGCCTTGCCCTGACCGCGCGCGAAGCCAGGGTGCCGCTGCTAGCAATCAACGACGTTCTCTATGCCGCCCCGGAAGACCGGCCCCTGCAGGATGTGGTCACCTGCATCAGGCTGGGGCTGACGGTGAAGGATGGCGGCAAGGCACTTGAAGCCAATGCCGAACGCCATCTGAAAGAACCGGTCGAGATGGTCCGCCTGTTCTGTCGCCATCCGGAGGCGGTTGCCGAGACCTTGCGCTTTCACCGCCGCATCTTCTTCGACCTCGCACAACTCGGCTACGAATATCCCCACGAACCGGTGCCCAGAGGCTGGACGCCGTTCAAGTGGCTCAAGCAACTCGTCGGCAGGGCCGCCGCGAAGAAATGGCCCAAGGGAGTCCCGGCCAATGTCGTCGCGATGCTCAAGGAGGAGTTCACGCTGATCGGTGGGCGCAAGGACCTGTCACCTTACTTCCTGACCGTCCACGATATCGTCCAGTTCGCCCGCACGCGGAATCCCCCCATCCTCTGCCAGGGGCGCGGTTCGGCCGCCAATTCGATGGTCTGCTACCTGCTCGAGATCACCAAGGTCGATCCGGCCAAGCATGATCTCCTTTTCTCGCGCTTCATGTCCGAGGATCGTGACGAGCCGCCCGATATCGATGTCGATTTCGAGCATGAGCGGCGCGAGGAGGTGATGCAGTATATCTATCAGCGCTACGGCCGGCATCGCGCCGGCATCGTCGCGACGATCATTCACTACCGTTCGCGCTCGGCGGTGCGCGAGGTCGGCAAGGTGCTCGGGTTGACCGAGGACGTCACCAACCGGCTCGTGAGTACGGTGTGGGGCAGCTATTCGAGCCAGATGGAGGAAAGCCGGTTCAAGGAGACCGGCTTCGATCTCGCCAATCCCGAGATCGAGCGGCTCAACCATTTCGTCGCCAAATTGCTGGCGTTCAAGGGATCCTACAGCGCCGGTTTCCCGCGCCATCTCTCGCAGCATGTCGGCGGCTTCGTCCTGACAGAGCATCGGCTCGACGAGACCGTACCGCTCCATCACGCGGCGATGGAGGACCGGACCTTCATTGAATGGGACAAGGATGACATCGACGCGCTCAAGCTAATGAAGGTCGATATATTGTCGCTCGGCATGCTCACCTGCATCCGCAAGGCGTTCGATCTGATCCGCGATTATGACGGGACCGATTACAAGTTGAACGACTTGCCGGCGGAGCAGCCGGACGTTTACGACATGCTGTGCGAGGGCGACAGCATCGGTGTCTTCCAGGTCGAAAGTCGGGCGCAGATGAACATGCTGCCCAGGCTCAAGCCACGCGAGTTTTACGATCTGGTCGTCGAGGTGGCGATCGTCCGGCCCGGGCCGATCCAGGGTAACATGGTGCATCCCTATCTGCGTCGGCGGCAGGGCCTGGAGAAGATCGACTACCCAACGCCCGCGCCGCCGCACGATCCCGATGAACTGATCGGCATTCTCGGCAAGACGATGGGCGTGCCCCTGTTTCAGGAGCAGGCGATGAAGCTCGCGATCACCGCTGCGGCTTTTTCCCCGGTGAGGCCAACCAGTTCCGCCGCGCGATGGCGACCTTCCGCAATGTCGGCACCATGCCCCGGTTCGAAGGCAAGATGGTCGGGGGCATGACCGAACGCGGCTATACCGAGGAATTCGCCCGGCGTTGCTTCGATCAGATCAAGGGCTTCGGCAGCTACGGTTTTCCGGAGAGCCATGCGCTCAGTTTCGCCTTGCTGGTCTACGCCTCGGCTTTCCTCAAGAAGCGCCATCCGGCGGCCTTCTGCGCGGCCTTGCTCAATTCGCAACCGATGGGGTTCTACGCGCCGGCCCAGATCGTCGGCTGCGCGCGCGATCATGGGGTCGAGGTGCGGCCGATCGATGCGGCGTTCAGCGATTGGGACAACACGCTGGAGGTGGGGGGAAGGGGCCGGCGGTGCGGCTGGGGTTCCGGCAGATCGATGGGTTCAAGGAGGAGTGGGCTAAAGACATTCTAAAGGCCCGTCATTCCCGCGAAGGCGGGAATCCATATTCTCAAGGGCTGGAGGTTATGGATCCCCGCCTTCGCGGGGATGACGAAATTGGGAGTGGGGGAAAAATCGAAGCCTTCGCCCGCGCCGCAAACCTCCCCTCCCGCGCGCTCCGCCTCCTCGCCGACGCCGATGCCTTTCGCTCCTTCGGCCAGGATCGCCGGCAAGCCCTGTGGGAAGTCCGTCGTACGCCGTCCGACGCGCTCCCGCTTTTCGCCGCCGCCGATGCACGCGAATTGGGCGAGGAGGAAGATGCCCAGCTCCCCGCCATGCCGGATTCGGAACATGTCGCCGCCGACTACCAGACCACGCGCCTGTCGCTGAAGGCGCACCCGATGCACTTCCTGCGCTCTCTCTTCCGGGCCGAGGGTGTGCTCACCAGCAAGGAGATGCGCGACGCCAGGGACGGTACGCGCGCGAAGGTGGCGGGCGTCGTGCTGGTCCGCCAGCGGCCGGGGGAGGGCAAGGCGATCTTCGTCACGCTGGAAGACGAAGCCGGGGTCGCCAACGTCCTGCTATGGGCGCGCGATTTCGAGAAATATCGCCGCGCGGTGATGGCCTCCCGCCTGATGGAGGTGTGGGGCGTGATCCAGAAGAGCGACGAGGAGGATGGAACGGTGGTCCATCTGATGGGCGCGCATGTCGTCGATCGCACCGCCGAACTCGAACGCCTGTCCGAGGATCATCCCACCCGCACCACGCTCAGCCGCGCCGACGTGTTCGAACATCCGCAAATGCCGCGCCATCATGTCCCGCGGGGCAGCCATCCGCGCAACGTTCGCATCCTGCCGCCGTCGCGCGATTTCCACTGAAGCGGCGGCATTGGAAAGGGAAGGTGAGCGGGATGGGGGGATCCGGGGGGACCAACCACCCCGCTCATGCCCAAGACGTCGAGGACCGAAGGAAACCACATCCCGCTTTTCGATCCGATCCGGATTTTTACGGTATTTGCGCGTCGGGATCGAATGCGTCGCCCATCACGGTTCGGCCTTGCGCAGTCCCGGCAGTGAACCTAGAGGCATGGCCACCAGGCGGGGAGTGGCGCAGTCTGGTAGCGCATCTGGTTTGGGACCAGAGGGCCGCAGGTTCGAATCCTGTCTCCCCGACCATCTTCCACCAGCGAAAATGGCAGTTGCGGCGCCCGAGCGCGCATCAGTCGCCGAGCAGCGGGGTGCGCACCGTCGTGTTGAAGGTGGTGACGAACTTCGTCAGCAGCCGGACGAATTCCTGTGCCTCGCGTTGCGAGAATATGGCGAGTTCGCGCTCAGACACGCGTGCGGCCGCGGTTGCGATATCCTCCAACAGTTTCTTTCCCGCCGGCGCCAGCGTGAGGACACGTCGCCGTTTGTCTTCGGGATCGCTCGTCCGCTCGATCGTGCCGCGACGCTCCAGGTTCGCGATGACGAGCCCGGCGGTCGAGCGATCGAGCCCCAGCATGCGGGCGAGACCGATCTGATCGATCAGACCGCGGGCGCCGATCACCACCAGTGCGCCATATTGGGTCGTCGTGATATCGTAACCCGCTACCGCTTCGAGGAAAAGCGCCGCCGCGATCTGGTTGGCCCGACGTAGCAGGAAGCCCGGCCGGCCGTAGAGCGCGGCGATCGGATCGTCATCCACCTTCTCCATGGCCTTATCCCTTCGCGAAGGATGCGTATAGCGCGGCTCTAACGCGACTTGGGGCTGTTGTCGCAAGCGCTAATTCGGCCGGGCTCGCATCGCCCCGCGCCGATCTGGGAGGGGGCATACCGTCTTCAAGGGCGGGATCAGCCCGCGTCACTTCTACTATAAGCCGGTGATCAGCCGCGGCGCCGAAAAGCTCCATTCGTGGGAGGGCGGCCCGAAGACGCAACTGTTCGATACTATGGCGGATCAACCTCGCCGCTATCCTCAGCCATCATGAGGATATCCAGTTCACCGTCTGTCCTGCACAGATATCCGCCTTAAATTCCCGGCGCCGTGCCCGATCACGCGCAATGTCGGCAACGCGCATCTTGATCTGATCCCGCGGATTGGATGCCGGTCGGAAGGGCCGCCCCTTTTTGTGCGCCCAGGGCAACGCATCATCCGGTATCGGATGCGACAGTCCTATCGAACGATTTTCCGTCCTTGCCGATTGACGGGCATATCATCATTTGTAAGACGTCTGATGATATTGGAGAGGGACGTCATGATCCACACTGCCCAAGTCGCCATCGTCGGAGCCGGGCCGGTCGGCCTCTGCCTTGCGCTTGATCTTGCCTGGCGCGGGATCGATGTCGTCGTGGTCGAGCAACACCCGGAGGGTCAGCCGCCGAGCGTCAAGTGCAATCATATCGCGTCGCGCACGATGGAGGCATTCCGCCGGCTGGGCTTCGTCGACAAGGTCCGCGCCGTCGGCCTGCCAGACGATTATCCCAACGATGTCGTGCTACGCACTGCCGGCGCGGGTTACGAACTCATGCGTATCCACATCCCGTGCCGTCGCGACCGCTATACCGATAAAAGCGGGCCCGACGGCTGGTGGCCGACGCCCGAGCCGGCGCATCGGGTCAACCAGATCTATTTCGAGCCGGTGCTGTTCGCGGAGGCAAAGGCCAATCCGCGTATCACGATCCTGAACCATGCCGAGGTGATCGAAGTCGGGCAGGACGCGGGCGGCGTAAGGCTGATCGCGCGCGATCTGGGGCAGGGTGGCAGGATCGAGGTGACCGCCGATTATCTGGTCGGGTGCGATGGCGGCCGATCGATGACGCGCAAGGCGATCGGCGCGAAACTGCATGGCGACGAGGTGATCCAGCGCGTCCAATCGAGCTTCATCCGCGCGCCCGGGTTGATCGATCGCGTGACCAAGCCCGATGCGTGGATGAGCTACATCTACAATCCGGAACGCGCGGGTAACCTGGTCGCCATCGACGGGCGCGAGATGTGGCTGGTCCACAATTATCTGCTCGATCACGAAGAGGGGTTCGATACGGTCGATCGCGATGCATGCATCCGGCGGCTACTCGGGGTCGATGCCGCGTTCGAATATGAATTGCTGGCGAAGGAGGATTGGATCGGGCGCCGGCTGGTCGTCGACAAACTGCGTGAGGGGCGGATCTTCATCAGCGGCGATGCCGCGCACCTGTGGGTGCCCTATGCCGGCTTCGGGATGAATGCGGGGATCGCCGACGCGCTCAACCTGTCATGGATGCTCGCCGCGCACCTGAACGGTTGGGCGCCGGCCGCGATCCTCGACGGTTATGAGAATGAGCGCCTTCCGATCACCGATCAGGTGTCCCGTTTCGCCATGAGCCACGCGCGGGGCGCGATCGCCGAGCGCACCAGCGTGCCCGCCGCGCTGGAGGACGATACGTTCGAAGGCGAGGCTTCGCGCCAGGCGGTGGGCGAAGCGGCCTATCGCCTCCACATCCAGCAATTCGCCTGTGCCGGACTCAATTACGGTTACTATTATCCGGATTCGATGCTGATCGCCTACGATGGCGAACCGCAGCCGGCCTACACGATGCACGATTACACGCCCTCGACCGTACCCGGGTGCCGGCTGCCGCACCTGTGGCTTGGCGATGGCGGGTCGCTCTACGATCGGCTGGGCCCCGATTATACCTTGCTGCGTTTCGATCGCGCGGTGCCGGTCGATCGATTGCTCGACGCGGCAGCGGAACGGGGGGTGCCGGTCGCTTTGCTCGATCTCGCCTTCGAAACGCTGCCGGCGCCCTATCGCCATGCCTTGTGCCTGTGCCGGCCGGATGGTCATGTCGCGTGGCGAGGGGATGCCGTGCCGGACAGGTGCGACGATCTTATCGGGATTATCGCGGGATATGGTCAGGCCGTCCACGAGGCCCGCATGCTTGAAGCCTGACCGGCCAAGCCTAAATCATAATCGCCGCCCCGGCGCTGGCCGGGACGGCGAAATGCTACCCGATAGCCACCCGCTCACACGGGTGGCGTCGGCATTGTCTTAGAACGTCCGGATCGCGATCTCGGCCGGGGCCGCAAGCAGGCCTTCGAGTTCGCTGTCCAACTTCAGCAAGGTCAGCGATGCGCCCGCCATCTCGAGCGAGGTGCAATATTCGCCGACATAATTGCGCGCGACGGTCATGCCGGCGTCGGTCGCCAGCTTGTGGGCGCGGGCGTAGAGCACGTAAAGCTCGCTGATCGGCGTACCACCGAGGCCATTGACCATAAGCGCGACGCGATCGCCCGACGCGAAGGGCAGGTCGGTCGACACCGCTTCGAACAGCTCGTCGACGATCGCGTCGGCGGCCTTGATCTTGTCGCGGCGGCGGCCCGGCTCGCCATGGATGCCGACACCGACTTCGATCTCGTCATCGGCGAGTTCGAAGATGGTCGTGCCCTTGGCCGGCGGGATGCAGCTGGTGAGCGCCACGCCCATCGTGCGGACGTTGTTGTTCACCTTCTCGGCGACGGCGATCACTTCCTCGAGGCTCTTGCCCTCGGCCGCAGCCGCGCCGCACGCCTTGATGACGAAGAAATTGCCGGCCACGCCGCGGCGACCGACCGTGTAGAGGCTGTCCTGCACCGCGACGTCGTCGTTGATGAAGAACGCCTTGACCTTGATGTCTTCGGCCTCGGCCAGCTCGATGGCGGTTTCCCACGCCATCTTATCGCCCTGATAATTGTTGATCAGCACGAGCACGCCGGCATCGGTGGCAAGCGCCTTGATCGTCTCGTAGCAGGCGTCGACCGGCGGCGCGGCGAAGACCGCGCCCTGGCAGGCGCCGTCGAGCATGCCCGGGCCGACCGCCATCACGTGGGCCGGCTCATGGCCCGAACCCGAACCCTGGATCACCGAAACCTTGTCGGCGACCGGGCGGTCCTTGCGCTTGATCAGCTGGAATTCGGGAACGTAGTCGAGCAGCTCCGGATTGGCGAGCGCGACGCCCTCCATGAATTCGGGCACGAACTTCGCGGGATCGTTGACGAACTTCTTCATTGGGTTTCCTCCCCGTCGGGTTTTCAGGCGTGTGGGATTCAGGCGGCCTTGACGACCTCGGCGACGGTCGCGGTCCGCTCGACCCCGAACGCGCCGCACCAGGCCTGCAGGATCGTGGCGATCGCGACGATGCCCGGATCGGGCGTGTTCGCACTACGCTCGCCGACCTGGCTGGCGCGGCCGCGGTGCGCGACGAGCGAGCGGGTCGCATCGATCGCGGCTTCGGCGGCATCGGCCGCATCCTTGAGCGCCGCTTTGTTGTCCGGCTCGGCCGCCGCCGCATGCGCCTTGAGCGCCTCGTGGACCGGGATCAAAGCGTCCAGCAACGTCTTGTCGCCGAGCTTCGCGCCGCCGCGCGCCATGATGCCGTCGATCGCCGCGCCGAGCATGTCGGCCACCTCGGCGAGCGTGACGCTCTGCTTGCCCTTGCTGATCGCAGCCGCCTTCATGAAGCCGGTGCCCCAGATCGGGCCCGAGCTGCCGCCGACATGCTTGCTGACCAGCATGCTGATCTTGAGCAGCATTGCGCCGATCGCGCTCTTGTCGATCGTCGGCAGATCGGCGTCGATGACGCGGAAGCCGGTGGCGAGCGAGGTGCCGAAGTCGCCGTCGCCGGCGAGGCCATCGAGATCCGAGAAATAATGTTCGTTGTTGAGCACCGTCGTCGCGGTGGTCTTCACCGCCAGCTCGACGTCTGCGAGCGTGATGTCAGCCATGTCGAAACCCTCCCAATAAACTTGCGCTGCGCTCAGCCGGCATAACCGGAGGCGAGCTCCGACATGTCGGCGAGGCGCACATTCACGTTCGGCTCGTCACCCAGTTCGGGGACGACCTTCACCGCTTCGCTGAAATCTTCCTCGACCGTGTAGGTGCTGGTCGTGATCAGGGTCGGCAGCCCGGCGCCGGTCGCCGCGAGAAGGCCGTTGCGGCTGTCTTCGACGACGATGCACTCGTTCACGGGCAGGCCGAGCGATTGCTTGGCGAGCTCGTAAATCTCCGGGTTGGGCTTCTTCTTCTTCACGACGTCGCCGGCATGGACGAAGGCAAACTTGGCCTTGCGCTCGGGGCCCATCAGATCGAGCACTGCATCGATGAACTTGGCGTTCGATGTGGTGCAAACGCCCAGCTTCACATCGTTGGCGATCGCCTCGTCGATGATGCGCAGGATACCGGGCCGGATCGGCATGCCGCCTTCGGACACGAGGTCCGAGGTTATCTGCGTCTTGGTCTTGTGCAGCGCCAGGATCAGATCGTCCTTGGCTTCATCGGTATCGGTGCCCGCGGGCCAGCCATACTCGTCGAAGTAAGCGCGCATGCGCTCCTTGCCGCCGGCGACGAGCAGCAGCTTGGCATAGAGCTCGACGCTCCATTCGGCATCGATGCCCATCGCCTTGAATGCGCGGTTGAAGCCCACGCGATGGCCGTCGCGCTCGGTATCCACGAGCACGCCGTCACAGTCGAAAATGATTGCCTTGATCATGGATGTCAGGCGGCAATCTTGAGGACCTGGGCTGCGCGCCCGGTGCCGCCGAATTCGGCGATCTTCGATTTGAAGAGCTCCTTGCAGGCCTGATACTGCGCATCGATGTAGCGCAGCGGCTCGAAGTCGGTCGGCTTGGCCTTGTTGTAGTCGAGGAAGCTCTCGATGAAGACGTGCTTCAGGTTGGTCGATATGTTGATCTTGGCGCAACCAGCGGCGATGCACTGGGCGATCGTGTCCTCGGGCAGACCGGTGCCGCCATGGAGCGCCATCGGCACGTGTGTGCGGCTGTTGATCTGCTTGATCAGGTCGAACGCGATCTTGGGCTCGCCTTTATAGTAACCGTGCGCCGAACCGATCGCGCAGGCGAAAGCGGCGAGGTCGAGATCCTTGCAGAAGCGCTCGGCATCGGCCGGATCGGTGAGGTGATCATGCTCCTCGACATCCATGTCGTCCTCGACGCCCATGATCTGGCCGAGTTCGGCTTCGATATGGATGCCCTTCTTGGCGGCCATCTGGACGACCTGGAGCGAGAGCGCATGGTTCTCTTCGAACGGCAGCTCGGATGCGTCGATCATCACCGAGGTCCAGCCCGTATCGATGCACTTCTGGATCACGTTGAGATCTTTGCAGTGATCGAGGTGGAGTACGACCGGCACGGGAGAATCCTCCGCCACGGTCGCGACCCAGTTATACACTTCCTTGTGGCTGAAATACTTGATCGTCTTGGCCGAGACCTGGACGATCACCGGGGCTTCGAGCTCCTCGGCGGCCTTGATCATTGCCTTGGTGGTGCTGAAGTCGAGAAGGTTGAATGCGGCAACCGCATAACCCTGCTCCATCGCCTCCAGAAGCACCGGCTTCATCTTTACCAACGGCATGGCCGCTACTCCCTGTCAGATTTCGGACTCAGTCAACGCGCGCTATCGAATCGCGATCGGTCTCGCAATAGACGCGGGCATCGACGGTGTCTGCCGTGAATGCGTGACGGCGCGGGGGCGCCGAGCCTGCCAAATCCTCCCCTGCGTTTTGCAGGGGAGGGGGCCATCCGAAGGATTGTGGAGGGGCCGCCCTCGCAGACGCGGTTGCACCGCCGCCCCTCGACGGCCAACCGGGAGGATATCTAAACAGCCGCTTGTCGTGCCAGCAGGGAATGGATCTGCGCGATCACGGCGGCGCCTTCGCCCACGGCAGCCGCCACCCGCTTGGTCGATCCGGCCCTGGCGTCGCCGGCCGCAAAAATCCCGGCCCGGCTCGTCTCCAGCGGCAGGCGCTGGTTGCCGTCCACCTCGTCACCGGTGAGCACGAAACCCTTGTCGTCCAGCGCGACACAGTCATCGAGCCAGGTGGTATTGGGATCGGCGCCGATGAACAGGAACAGGTGGCGCAGCGCGCAGGTCTTGGTCGCGCCGGTCT
Organism: Sphingomonas sp. MMS24-J13; assembly: GCF_044905095.1. Taxonomy (NCBI): domain Bacteria; kingdom Pseudomonadati; phylum Pseudomonadota; class Alphaproteobacteria; order Sphingomonadales; family Sphingomonadaceae; genus Sphingomonas; species Sphingomonas sp. MMS24-J13. The sequence continues at coordinate 939,358 of NZ_CP173258.1, forward strand.
TGCGGTCGCGGAAGGTCGCGCCGGTCAGGCCGGTGGTGCGATCGCCCTCGATCCCGACGATTTCGCTTGGCACGTGCATTTCGACATTGGGCAAAGCGGCGATGCGGTCGATCAGATAGCGCGACATCGTCTCGGCGAGCGGACGGCGCACGATCAGGTGGAGCTTCTTCACGTGCGGCGCGAGATAGACCACCGCCTGGCCGGCCGAATTTCCACCCCCGACCAAGGCGACTTCCTCGCCTGCGCACAGCTTCGCCTCGATCGGCGAAGCCCAATAGGAGATGCCGGCCCCCTCCAGCACATCGAGATTGGGCACGTCGGGCCGGCGGTAGCGCGCGCCGGATGCGATAACGATCGTGCGGGCGCGGCTCGTGCCACCATTGCTCATCTTGAGGGTGAAGCCCTCGCCGCCAGCGTCCTCCTCGCATTGAAGCTTGTCGGCGGTGAGGGGGATGGCAAGTTCGGCGCCGAACTTGGTCGCCTGGTTGAAGGCGCGGCCGGCGAGCGCCTGACCGGAAATGCCGGTCGGGAAGCCCAGATAATTCTCGATCCGCGCCGATGCGCCGGCCTGACCGCCGAAGGCGCGCGTATCGAGCACGAGCATCGACAGCCCCTCCGACGCACCATAAACCGCGGTCGCGAGACCCGCCGGGCCGGCGCCGATGACTGCCACATCGTAGAGTTTGTCGGGATCGAGTTCGGGCGTGATGCCCAGACAGGCGGCGGCGTCGGCATCGCTCGGGCGGTGGAGGATCGTCCCGTTCGGGCAGATCATGATAGGCAGGTCTTCCTCCAGCACGCCCAGCCGCTCCACCAGTTCGCGCCCTTCGGTTTCGCATGCGGCGATAACGGTGTGGGGATAGCCGTTGCGCGTCAGGAAGCCCGACAGGCGCACCAGATCGGGGGCATCGCGGCGACCGAGCAGCACCGATCCGACGCCGCCGCCGATACCGGCCTCGATCAGCCCGACCCGGCGAAGGATAAAGGCGCGCATGATCGTCTCGCCGACGTCGGCCGATCCGATCACGAGCGCGCGCAGGTGTGCAGCATCGAATGGTACCGCCAGGACGCCATCCTCGCCCGCCTTGCCTGCGGCGAGCGTGGCATGGCCCGACAATTGGCTGGTCTCCCCGGTGAACTGCCCGGCTTCGTGGGTGACGATCGGCTCCTCATGCCCGATTCCGTCGCGACGCACCGCGGTGATCGATCCTTCGAGGATCAGCCAGGCGGGCACATCGCGCTCGCCGATTTCGTAGACGGTTTCGTGTGCCTCGAAACGGCGCGGCTCGCCGCTGGCGAAGCGGCGCGCGGTTTCGATCTGGGGTATGGTCAGCGTCGGGAACATCTGGTCCCGGCGGGTATCGATCACAGCCATCAGCGTTTTTCCCGAATCATCGTCACGTCGAGCGGTCTTTATGGCGCAGCCCAGCGCCGGACGCGACCGGCTGTCCGGCCTTGTTTGGCAAGGATCGTAAGCTTGGGGGCAATGCGGGATATCGGATCCTCGCTAAATCCCCCAAGAAATAACGTGTAGTTAACTAAATCGATATCGCGATCCTATAAATCGATTGACATTATATCGCGCCCAATTTCAGCATCCGGAACGTTGACGATCATCGATAGTTCTATGATTGTCCGTCGAATTAAGACCTGCGCGGATCACGGAATTGGTAATGCTTTCCCCTGTGCAACGGGAGGAGCGGGCGATCGTGATTTATCTGCGCCTGCTTGCCGAACGTGCTGATGCGGCGCTGGAGCGGGAAATATTTCACCGTTTATTGCCGCCCGAGCCGATCGAGAGACGGCGACGGGCGCTGGTAGCGGCAAGCAAATCAGGCGGCCCGCCGTTTCCCGAGGCCGTCGGGCCTTTCTCGAAGGCGTAGATCTCCCTCAGGACCTGAAACGTGCCTCCGGCATCAGTCCCGCGAACAGCCCTATCACGGCCTGTGTGTCATAAGGCTTGCCGACGAATTTGGCGCCGGGCGGCAGATCGTGGCCCTGGGGCGCGGCGCGGCCCGAGACCACCATGATAGCGACGCTCGGGTGCGATACATGCGCGATCCGGGCCAGCTCGAACCCGTCGACCTCGCCCGGCATTTCCACATCGGTGAAGAGTCCGCCGATCGAATCGTTATCGGCGAGGATCTGCGCGCCCTCCGCGCCGCTCTTCGCTTCGAACACCGTAAAACCGGCATCCTCGAACATATCGACCGCCATCATGCGGAGCAGTGTTTCATCCTCGACCACAAGGATCGTTCCGGCGCGCGCGGCAGGGCTGACGGACATATTGGGTGCTCCAGGGGGCGCTCTGCGTCGACCGATGTCGGTGACGCGATCAAAATGGCGCGGTCAGGGTGAGAACGATGCCGGCCGGTTTATGTTGCATGTCGACCGCGCCGCCGAATTCCGCGGCGAGATTGCGCGTGACGATCCGCGTTCCGAAGCCGGGCGCCCCCGGTTTTTCCACCTTGGGCCCGTTGCTTTCGGTCCAGCACAGCGAGAGCGTGCCGTCGGTCACCGACCACTCGATCCGAACCTGACCGACATCGTTGGACAGTGCGCCATATTTGACGGCATTGGTTGCCATCTCGTGGAGCGCCAGCGCGAGTGCCAAGGCGCGCTTGCCGTCGATATCGTGGTCGGCGCCGGCGAATGTGCAACGCCCGTCTGGAGCATGCGGTGCCAGCGCTTTCTCCACCACGGTGCGGATCGAGGCCGACTGCCAGACGGTCTGGATAAGGAGATCCTGAGCCGTACCCAGTGCCGCCAGCCGCGACGTGAAGGCGCCAAGCTGTTTCGGATCGCAACCACGAAACGATTGCAGCGCAATCGCCTGGACCACCGCGAGCACGTTCTTCACGCGATGGCTCAGTTCGTTGGCAAGCAATTCGCGTTCGAGTTCGAGCAACCGGGCCGCAGAAATATCGCGCGATATGGAAAGGAGGCTGGCCGGTTTGCCGTCCTTGCCGAAGATCGGCGTTATAGTGACGTCCCACCATTTCTGGGTCTGCTTGGTGGTTTCGCCATGCCCGGTGAAATGGCCGGTCTGGCCCGCGCGGGCCGTCTCCAGCGCCGCGCGCGCCGCATCTTCATGGTCGATGCCCCATAACGATAGCCAGGGTCGTCCGTGCAACAGCATGACGTCGTCAACCTCCAGCACGAGCTGGCCGCCCGCATTGATGAAGAGGACGTCGCCCTCCAGTGAGAGGACCATGATGCAGTCGCGACTGCCGTTGAGCACGCCCTCCAGAAAGGTGGTAGCCTCCAGGCTGCGCGCCAGTGCGAGATTGGATGTGACGAGTTCGAGCTCGCTCCGCGTCAACGAAGCTGGCGTGGTGCGGGTCAGGTTCAGCCCCTCTGCCATCATGCTTCTCAGATCCCGTTGGTCAGGGCTGGTCGCGCGCCGACTTCAGAATCGGTCGGCGAAACCGCGGTCCGGATTTTCGCTGAAGAAACGATCGTCGGTGAGCGTGCAGGCGGTGCCGATCTCGATCTGGCGTTTGACCTGCCGCGCCTCGCGGCTTTCGGCGGAAAGGGCCTCGAGCCCCCACGCCGCCGCCGCGCTCGTGGCGATCTGGCGGACGTTGATCAACATGCTCTCCGTGGCACGGCGTTGGTGATGCGCTTGCTGCGTGCGGCAAAAGGCCGATGAATTCTGCATGAGACGGCGCTCCAATCGCTGGTGCACTCGGAACGAGTGCATTCACAAGCGGGGAGCCAGCGCTGCCGATTTGCGATCGGAGCCCTCTGAGGGAGCCGACACGCCATAGATGGCCCGTCGATGATACAATACAAGGCGCGTCGACGTGGAATAGGTGCCAGGTTAGGCCTAATACGGCCGATCGTTTCGCTCATCGAGCGAGCGATAATGCTGCGATCGCGTGATCTTCAGCCCGGGCATGCCCCAATGATCGACGGCCCGTTTCCAGACGCCAAATTCTTCTATCGTCAGCCGGTAGCGCTCGCACGCCTCGTCGAGTGTCAAAAGACCACCGTCGACGGCGGCGACGACTTCGGCCTTGCGGCGTGGGACCCAGCGCTGCGTCCGCGACGACGGCAGGCTGGCGATTGTCAAGGCCTCGCCGAGCGGGCCGATCACATGCAATGGGCGTAGATCAAGGGAGCCTGTCATCGTGAGTCCAATAGCATAATATGATCATTGTGTTGATATGCGCCAAATGTCACCATTTGATTATCGGTCTATTTTAGCGATTGCCGGATAAGGTCATGATCTTCGATCAACGCATGCGATTTGGGAAATATCTTCGGCAGGTTGACCAATCTTCTCGTATCTGCCGCTGAGCGTCTCGCGATGTTTGCCGGCAAACATCGCCAGCCACCGATCGTGCTCGCTGTCCATGCGGCAGAGCGAAGATTGTTCGCTCCCGGCACAATGACGTCAGCGCTCTGCCAAGTCACGGGTCTCGGTCCGTTCTAGAGAGGCGGAAAAATAGGAGAGCCACATGACGCCTGTGCAATTGGGCCGTCTGACCGTCCGCAAATTGTTCGAGATGGAAAGCGGGCCGCCGATGTCGATGATCCTGCCCGGCGTGACGCCGCAGGACCTGGCACGGCTCGCCCCATGGTATCAGGATGACACGCTTGGCGCGACGGTCGATCAGTCGCTCTGCATGATGAGCATGCATTCCTATGTCATTCAGATCGACGGACTGACCATTCTCGTCGACGCTTGCAATGGCGATCACAAGCATCGTTCGATCCCCGATGTCGATCGGGTCGAAACACCGTTTCTCGGCAACCTCGCCGCGCTCGGGCTGGCGACCGACGATATCGATGTCGTGCTCTGCACCCATCTCCACTTCGATCATGTCGGCTGGAATACGCGGTTGGAGAATGGCAAGTGGGTGCCGACCTTCGCCAACGCTCGCTACCTCTTTTCGAAGCGCGAGTTCGAGCTGTTCAGCCGCGAGGAACAGGAGAGCGATCATCTTCGCGCGTTCCGGGATTCGGTCGTTCCGGTCTACGAAGCGGGGCGGGCCGAGCTGATCGCGGAGGATGTCGCGGTCCATCGCGAGATCGGCGACGGGGTCTGGCTGGAGCCAAGCTTTGGCCACTCGGCCGGCCATTATTCGGTGCTGGCGCAGGCGGATGGCGAGCCGGCCTTGTTCTGGGGCGATATCGTCCACCATCCGGTGCAGATGGTGAATCCCGATATGCTGATGGGGTTCGACGAGGATAGCGTACTGGCGCGCGAGGTTCGGCTCCGCACGCTCGCGCGCGCCGCGGACGAGAGAATGATCTGCTTCCCGGCCCATTTCCGCGACCCTTCGGCCGGGCGGGTAATGCGGGACGGCGAGGTGTATCGGTACGAATTCCTACCGTGAGATAGCAGGATCCGTTCGCCCCCCAGCAGAGTTGCGATGCGTTTTGGTTGGCGGCGGTGTTCGAATGGGTTGCGCCTCGACAGCGCTCGGGACGAACGGTTTTACGAGCGTATCTGAATTTGGCCGGTTCACGCAGCCTCGGCGATCTTCTCGTCGGGGCCGCGCAGCATGTAGCCGCGGCCCCAGACGGTCTCGATATAATGCTCCCCTCCGCAGGCGGCACTGAGCTTCTTGCGCAGCTTGCAGACGAACACGTCGATGATCTTGATCTCGGGTTCATCCATGCCGCCATACAGGTGGCTCAGGAACATTTCCTTGGTCAACGTGGAGCCCCGGCGGAGCGCGAGGAGTTGTAGTATCGCATATTCCTTGCCTGTCAGATGGATCCGCGTGCCATTGGCGTTGGCCGTCTTGGTATCGAGATTGACCGAGAGCTTGCCGACATGGACCACCGATTGTGAATGGCCCTTCGAGCGACGAATGATGGCATGGATGCGGGCGACCAGTTCATCGCGGTCGAACGGCTTGGTGACATAATCGTCGGCGCCGAAGCCCAGCGCACGGATCTTGGCGTCGATGTCGCTGATACCCGACAGGATCAGGACCGGCGTCTCGATCTGGCTGTTGCGCAGTTTCTTCAGCACGTCATAGCCGGTCATGTCGGGAAGATTGAGATCGAGCAGGATCAGATCGTAGTCATAGAGCTTGCCCAGATCGAGCCCTTCTTCGCCGAGATCGGTCGTGTAGACGTTGAACCCCTCAACCGACAGCATAAGCTCGATACTGCGGGCGGTGATGGGATCATCCTCGATAAGAAGAACGCGCATTATTCCGCTCCGATCTCATTTTTTCGATGCTTGTTCTGCTCTCGCAGACCGGATCATTGCTCCGATCGGGCTATTCGATGGTAGCGGTTCCCCCTCGACAGGATGCAGTGCCACTGCTGGTGACCCAAACGTCCTTTAGATGATCATAACCATCGCTCCAATCGATCGGTTCCGAATAACGACACGGAAATGGATCGATTTCGACAATTATCCGTCATCTGCCGATGTATCGGGATTAATATCGATCAATATTCGCTGTGATTTCAAGTAAATGTTGGGGTTGTGCAGGGCTTACGCCGTGAATGCGCCGGATACGAAGGTGCGATATCCGCACTGGATCGGCCCGGCTCGATCCGGCACAGGGGCCCGATAAAAAGTTGGTGTGGAGGATGACATGAAGAGCTTGGCAGCACTGCCGCTGATGGCGGCCGCCCTGATCGCAACGACCGCCAAGGCGCAGATTCAGCAAGCCCGTGTGACCGGCGGGATGATCGCGGGCACCACGGTGGACGGTCTCTCTGTCTTCAAGGGTATCCCGTTTGCGGCGCCTCCGGTCGGCAAGCTGCGATGGGCAGCACCGCAGCCGGTCAGATCGTGGCCCGGCGTCCGCCAGACGGTCGCGTTCGGGCCAGGCTGCATGCAGAATTCCGCGATGGCGAAGCAGATGGGTGCCGATGTGCCGCTCAGCGAAGATTGCCTGTTCATCGATGTCTGGACGGCGGCGAAGAAGGCGAACGAGAAACTGCCGGTCGTCGCCTGGATCTACGGCGGTGGCTTCAACGGCGGGATGACGAGCGTGCCGCTGTATGACGGCGCCAATCTCGCGCGGAAAGGCGTGGTCTTCGTCAGCATATCCTATCGCGTCGGCCCGTTCGGTTTCCTCGCGACCAGGGATCTCAGCAAGGAAAGCGGCCACGGATCGGGCAATTACGGTTTGCTGGATCAGATCGCCGGTCTCAAATGGGTGCAGGACAATATTGCGGCGTTCGGCGGCAATCCCGCCAAGGTGACGATCCTCGGCCATTCGGCGGGCGCTTATGCTGTCAGCATGCTCGCCGCGTCGCCGCTCGCGAGCGGGCTGTTCCGCAGCGTGATTGCGGAGAGCGGGGCCAATTTCACGCCGCCGCAGGATGCGCCTTGGGCAGGCACCAATTTCCAGACCTTGGGAATGGCCGAAACCGCTGGTCAAGCATGGCTGGCAAGCCTCGGCGCTCCGACCCTAGAGCAGGCCCGTGCGTTGCCGGCCCAGAGATTGGAGGAGGCGCAGCGGGCCCCGGGCGCGCCGCGCTTCTGGCCGCCGCTCGATGGCTATGTGCTTGCGGGCGACCAATATCGGCTGTGGCGCCAGCATCGTTTCAACGATGTCCCGGTGCTCGTCGGCAGCAATTCGGACGAGGCGGCGAGCTTTGGCGCGAAACCGATCCTGCCGGCTGCGTTCGAGACCGAAGTGCGCGAAGGCTATGGCCAGAAGTCGGACCTGATCCTCGCAGCCTATCCGCATGCGAGCGAGGCCGAGGCGACGCGCGCCTCCAAGCAATTGCGCCGCGACACCGCGTTCGGCTGGCCGGCCTATAGCTGGGCCGGGCTCCAGTCGACCAACGGCCGGGCCAAGGCGTACGTCTATTATTTCGACCGTCCGAGCGAGCGTAACCCGGACGGATCGGGCCATGGGCAGGAGTTAGGGCTGGTGTTCGGCAATATCGGGCTGCCCGGTCGCGCGCCGGCGGCGCCGGGGGATCGCGAGATCTCGCAGGTAATGCAGGGCTATTGGATCAACTTCGTGACCAGGGGCGATCCGAACGGCGCCGGTCTCGCACCATGGCCGGCTTTCACCGCGGCCGACCCGCGCGTGATGCGGATCGGGGTTGATCCGGGCGCGGCACCGATCCCGAACCTCGACAAGCTCAAGGCGCTCGACACCTATTATGCGTGGCGACGGGACGGTAGCCGCTAGCGACGGCCACTCTTGACGCGTCCGGCCGGGCGTCCGACAGCCAACTCATGAGCATCGATGATCGCCTGGCCGAACTCGGCCTGACCCTCCCGCAGCCCGCCGCCCCGGTGGCGGCTTATGTTCCGACCGTCGAAATCGGCGGTCTGCTCCATGTCTCGGGCCAACTGCCGTTCCGCGACGGTCAGGTGATGACTGGCCGTTGCGGCGAGGATGCGGACGAGGCGTTCGGGCAGGAAGCGGCCGAGCGCTGCGGCGTGATGCTGCTCGCGCAGATCAAGAATGCGCTGGGCTCGCTCGATCGGGTCGAGCGGATCGTCAAGCTCGGCGTGTTCGTCTCGTCCGCGCCGGGCTTTACCGCGCAACCCAAGGTAGCCAACGGGGCGTCCGAGCTGATGCAGAAGGTGTTCGGCGATGCCGGCAAGCATGCCCGCAGCGCGGTCGGCGTCGCGGTCCTGCCGCTGGGCGCGGTGGTCGAGGTCGACGCGGTCGTCGCGATCAAGGGCTGAGGCGCATGGCCGACGTCGTCGCGCGGATGGCGGACGGCATCGGGGCCTTTACGGCTGCCGAGTGGGACGCGTGCGCCGGGCACGATAATCCCTTCGTCATGCACGGCTTCCTCTCGGCGCTCGAGGATTCGGGCAGCGCGGTTTCGCGCACCGGCTGGCAGCCGATTCCGATCGCGATCGACGGGCCGGATGGCGCGCCGGCCGCCCTGCTACCGGCTTATGCCAAGAGCCATAGCCAGGGCGAATATGTGTTCGATCATGGCTGGGCGGATGCGTGGGAGCGAGCGGGGGGCAGCTATTATCCCAAGCTCCAGATCGCTTCGCCTTTCTCGCCCGCCAACGGCCCGCGGCTGTTGTTGCGCGATCCCGCGCTGGCGCCCGCGCTGATCGCGGCGGCCGAAGCAGTCGTGCAGCAGCACGAATTGTCGTCGGCGCACGCCACCTTCATCGCACCCGAACAGGTGCCTCTGTTCGAGGCGGCCGGCTGGCTGATCCGCACCGATCGCCAGTTCCATTGGCTCAATCAGGGCTACGCGACCTTCGATGACTTCCTCGGCGCGCTCGCCAGCCGCAAGCGCAAGGCGATTCGCAAGGAAAGGGCAGGGGCGCAGGAGGGGCTCGAGATCGTCCATATCGGCGGGGATGCGCTGACCGAGGCGCATTGGGACGCATTCTGGGTTTTCTATCAGGATACGGGCTCGCGGAAGTGGGGGCGGCCCTACCTCACCCGCAAATTCTTCTCGCTGCTGGGCGAACGGATGGGCGACAGGGTCATCCTGATGTTCGCGCTGCGCGACGGCCACCCGATCGCCGGTGCGCTCAACCTGGTCGGCAGCGATACGCTCTACGGCCGCTATTGGGGCTGCACCGAGGAGGTTCCGTTCCTCCATTTCGAGCTGTGCTACTATCAGGCGATCGACGTCGCGATCGCGCGCGGGCTGAAACGGGTCGAGGCGGGCGCGCAGGGCGAGCATAAGCTGGCACGGGGCTATCAGCCGGTGCCGACTTACTCGGCGCATTATATCCCCAACCCTGGATTCCGCCGCGCGGTCGAGGGTTATCTCGAGAATGAAAGGCGCATGGTGGCGCAGAACATCGACGCGCTCGATGAGATGGGGCCCTACCGGAAGGGCGAATAGGCCGCCTCAGGCGGAGCGCTTGATCCGGTTGGCGAGCGTCGCGCGTGCCAGCTTCTGCGCCTCGCCGATATCGGCCCGGCTCATCTCGGTCGCGATCTCGGCCCGCAGCGCCGCTGCCGGCATATACCCCAGCGCGGCCGACACGTTGAACCAGCGATGCGCCTGGATCAGATCCATCTCCAGCCCGCCGCTGCCACTCGCGAAGCACATCGCCAGTTCGAACGCCGCGACCTCGTCGCCCGCGATCGCGCTGTCCTGAAGCTCTTCCCAACCTGCCATCCGTGCCATTGGTCACTTCCCTTTTTTATGCCAACTCCCCTGTTAACGACGTTTCCGTCGAAAGCTTGAGGGGGTGGGCCGGTCCGTTTACAAGCCGATCCGGTTTCAACGTCCGGGAATGAGAATGGCCGCACATCGAATTGTCTTCGCCAACGAAAAGGGCGGATCGGGCAAGTCGACCACCGCGGTGCATGTCGCGGTGGCGCTGGCCGCGATGGGCCGGAAGGTGGCGGGGCTCGACATGGATACGCGCCAGCGCACCTTCGGGCGTTATCTCGACAATCGCGCCGCGATCATGAAGCGGGAAGGGCGCGCGCTTGCGCAGCCGGTCTACGACACGTTCGATCCGGCCAAGAGCGGGCCGATCGAGGCGCGGCTCGAAGCGATGGCCGACGGCGCGGATTTCCTTGTCGTCGATACGCCCGGGCGCGACGACGAGAATACCCGCACCGCGATCTCGACCGCCGACACGCTGGTCACGCCGATCAACGACAGCTTCATCGATCTCGATCTGATCGGTCAGGTCGATCCCGACACCTACAAGGTCAGGCGCCTCAATTTCTACGCCGAGCTGGTATGGGACGCCCGCAAGGCGCGCGGCAAGCGCGACGGGGCGACGGTCGACTGGGTCGTGATGCGCAACCGTCTCCAGCATCTCGACGCCCGCAACATGCGGCGCGTGGCGGCGGCACTGGAGGAATTGTCCAAGCGGGTCGGCTTCCGCGTCATTCCGGGCCTGTCCGAACGCGTCATCTATCGCGAGCTGTTCCCCAAGGGGCTGACCCTGCTCGATCTCGCCGCGATCGGCCAGGATGTCGGGCTCGCGCATCTGGCGGCGCGCGGTGAGTTGCGTGAATTGGTCGCGGGGCTCCAGCTGCCGATGTCGATGGTGCTGACGCCGCAGACCGAAATGGCCTGACGGCCGCGTGTCGGAAAGGGGGATAGCGGCATGATGCTGCTGGTGCTGATGGCCGCCGCGGCCATCGGCTATTGGGCCTGGAAGACGCGCGATGCGCAGACGATGCGCATCGGCGATGTCGCCGCCGTGGTCGCGGCCCTGATCGGGCTCCGACTGATGTCGCGTGGATCGGATCTGCAGGGGCTGGTGGCGCTGGCGGGCGCGGGCTGGTGGCTGTGGTTCCGCCGTCGCGGCGCCAATGCCGACTGGGGTGCCGATGCCGCCATGACCCCGACGGAGGCGCGGCGTGTGCTCAACGTTCCTGCCGACGCCACGCGCGAGGAGATCAGCACCGCGCATCGCCGACTGATCGCGCGGGTCCATCCCGATGTGGGGGGATCGGCCGACCTGACCCGTCAGGTGAACGCCGCGCGCGATACCTTGCTGCGCAATAGTGCTTGAATTGGTGCAAAACATTCGCGCGGAATGTCTCGACAAATACACACTTCCTGTCGAGTAGAGCGCAAGCCTGTCTGAGGAGAGTTTATGACCCATCGTTTCGATCCGACCTCGCTGCGCGAATATGACATCCGCGGAATTGTCGGGAAGACCCTGGGTGCGGAAGATGCCTATGCGATCGGCCGTGGCTTCGCGACGCATGTGCGCCGCGCCGGCGGCACCCGCGTCGTCGTCGGGCGCGATGGCCGCGTCTCCTCGCCGATGCTGCAAGAGGCCCTCGTGCGTGGGCTGACCGAGAGCGGCGTCGATGTCGTCCGCGTCGGCATCGGCCCCACCCCGATGGTCTATTATGCCGAGGCGGTGCTCGAAGTGGATGGCGGCATCCAGATCACCGGCAGCCATAATCCGGCCGATTATAACGGCTTCAAGATGGTGCTGCAGCATGCGCCCTTCTTCGGCCAGGATATCCAGTCGATCGGCAAGATGGCCGAGGAAGGCGATTGGGACGAAGGCACCGGCGAGGTCACCGATTACGATATCGAGGACATGTACGTCGATCGCCTGTTCGCGGGCTATTCGGGCGGTTCGTTCCGGATCGGCTGGGACAATGGCAATGGCGCCGGCGGGCGTGTGCTCGAGAAGCTGGTCGCCAAGCTGCCGGGCGAGCATCATCTGCTCTACACCGAGATCGACGGCACCTTCCCCAACCACCATCCCGATCCCACGGAAGAAAAGAACCTCGCCGATCTGAAGAAGCTGGTCGCCGAAAAGGGCCTCGATTTCGGGATCGCGTTCGACGGCGACGCCGACCGCATCGGCGCGATCGACGGCGAAGGCCGCGTCGTGTGGGGCGATCAATTGCTCTCGATCCTGGCGGAGCCGGTGCTGCGCGCGGTGCCGGGCGGCACGATCATCGCCGACGTCAAGGCGAGCCAGGCGCTCTACGATCGCATCGCCGAACTGGGCGGCGTGCCCGTGATGTGGAAGACCGGGCACAGCCTGATCAAGGTCAAGATGAAGGAGACCAACAGCCCGCTCGCCGGCGAGATGTCGGGCCACATCTTCTTCGCGCACGACTGGTACGGCTTCGACGACGCGATCTATGCCGCTGTCCGCCTGATCGGATCGGTGCAGGTGCTCGGCGGATCGCTGACCGATCTCAAGAGCGCGATGCCGGCTTTGGTGAACACGCCGGAGATGCGCTTCCAGGTCGACGAGAGCCGCAAGTTTGCGGTGGTCGACGAGATCCTCGACCGGCTCGAGGAAGCCGGCGCCGACGTCAACCGCACCGATGGCGCACGCGTCAACACGCCCGACGGCTGGTGGCTGCTGCGCGCCTCCAACACGCAGGACGTGCTGGTCGCGCGGGCGGAGGCCAAGGACCAGGCCGGCCTCGATCGCCTGCTTGCGCAGATAGACTCGCAATTGGCGCAATCTGGTCTGGAGCGCGGGCCGCAAGCAGGGCATTAAGCCCCCAAAGGGGAGGGGCGATGGAAGGCGTGCTGCGGGCCGAGGCGCTCGTCGGGTCGATCGACGGCCTTTCCATCCCTGCCTGCTAGATGCCGGGCGACTTCCTTGCGTGGCGCGTCGAGGCGGCGTGCCTCGATGCCTGGCCGTGCGCGTGGGAAACGACCGTGGACGGCTGGCTGATCCGCTTTTCGGGCGGGCCGACGCGGCGCACCAACTCGATCAACCCGCTGCCCGGGCCCCGCGCCGCGGTCGCCGCGACCCTCGATCGCGCGCGCGGTCTCTATGCGACCTTGGGCCAGCCCGTGCTGTTCCGCGTGCCCGATATCGCGCCGGGCGTCGATGCGGCACTCGACACGCTCGGCTTCGGGGCGCCCGAGGCGGCCACGGTCACATTGCATGCGAAGCTCGCGGATTGCCCGAGGGGCCTTGCGGGCGTGGCCCGGGTCGGTCCGCTCGACGAGGAATGGCTCGAAGCCCGCGCGCGGCTGATCGGTTGGGATGCGGCTGCGATGCAGGTTTATACCGGCATGCTCCAGCTGATCGCGGGACCGGTCGCCTTCGCATCGGTGCGGAGCGAAGGACGGATCGTCGCGGTCGCCTACGGCGCGCTGTCGCACGGGTTGCTCGTGATCGAATTGGTCGTCACCGACGATGCGCTGCGCCGCCGTGGCTTCGGGCGCCAGGTCGTGGCGGCCCTGCTCGATTGGGCGCGCGGCGAGGGGGTCGACGAGGCCTGCCTCCAGGTGTTGGCCGACAACGATCCCGCGCGCGCGCTGTATCGCGGGCTCGGCTTCGCCCACGAGCTGTATCGCTATCACTACCGGTGGGAAGAACGCTGAATCCTCCCCGTGCCGGGGCGGATCCATTTCACCGCATCGGCCTCGCGATTGCCGCAAAGGCAGGTCTATAAGCCCACCCATGAAGCCGCTCCTCCCGTTCCTTCTGCTCCTCGCGCTCGGCGGCTGCCTCGTCCGCACCGCCGCCAATGTCGCGACCATGCCGGTGCGCGCGACCGCGAAGGTGGTCGACTGGACCACCACCAGCCAGTCCGAGGCCGATCGCAATCGCGGCCGCCGCGACCGCAAGGCCGAAGAGAAGCAGCGCAAGGAGCAGCGCAGGGCCGAGCGCGAGGCGCGCCGGCAGGCGGAGCAGCAGCCGCCCCAATAGGGCGCTGGCTTTCGGCCGCCCGGCACGATAGCCTTTCCCGCACGAACGGCCTGCATCAGACGGGCGTGAAGGGAGCAGCGATGACGAGCGGCAGCGAACCCGGCGGACGGGACGAAGCGGGGTTCACCAAAGGCTATCGCGTCTGGCTGCTGTTCCTGCTCGCGGTCATCAACATGCTCAACCTCGCCGATCGCCAAGGCATGGCGGCGAGCGCGCCCGCGCTGAAGGCCGACCTCCACCTCTCCGATACCCAACTCGGCATCATCCAGGGCTTCGGCTTCGCGGTCTTCTACACCTTGCTCGGCCTGCCGATCGCGCGATTGTGCGAACGGCGCAGCCGGACGCGGATCGTGGCACTCGGCGTCGGGGCCTTCGCGATCTGCGTCGCCTTGTGCAGCCAGGCGCGCAATTTCGGCCATATCCTGCTCGCCCGCATCGGCGTCGGCGTCGGCGACGCCGCCTTCGCGACCCCGGTCGGATCGCTTACCGGCGATCACTACCCGCCCGAGCGGCGCACCGTGGCGACCACGCTCGTGTGGCTCGGCGGCCCGGTCGGCGCGCTGGTCGGATCGGCCGGGGGCGGCATGATCGTGCAGGGCTTCGGCTGGCGCACCTGGTTCATCGTGCTCGCCATCCCGAGTTTCGCCGTCGCGGTGCTCGGCCTGCTCACCTTCCGCGAACCGCCGCGCGGCCGCTTCGATCGCGCGGGCATGAGCGAGCGCATCCCGTCGATGATGGAGACGCTGCGCTTCATGCTCCGCAAGCGATCGATGCGGCATATCCTGATCGGCTGCGCGCTGGCGGCGATGGGGATGAACGGGCTCGGCCAGTTCCTCGTCCGCTTCATGGTCGCGGGCTATGGCATCGGCATATCCGAGGCGGGACGCACGCTCGGCACGCTCGCCGTGCTGGCGATGGGATCGGGCATCGCGCTCGGTGGGTTCGGTGTGACCTGGGCGAGCAAATATGATCGCCGCTGGGCGGTATGGGGCCCGGCGCTCGGGCTGGTCGTGTCGTCGCCCTTCTTCGCCGCCGCGGCCTTCCAGCCGACCCTGCTGCGCGCGCTGCCTTTGCTGGCGATCGCGCATGTCTCGATGTTCGTCTATTATACGCCCACCCTCGCGCTGGCGCAGAACATGGTTGGCGCCACCATGCGCGCCTCCTCTTCGTTCGTGGTCGCGTTCGTGCTCGGCATGGTCGGCGTCGGCTTCGGGCCGACGATCGTCGGCGTGCTGAGCGATCTCTATGCCAACCACACCTTCGCCGGCAGCTTCGCCACCACCTGCCCGGGCGGCATGGCCCCGGCCGGCGCTTTGCCGGCAGTAGTCGCCCGCTGCGCCGAGGCTTCGCGCGCCGGCATCGTCTATGCAATCGCCACCATGTCGATCGCCTTCGCGTGGGCCGCGATCCACTATCTGCTCGCCGCGCGGACCTTGCGGCAGGATCTGGATACGCATTTCGAGGGCTGAGCCCGCTCCAGCCGTTGTCATGCATTTGCATGACAACGGCTGGACTTGAGCCGGCCCGGTTTCCCTGTTTTTCCCTGTTATCGACCCAATAACAGGGAAAATCCGCATTTTCGCCGCGCGTGCCGGCCCGCCGCGCCGACGATCGCCTTGATTGGGCGACAGTTTCGGCGCGAACGCTTTATGAGCGGAACAGGGAAGCAAATTCGGCATAACAGGGCGATAAATCCTCCGGAACAGGGGTGAAATGTGCAGGTGGCGAATGCGGAAATCATGCGGGCTCTGATACCCGCCACCGATGCGGACGTGCCGCAGATCGTTGCGCTGATGAACCGCGCTTATCGTGGTAGCGCCACATCTTTGGCGTGGACGACCGAGCATGGTTATATCACCGGCGACCGCACGACCGAAGCGTTTCTGCGCGAGGACATGGCGGCCTCCCCCAAAGCCTCACTGATGCTGTGGCGCGACACGGAGGATGGCGGCCTCAAGGGTTGCGTCTGGCTCCAGCCGCTGGGGGAGGGCCTGTGGTATCTCGGCTCGCTCGCGGTCGATCCCGATCGGCAGAATGGCGGGCTCGGCCGGGCGTTGCTGGGCGCCGCCGAGCTAGGGATCGCGGCACAGGGCGGGCGGCGGGTGCGGATGACGGTGGTCAATGTCCGCACAGGCCTGATCGCCTGGTACGAACGGCGAGGCTATCGCGCGACGGGAGAGACCAATCCTTTTCCGTACGGCGACAATCGCTTCGGCGTGCCGCAGCGCGACGATCTGTGCTTCGTGGTGCTGGAGAAGGAATTGCCAGCCTGACCGGCCGATCTGGACAAAGGCTGCCGAAAGCCTGAAGCTTGCCTCGGCATCCGAGGGGCTCATGCGCAAGATTGCGATCATCGGTTTGATAGCGGCCGGGCTTTGTTCGCCCGCTCATGCCCAAGCGGTTCTTCCAACGAAGGCCGATATCAAGGACGTGATCGAAAATGGTCAGTCGCGATCCTATCCTGAGGGCGATATCGATGCCTGGGAACGCGATCTGACTGGTCGGCTTAAGCAGGGCGGGCCAAATCAGGCCGCCAACGCGATTGCAGCCAGATACGGCTTTGCGCCGGCGGACATGCGCAGGCTTGTATCCGCCTGGATCGTCGCGCAGGCGCGGCAATATCGGCAAGAAGCGGGTTGGAAACCGTCTGTTCGGGCCGAACTTCTCGCGCTTGCGCCGTCGGCACGGCGTTCGCCGATCGGCCTGACGATCATCGCGGAGGCGCTTGGAGCGATCAACGAATGCGCTTCGGCCGACTTCGAGGCTCTGATGGCGGGTTCGGGAGATCCCGCCGGCGACGCTTACAAGATCGCAAGCGCAGCGCCTTGCGATGGCAATTTCGCGCGCGCGGCCATGGTGGATCCCGCACGTGCAATGCCGGCATTGATCCGCCTCGCCAATTGGGGGACGCTGCCGCTCGGCGACACACTGCCGCTTTATGCGTGGCTGACCAGCCCGCCCGCGCTGGCGCATGTTCGTGCGGAGGACCGGCGTGCGGTGGCGGTGTTGCTATGGCAGCGCTACGTTGCAGCGCTGCTCAAGGCTGGCCTCGACAAACGTGCGCTAGCACTGATGGACGCATGGCCCGCCGACTTGCGCCGGGACGTGCTTGCGCCGACGCGCACGGGGCCGGTGGAGGTGCGGATCGACGATATTCCGCTGGCGCTGTTTCGGCCGCAACCTGGCCGCGGATCATGGAAGTCCGAGGCGCCGATCCTCCAACTTGCGGAAGTCCTGGCTGCGGCCGGCCGTGAGACGGAAGCCCGTTCGCTTCTGACAAGTCTGCCCGGGCTCGATGCCGCACGGGCGACGCTCGCCTGTGGCTACGTCTCCACCGGACCGATGTACGCGAAATGCCCGAATATAAACGAATTGCCGATAAAGGCGCTCACACTCGATCATCTTTTGAACAAAGGCAACGCCGATCCTTATCCGATCGCGGAGGTGATGATATCGTCGAATGCCACTATCGATGCCCATGCTGACGCGGTAATTCGCTGCCGCGTTTTCCACCCCGATCAATTCCCCGGTTTGTGTGCCGCGGCCGAAGCGATTGCGGCCAATGCGGCCGATCTCGATCGGGAGGATGGTGGCCGCCTGGGCTTTGGCGGTAAGGGTGAAACGTCGACCGGACGGGTGGCGATCGCCCGGATCGTCCCCGATTTCGCCAATCTGCGCCAGGCGATCCGGGCGGAGGTTCTCGCTCACCCGGCGCCGGCAAGCGCGCCTTATACGCGCGAAACCGTTGCCGCCGTTCCGCCCCCTTTCGAGGAGAAAGCGATCCCTGCACAATGGCTCGGTACCGGCAAGGCGGCGCTACCGGCCGGTCTGGCACCGCTGCCGGCAGGGTTCATGCTGGTCCGCGCCGAGCGTGATGGCCAGCGCGCGGTCGCGATCAGTCTGTCGCAGACCTACGATCCCACCGGAGAGGTATCCGGCGGCGGCTATTGGGTGCATCTATCGGATGATGGCGGGCGCCACTGGCAGGCTCCGCTCTACACCGGGCTCGCCGATCGTTTTCCCTATGTCGTGCCGGAAACGGCGCGGCTCCCGATGCTGGCCGGCGATCATTTGCAGTTCGCGGTCGACATTGCCGAGATCGACACAGCGACGATCACCTACCCCCCGGTCGCGCTGCGAACCCGCAGGCGCGCGCAGGGACGGTACCTCGTCATTCCGCTGGCCG
Organism: Sphingomonas sp. MMS24-J13; assembly: GCF_044905095.1. NCBI lineage: Bacteria > Pseudomonadati > Pseudomonadota > Alphaproteobacteria > Sphingomonadales > Sphingomonadaceae > Sphingomonas > Sphingomonas sp. MMS24-J13. The sequence continues at coordinate 957,588 of NZ_CP173258.1, forward strand.
ACCTGAAACGCGACAGCAATGGTGACGGCTTGACCGATATCGCCGCTCATCACCTGCTGCTCGATCTCCCGAAAGGCGACAAGGGCACGCCCTTCGTGGTGGGGACCGATACAGGCGCCCGCTGCCCCACGTCGTCACGCGAGCGACAGGCGCTGATCGATGTCCTCGGCAAATTGATCGATCCGTCCAAACAGGCGCTGATCGAACCGGTCGATCGGCCAGAAGGCCTGTCTCTGCCCGGCTGGAAGCGCGCCGATGCCGCCACCGGCAGGCCGCTTTTCGTTGTCGGCAAGGCGGAGGACTTTGCATGCTTTCGGCCCCGCCGCGCGATCGTGGTTTACGACGAGGGCGATATAGCCGCGCTGGGCCGCTTCACGCCCGACTTTCACGCCTTCACCCTGCCGCCGATCATCTTTAATCGCGCGCATGATCGCGGATATGTCAACTGGTCGACGGGCTGGGCCGGCGGCACGTACCGGTTGCGCTGGATCGGCGAGAAATGGGTATTCGAGGCGATCAGCAGCTGGATCTCGTAAGCGGCGGCTAGGCCGCGCTCAGGGAAGGGCGGGCGCGTTACCGCCCGAACCGTTTCCGCACCAACTCCCAAGCAGCCCGTAGTCCCAGCGCATCCCCGCCCTTGGGCCGTCCGGGCTTGGCCGCGGGCCGCCACGCGAACGTATCGAGATGCGCCCACGGCACGCCCTTCGCCACGAACCGTTCGAGGAACAATGCCGCCGTGACCGCGCCGGCAAAGCCGCCCGATCCGGCATTGTTGATATCGGCCACGTCCGATTTGAGCATCTCATGATAGGGTTGCCACAAGGGCAGCCGCCACACCGGATCCGACACCGCCGTGCCCGCGCCCATGAAATCCGCCGCCAGCGCCTCGTCATTGGCGAACAAAGCGGGCAGATCGGGCCCCAGCGCCACCCGCGCCGCGCCGGTCAGCGTCGCGAAATCGATCAGCAGGGCCGGATCGCTCTCGCACGCGCGGGTCAGCGCATCGCCCAGGATCAGCCGCCCTTCGGCATCGGTATTGCCGATCTCGACATGCAGGCCCTTGCGGCTCCGCAGGATATCGCCCGGTCGGAAGGCGTCGGCCGAGATCGCATTCTCCACCGCCGGGATCAGCAATTGCAGCCGCACCGGCAGGCGCGCGGTCATCACCAGTTGCGCCAGCGCCAGCGCGTGCGCCGCCCCGCCCATATCCTTCTTCATCAGCAGCATGCCCGACGACGGCTTGATATCGAGCCCGCCCGAATCGAAGCACACCCCCTTGCCGACGATCGCGAGGCGCGGATGATCGGGATGGCCCCAGTCGAGCTCGATCAGCCGCGGCGCGCGCTCGCGCGTGGCGGCGCGGCCGACCGCGTGGATCATCGGATAATGTTCGGCCAGCGCATCGCCCGAGACGATCCCGGTCTGGGCCCCGTGCGTCCGCGCCACCGCTTCGATCGCCTCGGCGAGCTGCTCCGGCCCCATGTCGCTGGTCGGCGTATCGACCAGATCGCGCACCAGAGCGGTGGCACGCGCGAGCATGACCATCTCGTCGATCCGCGCCGGATCGGGGGTGAGCAAGATGCGTGGCCGCGCCGGCTCGGGCGTCTCGCGATAGCGATCGAAGCGGTGCTGCGCGAGCAGCCAGCCGAGCGCCGTCTCCCCCGGGCTCCCCTCGGCCAGCCGATAGGTGCCCTCGGGCAGCCGCCCGGCGATGCCGGCGAGCTGCCACGGATCATGCTCGCCCTCGTCGATCCCGATCACGACGCTCCAGCCATCACCCAGATCGCTGGGGAGGAAGGCATGGCTATCGGGCTTCCCCTCGAACCGCGCAGCGGTGACCGCCGTGCGTGCCCGCGCCGGCTGCGTCTTGAGCCAATCGTCGAAGCCCTTTTTGGTGACGCGGATGATCGCGCAAGCGGGCTGGCCGCGATCGGGGGCCAGCAGGATGGGGAAATCGGTCATGGCGGGGAGGTGCCAGAGATTGCGGGGAGAGGGCAAGATGCGGAGTTGCCCCTCATGCAAGACATGCCCGCAGAACCTTATCGGCGTTTCGCCGCCGCGCCATTTCCTTCAAGCCCGATGACCCCGATCAAATTCTGATCGTGGGCAATCGGAAATACATCTGGGCTCGTCCCCTGAGGCTGTTGGTGGGTAGCTGGTCGACTTCGGGGACCGAACGAAGACTCCCTCGCCGTGAACCATTCGCGGGGAGCGGATCGTGCTCACACCGATGCTCCTGATTCATACCAGGGCCGCGTCCGCTTTACGATCGAGACGACCGAGAGCATGACCGGCACCTCGACCAGCACTCCCACGACGGTAGCCAGCGCGGCACCTGAGTTGAGTCCGAACAGGCTGATCGCGGTGGCCACTGCCAGTTCGAAAAAGTTGGAGGCACCGATCAGTGCCGCAGGGGCTGCGACGCACCACGCGACACCGAGACTGCGGCTAAGCCAATACGCAAGCCCAGCGTTAAAATAGACCTGGATCAGGATCGGCACGGCGATCACGGCAATGACGAGCGGGTGAGCGATGATCGCTTGGCCCTGAAATCCGAAAAGCAGCACCAAGGTCGTCAGTAGCGCCAGCAACGAAACCGGTCCGATCTGTCCGAGCAACCGGTCTAGCGCCGGCTGCTCGCCGGAGCCGATTACGGCGCGCCTCACGATTTGCGCGACGATCACCGGAACAACGATGTAGAGCATTACCGATATCAGCAGCGTGTCCCAGGGCACGGTGATCGAAGCGACCCCAAGGAGCAGACCGACCAGCGGCGCGAACGCAAACACCATGATGATATCGTTCAGCGCCACCTGGCTCAGCGTGTAGGTTGGCTCGCCATCGCAGAGGTTGGACCAGACGAAGACCATCGCCGTGCAGGGTGCAGCGGCAAGGAGGATCAAACCGGCTATGTAAGAGCTGATGTCGTTCGCCGGTAGCAGTGGCCGGAACAGCCAGCCCAGGAATATCGTGCCGAGCAGCGCCATCGAAAACGGCTTGACCGCCCAGTTGATAAACAGTGTCACCCCGACGCCCCGCCAGTGCTGGCGTACCGATCCGAGGGCGTTCAGATCGATCTTGAGGAGCATTGGTATGATCATCAGCCAGATGAGCACTGCGACCACGAGATTGACCCTCGCCACCTCAGCCGTCGCGATCAGCCCGAACAGTCCAGGCAGTGCATAGCCCAGCGCGATGCCAGCGACGATGCAGAGCGCGACCCACAAGGTCAGCCAGCGCTCGAACAAACTCATCTTGGGTCTCAGACCGGCGTCCTGTGCAACTGTTGCCATCTCAGAGCACCCGCCGACCGGAAGGATCGATCACCTTCTCGCCATCTTCTTTGGTGAAGGCGCCTCGCTGCGCATCCGGCAAAATATCAAGCACGGCTTCTGACGGGCGGCAGAGTTTCACGCCGAGCGGGGTAACCACCAAGGGCCGATTGATGAGGATGGGATGTTCCATCATCGCGTCGATCAGGGCCCGATCCGATAGCAATTCATCGCCGAGCCCCAACTCGGCGTAGGGCGTCCCCTTCTCCCGAAGAAGCTGGCGCGGAGTTAGTCCCGCACACCCCATCATTTCGATGAGCAGCGCGCGCGCCGGAGGCGTCTTTAGATATTCGACAACATGCGGTTCGACGCCTGAGTTGCGTATCAGCGCCAGTGTGTTGCGCGATGTGCCGCATTCGGGATTATGATAGATGACGATCGTCGTCATCACGCGACCTCTGGCCGAGGGGTGGAAGCACCTTCGCTCTGCCCAATCTCACGCAGCTTCGCATTCAGCGCGGTCTTCTCGAGCTTGTCGAGCGGAAGCGAGATGAACAACGAGATGCGGTTTTCGAGATAGCGCAGTGCCTGAACGAAGGCACGCTCGCGTTCGATCTCGCTGCCAACGACGTGGCTCGGATCTTCAACCCCCCAATGCGCCGTCATGGGATGGCCCGGCCAAACCGGGCATACCTCTCCGGCAGCATCGTCGCAGACCGTGAACACGAAATCCATTTGAGGCGCATCCGGTCCGGAAAACTCATCCCAGCTCTTCGACCGAAGTCCTTCGATCGGATAACCGATCCGCTCCAGGAGCCGAAGGGCGTCGGGATTGACCGCGCCCTTGGGAAAGCTTCCTGCCGAATAAGCCCGGAACTGATCGCCCCCCATGCGCCGTAGCGCGCTTTCGGCGAGGATCGAGCGGGCGGAGTTGCCCGTGCAGAGGAAGAGCACGTTAAAGACGCGGTCAGACATCTTGATCTCCATCAGCAGCAGATTAGCTCGGCGAGCAGCGGCTCGCAGAGTTCGGCACGGCCTTGGCAGCAATCCTTGACGAGGAAGGACATCAGGCCGCGAAGCGTATCGATATTGGCGCGTTGGATCTGCCGGCGTCCCTGGCGTTCAGCGGTCACCAGTCCAGCTTTCGCAAGCACAGCGAGGTGGGTGGAGAATGAGCTTTGCCTGAGGCCGCTGGCATCGACGAGTGCTCCGGTCGGGAGGCCATTTGGTTCATGCCGCACCAAGAGGCGAAATGCGCTCAACCGGGCGGGGTGAGCTAAGGCCGCCAAGACTGCGATGGCGTTGTCTTGATTCATAGATCGGAATTATCCGATTGATTGAGCGGCGTCAAATCTTATCGGGATTTACCGATGGATTATGCAATGGCGAGTGTTTGCGGGTTAGGTCCACCTCCGACCATATCGCGTTAACGACCCAACGATTTCTATGCGAGACGACGGGAACGACGACGCCCGTGTGGCTGTTTGTGGCGGCCCTATCCCACGGCGGGATGATCGCCTATCCCGACGCGGGCATCTCGGAATCCCCGCAGACGATCCGGTCGCGCCGATACCATGCACCGGATGGCGGGGCATGTGGTATAAGGGCGCGACGAATGACTGAAGGCTCGCAATGGGCCCAGGGAACCTCGCCCGTCGCTCGGCATGGCTTCCGTCCCGGACGCCTTCGGCGACCCAGGATCCCGCCATCACGATGCCCGATATCATCCTGCCGGAAATGATCAGTGGCCTGCCGCTGGCTTTGGTCACGTCCTCGAACGCGCCGCTGCTTCTGCTCGACGGCGAATTGACGGTCATCGCGGCCAGCGCCTCGTTCGGCAAAGCGTTTCTGGTCGATCCGGCGCGTGCCGCTGGTACGCCGCTTGCGATCCTTGGAACCGGCGAGTGGAACGTGCCCCAGCTCATCGCGCTGCTGAAAGCATCGGGCTCCGGCCATGCCAAGATTGATGGCTATGAAATGGACCTGAAGCGGGCAGGCGCAGGCTTGCGCCACCTGATCCTGAACGCGCAGCGTCTCGATTATCCCGGTGCCGGTTCGGTCCGGCTCATCCTGGCGGTGACCGATGTGACTGAAGCGCTCCTTGCCGCCAAACAGAAGGACGACCTGCTCACCAAGAATGCGATGATGCTGCGCGAGTTGCAGCATCGCGTCGCCAACAGCCTGCAGATCATCGCCAGCGTGCTGATGCAGAGCGCGCGCCGGGTGCAATCGGACGAGGCGCGCGTGCATCTGCACGACGCCCATCAGCGGGTCATGTCGGTGGCGGAGGTGCAGAAGCAGCTTTCGTCGACCGGGATGAGCGACGTCGATCTCAAAATCTATCTCACCGATCTGTGCCGCAGCATCGGCGCATCGATGATCCGCGACGCCAAGCATATCGCGCTGGAGGTGCGCGCCGACCATCACATGGCCGGCGCCGATCTGTCGATCAGCCTGGGGTTGATCACCACCGAGCTCGTCATCAACGCACTCAAGCATGCCTTTTGCGATGACCGGGGCGGCACGATCACGGTGGAGTATCGTGCGGACGGCGCGTCGTGGGTGCTCTCGATCAGCGACAATGGGGTGGGAATGCCGGCCGGGCGTGCCGGCGTGAAGGACGGTCTCGGCACCACGATCGTTGCCGCCCTCGCCAAACGCCTCGACGCCAATGTCACGATGGCCGAAGCGAATCCCGGAACGACGGTGTCGATCACGCACGCCGCGATCATTGCCGAGCCGGCGAATACCCCTGAAGCGAGGAGTGCATGATGGCCGATCCCAAACCGGAACCCACCGAGGACACCCAGACCAAGCCTTTGCCCGATCCCGACGCGGACAAGCGCGAACTGGAAGCCGAGGATGAGGCGACCAAACTGGGCGATTTTGCCTGAAGCTCCGACGGAACGGTGGACGATGTCCCCGCGGGCACGCTCGGACGGTCGACCGTTCCGACGCGGGCTGTAGATTACGGACTGGACGCGTTGGCCGCTTGTCGCCGGATCACGATGATCGATGGCTGCTTCGAGTGGGGGACGGCCGTAGCCGTCCCCCGGTAGGTTCCTACTTCCCCGAAGGAACCGGCGGCCGTGGTACCACCGGCGTGTCCGGCTTCGGCGGCGCGGTATCGGCCGGGTTCGAGCCCTTGTGCTTGGCGGTTGCGGGCAGGGGGGCGCCATTGGCGACGCCGAAGCCGACGGGCTCGCCCGCAAACTCCAGATAGGCGACGTTCACGTTCATGTTCGCGCGCGCGAACGGGGTGTTGCCGTAGGGCAGGCCGTCCTTGATCCGCGTGTCGAGCAGCGGGGCGTAATCGGGGTTCTTCTTGAGCTGGTCGACTGCCACGCTCGGCGCGTCGCCGCGATCGTAGGCGGCCTTGGCGAAGGTGACGAGATCGCGGTTGAAGTGGGTGATCCGCACCAGATCCTTCCACGTATCGACATAGCCATGGCCCTCGACGACGAACTTGACCCCCTTCACCGTGGCGATCAATTTCTCCTCGGCGGTGGGCAGCAGGCTCGCGCCGCCGCTCGGCAGGAACGGCGCCATGTTCCACGCCATCACGTCGCCCATGAACAACACGTGCGAGGCGGGGAAATAGACGAAGGTGTCGCCGCCGGTATGCGCCTGGCCGAAGCTGTACAACTCGATCCGGTCCTCGCCCTGGCCGAGCGTCATATGGTCGTGGAAGGTGACGTTGGGGATGACGCCCGGCTTGTACATCGGGTTCTTGGCGACCTCGTCCTTGGTCGCCTCCGACGCGATCACCTTCACGTTGGGATATTTCTCGCGGATGAAATCGGTGCTGCCGACATGATCGGGGTGGCTGTGCGTGTTGATGATCGTCACGATCGGCTTGTCGGTGACCGACTTGACCCCGTCGAGGATCGCCTGGCCGTTGCCCGGCATCTTGGTGTCGACCAGGACGACGCCGTCCTTCTGCACGACCACCAGCGTGTTCCCGCCGCCGCCGAAGATCTTGTAGACATTGCCCGTGATGTGCTGGATCGGCTCGGGCGGCGGCAGGCCGGGGCCGCGCTGCGCCGAAGCCGGCATCGCGCCGACCATTCCCAGTGCCAGAGCTGTGATCGCGATGGCGGTTTTCATCCGTGACTCTCCCTGCTTTTGATCTCGCCGCAGGAGGTAGTTGACTTTGTCCGCCCGGACAATCGCCGAGGGCCGGCAATTTTTTCGGTTCGGCGATGGGCGCTCACAAGGCCGCGATGTAGCCGCCGTCCAGCGGGATCGTGGCGCCGTTGACATAGGCACCCGCGCGCGAGGCGAGGAAGACCACCAGCCCCTCGACATCCTCGGGCTCCCCCGGCCGGCCGAGCGGGATATAGGTCTGGACGCTCTTCCTGACCGCGTCGGTCGCGGTATCGGTCAGCCGCGAAGGGAAGGGGCCCGGCGCGATCGCGTTGACGGTGATCCCGTCGCGGCCCAGCCGCTTGCAGAGCGAGCGGGTGAGATGGTGGAGCGCGGCTTTCGACGCGCCATAGCTGTGCGCCTCCCAATTGGGCACGTGGAGTCCGCCGATCGAGCCGAGATTGATGATCCGCGCCGGGCTTTCGGGCGAGGTGGCGGCCTTCAGCAGCGGCAACACCTCCTTCGTCAGGAAGAAGGCCGCGCGCAGGTTGACGTCCATCACCATGTCCCACTCGTCGACGGTCGCGCTCTCGATCGGGCCGCCGGCGGCAGCGCCGGCATTGTTGACGAGGATGTCGAGCCGCTGCTCGCGCTCGGCGATCTGGGCCGCCAGCATGGCGGGTCCATCCGCGCTGCCGAGATCGGCGGCGAGGCCGATGCAGGTGCCGTGCTCGGCCAGTTCGGCGGCGGCGGCTTCGCTGCGCGCGAGATTGCGCGAGGCGATGTAGGTCCTGGCCCCGCGCCGCACGAGCCCGCGTGCGATCATCGCGCCGATGCCGCTGGTGCCGCCGGTGACGAGCGCCACCTTGCCCGCGACGCTGAACAACGTGTCGGTCATGCTCTCTCCCTCGTCCGCCGCTTCGGCTATGGCTCCCCTGAACCGTCCGGGCGGGGGATCGCAAGCGCGGCGGGGCGCCATCGCGGCTTGCACAACTCACTGTTCCGGTCGGGACAAGTCTCCGTTCGGGGCGAGGGTCTAACGCGGCATCAGGGTCATCTGCGGAGCGTGGGAATGGAGTCGGGCGAACAAAGGTTGGTGACCTTCTACAATGTCGGTTCGCTCAACTTCGGTCCGGGTGCGGTGCTGAAATGCGCCGATGATTTGCAGGAGCGCGGCGCCAAATCGGTCTTCCTGGTCACGACCAAGCCGACGCTCGGCCTGTGCGCGCCGCTGATCGAGGCGCTCGAGGCGCAAGGGTGCGCGGTCACCGTCTGGCACGATCTGGTCGGCGAGCCGACCATCCGCGAATTCGAAGCGGCGCTGGCGCAGGTGCGCGGCTGCAAGGCCGATGCCGTGATCGGGCTCGGCGGCGGCAGCGCGATGGACGTCGCCAAATTGCTCGCCGCGCTCGCCGACGGCGCGCAATCGATCGACGACGTGATCGGGGTCGACAAATTGAAGGCGCGCGCGATCTGGCTTGCCTGCGTGCCGACCACCGCGGGCACGGGCAGCGAGGTGACCCCGATCGCGATCCTGGCGGACGAGGATGCCGATCTCAAGAAGGGCGTGGTCAGCCGCTGGCTGGTGCCCGATGCGGCCTATCTCGATCCGGTCCTGACCGTGTCGATGCCCCCGGCGGTGACGGCGGCGACCGGCATCGACGCGCTGACCCATTGCATCGAGGCGTATGCCAACCGCTTCGCCCACCCGATGGTCGACCAATATGCGCTCGAGGGCATCCGGCTGATCGCCGCAAATCTGGAGCGCGCGGTGCAGGACGGCGCCGATCTCGCGGCGCGCGCGGCGATGCTGCGCGGCAGCCTCTATGGCGGGATCTGCCTGGGGCCGGTCAACACCGCGGCGGTGCATGCGCTGGCCTATCCGCTCGGCGGCGAATTCCACATCGCACATGGCGTCGCCAATTCGCTGCTGCTGCCGCATGTTTTGCTCGCCAATCTCGATCATGCGCCCGAACGCTATGCCGCCGTCGCGCGCGCGCTCGGGGTCGATTGCACCGGCGATCATCGCGCCGATGCGCTCAAGGGGATCGACCGGATCGTCGATCTCTCGATCAAGTGCGGCATCAAGCGTCGTTTGTCCGATTTCGGGATTGCGCGCGACGCGATCCCGCGCATGGCGAGCGCGGCGATGACGGTGACGCGCCTGCTCGAGCGCAACCCGCGCATCCTGACCGAAGAGGATGTCGTCTCGATCTACGAGGCGGCCTGGTAAGAGAGATAGACTGGTATTCGATCTGGCTAGCACGCCCGCAAATTTGCCCGTCACCCCGGGCTTGACCCGGGGTCCCGCTACCTTGCGGCGGACCAGAAGAAGCGGGACCCCGGCTCAAGGCCGGGGTGACGATTTAACTTGATAGGAAGCGCCCCAAGATGACCAGCTGGTATCGCGCAATGGACGGGAAGACCCGCCGGGTCTTCTGGACGTGCAGCTTCGGTTGGGCGATGGACACGGCCGACGGGCTGGTCTTCCAATATATGATCCCGGTGCTGATCGCGGGGCTCGGCATCACGCTCGCGCAGGCGAGCATGATCACCAGCGCGAACTATATCGCGGCGGCCGTCGGCGGCTGGCTCGGCGGCTGGCTGTGCGATCGTTACGGCCGCGCGCGCATCCTGCAATTCACGATCGCCTGGTTCTCCTTCTTCTCGTTCGTGTCGGGTTTCGCGCACAATTTCCATGAGTTGCTGGCCGCGCGCCTGCTGCAGGGCATCGGCTTCGGCGCCGAATGGGCGGTGGGCGCGGTGCTGCTGGGCGAGATGCTCAACCCCAAGGATCGCGGCAAGGTGCTGGGCGTGGTCCATAGCGGCGCGGCGATCGGATCGGGCATCGCCGCCTTGATGGCGGGGCCGGTCGCGTCGGCCTTTCCGCCCGAATATGGCTGGCGGATCGTCTTCTGGGCGGGGTCGCTGCCCGCGATTTTGATCTTCTTCATCCGCCGCGGCAGCGACGACAGCGAAGTGTTCAAGGCCGCGCGCAAGGCGAGCCAGGCGGCCGGCCGCAAGGTCCATCTCGGCACCATCTTCACGCCGAAATTGCTGCCGATCACGGTGTTCGCGGCCCTGCTGGCGGTCGGCGGGCAGGGGGCGGGGTTCGCGGTCAGCAACTACCTCACCACCTTCCTCCACAACGAGCGTGGGCTTTCGACCAGCGTCGCGGGCTATTGCGTGCTGTTCAACAGCGCGGGCGGCTTCTTCGGCTTCGTCACCAACGCCTATCTGAGCGATCGGCTGGGGCGGCGGACGATCTTCCGGCTGTTCGGGCTCGGCTTCATCCTCACCTCGTCACTCTATCTGTTCGGCCCGTGGGGCGCCAACCTCGCGCTGCTGATCCCGCTCGGGCTGATCTACGGCTTCTTCCAGTTCGGCATCTACGCCTCGTTCGGCCCGTACTTCACCGAATTGTTCCCGACCGAGGTGCGCGGCACCGGCCAGGCCTTCTGCTACAATTTCGGGCGGGCGACGAGCGGGCTGTTCTTCATCGGCGTCGGCACGCTTTCGGCGCACATGGTGCTGAGCGCGGCGATGGCGACGATGGCGATCGGGGCGATCGTGCTGGCGGTGATCGCGACCTTGTTTTTGCCCGAGACCGCCGGCCGCGCGCTCAGGGGCATGGACGATCCGGCCGAGCGCGAGGTGCTGGAGGAAGTGCCCGCGGGGGCATGAGCGCCGTCATGCGCCGAATAGGTCAACCAGCGCTGCCTCATCGTGCAAGCTGGCGGACGGGATATTCGTGCTAAACCATATCGGCAGCGGGCCGCGTCCCGTGCCGTCGACGAGTAGGGCCAAATAATGTCAACCGATACGATGTACGCCGCGAGCGATCCGCGCTCGAAGCTCAGCACCGCGCAGGCAGGCAGCGGCCTGAGCGGCAAGGATGCCGCTTTCTCCGCCGCCGAATATGCCCTGTTCGGCCAGAGCGAACCGCAGATCGACGATGCGAACGGCAGGAGCTGGTTCGCGCGCGGCCAGAATTTCATCGTCGCCTATACCGAGGCCAAGCCGGGCGGCACCTTTGCGCGCAGCGGGCAGGTCGACGAATATGTCCTGCTGATCGAATTCCCCGAGCCCCATGCCGTGGTCAGCGCCAACGGCGAGACAGCCCAGGTGCCGGGCGCGCATATCGTGATGATCCCGCCAGGCGACAGCAGCATCACCTTTCCCGATGGCGGCGCGTTCGTGCGCCTGTTCACCACCGCGTCGGACGATCTGGTCGCGCTCTGCTCGAACAAGGATGCCTACGCCCAGCCGCATCCGCACATCCCGCCGCTGCAGCGCTGGCCCGATCCGCCCGCCGGCTTCAGGATCCGCAGCTACAGCCTCGACGTGCCGGCGCAGGAGGGGCGGTTCGGCCGAATCTGGCGCTGCACCACCTTCATGGTCAACGTGTTCGAGCCGGTCGGCCCGCGCGACACCACCAAATTGTCGCCGCACCATCATGACGATTTCGAGCAATGCTCGCTCGCCATGGGCGGCTCCTACATCCACCATCTGCGCTGGCCGTGGACCGCCAACGAGGCGCATTGGCGCGAGGACGATCACATGGTCTGCCCGGCGCCGTCGATCGCGGTGATCCCGCCGCTCTCGATCCACACTTCGGCATCGATCGCGCCGGAGAATAACCTTCTGGTCGATATCTTCTCGCCCCCGCGCCGCGATTTCTCGGAGATGCCCGGCTGGGTGCTGAACGCGGACGACTATCCCATGCCCCAATTCTGACGGCGATCGAGATGAGCGGCGATGCGCCCATCGTGGATTGTCACGCGCATATCTTCCAGGCCGATCTGCCGCTGAGCGATCGCGCCTGGAACCGGCCCTCCTATGGCTTTTCGGCGCGCCAGTATCTCGATCTGCTCGATGCGCACGGCGTCCATTTCGGGATCGTCGCCGGGATCAGCATCTCGGGCTATTATAACGATTACATGATCGATGAGCTGCGGGTGAATCCGCGGCTGCGCGGCACCGCGATCCTGCCGCCGACGACCGATCGCTACACGCTCGATCGGATGAAGGCGGACGGCGTCGTCGGCGTACGCCTCCAGCTCGCGCGCTCGAAGGAGTTGCCCGATCTTTCGACCGAGGATTATCGCCTCTTCCTGCGTCGCATCGCCGATCTCGACTGGCACGTCCATGTCGCGGTCGAGGGCGATCGGCTGGAGCCGGTCGTCGCGCAACTGGCGGCGAGCGGGGTCAAGATCGTGATCGACCATTTCGGCCATCCCGATCCGGCGCTGGCCGAGAAGTGCCCCGGCCTGGCCGTAACCCTGCGCTCGGTCGAGAAAGGGCGCACCTGGGTCAAGATGTCGGGCGATTATCGCCTGCACGACCTGATGGGCGAGGGGGCGCCGCTCGAGCCGAGCGGAGAGGCGCTGGCCGATCGGGTCGCGCCGATCCTGCTGGCCGAAGTCGGGCCCGAACGCCTGCTGTGGGGCAGCGACGCGCCGTTCGTCGGGCATGAGGATCGCACGAGTTTCGCCGCCGCGCTCGCGGCGTTCGAACGCTGGGTGCCCGATGCCGGTCAGCGCCGGCAAATCTCGCGGACCGCACTCAAGCTCTATTTCTCGTGATCGGGCGGATGGGCAGCGCCGGGCTTGCCAAGCGCCTGGATTTCGCGACACATTGATGCACGGACACCCGTCCGGACTGGAGAGCCGGCAGACCAATTGCCGGCCCGGCGTCGAGAGAGGAGGGGACGATGGAAACCTATAGCACCGCGGGGCTGCCGCACCGGGCACGGGCGGCCGCCTGGAACGAGCTTTACTCGCGGCGTCTCGCGCATGTCGATTTCACGCCGGCCAATCAGGACAGCTTCAACGCCGAATTGCGGCTGAGCAGCCTCGGCCCGATCGGGTTCGCGCGCATGACCGCCGATCGCACCAGCATCGCCCGCACCACGCGCCATATCGGCCGTACCTCGGGCCGGCTCTATTCGTTCATGCTCCAGTCGCGCGGCAGCGGCGTGTTCGCGCATTGCGGGCATGAGGCGGTGCTGCACCAAGGCGACTTCACCTTGTGCGACAGCACCGCGCCGCATTCCTACCTGATCGACGATGCGTCCGAAGTCGTGATGCTGCGCGTCCCGGCCGACGTGTTGCGCGCCTACCTCCCGTCGCCCGAGCAATTCTGCGGCCGCCGCCTGTCCGCCGCCGAAGGGATAGCCGGCACCGCCGCGACGATGGTTGCGAGCCTGTGCCGCCAGGTCGAGACCGGCTTCGATCCCGAATATGAAAATCGCGTCGCGCGCCACCTGCTCGACGTGATGGCGACGACCTACACCATGGCGTTCGATCGTCTCGCGACCGGATCGGCGGTGGTGTCGGGCCGCCATGCGCGGGTGAAGCGCTATATCGAGGAGAATCTGCGCGATCCCGCGCTCAGCCCCTGCTCGATCGCCGAAGGGCTCAAGATGTCCTCGCGCTACCTGCGGATGATCTTCGCGATCAGCAACGAGACGATCTCGGCCTACATCCTGCGCCGCCGGCTGGAGGAATGCGCCAAGCAGATCCGCGACGCCGATTGGCGCGGCCACACGATCACCGAGATCGCCTTCGGCTGGGGCTTCAACAGCGCCGCGCACTTCGCGCGCAGCTTCCGCGAGCGTTATGGGATCGCGCCGCGGGATTATCGCAGGATGGCGCCGGACTAAAAATTCCTCCCCTGCTTTTGCAGGGGAGGGGGACCGCTCGTAGAGCGGTGGAGGGGCGGCGGTCGCAGACCGCCGTCTTCGACGGCGGCCCCTCCACCATCCTTCGTATGGTCCCCCTCCCCGAGAAATCTCGGGGAGGAATTTCAATTTCCCTTTCCGTTGGACACAACGCTCCCTGCCCTTGCGGACAAGTCACACACCCACCCCATGGGCATGGTCGCCCCCGACGGCCGGGATGGTCGCCCCACATCAAGGGAAATCAGATGGACGACGCCGACCTCCTGGCGCTCAACGCGACGCTGGCGCTTCAGCTCGCCAATTACTGGCACGAGATCGATACGAACGGCGGCCGCAACGCATCGGACTATTATACCGACGATGCGGTGTTCCATGGCCAGTTCGCCTCCTACGAGGGCAAGGCCAAGATCCAGCAATTCTACGACTGGCGGGTCGCGCAGGGGCCACGGCTGGCGGTACATGCCTTCACCAATTTTCGCGCCTGGTTCACCGGCCCGGACAGCGCGGAATCGACCAATTACCTGTTCCTCTACGCCGCCAATGGCGTGAAGCCGCTGCCGACCCATCCGCCGATCACGATCAGCATGGCGACCGACAAATTCGTGCGGGTGGACGGCAAATGGCTGTGCACCTATCGCCGGTTCGAGCATCTGTTCGAGGGTGATACGCCGATCACCAATCCGAACCTCGACGACGACAAGTAAGGCTTGAGAGGACGTATCGATGGCTTCGGTTGCGACCATGCGCGGACATCTGACCAACAGCAGCCTGTTGCGATCGGACGTCCTGATCGACGGCAAGTGGAAGGGCGCCGCGTCGGGCGCGAAGATCGACGTTGAGGATCCCTTCACCGGGCAGATCGTCGGCAGCATTCCCTCGCTGGCGGCGGACGAGGTCCATGGCGCGATCGCCGCGGCCGAGACCGCGTTCATCCCCTGGTCGCGCGAGATGAACCGGCATCGCGGCGCCTTGCTGCGGCGCTGGTACGAACTGGTGATGGCCAATCAGGAGGACCTCGCCCGCCTGATCACGCTCGAGAACGGCAAGCCGCTCAAGGAAGCGCGCGCCGAGATCGCTTATGGCGCCGCCTTCATCGAATATTATGCCGACGAGGCCGGCCGCATCTTCGGCGAGACGATCCCGCCGCTCGTGCCGGGGCGGCAATTGCTGGTCGAGCGCGAGCCGGTCGGCGTGTGTGCCGCGATCACGCCGTGGAACTTCCCGATGGCGATGCTGACCCGCAAGATTGCGCCCGCGCTGGCGGCCGGCTGCACGATGCTTATCAAGCCCGCCAGCCAGACGCCTTTGTCGGCGCTGGCCTTGCTGGTGCTGGCCGAGGAAGCGGGCATTCCGGCGGGCGTGCTCAACATCGTCACCGGCAAGGCGAGCATGATCGGCGATATCCTCACCGCCTCGCCGGTGATCCGCAAGATCAGCTTCACCGGATCGACCGAGATCGGCGCGCAGTTGATGGCCAAATCGGCGCCGACGATCAAACGCCTGTCGCTCGAACTCGGCGGCAATGCGCCTTTGCTGATCTTCGACGATGCCGATATCGATCTCGCGATCGAGACCGCGATGGTCGCCAAGTTCCGCAATTCGGGGCAGAGTTGCGTCGCGGCCAACCGCATCTACGTGCAGCGCGGCATCCACGACACGTTCGTCAAGGCGTTCGGCGACAGGGTCCGCGCGATGTCGCTCGGCGACGGCTTCGATCCGGCAACCGACATCGGCCCGCTGATCGACGAGGCCGGGGTCGCCAAGGTCGACGAGCATCTGGAGGATGCGCTGAGCCATGGCGCCGAGATCGTCGCCGGCGGCAAGAGCCAGGGCGGGCATATGTCGCCGCCGACCCTGGTTTCGGGCGTCTCGTCCAAAGCGGCGCTGACGCGCGAGGAAACGTTCGGGCCGCTCGCCGGCGTGATCCAGTTCGAGACGATCGACGAGGGCATCAGGCTCGCCAACGACACGCCGTTCGGCCTTGCGGCCTACTTCTGCTCGTCGAGCCCGGCGACGATCGCCAAGGCGAGCCGCGGGATCGAGAGCGGGATGGTCGGCATCAATACCGGCCTGATCTCGACCGCGGTAGTGCCGTTCGGCGGGGTCAAGATGTCGGGACTCGGGCGCGAGGGTTCGCGCTACGGGCTCGATGAGTATCTCAACATGAAATATATCTGCCACGCGGGGCTCTGACGATCATGCGCACCGCGAACAAGGTCATCATCACCTGCGCGCCGACGGGATCGATCCACACCCCGTCGATGTCGCCCCATTTGCCGATCACGCCCAACGAGATCGCCGAAGCCGCGATCGGAGCGGCGGAGGCGGGGGCGTCGATCCTGCACCTCCACGCGCGCAACCCGGTCGACGGCTCCCCCAGCCCGGCGGTCGAGCATTTCATGGAATTCCTGCCGCGCATCAAGCAATCGACCGACGCGGTGATCAACATCTCGACCGGCGGCAGCGCCACGATGACGCTCGACGAGCGGATCGCGGCGGCCAAGGCGGTCAAGCCCGAAGTCTGCTCGCTCAACATGGGCCCGCTGATCTTCGACTTCAGCGGTGCCGGCGCGCGCGTCGAGACATGGCAGCATCCGTGGGAAAAGACCTACGTCGAAACCTCGCGCGATCGCATCATGTACAATTCGAACAGCTATATCGAACGGATCATGGTCGAGGTCGGGCAGGAGCTTGGCACCCGCTTTGAATTCGAATGCTACGATATCGGGCATCTCTACACGCTGGCGCATTTCGTCGATCGCGGGCTGGTGAAGCCGCCCTTCCTGATCCAGGGGGTGTTCGGCATTCTGGGCGGCATCGGCGCCGATCCGCGCAACCTCGCGCATATGGTGACGATCGCCGACGGTCTGTTCGGCAGCGATTACTACCTCTCGGCCTTCGCCGCCGGACGGAACCAGATCCCGTTCTGCACCCAGAGCGCCCTGCTCGGCGGCAATGTGCGCGTCGGGCTGGAGGACAGCCTGTTCATCGGGCGCGGGCAATTGGCCCAGAGCAATGCCGACCAGGTGCGCAAGATCCGGACGATCCTGGAAGAGCTTGGGCGGGAGATCGCCACGCCGGATGAGGCGCGGGCGATGCTGGAACTGAAGGGCGCCGACGCGGTCGGGTTCTAGCCTCTACTTCTCGTCATCCCGGGCTTGACCCGGGATCCCGCTTCTTATTCTCTCTACAGATGGAGGATGATCGACACGGCGGATGGGTCTACATCATGGCCGATCGTTATCGCGGAGCGATGTACGTGGGCGTAACCTCCAATCTGCCGTCACGCGTTGATCAGCATCGAAGAGGCGCCGGGTCCGATTTTTGCCGCCGCTACGGTCTCGATCGGCTGGTTTGGGCCGAACATGCGCCGTCGATCACCGAGTGTATCGCCCACGAGAAACGTCTGAAGCGCTGGCGACGCGAATGGAAATTTGAGTTGGTCGAACGCGGCAATCCAGACTGGCGCGATCTTTACGATCAACTCGTTTGACCAGAAAGAAGCGGGATCCCGGGTCAAGCCCGGGATGACGGCGGAGGGGCGCACCGCTCAATCCACCCGCTTGAGCCCGTCCGCAAACGCCTTGCTCCGTTCGACATAATGATCCGCTGAATGCGTGATCCCGGCAATCTGCTCGGGCGTCAGCTCGCGCACCGCGCGCGCCGGCGCGCCGACGATGAGGCTGCCGGGCGGGAAGGTCTTGTTTTCGGTCACGAGCGCGCCCGCGCCGACGAGGCAATTTTCGGGGATCACCGCATTGTTGAGGATGGTCGCGCCCATGCCGATCAGGACATTGTCGCCGATCGTGCAACCGTGGAGGATCGCATGGTGGCCGACGGTTACCGACGTGCCGATCGTCAGCGGACTGCCCGGATCGGAATGGAGCATCGATCCCTCCTGCACGTTCGAGCGCGCCCCGATCGCGATCGGCGTATTGTCGGCACGGATGACGACCCCGAACCAGACGCTCGTATCCGCCGCCAGCCGGGCATCCCCGATCACGTCGGCCGACGGCGCGATCCAGGCGGATCCGTCGGCGGGCAGGGTCGGGCGCTGCCCGGAAATTTCGTAGACCGGCATCGGCTAAATCCCTTTCATGGCCCTCGGCGATACGCCCTTATGCTCTGGAGTCGAGGTGGAACCCAATGGTCCTGACCGATCGCCGCTCCAGACCTTTCAGGCATGGGGAACGGCTTGTCACAAAACTTGTCGAATCCAACTGATAGACATTGCCCCGTTCAACCGCACGGGACAGCAGCCAAACACCCGGCAGCATCCACTGGCGCCGGTGCCCAATCGCGTGCCGAAGATACCGGGATATGTGCGGCAGTCCCGCTGATGCGGCGGGCGGCCGATCAGCGGTCATCGGGGCCGACGCGGCCGAGATTGGGTGAAGCAGATGAAGTCGGCGATTCTGGAAGCGATTGGTGAAAGCGAACTGCAATCCACGGCCTCGCTCAACGCCGCACTGGCAGCGAACGATCGGGTCAAATATGCTTTCTCGTTGCTGCAGTTGGCGCTCGCCCACGCCGAACATCCGGAGCAGCCCGCGCCGACGCTCAAGCAGGAGCGCATCGCCTGCGGAATAGACGATCCCGAGCTCGACACGGTGGCGGCCGGAGCGCGCATGGTCGCCGACCGCTGCCACATCGCGGGCGCTGCGCGGATCATCGCGCGGATCAGGGACGACATGGGCACGATGGCGGCCCCCGTGCGCGCTGCCGATCCCGAGGGGCTGTCCGCGCGGCTGGATAAATTGCTTGATGCCCTTCCCGCGGCCGCCGACGACCAACTCGATCCCAGGGCGATCCTCGAGATGACCCAGGCACGGCCCGATCGAGGCGACAGCCTGCATGGCCTCGTGATGGACCTGCACAAGCGCCTCAATGCCCTGCAGGCCACGCTCGCCGAAGAGGTGATCGACGGCGCCGCCGCCTATGGCCTGGCGGAGGCAGACCGGCCTTCGGTGATGGCTTTCATGAACGGGCTCAACCGGACGGCAAAGCTCAAATTCGCGCATCCGGGCCTCGGCACCACGGCCACCCGCGTGGGCGACCGGCTCGTGATCCAGAACGACATCGGGACCACCGACGCACATGTCATCGTGATCCATGTGCAGGGAAACGCGGTCAGCGTCACCTATACCGACGTGCATCCCGAACGGCTCGCTTTCTTCCGGGACATGCTCAAGCCCCACAACGTGTCCTGGGAGGAGGGGCGCACCGCCGTCCTGGCCGGCGGGACGCCTTTCTATCTGGCGACCGGGCGTCTCGACGCGCCGGATGCGGAGAATTGCCGAACCTATCTCGAATTCCTCGGCTCGCGCCTCGTGTTCCTGATCGACTGGAACCGCGCGCGCAAACAGCTGCGGGGATTCCTGCGCGGGCCGGATCGACTGAGCCTGCTCGGCTGGGCGGCCGAAGCAGAGGTCGGCCACCGCGGCTTCCTCGAGCTTGGCGGCGCGCAACTGGTCAATCGGGCGATAGAGGCCGCCGCGGGATCGTCGATGCACTTCGGCGACCGGCTATGCGTCGTGCTCGGGGATGGCGAGGCGCTGGATTTCCTCCGGTTCACCTTCCAAGCGGCGACCGAGGGGCTTTTGTCGGGCCAGTCGCAGCGCTTGATTCACGACCGGGTCCGGGCGAATCTCGCAGCGCATTTCAGCAATGAGGAACGGCGGCTGCTCGGCCTCGCCGCCGATCATGCCGGGCTGATCTTCGAAATAGCCAGCCTGGTGGGCGAAGGGTTGCAGGCGGAAAGCGATGGATCGGAAAAGCGCGCCAAACGGGCGCGGCGGTTCGAGCATGACGCGGATCAGATCGTCGTCGAAATGCGCGAGGCGGTGCGCCGCCGGCCCGATTATGCGGTGTTCCTGCCGTTGCTCCAGGTCGCCGACGATTCGGCGGATGCACTGGAGGAGGCGGCCTTCCTGCTCGATCTGGACGGGCTGCAGGGTGAACCGCGCGAAGCCTTGCGGATCCTCGCCGATCTGCTGACCGAGGCGTCGCAGGAATGGATCAAGGCATTGGGCCACGCTTCCCAGATCGGGCGCGCAGCGAGCGCCGCCGAGACCGAGGACTTTCTTGCTGCGATCGATCGGATCGCGGCGCTGGAGCATCAAGCCGACGACGCGCAGCGCGGCCTGGCGTCGAGTGCCTTCAGACAGGCGAAGGATTTCCGGCAGTTGCACCTGCTCACCGCGATCGGCGGAAAGATCGAGGCGGCCGCCGACGCGTTGAAGCATGCCAGCCTCATCCTGCGCGAACATGTGCTCGAAGACGTCATCGATGGCTGAGATCTATCCGATCCTCGCCGGCGCGGCGGCGCCCGAAGGCGGTGCCGGGGAAGTCGGCGCCAAGGCCTGGAACCTCATACGCATGGTGCAGCGAGGTCTGCCCGTGCCCCCCGCGTTCGTGCTGCCGACCCACTGGTGCGGGCGGATCAAGTCGGCCGGGGAGCCCGCGTTGCGCCGCATGCTGGACGACGGCGTGGCCGAACTGGAGCGGGCAACCGGCCTGGGCTTCGGCGCGGCGCGACGCCCCTTGCTCGTCTCGGTACGGTCGGGCGCCGCAGTGTCGATGCCGGGGATGATGGAGACCGTGCTCGACGTGGGCCTGAACGCGGAGTCGGTCGAGGGCCTGATCCGGTCGACGGGCAATCCCCGGCTCGCCTGGGATAGTTACCGGCGGTTGGTGCAGGGCTATGCCGAGGTGGTCGCAAACCTCCCGGTCGCGCCGTTCGACGCCCTGATGATGGAGGCGCTGAAACGATCGGAAGCCGATAGCGAGCGGGAACTCGATCATCGCAGCCTGCGGACGCTCACCTTCGCGATGCTGGAGTGCTTCCGCTCGCAGGCCGGCGCGGATTTTCCGTCCGATCCGCGCGAACAGCTCGCGGGCGCCGCCGCGGCGGTGTTCCGCTCCTGGTATTCGCCCAAGGCAGAGAGCTATCGCCGACTGAACGGGATTGACGATGAAGCCGGCACCGCCGTCACCGTGCAGACGATGGTCTACGGCAATGCGGGGGGCGCGTCGGGGGCGGGTGTCGCCTTCACCCGCAATCCGGCCACCGGCGCGCGGGAATTGTATTTCGATTTCCAGTTCAACGGACAGGGGGAGGATGTGGTCGCCGGACGACACCGCCTGACCGACAATGACCGTTTGCGCCTGGCGCTGCCTGCCGTCTGGACGCGACTGGCCGGCGTCGGCCAGGAACTGGAGTCGCTGTTTGGCGATGCACAGGATTTCGAGTTCACCGTTCAATCCGGAACGCTGTTTCTCCTCCAGGCGCGGCGCGCCAAACGCACCGATTGGGCGGCACTGACGATCGCTGCGGATATGGTCGAGGAGGGCCTGCTCGAACCGGCCGAAGCGCTCGCGCGGCTCGACGGGATCGATGTCGATGCCGTGGTACGGACCCGCTTCGAGCCTCCGCTCCCCCACCTTTGGCCGTGGCCCTGGTGGCGGGGATGGGGGTCGCGAGTGGCGTGGTGGCGTTGGACGTCGACGCCACGAAGCGATTTTCCGAGGCCGGAACCCCTGCGATCCTCGTGCGAAAGGATACGGTGACGACCGATATCGAGGGTATGGCGCTGGCGGCGGGCATCCTGACCGGCTCGGGCGGGCGTACCTCCCATGCCGCGGTGGTCGCCCGCCAGTTGGGCAAGGTTTGCCTTGTCGCCTGCCCGGGGTTGGAAATCGATATGGCCCTGCGGCAGTGTCGGATTGGCGAGGCGGTGCTGAAGGAGGGCGTTCCGATATCGCTGAACGGCGATACGGGGGAGGTCTATCCGGGCCATTTGGCGCAACTCACCGAGCGCCCGGAAAAGGCACTCGCGGCGATTGCCGGCTGGCGCCGCGCTGCCGCAGTTTAAAGCCGCACGGTTGGCCCAGGGCCGTCAAGGATATGTTCGAACGGTGGCAGACAAAGTTTAGCCATATACTTAGCACCCTATCGTTCGCCGGTTGCGCGAGCCGACCGCCATCGGCTAGGCCGGCTGCATGAGCGATTTCTCTCCCCTGATCCTCGGCATCGGCGGCACCGCGCGGCCGAATTCCTCCAGCGAACGGTCGGTGCGGGTCGCACTGGCCGCGGCCGAGAAAATGGGCGCGCGGACGATCCTGATCGATGGTCCGCATCTCGCACGCCTGCCGCTCTACGCGCCCGATCGCGTCGAGCGGACCGATGACGAGGCTGCGTTGGTGGAGGCGGCGCGGTCGTGCCACGGCATCATCGTCGCGACGCCGGGTTATCATGGCAGCCTGTCGGGCCCGATCAAGAATGCGCTCGATCTGCTCGAGGATACGTCGCGCGACGCGCGCACCTATCTCGATGGGTGCGCCTTCGGTGCGATCGTGACCGCATTCGGCTGGATGGCGTGCGGCACGACGATGGTGACCCTGCGCTCGATCGCGCATGCGCTGCGGGCGTGGCCGACGCCTTATGGCGCGGCGCTCAACGCCTCGACGCCGTTGTTCGAGAGCGACGGGAGCTGCATCGACAGCAAGGTCGAGGGCCAGCTCGCGATCGTCGCGCAGCAGGTGGTGGACTTCGCCCGCTGGCGCCATGCGGGTTTGAGTTCCTAAATCCTCCCGGAACGGGGAGGGGGACCATGCGCAGCATGGTGGAGGGGGCCCACCTCACCACCAGCTTTTGCTCGGAGGTGGGCCCCCTCCACCACGCCGCTGCGCGTCGCGGTCCCCCTCCCCGTGCCGGGGAGGATTTTTTAGCTACCGATCCAGCAGATATTCCACGATCAGCTCGGCCGCCTGATCGGGGGTCATCCGCGCCGTATCGATATGGATCTCGGGCTTCTCCGGCGCCTCATAAGGGGAATCGATCCCCGTGAAGTTCTTGAGCTTGCCGCTGCGCGCCTTGGCATAGAGCCCCTTCACGTCGCGCTTCTCGGCCTCGGCCAGCGACGTATCGACGAACACCTCGATGAACTCGCCCGCCGGCAGCATCTGTCGCACCATCTCGCGCTCCGCCCGGAATGGCGAGATGAACGCGGTGACGACGATAAGGCCGGCGTCGGTCATCAGCTTCGCCACCTCGCCGACACGGCGGATATTCTCGACGCGGTCGGCATCGGTGAAGCCCAGATCCTTGTTGAGCCCGTGGCGGACATTGTCGCCGTCGAGCAGGAAGGTATGGCGGTTCATCCGCGCCAGCTTGCGCTCAACCATATTCGCGATGGTCGATTTGCCTGCGCCCGACAGGCCGGTGAACCACAGCACAGCCGGTTTCTGCCGCATCAGTTCGGCATGGCGCTCGCGCGTCACGTCGCTCGCCTGCCAGTGGACGTTCTGGGCGCGGCGCAGCGAGAAATGGATCATCCCCGCCGCCACGGTGGCGTTGGTGAACTTATCGATCAGGATGAAGCCGCCGAGATCGCGATTGTCGGCATAGGATTCGAACACCAATTGCCGGTCGACCGACAGGTTGGCGACGCCGATTGCGTTCAGTTCCAGTGTCTTCGCCGCCAGATGCTCCATCGTGTTGACGTTGACCTGATATTTGGGCGCCTGGATGTTGGCGGTGACGGTCTGCGTGCCGAGCTTGAGCCAGTAGGGCCGGCCGGGCAGCATCTCCTCGTCCGCCATCCACACGATCGTCGCCTCGAACTGGTCGGCGGCCTGCGGCGGGTTGCCGGCGATCGCGATGACGTCGCCGCGCGAGCAATCGACTTCGTCGGCAAGGCAGATCGTGACCGACTGGCCCGCGACGCCCTCGTCGAGATCGCCGTCGGCGGTGACGATGCGGGTGACGGTCGATTGCTTCGCGCTCGGCAGCACCCGGATCGCGTCGCCCGGCTTGATCGTGCCGCTCGCGATCAGGCCGGAGAAGCCGCGGAAGTCGAGGTTCGGGCGGTTGACCCACTGCACCGGCATGCGGAACGGTTTCGCGCGATCGGCATCGGCGTCGATCTCGACCGTCTCCAGATGCTCCATCAGGGTCGGCCCCTGATACCAGGGCGTCTTGTCCGAACGCAGCGAGATATTGTCGCCCATGAAGCCCGAGATCGGCATGGCGGTGAAGCCGGTGATGCCGATCGAGGTGGCGAACGCCTGATAATCGGCGACGATCGCGTCATACTTCGCCTGATCATAATCGATCAGGTCCATCTTGTTCACCGCCAGCACCAAATTCTTGATGCCGATCAGGTGCGCCAGATAGCTATGCCGCCGCGTCTGGACGAGAACGCCCTTGCGCGCGTCGATCAGGATCACCGCCAGATCGGCGGTCGAGGCGCCGGTCACCATGTTGCGGGTATATTGTTCGTGGCCGGGCGTATCGGCGACGATGAACTTGCGCTTGTCGGTCGCGAAGAAGCGATAGGCGACGTCGATCGTGATGCCCTGCTCGCGCTCGGCGGCGAGACCGTCGACCAGAAGCGCGAAGTCGATATTCTGCCCCTGCGTGCCGACCCGCTTCGAATCCGCCTCGAGCGCGGCGAGCTGATCCTCGAAGATCATCTTCGAATCGTAGAGCAGCCGCCCGATCAAGGTGGACTTGCCGTCGTCGACCGAGCCGCAGGTGATGAAGCGCAGCAGGCTCTTATGCTGATGCCGGTCGAGATAGGCGTCGATATCCTCGGCGATGAGGCTGTCGGCTTGGTAGGAGCTTTCCTGAAGCACGTCCGACATCAGAAATAGCCCTCCTGCTTCTTCTTCTCCATGCTGGCGTCGCCGGCATCCTTGTCGATCGCGCGGCCCTGCCGTTCGGAGGTGGTGGTGAGCAGCATCTCCTGGATCACCTCGGGCAAAGTCTTCGCCTCGCTCTCGACCGCGCCGGTGAGCGGGTAGCAGCCGAGCGTGCGGAAGCGGATCGAGCGCGTCACCGGCTCTTCGCCGGGCTTGAGACGGAAGCGGTCGTCGTCGACCATCAGCATCAGCCCGTCGCGCATCACGGTCGGCCGCGGGGCCGAGAAATAGAGCGGCACGATCTCGATGTCCTCGAGATGGATGTACTGCCAGATGTCGAGTTCGGTCCAGTTCGAGATCGGGAAGACCCGGATCGATTCGCCCTTCGCCTTCTTCGCATTGTAGAGGTGCCACAATTCGGGCCGCTGGTTCTTGGGATCCCAGCGATGGTTGGCCGAGCGGAACGAGAAGATGCGCTCCTTGGCGCGGCTCTTCTCCTCGTCGCGGCGGGCGCCGCCGAAGGCGGCATCGAACCCATGGAGGTCGAGCGCCTGCTTCAGCCCCTCGGTCTTCCACATGTCGGTGTGGAGCGGGCCATGATCGAACGGATTGATCCCGCGCTCCTTGGCTTCGGGATTCTGGTAGACCAGCAATTCCATGCCCGCGTCGCGCGCCGCCTTGTCGCGCAGATCGTACATCGCCTTGAATTTCCACGTCGTGTCGACGTGGAGCAAAGGGAAGGGCGGGGGCGAGGGGTAGAAGGCCTTCTTCGCCAGATGGAGCATCACGGCCGAATCCTTGCCGACCGAATAGAGCATCACCGGCTTTTCGGTCTCGGCGACGACTTCGCGCAGGATGTGGATGCTTTCGGCTTCGAGCCGCTGAAGGTGCGTGAGCGATGCAGTCATATGAGCGCTTCCAATACGATCGGCCGCCGTATGTCGCACCAGAAACTCTTTCATTCGGCAAAGCCTCATATGGGGTGCTGTCCCAAAGGATAGGTTTTGTGGGTTCCGGCGCGCGTCGATCCTGGGCTACACGGCTGGGCCATGACCGATAAGAAAAGCGTAGGCGATCGCGCCGGGCTGCTGCTGGCGCTGGCCGAAACCTGCGTGCGCGCCGGTGCGGCGATCATGGAGATTTACGAGACCGACTTCTCGGTCGCGCAGAAGGATGATGCCTCACCTGTAACCGAGGCCGATGCCGCGGGCGAGGCGATCATCCTCGCGGCGCTGCAGCGGCTAGCGCCCGACATCCCGGTCATCGCCGAGGAGGAGGTCTCGGCCGGCCGCATCCCCGCGACCGATGGGCAATTCTTCCTCGTCGATCCGCTCGACGGGACCAAGGAGTTCGTCCAGCGACGCGGCGATTTCACCGTCAACGTCGCGCTGATCGAGGATTTGTCCCCCAGTCTGGGCGTGGTCTATGCGCCGGTCGATCGGCGGCTCTTCGTCGGCGACGTGCTCGCCGGAAGCGCATGGAGCGCGATCGTCGATGCCGATGGCACGATCGGCCCTCGGCAGCCGATCGCGATCCGCAAGGCGCCGGCAGGAGGCATCGCCGCGGTCGCTTCGCGCTCGCATGGCAGCCCCGAGACCGAGGCCTATCTCGACCAGTTCGATGTCGCGAGCCGGGTGTCCCGCGGATCGAGCCTCAAGATCTGCATGGTCGCGGCAGGCGAGGCCGATCTCTATCCACGCCTCGCGCCGACCTGCGAATGGGATATCGCCGCGGGCGATGCGGTGCTGCGCGCGGCGGGTGGTACGCTCGAGGCGCCCGACGGCGCCCCGATGCGGTACGGCAAACCCAAATTCTTCAACGTCGGCTTCGTCGCGGCGGGTGACGTCGTAGCACCGCCGATCGCGCCTTTCCTGAAGGCACAGGGATGAGCGACGAACCCCTGATTGCGGCTATCGAAGCCGGCGGCACCAAGATGGTGCTGGGGCTCGGCACCGCCGAGGGGGGCAGTATCGTCACGGCGAGCGTGCCGACGCACGATCCGGCCACGACGATGCCCGCGATCGCGGCCTTCTTCGAGAGGGAGACGAAGGGGCGCCCAGTGTCCGCAGTGGGCATCGCCAGCTTCGGTCCGCTCGATCTCGATCCGAATTCGCCGACCCACGGCTATATCCTGCCCGCGTCGAAGGTCGCGTGGAGCAATTTCGACATGCTCGGCAGCGTGCGCAAGATGCTCGGCGGCATACCCGGCATGATCGATACCGACGTCAATGCTGCAGCGCTCGCGGAGGCGAAGATGGGCGCGGGCGAGGGAACCGGCGACCTCGCTTATGTCACGGTCGGCACCGGCATCGGCATCGGCTTGGTCGTCAACGGTGCGATGGTCCATGGTGCCAGCCATCCCGAGGGCGGGCATGTCAAACCGCGGCGTCATCCTGCGCATGGTCAGTTCGCGGGTGTCTGCCCGTTCCATCACGACTGTTTCGAGGGGCTGGCGAGCGGGCCGGCGATCATCGCCGCCTGGGGCGGCAGCCTCGCCACCCTGCCGCACGATCATGTCGCGTGGGAGGTGCAGGCGGATTATTGCGCGCAGATCGCGGCGATGCTGATCCTCACCGTTTCGCCGGTCAAGCTCGTCTTCGGCGGCGGCGTGATGAAGCAGGAGGCGCTGTTCGGCCCGCTGCGCGATCGTACCGCCGCGTTGCTGGGCGGTTATGGACGCGATACCGATCGGGCTTCGCTCGAAAGCCGGATCGTGCCGCCGGGATGCAAGGAAGCGCCCGGTCTGGTCGGGGCCTATCTGCTCGCGGAAAACGCCAAAAACTGACATTTTCATCGGTTGCCATTTCGATCGTTGCGCTATCGATTGCTACCGTTATGGATGTGACTGCGGGTATTCTCCGCATCGCGCGCGAAGGAACCGGGTGGCCGTCGAACCGGAATTTGCCGAATACCCGCTGCATCGCGGGGCGGCGGGTATTCACCTCGCGGTCTGCGATCGTGAGCCCATTCATATTCCTGGAGCGATCCAGCCGCATGGCCTGCTGTTGATCGCCGATCTCGCGACGCAGACGGTGATCGGCGGGGCGGGTGCGATCGAGGAACGGTTGACGCCCTCGTGGCTCGGGCGCCCGCTGGGGGCGCTGCTGGCGCAGCCGATCGAGAGTGCGGTCAAGCGCGCGCAGGCGACCACGATGGATGTCGTGCCGCTCGCCGCCGTGCCCGGACGGCGCGAAGCGTTCGATGCGACCCTGCATATAGCGGACAATTATATTGTCGCGGAGCTCGAGCCGCGGCCGGACGAGCCGCTGACGGCGGGGGCGATCCTGGGGAGCCTCGACCATATCGGGGCCGGTTTCGAACTGGCAGGTGATCTGCGCACCTTGTGCGACCGCGCGGCGACCGCCTTTCGCGAACTGACCGGCTTCGATCGCGTCATGATCTACCGTTTCCTCGACGACGGCACCGGCATGGTCGTGGCGGAGGATCGAGACCCTTCGCTGTCGTCGTTCCTGAACCACCGCTTCCCCGCGAGCGATATTCCGCAACAGGCGCGCCAACTCTATATCCGCAACCGGGTGCGCGTGATCCCGGACGCGCGCTACACACCGATACCGATCCGATCCGCCAAGACCGAACTCGCCGGCATCGATCTCAGCGACGCTGCGCTGCGCAGCGTGTCGCCGATCCACCTCCAATATCTTCACAATATGCGGGTGATCGCCTCGGCGTCGGTCTCGATCGTCAAGGATGGCCTGCTGTGGGGTTTGGTCGCGTGCCATCATCAGGCGCCGCGCGGGATCGCGTATGAGATACGCGCCGCCTGCCGCCTGCTCGCCGGCGGGCTGGCGCGGCAGATCCGGGCGAAGGAGGAAGCCGAACTCTATCGCGATCGCATCCGGTTGCGGCAGACCGAAGACGCTATCGTCGCGCGCTTCGACGTCGCGTCGCCGTTCGATCTCTTCTTCGAGGCCAAGGCCGAGGAATTGCGCCTGATGCTCGATGCCGATGGCTTCGCCGCCGTGCAGGGCGAGCATGTCCGATCCGCCGGAACGGTGCCCGATCCGGCCGACCTCAAGGCACTGGCACGCTGGCTCGGGCCCCGCACCGCGCTCGAGCCCTTCGCCACCGCGACGCTCGGCGAACGCTATCCCCCGGCTGCGGCCTATGCCGAAATCGCGAGCGGGTTGATGGCGGTCAGCCTCACGACCGAGGTTTCGATCCTGATGATCTGGTTCCGCGCCGAGCAGACCGAGATCGTCGAATGGGCCGGCAACCCGCACAAGGAGCGGCCGCTCGGCGCCGATGAGATATTGTCGCCGCGCTCCTCGTTCGAGGCGTGGCGCGAGGAGGTGCGCGGGCATGCGCGGCGGTGGACGATCAGCGAGCTGGAGGCAGCCAACCGGCTGCGCCATGCCTTGTTCGAGCTGCGCCAGCGCCGGCGGCTGCGTGAGCTCAATCGCGAATTGAACGCGATCATCACCGAGAAGGGGGCGCTGCTGGCGCAAAAGGATTATCTGCTCGGCGAGGCCAATCATCGCGTCCAGAACAGTCTGCAACTCGTCCAGGCCTTCCTGGCGCTGCAATCGCGTGAGGATTTGCCCGAGGTGGCGGAGCATCTGGCGGAGGCGCAGCGGCGTATCGCTGCGGTCGCCCTGGTGCATCGT
This sequence comes from Sphingomonas sp. MMS24-J13, assembly GCF_044905095.1. Taxonomy (NCBI): domain Bacteria; kingdom Pseudomonadati; phylum Pseudomonadota; class Alphaproteobacteria; order Sphingomonadales; family Sphingomonadaceae; genus Sphingomonas; species Sphingomonas sp. MMS24-J13. The sequence continues at coordinate 986,897 of NZ_CP173258.1, forward strand.
CGGCTGTACCAGGCCGATCGGGTCGATGCGGTCGATCTCGCGCGCTATCTCGACGATCTGGTGGGCGACATGCGCCAGGCGATGGGTGGCGAATGGCAGGGAGCGATCACCACCGATCTGTCGCCGATCCTGGTGAGCCCCGATCGCGCGGTGAATGTCGGGCTGGTGCTGACCGAGCTCGTGATCAACGCGCAGAAGCATGCCTATCGGGGGCGGCCCGGCCCGATCGCGATCACGCTGGAGCTCTATCGCAACAAACTCCGCCTGATCGTCGCCGATCAGGGGGTGGGGGCGCGGCGCCCCGGGCAGGGTTTCGGCACGCGCATGATCGGTGCGATCGTCGACCGGCTGGATGGGGCGATCGAGCGGCTCGACAACCGGCCGGGCCTGCGCGTGATCGTGACAGCGCCCTCGGAGAACGACTAGCGCGCGGCTTGGGCGTAGAGATCGAACACCCGTTTGGCGCCGGTAATGGCGCGCGCGGTCCAGGCCGCGTCTTCGGCCGCGGCGTCCAGCGCCTGGCCGAAGGCGCGCCACTCGCCTGCGAGGTGGGTGGCGGAGAGATAGGCCCGGGGCAGATCCGCCGGCACTTGCCGCGCGAGCATTCCGCCGCCCAATCGCGAACCGTCGATCACATAGGCCATGCCGAACGCGGTGGCATGATCGGCCGGTGCGGGCAGGGGGAGGGGTTCCGGCAGCGGGATACCCAGCGCAGCCAGATCGGCGTGGATCAACGGCGTGCGCGGACGGAGCGGGGGGAGGCCGGCGATGTCGGCCAGCGCCGCCTCGACCGCCGGCAGCGCGCGCGCGTGGGCGGTCAGGAAAGCGCCGTAAGCGGCGGCGTCGGTGAGCTGGAAGCGACCGAAGGCGGCATCGACGGCCTCATGATCGGCTTTGGTGGCGGCACGGAGCCGGGCAAGTGCGGACATGATGTCGGCATGGCGGCTGCAAGCGGGGCCGTCCAGCCCCGGTGCTGCCCCATGCCGGGAGGATCCCCTACCTTTTGATGATCAGCGATTCCGGCCGCTTCCTCGGCACCCACTCGCCGAAGCCGGGGAATTTCTGCAGCACTTCGCCGTCCCACAGCCGCACGGTGCGCGTCTTGAAGCGCCATTCGCCGTCGGCACACTTGACCGCATGGTCGCTATAATAGCCGCAGAAGCGCAGCGTATAAGGCGGTTCGCCGTGGCATTCGGTGACGAAGGCGAAGCCGCGCATCGTGACCGAACCGTCGTCCTGCGGCGTGTACTGGACCTGCGTCACATGGTGCTGGCGCCCGGGAAAGCCCGGCGCGTTGGAATAATGCTTCACCAGCCCGCGGATGCCGTCATGGCCTTCCCAGATGTCGGGATCCTCGAACACCTCTTCCATCATCCGGCAATCGTCGGTGAAGCAGGCGACCAGCGCTTCGGCGTCACCCTGGTCGAGTGCCCAGCTATAGGCGGCGATCAGATCCTGCAGCGCGATGCGGTCTTCGATGGCGAGTTTGGCCATAATCCCTCTCCTGTTGGTATCCGTTGCGCAAACTGTAACGGACGTTATGATCTGCCGCAACCGATCGGGCGCGGCGAATGCGCCCGGCATGACGGAATTTTGCCGATAGGGGCGGGGCGTGGAAGAGTTCGACTATATCGTCGTCGGGGCAGGATCGGCCGGGTGCGTCGTCGCGGCGCGGCTGAGCGAGGATCCCAACGTCAAGGTGCTGTTGCTCGAGGCGGGCGGGCCGAACAAGCATCCCTACCTCAAGATGCCGCTGGGATTCCTTAAGGCGGTGGTCGATCCACGCTTCAACTGGGGCTTCCTGACCGAACCCGAGCCCGGCCTGGGCGGGCGTCAATTGCCGTTGCCGCGCGGGCGCGTGCTGGGCGGTTCCTCCTCGATCAACGGCATGTTCTACATGCGCGGCCACCCCGGCGACTATGATCAGTGGCGCCAGATGGGGGCAAGCGGCTGGGGCTTCGCCGACGTGCTGCCTTACTTCAAGCGGATGGAGAAAAGCTGGCGCGGCGAAGGCAAGTATCACGGCGCCTCCGGCCCGGTGGAGGTCAATTCGATCTCGTCGCCTTTCCTGCTTCATGAGCCACTGATGGAGGCGGCGCCCAAAGCCGGCTTCCCCACCAGCGAGGATCTGGCGGGCGACAATCCCGAAGGCTTCGCGCGCGGCGAGCAGACGATCGATGGGCGCGGCCGCCGGGTCAGCGCCGCGACCGCTTACCTCAAGCCCGCGCTCGGGCGGCCGAACCTCGAGGTCCGCACCGGCGCTCTGACGCACAAGGTGGTTTTCAACGGCAATCGCGCGGTTGGCGTCGATTACGAGATGGGCGGCGAGCGCAAGGTCGCGCGCTGCCGGCGCGAGGTGATCATCTCGGGCGGCGCGTTCAATTCGCCGCACCTGCTGATGCTGTCGGGCATCGGTCCGGCGAACGAGTTGACCGAGATGGGCATCAAGGTCGTGGCCCACAGCCCGGGCGTCGGCCGCAACCTTTCCGAACATGCCAATGTCAGCCTCGAATGGGATGCGAAACAGCCGGTCACTTTCCTGCGCCACCTGCGCTTCGACAAACTGGTGCTGTCGACCTTGCGCTGGGCGTTGCTCGGCAGCGGACCGATGGCGACCCAGCTCAACAGCTGCAACATCGTCGTGCGCACGCGGCCGGATTACGATCGGCCCGATCTGCAGGTGATGGCCAACCCGATCCGCTTCGATGCGAAGATCTGGTTTCCGGGCTTCACCGAGCGACAGAGCCACGTCTTCTGGGCGGGGCTGGTCGCGCTGCATCCGCACAGCCGCGGCTGGGTGAAGCTCAAGAGCGCCGATCCGCGCGATCTTCCAGCGGTGCAGCTCAACCTGATGACCGATCCCGCCGATCTCGCCCAGATGCGCGATGCGATCCGCGCGGTGCGGCGCATCTACCGCACCGAGCCGCAGGGCTCTCTCTTGGGTGCGGAACGGCTGCCGGGCGAGGCGGTGGAGAGCGACGATGCCCTCGACGCGTTCATCCGCGCGACCTGCTATGTCGCGATGCATCCGGTCGGCACCTGCGCGATGGGCATGGGCGCGGAATCGGTGGTGGATAGCGAACTCAAGGTGATCGGGGTGAAGGGGCTGCGCGTCGTCGATGCGTCGGTGATGCCGACCGTGCCCGGCGGCAACACCAATGCGCCGGTGATGATGGTGGGCGAGAAAGCGGCGGATCTGATCCGCGGGCGTTCGCTGCCGCGGGCTGAAATCTAGAGAGAAGCCCGTTCGTCCCGAGCGAAGTCGAGGGACGTTACGCAGCGTGTCTCGACTTCGCTCGACACGAACGGGGTCACGAAGAGAGTGGGAGTGGGATAAATGATCATCGTATCGGGCGCCTCGGGCGCGTTCGGGCGGCAGGCGGCGGAATTACTGATCGAGGCGGTCGATCCCGACCAGCTCATCCTCACCAGTCGCACGCCGCAGAAATTGATCGATCTGGCCGAACGCGGTGCGCAGGTGCGTTATGCCGATTTCGACGATCCTTCCTCGCTGGAGACCGCCTTTGCGGGCGGCACGCGCATGCTCCTGATCTCGACGGCGCGGGTGGGCTCGCGCGTCGGCCAGCATATCAATGCGATGACGGCCGCGGTGAAGGTGGGGGTCAGGCATATCGCCTACACCTCGCTGCTCGGCGTCGCGAAGGACGGCAATCCCGCGATCGTGAAGCGCGATCATCTCGCGACCGAGCAGGCGCTCGAGCTATGCGGCGCCGCCTGGACCTTCCTGCGCGACAGCCAATATGCCGAGGCGATCGCGGGTGCGATGGCGCCGGGCGCGGTCGCGACCGGGCGACTGCCCGACAACAGCACGGGTGGCCGCATCGCCTTCGTGTCGCGCGACGATTGCGTCGCGGTGGCCGCCGCCGTGCTCCGGCAGGAGGGGCATGAGAACAAGGCCTACGACCTGACCGGCCCGGAGATCTGGACGGTCGAGCGCGCGATGGCGCTGGTGAGCGAGCTTTCGGGCAAGCCGATCATCGTCGAGCCGGTCGACGACGAGGGCATGTTCCGCCATTTCGATTCGCTCGGCATCCCGCGCCACGCCTCGGACGAGGTCATTCCCGGCGCGATTCCCTGGTGCAGCGAGGATATGGTGACCTTCGGCCAGTCGATCCGCGAGGGCTATTTCGACAGCCAGACCGATCATGTGGAGCGGATCACGGGGCGGCCGGCGAAGGGGCTGCGCGAAGTGATGATGGCGTTCAAGGATAGTTGGCCGGCGTAAGGCAAATTCCTCCCCGAGTTTCTCGGGGAGGGGGACCATCCGAAGGATGGTGGAGGGGCGGCGGTGCAACCGCCGTCTTCGCCGGCGGCCCCTCCACCACCAGCCTGCGGCTGGCGGTCCCCCTCCCCTGCAAAAGCAGGGGAGGATCTCAGGTGTTCGGCGCATCCTCATGCCTCGGCAGGGGCAGTACCAACCCGAGCAACGGCAGCACCACCATCGCCCCGCCCGACACCGCCAGCGCCGGCGCGAGCCCGATCGCGTCGGCCGCATGGCCCCACAACCAGCTCCCGATCGCAAGTCCGCCATAGATCACCATATTGATCGTCGCCGCCACCCGCCCGACCACCGGGCGCGGGGACCAGAGCTGGCCGGTGACGCTGAAGCCCGACAAGGCCTGCACCCAGCCGGCACCGCCGATCACGAGAGCGAGGAAGCTCGCCCACAGTCCCGGCTGCGCGGCGACGATCAGGCAGGCCGCGCCATAGATCAGCCCCGCGCCGCGCGTGATCGCCTCGGCGGAGAAGCGCGCGCGGACGGTGTGGCTGGCGGCGGCGCCGATCACCGCGCCCAGCCCCAGGGCGCCCAGCAGCAGGCCGAATTGCGATGGGCCGCCGCCGATCAGATCGCGTGCGACCAGCGGCATCAGCGCCCAGGCGGCGCTCCCGGTGAGCGTGAAGAGCGCGCCCCGGATCAGCACGGTGCGCACCTGCGGCGAGCGCCGGGCATAGCTGATGCCGTCGCCGATCGCCTTGGTGATCGATCCGCCGGGATGCGCGGCGGGGGCGTCGCCCAAAGGCCGGCGCAGCAAGAGGATCGCCGCCGCCGTGAAGTAGCCGAGCGCGGTCACCACGAACGCGGCGGTCGGATTGGTCGCCGCGACGATCGCACCGCCGATCGCGGGCCCGAGACTGCGCGCGACGTTGAAGCCGAGGATCTGCAGGCCGACGGCGCCGGCGATCTCGCCGCGCGGCACCAACTGGCTGATGCTCGCCTGTCCGCACGGATTGTAGAAAGCGAGGCCGACCCCGAGCGCGAAGGTGAGGCCCAGCAGGCTCCATGGCGTGGCAAGACCGCGCGATGCCAGCACGGCAAGCAGCAGCGAGATCAATCCCATCAGGATCTGGCAGGCCAGCATCACGCGCGGCCGGCTGTAGATATCCGCCACCGCGCCCCCGATCAGCGCGAACAGCATCACCGGCAGCGACATGGCGGTCTGGATCAGCGCGACCATGTCGGCCTGGCTGGTCAGCCCCGTCATCGTCCACGAGGCGCCGACCGACTGGATCGCGGTCGCGAGGTTCGATCCCAGGCTCGCCAGCCACAGCCACAGGAAGGCACGGTGCGCGAAAGGCGAGAGGGTCGAGGGGCGTTTTTGGTGATTGCTCATCGAATGTCAGTGGCGCTTTTTCGGACGGAAATGAAGCGGCCATGGTTCGGGGAACAATAGCTTCCGTTCGTGTCGAGCGAAGTCGAGACACGTTAGAGCGGAACATCCCTCGACTACGCTCGGGACGAACGGCCTATGTCTATGCCTGATGCCGTTGCGACATTCCGTTCCCGCGCACGATCGCTTATGGGCGCGCATCACCTCCGAAGCCGGGACCGATCCGTTGACCACCATCATCCGCGAAGCCGATCTGATCGAGAGCGTCGCCGACGCGCTCCAGTACATCTCCTACTACCACCCGATGGATTATATCCGCGCGCTGGGCGACGCCTACGAAGCCGAGCAGTCGCCTGCGGCCAAGGATGCGATCGCGCAGATCCTCACCAACAGCCGCATGTGCGCCGAGGGGCATCGGCCGATCTGCCAGGATACGGGCATCGTCACGATCTTCGTGAAGTGGGGCCAGGATTGCCGGCTGGAGTCGAGCCGATCGCTGCAGGAGGTCGTCGATGAGGGCGTCCGCCGCGCTTATCTCAATCCCGAGAACAAGTTGCGCGCGTCGATCCTGTCCGATCCCGCCTTCGGCCGGGTCAACACCAAGGACAACACGCCGTCGGTGCTGCATGTCGAGATGGTGCCGGGCCATCATGTCAACGTCACCGTCGCCGCCAAGGGTGGCGGCAGCGAGAACAAGTCCAAGTTCAAGATGATGAACCCGAGCAATTCGATCGTCGATTGGGTGCTGGAGACCGTGCCGCAAATGGGTGCCGGCTGGTGTCCGCCGGGCATGCTCGGCATCGGCATCGGCGGGACGGCCGAGAAAGCGATGCTGCTCGCCAAGGAATCGCTGATGGGCGATATCGACATGGCGCAACTGAAAGCCCGTGGCCCGGCCAGCAAGATCGAGGAACTGCGGATCGAGCTGTACGACAAGGTCAACGCGCTCGGCATCGGCGCGCAGGGGCTGGGCGGGCTATCGACCGTGCTCGACGTCAAGATCCTCGACTGGCCGACCCATGCCGCGTCGAAGCCGATCGCGATGATCCCCAATTGCGCAGCGACCCGCCACGCGCATTTCCATCTCGACGGTTCGGGCCCGGCTTATCTGGAGACGCCGAAGCTCGAGGATTGGCCCAAGGTCGAATGGACGCCGTCGAAGGAGGCGATCCGCGTCGACCTGAATACGCTGACCGCAGAGCAGGTGGCGAGCTGGAAGCCGGGCGACCGCATCCTGCTCAACGGCAAGATGCTCACCGGCCGCGACGCCGCGCACAAGCGCATCCAAGAGATGCTGGCCAAGGGCGAGGAACTGCCGGTCGAGTTCAGGGGACGGGTGATCTATTATGTCGGCCCGGTCGATCCGGTGCGCGACGAGGTGGTCGGCCCGGCCGGCCCGACGACGGCCACCCGCATGGACAAGTTCACGAAGATGATGCTCGATCAGGGGCTGCTCGCGATGGTCGGCAAGGCCGAGCGCGGGCCGGCGGCGATCGAGGCGATCAAGGATGCCAAGTCCGCTTACCTGATGGCGGTGGGCGGTGCTGCCTATCTCGTCGCGCGCGCGATCAAGGGTGCCAAGGTCGTCGGCTTCGCCGATCTCGGCATGGAGGCCATCTACGAATTCGACGTGCGCGACATGCCGGTGACGGTCGCGGTCGACAGCAACGGCGAGAGTGTCCACCACACCGGGCCTTTGGTGTGGCGTGAGAAGATTGCGCGGGAGCGTTTGCTGGAGAAGGCTTGATCGTTCCGTCATCCCGGCCTTGAGCCGGGATCCCGCTACCTTTCTGCGGAACAGAAGAAGCGGGACCCCGGCTCAAGGCCGGGGTGACGAGCGAGGGGCTCGCTCGTCAAAACCTGATGAACGGCTTGCTCTTCTGCTCTTTCACGTCGGCGCTCTTGCCACGGCCGATATCCTTGCGCGGATCGCCTTTCACGGTGCGTTGGGCGGCGGCGTTCGCGCCCGCAAGGATTGGACCGCAGGCGGCGGCCTTGGCGTCGCCTGGATCGACGAAAGCCAACAGGCTGGCAAACGGGGTTGCGACCACGCCGAGTGCCACTGCCGCGCCCACCCGCGTCAGCAATTGCGGGGTGACGATCTGGATCGCCGGCTGGGCGAAGTGGCCGCGTATGCCGATCGGCGACTGACCGGAGAACAGGCTGATCTTCTTGGCGTCCGCACGGAAGGCGAGGCTCATCAATTCGTCCTTGAAGCTGAAGCCGCCCTTGGCGGTCATCACGTTCTTGTCCGTATCGATCAGGATCGGGTCGGCCGCGGCGATGCCGTCGCGCACGGTGAAGCCGATCAACCCGCAATTGACCTCGACCGGCTTCTTGAGCTTATTCTCGAACAGCTTCTGCACGAACACCCCGACATCGAATTCGGAGAGCTGGACGTATTTGGTCCAGAAGGTGCCCTTGGGCAGGACGATGGCGATGCGGCCGTTCGACGTCGCGAGCGAATCGCGCAACGTATTGCCCGTGCCGTGCATCTTGATGCGCGCCTTGATCGTGCCGGTGGTGCCCAATTCGGCAACCCCGAAACGGGCGAGCAATTTGCCCATCGGCGTCGGCGACATCCGGATATCGTAATCGGTGACCACCGCCGGCGTGCGCGCGTTGATCGCGATGTCGCTCTCGACATGGCCGCCCGCCATGTCGAAATTGAGCGGGCTCAGCTTCAGCAGCGCATGATCGAGGTCGAGCCCGAGCAGGATGTTCGAGACCGGAACGAACTTCTGCCGCACATCGGCCACGCGATAGGTGACCTTGGCATCGAACGCCTTCAACGCATCCACCCGCAACGGTGCATCGGGCAGGATGCGCGGATAGCCGGCATCCTGCTTGACCGCGGCGGTGGCACCCTTGGTTGCGAGCGCATTGGGCTCGAAGCCGATGAATGGCCCGATATCGACCATGTCGACGAGGCGCGATTTCAGATCGGCGACCACTTTCATGCGGCCGTCATCGCCCTCGCGCGCCGGCGGGATCGTGACGGTCAGCGCGCCCGAGAGGTCGCTGTTGCCGTAATTGCCGACGATGCGCGTGAAGCGATAATCGTAGCCGAGCTTGGTCATGTGCGCGCGCAGCCGATACGCACGCGTATCGGGTACGGCGATGCCGGCCAGATCGAACAGGTTGCGCAGATTCTGGCCGCGCACGCCGACAGTCAGGTCCGCACCCTCGATCACCGTAGCGCCGGGCAGCGTGCCCGAGACGTCGATATGGCTGCGCGCACCATCGACATGCAGCGCGAACTGGTTGCGGCCGCCTGCGATCAGGTCGTTGGGCGAGGTCTGGCTGCCCGACAAGGTAAAGGGGATGCCGCGCATCGATCCGTCGCCGCTGAAGCGGATCGCCGTGTCAATTCGGTTCCCGACCGCCTTGACCTGCTGGAAGGCGATATCGGCCTTCACCTGCATCTGCGGATCGCGGTAGCGCAATGTCGTGCCGTCGATCGCGGCGCGCTCGATCAGCGGCATCGTCAGCGGCGCCCCCGGCCCGAAGGTCCAGGTGTTGTTCCGGTGCCTGGCATCCCATTCCAGATCGACGTCGCCGTCGATCAGGTTGATCCAGTTGACCCGTTTCTTGTCACCGAAGATCAGCGACATGGTCGCGATGCGGGTGTCGATCAGCTTCGACTGGAACATGTTGGGCTTGCTCGCCCAGGCCGGGTTGGAGACGGTCAGCCCTTCGGCCAGGAATTTGGTCGCGAAGGGATCGAAATAGAGGTTGAAGTCGCCCGCGACCTTCACCGTGCGACCCGAATAGCTGCTCGCATACCGCTCGAACGTATGCTTCAGGAAGCGGCCTTTGGTGACGAACAATACCAGCCAGGCGAGAAAGATCAGGCCGACGACCGTCGCCAGTATCGATATAAATATTGCAAGGGCATGCCGCGCCGGGTCATGGCGCCGGGGGAGCGGCGAGGGCTCCGGCCGGGGCGGGGCGATGAAGCCCGGCTCTACTGCGGATGCATCTGCCATGGCGGCTATAACCCGCCGCATTCGAGCCGGTTCCGCAACGTTTGTCCGCGGTGTTGCGTTGCCCCCGACCTTACACTATAGGCGCCCCCTTCCAGCGATTTGCACGAATTGCCCGGCCGATATGGGCTGCCGCGGCGGTTCTTGATCGCTCTCGATAAGGAGACGAAAATGCCCAAGCTCAAGACGAAGAGCGGCGTCAAGAAGCGCTTCAAGCTCACCGCCACTGGCAAGGTGAAGCATGGAGTCGCCGGCAAGCGCCACCGGCTGATCAGCCACAATGCGAAATATATCCGCCAGAACCGCGGCACCGATGTGCTTGCCGACGCCGATACGGCGCGCGTCAAGCTCTGGGCGCCCTACGGCCTCAATTAAGGAGTAGCGGGACATGGCAAGAGTCAAACGCGGCGTAACGACGCACGCAAAGCATAAGCGCATCCTCGCGGATGCGAAGGGCTTTTACGGCCGCCGCAAGAACACGATCCGCATCGCCCGCCAGGCGGTGGAAAAAGCGGGTCAGTACGCCTATCGCGATCGCAAGGTCAGGAAGCGGACGTTCCGGGGCCTGTGGATTCAGCGCATCAACGCCGCCGTCCGCGCCGAGGGTCTTACCTACGGCGTGTTCATGCACGGCCTGAAGCTGGCGGGCGTCGATCTGGATCGGAAGATCCTGGCCGATCTCGCGATGAACGAGGGTGCCACCTTTAGCGCCATCATCGCCCAGGCGAAGGCGGCGCTTCCGGAAGGAGCGCGGGTCGCGGCGTAAAGCCACACCCTTCAGCCTTTTCGAGGGGCGCGATTGCTGCAAGGCGATCGCGCCCTTTTGATTCGCCCGTGGCTCGCTTAAGGCACGCACGAACGGGGTAAGCGGCAATTTCATGAACGACCTAAATACTCAAAAAGCCGAGCTTCTCGGCGCGATCGCCGCCGCCGACGCGGATGCCCTCGAAGCGATTCGGGTGAGCGCGCTGGGCAAGAGCGGGACGATCACCGCCTTGCTCAAGACGCTCGGCGGCATGTCGCCCGACGAGCGGCAGGAAAAGGCGCCTGCCATTCAGGGGCTGCGCTCGGCGGTGGCCGACGCGATCGCCGAACGGAAGGCCGCGCTGGAAGCGGCCGCGCTCGACGTGAAGCTGGCGAGCGAGACGCTCGACATGACCTTGCCTGTCGGCACGAGCCTGCAGGGCAGCATCCATCCGGTCAGCCAGGTGATGGACGAGCTCGCCGAGATCTTCGCCGATCTGGGCTTCGCCGTCGCGACCGGGCCCGAGATCGAGGATGACTGGCACAATTTCACCGCGCTCAACATTCCGGAGACGCATCCGGCGCGCGCGATGCACGACACTTTCTATTTCCCCGATCAGATGGCGCGCGACGGCAAGAAGATGCTGCTGCGCACCCACACCTCGCCCGTCCAGATCCGGACGATGACCAGCCAGGAGCCGCCGATCCGGATCATCGCGCCCGGCCGCGTCTATCGGTCTGACAGCGACGCCACGCACACGCCGATGTTCCACCAGATCGAAGGTCTGGTGATCGATCGCGGCATCCATCTCGGCCATCTGCGCTGGACGCTCGAGACCTTCCTCAAGGCCTTCTTCGAGCGCGACGATATCGTGCTCCGCCTGCGCCCGTCCTACTTCCCCTTCACCGAGCCCTCGGTCGAGGTCGATGTCGGCTATTCGATCGAGAAGGGCCGCCGCGTCATCGGCGGATCGGACGGCTGGATGGAGGTGCTGGGCTCGGGCATGGTTCACCCGAAAGTGATCGCCGCCTGCGGGCTCGATCCCGAGGTGTGGCAGGGTTTCGCCTTCGGCACCGGGGTCGATCGGCTTGCGATGCTCAAATATGGAATGGATGATTTGCGCGCCTTCTTCGACGGCGATCTGCGCTGGCTGCGCCATTACGGCTTCCGCGCTCTGGATGTGCCGACTTTGAGCGGGGGAGTGGGGGCATGAAGTTCACCCTCTCCTGGCTGAAGGACCATCTCGAGACTGAAGCGACGCTCGACCAGATCGTCGATGCGCTGACCAAACTGGGCCTCGAAGTGGAGGGCGTCGAGGATCCCGCGGCGAAGCTCGGCGGATTCACCGTCGCGAAGGTGCTGACCGCGGCGCCGCACCCGCAGGCCGACAAGTTGCAGGTGCTCACGGTCGACGTGGGTGACGGCAAGGGCCTTCAGGTCGTCTGCGGCGCGCCCAATGCACGCGCCGGGCTGGTCGGCGTGTTCGGGGCGCCGGGCACGACGGTTCCGGCGAACGGCATGGTGCTCAAGGTCGCCGCGATTCGTGGTGTCGAATCGAACGGCATGATGTGTTCGGTGCGCGAGCTCGAGCTCGGCGACGAGCATGACGGCATTATCGAACTGCCCGAGGATGCGCCGATCGGGACGGCATTCGCCGAGTATGCCGGCCTGTCCGATCCGGTGATCGACATTTCGGTTACGCCCAACCGACAGGATTGCATGGGCGTGCGCGGGATCGCGCGCGATCTGGCCGCGGCGGGCATCGGCACCCTGAAGCCGCTCGACGTGCCGTCGATCCGGAACGAGGGCCCTTGCCCGGTGCCGATCGCGACGCACGATCCCGAGGGCTGCCCGGCCTTCCACGGCCGCGTCGTCAAGGGCGTCGCCAATGGCGCCTCGCCCGAATGGATGCAGCGCCGGCTCAAGGCGGTCGGGCAGCGCCCGATCTCGGCGCTGGTCGACATCACCAATTATGTGATGATCGATCATGGGCGGCCGCTCCACGTCTACGATACCGCCAAGCTCACCGGCGGACTGACCGCGCGCAAGGCAAATCCGGGTGAGACGCTGACCGCGCTCAACGGCAAGACCTATACGCTCGATCCCGACATGACCGTCATCGCCGATGATGCGCATGTGCACGATATCGGCGGCATCATGGGCGGCTTGGAATCGGGTGTGTCGGAGACGACCGCCGATGTGCTGATCGAATGCGCTTATTTCACGCCCGAGCGCATCGCGCGCACCGGCCAGAAACTCGGGCTCACCAGCGACGCGCGCCAGCGCTTCGAGCGCGGAGTCGATCCGGCCTTCCTCCATGACGGGCTCGCCATCGCGACCCGGCTGGTGATGGAGATTTGCGGCGGACACCCGACCGAGGTGATCGAAGCCGGTCAGGCGCCGGCGGGGCACCCGACCTTCCGCTACGATCCGCACATGACCGCCAAATTGGCGGGGATCGAGGTTCCGGCCGATCGCCAGCGCGCGATCCTGAGCCGGCTCGGCTTCGGCATCGATGGGGTGTGGACGGTGCGCGTGCCGAGCTGGCGCCGTGACGTCGACGGGCCGGCCGATCTGGTCGAGGAGGTCGTGCGGATCGAGGGGCTCGATACCGTGCCCGGCGTGGCCTTGCCGCGTTCGGAGGGCGTGGCCCGGCCGACGGCGACGCCCGAGCAGAAGATCGAGCGCGTCGTGCGCCGCACGGCGGCCGCGCGCGGCCTCGACGAGGCGGTGACGTGGAGCTTCCTGCCGGTGGCCGAGGCGGATCGCTTCGGCGGCGCGGCGTGGGTGCTCGACAATCCGATCAGCGAGGACATGAAGGCGATGCGCCCGTCGATGCTGCCGGGGCTGCTCAGCGCGGCCCGGCGCAATGTCGATCGTGGCGCCGGCGCGGTGCGCCTGTTCGAGATCGGGCGGCGCTATCTCGCCGATGCCGAGCGGCCCACTCTGGGTCTGGTGATGGCGGGCGAGGCGCCGCGTGACTGGCGCGGCGGCAAGGGCAGGTTCGATGCGTTCGACGCCAAGGCCGAAGCGATCGCCTTGCTTGCGGCGGCGGGCGCGCCGATCGATCGGCTGCAGGTGATGGAAGCGTCGTCGGGTGGCTGGCATCCTGGCCGCTCGGGCTCGCTCCGGCTCGGCCCCAAGACCGTGCTGGCCGATTTCGGCGAACTCCACCCGAGCCTGCTCGGCGCGTTCGATCTCGCTGGGCCGGTGGTCGCGGCGGAAATCTATCTCGATGCGGTGCCGGTGAAGCGCGAGACCGGGCGGATGCGCACCGCTTATGCTCCACCTGCGCTGCAGCCGGTGACGCGCGATTTCGCCTTCGTGACGAAGCGCGATGCGCCGGCCGACGCGCTGCTGCGTGCGGTCCGCGGGGCGGACAAGGCGGCGATCGTCGATGCGGCCCTGTTCGATGTCTTCACCGGCCCGGGGCTCGGCGAAGACGAGAAGAGCCTCGCTGTGGCGGTGAAGCTGCAACCGGCGGAGAAGAGCTTCACCGACGCGGAACTGCAGGCGATCTCGGACAAGATCGTGGCGGCGGCGGCGAAGGTGGGGGCAAGGCTACGGGGCTAAGGATCTGTCCCGCGGGATCTGCTAGGCACATGACCCTCAAAGCGTTCCTTCGTTTTACGTCGGGGCAGTTGCGATGGTCTTTGTCGCATAGCTTTGCACGATAACCGCGGCGCGATAGACGATATCCGTGGGGAAGATCGGGGGGATCATTGGGCCTATATCGTGCGGCGCGATCGTTGCGGCGGTAAGCCCGTGTGCGAGCACACCGGTCGATCAGAACGTGCAGCAGTTGACTGGCGAAGCGCCCGGACGCACCGTCGAGACCCTGACGCCCGTGGAATTGTTTGCCCTCGCGGACGCCGCGCGCGACGCCGGAGACCTAGTCAGCGCCGAACGAGCGTATCGCGCGCTTAGCCAGAATCCCGATATCGAACTGCGGACCGAGGCGCGGTTCAGGCTCGGCCTCATGTTGGCCGATCTACTCCACGACTATCGCCGGGCGGCGATCGCGTTCCGGCAGATACTGGCAGAAAAACCAAAGGCAACTCGGGTCCGGCTCGAACTAGCTCGGATGTATGGATTGCTGGGCGATCAAGCTGCGGCGCGTCGTGAATTGCGAGCGACCGAAGCCGCCGGGCTGCCCCCCGAAGTCGAGCGGACGGTGCGGCTCTTCGCCAACGCATTGCGGGCGGGCAAGCCTCTGGGAGGGTCGTTCGAACTCTCGTTCGCGCCCGACAGCAACATCAACCGCGCAACCCGCGCTGGCGCGCTCGATACGGTGCTGGGCACGTTCACGCTCGATCGATCGGCGCGCGCGAAACCGGGAATTGGCATCGCTGGCAAAGCCCAGGTCTATTGGCGAATTCCAGTGAAGAATGGGCTGGATATGCTCACCCGCGTGTCCGCCAGCGCCGCAGCCTATCGCGCGAGCCGCTATGACGACATGTCGCTCGCCGTCAGCGTCGGACCTGAAATGCGCTTTGGCCGGGACCAGGTCAGTCTCGCGGCGACCGGGGGATGGCGCTGGTACGGATTGAAGGCGTACAGCGTTGCGGTGGGAACCAGTGCCGATTGGTCTCATCCGATCGGCAAGCGCGCTGAAACGCGAATTACTGCGTCCGTTTCCGGCGTCGAGAACCATTTCAATCCGGTGCAAGATGCCACCTCTTATGCCCTGACCGCTGGCGCGGATCGGGCTTTCGGCGCGCGGACCGGAGTGGGTGCCACGCTTACAGTGCAGCGCGATGTGGCCGCCGATCCCGCTTTCTCCTTCGCAAGCGGTAGTGCGCGGGTCTATGGATATCGCGAACTTGGACGCACAACGCTCGTCGCGAGCCTCGGCTATGCGAAACTCGCAGCGGACCGGCGATTGCAGCTGTTCGTGATGCGACGGGAAGACACGTTCTGCAGCGCCAGCCTCACCGCAACCTTTCGTGGGCTGCGGCTTGGGACGGTCGCGCCGTTGCTCCGGATTGGATACGATCGCAATCTTTCTTCGGTCGCGATTTATGCCTACAAACGCAGATATTTCAACGTCGGGGTCGGAGCGGCGTTCTAAACCGGGGGTGGTATGAACACGATGGCTCAGGGAAAAAATCGCGAGCGTTCGGCGCGGCGTCTTTGCATCGTGGTGCGATGGAGTGCCTGCGCAGCACTGCCGCTGCTGCTGTCTGGTTGTGGTGGGGGTGGCGGCGTCGCCAGCACTCCGACGCCCATTGTCACGCCGAGCGACCCGGGCATCGCCGCGCCGCAAACGGCATCGGCCAACACGACGCTTGGCGGCCCACTGGCAAGCCAGGCCTTCGCAACGCTCGCGGTCCGTGCAACGGTCACGCAGTCGGCAAGCGCCCTGTCGAGCGCCAATGCGATTAATCCCGGGACGGGCGCGTCGATCAGTTACGATGCCGCCTCGAATACCTATACCGTTTCGAGCCCGGGGACAGCAGCGAGCGGAAATGCCCCGGACCGGGCGACCCTGATTCCCAATGATACAGCGATCACTTCGGCAGCCAACGTTTGTATTGGAACGTCGTGCCAGAGTGATCGGGTCATTGCCTTCTTGTCTCGTGAGGGGACCAATCGTCCGGCCACACAGCCGTATTTCATCTATAGTTATGTCGGGTACGCTAATTGGTGGAGTGTGGCCAATAGTGGCGCCAACAAGGTCTATGCCTATAATGAGGCGATCTTCGGGATTCCGACGCCGGTCAATGCCGTGCCGACGAGCGGCACGGCGACTTTCACGCTTGATCTCCAAGGTTACGAAGGGACGACGCCATCGCTTGGCAGTTCCGGATCACACGCCCTTGGTCCGACCTTTGCTGGCGGCGGAACCGCAACGCTCGATTTCGGTGCTGGCAGCTATACCATGACGGGGTCGATGGGTGCGGTAACCGCACCGTCACGCGGCGGCAGCGAAGAAACCACCTTCGCTTCCTCGGGGAAACTCTTGTCCGGCGCGAACGGGTTTGGCGGGACATTTACGTTCAATGACGCCGGCACGTTCAACGGCAAGCTCAATGGCTGGCTGTTTGGTCCCGCCGCGCAAGAAATCGGCGCGGTCTTCTCGGCGAGCGCGGCAGATGGCCGCGTTGCGGTCGGAACGATCGTTGGGCACAAATAGAGATGGAAAATTCCTCCCCTGCTTTTGCCAGGAAGGGGGCGCGCCATGTAGCGGCGTGGCGGGAGGGGCGGCGGCTTCGACGGCCGTACCTCCACCATCGCCACTCGATGGCCCCCCGTCCAAGAAATTTCTAGGAGGATTTTTCCTTATTTCTTCGACAGATCGGTTAGCAGCGACAGATAATAGGTGATCGCCGGCGCGACATTGTCGACCGGCGTGCGCTCGTTCAGGCCGTGGCTGAAATCGTCCGAATCCTTGATGAAGACCGGGCTCGCGCCGTAACTCGGCACATGGTGGTAGCGGAACCACATGCTGTCGCTCGCGCCTGATGCCATGCTCGGGAAGACCGGCAGGCCGGGGTGGATCGTCCCCATCGCCTTGGTCACCGCGGCGACGAAATCGGCGCGCATCGGTGAGGGATCGTTGGCGACCGACCCTTCGGTGACGTCCTTGAGGCCGATCGCCGGATCGGCCGCGACTTGCTCCAGTTCCTTCATGATGTCGGCCGGCTTGTGGCCGGGGAAGATGCGGCAGTTGATGTTCGCGGTCGCGCGCTGCGGCAGCGCGTTGATCGCATGGCCGCCGCTGATCATGGTCGTGACGCAGGTCGTGCCGATCTTGCCGATCGTCGCCGGATTGCCCGTCAGCGTCGCGATCGCGGCCTTGTCGGTCGGATCGGCGGCGAAGGCGCGCATGGCGGCAGCGATGTCGGGCGTCTGGTACGCAGCCGCCTGCTGGAAATAGGCTCGGGTGAGATCGCTCACCTCGGGCTTGAACTGATATTGCCCGATCCGCACCAGGGCGGCGGCTAGTTGGTTGATCGCATTAAGCTTGCGCGGGGCCGATGAATGGCCGCCCGGATTGGTGACGGTCAGCTCGAAATCGGCATAGGTTTTCTCGGCGCCCTGCCAGGTGAAATAGAGCGGCTTGCCGGTCTTCTCGTCGAGCGATCCGCCGCCACCGTCGATGTTGAGCACCAGTTCGGCGTTCGAGAGCTTCTCGGCAATGATCGCGCTGGTCTTCATCCGCGTTTCCTCATCGCCCGAAAATTCGACGATGATGGTCCGCTCGGGCTGGTAGCCCTGGCGCTTGAGTTCGAGCACGGCGGCGATCGCGATCGTGCCGTCGAACTTCATGTCGGTGGCACCACGCCCGTAGAGATAGCCATTCTCGACCACCGGTGTGAACGGATCGCGCTGCCAGTCGGACGGCTTCGCCTCGACCACGTCCATATGGCCCGAAATCACGAGCGGCTTCAGCTTGGGGTTCTTCCCCGGCCAGGTGGCGATCAGGTAAGCGGTGGTACCGAACGGGGTGATCGTCACGTCGCCGGGCGCGAACCCGCCGGCGACGAGCGCATCCCTGTACAGGGCCGCCACCTGCGGCGTCTGATCGCCCGGCCCGTCGACCGAGCGCAGCGAGATCGCCTTCTTGGCGAGATCGAGCGCCTGCGCGTCGGCCTGCGGGTGCGAAGGTGTCGCCGCGAGGAGCGGGGCAGCTGCGGAGGCCAGAAGGGCGGTGATGAAAATCCGGGTCACGTAGGCACTCCAACTTTTTATATTCGTCATTCCCGCGAAGGCGGGGATCCATAAACTCCGAACTTCAGAGACTATGGATCCCCGCCTTCGCGGGAGTGACGGGCTATTTTAAAACCGCTGGCCGACCTTCAGCCCGAACAGTTGCGGCTTGACCGGATAAAGCCGGGCATATTGGCCGCACAGGTTCGGGGCGCACACGATGTTCTTACTGAGGATGCCGCGCTTGTCGAAGGCATTCTGGATGAAGGCTTCGAACGAAAGCCCGTGCCACTTGATCCCGGCGGAGAAATCGAAGGTGGTGAAGCCGTTCGTCGGCCCGATCGCATCCTCGCCCGAGGTCGAGAGATAGGAGGTCGTTCCGCTCTGGTGGTTGACCCCGCCCTGCAGGAATGCCTTGTTCTCGCCGAGCATGAAATCATAGCGCGCAGTCGCGTTGATCTTGAAGTGCGGCGTCACCGGCAGGCGCGTCCCCTTGGGCGCGAACACCTGCCCGCCATTGGCCGGATCGCAGCCATTCACCTGATCGCAGAAGGCCTGCGTCAGCCGCGGATCGACATAGGTGCCCGAGCCCGACAGGGTCAAAGCGTGCGCGATCGTCCAGCTGATATCGGCCTCGGCACCGCGCGAGCGCGCCGCGCCGGCATTGACGGTGTAGAAGATGCCGAGAATGCCGGGCAGGCTATACTGGACGTTGTTCCAGTCCTCCCAGAACAAGGCGCCGTTCAAGCGCAGCGTGTGATCGAACCACGACGTCTTCCAGCCGACCTCGTAATTGGTGAGCGTGTCGGCCTTGAACGGCGGGATGACCTGCAATTTGTTGAGCGCGAACGCGTCGCGGTTGTTGCCGCCGGGGCGGAAGCCGGTCGAGTAGGTGAAATAGACCATCTTCGATGGCATCACCTTCCAAGACAGGTTCACGCGATGGGTCTCGCCGCTCTCCTTGTAGGATTTGTCGATGTTCGGGCAGGCCTGTGCGGTCGTGCCGGTACAACCGAACACGCTGATCTGCCGATCGACCGCGCCGGCGCCGCCCGAGAAGCCGTTCAGCGTATTATGCGCCTTGAAGCCGCGGATACCCCCGGTCAGCGTCAGGTTCGGCAGAATGTCGAACGACGCTTCGCCGAACGCGGCATAGTCGCGGTCGACGCGGTGGATGTTGGTATAATAGACGTCGTCCGCACCTGCCCCCGGCACCGGCGGGCTGAACGGGTTCACCGCGGTGCTGACGCCCGGGATGATATATTCGGCGATGCGATCGTCGACCTGGCGCTGGTAGAACAGGCCGGCCGTCACCCGCAGGCGGTTTTGCGCGTTCGAGCTGATGCGCAGTTCGTGCGCCATCTTGCTATATTTGTCGTAGCCGCGGATCGTCTGGGTCGGATCGATATTCTTGCCGTTCTTGTCGACCAGATAATTGTAATCCGGATATGTATCGTAAGCGACGGTGAAGTAAGAATAATCCGCGACGTTCTCGACCGTGCGGTGGAAGTAGGACCCCGAATAGGTCAGATCCCAGTCGCTGATCTTGCCCTGCGCCGTCAGCGACGCGATGTACCATTTGTCGACGTCCTTGCTGGGCGTGAAATCGTGGTTCTGCAGATCGCCGGCGCGCGGATCGTAGAGGAACTCCCCCTTCGCCTTCATATGCTGGTAGATGATACCCGGCGTGATCGTCCAATGATCATCGAGGTCGATCAGAAGAGCGGCGCGGCCGCCATAATCGTCAACGGTATTGTAGTCCTTCTTCACCAGCGACGCATTGTTCACCGTCATCGGTGCATCGGCGATGATCGGATTGCCGTCGGTGTCGGTGCCGACCGTGTGCGGCCGCTCATAGGTGCGGCTTCCCGGCGTATTGTCGATATAGCCGCCATCATGGTTGTAATAGCCGACGAGGCGGATCGCCATCGTCTCGTTGAGGGGCAGGTTGACGAACCCCTCGGCCTGTCCGCCATAGCCGCCCTTGCCGAACTTGTTGCCCTGCAGGTCGTAACCCGCCGAGAACTTGCTCGGATCGGGCTTGTTGGTGATGATGCGCAGCGTGCCCGACAGCGAGCTTGCGCCATAGAGCGTTCCTTGCGGGCCAGACAAAGCCTCGACCCGCGCCAGATCGTAAGCGTGCAGATCGACCGAACTGAAGATCGTCGTGACCGGTGTCTCGTCGATATAGAGGCCGCTGCCCGGCAGTGGGCCGGCAGCGAGGCCGTCGCCGCCGGTCGCGATGCCGCGGAAATAGAGCTGTGCCTGGCCGGGGCCGAACGACTGGTAGCTCACGCTCGGCAGCAATTTGGCGATGTCGTCGAACGAGGCGACCTGATGCTGGTCGAGCGTGGCGGAGGTGAGCGCCTGCACGCTGATCGGCACGTTCTGCAGGCTTTCGGACCGCTTGGTGGCGGTGACGATGATCTCGTTATTATAAGCCGGTGCGTCGCCGGCGGCAGGCGGGGCGGCCTGCTGCGCTGCAACGCCGCTCATCGGCACGGTCAGCATCGTCGAGGAAAAAAGCAGCAGCGAAAAGGGCTTGGATCCGCGCATGAATGACCCCTTTATGACTTATGCGCGAAGGCTGTTCCTGCGGCGAAACTATGTCAAGCGGGCGGCGCAGGGGCGCGCGCCTTTCTCCGTTGTGCCCTGCAAAAATGTCACGCCCCGCGCGGCACGTCCGGATAACGGGTCAGCACCGGGCCCAGCGCATCGATGAGCGGCCCGAGCCACGGTTCGAAATTGCGCCAATGATCAAGGCCTTCGCGGAAGATCGGGCGGCGTACCTGTTCGGACGAGGCGGTGCGCACCGCGCGCTCGGTCTCGTGGAAACGCAGGCACGCGGCCTCGAAGGGCAGGCCGACCGCATCGAGCAAGGCCCGTACCTGCGTTTCGGTATCCTCGACCATCGCCTCGTAGAAGACGCGGTGGACGCGGCCCGGCAGCACATGATCGACATGATCGAGCGCGCGGACGTAATCGCGATAATAACGCCCGATCTCGGCCAGATCGTAGGAGAAGGACTGGCCGCGCGCGAAATGCTGCTTGAACAGGGACCATCCGCAGCCGAGCGGATGGCGCCGCGCATCGACGATCCGCGCATTGGGCAGGATCAGGTGGATCAGCGCCAGATAGGTCCAGTTGTTCGGCATCTTGTCGACGAAGCGCGGCTTGCCATGCTTGCGCTGGACCGCGGTGCGCGCGAGATAATCCTCGCCCCAGGCGCGCGCGTCGCTCTCGGTCAGCTGCATGATCCCGCCGGGGCCGAGGCGTCCGGCGATCATGCCGATGTCGGGCAATTCCATCGTGCCCTCGACCTGCGAATGGCTGGCAAGGATCTGCTCGATCAGCGTTGATCCCGACCGCGGCAACGAGACGACGAAGATCGGATCCTCAGCCGGGCAACCCCAGCCTTTGCGGGCGGCAAAGAAATCGGCGTCGAGCGTCGCGCGCTGGCGATCGACGATCGCGGTGACGTGCGCAGGATCATAATCGAGCAAGGCGCGGCGGCGGCGGCGATTGGCCTCGGCATAATGGCCGAAGCTCGCCTGCCATTCGCCCGCATCCTCGCGCGCCTTGCCGAGCGCGAATTCGAGCTGATAGCGATCCTCCTCGCTCGTCCCCGGCACCGTGAGCGCCCGCTCCATCGCCGTCACATCGTCGGGCGTGAAGCGGAAGGTCTTGAGGTTGGCGAGGCTCCACCAGCTGCTGCCCAGCGTCGGCTCCAGCGTCAGGCTGCGGCGATAGGCGGCGATGCTCTCGTCCTGCTGGCCGACTGTCTTGAGCGCATGGCCCATGCTCATCCACACCTTGGCCTGGCGCGGATAATGATCGAGGATCGCGCGGTAGGCCGTGATCGCGGCATGGTAATCGCCTAGTCGGCCGAGGATCGCGGCGCGCAGGATCGTGTAGGTGATATTGTCGGGCTCGCCTGCGATCAGGCGATCGATCTGCGTCAGGGCCTCGGCCGGGTTGCCGTGGCGGTGGAGCAGCAAGGCGAGGTTGTGGCGCGCGGCGGCAAAACCCGGCGCCAGTTCGATCGCGCGGCGCAGCAGGTTTTCGGCATCGCGATGGCGCCCGATCCGCCCGGCCAGTTCGGCCAGCATGCGGATCGCACCGACATCGGTGGGCGCCTGCTTGAGCCGTTCACGCAACAGGCGCTCGGCGACCGGCAGATCGTTGCGCGCCAACGCATCCGCCGCATGCAGCAAAGCGGGATCGGCGATCGATGCGTTGAGCGCTTGCATATGCGCGGCATCGGCGCCGGCCTCGTCGCCCGCCATGTGAAGCTGATTGCCGCGCGCGCGCCATGCGTCCGCCAGCAGGATCATGGTTGCGGGATGGCGCGGGACGACGCGCAAAATCTCCTGCGCCTGCTCGATCGCCAGATCAGGGCGTGTCGCGAGCATCCGCCGCGCATGCGCCAGCGCGGTCTCGATCGATCCGGTGGGCTCTGCGGTTCGGCTGGCCATGGTGGCCGAGAAGGGCGCGGCGCGGCGCCCGTGTCAATGACGATATTGATCGGGGATCGTCGCGGGTGCAGGGTCCAGGCCCAAGAGGAGACCGATCATCGCCACCGCATTCGACCTGCCCGATCACGATCCGGAAGCGGGCATGAGCCTGCCGGCATGGCTCTATTCGGACCCCGAATATTTCCAGGTCGAGCTGGCGCGCGTGATCCGTCCGTCATGGCAGGTGGTGTGCCACGAGAGTGACGTGTCGGGCGCGGGCGACTGGCATGGCCTCGATTATGCCGGCGAGAGCGCGATCGTCATGCGCGGGCAGGACGGCATCGTGCGCGCGTTCCACAATGTCTGCCGCCATCGCGGCGCGCGCATCTTCGACGGCGCAGGCGGCTGCGCTGCGCGGATCGTCTGTCCCTATCATGCGTGGAGCTATGGCCAGGACGGGCGGCTGACCGGGGTGCCGATGCGATCGACCTACGATCCGCAAGCGCTGGCGGGGCTGACCCTGACACCGATCGAGCTGGAAATCTGGCAGGGCTTCATCTTCATCCGTCTCGAAGGCGGTGGGCCCAGTGTCGCCGAGATGATGTCGCCCTATACGCATGAGGTCGAGCCATATCGTTTCCCCGAACTGAAGGCGCTCGGCCGCGTCACGCTGCGCCCGCGTGACGTGAACTGGAAGAATATCGCCGACAATTATTCGGACGGGCTCCACATCCAGGTCGCGCATCCCGGCCTCAAGCGGCTGATGGGCGACGGCTATGGCGTCGAATCCGAGGAATGGGTCGACAAGATGTGGGGCGATCTGCTCGACCGGCGATCGGCCAATATCTCCGAGCGGGCCTATCTCCATTTCCTGCCCGAAGTGCCGCATCTGCCGCCCGAACGGCAGCGGCTGTGGACCTATTTCAAGCTCTGGCCCAACGTCGCGTTCGATATCTATCCCGATCAGGTCGATTTCATGCAGTTCCTGCCGGTCTCGCCGACCGAGACGCTGATCCGCGAGATCAGCTATGTCCTGCCCGACGATCGACGCGAGATGCGCGCGGCGCGCTATCTCAATTGGCGCATCAACCGACAGGTCAATGCCGAGGACACCGATCTCGTCGCACGGGTGCAGGCGGGCATGGGCTCGTCGAGCTTCTCGGTCGGGCCGCTGAGCCGCGAGGAAGTGGCGCTGCGGCGTTTTGCCGGCCGGGTGCGGGAACTTATCCCGGAGACACGGTTGCATCAGCCGCCCGCGCCGGGGTGGAGTGCGCGGTATCGCGGTTAGAATAGCGCCGGCGCCCCTGCCTTGCCGGTCATCCAAAGGCCTCCGCAAATGGGCTCGTGTGTCGTGATCAGCGCAGCTTGGTATCCAGCTCCACCTAGCCTTGTCGGACTCAGCCCCTTCACATGGCTTCGGCTCGGACCGACGCCTCTAAACTGGATCTTAACGTAATCGTCTCAGGCCTGTCGCTTGCGACGTGGATCCTGGATGCGCCATTTTATTGCCTACGGCCTGCTCATCGCGACGCTTGCTGATCCGGCGAGCGGGGTTGCTGCGGTTGCGTCGGCCAGTTTCACCGTGGGAGCGACCGTCGAAGCGAGCTGCTCAATCGCGGCGAAGAGGTTGTTGGAACAGCCGCAGGATGTAATCCGGTCTCCATTCCAGGCCTGTGGGTCTGTGTCCCCAAACCAAACGAATAGGATCCCGGCGCGTCAACCGCAGATTTCCCTGGTTCGCGATCCGGCCGCAGGCGTCACCAGGCTCACAATCGAATTCTGATCTGCGAAGAGTGGTCTCGCTTGCTCAGAAGGTTATCGTCATCACCGGCATGTCGAAAAAGGAGCCCGGTACCACGGCTTGCCGCGCCGGAATGCGGCCATAGATCGGATAGGTCTGGCGCCTGCTGCCCGCCCCCGAAATCACCGAGGACCCGCCATTCCCATCGCCCCAGGATTGGCTGTGGCCCGCATCGAGGAACAGCTGATAGTGCAGGACACCGTTTCCGCCGATCATCGTGCGCTGGGAATCGCCGCTGCTGCCCGCCCCCAACGCGATGACATAGCCGGCGTCGCCGTCGGGATAGGTGCACTCTACGGAAATCGCGCCGGCCGAATCGGCGGGGGTCGGTGAGGTTGGATTGTAGATGCCGAACGTGATGCCCGCGGTCGAGACCGTGCAGGCGGCAGGCGTTGCCGCGGGAGCGAACAGGCCTGCCGCACACAGAAAAAGCGCCACCTTCACTGTGCCGCTTCGAGGCACATGAGCGGCCCGATCGTCGGAATGTCGCCTGGGACGGGACGATAATCGAAAACGACAGAGCAGCGCCGTCCGTCGGGCTTGTTGACAGTCAGGCGATTGCGCGCCGCCAGGTCCTGAATATAGGTCGCGCCGTCGTACCCGACGGGAGCAGCGGCCCCGGAACTCTCCAGCACCGCCGTGCTTCCCAGCGCCAACGGCACGCCGGCATCGTCGACCAGTTTCAACAATGCGGCGTGACTGGCCTTGATGGGGAACCGCACGACGACCCCCGACCGATCCTGCGGTCGCACGTCGCGGGTGACGTATCCGATCGTGGCGTCGGCCGGCACGTCGGTCGGCTCGATCGCGAGGTGGTTGATGTCGAATGACCGCAGATCGGGCACCAGCAGGCGCCCGGCCCCGTTGGTGACACCGATCACGCGGTTCTCGTACAGGACGTGGACGTGGCCCGTGCCATTGGTGTCCACGATCGCGAAGCTGTCGTCGATCGGCCCGGCTGCGATGAGGCGGCCATCCATCGCCGACACGGAGCCCTGAAGTTCGGCGCGAGCCGAAGTCTGGCCCCTGAACTGATCGACGCCCGCGGTGATCAGGCCGACGGGCGAGCGGTATTGCGCCTGGGCGAAGCGATGCGCGCTCTCGCCTTCCAGCGCGTAGAATTGGTACCCCCATTCGCCGGTTGAT
Source organism: Sphingomonas sp. MMS24-J13 (assembly GCF_044905095.1). Lineage (NCBI taxonomy): Bacteria > Pseudomonadati > Pseudomonadota > Alphaproteobacteria > Sphingomonadales > Sphingomonadaceae > Sphingomonas > Sphingomonas sp. MMS24-J13. The sequence continues at coordinate 1,012,312 of NZ_CP173258.1, forward strand.
ATCGCCGATCGCTGGACCTGAGCCTGGGCATAGCCTTTGCCAGAGGACCGTCCGACGCTCACTCCGCCTGAGCTGCGAGCACCGAGCGGCATCGACAACCCCACGATAAATCCCTTTGCATTTGCGCTCGCGAAATCGCGGTATCCGGTGACGGTGAAAGAAAGCCGGCCCAGCGGCAGGGCGTAGGTGCCAGTCAGGATGTGGGCGCGCTCGACCGCCTGGGCATAGGTGACACCATTGAAAGAGGATGCCGCGGCGGCGGCATAAGGCTGGATTGCGAGATCCTGCGCGTCCCGATCAATTGCAGCATAGGCCACGCTCGCCGTTCCATAGCGGCCGAGCACCAGCCCACCGCTGATGCGCAACTCCAGCCGTGGAACCGGGTCGCCACTCATCGCGGCCACGTCGCGGAACATGCAACTCGCGACGCTTGCCGATGCCGCAAAGCTGAACCTCCGGTCGACCCGCTGGATTCCCGCGGTGGCCAGGGCGCCGTGCTGCCCCGAGCCGGAACTCATCGCGAAGGCGCCGTGCAGGACGGCGATGTTTCCCACCATCGTCACCAGACCGCCGCCGAGCATGACGACGCCCGCCGTCGCTTCACCGGTGGCTTCCAGCGTCAGCCGGTCAGTCAACCCGCGCCGGTAACTGGCGATCGCGGCCACCGGGCCATAATCGTTGCTCAGAAGCGACCAGTTGCGCCGCACCGCGCCGATCTGCGCCGAGAAGGATTGCAGATGCGGCGCTAGCAGCGAGGAACTCGCGTAGAACGGCAGCGAGGCGACCACCTGCCGCCCCAGCGCATTGGTCAGCGTGACCGTGATGTCGCCGGCCCCGGTAACCACGGGGAGTTGCGGGATCTGGAACGGGCCCGGATCGATCGCGCGACTGAGCACCCTGACGCCCCCTGCCAGAACATCAAGCGTCGATGGCGCCGAAGCGGAGCCCGTTATCGTCGGAAGGGGAAATGTCACCAAATCGGGCCGGATGCTGAAGTCGGTGGCGACCTGCAGACCGCCCATGCGGACAGCCCGCGACCAGCTGAGCCCGCCGCTGATGAAATCGCCGGCGCGATACCGGCGAAGCGCGTTGGTGTCGTAAATTGTGTAGGCGGAATCCAGCCGCACCACGGAAGCCCGGCCCGACGTGGAGCCGCTACGGGCGGCCACCATGAAGGTCGAGGTTGCCAAACCGCGAGGCGAGAACAGCCGCACGTCCAGCAGGCCGCTACCTGCCGCGTTGCCACCAGCGACCGTGGCGTTGACGTCATAGTTCACCGTAACGCCGGAGGCGCTGTCGACCGGCACGTCCGGTGCCGTTCCGTCAGGCTTCAGGACGTGAGGTTCGAGGCTGACATCCGACGCAGTGGCGTAGAGCGCCTGGTTCGGTTGATCGATGCGCCACGAGACGCCGGGCAGGTCGGACAAGGCGATGAGCCCGTCCGACCCGACCCGCACACTATCGGGAACATGAAAACCAAGCGCCCGCAATTCGGTGGCAGATGCCAGCAAAGCCCCATCGCGCAGCGTGAACTCGCCGAGCTTGTCGATCGCGCGCCCGTTGACGTGTATGTCGAGCAGGAGGGCTTCCTCGGAGGCCCGGGCGGCGCCCGCTGCGCCAAACATCAGCATGAGGCAGATCGCCAGGCCGACCAGACGGGCGCCAATCGATCGATGGCCGTCAGGAGCCTGCGGCACCGGCCAGATTCTGATCGACGGTGCCGCCGTCGATGCGCGCAGTCAGGTGAAGATCTCCAGCCGGGATCGCTCCGGGTGCCGCTCCGGTGACATGCCACCGGCGCGTGGCGCCGGCCAGGATATAGGGCGAGGCGTTGACGTCTGTCTTCAGGGCCACACCGGTCGCGGTGGTCAAGGTGATGTCGCGGTAGGCTTCGTGGCGGGAGCCATCATTGACCGCGACCAGATAATTCTCCCCAGCCGAGCGCTCCATGTGGAAGCGCACGTGCGAAGCAACCCGCTCCGCGGGCTCGGCGAAGATCGGGATCGACAGGCGCAGCGCAATCTTGACCGTTCCCGGAGCCGCCGCCGCCGTGGGAATCTGATCGACCAGAATTCGATAGGTCAGCTCCTGCCCCTGCGGCTGGCGCTTAAGGACGAGGCGGAGCACCTGCGCCGCCGATGGCGCCACCGTCGCCAGCGGCGGGCTTACGATGACATCGCTGGTGGGGACCAGGACCTGGGATCCATCGCTCTGGTTCCAGGCGTAGACGCGGACCTGAACCGCCGTTTCGGTCTCACCCTGGTTGATGATGGTCAGGCTGGCGGACTTCTGTCCCGCAGCCATCTGGACCGTCACCGGAAGCACGGTCAGCGACTGCGCCGTCGCGCGGCCGGCGCCCAAAGCCAAAAGGGAGGCAGCGATCATGCTGGAGGCGGCGCACATGCTCCGGCGGACCGGCGCGCGGGATTTGTTGATGATCATGGTTTTCCTCGTTCAGTAGGTGAGAGTAGCGGTGATCGTGTCGCTATAGGCACCGGGCGTGCTGCCCTGGCCGGCCGGCACCCTTCCGTAGATCGTCAGGATCTGCCCGGAGCCGGTACCGACCCCGGGGTAGGTGTCGGTACCGATGGTGTTGCCCCAATTGGCCGAATAGCCTGCGTCGCGGAACATCTGGTAGCTCAGCGTGGCTGCGCCGGGGCCCATCATGTTGCGGGTCGTCGTCGTCGCACCGTTGCCGGTGCCTGCACTCAGGCCGACCGTGAACGAGGTCGAGTTGGTGCAGGTGACTGAAAGGCTGCCCGTCGCAGTGAGCGTCGCTCCGGTGTAGGTCCCGAAAGCGATGTTGCTGGCGCTCATCGAGCAGGCGGCCTGGACCGTGGCCGAAACCGGGAAGGTTGTGGTCGTGGTGGCCGCGTCAGCCGGGCTGGCCACCGACATGGCTCCAGTGAAGGAAACTCCAATCAGCGCGATCATCATGGCGCGCGGGTGCGCCTGGCGGCGAGTGTGCTTCGTCATGATTAGTAGCTCACTGTTACGGTGATGGTGTCAGAATAGGAGCCTGCCGGCGGCGTCTGGCCGGCGGGAACCAAGCCGTAGACCGTCAGCGACTGCGCCGTGCCGGACCCGGTTCCCGCCACGGTGTCGGTCCCGGCCGTCTGGCCCCAGTTGCTGGTGTGGCCGCCGTCCCGGTACAGCCCGTAGCCGAGGGTCGCCGCAGCCGGACCGGTCATCTTGCGGCTGGTTACGGTGGCACCGGTGGCGGTGCCGGCATCGAGGCCAACCGCATAGCCCGTGGTGTTGGTGCAGGTTATCGAGAGGCTCGAGGTGCTCACCAGCTGCACGCCGGTATAGGCGCCGAAGGCCATATTGGTGGCCGATACCGAGCACGTCGCCTGGACATTCGCTGTCACGTTGAACGAGCTGGTGACGGTTGTGGCGACTGCCGGCACCGCAACGAGGGCGCCGGCCATCGTGGCCGCCACTAAAGGCGCAAACTTTGTCATAATTTCCCCTTCTTGTAGGAATTAATTGGTGGGATCGGGGGGCGTTGGTATTCGCCGCGCCGGGTTCCCTGAATGCGAATGCGATTGCAGAAACGGCCTTTTTGGAGCCGGCAGCAAAGACGGCCTCACAACCGCAAACCGCACGGCGGGGAGCTGTCTAAACTTGCGTAATTCTTGATTCTTGGCAAATTGGCGTAATTTCATTTCACGGCCGGTCGCTGTGATCCTTGAGGTCATCGGATATGCCAAGTCAAAAATCGGCGATGTCCGTAGATTCCCGTACATCGTATGAATCAGGTTATTATCCATGTCATATCAACAGGATATAAAGGTGACTTTTGTTATATATTACCTTGAGACAGAAATGATCCATGTCATTGCGTGTTCGATGCCGCCGGTACCCATCTTCAACTATGTCATACGCGATCGATAAAATTTTCCGCGGTGATGTGTTCATCGAAACGGCCGCGTGATCGCAGGCGGGGACGGGCTCGTCGGGCTTCTCCGTCGGCCGCCAGGCCACGATGATGTCTCGCGGCGTCGTTTCGCAGGGCGGTTGTGCGAGCTCGCTCGGGAGACGCGGCTGCGTCAGCCGCCTGCAGCGGGGTGGAGTGGGCGATATCGGGGGGTAATTAGTCATTCCTGCCCATCCCTGAGCAGCCATTTCGACAACCTCAGTCCTTCCTCAGGATGAGCGGGTGTGATTTAACGCGTGATCTCCCACGCGCCGACGCATCAGGCTTGCATCGTCCGGCCGCCATGGCCACCAACGGGCCAGATCAAAACGGAGAGGCTGACCCATGCAGGACTTCAACGGCCAGATCGCGTTCATCACCGGCGGCGCCTCGGGGGCCGGCCTGGGCCAGGCGCAGGTGTTCGGTCGCGCGGGCGCCAGGATCGTCATCGCCGATGTTCGCGCGGAGGCGATCGAAACGGCGCTGGCCGCGCTGGCGGGGGAGGGGATCACCGCGCACGGTATCGTCCTCGATATCATGGATCGCGAAGCCTATGCCCGCGCCGCCGACGAGGTCGAACAGGTGTTCGGCGCGCCACCGACCTTGCTGTTCAACACCGCCGGCGTGAACAGCTTCGGGCCGGTCGAGAAGACCACCTACGCGGATTTCGACTGGATCGTCGGCGTCAATCTGGGCGGCGTGATCAACGGCATGGTCACCTTCGTGCCGCGCATGATCGCGGCGGGGAAGCCGGGGCATATCGTCACCGTTTCGTCGATGGGCGGGCTGCAGGGCAGCGCGATCGCGGCACCCTATTCGGCGGCCAAGGCGGCGGTGGTCAATTTGATGGAGAGCTACCGCGCCGGCCTCGCCCAATACGGGATCGGCGTGTCGGTGGTGTGCCCGGCCAATATCAAAACCAACATCGCCGAGGCGAGCAGGCTACGACCCGCCCAGTTCGCCGGCAGTGGCTATGTCGAGAACGAGGCCTCGATTGCCTCGCTCCATTCGATCCATGCCCACGGCATGGAGCCGATCGAGCTGGCCGAGCATGTGAAGGCCGCGATCGAGCAGAACCAGCTTTACGTCATCCCTTACCCCGAGGCGAAGGAGCAGCTGCGCCGGCATTATGACGAAATCGTCGATGCTGTGCTGCCGATGGAAGCCGATCCCGAAGGGGCGAGGAAGCGGACCGAGGCGCTACGCAACTGGGCGGCTGATCGCGCGCGGGTGTTTCAGAAGAGCGAGGGCTAGCGCGGGGGTTTTAAGTTAATCGTCATTCCCGCGAAGGCGGGAATCCATATCCTCTGAAGCAACCCAACAATTCGAAACGTTAGAGAATTTGGATTCCCGCCTTCGCGGGAATGACGGTAATGAATTTTACCGAACACATCTGTTGTATGCGCTCAGAACGAACCGGACAAACCCATAGATTTCCTACAAAAAGTTGTTCGGCCAGATCATCGTGCGCCACATGTGCGCGACCGGGCTGCCGTCGAAGCCGAGGCCTTCCTCGGGCTCCTTGAAGTGGCGGCCGATGATGTCGGTGAATATCTCGGGATCGAACGCCGCCACGTCGTCGAAGAAATACAGGTCGTACAGCGTCACCAGCCGTGAACTCATGTACCAGCGATGGTTGCGGGCATATTCGGCGTCGCGGCGGATATATTCGGGCGGCACGTAATCGGGGCCGAAGAACTGGCGATAGCTGTCGGGATACTGGTAGCCCACGCTCTCGTCGGCGAAATACCGCAAGGGCTGGTGATATTTGACCGCCCAGGCGATCTCCTCGCTGACATAAGGCGCGATCATCTGTGCGCCCCAATAGCCATGGTCGGCGCGCACGAAGCAGCCGTTCGAGATATCGTGGAGCAGGCAGGCCAGTACGATCTTCTCATCCATGCCCTCGTCCAGCGCGCGCTTGGCGCTGGTGGTGAGGTGGCGGATCGTGATGTCGCCGAAGCGGTAGCGGAAGAAATCGACCAGCTTGGGCCGTTCGGGCATGCGCCGCAGCGCCGGATTGTCGCCCATCATGAAGACATGATCGGCGTCCATCCGCGCGAGCATCTCCATCTCGATCTCGGGCGCGCCGGTGCCGATCCGCCCGACAGGCGCGGGGATGATCATCCGTTCGCGCCCCTGCTGCGGCCAGGGCCGTTCGTCGTCCATGCGTTGCTCCATCTCCGTTACCGCGCACGAACATCATCGATGGCGGGCGGGTCAAGCGGCGATTGGACAAATCAGGCTGCGGAGCGGGAACCTCCCGACGCGCACGCCGTTATCGGACCGCTGGCGAAACAATATGGCCGGGCTCGCCGGGCAAGGAGCGTTTGAGGGATATGGCGATCGTGCGCCGTCTGATGCGGACCGCGCTGGCGATCGGCGCGGCCAGTTCGGTTTCGGTCGCGGCGGCCGCGCAATCGCCCGAAACTATCGTCAAGGCGAACTACCTCACCAAATTCGCGCTGTTCATCGATTGGCCCGCGCGCAGCTTCGCCGCACCCGATAGCCCGTTCAGGATCTGCGTGAGCGGTACCGATCCGTTCGGCGCCGCGCTGGCCGACGCGGTAAAGGGGCAGCAGGTGCAGGGTCACCCCGTTACGATCGAGCATCCCGACGCGGCGACGATGGGGCAATGCCATATCCTGTTCGTCGGTCCGGGTTCAGAAAGCCCCCCGGCAGAGATAATCCACACGATGCACGGCCATCCGGTATTGACCGTCACCGACAACGATCAGGATTTCCCCGGCAGCATCATCGCCTTCATGACGCTCGACGGGCGGGTGCGTTTCGCCGTCGATGCCGCGGCCGCCGAGCAAAGCGGGTTGCAGATCAGCTCCAAGCTGCTCGAGCTTGCCGTGAAGGTGGCGCGATGACGGTGCGGCGCAGGGTCTGGGATCGGCTCGGCTGGTTTCTCGCCGGCAGTCCGCTGATCGCGCTCGGCATCGCCGCGGCGCTGCTCGCGGCAGGCGTGTTGGCGGCGCTCCATGGCGAGAATCAGGCGCGCTCCAGCCATATTCATGCGCAGACGGTGCAGGCGCGAATTCTCGCCGGCAGCGTCGCGGGGGCGTTGGCGTTCGACGATGCCGAAGCGATGCGCGATTATCTGGAGGCGTTGCGCGCCAATCCCGAGATCGATGCGGCCGGCGTCTACGCGCTCGACGGTCACCGCATCGCGAGCTTCGGCCGCAACGGCGCCGCTGCGCCCGATCGCGCGGTGCCGGCAGCGCCGCATTTCGTCGGCGGCGATCTCATCGTGAACGAGCCGGTCGTGCAGAACGGGGTCGCGCTCGGCGCGGTCTATCTGCGTGCGTCGGTCGAGCCGTGGACGCGACGGATGATGCGCTACAGCGGGGTGGCCGCGATCATCGTCATGGCCTGCCTGCTCCTGGCCGTACTGGGCGCCTCCTATGCGCAGTTGAGCGAGGCCAATCAGCGGCTCCAGGAAGAGGCCGAAAGCCGGCGGCAGGCGGAAGAAGCCTTGCGCCAGTCGCAGAAGATGGAGGCGATGGGCCAGCTCACCGGTGGGGTCGCGCATGATTTCAACAACCTGCTGATGGTCGCGTCGAGCGGGCTCGAACTGATGGACCGTACGGACGATCCCACGCGCCGGGAACGGCTGCGGCAGGGGATAAGGCAGGCGATCGATCGCGGCACCAAGCTCACCCAGCAATTGCTGACCTTCGCGCGGCGATCGCCTTTGAAACCCGAGGTGATCGATCTGCGCGAGCGGATCGAAAGCCTTCACGATCTGATCGCGCGCTCGCTGCGGGAGGATATCGCGGTCGAATATAGCATGCCGGCGGGGTTGTGGCCGATCGAGGTCGACGGGTCGCAACTCGATGTCGCGATCCTCAACATCGCGGTCAACGCGCGTGACGCGATGCCCGATGGCGGAATGCTGATCGTGTCCGCCCGCAACGTGCCGGCGACGAACGCGGGCGAGGTGGACCGGGTGCGCCTGTCGTTGCGCGACAGTGGCAGCGGCATGCCGCCCGAACTGATCGAAAAGGTCTTCGAACCCTTCTTCACCACCAAGCCGGCCGGGCATGGCACCGGGCTGGGTCTGAGTCAGGTCTATGGCTTCGTCCACGGTTCGGGCGGATCGATCGCGATCGAGAGCAAGCTGGGGGAGGGGACGACCGTCAACCTGCTCCTGCCGCGCTGCGCGCGCGCACCGGTCGAACCGCGGGCGGATGCGGCGGCCATGCCGGAGATCGGGCAGGCGCGGGTGTTGATCGCCGAAGATGACGATGCCCTCGCCGATCTCGTGACCGGGCTGGTGCGCGAGCTGAATTGCGAACCGCACCGCGTCGGAACCGCGATGGCGGCGCTGGCTCTGCTGGAGGAAGGCGAGCATTTCGATATCGTGCTGTCGGATATGGTGATGCCGGGCTTCATGGGCGGGCTCGATCTGGCGCGCCGGATCGCCGAACATTGGCCCGATCTGCCGGTCGTGCTGATGACCGGCTATTCCGCCGCTGCGGCTGCTGCCGGGGAGGAGGGCTTCCAGCTCCTGCTCAAGCCCTACACGATCGAGCAGCTCGGCCGGGCGCTCGCCGCCGCGCGGGGGCGTCGCGCGACCTGATTTGCTGCACGGCTCTTCCAACGCCGCGTCACATAGATTGCTACCTAATCGCTGCGCCCCTATCGCTGGCATCAGCCAGTGCCGGAGAGAGGGAATTCATGGCCATTGCGCCGCGTACGATCGATGTCGCGAAGCTGATCGAGGAGCGCAAGCTCGGCGGCTTCAATTACAAATTGATCATCATCTCATGGCTGATCACGGCGTTCGACGGCTTCGATCAGATGATGATCAGCTATACCGCGCCCTATATCCGCGATCAGTTCCATCTCTCTCCGACGCAGCTGAGCTGGGTCTTTTCGGCCGGTACGGCGGGCATGATGGCGGGCGGCTTCTTCTTCGCCTGGCTCGCCGACGTGATCGGCCGGCGGCCGACGATCGTTGCGGCGGCGTTCACGTTCGGCGTGCTGACGATCGCGACCGCGCTGGCGCAGACCCTGCCGCAGTTCATCGTCCTGCGCTTCCTCAACGGGCTCGCCATCGGCGGGATGCTGCCCTTGTCCTGGGCGCTCAACATCGAGTTCGTGCCGGGCCGGTTCCGCTCGACCGTCGTGACGGTGATCATGATGGGGTACAGCATCGGCACGGCCAGCGCCGGCCCGCTCACCAACTGGATCGCGCCCCATCATGGCTGGGAAGGGGTCTATGTCGTCGGCGGCGTCGGTACGCTCGTCTGCGCCGTGCTGCTGCTCGCCTATCTCCCCGAATCGGCGCGCTTCCTCGTCACGCGCGGGCTCCGGCCCGACAAGGTGGCGGTGATCCTCAACCGGATCGATCCCGCGATCGGCGCGACCCCGGCCGACACCTTCACCCTGGGCGACGAGGCGCATGGCGGGGCCGGTTTCCATGTCCGCCAATTGTTCAAGGGCGATCTGGCCAAGATCACGCCATTGCTGTGGCTCGGCTACATCGCCAGCAGCCTGGCGGTCTATTTCTGGTCCTCGTGGGGGCCGCTCGTGCTCGAATCGCTCGAGTTTCCGCGCAAGACGGCGGCGCTCGTTTCCTCGCTGAGCGGCGTGCTCGGTGCGGTCGGCGGCCTGTTGCTGATGCGCTTCACCGATCGGCGCGGGCCGCGCATGGTGGCCTTCTATCCGACGCTCGCCGTGCCGGTGCTGCTCGTCATGGGCATGGGGCTCGTCTCGCACGACTGGTTCCTGCCCGTGCAGGTCGTGGCCGCGTTGCTGGTGAGCGGCGCGCATTTCGGCATCCATTCGATCGCGGGCATCTTCTATCCGAGCGCGATCCGCGCGAGCGGTGCCGGCTGGGCGACCTCGGTAGCCAAGGTCGGTGCGGTGCTGGGGCCGCTGCTCGGAGGCTATATCCTCGCCAGCGGGATGCCGGTGATCCGCAGCTACACTTTGCTGGCGGCGTGCCCCGTGATCCTGGCGCTCTCGGCGCTCGCGATTGGTGCCGTCGTGAGCAAGCGGCCGCGGTCTGCCACCACCATCAGCTCCTGATCGGGTGAAGCGCTTGTCCCAGATCCGACCTTGTTTCGGGCGGCCAAAGGGGGGTATTCCTTGTCCTATGATACGGACCATCGCCAGGTGACAGGCGGACCGCGCTCGGAAAAGAGACGAGGCCCGCGCGGAACCGATTCAGCGGGCAGGGCGCCGCCGCCCGATGGCGGCTACGACACCGACGTCTCGAACCGTCACCTGATCAGCTATCACGAGCAATTCGGCGACGGCAGCGAGAATGACGGTTTCTACAATGCGACGCGCGCTATGGTCGTCGCCGCGCGGCGCTGGCGCAAGCTTGCCAACGAACGGGTCAAGGCGGTCGGCCAGACGATGGCGCGCTGGGAGACCTTGTTCCTCGTCGCCTTCGCCGATGTCGATCTCACGCAGAGCGAACTCGCCCGCCTGATCTCGGTCGAAGGGCCGACGATGGTGCGCATGCTCGATGTGCTGGCGCGCGATGGGTTGATCGAGCGCAGCCAGAGCGAGAGCGACCGCCGCGTCACGATCAACCGCATCACCCCGGCCGGGCTGCAGGTGATCGCCCAGATCATGGGCGTCACCAACAATCTGCGGCGCGAATTGTTGAGCGATATCGATCCGGAGCGGCTGGCGATCTGCGTCGATGTGCTCAACCAGATATTGGGCCGGCTCGACGAAATGCGGTGATCTTCCAGGCCGCCACCCTGGACTTGTTTCAGGGTCCACCAAGCGTGCTGCACTGTCCGAGCAAGTTGTTTGGTGGATGCTGAAACGAGTTCAGCATGACGGCGGAATGAGCCGGTCGCGACTTACTTCATGAACAGCTTTTCATTGATCGGCAGGCCGTTCGTCTCGCAATATTCGGTATAATGCTTGATGAACCAGAAGACGTCGATCGTCTCCAGATGGTTGCCGTCCTCGTCGAAATGCTCGGCACAGCCCTGCATCCAGCCGAACAATTTCACGCCGTCGGGATGATCGGTGACGAGGGTGTGCGCCTGGCCCGGCGTCTCGGTGATGAAGTCGCCCGGGCCGGCGACCCAATCATATTCCAGATAGCGGCAGCTGCCTTCGAGGCACAGCATCAGCACCGTGCCGTGATGCTTGTGCGTGCCGATCATGCCGGGTTCCTTGATCCACAGCACGTTGCCATACCAATTGCCGCGCACGTCGAACGCCATGTGGCGGATCGCGGCCTTGTCGCCATAGGGAACCCACGGCAATTCGCTCTCGCTGGCGCCGAGGCAATCACCCTCGACCCCGAAGCGCTTGGTGATCTCGGCATAGGGATCCGGGATGCTGGTGATCTTGAACGCCGTCGCCATCAATGCTCTCCATTCTCGCGTGTTCGCGGCTATTGCCCCGTAACGACGCCATTCGCTATCCATCGCGGCCGATAAGCGTTCGCCGAGGCGAGGCCAAGCCTCGCAGCTAAGCCATCGCTGTGTGTGCAGAATGCCACGCTCGCAATATTCCGTACCATGCTACAAAAACCTGTAGCGCCCTATCGAAAAATTCTTTAGCCCCCTACCAAATCGAAGCGACGGAAGATCGCGAAACGACCAACAGGGAGAGGGTAATGAGCCTAACCGTCAAGGTGACTCTGCGTCAGGGAGTCGCGCAGCTCGCATTGGGGGCTGCACTGGTGATGCTGGCAGCGCCGACGAGCGCCCAGAATGCGGCGCAACCGGCCGCCACACCGGATGCCGCCGACGCGGCTGAGATCGTCGTGACGGGTTCGCGCCTGGCCACCGGTTTCTCGAGCCCGACGCCGGTCGCCGTGGTCGGCGCTGCGCGCCTCGAGCAACGCGGCATCACCAACGTTGCCGACGCGCTGAACGAAGTTCCGTCCTTCCGTGCATCGAACACGCCCGCCAGCGGCGAACTGGCGCCGACCGCCGGTTATATCGGCGGTCGTATCCTCGATCTGCGCGGCCTCGGCGCGGTACGCACGCTGACCCAGGTCGACAGCATGCGGTTCGTGCCGTCGACGACGCAGGCGACGGTCGACACCAACATGATCCCGTCGATCCTGCTCAGCCAGGCCGAGGTCGTGACCGGCGGCGCGTCCGCACAATATGGATCGGACGCGGTGGCGGGCGTCGTCAACCTTCGCCTCAACCACAAGCTCAACGGCTTCAAATTCTCCGGTACCAGCAGCATCACCCGCTATGGCGACAACAGCGATCCGGTGATCGGGCTGGCCTGGGGCGGGAAGCTTTCGGACACGGTCCACGTCGTGATCGGCGGCGAATATGAGCACGACGCGGGCGTCGGCGATTGCCAGTCGCGCGCTTTCTGCCGCACCAACACGCTCAATTTCGGCCGCAATCCCGGCGTCACCAACATGCCGGCCAACAACATCCTGTCCGGCATCACGCCCTCGACCGTGCCGTTCAACGGCGTCACCACGCCGCCCGCATCGGCCTACACCGGCAAGAATTTCCCGACGCTGCGCCCGATCGACGGCATCACCTTCTCCCCCGACGGTACCCCGCGCCGCTTCCAGTACGGTACGATCTCCAACAATCTGTACATGCAGGGCGGCGAAGGGCAGTCGGACAATATCTATTTCAAGGACCTGTATATCGTCGCGCCGACCGAGCGTTATGCGATCACGGGCATGCTCGACTGGGATGTGACGCCCAGCATCAAGGCATCGGCGATGGTCAATTACGGCCATCTGCGTGCGGAATATACGGCCCAATATTATCGCAATACCGCGATCACGATCCGCAGCGACAATCCGTTCATCCCGCGCTCGGCCGATCCGACGCTCGATATCCCGACGCTTCTGGCGCAAAGCGGGCTGACATCGTTCACCCTCGGCAAGGGCTTTCCCGAGATCGGGCGGACCGGCCTCGTTACCAATGACGATGTCATCCGCGGCGTCGCCAAGCTGAGCGGCGCGCTCGGCGGGAGCTGGAGCTGGGACGCTTATTATCAGTACGGCCACAACAAGTTCCGCGAGGACGTAAACCACGCGATCGTGGCGTCGAAGATCACCAACGCGCTCGACGCAACCAGCGTCAATGGCGTCGCCATCTGCCGCATCAATGCCGATGCGAACCCGAACAACGACGACGCGGCGTGCGTCCCCTACGATCCGTTCGGCCAGAAGGCGGCGAAGAATGCCGCCTCGATCGCCTATTTCACCACCAACGCTTTCCAGACCGCCGTCACCAACGAGCACGTCGTTGCTGCCAACCTGAAGGGCAATCTGTTCAATCTGCCGGCGGGCCCGGTCGCGATCGCGGTCGGCGGCGAATTCCGTTCGGACAAGATTGCAGGCGACACCGACGCCAACTCGAAAAGGCTCGCGCTCTACTCCGCCAACGGATCGATCATCTCGGGCCAGATCCAGGTGGCCGAGGGCTATGTCGAAGGTGAGGTTCCGATCCTCAAGGATGTTCCCTTCTTCGACGAACTGAGCGCAAACGGCGCGGTCCGCCGCACCCACTATAAGCGTTCGGGCACCGGCAATGATTCGTCGGTCAACGTCACCACCTGGAAGGTTGGCGGCGTGTGGGAGCCGATCCCGGCGATCCGCTTCCGCGCGACGAAGTCACGCGACATCCGCGCGCCCAACATCTCCGAACTGTTCGGTCCGACGACGCTCTCCTCGGGCATCGTCAGCGATCCCGTGAAGGGCCAGACCGTCGTCAACATCCATTCGGGTTCAAACCCGAATTTGAAGCCGGAGCAGGCCAACACCTTCACCGCCGGCGTCGTGCTGAAACCGCAGGGCGGGATCCTCGGCCGCTTCCGCGGCTCGGTCGACTGGTACGACATCAACATCAAGGATGCGATCTCGACGCTCGGCCAGCAGAACATCCTGACGCGCTGCTTCCAGGGCGATGCGGTCAGCTGCAGCCTGATCGTGCGGGACTCGAACGGCTTCGCCACCGACGTGACCGACGTGTTGCAGAACGTGAACCGGCTGATCACGCGCGGCATCGACTTCGAGGTCGATTATCGCCAGCCGCTCCAGCAATATGGCAGCCTCGATTTCCGTATCCTCGCCAATTACGTGAAGGACTTCATCACGGTCGACGCGGTCGGCTCGACCAACCGTGCGGGCCAGACCGGCCTGCGCGGCGGCACGCCCCCGGGCCTGCCCGATTGGCAGGTCGACGGGCTCGTGGCGTGGAATTACCAGCGCTTGACCCTCAGCACGCACATCAAGTGGATCAACAAGGGCTTCTACAATGCGGCCTTCGTCGGCCCCGATCAGGCCGGATACAACATCACGCTGACCAACAGCTCCAGCACCAACTCGGTCCCGTCGCGCACCTATGTCGATCTGATGGCGCAATATCGCCTGCCGTTCGGTTCGTCGCACGACATGACCACCTTCATCGGTGTCGACAATGTGTTCAACACCACCCCCCCGCTGAACCCGGGGTCGCATGGCACGGGCAACGACATCCTGTTCAGTCCGCTCGGCACCACCTTCAAATTCGGCGTGCGGATCAATTATTGATGCTTCCTCTCTGGCCGGACACCTTGCAGGGTGTCCGGCCTATTTTTTTGGCCTGCGCAGCGGATGGTTTGCGTGATAACGAGTGTGAGATGCGGAACCGGCGCCAGAACGACCGCGGCAAGATCAATTCGCTTGCAGAGGTAGGATGATGAACAGGCTGTCGCGTACCGTCGATGTCGCCGCGCTGCTCGATCAGCGCAAGCTTTCGTCGTTCAATATCAAGCTCATCCTGCTGTCGTGGCTGATCACCGTGTTCGACGGGCTGGACATGATGATGGTGTCCTACACCGCGCCCTACATGCGCGACGAACTGGGCCTGTCGAAGACGATGCTCGGCTGGGTCTTTTCGGCCGGCACGTTCGGGATGGTGATCGGCGGCCTGGTCTTCTCGAATCTCGGTGATCGCATCGGCCGCCGGCCGACCGTGATCTTCTGCGCCTTCACCTTCGGCCTGCTCACCATCGCGACCGCCTTTGCCGGCAATTACGAGGTGTTGCTCGCACTGCGCTTCCTCGACGGCCTCGCCATCGGCGGCATGCTGCCGCTCGCCTGGGCGCTCAACATCGAATTCGTGCCCAACCGGATGCGCGGCACCGTCGTGGCGGTGATCATGATGGGCTATACGATCGGCAGCGCCAGCGCGGCACCGCTCACCAACCTGATCGCGCCGCATCATGGCTGGGAAGGCGTTTATCTGTTCGGCGGCATCGGGACTTTGGTCTGCGCGACGGCGCTGTTGATCTATCTGCCGGAATCCGTGCGCTTTCTGGTGGCAAAGGGGCTCAAGCCGGACCTGGTGGCATCGACCCTCAAGCGGGTCGATCCGTCGCTCGACATCCTTCCGGGGGATCGCTTCATCCTCGGTGACGAGAGGACCGCCCGCAAGTTCCGGTTCGCCCAGCTGTTCGAAGGCGATCTCGCCGCCATCACGCCCTTGTTGTGGATCGCCTATTTCGCGAGCTCGCTCGCCATCTATTTCGGATCGAACTGGGGGCCGCTGCTGCTCGAGGAACTGCATATCGCGCGCTCCACGGCGGCGATCGTCGCCTCGATCGGCGGCCTGTGCGGTGCCGTGGCCGGCATGGTGCTGATGCGGATCACCGACAAGCATGGCCCGCGCTCGGTCGCCTTGTTCCCGGCGATCGCGGTGCCCGTGCTGCTGCTGCTCGGGCTGGGCTATGTGCCCGAAGCGCTCTTCCTGCCGGTGATCGTGCTCCAGGCGATCCTGATCGGCGGCGAGCATAGCGCGGTCATCTCGATCTCGGGCGTCTTCTATCCCAGCGCGATCCGCGCCAGCGGCGGCGGTGCCGTCGCGTCGGTCGGCAAGATCGGCGGCGTGTTCGGCGGCTTCGTCGGCGGTTACATCCTGGCGAGCGGGCTGCCGATCGTGCGGAGCTACGCTCTGCTCGCGGTGTGTCCGCTGATCCTGTGCATCGCCATCCTCGGCATCGCGACCGTCGTGCGCGGGCGCGTGGTGCATGAGACGCGTCCGCTCGATGTGGTGCCGGCCGGATGAGCGCGACCTTGGCGATCGAATAGGTAGTATGCTATCTTATTGTCAGAATCGCTGATCTGCTGGATGAACTGAAAGGCCTTTTCCGATGTCGCTAACCGTCAAACCGATCCTGCCGCGCTTCGGCGCCGAGGTTTCAGGTGTCGATCTCACCAAGCCGCTCGACGCGGCGCAGCGTCGCGAGATCGTCGACACGATGGATAAGTGGGGGGTCAACGTCTATCGCAATACCGGGCTGAACGACGAGGGCCACATCGCCTTCAGCCAGATCTTCGGCTATCTGGAGCGGGCGCCCGCCGCGACCGGCCGCAAGACGCGCCACAAATATCGCGAGATCTTCGACGCGAGCAATCTGGATGCCGATGGCAACATCATCCAGGACGAGATGCTGATGCTCCACAAGAAGGGCGATCAGCTGTGGCACACCGACAGCTCGTTCATGGAGATGCGCACCTCCTATTCGCTGCTGCTCTGCTACGAGGCGCCGCCCGAAGGCGGCCACACCTGGTTCGCCGACACGCGCTCGGCTTATGACGATCTGCCGCAGGCGATGAAGGACAGGATCGAGCATCTCGAGGTCGAGCATTCGCTGTGGGAATCGCGCAAGAAGGCCGGCTTCCCGCTGACCGACGAGGACGTCGATTCGCGCCCCAAGGCGCGTCAGCCCCTGGTGATGCCGCAGGCCTCGACCGGCCGGAAGTCCCTCTACGTCGCAGCGCACGCGCGCGACATCGTCGGCATGCCCTCGGACGAGGGACGCGCCCTGCTCAAGGAACTGATCGACTGGGCGACCCAGCCGCAATATGTCTTCTCGGTGAAATATGAGCCGGGCGACATGGTGATCTGGGACAATCTCGCCTCGATGCATCGCGGCGGCGAATATGACAGCAAGAAATATCGCCGTGACATGCGCCGCACGACCGTGCGCGAGGGCACGCCGCCTGAGATCGCCGACGATCCGTTCGCCGAATATTTCAAGGCATCGCTCGGCAACGGCGTGATCGGCAGCAAGCCACAGCCGGCGCCGGCCGCCTGATGTCGTCATCCCCGCGGCCGCGCGTGCTCGCCACGCGTCGCTGGCCCGACGCCGCCGAGCAGCGCCTCGACGCGCATTTCGACGTGGTCCGCAACGACAGCGATGTGCCGCTGTCGCGCGCCGATCTCGCGCAGGCGATGCGCGAGTTCGACGCGCTGGCACCGACGATCACCGACAGGATCGATGCCGAGATGATCGAGCAGCCCGATCGCCGGGTGCAGATCATCGGCAGCTTCGGTGTCGGCTTCGAGCATATCGATGTGGCTGCAGCCAAGCGTGCGGGCGTGGTCGTGACCAACACCCCGGGCGTGCTGACCGACGCGACTGCCGACATCGCCTTGACCCTGCTGCTGATGGCGGCGCGCCGGGCAGGCGAGGGCGAGCGCGAATTGCGCGCCGGCAAATGGACCGGCTGGCGGCCGACGCACATGCTCGGCCAGGCGCTCAAGGGGAAGACGCTCGGGCTGGTCGCGCTCGGCCGGATCGGCCAGGCCACCGCCGAACGTGCGCATCATGGCTTCGGCATGAAGATCGCTTATTATGCCCGCCGCGAAGCGCCGGCCGAAGTGGCCGGGCCGCTCGACGCGACCTGGTATCCCGATCTCGCCGGATTGCTCGCGGTGTCCGATTTCGTCTCGCTGCACATTCCGGGCGGGGCGGAGACGCGCCACTTCATGAATGCGGCGGCGTTCGATCAGATGCAGAGCCACGCCATCCTGATCAACACCGCGCGCGGCGATGTCGTCGACGAGGCTGCGCTGGTGGCGGCCTTGCGCGAGGGCAAGATCGCGGGCGCCGCGCTCGACGTCTATCAGGGCGAGCCCAATGTCTCGCCCGATCTGATCGCGCTCGACAATGTCGTGCTGTTGCCGCACCTCGGCAGCGCCACGACGGAGACGCGCAACGCCATGGGCTTCAAGGTGATCGACAATCTGATCGCGTGGTTCGGCGGCGAGACGCCACCCAACCGCATCGCCTGAGCCGCAATATGCGCGCCTGGACCGACAAAGAGGCGCGCGCCTTGCTGCGCCATCTGTTCGATACGGCGGTGGCCGCGGCCGATCCGCGTACCGTGCTCGCCCGCCATCTGCCCGAAAAGCCCAAGGGGCGCTGCATCGTCGTCGGCGCAGGCAAGGCATCGGCGCTCATGGCGGTCGCGCTCGAGGACGCGTGGCCCGATGTCGCGCTGGCCGGGCTGGTGGTGACGCGCGACGGTTATGCCCGGCCGACCAGCCGGATCGAGATCGTCGAAGCCTCGCACCCTCGGCCAGATGCGCGCAGCGAGCAGGCGGCGCGGCGGATCCTGGATCTGGTGAGCGGGCTTGGCCCGGACGATCTGGTGATCGCGCTGATCTCGGGCGGCGGATCGGCGGTGATGGCACTGCCCGCGCCCGGTTTGACGCTCGCCGACAAGATCGCGGTGCATGACGCCCTGCTCAAATCGGGCGCGACGATTGGCGAGATGAACCTGATCCGCGGCACGCTTTCGGCGATCAAGGCCGGCCGCCTTGCCGCGGCGGCAGCGCCCGCGCAGGTGGTGACGCTGACGATCAGTGACGTCCCCGGCGACAACCCGCAGGAGATCGCTTCCGGCCCGACGGTGGGCGCACCCGCTTCGCACGAGGCGGCGCGCGAGATCGTCGCGCGTTACGGCATGGTCCTGCCGCCGGCCGTGATCGAATTGCTCGCCCAGCCGACCCCGTCGATCATGCCCGTGCCGTCCGACATCCGCATGATCGCTACGCCGCACATGGCGCTCGTCGCGGCGGCTGAGGCTGCGGGAGAGGAGGGGGTGACGAGCCTCATCCTCGGCGACGCGATCGAGGGCGAGGCGCGCGAGGCGGGCACCGTCTTTGCCGGCATCGCCCGCTCGGTTCGTACGCATGGACTTCCTGCCAAGGCGCCCTTGCTGCTGCTCTCCGGCGGTGAAACGACGGTGACGATCCGCGACGGCAAGGCCGGGCGCGGCGGGCGCAACACCGAATTCCTGCTCAGCCTCGCGCTCAAGCTGCAGGGTGCCGAGGGCATCTGGGCGATTGCCGGCGATACCGATGGAATCGACGGCAGCGACGATGCCGCCGGTGCGATCATCGGCCCCGACACGCTGGCGCGCGGCGCGGCGTTCGATCCGCGCGGCGCGCTGGAAGGGCATGACAGTTACAGCTTCTTCGCGAGCATCGGCGATCTGGTGATCACCGGGCCAACCTTCACCAACGTGAACGACTTTCGGGCGATCTTGATCGGTTGAACGGGCCTGAAATCAGCCGCGTCGGCCTGCGCGGTTCCTAGAGCATGACGTGTCAAATCTGACGCATACAGTCCGTTCGTGTCGAGCGAAGTCGAGACACGTCGCGCAGCGTCCCTCGACTTCGCTCGGGACGAACGGGTCACATTTTACGCTCAATGCTCTAAAGATGCCGCGCAACATCCATCGACATGTGCAGGATCCGCTGCACGGTGATGCCGTCGTCCAGCACGTCGTAGAAGATGCGGTGACGCCGGTGCGGCAGACTCCGGATCGGCGGGCGGATTTCTGCGTGGACGGCGCCGGCGCGGGGATGATCGCGCAACAGAACGAAGGCGTGATCGAAGCTGGCGACGTAATCCTCGGCGGCATCCCACCCAAAGGTCTCGCCGCCATAAGCGAGTATATCAGTGAGATCGGCTTCGGCGGCGCGGCTTAAGGCGAGCCGGATCATCCCTGGGCGCGGCGCGCGCGCAATTCCGCGATAATGTCAGTGACCGTCTTGTCGCTAATGCCCGAATTACGCCCTTCGTCTATCGCCGCCTGCAAGCGGCGACGCGCTTCCTCCGCTTCCTGATCGCGGCGAACAAGATCGCGGACATAATCGCTCGTGCTGCTGTAGCGCCCTTCTGCCACACGCGCTTCTGCCCAGCTCTTGAGCTTGTCGGGGATCGAGATGTTCATCTGGGCCATGCACGGCTTATAGGATTTTGCACAAAGACTGCCAAGGCATTCGGACAGTCCGGATGTGCCGAAAGGGGCTGGGCAACCTCCGGAACCCCTTTAAAGTGCCACAAAGAGAAGCCACCAAAGGGGAAATCGATGGATCGCAAGCGGGTAAGTCTGGCGCTGGCCGCCGTAACGATGCTCGGGGCCACACCCGCCATCGCCGCCAGGCCCGACGCGCGCATCTTCAAGGCGGCGACCGACGCGCGCCCGGCGCAGCTCGCCTTGCTCGAAAAGATCGTCAACATCGATTCCGGCACCGGTGACGCCGCCGGCGCGGCCAAGGTGATGGCGGTGCTGGTACCCGAACTGAAGGCGATCGGCGCCACGGTGGAGACCTCGCCGGCCGAGGTTGCAGGGCTCGGCGACAATGTCGTCGCGCGGCTGATGGGCAAGGGCAAAGGCCGCATCCTGATCATCGGCCATATCGACACGGTCTTTCCTGCCGGTACCGTCGCCCAGCGCCCCTACCGCATCGACGACAAGCGCGCTTACGGCCCCGGCGTCTCCGACGAGAAGGGTGGCGTGGTCGAGGCGGTGACCGCGCTCAAGATCCTGCACGATCTCAAGGAAACCAATTATGCCAGCATCACCCTGCTGATCGAGACGAGCGAGGAGACCGGTTCGCCGGGCACGCGCAAGCTGATCGACAAACTGGTGCGCGAGGCCGATGTCGAGCTCAACGTGGAGCCCGGCGATGCGCCCGACGCGGTCACCGTGTGGCGCAAGGGATCGGCCTCCATCAAGATTACCGTCCACGGCAAGGCCGCGCATGCCGGCGTCGAGCCGCAGAACGGGCGCAACGCCGCCGCCGAACTGATCCACCAGATCGCGACGCTCAATTCTTTCCCCAAATCGGGTGACGGGCTGACCGCCAACCTCACCACCTTGCGCGCGGGCGATCGGGTCAACGTCATCCCCGATCTCGCCACCGCCGACATCAACGTGCGCGTCCGCACGCCCGAGCAGTTCGATACGATCCTCGGTGCGTTCCAGGCGTTTGCGAAGAAGACGCTCATCCCCGACACGACGGTCGAGGTGTCGACCACACCATCCTTCCCGCCACTGCCGACCAATCCCGCGACTGACAAGCTGGCAGCCCAGGCGAAGACGATCTACGCCGATCTCGGCCTGACGCTGACGATGGCCGGCAACGGCGGCGCATCGGAATCGGCGCTCGCGGCGGCGGCGGGGACTCCCGCGCTCGACGGGCTCGGCCCGGTCGGCGGCGGCTTCCACAGCGTGCGCGAATATCTCGAACTATCGACCGTCACGCCCCGGCTCTATTTGCTCACCAAGCTGCTGATCCAGCTAGGAGCGACGCCGCCGGCCAGATAGGTGCTATTGATCGAGGCGGGTGGGGCCTGAAAAATCCTCCCCGGAACGGGGAGGGGGACCGTTCGGCGAAGCCGAATGGTGGAGGGGGCGGCGGTCGCAGACCGCCGTCTTCGACGGCGGCCCCACCACCATTCCCCGTGCCGGGGAGGATTTTTTTACGCCGCTTCGGTCAGCTTGTACGGATAGGCCCCGCTCGCCAGCGTCTCGGCCGGCACCCAGGTGCCGTGGAAAGTCGAGCGCACCTTCACCGGCAGTTTGAGCAGAGCCACCGGCCCGGCTTCCAAATTCTGCGCATCGAGGATCGCCAGATCGCTCCGGTTCTTGGACACACGCGAGACCGGCATGATCAGCCAGCCGTCGCCCTCCGGCGCATCGGGGCTGCGCGGCACGAACTGGCATTCCTGCACGGCGTCGCCCGGCCCGGGCGCCCACGTCGTCAATTCGCCGGTCTCATGATCGATCCGGCCGATCGCGCTCGATCCGTCGGCGGCGCGATAGACGATCATGAAGCCGTAGCGATAGGGCCGGCCCTGATAGCGATCGTCGGTGCGCGGCATCTCGCACGGCACGCGCAGCAACGGTGTCTGCGTATAGCCGTCGCCATTCGCCTCCAGATCGAAGGTGAGGCGGGTCAGGATCGGCGGCACGGTCGGGCTGGTCTCGCCCGCCGGGGTGGTGAAGAAGGGAAAGCAATTGCCGCTGTAGAAGCATAGATCGAGGTGGACCTTCGATCCTTCGTGCACGGCATTCATCATATGCCCCGCGCTCGCCGCCGGCCCCTTGAACCAGCGAATGCCCTCGGCAGTGCCGTAACGCGGCACGAGTGCCACATGCACCTCCTGATCGGGGTGCCACTGATAGAAGGGCCCGCCCTGCTTCACGACGTCCAGATCGGTGATGAGCGGGAAGAAGGGGAAGACGATCCATTCGTCGGTGATCGCGAAATCGTGGACGCAGGCGGCATAAGGCGCCTCGAACCACACTTCGTTGACCAGTTTCCTGTCCTTGTCGAACAGGTAGAAGGCGACATCCTTCGTCGCGTCGCCCTTCGCCTGATAGGAAAAAGCGAGCAATTCGTTGGTGATCGGATCGACCTTGGGGTGCGCGGTGAAGGTCTGCGCCTTGAACTGGCCGTCGAAATCGTCCTGCGCGCGCGTCTCCAGCGTGTCCGGATCGATCTCGTAGGGGAGGTCGTCCTCCTTCAGCGCGAAGAGCTTGCCCGCATGGAACATCGCGGTGGTGTTGCCGGTGCCCATGTGGACGCCCTCGACCGAGGGATCGTTGGTGTAGCGGTTGCGATAGCGGCCGAAGAGCGAGCGCCTGGCTTTCTTCTGGAGCTTGTAGCGCGTCGTCTCCACCCAGCGGCTGCGATAATCGACCTGGCCGTCATGGAAGCGGAACATGTGGAACATGCCCTCGCCATCGATGAAGATGTCGTCGGTGCGGCCCGACGGATATTGGCGGTCGGCGCCCAGCCGGTAGAGCGTCCCCTCCAGCCCCGCGGGGATCGCGCCTTCGATCAGCTCGAGCCCCTCGATCGTGGATTCGGAGCGCATCGGTTCGCCCCAGCCCTTGTAGAGCGGGATATCGGGAAAGCGGATCTCGGGCATTTAATTCCCCTCCTTTGCGGGCATCTTCGGACGCCCTTTCATCGTGATATCGCCCTTCCACGGCACCTGATCGGCCTCGGTCCAGGCGTTGACGTGGAGCGTCTTGAACAGCCACTTGCCGCTCTCGCGGCTGAGCGTGTCGTCGCGCGTGCCGATGCCGAACACGAAGTTCGTCCGGTAATCGGTGTTGAACTGGAGGATCTGGAAGAAACAGCGCACCCGGGCGGTGCCCTCCTGCTCCAGCGGATCCATGATGAAATGCGTCATCAGGTGCTGGCGGCCATACCACCAGCTCTGGCGATCGTACCAAAGCGACTTGAGGTTCTCGGCGATCGCCTCGTGGCCTTGAACCTTGCCCTGCCAGAGGTGATCGAACCAGGCATCCTCGGCGAAGGTAGAGAGCGCCATGTCGAGATCGGCGAGATCGATGCCCCACGCATAGCGGGCATAGACCTCCTGGATTTCGAGGCGATCGAGCGCGGAGAGTGACCAGTCGGCCATGTCAGGCGGCCCCCGGGCCGGCGAGGTGGTGATCGCTCAGGATCGAGGCAGGCTCGCCATGCTGGGTCATCAGCGCCTTGCGGCGGACGAAGCGCAGGATCGATTCCGGCCCGGTGCGCGATCCGCCGCCGACGCCCGAGAACCCGAACGAGTTCGTCCCGATCGTGCGGTTCTTGCCGAAGGTGAGGAACGTATCCTGGATGAACACCGCGCCGGCATTGATCCGCGCCGCGATCGGCAGCGCCTCGGCCTCGTCGCCGGCGATCACCGATGCGGTCAGCCCGAAGACGGTGTCGTTGGCCAGCGCCACCGCCTCGTCGATCGTCTTGAAGCGCATCACGGGCAGGACCGGGCCGAACGTTTCGTCGCGCATCAGAACCATGTCGTGTGTGACGTCGACTACCACCGTGGGGCGCATGTAGAGTCCGCCATCGATCGTCTCGACCTCGCCCCCGGTCAGGATCTTCGCGCCCTTGGCGACCGCGTCGGCCAGATGGCGGGCCACGATCGCGGCCTGCGGAGCGAAGGTGAAGGGATGAAGGTGGCCGGCGCGCGGATTGTCGCTGTTGAGGCGGACCTCCTGCGCCTTCTTCACCAGCAGATCGACGAACGCGTCGTGGATGCTCTCCTGTACGTAAATGCGCTCGACCGAGAAGCAGACTTGGCCGGTCGCGTGGACCGCGCCGCGCAGCACCGAAGTGGTCGCGCGATCGAGATCGGCATGCTCGGTGACGATCACCGGATCCTTGCCGCCCAGCTCGAGGAAGCAGGGGATCAGCCGCTCGGCGCAGGCGACCGCGATCTTGCGGCCGGTCGGCACGCTGCCGGTGAAGCAGACCAGATCGACATTGGCGATCACGTCCTGCCCGGTCTTGCCGTCGCCCATCACATAATCGAACACGCCGGCCAGTTCGGGCACCGCGGCGACGGTCTCGAACAGGGGCTTGATGAAGCGCGGGGTGATTTCGGACGGCTTGAGCAAAACCGCCGAGCCGGCGAAGAGCGCCGGCACCGCATCCAGCAGCGCCAGCATCATCGGCGCGTTCCACGGGCTGATCACGCCGACGAGCCCGTATGGCACGAGCTGCGATCGCACCTCGACCTGCGGCATCGATTTGGACGGCCCCTCGACGATCGCGCGCTGCAGCGCCGCCTCGGCATCCTCGATCCAGCCGCCGATATTCCCCATGGTGATATAACCCTGGAGATAGGAGGTGTGGCAGCCGCCCGTATCGTCGGCGTCGGCCGCGGCGATATCCTTGTTGCGCTTCGCCACTTCGCCCAGCCAGCGGCGCATCACGTTGATGCGATCGCCGATCGGCATCGCCGCCCACTTTACCTGATTGGCGCGCAGCTTCGCGGCCTTGGCGGCGACCTCCTCGGTGGAGGAGACGGGAAGCGCGAAGTCGATCGCGCCGGTGCGCGGATTGCGCACGGGAAGCGTGCGGATGCCCAGATCGGCCATGGTCTTACAAAGATCCCCTCGACTCAGCCGCGTTCGGCACGGCGCCTTAAATCGTCCGACGTCGTTGTATTTTTAGGCTCGGATCGAGTCAAGCAACTGTTTGAAGCTCGCCGGGGAAGCGCAGGCGGGGGCTGTGGGCGAAGACGAGCCGCTGCAGATGCGCGATCAGGCGGGCGACCTGATCGCTGTCGAGCGACGCGGTCGTCATCCTTTCGCTGCGATCGACCAAGGGTTGCGCGGCGTGGATCGCGTCAAGGCCGGCCGGCGTGATCGAATGGACGCGCTTGCGCCGGTCGTGCGGCGACACGCGATCGACGATCAGCCCGCGCGCGAGCAGGTTGCGCATGATGAGGCCCGTGGTCGAGGGATCGAGCCCGAACAGGCGCGAAAACCCGACCTGCGTCATGCCCGGCCGCGCCAGCAGGATCACCAGCATCGAGAATTGGCGCGGCGTGAGCGACAGAGGCGCCGCGCAGGCGAGGAAATGCGCCTGCGCCACCTGCAGCGCGCGGCGGTTGAGCAGGCTTGGTGCCGTTGCGAGGAAAGCGGGGGCTTCGTCGGATGCCCAGGGCGGGGCCGGGCCCTCGGCTGATTCTGCGATCAGCCGCAACAATATCGTCAGGTCTTCCGCCGCTTCCCGCGTCAGCGGCTCGGTCAGCTCGCCTTGCAGACCGACGAAGGCCATATGCGCGGCGGCGGCGCGGATGCGGCCCGCGGCGGTCAGCCGCGGGCGCGCGCGACGGCGGTCCTGCGGATCGGCAATGCGTTCGATCAGCCCGTTGCCGGCGAGATTGTCGAGGATCAGGGCGGTGGTCGATTTGTCGACGCCCGCCGCGCGCGACAGCGAGATCTGGTCTCGCTCGTCGGACTGGGCGAGCAGCAGCAGCAATTCGGCCTGTGCCAGCGTCTCGCCACCCGAACGCGCCGCATAGAGCGCGGTGCAGATCTGGTCGACGCGGGCCAGCAGGAAGGCAGGCTTGGTCAGGAACAGGTCCATGATCCCGTCCGTCACAGGCGCCGCCATCCGTGTTGCCATCATCTCGTCCGTTTCGTGTCCCCGCGCAAAGGGTAGGGGGCTCACGAAGCGCTGACAATCTTTCTCGAACTGGTTGATTGATCAACAATGCCGGGCTAGCGACCGGTCAAATCCGGCAGGCCACCGGCCATGCCGCAGCCCGGAGAGACGCGATGAATGCTGCCGATTATGCGGACTATATCGATTGCTTCAACCGCAACGACTTCGCCGGCTTCGGCAAATATTATTGCGACGATGTCGTGTTCGAACTGGGTGAGAAGAAACGTATCGTCGGCCGCGAGGCGATCCTCGATTTCTACCGCGAGGTGAAAGCCAGGATCCGCGAGACCTTGACGATCCTGAGCGTGGCGGCGGGCGAGGACGCGATGGCGGTCCATGTCGCCACCGAATTCTACGCGCTGGAGGATTGGCCCGATTTCATCGCCGGCCCGCTCGCCAAGGGCGACGCGCTCAATATCGAGAGCCTCGGCTATTATTACATCCGCGACGGCAAGTTCGCCCGCATCCTCGGCGCGAGGCTGAAGACCGCGTCGGTGGTGAAGGCATAATTCTCCCGTCATCCCAGCGAAGGCTGGGATCTCAGGAGGTTGGGGCGCGCGCTTGACGCCCGAGACCCCAGCCTTCGCTGGGGTGACGATTGAGGTTGGAGACACCCGGAATGACCGAGACCATCGCCCCCGAACTGATGCCCGGCCTTGAATATGTGTTCGAGATGCGCGTCGAATTCACCGCCGATCGCTGCATCTTCGGCCCGCTCCCGGGCGGCGGCGCACAGGGCTATACGCCGACCAGCGGCGGGCTGATCTACGGGCCGCGCCTGCAAGGCAAGATCGTGCCGTTCAGCGGCGCCGACTTCGCCACCGTGCGCGACGACAGGGTGATCGAGATCAACTCGCATTATCTGCTCGAAGCGGATGACGGCACGAAGATCTACATCAACAATGTGGGTTATCTCGTCCCGTCGAAGCCGGGCGAGGCGCTGATGTCGCACGACACGCCGCAGCCGGCCTATTTTCGCTTCACCCCCAAATTCAAGGTGCCGGCCGGTCCGCACGACTGGCTCGCGCGGACGGTGATCCTGGGAACCGGCTCGCGCCGGTCGAACCCGGATCATTCGATTTTCCGCTATTATGCGGTGAAGTAGGGGACCAACTCCCACCGGTCATCCCGGCCTTGAGCCGGGATCCCGCTTCTTCTGTTTCGTTCGCTGAAGGTAGCGGGACCCCGGCTCAAGGCCGGGGTGACGATGGAAACTACCGCAGCGACGGCGGCAACTGCCCCTTCGCCTCGGCCTCTTTCAGCCGCTCCGCCTGCTTCGAGATGTAGGCCCGGATGCTCTCGACCTGATCGGGCTTCAGATAGTCGCGGAAGCTCGCCATGCCGGCGGGCTCCAACGCGCCGTCGATGACGATCGCTTTCCACGCATCCGCGCTCGGCAGCGCGCCCGAACGGCGCAGGTCGGGATTGACCGGGCCGCCATGGCACATCCAGCAATAGGTGCCGAACCATTTGCCGCCCTCGGCGCGCTGCGCATCGGTGAAGCTGTCGGTCGAGGGATTGGCCGGGGGCAGGGCCTGCTGCTTGTAAGCGGGCAGCTTGGCCGTGCCGTCGAGGCGGAAGACGAGGATCTGGCCGTTGGGCATCTGGAACGGCTTGCCCGGCCATGGGGTCGCCATGCCCATCGATCCGCCATAGCCCGCCATCACCGCGAGATATTGGTGCCCGCCGACCGTATAGGTCATCGGCCCGGCACCGATGCCGCGATGCGTCTCGATCGACCACAATTTCTTGCCGTCGGTCGCGCGATAGGCGGCGAACTGGCCCTTGTAGTCGCCTTCGAAGACCAGCCCGCCGGCGGTGGCGAGCGTGCCGCCATTCCACGGGAAGCCGTGCTCGACCTTCCACAGCGGCTTGCCCTTGACCACGTCCCACGCGATCAGGGTGCCGCGGCTCATCGCGGCCATCGCCTTGGCGCGCGCGGCGGGATCCGCGGGCAGGTTGGGGGCCGCACCGCCCATCGATGTCGCGGTGTTCCAGCGGCCCGGATGATATTCGAAATTGGGATCGTTGCCGTAGATCAGGGGCGCCTGCATCGACGGGATATAGGCGATGTGGCGTACCGGATCGTAGGACATCGGCATCCACGCATGCGCGCCGAGCCCGGAGGGCGTCACCATATAGCTGCCCTTATGATAACGCGCCGCCGCGACCTCCTTCGGCCGGCCGGTGGCGAGATCGTAGCCGGTCGCCCAGTTGGTCTCCACATAGGGATTGGCCGAGAGCAGTTTGCCGTTGGTGCGATCGATCACGAACACGAAGCCGTTCTTGGGCGCGTGGACGATCACCTTCTGCGGGCCGTGGCCGAGATCGAGCGTGGCGAGCGTGATCTGCTGGGTCGCGGTGAAGTCCCAGCTTTCGCCCGGAGTCTCCTGATAATGCCACTTATATCGGCCGGTGTCGGGATCCAGCGCGACGATCGACGACAGGAACAGATTGTCGCCCTTGCCGTCCGAACGGATCTGATGGTTCCATGGGCTGCCGTTGCCGACGCCGAGCAGAAGCTGGTCGAGATCGGCATCGTAGACCATCGAATCCCAGACGGTGCCGCCGCCGCCATATTTCCACCATTCGCCCGCCCAGGTGGGCAGCGCGATCTTCATCGCCTCGTCGGAGGCCTCGTGATCGGGGCCGTTCGCCGGGTTGCCGGGGACGGTGTAGAAGCGCCAGACCTTGCGGCCGGTCTCCGTATCGTAGGCGGTGACATAGCCGCGCACGCCGAGCTCGGCGCCCGAATTGCCGATGACGACCTTGTCCTTGAACACGCGCGGGGCGCCGGTGATCGTATAGGCCTGCTTCTGGTCGGCGGTGACCACCGACCAGACTTCCTTGCCCGTGCGCGCATCGAGCGCGATCAGTCGATCGTCGACCGTCCCGACATAGACCTTGCCCTTCCACACCGCGACGCCGCGATTGACGACGTCGCAGCAGGTGTGGACCGCCTTGCCGCCGATCACGTGCGGATCGTAGCGCCACAGCACGCGACCGGTGGCGGCATCGAGCGCCATCACCTTCGACCAGGCGGTCGAGGTGTACATCACGCCGTCGACCACGAGCGGCGTCGCTTCCTGTCCGCGCGCGGTATCGAGGTCGACCACCCAGGCCGGCTTCAGGCGCGCAACGGTGCGTTCGTTGATCAGGTTCAGCGGGCTGAAGCGGGTTTCGGCATAGCTGCCGCCGTAGGTCATCCAGTTGCCGGGTTCGGACGCGGCATTGTCCAGCCGGTGCTGATCGACAGCCGCCGCTCTGGGGCGCGCGTTGGAGGCGGCCAGCGCCGCTGCGGAAACGAGGCCGAGGCCCAGGACGATGTGACGCAACTTGGCCCTCGGCATTCCTCACCCTTCATTCCGCACGTGATTCGGCGGCACCGGTCTAGACGGTCTGCAGGCTTGTGGAGCAATTTGATAGCATGCTAAGAAAATTGCCTGGGCCGGCTGACCGATGGCGAACCTGCGCTTGAATTGCGGTGGCGACCGGACCAGATCGATCGGGACGAACCTGGAGAGACCTATGAGCGAGACGCTGTTTGAACCGGCCAACGATCCGGCCGCCTGGACCAGCGAAGAGGTGGGCGGCAAGGCGGGGCTGCAGCGCACGCTCGACCAGACCGAGCTGGCGGCGATCGACCGCTTCCTCGCCGACATGGGTGATCGCGAGCCGACCTCGATCACGCGCGACGACGTGACCGATCCCGTGCTTCACAAGATCGCCGACGATGTGCGCGAGCAGATCATGCATGGCCGCGGCGCGATGGTGCTGTCGGGCTTCGACATGGCGACGCACGATCTCAAGCAGTTCGAGCGGATCTATTGGGCGATCGGCATCCAGCTCGGCCAGCCCGTGGTGCAATCCTATCGCGGCGACCTGATCGGCTACGTCCAGAAGGAAGAGAATAACCCGACCGGGCGCGGCTATCTGATGGATGTCGAGCTGCGGCCGCATACCGATTTCCACGAAGTGATGTCGCTGTCGTCGGTGCGTACCGCACCCGAGGGCGGCGAGAGCGGCGTCGTCAGCAGCCTGGGCGTGCACGACATCATCCTCAAGGAGCGGCCCGATCTGCTGCCGGCACTCTATGAGGGGTTCTATCACGCATCGGGCGCCGATTCGGTGTCGGAGAAGAAGGTGCCGATCTTCGCCCGCGTGGATGGCAAGCTCAGCTGCTATTTCCACTCGCTGTTCATCCACCGCGCCGCGAAGAATATGGGCGTCGAGGTTCCCGACGATCTCAAGGAAGCGCTTGCCTTCATGGGTTCGGTGACGCTCCGTCCCGAGGTCCGCGCCTTCTTCGTGCTCGAGCCGGGCGAAATGCTGTTCTGGAACAATTTCACCGCGCTCCATTCGCGCGAGACGTTCCACGACGCGCCCGACCAGAAGCGCCTGCTGCTGCGCCTGTGGGTCCATGCCGACGAAGGCCGGCCGATGCCCGATCTGTTCCGCGAGCGCGCCCGGATCATGGATGCGCAGCATCAGGCGGGCAAGGCGGCGATCAACTATGTGGCCGAGCCGGCGTAACGATCCAGCAACCCGTCACCCTAAACTTGTTTCAGGGTCCACCAGGCGTGCCGCACTGTCCTTGAGGATGCATGGTGGATGCTGAAACAAGTTCAGCATGACGGGGTGGGCAGTTTTCGCACAGCGCTGACCGACACCCTCGAAATCGCGTATCACGAACATGGTGATGCGGCAGGAGCGCCGTTGCTGATGCTGCACGGATTTCCCTATGATCCCAGCGCCTTCGACGCGATCGTGCCCATACTGGCGGAAGATGGCTTCCGCGTCATAATCCCTTATCTGCGCGGCTACGGGCCGACGCGGTTCCGTGATCCGCAAGCTTTTCGCGGCGGCGAGCAGGCGGCGATCGCCGACGATATCATCCAGCTGATGGGCGCGCTTCACATCGATCGCGCTTTGATCTTCGGCTTCGATTGGGGCGGACGCGCCGCCTGCATCATAGGCGCGCTCTGGCCCGATCGGGTGCAGGGGCTGGTGGTGGTCGGTGGCTACCTCATCCAGAATATCGCGCAGGCGACCACGCCCGCGCCGATGCCGGTCGAGCATATGATCTGGCACCAATATTTCCTGGCGAGCGAACGCGGCCGCAATGCGCTCATCGCCGATCGCAAGGCGGTGGCGCTCCATCTGCGCACGCAATGGTCGCCGAAATGGCCGCACCACGATGACGCGATCGAGCGAGCGGCGCCTGCCTTCGACAATCCCGATTTCGTCGATGTCGTCTGCAATTCCTATGCCCATCGCATCGGTGCGGCGGCGGGCGAACCGCGCTTTGCGGCGATGGAAGAAGCGCTCTCGGCCGGGCCCGACATCACCGTGCCGACGATCCTGCTGCGCGGCGGGGGCGGGGGGTTGGGCGGCAGCGCCTCGCCCAAATTCACCCGCCTGATCGATCAGCGCGTGGCCGAAGGCGCGGGGCACAATCCCGCGCAGGAAAGCCCTGCAATAACAGCGGCTGCGATCCGCGATCTGTGGCGGGCGACCATACCAGCCGCTTGACGTTTTCGCCAAATTCAATAGGGTGCTAATGTTTCTGGACGAGTTGGGAGAGGAGCCACGCTCGCCGCGGAAGTCTGTTTCGAAAGGCTGCTTGTGATAAATCTCGACCATCCTCTGATCTCCTGCGACGACCATCTCGATATCAACCAGCTTCCGGCCGATCTGTGGACGAGCCGCCTGCCCGAGCATCTTCGCGAAAAGGGCCCGCGGGTCGAGGAACGCGACGGCAAGCTCGAGTGGGTGTGCAACGGCAAGCGTTGGGGCAGCTGGTCCGGCGGCGACAAGGGCTCTGACGCGCCCAAGCCGATCTTCACCGCATTCGATCGCGCCGGCATCAAGGATCTGACCGCACGCCGCCCCGCCGATCCGGTGCTGCGCCTGGAGGACATGGACCGCGACGGCGTCTATTCGCATGTGATCTTCGGCCCCGTCACCTCGATCAACACCGAGGAAGACGATGAGCTGCGCGACGCCTGCTACCAGGTCTATAACGATTGGCTCGCCGATTTCTGCGCCAACGATCCCGATCGCCTGATCGGCGTGCCGATGCTGCCCGAATTCCCGGAAGCGGCGACGGCCGAACTCTACCGCATCGCCAAGAAGGGCGTGTTCAAGCAGGCCAATCTGCAGATCGCGGTCGCAAAGCCGCGCCTGCATGACGAGCGCTGGGAGCCGTTCTGGAATGCGCTGGAAGAGACTGGCATCATCCTGTCCTTCCACGTCGTCGTGTTCATGCCGCCGGCGGACGATCCCGCGCGCGGCAAGGTTCCGGGCGTGTACACGCACGCCAAGACCTTCATCTCGCAATTCATCGATCCCTTCATCGATCTGTTCGCCTGGGGCATTCTGGAGCGGCACCCGAAGATGAAGATCGTGATCGCCGAGAGCGGCGTGGGCTGGCTGCCCTGGCTGGTCGAGGAGCTCGATTACCGTCACTGGCGCCTGTGGGAAGCCAAGGAGTTCTGGAGCAAGCAGGGCCCGATCCCGCTCGTGATGAAGCCCTCTGAAATCTTCAAGCGGCAGGTCTACGCCACCTTCCAGCAGAGCCCGACGGCGCTGGCCTTGATCAACTTCTACGGCCCCGACAATCTGCTGTGGGCGTCGGATTATCCGCACCCCGACAGCATCTGGCCCAATTCGCGCAAGGTGATCGCCGAGCAGATGGCCGGCCTCGACGCCGAGACCATCCGCAAGCTCACCTTCGGCAATGCCGCCAAGCTGTACGGGCTGGAGCAGGTCGGCAACACGATCCGGATGGCCGCGGAGTAGGAACTCAAGCGATCGCTCTCCCAGAGAGGGCGATCGCTTTTCCTTCTTCGTCATGCTGAACTTGTTTCAGCATCCACCGGCCCACGAGCGTGGACAGTGCGGCATTCCCGGTGGACCCAGAAACGCGTTCAGAGTGACGCGTGAATGGGAGTGAGGACTAGCTCACTCGCCCAATATCGATGCGATCGGGCTGACACCCTTCCTGGCGCTCACGTCCGCCAGATTGCGCCGCAAATGTGCCAGCACGTTGAGGCAGGTGCGCAATTCCTCCTCGGACACGCCCTCCAGCACGGCATCGCGGATCTCGCTGACCTCGGCGTCGATCTGCTCGACCACGGGCTTGCCGCGCTCGGTGAGGTGGATCTCCTTCACCCGGCGATCGTCCGCGCTCTCGCGCCGTTCGATCAGATGCTGTCCTTCGAGGCTGTCGAGGATGCGCACCAAGGTCGGGCCGGAGATGTTCATCCGCTCGGCCAGCTCGGTCTGCTTGATGCCGGGCAGCAGGTGCGCCCACGACAATACGCGCCAGCGCGGCTGGGTCTGGTCGGCGGTCTTCAATCGCTCGTCGACGAGGTTGCGCCAGATCCGGCCGGTGCCGAGCAGCCACCAGTGCAGGCTCAGCCGCAATCCGTTGAGCGAATCCGGGTGGTAGGTTTGCGGGACGAACGGATCCGATGTCAGCGGATCGCCCTCGTACCGTACCTCTTCCAGCTTACCCGGCTTGCGCGCCATAATTCTCCAGCCCTGACTATAATGGGGTAGCTCTACGGCCGGCACGCGCCAAGCTATTCCTCCGGTCAGGCCGGAATATCCTCTTCGCGCACCCAGCTGCCATGCACCTGGTTGCGCTGGCGAAATGGCAACTGGATCCGGGCGATCGGGCCGCGCTCGGGATGTTCGGCATCCAGCAGATGCGCTTCCGACGACAGGGTCGGGTGGATATCGACCATGAACAGCAGATAGCCTTCGTGGCCCTCGGTGCGCGAAGCGATATGGATATGCTCCTGCAGGGTCGTGCCCGGTCCGGGCGAGTAGGAGCGGCGCTCGCCGGTCCTGGTGTTCAGCCGGTGCAGGGTGTTGAAGCCGACGCCCACCGGCCCCGCCACCTGCGGCGGTCCGTTCGCCGGATCGAAGCCCTGATAATAAGAGATTTCATAGGGCTTCATGTGGTCCCTGTCGGCCACACGCGGGAAGTCGCCAGGCGGGGCGAGCTGGGTTTCCCGCCAGGTATTGTCCTGGCCGGCCAGATCGAACGTCCAGCGCACCACGCCGCTGCGATTGCCGCCGAGCTTCGGCTCCAGCCCCGAATCGCGCTGCATGAAGGGGAAGGCGACCATTTCGGACAGGCCGAAGTCGATATTGACCGTATCGCCTTCGTCGAACGCGTTCATGAAATGGAAGCTGATCGCGGGTGCCCCGCGAAACCAGCGGATCTGATCGACCGTCCCGTCGCGCGGCATGATCCCGATCACGGTCTCCTCGTCGAAATTCCAGCGCCAGTGCGGTCCGCCCGCCTTCAGCACTTCGAGATCGGCGGTGACGGGAAAGAAGGGGAAGACGACATGGTTCTTGGTGACCGCGAAGTCGTGGACCATGCCGACATAAGGCGCCTCGAACCATTGCTCGGAGACGAGATTGCCCTCCGGATCGACCACCATGTAGGCGAAATCGCGCGTCGCAAGCCCGCCCGCCTCATAGCCGAACAGGTACATATAGCCGGTATCGTGATCGATCCGGACGTGCGCGGTGACGGTCTCGCTGCGCAGCTTGCCGCCGAAATCATATTCGCCGAGCGTTGCGAGCGTGTTCGGATCGAGCTGGTTGGGCCGCCCGTCCTCCTTGGTCGCAAGCAGCTTGCCCGCATGGAAGACCGGCGTGGTGTTGGACGCGCTTCGCCCGGGCAGGAGGCGCACGCTCTCGTCGTCGGTATAGGGATTGCGGTAGCGGCCGTGGAGCGAGCGCCGCACCGCGCGCTCGCGCTTGAGCCGTTCGGTCATGACGTAGCGGCTCTTGAAGTCGACATGGCCATCCGCGATCGTCAGCATGCTGATCATGCCGTCGCCCGAGAGGTAGGTGTCCTCATAATAAGAGGGCGGATATTGCGGGTCGGGGGTCGCGCGATACCAGCGGCCTTTGATCTCCTCGGGGATCGCGCCTTCCAGCACGACCAGATCATAGACGTCAGCCTCGATCCGCGAGGGCGCGTTGAAGCCCTGAAAGTCCATCGTGTCGGGAAATGGGGTGGTCATCGATCCTGCTCCGCCAAATTAGGCTATCGTATAGGGATATTCGGGCGTCACGACGGCGTTGGCCGCGTCTTCGGCCGGCGGCAGACGCTGGCCACGGATCAGGTCCGCCCCGCGCTCGCCGACCATGATGCTGGGCGCATTGGTGTTGCCGCCGGGGACGGTCGGCATGATCGAGGCATCGACGACGCGCAGGCCCTCGACCCCGTGCACGCGCAATTGCGGATCGACCACGCTCATGCTGCCATTGCCCATCGTGCATGTGCCGACCGAATGGTGCGTGGTGATCAGGATGTTGCGCAGATAGGCCTCGATCTCGGCATCGGTCTGGACGGAGGGGCCCGGCGACAGTTCGTGCGACATCAGATTTGCGAGCGGCGGGGTGTCATAAAGCTGGCGCACGATCTTCACCCCGCGCACGAGCGTGTCGGCATCCCTGCGCGTGCCCATGATGTTCAGCGTGATGCGCGGCTTGTCGGCGGGGTTGGCCGAGGCGAGTTCCATCCAGCCGCGGCTGTCGGGCTGGAGCAGGCAGA
This sequence comes from Sphingomonas sp. MMS24-J13, assembly GCF_044905095.1. Taxonomy (NCBI): domain Bacteria; kingdom Pseudomonadati; phylum Pseudomonadota; class Alphaproteobacteria; order Sphingomonadales; family Sphingomonadaceae; genus Sphingomonas; species Sphingomonas sp. MMS24-J13. The sequence goes on from NZ_CP173258.1 coordinate 1,047,830, forward strand.
CGACGGCCGACACGCGATGCTCCTGCCGCTTGCCGATGCCGGGAAACCACGGCTTGGCATCGACCCGCACCGGATTGAAGTAGATCTGCAGATCGGGCTGATCGAGCCCCGGAAGCGAGCGGATCTCGGCATGCGCGCTGTTCGATTGCGACGCGAGCAGGCCCTTGCCGAACAGGGCCCATTGGATCGTCGCAACCGCCAGCTTGTCGGCGCGAATCTCGTTGAGCAGGGTGACCGGGCCCTTGGTCTCGAACTCGACCCAATAGCCGGCATGTTCGGAGAGGTTGCGGCCCACGCCGGGCAGGTCGACGCGCGGCTCGATCCCCATGGACAGAAGATGATCGGCCGGGCCGATGCCCGACAGCATCATCAATTGCGGCGTGTTGTAGACTCCGCCCGACAGAACGACCTCGCGTTTGGCGCGCACCTGCTCGGTCTTGCCCTCGCGCTGATATTCGAGGCCGACGACGCGCTTGTCCTCGAACAGCAATTTGGTCGCATAGGCGTGGGTGACGATCGTCAGGTTGCGGCGGGCTGATTTGATCGGATCGAGATAGGCCTTCGACGCGCTCGATCGCCGCCCGCGCCGGGTCGTGGTCGTGTCGCCGGGACCGAAACCTTCGTGGACGCGGCCATGATGGTCGTCCGTCGTCGGGTAACCGAGCCTGCGCGCCGCCTCCATAACCGGCTCGTGCAGCAATTTCTTCGTGTTGATCTTGCTGACCTGCAGCGGGCCCGAGCCGCCATGATAGGGGCCTTCGCCGCGCCAGTTGGTTTCGGCACGCTTGAAGTAGGGCAGGACGTCGGCGAAGCTCCAGCCTTCGCAGCCCATCTGCCGCCACAGATCGTAATCGTGCGGATGCCCGCGCGAATAGAGCATCGCATTGATGGTCGAGGAACCGCCCAGCACCTTGCCGCGCGGAAGCATGATCCGGCGGCCGTTGAGGTGCGGTTCGGGCTCGCTCAGATAGGACCAGCTCGTATGCGGGTAGCGCCAGCTGTGGAAGCCCAGGGCGAGCCTGTAGAAGAACTGGTTGTCCGCGCCGCCCGCCTCGAGCAGCAGGACCGAGACGTTCGGATCCTCGGTCAGGCGGTTGGCGACGACGCACCCCGCCGAACCTGCGCCCACGATCACGTAATCATAAGTCGCCACGCCTGGCCTCTCGAACATTTGTTATCGTCTGCCACTGGCACGGGCAGCGATCGAGGTCGAGTGATTAATCAAGGAATTCGGCGCGGCCCGGCAAAGCGCTGCCGCTCGGGCAGGTGCTGCCGATGACGATGGGCGCCGATGCAACAAAAATGGGCCGGCGAGCGCATCCCACGCTCCAGCCGGCCCCGTCTCACCCGCTGGGAAACTGGAACGCTGCCGGATCGTCTGGGGGATCGTCCGGCAACGCCCAGCCGGTTTAGAAGAGCATGATAAGCCACGGAATTACGGGAAAATACGGACTGTGCGGCTTTGACAGCAAGCGTCGGGAAGCGGGCCAAGCCGTATTTTCCTATCTGCTCGGCACGGATGCGAGGAGATGATGATGACCTACGTTTTCAAGACGACGGAATCCCCGGTCGGCCGGCTCACGCTGGTTGCGAGCGACGCCGGGCTGACCGCGATCCTGTGGGAGAATGACGATCCGAAGCGGGTCCCGCTCGGCGCGCTGGTAAAGGACGATGCGCATCCGATCCTGATCGAGGCGGAGCGCCAGCTCGGCGATTATTTTGCCGGAACACGCCGGACGTTCGATCTGCCGCTCGATTTCCGTGGCACCGATTTTCAGAAGGATGTCTGGACGGCCTTGCTGGCGATCCCGTTCGGGGAGACGCGCTCCTATGCCGAGATTGCCCGTGCCGTCGGTCGGCCCACGGCCGTCCGCGCGGTCGGCGCCGCCAACGGGCGCAACCCCATTTCAATCGTCGCACCGTGTCATCGCGTGATCGGGTCGAACGGCGCGCTCACCGGTTTTGCCGGCGGCCTGAAAGCCAAGGAGCTCTTGCTCGGGCTCGAGGGACGGCAGGCGCCGGCATGACCGGCGCGACACCTGCGGCACCGCCGATGGAATGCACGTCAAGATGCGTTCGAGAAAATGATAGTTTTGTGCCGGGATGATCTTTCGTGCTATAGTCATGTGTGTCGATAGATGTGTGTTAGTTCAAAACCGTGGGGGCGGGTTATGGATCAACAAAGAATACCACCAAGAATGGACCTACCTGCGCTGGCCGCTTTTGCTGCAATCGTCGTTGGTGGGCTCGCAAATATCGGTTTCATCGGTATTTTCCAAAACCATCAAATGGCGGCATGGATCACCACGCTCATTGCCACCATTGTGCTGACGGCGTGCATCGGCAAGGCGATCAACCACCGCTGGGATGGGGTGATCATCAATGGCCGCAACATGCTGAGCCTGTCCAAGCTCCAGATGGTGGCGTGGACGATCTTGATCCTTTCGACGCTGATTACGGCTGCCGCGCACAACATTCATTCCGGCAATCCCGTGAATGCGCTCGATATCAAGATCGACGAACATTTGCTGATCGTGATGGGGATTTCCACCACCTCGCTGGTGGCGTCCCCTGCGGTGCTCAGCCTCAAGGGCGGGAACGATGGCCAGCCGGCCGTCGCGGTGAACGATGCGCCATCGGACGCGAGTTGGCTCGATATCTTCCGCAGCGATATGGCCGATACCGCGGATGCGCCCGACCTTTCGAAGATCCAGCAGTTTCTGGTCACCCTGGTAATATTGTCGGCTTATGCGGTGATGATCGGAAAGACCTTCGCGTCCTTTGCAGAATGTAGATCGCACGCCTGTCTGTTCTCGACGTTTCCGCCGCTCAGCGAACAGATCGTCTGGCTGATCGGCATCAGCCATGCGGGCTATATCGCCTATAAGGCGGCGCCCAAGCCTCCCGCCGCGAGTACCGTGCAGGCAGCCGCGGCCACGCAATCTGATTCCCAATCCGACGATGGAGCGGTTGGATGACCGATATCGCACTTCAGGTCCGTTCGCGGCTGCGGGTCCGGGACGGCGCGCCGAATTCCGCGGCGCCGATTGCGGCGCGGTTCGAGCCGGGCGAGGTCGTCACGGCCTTGCGCGAAGTGCCGGGCGAGGCGGTTGCGGGGAACGCCTCCTGGTATGAGCTCACCGGCAATCGCTTCGTCTGGTCCGGCGGGGTCACCCCCGCCGCGGCGGGGGTCGCGCCGGTCGATACGGCCACGCTGCCGGTGGCGACCTATCCGAATGGCCGGATCAAGGTCCTCGACGATGCGGGTATCCGCGCGGTGTTCGGCACCTTCGCCTACACCGAAGCCCCGCAACGCGGCGCGATCATCATCGACAAGGTGTGGGCCAGCAAGAACATCACGCAGATCGATGTCCCGACGCTGGCGCATACCGGCCATGGCAAACTCTGGGTCCATGTGTTGGCTGCGGCGCCCTTCAAACGCGTCTTCGCCGCCATCGAAACGGCGGGGCTGAGCGATCGCATGCTGACCTGCGGCGGGACCTTCGTGCCGCGCCACAAGACCTGGGATCCGAGGCGCGGCCTGAGCTCGCACAGTTGGGGCATCGCGATCGATCTCAACGTGGCCTGGAACGGTTATGGCGTGACGCCGCCGGCGCTGGGCAAGATCGGTTCGGTGCGTGAATTGATCCCCTTCTTTGCCGCCGAGGGGTTTGGCTGGGGCGGGGACTTCAGCGAGGCTGACGGGATGCATTTCGAACTGGCGCTGAAGCGGATCTGACCAGCGAGCGCCAATTTCGATCTGGATATGAACGGGCCGGCGGAGCGCGTGACTTCTCTTGGCCGGTCCGTCCACATTACAAATAATCGCCGCCGGAGCTTCCGGGGGTGGCAACCCCGACGACTTGCGGTCCCATTAGTCGTGCCGGTGGGGTAACGACACTACGGATTTTTACGGAACGCGCAATTCGGGCGCGGCTTCGGCGGACAGTTCCTCTTCTTCGGACAAGGGCGGCGGAGGAATCGGCGTCTCGGACATGATTTCGGCGTCATCGCCGGGCCGAGGCTCGGCCAAGTCATCGGCGCGCAAGGCCGCCTCGTGCCCGTCCGCGACGACCGGCGGTCCTCCCAACGGCGAACGATCGAAATGGGCGAGCAAGGCAGCGACATCGCGATAGACCGCGATCGCGCCGGCATCGCGCAGTTGCCGCTCGTCGAACGGGCCGGATGTCACGCCGATGGTGACGATGCCCGCCCGCAACGCCGCCGCGACATCGTAGATCGTATCGCCGATCACGATCGCGTCGTCAGCCGCCACGCTTACTTTCTCGAGCGCCACCGCGAAGATATCGGGCTCGGGCTTGGAGGTTTCGACATCGTCGATGCTGCTCGTCGCATCGATGATACCGTCGAGTTCGAGCAATTCGATATAATGATCGAGTTCTTCCTGTTTGGCCGACGATGCCAGGACGACCTTGCGCCCGCTGTGGTGGACATGCCGCACCAGCGCCGCAGCATCTGCGAATGGCCTGATCTGGTCGAGATAGATCGTCTTGAAATGGGCCCCCTGCGCGTCCGCGATCCGTTGCCGGACATCCTCGGATGCCGTCGGCAGCAAGGCCGGCACGAGCAGATCGCCGCCCTTGCCGATCTGCGCGCGGATGTCGTCGCGTTCCTGGGGATGCCCTTCATCGCGAAACGCAAAGGCCCAGGCGTTGACATGCTGTTCGTTGCTATCGACCAACGTACCGTCGATATCGAAAAGGACCGCTCGTATCGGCATGACGCACTCCCGGAGTCGGATCGCGTTGACGCTCCTGGAGTGATAAAGCGTGGCATCGACGGAAGTTGCCGCCGCCGGCCTCAGTGCGGCACCGGCCCCGTCGATCCACGGACCACCAGGGCGGTATCGAGGATGACCCGCCGGCGCAGATCGGCGCTCCCCTCGATCCGGCGGATGACCGCCTCGACCGCTTCGCTTGCCATATCCTCGATCGGCATCTCGATCGTGGTCAGGGTCGGCGTGCTCATTTGTGCCCAGGGGATATCGTCGAAGCCGACGACCGAGATGTCGCCCGGGATAACCGATCCCTGCGCCTGGAGGTGGCGCATGATGCCGAGCGCGATGATGTCGGCGCCGGCGAAGACCGCCGTGGCGCCGTTCTGATCGAGCGCGCGCGTGACGCTGCCGTCGAGATCGATCGAGAAGCTGTTCTCGACCATGAAGACCAGTTCGCCTTCGGCGCGGACGAGCGCGGCGGCGGCGTCGCAGCGATCGCGCATGCTGGCGATGTCGGTCGGCCCGCACACGATGCCGATGCGGCGGTGGCCGAGATCGAGCAGGTGGCGGATCGCGGCGCGGCCGCCATTGGCATAATCGGCCTGGACCGATTCCAGCCGCGGCAAAGTGCGATCGACGACGATCGTCGGGATATCGCTGGTTTCGGCCTCGGCGGTGTTGACGTCGCGGATCGGGAACCAGACCAGCCCGTCGACACCGCGCTCGGCGAGCACGCGCAACGCCTCGCGCTCCAGATCCTCGACGCCTTCGGTGTCGGTGACGAACACGCTGTAGCCGTGTGCGCGGGCGCGCTGGACCACCGATTGCGCGAGATGCGGGAAGAAGGGATTGGTGAGATCGGGCAGGACGAGACCGATCGTGCCCGTGCGCCCGGTCCGCGTCGCGCGCGCGCTCATATTCTGGCGGTAACCCAGCTCTTCGGCGACGCGCAGGATATGCTGGCGCAATTCCTCGCCGAGCGATCCGGTGCGGTTGACCGCGTAGGACGCGCTGGCGAGCGAAACGCCCGCGGTTTTCGCCACCTCCTTCAACGTGATCCGACGCGCCACGGTCTCTCCTGTTCTGGTTTTCTTGCTATCGCGTCCATGACCCCTTGGCCACCCCACTGGCTTTGAAACGTTTCAGGCTGCCTGGATCCGCCAGTGTTTTTCGTTTGCCGCGATAAATTTGCAATCGGATTGCGGGTCGGGGCAGGGAGAGGGGCGATTTGCCGGCGCGTCATAGCCGGTTGATCTCATGAAACGTTTCATATAGGTCAAATTCATGACAAGCGCAGCCATCGGGGAAGTCGCCAGAGCGCTGGTCGGGGTGATGGCGTTCATCGGTCTCGCCTGGGCTTTGTCGGAGGATCGCCGGTCCTTCGCGCCGCGAACGGTCGCGTTCGGCCTGCTCGGTCAGATCGTCATCGCGATCGTCCTGACCCGGCTCCCTGCGATCGCCGCGGGCTTCGGCGCGTTGGCACGTGGAGTCGATGCGCTGCAGGCGTCGGCGGGCGCGGGGGCGACCTTCGTGTTCGGCTATCTTGGCGGCGGGGCGCAGCCATTCGTGATGGCGCCCGGCAACCCATCCACCTTCATCTTCGGTTTGCAGGTGCTGCCGGCGGTATTGCTGGTGAGCGCCATCGCGGCGGTGCTGTGGCATTGGGGCATCCTGCGCTGGATCGTGCGCGGCGCGGCCTGGGCCTTCGGGCGTGCCTTCGGGGTGAGCGGGCCGGTCGGCGTCTCGACCTCGGCCTGCATCTTTCTCGGCATGGTCGAGGCGCCGTTGCTGGTGCGGCCGTTGCTGCCCTTGCTCAGCCGGGGCGAGATCTTCATCATCATGGTCGATGGGCTTTCGGTGATCGCGGGATCGACGATGATCCTGCTCGGCGCGATGCTCGGTTCGCATCTGCCCGATGCCTTCACCCATTTGCTGACCGCATCGCTGATCAGCACGCCGATGGCGATCGTGATGGCACGGATCATCGTGCCGAGCCCGATCGTGCGCGGCGGGGCAAGCATCCCGCTTGCAAGCCCCTATCGATCGAGCCTCGATGCGATGACGCATGGCACGATCAACGCGGTCAAGGTTGCCGCTTACGTGGTGGCGATGCTGATCGTGTTCGTCGGCACGATCGCGCTGGTCGACAAGATCCTCGCGGCGCTGCCGATAGCGAACCACAGCCTGTCGCTCGGTGGCATCTTCGGCTGGCTGTTCGCGCCCTTCGCCTGGCTGATGGGGGTGACGTCAGGGGATTATGTGGCGGTCGGCAGCCTGCTCGGCACCAAGGTCGCGGCCAACGAGGTCGTCGCCTATGGGCGGCTGGTGGCGCTGCCGCCCGGAACGCTCAGCGCCAAATCGGAGCTGATCGCGACCTACGCTTTGTGCAGCTTCGGCAATCTCGGCAGCGTCGCGATCCTTATCGGCACGCTCGCGGCGATGGCGCCTGAAAAGGCCGAAGAGGTCGTCCAGCTCGGCCCCAAGGCGATCGCCGCCGCTTTCCTCACCACCTGCATGACTGGCACCATCATCGGTCTGCTCGACACCTTGTTCTGACGGAGTTTCCCATCGTTCCTCCCAGCTTCATCGCTTTCACCGGCGTCGACGATCCCGCTTTGGCTGGCGGCTTGCGGGCCCTCTCCGCGCGTTACCCGATCGAGTGGGGCATCCTCATCGACGACGATCGTGCAGGCGACCCGCTCTTTCCGTCGCCTGATCAGCGTGCCGCGTTGTTGGCCCAGCCCGGATTGCGCTGGGCGGCGCATGTCTGCGGGGGCGAGGCGAGGGCGATCGCCAACGATCCTGCCGCCGCGCAAGTGGATCTGACCGGCTTCCAGCGGTTGCAGGTCAATCACAGCTTTGCCGGCAGTAGCGCCGCACAGATCGGGAATGTGGTCCGGTTCGGTCGATCGCGCGGCATCCGGACCCTGCTGCAATGTGCAGGCACCTTTCCCGACGATGCCCGGCTCGACTGGCTGTTCGACACCTCGTTCGGCACGGGCGCCACGCCATCGCATTGGCCCGCGGTCGGCACTTTGGCCTTCGGCGGCTTTTCGGGCGGGATCGGGCCCGCCAATGCGCGCGATGTCGTGGCGGCGATCGCGGCGCCCGAGAGCGCGCAATATTGGATCGACATGGAATCGGGCGTGCGCACCGGCGGACGCTTCGACCTTGCCAAATGCGAAGCGGTCTGCCGCGCGGTCTACGGCGCATGACCGAGCATCGCCTGATCCTCGATACCGATCCGGGCATAGACGACGCGATGACCTTCGCGTTCCTGCGCGGGCGGGAGGATGTCACGATCCGGGCGATCACGACGGTCTATGGCAATGTCGATGTCGGCATCGCGACCCGCAATGCCTTGTTCCTGGCCGACCGGTTCGGCATCGACGCGCCGGTCCATGCCGGTGCTGCCGGGCCGCTGGCGACGCCGCGGAGGCCGGCGCCCGCGCACGTCCACGGCCTCGATGGCTTCGGCGACACGCGTGTTGCGGACCGGTTTGCCGCGGAGGCGGCCGAAGGAAATGCTGCCGAAGCGATCGTGCGGCTGGTGCGGGCCGAACCGGGCGCGATCAGCATCCTCGCGATCGGTCCGCTCACCAATCTCGCTCTGGCACTCGCGCTCGATCCGGGCATAGCCGGGCTGGTGCGCGAGGTCGTGATCATGGGCGGATCGCTCGGCTATGGCGAGCGCCGCGGCAACGTGACGCCGGTGGCGGAGGCGAACGTCGCCAACGATCCGGTCGCGGCGGATCGCGTGCTCGGCGCGGCATGGCCGGTGACGATGGTCGGGCTGGACGTGACGGCGCGCTGCATCCTGCCGGCGGTTCTGTCGGCGCGGCTGGCGGGCGAGGGGGCGATCGGGCGCTTCCTGTACGATATCAGCCGGGATTATGAGCAGCTTTATCGAACCCATGACGGGATCGACGGCTGCTGCATCCACGATGTCGCCGCCGCTGTCCGCCTGGTGGCTCCCGATCTGTTCGAGACGGTCTCCGGCCCGATCCGCGCGGTGACGAGCGGGATCGCCGCCGGCCAGACGATCCTGAAGCCCATCGACCAATCGTTCCCGCCGGGCGCCTGGGACGGCCTGCCGGTGCAGCGTGCGGCGATCCACGTCGATGTCGACCGGCTGCTCGCGCTCTACGAGGCCGCGATCGCGCGATGATGCTGGTCGCGGCCCTTTGGCTTGCGCCGCAGCTGATCGGCATGACCAGCTTGCCGCGCGAGGGGCCTGGGGGGCTGCCGGTCGGCGGGCTTTCGGGGGTGGACCGCGATAAGCGGACCGGGGACTATTACCTGATCAGCGACGATCGCTCCGAACATGGCCCGGCGCGGCTGTGGCGGGCAGCGATCGACTATGACGTTGGTCGCGCGCCGGCTGCGCGGCTGATCGAACCGATCCCGCTGCGGACCCGCACGGGCGGCCATTTTCCGCCACCCGGCACCGGCGCCGAGGCGTCCGATGGCGAGGCGATCCGCGTCGCGCCCGACGGGCAGGGGCTGGTCTGGTCGAGCGAGGGCGATCGCAAGGATGGCTTCGGACCGGCGGTACGGCTGGCAGCGCGCGACGGACGCTGGCTGCGCGATGTGCCGCTGCCGCCGATGTTCCGCTATGACCCGGGCGAGAAGGGCGGACCGCGCCTCAACCTCTCGATCGAGGGGCTGAGCTTCGACGGGCGGCACCTCTGGATCGGGCTCGAGGCGCCGCTGTTCCAGGACGGCCCGCTCGCCGCGTCCGCAACGGGGGCCGATGTGCGGCTGTCGCGGATCGATCCGAAAAGTGGCCGGCTGGAACGCCAATATGCCTATCCGGTCGAGCCGATCGGACCAGTGCCGGCCGGCCGGCTGGCCGACAATGGCGTCAGCGAGATCCTCGCCATCGACGCGCGGCATATCCTGGTGGTCGAACGATCGGGTATCCAGCAGCCCGACGGCGACTTCCGCTACCATGCACGGCTGTGGTGCGCGTCGACCGATGGCGCGAGCCAGGTTGGAACGCGGCGATCGCTGCAAGACCGGGCCTACACGCCGCTGCGCAAACGTCTCGTCTTCGATTTTTCGCGCTCGCCCGATCGGATCGACAGCGTCGAGGGAATGAGCTGGGGCAAAATCCTGTCCAATGGGCATGCGAGCCTGGTTTTCGTGACCGATAACGATTTCTCCCCGCAGCGCGAGAACCAGTTGATTTTCCTCGATATCGGCGCCCGCCGCGCGCGTGCCGCTGCCGCGCTCTGCACCTGATCCTCGGCGCTATTGCAATTCACTCGCAAAAGATTCGTTGACAGCGTTGCGAGTCATTATCATTGCGACCCCTAAGCAATATCACTTAGGGGTCATCAGTGTTGGTCACCGAGAAGAATGCGGCGAGCGCCAAGCCCGCCTTCCTGGCACTTGCCTGCGTCGGCGCGATGTTCTGCCCGTCCCAGGCAATGGCCGCGGATGCCAATGGCGCCGCCGCCGATGCTGCTGGTGCGGCTGCGGCAGCGGATGAGTCGGGCCCGACCAGCCAGATCGTCGTTGTCGGTCATTATGCCACGCCGGATGTCGCCTCCTCCAAGGCGACCGCGCCCCTTCTCAACACGCCGCAAACGATCACCATCATCGATCATGCCACGTTGCAGCAGCAGAATCTGCTGTCGCTGAAGGATGCGCTGTCCACGCTGCCGGGCATCACCTTCGGCGCGGGCGAAGGCGGCGGCGGTTTCGGGGATTCGATCAACCTGCGCGGCTACAGTGCCAATACCGACATCACGATCGATGGCGTGCGTGACAGCGCGCAGTATAGCCGCAGCGATACGTTCGATATCGACCAGATCGAAGTCTATAATGGCGCGAATTCGGTGTTCAACGGATCGGGCTCGGTCGGCGGCACGATCAACCTCGTCCAGAAACAGCCGACGTCGCGCAGCAAGACCTTGCTTACCGGCGGCATCGGCACCGACAATTATTACCGCGCGACGCTGGATTCGAACGTGCGGGTCAACGATCTGATCGCGGTTCGGCTGAACGCGATGATCCACCGCAACGACGTGCCCAGCCGCGACGTCGAATATGCGCACCGCTGGGGCGTCGCGCCCTCGATCACCTTCGGGATCGATTCACCGACCAGCATGACGGTGATGTACGTCTACCAGCATGACAACAATATCCCGCAATATGGCGTGCCTTATTACCCGGCCCTCGGCGGCAAGCCGGCGGGCGTCCCCTACGGCGGCTATTACGGCTACGGGAATATCGATCGCCAACGATCGGACCTCAACCAGGCGACCGCGATCTTCAACCATGATTTCTCGGATCATCTCTCGATCCGCAACCTGACGCGCTATGAGAATATCCGGCAGCGTACGATCGTCGATCCGCCGCAAGGCGGAGTCTATGCGCTGAATAACCAGTGCGTCGCGGGCTCCAGCATCACCAGTGCGCTGGCCGCCAACAATTATGCCTGCCCGTTCGTGCAGGGCACGAATACCATCTATGTCCCGCAAGGCTATTATCTGGCGGGCGGCCCGCGCGGCAATCTGCGCAACACGCGCAACCAACTGGGCTACGACCAGATCGATCTGCGCGCCGAGTTCAAGACCGGCATCCTCGAGCATAATGTCGTGTTCGGGGGCGCCGCGACCTGGGAGCATTATGATCTCGACACCGGCCGCGTCGAATTGAACGCGGACGGCAGCAATCCCTATGCCAATACCGGACTGCCGCTCTTCTACATCGGCGATCCCTCGTCGGTCGTGGCTGGGCCGGCCACCGACGGCCATGGCCATGCACTGGCCTATGGCAGCAACACCTATAGCGGCCCGTACAATTATATACGCTCGGGCCTGTCCTATGGCGAACACACCGATTACGCGACCTATCTGTTCGACACGACCAAGATCGGCCAATATTTCGAAGTGAATTTCGGCCTGCGCTGGGAGCATAGCGAGGGCACGTTCCGATCCGACACGGTCGCGACGACCGGCGCGACGCTCGGCCAGATCACGGTCGGCACGCCGCAGAAGAATTCGAACAATCTCTTCTCCTATCGCGGCGGGCTCGTCTTCAAGCCGACACCGGCGACCAGCCTGTATGCCTCCTACGGCAATTCGCGCACGCCCTCGATCACGAGCGTGAACGGCGGGTGCACCTCGGGTTCGGGCGCGACCCTGGTCAATTTCTGCAGCGTGAAGCCGGAGGGTGCGGAAACCTACGAGGTCGGCGCCAAGGCCGACCTTTTCCGCCACCATCTCCAGCTGACCGCCGCCTTGTTCCGCAACATCCGCAGCAACTTCAAGGTCGCGTCGAACGATCCGACCCTGCCATCGCAGCAGGTGCCCGACGGGCGCGCCAGGGTCGACGGCATCGCACTCGGCGCCAGCGGCAGCATCACGCCCAACTGGACGATCTTCGCCAACTACAATTACCTGAAGAGCAAGGTGGAGCGCGGCGTTTCCCAATATTGCGTCGCCAACCCCACCACCACCGCCTGTGCCTCTGCCATTGCGGGGGCGCCCGAAGCCGGCGGCCCGCTCCAGCAGACGCCGACCAATTCGGGCAGCCTGTTCACCACCTACACCTTCCCGTTCAAGCTGCAGCTGGGTTACGGCGCGACCTATCAGGGCTCGTTCAAGCTCGCGACCACGCCGGCGTCCAAGATCAACGGCGCCTACCCGTCGTCGGACGCCTACTGGACGCATCGCTTCTATCTGGCCTACCCGATCATGCGGAAGCTGCTGCTGCAGGTGAACGTCCAGAACTTCACCAACAGCCACTATTATACGAGCATCCGCAACAATGGCTGGGCCGTGCCGGGGGCAGGGCGCTCGGTGACCGGCAGTCTGCAGTACGAGTTCTAGGAGATCTTCATTCGTCATGCTGAACGTGTTTCAGCATCCACCAGGCAACTTGCACCGACAGTGCGGCACGCCTGGTGGACCCTGAAACGAGTTCAGGGTGACGGATGGAGGAGGTGAGCGGTCGCTTCCCCCTAAAGTTGTGAAGCGATCCTGCGCAGTATTTCATGCGCTGACCCGGCAAAATAGCCCCGCATCACCTCCCGGAACGCCTCGCTGCACGTCTCATTTGCCCGCATCAGCCACATGCGCGCCTCCTCGACCCGCCCGGCATCCGCCAGCATGCGTGCATGATTGAACTGCCCGCGGAAATCCCCGCCCTCCGCCGCCAGGCGATAGCATTCCGCCGCCTGCCGCATGTCGCGCGGCACGAGCCGGCCTTCCTCATGATAATCGCCGACGAAATTGATCGACTTGGCGTGGCCGATCGCGGCGGCTTTCCGGAACCAGCCCAAGGCGGCAACCTCGTCCTTCGCCACCCCCGCACCGAGGCCGAGCGCGCTGCCGTAATTGTACATGCCCCAGTCGAGCCCCGCTTCGGCCGCCGCGCGGTACCAGGCGGCGGCAACGGTGCGATCCTCGGCCACGCCCCAGCCTTTCTCGTAGCAGCGGCCGACCATGTTGGCCGCCATCGCATGCCCTGCTTTCGCCGCTGCGCCGAACCAGCGCACCGCCGCCTCCGGATCGCGCCGCACGCCGCGCCCGTCCAGCAGGATCTGGCCATAAGCGGCTTGCGCCTCGGCCAGGCCGGATCGCGCGCCGGCAGCTATCAAAGCCGCTGCCGCCTCGGGGGATTGCGCGAGTTTCGTCCGCATATCGTCAGCGGACATTGTGGCGGGATCATTACTCAAATCGCAGCCCATCGAATAGATTATCGCGAATCATTATCGATAAGTCGGCACGATGGCCAGCGGATGGTCGTGGGGATTCCATTGTGGAGCGCAGACGCTCGCGTCCTCCACACGTCACGCTGAACTTGTTTCAGGGTCCACCGTGTGTGCCGCACTATCGGTGCAAGTTGCCTGGTGGATGCTGAAACAAGTTCAGCATGACGAAGAAGGTAAACGCAACCGCTCGGCCAGCGAACATCAGAACTTGATCTGGAACGACCCCGTCACGGTGCGCGGCGCGCCGACGAAATAGCGGCCGAGCGAGCGCCCGGGCAGGCCGGTTTCGGCTGCCGTCGCGGTCGCGCTGGAAACCGAGCCGATATAGCCCCTGTCGAACAGATTATCGACGTTGATCTGCACGAAAGCGGATTTGAGCGGCAGCCAGCCGACCCGGTAGCGCGCCGACAGCCCCACCAACGTATAGCCCGGAATGCGCTCGATCCCGATTTCCTGGAACGTGGTGGGGGCGACGATGTCGGCGCCGACGCGGCTGCTGATATAGCGGACATTGGCCTGGAAACGCAGGTCGGCGGTCGGTTTCAGCGTCACCTCGCCATAGGCGCTGTGCTTCGGAATATCGCGCACGCCGGTGCCGGGGATGATCGCGACCGAGTCCAGGTTGAGCCGGTCGCGCGAACCGATCGCGGCATCGTCATATTTCGCCTCCTGATACGAATAGGTCGCGTACAGATCGATCCAGCGGAAGCTTGCCATGCCGGTCAGTTCGACGCCGGTGGTCCGCTGCCCCTTGATCGAGGCGGCGCGGGTGGCGACGTTGCCGCGCTGGATGTCGATCGGATCGGTGACGGTCGGATCGTTGGGGACGATGCCCACGCCATTCTTGAGATGGACGTGGAAGGCCTGCAGCGACAGCGCATAAGGACCCTTGGTGTAGCGTATGCCGCCATCGAAATTTTCGGAGGTGAGCGGCTTGAGGTCGCCCGGCTGGATCACCGCGGTCGATCCCAGGAACGCATCCTCGGAGATGCCCGAGAAGTTGCGCGCATAGCCGCCGAACAGCTCGACATGGTCGATCGGCTTGTAGCTGATCGACACTTTCGGCTGGACCGGCGAATGCTGCGCGAAGCTCAGATGCGCCGAATATTCGAGCGGGGACTTTGCGGTGTAGTGGATGCGATACCAGGTCAGGCCCGCGTCGATGCGCAATTTGTCGGGGATGATCGCGATCGAATCCTGTGCATAGGCTTCGAACGTCGTGATCGAGGTCTGCCGCAGATACTGAACGTAGGAAGGCTTGCCCACCTGCCACTCGATCGAGGTGGTCGAGGGGATGATCGCGTAGAAATCGCGCTCCTCATGACTGGTGCCGCCTTCGTACCAGATGCCGGCGCGCAGCGTGTTGCGCGGGATCAGGTCGGCGATCTTCAACTCGGCGGTCGTGCCGTAGCGCTCGCGATCGCGCGGAGTGACGCGCATGTCGGCAGGGCCGCCATAGAGATTGTTGCCGGCGGTGATCGTGGTCAAAGCCGGCCGGATCGCGCCGCCATTGGCGGCATAACCGATGACGGCATAGGGATCGCCGCCGGTCAGCTGGCGATGGCGGTTCTGGTAGCTCAGCGAATAGCCGTCGAGCGTCTGGTAATATGGATTGGCGGTCAGGGTCACGTGATCGCCCAGGACCAGCCCGCCATTCACGTAAGCGAGGAAATCCTTGCGCTTGCCGCCAAACGTGCCGCCGTAGAGCAGATCGGTGTTGGGAATGCCGGTCAGCGTATCGTTGAGCCCGTCGCCATGCTCGTTGGCGCGGAACTGGGGCAGGGTGACGATGTTGAAATCATTGTCGAACTGCCGGTTGTAGACGACCCGTGCCTTCAGGAAGGAGCCGCTGTCGAACTGCTTGGCGAGCTTCCATTCGGCATGACTGCGCGAATCGTGGCGCCCGTTCGGACCGGCCCAGATGTCGTTCCGCTGGTGCGAGAAGCTGGCATAGGAGGTGAGCCCATGTTCGAGCTCGCCGGTATCGATACGGACATATTCGCGCAGGAAATCGTCCGAGCCGGCACCGCCCTCGACCGTCACGCCGAATTTCTTGGCGGGATCGTCGCTGCGGAAATCGATGAAGCCACCCAGCGCGAAGCGTGACGGCGCGCCGATATCGCCCGCGCTCTGCGAGACGAGGATCGTCCCGATATTGCTCGGCTCGATGAAGCGTTGCGGGGGTGAGCCGCCGTTGAAGCGCGCATCGCCGGTGGGGATGCCGTCGAGCGTGAAGCCGATCTGCTCCTTGTTGAGCCCGCGCAGGAAGATCTCGAACGAGAAGGAGCCGCCGCGCAAATCCCCGCTCGAAACCTTCACCCCGGGCACCTTGGCGAGGCTTTGGGTGATGTCGGCGCCGAGCGGGCGATCCTGGATATCGCTGCGATCGAGCTCGAACGTCGCGCGGCCCTTGCCGGCGCCGAGTCTTGCCGCCGTCACGGTGATTTCACCATCGGCTGTAATAGTCTGATCGGGCGCGGCCTGGGCGGTGGCGGCCGTCGGCCAGGCGAGGCTCAGGACGGTCCCACCGAGCAGCGCCGGAAGGGTTGCGCGTCGAATCATGTTGGTCCCCTGCGTTGGCAACCCGACGGGTTGAAACGTTTCACTAAAATGTTCATACAAGATTTGCTGCGGTGCGCAAGAGAGGCTGACGCGATGCAAGGACGGAATTCTCGATGAGCCGGGTGGCGATCCTCGGTACCGCGACCGCGGATCAGGTCTTCCGCCTCAGCGCCGCGTTCGAACAGGAAGGTACGATCGCCGTCCGCCGCGTTACGCAAGCGCGGGCCGGCGGCGCGCCGGTCTATACGGGTGCGGCGCTCACCCAACGAGGCCATGAGGCGTCGCCGGTCTTCGATCTGGGGGACGATGCCGATGGCTCGATGATCCTGAATGCGTGCCGGCGCGCCGGGATGCCGATCGATGCGATCGCGATCCAGCCGGACGGCAGCACATCCTCCTGCCTGCTCGTCTATGCCGCCGACGGGCGCGATTTCTGCCTTTTCGATCCGGGCCGGCTCGCCAGTGCGCCGCTGACCGACGCTCAGGCAAGCGCTGTCGAGCGCGCCGAGATGGTCGTCATTGCCGCGACCGACGCGTCACGCGTCGAACATATTCTCGATCGCTTGCGTCCCGATCAGCGCCTGGTGTGGATCTTCAAGCATGATCCGAACTGCTTCCCGGATCGGCTGTGCCGGCAGCTGATGCAACGCGCCGATATCGTCTTCCACAATCGAGCCGAAGCGGCGCTGGTCGAAGGCTGGCTGTCTCTCGCCGGGCCGGACATGCTCCGCATTCGCACATCGGGTGGCGATGGCGTGCGGATAGCTTATGGCGCGCTCACGATCGACGTGCCGACACGATCGCTGAGGCTGGCCGACCCGACCGGCGCCGGTGACAGCTTCGCGGGCTATATGCTGGCGGCCTTGCTGGATGGTGCCGATCGGGTCGATGCCGCGCACAAGGCGCTGAGCGCGACCGCTGCCTTTCTGATCGACGATAACCGCTGCGCCGATCCGGCAGGCCGGGGCGAGCGGGAGCAGAATGCGTGAACCCCGCAACCGGCCGTTGACTATGTCCTGTTTGTCCTTGCCGGGCGGGGACGGGGCCTCGTATCATCGTCGAAACAACAGGGAAGGATGACGATGGTACGCGGAATCGCGCTTGCGCTGACGACGACGGCGCTGGTTATGGCCACGCCGGCGGAAGCCAAATGGATCACCAGCTGGAGCGCGGCGCCGGTCAATCCGATCGCAGCCTTCGGCCCGTTCCCGGCGACGCCGTCCTACAACAACCGCACCTTCCGCCAGACCTTGCGCCTCTCGGCCGGTGGGGCTGCCTTCCGTCTTCGCATCAGCAACGCCTATGGCGCCGAGCCGCTCGAGATCGGCGCGGCGCGGGTCGCGCTCCTCGACGATGCCGGCAAGGAAGTGGCGGGCTCCAGCCGCATCGTCCGGTTCGCCGGATCGGCCAAGGCGCTCGTCGAGAAGGGGGCGCTGCTCGTCAGCGACACGGTGGCGTTGCCGGTGGCGCCGCTCGCCCGTCTGTCGGTCAGCCTCTATCTGCCAGGCGATACCGGCCCTTGCACCTGCCATCAGACCGCGATGGAGGAGATGGATATCTCCGCGCCCGGCGATCATAGCGCGGCCCCCTTCGTGGCGGAATCGAAGAGCGCGAACCGCATCGGCCTGGCTGCGGTCGAGGTGGATGCCCCCAAAGGCGCGCAAACTGTGGTGGTCCTCGGCGATTCCATTTCGGATGGCGTAGGCTCGACCAGCGGCAAGAACCGCCGCTGGCCCGATTTCCTCGCCGAGCGGCTGGCGAAGCGCGGCGGCACGCCATGGGGCGTCGCCAATCAGGGGATCAGCGGCAATCGCGTGCTGCAGGATGGCCTTGGGGTGAGTGCGCTCGCGCGGTTCGATCGCGACGTGATCGCCATGCCCGGCGTCTCGGCGATGATCCTGTTCGAGGGCATCAACGACATCAACCTCGCCTTCGGCACCTCGGCCGGCCCACTCGGGGCGGCCAAGGGGCTGTTGCCAATGCGCAAGATCAGCGCCGACGATATGATTGCCGCCTATCGCCAGATCATCGTCCGCGCGCACGCGCAGGGCATCCGCGTGTTCGGCGCGACGATCGCGCCTTATAAGGGGCTCGCCACCTGGAGCGCGGAAGGCGAGGCGGCGCGGCAGAAGGTGAATGCCTTCATCCGCACCGGCGGAGCGTTCGATGCGGTGCTGGATTTCGATAAGGTCTTCGCCGATCCCGCCGACCCGGCGGCGATCCGCGCCAATTATCATATGGGCGATCACCTCCACGGCAATGACGCGTCGTACAAAGCGGTGGCGGAATCGATCGACCTCAGCCTGTTCGGCAAATAGCGCAGACAAACCCCGCATGAGCCGATAGGCAGTCCCCGGTGCAGCTCATCGCATCGGGGGCAGGGGGATCCATGGACTTCGAAATCGTCGAGCGGAAGGTCGTCCACGATCGCTGGTCGCGGCTGACCGACGCGAAGGTGCGGCTGCCCAATGGCGTGATCGAGCCGCGCGTGATCGAGGATCATGGCAATGCAACCACGGTCTTGCTCTACAATCCCGATCGCCGCGTGGCGCTGCTGATCCGTCAGCCGCGCGCGCCGGTGCTGGAGGTCGGCGCCGAAATGATGCTCGAAACCGTCGCCGGCCGCCGCGACGGCAAATCCGACGTGGATACCGCCCGCGCCGAGGCGCTCGAGGAGGCGGGCATTGCCGTGCGCGAACTCGAATGGGTCGCGCGGCTGTGGTCGATGCCGGCCGTATCGACCGAGCAGATCGACCTGTTTCTTGCCGCTTATTCGGACGCCGATCGGATCGGTGCGGGCGGGGGTGCCGAGGACGAGAATGAGTGTATCGAGATCCATGAAGTGCCGCTCCGGGATCTCCGCCGGATGGTCCTGTCGGGCGAACTGGTCGACGGCAAGGCGTTCACGCTCGCCCAGGCGCTGATGCTGCGGCGGCCCGAATTGTTCGAATGAAGCTAATGGTACGACGGCATATTCGTCACCCCGGCCTTTGAGCTGGGGTCCGCTTCTTCCGGTCCGCCGAAACGATAGCGGCATTCCGGCTCAAGCATGAGAACGGACAGACTTTAAGGATTGGGCGCCGGATTTGGCGGCGAAAGCTTTGGCCGGCGCTCCGTGATCACGACGTCTCGCAGCGCAGCCATGTCTCCGTGCGGGCCGGCATTCGCCAGGACGCGATCGATGGTTTGCTGGCCGGTTCCTGCGCCACTGACATGCACGTCGAGCAGACCGGGGCCCACGCTCAGCTGCGCGTTTTGCTTGGCACAGCCGCGGCCACAGGTGCCGACGTCCTGACCAGCGGAACCAGCCCCCGCCACCGCATTGCCCTCGAAACTGCTCGTCGCGTTGGTCAGCGCGCCCTGGAAAGGCTTCGATGAGATCGGGAACAGGGTGTTCCTTCGGAAATCCATCGCCTTGCCACCCCTGTCATGCAGCAAGGTAACCTCGGCCTGTTCCCCGCCGGCCAGCACGTTTCCTTCCGCGACGTTGTCGCGGCCATAATTGATGTGGAAGCCGCCCGAATCGGTATTGACCACGACATTGTTTCGCGCGGTGACACCGCTCGTCCCTTCATCGAGATAGATACCGGCGGCACCCGCGCCGAACCAGCCGCCATATTTCGTATAGGAGCGTGCCTCACGAATGAAATTCTCATTGATCTCGGTGCCGGTCATGCCGCTGAGCGTGTAGATCGCGGCGATATCGGACAGCATTCCCTGGCCGATATTGAAGAATATGTTGCGGTTTATGTGATTGCGCGCCGATACGGGGCCGCCGACAGGCCATTTGCCGCCGATGGATACGCCGTCATTGGTGGTGTTGGCGACGAGATTGTTCTCGAGCCGGTTGTCATTCGACCAGCCGACGAAGATTGCGGGGCCGCCCGGGAAGATTTTGCCGGTCTCGGCGAGGACGTTGTTGGTGACCGTGATATTGTGCGTAATAAGAGCGTCCGAGCCGGGCTGGCCCCCGATGCTGAGCCTGACGGCACCGGCGCCGGTATCGTAAACGACATTATCGTCGATCAGGCTGTCGGAGACGCTCGCGCGCATCCAGATGCCGTAGCCGCCGACGTGTGCGATCAGGCAGTTCCGGAAAGCGATATCATGGGCGAAGTCGGCCTCGATCGCCGCCCCGATCGCAGAAGCCCCCTGTAAATCGACGAAATTGCCCGCGTTCGGCGTGCTTGCGGTATAGAGGAACTGCATGCCCGTGAAGGACAGGTAGCCGACGGGATTAGTCGCCGTGCCCTTGATCTGGATGAGGCGGGGCAGCACCGGGATTTGCGCGGCGGGGCTGCCCGCCTGATCGCCCGACGGGATATAGGTTACCTGGCGGCCGGTGCCGATCCATTCGCCCGGCGCATCCAGCGCCGCGGTGACATTCTCCACGAAGAAACGCTGGCTGTTGCCGAACGCGAGTGGTGCCCATTTGGCCGGGACGGCCAGTTGCACGGCATTGCCGTTCACGGTGAAGTGATGCAGGCTCGACGTCCAGGACTGGTACAGGAACAGTTCGGCGCGCGCGCGATCGTCTGCGGACAGGCCTTGCAACCATTGCAGCGCCTTCGCGTCGGGTATCACGGTCCCCTTGTCTTTCGACCCCGGCTGCACGAGCCAGGTCGCGCCCTCGTTGGGCTGGCGCGCGAGCACGGCACGCTGACCATTCACGAACAATTGCTGGGGAACGCTCCAGTCGACCGTCAGGCTGGCGGGCAGATCGAACGTCATTCGGCGGCCGGCCATGCCCGAAGCCGCCAAGGCAACGCCCCCGCTGATGGTGACGTGCCCAGGGTCATCGGCCACATAGCTGACGGGAAACTTCGCATCACCGCCATCGTCCGGACCGAAAAGCAGTGGTTTGGACAGGGTGTAGGTTCCGGTCGCCACATGGACGACGATCGGCTTTGCGGGCTTCTTGCCAGCGCGGATGTCTGCCAGCAGGGCATGAACGCGGGCCTGTGCCTCCACGAAATTGTGAGCGTCGGCCGACGGGCCAACGCCGTTCGGAGCGAGCGCCACGGTCCAGCTATCCTGCGTCGCGCCGGCGCGTTCCCGGGCGCGACCCCAATGGATGTCGATGGCCTGCGTCAACCAGGCAGGATCGCTTTTGGCCACGGCGCATTGCGGCACCATCGACACGGCCATTGCCGTTGCGACGCACCACAGAGCAGCAGAGTAAGGGAGAGGGCGATCGCCATTCACGCGCATCCGAAGAGACCTCCAAGCCATCTACTTGCATACCCCGAGCGAACAGTCCCGGCTCGAAAAAGCCCGGTGCGTGATGCCCCGTTGGACGATCAGGGCGCCGTAAACGTTATCCAGCGAGCAGGTTAACGAATGCGTCCGGAATGGGATGCGTGGCTTACAACGAGCTTACGAGCCGCGCGTGCGGTTAGAATGGCAGGCTCAAGGGATGTTTGGGCCTTGGCTGCGATCAGTTTGCACGCTCGTCGATTGCCGCTGTTTCCAGTGCATGCGGATCCGCCAGGTAAGCCGGCTCTCATGATGGAAGCTGTGGCAACGGCCTTGCGCGAACAGGTTCCTGTAGCTCAGGCCGTGGACCGGGTGGGCCCGGCTCTCGTGACGGCGAGCGTCGGCGAGGGCTTGCTCGCAGGCTTCGGCGGTCGGAAAACTCGCATCGAGCAAAGCGGCGGCGCTGTGCGGAGTCCAGTCGCTTGCCAGGGTGGGCGTAACGAGCAAAGCGCCGGCGATGAGCGCGATCGCGCTCTTCATCGTGCCGCGAGTTCGGCATCGACGCTACGGTCGGCGGGCTCGAGGCACGATGTCACCATGGTCGCGCCGCCGATCGCGCCGAGCCTGCGTGCCTCGCGCGCGAGCGCTTTGCGGTCGATCGGCCAGCCGATAGCAGCGTCGGTATGGCTGCCGGGGAAGACGACATACACGATGCGTCCCTCGGGCAACCCTTCGCCATTGCGCGGGTTGGGCGTGCCGCCGAGCGCCCGCCAGAAGGCCACAGATGCCTCACCGAACGGCTCGACCGGCCCCTCGTCGGCGATCACGAAGGGGGTCGTGCGGCCATTGTCGAGGTTCATCGCCCAGCCGATATCGCCCATCTCGCCCATGCCGTCGGTGCGATAGATCGGGGCGGGGAGGACGAGATACGGGATGCTGGCGGCATCGACATAGCTTGCGGGGCTGGCCGGGCCCGCGAAATCGGTGTTC
Source organism: Sphingomonas sp. MMS24-J13 (assembly GCF_044905095.1). Taxonomy (NCBI): domain Bacteria; kingdom Pseudomonadati; phylum Pseudomonadota; class Alphaproteobacteria; order Sphingomonadales; family Sphingomonadaceae; genus Sphingomonas; species Sphingomonas sp. MMS24-J13. Next base: position 1,070,041 of record NZ_CP173258.1, read on the forward strand.
CGCAGCGACGTCATCGAAACGTAGAAGCCCTTGTACGGCCCGTCGCCCTGAATGGCGGGCCGATCGGGATTGTCGGGATCGGCGACCAATACCGTCTGCCACCAGGATCCATTGGGGTAGCCGGCTGCCGCGAGGCAATCGATGCCGCGGCCCCGATCGGGACAGGCGTCGGGCTGATCGTCGGGATGATAGGCGTTGGGGGCGCCATCGGCATCGACCAACTTGTGATCGGTCGTGAAATAGAGCGGGATGACGTTTGAATGAATTGGGGGATTCACACGGGTCTGATTTTCTGATTCAAGCTTCGTGCTGGGTTGGAGGCCAGCGACGATGAAACCCTATTCGATGGATTTGCGGGATCGCGCGATTGCGCGGGTGCTGGCGGGGGAGACGGTTCGATCGGTGGCGGAGGCGCTGAGTGTCAGCGCCGCGACAGTGGTGCGCTGGGCGCAGCGATATCGCGGATCGGGCAGCGTGGCTCCGGGCAAGGTGGGCGGCCACAAGATCGGCATATTGTCGGGCGGCAACCGCGACTGGTTGCTGGAGCGGGCAAAGACAGACTTCACCCTGCGCGGGCTGGTGGCCGAACTCGCCGAACGCGACGTCACGGTAGACTATGTGCAGGTCTGGCGTTTCGTCCATGCCGAGGGCCTGAGCTTTAAAAAAAAGCGTGCTCCCCGCCGAGCAGCTACGACCCGCAGTGGCACGGCGGCGCGAGCAGTGGAAGAAGTTCCAGAGCCGGCCTGATCCAGCGCGCCTCGTCTTCATCGACGAGACCTGGGCCAAGACCAACATGGCGCCTCTGCGTGGGTGGGCGCCGGTCGGCAAACGGCTCCATGCCAAGGTGCCTTACGGCCACTGGAAAACGATGACCGTCATCGCCGCCCTGCGCTCCGACCGGATCGATGCGCCGTTCGTGTTCGATCAGCCGATCAACGCCGCCAGCTTCACCGCGTGGGTCGAAACCCAGCTCTGCCCAACGCTGCGCGCAGGCGACATCGTCATCATGGACAACCTCTCCAGCCACAAGACACCCGCCGTCAGGGCCGCCATCCGCGCCAGAGGCGCTCGCCTTCTCTTCCTGCCGCCCTACAGCCCAGACCTCAATCCGATCGAGCAGGTCTTCGCCAAGCTCAAACACCTGCTCCGAAAGGCCGCAGAGCGAACGCACGACGCAACATGGCAGCGCGTCGGAGCGCTGCTGGATCGGTTCCCACCCGATGAATGCAGCAATTACCTGCGAAACTCAGGCTATGGTGCAACTTAACGTCATCAAACTCTAATAAGCCGAGCGATCGGCGCTGAAGGTGATCGGCACGCCCATATAATCGAAGCCTTCTCCCGATGAGCAGGCCGGGCTCGCGGCCGCGATCGATGTCGGCAGCAGGCAACAGGATATGGCGGCGGCGAACACCCGCCGGAACACGGACACGATCGAAAAATCCCTGTGACAGGTTGATGCTTCCGCCCTTGAACGTGGCGGATCGGCTGCCGTTCCTCCGCTCGGCGCAGCAAAGGCTTGGCGTGGGCGCACTTATCTCTAATCGGGGGGACGACGATGAAGTTCGTACAGGGGCATGCGATGAAGATTCTTCCTTTGTTTTTCCTCGCCACGGCAGCGGCCGCGGCGACGCCGCCCAAGCCGATCGATCTGCCGAACGACCGGCTGTTCCCGGAAAGCCTGTCGATCACGCCCGACGGCACGGCTTATGTCGGCAGCATGACCGGCGGGGTGCTGCGCGTCTCGATGAAGACCGGCAAGGCCGAGCAATGGATCGCTTCGGGTGCCTATGGCACCGGCGCATTGTTCGGGGTCTTCGCCGATATGCGCAACCATATCGTCTGGACCTGCACCAACGATTTCACCGCCCGCGGGCTGACCGTGGCGGGTTCCGATCCCGGCTCGGTGCTCAAGGGCTTCGACATGAAGACCGCCGCGCTCAGGATCAGCCTCAAGCTGCCGGGCGAGCATCCCGTGTGCAACGATGTGGCGGTGGCCAAGAACGGGGCGATCTATGTCGCCGATACCGGCGCGCCCAATATCCTGACATGGAAGCCGGGCGGGACTGCGCTGGAAATCTGGGTCACGGATCCGATCTTCAACGCCGGCGGGCTCGACGGTCTGGCGTTTGGATCGGACGGCAATCTCTACGTCAACAATGTCCGCAGCGGCGAGTTGTTCAAGGTGGTGATGGGTGCCGACGGCAAGGCGGGGAAGGTCACCAAGCTGACCCTGTCGCGCCCGCTCCAGTCACCCGACGGCATGCGTGCCGCCGGCGGCATGGATTTCGCGCTGGCCGAGGGCAAGGGCCGGATCACGAAGGTGACCGTCAACGGCGACAATGCCGAGATCACGACCCTCGCCGAGGATATCGCCGAGCCGACCGGGGTCGATCTGTGGCGCGGCAACGTGTGGTATTCGCAGGGATCGCTGTCCTACCTGTTCCAGCCCGCGAAGAAGGACATGAAACCGCCGCTGCCGTTTCATCTTACCCCGGTGCCGTGGAAGAAGTGACCTCGAAAATCCTCCCCACCAAGACCGGCGGGGAGATTTTCTATCGCACCAGCAGCCGCTCGTAAAATCCGCCGAACGCGCCGTCGGGCGAGACCAGATGGATTTCCACGATCCAGTGACGCACCCGCCCCAATCTATCGAGATCGCGCATCCGATCGGGGTTGTCGGGGCTGATATGGTTGCGCTGTTTCGGCCCGGGCAGGCGGGCGTGGGGGAATTCGCCGACGATGTGGCCGGCGATCTTGCCGCCGAAACGCCAGCCGGCTTGCTCGGCCAGCCCGCATGCGAAATCGTAGAGCTCGGCTCCGCTGATATCGGGATGCCCGGCGAAATGATCGCACACCGCCTCGAACTGGAGCGGGAGATCGCGACATAGCGCATGCTTGGCGGGATCGTTGCCGACGGCATAGCTGCGCCCGACATCGGCTTCCCAGTGATCGAGCACCGGGCCGAGATCGAGGAACACCATATCGTCATCGCCGATCGTGCGGATCGCCGGATTGTCGCCGGCGACGGCGAGCGTGTTGAGCCCGGCGCGGACGATGCGCTTGTGCCAGTGGCGCTCGATCCCGAATTCGCGTTCGGCCAAGGCATAGATGTCCTGCTCGACCGCGCGTTCGGTGCGGCCCGGAGCGATCAGCCCGGCCGCCTCGATCCGGTCGAGCAGCGCCAACGCCTTGGCTTCGGCGGCAATCAGTTCGGCGAGCCGCGTGGCCTCGTTGACGGGTGTTGCTTGGTCCATACGGCCTTCTGCGTCAGGCCCGGATAGAGAGCAACGCAGCTGATGCCGCCATCTTTCCAGACTCGACGCAAAGGTGCAGGTGAACGGCAGGCCGCAACAGCCCTGATAATGGCAGTGCAGGAGAGAGCGTGATGAACGGTGCGAATGGTGGCGTACTCGATCGGGCGCGGACGGTGGCCGGGCCGGGCTTCAATCGCTGGCTGGTGCCGCCCTGCGCGCTGGCGATCCACCTTTGTATCGGCATGGCCTATGGCTTCAGCGTCTTCTGGCTGCCGCTGAGCCGATCGATCGGGATCAAGGACAGCGTCGTCTGCAAGAGCATGACGCTGATCGACGCGCTCGCCACCACGACTTGCGACTGGCGCGTCAGCGATCTCGTCATCACCTATTCGATCTTCTTTGTCGTGCTCGGGGCGGCCGCGGCAATCTGGGGCGGCTGGCTCGAGCGGGCAGGGCCACGCAAGGCGGGCGTCGTCGCCGCCTGTTGCTGGTGCGGCGGCATGGGCATCGCCGCGATCGGCATCTCGATCCACCAATTGTGGCTGATCTGGCTGGGATCGGGGCTGATCGGCGGGATCGGGCTGGGGCTCGGCTACATCTCGCCGGTCTCGACCCTGATCAAATGGTTCCCCGATCGGCGCGGCATGGCGACCGGGATGGCGATCATGGGCTTCGGCGGCGGTGCGATGATCGGCAGCCCGCTCGCCGACATGCTGATGAAGCATTTCGCGGGCCCGACCGGGGTCGGCGTGTGGCAGACCTTCCTCGTCCTGGCCGCCATCTACTTCGTCTTCATGATGGCGGGCGCGCTCGGCTATCGCGTGCCGGCCGAGGGCTGGGCGCCGGCCGGCTGGGCCCCGCCCGCAACCGCCAGTGCCCGCATCAGCCGGTTCCATGTCCATCTCAAGGACGCGCACAAGACCCCGCAATTCTGGCTGATCTGGGCGGTGTTGCTGCTCAACGTCTCGGCTTCGATCGGTATCATCGGGGTCGCCTCGCCCATGCTGCAGGAGATTTTCGGCGGGCGGCTGATCGACGCACCGCATGTGCTGTTCACCGCGTTCGACGATAGCCAGAAGAAAGCCGCGGCCGCTGTCGGCGCGGGCTTCGTCGGTGCAATCAGCCTGTTCAATATCGGCGGGCGCTTCTTCTGGGCGTCGCTGTCCGATCGGATCGGCCGCAAGGCGCTCTATTTCACGATCCTCGCGCTGGGGGCCGTGCTGTACGGCGTGGCGGCCCCTGCGCTGGCGGGCGGCAGCATCGGGCTGTTCATCCTTACCTTCTGCATCTGCGCGTCGATGTATGGCGGCGGCTTCTCGACCGTCCCGGCCTATCTCGCCGACATCTTCGGCACGCGCTTCGTCGGCGCGATCCACGGCCGGCTGCTGACGGCCTGGTCGACCGCGGGCGTGCTCGGGCCTCTGGTCGTCGCGAATATGCGCGATCACCGGATCGCCGCCGGTATCCCGCGGGTCGAAGTCTATCAGCCGATTTACTGGACCTTGGCGGCGATGCTGGTGGTAGGCTTCGTCTGCAACCTGCTGATCAAGCCGGTCGACGCGCGTTTCCACATGAAGGACGAGGCGCCTGCGCAGGGGGCGGCGGCCGGCGAACCTGGGCCCTCCGTCACGGCCACGCCGTCGGACCGTTTCGGCGGAATGGTCCTGCTGGCATGGGCAGCGGTGTGCCTGCCGATCGCCTGGGGCGTTTACGAAACGCTGATCAAGGCGGCGGTGCTGCTCAAATAATGACGGCGCTCTCGTTTCTGCAAAGCCAGTCCCGCAACGCCCCGCGCGAGATCGCCCGGGCGAGCATCGGCGCTTGCCTCGGCATCCTCCTCACCGGGCTGGTCAGCAGCTGGTGGTTCGGTTCGCCCGTCGCGGCGCCGCTGCTGATCGCGCCGATGGGCGCATCGGCCGTTTTGCTGTTCGGGCTGCCGGCCAGTCCGCTGGCGCAGCCGCACGCGATCATCGGCGGCAATCTGCTCGCTGCCCTGATCGGCGTCTCGATCGCCAAGCTGGTACCATTCCCGCTACCCGCGGCAGCGCTGGCGGTGGCCGCCGCGATCGCCGCGATGGTAGCGTGCCGCTGCGCCCATCCGCCGAGCGGGGCGGTGGCGCTGACCGCCGTTCTGGGTGGGCCGCACATACTGGCCGCGGGCTTTGGCTTCGTCTTCGTGCCGGTCCTGCTCGAGAGCGTGCTGCTGACGCTGGCAGCGCTGGTCTACAACAATGCGACGCAGCGCTCCTATCCGCACCGGGCGCATCCCGCGCCGCATCCTGGCGAGATCGCGATGCCGGTGCGGCTCGCCGCCAATGATTTCGAGGCGGTGATCGCCGACTATGGCGAGCCGCTCGATATCGGCGCAGAGGATCTCGAAGCCCTGTTCGATATGCTCGTCGATCGCGCGCAGAAAATCGGCCGCCGATAATCTCATTGGATGGACTCTCGCCCGCCGGAGCGCGAAGGCGGGAGGTACGGCGATCGCTGAAACCTCGCCCCGGAACGAGTTCCGTTATCGCCGGATGAAATCGATGAAGGCCCGCAACGGCGTCGGCAGATGGCGCCGTCCGGGATAATAGAGAAACGGCCCGGAAAAGCTCTGCCACCAATCCTCCAGCACCGGCTCGAGCGCGCCGCTGGCGAGGTGGGGCTTCAGCCAGTCCTCGAACAGGTGAATGATGCCGAGCCCCTCGATCGCCGCCGTCAGGTTCAGATCGAACGCCGCGCCCTGGCGCACGACAAGCCGTCCCGGCGGATCGAGCCGCACGATCTCGCCGTCGCGTTCGAACTCCCAGACGGCGGTGCCGCCGCCCGCGAAACGACCTGTCAGGCATGCATGGTCCAGCAGATCGCGCGGATGCTGCGGACGGCCATGCGTATCGAGATAGGCCGGCGCGGCGGCGGTCACGATCCGCTGGGTGCGTGGGCCGATCGGCACGGCGATCATGTCCTGCTCCAGCCGCTCGTCATAGCGGATGCCGGCGTCGTACCCTTCGGCGAGGATATCGACGAAGCTGTCCTGGACGGCCACCTCCATGCGGATATCCGGATAGGCTTTCAGGAACGGCGGGACGATCGACGGCAAGACCGTGCGCGCCACATTGGCGGGCACGTTGATCCGCAACGTCCCCGCCGGGCGATCGCGGAAGGCGTTGACCACATCCAGCGCCAGATCGACCTCGCTCAACGCCGGCAGCAGCCGTTCGAGCAGGCGCGTGCCGGCTTCGGTCGGCGCGACGCTGCGCGTGGTGCGGTTGAACAGCCGGACGCCGAGCTTGGCCTCGAGCCGCCGCACCGCCTCGCTCAGCCCGGAGGCCGAGCCGCTGGTGGCACGCGCGGCTTCGCGAAAGCCGCCCGCACGCGCGACCGCGACGAAGGCGGAGAGATCGCTGAGTTCCACATCCATTGTGCGGGATATCGCACGGACCGTGCGGCTTTGCATGGATTAAAGGCGAAGTGGGTCGGGCGCATATGGGTGGCCTCACATGGAGGTTCGCATGACGACCACGCAGAATGACGCCGGCACGTTCAAGCTCGGTGATATCACCGTCAACCGGCTGGGCTATGGCGCGATGCAACTGGCCGGCCCCGGCGTGTTCGGCCCGCCGAAGGACCGCGCCGCCGCCGTCGCGGTGCTGCGCGAGGCGGTCGCGAGCGGGGTCGACCATATCGACACGAGCGATTTCTACGGCCCCCACGTCACCAACCAGATCATCCGCGAGGCGCTCCATCCCTATGAGGGGCTGACGATCGTGACCAAGGTCGGCGCGACGCGCGGTGACGATGCGTCGTGGATCATGCAGCGGCGGCCGGAGGACATGGTTTCGCAGGTGCATGACAATCTGCGCAATCTCGGCGTCGAGCGACTGGATGTCGTCAACCTGCGGGTCGGCGACGTGGATGCGCCGAACGAGGATTCGATCGCCGCGCCGTTGGCGGCTCTGGCCGACCTCCAGCGCCAGGGGCTGATCCGGCATCTCGGTTTGAGCAACGTTAGCCTGAAGCAGATCGAGGAAGCGGCGCCGATTGCGGACATCGTCTGCGTCCAGAACAATTACAACATCGTCCACCGCCACGACGATGCTCTGATCGATCATCTGGCGGTAAAGGGCATCGCCTACGTGCCGTTCTTCCCGCTCGGCGGCTTCTCGCCGATCCAGTCGGGTGCGCTTTCGCAGGTGGCCGAACGGCTTGGGGTGTCGTCGCTGCAACTGGCGCTGGCGTGGCTGCTCAAGCGCTCGCCGAACATCCTGCTGATCCCGGGCACGTCCTCGGTGGCGCATCTGCGGGAGAATCTCGCCGTGGCGCAGATCGAACTGACGGCGGAGACGTTCGGGGAATTGTCGGCAATCGGCGCGGCGGGAACCGCGTAAAAGGTCGCGCTCACGCGCTCGCCAGCAGCGGCCCGCCATCCTTCAAATCGACGCCCGTCATCCGCTGCTGTCGGGCCGCACGGAGCAGGCGCGCGATCACATCCGCAGCCCCCGCATAGCTCAGGCCGTGCGGGGGCCGGATGTTGGAGACACAATTGCGCTCGCTGTCGCGCCGCCCGATCCGCGGCTGCCAGGTGAGATAGGCACCCAGAGAGTCGGGCGCGCTCAGGCCGGGCCGCTCGCCGATCAGGACGACGACCAGTTCGACCCCCAAGGCCTCGCCGATCGCGTCGCCCAGCGCGACCCGCGCCTGCCGCGCCAGTACGATCGGCGCGATGCTCCAGTCGGGCAGGCGATCGATCAAGGTCGTGACGAGCGGGGCGGCATGGGCGTGGATCGCGGCAGCCGAGAGACCATCGGCGACGACCAGGGCGAGCGTGGCGTCGCTTCGGCCGAGCTTCGCCGCATCGTCGGGATTCAGCATTCGGCCAAGATCCGGGCGCCGGAGATAATCGGCGCGATCCCTCGCGCGGCTTTGCACCTCGATCACCGGGCGTCCGATCGCTTCGGCAAAGCCTTCGGTTTCCAGCGGCGTGTGCACCGCATCGCGGGCGCGGGCATGGTCCAACTGGAAATCGAGCAATGCGGCGGTCGGCAATCCTTGTCCGGAACGGCCGAGCGCGACCCGTGCCTGGGTCAGCGCGCCGAGGCGATCGCGGAGCGAGGGAAGGTCAGCCACGTGCGTCCCTCAGCGCGGGGATGCGATCGGCGGCGAGACGCGGCGGCGCGCGATCGAGGATGCGGCCTTCGGATGAAAGCAGGCCGATTTCCTCCAGCCAGGCTTCGAATTCGGGCGCGGGCCGCAGCCCCAGCACCTCGCGCACATAGAGTGCGTCGTGAAAGCTGGTCGACTGGTAGTTGAGCATGATGTCGTCGGCGCCGGGCACGCCCATGATGAAATTGACCCCTGCGACGCCGAGCAGGGTCAGGATCGTATCGGTATCGTCGCCATCCGCCTCGGCATGGTTGGTGTAGCAGATGTCGACCCCCATCGGCAGGCCGAGCACCTTGCCGCAGAAATGATCCTCCAGCGCAGCACGCGCGATCTGCTTGCCGTCGTAGAGATATTCGGGGCCGATGAAGCCCACCACCGAATTGACCAGCAACGGCCGGAATGTGCGCGCAACCGCATAAGCCCGCGCCTCGAGCGTCTGCTGATCGACGCCATGATGGGCATCGGCAGACAGGCACGATCCCTGGCCGGTCTCGAAATACATGACGTCGCTGCCGACTGTGCCGCGCTTCAGCGAAAGGGTCGCCTCATGCGCCTCGGCGAGCAAAGCGAGATCGATGCCGAAGCCGCGATTGGCCGCCTCGGTACCGGCGATCGATTGGAAGCAGAGATCGACCGGCGCACCGCGCCGCACCAGTTCGAGCGTGGTCGTGACATGGGCGAGCACGCAGGATTGGGTCGGGATCGCATAAGCCTGCCGCACCTCGTCGAGCAGGTGGAGGAGGGTGGCGGTCGTATCGACATTGTCGGTCGCGGGATTGATCCCGATCACCGCATCGCCCGCGCCCATCAGCAGCCCGTCGAGGGTCGAAGCGGCGATGCCGGCCGGATCGTCGGTCGGGTGATTGGGCTGGAGCCGCACCGACAGCCGGCCGGGCAGGCCCAAAGTGTTGCGGAAACGGCTGACCACCCGCAGCTTGCGCGCGACCGCGATCAGATCCTGGTTGCGCATCAGCTTGGAAACCGCCGCCGCCATTTCGGGCGTGATGCCGGGCGATGCGGCGGCGATCGTCGCGCCGTCGGTTTCGTTCGACAGCAGCCATTCGCGGAACGCGCCGACGGTCAGGTGCGAAATGCCGGCGAAGGCGGCGGTATCGTGGTTGTCGACGATCAGCCTGCTGACCTCGTCGGTTTCATACGGGACGACGAGTTCCTCGACGAACGTCGCCAAGGGCAGATCGGCCAACAGATAGCGCGCCGCCACCCTTTGCTCGGCGCTCTCCGCCGCTACGCCGGCCAGCACGTCGCCCGAGCGCAAAGGGCTGGCCGCGGCAAGCACGTGGGGGAGACCCGCGAAGCGGTGGCGCGTCCCGGCAATGTCAACGCTATAGACCGGCAGCGCGCATCTCCCCGGATCAGGTTCGGAGCAGAGCTTAACGGCCTTGCCGCATCCTGACGAGTCGCAGAAGTCCTCCCCGTGCCGAGAGGCAATTGCATTTGGCCGCTTGAGCGCAATCGCTCGAATATCCACTCGTCACCCTGAACTTGTTTCAGGGTCTACCAAGAGTGCTGCACTGTCCTTGCGGATGCCTGGTGGATGCTGAAACAAGTTCAGCATGACGAAGAAAAACCAAATACAATTGCTCCCTGCTTACACGGGATTTTGAGGGTTTGCATCCCGCCCCGTCACCTGGATCGGCTGGAAGCAGCCGAGAATAAGCCTTCGGGCGTCGAACGGCGGCTCGCCGGCCGCGTCCATCCGTGGATCCTCGTGCATCTTCTCTTCGGCCAGATAGAAGCTCTCCTTGTCGGGCCAGATCTGCCAAGACAGCACGATCTTCTCGCCGTCCTTGGCCGCAACAGCGCGCCGGAAGTCGGTCTGTTTGCCTTCGGGGATATTATCGCCCCAGGAATTGACCACCTCGATGCAGCCATATTCCTTGAAGAAGGCCGCGCTATTCTCGGCCCATGCGCGATAGGCGTCCAGTCTGTCCTCGGGGACCGGGATCACCAGAGCTGCGACATACATGGTTCAGCCTCCGTCGGATGGTCATGTGCGCCTGACCATCCGACGATAGCATGACCCGTCCCGCGTCACGCTAATAATTGAGCGAGAGCGTCACCGTCCGCATCGTGAAGAGTAGCCAGACGAGGAACAGGCCTGCCAGCGCCACCAGCACCGCCCAGCCATATTTCCACCAGCGCCGGTCGTGCGTGGTGACGGTGGCGTAGGCGTTCCAGCAGGCGAGCACGGTACCCGCCGTCGCCACGAGCGTCAGCAGCTGGAGCAGGCGCATCCAGATATCGAGGCCGCCGTTGAAGGCTTCCAGATTGCTGTCGATCGACATCACGATGATCATCCACCCGGCGGCGATGATCAGGAACAGCCACGCGGTGACACGGGTCGCGCGATGAAGCTGGAGCCCGCGCCCGGCCAAGGCCGGCCGATAGCCGTAGCTGCGGCGGATCAGCGCCACGACGGGCCAGCCGAGCGCGGTCAGCAGCATGATCGCCAGCGCGCCGATCAGCGCCGGGATCAGCCAGGCGGCATTCATCGATACCGGCGCGGGTTCGAACAGGAAAACCTGCGGCAGGTCGCTGCTAAGCATGCTTTCGACCTTGCCGTCCCTGACGACCGCATGGAGCCGGCTGACGCCGCCGACCTCCTGCCATTGCCACGGCGCGACCTCGCGCCATTTCTTGGGATTGCCGGCCGCATCGACGAACGAACTGACCGTGATCGTGTCGTCCGGGTTGAGCGACACCGTGCTCTCGCTGATTACGCCGATGAACTTGAGCCAGTTGGTCAGCGATCCGCGCGTGTTGAGATAATGGCCTGCCATGGCCGCGCCATGATCCCTGGCGGTGGCGATCGTCGTCGCCTGCACGACGGGGGCGGGGAAGTAGCGGTCGGTGAATTCCTCGAACAGGCGCGTGCGCACCAGATGCGCGGCGGCATTCTTGCCGGGGCTGTTGAACGACACGAACAGCCCGACCCCGTCCTCCAGATAGAGGTGGAGATCGGAGTGGAAGTAGATCGTATCGCCACCATGGCCGACGATCGTGCGTCCGTTGCGATCCTCATGATAGAAACCGAGCGCCATCGCCGGCAGTCCCGGGACGGGCGCATTGGCGGGCGCGACCATCTTCGCTTCGGTCGCGGGGCTGAGCAGCGCTCCACCATGATCGAGATGCGCGATCATGAACTTGGCCATGTCGGCCCCCGTCGACGACAGCGCGCCGGCAGGGGCGAGCGGAATGATCTCGAACGGGCGCGCGTCCTCGTGTCCGGCTTCATACCCCTTGGACGACAAAGGCGCGAGCGAGGCCGGCAAGGGCTGGCGGAAACTCGAATGCGTCATGCCGAGCGGGCCGGTGATGTGACGATCGATATAATCGTCGAACGGTTCGCCCGAGACGCGCTCGACGATATAGCCCGCGAGCGACGCGCCGTAATTCGAATAAGCGGGCACGGCGCCGGGCGCGTAGATCCGCGTCGGCACCCAGCGCTTCAGCGTCTTGTCGAGCGGCAGCACGATCTTCGGGTTGGCGGTGATGAGATATTTCACCGTCTCTTCGAAGCCTGCCGTGTGCGTCATCAGGTTGCGCAAGGTGATCGGCTTGCCGAAGGCGGGCGGAATCTTGAAATCGAGGTAGGCGTTGACGTCCTTGTCGAGATCGAGCTTGCCCGCCTGGACGAGCTGCATCACCGCGGTCCAGGTCAGCAGCTTCGATGTCGATCCCGGGCGGAACAGGGTCAGATCGGGATCGACCGGCTTCATCGCCTTGCGATCCGCATAGCCGAAACCGCGCTTGGTCAGCACCTGTCCGTTCTTGACGACGACCACCACCGCGCCGGGAATTTCCCCCGCCGCAATCGCGTAGGGCATGAAACCGTCGAGCCAGGCGTCGACATCCGGCTTGGTCAGATTGGCGGGCCCGGCCGGGGCGATCGCTGGCGACGTCGCCGTGGCCGGCTTCGGTGCCAGCAATGTCGGCCTGAGTTCGGTCGGCGCCTGCGCAAAGGCCGGCAAAGCCAGCGCGGCGAATGCGAGAGCGAGCTTGCGGATGATATGCATCGCTGCGTTCCTCCTAGTAACGGACGCCGACGGTCAGTCCGAACGATCGTGGCCGCACCACCGCCGCGGCGATCGCACCATTGGGTGCGGACCCAAGAGCGCCGACATTGGTGATCCCGCGGCTGTCGGTCAGGTTACGCACGAAGGCGTCGATGCGGAAGCGATCGAAGCTGACCCCGGCATGCGCATAAAGCTGCCCGAACGCGCCGAGCGGATGCTGGCCGATCGACGCGTCGAAATCCGAGCGGCGCCGGCCGGTATAACGCCAGCTCACGCCGAAGGCGGCATCGGCCCTGCTGCCGATCGCATGCATATAATCGGCGCTGAGTGTGCCCGACCAATGCGGATTATAGGGCAGGGGATCGCCATCGAGCCCGCCCACCAGCGCCGGGGCATCCTCGGTCAGATGGGCATCGATATAGGCCCCGTTGGCGGCAAGGCTCAGGCCTGCGAGGGGCGTGAGCGTGGCCGATAGCTCGACACCCTTGCTGCGCGCCTTGCCGCCATTGGTATTGACCCCAAAACCGCCGACATCGGCGAGCAGCTGGATGTCCTTCCAGTCGATCCAGAAGCCGGTCAGCTCGATCGAGAGCAGGCGATCGATCAGCTCCGATTTTACCCCCACTTCATAGTTGAGCGTGGTCGATGGCGCGAATTCGCGCGGCACCGCGTTCGGTGCGGCCGGTGGCAGCGCATTGGGCCCGCCGGGCTGATAGCCGCGCGCGATCCGGGCGTAGATGGTGAGATGATCGTTCGGCTTGAACGCCGGCGCGATCGCATAGGTGAAGACATGGTCGCGCGAATGGCCCGTGACCTGACTGTCGCCGCCGACCAGCGCACCGCCCGACGTCGAGACGTCATTCTGGCGATTGTGGCTGTAGCGCCCGCCGACCGTCAGATCGAACTGACGGGTGAAATGGAAGGTCGCATTCGCGAACGCGGCGAGCTCATGATATTTCGAATGTTCGCCTGCGGTGGCCAGTGGCGAGAACGCATCGACGCGGCTGCCGCTATTCCCGTCGATCGCATCGAGCGTCTGATCGATGGCGTTGCGCTCGCGCGTGTAGAAACCGCCGACGGTCCATTCGAACCTGCGCTTGCCCGATGATGCCAGCCGGACCTCCTCGGTGAAGCGGCGCTGGAGAACGCCCTGGTTGACCAGCGCGCCGAGCGGCTGACCGAATGCGTCGGTGAGCAGCGGGCCGTACAGGCCGCTCGCATCCTGGATCGCGGCCTGATCGAGCGTGCCCCAGCTGGAGGAAGAGATCAGGTTCACGCTGCCGAGGTCGTAGGCCGCCGTGGCATTGTAGATGCGGTAATCGACGTTGTTCGGCTCGGCGACGGTACGGCTGTGCGCCAGCCGGCCAACGATCGGTGTCAGCGTCACCGCATCGACGTCGATCGTATTGCTCCCGTTGCTCCTGATATTTTCCAGGAAGGCGGTCCCGCGCAACGTGAGGCGATCGGTCGGCTTGACCAGCAGGCTGACGCGCCCGCCATAGGTCTTGCCGTCATTGACGTCCGATCCGAGCTTCGGATCGTCGATATAGCCCGGATCGTGGCGGTAGAAGCCGCTGCCGCGGATCGCGATGGCATCGCCCACGGGAAGGTTGAGCGCGGCGCGGCCCGACCAGCCGGTACTGCCATGATCGACGCTCTCGACCCCGGCTTCGCCCGCAAAGTGGATCGCGTCGGTCGATGGCGCCACCGTCACATATTTGACGAGGCCGCCGAGCGAGTTGGCGCCGTAGAGCGTGCCCTGCGGGCCGCGCAGCACCTCGACCCGCTTGAGATCGAACGGATCGATGTCGGGGGTCAGGATCGCCCCGTTGGCCAGGCTGGTGGCCGATCCGTAGGGCGTCTCGTCGACGTAGGTCGCTACCGTCGCGCCGACGCCGCCGGTGTTGATCCCGCGCAGGATGAGGCGGGTCTGGCCGGCCTGGTCCTCGACAATATTGGCGCTGGGCAGGCGGGTGAAATAGTCGGCGAAGCGCTCGGCATGCACCGCCTCCAGCGCTTGCGGGGTCAGCACCGAAACCGATTGCGGCACATCGATCAGCCGCTCTTCGCGCTTCTGTGCGGTGACGACGATCTCGCCTTGCTGGTCGCCGTCGGCGGCGCTCGTTTCGGCGGGCGAGGGCGATGCCAGCGCGATCGCCGCGCCGGATGCCAGCAGGACAGCCCTGACTCGGAAAATCATCATGTGCCCCTTGCGATGAAATCATGGACATAATGACCCATGTTTCTCACATAGCAACTGGTTTCTGAAACAGCCGCGGCAGTTCCTGTTCGCGTCTGTGTGCGCTAGGATGGCTCGAGGAAAACATGAAGAAGACTGGCAGAAACGATCCGCACCCCGGCCTGGCGCTGCGCGATGCCCGCGTGAAGCAGGGGCTGACGCTGCGCGCGCTGGCCGCCCGGATCGGTCTTCCCTTCTCGACCCTGTCGAAGCTCGAGAACGGCAAGATGGCGATGACCTACGACAAGTTGGTCAAGCTGGCGCAGGGGCTCAACGTCGACATCGGGTCGCTCGTTTCGGCCGGGCCGCCGCCCGAGGCGCCGCCGCCGGCAGTGGGGAGACGGAGTATTGCGCGAGCGGGGCTGGAGCCGGAAGCCGCCTCCGACCGCCATACCCACCATTATCCGGGCGCCGAATTGCTCGGCAAGATGATGGTGCCGATCATCATCGAGGTGAAGGCGCGCAGCGTCGATGAACTGGGTGGGCTCGTGCGCCACAGCGGCGAGGAATATCTCTACGTCCTGAGCGGCGCCATGGAGCTGCATTCCGATCTTTATGCCCCGCTGCCGCTCGCCCAGGGCGACTCGGTCTATTTCGATAGCGGCATGGCGCATGCTTATATCCGCACGGGCGACGAGCCGTGCAGGGTGCTGGCGGTATGCGCTGGATCGGGCATGCAGAATGTTGCAAATTCGGCCGGACAGAGCTGGAATCTCGAAACCTCGCGCGGCAAAGCGGCCTCCGCTGGCATGCATGTTTCAGCTATTGAAACATGAGATCGCGTGTGGGATGTGGTGGCGATGGCCGCCATCATCCCCCCTGTCCGTCACGCCCTGTCGCTGACGTATCGCTGCGATCCGCTGCGGATGCGCGAGCCGTTCCGGATCTCGGGCTATCTGTTCGAAGGCATGCCGGCCGTGGTCGTCACGCTGGGGGATGGCGTGCATCGCGGACGTGGCGAAGCGGCGGGCGTCTATTATCTCGGTGACGATCCCGCATTCATGGCGCGGGAGATCGAGCGCGTGCGCAATGCGATCGAGGCCGGCGTGGACCGCGCGGCGCTGCAGGATCTGCTGCCGGCCGGCGGCGCGCGCAACGCGGTCGATTGCGCGCTGTGGGAGCTCGAACTCGCTGCGCGCGGGCGTGCCGGTGTGGCAGCTGGCCGGCGTGCCGGCGCCCCGGCCGCTCGTCAGCACCTTCACCCTGCCGGCCGAGGATCCGGCCTATCTGCTGGAACGGCTTCCCGCATTCAGCCACGCCCGATCGATCAAGCTCAAGCTCGACGGCGATCTCGCGGCGGACAGCGAGCGCGTGCGGACGGTGCGCCGGGCGCGCCCCGATGCCTGGATCGGCGTCGATGCCAATCAGGGTTTCGCCGCCGACGACCTCGATGCGCTGGCGCAGATGCTGGTCGAGCAGCGTGTATCCCTGCTGGAACAGCCGATCCGGCGCGGCGAGGAGCAGGCCTTGGCGGGTTGGACATCGCCGGTCCCGGTCGCCGCCGACGAGAGCATCCTCACGCTCGCCGAACTGGAAGAACGGGGGCACCTGTTCCAGGTGGTGAACATCAAGCTCGACAAATGCGGCGGGCTGACCGAGGCCCTGGCCATGGCGGCACTGGCGCGGCGGATGGAGCTCAAGGTCATGGTCGGCAACATGGCGGGATCGACGCTTTCGACCGCGCCGGCCTTCGTATTGGCGCAGCTATGCGATCTGGTCGATCTCGACGGCCCGGCCGCGCTCGCCGACGATCCGCTCGCGGCGCACATCTATCCGGGTGATGGCACGGTGATGGTGCCGGCGGGTCTGTGGGGGCATGGATGACCAGCCCATCGGCGGAGACCTTGCCGGGCACGAAGCGCTCGCTATTCGGTCATCCGCCGGGGCTGACGATCCTGTTCCTCACCCAGATGTGGGCCGAATTCTCCTATTTCGGTCTGCAGGCTTTGCTCGTTTACTACATGACGCAGCAGCTCGGCTTTCCGCAGGCCAAGTCGTCGATGATCTACGGCATCTATGGCGGTGCCGCATTCTTCAGCCCGTTCTTCGGCGGGATGATCGCCGACAAGTGGCTCGGGCGCACGCGCAGCGTCGTGATCGGCGGGCTGCTGATGATGTGCGGTCATTTCGCGATGGCCTTTCCCGGATTGCTGTTTCCGGCGCTCGCCTTGGTCGCGATCGGCAACGGCCTCTTCATGCCCCCGCTCGCAGTGCAGGTCGGCAGCCTCTATGCCGACGACGATCCGCGCAAGGCGCATGCCTTCAGCGCTTATTACATGGGGATCAACCTCGGCGGGCTGCTCGCGCCTTTGGTGTGCGGGACGCTGGGCGAGATGGTCGGCTGGCATTGGGGCTTTGCCGCGGCCGGGATCGGCATGCTGTTCGGGCTGATCGTCTACCTTGGCTTCCGCCGCCTGCTTCCGGCCGATCCGCGCACCGCAAGGGCAGAAGCGACGGCGCCTGCCATCCCGATCGACAGGCGCAACGTGCGGCTTTTGATGGCGATCGTCGCGGTCGTGATCCTGTTCCGCATCGGCTACGAGCAGAGCGGCAACGTGATCGCGCTGTGGGTCAAGGATTTCACCGATCGCAGCCTGTTCGGCGGCGCATTCACGATCCCGGCGACATGGTTCCAGGCGATCAACCCGCTGCTGATCATCGTGCTCACCCCGCTGCTGATCCGCCATTGGGGCAAGCGCGCGGAACGCGCCGGCCCGCTGGTGCAGATGCGCCGGATGAGCCTCGGCTGCGTCATCGCATCGGCGTCGATGCTGGTGATGGTGCTGGCGGCGATGGTGGCGGCGCGCACCGGCCAGCCGGTCAGCGCCTGGTGGACGATCGTCTATTTCCTGCTGCTGACGATCGGCGAACTGCTCGTCATCCCGGTCGGGCTGGCTCTGGTCGACATGCTTTCGCCGGCCGGCTTCGCCGCGACCGCGATGGGCGCCTGGTATATCGCCAAGTTCCTCGGCAGCGTGCTGGCCGGCATGATGGGCAGCTATTGGGGTGATATCCCCGCGACGTTGTTCTTCGCGATCGGCGCGGCGGCGGTGCTGGTGGCGGCCGGCATCCTGAGATTGATGGGCAAGCCGGCATTGCAGCCGGCTTGAGGCGCCTACGGCTGCGGCAGCGGATATTTCGGCATCAGATAGGGCGGCTCGCGGCCGCTGACCGGGTTGCGATAGTGGAACCACATGTGCGGCAGCTTCGGGAAGGATGGTTCGGTGTCGCCCGCGCCCGGCGCGTCGAACTTGACGCCGGCGACACTGGAGAGCGGCGGCGATCGTTTCGCGCCCTCGCCCTCGGCAATGTGGGTCCAGCCGTCCTTGTAGCTGTGCGTGTAGAGCAGGTGGTCGATATCGGCGCGCTGGATCCGCCACCGGCCATTTTCGAACACGACGTCGTCCTCGTACATGCCGGTGATGATCATCGGCTCGCGGAACGGACCCGTTGCGCCGTTGGGGGCGATCACGAACTGGAGCAGGCGGGTGCGCATCTGGCCCTTCCGGCCATCGGGCGAGAGGTCGATCACCGGCTGGGTGCGCATATGCATATTCTGGGCGATGCGGTGCGGATTGTACGGGCCGTAGCGCTGGCGCGAGAAGGCGGCGATGCGCGCGGGCGTGCGGATGAAGCCGCCGCCGGCTGAATCGCGCTCGCCCTGCGCGGCGAAGAGCTGGCCTAGTTCCTCCCAGTGATTGTCGTCGAGATACTGGCCATAGCCGCCGGCAAGGTTCTCGATCGCGTCATAGGCCGCGGCGACGAAGACCGATTTTTCGGCCTGGGCGAGGCTCATCCCCGCCTGTGGCCGGGCGGCTTCGGTATGCTCGATCTCCCACAGCGGCGGCAATGTCGCGGGAGCCGGGCCGGCAGGCTGCAGCTCGGGCGGGGCGATGCCAGGGCCGGTCCAGCTCTTGCCCCAGCCTTGCGCATAATCGGTCTTCATGCCCACTGCCTGACGCATCGTGTCGAACCGCCAGATGCCGTCCTGCTTGACGAAAAGATTGTCGAAGCTGGTCACCACCCAGTAAGCGCTGCCCTCGTTGCGGCCGATCATGCCGATATCGATGCCGCGCGCACGGGCATGTTTGCCGTCGGGCATGACGTCGACGATCAGATCGGCCTGAACATGATCGTTCATCTCGCCGTATCGGAGACCATCGGGGCCATCGCGTTCGAGCGCCTGGCGGATGCCGACCTTGCCGGCATAGCGACCGACGCCCGATATCTCGATACTGCCATTGGCGGCGAACAGATCGGCGACGTCGACCCACATCTTCTGGTCGACATAATAACCGTAGGCATCCTGCAGGTTGCGGATCGCCTGTTCGTCGCGCAGCGCCCGGATGCGTCCTGCGAGCGCCGAAAGCGTCGCCTTGGTGGCGGGTGCCCCGACTGCCGGCCCGAGCACCGCCGACGTGCCGACATCGTCCGGCTGGAAATGGTAAGGGAACACCGGCAGTTCCGGATAATAAGAATGCCAGCCGGTCTCGTAAGGACCGGTCATCGTCGGCTTGAAGACCTGGCCGCCGATCTTCCACGCACCGTTCTGGCGGACATAGACGCATTCGAACACGCCGCCCTCCCAGCTCGCTTCCCCGCCGAGCGCGCCGCGCATGGCAACGGCATGCCAGCGCCCTTTGGCGGTATTCCCGTCCGCGCTCAGCGTGACGATCGGGGTGACCAGAAAAGGTGTGTGGATGGTGTTGGGGGGCAGGCCTTCGATGCCCTTGCCGATCGCGCGGCGGAAGTAAGCGGCGATCGCCGTCTTTCCGCGGAAACGGTCCTCGGCATGGATCAGTTCGGCATCGTCGGCAAACAGGTCGGCAGCGCGCTGCCATTCGCCCGTGTCGATATAGTGCGCCCACGCCGTTTCGAGGCGTTTGACCGCGCGGATGCTTTCGGCGCGATCCACATCCCGCGCCAGTGCCGCCAACCGGCCCGCGTCCGAAACAGGTCGGGCGGCGATCAGCGCGGACGGCGAACAGGCGATCAGCAGGCCGGCCAGGAGGGCAGGGGGCAGCAGTCCGGCCATCGTCTTCCTCTCCCGTGCGGACCTCTCCTGGATCCGTCGTCTCGCCGTCGGGCGGACGCGCATGGATAAACGGCGATTCTGCACGCGTCTCGCCTTGTTGCAGGCGCGGGGCTTCTCGCGCCATTCCTGGCAAATAAGGCTGCCCTCCCGGTCAAGTTCGGGGTCGGACGGCTTGTACCTGAATCACGTCTTACCCGGAGGATCGAGATGGCGAACGCAGAGGTCCCCGCACGCGCCGTGCGCAACCAGCCCCCGGATCCCGACCCGCGCCCGCCGCGACACGCCGTCCCGGCGCTGGGCTGGGATTGCCACATCCATCTGTTCGGCCCGGCGAGCCGGTTCCCGTTCGATCCATCGAGCCCCTACGTCTCCGACGATGCCTTGCCCGAAGATTATCTGGCGACGCTCGACGTGCTCGGCCTGAGGCATGCCGTGGTCGTGAGCGCGGGCGGCTACGGCAAGGATTACCGCCACATCCAGAGCGTGCTCGAACGCTTCGGCGATCGCCTGCGCGGCATCATCCTGCCGCGCGACGATTTCCGCGCCGACGAGGCGGCGATGCTGGGCAAGCTCGGGGTGCGTGGCGTGCGCATGTTCGGCGCGCCGGCGGGGCATGAATGGAGCCATCTGCCGCGGCTCGACCGACGGATCGCCGCCGTTGCGGAGGATGCCGGCTGGCACGTCCAATATCATAGCGTCACCTGCGACGACATCGCGGATGCGGCAGACAGCTTGCTGGCGCTGCCGTGCCGGGTGGTGCTCGATCATTTCGGCATGTTCGATCCGCGCCTCGGGCTCGATCAGCCGGGTTTCCAGGCGATCCTGCGCTTGCTCGACAGCGGCCGGGTGTGGGTCAAACTGTCGGGACCGATGCGCGCCGCGCGCGACGAGGACTATCCCTACCCCAGTATGACGCCGTTCGCGCGCGCTCTGGCGGCGCATGCGCCCGAACGGTTGGTGTGGGGATCGGATTGGCCGCACGTGCAGATGAACGGCCGGATCATGCCCAATGACGGCGATCTCATCGACCTGCTCGCCGAATGGGTGCCGGACGAGGCGACGCGCTTCCGGATACTGGCCGAGAACCCGGTCGAACTCTACGGATGATCAGGCGCGCCGGAAGCGGAGACCGGCCTCGGTTTCGGCTACCTGCAGCCGTTCATAGTTGCGGGCCGAAATCCGGATGTCCGCCATCGCCTTGGCATGGGTCTCGGTAATCACCAGCACGTCGGCGCCTGCCGCCTCGCCGGCCTGGATGCCCGCTGGCGCATCCTCGAAAACGAGGCAGTGGTGCGAACGGAAGCCGAGTTGCCCGGCCGCCTGGATATAGCCATCGGGCGCGGGTTTTCCCTGCGCGACATCCTCGGCGCAAACCAGGACCGGCGGGATCGGCAGGCCCGCGGCGCGAATGCGCGCAATCGCCAGATTGCGCGGCGCCGACGTGACGATCGCCCACCTGCCGTCCGGCAGCGCGCGCACGAAGGCTTCCGCGCCCGGAATCGGCCTGACATCGGAGACGTCCTCGATCTCCTCCAGCGTGATCGCCAGCGCCTCCGCCTCGGGATCTACGCCGGGCAGAGCGAGGTTGCGGATCGTGTCCGCCGATCGGATGCCGTGGATGGTGGGCAGGAAGGTCGCCACGTCGAGTCCGTGCCGCTCTGCCCAGCGCGACCACACCCGCTCGGCCGATGCGATCGAGGTGAGCAACGTCCCGTCCATGTCGAACAGGAAGGCGGCGTAAGAGCGCTCGGAAAGCTCGATCATTCAGCGGTCCTCGGTGGCATGGAGCCGTCGCGCCATAGCGGCGGGACCGCGGGACCGGAAATGGGGATTGCGGCCTCCGCCGTGCGATTATTCGCCCTTTGCGGCCTTCTTCACCTCATACGCCACCTGCGTGATCTTGGCGCTGCCGGGAAGGTTGGGGATCTGCCCGTAGACCGCGCGCAGATAGGCCAGATCGAACGTCGTCATTTCGAGGGGCGGGATCGCGCCCTTGTCGAACAGGCTGAGGATCGTGCCGACCTTGCCGCGCTGGCCCGGCGGACGGGTCTGGGCGAGCCCGCGCATCGCGACATAATCGGCCACCTGGCGGACATGCAGCCCGTTGAGTGCAGGGATGTCGATCAGGATCACCGATGCGACGATGTCCTGCCTCGCCGCCAGATAGATGTGCGATTGCGCATTGGCGGTCTTGAGCATCGCCGGTTCGTCGCCATCGCCGCGCCCGCTCAGCATTTCGCCGAGGCGGCCACGCGTCTCGGTGCTCACCCAGACGTGGACCGGCCCGGGTTGCGCCGCGAGTTCCCTGAGGTCGGGATCGGTGGCGAGATCGTACAGTTCGGCCCGGTCGATACCTTCAAGCGGCCAAGGACGCTTGTTCCGTATGTCCTGCAATGCCGCCTGGCCGCCGGGGGTGAAGATGACGAGCAGGTTGGCCTTGCACTTCTCCCGGTCGAGCCGAACCTTGGCCATCTGCGCGACGGCGCGGATCCGCGCGATCATCATGGCGGCATATTCGGGCGGCATGCCGATGACGCCGGGGCAGACCGGCGTCTGAAACTGCGCGAGCGGCTCGTGATAGAGATCGCGATGCGGCGTCATCGCCCACGCGGTCTGCTCGATCTTGCGTGGCGTATCGCGGGTGCCGGTGACGACGATGTCGTCGGTCGGCCGCGGCGGTGCCGATGGCGCTTGTGCCAGCGCGGCCGACGCGATCAAGGCCACCATCGGCCATGCGGGCCTGATCATCACCATCTTCTCCGAACGCCTTTATTTATGGCGTCGGTATAGCATCGCCGGAAGTCGGGACCAAGACGCGGTCAGGTGCGTAAAGTCGTGATGGTCGATCGGGCCTGTCCCGATGGACAGGCCCGTAATCGCCTTATTGATGCCGATAGATGGCGCGCTCGTGCGAGAAGGCCTTGAAGCCGAAATAGCCGTGATAGCTGCCCATGCCGCTCTGGTTGACGCCGCCGAAGGGAAGCTGGTTTTCCAGATAATGCGAGAAGACGCCGTTCACGGTCACGCCGCCCGACGAGGTCCGGCTCAGGATCTTATCAACATGCGCCGGATCGTTGCTGTAGATGTACAGAGCGAGCGGCTTGTCGCGCGTCGAGACGTGGGTGATGACCTGGTCGAGATCGTCGTAGGTCATGACCGGCAGCACCGGCGCGAAAATCTCTTCCTGCAGGATGTTCATGTCCGGCGTGACGTCGGTCAGCATCGTCGGATGGATGGTGAGATCGGCCTCGTCCAGTTCACCGCCCACCGCGACCTTCGCGCCCTTGGCGACTGCATCGTCGAACAGTGCTTTGACGCGGGCGAAATTGCCGGCGTTGACGATCTGGGCGATGCTCTCTTTCTTGATCTTGCCGTCCGAATAGAGATTTTCCGCCACTTTCGCCTTGAACGCCGCGACGAGATTGTCCCGCTGGTCTTCTTTGACGAACACATAATCGGGGCAGATGCAGGCCTGGCCGCCGTTGAACTGCTTGGCGCCGGCGAGATCGGCGGCGATCTTCGCGATATCGGCGCCTTCGTCGATGATCACCGGGGATTTGCCGCCCAGCTCCAGCGTGACGCTCGCCAGATTCTTGGCGGCCGCCGCCATCACGAGCTTTCCGACGCGGGTGCTGCCGGTGAAGAAGATGTGGTTGAAGGGCAGTTCGAGCAAGGCGGTCGCCACGCTGACATCGCCTTCGAACAACGCCACCTCATTCTCGTCGAAGACCTCGCGGACGATGATGCCCGCGAGACGCGCGGTGGCGGGGCAGAGATCGGTCAGCTTGACCATGCAGCAATTGCCCGCGGCGACGGCGGCGGCGAGCGGGCCGAAGGTCAGGCCGAGCGGGAAGTTCCACGGCCCGAGGATGAGGCAGACGCCGCGCGCCTCATAGACGATCTGCGCCTTGTCGTTCGGATTGAGCGAGGGCGTGATCTCGGTCGGCGCCATCCAGGCATCGAGATTGTCGATGTTGCGCTGGATGTTGGCGGTGATGTTGAGCACCTCGGTGACGCGGATCTCGCCGGCGGGCTTGCGCGTGTCGTCCTGCACCGCCGCGACGATATCGTCGGAATGCGCCTCGACCGCAGCCTTCAGCTTCGCCAGCTTCGCTTTGCGCACCTCCGCGCTCGACGCTTTGACGTCCCACTGATGCGCCTGCTGGAGCGCGAAAATGCGCTTGATGTCGGAGGCGTTGGGCGATGCGCTGGTCATGGGCTGGTCCGTCTCTTGTGATCGATGGCAATGGTCAGCCCTGTAGATCGTCCGTCCGTACCTAGGCTAGGGACAATGTTTGCGGATGAACCGCGCCACCTCCCGGTCCACCGCGGCGTTTTCGGGCGAGGGGCCAAAGCCGAAGCCGCCGTGCGGCATCGCCTCCCAGACATGGAGTTCGGCTTCGATGCCCGCTTCGCGCAATTTGCGGTGGATCAGCACCGAATTGGACAGGAACAGATCGCGCGTGCCGGATTGGATCATTGTCGGCGGGTAGCCGGCCGTGAAATCGGCGAACAAAGGCGAGAGGTAGGGATCGGTCAGGTCATGCCCCGCCGCGTAGAGCGCGTTGCACTCGGGCAGGCCCTTCTTGAGGATGACGTCCAGCGCGATGTTGGTCTGGAACGTGTCGCCCGCCTCGGTCAGGTCGATCTCGGGCGTCAGCAGGATGACGGCGGCCGGCTGGGGCAAACCTTGATCGCGGATCATCAGCGTCGTCGCCGCAGCGAGGTTGCCGCCGGCCGAGCTGCCGCCGATGACGATCCGCGCAGGATCATGCTCGGCGATCAGCGCGCGATAGACGGCGAGGCAATCTTCGGGCGCGGCGGGGAAGGGGTGGTCCGGCGGCATCCGGTAATCGACCGACACGGTGACGACGCCCAGTTTCTCGGCCGCGAGTGCGCCCTGGGCGCGGGCGAAGGCCCCGCCGCCGAACACGAACGCGCCGCCATGGATGTAGAGATAGACCGGCGCGTCGACCGCATCGGGCGGTGTCGACACATAGCACGGCACCCCGGCGATCGCGCGTGTCTCGATCGAGGCGGTGCAGGTGGCGAGCATACCCTGGGCCAGCACGCCCCAGGTCGCATCGCTCTCGGCGATCGCTTCGCGCCACGCGGGCAGGTCGGCCGGATCGTGGCGGGGCAGGTTGGGCAAGGCGGCACTGTCCGACAAGGCCCGGCGCGCGGCATCGGAAATGGTGGTGGGCGGCGGGATGTCGCGTCCCGGGACGGTCACCGGCACGAGGGTTTCGGCATCGCTCATCGGACAGTCCTCGGATCAGGCAGTGGCGAATTCGACGCGCGCGATCGTCCAGCCGTAGCGCGTCTTCACATAGTCCGCCGCCACCGTGCGACGCTCGGTCCGCCGGACGAAGCCTTCGCCCTGCGCATGCGCCATCTGCTCGAGCGTCGTCTCCTGCGACAGCGCGGTCTCGATCTCGACCGCGCAATCGAACCGGCCGGCGGCGCGGTGACCGTCGCCGGTGATATCGATCGACTCCGCTGCGCCCTCATGATCCGCGGTGATCCGCCGCACCGTCTCGCCCGCCCGGGTCCGGGCAACCTTGCGGCCGCTATTGATGTCCCGCAGCCAGGCCTGGTGAAGCACGCGGATCGCCGCTCTGTCCTCATGCGCGGCCAGCTCGGGATCGCCGCCGATCGCGGCGACAGCGGGAGCCGCCATCGGCGCGGCCAGTACGGCGCCTGCCTTCAGGAAGGAGCGTCGGGTGGAAATCGTCTCCGTGCTCATGCCTCGTCCTTCTTCGTCTTGGGCTGATAATATTTCAGGATGTCGAACTTGCCGGCGTGGCGGGCATGCGCGCCGATCTGGCTCATGTTCAGGCCCTCGGTGCCGCAATGATAGCCGACGCCGGCATCGTGCATGGTGCGCAGGTTGATCGTGATCGTGCCGAGCGTGCCGTTGCAGGCATCCTCCAGCCAGTAAGCGAAATAGAGGCCATCGCGGATCTTCACGAACGCGCCTGGTCCGCTCCACTCCATCCCGCCCGCGCCGCTTTCGGTGAAGATGATCCACGAGACCGTATTCGGGGTGGAATAAAGGTGCATCGAGGTGAGCCCCGGCGCATAATTCCACGTGATCGCGCTGCCGACCAGATCGTCGGTGAAGTGATGGCGCCGCCGCCGCGGCGGGACGATCCCGTCTGCCTCGATCACTCCGAACCAGGTCTTGGCCGCCGCCTCGTTGGCGAAATACGGCGTGTTCAGGGTGCCGTTGAAGCAGGTCGCCAGTCCCTGGTCGAAATCGACCACCACCATATGCCCGTCATGGTTGGGCGTGCCTTCCAGCAGATGACCGAAGATGAAGGCGGCGGGCGCGGCCTCCCACGCCCGATAGCGCGCTTTGGTCCAGGGGCCATCGCCGGCGAAGCGCCAGTGGAGCGTCTCGGCATCCGCGAACCTGTAGTCCAGCGCCGGCCCGTCGTCATAGCGCAGGGTTATGGCCTTGCCGGCCAGTCTGTCCGACGGCGCCGCGCCGTTGGTGGCCATGCCCGCAGCGCCATTGCCGGCGGTGGTGCGGTTCACGAACACGCGGCTGTTCTTAGCGACCGCCGCATCGACCTCGGCCCTGGTCATCTTCGGCATCGTCTGGAGCGGGCGATAGACCCGGCGCGATCCCTTGTCGGGCGAAGGGCGGGGGACCGGGTTGCCGGCGACATCGCCGAACTTCTCGAACTGGGCGATCTGGCCGAGCCATTCGCCGGTGCCGCGGAAGAGATAATATTCGAGCGCGTCGTGCGGATCGAAGCCGAGCCTCAGTCCGATCTGCTCGACCCGGTTGAGATCCATAACGTAGAGCGTGAACGTGCCCGAAAACTCGCATTCGGTACGGGCGTAGAGATAGAGTTCGTCGCTGATCCTGATGTAATCGGACGGTGCGCAATAGCCGAACTCGCCGCCTTGGCGCGACAGCTCGACGAAGTGCGAATAAGCGGCGGAAGGATAGAATTCGAGCGTCTCGGGCCCGGCGTCCTGCTTCCAGAAGAAGCCTTTGCCCTCGATCCGGTTGGTGGTGCCATGGCGTGCGGCAGGTGCATCCTGACCGGGTTGTTCGACATAACCGTACCAGATTTCGCGCTGGACCTCGCGATTGTCCCGATAGCCGCTGAACCACAGTTCGACGACGGTCGTGAGGTTGGTCGCGCGATCGATCGCCACCGCGAAGCCGCGCTGCGTGCCGGGGATCAGGTGCGCGAGCAGGACGATCGTGTCGAGCGTCAGTGCGCCATAGCCGGCCTGGATCGCCCTGCCGCCATTCTCGGTGAGGGACAGGCGGTCGGGGCTCGCGAATTTGTAGGTCAGCTTCGGACCGTTGTCGGTGGCGATGCGGATCGTCTTGCCGGCAAGTGCGTCGGAGATCGGAGAGGCGCTGGACGGGCCCGCGCGCGCGGCGGGGCCGAGCCTGGCCAGGATCTGATCCGGCGAGAGCTTGGTGAAGGCATGCCGGTACATCGGCTCCTTCGGATAGGCTGTACCCGGCATCCATTCCCCTCGTTGCCGCTATTTTTTGCGACATTAACAATCGGGAGAATGCGCATTCTCCCGCGATCTGTCTATCGGCTTTGGCATGCCGGCCTTATCCATTCTGGCACAATGTCTGTTCCGGAAAGGCGGTCATGACGGACGATCGGATCGTTTGGCTCTTCTCCTACGGCACCTTGCGCCAGCGCGAGGTGCAGACCGCTTTGTTCGGCCGGTTGCTCGACGAGGAGCCGGATAGCCTGCCAGGCTTCCGGATCGATACGATCGAGATCGCCGAACCGGACATTGTCAATCTCAGCGGCAAGGCCACCCACCTGATTCTCCGCCGAGTCGGCGAAAGCGAGCGCGACTCGGTCATCGGAGCGGCGTTGCGCCTCCGAGAAAGCGAGCTTGCGGCTGCCGACGATTATGAAGGCGACAATTATCAGCGCATCGAAGTGGCCCTCGGATCGGGGCGCCGCGCGTTCGTTTATGTCGCGCCTGAGAGAGCGTGAGCGGCCATCGGTCGCATTTGTTGCGCTTTTTGCACGCAAATATCTCGCAATTGTTGCCCGGCGCGAGCTATGGACGCTCGCATTATGCCGTGTATGGTCGGGACGAACGGTGACGCGCTCGCGGATCCGCTTCCAACGACAGCCAGCCACCTCATCGTCCGGAGAAGATTCGCCATCGTGTTCCTGAAATCCGGAACAGCGATCGAAGAAGTCCGCTCGCGGTTCGCGGGCAATGTTCCAGCATATCTGACGGTGCCGGCCCGGCCGGCCCGATCGCGGGGTTGATTATGGATTTGCAACGATCGGCCGGTCTGGGCCGGACGGCTCTGTTGCTTGGTTTTGCCGCGCTGGCCGTCACCGGCTGCGCGAAGAAGAAGGACAAGCAGGAGACGACGCCGGAGGCGGGCTATATCGTCGTGAAGGCCGAGGCGGTCCCGATCGTCGTCGAGCTTGCCGGGCGGACCGCCGCCTTCGAAACCTCCGATGTGCGCCCGCAGGTTTCGGGCGTGATCAAGGCGCGGCTCTTTACCGAGGGCAGCATCGTCCACAAGGGCCAGACGCTCTACCAGATCGATCCCAGCCTCTATCGCGCGGCGGTCAATCAGGCGCAGGCCAATCTGCAGTCGGCCGAGGCCAATCGCGAGAGCGCGGTTGCTAAGGCCGATCGCTACAGGCCGCTCGCCAAGATCCAGGCCGTCGCCCAGCAGGATTATACCGACGCCGCCGCTGCCGCCAAACAGGCGGTCGCTGCGGTCGCGCAGAACCGTGCCTTGCTCGATACGGCGAAGATCAACCTCGCCTTCACCACCGTACCCGCGCCCATCACCGGTAGGATCGGCCGATCGCTCTTCACCACCGGCGCGCTCGTCACGACCGGGCAGACCGATCCGCTCTCCTCGATCCAGCGGCTCGATCCGATCTACGTCGATATCCAGCAATCGAGTGCCGATCTGATCGCGCTGCGCCAGGAGCTGGCATCGGGGGGCGTCGTCCCGTCGGCGGCGACGGTGAAGCTAAGGCTCGAGGATGGCAGCGATTATCCGCTCTCCGGCAGGCTCGAATTCGCCGAGGTCGTGGTCGATCCCGCCTCCGGCGCCGTAACCCTTCGCGCGCGCTTCCCCAATCCGCAGGGCCTGCTTTTGCCGGGCATGTTCGTGCGCGCGATCCTGTCGCAGGCGACCAAGGCCAACGGCATCCTCGTCCCCCAGGCCGGCGTCGCGCGCGACCCGCAGGGCAATGCCACCGTCATGCTGGTCGGACCGGATAATATGCCCGTCTCCAAGGCGGTGACGGTCACGCAGACGGTCGGCCCCAACTGGCTCGTGACGAGCGGGATCAATCCCGGCGACAAGGTGATCGTCGAGGGCCTCGGCAAGATCAAGGCGGGCAAGGCGATCAAGCCGGTTCCCGCCGGATCGAAGCCACCGCCTCCCCTGAAGGGCAAAGACGGCTCGGGCAGCAGCTCGCGTAGCGGCGGCTAAGGGTCGGGCGCCATGATCAGTCGGATCTTCATCGATCGCCCGATCTTTGCGTGGGTGATCGCGATCATCATCATGATGCTCGGCATCGGCGGCGTGCTGACGCTGCCGACCGAGCAATATCCCGATATCGCCCCACCGCAGGTGAACATACGCGCCAACTATCCCGGCGCCTCGGCCGACATCCTCGAATCCTCGGTAACGCAGGTGATCGAGCAGCAGCTCACGGGCATCGACGGGCTGACCTATTTCCAGTCCTCGTCCAACTCGTCGGGCGGCGTCCAGATCACGGTGACCTTCAACAAGGGCACCAATCCGGACATCGCGCAGGTCCAGGTGCAGAACAAGGTCCAGCAGGCGCTGCCCCGGCTGCCGCAGCAGGTCCAGCAGCAGGGCCTGGTCGTCACCAAGTCCAATCCGGACTTCCTGATGGTCGTCGCGGTCTATGACGAGTCCGACAAGAGCTCGAGCATCGACGTCAGCGACTATCTCGTCAGCCACCTGCAGGACGGCCTCGGCCGCCTGCCGGGCGTCGGCGATTTCAACGTGTTCGGCACGCAATATGCGATGCGGATTTGGCTCGATCCGTACAGACTGCGCAGCTTCAACCTGCAGCCGAGCGACGTGACCGCGGCGATCACGGCGCAGAATACGCAGATTTCGGCGGGGCAGGTCGGCCAGCAACCGATGCCCGACAGCCAGATGCTGAACGCGATCGTCACTTCGCGCTCGCGCCTCACCTCGATCGATCAGTTCAAGCAGGTGGTCGTCAAGGCGCTGCCCAACGGATCGAAGGTGCTGTTGCAGGATGTCGCGCGGGTTACGCTCGGCAGCGAGAATTATTCGTCGGTCGTCAACATCAACGGGCATCCGGGATCGGGCATCGCGGTACAGCTGGCACCCGGCGGCGACGCGCTGAAGACGTCCGAGATCGTCCGCAACTACATCATCCAGTCGGCCAAGAGCTTCCCGCCGGGCTATCGTTACACCTTCCCGCAGGACAGCACCGATTTCATCCGGCTGTCGGTAAAGGAGGTGGTCGTCACGCTGATCGAGGCGATCGTGCTGGTCGTGATCGTCATGTTCGTGTTCCTGCAGAGCTGGCGCGCGACCTTGATCCCGGCGATCGCGGTGCCGGTGGTATTGCTCGGCACGTTCGGCATCCTGGCCGCAGCGGGCTTCTCGATCAACGTGCTCACGCTGTTCGGCATGGTGCTGTCGATCGGCTTGCTCGTGGACGATGCGATCGTCGTGGTCGAGAATGTCGAGCGCGTGATGGAGGAGGAGCCCGACATCACCCCGCGCGAGGCGACGATCCGCTCGATGAGCGAGATCAACATCGCGCTGATCGCGATCGCCCTGGTCTTGTCGGCGGTGTTCCTGCCGATGGCCTTCTTCGGTGGATCGACCGGCGTGATCTATCGCCAATTCTCGATCACGATCGTGTCGTCGATGATGCTTTCGGTGGTGGTCGCTCTGATCCTGTCGCCCGCGCTCGCCGCGACCTTGCTCAAGCGGTCCGACAAGGCGGCGCGGGAGAACGGCAATGTCGTGGCCCGCAAGGCGCACGATTATGGCGAGCGCTTCAACGACTGGTTCGGGCGCACGTCCGAGAAATATCGCAGCGGCGTCGCGTGGCTGATCGAGCGCACCGCACTGGCGATGATCGGCTATGCCGTCGTCGTCGTCGCGCTCGTTCTCTTGTTCAAGCTGCTGCCGACCAGCTTCCTGCCGGTCGAGGATCAGGGGCGCACCCAGCTCCAGTTCACCCTGCCGGCGGGCGCCACCCAGGCCCGCACGATGGCGGCCGCCGCGACGGTCGCGCGTTATTATCTGGGCAAGGACAAGGCCGATACCGCCGCGATCATGACGATCGTCGGCAGCAACCAGAACGGCAACGGCCAGAATGCCGCGCGCGGCTTCCTCGCGCTCACGCCCTGGGACGATCGCAAGGGCGATGCGCATAGCGCGGGCACGATCGCGAGCCGCTCGACCCGCGATCTCAATCGCGAGATGCGCGACGTCGAGTTCTTCGCGCTCAACCCGCCGGCGGTGCGCGGCTTCGGCCAGTCGAGCGGCTTCACGCTCGAGCTGCTCAATACGGGTGGTCTCAGCCGCGTCGAGTTCAAGCAGCGTGTCGATCAGCTCGTGAGCCAGGCCAAGGCCGATCCCAAGCTGGCGCAGGTGCGCCTGAACGATCTGCCTTATACCTCGACCCTCCACGTCGATATCGATGCCGACAAGGTCGGCGCGCTCGGCGTCAGCCAGAGCGATGTCGATGCGACCCTGTCGACGGCGTGGGGCGGCAGCTATGTCAACGATTGGGTCGATCGCGGTCGCGTCAAGCGCGTCTACGTGCAGGGCAATTCACCCTATCGCTCCCGGCCCGAGGATCTCGGTGCCTGGTACATCCGCAATGCCAGCGGCACGATGACGCCGTTTTCGGCCTTTTCCAGCCAGAGCTGGACGCAGGCGCCGAACACGCTCAGCCGCTTCAACGGCAACAGCTCGTCCGAAATCCAGGGGCAGGCGGCGGCGGGGGCAGCTCGGGCGACGCGATGGATCGCATTGCCGAGATCGCATCGACCTTGCCGGGCGTTTCGGTCGCCTGGGCGGGCATCTCCTATCAGGAGAAATTGTCGGGCGGGCAGGCGCCGTTGCTCTATGCGATCTCGCTGCTGGTGATCTTCCTCTGTCTTGCGGCCCTTTATGAAAGCTGGTCGATCCCGTTCGCGGTGATGCTGGTGATCCCGCTGGGGCTGCTCGGTGCGGTGCTGGCGGTGACGCTGCGCGGGCTCACCAACGACGTCTATTTCCAGGTCGGCCTGCTGACGACGATGGGCCTGTCCGCCAAGAACGCGATCCTGATCGTCGAATTCGCCGAACA
Source organism: Sphingomonas sp. MMS24-J13 (assembly GCF_044905095.1). Lineage (NCBI taxonomy): Bacteria > Pseudomonadati > Pseudomonadota > Alphaproteobacteria > Sphingomonadales > Sphingomonadaceae > Sphingomonas > Sphingomonas sp. MMS24-J13. The sequence continues at coordinate 1,102,116 of NZ_CP173258.1, forward strand.
GGCGGAGAAGCAGGGGTTGAAGCCGCTCGATGCCGCCCTGGAGGCGGCACGCATCCGCCTGCGCCCGATCGTGATGACCAGCCTGGCCTTCATCTTCGGCGTTTTCCCGCTTTGCATCGCCAGCGGTGCCGGCGCGCAAAGCCGGATCGAGATCGGCACCGCCGTGATCGGCGGGATGCTGACCGCGACGATCCTCGCCATCTTCTACATCCCGCTCTTCTTCGTGCTGGTCCGCCGGATCTTCCGCGGCCACCATGCGAAGCCCGAAGACGAGAAAAGTGAGCGCGGCGGCAACGCGGTGGCGGAGCCGGCATGATGCGTCGAACCATATCCCTTGCGACGATGATGGCGCTGTCGGCCTGTACGATGGAGCCGCATTTCGATCGACCCAAGCCGCTGGTCCCGCCGGGCTGGCCGGTCGGCGACGCCTATCTGCGCCAGAACGAAGCGGCCTTGCCCAGCGTCACCTGGCGCGACGTGTTCAAGGATCCCAACCTCCAGGCGATCATCGGCCAGGCGCTTGCCAACAATCAGGATCTGGCGATCGCGCTCGCCAACGTCGCCTCGGCACGGGCACAGGCGCGCGTCCAGCGCGCTGCGCTTTTTCCGCAGATCGACGCCAATGCCGGCGTGACCGAACGGCGCAATTCGTCCAACGGGACCAGCAATGGCGGTACCGGCGCCAACGGCAGAACCACCACGACGTATGAGATCCAGGGCGGCACCAGCGCGTGGGAGGTCGATCTGTTCGGCCGGCTGCGCAGCCTCAGCCATGCCGCCTTCGCGACCTATCTCGGCCAGGAAGCCGCGGCCCGCGCCGCCCGGCTGACCTTGGTGGCGGGCGTCGCCAACGCCTATCTGCAATATGCCGCCGACCGTAGCCTGCTGGCGACGGCGATCGACACCGAGAAGAGCGCCCAAAACAGCGTCAGCCTGACCAGATCGCGGCTCGACGGTGGGGTCGCGCCGCGATCGGATCTGCGCCAGGCCGAGACGGTGCTGGCCACGGCGCAGGCCGACAAGGCCAGCCTGATCGCCCAGGTGGCGCAGGACAGGAATGCGCTCGAGCTGCTGGTCGGCGCGCCAGTGGCGGAAACCCTGTTGCCGCAGGGGATCGAGATGGTCGACGGCATGCTGGGACAGGTTCCGGCCGGGCTCGATTCGACGATCCTGCTGCGCCGTCCCGATGTCGTGCAGGCCGAATATGAACTGCGTTCGGCCAATGCCCGGATCGGCGCGGCGCGTGCGGCCTTCTTCCCCAATATCTCGCTCACCGGGCTTGCCGGCCTGTCCAGCACCGCATTGTCGAGCCTCTTCACCGGCGGCGCCTTCACCTGGACGGTCGCCCCGAGCGCGAGCCTGCCGATCTTCGATGGCGGCGCCAATGCCGGCAATCTGGCCTACGCGCGGGCGCAGCGCGATTTGGCGCTCGCGACCTATCAGAAGGCGATCCAGAGCGCCTTCCGCGATGTCGCCGATGCGCTCGCGCGCGCGGGCACGATCGACGACGAGCTTGCCGCCGATCGCCTCAATCTGGCGGCGGCCGACGATGACTTCACGCTGAGCCAGGCACGCTACCGCGAAGGCATCGAGCCCTATCTGACGACATTGGATGCGCAGCGCACGCTTTACGGCGCGCGGCGCACCTTGAGCGCGGCGCGCCTGATCAAGGCGCAGAATCTGGTGGCGACCTATCGGGCACTGGGCGGCGATCAGCTGCTGGCCGATCTGCCGGGCAGCGATGCGGCGAACAGCACGCTCGCGACGCAAAAAGTCGGCGGTGATCGGTAGGCGCGGGAACTCCCTGCCGGCTAACGCATTTTAAGCATAGGTCGATCGGGCAACCGATCGGATGTGGAGTACCAAGCGCCTCGCCCGGTTGCGTATCGGCGGGGCGCTTTTCGTTTGTCGCGCCCACGCCGGCTCCACGCCCGCCGACGCGCCCCAACCTTCCTGCCGATGAAGGGAGTGAGTGGCGCCTTGGCAGCCGGGGGTTAGGTCCGCCAAGGCGTCACTCGTTTTTCCAGCGAGGCGTGACTCCCGTGGAGGCCGATTAACCATCTCGCCGGAGAATGGTTTCCGCTTGCTGACCGAGTGCCCGAAATACGGGACGAGGGGAGGCGTGCCTCGCCCGTCGAGCGTACTGGCGGGATCAAAAGTCGATCGACGCCGACGCCTTGAACGTCCGCGGCGCACCCTGCAGCAGCGCCGCACTGAAGCTGTCATACGCCGATGCCCAATAACGCTTGTTGGCGACGTTATCGACATTCACCCGCAGGGTGACCGGCTTGTCCTGGACCAGCACGACATAGCGCGCGCCGAGATCGAAGCGCGTCCAGGCGGGGATCTGCAAGGTGTTGGCGGCATTCACCTCCTGCCTGCCGGTCTGGACGATCCGTCCGGTCACGGTCGCGCCATGGACGAAGGGCAGGTCCCATTCGACATTGGCATTGGCGAGATAGGTCGGCACGCCCTGCGCGCGGTTGCCGTCGTTGGTCCCGCCGGCAGTCTTGCGCAATTTGGCGTCGTTGATCGATCCCCCGGCGATGACACGCAATCCCCTGGCCAGCTCGCCATCGACGCTGAGTTCGATGCCGCGATTGCGCTGTTCGCCGAACAGGCCGTAGCGCTGGAGCGACGATCCCGTCGCGATCGGCACGGCATAAGCGCTGGGCTGTTTCGTCTGATAGACTGCGAGGCTGGTGTTGAAACGCCCGATCGCGAGCTTGCCGCCAAACTCATATTGGGTCGATTTGTACGGCGCGAATATCTCGCCCGGATTGACGATGGTCGCATCGACCGGCGCGGTCGGGCCCTGCACCAGCCCCTGGATGCGGTTGGCGAAGAGCGACAGGTTGGCCGTCGGCTTGTAGACGATGCCGACGACCGGGGTGACCGCATCCTTCCTGTAGCGGCTCGTGCGGGACCCATCGGCATAGGAATAGCCGCGCACTTCGATCCCCTGCAGACGCGCGCCGCCGGTGATCAGGACGCTATCGCCGAACAGCCCGATCGTATCGGATGCGAACGCGCTGCGCAGATCGGTGCGCGAGACCGGGAAGGGATCGTCGAGATTGCCCCCGACCAAGGACGAACTCGGCAGCGCGACCGAAGGCGTATCGTAGAGGTTGGTCGCATAGCCGGCGAAACCCGGTCCGTAGCGGAAATCATAGGCGTTGCGATTGACCTGCCAGACCGACGAACCGCCCACGTTCAGCTCGTGGCTGATCCCGCCCGACCTGAACCTGGCGCGCAGGCCGACCTGCGCCGCCTCGTTATTGTCGGTGCGTGGCACGTAGAGCGCATTCCCGGTCGCGGCGCCGGTCAGCGCATCGGTGACGGTGATCCCGTCGTAAATGCCCTTTTCCGATCCGTCCCGCGCGCCGAACGAGGCATAGGCCATGACGTTCGAGGTGATGTCCCACTCGCCGCGCACGATCCCGAACAGGTCGCGCAGGATCGAGTAGGTGAAGCCCTGGGCATAATTGTGCGAGGCCCTGGGCACCGCCGAAATCGTCGTCGTCGCGATCGTCACCTTGGGGCGCAGGTTGCGCACCTTGACGCGCTGATAGTCGAGGTCGAGCGAGAGGCGGACGTCGCCACCGCGATAGTCGAGCGCACCGCCCAGCACCGCGGTCCGGCGATATTCGTTGTCGGTCGCGACATCGCCGCTGCGGAAGGCGCCGTTGAGCCGCAGCCCGATCGCGCCGTCGTCGAAGCGGTGCGACACGTCGAAGGCGCCGCCGACGTGCGAGGAGCCGGTATAGTTGGCGGTGATCCGGTAGAGATCCTTGTCGCCCGCGCGCTTGGGGACGAGGTTGACGCTGCCGCCGATGCCCGATCCGCCCGGCGCCGCGCCGTTGAGGAACGCGCTCGCGCCGTTCAGCACCTGCACCTGATCGTAGAGTTCGGGCGCGATCAGCTGACGGGGAGTGACCCCATAGAGGCCGTCGAGCCCTATATCGTCGCCATAGAGGGTGAAGCCGCGGATCACGAACTGCTCGGCGGCATTGCCGAAGCCATAGGTGGTGCGGATGGTGGGGTCGTTTTCCAGCACCTGGCCCAGGGTTTGCGGCTGCTGGTTGAGGATCAAGGCGCTGTTGTAGCTCTTGATGCTGAACGGCACGTCGGACGCCGGCTTGTCGCCGAGGATGCCGACCTGGCCGCCGCGGATCACCTGCGTCTGGTTGGCACGCTGCGCCGTGACCACGATCTCCTGTGTCGTGTCCGCTGCACCATCCTGCGCATGGGCGGCGGCGCCCGCGCCGAGCGCACAGAGGAGGGCAAGCGGGGAGGCGGTGCGGCGGATGCTACGAACGGTCACGTACTGGTCCCTTTGATGGCATGGGCGTCCGATCCGGGACGCGGCGGGTCTGGTTTCAGCTTGGTCGGGCGATCCGCGCCCAGACGACGGCGGCGATCGGGATGGCGAGCGCGACCCACGCGATCGCATCGCGCCAGCCGTCGCCGGTGAGCGCGCTGACCAGCCCGATCAGGCTCGCCAGCGCGATCAACGTCGGCAGGAGGAAGGTCGAGCGGATCATGCGGCAGCGAGCCCGCCGGTCTCGACCTCGCGCAGATGCGCATCGATCGAGGTGCGGCGCCTGCCGAGCCACAGATAGAGGCCGGTCGCCAGCACCGCGATCGTGAACAGATCGAGCAGCGCCCACAGGATCTTGAGCGGCCACCGCCCGTAATCGCCGAAGTGCAACGGCTGCGCGAGCGACAGCGCCTGCATATACCATGGCATCGGGCGGACGTCGGTCAGTTGCCCGGTCTCGGCATCGATCAAGGCCGGGGTCAGCAGTCGCTCGGTCAGCGGCGTGTCGCCTTGCAGGAACACGGCATAATGATGCTTGCTGCTGTAGGAGCCGCCCGGGAAGGCGATGAACTGCGGGTTGTTGCCCGGTCGCGCCGCCCGCGCCTTCGCCATGGCCGCGTCGAGCGACGAATAATGCGCGGGCAGCACCGCCGGCTTGCCCGCGTAAGCGCGGGTCATGTCGGCCAGCTCGTTGGCCTGCCAGATGGCGGTGAGCGGCTTGGCCAGCGCGTTGATCATGCCGGAGACGCCGACGACGGTCATCCACGCCACGGCGACGATGCCGAGCAGGTTATGATAGTCGAGCCACTTGACCCGCGCGCTGCGGCGGGTGCGCACGGTGCCGAAGGCGAGCTTGCGCATGAACGGCGCGTAGAGGACGACCCCCGATACGATCGCGACCACGAACAGCAGCCCCATGAAGGCGAGGAACAACTCGCCCGGGAGACCGAGGAACATGTCGGTGTGGAGCTGGAGCAGGAAGGCGGTGAGCCCGGTGTCGCTCTCCTTTCCGGCGAGCGCGCCGGTCGCGCGATCGAAGATCTGGACGGTCATTTCGGGCCCGCGCGCGTCGGCGCGGGGGCCGGTGGTGATCGTCATGAGCGGGCGCTCGTTGTCGAACGCCATGAACAGGGGCACTTCGCCCGGCCGCGCTTTCAAGGCCTTGGCGAGCATCACATCGAGCGGGAGCAGGCCCGCACCCGTGCCGGACGATCCGCGCCCGACCATAGCCTCGCCCGGCGCATGGCCGAGCGCGGAGTCGATCTCGTCATGAAAGATGAGGGGCAGGCCGGTGACGCACAACATCAGCAGGAATGCGGTGCACACCAGGCTCGTATATTTGTGGATCAGATACCACCAACGGATCGTCTGGCGGGTCACCCGGACTGGAGCCGATAGACGTTATTGAGACGCATTCGCATTATCTAACGAATGCGGGGATATCGGACAAGTCCCGCAGCGGGATTTCCGACGAAGCGTGTACGAAGGCGGGAGCGGCTCCGTTCAGTCGGGCAAAGCGGGAGCCTGCGCCGGTGCCGCCGATCCCCGCCACCGGCCGATCGCGACGACCTCCGCCCCGCCGGCGCGGAGCGGGCGGCGCAGCAGAAGGCTGGTGAGTTCCTGCCCCGCACCGCCGATCGTCGCGCGGGCGCGCACCCAGAAGAGGGTCGAGGCGAAGCCCGTGCCGGCGGGCAGGGCGACGCGCTCGAGCGCAAGATCGTCGCGCGTCAGTTTGCCCGTCCGCGCGCGCCGCGCGATCAAGCCGCGCGCCGCGACGGGATTGTCGAGCAGCAAGGCGAGCAGAGGCTCGGGCGTGGCGTTGAGGTTGATCGTGGTCCCCTGCGGCAAGGCCGTCGTCATCGTGGCGAGGCGCGCGATATCGGGTGCAGACAGGCCGATCGCGGCGAGCTGGTCGAGATCGGACAGCGGCCCGGTGACGCCGATGAAACCGGCGATATGATCGGCCGTGTCGCGCGGCAGGCGCAGGGCGTTGGCCACGATATCGAGCCGCCGCCGGGTCAACGGATCGCCCTGGACGAGCCGGTTGAGGTTCAGCTTGCCCTGCGCATCGCCGATTGCGAGCTGGAAACGGCCGCCCGCGATCGGCGAACCGCGATCGGCGATATTCGCCCACGGCTCGGCGGCATTGTCGTTGGCGAGATCCCCGTCGCGGCGCAGCGCCGTGATGGCGGAAAGCTCGCCCGCGCGGGCGATGGCGCGGGCGCGGGCCGCATTTCCCATCATCGTCGCCCGCTGGAGCGCGGCATCCTCGCCCGACATCATGATCGCCAGCGCCGCCCCCGCCACCGCGAGCAGCAACAGCACCATCACCAGCGCCATTCCCTCTTCGTGCGGCTTCGGCGTCATGGTTTGGCCGGCAGCGTGACGACCCGCCGCACCGTGCCGCCCGGCGCGCCGCCGGCGGGCGCGAGGCGGAGGGTCAGCGCGATCGCGTCGGCCGGATCGATATCCTCGCGTCTGGGCGGCTCGGCGGTCCAGCCTCCACTACGGTGGAAACGCCAATCGACCGACGTCACGTCGCCGATCAACGGCCGCGCCGTCGCGCCGTAGAGCCGCACCAGCGCCCCGCCGATCGCGGCATAGCTGACCAGCACCGGGCCGCCGGCGGCATTGCGACGGATCAGGATCGCATGGTCGGCCTCGTACGGTCCCTCGATCGTCTGCCCGAAATCGCTGTCGATCAGATAAAGCGCCCGTTCCAGCCCGGCGAGCCGCTCCAGCCGCCCTTCGGTGCGGCGCTGGGCGACGAGGACGGTCTGGATCAGCGCGAAGCCCGCGAGCGAGATCAGCGCGAGCAAGGCCAGCGCGACCAGCATCTCGATCAGGGTGAACCCAGCGTCGCTGCGCCCCGCCTTTTCAGGGAGGGCGTTGGAGGGGGGAGGCGGCCGCCGGTGCATAGGCCGACCGACCCTAACAGAAGGCTTCCGAATCCCTCAATCGGGCGCGGGTAAACTGGGGCAGAGCACCTTACCGGTCAGGCCGAAGCCGGACGGCACCGGCCCCACTTCACATCGGTCGAAAGGAGCCTGCGGATGAAAAGACGCCCCGCCCCGAACTGGGGGCAGGGGCGGGGCGCCACCGGCGGCATAGCTTCGGGGAATGCGCCAGCCAGGCTCCAACGAACAAGGCGTGCCTTCGCCGCTAAATCCATGTTAAATCGAAAAAAGAAATGCTCGATCGATAGGCGGATCGACGCCCGAACAGGCGCAATTCCGCCATGGCCTGCGGCGGCATCGGCATGCGCTCAGACAAGCTACAGATCAGAAAATCCGGGTTTTGGTCATCGCCTGGCGTAGGAATCGCCCAGTCTCGGCGGGCCCATTTCTTCGCAAGAATGTTTGAAAGAAATGGCGCGCCCGGAACGATTCGAACGTCCGACCCTCAAATTCGTAGTCTGATGCTCTATCCAGCTGAGCTACGGGCGCGTTGGCGATTTCTCGCCGATTTTCACCGCCACCCGATCCTGTCGGTCCAGCGAAAGGATCGCTGTAACCTCGGTACCCGGCGGGGCGAGGGCGCGTCTCTAGCGAGGCTTTTCGAGGTGCGCAACCCCATCCCTGCGTTGCCCGAAAGATGGCGTGGGACTAGGGCGTCGATGATGCGCAACCTCTTCATCCCGGCGGCATTGTCCGGCCTGCTCCTGCTTCCCGCATGCGGACCGGAGGTGAACGCGCCTTCGCTCGCGCCGCGTGCGATCGAGAAACAGCCGATCGATCTGCCAGCGACCGAAGGCGAACCGAAGACGCCGGTCGATCCCGCGCTGGCCGGGCGAATCGCGCCCTTGGTGGCGGCGGCACAGGCGGGCGACCGGGCCTTTGCCCGCCAGCGGGCCGAGACCGAGGCGGCGATCGCCAAAGCGGCCGGCACCGCGCCGGGCGGCGAGGCGTGGATCGTCGCCCAGCAATCGCTCAGCCTGCTCGATGCGGCGCGCGCGCCGGTGCGCGATGCGGTCGCGTCGATCGAGGCGATCCGCAGCGAACCCGCCAACGCCGCCAGCGGCAACCGCGCCGCCATCGAGGCCGCGGCGAGCACGATCGAGACGATCGACGATGCCGAGGCCTCGGTGGTGGCGGCGTTGGGAGCGAAGCTGGGAGGGTGAGGGGGCTCCCGCTCCCGACGGGCAGGGCCATCGCATCTGCTTTGTTCGTCATGCTGAACTTGTTTCAGCATCCACCGAGCCTCCGCACGGACGGTGCGGCACGCATGGTGGACCCTGAAACGAGTTCAGCATGACGACCATTTTGGGCTGCGGGACCACGACATCCATAAATTCAAATGCGATGGCCCTGCCCAAAGGGAAAGGCGCTCAGGCCGGTCGCTCGATCCCATAGGTGATGTGCGCGTGCAGGGGGTGGCCGGGCTCGAAGCTCGGGTGGCCGAAATCGAGATCGGGCCGGCGGGTCATGCCGAGCCGCGTCATCAACCCCCAACTGGCCGTATTGGCCGGGACGGTGATGGCCATCACCCGATCGACGGGGAGATTGGCCCACGCCCAGGCGAGGCTCGCTTCCGCGCCCTCACGCGCATAGCCCTGGCCCCAGGCATCCTCGCGCAGCCGCCAGCCGATCTCGATCTCGCCGTCGATCGGCCCGACATTGCCGATCTTGAGCCCGCAAAAGCCCAGCAGAGCCCCGTCGGCCTTGCGTTCGACGATCCAGAAGCAATGGCCATGCTCGGCCTGCATCGCCTGCTGGCGCCCGCATGACGCGGCCAGCCGCGCCGGATCGTCGACCCCGCCGAGATGCGCCATCACCGCTTCGGTGTTGGTGACGCGCACGAACTCGTCCGCATCCGCATCGCGCCACGGGCGCAGGATCAGGCGCTCGGTCTCGATCATCCGTTGAGCAGGCGCGCGGCATGGGCCGCATGGTAGGTGAGCACGCCCGAGCAACCGGCGCGGCGGAACGCAAGCAACGTCTCCAGCACCAGCGCGTCGCGATCGCCCGCGCCGGCCGCGGCCGCCGCCTCGAGCATCGCATATTCGCCCGATACCTGGTACGCGAAGACAGGGACTTCGAACCGTTCCTTCACGCGACGGATGATGTCGAGATAGGGCAGGCCCGGCTTCACCATCACCGTATCGGCGCCTTCGGCCAGATCGAGCGCGACTTCGCGCAGCGCTTCCTCGCCGTTGGCCGGATCCATCTGGTAGCCGCGCTTGTCGCCCTTCAGCAGGCCGCCCGATCCGACCGCGTCGCGAAACGGGCCATAGAAGGCCGAGGCATATTTGGCGGCATAGGCCATGATCTGGACGTCGTGGAAGCCTTCGCTTTCCAGCGCCGCGCGGATGGCGCCGACCCGGCCGTCCATCATGTCGGACGGGGCGATGATGTTGGTGCCGGCGCGGGCCTGCACCAGCGCCTGCTCGACCAGCACCGCCATCGTGGCATCGTTGAGCACGCGGCCCCGATCGTCGACCAGCCCGTCATGGCCGTGCGCGGTGTAGGGATCGAGCGCGACATCGGTCAGCACGCCGATATCGGACACCGCATCGCGAATCGCGCGGACCGCGCGGCACATCAGATTGTCGGGGTTGAGCGCTTCCTCGCCCCGCTCGGTACGCAGGTGGCGCGGGGTGTTGGGGAAGAGCGCCAGGCACGGGATGCCGAGCGCCGCCGCTTCCTTCGCGCGCGCGACGATGCCGTCGACCGACCAGCGCGACACGCCCGGCAGGGTCGCGATCGGCTCTTCGACCTCATCGCCTTCGGTCACGAACAGGGGCCAGATCAGGTTGGCGGGGGACAGGCTGGTCTCGGCCACCATCGCCCGGCTCCAGGGAGCGGAACGGGTGCGGCGCAGGCGCAAGGCGGGGTAGGGGGCGTGGGTCATGGCATAGCGCTTTAGTGGCGATTGAGGCGCCGGTGAACCCTGTCGGACCGGCGGTGCATGGCATGCGACCGGACGCAAGCGCGGCGCGCCTGATCGGCTTGATTGCACTGCAGCATTGTAGCATCACCGCGCGACGGCCCAGAACGGCTTGGGCCTGAAAAAGTTCCGGTGGAATTGCCCAGATGTTTGAACTTGCTGCTATAACCTACGGTGTGCTGGCCAGCTTCGTGATGGCGAGCCTCACGCGCAACAAGCGTGCAGCGCGGCGCAACCCGCCGATCCTGGCGTTGTTCGCCTGGGGCCTCGCCGGCTTTTCGCTCGGCTCGGCGATCATGCTGATCGGCTATGTCGGCATCCACGCGCTCTCAGGCGGCGCCGCCTGACGCCAGCATCGCGTCCGACCGGGCCAGCGTGATCAGCCTGAGCCCGGCCTCGGCCGCACGCTCGATCGCCAGGCTCGTCGCCATCGATACGGTGACGAGCAACGGGCACCCCGCCAGCACCGCCTTCTCGACCAGCTCGTAGGAGCAGCGCGCCGACAGCAGGGCGAAGCCGCCGTCCCATCCGAGCCCGTCGCGCGCCATCGCGCCGATCAACTTGTCGAACGCATTGTGGCGGCCGACATCCTCGCGCGCGATCCGGATCGTCCCGTCGGCGGCGCAGAGCGCGGCCGCGTGAACGGCGCCGGTGGCGGCGTTGAGCGGCTGATGCGCGCGCAGGCCTTCCAGTGCGCGAAAGACGGCGGCGGGCTCGGCCGTGCTGGTGGCCACCAGCGTCGGCAGCGGCCGCAGCGCCTGCTCCAGATTCTCGATCCCGCACAGCCCGCAACTGCTTTCGGACACGCGATGGCGGACGCGTTCGAGCACGCGCTCGATCCGTTCCGGGATCAGGGTGATGCGGAGGATCGTGCCCCGCTCGGCATCGTGCGTCTCCACATCGATCACGTCGGCGCCGGCATCGATCAGCCGTTCGGACAGGCAGAAGCCATAAGCGAAGTCGGCGAGATCGGCCGGCGTCGCCATCATCACCGCATAACCGAGCCCGTTGACCTCGATCGCCACCGGCGCCTCGATCGCGACCTCGCGCTCGATGTGGCGGCTTGTGCCGTCTGCGGCGAGGCGGGTGAAGGGGAGGGGGAGCGCGCCGTCCATGGCGGCGTCTTGTGCCCGCTTATTGCGCATGTCGAGTGTTGCGATGTGAGAAAGACATGACCTGGCACGGCTGGAATGCCGAGTGAAGAGCGCGTCGCGGTGTCGAGCGGTCTGGCCAATTTCGCTCGTCGCAAAAGCTGCCACTGGCTCGCTTGTCTGGCGAGGCGCGGAAGCGGTTGGGAACTTTGCCGTCAGCCGGCTTTACGCAGCACCCCGGCGGGCGGACCCGAGCTACGGTGCAACGGTATGGGCAACAGGGTTCCACGCGCAAATTTCGCTGTTTATCGAAGATCGAGCTTCGCTGGCGTTAGGTATCGACCAATGCGGGACGTTGATCACAGACCTCGTGGAGGTCCGCTCCTAACAGAAGCGGCCGCTAGGACGTCACGAACCGGACCATCGGCATCGCGCCTGATTCCGGTCAATCGGAATGGCGCCCCCGATCGCGAAAGCCGCCGTCCGTTCATCTGGCAGATCATCGTCCGGTATATGAAGATCGATGGGCTTTAGAACCCCGCTCGGCCTGCGTCCGACGAACGCGATCGAGATACTGAACGAAGTCGTTTTCAACCGCCGGGCTGCCACTTCCGCCTCGAAGCCCGCGGCAAGTTCGAGAGCGAAATGGAAGCGTCAGGAATCTGTTGATCTGGCCGAGCACGAGTACGGTCTGCAGCGCGCGCAGCAGAATATAGGCAGCGATGGCCCGCGACCGTGCCCCAACGTGTTGCGGCCTGCCTCACTCGCCGGCAACGCGACGAATAGATGCCGGTCATTCTTCTGATCATTCGCTTCCCAGACGGATGGAGAGTATGTCCTTCGTATTGCCAGCGGACTTCGAGCATGCTGCATCCGGCGGCGCCGATCCGTCCGGAGAACGCGGTCGGCATCGATGGCCGACGTCGAAAATGAAGGATCTCACCGGTCGCAGGATGAATGAACGGGAACCATGAAGGGCGGCGGTACGGTGGACGATGTCATTGCAGCAGCGGAGCCTGGACGGGTCGTGGCGGTGCGGGGACCGGTCGTCGATGTAACCTTCGACCCCGACAGGCTTCCGGCGATCAACGAGGCCCTGCGGATCGAAGGCATCTCCGGCGACCTGATCGCCGAAGTGCAGAGCCACATCGACGAACATACGGTGCGTGCGGTCGCGTTCCAGACGACCAGCGGCCTCGCGCGCGGCGTTTCCGCGCACGCGACCGGCGCGCCGGTGACCGTCCCGGTGGGCGATGCCGTGCTCGGACGCCTCGTCAACGTCACCGGCACCATCGGCGACGGGGGTGCGGCATTCGCGCCGGACGTGCCGCGCCGGCCGATCCACCGCGCACCTCCGCCGCTCGACGAGCAGAGCGCGGCGACCGGCATGTTCGAGACCGGCATCAAGGTGATCGACCTGCTCAGCCCTCTCGCGCAAGGCGGCAAAGCGGCGATGTTCGGGGGCGCTGGGGTCGGCAAGACCGTGCTGGTGATGGAGCTGATCCGCGCGATGGCGACACGCTATGCCGGCGTCTCCGTCTTCGCGGGGATCGGCGAGCGTTCGCGCGAGGGGCATGAGCTGCTCACCGACATGCGCGACTCGGGCATGATCGACAAGACGGTGCTGGTCTTCGGCCAGATGAACGAGCCGCCGGGCGCGCGCTGGCGCGTGGCGATGACCGCGCTCACCGTCGCCGAATATTTTCGCGACGAGCAGAGCCGGAACGTCCTGCTGCTGATGGATAACGTGTTCCGCTTCGTCCAGGCGGGCAGCGAGGTGTCGGGTCTGCTGGGGCGGCTGCCATCGCGCGTCGGCTACCAGCCGACGCTGGCGAGCGAGGTTGCGGCGCTGCAGGAGCGGATCGCGTCGGTTAAGGGCGCCTCGATCACGGCGATCGAGGCAGTCTACGTACCGGCGGACGATTTTACCGATCCGGCGGTCACGGCGATATCGGACCATCTCGACAGCAATATCCTGTTGTCGCGCGCGATGGCGGCAGAAGGCATGTATCCTGCGATCGATCCGCTCGGATCGACCTCGATCCTGCTCGATCCGCTCGTCGTCGGCGAGGCGCATTATGCCATCGCGCAAGGCGTCCGCGAGGCGATCGCCCAATATCGCGGGCTGCAGGATATCATCGCGCTGCTCGGCATGGAGGAACTGGGCAAGGACGACCGCCTCGTCGTCAACCGCGCCCGCCGGCTGCAGCGCTTCCTGACCCAGCCATTCGCCGTCACCGAAGCCTTCACCGGTCAGCCGGGGCGATCGGTACCGCTGGCCGATACGCTGGAAGGCTGTCGCGCGATCCTGGCCGGCGAGTGCGACGATTGGCCGGAAAGCGCCTTCTACATGGTCGGCGATCTCGCCGAGGCGCGCGGCAAGCAGGCGGGCTCCGCGCCCAGGCCGGCGCCCGAACCCGTGCCGGCATGAGGCTGCTGATCACCGATCCCGTCGCCATCGCCGTCGACGCGGGCGACGTGGTGTCGCTCCGCGCGGAAGATGCCAGCGGCGGCTTCGGCGTGCTTGCCGGCCATGCCGATTTCCTCACCGTGCTCTCGATCTCGGTCGTGTCGTGGCGGCACGCCGATGGTCGCGCCGGCTATTGCGCAGTCCGGGGTGGCATCCTGACCGTCTCCGGTGGCAGCGACGTCTCGATCGCGACGCGTGAGGCCCATGTCGGCGACGATCTCGATCAGCTGGAGACGGTAGTCCTCGCCGGTTACCGCGCGCATATCGAAAGCGAGCGGATGGAACGCACCGCTTCGGCCCGGCTGCGCATGCAAGCAATCCGCCACATGATCGAGGCGCTCGACGGCGCGCCCAAAGCGATCGATTTGTGAGCGAGGAGCTTCCGCCGCCGAAGGCCGGCCTGATCGATGCCGTACGCCTGCGCGCCGCACGAAGGCGGCAGGCGAGGGCGAAGCGGGGTCCCTCGCTCGCACGCAATCTCGGGCAGATCGGCGCGCTCGGCTGGCAGATCGTGGTGCCGGCGCTGGTCACCCTCGCGATCGGCCGCTGGCTCGACCACCGGTTCGCAACCGGGATCTTCTGGACGGCACCCTTGCTGTTCCTGGGCGTGGGGCTCGGTTGCTGGTCCGCCTGGAAGTGGCTGGGACGGCAATGAGCGCGGGTATGATATTCCCATTCGCGTTGCTTGGCGCCGCCGCGGGTACGGTCCACTTCGTCGCGATCTCGCGCGATGCCAACCTGCTGGCGCGCGGCGGATCGCCCCTCGCCGCGTTCGGCCTGCGGCTCGGGCGCGCACTGCTGACCCTCGTGGTGCTCGTCGCCGCCGCACGGCAGGGCTGGCCGGTTCTGCTCGGTGCCGCCGGCGGATTCATGGTCGCGCGGCAGATCGTCCTGCGCTGGCTCGGCACGGTGTCGCCATGATCGCCTCGCCGCTCGTGACCCGCACGCTGTTCGTGGTCGGGCCGGTTCCGATCACAACACCTGTCATTACCACCTGGGCAATCATGGCGGTGCTGACGATCGGCTCCTGGGCGGCCACGCGTCGGCTGGAACTCCGCCCGACGCGCGTTCAGGCCGCGCTGGAAGTGATCGTCGATACGATCTCCGGACAGATCCGCGAGACAATGAACGTGGCCCCTGCGCGCTACCTGCCGCTGATCGGCACATTCTTCATTTTCGTTCTGGTCGCCAACTGGTCGTCGCTGATCCCGGGAATCGAGCCGCCGACCGCAGCGCTGGAGACGGACGCCGCGCTGGCGCTGATCGTGTTCGGGGCGACCATCTTCTACGGGATCCGTGCGGTCGGTCCGGGCCGCTACCTGATGACCTTCGCCCAGCCATCGATTTTCATGGTGCCGCTCAACGTCGTGGAGTTGTTCACCCGCAGCTTTTCGCTCACCGTGCGCCTGTTCGGCAACGTGATGAGCGGGGTGTTCATGATTGGCGTGGTGCTGAGCCTGGCGGGCCTGCTTGTCCCGATCCCGCTGATGGCGCTCGAGCTGCTGACCGGCGCCGTCCAGGCCTATATTTTCGGCGCGCTCGCAATGGTCTTCATCGGCAGCGCGATCGGTGAAGCGTCCGACCCACAATCAGAGGCAAAGACATGAACTGGATTCATCTGGCGAGCATCCTCGGCGCGGCCTTCGCCATCTCGATCGGTGCGATCGCGCCAGCTCTGGCGCAGGGCCGCGCGGTCGCCGCCGCGATGGACGCGATCGCGCGTCAGCCCGAGGCTGCCAGTACGGTTTCGCGCACACTGTTCGTCGGGCTCGCGATGATCGAGACGATGGCGATCTACTGTCTCGTCATCGCGCTGCTGCTGCTTTTCGCCAACCCGTTCGCCTGAGCGAAAACGTGCGTATCAACTGGTGGACGCTCGCGCTTCAGACGATCAACGTCCTTGTCCTCGTGTGGCTGTTGAGCCGCTTCCTGTACAAGCCGATCGTCGCCGCGATCGCGGCGCGGCAGGCAGCCGTCGACAAGCTGCTCGCCGATGCCGAGACGGCCAAGGCCAACGCGACGACACAAGAAGCGGCGTTGAAGGCGAGCAACGATGCCTTCGCGGCCGACGTCGAGTGCCGCCGCGCCGAGGCGCAGGCGAGCGCCGAGGCCGATCGCGCGAAGCTGCTCGACCAGGCCAAGCAGGAGGTCGCCGATCTCCATAAACAGGCGGAGGCGGCCGCCGATGAGGAGGGTACACGCAGGGGTGCCGCGCTGGAGGCCGAGGCGGCTGTGCTCGCCGGACAGATGGCGGAGAAGCTGCTGGCGCGCCTGCCGGCGAAAGCTGTCACGGAAGCAATGTTCCAGGCACTCGTCGATCGTCTCGGGAAACTGTCGGACGAAGATCGTCGTCGCCTCGCATCGAGCCCGCTACAGGTTATCACGGCCAAGGCGCTCGGCGAGGATGAAGCACGATATGGCAAGGCATTGACGGCGGCGCTGCCGGGCCTGGCGAATCCGGCATTCGTCGTGGACCCAGCGCTGATCGAGGGGTTCGAACTTCGGAATGCCGAGTTGGTGCTGCGCAACAGCTGGCGTGCCGATCTCGATGATCTCCTGCACGGCCTGCAGGAAGGGGAGACCCATGTCGGGATCGGCTGAGGACTGGCTCGCCCGGGCCGGTGCGCGGATAGACGCCGTCGTGCTGGAGCCACGGCTCCAGCACGTGGGTCGCGTCGAATTGATCGGGGATGGTGTGGCGCTGATCTCCGGACTCGCCGACGCCCGCCTCGACGAACTGCTCCATTTTGCCGGGGGCCAGTCGGGGTTCGTGCAGACGCTCGATCGCGACAGGGTCGGCTGTGTGCTGCTCGACGATGGCGAGGCGGTGAAGGCGGGCGACCAGGTTGCGGGCACCGGCGAGGTCGTGCGCGTCGCCGTCGGCAAGAGCCTGCTTGGGCGGATCGTCGATCCGCTCGGCCGGCCGCTCGATGGGGGCGCGGAGATCGCCGACGAAGGCCGCGAACCCGTCGAACGCGCCGCTCCGGGAATAATCGACCGCGACCTCGTCATCCAGCCGGTGCAGACGGGCACGCTCGTCATCGATGCCCTGTTCGCCATCGGGCGCGGGCAGCGCGAGCTCCTCCTCGGCGACCGCGCGACCGGCAAAACAGCGTTGGCGGTCGATGCGATCATCAACCAGCGATCGAGCGACATCATCTGCGTCTATGTTGCGATTGGCCAGAAATCATCGAGCGTCGCGCGTGTCATCGATCAGGTCCGCCGCCACGGGGCGGCCGAGCGCTGCATCTTCGTGGTCGCAAGCCCGGCGGGGGCGCCCGGTCTGCAATGGATCGCCCCCTTCGCCGGCATGACGATCGGCGAATGGTTCCGCGACCGCGGCCAGCATGTGCTCATCGTGCTCGACGATCTCACCAAGCACGCCGCCACGCACCGCGAGATCGCGCTCCTTACCGGCCAGCCGCCGGGGCGCGAGGCCTATCCGGGCGACGTGTTCTTTCTCCACTCGCGCCTGCTCGAACGCGCCGCCAAATTGTCACCGGCGCTCGGCGGGGGCTCCCTGACCGCACTGCCGATTGCCGAGACCGATGCAGGCAACCTCAGCGCTTACATCCCGACCAACCTGATCTCGATCACCGATGGCCAGATCGTGTTCGATGCCAGGCTGTTCGCCGAAGGGCACAAGCCGGCGGTGGATGTCGGCACCAGCGTCAGCCGCGTCGGCGGCAAGACCCAGGCGAAGGCGCTGCGTGACGCCACCGGGACGCTGCGGCTCGAATATGCGCAGTTCCTTGAGCTCGAAATGTTCACCCGCTTCGGCGAGCAGCCCGACCCGCGCGTCAAGGCCCAGATCGAACGCGGTCGCCGCTTGCGCGCACTGCTCCGCCAGCCGCAGTTCCAGCCGCTGCGCGCGGCGGACCAGACGGCGCTCGCTTTGGCGCTGGGCGGGGGCTTGTTCGATGCCGGCCCGGCAACGGCGATTTCGGCGATACGATCGGCATTGCCGGCCTGGCTCGACGCCCATGTGCCGGATCTCATCACGGCGATCGACGCGGGTGACCGGATCGATGACACGCAACGCAAGGCGCTGCTCGCGGCCGTTCGAGCGCTGGTCGACGGTCTCCCGAAAGCCGCGGCATGACCGAGCGGCTGGCTGATGTCAGTCAGCGGATCGGCACCACGCGACAGCTTGGCGCGGTGGTGAACGCGATGCGGGGCATCGCGGGCGCGCGCGCCCAGCAGAGCCGGGCACTGCTCCCGGCGGTGCGCGCTTTTGCCGAGATTGCCGCGCGCGCCATCGGGCAAGCGCGGTTGTTGGAGGCTCCGGGAACGGCCGCCGCATCCCGGACGCAAGCGACGGGTAAGCCCGGCCTGTTGGTGTTCGGGGCGGAGCAGGGCTTCGCCGGCGCCTTCGTCGAGCAGGTGCTCGATGCGGCGGAGGCCGGCTTCGGCGACGCCCACGTCTTCCTCGTCGGCACGCGATCGGCCGTGCTCGCCGCCCAGCGGCAACTCGCCGTCGACTGGCACGGCGAGTTGCCGAGCCGTGCAAGTGCGATACCCGATACCGCGACCCTGATCGTCGATGCCCTCTACGCCTATCTCGGGCAGGCCGGCGCGGTGCCGATCGCGATGGTCTATCCGGTCTGGACCGTCGGCCGTGGCGTCGCCGTCACCCGCCGCGCCCTCCTGCCCTTCGACCCGAAAGCCTTTCCGGTCGCGGCGGGCACGGCTGGCCCGCTCACCAACCTCCCGGCGGCGGATCTCATCGCGCGGCTGGGCCAGGAATATGTGTTCGCCCAGGTCTGCGAGGCGGCGCTGGAAGCGTTCGCTGCCGAGAATGAGGCGCGCATGGCGACGATGGCGGCGGCCAAGACCAATATCGATAGCAAGCTGACAACGCTGCAAGCATTGGAACGCCGCATCCGCCAGGAGGAAGTCACTGCCGAAGTGGTCGAGCTTGCCGCGGGAGCCCGTGCCCGCAATTGATCTACGCGCGGAGGGAAAACCTGAACTGAACGAAGGGCAGCTTTTTTCGATTTTCTTCCTATCGCTGCCCGCCCGCCAACGGTCAGTCTTATCCGCTATCTGACCTCGCTTTGATCAGATTCGGAACGTCCGGTGTTCGGTCGGGAGCCGCCGTTCGCGGCTCAACACGGGAATGACGGCAACGTCTCACATGCGGCCGTTCGCTCCTATCAATAGTAGGATAATTCTCATCGGCCTCGCCAAATCGAGATGCCGAAAATAAGCGCTTGCTGATGCAATAAAATTGCCCATTTCTGTGCAAGTCGAAAGCCCGGTAGCTTCCGCTCAGCGATAAGGCCGATCGTTCACCGACAGAGCGTTGTTTTGAATTGGCGACCATGGGTGGGCCGAGCGGACCCGCGCCCGCCCATCACCCCGCCGATATACAAGCAGGTCCTTCTCGCCAGGATGCGCGCAAGCTCAGATCTGGTCCACCCGATGCCGCCCGTCCCGTAACAGGCGGTCGTCGGCGCACAGGGTCGGGTGGCCGTTGTCGAAAAAGAAGAATTGGGCGCGGCGGGAGGAGCTTGAGAATGAAAGTCCGCTCAATTCCGGGTAAAATGGCGGCGCGGGACGATCCGGATGGAAGAGCCCGCCTGCTCTTTGACATGTGAATTTTCGAACGATCGGCGCCCTGTTCCGCGGATTTTCGTCCCTGTTCCGTCGCCCTGATCTTTCCCTGTTCCGTGCGACAGGGAAAGCGACACAGGATTGCGCGGATTGTCGCGGCTTCTCAGCGATATGGGCGCTGGCGCAACCGGTGGCGCGCACGGCCCGCGCAATCGAAAAACCGGAATTTTCCCTGTTCTTTGCAATTAACAGGGAAATAACAGGGAAAATGGCGTGCCCGGGGCAGGCCTCCGACCCGCTACGGCACCGAAATGGCCCGGCCCGCGTTAGGATGCTGTGACCACCACAGCCCCCCGCCGCGCCGCCCTCATCGTCAACGCCAAATCGCGCCGGGGGCAGAAGGCCTTTGCCGAGGCGCGCCGGCTGCTCCAGGAGGCGGGCTTCACCCTCGTCATCTGCAAGGCGCTCAAGAATCCCGAACGGCTCGAGCGCGAAGTGAAGAAGGCGGTGGGGACTGGCGTGCCGCTGGTGATCGTCGGCGGTGGCGACGGATCGATCTCCTCCTCGGTCGACCATCTCGTCGACAAGGATACGGTGTTCGCCCTGCTGCCGCTCGGCACCGCCAACAGCTTCGCGCGCACGCTCGGCATCCCGCTCGACGTCGCCGGCGCGGTGCGGGTGATCGCCGAGGGCCAGACCAGCCTGATCGATCTCGGCATGATCGACGGCGATTAATTCGCCAATTGCGCCGCGATCGGCATTGCGCCGCTGATCGCCGAGACGGTGCCGCACGGTCTCAAGAAATGGTTCGGTCGGCCGGGCTATCTCGGCTGGGCGGCGGTCCAGATGGCGCGCTACAAGCCGTTCGGGCTGACGGTCACCGATGCCGCCGGCAAGAGCACGACGATGGACGCGCTGGAGGTGCGGATCGCGAACGGCGCTTATCATGGCGGCTCGGAACTGGTGCGAACCGCCGTCGACGATGGCGACATCGTGATCCAGGCGATCGAAGGCACGTGGCGCACCAAATTGCTGTGGAGCTGGGGGCTGAGCCTGATCGGGCCCGATCATGTGCGCGGATCGGTGCGCGAGTTCCGCGGCAAGGAATTCCGGATCGAGACCGATCCGCCCTTGCCGATCTCGATCGATGGCGAACTGCTGGCCGAAACGCCGGTGACGGCGAAGCTGGCGCGGCGCGTGATGCACATGATAGTGCCCGCCTGATGGGAGACGTCGTCAACCTGCGCCGTGCCCGCAAGGCCAAAGCGCGTGATGCCGCTGCGCAGGCGGCGGCCGAGAATCGTGCCCGCCACGGGCAGGCCAAGAGCGTTCGCGAAATCGATCGGCGGGAGGCGGCGCGGGAGGCGCATCGCCTCGAGGGGCATCGTCTGACCGACTCCGAATAGTCGCGTCCAGCGACTTATTTGCACATTGCGTTCGCGGTTCGCTTTTACGCGGGGGCCGATATCGCTATCGGGGCCGTGAAGCAGGGGTAAGGGGCGGCGTGAAACGGCATTGGGGGCAGCGCTGGGGTGTGGGCGCAGCCGCGTGTCTGCTGCTGATGCTGCTCGTCCTCGGCCAGCGCGCGCCTGCGGCCAATTCGGCCGTGGGCACACATCTGGGCGTAGCCTCCTGCGCCGGATCGACCTGCCATGGCCGCCAGGAGCCGACCGGCGCGATCGTCCGCCAGGACGAGATATCGCTGTGGCAGAATGCCGCCAGCCAGGCGGGCGCGCATAGCCGGGCCTGGGCGGTGCTGGGCGGGGCGCGGGGACGCGCGATCGCGGCCCGGCTCGATCTGGGCGATCCGCAGAGCGCGCCTTTGTGCCTGGGCTGCCATGCCGATCCGGCGCCGGTGCGCGGGCCGGCCTGGCGCGTGTCGGACGGGGTCGGGTGCGAGGCCTGCCATGGGGCGGCGAGCGCGCCCTGGCTGGCGAGCCATCGCGCGACCGGCGCCACCCATGCGTCGAACATCGCCAACGGCCTCTATCCGATCGACCAGCCGAAGGCGCGCGCGACGCGCTGCCTCGATTGCCACCTCGGCAGCGGGCGCGACGGGCAGTGGGTCGATCACCGCATCATGGCGGCGGGCCATCCGCGGATTTCGTTCGAGCTCGAGCTGTTCAGCGCGCTCGAGCAGCATTGGAACGAGGATGGCGATTATGCCCAGCGCAAGGCGCGATCCGCGCCGGTGCGGCTGTGGGCGGTCGGGCAGGCCGCGGCGCTGGAGCGCGCGCTGACCGTCTATGCGGGGCCGCGCGGGCAGCAGGGGGTCTTTCCCGATCTCGCCTTCTTCGATTGCCATGCCTGTCACCGCCGCATCGGCGACCAGCCCGATTTCAAGCCGAGCGCGCTCGCCAATCCGGGGCGCCCGTTGCCGCCGGGGTCGCCGCCTTTTCAGGACGAAAATATCATCATGCTTTCCGCCGCGGCCAAGGTCGCTTCGCCCGCATTGGCCGCGCGCTTCGATCGCGATGCGCGGGCATTCCATCTCGCCATGGCGCAGGGCCGCCCCCAGACCGTGGCCGCCGCCGGGACGCTCAGGGCCAGCACGCGCGCGCTGGGCGATGTCTTTGCCGCGCGTACCTTCTCGACCGCCGATACGTTTGCGGTGATCGATGCCGTCGCGGCCGGGGCTGCGGCGCGCTACACCGATTACGAGGCGAGCGCGCAGGCGGTGATGGCGCTCGACAGCCTGCTCAATTCGCTGGTGAAGCAGGGCGCGCTGCCCGCCGCGCGGGCGGCTTCGATGCGTGGGTCGATCGATGCGGCCTATCGCGCGGTGCGCGATCCCAATCTCTACCAGCCGCTCGAATTCCAGAGCGCGATGGCCAGGGCCGCCGCGGCGATCCGGGGGCTCCGGTGAGAAGCCGTCCCATCATCGCATGGGTCGCAGGACTGTCGCTGCTGCTCGCCTCGTGCGGCGGGGGCGGGGGCTCGGGCACCGCGACCAACACCAGCACCGGCACGACCACGACCACCGGCGGCAACTACACCGCGCCGGCGCAGGAAGCCCTCACCGCCGCCGATGTCGGCCAGGTGATCGCGCAGGCGGCGACCGAGGCGAAGGCGCGCGGGCTGCCGTCCGTCATCGCGGTGAGCGATCGGGTCGGCAATGTCCTCGCGGTCTTCCAGATGAACGGCGCGCGCGCGACCGCGACGATCCCGACGCCGCCATCGGGCGTCAATCTCGATGCGCAGGGCGTGACCTTCCCCGCGGCCGCGGGGGCGATCGCCAAGGCGATCACGGCGGCCTACCTTTCCAGCGGGGGCAATGCCTTCACCACGCGCACCGCATCGCAGATCGTGCAGCCCGAATTCCCGCCGACGCCCGCCGCGGTAGGGCTGGAGAGCGGGCCGCTCTTCGGGGTCCAGTTCAGCCAATTGCCCTGCTCGGACCTGTCCGCACGCTACAATGCGGCGGGTGGGGCGGGGGCGCTGATCGGGCCCAAGCGTTCGCCGCTCGGCCTGGCGGCCGATCCGGGGGGCATCCCGCTCTACAAGAATGGCGTGCTGGTCGGCGGGATCGGGGTGATGGGGGACGGGGTCTATGGCCTCGATCCCGATCAATCGAATGTCGATGTCGATGACGAGGAATATATCGCGCTGGCGGGCACCACCGGCTTCGCCGCACCCGATACGATCACCGCCGACAAGATCAGCGTCGACGGCACGACCTTGCGCTTCATCGACGCGACCGCGGCGGGGCTGAAATCCAGTCCGGCATCGGCACCGGCTTTCGCCAACGTCGCCGCCAGCCTCGGCCAGCTCGTGCCCGTGCGGGGTTACTATGCCGAGACCGGCACGCCCGCCTTGCTCGCCGGGCAGCCGCTCGGCAGCGAGGCGTCGGGCATACGCGCGTCGACCAGCGCCGAATTCTCGATCAGCGATGCCTTCGTGCTGACCAACGGCGCTGGCGCGAACCGCTTTCCGATCGTGGCCGCGACCGACGGCGGCGACGTCGCCCAGCCGCTGACCGCAGCCGAGGTGCGCGCGACCTTGGAGGAAGCGTTCAAGATCATGACGCGCGCCCGCGCCCAGATCCGCCGGCCGCTCGACAGCCGCGCGCAGGTGTCGATCGCGGTGGTCGACACGCGCGGGGTGCCGCTGGGCCTGGTGCGGGCGCCCGACGCTCCCATCTTCGGCACCGACGTGGCGCTGCAGAAGGCGCGGACGGCGGCCTTCTTCTCGGGGAACAAGGCCGGAAGCGATCTGAGCGCTTCGGGCAGTTCGGACGTGCGTGGCTTCGTCGCAGCCGCGCGTGGCTTCCTCAGCGATCCGAACGCGCTGACCGGCCAGTTTGCCTTTACCGATCGTGCCGGCGGCAATCTGTCGCGGCCCTATTTCCCCGACGGTCAGGTGGGCCAGCCGAACGGGCCTTTCTCGCGCCCGATCAGCCAGTTCAGCCCCTTTTCGACCGGGCTCCAGTCGGCTCTGATCATCGGCAATATCGGCGCGCACCTCAATTACGTCTCCGGTGCCAGCGCCACCGATACGCCGCAGCGCTGCACCGATCTTCCCACCACGGCCGGGACCGCCCGCATCCAGAACGGCATCCAGATCTTCCCCGGATCGGTGCCGATCTATCGCGGCAGCGTGCTGGTCGGCGGGATCGGCGTGTCGGGCGACGGCATCGACCAGGACGACATGATCTCGTTCCTGGGCCTCTACAATTCGGGACTCCGGGTGGGCTCGATCGCAAATGCGCCCGCGGCGATCCGCGCCGACCAGATCGTGGTGCACATGCCCGCGGCCGATGTGCGGCTGCGCTACATCAGCTGCCCGTTCGCCCCCTTCCTCGATACGAGCGACCAGGATGTCTGTTCGGGCAAGTAGGCCTGTCCTGGCGTTGACGCTGATGCTGGCGGCGCCTGCGCATGCGGGCGGGCTCGCTGCGGCTGATCCCGTGCGTGATGCTGTAACCACAGGCGCGGCGCGCCCAAAGGGATCGGATGTGCCGGTACCGCTGCCTGAGGCGCAGCTTGAGTCAGCGCCGCCTGCCATCGACCACAAGGCGCTCGAACCGCAGGCGATGACGCCGAGCGCGCCGGTGACAGACCGCCGCCGGCCAGGCATCCGGCCCAGCCTCCCACCTGCCGAGACGATCCTCGTCGATCCGTCCGCCGTGCGCGCGCCGCCGCCCGAAGCCTTCCCGCAGGACGAGATCCCGGTCCCCGATCGCTGGCGGCTGATGACGACGCTGTGTCGCGACAAGAATTTCGTCGCCGCGCAGGCGGTGTGCCGCTCGCCGCTCGACCCCTATCACCAGAGCATGTTGAAGGGCGACCGGCCGATCGATCACCGCAAGATCCCGTTCCCGATCAAGGGCGACGACTGGTTCCTTTCGCTCGGCGCGATCTCCGACACGGTGGTCGAGCCGCGATCCTTCCCGACGCCGATCGGGGTGCAGACCAGCGATCGGCCGGGCAGCCTCGATACGTTCGGGCGCTCGTCCAGCCTGGCGCTGTCGCAGACCGTGATCGCGAGCATGGCGCTGATCAAGGGCTCGACTGCGTTCATGCCGCCCGTGATCGAGTATCGGCTGACGCTGGCCTACAACTACAATTACACCAACGTCAGCGAGAAGCGGATCCTGTCGGTCAGGCCGACCGATCCGACGCACCGCACCGACAGCTTCGTCGGCGTGCAGGAGGCGTTCGTCGATTATCACCTGCGCAACGTTTCGGACCGCTACGATTTCAATTCCGTCCGGGTCGGTATCCAGCCGTTCCAGGCCGATTTCCGCGGCTTCCTGTTCAACGACAATCAGCTCGGCATTCGCTTCTTCGGCAATCGCGACAATAACCGCTTCCAGTATAATCTCGCGGTGTTTCGCCGACTGGAGAAGGATACGAACAGCGGATTGAACGACTTAGGCCAGACTCCTCGCAAGGATTATGTCTTCCTGGCCAATCTCTACCGCCAGGATCTGCCGGTGCCGGGCTTCACCTCGCAGGTGCTGGTGGCGTGGAACCGCAACCGCGAGGGCGGGGAGATCCATGTCGATCATAACGGCTTCCCGGTGCGCCCGGCCTTGCTCGGCGATTTGCGCGGGCACGATTACGACGTGGTCTATCTCGGCTATAACGGCGACGGGCATTTCGGCCGGCTCAACCTGACGGTGTCGACCTATGGTGCGCTCGGCCATGACAGCCATAATTTCCTGACCAGCCAGCCGGCGCGTATCCGCGCCTTCTTCGCCGCAGCCGAGCCATCCTATGACTTCAACTGGATCCGCCTGCGCGGGTCTTTGCTCTATGCCAGCGGGGACGGCAATCCCTATGACCGCACCGAAACCGGATTCGATGCCATATTGGAGAACCCTATCTTCGCTGGGGCCGACACGAGCTACTGGATCCGCCAATCGATCCCCTTTGCCGGCGGTGGCCGGGCGATCGCGATCAACGGGCGCAACGGCATCCTCAATTCGCTGCGGTCGTCGAAGGATGAGGGGCAATCCAACTTCATCAATCCGGGAACCGTGCTGGCCGGCGCGGGCGCGGATTTCGATCTGCTGCCGACATTACGGGTATCGGCCAATATCAATCATTTGTGGTTCGATACGACGAGTGTGTTGCAGGTTCTGCGGGTCGAGGGGAGCATCCCCAAATCGATCGGCTGGGATTATTCGGCGGCTGTGATCTGGCGGCCACGCATGACGCAGAACATCGTGTTTCGGCTGTCGGGCGCGGTGCTGGACGCGGGATCGGGCTTCCGTGACCTCTTCACCCAGTCGAACGGATCGGGGCGTTATTATTCGGTGCTGTTCAACACGGTGCTGAGCTTCTGATGCGCTGGCCCCGCATCCTTGACCGGCGCACTGAACTCGGTTCAGGGTCCACCGGACGGCCAGCGCTGGTGGCCCGGTGGATGCTGAAACGAGTTCAGCATGACGGGGTGGCGAGGCTGGCGATCCTGACTCCCCTCCTGATGCTGATAGCCATACCGGGTCGATTGATCGCCTCCGAGGGCGAAAAACCCCAGGCGGTCACCTACGCCGCGACGCCGCCAGCCCCGCAATCCCAGACCCCTGAACAGGCCAAGGCCAAAAGTGCCGGCTGCATCTCCTGCCACTCTGCCTCCGACGCGTGGACGATGCACAAGAGCGAGGCGGTCGTGCTGGGTTGCGTCGATTGCCATGGCGGCAATGCCGGCGTTTTCGCGCAGGCCGGGCTGAAGAAGGACGACCCCGCTTATGTCGCCGCACGCGACAGGGCGCATGTGCTGCCGCGCTATCCGCATGCCTGGAACTGGCCGAGCTCGGCCAATCCCAAGCGCAGCTACACCCTGCTGAACCGCGAGGCGCCCGAATTCATCCGCTTCGTGAACCCGTCCGATTACCGCGTCGCGCGCGCGTCATGCGGCGCGTGCCATCTGGAGATCATCGAGGCGTCCGAGCGCTCGCTCATGTCGACCGGCGCGATGCTGTGGGGCGGGGCGGCCTATAATAACGGCATCCTCCCCTACAAGAGTTACGTTACCGGCGAAGCCTATACGAAAAGCGGCGATCCGGCGAAATTGCTCTCGCCGGGTAATCCTCCGGGCACGGTGACGCCGCAACAGGCGGCGCGCGGGGCGCTGCCGGCGCTCTATCCACTGCCGACCTGGCAGACGGTGCCCCCGGGCGATATCTTCCGCGTGTTCGAGCGCGGCGGGCGTACGATCGGGACGCAATTTCCCGAAATCGGCCTGCCCAATCCCAGCGGCAGCATCCAGCGGCTGGAGGAAGATGGCCGGCCCGATCTCAAGCAGTCCAATCGCGGGCCGGGCACAGGATTGCGTGTCGCGATCCCCGTGCTCAACATCCACAAGACCCGGCTCAACGACCCCTATCTGTGGTTCCAGGGCACCAATGATCAGCCGGGCGACTATCGCCAGTCGGGCTGCGCGGGCTGCCATGTCGTCTATGCCAATGATCGCGATCCCAAGCACAGCCTGACCTGGGCGCCCTATGGCCGCGACGGGCAGACGGGCACGCTCGATCCGACCATATCGGGCCTGATGCAGAAGGCCGCGAGCGATCTCCATGGCGTGCCGGCCGGGCATCCGATCACCGGCGAGAAGGAAAGCGGCCACCCGATCGAGCATGCCTTCACCCGCGCCATTCCGACCGCGCAGTGCATGGTCTGCCACATGCATCAGCCAAACATCTTCCTGAATTCCTATCTCGGCTACACGATGTGGGATTATGAATCCGATGCACCGCTGATGTGGCCGGAAAAGCAGAAATATCCGACGGCCGCCGAAGTCCGCGAAGTCGAGGATCGCAACCCCGAAGGCGCCAGCCCGCGCGGCAAGTGGAGCGACGTGGACTTCCTCCGGCACGTCTATGACGATGTGAATCCGAAGGCGAAGGATACCCAATTCGCCGACTATCACGGCCATGGCTGGAACTTCCGCGCGATCTACAAGCGCGATCGCGAGGGCAATCTGCTCGATGCGGAGGGCGAGGTGGTCGCGTCCGATGATCCCGAGAAGTTCAAGAAGGCGGGCATGCCGGCCTTCGCGCCGGTTGGCCAGCAGGCGGGCAAGGCGGTCCATCTGATGGACATCCATGCCGAGAAGGGAATGCAGTGCGCCGATTGCCACTTCGCGCAGGATGCCCACGGCAACGGCCTGATTTACGGTGAAGTGGCCAACGCGGTCGAGATCGGATGCAAGGATTGCCACGGCACCGCCGACGCATTCCCGAACCTGCGCACCTCGGGCCCGGCGGCGCGTCCGGGCGGGACCGATCTGTCGCTGCTTCGCAATTCCGACGGCAAGCGCCGCTTCGAATGGAGCACGGGCGCCGCCGGCGAGCGCATCCTGATCCAGCGCTCGATCGTCGACCCCAAGATCGAATGGCGGGTGTCGCTCGTCCGCAATTCGGTCGATCGCTCGCTGCCCGAATTCAACGCCAAGGCGGCGCGGGCCAAGTTGATGGGCAAAGCCGGCGTCGAGACCGGCAACTTCGCCTTCGGGCCGGGGGTCAAGGCGGGCGACCGCGCGCACGATCCCGACAAGATGGCCTGCTTCACCTGCCACCTGTCGTGGACCACGTCGTGCGGCGGCTGCCATCTGCCGATCGAAGCGAACTGGAAGACCAAGTCGCACCATTTCGGCAAGGAGGGCGAGGAGGAAACGCGCAACTTCGCGACCTACAATCCGCAGGTGGCGCGCGACGACATGTTCCAGCTCGGGCTGCACATGACGACCAAAGGCAATGAGATCGCGCCGATCCGATCGACCTCGGCGCTAATATTGTCGTCGACGAACATCAATCGCGAGCGGATCTATGTCCAGCAGCCGCCCATCTCGGCGATCGGCTTCTCGAGCCAGGCCTTCGCTCCGCATTTCCCGCACACGGTGCGGACGACCGAGACGAAGACCTGTTCGGACTGCCATCTGTCGGCCGCGAACGACAATAATGCGATCATGGCGCAGCTTATGCTGCTCGGCACCGGCAGCGTGAACTTCGTCGGGATGAACGCCTGGCTCGGGCTGGAAGGTGGGATCGAGGCGGTGCGGGTGACCGAGTGGCAGGAGCCGCAGGCGGTGATCGGGTCCTACCTGCAGAAATATGCCTATCCCGATTATTACCGGCTGCATGTCGATCGCAACAAGCGCGAGCTGATCAATTGGAATCGCGGTCGCATCCTCGACAAAAAGGGCTCGGGCGAGCGCGATCCGGTCGAGCCGTTCCGAAATATCGTCCAGGGCGGCGGCCTTGCCGGCTGCATCCAGATGCGCGGCGAATATATGTTCGTGGCCGAAGGCACGCGCGGCTTCCGCGCCTATGATGTCGCCTCGATCGCGAACAAAGGCTTCTCCGAGAAGATCGTGACAGCGCCTTTCTCGCCGCTCTCCAACAGCACGCATGTCGCGAGCAGCAACGCAACCTGCATGGCGCTGCCGACCAACCAGCCGATCAATCCGCTGCGCAACACGCCCGCGATGCGCGCGATGAACCAGGAGCAGGCGTTCGATCCGATCTACCATTATGCGGCGGTGACCGATGCGAAGGAGGGCCTGATCCTCGTCAATGTCGACACGCTGGCCGACGGCGATCCGCGCAACAATGTCTTCAAGCGCGCGGTGACGTGGAATCCGGGCAATGTGCTGGCGGGCGCGCGCCACATCACGTTGGCGGGCCACGTCGCCTATATCGCGGCGGAGGCGGGGCTGGTCGTGGTGGATCTCGCCGATCCGCTGCAGCCGAAGCTGGCCGCGACCGTATCGTTGCCGGGTGCCCGGGCGAGCGCGATCCAGTTCCGCTATCTGTGGGTGACGACCGCCGAGGGGCTGCGCGTGCTGGATATTACGCACATGCTCAAGCCCCGGCTGCTGCCGGCGTTGGTGCCGCTCGCGGATGCGCGGCGCGTCTATGTGGCGCGCACTTATGCCTATGTCGCGGCGGGCAAGGACGGGCTGGTGATCGTCAACGTCACCAACCCCGAGGCGCCGCTGGTCTATGCCAGGGAGACGTTCGGCGGGCAGATGACCGATGCGTCCGACGTGATCGTCGGTTCGACCAACGCCTCGCTCTTCGCTTATGTCGCCGACGGCAAGGCCGGGATGAAGGTGATCCAGCTGACGTCGCCGGCGAGCCAGCCCAATTTCTACGGTTTTTCGCCGGCACCGAAGCCCGAACTGATCGCATGGGCGAAGACACCGACTCCGGCGCGCGCCATATCGCGCGGGCTCGATCGTGATCGCGGTGTGGATGAGACGGGCGGACAAATCGCCGTGTTCGGACGGCTGGGATCGCGCCCCTTCACCCGGCCCGAAATGGAGCGCTTCTTCCTCAATTCACGCGGCGTGCCGTGGAAGGTGAGCGATGCGGCGGATTTGAAGGATTGGGCTCCCCGATAGTCTCGTCAATCCCGCGCAGGCGGGAATCCCTGTTCTCCGAAATGTGAGAGTCAGGGGCGGATCGGAGTTTATGGATTCCCGCCTGCGCGGGATTGGGATAGCTTATCGTTCCGGCACGCCCTTCAGCTCCGCAACCACCGGCCCCGGCGGGGCGCCAAAATGGGTGATCAACCGCTCGCCGGTCCAGCGATGGATCGCGAAGCCCGGTTCGCCCTCCAATATCGTTAGATGCCCGTTTTCGGGATGCGCCGGATCGGCCGGCGTGAAATCGAGACCGACTTCAGGCGCGCTCGAAGGGCAGATCGTCAACGCCAACCCCTGCCAAGGCAGGCTGATCGGCCGATGGACATGGCCCGCCAGCAACGCGACAATGTTGTCATGGCCACGGATCGTGTCCGCGAGCAGGGCGATCCAGGGCGCGGCGGGATCGGGGTCCATCCAGGCGATTCCAACCTCCACCGGAGGGTGATGCAGGATGATGATTGTCGGCCGATCGGGCTGTTCGGCCAGCCGATCGGCCAGCCATTGCGCGCGCGCAGCGCAGAAGGCGCCGCCATGCCGGTTCTCGTCGAGCGTATCGAGCACCAGGCAGCGCAGCGGCCCGTTTTCGATCGCATATTGAACGAAACCGTCGGCATCGGGTGCGTCCGGAATCGCGCCGCGAAACGGTGCGCGCCGATCGTGATTGCCGAGCGCGTAGTAAGACGGGAAGGGGAGGCGTGCGAGCGTGCTCTCGAGCCGGCGGTAGGATGCTTCGTCGCCATGCTCTGTCAGGTCACCGCTGGCGATCAGCAGATCCGGTGCCGGGTTTAGCCCCGCCAGCGTATCGATTATCCGCTCGAGCCTCAGCAGATTGGGTTCATCGGCCCGGTCACCCGAAAAGCCGATATGCAGGTCGGTGATCTGCGCGATCAGCATCGAGCCCATGTTCTCCCCTCGCACGGCTTCAACTCCCGCTTTTCATGCGCCGCATCGGCGGGGCCTCCCCGGGCGCCGCCCTGCGACGGTCAGCGCTTGCCGGCAGGCTGGGGTCGCGGTGATAGACGTGACACATTGCGCAGCTCGATGCCACGGGCGCGGCGCGCGTCGCATGCTCGCCGGCATGACAGGTGCGGCATTCCGCGATCTTGGGCTGCATGACGTCGCTGGCATCGTTGGACACGTTCGCCGCGTGGCAGCTTGTGCAATTCTGGGTCGCATGCGCGCGGTGATCGAACCAACCGTCGGTGAGATAATGGGTCGGCAGCGTCACCGGCGCGATGCCGTAATCGAGCCCGGCCGGGCGCGACGGCGGCTTAATCGTATGGCAATCGAAGCAGGCACCGCCGCGTGAGAAGAGCGCGCGGATCGCCTGCGGCGCGCCATTTGCGCCCGTCGGGGAGGCGGCGATATCGCCCGGACGGCGGCGTGCCATGCCGGAAAGATTGGCCTGCGCCGTGCCGCCATGCGCGGCGAAATAATCGCGCAACACCGCGCGTGCCTCATCGGGATCGCCATGACGCAACGTGCGCGGCACCCCGTCGTTCGATGCGAAAGCGAGGCTGTGGCAGGATTGGCAATCGGCTTCCATCGTCACCGGCTTAAAGCCGCCCCCGTTAGGATCGGGTTTATGGCAGGCCGCACAATCGAGCCCCTTGCCGTTAGGCGCCTGACCCAGGGTCTGCGCCATTCGCGCCACCCCGTTGACCGCCGAAACATGCAGCGCATGCGGGAATTTCAGCCCGGTTTCCTCGCGTGGATTGGCGTCGAGCGAGGTGCGTGCAAAGCGGGGATATCGGCCCGGCTGGAGCATGATCGCTGGCGTGAATTGCGGATGGTCGGTGCCAAAATCGCTGGCGTTGGGCAGCTTCGTATCGGGCAGCTTGGCCTTCAGCGCGGCATGGCAATCGGCGCAGAATTTCTGCGCGGGCGTCGGCATCGCCTGATCGCCCTGATGCTCGACATGGCAATCGATGCACCGCCCGGCAGGCCGGTTGAAGCTGTGCGCGATCGTCAGGCGCAAACGGCCCACCCAGTCGTCGGGCGCCAGCGCGCGCGCGAGGCGGGCCGGGTCGGCATGGTCATGCGTTTGGGCGTGACAGGTCCGGCACGTCTCGTCACGGACCGAAACGAAAGCCTTGGCATGGCAGGCGGTGCAATTGCGCGCCAATGCCGCGTGCGCGGCCGAGAGCGGCCCGGGCGACCAGCTCGCGTCGGCCACGTGCGAAACCTGGGTAAGCTGAGCCGGCGTAAGGCGGGCGCCTTCGCGCTGGTGGAACGACCAGATCGGCCAGGCGAGGAACATCGCCAGCACCAGGAGCGCGCCCGCCCACGACATGATCCGCCGGCCGGGTATCTTGCCCGCCAATGAGAATGCCGCGCGTTCGCCCCTGGTTTCGATCGACCGCGCAAGCAGCCCGAAACGCTCGGTCAGGATCGCGACGGCTTGCGCATCCGCGTCCCAGGAAATCGTCAGCCGGAAACTGGCGATGCGGATTTCGGCACCGGTCTCCACATCGATCTCTGCGCTCTCGGTCGAGCGGCCGTCGATCGAGAAGGGCAGGCCGGCAATTGCGGTGACCATGATCCGGCGCGGCGCGATGCGATGGATCAAGGCGTGGTGGAGCGCCGCCCCCAGATCCTCGAGGTGGATGTCGCTGGCGGGATCGCGGCCGATCGACAGACGGTCGCTGTCCAGCCGGTGCTCGCGCACGATATCGCGGCCGGTGGCGGATTGGGAAATGGAACGGAGCAGGAAGGCCATGCCGCTACCAGTAGAAAAAGACGGCGACGATATGCGCGATCAGTGCCGCGATCAGCGCGATGGTCATGGGCACATGCACGTATAGCCAGATTTCGAGCAAGGCGCGCAGGTGGAGATGGCGGTGGATCCGCGCAATCAGCCCCTGCTTTTCGCCCAGCAGCGCGCGGACGCGGCCGACTGCGTCGGCGGGCTGGCCGATCGCGACCGCGCCCATCGTCAGTCGGGCTTCGGCAGTCGCTCCGTGCGGCTCGGCCGACGAAAGGCGACGCCACAGGCTGGCGCCGAAGGCGTCCTCATCGAGCGATGCGCGCACGAGATCGGCCGCGCCGCCGGTCAGCGGCTGGGCTGCGCTATGGAGCTGGCGATCGAGCGCGCGCAAAGCCTCCAGCATCTGGGCCTCGGTCAGTTCGCCGCGATTTTCTGACAGCCGCTGGGGCAGAACCGCGTAGACCGTCACCCCGAACAGGCCCGAGAAGATTACCAGCATCATCAGCCCGTAAGCGAGCGTGTGGACGTTCATGCCGAAGTGAAAGCCGGTGTGGAGTGTCCCGACCACGATCAGGCTGAGGCCCAGCCACACATGCGCCGAGGTCCATGCCTTCAACGACCAACGGCCGCGCGTCATCGTTCGTTTGCGTATGCCCAGCGCGGTCAGCCACAGGATCAGCAGCACGCCGATCGTGCCGAGCGTGTAGCCATAGATCGTGTCGCCCTCTGGATGCGGCGAGGGATCGTCGAACGCGTAGATCAGGATGAGGGTAAGGCACAGCAGCGCGGAGACGCGCGCCCAGCGGCCATTGGCATGCCGCAGGAAACTCTCGTGGAGCGATGCGCGTGTACGCCGGGTCTGGCGGGAGCGAGTGGCCATATCAGGCAGCCAAACCTGTCATCCCCGCGAAGGCGGGGATCCATAACCTCCAAACTATCTGGCTCTCACGCTCCAGAGAATATGGATTCCCGCCTTCGCGGGAATGACGGGGAGGCCGGGTCACCGTTCCCCACCCAGACGTGCGACCGTTAAAAATTCCTCGGGTGCCACGCGGATCGCCGCCCCGGTCGGGCAGGCCCGGACGCAGGCGGGACCGCCCTCGATACCCGAACACATGTCGCACTTGATCGCCTTCTTCGGCTTCTCGACCCCGGCCTTTGCGTGCTTTGCCGACCATGTCTTGTCGGGTTCGCCCGGCCCAGGTCCATGTCCGAACAGCATCCACGACAGCAGGCCCGGCTTCTTCGGCGGCACCTTGTCCATGCGGATCACGCCATAGGGGCAGTTGCGCTGGCAATTGCCGCAGCCGATGCAGCTGTCGTCGATGAACACTTCGCCATCCGGCCCGCGATGGATCGCGTTGGGCGGGCAATCGGCCATGCAATGCGGATGCTCGCAATGGCGGCATGAGGTGGGGACGTGGAGATGGGCGTAGGTCCGCCCCGCCTCGCGATCGAGCCGCGACAGGCCTTCGTGGCTGTCGGCGCAGGCTTTTTCGCAATTGTCGCAGCCGACGCACAGTTTCTCGTCGATCAGCAGCACGTCGGTCGCCTCGCCGATGCCGTTGTCGATCAGGAAGCCCGCGACGCTGGAATAGAGATCGACCGCGCTGGCGAAGCTCTCGCGCCGATCCTCGATGAAGGCGTTGAGCTTGCGGCGCGAGACCATGTCGGTCGCGGCGCGCTCGCGCAGCGCCGGGTTGCGCGCCAGCAGCCTGGCGAAGGCGGGGCCATCGATGCGGATCACCTCGGACTTGATCGCCGCGCGCACGGTCGCAGTGCGGGCCGATCCGTCGATCAGCGCCATCTCGCCAACATAGCTGCCGGCGGGGAGGTAGGAGAGGAAGATCGGTTTGCCGCCGATCAGCTTCTCGACGATCATCGATCCCGATCGGATGACGAAGATGTCGTTGGCGTCGTCGCCCTCGCGGATGATCGTCTCGCCGGCGCGGATCGACTGGATCTCGGATTTCTCCAGCACATCGACCAGGTCGGCGGGCTGCAGGCCCGATCCGAACATCTGGAGCAATTGCCGCTCGGTCGAGATGCGGGTGATCGCGCGGCCGGCGGCGGGCACCTGCGCCATCAGCTTGCGCGCGGCCGAGCGCGGGGTTTCGAGCAGGATCGCGTCCTGCGCGGCGCGCACGGTCGAGCCGCGCCGGCGGCCCGAAATCAGGCCTACTTCTCCGAAGATCGAGCCCTTCGGGATGGCGACCTGTCGGCCGCCGCCGACATCGACCGCTACCGATCCGCCGGCGATGGCGAGCAGTGACGATCCCGGATCGTTGCGGTTGAAGACGATCTCGCCGGCCGGCACAATCCGCACTTCGGTGTCCAGCATGAACTCGCGCATCTGCAGAGGCGAGAGATCGTTCAGGATGGTGACCGTGGTGCGCAGATAATCGAGCCATCCGGCGACGCTCTGGCCATAAGGCATGTTCGCGAAGCGGGCCTCGAGGATCGGTTCGTCGGCGGGCTTCAGCTCGGTATTGCCGGTGATGAACTCGATGACGTCATAGCCCTGGTTCATGCAATGCTTGATCAGCGGATAGCCGGCGAGCGCGCCGATCACGTAGATGCCGGGCACGGTCGATTCGAACGTCGGTGAAAGTTTCGGGTAGGAGACCCGATCGGCGCTGGTGAATTCGATACCGGTGCCGGCGATGATCGCCTTGCGCCCATCCTTGCTCTCGAATTCGGCGCAGCAGGCCTCGACGAAGCTGCGCGGCGGCGCCGAGCCCATGCGGGCGATGACGCGATCGCACCGCACCTCGATCTCGCCGTCGCGGGCGTCGAAGCGGATGCGGCCCTTGCGAATTTCCGACGTGGTCGTCTCGCGCATCACGGTTACGCGGCCCTCCGCCTCGGCGGCGAGCAGCGCCTTGACGTTGGCGTCCTTGGCGGTCGAGAATTCGGCGCCGCGATTGACGAGCGTGACCGTATTGCGCTGCGCCGCATCCGCGGCAAGGCCGAGCGCATTCTCTATGCCGGCATCGCCGCCGCCGATCACGACGATATGCTCGTCGATATATTCGGCGGGATCGTCGAGCGTATATTGCACCACCGCGCCTTCGCCGACCGGGCATCGCACCAGATTGGGATTGCCCTGGGTGCCGATCGCCAGCACGATCGTCTCGGCGCGGACGATGCGGCCATCGGTGATGGAGATCGTCAAATCGCCGGCCACACCGCTGATCGCCTTTACCTCGGCATCGAACATCACGTTGACGCCGCTGGCGGCAATCCCCTCGTTCCAGGTGCCGAGTATGGTTTCGCGCTTGCCCGCCTCGAACGACAGATCCGAGCGCAGCACGAGCTGGCTCGGGGTCGCCATGACGTGCTTGCCCTTCTGATATTTGTAGATCGTGTCGGAAAGGTGATCGGTCTTCTCGATCAAGACATGATCGAGCCCGCGGGCCGCAGCATGCGCGGCCGCGCTGAGGCCAGCCGGCCCCGATCCGATGATGGCGACACGATGTCGCTCCGTCAAAACCCCAACCCCCACGCGTTGCCCCGGACGCCCTAGCATCTTCGGGCGCGGACGCTAGAGCATGCGCGAGCAGGCAGGAAGGCATGGATAAGATACAATCGACCAGGCCGATCCGGATCGGTCGTTATGCGCTGGTGACTGCGGCATTGGTGGCGATCCTCGCCGTCGCTTTGCGCTATCGGCATCCCGCAGGAGAATCACCGGCGCCCGAACCCGCAGCTATGCCGGGCGAGCATGCGGTCGCGCCGATGATCGCGGCCCTGGAGGCTAAGCTCAAGGCGAATCCGGGCGATCTGCCGGGCTGGCGGATGCTCGGCCAATCCTATTTCGCGCAAGGGCGTTTTGCCGAGGCGAGCAAAGCGATGGCGCGCGCGACGGCGCTGGCGCCGCAGAGCGCGGACGATTGGTCGGCATTGGGCGAGGCGCTGGTCTATGCGCACCGCAACGGGGTCGATGCCGACGCTGTGCACGCCTTCGAGCGCGCCGTTGCGATCGACCCGAAGGATGCCCGTGCCCGTTATTTCCTGGGCGTGCGCAAGGATCTGGCCGGCGATCACAAAGGTGCGATCGATGACTGGATCGCATTGCTCCGGGATGCGCCGCCGGGCGCGGCGTGGGCGCAATCGGTGCGCACCTTGATCGATCAGGTTGCCACGCGCGAGAAGATCGATGTGAGCGGGCGCGTGCCTGCACCGGTTGCTGCTCCGGCGCAGGATGTCGCGACCGACGCGATTCCCGGCCCATCGCCGATGCAGATGACCGATGCGGCGCGGCTCAGCCCATCGGAGCAGGACAAGATGGCGCGGGCGATGGTCGATCGGCTGGCCGCCCGGCTGGCGCAGAATCCGCACGATCTGGATGGCTGGGCGAGGCTGATGCGCGCGCGGCTGGTGCTGGACGATCGTGCCGGGGCGGGGCAGGCTTATGCCTCGGCGCGACAGGCGTTCGCGGGGGACGCAGGTGCCCTGGCCCAGTTGAAGGACGCTGCCGCGGCGCTTGGCTTGTAGCAACCTTCCCAGCCGTCAGCGCCCGCCATTGTTATTGATATTGCCCACGCCGATCGCCGGTTGATCGATCCACAGATCGTCGTTCGGGGTTCCGGTGACGGGCTCGTCAATGATCGAGCCGAAGCCGTAGGGGTTCGCCCGCACGATCGTGATCAGCGGCCGGTTGATGCCCGCCCCGCTCTTGGCGGCGCTGCCGTCCTTCGACTTCTTGTCGTCATCGCCATTCGATCCGTCGTCCAGCATGCCGATCACATCCTGCTGGGGGAGGATCAGGCCGAGCAGGGTTTCGGTTGAGGGCGTGGTGTTGCAGCCGGTGCTGACGAGGCACCCATTGACTGTTGAACCGTTGGCGAGGACCGGCGTGAAGCTGCCGTCCGCCGCCGCGACGCGGATCAGCCCGGCGAAAGCGGCGCTGCTCAATTGGCGGCCGTTCAGGATGATCTCGGGCGTGCCGGGGGCCGTGACGCCAATGTCGATCCCGCCCGCGCCCGCGGTAATTCCGCGCCGATCCTCCGGCGCGGTGCCGCCGCTATTCTGGACATCGAGTATGGTCGCGATGCGGAACGCCAGCCGATTGGCGGCGAGATAGCCCTGATCGGTCACCGGCCCGTCATTCGTCGCGAGCCGGCTGCTGCGGGCGTCGGTGCCGCTGATCGAGGCCAGATCGGTCAACGCGCTCTGGCTCGCGACGATGATCCGCTGGGCGGCGAGCATCAGGTCGCCTGTCGCGGTGCCGCCGCTATCGGTCATCAGGATCGCGCCGGTCGGCGTCACGACGTCGATCTCCGGGCCGGCGATGATGCTCGCGCTGTTGGTCGGGGCGAGATCGGTCAGTTGCAACTTACCGCTGATGCGGACGCGGCCGGGGGTGTTGATCGTGAAGCTGCCGATGGAGGTGAGGTTGGCCAAGGTCCCGGTGGCGGTGCCGGTCGAGCCGTGCAGGGTGAGATCGTTGATCGTCACATCGGGATTGGCGGCGCTCCCATCGGCGGCGGCGGGCAGGTTGAGCGTGATCGCGTCGGCCTGAACGCGGCCGAGGCCGGCTGCGGTGAGCAGATAGCCGTCGCCGCTCGTGCCGCCGACGAAGCTGCGGCGGGTGCCATTGTTGGTGAAGGTGACGGCGGTGGTGGCGCCGGCCTGGCCGATGCGAGCACTGGCGCCGATGGTGATGCCGCGCGTGGCGAAACTTATCGTCCGGCCGATCACGCTGCCGGTCACGTTGGCGCTGGCGGCGCTGACCCTGATCGCGCCGCCGGTGCCGATCGTACCGTCCAATGTGGCCGCCGTCGCGGCATCGATGGCGATATCGCCCGAGTTGGTCGCCGTCGCGGTCAGGCTGCGCAAGGTCTGCACGCCGCCGACGCTCGCGTCATGAACATTGACTGCCCCGCCGGTGCTGACGAGGCTGATCGATCGCGTGGCCGATCCCGAGAGCAAGGTCAGATCGCCCGCTGCCCGGGCGATGAGATCGCCGGCGGAGGCGGTGGCGCTGGTCAAGGTCAGCGCGCCCGGCGCGGTGAGATCGATGCTGCTTCCGGCAGCGGTGACTCCGCCCCCCGCGCTGATATCGCCCGACAGGATCGCGCCGGTCGCGATCAGGTGGGCGGCGCCGGTCGCCGACAGGTGCGTGCCGGTGATGCCACCGTTGAGCGCGGTCAGCGTGAGGTCGCCGCCGGTGGCGGTCGCATTCGTCAGCGAGAGGCTATTCGCCGCCTGGATCGTCACGCTACGTCCGGTGGCCGAGAACAAGCCGGCGACAGCCGCATCCTGATGGATGGTGAGGGCGTCGGCGGCTGTCAGGGTGGCGCCGCTGCCGGCGGTAAGCGTGTCGATTGCGACGCTGCCGCCGCTGGTCAAGGCGACGCTTCCGGTCGCGCCGCCATCACCCAGGGTCAGGCCGTTCCCCGTGTGGACGACCAGATCGCCGGCATTGGCATGCGCGCTGGTGAGGCTCAGCGGGCCAGTCGAAGTCAGCGCGACGCGGCCGCCCGAGACCTTGAACGCACCGGTGACGGCGATGTCGGTCGTGATGGCGAGACTACCGCCGGCTTTCAGTGTCGCGCCACTGGATGCGGCGATGCTGTTGCCCTCCAGCATGCCACTGGAGGCGGAAAGCGTAAGCGTGCGACCCGAGATGCTGGTGAAGCCGATGTCGGTCGCCGCGTCGATGCTGACATCGCCCTTGGCGCTGATCGCGCCGGTCGAGATTGCGCCGCCGCTGCTGGCGAGATCGATCGTGCCATTGCCATTCAGGTCGCCGAGGGTAAGCGTGGCGGCAGAGCGAAGTGACAGGTCGCCTCCGGCGGCGATCGACCCGTTCAAACTGCCTTGCAGGCTTGTCGCCCGGACCGCCCCGGTCGCGCCGCCGGCGGTGATGACGAGATTGCCGGCCGCCGTGATGTCCAGATCGCCGGCGGTGGCGAGCGCCGCGGCGACCTTGAGTGAGCCCGGTGCCGCGAGCATTACACTGGTGCCGCTTGCGGTGACTCCGGCCAATCCCGTGACGAGACCGGATGCGTTGACGAGGCCGTTGCTGGACCGGATATCGATGCCGCCGCTCGCTATGCCTTGCGCGAGCGTGAGATCGCCGCCGCTGCGTAGCTGGATAGAGCCATTGGTCGCCCCGACATGCGCCAGCGCCAGTGCGCCGACGCTGGTCAGCGTGACACCGCTGCCGTCGACCGAACTGCCCGATCCGGTCGCGAAATCGGTGCCGATCGATATTGCATCGCTCGCAAGCAGCGTCGCCGCCCCGGTGGAGGTTAGGGTGCCGCCGCTGATCGCGTTACCCTGCGCACCACCCTGCGCGGTTAATTGGACGGTGCCACCGCTAATTTTGGTAAAGGCGAGGCCGCCGGTCGCGACCGCCTTGAACAGTCCGCCAGTGCTCACCGTACCGATCGTGATGCCGCTGCCGGTGAGTTGGACGCCGCCAGTCGCGCTGCCCGAGGTGAGGGTCAGCGCGCCACCGTCGTGGATTACGAGGTCGCCGGCCGTGGCGACGGCGTCGTGTACGGTGAGCGCGCCGGGCGCGGTGAGCGCGACGCTACGGCCGGCGACGTCGAACTGCCCCGCGACCGTAACGGTGTTACCGATGACGAGCACGCCGCCGGCGTTGAGCGTTGCGTCACCGGCTGCGGTAATGCCGCTTCCTGTCAGCGTCCCGCCGGTGGCGGTGAGCGTCAGCACGTTGCCGGAAACGGTGGTGAAGCCGAAATTGGTCGCGGCGGTCACCTTGATATCGCCACCCGCGCTGATGGCGCCGGCGCCGATCGCCCCCGCCGTGCTGGCAAGATCGATAGTGCCGGTGACGGTGAGGTTGCCGATTGTGAGGTCGTTCGCCGCACGCAGCAGCAGATCGCTGCCGGGCGTAAGTGTCGTCGCGGAAAGGCTGCCTTTCGCGCTGCTCAGCCGGATCGCGCCGCTTGCCGATGCACCGGTGACGGTCAGATTGCCGGTCGTGTCTACAATGAGATCGCCAGCAGTGGCAGCGGCGTTTGCGACCGTCAGCGCGCCGATGGAGCCCAGGGTCACGCCGGTACCTCGCGCCGTCACGCCGGGCGATCCAGCACTGAGGCCCGTGGCGCTGATGAGGCCATTGGCCGACCGTATATCGATCGCACCGGATGAACTTGCGTCGGCGAGCGTGAGGTCGCCGAGGCTGTGCAGGGTGATATCGCCGCCGCTCGCGCCGACATGCGCCAGGCTCAGCCCACCGAGGCTGGTCAGCGAGACGCTGGAGCCATCCACCCGGCTGCCCGAACCTGCGTTGAAATCGGTGCTCACGGTGGCGCCGTCGCCCGCTAACAATGTGGCAGGGCCGGTCGATGTGAGGATGGCACCGCTGATGGCGTTGCTCTGTTGCCCGCCCTGCGCGGTAAGTTGGACAGTGCCGCCGCTGACGTTCGTGAAGCCGAGATTGCCGGTCGCGACGGCCTTGAACAAACCGCCCGCACTGGCGGTGCCAATCTCAATGCCGCTGCCGGTCAGGTCGACTCCGCCGGTAGCGCTGCCCGACGTAAGGGTCAGAGCGCCGCCGTCGTGAATCACGAGATCGCCGGCGGTGGCGATCGCGCTCGTCACGGTGAGCGGGCCGGCAGCGGTGAGGGTCACCGCTGTGCCGCGTGCGATGAGCCCGCCACCCGCGGTGAAGCCAGACGCATTCACCGCGCCGCCCGTCGATTGGATATCGAGCGTGCCGGTCGCGTTCGCCTGGGTGAGCGTGAGAGCCCCTGTGCTGCGCAGCGTGATCCCACCATTGGTGGCGATGATGTTGGCAGGCGCGAGCGCGCCGGTCGTGGTCAGCGCGACGCTGGCGCCCGTCGCGGAGAGCGGGCCGGCGACGGCGACATTGGTGTCTACGTTCAGCGCGCCGCCGGCGACGAGCGTTGCGCCGTCGCTCGCGCCGATGCTGTTGCCGCTCAGCGTGCCGCTGGTCGCGGTCAGGCTCAGCGTGCTACCCGAAACAGTGGTGAAGCCGAGATTGGTCGCAGCCTGGGCCGAGACGGTACCGCCGGCGGTGATCGGCCCGATATCGATGGCCCCCGCGCTGCTCGCCAGATCGAGCGATCCGGACAGGGTCAGCCCGCTTAGCGACAGGCTGTCATGCGCGTGCAGCAGAAAATCGCTGCCGATCGACAGCGAGCCGAAGGTCACGGCGCCATTGTTGCTGATCAGGCGGATCGCGCCTGTGGCCGATCCGCTGGTAACGGCCAGGTTGCCGCCGGTCGTGACGGCGAGATCACCCGCGGTCGCGGTGGCGCTCGCCACGGTAAGCGGGCCGGCGGCGCCCAGCGTTACGCTGGTGCCGCGGGCGGTTACGCCGGGCGAGCCGGTAACGAGACCGGTGGCGTTGATCAGGCCGTTGGTTGACTGGATGTCGATCGCGCCGGTCGCGTTCGCATCGGTCAGGGTGAGATCGCCGCCGCTGCGCAGGGTGATGCCGCCCCCGGTCGCGCCGATATGCGCCGGCGCGAGCGCGCCGATGCTCGTCAGTGAGACGCTGCGGCCGTCGATCGAACTGCCGGCACCGGTCGCGAAATCGGTGCTGACGGTTATCGCATCGCCGGCGAGCAGCGTCGCCGTGCCGGCGGAGGTGAGGGTGCCGCCGCTGATCGCATTGCCCTGCGCGCTACCCTGCGCGGTCAACTGGACGGTGTTGCCGCCGATGCTGGTGAAGGCAAGGTCACCAGTCGCGACCGCTTTGAACAGTCCGCCAGCGCTCGCCGTGCCGATGGTGATGCCGCTGCCGGTGAGATCGACACCGCCGGTCGCGCTGCCGGATGTGAGGGTCAGCGCGCCTGCGTTGTGAATCACCAGATCGCCGGCCGTGGCCACGCCGCTCGCGATGCTGGTGGCATTCCCCAACGTCAGCGCGACGCTGCCGCCCTGCACGCTGATCGCACCGCCCGCGGTGAGATTGGTGTCGACCTGCAGCAGTCCGGCGGCGTTGAGGCCGAGCGTCGTCTGCGCCGAAAGGCTGCCGGCGCCGAGATTGCCTCCGCTGGTGAGCGAAAGCGCGCCCGCGGCGCTGGCGCTGGGGACGGTCAACGCGCCGGCCGCATTGACATCGACATCGCCGCTCGTGCCGATCAGGCTCGCGAAGGTCAGCGCACCGAGGCTCTTGATCGATACGCTGGCGCCCTGCGCGCTGACCGCGCCGGCCGAGGCCAGGTCGGTCGTCACCTGCACCGCGCCGCTGCCATTCAGGCTGACCGGGCCGGCCGAAGCGAGCTGGCCGATGGTGATGGCGCGGCCGCTGATCGAGGCGCTGGCGGCGCTGCCGATCGTGCTCGCCGAACCGTCGGTGATGGAAACGTCGGCGGTGCTGCCCGAAGCGAGATGGAGCGCGACGCCGTTCGCGGTCTTGAGGCGGTTGATCGAGATACCAATGGCGTTGATATCGAGCGGCCCGGCGCCGGCCTGGAGCGTGCCGAGCACCGTGAAGGCGCCGTTGAGCGATACGGGTGAGAGCGAAGAACCGGGGCTGGCGATCCGCCCGGCCGCGATCGCATCGGACAGGCTCACATAGCGTCCAACCGAAAGGAGCAGATTGCCGCCGGCCTGCGCACTGAGCGCCGGCGCCGCGACCAGATAGGTCGAGAGCAGGAGATCGCCCGCCGTGGTGAGTGTCGTATTTCCCGCCGTCGATATCGACCCTGTGCCCACCGTCGTCAGGGAGCCCTGACCTGTGGAATGGATCGTGATCGGTGCCTGGGAGTTGCCCAATACCATGAGATCGCGCGCCCGGAGGTTCAGCGCGCCCGCATCGATGTTGCCGGCCAGCACCAGGTTCGCCGGCGTGGCGCCGGTCTGGCCGATATCGAGTGCGCCCGTGAGCGTCACCCCACCGAGACAGATCGAACCGCCGGTGCAATTGCCGAAGAGCTGGCCGCCGTCACTGTCGAGCGGCGATCCGTTGAACGGGACGGTCACCAGGGTGGTGGTGAGCGAGCCGCCCCTGATCGTGCCACTATCCGCCTGAATGGCATCCGCGGTGAGGGTGACCGGGGCGGCGAAGCCGTCGAGCGTCCCATCGAGGATGATCGAATGCACGCTGGGCTGGGGCGTCTCGCCACCACCGGCCGTAAGCGCGAGCGATCCGCTGTTCGCGTTGAGCGGCACCGCGGCGCCCGTGACGTTGGCACCGGCGCGAACGAGTATGTCATTTCCGGCGACAAGCTGCGTGAGGTTGTTCGA
The DNA here is from genome assembly GCF_044905095.1 of Sphingomonas sp. MMS24-J13. NCBI lineage: Bacteria > Pseudomonadati > Pseudomonadota > Alphaproteobacteria > Sphingomonadales > Sphingomonadaceae > Sphingomonas > Sphingomonas sp. MMS24-J13. Next base: position 1,146,221 of record NZ_CP173258.1, read on the forward strand.
CCGAACCGTGGCGCCGCCCGCGACGATGATATCGCCGCTGGCGGACAGGTTTACGGTGCCGGAGGCGGTCGCTCGCTGATTGATCGTGATATCAGCCGCATGCATGCTATCGCCCGCGTTGATGCTGACGCGGGCATGGCTGGGATCGAGCGTGCCAGTTGCGCCGAGGACCGCCGTGCCCGAACTGAACACTCCACCGATCTGGACGCCCTGAACGCCGGTCAGATTAACGACATCGCCCGAGGTGGCGGAATCGAGCGTGATCGCGCCGGTTGCGTTGATCGACAGCGAGGTCGTCGTGTCGATGGACGTGCCTGCGCCGCTGGTGAAATCGCCGACCGAGAAGGTCGCGTTGGCGGCGTGCAGCGTCTGCCCGGCGGGCTGACTGTGGGACAGAGTGACGGTGCCGGGCGTGGTGACAGTGAGGTCGCCGTCGACGGCGATCCCGCCGGCGCCGCTGGCCGTCAAACTCAGGTTGCCTGATGTCCGAAACTGCGTCGTGCCGAGGCTATGGACCTGGGCGCCGAGCCCGCTGACGGCGATACGCTCGGCGGTCGTCGCGTCGCCCAGCGCATGGGCATCGAGGCTGGCGAACGTAATGCCGCTGGCCGATGCCTGGATGGTGATGCCGCCCGCGCCGGCAACGCTGCCCGGCACGCCGTCGACCGACAGCGTCGTATCGGCCAGCGACAGGCCTTGCCCGCCGGTGGTCGTCAACCCGATCAGGCCGCCAAAACCTCCGCCGGTGCTGCCGATCCCCGATGCATCGAGATCGACCGCGCCCGTGAACTGGATCGCCCCGCTGCTGGTCAGCTGGATATTGCCACCCGATACCGATGCGTTCGCGTCACCGCCGGTACCGGCGGCGCCGATCGTCAGCGCGCCGCCGGTGATCGTGCCGCCGCTTGCCACGATCTGGGCGAGGCCGGCCGCGCCCTGGCCGCCGATCGCCGCATTGCCGCCGCCAGCGGCGCCAACGAGCAGCGAGGTCGAAGTGGGCAGGGTGATCGTTGCCGTATCGTCGGCCTCGATCTGGATCGATCCGCCGGTGGCCGCCCCGCCGACATTGACGCCGTGTGCGTTGCTGCCGCCCTTCGCGCTGGCATCGGCGACGATCTGCGCGCCGCTGAAGGTGATTCGGCTGCTATCCTGCGCCTGGATCAGGATCTGGCCGGCCTTGCCGCTGTTCGCGTCGATATAGCCGTCGCCGCCACGTCCCGCCGCGGAAAGCGATGCTTCGCTGGCGGACAGCATGCCGGAGCCCGACGCCTTGAGCGTGATCGATCCGCCCTGGCCGGCGCCGGCCTCGAGCAAGGTGGTCGATGCCTCGCTCACCTTGCCTATGCCCGATGCGTCGAGGGAGAGCGTCCCGAGCGAGAGAGACCCGCCGCTCGTTTGGGTCAGGATCGATCCGCCTGTGGCGTTTCCGGCGCTCCCCCGGAAATTGTCCCCGCGATTGCCGCCGATCCCACGTAGCGCGGTTGCCGCCAGCGACGAGGTCGAAAAAGAGACATCGCCGCCCGTCTGCGCGATTTCGATCGCGCCGCCGGTCGCGCTGCCGCCGGCATTGGTGACGGCCTGGTTGGTATAATCGCCGCCGTCGCCGCCGGCGGCTGTGGCATCGATCGTCAGCCGATCGAGCTGGACCGACGCGCCCGTGCCGATCTGCAGCCGCGCGACGGTGTTGGCGAGGTGCCCGGCAGCGCCGCCATTGCCGCTGTTGCCCATTTCCGACGATCCGCCGTTGCCCCCGACCGCGCTGGTGTGGATCGAAAAGCTGTTGCCCCCCTCGCCGGAAAGGAGGAGGCTCGTGCCCGCTACCTGGATGCGCGCGTCACCACCCATCGCGGCGCCGCCACTGCCGGCATTGCCTGTACCGCTCGATTGGCCCCCCTCGCCGATCAGGGCATCGCCGCCCTGACCACCCGTGGCGCTCGCAAATGCGCTGCTGTCGCCGATGGTCGCCGTACCGCCGCTCAGGTCGATCAGCGCGGTTCCGCCGGTGCCGCTGCCGCCGTCGCCGCCGTTGGAATAGCCCCCCTGGACCTGGCTTGGACCGGCGCCGATCAGGCCGGCGCCTCCCTGGGCGGAGGCGATCGCGAGCAGTTGCGGGGCGGCGATCGTGCCGGCGGACATGGTGACCCGCGCGGTGCCGCCCAGGCCCGCGCCACCCGTCGCGCCGGCGGCATAATAAAGGAGGTCGCCATCGTAACAATAATAGCAGCTCCCCGCGCCGCCGGTGCCGGTCGCGCTGGCAATGATGCTCGTATTCGCCGCCAGGGAAGGCGACGTGGACGCTCCCTTCAGCAGCCTGATTTCCGCGGTGCCGCCGTAGCCGGCGCCTGACGCGGCCTCGATGCTCTCCGATCCGCCGCCCAGACCGTTGGCCGTGGCAAGCACGGTGCTGCCGAGGATCGAACCGCCGTTCATGACGATCGAGGCCGTGCCGGCGTTGCCGTCGCCGCCGCCGACATAGCCGCCGCCGCCGAGCCCATCAGCCGTCACGACGATCGGGCCTGCGCTCAGGACGGTGTTGCCATTCTTGCCGCCGTTGATCGTTCCGTCGTTCACGGTCAGCGTCGCCGTGCCGCCCGTACCCGACGTTCCGTTCTGCTGCTCGACTGCCTGGCCGAGCGGCGAGTAGCCTTGCCCGCTCGCATCGACGGTGAGCGCGCCTCTGATCGCGAGCGTGGCACCCGATCCGATCGTGAGCGATGCGGTGCCGCTCTCCTGACTGCCGATATTTGGATCGGTCAGCCCCCAGCCTTGCAGCGCGAGATCGCCGCCCACCGTAGCGGTTCGCCCCGCCGCGATCGTCATCGACGCGTCGTAGACGCCGCGCAGCGTGGCATTGCCCGCGAAGGTCAGGTCGGCCTGCGCGGAATCGACCGTCAGATGGCTTGCGACCGCGGTGACGTTGTTGCTGAAGCTCGCGTCGCTGATCTTGATCGTGCCGGGCAGATCGATCTTGCTGGTGGAGGTGAACGTGCCGTTGTTGACCGTGGTGCCGCCCCCGGCGAGCAGGAGCGTCCCGTCAGACAGCGTGGTCGCCGACTGGGCGGTGTCGTAGCCGATCGACCCGCTGATCAGCATCGTCACGGCATCGTTCTTGGGAACGGTGACCATGTAGACGTTGCGCCTGCGGTCGGACGCGTCGGTCGCGGGGCCACCGGTCGATCCCGTATGCGTGATGCCGACACCATCGGTCCCGGTCGTGATCGATATGCCGAACAGGCCGCCGTTGAGCGGCAGGCTCATGTCGACGGCCTCGGCCCCGACATAGGCGATCTCGCCGTTGGCGCGGACCGTACCCCCTTGGACGATATGCGGCGCGATCAGGGCGACGTAATTGGAGGCGTTGATCTGCGCGCCGGGGCTGATCGTGATCGTCCCGCTGCGGCCTTGTTCGACGTTGAAGCTCTGGCTCTGATTGTCGAATTCATGATTATAACCGTCTTGCGACTGGGGATCGTACGCGCCGTCGGGGCGGTTGGCCGTCAGCAGCAGGCTGCCGACATCGAACCGGGCATTCGCCCCGACGAGAAATCCGTTACGGCTGTAGAACCAGACGGCGCCGCCGGTCGTCATCCCGTTGGCGCCGTCGGAAACCTTGCTCTGGACCGTGCCGTTGAGGCCGATAACGCGCGATCCCGGCGCGTTCACGATGTTGAGAACCGTGAAATCGGTCAGGAACGTGCTGCTGAACGTTGCGGTCGTGCCCACGGGCTGGAAATCGACCGGCGCGGTGGCGTTGATATCGGCGTCGCTCGGATTCCACTCGATGATCGCGCGGTTACCGAAGATGTTGACGTCGGTGGTGGTCGCCGTGGTGGAGATGTTGGCGTTGACGCTGGTGGCGACGCTGCCTTGGAAGCTGCCCGACGCAGCCCAGCCCGGAGGCGCCAGGCACAGGGCCGCGGCCAGCGCACCAATCCCACCGGTCGCCATCAATTCGATCCGCTTGCGGCTGGCCGAGAGCCGGCGCGGGCGCGGATAGAAAGGGTCGCGGCGCTTCATCGGATGGTCCATGGCAAAAGCCGCGTGGTCAGCGAGAGGAGGACGCGAGCGCCTTCCTTGCGTTCTTGCGTCGCGGGGCGATGCAGTGGTGCCGCGCCGAGCAGATCGATCCGCGCATGATCGCCCCAGGCGATGCGGATGCCCGCGCCGGCGGAGAGCAGCCGGTCGCGTTCGGTCACCGCGCTGGTGGCGTCATGGTTCCACACCCAGGCTGCATCGACGAAGCCGTAGGGCTGGAAGGCGAGCGACCGGCTGCTGCCCGGCGTGACCTCGCCGAAGCGTATTTCCGCCGACGCGCCGGCACCGCTGTCGCCGACGACCGCGCCCGGATCATAGCCACGCCCGATCGTGTAATTGCCGCCCGAATATTGCTCGTAGGAGAGCAAGGGCGTGAACGAATATTGCAACCGCGGGCTCAGCGCGAACGAGATATAACCGCCAGGGCGCAGTTCGGCCTGGCCGCTGAACCGCACCAGCGTACCCTGCGGGTTGCCTTGGATGCGACTTGGCGTCGGTCGCACCGTGCAGGCCACGTAAGGCGCCGGCCCGCAATCCCGGGTTGCGTCGAGGATGCCGAGCCCGTGGCGGAATTCCAGCGAACCTGTCAGCCGCCAGCGCGGCGCCACCGCCGACAGGCCGCGCAGACCGGCGATGCTGTCGGGATCGACGGCCCCGAAATCGAGCCGCGCATAAGCGACGCGCAGACGATCGCGCGTCAATGCATTGTCGAGAAAATCGAGGTCCTGATTGATGAGGTCGATGCCGCCGGCACCGCGCACGTCGATCGACTGGCTGCGGCGGAAGGGATAGCTTGCCTCCAGCGACGCCACCAGGGTGCGCGATTTCAGCGGATGCTCGTCGAAGCCGAGATCGGGCCGCGTCCAGGCGTATGTGAAGCGCCCCCCCAGCGTGAGTCCTTCGCCACCGACGCGAACGTCATAGCCCGCCTGCAACACGGTCTGCTCGTGCGTCTGGACGGTGTTGAACAGGCCGAGCGTAAGCCGGTCGCCCATGCCGATCACGTCATTGGCCTGGCCGGTCAGCAAGGCCCCCCAGCGGCCGACCGAATGCGAGCCGTAATTCTGGATGTTGGCGCTCAGCATGAACGGCTGGCGGGTGACGCTGACCTCGCCGACGACTTCGCCCGGCACGGTTCCGGCCGGGCGCAGCACCAGATGGACGTCATAGCCGGGCAGATCGCGCGCCAGCAGCAGATAGCGTTCGGCATCCTTTTCGTTGAACAAGGGCTGGCCGACCAGCTTGTCGAGGTACGCGGCGAGGAGCCGTTCCGATCGCCCGGCATTGCCGCGCACCTGGACGCGGACGAGTTTGGCCATCAGCACATCGAAGTGGACGATGCCGTCGGCGATATGCTGCGGCGGCACCTGCACCGCGGCAAGATAGCCCGCGCGGCGCAGGATCGTCGCAGCGGCGTCGCGCATCTCGCAAATCGTCGCGATCGGCACGGTCTTGCCGATCAGCGATTCATAGGCGGGTGCGAGCGCTTCGGGTGGAAGCCCGCGCAGATTGTCGAACTGGGCGCCCTTGATGGTGAGCGTGACGTTGGCGAAACGCGGTTCGCCGAGCGGGCAGGGCGCGCGTTCGACCCCGCCTTCGACGGTCAGACGCGATGGCGGGAGCGCCGATGGCGCAGCGTTGCCACGCTGCACCTCTTCGCGCGTCGGCGGGGCGATCGATGTAGAGGGCACGGTCTGGGCGAAAGCCGGCATTGCCAGCGCGACCAGCCCCAGACCGCCGATCTGCTTCGTGACCCCCATCAGAATGTTCACCCCCCGGTTTCGCACTATTGGCCGGCGGCGTCGGCGGCGTTTGTCGTCGTCACAAGCAGGTCGAGCTGGGCGGTGCAGCCATGCTTGATCAGCACCTGCGCCATGTCCTGCAACTGCTCGGGCGGCGTGCCGACCAGGCTGATCTTGATCGCCGCCGGTGCGCCCGCGATCCGATATTGCGCACCCTCGGTCAGCGGTAGCGTCTGCGGCCAGGGTTGGATCGCCTGAGCGGCCCCCCAATCGATCGTGGCGGGGGTCCCTGCGGTCGGCGCGACGGACACGCTGGCAGGCTTGTCGGGGTTGGGACGCCAGATCATCGCCTGCGCGGGATCGGCGATGCAGACAGTCCCGCCGCGGCTCGAATCGATATACCAGATATTGGGCGGTCGCTGATCGGTGCCATCGACGGTGCGCACCGCTCCGATGCGGACCCGCCGGTCGCTCCTCTGATCGACCAAAGCCGCCAGCGCGGTGCCGTTCGAGGCCGCGACCGAGGCGGTGGCAAGCGCCGAGAAATTGCCCGGCCCGCGCAATGTCCGCGTACCCTTGTTGTCCAGCAGGACGACCTCGTCATTGGCTTTCAGGACGAGGTGCGCCGTGTCGGGCAGCATCTTGCCGGGCGGATAGGTCGTTGCCGAGGGGCCCGACGCGCGTACCACCAACGAGGTTGCATCGGCGACCCCACCCAAGGCCGCTGCCGCCGCGGCGCCGAGCCCCAGCAAACGTACCGAACATCTAATCAAGCGCAAAGCAACCTCCCCGGCCGGCCGTTTCTACACGTTTCACCAAATGGGCGAGCGCGGCATCCGCCGGACGCTCGGCCGCGAACATCTGGAGGGCCGACAATGCAGACCTATCGCCCTCGTCGAATCGCCGCAACAATTCCACGAGCGTATCGATTTCGGCTCGTGGCATATTTGGTACGGGCTCGAATATCTCGAGCGGCATAGCGCGGCCGCGCACGGATACCCTGCCCATCGGACGGAAACAATCAAGGGTCGTGCGATCGACCACTTCGCGGCTGGCAAGCAGAGCCGTCTTGAGTTGCTTGTTCGCGCTTTCGAGCCGCGATGCCGTGTTCATGCTGTCGCCAAGCGCGGTATATTGGATGCGCCCCTCGCCGCCAAAATTGCCGACGACCGCCTCGCCGCGATGGACGCCGACGCGCGTGCGGCCGACTGGCGGGATGCCGGGGCGTTCCGCCGCACGAAAATCCTCGCCGGCGCGATACATCGCGATCGCGGCCTTCACGGCCCGATCGGCATCGTCGGGCCGGGCGATTGGCGCGCCCCAGAAGGCGATCACCGCATCGCCCACGAACTTGTCGAGCGTGCCGCCATGGGCGAGCACGACGTCGCTCATGATGTCGAGATAGGCGTTGAGCATCGAGGCGACCTGCTCGGGCTCGATCTGGTGCGAGAGGTGGGTGAAGCCTTCGAGATCGGTGAAGACGACGATGATCTCGCGCTTCTCGCCGTGGAGCGAAAGCCGGTCGGGATCGCGCAAGATCTCGGTCGCGATATCGGGTGGCAGATACTTGCCGAGCGCCGATTGCGCGAAGCGCTTCTGTTCGGATCCGAGCGCGCGCGCAGTCGATCCGGCGGCGATGAAGGCGAGCGTCCAGCCGCCGATCCAGCCGAACATCGGCAGGTGCTGGGTATCGAAGCCGCTACGCTGGAGCAGCAACGGCAGCGCAATCAGCACGACCAGGGATGCGGCAATGACGAACGCCGCGCGCCATGCCGACAGTTCCGCCATCGCGGCCAGCGTCGCGCCGGCGACGACGGCGATCGCTGCGAGCCACATCGACCATCCGGGAATAGTCCGGGGCAATCGGTGGTCGAGCAATTGCGCCAGCATGTTGGCATGGATTTCGAGGCCGGGTGTGGTTCCCGACGAGCCCTTGTCGCTGATCCGCGTGGCGGGCGTGTCGAACTGGTCGATGTCCGAAATGTCGCCGCCGATCAGAATATAGCGGCCCTGGATCTTGTCTTTCAGGAAGTTCGCCGTGACCGGATTGGCGAACAGCTCGATCGACAGTTTCGCGAAGACCGATCGGTCCTTGAACTTGGGTTTGCGATACAGCAGGCTGCCCGAATAATCGGCGAAATCCTTCGCCTGCGGCACCAATGCGTTGGAAAGCAATGGCGGCAGACCCGCTGGGCGGCTCGGCCAGCTGCGCATCACGCCGTCCGAATCCGCTTCGATGCGGACGCTTGCGGGCGTGACATTGCCGGGTTTGAGGCTGGCGAGAAAGTGGCGCATGAACGCCTCCTGCCAGGGCTGGACGTAGGTGCTGTTGGTGGCGTTCGCCGCGAAACCCAGCTTCACCGGCGTCTTCATGTGCCGAAAGGCGTCGATCAGGATCGGATCCTCGGGCTGGGCCTGATCGATCAGCATATCGATTGCGATGCCTTTCGCGCCCATCGCATCGATATTGGTCAGCGCGTTGGCCAGCAGCTTGCGATCGAGCGGTGAAATGTGGCCGGTCTGCTCCAGCGTCTGATCGGTATAGACGACCATGACGATGCGATCGTCTTCCACCACTCGAGGCGCGGTGATCAGCAAGCGCACGTCATAGAGTGCGCGCTCGGCATCGATCCCCAACGGCAGCGACCACGAATAGCGCGCGAACAGCAAGGCGATCAGCAGCAAGGCCGCCGTCGCCGCCAGCCGCCCGGCACCGACGCGCCGCACCGTCCGCGCGAGATCGCGCGAATGGCGCTGCAGCGGCGATGCCGTAAGCGCGACGCTCGCCATCAGTTCCGGGCCACCAGCGGCCGGCTGCCGTCACCGACCAACGCGAAAGCCGACCAGTAATAAGGGTGCGACGTATCGGGCTGGTCCATCAGCCTGAGTTCGGCCTGGCGCAGCGCATCGGCGATCGGGGTGCCGGCGGGGGCTTCGAACAGCGCGGTGATCAGTCGCTCGGTCGCGTGATAATCGTCGGGCGCAACCCAGTGGGTCGCCAGCACCGAACGACTGCCCGCCCCGACGAACGCGCGCACCAGCCCGTCGAGCGCCCGGCCGCCGCCCGAGGTGACGCCTGCCTCGCGGGTCGCCGCGACCGACGCGCTGCCCGCCGTGTCGCAGGCGGACAGGATGACGATGTCGGCATCGAGCTTCAGATCGTAGATCTCGGAGAAGCTCAGCAGCCCGTCCGATCCGCTCTTGCCCCACGAGGTGAGCAAAGCGGGGCGGGCCGGGCAACCGGCGCGCGGGGCGGCGACCAGGCCATGCGTGGCGAAGTGGATGATGCGGTAACGCGACAGATCACGGCGCTCGCGGATGGCGGTGTCGGTGAAGTCGGCGCCGAGAATCAGGCTGCCCGGCGAGGCGCCGATCACCTTGGCGGCGGTCACCAGTTCGCTCGGCGCGATCGGGTGGTTCCATGCATCGAACGGCCACGAACAATCGAGCGTGCCAGCCGGTGCGGGCGGTACCGTCAGCTGGCGGATCGCGGGCACCGGCGCGTTCCGGCCGAGGCCTAGATAGGGCAGGGGGGCGGCCGAAGCGGCGGTCTTGCGCACATCCTCGAACGAGCGGGCCGAGACCGACGTGCTGATGTCGGCGCTGCGTCCAAGCCAGGCGACCCCGGTCAGATCGAACGCATTGCCCTTGGGATCGGCGATGCGTGCGAGATAGGCATCGACGCCGCGCTGTTCGGTGATGAGCAAATTGGCGGGCAGCCGCAGCATGGCGCCATCGGGTTCGAAGATCAGATTGCGGATGCGGGGCAACGCCGCTTCCTCGGGGCCCGCCAGCGCGAGGTAGAGGTTGCGCGCGGCATCGGCGTCGAAGGGATGCGTTTCCTGATGTCCGTCGACGGTCATCGTGATGCTGTTGCGGATCCGATCGACCGCCTGGCCGAGCGCGTCGGCGTTGAGCGGCACTTGCCACACCGACGCTCGGGTCGGTGTGGCCAGGAAGGCGAACGTTTCACCGCCCGCCGAGACCAGCTTCCAATAGCCCTCGTCGGGCTTCAGCGTCTGCTGCAGTTCGGCGAGCGTCGTGCCCCTTGTCGATACGGCGCGGTAGCGCGGATATTGGGCAAGCCGCGCCTGCACCGCCGCCTGATCGCCCTCGATCTGGGTAAGCGCCTTGCGCGCCTCCTCGGTCCCGGCCACGTCCGCCGGTGTGGGGTTCGCAATCCCGGCCATCCGCCCAAGCTCGACGCGGCGGCGCTCGACTTCGCGCGACAGCGTGACCGATTGGCGGAAGAGCGATGCCGCCTCGTCGGTGCCGCCCGATAATTCGCGTGTCAGGATCGCCTGGGTTTCGGCCAGGCCCGGGCGAACCAGCGTCTGGCTGGCAAGAAAGAAATCGGCGGCCAGAGCGGGCTGCCTCGGCGCCTCGGCGGCAAGCAGGGCCAGATACGGCCGGAGCATCACATCGATGCCGGGCATCGCCGCGCCGTCGGCGGCGAGCTTTGCGACCACGCCGCGATAGAGCGCCAGCGCCTCGGCAGTGCGGCCGGTGCGCGCGAGGAAGGCTGCCAGCCGCGCATTGCCGGCGGTGACCGAGGCCGAACCCGGATATTCGATCGCCAGCATGTCGGTCGCGCGGCGCAGCAGCACTTCGGCGGTCGCCCGGTCGCCACGCACCTCGGCGATCGACGATTGTTCGGCGAGCGCCTGTGAACGCAGCCGCGTGAGCGAGCTCACGTTACCGCCGCGGATCGCCGCGATTTCGACGAACATCTGTTCGAACGCGGCGTTCGCGCCGGCCAGATCGCCGCGCCGGCGCAGGATGCTGCCGCGCAGGCCGGTCGCCTGCGCGTCGAGGATGGCGGCGCGTTCCTGCGGCGTGAGTTGATTGGCAGCCGCGATGCCGAGACTCCGGGCTATCGGGGCTTCGCTGTTCATCGCCGCCGCCACGCCGGGCGGAATGAGCGCGGCGCTGGCGGCATTCCCCTCGATCGGTTTTACCGGGCGATCGAGCAGGGCCGTCGCCTGATCGAGCCGCGCTTGATTGAGATGGTTGATCGCTTCCAGATTGCGGCGCAGCCGGAGCTCGACCGGATCGCTGGTCGGGATGCGGCGCGCTTCGTCGAAAAGGGCATCGGCTTCGCCGAACAGGCCGAGATCCGATTTCTGCAGCGCCTGATTGGCGACATATTCGCCATAATGGCGGTTGGGATCGCCGCTGCCGAGCCGGCGCTGGAGCAATGTATCGAAGAATTCGGCGGCTTCGGCATAATTGCCGCTATTGTTGCGACGATAGCCCTCGGTCAGTGCCTGATCGAGGTCGAGGCTGCCCGCCTGGACGCGCGCGAACGCTGCGGCGTCACCCGCCTCGGTCAGCGCGACCGAGACATCGCCCGGCACGATCCGATCGAGCGCCACCGAACGCAGAGCAAGCCTGAGCGCGGAATCATAGCCCGCCAAACCTTCGGCCGCGAAGACCGTGCGGCCGCGCTGGATGGCATAGTTGCGATAGCGTACGTCCCGGCCCGATCCCTCGCATTCCATCACCGTGACCGCGCCGAGATCGGCTAGGCGCGCTTCCGCAGACGGTATACAATCGAGTTTGTTCCGCCGCAGACCGACAAGTCGTGCCGTCACGTCCGCTATTGCGCCCCGCAATGCATAGATGTGCCCGACCGGGGCGGCGGCATCGCGGCAGGCGAGCGACCAACTCCGATCGAACATCGTCCTGAATGCCGGATCGTTGGAAATGCTTTGCATCTGGCAGAGGCTTGCGCCCCCCGTGCCGACGCGGAAGCTGTCGACGAGCGAAGGCTTGGTCGTCGGCGATGCAGCCTGTGCACCGCCCGCCAGCAGCATCGCGGCCATCGTCACCGTCGGCCGAACCATCGTTCGCATCGCTGTCCCCCGCACACGGCCCGCGCATCGTCTCTTCTCCGCGGCCCCAAGCTGCAATATCCCGCGGATCGCTATGGGTAAACCACGCCGCGCAGGGGATTATACGGGATGACGATCGCCTGGGTTGCAGCAGGGATCGTGCTCGGTGCGCTGGCGGGCAGTTTTGGGGCCACATTGGCTCTCCGCTGGGCGCGCGACAACTCGGTCGTTCATGGTCGGTCGCACTGCGACACGTGCGGGATTCGGGTTCCGGCTCATCGGCTGGTCCCGATCCTGAGCTTCGTCGCGGCGGGCGGTCGATGCGGATCGTGCGGCGGAGCGATCGATCGGCGCCACCTCGCCATGGAATGTGCCTGCGCCCTGATCGGCGGGGTGGCGCTGGCTATTCGGCCCGATGCGGCCGGGCTGGCAGGCGCGCTGTTCGGCTGGATGCTGGCGGTGCTTGCCTTGCTCGATCTCGATCATTTCTGGTTGCCCGATGCGCTGGTCCTTCCGCTGGCGCTGATCGGCGTTGCCGGCGGGGTTGCCGGGCTCGATCCTTCGCTCGCCGACCGGCTGATCGGTGCGGCGAGCGGCTTGCTGGCACTGGGCCTGATCGCCTGGAGCTATCGACGGCTGCGCAAGCGCGTCGGGCTGGGTCAGGGTGATGCGAAGCTCGTCGGCGCGATCGGGGCATGGCTGGGCTGGCGCGCGCTGCCGTGGGTCGTGCTGATCGCGGCGCTGATCGGGCTTGGCTGGTGTGCCTACGCGATCGTCCGCGGACGGCGGTTCGGGCCGACCGATCGATTGCCGCTCGGTACCTTGCTCGCCATGGCGGCCTGGCCATTCTGGCTGTTCGACGCGGCAGCTTCAGGCGGTGGTTGAAAGTCTCCCTCCGCGCTTTCATAGACGTTGCTGAATCAATGAAATCCGGAGGATTGCCCCATGGCCGAGGATTCCGCACTGGCACTTACCCATTGTCACGTGTTCGACATCAGGATCAATTTCGATAAACGCTGGACGTTCGGGCCGATCTCCGGTGGCGACATGCATGGCTATACGTCAATCGGAGAAGGTTCCACGGTTAGCGGACCCCGGCTCAACGGCAAGCTGGTCGATTATAGCGGTGCAGATTGGCCGGTGGTGCGCCCCGACGGCGTGGTCGAACTCAACGCACATTATATGATCGAGGCGGACGACGGCACGCCGATCTACATTCGCAATCTCGGCTATGTGCATGGCCCGATCCGGGCCGCGGGGCAGGGGCCGGACGAGGCGCCGGCGATCGCGCCCTATTTTCGTTGTACGCCCTATTTCCGTGCACCGATCGGCCCGCACGACTGGCTTAACCGGACTGTGATCGTAGGGGTTGGCAAGCGAGTGCCCAAAATCCTGCCCGACGATGCGCCGGATCATTCGCTGTTCCGCTACTACGCGGTGACTTGATATATATTCGCTTCGGCGACTTGTTTGCGACGCAGCGCGTAAAATGCTGCGTCTGCGTAAGGGGGGCGAACGCCCATGCGAGACGGGGCTGTACCCGCGCGTGGATTCGCCGGGCGAATCGGGCCCTCACGTTGCTCTGCCTCCCAAACGGAGGGCCTCATGCGCGGAACTGCTTTACTCCGCCCCCAAGTTGATGGGGTGTGGAAGAAAGTTAAAGTTTTATAAACTATTCCGAAATCGAGGTCTCACCGTGCCCGCGCACGGCATAATCGCCTGAGTAACAGTATTTTACGCCATTTTAGCCCCTCTGCGGCACGGTGGCTGGAAGGCGCATGCAACTTTGATCGGCATATCGGAATGGCCCGAACCGAAATTAACGAAATCTAAGGTTGCGTTGCAGCAATAAGCGATGGTAGCGACAAGCTAGAACACAGGATGCGGAGCGTGTTCAGATCGGCCCCACCCGGGGAAGGTTTGCCGCATCAGGTGACAGTTCCGGGGGTGTAAAATGGCGTCGAAAGCTCGACTTCCACGTAAGCGTTTCTTTAAGCTCAAGGGGAATCAGGTTGAGCTGGCCGTAGGCCTGCTCCTTGTATCGATCCTCGAAGCCAAATCGGCAGATGCGACGGTCGTCCGCGACGGTCTGACAGGCAATGCGGCCCCGGCGCCCGATGTGCCGACGCCTCCTCCGTCTCTCGAGAAGATGCTTGGTGTCGCACCCGACGCCGTCAAGACCATCTCGATCGAAGAGCTCAAGGCGCACCTGACCAGCTCGGTGCTGGCCAGCCTCGGCCTGGACGACAAGATCCTCGATCTGCTCGATCACGATCGCGCTGCGGCAATCCGGGAGCTTGAAGAGGCCTATCGCAAGAAGCTCACGATGCTTGCCGGTGACGGCGGCCATCTTGCTGCTGTCGATGGCGATGCGACCGCGCAGGCGGATGATGCGCAAAGTGGCGGTGACTCGGCGCAGGTCAATGGGGATGACTCGGGGGATCAGGACGCCGGCTTCCTAGGTATAAGTCACGATTTCCTGCCGCTGTTCATCCTAGCGGGGGTTGCAAGTGTCGCGGCAGCGGGTGTTGCCGCAACGAGCGGAGGCGGTCACGGTACTTCAGCGGCGGAGAATAAAGCGCCGGTGGCGACCAGCGACGCCTTCACGACCAACGAAGACACGCCGACGACGTTCGATGTTCGCACCAACGACACCGATGTCGACGGCGATGCGCTGACGGTCACGCAGATCGACGGCACTGCCATCGATGCGACGCATCCGGTGGCGGTTGCCGGGGGAGTGATCAGCCTCGGCGCGGACGGCAAGCTGACCTTTACCCCGGCCGCGAACTATAACGGCACGCCGAGCTTCACCTACACTGTGTCCGATGGCCACGGCGGCACGTCGACCGCTACCGTCAATCTCACGGTCAATCCGGTCAACGATGCGCCGGTGGCGACCAGCGACGCCTTCACGACCAACGAAGACACGCCGACGACGTTCGATGTTCGCACCAACGACACCGATGCCGACGGCGATGCGCTGACGGTCACGCAGATCGACGGCACTGCCATCGATGCGACGCATCCGGTGGCGGTTGCCGGGGGAGTGATCAGCCTCGGCGCGGACGGCAAGCTGACCTTTACCCCGGCCGCGAACTATAACGGCACGCCGAGCTTCACCTACACTGTGTCCGATGGCCACGGCGGCACGTCGACCGCTACCGTCAATCTCACGGTCAATCCGGTCAACGATGCGCCGGTGGCGACCAGCGACGCCTTCACGACCAACGAAGACACGCCGACGACGTTCGATGTTCGCACCAACGACACCGATGCCGACGGCGATGCGCTGACGGTCACGCAGATCGACGGCACTGCCATCGATGCGACGCATCCGGTGGCGGTTGCCGGGGGAGTGATCAGCCTCGGCGCGGACGGCAAGCTGACCTTTACCCCGGCCGCGAACTATAACGGTACGCCGAGCTTCACCTACACTGTGTCCGATGGCCACGGCGGCACGTCGACCGCTACCGTCAATCTCACGGTCAATCCGGTCAACGATGCGCCGGTGGCGACCAGCGACGCCTTCACGACCAACGAAGATACGCCGACGACGTTCGATGTTCGCACCAACGACACCGATGCCGACGGCGATGCGCTGACGGTCACGCAGATCGACGGCACTGCCATCGATGCGACGCATCCGGTGGCGGTTGCCGGGGGAGTGATCAGCCTCGGCGCGGACGGCAAGCTGACCTTTACCCCGGCCGCGAACTATAACGGTACGCCGAGCTTCACCTACACTGTGTCCGATGGCCACGGCGGCACGTCGACCGCTACCGTCAATCTCACGGTCAATCCGGTCAACGATGCGCCGGTGGCGACCAGCGACGCCTTCACGACCAACGAAGATACGCCGACGACGTTCGATGTTCGCACCAACGACACCGATGCCGACGGCGATGCGCTGACGGTCACGCAGATCGACGGCACTGCCATCGATGCGACGCATCCGGTGGCGGTTGCCGGGGGAGTGATCAGCCTCGGCGCGGACGGCAAGCTGACCTTTACCCCGGCCGCGAACTATAACGGTACGCCGAGCTTCACCTACACTGTGTCCGATGGCCACGGCGGCACGTCGACCGCTACCGTCAATCTCACGGTCAATCCGGTCAACGATGCGCCGGTGGCGACCAGCGACGCCTTCACGACCAACGAAGATACGCCGACGACGTTCGATGTTCGCACCAACGACACCGATGTCGACGGCGATGCGCTGACGGTCACGCAGATCGACGGCACTGCCATCGATGCGACGCATCCGGTGGCGGTTGCCGGGGGAGTGATCAGCCTCGGCGCGGACGGCAAGCTGACCTTTACCCCGGCCGCGAACTATAACGGCACGCCGAGCTTCACCTACACTGTGTCCGATGGCCACGGCGGCACGTCGACCGCTACCGTCAATCTCACGGTCAATCCGGTCAACGATGCGCCGGTGGCGACCAGCGACGCCTTCACGACCAACGAAGACACGCCGACGACGTTCGATGTTCGCACCAACGACACCGATGTCGACGGCGATGCGCTGACGGTCACGCAGATCGACGGCACTGCCATCGATGCGACGCATCCGGTGGCGGTTGCCGGGGGAGTGATCAGCCTCGGCGCGGACGGCAAGCTGACCTTTACCCCGGCCGCGAACTATAACGGCACGCCGAGCTTCACCTACACTGTGTCCGATGGCCACGGCGGCACGTCGACCGCTACCGTCAATCTCACGGTCAATCCGGTCAACGATGCGCCGGTGGCGACCAGCGACGCCTTCACGACCAACGAAGATACGCCGACGACGTTCGATGTTCGCACCAACGACACCGATGCCGACGGCGATGCGCTGACGGTCACGCAGATCGACGGCACTGCCATCGATGCGACGCATCCGGTGGCGGTTGCCGGGGGAGTGATCAGCCTCGGCGCGGACGGCAAGCTGACCTTTACCCCGGCCGCGAACTATAACGGTACGCCGAGCTTCACCTACACTGTGTCCGATGGCCACGGCGGCACGTCGACCGCTACCGTCAATCTCACGGTCAATCCGGTCAACGATGCGCCGGTGGCGACCAGCGACGCCTTCACGACCAACGAAGATACGCCGACGACGTTCGATGTTCGCACCAACGACACCGATGTCGACGGCGATGCGCTGACGGTCACGCAGATCGACGGCACTGCCATCGATGCGACGCATCCGGTGGCGGTTGCCGGGGGAGTGATCAGCCTCGGCGCGGACGGCAAGCTGACCTTTACCCCGGCCGCGAACTATAACGGTACGCCGAGCTTCACCTACACTGTGTCCGATGGCCACGGCGGCACGTCGACCGCTACCGTCAATCTCACGGTCAATCCGGTCAACGATGCGCCGGTGGCGACCAGCGACGCCTTCACGACCAACGAAGATACGCCGACGACGTTCGATGTTCGCACCAACGACACCGATGTCGACGGCGATGCGCTGACGGTCACGCAGATCGACGGCACTGCCATCGATGCGACGCATCCGGTGGCGGTTGCCGGGGGAGTGATCAGCCTCGGCGCGGACGGCAAGCTGACCTTTACCCCGGCCGCGAACTATAACGGCACGCCGAGCTTCACCTACACTGTGTCCGATGGCCACGGCGGCACAGCCACCGGCACCGTAAACCTGAACGTGACTGCAGTTAACGACGCGCCGGTGAATACGGTTCCGGGCAGTCTGTCGGCGAATGCCGGCTCGGTTTTGGCAGTCAGTGGGCTAGAGATTTCCGACGTTGACGGCGGCAGTGGTTATACCACCACCCTGAAGGTCGGTAGCGGCATTCTTTCGATCATCGGCACCGTCACCGGCGGCGCGGCCGTCGTTGGAATCGGCAGCGATACTCTGGTGCTGACGGGAACGATCGATCAGATCAACGCCACGCTCAAGGCGATCGGCTACACCAGCGACGCAGGTTTTGTCGGCAGCACGACGCTGACGGTTACGACCAGCGACGGCACGTTGACCGATACGGACACGTCGACGCTGACGGTCTCGACCGTTGTGAGCGGCGTCGTAGCTGACGGTTACATCGCCGGGGCCAAGGTCTTCATCGACGCCAACGGGAACGGGAAGTTCGACGCGGGCGAGCCGACGGCGACAACCGATGCGAACGGCCGGTTTGCCTTCACCAGCGACAAGCCAGGCAACATCCTGGTCATCGGTGGTACCAACACCGATACCAATCTGCCCAACACGCTCGTTCTGAGCGCGCCGATGGGCTCGACCGTCATCAGTCCGCTGACAACGTTGATCGTTGGCCTGATGACGAGCGGTCTGTCGCTTGCCCAGGCAAATGCGGCTTTGGCGAGTTCGCTCGGCCTGTCGCACTCGGTCGACTTCACGCATTTCGACTTCCTGGCGCCGAGCGATGACGCCGACTTCTCACTGGCGGTGCAGAAGCTCGCGGTCGAAGTGTCGACCATCATGATCCTTGCCGGCGCTGCCGCCGGTGCGAATGCCGGCAGTGCGGAAGCGTCGGTACTGGCGAATATCGTTGCGGCGATCAACGGTGGCGGTCACGTCGATCTGACCGATCTCACGACGATCCACAATCTCCTGGCAGGTTCTGGCCTGACCGACAGCCAGATCAATTCGATCACGGCGCAGGCTTCGGCGATCAACACATCGATCGATGCGGCGGCGAGCAGCGACGATATTGCCCACACGGTTGTCGAAACGTCCCCAGGGCATTCGGCGCCGACGGTGGACGGCGTGCTTCCGGTTACCCAGGCCACCCTCGGCGACGTGGTGGCGCATATCGGCGACTATACGGCGCTGGGGATCACCACGCTCGACGCTATCGATAATAACATCTCGTTGACCGACGCGCAGGCCGATGCGCTTGTCCACGCCGGCATTCACTTCGTCGATAGCGACATCGTCACGGTCGGTAATGAAGGCACGCATCTTTCGACCTCGCTGAAGGGGCTAGAGAGCCTGCATGTCGATACGGTGATGATCACCGGCGCTGCTCTGACGATCGAGGCCGGCTCGGGGCTCGATGGCATCAGCGCTGCGGGTCTCCCGCAGTTTGTCCACCCGGCCGGTACAACGGTATCGGTGACGCTCGATGTCACGGCCGGCACGGTCAGTCCTTCGCTTGATCTTACCGATCTCGCGAAGACCCTGCATAGCGACGGTATCGATCACATCGGCGTGACCGGTGGCGAGTTGATCCTGAGCGATGATCAGGCGCACCAGCTGGTTGCGGGTGGCCTCGACATCGTGGCGTCGGCTGATGTCGGGCTGACGGCCACCGCGGACGAGGTCCACGCGCTTGCGCTGGATCCGACCTTCCTGGCTAAGGCCAGTGTCGATCACATCGATGTCACCGGCGACAATATCACGCTCTCCGACAGCGAAGCGCATGCGCTGGTGACGGCGGGTGTCGATTTCGTTCCCGAGGACAACGTCCAGGTCAATGCCGAGGGCACGCATCTCTCGACCTCGCTGAAGGGTCTCGAGAGTCTTCACGTCGACACGGTGATGATCACCGGTGCAGCGCTAACGATCGAGGCCGGCTCTGGCCTCGATGGCGTCAGCGCTGCAGGTCTTCCGCAGTTCGTCCACCCGGCCGGCACGTCGGTAACGCTCGATGTCACGGCAGGCACGGTCAATTCTTCGCTCGATTTTACGGATCTCGCGAAATCTCTGCATAATGGCGGCATCGATCATATCGGCGTGACCGGCGGTGAGCTGGTCCTGACCGACGATCAGGCTCATCAATTGGTTGCGGGTGGCCTCGACATCCTTCCGGCGGCCGATGTGGGCCTGACGGCAAGCGTGGATGAGGTCCACGCGCTTGCGCTG
The DNA here is from genome assembly GCF_044905095.1 of Sphingomonas sp. MMS24-J13. Classification (NCBI taxonomy): domain Bacteria; kingdom Pseudomonadati; phylum Pseudomonadota; class Alphaproteobacteria; order Sphingomonadales; family Sphingomonadaceae; genus Sphingomonas; species Sphingomonas sp. MMS24-J13. The sequence continues at coordinate 1,165,660 of NZ_CP173258.1, forward strand.
GATCCGACCTTCCTGGATAAGGCCAGTGTCGATCACATCGATGTCACCGGCGACAATATCACGCTCTCCGACAGCGAAGCGCATGCGCTGGTCGCGGCGGGTGTCGATTTCGTGCCGGCGGACGACGTACGGGTCAATGCCGACGGCACGCATCTTTCGACCTCGCTGAAGGGCCTTGCCGATCTCCATGTCGACACGGTGATGATCACCGGCGCTTCGCATGCGGTGATCATTGATGCGGGTGCGTCGCTGGCGGCGCTTTCGACCGAGACGCTGCCGCACTTCGCTGCTTCGGGCGGGATCAACCCGGACGTGACGCTGAACATTGCCGGCGGCACGATCGACGCGACCACCGACGTAGCCTCCATCGCGCACACGCTGAGCGGTCTGGGTGTCGATCATATCGGCGTCAGCGGCACCGATGGTCTCACGCTCACCGCCGATCAGGCGATGGCATTCCATGATGCGGGACTGAACTTCGCCTCGGCGGCCGATATCACGCTCGATCTGACGGCGGATCAGCTGGCCAGCCTGGTGATTTCCGATCCGACGGCGGCTCACGATTTCGGCGTCGATCACCTCAACGTGGCTGGTGCGGTATCCCTGAGCGATCACGATGCCAGCGCGCTGGTCGCGGCCGGTATCGACTTCGTCGCCAGCGACGATGTCCATGTCCACGCTGCCGGAACGCATATGAGCAGCTCGCTCAGCGATCTCCAGGCGCTCCATGTCGACTCGATCTCGGTCGATGCGGGGATTACCGATCTCCATATCTCCGGCGGCGACCTGTCGCTGGTCACCGCGGCCAGCCTGCCGCAGTTCGATGTCGATCAGAGCGACACGTCGCTGAACGTCACGCTTCATGTGGATCGGACCCAGCTGTGGGATCTGGATCGCCTCGGCACTTCGCTGCGTGATGCGGGTATCGATCACTTCGGTGTCGATCAGCCGCTCGATACCTATGATGCGGCGACGCAGGCGTACATGACGCAGATCACGCACGATACCGGCATCAGCTTCGTCTATGATCCGCAGCCGGGTAACCCGATCGCTTATTCGGGCTTCGGCCAGGATGCGGTGCACGCACTCGGCGTTGACGCATCGTCGACTGGGCTTGATGACGGACTGGTACAGTCGATCGTGACGGCCTTCCAGGAACTGGAAGACCATGGTCACGGCGGCCAGGTGATCGTGCAGGACGACGTTATCCCGGCACTGGCCGAATCGGGTGCTCTGCGGGCCTATACTGCCGATACTCTGGTGGTGGATGGTCAGCATTCGGGCGATCTGCTGCTCACGACGCTCCAGGACATCGCCCAGCTTGGCGTCGACCATGTCGTGGTAAGCGATACGGGCGGCCCGGCCTATGTCGACATCGGCAGCTTGAGCGGCTTTAGCGGCGACGAGTTGACCCAGGTCAAGAGCCTGTTCACAGAGTTGAGCTCCAACGTCACCGGCACCAAGATTTTCGAAGGCAGTTCGAAGGTCGCGCTGGTGGTCGACGAGAGCGTCGCGCACGCGCTGTCGCAGGTCGATGGCAGCATGGAGAAGCTGGCCTCGCTGGGCTTCACCGAAGTCGACGTGCTGATGAATGCGGGTTCGACTACGCCGCCGATTACGAGTACCGCGGTCGAGGTGAAGCTGATTGGTCAGGATGATGATCTCTACAAGCACCTTCACCACGACTAATTTCCTGGCGTGGGAGTAGTGTCTATGGCGAGCGCTCCGGAAGTGGCGGGGCGGAATGGGGCGCAGTGGCCGATAGCTCGGCTACTGCGCGAGTATCGCCATTCCTTCTACCTGATCCTTATATTTACGTTCATCACCGAAGCATTGGCGGTAGCGCCGATCATCTACATGATGAGCATATATGATCGTGCGATGGGCACGCGCAGCCTGGTTACGCTGGCGTCGCTGACTTTGCTGATCCTGGGTGTGTATCTGTTCGGTGTCGCCATCGAATGGATGCGTACGCGGCTGATGGTGCGCATCTCTTTGCGCGTCGATTGGGATCTTGCCGCGGACGTCTTCGACGCCTCGTTTCGGCGTTCGGTCGGGCGTCGCAAGGTGAACATCCAGCAGTTGATGGGCGATCTGCTCGCTTTGCGGCAGTTCCTTACCGGCGGCTCGGCAATGTCGCTGCTGGCGGCGCCTTTCGCGATCATCTTCGTGATCGTCGGCGCCCTGTTTCACCCTTATCTCGCCGTCTTCATCTTCGTCGCCGTGATGTTGATGATGATCTCGGCCTATGTTTCGCAAAAGGTCTCTTCGCCCGTGCTGAAGCGCGCGAACGATGAGAGTTCCGAATCGATGCGCATCGCTGCGACCAGTCTCGATCAGGCGGAAACGACGCTGGCGTTGGGGATGATGCCTGCGGTTCGCAAGCGCTGGTACGAGCGCCACCGCGTGTTCCTCCAGCTTTCGGTCAATGCCAGCGAGGCGAGTGGTCTCGTCGGAGGCTTTTCTTCCTTCCTGTCCAAGGCGCTGCCCTCGTTGCAGATCGCGCTCGGCTGCTATCTGGCGATCGAGGGGCTCATCACCGGCGGTATGGTGATCGCGGCGAGCATGCTGATCTCGCGCGCCGTCCAGCCGATCCAGCGTCTGCTCGGCAATTGGAGTTCGATCGTTTCGGCGCGCCAAGCCTATGAGCGCCTCAACCTGCTGCTGATCGAGGATCGTCGTTTCACCGATCGCATGGCGCTGCCAGCGCCGCTGGGCCGGCTCGACGTGGCTGCCGCTGCAGCGATCCCGCCGGGCGCGCAGCGGCCGGTCGTCGGCGACATCAGCTTTGCGGTTCGTCCGGGCGAGGCGGTGGCGATCATCGGCCCGAGTGGATCGGGCAAGACTTCGCTGACGCGCATGCTGGTCGGGGTGTGGAAGCCGGCACTTGGATCGGTCCGTCTCGACGGCGTCGAACTGTCCGAATGGAACCATGACGAGGTCGGGCCTTATATCGGCTACGTTCCGCAGGAAGTCGTCTTTCCCGAAGGCACCGTAGCCGAGAATATCGCCCGCCTTGGCAATATCGATGCCGAGAAGGTGGTCGAGGCGGCGCAACTGATCGGCATGCACGAGACGATCCTCGCCTTCCCGGAAGGCTATGAGACCCGATTGGGCGGAAGCGGCTTCCAGCTTTCGGGCGGCCAGCGGCAACGGCTGGGAATTGCGCGCGCTTTCTACGGCAATCCCAGATATGTCGTGATGGACGAGCCCAATGCGAGCCTCGATGAGGTTGGAGAGACTGCATTGATGCGCGCAATCGTGACGATGAAGGAGCGCGGCACCAGCTTCGTTCTGACGACCCATCGTCCGCGGCTGATGAGCGTTGCGGACAATATGCTGGTGCTCCGTCAGGGGCGGCAGGTCGGCTTCGGTTCGGCTGTCGAGATGATTTCTGCTATCCGCCACCTGCAAATCGCAGCAGGTGAGGGCGCGGCGCCGGATAGGGCGCCGTCGAAGCCGGCGAGCACGGGTTCGGCCACTGCCGGCTCATAAGGATTACATGGGTATGGAAACGGCAACGGACGGCGAGAGCCTCGGATTGTTCGGTCGTATGGATCGCTTTTTCGAGCGGATCATATCGGGCTGGAACCCCTACCATCCGAGCAAGCTTACCAAGCACGATCTCGAACCGGTCAAGATCGAGGAATTGCCGATCCGCCGACGTGGAACGTGGGTCATCGTTATCGGGGCGGGCGCCTTCTTTATCTGGGCAATCACGGCGCCGCTAAACCAGGGTAGCGTGCTGAACGGCCAGGTGACGGTTGCCGGCTATCGCAAGGCGGTGCAGCATCCCGGCGGCGGCGTGGTCACGCGCGTGCTCGTCGGCGAGGGCACTCACGTGCAGCGCGGCCAGGTGCTGGTGAAGATCAACCCGCTCGATACCGACGCCAATGTCGCCAATCTCGAGCAGGAATATATCAATACCTTGGTGAGCCAGTCGCGCGCCCGTGCGGAGCTGCTCGATCGCCCGATCGTCTGGGATCCGGAGTTGGCGACGCTGACGCCTCGCCGGGTACAGGAGGCCAAGGCGATCCAGACGACGCTTTATCAGAACCGCCGTGCGGCCTTCCAGGAGCAGATTCGCGGGATGGAGGCGCAGCTCGCCGGCCAATCCGCCGCAATGAAGTCGCACCGGGTTCAGGCCGATACGCTCGCGCAGGAATTGAAGAGCGTACAGGAATTGTCGACGCAGGGGTTCGTGCCCAAGAGTCAGGTCAACACGACGCTTCGCAGCCAGGTCGAGCAGCAGGCGGCGCTTGAGGATTCGCAGGCGGAAACGGGTCGCATCCGCGCCCAGATTGCTGCCACCCGTTCGCAATATCAGACCGATATCGCCAAGGAGCTTGCCGAGCTCGACAAGAATTGGGATTCGGTCGCGCCGAAACTGCGTGCAGCGCGCTTCAGCCAGTCGCTCAGCGAGATTCGGTCGCCGGTCACCGGTACGATCGTCAACCTGAAAGTCTTCACCGAAGGCGGCGTGATCACGCCGGGTGAGACGTTGATGGAGGTCGTACCCGACAATGGCTTGCTGATCGTCGAGGCGAAGGTCCCGCCCCAGGCGATCGATTCGGTCGAGGTCGGTCAGATCGCCGACGTTCGCTTCACGGCGTTCAATTCTTCGATCACGCCGGTGGTGCAGGGTACGGTCAAGGCGGTCGGCGTCGACCAGCAGAAGGCCAAGCCCGGCGAGGCGCTGAAGCAGGACGAGGATTATTATCTGGCGCAGGTCGAGGTATCGCCCGAAGCGCTGAAGGTGCTCGATGGCAAGGTGCTTCACCCCGGCATGCCGGCTGACGTGCTGATCAGGAAGGGCCAGCGGACGTTCATGAGCTACATGCTCAAGCCGCTGACGGACAAGCTGGCACGCGCATTCCGCGAGTGATGGTGCGTCGGGGCTTTCGAGGGGGACAAATGGTGAAGAGCGCTGCGCTGGTAGCCATGATTGCGTGCGCGCCGGCGGCGTTCGCGCAGTCGAGCACGCCTGAGGCGGGCATCAACGCGGTGCCCTCGCCAACGCCCCCGCCGCCGGTGGTGACACCGTCGCAGCCGGCAACCCTGCCGTTGCCGCAGACCACCGAAGGCGGTCGCGTCGCGTCGTTTCCCAACGCCGATCCTCCGGCCCCGCCAAGCGTTCCGGGGCCGCTGCCCCTTGCAGGAACGGTGCCCGCCGATCGCAGCATCATGCCTGGGCCGGCCAGAGCGGCCTCACCGATCGCGCCGGTCGGGCCGGTCCCGCAGAAAGGGCGCCGGGCCACGCAGGAGTCGATCGCGGCGGGTGGCCTGGATATCCTTTCGGCCTACGAGCTCGGCCAGCGCAACGACGCGACCTTCCGTGCGGCGCTCGCGGAACATGATGCCAATCGCGAAATCGCCAATCAGACGATTGCCGGCTATCTACCGACGGCCGGCTATAATTATCAGAACATCCCGACCGAGTCCGGGGCGCGTCACGTATTGTCGGTCACCCAGCCGGTCGTCAGCCTGAGCGGTATCGCCACCCTGCGCCAGCGGGGGCCACGCCGGCGCTATGCCGAAGCCACGCTGCAGGTGCGCGCCCAAGACCTGGCGACGCGGTTGATCACTGCGGTCACCGACATCATCAAGGCGAACGAGGCGACCACTCTCAACGACGTCAAGATCGATTCGCTGAAACAGCAATCCGATCGCGCCGATCGACTGTACAAGCGCGGGCTCGGAACGGTTACCGATGCGCGCGATATCGAGGTCCGCTACGAACAGGCGCTCGCCAACCGGGCCTTGCTGAAAAGCGATCAGATTGCGGCCGCTGCGCGGATGCGTTCGATCACCGGCACCGCCCCCCCGGACAAGGCCTTCCTCCTGCCTCCCCAACTCGGCCCGATCGAATTGTCGTCGGTCGATGCCTATCTCGCCCGGCAAGGGGAGGATAACCCGGCTCTGGCTGCGGCACGGGAGACCGAGCATATCAGCAAGCTCGAATCCGATCGGATCCGCGGTTCCTTCCTGCCGACGGTCGGCGTGAGCGCGACCTACACGCGTTATCAGGGCCAGAATCAAAGCTATGTCGGCCTGTCGGTCAATGCGCCGCTCAACGGCGGCACCTTCTTCCAGGCGAGCCAGGCCGCTGCCACCGTTCGGCGTTCCTATGAGGAGCGCCGTCAAACCGAGGAGAAGGCGCGAACCGAACTGCAGCGGCTCCACGCACTTGTCGATGGCGGCTATCAGGCGCTGCTGATCAGTGCCAAGGCGATCGAATCCGCCAAGCTCAGCGTCGAGGCCAATTCGAAAAGCTATGAGGGCGGTGTCCGCACCAGCGTCGATGTCGTCAACGCGATCCAGACGCAGTTCGAGGTGCAGAACGCTTATGTCCAGTCGGCGACAACGCTTGCGGAGAATTATCTGAACCTGCTGCTGCTGGCGGGCGAGGATCCGGAGGACGCGCTGCAGGCAGTGCAGAAGTTCCTGCTTGCGCGGTAATATACGCCGTATTCTCCGGCCGATCGCGTGACGATCGAGGCCGAACTTCATTCGATGCTGCTCGCGGCGCAGGCCCGGCGTGATGCGGGGCAGTGGGAGCAGGCCGCCCGCCTGTTCCGTCGCGCCGAAATGCTCGCGCCGGGCGCAGCCGACATCAAGCATAATCTGGCGCTGGTCTGTTTCGCCAAGGGCGATCCGCTCGGCGCACGCGCGGCGGCGGAGCGCGCCGTCCGGCTGAAACCCGAATTGTGGCAGAGCCACGCTCTGCTCGCGCGCCTTTACCAGGGCGCCGGCGATCCCGGCGGTGCCGAAATAGCGTGGCGGACCGTGCTGAAGCACAGCCCCGGCAACGGTACCGCGCTGCTGGGCCTCGCCGATCTGACGATGAACGAATTTGCCGATCCGGTGGCGACGATCGCATTGGTCGAGCCGTTGGCGCACAATCCGGCCTTTGCCGCCGATGCCGAACTCACGACATTGATGGCGTTGCTCTATCATGGCGGCATCAGTGCGGAGGCGCTGAGCGCGCGGCTGATCGCTTTCTCGCGCGCGAATCTGCGCCTGCCGCAACTGCCGCAGCGCAGGCCGCGGGCAGGGCGGCGGCGGATCGGCATCATGTCGCCCTTTCTATCGGCATCGCCCGCTTATTATCTGGCCTATTCGGGGCTGCAGGCGCTCGCGCAGGCGCATGATCTGATCTTCTTCACCCGTGGCACCCGCTTCGATTGGGCGACCGAGCGCCTGCGCGCGCTCGGGCAATGGATCGAGGCGGCGCATGTCGAGCCGGGCCAGCTCGCGCAGCGTATCGCCGATGCCGATATCGACGTGCTGATCGATATGGGCGGATGGAGCGATGTGCCGGGCCTGAAAGCGCTTTCGGCCAGGCCGGCGCCCCGCATCTACAAATGGGTCGGCGGCCAATCGGCGACCACCGGGCTCGACATGATCGACGGATGGATCGGCGACGGCTGGCAATGCCCCCCCGGCGTCGAAGCGCTGTATGCCGAACCCATCGTCAACATCGCTGGCGGCTATGTCGATTACTCGCCGCCCGATATGCTTGCCGCGCATGCCGGTTTACCCAAACGGGGCGTGGCGCTGGTCGGCAACCCCGCCAAGATCGGCGAGGCGACCTTCGCGAACTGGCCGTCCGGGGTCGATCGCGTCATCCTGATCGATCGGCGTTATGCGCATCCCCGCGTGCGCGATCGGATCACCGAGTTGCTGGCGCGCCATGCCATTGCGGTCGATCGCATCGTCACCCCACCCAATCACGAAGCCTATCTACGCGCGATCGGCGGCTGCGAGGCGATCGTCAACACACAGCCTTATGCGGCGGGCCTCACGGCGGTGGAGGCACTTGCCCTCGGCGTGAAGCTGCTGAGTGGGGGCGTGCCGGGCGGCCTGTTTTGCGCGCGTCACCATCTATCGCATCTGCAGACCGGCGGGCGCAATTCCACGCTCGGCGCGCAATTGCGCGATCTGGTGGCGCGATAGGGCGGGGTGTGGCGATTTCACGCCGCCAACGCGGCTTGACCCGTCGCGCCTTGACGACAAGAGATGAACGACATGCTGGCGCCGTACCGGCGTCGGGGATCTGACGGGGAGTTCTCCATTATGGCCGGGGCGGGCAAAAAGGGGATGAATGGAACGGCGGCAGCCAGGCCTGCCCGTGCAGCATCGGCCAAACGTGCCAAAGCGGCCCCCGTACCGGTGGTGGAGCAACAAGCGGTCGAGGCCGATATTGCCGTCGCCCCGGCTAAAGCCGCACGCGCGTCGTCACGCAAGCGCGTCAAGCCGGCCCACGAGACGGATGCTTCCTCGCCCGCGCCGAAGCTGGACATGCCCACCCATCCGGCGCGCATCTTCCAGATTTTCTTCGATGCCTGGCAACGCCCGCTGGTGGATGCCAGATTCGTGCCGCTCGACAATAGCGGGCCGCCAACCGAGCATCTCGAATTCGATCTGTTCGAGAGGCTGTCCATCTCGGAGCATGTCAAGGACGTGCCGCTGTGGGGCGCCTTGTCGTGGCGCTTCACCGAGAAGACCGGCGTGTCGGGCGCCGATCTGTTCCGGATCATCGAGGAAAATCCGGGCAACGACATCTATTTCTGTAATGCGCTGCCGCAGCATGAGGCGCTCTATCACAATCTGTGGGTGCAGGGCGAAACCGCACATCCGCGCTTCCTCGAACTGGTGCGCGCCTTTCTGAAAGCCGCCGGATTGCCGGACGATACGCGCGATCTGCTGCCGTCGAGCTTCTACTCGACCGCCAATTATTTCATCGGTTCGCCGGCTTTCTGGTCGGCCTATCTCCCGTTCGTGCGCGGCGCGCTGGTCCGCGCCGATCGCAATCTGCCGCCCGAACTGCGCGCGGAACTGCACAGCACCGCTGCCGACGATCGCAATGTGCATGGCGGCAGCACCTATATGCCGTTCATCGTCGAACGCCTCTTCCCGCTGTTCATGCGCACGGCAGGCAAGGGACTGAAAGCTTTCAAGCTGCCGCTGACCCTGCCCGAGGAGGAGATGAACGTTCACCTCAAGCTGCTGCGCGAGATGAAGGATATGGCGTGGCGCAACAAATCCCTTTGGCTGGCCGCCTGCTGGGTGAACTACCGCAACCTCTATCTCACCCAGCAGCACGGGCATGACTGGACGCGGCGTTTCCTGCGCAACATCACCCCGCCCGAGATCAAGTTCGCCTGAATGGCAGATCGGCTCGATGTTGCGTTCGCGACGTTGGATTCGCTTCCGCCGACGCTGGGCCGTGAGGATGCGCCGCTGATGGTGATGCCCTTCATCGATGCGGCAATGGCGAACCGGGCAGCACAATTAATGGCGCGCCGGGCGGCGGCGCCGGGCGACATTCTTTGTATCCATGATGTCCACCGCGTGGGTTTCATCAAGGTCGTCAACACCGCCTTTCGCCGGTCGATCGCGCCCCAATTCGGCTATGTCGCGCAGGATGCCTTTGCCGGACGCCGCTGGCTGGCGCTCGCGCTCGACTGCCTTGCCGAGAAGAATGGCGGGCTGCTCGCCTTCAACGATGGCAAATGGGGCGGTATGCTGGCCGCGTTCGGGCTGGTGTCGCGCGAATGGGCGCTCGGCAATTACGACGGCGATCTGTTCTGCCCGGATTATGCCAGCCATTATGCCGATGTCGAACTGACCCTGATCGCCATGCAGCAGCGCAAATTCCAGTTCGAGCCCTTGTCGCTGCTGGTGGAAGTCGATTGGGACAAGGACACGCGTCAGGTCGACGCGCGGGATCGGCTGCTTTATTATCAGCGAGGTCAGACGGCCTTTGGTGGCAAGGTCACCAATGCGAGCCTCCGCCGCTTGTTCAAGTGAGGGCCGTCCAGGGCAAGCTTGACTATCGGGCTGTCGACCGCACAACGGCCGGATGGCGCATCGGGTGGCGATCATCGGGCAATCGAACTCGATCCTGCATACGGGATTCGTCGCGCACCTGATGCATCGACCCGAGATCGAGCTCGGCCATATGGGGCGGATCGGCGGCAGCCCCTTGAATCTTCTGCCGTTTTACGCGACGCCCGAATGGCTTGCCGGTCACGATGTCTGCATCCTCGACATCGCGGTCGCGGATCAGGTCTTCCTGTGGGCCGATGCGATCGATCCGGCCGCGATCGCGCAATATCTGGGTTATGCACTCCAGATGATCCATGCCGCCGGTTGTCTGCCGCTGGTGCTGATTATCCCGCACAAATCGGTGCTGCCGCATGTCGCGGGCGGCGGTAAAGTACCGTTGCTCCACCAGATCTATCGCGCGGTCGCGGCGCGCTACGATGCAATGCTGCTCGATCTGACCGACGGTCTCGATCATCTCGGTCGCCGCTCCCGCGCTGCGCTGGAGGCTGCCTATGCCGATCCCAACCATCTGGCGGAAGCGACCCAGCGCGATGTGGCCGACCGGATCGTCGCGTTGATCGCCGAGGCTGCCGCCACCTCGATCGAACGGCACCGCGTTTCGTCCGCCATCCCCAATTTCGACAGGCTCGGCCTGGCCGGCCTGTGCCCGCAGGCGCCGGCAATCCTCCAATTGACCAGCCTCTACAAAGCCCGCTTCACGGTCATCTCTCCGGGAGACCGGCTGGCGCTCCCCACCGGGCAATTCGATCAGCTGCACGCCGTTCTGGTCAATCGATCGAGGTCCAACGCCAAGCTCGTGATCGAAGGCAACCAGACAGTGGTCAAGGCGATGGGCACCGGGAACGAGCGCAGCCAGCCGTTCGTCGCGCAGCTCTGCCCCGTCACGACCCCGGTGCGCGATCGGGACGGCATCATCGCGTTGAGTTTTGCGCATCCCAATGCCGCGGTGACGGAGGCGAGTTTCGATCCGCTCGAAGACAATGGCGGCACCGTCGAGATCAGCGAGCTGTTGGTCGAGCGTGGCTGGCGCGTCATCGATTTCGATATGCCGTCGCTGCCGCCGTCACTCGCGCTGCCAGCATGGCAACCGAGGCTGCTCGGCCATTCTTGACTATCCGCGCTCAGCCCGCACAACGGCCATATGGCGTATCGGGTGGCGGTCATCGGGCAATCGAACTCGATTTTGCAGAATGGCTTCGTCGCGCATCTGAAGCAGCGGCCCGAGATTGAGATCGGGCATATGGGCCGCATCGGTGCCAGCCCGTCGGTGCTCCTGCCTTTCTACGCGGCGCCCGAGTGGCTGGCGGGCCATGATGTCTGCATCCTCGACGTGGCGATCATGGACCACATCTTCCTTGGTGCGGAGGCGATCGACCCGGCCTCGATCGCACAATATCTCGGCTATGCGATCCAGATGATCCACGCCGCAGGCTGCCTGCCTTTGCTGCTCGTCATCCCACGCAAGTCGTCGCTCCCCTGTATCGCGGGCGGCGCGAAGGTGCCGTTTCTCCATCAGATTTACCGAGGTGTGGCGGCACGCCACGATGCGATGCTGCTCGATCTGATCGATGGGCTCGACGATCTGGGCCGCCGTTCGCCCGCAGCGCTCGATGCCGCTTACGGCGATCCCAACCACCCGGCGGAATCGATGCAGCGCGCCATTGCCGATCGGATCGTGGCGCTGATCGGCGAGGCCATGAGCACGCCGATCGAGCGGCGTCGGGTTTCGGTCGCGATTCCGAATTTCGAACGGCTGAGCCTGGCGGGGCTGTGCCCCGAAGCGCCGGGTATCCTGCAGATGACGAGCCTCTATCGGGCGCGCTTCACCGTGATTTCCCCGGGCGATCGACTGGCGCTGGCAACCGGGCACTTCGATAGGTTGCACGCTTTACTGGTCAATCGATCGCGATCGGGTGCGAGGCTGGCGATCGAGGGCGATCGGACGGTCGTGAAGATCGTCGGCACGAAGAATGAACGGGAACACGCGCTGGTGGTCCAGCTCTGTTCGGTCGTGACTCCGGTTCGGGATCGCGATGGTATGCTCGTCCTCAGCATTGCCGATCGGAGCGTTGCCGTAACCGAGGAAAGCTGCGACCCGTTCGAAGAGGAGGGCGGCCATATCGAGCTCGGCGAAATCCTGATCGAACGGGGCTGGAGCGCATGGGATTTCGCGCGGCCGTCCCTGCCTTGGTCGCTCGCGCGGCCGTATTGGCGGCCTTGATCAGACGAACGGGTCGTCCTCGCCGAAATTGAGCGCGTCGCGCATCGCCTCGAGGAGTTCGGGGCTCAGCGGCTTTTCGGCCGGGGCCGGCGGGTTTTGCTGAATGAATTTCACCAGCTGGATCGGGGAGGGCCTGTTCGGCGCGGGCCGTTGCGATTTGCGCGCGCGCCATGCCGAAACGCGGCTCGATGCGGTTGACTCGGCAGGTGCGGGAGCCGGGACCTCAGCCGCGCGCGGCGACGGAATGGCGGGGGCGGGGCTGGACGCAGCGGCGGCCGGCTGGGCAGGGGCCTGTGCCGAATAGAGCGTGCGGCTGGTGTTCACCAGCACCGGCGCTCGCGCCATACCCGGGCGGAGATCGTGCAGCGGTACCCCGTTGGGCTCGAACACGCACATCAAGGCGGCGGTATCGATCCGGTGCCAATCGGGCAGCTTGCGCAACTCGAATTCGAATCCATAGCGCCCGTCGCCCACGCCGGCGCCAAGCAGATCGGCCCGCCGGCGATCGGCGGTGACGCGGCCGATGATGGTCTGGCTGTTTCGGATCAGGACGTCGACCCGCTCTTCGGGCATCCACGAATGCCACGCCCAACCGGTGATCAGCGTCCCCGAAATCTGTTCGAGCACGCCCTCGTAGCGCGCTGCCTCGACCATCCCGGGAAGCTTCGCGTTCGCGCCTACGATCCGCACTTCGGCCAGACGCAGATCGAACATCGTCCCTGCGGGTACGGCCAGCGAGAAACCGATATTGGCGGAGCTGAGACCGAGCGCGCCGAGATCGGGCCGCGGCTGCACGGCCCGTGTGGCGGCGACGCGCCGGCCGCCCACGACCAGTTCGACCGCGGCGGGTGTCGTCGGCTGGTCGAGATCGACCGCCCAGCCACGGACCTCGGACCGCGTAAGCATCTCTACATTACCGCGCAGATTCATTTTCGCCCCTTACTCCGCGGCAGCCGCGAGCGCGAACGGCATATGATCAGCCGATCCCGCGCGGGTAAGCAACAATTCGATATCACGCAGCGATTCGCGCGGCACGAAGCCTTGCGGCGCACCACCGTCCGACGGTCTCATTTGCGGCAGGTTAAGCGCGTCCAACATCGCTGAAAATTGCAAAAGCCCGTTTTCGAGCGAAAAACGCTCGCGTATCGTCGCAAGGCCTCGCTGCGATCGCTGATTCCACAACGGATCCGAGGTGAGCAGCTCCGATACTTGCTCGATCCATTCGCCCGGCGTCCCTGCGATTCCCGAATCGGAGCCGAACGAAATCGGCATGCCCTCGGCCGCGACCGGGCTCAGCACCGTCGGGGTGCCGCTGTTGAACGCGTCGATGACCTTGCCCTTCATGCCCGCGCCGATCCGCAACGGCGCGACCATCACCCGTCGCTGCGCGAGAAACAGGGAAACATCCTCGACCCAACCGATCACCTTGATCGACTCGTCCGGCTCCTTGAGCTCCAGCCGCTCGAACCCGCTGCCAGCCACATAGAGGATCGCGGCCGGATTGCGCGCGCGGATCTGCGGCCAGCATTGATCGATGAATGCCTCTATGGCGTCACGATTGGGCGGATGATCGTAGCTGCCGATGAAGCAGACACCGTCGCGTTGCCCCAGCGGAACGGCGGCGCCCGGATCGGCGGCGATCCACGGCGTCAGATAGACCGATCCCTCGAGATCGAGGAAGGTTTCGATCACCGCCTTTTCGGTCTCGCTGTAGGTGAGGACGGCGTCCGCCTCGCGGAAAACCTTGATCTCGGCCTCGCGTGTGCGCAGCGCTTCGTCGAAGGCGTCCTGCGATCCGGCTATGCGCGCCGCGCGCATCTCGCGCAGGAAATGGACGTCGGCGCAGTTGAGCAGCACGCGTGCCTGCGGCGCAAATTGGCGGATGAGCGGGATCAGACCGAGCCCGGTCGTATAACGATGGATATAGACGAGATCGAACTCGCTGCCGCGCCGTTCGAGGATTTCGGGCAGGCTCGAAAAGAAAGGCGCGTGGAGATGCTCGACCCCGATCCGCTCCAGCGCCTCGGTATAGAGATCGAGATAAGCGAGGTTCGATGCGGCGAACGTGACCTTGTAGCCCAGGCCCTGAAGCAGCCGGATTTCCTGCGTGATGGCGAAGCTGCCCGCATCCTTGTCGAATGACGGGGTCTGATAATCGAACAGCAGCGCTCGGCCGACGATCCCGCGATCCTTCTCCAGATCCGGTCTGTCGCCTTCGTCCGAAAGCTGGCCGAAAACCGGCCGCCATTTGTCTTCGAACGTCTTGCGGTTGACGAGCTGATAGCGCTTCAGCCCCTCGCCCTCGATATCGCGCCCGTTCGAAATGCCTTCGTAGTGGACGATAATCGCCTTGGGGGCATAGACGACGCGCCGATCGTTGGCGCGCAGCTTGAAGGCGATGTCGGTGTCTTCGTAATAAGCCGGCTTGAATTCGGACGAGAAGCCGCCGCACTCGGTCCAGGCCTCGCGCGAGATCATGATCGCCGCGCCGGAGCAATAATCGACCTGCCTGGTATAGCCGTAGCGCGGATCGGCGGCACTGCCGTCGCGGCCGTAATTCCACGGCTTGCCGTTATTCCAGATGATGCCGCCGGCTTCCTGCAGCCGCCCGTTCGGATAGATCAGCTTCGCGCCGGTCAAGCCGACGCGATCGAACAGTTCGAACGGCAACTGCATCTCTTCCAGCCAGTTGCCGACCACTTCGGTGTCGTTGTTGAGGAAGATCAGGTAATCGCCGAGCGCGGCCGCTGCGCCGGCATTGCACGCCCCGACGAAACCCTGCGCCTCGCGATGGCGGACGACCCGCACGCCATCCACGATCGCCTCGATCGATGCGGTCTGGTCGCTCGACCCGTCATCGACCACCACGACTTCGAACGGCAGGCCGGCGCAGGTGTAGATCACCGCGCAGAGTGCGAAATAGGTGAAGTAGAATTTGTCGTGAACGGGGATGATGATCGAAAAGCGCGGCCGGGTGCCTCGTGGAAGGACGAGCGGCGCGAAACGCACCGCATTTTCCTGCGGGCCCTTCAACACCAGCGCGTGGCACAGGCTGATCTGCGCGAGGATCGCGGGATCGACCGTGCCGGCATTGCCGAGCCGTTTGATCGTCGCGATCAGGGCCTCGTAACGCAGGTCCGCCAGCGGCAGCAACGCCGGGCGCTCGATCCGCGTGACATGGCGCTGGAATATATCGGGCGGCGTCTGCATCGCCGACAGGATGATGGACGAGCGATGGCGGAGCTCCCCCAGCGTGCCGCCGCGTATCTCGATCATGTGCGGCTGGTTATCGAGCAGGTCGAGCGAGAGCCGGAGCAGCGTGGTCGAGCCCGCCGCGCCGGTGCGCAGCTGGATATGCCCGGCGAGGATGCCGTCGACCGTCACGACGCTGGCCAATTCGCCGTCCCAGAAACCGGCTGCGAAATTGATGTCGAGATAGGCACCATGACTCGTCACGGTGAGCGGCGGCGGGTCCGGACGGAGCTTTGCCCGGAGATCGGGTAGCGCGATCCGGACAGCGGCATCGCCCACCTCCAGCGGCCCCGCATGTTCGCGCACCGCATCGCCGATCGGCAGGAGCGCGACCCGGTCGACATCCTCGGTCGGTACCTGCCCGTCGCCGGCCACGATCGGCCGATGGCGCGGATCGCCCATCGTCAGCCGCGGGTTGCGGAAGAAGGCATAAGCGTCGGGCTGGACGGTCGGCGGCCCGTGCATCAGGATGATACGCAGCCCGGTCGCATCGGGCGGGCATTCGTCGTGGATCAGGAGCGGGCTGTAATCGGCCGGATTGGGCCCGCCCATCGGCCCGAACTCACGCCAGACCTCGCGCCGATCGATCGATTGGCCGTAAGGATCGATCCATTCCATCACGAGGCCAACCCCGCAGCGATGCTGCGCCAGGTCGAGCGAGAAATAATATTCCTCACCGGGCGCGATCAGCATGCGCTCGATGCCGAGCGCCCTGGTCAGATCGTAGCGCGTGACGCGGACGTCGCCGGTCTCCTCGCGGAAACAGAACGGCGTGTCCTCGCCAGCCACCGACCAGCCTTCGCTGACGTTGGCGCCCCAGCCCGCGCGCGTGATCTGTCCTTCGATCACGGTGATCTCGGCGATCGAGGCCAGAAATTGGCGTTCGTCGATCAGGTTCAGCAGGGGGGTGCGATTGGGGGCGAAGCGGATCAGCGGCTGTCGCGCAACGTGGATGCCGGCGCTGAATATGTCGAGCTCCGTCGGCATCGTGGCGGCATCGCCCCAGCGAAGGAGCGCCCCACCCAAGCCAATACTCGCCAATTCCATTGTCAGCTCGGGTCCGTACCTGCTCGCTCAAGAAGAGATAGCGACCGTCCCAAAGAAACCGGCGCCCTGCAAGGCCTATCGCATAGCAGGGTGAAGATGGCCAGCAATGGCGGATCGACCAATCCGAGACGCGCAAGACCATTGTTCCGGCCCGGTGATGACCATATGGCTGCACGGCGCATCACGTTCATGCGGGGTGCGGGTTGATCGAGGAGGGTGTTTGGCAGACGATAATCCTCCCGACCGGTTCCGGAAACTGGTGGCGATCATCGCGCCGCCGCGATCGGGGACCACGGTCGTCACCGCCGCACTGAGCGTTCATTCCGACGTGGTGGCGGTCTTCGAGCCCTGGAACGCCAACATGGAGCGCATCGACAGCACCTGTGGCATGACCTTCGATGGCTTCGTCGAAACGTTCGTACCCGCCGGACGCCCCGGTTCGGTCCTCGTCGTCAAGGAAACGGCGACGTATCTGCGCTATATCGATCGGATCGAGGAATTGGTGGACGGCGCGCCGCCGACCGTGACGCGCCATCTGGTCGTGATCCTGCGCAATCCGTTTCACGCTTTCCTGTCCGAAGTGCAGGCGCGTCGCGAGTGGTGGGGGGCAGCTGACCTGGAGATCGATGCGCAGACCTTTGCGCTTTGGGCCAAGCGCATGCTCTCGAGCTGTCGCCGGATCGCCGATTTGGCAGAGAGCCAAAAGGCCCTGCTGCTCGGCTACGATGCGTTCGGGCGCGATATCAACGGTATGCAAGCACTGACCCGGATGGTCGGGCTGGAACCGGAACGCGCCCAATTCGAATTCGAAAAGCATCTCGATCGTTCGAGCGTGCGCGGCGACCTGCATGTGTCGAGCGAACCGCGCCCGATCTCGCCCCGTTCGATCGACCGGCGCGAGATCGAGTTGGCGAGCGTCGTTGATCGCTTTTCCGCAACGCCCGAATATCCCGCGATCGTGCGGCTGGCGGAGGCTTTTGCGACCCTGCCGAGCCTGTCCTTTGCGCGGCAGCAGCCCGCTATCTTGTCGGCCATGCGCGGCGGTTGAGTGCCAGAAGCAAGCGGTTCGCGCCGCGTATCATCGCTCTGAATTGAAAGCCCGCTTCCACAGCAGCAGATCGAACGCATTGGCCGCGCACAGGCGATCGTACAGCGCCTCTCCCAATTCCTCGCGGACCATGTCTTCCGTCGTCGTGAGGTCGATACCCTCGTCAGCGGCGGCATTTTCGAGATAGGCGAGCAACCTCAGCCGGGGGAAGGTGAGGTGCAGCGCGCGCTCGATCCGGATCAGCGAGGCGTCGAAATCCTCGATCGTTCCGACCGCCGCGGTCGACAGCAACGTCTTCGCCTCGTGGAAGTTGCGCAGGGTGATCGCGTGGTTCCAATGGTCCATGCGCGTGCCGTTGTTGGTCACCGAGCACAACCGCGTCTGGAGGTTCGCGATCGGGCCGGAGGCGATCGTGTCGCTCAGGCACCATTCGACCCAGCCCCGAAAATCATGCTGGTTTGCCATGCGGGTATGGAAGGCATCGGAATGCGTGCGCTGCTGCTCGCTCCGCTCGAAATCGTAGACCGATCGCGCCCGCACGATCGGATTGCGGAGCAGCAGGAGCGGTTGAAAGCGCAGGCCTTCGCGTTCGGGGAGGGGAAAACGCATCTGATGCGCGGAGATTGCCTGCAGACCGGCGTCGCTTGCGGCAGCCTGGACGACGGCTTCGCCTCCAGCAGCCGGATCGGGGGCCGAGACGGTCCGCCATTGATGGTCGAAGCTTTCCTGCAGCGCACGATCGATCGCCGATCCGGCATTGCGATGGATGTGCATGTGCACGAGGATGGCGCGCGGCTGCGGTGCCTGCTCTGCCCGGGGGCGACCGGACGAGCCCATCAATTGCCTGACTGCGGGCATCAATATGGTTGCGGCATCCTCGTTCATCTCGGGCGAGGGATAATAATGGTTATGTTCGCGCTGGTGGACGTTGGGGAAACGGTCTTCGGGCCACATCATGATCGGCGCGCCGCTGCTCATGTCGAACAAGGGCTGCGGGATACCGCGTTCGGTTACGACCTCGGCATAATGATCCGCGAACGGGATCAAGGTCTCGACCACGTCGCGGTTCACGAAGTGCGGGAAATCCCCCCAGTAATCGGCGAGATTGTCGAGCCCTTCGCTATAGTTCACCGGTCGCTTGGACCAATAGAGCAGGATCTTGGGCCGTTCGATCCGGCCGAGCAGCGCCTGCATCTCGGTGACGTAATTCTCGCGATTCTCCGCGCGGAGCTCAGCCAGTTCGGCGGGGCTGAGCGTGTTGAGCAGATGACGATAGATGTCCTCGGCGTAATAGGCCGACGCGTCGGGGTGATCGCGCAGCCACATCACCCCCTGATTGTTGGCAAGCACCGCGCGGCTGTTGCTGATCGAGCGGCCCGACATGAACTGGACGATCACGAATTCGGCGCGATTGGCCGCGGCGATCATCTCCTCGCGCTGGAGGAAGAAGGACGGCCCCGCGCCCGACATACCGAGGTTGAGCGCTGCCATGCCGATCTGCTCGGCGATCAGATCGGGAAAGGGTGTCGGTACGAAGCGGCCGAACACCTGGGCCGCGCCGATCGCCGCGAAATAGGGCCGGTCGCGATCCGGTTCGGGCCCGCGCAACTGCTGGTCGCCGAGCTGCCAGAGTTCGTAATCGACGATGTTGCGGTCGTCGCGCTGATAGCCGGCGTTGACCGCCCCGGATCCGGTGCGCGGCACGCCCCCGGGTGGGGGCAGCGCCTTGAGCGCAGCGGGCTCCGCCGGGGTGGGGGCAGGGCGAGGCGCCAGGACCGGGGCCGGGCGGGGCGCGGGCCGGTTTGTCGCCAATGCCGCCCAGATATCCGTCGAGATATCCAGCGCATCGTCGAGATCGAGTTCGGCCGGATCCTCGACCTCGGGATAAGAGTTGAAATTGTCGTCGAACAGTCTGTCGAAACTGGCGAAATATTCCTGCCGCACGGCTTCGTTCGATGCTGTCCACGTTTCGTAGAAGGCACGCGCCGTCGCCCTGGATGGGCGCCGGCCGGGGCCGCTGCCGATTGCCGAGACATAGCTCTCGATATCCCCGCGGCGCGGGTTCAACGCGCCGGCAACGAAGCGTGGCAGCCGCTCGTTGACGCGGCGCAGGAACTCCTGATGCGGCGGTCGGAGCGATTCGTTGCGCCGCATGTCGATCTGGCGAAGCTTGGGGATGCGCATCCGATTACAGAAATCGGGAAGGATCGATCCCCCGACCAAATTCGATGGAATATAGCGCGCGACGACCATCTTGTCGCGCCCGAACACGCTCGACCAGCGCGCCAGCAGCGCGTCATAATCGTAGAAACGGCGATCGATCATCGGCGGATCGATCACATGGACGCCGGTATAACCGGCCTTCATCACGGTCGAATAATGGCTGACTGCCACCTGATCCTGGCGACGCAGATAGACCAGAACCACTATGTCTTTGAAGAATCGGCGCAGCAACGTGTAAAGCCGCTCGACCTCGCCGGGATTGATCAGCCGGCTCTGGCAATGCTCGTTCGAATAGATGAATACGCTGTTCGGTGCTGCAGCGGCAACTTCATCCGCCATGATCTGCTCGACAGTCTCGCGAAACGCCGCCAGCTTCCCCGGCGTATCGATGCCGGCACCCATCCGCAGATCGTCGGTCAGGTCGTCGTCCTGCGCATACATCGCCAACGCCGTGTGGTTCTCGCCGTTGGGAAGCGACGAATAGATGATACCGGCCTGGCGCAGTTCCGCACGATTGCCCGCCAGATAGGCCTGAATTGCCGTCGTCCCGGTTTTCTCCGTGCCGATATGGAGGATCGCGCGCGCCATGTTGCCCCCGTCATTGTGCAGCGCGGCGGGTGCCACGGCTGCGGATAGGCATCAAGGGGGGTTGCGGTGGGTACCTCCGTCAGGCCAAGTGCCGCACCATGGATGGGGTTCGAGTGGGCTGTCGCGCATGCGATGATCGGAGGGCATGATGGCGAGCGAACTCCGCCGGCTGCCCCTGACCCCGCTTCAGCGCAAGATCGAGCGCCTGTTGCGATCGACCAACGCGTTCAGCCCGGTCTTCTATGCGCGGACCAATCCGGAGGTCGAGCGCAGCGGCATCGACCTGATCGATCACTATATCACGATCGGCGAGAGCCAGAACCGGCGCCCATCGCCCTTCTTCGATCCCGCATGGTACCGTCTGCAGGTCCAGCGCCTGCCCGAAGGGCATTGCCTGCTCGCCCATTATCTCACGATCGGTGATGCCGAGGGGATCCAGCCGATGATCGGCTTCGATCCTCCGTTCGTGCGCCAGCAGATGGGGGGTGGCGCGACCCCGGCTCTGGTCGGTTTCATGAAGGCGGTCGAGCGCGGCGCGCGCTACAATCCCAACCGCTTCTTCGACTACGCCTATTATCGCGCGGCCCACGCCGATGTGACGGCGGCCGGGGTCGACGCCTATCTCCACTTCATCCGTTCGGGGGCGGACGAGGGCCGGCTGCCGTCGGAGGGCTTCAGCTGGCTCGAACTGCGCGAGCGCTACCATCTTTCCGGCAGCAACATGCAGATGTTCCGCGAACTGATGCTGCGCTGGCGCCATCTCAACGTCGAGAGCGTGGCTGAAGACGTGCCGGCGATCCAGCTGATACAGGACGAAATCCGCGCCAACCATCGCCCGTCACGCGCCGCCGAGGCGCAGGCGGCGCCATCGCCCGAGGGCACGCGCCGCGCCTGCGACGTCTATGCTTTCTACCTCACCCAATATCACCGCGTGCCCGAAAACGACGCATGGTGGGGGAAGGCTTCACCGAATGGCACAATGTCGTGCGCGGGGCGCCGCGCTTCGTCGGCCATTACCAGCCGCGCATTCCGTCGGCGCTCGGGTTCTACGATCTCGACAATCCGGGGGTGATGGAGCGCCAGGTGGCGATGGCGCAGCAGGCCGGCCTCGCGGGCTTCGCTTTCTATTATTACCATTTCGGCAGCCGGCGCCTGCTCGAGAAGCCGCTCGAGCGCTTCCTGGCCGATCCGTCGCTCGACACCGGCTTCTTCCTGATCTGGGCCAACGAGACATGGTCGCGCCGTTGGGACGGTAGCGCGTCCGAAATCCTGCTGGAGCAGACCTATCCGCCGGATATGCCCGAAATCCTCGCCGAGGATCTGGTCCGGCACTTCCGCGATCCGCGCTACCGCCGGATCGATGGCCGGCCCTTGCTCGCCATCTACCGCACCAGCATGATCCCGGACGCAGCCCACTGGCTCGATCAGCTGCGCGCGGCATTCGCCCTGCTCGGCGAGAATCCCCTGATCTACATGGCGCAGACGTTCGAAGACGAGGATCCGCGCGCGTTCGGCTGTGACGGCGCGCTCGAATTCCCGCCGCACAAGATCAGCCGCACCTTGCGCCTGAACATGCCCGAGCGCGGCTTCGGCAATAATCCTCTGCTCAAGGTGTGGGACTATGACGCGATCGTCGATCGCGCGCTCAACCTGCCCGAGCCGCCTTATCCGATCATCCGCAGCTGCTTCCCGTCATGGGACAATGACAGTCGCCGCCAGGGTGCTGCGTCGGTGGTCCATGGATCGACCCCCGAGAAGTTCCGCCGCTGGCTGCAGGCGCTGGTCGAGGCGGCCGAGGATGATGCCGGCCGGCCCCCGATCGTGTGCATCAATGCCTGGAACGAGTGGGGCGAGGGGGCCTATCTCGAACCCGATCGTCGTTTCGGCCATGCCTATCTCAACGTCGTCCAGAGGGTGCTGCATGCCGAGAAGAAGGGCGTGCGGCGTCAGATCGTCCTGATCGGCCACGACGCCTTTCCCGCCGGATCGCAGACGCTGCTGCTCAATCTCGGCCGCACGTTGAAGCAGGATTTCGCTGTCGACGTGCTGTTCCTGCTGCTCCGCGCAGGGCCGGGTTATGACGGGCTGCTGCGGGCCTATCGCGATGTCGCGGAAACGCAGGTGGTGCATGGCGATGCGGCTTTGCTGGCCGCGACCTTGGTCCGGCGAGGCTTCACCGACGCGATCGTCAACAGCGCCGCCTCGGCGCCGATCCTGGGCGCCCTGGCCGCGGTGGGAATCAAGGCGATCCAGCTGATCCACGAGCTGCCCGAAATGTTCGCTTCGCTCGATGCGGCACCGGCGATGGTGGCCAATGGCAATCGGGTCCGGCGCTTCGTGGCCTCGACCCCGGCGATGACCGGAATGCTCGAGGGGGCCGGTATTCCCCCGGACAGGATCATGGTGCGATCGCAGGGCCAGTACCGGCGGGTCGAGCGGCTCGATGCGACGGCTGCTCGCGCCGAAATCGGGCTCGCACCAGGGCCGTGCGTGGTCGCCGCGTTGGGCTATGCCGATCATCGCAAGGGCGCCGACCTGTTCGTCGCGACCGCCGAGGCGGCGCGCAATGCCGGCGAGGCCATGATCTTCGTCTGGCAGGGTGATTGGGATGGCCGGACCCAGGCTATGTTGGAGGCGCGCATCGCCGACCTGTCCGCGAGTGGCCACCTGATCCTCCTGCCCAACCGTGTCGAAATCGAAGCTTTGATGGGCGCGGCCGACGTGTTCCTGCTGCCCTCGCGCGAGGATCCGTTGCCTTCGGCGGCAATCGAGGCCTGGTCGTGCGGGCTGCCGGTGGCGGCGATCGCCGCCACCGGCGGCATTTCCGATCTGATCGGCGCGGATGCGCAGCTTGGCATCCTCGCCGCGACGGGCGATCCGGCGGCGTTGCTCGACGCGGTGCGCGCGGCGCGCGCGCTCGGCCGGTCCGAGGAGCGCGCGCTATGGGCGGCCGAGCAATTCGACTGGCCGATCTATGTGCGGGATCTGCTGCGCGAGCTTTATACGCCGCCGGTGGTCGACGTGGCCATCATCGGCCATAATCATGGCCGCTTCGCCGAGAGCCGGATCGGCAGCATCGCGCGGCAGACATTGTCACCGCGTGCGGTCACCTATTTCGATATCGCCTCGACCGATGGCGGCGATGTCGGCATCGCCGAGGTGGCCGAGCGGCTGGGCGTGCGGATGGTCGAAGCGGCGGCTAATGACGGGCGGCTGTTCGTCACCTGGGCCGAGATCGCGGCCACGTCGGACGCCAAATATCTGCATATCGCCGAAGGCGACGACTGGGTCGCGCCGACGATGATCGAGCGCTGCGTCGAGGCGCTCGAACAGGCGCCTGGAGCGGCCTATGCTTTTGTCGCGGTCGAATGGATCGACGTGAACGATCGCATCATCGCCGATCATAGCGATTATCCCGCGGGCGTGATCGGCGCGAACATCGCCGGCGGCGGCGAGATCGCGGCCGACCGGCTGCTCGCCTCCGATTTCGTCGTCAAGAACCCGATCCTCACGATCAGCTCGGTCCTGTGGCGGCGCGAGGTTTTGCTCGACCTGATCCGCACCAATGGCGACGCGCTCGAAAAGCTCGGTTTCGCGTTCGATTGGCTGCTCTACCTGCGCGCCGCAGCAGCGGGGCGCAGCGCGGTGTTCGTCCCCGATTTGCTGTGCCGCCACCGCCAGCATGCGGAGTCGTTCGCGTCGCGCGAGGATATCGGCTGGCACATCGCCGAGATTCGGACGGTGCATGATCTGCAGAGTGCGCATTGGGCCGCCGATCGGCGCGCCGAGTATCTCGCTTCCTTGGGGTGACTGGCGATCTTCGCCGGCCTATATAGGCGCCGATCCACCACGAGGGCCCTTATGTCGTCCGTACGCCCCTGGCGCGATATCGCGCGCCGCCAGTCCCGCCAGATCATGGTCGGCAACGTGCCGGTCGGCGGCGATGCTCCGATCTCGGTGCAGACCATGACCAATACCCCGACCGAGGATATCCGCGCTACGGTCGATCAGATCCGGCGGTGCGAGGAAGTCGGTGCGGACATCATCCGCGTGTCGTGCCCGGACGAGGCCTCGACCGCAGCCCTCAAGCAGATCGTGCGCGCGGCACGCGTGCCGATCGTGGCCGACATCCATTTCCACTATAAGCGCGCGCTCGAAGCTGCCGATGCCGGCGCTGCCTGCCTGCGCATCAATCCGGGCAATATCGGCTCGGCTGCGCGCGTGAAGGAAGTGGTCGATGCGGCCAAGTCCAACGGCTGCGCGATCCGGATCGGCGTCAATGGCGGCAGCCTCGAGCGCGACCTGCTCGAAAAATATGGCGAGCCGTGCCCCGAGGCTCTTGTCGAAAGCGCGCTCGATCATATCAAGCTGCTGCAGGATCAGGATTTCCACGAATACAAGGTCGCGGTGAAGGCGTCGGACGTGTTCCTCGCTTCGGCCGCCTACCAGCAGCTCGCCGAAGTGGTCGATTGCCCGCTTCATCTGGGCATCACCGAGGCCGGTGGCCTGATCGGCGGGACCGTCAAGTCCTCGATCGGTATGGGCTCTTTGCTCTGGTTCGGGATCGGCGACACGATCCGCGTCTCGCTCTCGGCGGAGCCTGAGGAAGAGATTCGCGTCGGCTATGAGATTCTGAAGGCGCTCGGCCTGCGCCAGCGCGGCGTGCGCGTCATCTCTTGCCCGTCCTGTGCGCGGCAGGGTTTCGACGTGATCCGCACCGTCCAGGCTCTGGAGGAACGGCTCCAGCATATCCGCGTGCCGATGTCGCTGTCGGTGCTCGGCTGCGTCGTCAACGGCCCGGGCGAGGCGCGCGAAACCGATATCGGGCTTACCGGCGGCGGCAACGGCAAGCATATGGTCTATCTGTCGGGCGTCACCGATCATACGGTGCAGGACGCCGATATGATCGAGCATATCGTCAAGCTGGTCGAGGCCAAGGCGTCCGAGCTGGAAGCGGCCGACGCGGCGGTGGCGCAAGCTGCGGAGTGATGAGGGGCTCGTGAGCGTCGACGCCGGCCTCGTCGAGTGGATCGCCGAGGCCATGGCGCCGATCGGGCATGTGACGATGCGCCGCATGTTCGGCGGGGCCGCGCTCTATTGCGACGGCACGATCTTCGCTTTGCTGGCGATGGACGATCTGTGGTTCAAGAGCGATGCCGAGAGCAAGCCGCTCTGGGACGCGATGGGCGTCGACCATTTCACCTACCCCAAGAAAGGCGGGATGGTCGGCATCACCTCCTATCGCCGCGCGCCATCGGATGCGCATGACGATCAGGATGCGATGCGGCATTATGGCGAGCTTGGGCTGGCCGCGAGCTTGCGGAAGGCGCGGCGCGGGTAAAGCAATGGTTCCACCCTTTTCGTCACCCCGGGCTCGACCCGGGGTCCCGCTTCTTGTTCCGCTGGAGGCAGCGGGACCCCGGCTCAAGGCCGGGGTGACGATCCAATTTTCAGAGACCCCCTAAAACAACCGCATCTGGTCGCCCTCGGGCGGCCTGAACAGATCGGTCCGCAGCACGATCCGTTCGCGGTTCAGCCGCAATCTCTTGCACGCGATCGCGAAGCGGGTGCGCAGCAGCTCCGCCCATGGCCCCTGGCCGCGCATCCGCGTCATGAAATTGGGATCATTGTCGCGCCCGCCCCGGATCGACTGGATCGTCGCCATCACCTTGCCCGCGCGATCGGGATAATGCGCTTCCAGCCATGCACGGAAGAGCGGCGCGACTTCATGCGGCAGGCGGACGGGAAGGAAGAAGCAGCCGCGCGCACCGGCCGCCTTTGCCGCCGCGAGGATATCCTCCATCTCGTGGTCGGTGATCTGCGGTACGATCGGGGCCAGGCTGACGAAAGTCGGCACGCCGGCATCGATCAGCGCCCTGACCGCGGCGATCCGCTTGGCCGGGCGCGGACAACGCGGCTCGAGCGTGCGGGCGATCGCCGGATCGAGCGAGGTGATCGAGATCACCACCGCCGCCAGCCCCTTGGCGGCCATCGGCGCGATGATGTCGATGTCTCGCACGACGCGATCGGATTTGGTGGTGATGGTGAAAGGGTGCCGGGATTCGGCCAGCACCTCCAGGCAGGCGCGCGTGATCCGCCATTTGCCTTCGATCGGCTGATAGGGATCGGTGTTGGTGCCGAACGCGATCGGGCGGACGACATAGTTGCGCCCCGCCAGTTCGGCGCGCAGCAGGTTGGGCGCGTCGGGCTTGGCGAACAGCCGCGTCTCGAAATCGAGCCCGGGCGAGAGATCGTGGAAGGCGTGGGTCGGCCGTGCGAAGCAATAGATGCAGCCATGCTCGCAGCCGCGGTAGGGATTGATCGAGCGATCGAAGCCGACGTCGGGCGATTGATTGCGGGTGATGATCGTGCGCGGTTTCTCGATCGTGACGGTGGTGCGGACGGCCGGCTCCTCGCCGTCGATCTCGTCGCGGGCGTCGAGCCAGTCGCCATCCACCTCGCGCGCCTGAAGGTTGAAACGCTGAGGCGTCGCGTTGACCGGCGCCCCTCGGCCGGGGCGCGGTGGGAGGCGAGGAGGGGAGCTCATGCGGCGAAGCTAAGGTGAGGATAAGAACATTACAAGAACATTTGCCCACCCATCATTCCCGCGCAGGCGGGAATCCATAACCTCCGAACCATCTGACTCTGGCGCTTCAGAGAATATGGATTCCCGCCTGCGCGGGAATGACGGGTGGGGGAGGGGCCTTCACCGCTCCATCAACCGCGGCATCAGCTCGACGAAATTGCAGGGCTTGTGGCGTATGTCGAGCTGGGTCGCGAGGATGCCGTCCCAGCCGTCCTTGACCGCGCCGGTCGATCCCGGCAGCGCAAACAGATAGGTGCCGCGCGCCACTGCGGCGGTGGCGCGCGACTGGATCGTCGAGGTGCCGATCTTGGCATAGGAGAGCCAGCGGAACAGCTCGCCGAACCCCTCTATCTCCTTGTCGCGCACGCGGGCGAAGGCTTCGGGGGTGACGTCGCGGCCGGTCACGCCGGTGCCGCCGGTGGTGATGACGCAATCGACCTCAGGATCGGCGATCCAGGCCGAAAGGCGCGCCACGATCGTCTCGACATCGTCGCGGATGATCGCGCGATCGGCGAGGATATGACCGGCGCCGGTCAGGCGTTCGACCAGAGTGTCGCCCGAGCGATCGTCGGCGGCGGTGCGGCTGTCCGAAACGGTCAGCACGGCGATGCGAACGGGTAGGAAAGGAATGCTGGTATCGATGGACATGACGCCTGTTTAGGCATCGAAAGCGCTGTGACCAAGCATAACGGCAATACCGTTTATTTCGGCACCGCTACGGTCTGTCTCTCGGGAGGGGCGTTTGGTCGCAGGCTACAACGGTCTGTCGTTAGCATGCTTCCGGAGGTGCCGGCCTGCGTCTACATAGACGAAGGGACGCGGCCAACGCGCCCGACCAGGAGAATGACCCATGGCTTGGAAGACCCCGAAGATCGTCGAAATCGCCCTTGGTGCCGAGATCAACTGCTACGCTTGCGCCGAGCTGACCGCCTGAAACCAGCGTGAAGGCCGTGGTCCTGGGGGCGGCCGCCGGCGGCGGTTTCCCCAATGGAATTCCAATGCCGATGGATGCAGGCGCGCCCGCGCAGGCGATCCTTCGGCGCTCCCCAGGACCCAGGCCAGCCTCGCGGTGAGCGCGGACGGCGAGCGCTGGTTCCTGCTGAACGCCGCGCCCGATCTGCGTGAACAGATCGCCCGTACCCCGGCGCTGCATCCGCGCGAAGGGTTGCGATCGACCCCGATTGCGGGCGTGATCCTCACCGGTGGCGATGTCGATGTGATCGCGGGGCTGCTGACGATGCGCGAGCGTCAGCCATTCACCCTCTACGCCACCGCGCGTATCCATGATGTGCTCGGCGCCAATCCTATCTTCGAGGTGCTGGCGCGCGATATCGTCACTCGGCAGACGGTCGCATTGGATGAGCCGATCGACCTTGGCGGCAGACTGACGATCGAATTGTTCGCAGTGCCGGGCAAGGTGCCGCTCTATCTGGAGCAGGGTGATGCGATGCCCGCGATCCAGGCCGACGAGACCACGGTTGCGGCGCTCGTCTCGGATGGCACGCACCGCCTGTTCTATATCCCAGGCTGCGCCGCGATGACGCCCGAACTGGCCGCGCGGCTGCAAGGTGCCGACGCGGTCTTCTTCGACGGGACCTTGTGGTGCGATGACGAGATGGTCGTTGCTGGGCTCAGCCCGAAGACCGGGCGGCGGATGGGACATATGAGCTTGTCGGGTCCCGACGGCACGATCGCGGCCTTTCGCGATATCGATGTCGGCCGCAAGCTGATCATCCATATCAACAATTCGAACCCGATCCTTCTCGATGACTCCCCCGAGCGGGCGGAAGCGGAGGCGGCGGGCTGGACCGTCGCGTATGACGGGCTGGAACTGACCCTGTGACCGACGAGCTGCTGACCCCCGAAGGCCTCGAAGCCGCTTTGCGCGCGATCGGGGCCGAGCGTTACCATATCCATCACCCGTTCCACCGCCTGCTCCACGACGGCAGGCTGACCCGTCCGCAGGTGCAGGCGTGGGCGCTCAATCGCTATTATTATCAGGCGAGTATCCCCGCCAAGGACGCGACCCTGATGGCGCGGCTGCCAACCGCCGAGGAGCGGCGCGAGTGGCGGCGTCGGATCGAGGATCATGATGGCGACGGCAGCAAGCCGGGCGGGATCGAACGTTGGCTCAAGCTCGCCGAGGGCGTCGGGCTCGATCGCGACCTCGTCATCGGCACCGGAGCGATCCTTCCGGAGACGCGCTTCGCGGTCGATGCGTACGTCCATTTCGTGCGCGATCGCAGCCTGCTCGAGGCGGTGGCATCCTCGCTGACCGAACTCTTCTCGCCGACGATCATCGCCGAGCGCGTGTCGGGCATGCTCTCCCATTACGACTGGATCACGCCGGACACGCTCGCTTACTTCACGCCCAGGCTGACGCAGGCGCCGCAGGATAGCGATTGGGCGCTGGCTTACGTCAAACGCCATGCCGATACGGTCGAGAAGCAGCAGGCGGTGCTCGCCGCGCTGCGCTTCAAGTGCGACGTCTTGTGGTGTCAACTCGACGGGCTTTACTACGCTTATGTCGCGCCGGGCCTGATTCCGCCGGGCGCGTTCGTGCCCGAGGCGTCGGCATGAGCGTACCCCGCTTCAAACGCGGGGTGAAATTCCGCTTCGATGCGGTGCGCGAGGCGTGGGTGCTGCTCGCACCCGAGAAGTTGTTCATGCCCGATGAGATTGCGGTCGAGATATTGAAGCTGGTCGACGGCGTGCGCTCGCTCGACGCGATCATCGACGATCTCGCCGCGCGTTTCGATGCGCCGCGCGATCTGATCGCAACCGATGTCGGCGCGGTATTGCAGGATCTGTCGGCGCGGGGTGCGGTGGCGCTATGATGCCGCCGGCGCCACCGATGGGGCTGATCGCGGAGCTCACCCATCGCTGCCCGCTGCAATGCGCTTATTGCTCGAACCCGCTCGCGCTCGATCCGCCCGAAAGCGAACTGGCCACCGCCGATTGGCTGCGCGTGCTCGACGAGGCGGCGTCGATCGGCATCCTCCAGGTCCATTTTTCGGGCGGCGAGCCGATGGCGCGGCGCGATCTGGTCGCGCTGGTGCGTCATGCCGCGTCGCGCGGGCTCTACACGAATATCATCACGTCGGGTGTCCTGCTGACCGACGCGGCGATGGCAGAACTGCTCGATGCCGGGATCGACCATATCCAGCTGAGCTTCCAGGATTCGGGGCCGGAGAATGGCGACCGGTTCGGCGGCTATCGCGGCGGCCATGCGAAGAAGCTGGAGGCGGCGCGGCGGATCCTCGAGGCCGGGCTGCCGCTGACCGCCAACTTCGTGATCCACCGTCAGAATGCCGAACGTGTCGGCGAGATGATCGCGCTCGGTGAGCAGCTCGGCGCGGAGCGAATCGAGATCGCGCACACCCAATATTATGGCTGGGGCCTGCTCAACCGGAACGCCTTGCTGCCGACCTTCGCGCAGCTCGAAGCGACCAACGCCATCGTCGCCGCCGCGCGCGATCGGCTGCAAGGGCGGATCGTGATCGATTATGTCGTCCCCGATTATTACGCCGCGCGGCCCAAGGCGTGCATGGGCGGCTGGGGCAACCGCTTCATCAACATCTCACCATCGGGCAAGGCCTTGCCCTGCCATGCGGCGGAGACTTTGCCGGGGTTCGTGTTTCCCTCGGTGAAGGAGCACTCGCTGAGTGCGATCTGGATGG
Source organism: Sphingomonas sp. MMS24-J13 (assembly GCF_044905095.1). Taxonomy (NCBI): domain Bacteria; kingdom Pseudomonadati; phylum Pseudomonadota; class Alphaproteobacteria; order Sphingomonadales; family Sphingomonadaceae; genus Sphingomonas; species Sphingomonas sp. MMS24-J13. Next base: position 1,196,157 of record NZ_CP173258.1, read on the forward strand.
GATCCGATGCGTTTCTGCGCTTCCGCGGGACCGACTGGATGCCTCCGGTGTGCGAGAGTTGCGATCGCAAGGAGATCGATTGGGGCGGTTGCCGCTGCCAGGCGCTCGCGCTTGCGGGGGATGCGGCCGCAGCCGACCCGGCCTGCGCGCGGGCGCCGGATCATCATTTGATGGGTGTGGCGATTGCTGAGGCGGACGGGGCTACGCTGGATCTGGTGCCAAGGCGGTTGAAGCACGCTTGAATTCTTTTCGTCATGCTGACCTTTTTCAGCATCCACCGTCCATCCGCACGGACAGGGCGAATTGCCTGGTGGATCCTGAGACAGGTTCAGGGTGACGAAGGCGAGCTTTTAGTTCCCCACCACCGCCGGCGCCATCGCCCCCGCCGAACCGCGCGATGCGGTCGCGCCCGCCCGATCCGGGAAGCGCGGCCACTGGCCCTGCGCCAGCGCAGTCATGCTGGTGGTCGAGGCGCCGACCTGCCGCTGGTACATCCAGTAATTGCGCATCACGATCGCGACATAAGCGCGCGTCTCGGCGAAGGGGATCGCCTCGATGAACAGCAGGGGATCCTGCTGGACGTTGGTCTTGAGGTTCCACAGCGCGACATTGTTCGGGCCGGCATTGTAGGCCGCGATCACCTTGGGCAGCAGCCCGCCGGTGCCGGCATTGCCGGCCAGTTCCTCGAGATAGGATTGGCCATATTCGAAGTTGAGCGCCGGCTCGGTCATGCGATCGGCCATGTCCATCGGATCGCCGCGATGGCGCGCGACCAATCGCGCCGTGCCGGGCATGAGCTGCATCAGTCCCTTGGCGCCGGTACGGCTGACGGCGTCGCTGCGGAACTGCAATTCCTGCAGCGCGTGCGCGTAGAGTAGCGCGCGATCGACCCGCCAGCCGCCGCTCGGCGCCCAGGCGGGCATCGGATAGCGCGCCATCGGGGAGGTCTGCGCGCCGGCGGGCGCGTTCTGGGCGAGCCAGAGCTGGGTCGCGGGGAGGCCCATCCGCCCGGCGAAGGCGATCAGGGCATCATGTTCGGATGCCGCACCGATCCGGGCCTGCTGGCGTATAAGCTGATCGGCCAGCCCGGTCTCGCCGATTTCGACCAGGGCGGCGGCGGTGCGGATATTGGCGTGGCGCAGCAGGCCCTCGCTCGCGGTGAAGGCCGGATCGAGCAAGGGGGCCGCCGGCGCGGTGCCGAGCGAGGCGCTTGCGAGCAGGCCATAGAAGGTCTCACCATAGCGCGCGGCCGATCGCAGGCGATAGGCGACCTGATCGGGCTTGCCGCCGGCGGTGGCCGATCGCGCTGCCCAGAAATAGCCGGCCGCGATCGTCTCGCTATCCGCGCCGCGCGACGCAACGCGATCGAAAGCGGTGCCCGCGGTGGCGTAATCGGCCTGGCGCCATGCGGCGAGGCCGTCGACCCAGGCGGCCTGCACGGCCCAGTCGCCCGCACCTTCCTTGGCGATTTCGGCAAGGCGGCGGGCCGAGGTATCGTCGCCGATCTGGAAATAGGCCCAGGCGAGACGGGCGCGCCATTCGGATTGCGCTTCGGGCGTCAGCTGGCTCGCGGCCATCTCGACGAGTGGCTCGGCAGTCGCGGGGTCGTTGGCCTTGAGCAGCGGTTGGACCTGCGTCGCGAGCTTCTGGGCCACGGCGTCGCTGCGGGTCGCGCGGACCATCGTCCGTTTGCTCGCCCCGGCGACGCGGACCAGATCGTGCTGGATGGCGAGCGCGGGCAAGGCCGTCGCACCCTGCGCTACCGCAAGCTTTGCCAAGGTTGGGCATTGCGGCAGATCGGGCATCGCCGCGAGCAGGGCGGTCAACGCGGTCAGGTCTGCCTTGGGCGCGCCTTTGGCGGCGAAGAGTTCGGCGCGGAAGACCGGGGTGAGCGCACCATTGGGTAGCGCGTCCAGTCCACTCGAAGCCGTCGCCCAATCTCTGGCGCGTAACGCTGCCGCGATCTGGCGATAGGCGGCGCGATTGGCGTCGTTCAGCTGGCGCGACAAAGCGTTCACGGACGGCTGTTCGACCAGTTGCACCGTGCCGGCAAAAGCCGGCGCGGTGGCGACGATCGCGGTGCCGAGGGCAAGAATATTACGGATAAGCATATCTTTACAGCGCCATAAACATTTGGAGGTCGGCCCAGGCCGGCTTTCGATAGTCCGGCCGCTCGAGCACGAAGCGCGGATGGAATGAAGCGATGGTTGGGATATGAAAACCGGCGATTTCAAGGCTCCTGGTCTCGCCACGCGCTTGCGCCAACGGCTTGCCAAGCAGGGCCTTGGTCGGCGCATCGCCCATAAGCAACACTCTTTTCGGCGCGGCAAGCGCGATATGCTGGCGCATCAGGGGGGCCAGTGCCGCGCAATCGCTCTCGCTGAGACGCCCGGTCGCCGATCGTGCGGGCGAGAAAGGCGCCATGTAGATGGCCGCGCGCTCGAGCTTCATCGCGGCGAGCATGCGATCGAACAAGGCGCCGGCATCGCCCGAAAGTAGGGTGCCGCTGGTGCGGTCGGCCGCCTCGGGCATATCGACGATCACCATCGTCCCGCTCGCCGGATTGCCGATCGCGTCGATCCTGTTGTTCGCCGGGCCGGGGATGGGAGCGTCGGCGATCAGCCAGCGGCGAAATTCGGTGAGGGTCGCGGGGAGGGCGGCGGCGACTGCAGCGGCGGAAGCCGGGGTGGCTGGCTCGGGCGCAACTGGGCTGGTTGCCGCCAGCCAATCGTAGGGAAGGTCGCCGACGATCGTGTCGACTCCTGCTTCCGCCCACCAATCCAGCGCGCTTAGCGCCAGCCCGTCGGTCACCTGCAAAAATCCCCGCTTGCCCGGTACAAATAGAGTCCCGGTTGACGCAGGGGTCAATCTGCGCGCACGCCTTTCATGACAAGACGTTCGGTCCGTACGACGACCGGACGCCAATATGGGATATGAAGGATCGATGTCCGAACGCGAGTCCATGGAATATGACGTCGTCATCGTCGGCGCAGGGCCCGCAGGGCTCTCGTCGGCGATCCGATTGAAGCAGCTCAACCCCGAGCTTTCCGTCTGCATATTGGAGAAGGGCTCGGAGGTCGGCGCGCATATTCTTTCGGGTGCGGTGATCGATCCGATCGCGCTCGACGAGCTGATTCCGGACTGGCGCGACAAGGGGTGCCCGCTCGATACGCCCGTGGTCGAGAACCATCACTGGATCCTGACGAAGAAGGGCAAGTGGCCGATCCCGCATGTCCTGATGCCCTCGTTCATGAGCAACAAGGGCACGTTCACCGGATCGCTCGGCAATTTCTGCCGCTGGCTGGCCGGCCAGGCGGAGGAACTCGGCGTCGAGATCTTCCCCGGTTTCGCGGCGGCCGAGGTCCTGTTCAACGATGACGGATCGGTCAAGGGCGTCGCCACCGGCGACATGGGTGTCGCGCGCGACGGCGAATACAAGCCCGATCACCAGCCGGGCATGGAGCTCCATGCCCGCTACACCTTCTTCGCCGAGGGCGCGCGCGGCAGCCTGACCAAGGAGGTCAAGCGCCAGTTCGATCTGGAGCGCGATTGCCAGCCGCAGGTTTACGGGCTCGGCATCAAGGAATTGTGGGACATCGACCCGAAGAAGCATGTCGCCGGTCGGGTGATCCACACCCAGGGCTGGCCGCTCAATTCGGAGGTCGGTGGCGGCTTCCTCTATCATCAGGCCAACAATCAGGTGGCGCTCGGCTTCGTCGTCGGGCTCGGCTACAGCAATCCCTATCTCTCACCGTTCGAGGAATTCCAGCGCTGGAAGCAGCATCCGGCGATCCGCGCGGTACTGGAGGGCGGGCGCCGCGTCTCCTACGGGGCCCGCGCGATCAACGAGGGCGGGTGGCAATCGGTGCCGACGCTCGCTTTCCCAGGTGGCGCGCTGATCGGTTGTTCGGCCGGTTTCGTGAACGTGCCGCGCATCAAGGGCACGCACACCGCGATGAAATCGGGCATGCTCGCGGCCGAGGCGGTCGCGGCGGCCATCGCCGCCGGGCGGAGCGCCGACACGCTCGAGGCCTATCAGCCGTCGGTCGAGGCAAGCTGGATCGCGACCGAGCTCAAGAAGGTCCGCAATGTCGAGCCCTCGATCGCCAAGTTCGGGCCGCTGCTTGGGACGTTGTGGTCGGGGATCGACATGACGATGCGGCAATGGGGCATGGGCCTGCCCTATACCTTCCATCACCACCGCGATAATGAGGGCCTGTGGCGCAAGGACATGGCGCGCAGGATCGACTATCCCAAGCCCGATGGCGTGATCAGCTTCGATCGCCTCTCCTCGGTGTTCCTGTCGAACACCAACCATGAGGAGGACCAGCCCATTCACCTGACGCTCAAGGATGCGAGCGTACCGATCCGCATCAACCTGGCGCTCTATGACGCACCCGAGCAGCGTTACTGCCCGGCCGGCGTCTACGAGATTGTCGGGGAGGATGATCCGCGGCTGCAGATCAACGCGCAGAATTGCGTTCATTGCAAGACGTGCGACATCAAGGACCCGACCCAGAATATCAATTGGGTGGTGCCCGAAGGCGGGGGTGGACCCAATTACCCGAATATGTGAGCGATGCGCCGACGCATGAAACAGACCTTGCCGATCTTCGCCGTGATGGCGGCCCTGCTCGCACCGCCGCCGGCGATGGCGTCGAGCCCGGTGCGCGTCATATCGCCCAGCATCCTGTACATGCGTGCCCGCGCGGCCGAAGCGGCCGGCAATCCGCGCATGGCGAGCGAAGGGTTCGCGGCGTTGATGACGCGCGATCCGACCAACGTCCTGCTCGCCCAGCGCGCCTTCAGTCAGGGGATATCGAGCGGCGATCTGCCGCTGGCATTGCGGGCAGCACGGTTGCTGGAGAAGCAGAACGTGCTTCGGCCCGACAGCCGGCTGCTGCTGGCGATCGAAGCGGTGCGCACCAGCAATTGGGCCGAGGCGCGCGCGAATGTCGCCAAGGTGGAGCAGGATCGTCTGTTCAGCTTCCTCGTGCCGATGCTGCGCGCCTGGATCGCGCTCGGCGCGCACGACGGCGATCCCCTGGCGTTGATCGAAGCCGCGAAGACCAACCCGATCGCCCAGCCTTATTACGGCGAACAACGCGCTTTGCTGCTGATCGCGATGGGGCGGAGCGAGGAAGGCGTCGCCGCGTTGCGCGCGGCCAGCCTCAATCGTCCGATCTCGCTGAGACTGCGGCTCGTCGCGGCGCAAACATTGGCAGCAGAAGGGCAGAAGGATCGCGCGCTGACGCTGCTCGATGGCGACGAAGCGACGCTCGTGACGGCACGCGCGATGATCAAGGCCGGCCGGAAGCTGCCCGAACAGATCGATGGTGCCCCGGGTGGTATCGCCGCCTTGTTTGCACGCGTCGCGAACGATTTCGGTCAGCAGCAACTGGCACCGCTGGGCCTGGTGCTGGGTCGCTACGCGACATTCCTCGCGCCGCAGGATGGCAGCAACTGGTTGGCGGTCGTCGACCTGCTCGGCTCGATGCGCCGGACCGACGCCTCGCTCGAAGCGCTGTCGCATATCACGAGCGACGACCCGCTCGCATCGACGGCTCTTGCCTTGCGTGTGGCGCTGCTGAGCCAATCGGGGGACAAACAGGCCGCCCTCCAGGAAGCGCTCAAAGCCGCCAAGGCACCGGGTGCTGGCAGCGACGAATGGGGGCGGCTGGGCGATGTCTATCAGGCGCTGACCCAGCCGAAGGACGCGGCGCAGGCTTATGCCAAGGCGGCCTCGCTTGCCGAAGCGGCCAAAGCGCCCGACGAGTTGATGTGGCCGCTCTGGCTGCAGCTTGGCGCGGCGCTCGATCAGGCCGGCGATTGGGCGGGATCGAAAGCGGCAATGCAGAGGGCGCTTGCCATCGCACCCAACCAGGCGATGGTGCTCAACCAATATGGCTATTCGCAGATCGCGCACCGCGAGAATGTCGCCGATGCGAGCGTCATGATCGAGCGGGCGAGCAAGCTGCGGCCCGACGATCCCGCAATCACCGACTCGCTCGGCTGGGTCTATTTCCTGCGCGGCAGGGTGGGTGACGCGGTGCCTTTGCTGGAGAAGGCTGCCGCCGGCGATCCGGCCGAGCCGACGATCAACGAGCATCTCGGCGATGCTTACTGGGCCTCGGGCCGGATTTTCGAGGCGCGCTATGCGTGGCGCGCCGCTCTGGTCACCGCCGAGGACAAGGATCGCGGACGGCTGTCGACCAAGATCGATACCGGGCTGAGCGAGGCGACGGCGTCGCCCTGATGTCTGTCGCTGAAAATGCCGTCGAGACGGCTTATGCCAAGATCAACCTCGCGCTCCATGTCCGCCGGCGGGAAGCCGATGGCTATCATGCGCTCGAAACCCTGTTCGCCTTCGCCGACGACGGCGATCTGCTGGAATTGACCGATCGGCCCGGACTGGAACTGACCGGGCCATTCGCGGGCGCGTTGGCAGGGGCCACCGATAATCTGATCCTGCGCGCATCGCGCGGATTTGCCGAACTTTTTGGCCGGGGCGGCGAGCGTGGCTTCCGGCTCGACAAGCGGCTGCCGGTCGCCGCCGGGATCGGCGGTGGTTCGGCGGATGCCGGCGCCGCGCTGCGATTGCTGTGCCGGGTTTACGCGGTCGATCCGCAGGATGCAGGCCTGATGGCCTTCGCATCCTCACTGGGTGCCGATGTCCCCGCCTGTTTCGTCTCGCTGCCGACGCGCGGCGTCGGGCGGGGCGAGCAGCTCGAACGCATCGAAGGCGTGCCCTCGGGCATGCCGTTGCTTCTGGTCAATCCGATGGTGCCGCTCGCGACCGGCCCGGTCTTCGTTGCGTGGGACAAGGTCGATCGCGGACCGCTGGCCGGGGGCGATCCGCTCGCCGCGGCGCTGGCCGGTCGCAATGATCTGGAGCCCCCCGCAATCGGTATCCTGCCGGTGATCGGCGAGGTGCTTGCGCTGCTACGGAAACAGCCGGGAACGCGGCTGGTGCGGATGTCCGGATCGGGCGCGACCTGCTTCGCCTTGTTCGAGGACGAGGATGCGCGCGATGCGGCCGATGCCGCGATCGGTGCGGAACGGCCCGATTGGTGGCGCATGGCGACGAGGCTGCGGTGAACGAGGCGTGGAACGACATCAAGGGCAACACGGCCAGCGGCTTGCTGCTGATCGGCGACCATGCCTCCAGCCACGTGCCGGGCGGTATCGATCTCGGCGTATCGACCGAATTGATGGGCCAGCATGTGGCGATCGATATCGGTGTGGCCCCCCTGGGCGAGGCGCTTTGCGTGGCCCTGGGCTGCCCCGGTGTGCTCGGCGGCATCTCGCGGCTGGTGATCGATCTCAACCGTGAGGAGGACGCCCCTGGGCTGATTCCCGAGGCGAGCGACGGCAATCCGATCCCTGCCAATGCCGGTTTGGGCGCCGAGGAGCGCGCCCGAAGGATCGCCGATTATTGGCGGCCCTATCACGATCATATCGCAGATCTCATCGAAACAACCAAGCCGAAGCTGCTGATTTCACTGCACAGCTTTACGCCGCGTCTCGCCACCAGCGATGAAGCGCGGCCATGGCAGATCGGCATCCTCTACAATCAGGACGAGCGCGCGGCGCGGATTGCGCTGCCGTTGCTGGCACAGCGCGGGATCGTCGCCGGCGACAATCTGCCTTATTCGGGCAAGGTGTTGAACGCGACGATGAATTGGCATGGCGAGGCCAATGGCATCCCCTATCTCGGCATCGAGGTACGGCAGGATATGATCGGTAACGCCGCCGGCGTGGCGCGCTGGTGCGCGCAACTGGCGCCGGTCATCGGCGTCACCTTGGCGGGGCTGGGGAGTTGAAACCCGTGAGGCGCATCGTCCTGACCGCCGCCGAGACGCGTGCCGCCGAAGAGGCCGTCATGGCCACGGGCGTTTCGGTCGAGACTTTGATGGAGCGCGCGGGGGCTGCCGTGGCCGACGTGGCGTGGCGGGTCGCGGGGCCGATCGAGACTTTGATCCTATGCGGCCCCGGCAACAATGGGGGAGACGGCTACGTCGTCGCCCGGCTTTTGGCGGAGCGGGGTGCTCAGGTACGGGTGGCGTGCCTTGGGGCGCCACGAACCGAAGCCGCCCGTAAAGCCGCTGCGCGGTGGACCGGCCCGATCAGCGATCTCGCCGAAGCGAAGCCGGCCCCTTTGCTGATCGATGCGCTGTTCGGGACGGGGCTCTCCCGCGGGCTGGACTCCGATGTCGCCGCCGTCCTCGATCATATGGTCAAGCGAAGCCAGCGCAGCATCGCGGTCGATCTTCCGAGCGGTGTCGATACCGACAGGGGGCGGCTGCTCAGCGCGGTGCCGGGGTTCGACATGACGGTGGCGTTGGGCGTCCTCAAGCCTTCTCACCGGCTGCTGCCCGCCGCCGGCACTTGCGGGCGCGTCGTGCTGGGCGAGATCGGGCTTGCGGCAGCGGAGCCGAAGCTCGGCGAGATCGCGCGGCCACGCCTCGCCAGGCCGTCGGTCGATGATCATAAATATAGCCGCGGCAAGGTGCTCGTGGTCGGCGGCGCGATGGGTGGTGCGGCCCTGCTCGCGGCCACGGCCGCGCAACGCGCCGGGGCGGGCTATGTCGAACTCGCGGGCGATTGGGGCGGCATCGCACCGCATTCGCTGGTCCGGCACGTCTGGGACGACAAAGCGCTCGAGGATGAGCGGATCGGCGCGATCGTCATCGGGCCCGGCCTTGGCCGGGACGGCGATGCCCGCGCCCGGCTCGACGCCGTGCTGGCGAGTGGCCGCAAGCTCGTGATCGACGCCGATGCGCTGACCTTGATCGGCAAGGCGCGTCACGATCGGCTGAAGGGGGCGATCCTGACTCCGCATTGGGGCGAGTTCACCCGGCTTTTCGGCGACGACGGCGGTGATCGCTTGAGTCAGGCGCGCGGCGCGGCTGCGGCAAGCGGCGCGATCGTCATCCTCAAGGGCGCCGACAGCATCGTCGCGCACCCCGATGGCCGCGCCGCGATTGCGCCGCTCGCGCCAACCTGGCTCGCCAGCGCCGGGACCGGGGATGTGCTGGCGGGAATAGTCGGTGCGATGCTCGCCGGCGGGCGCGATCCGTTCGAGGCGGCGCAAGCCGCCTTGTGGCTTCATGCGGAAGCCGCGCGACTGGCCGGGCCGATGCTGCTCGCCGACGATCTGGTGGAGAAATTGCCACACGCCGCTATGGCCTGCCTGTGACCACCATCATCAGACTAGCCGGGCGCGGCGACGGCGTGACCGACGATGCGCGCCATATCGCTTTTGCCGCGCCCGGCGACCGGATCGCCGCCGACGGCACGATCGAACCCGGCCCGCATCATGCGACGCCGCCCTGCCGCCATTTCCCGCGCTGCGGCGGCTGCCAGCTCCAGCATGTGGACGATAGCGCCTATCGCGATTTCCTCACCGATCGCGTGACCCATGCTCTGGCCGGGCAGGGGCTCGCCATTCCCGAGATGCGCGAGCCGCACCTATCGCCGCCGCGTACGCGCCGCCGTGCGTCGCTGCGCGTCGAGCGAATCGGGCGCAAAGTCGTGATCGGCTTCAACGAAGGCCAGAGCCACCGCATCATCGATATGCGCGAATGCCATATCCTGCGGCCCGAATTGTTCGATCTGATCGATCCGTTGCGCCGCCTGCTCGGCCCGATGCTCAAGGAGAAGCGCCAGGCCAATGTGCGCATGACGCTTGCTGACCAGGGCGTCGAGCTCGCACTGGAAGGGGTTACCGCCGAGGGACTTGCCGCGAGCGAAAGCCTGACCGCCTTTGCTCAATTGCACCGTCTCGCTCGCCTGTCGATCGACGAAGGCTATGGCAGCGAGCCGCGCTGGGAGCCCGAGCCGGTGACCGTCACCCTCGGCGGGGTGGCGGTGCCGCTGCCCGCCAACGCCTTCCTTCAGGCGACGGCGGACGGTGAGGCGGCGTTGCTGGCGGGCGTGACCGAGGCGGTCGGAGGGGCAACCACGATCGCCGATCTGTTCGCCGGGCTGGGCACCTTCGCGCTGCCACTTGCCACCCATGCCCGGGTGCTGGCGGTGGAAGGCGCGCGTGAGCCAGCGCTGGCGCTCAAGATGGCGGCAAACCGATCGCAGCGCCCGCTGATGGTCGAGCCGCGCGATCTCTTCCGTCGCCCCCTCGACGCGACCGAGCTTGGCCGCTTCGAAGCGGTGGCGATCGATCCGCCGCGGGCCGGCGCGAAAGAGCAGATACCGGCTCTGATCGATGCAAAGGCCGTCGCCCGGATTGCCTTCGTTTCGTGCAACCCTGGCACCTTCGCGCGAGATGCGAAGATGCTGGTCGATGGCGGCTGGCGGCTCGATTGGATCAGGCCGATCGGCCAGTTCCGTTGGTCGACCCATGTCGAACTTGTCGCGGCCTTGACGCGTTAGGCGGGCAACGCTCCGCATCCGGCTCGATCCGGAAGGTCTGGCCTTTCGATGCAAGCGCCGCCCAATGTTAAAGCGGGGAACGGGCTTGATTGAACCGGCCGGCACCCCGTGCCGGCCGGTATACGCCATTACGCGAACAGCTTGGCCCAGCCGCGCTTCGGGCGGTCCTTCCAGTGGCCGCGATGATAGGCATCCGAGGTGAGGAGAGGGATGACCGATCCGGCTTCGGCGAACACCATCTGCTCGAGCGCGGTATCGACCTTGCCCCAGCTCGCCGCTTCCTTGAGCGTCGACGAGGAGCAGGCGCCGTCGCGGACGTCGGCGACGGTGATCTGCACCGCATATTTGTGCATCTCGACATCCTCGTGGCCCAGGATCTCGGCGCAGACGACGGTGTCCTGCACGAAATTCTTGGGCACGCCGCCGCCGATCATGAGCAGGCCGGTCGTGCCCGCCTTGATCTTGATGTCGGTCAGCTCGCGGAAATCGGCGATCGCATCGAGCACCAGGTAGGGCTGGCCAGCCTTCATCTTCTCGACCTGATGCTTGACCAACCCGAAGCCGGCCGAACTGTCGACGAAGGCCGGGCAGAAGATAGGCACGTCATGCTCGTAGGCGAGCTTGACGAGGCTGTTCTCCTTCTTGCCCTTCTCGCTCAGATATTTGCCCATCTCGCGGATGAAGGCACGCGAGCTGTACGGCTTGGCCTCGAGGCCCTCGGCGATCTCGAAGATCGTGTGATCGCAATCCTGGAGCTGCTCTTCATCGATATAGGTATCGTAGATACGATCGATATAGAGCGAACGTAGAACATTATCATCCGGAATTTCAAGCGCTTGATAGTGCTTGTGGCCAAGGCCTTCGAAGAAATCCATGTCGACGATCGACGCGCCGGTGGCGATGATGCCGTCGACCATGTTCGAGCGCACCAGCTCGGCATAGGCATCCATACAGCCGCCGGCCGAGGTCGAGCCCGCGATCACCAGGAAGATGGTGCAATCCTTGTCGGCCAGCATCTGGTTGTAGATGCCGGTCGCGCGCGCGAGATCGCGGCTGGTGAAGCTCATCTTGCCCATGGCGTCGATGATCGGCCGGGCGTCGAACTTGGTGATGTCGACATGCTCCACCACGGTGGAAAGCAGTTCGGCCTTGCGGGTGTCGTTGATCTGGTCGGTCATTCGTGGAAGTCCTCGAAAACGCCGTCATTCCCGCGGAAGGGCACCCCACAAAGTACTACTTTGTGGGGATCCCGGGCGGGAATCCATAACCTCTTGGTCCAGAGCATATGGATTCCCGCCTACGCGGGAATGACGGTCTTCTTGTCGTTTGGTTACAGCTTGACGACGTTGCTGCCGATCTCGCGTTTGGCGTCCGCCTCGACATAGAGGCTCGCCATCGGTTCGTCGCCCACCATCACGGTCTCGCCGGCGGTGAAGCCGTTGAAGCCGGTGCGCATGGCCGAACCATAAGCGCCGAGCATGCCGATCTCGATATAGTCGCCGACACCGATATCGGCCGGGAGCATGAACGGCCCCGCCATATGGTCCATATCGTCGCAGGTCGGGCCGTAGAAGCTGAACGCCATCTTCCTGGTCGACAATTCCTCGTCACGCAGCAACGTGACCGGGAAGCGCCAGGCGATATGCGCCGCATCGAACAGAGCGCCATAGGCCCCGTCGTTGATGTAGAGCTGATCGCCGCGGCGACGCTCGACGCGCACCACCAGGCTCGAATATTCGGCACAGAGCGCGCGGCCGGGCTCGGCCCACAGCTCGGCCGAATAGCTGATCGGCAGCGCTTCGAATGCATCTTCGATCGCGTTGAAGTAGGATTCGAGCCGACCCGGCTCCATCCCCGGATAGACCGAGGGGAAGCCGCCGCCAACGTCGATCACGTCGACCGTGACCGCCGCCGCGACGATCGCGTCGCGCACGCGGCCCATCGCCTGGACATAAGCCTGCGGGCTCATCGCCTGGCTGCCGACGTGGAAGCAGATGCCGAGCGCATCGGCCGCCTGACGGGCGGCGAACAGCAATTCCTTGCTGTCTTCCGGCGCGGCGCCGAACTTGGCGGCGAGACTGAGCTTGGCGTGATCCGACGGTACGCGCAGCCGGACGCACAGCGTCAGGTCGGTCGCGTCGTTGGTCGCGCGCATGATCTTCTCCAGTTCCTCGATCGAATCGAGGCTGAAGGTGCGCACGCCGTAATCGGCATAGGCTTCGCGGATCGCTTCCTCGGCCTTGACCGGGTGCATGAAGCAGAGGGTCGCCTCCGGCGCGGCGGCCGCAACCAGCTTCACCTCGGCGATCGAGGCGACGTCGAAATGCGTGATGCCGCTTTCCCACAGGAGCGCGATGAGCTCCGGCGAGGGGTTCGCCTTGACCGCATAGAGCGAGCGGCCCTTGAACTTCTCCACGAAGAAGCGGGCAGCGCGCCGGGCGGCGTGCGGACGAACGAGCGTGACCGGCTGAACCGGACGACGCTTGGCGATGTCGAGGCCGGACGAGGCCTTGACGGAGGCGGTAGCTAGCCCCAGCGCGCTATGATGCTTGTGCAATTCAAGGGACCTCCAATGCCGCGGGCGAACCCACGGTCTACAGTTGAAATTCACTGCCTTGCGGTGGAAGTCCCATGGGGCAGCGGAGGCGCTACATAGGGGGGGGGTACCCCCCTGTAAAGTTGGAATTGTCCCGACATTTTTTTCGATCGCGATCAACAGGATAAACCGTGTCTTTTCAGGGATATAACGTTGAAGGCTGGCCATCGCGCCGGGGGGTTCTGGCGGCGTCGGAACGCCTCGCCGGGATAGTGACTCGCACACCGCTCCTGCCCGTACCGGGCGCGGAAGGGCGCGTGTGGATCAAAGCCGAATCGCTGCAGCGCGGCGGAGCGTTCAAAATGCGCGGTGCCTATAACCGGCTCGCCCAAATCCCAGCCACCGAGCGTCATCGCGGTGTGGTCGCCTTTTCCTCGGGCAATCACGCGCAGGGGGTGGCACGTGCGGCGGCCCTGCTCGGGATGCCGGCGACGATCGTGATGCCGGCCGATGCGCCCAAGGTGAAGCTCAATGCTACGGCCGCATTGGGCGCGGAGATCGTTACCTATGATCGCCACAATGAAAGCCGCGAGGCGATCGCGGCACGGATCGCAACCGAACGTGGGGCGCCGTTGGTGCCCTCGTTCGACGATGTCGATGTGGTCGAGGGGCAGGGCACGGCCGGTCTCGAAATCGCCGAGCAGTTGGGACGCGCGCCGACGCGGATCGTGACGCCCTGCGGCGGCGGTGGACTGGCGGCGGGTCTCGCGCTGGCGCTGCCCGAGAGTCAGGTTTTCGTCGCCGAGCCGCAATATTGGGATGATATGGGCCGCAGCCTCGTCGCCGGCGAGATTCTCGAAGTGCCGGCCGACGCGCCTTATTCCGCTTGCGATGCGCTGCTGACGCGGCGGGTGGCGGACATGACCTTCGGCACGCTCCATGCCGCTGGCGCAAAGGGTGTGTGGGCGAGCGAGGTGGAGGTTCGCGCTGCGATGCGCTTTGCTTTCAAATTGGGGCTGGTGGTCGAACCCGGCGGTGCCGCCGCGCTCGCGGCGTGGCTGGCGGGCAAGATCGACGATAAGGAAGGCACGACCGTGATCGTCTGCTCGGGCGGCAATGTCGATCCGGATGCGTTCGCGGACGTTTTGAAGGGACAGGATTAGATGCCCGGAAAGATCAGGGTCGGGATCGGCGGCTGGACGTTCGAGCCGTGGCGCGAGACCTTCTACCCGCCCAAATGGCCCAAGGCGCGCGAGCTGGAATATGCTTCGGGGCGGGTCACCGCGATCGAGATCAACGGCACCTTCTACTCGACCCAGAAGCCCGCCACTTGGGCCGATTGGGCCCGGCGCACGCCCGACGATTTCGTCTTTTCGATCAAGGCCTCGCGCTTTTGCACCAACCGGCGCGTGCTGGCCGAGGCCGGCGAATCGATCGACAAGTTCGTCAATCAGGGGCTGGCCGAACTCGGGCCCAAGCTGGGGCCGATATTATGGCAGTTTGCCGGCACGAAGAAGTTCGACCCTGAGGATTTCGGTGCTTTTCTGAAGCTTCTTCCAACCAGCGTCGGTGGCCTGCCGTTGCGCCATGCGATCGAGCCGCGGCATGAAAGCTTCCGCGATCCGGCCTTCGTCGCGATGGCGCGCGAGGCCGGCGCCGCGATCGTCTTCGCCGATGCCGAGGATCATCCGCAATTCGCCGATCTGACAGGCGCCTTCGTCTATTCCCGGCTGCAGAATGCGCATGAGGAGGTGCCGACCGGCTATGATGACGCAGCCCTCGATCGCTGGGCGGAGACGGCGAGGGACTGGGCGGCGGGGAGAGCGCCCGAAGGCTATAACTATATCGAGACCCCCAAGGGTGACGGACTCGCGCGCGACACGTTCGTGTTCATGATCAACGGCGCCAAGGTCCGCGCGCCCGCGGCGGCAATGGCGCTGATCGAGCGGGTCGGCCGCTGATGCGTACCGTGTCCGACGAGGTATCGGTTCGCCTCTATCATCTCGACAGCGAGGGTGGAGCGACCACCACGCTGTTCTACGGCACGCTGACCGAAGCACTCCGGCGCGCCGAGCAAGAGCCCGAAGAGATACAGGACGGACTGTTCCTTCAGACGAGCAATGATGTGGTGGCCTACCTCGATTTCATCGAGGGCTGACCCCGTCTCTGAAGGAAGGGCGCTGCGGACGTGTCTGCGCGCCGAAAGACCGTATCGCTCGCCTCAATTGCTATCGTCATCCAGGCAAATGCAACGTCGCGATCAGACCGCCGGCGGTCCCGTTGGCCAGCATCAGCCGGCCACCGTGCAATTCCGCCAGCTCGCGCGCGATCGACAGGCCGAAACCGTGGCCCTCGCCCCTTTCGTCCAGCCGCCGCCCGGGCTCGATGGCGCTCGCCAGCAACTCTTCGGATATGCCGGGGCCATCATCGGCGATCGCGATGGCGATCATTCGCCCTTCCGGGCCGGCGGTCACGCGCACCTCGGTCCGCGCCCACCGCCACGCATTGTCCAGCAGGTTGCCGATCATCTCATCGAGATCCTGCGGATCGCATTGCACCATCAACTCGCTGCCGACGGTTACGATCGGTCTGATCGCGCGATCGGCATGGATTCGGCCCAAGGCATCGATCAGATCGGCGACATGGGGCGCGAGCGGGGTCAGCACGCGTCCCGCACCCGCCGGGCTGGCGGCGCGGGCGCGGCCGAGGTGGTGGCGGATCTGTGCCTCGATCCGATCGACATGCACCGCCAGGCGATCGCTCGATCCCTCGGCCAGATCGAGCTTGAGCGCGGCGAGCGGTGTCTTGAGGCCGTGTGCGAGATTGGCGACATGGCCCCGCGCCTGCTCGAGCGCGGTACGGTTGGCCTCGATCAACCCGTTCAATTCTTCGACCAGCGGGCGCAATTCGCTCGGCTCGGTCGCGTCGATCCGCGTGCGGCGTCCGGCGCGGACATCGGCCACCATCGCCTGCATGTTGGCGAGCGGGCGCAGCCCGATACGGAGCTGGATCAGGATCGCCAGCCCCAGGCCTGCCCCCAACAGCAGCAGTGACAGGAGGAGAGGCGTCATCGCCGCGCGCAGCGGCCGCTGGACGACGGCGCGCGGGCCGGTGGCGAGGATTTGGGCGTCGCCACGCGCGGTCGGGATCGTCAGCATCCGGCCATGCACATTGTGCAGAAACCGGCCGGGGGTGCCGTCGAACCGATCGTGGTGGGGTCCATGTGGCCCGTCATCGATATCGTCCGGCCGATCGTCATGACCGTCATAGGGCCGGGGTTCGCTGGTATCGCGGAGTTCGGGCGGTGGCGGCGGCAAAGGTGCCGTTACGATCTCGCGCCCGCCGAGCGAGGCCGATCGCAACGTCCCGCCCGGCGCCCGTACTTCCCACGCCCATCCGCTGCCGAGCCGGTCGAACGGCGGCAGATCGGTTGCGCGCGCAGGATCGAGGCTGCCGTCGGACCGTACCGCACGTGCGACGATCGCGATCTGCGCATCGAGCCGCTCGTCCAGCCCATGCATCACGAAGCGTTCGAGCACGTTGCCGATCGCGAACCCGGCGAAGATCAACGCCACGAGCAACGCCACCGCGGCGGTGCCGAGCAGCCGCCAGAACAAGGATCGCGGCATCAGGCGCATGAGGCGTGTTCGGTCAGGCGATAACCGCGCCCGCGCACCGTCTCGATCCGGTCGGGGCCGATCTTGCGGCGCAGTCGGCCGACGATCACCTCCAGCGAGTTGGAATCGACGTCGGCATCGCCCTCATAGACGCGTTCGAGCAGATCCAGCCGTTCGACCACGATCTCCTTGCGCAGCATGAGGCACGACAGCACCCGCCATTCGAACGCTGTCAGCTTGAGCGGCATGCCGTCCAGTTCGAACTGACCGGTCTGCGCGTCGAACGCGATCGGGCCACAGCGGATGATGCTGGCGGCATGTCCCGCCGCGCGTCGCACCAGAGCGCGCAGCCGCATCACCAGCTCCTCGACGCGGAACGGTTTGACCAGATAATCGTCGGCGCCCGCCTTGAACCCCTGCACCTTGTCCGACCAGGCATCGCGCGCGGTGAGGATCAGGACCGGGAGGGTGCGCCCGGTCGCGCGCCATTCGGCCAGGATCGAGATGCCGTCGCGGCGCGGCAGCCCCAGATCGAGCACCGCCACGTCGTAAGCTTCGGTGGAGCCGAGATGGCCACCATCCTCGCCGTTGGTGGCGACATCGACCGCGAAATGCTCGGCGCGCAGCGCCCGGGCGATGCCGGCGGCCAGATCGGCATCATCCTCGACCAGCAATACGCGCATCGATCACATCTCCACCGTCAGCGTGGCTTCGCTAGGACCATCCACTAAACCCAATCTGAACGGCGTAGTTCAGCGGGCGACGGGATCTGCAGCGTAGAAGCAGGCCATCCAAGCAGAAGGAGCTTCTACCATGAGTCATATCGACACCGGCAAAGGATCGCGGCGCTTCGGGCTGTCGCCCAGATTGGGGCTGGCGCTGGGCGGCGCGGCCTTGCTGGCGGTCGGCGGGGTCGCCGGCACGGTCGCCGGCCACACCATGCAGCCGCCGATCGAAATGGCGCCGCTCCACCCGGTTGCGATCCGCGCGCTGACGTCCGACGGCGACGTGGTCACCACCAAGGGGCGCGTCGCCGAAGTGTTCGGCAACAAGTTCGTGCTCGATGACGGGGCAGGGCGCGCGTTGGTCGATACCGGCCCGGCGGGCGAGAGCGGCTCGCTTGCGCCGGTCGGCGCGCCCTTGACGGTGCAGGGCCGCTTCGATCGCGGCATCCTCCATGCGCACTTCCTGGTCGACGCCGGGGGCAAGGTTACGGCGCTCGGCGGAGCCGAGCGCGGCCGCCACGGCCCGCGCGAGCATGGCCGCGACGCCGGCCCCGAAGACGATCGTCGCGGCCCGCCACCGCCGCCGCCGGGCAATGCGCCACCCCCGCCGCCTCCGGGCGACGTTGCACCCCCGCCGCCGGTGGCGCCGGCAAAATGAGTTGGCCCCGGCGGGAGCAGCCGTAGGGCGGCTCCCGCCGCTGCTATCCATTGCGAGCGAGGTTCAAACACCTCTTGCGATCATGACGATTGGCTTTAGGGAGAGCGGCGCCGTAGAATCATGGCCGTGCGGGCGTGGTGGAACTGGTAGACGCGCCGGACTCAAAATCCGGTTCCGCAAGGAGTGTGGGTTCGACCCCCACCGCCCGCACCAATTTCTTGTCAGGGCCGGCCAGCGGCGGACGTCCCTTGGCATGGTCTGCGATGCCGAACTTTCCGGCGATGCGGTCACCATTCGCGCCGCCGTTCAGGAAACGTAACGCTCCAGCATCACTTTGTTACAGAGCGGCCGATATGGGCGGGGACTTCAATCCTATCTCCCGAGTGACCGCGTCTTGTTCAAGCCCGCCATTGCCTTTGCCGCCACGCTCGCGGCCATCGCTCCCGCCTCTGCCCAGACGGTCGTCGACCAGCAGGTCTGGCTCAACGCCACGCTGATGGGCACGTTCGGGCCGAAGCTCGCCTTCTTCGTCGAGGTCCAGCCGCGCACGGCGGACGGGGCCGAACGCGTCGGCGCGCTGCTGCTGCGTTCGGCGGCGGGCTGGAAATTCTCCGACGCGCTCACGCTCTACGGCGGCTATGCACGGATCGTCACGCCCGTACGCCATGGCGCTGACCGGCACGAGAACCGCATCTTCGGCCAGGCAAGCTGGACCATCGGCCGGATCGGCCGTGGCACGCTGTCCTCGCGCACGCGAATCGAGCATCGCCAGCGTCTCGATAGCGATGATGCAGGCTGGCGTCTGCGCGACATGATCCGCTACGTCCACCCGATCACGACGCCCGAGGCGCCGCGCGCTTTGGTGTGGGCCGAGCCCTTCGTGGCGTTTGACGACACCGATTGGGGCGCGCGGAAGGGCTTCGATCAGCTACGCAGCTTCGCCGGCGTCGAAATCCCGGTGAAGGGCAAGTCGACCGTCGAGGTCGGCTATCTCAACCACCTCGTCAACGATGCCGGCGGACGGCAGCGGATGAACCACGTCGCTTCGATCACGATGTTCTGGCGGCTGTAGCGAGGCCACCTTGAAGCGCAGCCGTCGCGATGTCCGTCGCCGGATCTTCCAGATAACCAGAACTGCGCGGAAATTGCCGGTCTTAAGCCTCCAGCAGGGTTGCGCGCAGGCTGTTGAGATCGACCTTGGCCGATTGCGTCATCGGGAAGCTCGCCACCGCAATGAAGCGCTGCGGGATCATGTAGGTCGGCAGATCGGCGCGTAAGGCCGCTTCCAGCGTGTCGAGCGCGATGCCGTCGGCGACGAAGCAGACGAGTTCGCCATTGTGGACCACCACGAACGCATGGCCTGTGCCCGCTAGCCGGCGGATCGCGCGCTCGCATTCCTCCAGTTCGATGCGGTGACCCTTGATCTTCACCTGCCGGTCGCGCCGGCCGACGAAGACGTAGCCCACCGACGGATCGCGCCGGGCAAGGTCGCCGGTGCGATAGAAGCGCGCGCCATCCCGTTCGAAGAAGCGCTCTGCATTGGCTTCCGGCAAATTCCAGTAGCCGCGGCAGATTTGTGGGCCGGCCGCGACCATCTCGCCGACGTCGTCCTCGGCATCGGCCAGCTCGACCCGATGGTCGGGCCAGGCGCGGCCGATCGGCACGCCTTCATGATCGGCGGGAATCTCATCGATCGGATTGTGGGTCAGGGCCACCGTACCCTCGGTCGGGCCCCACAGGTTGACGAAGCGGCAGTCGGGCGCAGCCTCGTGGAGCAGCCGCACGACTTGGCCGGTCACGAGTTCGGCGCCGAGATAGACACGGCGCAACGCGGGGAGGGAGCCCGACTTGAGCAGTTTGGCCTGATGCGCCAGACGCACCTGCGACGGGACGAGCAAGGCCGTTTCGATACCGAGATTGCGGAAATAGCGTGGCCACATCAGCACATGGCGGGTCGGCACTACGCACAAGGCCGCCCCGGCCGACCATGCCCCGAATGTTTCGTGCACCGATGCGTCGAAACCGAGATCGGCGATCTGACCGGCCTTCGCCCCCGGAGCCAGGGGATAGTGGCGCTGGACGTTGTCGACATAGGACTGAAGATTGTCGAGCGTGACCAGTACGCCCTTGGGCACACCGGTCGAGCCCGACGTGTAGAGCAGGTATCCGGGGGGCAGGTCCGTCGCTTCGGACGTTGCGGTACCAAGCGGCGTGATGCCGCCGTCGGCGGACAGCAGCAGTTGCGCGCCGGAATCGGCGGCGACGGTCGCCCGGCGTGCCGGAGGAGCCTTCTCGCCGAGCGGAACATAGATGCCACCGGCAATCAGCACCGCCAGAAGATTGACGAATTGTTGCGGGAGCCGCTCACCCTCGATCGCGACACGATCGCCGCGGCGCACCCCGCGCCGCTGCAATTCGCCCGCGTGGTCGAATGCGCGGCGCCACAGCTCCGCATAGGAGGTTTCCGATCCCTCACAGACAAGCGCGATCGCCTCGGGCGTTTCCTCCGCATGGCGTTCGATCCGCCCGATCAGCGGATGGAGATCAGCCGATACGGGTGACAATGGCATCTTGCAGGTCTCCGAACGAGCGGATTGAATCGATTTCGGACGTGTCGAATTCGAAACCCCATCGCTCCTCGCATCCGAGCAGGATCTCGACATTGGCGAACGAATCCCAGCGCGGGTGCGCGCCGGTGACCATATCGCGCGTCAGCACCAGATCCGGGGTCCGCAGCACGCGGCGGAACAGCGCCTCGAGCTCGTCATGGACTTCTTGCTCACTCATGGTCGTTCCGCTCCGTTGCGACCGAAAATCGCGCCGGGGGCGGACGCTTCGATGAAGCGCCCTCCCCGGCGGGGCATGGCCCTGTCAGGCTGTTTAGCTGTTGCGCAGGAACTGATCGTAGGTTGCGATCGCGATCTTGCTCCACTCTTCATACTGGATGGTCGGCATGACCGACGACAGATACGCGACGGCCCGGCCCGGCGACACGATCGAGACAGTACCGGCCTTGTCGGGTTCCTGGGTGGGCATCACGAACAGGACGTGGCGAACGCCGAGACGGTTCAACTGCGCCTCGATCCCCGTCATCTGTTCTTCGGTAAGCGGATCATTGCCCTTGTAGGTGAAGATCTTGCGGCTCTGTGCGGCGTCGGCGAGGAATTTCCGCTTCAGGAAGCCCTGCCGCCGGATCAGACGATCGAGGAATTCTTCCTTCGGGATATCGCCGTCATAGACGCCGGTATGCGATTTCGTGCCGAACAGGCTCTCCGAGAGGATGAACTCGCGTTGCGTGTCGCCATGGAGCGTGTAGATATCGGGGCGCTCATAGCCTTCCAGATCGCAGGCCAGGATCTCGATCAGCTTTTCCGGGGAGATGAACGTCCACCGGAACAAGGAGAGCGGCTCTGCGCCGCTGCGCCGCTGAACGAAGCCCAGCTCGCAATTGGCGCCGCAGGATTCGAACAACTCATAAATAAGCCGCAGCGAATAACCCTCGCCTTCTTCCTTGATCTCAAGCTCGAGCATGTCCTCGGGATCGAGCTTCCGTAGCTCGGCTGAATCGTACAGCGACAAAGCCTTCTGGCGAAGCTTCTCGATCGCGGTGTCGAGCCGACGCGGCGGCGTGCGATGCTGAAATTCCTGCCGCAGCACAGCAATAGCAGCCGCCGGCCCCTGCTCGGTCAGCAGCTGCGCGAGGTAATTGCCCAGGATCGAATTGTCGTTCGGGTAGGCCTTGCGCGCCTCGTCGAGCGACTTGAGCGCTTCGGCGCGCTGACCAAGCCCGGCCATGCATTGCGCACGCAACACCACCGCTGCCGAATTGCTCGGCTCCATGCCGACAAGCCGCGTCAAAATGGTCTCAGCTTGGGCGACATCGCCTTGAGCGTTCAGAAGCTGGGAATAGAGGAACATGAACTTGGTATCGATCGAAAGGAGGCCCTTGTACCGATCAAGGATCGCCAGGCCGTCTTCGAGCTTTCTTTTGTCGAACGCGGTCTGAGCGCGCTTCATATCGTCTTCGAAACCGCGGAAGAGGCTGAGAGTGGACATACGGAATTGTCCCGATGAAGAGATGTAGGTCCGTCCCCCGCCGGATCGTCGCCGAAATGGCGCCGCGCCTAAGCTCCTGCTCGGATGAACGCCAGATTGATGGAGTTGCAAGCGCGGCGGGCTCGTGGCGCCGGTCATTCGGAACGCCTTCGCGAGTGCAGCAATTATAGCGCGATGCGCGTCCCGGCACCGCGATTCAGGCATCGGAAAATGGTGGTGCGGGCGGGGGACTTGAACCCCCATGGGCAAAAGCCCGACGGATTTTCTTACCCTCCACGGCTTTCGCCGCCGCCGGCCAGGCACGAGTCGCGGCCGGGCGTTCGGGGTCTGGACTATCCCTTCACCATGCCCCGAAGCCGGGGTTTAGGTGCTGCCCGTCTAGTCTCTACACCTTCCTTCAGGGCGCGAACCCCAAAGGCTTGGCTCGGGATCGCCATTTCACAGGGTTCCCCGAATTTGAGCAGTTCTGCATCGCGGGTTTCCCCGCGAGCACTCAATTGGCCTTAAGTCCGTAGCGTCTACCGATTCCGCCACGCCCGCACAGCCGCATCCCCTATAGAGCGATGCAGCCCCGGCTCAAGCGATCAGGCATGTTCGGCGAACGCCGCCATATGATCCGCCAACGCTTTGCGGAAAGCCGGGCGGGCCTCGCAGCGTGCCTGATAGGCGGCGAGCTGGGGATGCGGATCGAGCAGCGCGCCGATCCGCAGGATGCGGAGCACGCACGTCATGAGGATATCGGCCGCGGTAAATCGCCCGCACAGATACTCCTTGTCGCCCAGCGCTGCGACCAGCGCCTTGAGTCGCAGCTCGACCTTCTCGTTCAGCGGCTTGCGGATCGGCTTGCCGACATTCTTGTAGGCTGGAAAGTGCTCGATCTCCCGCAGGAACTGGATCGCGGGTTCGATCGAATTGAGCGCGGCGAACATCCACATCCGGGTCTGCGCGACGCCCTCTCGATCAATCGGCATCAGCACTTCGGATTTCTCCGCGATGTGCAGCAGGATCGCGCCCGTCTCGAACATCTCCAGACCGTCTTCGATATAGACGGGAATCTGGCCGAACGGCTGGAGCGCGCGGTATTCCGCCGTGTCGCGATCCGGGAAGGTAATATAGCGGACGGTGTAATCGAGCCCGATCTCCTCCAGCGCCCAGCGCACGCGCAGATCGCGCCCCAAACCCTGCGCAAAGGACGGCACCCAGCCGAATGTCACGATCTCGATCATTTTTTCCCGCCTGAACCACTAAGCTGTGGATAGCATCGCCGCCGTGCTTTCCAAATGCAGCGCCGTGGGCCTACATAAGGGCATGGCCACACCCTTTGTGCCGCTCCGCATATTTTCCTGTTATACGATGCTCGAGGGCGCGATCGAGCCCAAGGCAGTGGCTGGCCGCGCCAAAGCGCTCGGCTTTCCCGCGGCGGCGATCGTCGATCGCAACGGCCTCTATGGCGCGATGGCGTTCAGCGATGCGGCGAAGAAAGCCGGAGTGCAGCCGATTATAGGCACTTTGCTCGGCGTGGCGCGACCGAATGTCGCCGACGACAAAGGTCCTCGGATCGACTGGCTTGCGCTCTACGCACAGGACGAGAAGGGTTACGACAACCTCTGTTCGCTGGTGTCTGCCGCCCATCTCGATCGCCCCGTGCATGAGGATGCGCATGTGCCGATCGACGCCCTGGAGGGGCGCACGGGGGGGCTGATCGCGTTGACTGCAGGCGGGGAAGGGGCGCTTGCCCGCCTGGTCGCTGGCGAACAGATGGCCGAGGCGCGGCGCTACCTCGATCGGCTCCAGGCGCTGTTTCCGGATCGTCTCTATATCGAATTGTCGCGCCGCGGCGATGCGACCGAAGAGGCGGCCGAAGAGGCGCTGATCGATCTTGCCTATGCGCGCGATCTGCCGTTGGTCGCCACCAACCCCGCATCCTATTCCGAAGCCGATTTCCATCCGGCACACGATGCCATGCTATGCATTGCCAATTCCGCCTATCTCGTCGCCGACGATCGCATCCATTCCTCGCCGGAGACGTGGATCAAGTCGGGCGAGACGATGGCGGAAATGTTCGCCGATCTTCCGGAGGCGCTGGCCAACACTCTCGTCGTGGCGCAGCGTTGCGCGGTGGCGGCGCCGAGCCGCAAGCCGATCCTGCCCAGCCTCGCCGGCGATCGTGCCGCCGAGGAACAGGCGCTGCGCGACGACGCCGCCGCCGGGCTCGAAGCCCGGCTCGACAAGGTGGCGATGCCAGAGGCCGATCGCATCGCCTATCGCGAGCGGCTCCAGTTCGAAGTCAACGTCATCGTCCAGATGGGATTTCCGGGCTATTTCCTGATCGTCGCCGATTTCATCAAATGGGCGAAGGAACAGGGCATCCCGGTCGGTCCCGGCCGCGGATCGGGCGCCGGCTCGGTCGTCGCCTGGGCGCTGACGATTACCGATCTCGATCCGCTCCAGCTGGGGCTGCTGTTCGAACGCTTTCTCAATCCCGAGCGCGTGTCGATGCCCGACTTCGACATCGATTTCTGCGAAACGCGGCGCGGCGAGGTGATCAACTACGTCCAGCGCAAATATGGCCGCGACCATGTCGCGCAGATCATCACCTTCGGGCGGTTGAAGGCGCGCGCCGTGCTCAAGGATACCGGCCGCGTGCTGCAGATGAGCTATGGCCAGGTCGATCGCCTCGCCAAGCTTGTCCCCAACCACCCGACCGATCCCTGGACATTGGATCGCGCGCTCAACGGCGTGTCCGAACTCGCTGCCGAGGTGAAATCGGACAAGCAGGTTAGGCATCTGTTCGATCTGGCGATGAAGCTGGAAGGCCTGCCGCGCCACAGCTCGACGCACGCCGCCGGCGTCGTGATCGGGGATCGCCCGCTCGACCAGCTCGTGCCGCTCTATCGCGATCCGCGCTCCGACATGCCGGTCACCCAGTTCGACATGAAATATGTCGAGGGCGCCGGGCTGGTGAAGTTCGACTTCCTCGGCCTCAAGACCCTGTCGGTGCTGCAGAAGGCGGTCGAGATGCTGGCCAACAAGGGGGTCACGCTCGATCTGCTCGCGCTGACGCTCGACGATCCAGCGGTCTACCAATTGCTCCAGAAGGGCGACACGGTCGGCGTGTTCCAGCTGGAATCGGAGGGCATGCGCCGCACGCTGGCCGCCGTGCGCCCGACCAATTTCGGCGACATCATCGCTCTCGTCTCGCTCTATCGGCCTGGCCCGATGGACAACATCCCGATGTTCGGTGATCGCAAGAACGGGCGTGCGTCGATCGAATATCCGCATCCCTTGCTCGAAACGATCCTGGCCGAAACCTACGGCATTTTCGTCTATCAGGAACAGGTGATGCAGGCCGCGCAGATCCTTGCCGGCTACAGCCTCGGCCAGGCCGATTTGCTCCGCCGCGCGATGGGCAAGAAGATCAAGGCGGAAATGGACGCGCAGCGCGCGGGCTTCGTCGAGGGCTGCTTCACCGCCAACCAGATCGAGCCGGGCAAGGCCAACGAGCTGTTCGATTTGATCGACAAATTCGCCGGCTACGGCTTCAACAAGAGCCACGCGGCCGCCTACGCGTTGCTCGCCTATCAGACGGCGTGGCTCAAGGCACATCACAAGCCCGAATTCTTCGCGGCATCGATGTGCTACGATCTCAGCCTGACCGACAAGCTCGCTATCTGGGTGGATGATACGCGCCGTTCGGGTGTCGAACTCCTCCCCCGACATCAACCATGCGCAGGCCGAATTCAGCGTCGAGAATGGCGCGGTCCGTTATGCGCTGGGCGCGCTCAAGGGCGTCGGCGAGAAGGCGATGGAACAATTGGTCGCGGAGCGAGCGGCGAGCGGTCCGTTCAAATCCCTCGACGAGTTCGCCGACCGGATCGATCCGCGCCTG
Source organism: Sphingomonas sp. MMS24-J13 (assembly GCF_044905095.1). NCBI lineage: Bacteria > Pseudomonadati > Pseudomonadota > Alphaproteobacteria > Sphingomonadales > Sphingomonadaceae > Sphingomonas > Sphingomonas sp. MMS24-J13. The sequence continues at coordinate 1,222,027 of NZ_CP173258.1, forward strand.
CTCAACCGTCGCCAGCTCGAAAGCCTCGCCGCGGCCGGCGCGTTCGACGCGATCGCGCCCGATCGCGCAGCGGTGTTCGCTGCGGTCGAAACGATCCTGGCCGAGGCATCCAAAGCACACGAGCAGCGCGAGACCGGGCAGGGCGGGCTGTTCGGGGCTTTGTCGGGCGGCGATACGCCGCACGCGCATATTCGCCTATCGTCGGACGCGCGCTGGACGATGCCCGAGAAGATGGCGGCCGAGAAAGACGCGTTCGGCTTCTATTTTTCGGCGCACCCGACCGATCGCTACCGCTTTGCCGCACAGGCGGAGGGAGCCCGCACCTATTCGCAGGTGCTGCTGATGAACGTGCCGGTCGAGGTTGAACGTGACGAGCGCGGCCGCCCTGGCGAGCGCCCAAAGGCGCGCATCGCCGCTTTGATCGAAGATGCGCGCTGGCGCACCTCGGCGCGCGGCAATCGCTATCTGATGGCAACCTGCTCCGATTCGACCGGACAGTTCATCCTGAGTTGCTTCGACGAGGTCGCCGCCGAGGCGATGGAGGCGGCGGCGCGCGCGAGCGAATGTCTGCTGCTGCACGTCGAACTCGATCGGCGGCCGGGCGAGGAGACGCCACGCCTCGCGGTGCGCGCGACCCAGCCGCTCGATGCCCGCGCGACCAGCTTGCGGCTGCGGATGGAGATCGCAGTGCTCGACAAGAGCGGCCTGCCGGCGCTGGCGCAATTGCTGGCCGATGCGCATGGCGGGCGGAGCGAGATCGATCTGGTCGTTGCCGCCGCAGGGCAGGAGGTGCGGCTGCGGCTCGGATCGGATTTCAAGGTCGATGCCGAACTGGCTTCGTCGGTCGAGCGGCTGCCGGGCATGGGGGCGGTCCAACTCGATCGGCTGGTCGGTTCCGAACCGGCAGCACCACCCAAGCTCTACGTCGTTCGCTGACGATCGCACCTGACAGGCGCGGTCTGTCCCGCTAGGGCACCCGTCATGGCCAGCCTGTCTCCGCGCGCGCCGATGCGCGGCGCGGCTATTCCCATCCTCGTCGCCGCGATCGGCATCGCGACCTTCTCGTGCATGGACGCGGTGATGAAGGGGCTGTCGATAGCGATCGGCGCTTACAATGCGATGCTATGGCGATCGATTGCCGGCGCGGCGATGAGCGGCATGCTCATGCTCGTGATGCGCGTACCCTGGCCGTCGCGCAGCGGGCTGCTCCTTCATGTCAAACGCAGCGGATCGGCCGGGATTTCGGTCCTGCTCTTCTTCTGGGGCCTCGTGCATGTGCCGATGGCGGAGGGCGTGGCGCTGACGTTCCTCTCGCCGGTCATCGCGCTGATCCTGGCGGCGCCGATGCTGGGCGAACGCATCGGACGCAGCGCGATCGTCGCCTCGGTGCTGGCCGTGGCCGGCGTGATCGTGATCGTGCTGGGCAAGGCGCACGAGGGTGCCGGCCCGGAGGCGATTCATGGCGCGCTCGCCATCGTGCTGGCCTCGTTCTTCTATGCCTACAATATCGTGCTGCTACGCAAATCGGCGCTGGTAGCCGGGCCGATCGAGATCACCTTCTTCATGAATCTGGTCTTCGCCTGCCTTTATCTGCCCGCCGCCCCGGTTGCAGCGGTCGTGCCGCCGTTGCATCAGGCGCCGGTGTTCATCGGCGCAGCGGCATTAGCGATCGTTTCGTCGTTGCTGCTCGCCTGGGCCTATCGCCGGGCGGAGGCGCAATTGTTGGTGTCGGTGGAATATACCGCCTTCGTGTGGGCGGCGATTTTGGGAGCGATCGTGTTTGGAGAGAAAGTGTTGCCGGTAACGATAGCGGGTGCGCTGTTGATCGTCGCAGGCTGTTTCATCGCAGCGCGCGGGCATGCCACGCCCGGGCCTTCGACGGAGGCAGCATCATGATCGTCCGTACCGCCACCCCGGCTGATGTTCCCGACATCCTGCGCCTGATCCGCGCGCTTGCGACCTACGAGCATGAGCCCCATGCGGTGAAGGCGACCGAGGAGTCGTTGCACCGAACGCTATTCGCACCCGATGCGCAGGTGTTCGGCCATATCGCTGAGAGCGAAGATGAAGTCGTCGGGATAGCCGTGTGGTTCCTCAACTATTCGACATGGACCGGGCAGCCTGGGATCTACCTTGAAGATCTGTTCGTCACCGAGGCCGCACGCGGCACCGGCGCAGGGCGTGCCTTGTTTCGCGCGCTCGCGCAGGAGGCCCAAAAGCGAGGCTGCGCCCGGATCGATTGGGCCGTCCTCGACTGGAATACGCCGGCGATGGATTTCTACCGCGCGATCGGCGGACGTGCCCAATCCGGCTGGCAGCCATGGCGCCTGGACGGGGCCGCTTTGGAGGCGATGGCGCGATGAACGAAGAACTGCTCGCCCGTATTGCCGCCGCGCTCGAACGGCTGGCACCGCCGCCACCCGAAACCGCCGATCCGCTCGCTCATCCGGCCTATATCTGGCGCCAGAACGTGCTCCAGCCGGCGCGCGCGTTCGAGCCGTTGGGGCTCGATCTGCTCGAAGGTATCGATCCTCAAAAGGAGGCTCTGGTCGGCAATATGCGGCGCCTCGCTGCCGGGCTGCCGGCACATGACGTGCTGCTGTGGGGCGCGCGCGGCACCGGCAAATCGGCTTTGGTCAAAGCCGGCGTTGGCGCAGTGCAGGGGGAGGGTGGCAACCTCGCGCTGATCGAGATTGCCGGCGATGCGCTTGCTTCGCTTCCTGCATTATTCGCCGCGATCGCCGATGCCCCGCGCGCCTTCGTGCTGTTCATCGACGATCTGGGCTTCGCCGAGCCGAGCGAGGCACCACGGCTGCTGCGCTCGATGCTGGAGGGTGGCGCCGAGGCGCGGCCGGCCAATGCCAGGCTCCACGTCACCGCCAATCGCCGCCATATCGTGCCGCGCGACATGTCCGAGCAGGAAAGCGCGATCAATCCGCGCGATGTGGCCGACGACAAGCTCGCGCTCGCCGATCGCTTCGGGCTGAGCCTGGGATTCCATGTCGTCGACCAGCCGACCTATCTGGCGATCGTCGAAGGCTACGCGCGTGAACACGGTTTGAGCTTCGACCCGCACGATGCGATCGGCTGGGCCACCCAGCGCGGCGGTCGGTCGGGCCGGGTGGCATGGCATTATGTCGTCGAACTGGCGGGGCGCGAGGGCAAGCACCTTTAATCGTCGGCCCTGCGCAGGCGGGGCCCCATGTCTCTTACAACAAAAGCCAGCTTGGAGATTGGAGAGATAGGCCCCTGCCTGCGCAGGGGCGACGGGTGGTTGTGTCTGCAATCACGCAGGCTAAGCTGCTCGCATCTTCTCCCCCAAATATCGGACCCCGCCTCATGGATCGTCGCGTGTTCCTCACCTCTAGCGCAGTTGCCACGCTGGCCGCCTCCATCCCGATGCGCCTGCTCGCGCAAAGCCCCGACGTGGACCTCAACACGCTGTTCGACGCAATCTTCGCCGACAATATCCGCCATTCGCCCGAGCAGGCGAGTTCGCTCGGGCTCGACAAGGGCGATAACGCCGCCGCCAAGCACAAGCTCAACGATCGCTCGGCCGCAGACGATATGCGCGAGGCGGCGCGGATCCATGGATGGCAGAGCAAGCTCAAGGCGCTCGACCCGACGAGATATTCGCCCGCCGGTCAGCTCAATATCGAGGTGATCGCCTACACGCTCGCGAGCCGCACGGCATCGTATGACCGGTTCGGCCTGGGCTCGGCAATTCGGCCCTACCGCATCTTTCAGCAGGGCGGCGCATATTTCGAAATCCCCGATTTCCTCAACGCGACCCACAGCATTGCCACCAGCGAGGACTGCGAAGCCTATCTCGATCGCCTCGCCGGTTTCGCGACCGCGCTCGATCAGGACACGGCGGTGCAGCGGGCCGAAGCGGCGCGCGGTTTCCTCGCACCCGATTTCAGCCTCGATCTGACGCTCGGCCAATTGGCCAAGCTGCGCGGGCAGCCGGCGGCATCGAGCGGGCTGGTGCAGAGCGTCGCCACCCGCGCCGCTGCCAAGGGCGTCGGCGGCGATTGGGCGGGGCGCGCCACCAGGATCGTCGAACAGCAGGTCTATCCCGCGCTCGATCGCCAGATCGCGCTGATGACCTCGCTGCGACCGAATGCGAGCAAGATCGCGGGCCTCTGGCGCCTCCCGAAGGGTGACGAGATCTATGCGCTCGCGCTCGAACAGGCGACCACGACCAAATTGTCGCCTGCCGAAGTGCACAGGCTCGGGCTCGAACAGGTCGCGCAGATCAGCGCCGATATCGATGCGATCCTGAAGGGGCAGGGGATGACGCAGGGCAGCGTCGGGGCGCGCCTGACCGCGCTCAATGCCGATCCCAGCCAGCTTTACCCCGATAGCGTGCAGGGGCGCGCCGATCTGCTCGCCAGCCTCAATGCGGGGATCCAGGATATGTATGCCCGCCTGCCGCGCGCCTTCGCCGATCTGCCGCGGGCGCCGCTGGAGATACGCGGCGTCCCGGTCGACATTCAGGACGGCGCCTCGAACGGTTATTATCGCCGCGCGACGCTCGATGGATCGCGCCCGGCCATCTATTTCATCAACCTCAAGGATGTCGGCGACTGGCCCAAATATGGCCTGCCCTCGCTGACCTATCACGAGGGCGTGCCGGGGCATCACCTCCAGATCTCGATCGCGCAGGAATCAAAGGATATCCCGATCTTGCGCAAGACCGGTGGTTTCTCGGCCTATACCGAGGGCTGGGCGCTCTATGCCGAGCAGCTGGCGAACGAGCTCGAACGCCTATCGCAATCCGCTGGAGAAAGCCGGCTACCTCCAGTCCTTCCTGTTCCGCGCGGCGCGGCTGGTGGTCGATACCGGTATCCATGCCAACAAGTGGACCCGCGAGCAGGCGACCGATTACCTCGTCGCCACGACCGGTTTCGCCCGGCCGCGATCGCAGCGCGAGGTCGAGCGTTATTGCACGCAGGCGGGGCAGGCGTGCAGCTACAAGGTCGGCCACATGGCGTGGACCGCGGCCCGCGCGCGGGCGCTGAAGGCGTTGGCGGCGAAGTTCGACCTCAAGGAATTCCACAAGGTGCTGCGCGACGGCGTGATGCCATTGACGATCCTCGACCGGGTGATCGATGCGCGGACGGCGGCGGCGCTAAAGGCGTAGTTTTTCCCGTTTAAACTTCCGCCCGCACCGCCAACGTCGCCTCGTCCATGCGCGCCAGCATTGCGGTGAAGGTCTCAATCTCGTCAGCGCTGAACCGCGCCAGGATTCGGCGCTCCAATTCCAGCGCCTTGGGCGCGACCTGCGCATGGAGGTTCCGTCCGTCGACGCTCAGATGCAGCCGCTGCGAGCGTCGATCCTCGGCATTGGGCCGTCGCTCGATCAACCCGCGGCCGGCGAGCGCAATCGCCGCGCGGCTCACCGTGACCTTGTCCATGCGGGTGCGCTGGCCGATGCGTTGCTGGGTGGCGCCTTCCTCCTCCGCGATCACCGCGATCAGCCGCCACTCGGGGATCGTGAGGCCGAACAGCGCCTGATAGGTGCCGGCGATCGTCTCGCTCACGAGGTTCGACGTGATCGACAGGCGAAAAGGGATGAAGTCGTCGAGACGGAGCAAGTCATCGGCCATGCGCGTTAGTATCATTTGACACCATCTCCGCAAGCCGGCATTGATGGTATCAATTGATACTTGTTTGGAGAGTGTCGTGAACGCGCCCACCGCCAATCCCAATCCGCCCAATCCCAATCCACTGGGCCTCAACGGCTTCGAATTCGTCGAATTCACCTCGCCCGACCCGGAGGGCATGGGACGCCAGTTCGAGCAGCTGGGCTTCACCCCGACGCACCGTCACCCGACCAAGAACGTCACCCGCTACAAGCAGGGGCGGATCAATCTAATGCTCAACCGCGATGCCGACGGCCGCGTGGCGGCATTTCGCGGCGAACATGGTCCGTCGGCCAGTGCGATGGCGTTCCGCGTCGCCGATCCCGAAGCGGCTCTGTTCTGGGCGCTGGCGCATGGCGCCAAGGCCACGCAGGAGGACGATACCGTCATCCAGGGGATTGGCGGGTCCTATTTGTATTTCATCCAGGACGGCACCGATCCTTATGCCGATTGGGCGGAGTTTCCGGGCTGGCGCGAGGCGGAAGCCGCGAATTCGGTCGGGCTCGATCTGCTCGATCACCTGACCCACAATGTCCGGCGCGGGCAGATGCGGGTCTGGTCCGAATTCTACCGCACGCTGTTCGGCTTCGAGGAGCAGAAATATTTCGACATCAAGGGCAAGGCGACCGGGCTGTTCAGCCAGGCGATGATCGCGCCCGATCACGCGATCCGTATCCCGCTCAACGAGAGTCAGGACGATCATAGCCAGATCGAGGAATTCATCCGCGAATATCATGGCGAGGGCATTCAGCACCTCGCACTGACCACGAACGATATCTACGAAACCGTTGAAAAACTTAAAAGCCGTGGCGTCGCGCTGCAGGACACGATTGAAACTTACTACGAACTGGTCGATCAGCGTGTGCCGAACCACGGCGAGGATCTGGAGCGGCTTCGCAAGAACCGCATCCTCCTCGACGGCAGCACTGAAGAGGGCATACTGCTCCAGATTTTCACTGAGACGATGTTCGGGCCGATCTTTTTCGAGATCATCCAGCGCAAGGGCAATGAGGGTTTCGGCAACGGCAATTTTCAGGCGCTGTATGAATCGATCGAACTGGATCAGATTCGGCGCGGCGTGATCAAGGTGGACGCGTGATATGAAGCCGTCATGCTGAACTTGTTTCAGCATCCACCATGCATCCGCACGGATGGTGCGGCACGCCCGGTGGACCCTGAAACAAGTTCAGGGTGACGGGTGAAGGAGGAGAGGCCGTGACCGACTATCTGACCGGCTTCGGAAACCATTTCGCCAGTGAGGCGGTGCCCGGCGCGCTGCCGGTCGGGCAGAATTCGCCGCAGAAGGTGCCGTTCGGCCTCTATGCAGAGCAACTGTCCGGCACCGCCTTTACCGCGCCGCGTGCCGAGAACCGGCGCTCGTGGTTGTATCGTCTACGACCGACGGCCAGCCATCCGGCTTTCCTGCCCTGGAAAGGCGCGCCTCTGTTGCGCGCGGCGCCGTTCGACGAGCTCCCGCCGAGCCCGAACCGGATGCGTTGGGATCCGCTTCCGCTACCTGACGAGCCAGTCGATTTCGTCGATGGCCTCACCACCTATGGCGGCAACGGCGATGTCGCTACGGCGTCCGGCATAGCGGTGCATGGCTTTGCCGCGACGCGGTCGATGGCGAAGCGCGCTTTCCAGAATGCCGATGGCGAGTTGTTGATCGTGCCCCAGCACGGGCGGCTGGCGATCCTCACCGAATTTGGCAGGATCGAGATCGACCCCCTTCAGATCGCCCTCATTCCCCGCGGTGTGCGCTTCCGCGTCGAATTGCCCGATGGCTGGGCCCGCGGTTATATCTGCGAGAATTATGGCGCGCCGTTCAGACTGCCCGATCTCGGCCCGATCGGCGCCAACGGTCTTGCCAATCCGCGCGACTTCGAGGCGCCGGTCGCCGCGTTCGAGGATCAGGACGAACCGCATGAGATCGTCTGCAAGTTTCAGGGACGGCTCTGGACCACCAAACTCGATCATTCGCCGTTTGATGTCGTCGCCTGGCACGGCAATCTCGCGCCGTGCCGGTATGATCTCCGGCGCTTCAACGCGGTCAACACGGTCAGTTTCGATCATCCCGATCCGTCGATTTTCACCGTCCTGACCTCGCCGAGCGAGGTGGTGGGGACTGGCAATTGCGACTTCGTGATCTTCCCGCCGCGCTGGATGGTGGCGGAGGGCACGTTCCGCCCTCCTTGGTTCCACCGCAATGTGATGAGCGAGTATATGGGGCTGATCGAAGGCGCTTATGATGCCAAGGAGGGCGGCTTCGTGCCCGGCGGCGCGTCGCTCCACAACCAGATGGCGGGGCATGGGCCCGATCGGAAAAGCTACGAAAATGCGGTAGCAGCCGATCTCAAACCCATGAAAATCGACGGAAGCATGGCGTTCATGTTCGAAAGCCGCTGGGTCATCCGGCCGACCCGCTGGGCGAGCACGACGCCGTTGATGCAGCTCGATTATGACGATTGCTGGGCGGGCTTTACCAAGGCGCAGCTGCCATGAGCGCCATCGACGAGACCCACGATCCGGCCCGGATCAGCTGGGTCGCGAGCGCGAACGGGCATTCCGATTTCCCGATTCAGAATTTGCCGTTTGGTATCTTCGCGCCGAAGGGCGGGCATCGACGGGCAGGCGTGGCGATCGGGAATCATATCCTCGATCTCGCCGAGATAACCGAGTTGCTACCGGCTGCTGCCGCATCGACCCTGCAGGGCCCGGCCCTCAATGCGATGATGGCGCTGCCCAGGGCCGATCGGGTCGGGCTGCGGCAACGCTTGTCCGAACTGCTCTCGGACGAAGCCCATCGCGGCGCGGTCGAGCCGTCTCTCTACGACGCTGCTACATGCACTTTGTATCTGCCCGCATCGATCGGGGATTACAGCGATTTCTACGCCGGTATCCATCATGCCGACAATGTCGGCCGGCAGTTCCGGCCTGATAATCCGCTACTGCCCAACTATAAATATGTGCCGATCGGCTATCATGGTCGCGCCTCGTCGGTGCGGCCTTCGGGAATCGAGGTCAGGCGTCCTAACGGCCAGCGCAAGCCATTGCATGAGGATGTGCCGAGCTTCGGGCCGTCGCGGCGGCTCGACTATGAACTCGAACTCGGCATCTGGATCGGGCGGGGCAATGCGCTCGGCGAAGCGATCCCGATCGGCACCGCCGCGGATCATATCGCCGGTTTCTGCCTGCTCAACGATTGGTCGGCGCGCGACATACAAGCGTGGGAATACCAGCCTTTAGGCCCGTTTCTTGCCAAGAGCTTCCAGACGACTATCTCGCCCTGGCTGATCACCGCCGAGGCGCTTGCGCCGTTCCGTATCCCGCAACCTGCACGGCCTGCGGGCGATCCCGCGCCATTGCCTTACCTGTTCGATGAAGCCGACCAACAGGCCGGAGCGCTCGCACTCGATCTTGAGGTGACGCTGTCTACGGCCGCAATGCGGGCGAACGGTGAGCAGCCGGTGTCGCTTAGCCGCGGCCCGGCGAGCAACCTGTATTGGACCGCCGCACAGATCGTCACCCACCATGCCTCGAGCGGCTGCAATCTCCAGCCGGGCGACCTGATCGGCACCGGCACCATCTCGACGCCGAAGCCCGGCGGTTACGGCTCGCTGCTGGAGATCAGCCAGGGCGGCAAGGCACCGATCACTCTGCCCAACGGCGAGACGCGCACGTTTCTGGAGGATGGCGACGAGGTCACGCTCCGTGCGATCGGCCGGGCGGAGGGCTCTGTGTCGATTGGTTTCGGCGAATGTCGCGCGGTGATATTGCCCGCTTCATGAGCGATGGCGCACGGCTGACGGAAACCCCGCCCGGGGTGAAGATCGGGCAACTCGACGACATCGCCGACGGCGCGGCGCGTAACTACGTGCTGGAGTTGAGATCAGGGCGCTTCCACGGTTTCGTCGTGCGCAAGGGCGATGCGGTTTTCGGCTATCTCGATCGCTGCCCGCATGCCCTGCTGCCGCTGACGTGGGAGCTCGATCAGTATCTCACGTCGGACAAGCGCCTCATCAATTGCCGCTGGCATGGGGCACTGTTTCGGATCGAAGATGGAAAATGCGTGGGTGGGCCATGTATGGGCGCGCGGCTTACGCCGTGGCCGGTCGAGGTGAGAGACGGGGCGGTGTTTACGGCTTAGGGCATGACTGCGATAAACAGGCCTAACGACTTTCGTTCGTGTCGAGCGAAGTCGAGACACGTTAGCGCGGAACGCCCCTCGACTTCGCTCGACACGAACGCATCATAACTCGCGATCGAAGTTCTAAGCGAGCCACTCGCGCATCGCGGCGGCGACCGCTTCGGGCTGCTCGATCGGGGCCATGTGGCCGGCATTCTGGACGATCACCAATTTCGCATGCGGCACCATCGTCAGCATTTCCTCATGCTGCGCCGGCGGGCTCCACTGGTCTTCGGTGGCGCTCAACAGCAGGGTCGGGACGGTCACGGTCGCGAGCGCCGCCTCGGCATCGGGGCGCTCGACCAACGCCTTGATCTGGCGGGCAAACGTTTCCGGGGTCGAATGCGAGATCATCTCTTCCAGCCGCGCCATCAGCGTCTGATCGGCCAGCCCCTGCTTGCCCATCATCGGTGGCAGCCATTCCTTGCCGGCGGCGGCGATGCCCTCGCGAAATGCCAGATCGGTCAGCACCGCGCGCTTCTCGGGTTCGCCCTGGCGCAGTTTGTGCGTGCCGGTATCGAGCAGAGCCAGCCGCTCGATCCGCTCAGGCCCGCGCGCCCACGCCTCCAGCGCCACGCGCGCACCCATCGAATGGCCTGCCAGCGCGAAGCGGGGCGGGGCGATGGTAAGCAACTTGTCGGCCATCGCGCCGATCGAATCGAGCCCGATGAAGTCGACGATCGTCACATCGGCGATATCGCTCAGCAGATCGGCGATCGGCTGCCACAATATCGCATCGCACAGCAGGCCTGCTGCGAGGACGAGCGGGGTTTTCTCCGTCATCAGAGCTCTTCGGGCCAGTAGAGCCGCATCGGATTGGTGATCAGCAATTTGCGTTGGAGCTCGACCGTCGGCGCGATCTGCGGGATCACGTCGACCAATCCGCCATCGTCGGGCAGCACCTTCTCCATGTTCGGGTGCGGCCAATCGGTGCCCCACAGCACGCGATCCTGATAATCCTCGACCAAGGGCGCGACCGAGCGGACGAAATCGGCATAAGGCTCGCCCGCCGGATCGAGGCGATCGGGGCAGGTCGTCTTGACCCAGATATCGTCGCGGCTGTCGAGCAAAGCGCGGAACGCTTTCATGTCGGGGCCGTCGGGGCCCTGGCTGACATTGGGGCGGCCCATATGATCGATCACGACCGGCACCGGGATCGCGGCGAGGAAGGGGCGCATCTCCTCAAGGATATCCGCCTCGAAATAGACGACGACGTGCCAACCCGCAGGCAGGCGGCCGGCGACCTCGAGGAACTTGTCCTTGGGCGCATTGTCGACGAGGCGCTTGAGGAAGTTGAAGCGCACCCCGCGCATCCCGCCTTCATGCAGCGCCTGCAGATCGGCATCCGAAATAGCGGGATCGACCACCGCGACGCCGCGCGCCTTGCCGTTCGATTTGGCGATGCCGTTGAGCGTAGCGGCATTGTCGGTGCCGTGGCAGCTCGCCTGGACGATGACGTTACGTGCGAAGCCAAGCTTGTCGCGCAGCGCGAACAGCATGTCGGGTCCGGCATCCTGCGGCAGATATTTGGCTTTGGCGCTGAACGGGAAATCCGCCTGCGGGCCGAAGACATGGCAATGCGCATCGATCGCGCCGGCCGGCGGGACGTAATGCGGGGTGGAGGGCGTCAGCGTCCAGCTGCGGATGCGGCCATCCTGATCGATCACGTCGCTCATTGGTGACTCCGTATTCTAATCCTCCCAGGAACGGGAGAGGGGACCATGCGCAGCATGGTGGAGGGGGCCCACCACCTGCGAATCCTATGCCGAGGGCCCCCTCCACCACGCCGCTTCGCGTCGCGGTAATCCTCCCCGTGCCGGGGAGGATTTGATTAGATATACTTCAAACCCATCTGCTCGAGCTTGCCGCGCATGTCGTAGATGTCGAGGCCCAGCACGCCGGCAGCGAGCTTCTCGCGCTTGTCGGCTTCGTTGGCTTCGCGGGCCTGCGCTTTCTTGAGCACCGCGGCGGCATCGGCACGCTTGACGACGCAGACGCCGTCATCGTCGGCCACGATCACGTCGCCCGGCTCGATCGCGGCATTGGCGCAGACGATCGGCACGTTGACCGAACCGAGCGTCGCCTTGACCGTCCCTTGGGCGAACACTGCACGCGACCAGACCGGGAAGTTCATTTGGGTGAGATCGCGCACATCGCGCACGCCGGCATCGATCACGAGGCCGCGGCAGCCGCGCGCCTGTGCCGAGGTGGCGAGCAGATCGCCGAAATAGCCGTCGAAACAGGGGCTGGTCGGCGCAAGGACGAGGATATCGCCCGCCTTCAACTGCTCGACTGCAACGTGGATCATCCAATTGTCGCCCGGGGGCGCCGAAATGGTGACCGCTGAACCCGCAATGCGCGCACCCGGATAGATCGGGCGCATATAATGCGCGAGCAGCCCGATGCGGCCCTGCGCCTCGTGCACGGTGGCGACACCGGCGGCGGCGAGGCCGTCGATCACGTCCGCATCGGCACGCTCGATATTCTGAACGACAATACCGGCCATTGCTTTTCTCCTGCCCATGGGGCCCGGCGGCCCGGCTGACTTGGCGCCAGCCCTTAGGGTCTCGGGATGCGCCGGGCAATAAGCCAAAAAAATTGTATGTGTTGCGTCCTATTTTTGGACTGGCATACGCCCGAGTGCTAGGCTAGCGCCGATCGTCATGAACACGCCCGATATCGTCTTTGTCGGACTGGGCGAAGCCGGCCAGGCTTTCGCCGGACAGCTCGCTTGCGCGGCGCGTGGCTATGACCGCAAACAGGATGCGGCCAAGCGCACCGAGTTCGATGCGAACCATGTCGCCTGGACGGGGAGCAATGCCGAGGCGGTGGCGGATGCGCCGCTGATCGTGTCGCTCGTGACGGCGGATCAGGCGCTGCTGGCGGCGGAGGAAACCGCCCGATCGATCGCGCCGGGCGCGTTGTTCTGCGATCTTAACAGCGTCGCTCCCGATACCAAGCGCGCGGCCGCCAAGGCGATCGAAGCGGCGGGCGGCCGTTATGTCGATGTCGCGGTGATGGCGCCGGTCCATCCGCAACGGCTCAAGGTGCCGATGCTGGTCAGCGGGCCGCATGCCGAGGCGGGATCGGCTGCGCTGAGCGGACTCGGCTTCAACACCCGCGTCGTCGGCAAGGCGATCGGCGACGCCTCGGCGATCAAGATGATCCGGTCGGTGATGGTCAAGGGGATCGAAGCGCTCTCGGCCGAATGCGCGTTGGCTGCACATGCCGCGGGCGTCGAGGCCGAGGTGCTCGCCTCGCTCGACAAGAGCTGGAAAGAGCAGAGTTGGGCCGAACGGTTCGATTACAATCTCGATCGCATGCTGATCCACGGGCTGCGCCGCGCGGCCGAGATGGAGGAAGTGGTCAAGACGCTCGACGGGCTCGGCACCGGCAGCGAGATGACGCGCGGCACCGTTCAGCGCCAGCGCGCGATCGGGGCGATCGGGCAGGGGGCTCCGGATGGATTGCGGGCCAAGGTCGATCTGATCACCCTCCACGTCATGCCAGCGCAGGCTGGCATCTCGGGAGGTGAGGGTGTCACCGAGACGCCTGAGACCCCAGCTTTCGCTGGGATGACGGAATAGGTTTAGGAATGCGGTTTGAGCGGGGTCAAAGCCGCACGGTTGAATCAGGGATAAGGCGAGAGGACGAATGACGCTCATCATCGATTGCCACGGCCACTACACCACCGCGCCGCCACAGCATGACCAGTGGCGCGACGCACAGAAGGCCGCGTTCAAGGCCGGCGAGACCCCGCCGCCTTACCCCGTGATCACAGACGACGAGATCCGCGAGACGATCGAGAAGAACCAGCTCAAGCTCCTCAAGGAGCGTGGCGCTGACATGACGATCTTCTCGCCGCGCGCGTCGACCATGGCGCACCATGTCGGCGACGAGGCGGTGTCGAAGCAGTGGGCGCAGGTCTCGAACGATCTGATCGCGCGCGTCGTCGGGCTCTATCCCGAGATCTTCGCCGGCGTGTGCATGCTGCCGCAATCGCCCAAGGCCGATCTGCAGGGCTCGATCGACGAGCTTGATCGCTGCGTCAACGAGCTCGGCTTCATCGGCTGCAACCTCAATCCCGATCCGGGCGGTGGCCATTTCGAATTCCCGGCGCTGACCGACAAATATTGGTACCCCTTCTACGAGAAGATGGTCGAGCTGGACGTCCCGGCGATGATCCACGTCTCGGGCAGCTGCAATCCGGCGCTGCATGCGACCGGCGCCTTCTACATCGCGGCCGATACGATCGCGTTCATGCAGCTCATCCAGGGCGATCTGTTCAAGGATTTCCCGACGCTTCGCTTCATCATCCCGCATGGTGGCGGCGCGGTGCCCTATCATTGGGGGCGCTATCGTGGGCTGGCGGACATGCTCAAGCAGCCGAGCCTCGATACGCATGTCATGAACAACGTGTTCTTCGACACCTGCGTCTATCACCAGCCGGGCGTGAACCTGCTGGCCGAGGTGATCGAGACCAAGAACATCCTGTTCGGGTCCGAGATGGTCGGCGCGGTGCGCGGTATCGATCCCACCACGGGCCATTATTTCGACGACACCAAGCGCTATGTCGATGCGCTGCCGGTCGACGACGAGAAGAAGCACATGATCTTCGAGGGGAATGCGCGCCGCGTCTTCCCGCGCCTCGATGCCAAACTGAAGGAGCGTGGACTCTGATGTCCGACAGCATTTCCTACACGCCCGGTGAGATCGATATTCACCAATATCTCGCCGAATTCGACGACATCCCAGGCACGCGAGTCTTTACCGCGCAGCGCGCGCGCAAGGGCTATCACCTCAACCAGTTCGCGATGAGCCTGATGAAGGCCGAGAATCGCGAGCGCTTCAAGGCCGACGAGCGCGCCTATCTCGACGAATGGCCGATGAGCGAAGCCGCCAAGCAGGCGGTGCTGGCGCGCGATTACAATGCTATGATCGACGAAGGCGGCAACATCTATTTCCTGTCGAAGCTCTTCTCGACCGACGGCAAGAGCTTCCAGTTCGCGGCCGGTTCGATGACCGGCATGACGCAGGAAGATTATGCGCAGATGATGATCAATGGCGGCCGCTCCCCGCAGGGCCAGCGCTCGATCAAGGGAGGATATTGAAATGGCGCGGATCACCGCAGGCCTGACGTCGAGCCACATTCCGGCGCTCGGCGCCGCGATGCAGACCGGCACGACCGGCAACGATTATTGGAGCCCGGTCTTCCAAGGCTACAATTGGGCCAAGGAATGGCTCAAGGACAACATGCCCGACGTGGTGGTGCTGGTCTATAACGACCATGCCTCGGCGTTCGACATGAACATCATCCCCACATTCGCGATCGGCTGCGCCGAAAGCTTCAAGCCGGCCGACGAGGGCTGGGGCCCGCGCCCGGTGCCCGACGTGATCGGCCACCCCGATCTCGCCTGGCATATCGCGCAGAGCTGCATTCTCGACGAATTCGACATGACCATCATGAACAAGATGGAGGTCGATCATGGCTGCACCGTGCCGCTGTCGATGATGTTCGGCGAGCCCGAGGCATGGCCGTGCAAGGTCATCCCGCTCGCGGTCAACGTGGTCACCTATCCGCCGCCATCGGGCAATCGCTGCTATTCGCTCGGCGAGGCGATCAAGCGCGCGGTCGAGAGCTATCCCGAAGATCTCAACGTGCAGGTCTGGGGCACCGGCGGCATGAGCCACCAGCTCCAGGGCCCGCGCGCAGGGCTGGTGAACAAGGAATTCGACACCGCCTTCATGAACGACATGACCGCCAACCCCGAGCGGCTGCGCAAGATGCCGCACATCGAATATCTGCGCGAGGCAGGGTCCGAGGGGATCGAGCTGGTGATGTGGCTGATCATGCGCGGCGCGCTCGGCAAGAATGCGCACGAGATCCATCGCTTCTACCATATCCCGGCGTCGAACACCGCACTGGGGCAGCTGGTGCTCGAACCGGCTTGAGCCGCATTTAAGCCCTCTCCCCTTCAGGGGAGAGGGTTGGGAGAGGGGGAGTCCGGCCTAAATCGTAGCGCTTTCGCCGCTACGTCGGCCCCTCTCCCCGACCCTCTCCCCTGAAGGGGAGAGGGAGTTAGAAAGGACCACCTTATGAAAATCGCACTCGCCGGCGCCGGCGCATTCGGTGAAAAGCATCTCGACGGGCTGAAGAACATTCCCGGCGTGGAGGTGATCTCGGTCGTCGGGCGTACGCTCGAAAGCACGCAGAAGACCGCCGACAAATATGGCATCGGCCACGTCACCACCGATCTTGCCGAGACGCTGGCTTTGCCCGGTCTCGACGCGGTGATCCTCGCCACGCCGACCCAGATGCACGCCGCACAGGCGATCCAGTGCATGGAAGCGGGCAAGCATGTGCAGGTCGAGATTCCGCTGTGCGACAGCCTCGCCGATGGCGAGGCGGTGTTCGCCAAGCAGCAGGAAACCGGCCTCGTTTGCATGGCCGGCCACACCCGCCGCTTCAACCCGAGCCATCAATATGTCCACAACAAGATCGTCGCGGGCGAGCTCAATATCCAGCAGATGGATGTGCAGACCTATTTCTTCCGCCGCACCAACATCAACGCCAAGGGCGAGCCGCGTTCGTGGACCGATCACCTGCTCTGGCACCATGCCGCGCACACCGTCGATCTGTTCGCCTATCAGGCCGGGCCGATCGTCGAGGCGCATGCGCTGCAGGGGCCGAAGCATCCCGTGCTCGGCATCGCGATGGACATGTCGATCCAGCTCAAGGCTGAGAGCGGCGCGATCTGCACGCTCAGCCTGTCATTCAACAATGACGGCCCGCTCGGCACCTTCTTCCGCTATATCGGCGACACCGCGACCTATCTCGCGCGCTACGACGATCTGCTGACCGGCAAGGAAGAGCCGATCGACCTGACCGGCGTCACCGTTTCCAACAACGGTATCGAACTGCAGGACCGCGAGTTCGTCTCGGCGATCCTCGAAGGGCGCGAGCCTAATGCGAGCGTGGCGCAGGTCATGCCCTGCTATCGCGTGCTGGGTGCGCTGGAAAAGCAGCTCGAGGGCTGACCTCGGGCTAAACGCTGTCCGTCATACCAGCGCAGGCAGGGATGGCGGACGTTGAAGGACAGACATGACCGCTATTCCCACGCGCGCGATCGGCCCGTTCACGGTGACCGCGATCGGGCTCGGCTGTATGAATCTGAGCCATGCCTATGATGTAGCGCCGAGCGAAGAGGAGGCTTCGCGCCTGCTCAATCATGCGCTCGATGCCGGCTGCACGTTCCTCAATTCGGCCGCGCTCTATGGCGAGGGCGCGAACGAACGGCTGCTGTCGAAGGCGGTGATGCATCGCCGGCAGGAGTTCACGCTCGCCAGCAAGTGCGTGCTCGATCTGATCGATGGCAAACGCGTGCTCGATGGGCGGCCCGAAACGATCAAAGCGAGCTGCGATCGCTCGCTTCAGCGGCTCGGCACCGACGTGATCGACCTCTATTACATGCACCGCCTCGACAAGAATGTGCCGATCGAGGATTCGATGGGCGCGATGGCCGAACTGGTGGCAGCCGGGAAGATCCGTGCGATCGGCCTGTCGGAAATGTCGGCCGCGACGATCGAGCGGGCGCACAAGGTGCATGCCGTGGCGGCGGTGCAGAGCGAATATTCGCTCGCGGTGCGTAACCCGGAAGTGGCGGTGCTCGATGCCTGTGAGCGGCTCGGCATAGCCTTCGTCGCGTTCTCGCCGCTGGTGCGCGGGATGATCGTCGGCTCGGCGTCAAAGGACGATTACAAACCGGGCGACATCCGCCTGAACATGCCGCGCTTCCGCGAGCCCCAGCTGGCGGAGAATTTGCCGCTGATGACGCGCTTCGCCGCGATCGCGGATGGGGCTGGCGTGACGCCGGCGCAACTCGCGCTCGGCTGGCTGCTCGCGCAAAAGCCGTGGATCGTGCCGATCCCGGGCACGCGCAGCATCGCCCATTTCGATGATGATTTCGCGGCAGCTTCAGTCAAGATCGATCGGGATGCGATCGCGGCGGCGGATGCCTTGTTCCCGCCGAACGCGCTCAAGGGGCCGCGCTACAATGCGTTTGCGCAGTCGCAGATCGATACCGAATTGCTGCCGGACGAAGAGCTGGCCTGAGCCTTGCGGTCAGGCTGATTACCGGCATTGTCCGCCCGCCACCCTGAGCTTGTTTCAGGCGCCATCGGGCGTGCCGCACTGTCGGTGCAAGTTGCCTGGTGGATGCTGAAACAAGTTCAGCATGACGATGACGTCAAATGCGAACGCCCTCTCTCTGCATAGGAGAGAGGGCGTTTGAGCTTTACCTATTCTCGAGCGCCACGTAATCGCGCTGCGTCGGGCCGGTATAAAGCTGGCGCGGGCGGCCGATCTTCTGCTCGGGATCGGCGATCATCTCGTTCCACTGCGCGACCCAGCCGACCGTGCGGGCGAGCGCGAACAGAGCGGTGAACATCGAGGTCGGGAAGCCGATCGCCGACAGGATCACGCCCGAATAGAAATCGACGTTCGGGTAGAGCTTGCGCTCGATGAAATAATCGTCCTTGAGCGCGAACTGCTCGAGCTCGCGCGCGGTGTCGAGCACCGGATCGCTGATGCCGAGCTTGTCGAGCACTTCGGTCGCAGCGACCGACAGCACCTTCGCGCGCGGATCGAAATTCTTGTAGACGCGGTGGCCGAAGCCCATCAGGCGGAACGGATCGTCCTTGTTCTTCGCGCGCGCGATGAATTCGGGGATACGATCGGGGGTGCCGATCTCGCGCAGCATGTTGAGCGCGGCCTCGTTGGCGCCGCCATGTGCCGGGCCCCACAACGTGGCGATGCCGGCGGCAACGCAGGCGAAGGGGTTCGCGCCCGACGAGCCGGCGAGACGCACGGTCGAGGTCGAGGCGTTCTGCTCGTGATCGGCATGGAGGATGAAGATCTTGTCCATCGCGGACTCGATCACCGGATCGACGACATAGTCCTCGGCCGGCACGCCGAACGTCATGCGCAGGAAATTGCCGGTGTAGGACAGGCTGTTGTCGGGAAAGAGGAACGGCTGCCCGATCGAATATTTATACGCCATCGCCGCGAGCGTCGGCATCTTGGCGATCAGCCGGTGCATCGAGATGGTGCGCTCGACCGGATCGTTGATGTTGGTCGAATCCGGATAGAAAGCCGAAAGCGCGCCGACCACGCCGCACATGATCGCCATCGGATGCGCGTCGCGACGGAACCCACGGAAGAAGGTCGCCAGCTGCTCGTGCACCATCGTGTGGCGCGTGATCGTCTTGGTGAACTTCTGATATTCGTCGCTGCTCGGCAGCTCGCCGTTCAGGAGCAGGTAGGCCACCTCCATGAACGACGATTTTTCGGCGAGCTGATCGATCGGATAGCCACGATGCAGCAGCACGCCGGCATCACCGTCGATATAGGTCAGCCCGCTCTCGCAGCTCGCGGTCGAGGTGAAGCCTGGATCGTAGGTGAAAACGCCGGTCTGGCCGTAGAGCTTTCGAATATCGATGACGTCGGGTCCGGTGCTGCCGGACAGAACGGGTGTCTTGAATTCCTTGCCGTCAACGCTGATCGTGCTCTCGGCCATACGCCTGCTCCAATTAAGCAATCCCTGGCCGGTCGATCTGATCGGTCAGCCGTGCAAGACTTTCATCGCGCCCGATGAGCACCAGCACATCGAAAATCCCGGGCGAGGTGGTGCGGCCGGTCAGGGCTGCGCGCAAGGGTTGCGCGAGCTTGCCGAGCCCGACATTCTCCTCTTCCGCCACCGCACGCACCGCCGCTTCGAGCGCTTCCACGCTCCACTCGGAGGCACCTGCGAGGGCATCCCGGGTACGCGCCAGAACGAGGCGCGCCGGCGCATCTAGCAGCTTCGTCGTAGCTTCGTCCATGTCGATCGGGCGGGTGCGAAACAGAAATCCCGCACCGTCGGTTAACTCATTGATTGTCTTGGCTCTTGCCTTCAATCCGGGCATTGCGCGGCGCAGCAGATCGAGCGATTCCGAGTCGTTTTCGCGCCCCATTCGGCCCGCCACCAGACCGGCCAGCCGCAGGTCGTCCGCCTCGCGGATATAATGGCCGTTCAAATTCTCGAGCTTCTTGAAATCGAAGCGCGACGGGGAGCGCCCGACCGAATCGAGATCGAACCATTCGATCGCCTGCTCGCGGCTGATGATCTCGTTATCGCCGTGGCCCCAGCCGAGCCGCAGCAGGTAGTTGCCGATCGCCTCGGGCAGGAAGCCGAGCTCATCGCGATAGGCCTCTACACCGAGAGCGCCATGACGCTTGGACAGCTTGGCGCCATCGGCGCCGTGAATCAGCGGGATGTGCGCATAGACCGGCTCGTCCCAGCCCATTGCGCGGACGATGCCGAGTTGCCGGAAGGCGTTGTTGAGATGATCGTCCCCGCGAATGACATGCGTGACGCCCATGTCGTGATCGTCGACCACGACCGCGAGCATGTAGGTCGGCGTGCCGTCCGAGCGGAGCAGGACCATATCGTCGAGCTCGGCATTCTTCACCGTTACCGCGCCCTGGACGCGATCGTGGATCGTCGTCTCGCCCTCGGTCTCGGCCTTCAGCCGGATCACGAACGGTGCGCCTTCGGGTGCCTCCTCCGGATCGCGATTACGCCAGCGTCCGTCATAACGTAGCGGCAGTTTGTTCGCGCGCTGCTGGGCGCGCATCTCTTCCAGTTCCTCGGCCGTGGCGAAGCATTTGTAGGCATCGCCTTGCGCGAGCAGCTGGAACGCGACCTCGGCATGGCGGGAGGCGCGGGCGAACTGATAGACCTCGTCGCCGTCCCAATCGAGCCCGAGCCAGCGCATCCCATCCAGGATCGCGGCGATAGCCGGTTCGGTCGAGCGTGCGCGATCGGTATCCTCGATGCGCAACAGGAACTTGCCGCCGTGATGGCGGGCGAAGAGCCAATTGAACAAAGCTGTACGTGCGCCCCCGATGTGGAGGTAACCGGTCGGCGAAGGCGCGAATCGTGTTACGACCTGCGCGCCCGTGGCGGTGCTTGCGCCCACGGCGCGTGTCTCCCAAGCTGAAGGCCGTCATGGCCAGTGAAGTGATCGCCGCCCCTAGCATAGCGTTGCGTGACCGCAAGCCGGGCGGCCTCGGCGCGCGGCCGCGGGAATGGGCGGCTGCTCTTGAATATTGGCTCGAGGCTGAGCGCGATCAACTGCCCTTGTGGCTGCCGGTGGCGCTGGCGCTCGGGATCGCCGCGTGGTTCGCACTGCCCGATCGCAGCGAGTGGGTCGCCTTCCTCGTCATCTGCGGCGGTGGTGCCGGGTTGGCGCTGGTGCTCGATCAGGGGGGCAGGGCGACGCGGTGGGGAGCGATCTTCTGCCTGACAGCGCTGATCGGCTGCTTGCTGGCGTGGGGCCGGAGCGATCAGGTCGCCGCGCCGGTGCTGACGCGCGCGGCCGTGGCGCAGGTCAGCGGGAAGATCGAGGAGGTCGATCCGCTTCCCGCACGCAAGGCGGTGCGGCTATGGGTCGCGCTCGCTCCGCAGCCTGGCCTGCCGCCGCATGTTCGGATCAATGTCGATGCCGACAAGGCGCCGAAGGGGTTGGCGGCGGGAGCGACGATCACGGTGCGAACGCGGCTGATGCCGCCGGCACCGCCCGCCATTCCCGGCGCTTATGATTTCGCGCGCGTCGCCTGGTTCTGGGGCGTGGGCGGCACCGGCAAGGCGCTCGGGCCGGTCGCGATCGTCGCGCCCGCCCCGCCGAACAGCGGCTTTATGAACTGGCTCGCCGATCGTCGGGTCCAGCTGACCAACCATATCGAGGCGCAGCTTGCCGGCAGCGCCGGCGGCGTCGCGGCGGCGTTCGTCACCGGCGACACCGGCGCGATCACGCAGGACGATAATAACGCCTTCAGCCAATCGGGCCTGGCGCATCTGCTGTCGATCAGCGGGCTCCACGTGACGGCGGTGATCGTTGCGACGATGCTGATCGTGCTGCGGCTGCTGGCGCTATCGCCCTGGCTGGCGCTGCGCCTGCCGCTCCCGCTGATCGCGGCCGGGGCCGGCGCAGCCGCAGGAATCGGTTATACCTTGCTCTCGGGGGCGCAGGTGCCGACGGTGCGCTCGTGCGTCGCCTCCTTGCTGGTGCTCGGTGGCATGGCGCTGGGACGCGAGGCGGTGACCTTGCGGTTGGTCGCGACCGGGGCGCTGGTCGTGTTGCTGGTGCGGCCCGAGGCGTTGGTGGGCCCGAGCTTTCAACTCAGTTTCGCGGCCGTGACCGCAATCATCGCGTTCCACGAGCATCCCAAAGTCCACGCGCTCGCGATGAGGCATGAGGAAAGCTGGCCGCGTCGCATCGTGCGCGAGCTGTTTGCCTTGCTCGCGACCGGCTTCCTCGTCGAGATCGCGCTTGCCCCCATCGCGGTCTATCATTTCCATCGCGCCGGCTTGTACGGCGCCTTCGCCAACATCGTCGCCATCCCGCTCACCACCTTCGTCATCATGCCGCTTGAGGCGCTGGCGCTGTTGCTTGATATGATCGGACTGGGCGCGCCAGCCTGGTGGCTGGCGGGCAAGGGGCTGCTGTTCCTGCTCTGGATCGCCCGGACGGTCGCGGCGCTGCCCGGAGCGGTGACCGCGATCCCGGCCATGCCCGAAGCCGCGTTCGGGCTGATGATCGCGGGCGGGCTCTGGATTGCGTTGTGGCGCACCCGCGCGCGGCGGCTCGGCATGATCCCGCTCGGGATCGGCGCGTTGTGGGCGGCGCTGACGCCTGCGCCTGATCTGCTCGTCACCGGCGACGGCAAGCATCTCGCGGTCCGCGCCGACGACGGCCTGCTCTATCTGCTGCGCGAGCGCGCCGGCGACTATGTACGCCAGCAATTGTCCGAAGGATCGGGCATTCGCACCGAGGCGCGTGCACTCGACGCATTGCCGGGCGCGCGTTGTACCGATGATCTGTGCATGACATCGATCGCGCGCGGCGGGCGGCACTGGCATCTGCTCGCCACCCGTACGCCCTACTTCCTCGACACGGCGCAGCTCGTGAAGGCGTGTAGATGGGCCGACATTGTCGTCAGCGACCGGCGATTGCCCGCAAGCTGCCATCCACGCTGGCTCAATCTCGATCGGCCCGGTCTGTCGGCGACCGGTGGAGCTGCGATCAATCTAGCACGTGGGATGATCACCACCGTTACCGGCGACGACCGTCATCCGTGGGTGCCGGTGCCAGCGATCCACTTAAATCGTCACCCCGGCTCAAAGGGCGGGGTGACGGATAAAATCACCAGACCCGCGCGCGTTGCTCCGGGGCGATATAGAGCGCATCGCCCGGTTTGATCCCGAAGGCGGCATACCAGCCGTCGATATTGCGCACGATGCCGTTGACCCGGAACTTGCGATAGGAATGCGGATCGCTGGCGGTCTGCTTGGCGATCGCCTCGGGACGCATTTTGCCTGCCCAGGCTTGTGCCCAGCCGAGGAAGACGCGCTGGTCGCTGGTCAGCCCGTCCACCACCGGCGCCTTTTTGCCTTTGAGCGAGGCGTGATAGGCGTCGAGCGCGATCGAGAGCCCCCCGAGATCGGCCAGATTCTCGCCCATCGTCAGCTCGGGGTTGATGTGCATGCCGGGCACCGGTTCGTAAGTTGCGAACTGATCGCCCAGTGTCTTGGCGCGCGCGCGGAAGGCCGCGTCGTCGGCGGGCGTCCACCAGTCGCGCAGCGCACCGGTGGCATCGATATGCCGGCCCTGATCGTCGAAGCCGTGGGTCATCTCATGCCCGATCACCCCGCCGATCGCGCCGTAATTATAGGCAGGGTCGGCCGCGGCATCGAAGATCGGTGCCTGCAGGAAGGCGGCCGGGAAGACGATGTCCCGCAGCGAGCCATTGTAGGCGTCGTTGGTCTGGGGCGTCATGAGCCAATCGCTCTGGTCGACCGGCCCGTCGCTGCGGCCCAGCTGAAACGCCCATTCATACGCCGCTGCACGGCGCATATTGCCGACCGGATCGTCGCGCTTGACCACAACGCCCGAATAATCGCGCGGCCTGTCGGGATAACCGACCTTGACGACATAGGTGTCGAGCTTCTTGAGCGCCTCGGCCTTGGTCTTGGGGCTCATCCAGGCGAGCGTCTGGATGCGGTGCCGAAACGCGCTCTTGATGTTGGGGATCAGGGCCTCGATCGTCGTCTTGGTCTCGGGCGGGAAATAGCGCGCGGTATAAAGCTCGCCGGTCGCCCAATCGAGCGTGCCGAAGCAGCTTGCAGGATCGGCGCCGCAGTCGCCGCCGCCGGTGGCGAGGATCGCGCGCTTCCAGCGGGCCTGCTGTTCGGCCTGCCCCTGCAGCGTGTGGCCGTGCAGGTCGAAATGGGCATCGGCGAAGGCCTTGGCCATGTAAGGCGCGGCGAGATCGGCGGTGCGAAATGCCATCCACGCCTTCAGCGTCTCGATCGGGGCCGACGCGACGATCGCGGCGAGCTTGGGCAGTGCGGTGTTGGTGGTGACGATCAGGGTCGGCTTCTTGTCGAGCCCCGCGCCGGCGAGAAACGGTGCCCAATCGAAGCCGGGCGCATAAGCCGCGAGTTCGTCGGGGCTCATCGGATTATATTGGGTGGTCGGATCGCGTTGCTGGGTCTTGCTCCAGCTTGCTTCGGCCAGCTTGGTCTCGAAGGCCAGGATATCGTCGGCCGCGCGATCGGCATCGCGCCAGCCGATCAGGTCGAGCAATCTGGCGGCATAGTTGCGGTAGGCGGTGCGCTGCGCCTCGAAATCGGGCGTCAGATAATAATCGCGGTCGGGAAGGCCGAGATCCTTCTGGCCGAGATAGGCCGCATAAGCGCCGGGCTTCTTCTGATCGCTGTCGATATAATAAGCGAAGGGGGAGGGGTAGAGCCCGTATTGCCCCATCAGCCCGGCCAGGACCGCACGATCGGGGGCTGCACGAATGGCGTCGATCTCGGGTGCGATCGGCTTCGCGCCCGCCGCTTCGATCGCGGCTTCGTCCATGAACGCGGCATAGAAGGCGCCGACCTTGCCTTTGGTGTCGGTCGGTTCGGCGGGGGCATCCTTCGCCGCATCCTCCAGCGCCTCGTGGAGATGGGCCTCGGTTCGCACCGACATTTCATAACGGCGGGTCGCCAGCGTCTGATCGGCCGGTATTTTGGTGCGCGCGAGATAGGCGCCGTTGGCGTGGAGGAAGAAGTCGTCGCCCGGCTTCACGGCGGGATCGATCGCGGTCAGATCGAAGCCCGAGGGCGGGTAGATCGGCTGAGCCGCCTGCAGCGAGACGGCAATGGAGATGGTCGCGGCGAAATTGGCGGCGCGAAAGCGCATGCGGGGCTCCTGACTGATTCACGACCCATAAGGCCAACCGGCCCCGGCGGAAATCAGTTGGGGATCAGATCGAGTCTGCTGACGGGCGGGGCACGCAGATGGTCGTATCCTCGCCATTGGGCAGAACGATCGGCTCGCCCTGCGGCAATCGGAAGATTTCGCGAACCATCGCCGATGGCGCGTTGGACAGCATCATCACATTGTGCGTGCGGTTGAATTTGACCTTGTGGCGTTCGAGCACGACGGCTGCTGCATCAAGCGAATGCGCCGGCTCCAGATCCTTCAGGATCGCATGATCGAGCTGCCCCGCGACATTGATCGCATCGCAGGCGAGTTGCAGCGATTCCGTCTGGTCCGGCGCGGGGCGCGGAGATGCGGCCTGCACGGGCGCGGCCGCGAGGAGCAGGAGGGGAGCAAGATAGAGCCTGATCGACATGACCGCAAAAACTCCCGACGGCCGAGTATGGCACCATCGTTCACCCGAAGAAGGTCGGTATCAAGCGCATATTTGCAATAGGTGGAATAATGTCCGGCGCTACGGGCAATATTGTTTCGTCACCACGGCAAGGATGCCAGCAAATCGGCACTCGCGGCGCGTCCGAGCGCTGGGATCTCGCTCGATACGACCCGGCGCCGCCCAGACGGAGGACGACGCGCGGGCATCGCTCGCTTACTTGCCGCGATTCTTCCGGTGCTCGGCCATATCCAGCACGGTATTGTCACCTTCGGGTAACAGGCCCAGCCGGCGCGCAATCTCCTGATAGGCTTCGACTTCGCCGCCCAGATCCTGGCGAAAGCGATCCTTGTCGAGCTTCTCGTTGGTGGTCATGTCCCACAGACGGCAGCAATCGGGGCTGATCTCGTCCGCCAGGATGATACGGGCATAGTCGTTGTCCCACAGGCGGCCGAATTCGAGCTTGAAATCGACCAGCCGGATGCCGACCCCGGCGAACAGCCCGCTCATGAAATCGTTCACGCGGATCGCCATGTCGGCGATGTCGTGCATCTCCTCCTGGCTCGCCCAGCCGAAGCAGGCGATATGCTCGTCGGTGACCATCGGATCGCCGAGCGCATCGTCCTTGTAATAATATTCAATGATCGTGCGCGGCAGCTGCGTGCCTTCCTCGATCCCGAGCCGCTTCGAGAGCGAGCCTGCGGCGACGTTGCGGATTGCCACCTCGATCGGAATTATCTCAACCTGACGAATGAGTTGCTCGCGCATGTTGAGGCGGCGGATGAAGTGCGTCGGCACGCCGATATTGCCGAGCAGGGTGAAGACATGCTCGGAAATGCGGTTGTTGAGCACGCCCTTGCCGCTGATCGTGCCCTTCTTCTGGGCGTTGAACGCGGTCGCATCGTCCTTGAAATACTGGATCAAGGTGCCGGGCTCGGGGCCCTCGTAGAGGATCTTGGCCTTGCCTTCGTAAATCTGGCGGCGGCGGGTCATCGTGTTTCCCAAATTATGCCCAGAGGGGCCGCAAAAGAGAAGCGCCCCGGACGCGGCGTTGAGGGCGCGCATACGGGGCGGATGTCCCGTCTATACCCCAAGCATGGGCGGTTCGCAACGCGAAGGGCGGGGCTGGCGAGGGCGATGAACTTCGCGCAAGAGGAGCCGATGGAGACCATCGCAATGCGCAAATTATCCTTTCTTGCAGCCCCTTTGGCGCTGGCGCTCGCCAGCGGAGCGTCGGCTCGATCGGCCGGACCGGTCGATCCGGCCCAGCTTTCCGCCACGGTGAAGACGCTCGCCGGAGACGATTTTCAGGGCCGGGCGCCCGGAACGCCGGGCGAGACGAAGACGGTCGATTATCTGATCGGACGCTTCAAGGCGCTCGGCCTCGAGCCGGGCGGGGCAGGCGGAAGCTGGACCCAGCCGGTGCCCCTGGTGCGCACGAAGATCGGGGCAGGCACGATCGCAGCCCATATGGGGGGCGCGGTGATCGGCTACACGCAGGGCAAGGACATCTACGTCAACACCGTTCGCCCGGCGGATCGGATCGCGATCGCCGACGCGCCGATGGTCTTCGTCGGCTACGGTGTCACCGCGCCCGAGCGGCAGTGGGACGATTTCAAGGGCATCGACCTCCACGGCAAGATCGCGGTCTTCCTGATCAACGACCCCGATTTCGCGGCGCAGGCGGGTGAGCCCGTCGCCAACACGTTCGGCGGGCGGCGCGAGACCTATTATGGCCGCTGGACCTACAAATATGAGGAAGCCGCGCGGCGCGGCGCGATCGGCGCGCTGATCGTCCACGACTCGCCGGGCGCCGGTTATGGCTGGTCGACCGTGACCGCGCCAGGCGGAGAGAATTACGATATCGTCCGCGCCGCCGATGCGCCGCGCGTGGCATTGCAGGGCTGGATCGAGGGCGAAGCGGCCAAGGCTTTGTTCGCCCGAGCCGGACTGGATATCGAGGCGCTCCGCGTGAGCGCCCGCCGCGCCGATTTCCGGCCCGTTCCGCTCAAGGGCGTCACCTTCTTCGCGGATCTGGCGGTGGCCCACGACCAGGTCGAAAGCCGCAACGTCATTGCCAAGCTGACCGGCACCACGCATCCCGACGAGACGATCATGTTCGGCGCGCATTGGGACGCTTACGGAATCGGCGCACCCGATGCCGCCGGGCGCGTGGTGCGTGCCGGTGCGGCCGATGACGGGATCGGCGTCGCCGGCGTGCTCGAACTGGCGCGCGCCTTCAAGGCAGCGCCGCGCACCGAACGGACCTTGCTGTTCGCCTTGTGGTCGGGCGAGGAGCGCAACCTGCTCGGCTCCGAGACCTATGGCGCGCACCCGCTCTATCCGCTGGAGAAGACCGTCGCCAATCTGACGATGGACGTGCT
The DNA here is from genome assembly GCF_044905095.1 of Sphingomonas sp. MMS24-J13. Taxonomy (NCBI): domain Bacteria; kingdom Pseudomonadati; phylum Pseudomonadota; class Alphaproteobacteria; order Sphingomonadales; family Sphingomonadaceae; genus Sphingomonas; species Sphingomonas sp. MMS24-J13. Next base: position 1,249,993 of record NZ_CP173258.1, read on the forward strand.
CCAGACCGCCGGGGCCGCGCACGATGTCGTGCTGGTCGGCAACGGCCAGAGCGACCTCGACGATCTCCTGGCGAGCGCCGCCGCCAAACAGGGTCGCACGATCACCCCCGAGGCGCTCCCCGAGCGCGGCCTGTTCTTTCGCGCCGATCATTTCTCGGTGGTGCGGCGCGGGGTGCCGTCATTGCTGCTGATGGGAATGAGCGGCGGGCACGATCTGGTGCAGGGCGGTCGCGCCGCCGGCGACGAATGGCTCGCCGATTATATGAAATGCTACCACCAGACGTGCGACCTGTGGTCGCCCAAGTGGGATCTGCGCGGTGCCGCGCAGGATGTAGACCTGTTCTATGCGTTGGGGTTGGAACTCGGGAACGGCCGGGTCTGGCCGAACTGGAAATCGGGATCGGAATTCAAGGCTTTGCGCGATAAGAGCATGTCGGAACGTAAGTAAATTGAGTCACCATTCCCGCGGAGGCGGGGACCCATATCCTCTGAAGTTCGGAGTTTATGGATTTCCGCCTTCGCAGGAATGACGGGTGAACGTAATCATCAACGCAGGCGACCGATCCGGGGCTGCTCGTTGGCGGGCCAGGCGCGGTGTTCGCCCCACCAGATCACGAAATTGTCGGTGGCAGCGAGCAGCTGGACCATGCGGGCAAAGAAGCCGCTCTGCGGCTTCGACGTGGATGTGTTCGACATGATTGGCCTCCTTTCATCCGGCGAGAGCGTCTCGCCGGGGCCCGTCCCTCATGATCGTTTCGGACCCTCAACTCCAATCGAAGCTTGCACATGAATCATAAGGGTGGCTTATGTATAAAACCATGCGCCGCCTGCCGCCCCTTGCTGCCGTCCGGGTGTTCGAGGCCGCTGCGCGTCACCTGAACTACACCGCGGCCGCGGCCGAATTGGGGATGACCCAGGCCGCAGTCTCCTATCAGGTCAAATTATTGGAAGAGCGGCTCGGCGTCGCCTTGTTCCGCCGCGAGGGGCGGGGCGTGCGGCTCACCGCCGCCGGCGAACAGGCGGCGCCGCAGATCGCGCGCGCCTTCGATACGATCGATGCCGCCTTCGGCCGGCTGCGCAGCGAGACCGAGGCGATGCTGAGCGTCTCGACCACGCACACCTTTGCCAACACCTGGCTGGCCTGGCGGCTCGGCGGCTTCCAGATGGCCAATCCCGGTCTCGGCGTGCGGCTCGTCACGGGGGACCAGGTCACCGATTTCGCGCGTGAGGAGGTGGATGTCGGTATCCGCGCCGGGGTCGGCCCCTGGCCCGGCTTGGCGCGCGACATGTTGTTCCCGATCGATTTCACCCCGATGTGCAGCCCCGGTTTCCTTGCCCGCCACGGCGGCACTATCCGGCCCGAAGATCTGCTGACACTCCCAATCATCAGCCCGCACGATCCATGGTGGCCGCACTGGCTGAAGGAGGCCGGGGTGGAAGTCGACGAGGATGTGATCCGTCCCGGCGTTCGCCTCGACAGCCAGGCGCACGAGGGTCATGCCGCAATGGCGGGGCAGGGGGTGGCGATGCTCACGCCGTTCCTGTGGCGCAACGATCTCGCCGAGCGACGGCTGGTGCGGCTGTCGGATCTTACGTCGACCCGTGGCTATGGCTATTGGCTGGTCTATCCCGAGGAACGGCGCGCTGTGCCCAAGATCAGGCGTTTCCGCGAATGGCTGCTCCACGAAATCGGCAAGGATCACGCCGCGGCGGATTCCCCGGCCGGGCGAGGGCTTTAAGGGAGATCCCTCCCCGCGAGTGGGCGAACCTCGTTTTCCAGCAATTTCAGCATCCGCCCCGGCTCCTCGATCATCGGCAAATGGGCACTGTTCTCAAACAGGAAGGCCGTCTTAGACGGCGCCTTGAGCCGCGCCAGCCAGTCGGATGCGATCTGGGGCGGAGTCGTCGTGTCGTGCCGGCCGAGGAACAGAAAGACCGGCACGTCGAGGGTCCGCACCCGTGCGAACGAGATCGTTCCGAGCTTCGGCCATAACCGGCGCATCGTGAAGTCGCTGCTCGCGTCCCACGCCTTTCGGTCGGCCAGCCCATATTCGGGCGAGAGTCGACCCAGATGGAAGTAGAAATCGCCGTCGCGCCGTCCCGCCGCCAGCCCGCCGTAATAGACCGACCATTTACGCTCGACGGCGGTCTTGTCGATGCTCAGGGATGTCCCGCCGGGATAGGGTGCGATCGCCTCCAGCTGCTTCACAGCTTCGATATTATGATCGCGCCGGGCCTGATCGAGCACCATCGCGTAGCTGCTTTCCTCATTCGCCTGAAAGTCGATCAATTGGCCCATGCCGAGATACGCGTAGAGTAAATCCGGCCGCTTGATTGCCACCGACAGGCCGACGACCGATCCCCAGCTGTGACCGAGCAGGAAGATCTTCCGTTTGCCGTAGCGTTTGCGCAGCAACTCGATCAGTTCGATCGCATCGTCGCGATAGCGATCGGGGGCGAGGGTCGGCTCGATCGCTTTGGGATCGTTGAGCGGGAAGGATTTGCCCGCGGCGCGCTGATCCCATTGCACGACCGTGAAGAAATCCTCCCATGGGCGCTGGAACGACCAGGAAATGGGCAGTTCCACCGAAGCCGGACCGCCATGGACGTAGAGCAGGATCGGGTTGTGCCGATCGGCACCGCGCACGCTCACATATTGGCGTGCGCCGCCGAGCGTGGCGACGAAGCTTTCCTGCACGCCGTTGGGCGTCACGATCCGATCGAGATCGGCGACGAGCCCGCGGCCGGGCGCATAATCGTCGGCCGGGATGGCGGCCGTAACCGGCTCGACCTCTTGCGCCGGGGCGGAGACCGACCCGGTGAAGATGGCCAGCGCCAGGATGGCTCGACGTATCACTGGCCTATTTCAGTGCGGCCGCCAGCCCGGGCACACCTGCGGCGCCCTCCTTCACCTGCGCCGACGAGGGCTTGAGTGCGTCGCCGATCGGCTCGGCGCGACCGCCGAGGCAGGTGGCGAGGAAGTTCTCTGTGATCGCGTTGAAAGCGATATTGTTGACCGGTCGCGCGAAGCCATGCCCTTCGTCGGGGAAGACGACATAGGTGACCGGAATGCTCTTCGCCTTCATCGCGTCGACGATCTGCTCGCTCTCGCGCACGTTGACGCGCGGATCGTTCTGCCCCTGGCCGATCAGCAGCGGCACCTTGATCTTGTCCGCCATGAAGAGCGGCGAACGCTCGCGGAGCAAAGCCTTGCCTTCCTCGGTCGTCGGATTGCCCATACGCTGGTAGAATTGCTGCTTGCCGGCCTCCCAGTAAGGCGGGATCGTCTGCAGCAAGGTGAACAGGTTCGAGGGGCCGACGATATCGACCCCGCAGTGGAATGCATCGGGGGTGAAGGCGACGCCGGCGAGCGTCGCATAGCCACCATAGGAGCCGCCCGCGATCGCTACCTTGTCCTTGGTGGTGATGCCGCGTGCGACCGCCCAATCGACCGCGTCGAGCAGATCGTCATGCATCTTGCGGCCCCATTGCAGATCGCCCGCGCTGGTGAATTTCTTTCCGAAGCCGGTCGATCCGCGATAATTGACCGCCAGCACGGCGTAGCCGCGATTGGCGAGCCACTGGTGCCATGACGCATAGCCGTAGCTGTCGCGCGCCCATGGCCCGCCATGGACGAACAGCACCAGCGGCACCGGCTTGTTCGGCTTGCCGTCGCCATCGGGATCGGTGCCCGGCGGCAGCGTCAGGTAGGAGACGAGCGTCAACCCGTCGCGCGCCTTGATCGGCACCGGATACATCGCGACCAGTGGTGCGCCTTCGAGTTCGGGCCGGCCTACGAACAATTGCGTCAGCTTGTGCGCTTTGCGGTCGAACAGCCAGGTGCTCGACGGCTTGATCACCGGATCGACCGCGACGGTCCATTTGTCGTCGGCATCGGTGCGCGACGTGACGAAGACGTCGCCCTTGAGTTGATCCTTGAGCCAGGCGAGATCGCGGCCGATCGCCGGATCGGCGGCCTTCCATTCGGTGCGCAGATAGTCGACCGACCAGGCCTGGATCACCCCGGTCTTGGTATCGACCATCGTCCCGCCGATATCGGCGCGCGGATCCTCGGCGATAACCTTCGTCGTGCCGGTCGCCATATCCTGCGCGATCACGGCGGCGGTGTCGCGGCCGCGCGAATCGAGCCAGTAGAGCGTCTTGCCGTCGGTCGTGAAGCCGGCGGGGGCGGTGGTCAGCGCATCCTCCAGACCGATCCGGGCGAAGGGCTTGTCCTCGACCTTGCCGGCGGTGATGCGGAAGAATTCGGCGCCGCCATCGCTGGTCGCGCGCTGGGCGATGCGCGGCACGAGCTGTTCGTCGGCGACGTAGCCCGAATAGCCGCCATCATTCTGCAGGACGAGGGTGAGTTTGCCGCTCTTCAGATCGAGGCTGTAGACGTCGTGCCAGCGCGGATCGCGATTGTTGAGGCCGATCAGGATGCGATCCGTGATCGTGTGGCTGATATTGATGACTTCGGCGCGGGTCTTCTCGAACGGGGTGAGGCTCTTCTGCGTGCCGGTTGCGACATCGACGCCATAGAGCAGGAAATTCTCATCGCCGCCCTTGTCGTTAACGAACAGGATCATCGATAAATCGGGCGACCAGAAATATTGGCGGATCGGCCGCTTCGTCTCGGCTGTGATTGGTCTGGCGTCGGCAGGATTGCCGGCTGGCGCGACCCAGATATTGAGCACGCCGTCGCGCGGCGCGGTCCAGGACAGCCATTTGCCGTCGGGGCTGATCTTGCCGCCCGACTTGCTGGGATTGCCGAACAGTTTCGCCCGCTCGATCAACGGCACCGCGGGTGCCTGCGCGAAGGCGGGCGCGGCGAGCGCTAACATGGCGGCAGCAGAGAGCAGGCGGCGCATCAGGATCTCCGAAGAGTGTTGTTTGTATAATACACTGCCACAGCGACGAATGCTATGCAACGTCGGTGCGGCGGCGATATCGTGGCATCGCCGCCGCCGGTCGGTCTATCGTGCGTGCAGCTCGTTCACGAGGCGCGGCGCCGGATAGATTTTGTCGAGCGCTTCCTCGACCGCGACGGTCGAGACCATCACCGCGCGGTTGATCGCCGGATCATAACCGTAAGAGCCGCCGAGCGAGTGGATGTTGCCGTCGAACAGGGCGCCGAGCACCGATCCGTCGCGCGCGATCACCGGCGATCCCGAATTGCCGCCGACGACATCGAGACTGCCCGAGAAATCGAGCACCTTGCCGCGATCGATCCGGTTCATCGCCGCGGCGGTCTTCGGCGCCAGCGCATAGGGGGGCGATCCGGTCGCGCGATCGAACATGCCGCCCCAATTGGTGGTCGGCGCGATCGTCTGGCCCTGATAGGTCCAGCCTTGCACGCTGCCATAGGTGATGCGCAGGGTGAAGGTGGCGTCGGGATAGAGATCGGTGCCGTAGACCGCGAAGCGCGCCTGCGCGATCTTCGATTGCGCGGCGGCGGTCGGCGCTTCGACCTCGAAGCGATAGCGGTCGAGCACCGCGCGCGCATCGGGATCGGTCGCCAGGACGAACTGGATCAGCGGGTCCTTCGAAGCCCTGACCGCATCGAGCCCGCCGTCGAACAGCGCCTGGCGCACCTTGGGATCGGCGAGCGCGGTGCCGCTCACCAGCCGATGCGCGAGGCCTTCGGGCGATTCCTTGCCGAGCAGATGCTGGACCTCGGGCGCATCCGACGTCAGATATTCGCGCGTCTTGGACAGCCAATAGCCGATGTCCAGTTCCTCCAGCCACGGATAGATCGGCTCGGCATCGAGCAGCTTCTTCTGGGCGAGCGGCAAGGCGCCATCGGAATAAGCGGGCAGGCGATCGGCGTTAGGCTTGGCGCGTTCGGTGGCGGCGCGGACGATCGTGCGTGCGTAGTCGAACAGGGTCGAGCGCGCAGCGGCACGCGTTTCGAGCCAGACATAATGCTGGAACAGGTTGCGATAGGCGGTGTCGGCCTTGACGAGATCGCCCCACGGATCGCCGATCTTCGCGTTCAGCGCCGGATCCTTGGCGACCCGCGCGCGCAGATCGCGCTCATTGGCGTCGAGCTTGCCCCAGAATGTGGGGTCGAGCAAAGATTGCCACATGCCGTAACGCGCCTTGAAGCTGTTCTCGACCACCTCGAGCTGGTCGGCGGCGGTTCGCGTCCTTTCGACATCGCCGGCCGTCGCGCCGATCAGCCGACCGCGCAATTCGGACAGATAGAGTTCGCTCCCCGGCTGGAAGACATCGCGCTGGAGGGCGAGCTGGTCGGTCGTGAAGAGGCGCTGGGTCGAGCCGGGGTTGCCGACCGCGAAGATCAGCTCTCCCGGCACCGGCGCGCGCGCCGCCCAGGTCAGGTGGCTCGGCGTCTTCACCGGCTTGCCGTTCTCGTAGATGCGCAGGAACGAGGCATCGAGACCGTAGCGCGGAAAGTTGAAATTGTCGGGATCGCCGCCGAATTGGGCGGTGGCATATTCGGGTGCCCACACCAGCCGCACGTCCGAATATTTGCGGTAGCGATAGAGCTTGTACTGTCCGCCGCCGAACAGGGTGACGACCTGGCAACGCTCGGTCCCCGGATCCTTGCACGCCGCTTTCTCGATCGCCGCCACCTCGGCATCGCGCGCCTTGGCCAGCCCCGCGCCACTGGCCGTGCCGATCGCGCCGAGCACGCGGCCGGTCACGTCGGTGATCGCGGTCAGCACCTCGGCCTGCTGACCGGGGCATTTGCGCTCGTCCGCGAGCGTTGCGGCGAGGAAGCCGTTCTTGACGTAATCCGATTGCTCGCTCGAAACCGCCTGTACGCAGCCGACGACGCAATGATGGTTGGTGAGCAACAGCCCCTCGCCCGAGACGAGACTGGACGAGCAGCCGTCGGTCAGACGCAGCGCAGAGGTCTGCACGCGATCGAGCCAGGCTTTATCGGGCGCGCTGCCATAGGCCTTGGCAACGCGTGCGGCCGGGAAATTGTCGAACGTCCACATGCCCTCATCGGCATGAGCAGCGGCAAGTGGAAAGGAAAGGAGCGCCGCACCGGCGGCCAATGACTTGAGCTTCATGGAAGTCCCCTATTCGGTTGGAGACGTCCTATCGATGACCCCGGATGCTGCCAAGCGATGGCGTTTCGATCAGCGGCAGGGTCGCCTCGGCCAGTTTGCGATCGAGGTCGGGCCGGAAATGGCCATCGGGCAGGAACACGCTCGCATCGGTGGCGGGGATGATATCCGCCGAGAGTATATAGGGAATTTGGTTGGCGGCCAACGTCGGCACCATCGTATCGCGCAAGACGCCGTCATAGCCACGGTCCTCGAACAGCAGGACGATCGGCCGTTGCCCGCGTGCCCGGGCACGGCGCGCGAAATCGGTGACGATCGCCTGCAATGTCGGCACGAGATCGGGCGCGCCTTCGAACCGGCCGGTCGGTCCGCGCAAAGCTGCGGTGCGGTCGTTCAACTCGCGCTGGCCCCATGCCCGGCGTACCATGCGAAGCAGCACGCTTGCATCGACCAGATCGTGATTGGCCATGAACGGAGAGGCGAAACGATCGGATCGCGTCAGGTCGGCGATATAACGGGTCCACGCATGGTGGTCCGACAGGAGCCGTCGCAGTCCGGCCGCGTCGTCGATCGCCGGATCGATCCGCATCAAGGTGCCGTTGCGCAGAACGAAGCGTGGATAGGCGAAGGGCTGCGGCTGCTCGAAGGTCGTGCTCGCACCCGACAGCGTCTCCATCCGACGCAGCGAACTGGCGAGGATGCCAAGGATCTGGGTGCCATTGCCGTCGATGCCGGCCTCATTGCGACGCAGGAAACACGCATAGCTGTGGTTCGGCGGCGCTCCCGGCCCGGCGAAGCGGGCAATTGGAAGCTTGGGATCGAGCAAGGCGAGCTGGTCGGCGACATGGTTGGAGAAAGACATGCCGTAGATGCTGACCCCGCGCGGATCAGGTTCGATCCGTCGGGTCGCGCATTCACCGGACAACCAGCCTGCCTTGAGGATCGAAGCCTCGCGGCCCGGTGTCGCACCAAGTTGACGCCGGAGCTTGGCTTCGATCGAGGTCCCGTAGTTGAAATAGACCTGCAGCGCATTGCCGGCTTTTTGGGGGTCGCGCGGCGGACGGGCGATCAGCCCGCATGCGGCATCGAGCGCGATCAGCGCCAACAGGGTCCAGCCGAGGACCGCCAGCACCTGGATCGCCATGCGGCGGTGGCCGAGCATCGCCGGGCGCCTAGAACTGGAAGTAGATGAACTGGACGGGAGCATTGCTTAAACCCATCGCCAGGATGAAGATCAACGCGGCGTATAACAATCCCTGCAGCGGCGCGCGCCAGCGCAGGAAGCTTTCCAGACGCCCCGCGCGATAGTCGCAAAACTGCATCGCACCCAGCATCAGCATGCCGGCAAGTGCCGAAAGCGGGATGTTCGGCAGCGCATTGTGAGCGACCTTGGGGGCGAGGCCAAGGAGCTTGCCAGTGAAGCTGGCGACCTGCCCGAACGAGGTCGCGCGAAATATCATCCAGCCATAGCAGACGAAGATCATGAAGAAGCCGATGCGGAGCGGCGTCGACAGCCAGACCGGCAGGAACCGGGCGCGCTGGATCGCGCCGCCATGCCGATCGGTCGTCCCCTCGATGGCCTCGGTCGAACTGGGCAATGTCTCGCGGCCATGGGTGAAGGCACGATGCACGACCAATAGCAGCCCCTGATAGGCACCCCACAGGATGAACGTCCAGGCGGCGCCATGCCACAGGCCGCCGAGCAGCATCGTCAGGAACAGGTTGATATAGGTCCGCACCTCGCCGCGCCGGTTGCCGCCCAGCGATATGTAGAGATAGTCGCGCAGCCACGAACTCAGCGAGATATGCCAGCGACGCCAGAACTCGCTGGGATTGCGCGAGAAATAGGGCAGGTTGAAATTGACCATCAGCTCGATGCCGAGCAATTTGCTGACGCCGCGTGCGATATCCGAATAGCCCGAAAAATCGCACAATATCTGCACCGAGAAGAGGATCGTCGCGATCGCCACGTCGGATTGGGAGACCGCGCCGGTCGAGGTGAAGATCGTGGTCACCACCGGCGCCAGCCCGTCGGCGATCGCGATCTTCTTGAACAGCCCGATCAGGATCAGCACGATGCCATGCGTCGTCTGCGCCAAACGAATCTGGCGCGGCTGGGTAAGCTCCGCCAGCAAGTGGCGCGCGCGTTCGATCGGCCCGGCCACCATCGGCGGGAAATAGGCCACGAACAATGCGAAATCCCAGAAGCGCGCCGTTGGCTTCGCCCGGCGGCGATAGACGTTGATCGTGTAGCTCAGCGACTGGAAGGTGTAGAAACTGATGCCGACCGGAAGGATGACGTGCAGACGCAAGTTGGCTGGGTCGAATCCCAGTCCGCCGATTGCCGTCTGAAGGCTGTCGATGAAGAAATTGAAATATTTGAAGAAGCCCAGGAACGCCAAATTCACGATCACCGACGCCACGATCAGGATCCAGCGCCGGCGCTCCTCTTCGATATGCGGCAACCGGGCGATCGCAAGGTTGGCTAGCACGACCGCGACGATCGTTCCGGCCAGCACTTCGAGCCCCATCGGCTGCGGCGTAAACAGGTCGGAAAGCATCGTGCCCCGGCCGTTCTGCAGGGCGCTCCAGTCGGGGCATAGAAACAGGACAGCCGCAGCGACCGGGAAGATCGTGATCGTCCATCGCTGGCGGCGCGACAGAACCGGCTGTTCCATCAGCAGCCCGATCGTGAAATCCACCGTGGTCGAAAAAGCGATCAGGAAAAGGAAGCGGACATCCCACCAACCATAGAAGATATAGCCGGCAAACAGCAGCATCCAGTTCTGCCAGCGGAACGGCAGGATCCGATAGAGAATGTAGACGGGCGCAAGGAATGCGAAAAACTCAAGGGAGTTGAACAGCATCCCAGAAACTGGCCCCCTTGCGCATCAGATCCTGGGCTGGTTAGCCCGCTCCGCCGGCAAGCGGAAGGCCCCGGCGTGCAATTTTACGCAGATGCAGCAGGACGCGGCCTGCTCTCGCCAGCCCGAGCCGGCGCTGCTAACCAGCCCCGGACATGACCGACCCAGCCGATCCCTTCAACCTTATCGTCGATGCCCCGTTCGATAGCGCCTTGTCAGAGCGCTACCTGGTCTACGCCCTGTCGACGATCACCGCGCGATCGCTGCCCGACGTCCGCGACGGGTTGAAGCCGGTCCACCGCCGCATCCTCTGGGCGATGCGGATGCTCCGGATGGATCCTGCCGCTGCCTACAAGAAATCGGCGCGCGTGGTCGGCGACGTCATCGGCAAATATCACCCGCACGGCGACGCTTCGGTCTACGACGCGATGGTCCGCCTCGCTCAGTCGTTCGCGCTGCGCTACCCGCTCGTCGACGGGCAGGGCAATTTCGGTAACGTCGATGGCGATAACGCCGCCGCCTACCGCTATACCGAGTGCAAGCTGACCCAGGTCGCGATGGACCTGATGAGCGGGCTCGACGAGGATGCCACCGGCTTCCGCCCGACCTACAATAATGAGGACCAGGAGCCGGAGCTGATGCCCGGCCTGTTCCCGAACCTGCTCGCCAACGGCGCATCGGGCATTGCGGTCGGCATGGCGACCTCGATCCCGCCGCACAATGCCGCCGAACTGATCGATGCCGCGATCCACCTGATCGATCAGCCCGAGGGCGATCCGCGCGAATTGCTGCAATATGTGAAGGGCCCCGATTTCCCGACCGGCGGGATCGTCGTCGACAGCCCCGCCGCGATTGCCGAGGCCTATGCCACCGGGCGCGGTGGCTTCCGGGTGCGCGCGCGCTGGAATATCGAGGACCAGGGCAGGGGCACCTGGGTCGCGGTGATCACGGAGGTGCCCTATCAGGTGCCCAAGGCCAAATTGATCGAGGCGATCGCCGTCCTGATCAACGACAAGAAGTTGCCGATCCTCGCCGACGTCCGCGACGAGAGCGACGAGCAAATCCGCATCGTGCTCGAGCCGCGCGCGCGTACCGTCGATCCGCAGACCTTGATGGACAGCCTGTTCCGGCTGACCGATCTCGAGACGCGCATCTCGCTCAACCTCAACGTGCTGGACAAGGACCGCACCCCGCGCGTCATGTCGCTCAAGCAGGCGTTGGCGGAATGGATCGAACATCAGTTCGATGTGCTGTTGCGCCGTTCGCGACACCGGCTCGACAAGATCGCCGACCGAATCGAGCTGCTCGACGGTTACCTGATCACCTATCTCAACCTCGATCGCGTGATCCAGATCATCCGCGAGGAGGACGAGCCCAAGCCGGTGCTGATGGCCGAGTTCGCGCTGACCGATCGGCAGGCCGAGGCAATCCTCAACATGCGGCTGCGTTCGCTGCGCAAGCTGGAGGAGATGGAACTGCGCCAGGAGCGCGCCAAGCTTGACAAGGAGGCGGGCGAACTCCGCGGGCTGATCGAGAGCCCTGCTCGCCAGCGCACCCGCCTCAAGCGCGATCTCGGCAAGCTGCGTGAGCGCTATGGCCCCGAAACCGCTCTCGGCAAACGGCGAACGGACATCGAGGAGCAGGGCCCCACGCGCGACATCCCGCTCGAGGCGATGATCGAGCGCGAGCCGATCACCGTGATTTTGTCGCAACGCGGCTGGATCCGCGCGATGAAGGGCCATGGCGATCTCGCCTCGGCCGAGACGCTCAAGTTCAAGGAAGGCGACGGCCCGCTCTTTGCCTTCCACGCCCAGACGACCGACAAATTGCTGCTGATCGCCGATACCGGTCGCATCTATACGCTCGGCGCCGACAAGCTGCCGGGCGGGCGCGGTTTTGGCGAGCCGGTTCGGCTGATGATCGATCTCGAGGCCGATGCCGCAGTGACGAATCTGCTGCCGATGCGTCCGGCCGAAAAATTGCTGCTCGCTGCCACCGATGGCAAGGGCTTCGTCGCTTCCGCTCGAGAGATCGTCGCCGAGACGCGCAAGGGGCGCCAGGTGGTCAACCTGCGCGACCATGCCAAGCTGCGCATCGCCCGGCCGATCGCCGACGGGCACGATTATGTCGCCGCGATCGGCGAAAATCGGAAGCTGGTGATCTTCCCGCTCGCCGAATTGCCCGAAATGACGCGAGGGCAGGGGACCCAGATCCAGCGCTACCGCGACGGCGGCCTCTCCGACGTCATCACCTTCCGATTCGCGGATGGCCTGAGTTGGCCGATGGGTGGTGAAAGCGGGAGAGTGCGAACCGAAACCGAACTCGGCCCGTGGCGCGCTGCGCGCGGCGCCGCCGGGCGCATGCCGCCGACCGGATTCCCGCGCGACAACCGTTTCGGGCGATAGGTAAGCAAGGAATTATCCCGGTTCCGTGCGGATTTTATCGGCGTCGACCGACCCGGAATGACGAAAAATTAACGTGCTCGCTTTAGGCTAACGCGTCATATGGATCATGGCACGATCAGCCGGGCGGGCGTTGCGCGAGCGCTGCAAAGCGAGGGAAGCCCGCTGTCGTGCGTCATCGCCGAGGGGCTCGATCCGGATCAGCTCGCGCTGCGCCAGCTTTATCTCGACGCGATCCACATCCCCGCTGCGATCATGGCCAGGGATGGCGCGACGACGGTCAGTCTTGCGCGCAATCGCAGCTTCGAGAGAATAATCAGCGGCCCGTGGATGGCCGATACACGCCCGCTCGATGAGGCGGTGCTCGCCTTTCTGGCGGCCGGCAAGCAGAAGCATGTCGGCGATTGGCACCAGCCGGGTGTCGGCGGGCGCCATTATCGTGTCCATCTGAGCCGCCTGCCGTCCGCCGGTGTCTTCCCCGAACAGGCGATGTTGAGCTTGGTCGACCGTACTGCGGAAATCGAGACCGCCCGGTCGCTGCGGGCCGAGATGCAACTCGACAGTCTCACGGGATTGCCCAACCGGCTCGCCTTCAACGAGGCCGTCGCCGATGCGGTCGATGAAGATGGCGCCGTCGACGGCTTCGCCGTGCTCGCGGTCGATCTGGTTCGCTTCAGCCGGGTCAATGAATGCGTCGGCTCGTTGGCGGGGGATGAACTGATCGTCACGGTTGCACACCGGCTGATGCAGGTGCTGCGGCCGGGTGATCTGCTCGCGCGGATGGCCGGGGACGAATTCGGGGTATTGATCCGGCTGGTCGACGGACCCGGGGACGCATTGCATGCGGCGCGGCGGTTGCAGGCCGAACTTGCCAGCCCGATCCGTCTGTCCGATCTCGAGATCAGGATCGATTGTGCGATCGGCTGTGCCTTGTGGAGCGATCGCGCGCCGACATCGGCTGACATGCTCCGCAACGCGCAGGTCGCGCTCAAGCGTGCCAAGACATCGGGGCGGATCGAAGTCTACCAGTCGGGGGAGGTCAACCTCATCCATCGCCGCTTCAGTCTCGAAACCGATCTACGCCGCGCGATCGAAAATGACGAACTGAGCATGGCGTTTCAGCCGCTGGTCGATCTCGAAACCAACGCCGTGTCTGGATTCGAGGCCTTGGCGCGCTGGACCCACCCCGATCACGGCCCGATCCCGCCAACCGAATTCATTGCGGTGGCAGAGGATTCGCGCCTGATCGTGCCGCTCGGGCGCTGGGCACTCGACGCCGCGGTGCGGACGCTGGCGGACTGGGATCGCCGTAGCGGCGAAGCGCTGCCGATCCGCATGTGCGTGAACATGTCGCCGGTGCAGATTGCCCGCGACGACATCGGCGAGGCGGTCGTCTCGACGCTGTCGGCGCGTGGCATCGACGGGCGGCGGCTGACGCTCGAACTGACCGAGCGTTCGATCGTCGTCGATCCCGAACGCGCCAGCCGTGTACTGCGGATGATGCACGAGATCGGCTGTTGCGTCGCGATGGACGATTTCGGGACCGGCTATTCGAGCCTCGCCTATCTCCAGCGTTTGCCGATCGACATTCTCAAGATCGATCGCAGCTTCGTCACCGACATGCTCGAGAATCGCAATTCGGTCGCGATCATCCGCGCGATTCTCAGCCTGGCGCGCGAGCTCGGCATGGCCACCACCGCCGAAGGTATAGAGACGGTGGAAGCGGCGCGCACGCTCGCCGCTTTGGGTTGCACGACCGGGCAGGGCTATCATTTTGCCCGGCCGCTCGCGGCCGACGCGGCGCTCGATTATTTCTGTCGCAACCGGGCGGCCTGATCGACCTCTTCGAGCGCAATCGCCTGGACGCGGTCCGCGTCGGGAAAATCTTCATCGATCCAGCGCCGCTCGATCGCCTTGAGCGTGGCCGCCACGACCGGCCCCGCTCGCAGACCGAGCTTGACCAACTCGCCGCCGCCGATCGGAAGTCGCGGCGGCTGCCATCTCCGTAAGGAATCCATGCCCTCCGGCAGCGTGGCGTCCGATGCCCGCAGCAGCAGCTGGTCGCGCGCGCTTTCGAGTCCGATGGCATATGCAAGAGGACGTGCGGCGATCGGCGCGGTCGGATCTACCGCCAGGGCGAGCCGCTTGCGTTGCGCATTGGAGAGTTTGAGCCGCGCCGCAACGTTTTCGGCCAAAGCGGGATCAGGCGGGAGCAGGGCGGCAAGGCGACGCAACGGGCTGGCGAGCCCCGCCGACGTCTCGCGCGCAACCAGCCGGCGCAGCCGAGCGACCCCGCCCCGATCGATCTCCGGCAGAACCGGCTTCAATATTCCGTTGTCGACCATCACCGCCAGGGTCGGCCCCGGATCGGCGACGGCGAGCAATTTGAGCAATTCCTGCGCAATCCGTTCGCGCGATAGCGCCATCAGGTCGTTTGCCCGCGCGGCGCAGGCGGCAAGCCCGGCGGGATCGGGCTCGCCACGGCCGAAACGCGCATGAAAGCGGAAGAAGCGCAGGATCCGCAGATGATCCTCGGCAATGCGCTCCAGTGGTTCGCCGATGAAGCGGACGTGGCCGGCATCGAGATCGGCGAGCCCATCGAAATAATCGAAAATCTCGCCCGTGATCGGATCGGCAGAAAGGGCGTTGATCGTGAAATCGCGCCGCGCCGCATCCGCGCGCCAATCGTCGGTGAAGACGACCACCGCATGCCGCCCGTCGGTGGCGACATCGCGGCGCAAAGTTGTCACCTCGACCGGCCCGCTCGACAGCACGGCGGTGACCGTGCCGTGCCGCAGACCGGTCGGGATCACTTTGATCTGCGCGGCCTGAAGCCGCGCCATCACCGCATCGGGCTCCAGCGCGGTGGCCAGATCGAGATCGGCCACCGGAAGATGGAGCAAAGTGTCACGTACGGCGCCGCCGACAAACCGGCTCAGTCCCTGCGCCGCGCCGAGTACCTCGACCAGCCGGATGAGCGATGGGCGCGTCCGCCAGGGGGCAGGGGGAAGGATCATGCCGTCACCAGCCCCTGCAGCCGGCGCGAGAGATTGACGATCAACGCCGCGGTGATGCCCCAGATCCGCCGCTCCTGCCACTCGATGACGTGGAAATGCCGCTCGCGGCCGTCGAATACGCGCGATGACAGGACATGATTGGCGCTGTCGATCAGAAACGCGAGCGGGACCTCGAACACCGCCGCCACCTCGACTTCGTGAGGCGTCAGCGGCAGATCCGGTGGCACCACTCCGATGACGGGAACGATATGGTAGCCGGAACCCGTGCGATAGGACGGCATCGTCCCGACGACCTCGACATCGGCGGAGAGAAGTCCCACCTCCTCCCACGCCTCGCGCAGCGCGGCCGCGACCGGGTTGTCATCCTCGGGATCGATCCGGCCGCCGGGGAAGGCGATCTGGCCGGCATGGCGGCGCAAGGTGGCTTGGCGTAAGGTCAGGATCACGCCGGGCTCGGGCCGGTCGGTGATCGCGATGAGCACCGAGGCCGGAACATGCTCCCCCGCGGCCTGATAATCGTCGCCTTCGAGCGGCTCGACCGCATCCGCGCCCGCCAGTGCAGCGCGCACTTTATCCGCCAGACTCACGACGCCTCCAGCGGAAACCAGGCACCGTCGGACCACAGGCCCGGCGGTTCAACTCCTTCGGCCAGCGCAAACTCGGCCAATTCGTAATAGACCGGGCGCGCGATCAGCGCGTCGAGCCCGGGACGAACTTGCAGCAAAGGCTGGCCATCCTCAATTCGCAGTGCGTGGGCCGGGCCGGCAATAATGGGCTCGTCGGTATTGAGCCGGAAGGCAAGGCGGCGCGCGCGCCCTTCGCCCTCACTCTGCACTTCGACGGCGACGAAGGGGCAGGTCTCGACCGCGATGTCGAGCTTCTCGACCGGGGTGACGAGAACGAATCGGCCATCGGCCTCGCGCCGGAGCAGGCTCGCGAAAAGCCGAACCATCGCCGGCCGGCCGATCGGCGAGCCTTCGTGATACCACGTGCCATCGCGTGCGATCCGCATCGCGCTGTCGCCGCAATGCTCGGGGTTCCAGCGATCGACCGGGGGGAGGCGCCGTTCTGACGCCGCCTGGGCGATCTCGGCCAGCGACAGGGCCGACAGGTCCGGCGGGGGAGGGGCGCGCTCGGGCATGCCGTCCGTTAGCCGAGTTGGCGCCGCTGTGGGAAGCTCAGCGCCGCGGCCCGATCATGCCCCGCGCCGGCACGGTCCGTCCGCCGGTGCGCGCGAGGAGGCGGTGCCGCTCGAACGGCCCGGGCAATTCCCAATGGCCGGTGGCGTCGGCGGTAAAGCCGAAGAAGCGGCCATAATATTCGGGATCGCCGATCAGCACCTGCGGGGCGCGCCCCCGGCATCGGCCTCGGCCAGCATCCGCGTCATCATCTCGCGGCCAAGCCCGTGGCGCTGGTGCGACGGCGCGACCGCGACCGGACCGACCAGTACGAGCGGTACGCCCAAGCCTTCGGGCGTGACGAGCTCGACCGGCCAGCTCTGCAGCGAGCCAACCAACCGGCCATCGTCGTCTAGTGCCGCGAAAGAAAGTTCGCGCACCGCCGTCATACCTTCGCGCAGACGATAGGCCGTGCGCCGATGCCGATCGGCGCCGAAGGCGTCGTCGAGCAGGCGCTCCACATCGCGCGCATCAACCTGATCGATGGGGACAAGCATGGTCAGGGTGTCGATCATCTCACATCATCGTCCGGGGGCGGCCGGCTTATCCGGGGACGGCGCCCCTTATAGGAATCAGATGACAACACAACTAAGAGCGGCCCCATCGCATTGGAGCCACCCCGAATGACCGTGACCGATCTCAAGCCCTTCGCTCCCCGCCCGGCTGTGCTGGCGCCCGAAACGGGCACCGCCCGCGATATCGTGCGGCTGGAGGTGAGCGACATCGTCGTCGACGTGCTGACCGGCATCTATTCCGAAGAGACCCACATGCCGCAGCCGCTGCGCATCTCGGTCAAATGCGACATAGCCGCGCCACGCCGCTTCGAGCCCGACACGCCCTTGTCGGCATCCAAGAACTATATGGACCTGCGCCGCGCGATCGAGGGCGTGCCCGATCAGGGGTATCATTATACGCTTGTCGAATCGGTCGCCGATCATATCGCCGACACCTTGTTCGGTGGAGACGAGCGCGTGCTGCGGGTGGAGGTGCAGATCGTCAAGCTGGCGCTCAGCACTGCCGCCGAATTGATCGGGATGACGCTGGTACGCGACCGCCCATGACGCTCGCCCTCGTCACCGGCGGCCTGAGCAAGCTCGGCGCGGTCATCGCGGCGCGGCTGGCCAATGCGGGTTACGACCTTGCGCTCCACATGCGCACTGACTGCGAGCCCGAAGGCGATCTGGCGGCGGCGATCGCGCGCAACGGCGCGCGCTGGGAAGTTTTCCCTGCCGATCTCTCCGATTCGGTTGCTATCGGCAGCCTCATAAATCGAGTTACGGCGCATTTCGGCCGGGCGCCGACTCTGCTGGTGAACAGTGCGTCCATGCTGTCGGAGGGGGGCTGGGGCGAAGTCTCGCTCGACGAACTGGTGACCCATTTCCGAGTCAACGCAGCCGTGCCGTTGATCCTGGCACAACAGTTCGCGGCCGCACTTCAGCCGGATGGCCGCGGAGCGATCGTCAACATCCTCGATCAGCGCATCACCAATCCGCCTCCGGATCAGGCGGCCTACACGTTGTCCAAGCTGACGCTCGCCGCCGCGACGCGATCGCTGGCCCGCGCTTTTGCACCTTCGGTGCGGGTCAACGCGGTCGCGCCCGGGCTGACGATTCCCGGGCCTGAATATTCCGCCGATCAGGCCGGCCGGCTGGCCGCGCTGATGCCGCTCGGACGGCTACCGAAGGCGGTCGAAGTGGCTGATACCGTTGCCTTTCTAGCGAGCGCCGAGGCGGTGACCGGCCAGATCATATTCGTCGACGGCGGTGCGTCGCTCGAAAGCTATCCGCGCGATTTCGCTTATATGGAGCGCTAGAGGCTGTCATCGCCACTGGCGAAGGTCGAAGTCTCAGGAGAGACGAGAGCTCTCATGAGATTCGGACCCTTACTGGGATGCCGGGTACCAAATCTTGCTATGGCTTATGCCGCGCGGCAGGTGCCAAGCCCAGCCAGCACCAGCGCATAATCCGCTCGCGCGGCATCGGCATCCGCGGGCGCTTGGCCGTCCACCGCTGCGTCGGGCAGCTGTCGCGGCAGGCCGCAGGCCAGGCGGTACCAGAGCAGGCTGTCGGGCGGGGGCGGGGCGGCGCTGGCATCGACCAGCTCGGTCAGGGCCACCGCCCAGCGCGGCTTCTCGCCCGGGCGACGCAGGATATTGAGCGAGATCGGCCGCGCATCGGCGGTGCGTACAAAGATCTGCGTTTCACTTTCGCCGGGAAGGGTGCCGGCGACATGGAAGGCGCGGGTGATTCCCGTAATGACCGGAGGGGCGTCGGGCGCGACCGCCGCTGCCAGGATCGCGCGAATCCGGGCTTCGTTCTCGGGGGTGCGCGGCACCTGCGCATCGGGACCGATCAGGCGAAGCATTCCTGGCGTCGCCGTAGTGGCGGCCAGCAACAGCACCGGCACGCCCTTCAATTTTGCCTTCTTGCTGCGTGGATCGGCTGGAATATCAACCTGATAGGTCACATGCAGCGGCAGATCGGCATGGCCGCTGATCAGCGCTTTCACCTCCGCGTCGATGTAATAACGCGTCTTGCCCGTCGGCACGCCCGCCTGATCCTTGATCGGAATCGCATCAGCAATGTCGGCGGCGAGCACGATCGGAGAGGCGAGGGCCATATCGGCGAGCGCCACGTAACTATAGGCCGTGGGGAGGCCACCATAAGGCGTCACGGGAGCCGCAGCCGACGATGGGGCGGCGATTGCCAGCAATGCGGCGAACAAAGCGGGACCGGAGGCGGTTCGTAACATAGGCTTCCCTCTGACATGGGGATTAAGGATATCGCAAGCAAGGTTAACCGCCACAAAGCGTTTGCGTCGGTCGATAGGCCGCGATAGGAACACGCAGCATCGCGAGCTTTGACGCAAGATCATTGTCGTGGAGAGTGCTGTTCGAATGGGATCCGATGAGGGGGATCCTGATCGTGGCCATACCCGGATTGGAGGGAGTGTCGTTCCTTAATGGCTTACGCTGACCAACCAACGATGACACCGCGTAAAGCGGTCTCGATCGCGCTGGTGTTATTGCTCCACGCCGTCATCGGCTACGCCTTCGTTACCGGCCTGGCATACCAAGTCATCAAGAAGGCTGCGCAAGATCTGAAGGTGGTGGATATCAAGGACCAGCCACCACCACCTGAGCAGAAGCCGCCGCCACCGCCGCCGGAGCAGAAATTCGAGCCGCCGCCAATCGTCGCTCCGCCGCCGATCGTTCAGGCTCCGACGATCGCGCCGCCGACGGTCACGACGGTGCCGGCACCGCCGCCGGTTATTCACGTCGAGGCCCCGCCAGCACCCCCGCCGCCACCGGCTCCGGTGGTTTCGAAGGCGGCTGCGGCCAAGGGTAACCCGCAATCGTGGGTGACGGCAGAGGACTATCCTCCGGCCGCACAGCGCGAGGGGCGTCAGGGCGTCGTCGCCATGACGTGGCAGGTCAACGAGCAGGGCAAGATCGAGAATTGCTCGATCACCCAGTCGAGTGGATCGACCGATCTTGACGAGACCGCCTGCCGTCTCGTGACCCGTCGCGGCAAGTACGCGCCGGCTCTGGACCAGAATGGCAAGCCGATGCGCGTCACACAGTCGACCCGGTTCCGCTGGGTTCTGCCGCAAGAATGACATCAAAGGGTCGCCGTCCGGGGAGGACGGCGGCTCCCCTCTGCAACCTACAGGTAATCAAGGAATAGTCCGCTCATGACCACTCCAGCTGCTGGCGCTGCCGCCGGAAATTCGAACCCGTATGGCCTGATGGCCGCGCTCCATCAGGGCGGTCTCATCGCACAGACGATCTTCACGATCCTCGTGATCATGTCGGTCGCGTCCTGGTACATCATGTTCACGAAGCTGTTCGAGCAGCAGAAGATCCTGAACCAGGCCAAGCGCACCCGCACCACGTTCTGGACCGCCGCATCGGCCCGTGACGGTGCCAACAAGCTCGAGAAGAACTCGGCCTATCGCCAGATCGTCGACGACGGCCTGCTCGCTCAGGAGCAGCACACCAAGCTGATCGATCCGGTCGACCAGCATGAGTGGCTCCTCGGCAGCCTGTCGCGCAGCCAGCAGGCGATCAACAGCAAGCTCGGCACCGGTCTCTCGGTCCTCGCGACCGTCGGCTCGACCGCGCCGTTCGTTGGTCTGCTCGGCACCGTGATCGGTATTTACCGCGCACTCATCAAGATCGGCGCCGCCGGTCAGGCTTCGATCGACGCCGTCGCCGGTCCGGTCGGTGAGGCTCTGATCATGACCGCCGTCGGTCTGGTCGTCGCCGTGCCTGCGGTTATGGGCTACAACTGGCTCGTTCGCCGCAACAAGGTGGTCGCCGAGCAGCTCGGCACCTTCTCGACCGACCTGCATGGTTACATGGTGTCGAACGGCGCCGTGAGGCCAACGCTGGTCGCGGTGAAGACGGCTCCGGCTCCGGCCGTCAAGGTCGCTGCCACCACCCCGAAGGCATAATCGGGCGCGCGGGCGGCCTGCCGGTCGCCCGCCGCTTCGGACGATGGTTGTGCTGCTCCGGTAGCCGGCCTGACGAACAAGATAGGATTTCCGTCGTATGGCGATGAGTGTCGGCAGTGCCGAAGAAGACTCCCCGATGTCGGACATCAACACGACGCCGCTCGTCGACGTCATGTTGGTTCTGCTCATCATCTTCCTGATCACCGTCCCGGTCGTGATCCAGACGGTCCCGGTACGCCTTCCCAAGGTCGTCTACGAGCCGACCACCAGCAAGCCCGAGAACGTCGTGCTCTCAATTCGTGGCGACAAGGCCGGCAATTGCCAGGTCTTCTGGGGTCAGACCCGGGTCACGGCGCAGGAGCTGGTCGATCGCTCGGTGGCCAAGTTGAAGTTCGAGATCGCCAAGCAGGGTGGTCCGACCGCACCTGGCCTGGAACTGCCCGAGGTGCACATCCGTGCCGACGTCGACACGCCATGGCGTTGCGTTGGTGGTGCGATGGCGAACGTGGCCC
Organism: Sphingomonas sp. MMS24-J13; assembly: GCF_044905095.1. Classification (NCBI taxonomy): domain Bacteria; kingdom Pseudomonadati; phylum Pseudomonadota; class Alphaproteobacteria; order Sphingomonadales; family Sphingomonadaceae; genus Sphingomonas; species Sphingomonas sp. MMS24-J13. The sequence continues at coordinate 1,271,461 of NZ_CP173258.1, forward strand.
GCGCCGGCTTCGCCCGCGTCGGCTTCATTTCGCAGCCCGATCCGGGCACCTATCACGTCGTCGAGGAGTAAACCGCAATGGCAATGAGCTCAGGCGGCGCCGAAGGCGAGCCGATGATGGACATCAACACGACGCCGTTGATCGACGTCATGCTGGTGCTGCTCATCATGTTCATCATCACCATCCCGGTGCAGACGCACGCGGTGAAGCTGGATCTTCCGCAGAACCAGCCCAACCAGCCGCCGCCACCGATCCTGCCCGTCAAGAACGAGGTCGTGATCGACCGCACCGGCACGATCTTCTGGAACGGCTCGCCGATCAACTTGACGGTGCTGCGCCAGTATCTCGACCAGACCCAGACCATGAACCCGATCCCCGAGCTGCATCTGCGCCCTCAGCCGGATGCGCGCTACGAGGTGGTCGATCAGGTTCTCGCGGTGACCAAGCACGCGAACGTGACCAAGATGGGCTTCGTCAACAACGAGGCTTACGCCGGACTGTAAGACCGGCGTCATTGCAGAGGTGCAGAGGAGAGGCGGGCTTTCGGGCTCGCCTCTTTTCGTTTGTGACTATTCCGATCCGAAGTGAATTCTCCGCGGTGCAGGCCGGTGCGAATCCACTTCTTGCACAATATGAGTAGTGTTATACTATTACATAACCGCGGTGGCGCGACTACCGGGATGGAGAGGAGCGAGACATGGCCATGGGATCGAACGACGCTGCCGCACGCCCGATGATGGACATCAACACGACGCCGCTGATCGACGTGATGCTGGTGCTGCTGATCATGTTTATCATCACCATCCCACTGCAGAGCCACAAGGTTCAGGTCGATGTGCCGCAGGTGCCTTCCAAACAGGTCGATGCGGTCAAGAACGAAGTTTCGGTCGATCATGGCGGCACGATCCGCTGGAACGGTGCGCCGGTGAACCTGACCGTGCTCCGCCAATATCTCGAACAGACGCAGGCGATGGCTTCGATCCCGGAGCTGCACGTCCGTCCTACCGCCGACGCGCGCTACGAGGTGGTCGATCAGGTGCTCGCCGTGGCCAAGCGCGCCCATGTCAACAAGATGGGGTTCGTCGATAACGATCGCTATGTCGCGCTGTAGGACTGCGCGCTGAGGCATGCGTAACCGTCATGCTGGACCCGTTTCGGCGCCCATCTGACCTTCGCACGGACGACGCGGCAGGGTTGGTGGGCCCTGAAACATGTTCAGGATGACGGAAGACGCCCGATAGTCAGCGCGGTCGCAAGGCCCTATCCGGGGTCATGGCTTCACCGCATCCGGCCGCGACTCCCTCCGACGTCGCGGCGCTTCCTGTCGACGCCGCGCGGCGCAACATCCTGATGACGCTGGTGATCGCGGCGACCGTGATGCAGGTGCTCGATCAGACGATTGCCAATGTGGCCCTGCCGCACATGCAGGGCTCGCTGGGCGCCGCCCCCGACACGATCAGCTGGGTGCTGACCTCCTATATCGTCGCTTCGGCGGTCGCGACACCGGTCACGGGCTGGCTTTCCGACAAGATGGGCCGGCGCAACCTGATGATCATGACGGTCGCCGGCTTCACCGCCGCCTCCGCTTTGTGCGCGGTTTCGATATCGCTGCCGATGATGGTTGGTGCACGCCTGCTTCAAGGCACGTTCGGCGCGTTCATCATCCCCGCCGGCCAGGCGCTGATGCTCGATATCAACCCCAAATCGCGCCATCCGCAGGCGATGACGATCTGGGGACTGGCAGCGATGGTCGCGCCGGTGATGGGGCCGGTGCTCGGTGGCTGGCTGACCGACACGTTCGACTGGCGCTGGGTGTTCATGATCAACGTGCCGATCGGTGTGCTAGCGCTGATCGGCCTGCTGATCTTCATGCCGCGCGCGCCGATCGTGGCGAGTCGCTTCGACATGACCGGCTTCGGTTTCCTGTTCATCGCGATCGCATCGTTTCAGCTGATGCTCGATCGCGGTCAGCAGAATGACTGGTTCGAATCGACCGAGACGATCGTCGAGGCGGCTTTGGCGTTCACCGGCGGTGCCGCCTTTCTGATCCACACTTTGACCACGCCCGATCCCTTGCTGCCGGTCGCGATCTTTCGCGATCGCAATCTGGTCATCTCCTGCCTCTTCATCCTGATGGTCGTGGGGCTGGTGATGGCCTCCTCGGCCCTGATCCCCCAGCTATTGCAGAGCCTGATGGGTTATGATGCTTATGGCGCGGGGTTGGTGACGATGCCGCGTGGCGTCGCGATGGCGGCGTCTATGCTGTTCGGCGGCCGACTCGCGCGCATGGTCGATCGGCGCGCGATCATCCTGTTCGGCATGATCCTCACCGCCATATCGATGCACATGATGATGGGTGCGACCCTCGATATGAGCGGACGGCTGATCGTGATCAGCGGCATCGTCCAGGGATTCGGCTTCGGTTGCGTGTTCCTGCCGCTAAATCTGATGGCGTTCGGCACGCTTGATCCGCATTATCGTACGCAGGGAGCCGGACTTTACAGCCTCGCACGCTCGCTCAGCGGATCGATCGCGATTTCGCTCATGTCGAGCCTGGTCGCACGTCAGGTCCAGATTTCCCATGCCGATCTTGCGCAGCATATTACGCTCGGTGCTTCGGCCTTGCTCGGGCCTGCAATGAGGGCGGCATCGGGGATGGCGCCCGGATCGGCAATGCTGATGGTCGATGGCGAAGTGAACCGTCAGGCGACGATGATCGCCTATATCGACGCCTTCACCGTGATGTTCTGGTTCTGTTTGATCGCGGCCCCTTTGATCCTGTTTCTCCGTACGGCCCCGACCAGGCAGGCCACGCCGGAAGAGGCGGGCCATGCGATGGCGATGGAATAGCACGCTGGCTTTGGAACAATTTCCTTGCTTCACGCGCTGTTAGGCAGAGCCCGCGCCCCTCGCTGCGGGCGTGTAAGGAGTAGAGATTATGGGCGAATTCGTCGACAAGGTGAAGGGCCACACGAACGAGGCGATCGGCAAGGCCAAGCGTGCGATCGGCGAAGCGACCGACCGCCCCGACGTTACCGCTGAAGGCGACGTGCAGGAAGCCAAGGGCGACCTTCAGAAGGGCGCCGGCTCGGTCAAGGGCGCGCTCGGCGACAAGATCTGATCGAATTCGATAGTATTCAGGATCCCGTCCCAAGGGCGTGACGAGACGGGCCGGTTCCCTCGGGAGCCGGCCCGTTTCTATTTTGTTCCGATTGCTGACCGAGACCGGTTGGCATTCGCCCCACGCTCCCCTATCTCTGGCCGCGTTGAACGGGGGAGATGCGTGGACGGCTGGACGGTGCCTGCTCTGGTGTTGCTGGGCGGCTATCTGCTCGGATCGATACCATTTGGCGTGATCGTCACGAAAGTGGCGGGCGGGGTGGATCCGCGCACGATCGGCTCGGGCAATATCGGCGCCACGAACGTGCTGCGCACCGGGCGCAAGGGGCTGGCAGCGCTGACGTTGCTTCTCGATGGCGGCAAGGGCGCCGTAGCGGTGCTGATCGCCGAAGCCGTCGCGCCGAGCCTTGGAGTGCTGGCGGCAGTGGGTGCGTTTTGCGGGCATCTGTTTCCGGTCTGGCTGGGCTTCAAGGGTGGCAAGGGCGTCGCGACCTTGCTGGGAATCGCGCTGGCGCTGCATTGGCCGACCGGCCTGATCGCGCTTGCCGTGTGGCTGCTGGCGACCGCCATCACGCGCATCTCTTCGGTCGGCGGCATGAGCGCGGCCATCTCGGCTGCGATCGCTGCGGCTTTCTTTTCCCGTTTCGACCTTTCCATCTATTTCCTCGCCTTCGCTTTGATGGTGCTGTGGAAGCACCGCGAAAATATCGCACGGCTGCTCCAGGGCACCGAGCCGCGCATCGGACGAAAGAACGCTGGCTGACGGCGCCGCCTTGAGCGCCGATACGCTGGCGCGCCTGCGGCTGATCCGGACCCGCTCGATCGGGCCGATCAGCTATTTCCAGTTGCTCCAGCGCTTCGGCTCGGCACAGTCCGCGCTCGACGCCATACCGGATCTGGCCCGCAGAGGAGGGGGCACCCTTCCGCGCATTCCGAGCCCGGCGGAGATCGAGCGCGAGGCCGAGACGGTCGCCTCGCTGGGCGCGCGCTACCTTATTTGCGGGGATCCCGATTATCCCGCCCTGCTGGCAGAGGTGGATACGGCGCCGCCTGCGCTGATCGTGGCGGGCGATGTCGCGCTTGCCAACCGGCCTTGCGTCGCGATGGTCGGTGCGCGCAACGCTTCGGCCGCAGCGGTCCGCTTCGCCCGCATGCTTGCGCATGATTTGGTCGAGCACGGGCTCGTCGTCGTTTCCGGTCTCGCGCGCGGCATCGATACCGCGGCGCATGACGGATCGCTCGATCGTGCGACGATCGGTGTCATCGCTGGCGGGATCGATATCGTCTACCCGCCTGAAAATGATCGGTTGCAGCGTGCGATCGCGCATCGGGGGCTGCTCGTGGCCGAACAGCCGCCGGGCACCGAGCCACGCGCACGCCACTTTCCCTATCGCAACCGGATCATCGCCGGGATGGGGCAGGGCACGGTGGTGGTCGAGGCTGCACCCAAATCCGGATCGCTGATCACGGCCCGGCTGGCGGCGGAATATGGACGCGACGTGATGGCGGTGCCGGGCTCGCCGCTCGATCCCCGCGCGCAAGGCTGCAATCTGCTGATCCGCGACGGCGCCACCTTGATCCAGTCCGCCGCCGACGTGATCGAAACCCTACGTCCGTTCGGCCGCGATCGGGTTGCCGCGCCCAAGATCGGCTTCGAGGGGCCGGTCGGCACCGGCGACGCCAGCGATCGCGATCGCCGGGCGGTGGTGGAGCTGCTCAGTCAGAGTGCGGTCGCGACGGACGAAGTGATCCGCCAGTCGGGTATGCCTTCCGCATTGGTGCAGACGGTATTGCTGGAACTCGAACTGGCGGGAAGAATCGACCGGCACGCGGGCGGGCGGGTCAGTCTTCGCTAGGGGCATTGCTTCGAAACGTCACACAACCACGCTTGACGCCCCCTGCCTTTGCTCTCCACCCTCGCGCGTACACGTAAGGACAACATTGTAGCCCTATGAAACTCGTCGTCGTCGAATCTCCGGCCAAGGCCAAGACCATCGAGAAATATCTCGGACCGGGCCATCGCGTGCTCGCATCCTATGGTCACGTCCGCGATCTGCCCGCCAAGGATGGCTCGGTCGATCCCGACAATGGCTTCGCCATGGAATGGGAGGCCTATGCCGACAAGACCCGGCAGCTGAAGGCGATCACCGACGAGGCCAAGACAGCCGACACGCTGATCCTCGCGACCGACCCTGACCGCGAGGGCGAGGCGATCAGCTGGCATGTGCAGGAGGTGCTCAAGAAGCGACGTGCGCTGCCCAAGGATGTGCAGCGTGTCACCTTCAACGCGATCACCGAGCCCGCCGTACTCGATGCGATGGCGCATCCGCGTGCGCTCGACGAGGATCTGATCGACGCTTACCGTGCACGCCGCGCGCTCGATTATCTGGTCGGCTTCACGCTGTCGCCGGTGCTGTGGCGCAAGCTGCCCGGCGCCAAATCGGCCGGGCGCGTGCAATCGGTGGCCTTGCGCCTGGTGGTCGATCGCGAGCGGGAGATCGAACTGTTCCGCGCGCAGGAATATTGGTCGGTCGTCGCGTCGATGGAGCAGGATGGTGTGCCGTTCCTGGCACGCCTGGTCCGCTGGAAGGGCAACAAGATCGAGCGGTTGACGCTCGGCAACGGCGGCGATGCAGCGGCGGCCAAGGCCGACGTCGAGGCGGGCCGTTTCTCGGTCGCGAGCGTCGAGACGCGTCCGCTCACCCGCAATCCTCCGCCGCCCTTCACCACGTCGACCCTGCAGCAGGAGGCGGCGCGCAAGCTCGGTTTCTCCGCCAGCCATACGATGCGGGTTGCGCAGGATCTCTACGAGCAGGGTGCGATCACCTACATGCGGACGGACGGCGTTCAGATGGACGGCAGTGCCATCTCGGCCGCGCGCCATGCCATCGTCGAGCGCTATGACGGGGGTTACGTTCCCGACAAGCCGCGCCAATACACGGTCAAAGCCAAGAATGCGCAGGAAGCGCACGAGGCGATCCGGCCGACCGATTTCGGCCGCGACAAGCTTGGTTCGGGCGATCACGCTCGCCTGTACGAATTGGTGTGGAAGCGCGCGCTGGCGAGCCAGATGGCGTCGGCCCGGCTGGAGCGCACCACGGTCGAGCTCACCGACGGGACCGGCCAGCATGCCTTGCGTGCGACCGGCCAGGTCGTGCTCTTCCCCGGTTACCTCGCGCTCTACGAAGAAGGTCGCGACGATGTCGAGGATGAGGAGAGCAAGCGCCTGCCGCGTATGAACGAGGGCGATGCACCGGCGAAGAAGTCGGTGGCGGCCGAGCAGCATTTTACCCAGCCGCCACCGCGTTATTCGGAAGCCAGTCTGGTCAAACGGATGGAGGAGCTCGGCATCGGCCGGCCGTCGACCTACGCCGCGACGCTGCAGACGCTCAAGGATCGCGACTATGTCGTGCTCGAGAAGAATTGCTTTACGCCGAGCGAGAGCGGGCGGCTGCTGACGAGCTTTCTCGAGCGGTTCTTCGAGAAATACGTCTCCTACGATTTTACCGCCGAGCTGGAGGAGGAGCTCGACGATGTCTCGGGCGGTCGTGCCCAGTGGCAGACCGTGCTCAGCGATTTCTGGCGCGACTTCAAACCCAAGACCGCCGAGGTGATGGAGCAGAAGCCGAGCGAGGTGACTGCCGCGCTCGATATCTTCCTCGCGCCCTATCTCTTCCCGGAGAAAGCCGACGGCAGCGATCCGCGGCTTTGCCCCAGTTGCGGCCTGGGGCAGCTCGCGCTGCGCGGCGGCAAGTTCGGCGCGTTCGTCGCCTGTTCCAATTACCCCGACTGCAAATATACCCGCCGCTTCGCGCAGGGCGGTAGCGAGGAAGCCGCCAACGATACCGGCCCGGTCGAAATGGGTGTCGATCCGGTCAGCGGCGAGATGGTGACGCGCCGGTCGGGTCGGTTCGGCCCCTATATCCAGCTCGGTGAGGGCAAGGATGCCAAGCGCTCGTCGATCCCGAAGGACGTGCCCGAGGTCGACCTGACGATGGCGTTGCGCCTGTTGTCGCTGCCGCGCGAGATCGGTGCGCATCCGGAGAGCGGCAAGCCGATCACAGCAAGCATCGGGCGTTATGGCCCCTATCTGGCGCATGACGGCAAATATGCGCGGCTGCAGACGACCGCGGAGGTGTTCGAGACCGGCATGAACGCTGCGGTCGCGCGACTGGCCGATGCCGCCAACGGAGGCGGGCGTGCGGCCCGCGCGTCGAGCGAGCCGATCCAGACCTTCCCGGAGAGCCCGGTGACCGGCAAGCCGGTCAAGCTGCTGGCGGGGCGGTTCGGGGCGTATGTGACCGATGGCGAGACCAACGCGACTTTGCCCAAGGATACCGATCCGGCGACGCTCACCAACGAGCAGGCGCTGACCTTGCTGGCGGAGCGAGCGGCAAAGGGGCCGGCGAAGGGCAAGAAGAAGCCGGTGCGCAAGGCGGCGGCGAAAGCGCCTGCCAAGAAGGCGCCGGCGAAAAAGGTTGCGGCGAAGAAGGCGTAAATTTGCTCGTCACCCTGAAACAAGTTCAGGGTGACGAGTCTCAGCCACCAACCGGATCGAACACCGACCACCCGGTCCGCTGCGCCAGCCGCTCCAGCGCGACACTCCCCAGTTGCGAATTCCCCCGCTCGTTCAGCCCCGGGGCCCACGCGCAGATCGACGCCCGGCCCGGCGCCACCGCCAGTATTCCGCCGCCGACCCCGGACTTGCCCGGCAGCCCGACCCGGAACGCAAACTCCCCCGATCCGTCGTAATGGCCGCAGGTCATCATGAGTGCATTGATGCGCCGCGCCCGACCCGGCGAGACCACGCCGCCGCCCGTCGCCGGATTGCGCCCGCGGGCCATCAGGAAGCGCCCTGCTAATGCCAATTGGCGACAGCTCATCGCCACCGCGCATTGATGGATATAGACGCCCAGCACGCGATCGACCGGGTTGGTGAGGTTGCCGAACGCCTTCATGTAATTGGCGAGCGCCGCGTTGCGGAATCCGGTCGCCTGCTCGGCGCGGGCGACGATCTCGTCCATGACGATCGTGTCGTCGCCGGTCAGGCTGCGCATGAAGCGCAGGAACTCGCCCAGCACCTCGCGCGGCTCGAGCCCGCCGAGCAGCACGTCCGACACCACGATCGCGCCGGCATTGATGAAGGGGTTGCGCGGAATGCCCGCCTCGGTCTCGAGCTGGACGATCGAGTTGAATGCACTGCCCGAAGGCTCGCGCCCGACGCGCTGCCACAGCGCATCGCCGACCTTGCCGAGTGCCATGGTGAGGGTGAAGACCTTGCAGATGCTCTGGATCGAGAAGGGCTCGTCGGCATCGCCCGCCGCATGGCAAGTCCCGTCGGCCTCGATCACCGCGATGCCGAACTTGCCGGGATCGATCGCGGCGAGCGGCGCAATATAATCGGCGACGCGCCCGCGATCGGGGGCCGCCGCCATTTCCTCCGCAATCTCGCGAACGATCGCTCCGATATCGGCCATTCTTCGCTCTCTCCACGCCCTTGGCGACGCGGTCAACGCCGCGCCGTCATTGCCCTTGGCCGCCTCAAGCCGTAAGCAGCCCGCCCACACAGCCGGCCCGGAGCCCCATGCGCCTTTCTCGCTACTTCCTCCCCGTCATGAAGGAATCGCCCGCCGACGCGCAGATCGTCAGCCACAAGCTGATGCTGCGCGCGGGCCTGGTGCGCCAGACCGCCGCCGGCATCTACGCCTGGCTGCCGCTGGGCAACCGCGTCCTCCAGCGGATCGCGCAGATCGTGCGCGAGGAGCAGGATCGCGCCGGCGCGATCGAGTTGCTGATGCCGACCCTTCAGTCGGCAGATCTCTGGCGGCAGTCGGGCCGCTACGACGCCTACGGGCCGGAGATGCTGCGCATCACCGATCGCCATGAGCGCGAGATGCTGTACGGGCCGACCAACGAGGAGATGATCACCTCGATCTTCCGCGATGCCGCACGCTCCTATCGCGATCTGCCGCGCACGCTCTACCACATCCAGTGGAAGTTCCGCGACGAGGTGCGTCCGCGCTTCGGCGTGATGCGCGGCCGTGAATTCCTGATGAAGGATGCTTACTCGTTCGATCTCGACGAGGCCGGCGCGCGCCACAGCTACAACCGCATGTTTGTGTCCTATCTCAACACGTTCGCGCGGATGGGGCTGCGCGCCATCCCGATGCAGGCCGACACCGGCCCGATCGGCGGCGACCTGAGTCACGAATTCATCGTGCTGGCGCCCACCGGCGAGAGCGACGTCTTCTACCACAGCAATTGGGAGCGCCCGGCCGAGCTTTCGAGCGTCGATTTCGACGATGTCGACGGGCTGCAGACGATCGTCGACACCTACACCGCCGATTATGCCGCGACCGACGAGAAGCGCGACGAAGCGCGCGAGGCCGAGGCGGGCGCGGAGCTGCGTCAGTCGCGCGGCGTCGAGGTCGGCCACATCTTCTATTTCGGCACCAAATATTCGGCCTCGATGGGCCTCAAGATCCAGGCGTCGGACGGATCGGATGTGATCCCGCACATGGGCAGCTACGGCATTGGCGTGTCGCGCATGATGGGCGCGATCATCGAGGCGAGCCATGACGATCGCGGCATCATCTGGCCCGATTCGGTTGCGCCCTTCGCGGTCGGCCTGATCAACATGCGCGCCGACGATGCCGCGTGCAGTGCTGCGGCGGATGCCTTGTACAAGCAGTTGCAGGATGCCGGCGTCGAGGTGCTCTACGACGATCGCGATGAGCGCGGAGGCGCCAAGTTCGCGACGATGGATCTGATCGGGCTACCCTGGCAGATTATCATTGGGCCCAAGGGGCTGGAGAAAGGCGTGGTCGAGTTGAAGCGCCGCGCGACGGGCGATCGGGTCGAGTTGTCGCCAGACGAGGCTGTGGCGAAGGTGAAGGGGTGAAAGCCACTTCCTTGCCTTCATGCCGGCGAAGGCTCGGGTCTCGTGCGTGTCGCGGGCGCTCATATGCTCCTGAGATTCCAGCCTTCGCTGGGATGACGGAAGACACTTTATGATCACCCGCTACGAACGCATGGTCGCACGGCGCTATCTCTGGCCGGGCAAGGGCGAGGGGATCATTGCGATCGTCGCGAGCTTCTCCTTGCTCGGCGTGACGCTCGGCGTCGCCGCGCTGGTGATCGTGATGAGCGTGATGAACGGCTTCCGTGCCGAATTGTTCGACAAGATCACCGCGCTCAACGGCCATGCCGTGATCCAGGGCTATAATAACCGCCTTCCCGATTGGCGCCGCATCGCCGCCGAAGCCAGGGCGACGCCGGGGGTCATCTCTGCCACGCCGCTGATCGAGCAGCCCCTGATGTCGAGCACCAATGGACGCGTCGAGGGCGCGCTGGTGCGCGGGATGACCCAGACCGACATCTTGGGCCGCACCATCGGCGGCAAGGTCATCATGGGGAATATCGCCGAGGTGACGCCGGGATCGGGCAACGTCGCCATCGGCGCACGACTCGCCGAGGCGCTGGGCGCCAACGTCGGCAGCCAGATCAGCCTGATCAGCCCGGCCGGCCAATCGACGCCGTTTGGAACGATGCCACGCATTGTCTCCTACCGGATCGCCGCAATCTTCGAGGTCGGCGTCTACGACTACGACAATGCCTTCGTCGTCATGCCGATCCCCGATGCGCAGACGCTCCTGATGCTGGGCGATGCCGTCGGCATGATCGAGGTGCAGACGGTCAATGCCGATCGGGTCGGCGCAATCCTCGCGCCCCTGGTGCCCAAGGTGCGCGGCGACGCCGTGATCCAGGACTGGCGGCAGCTGAATTCTTCCTTGTTCGAGGCGCTGCAGATCGAGCGGGTGATGATGTTCATCGTGCTCTCGATCATCATCATCGTCGCCGCCTTCAACATCCTGTCCTCGCTGGTGATGCTGGTACGCGCCAAGACACGCGACATCGCTATCCTGCGCACGATGGGCGCGACGCGCGGGGCGCTGGTGCGGATCTTCGTCACGGTCGGGCTGACGATCGGCGGGCTCGGTACGGTGATGGGGCTGGCGCTCGGCGCGATCTTCCTGTTCTTCCGCCAGAGCGTCGTGAACGCGGTGCAATATATGACCGGCCAGAATTTGTGGGATCCATCGATCCGTTTCCTCACCGAGCTGCCGGCACGCACCGATCCGATCGAGGTGATCTCGATCGTGATCATGACGATGGTCCTGTCGCTGCTCTTCACCCTCTATCCGGCGTTCCGCGCGGCGCGCACCGATCCCGTCCAGGTGCTGCGCTATGAGTGATCCGATCGTCGTCACCGGCCTGCGCCGCGCCTTCACGCAAGGCTCGCGCACGATTGAGGTATTGCGCGGGATCGACCTGACCGTCCGCGCGGGCGAGATCGTCGCACTGCTCGGCCCATCGGGGTCGGGCAAGTCGACCTTGCTGCAGGCGGTGGGCCTGCTCGAGGGCGGATTCGAGGGCAGCATCCGCATTGCGGGCCAAGAGGCCGCGACCCTCGACGATGATGGTCGCACACGTATCCGGCGTGAGGCTCTGGGCTTCGTCTACCAATTCCACCACCTTCTTCCCGATTTCACCGCGGAGGAGAATGTGCTCTTGCCCCAAATCATCCGGGGCGCCGGCAGTGACGCCGCGATGGCGCGCGCGCGGAGCCTGCTCGGTGCCTTGGGGCTGGGCGAGCGGCTCGAGCATCGCCCCGCGCAGCTTTCGGGCGGCGAACAGCAACAAGTCGCGGTGGCGCGCGCGCTGGCCAATCGTCCGGCGCTTGTCCTGGCGGACGAACCCACCGGCAACCTGGACGAAACCACGGCCGATCGGGTGCTGGCGGAATTCCTGCGGCTGGTGCGCGGGGAGGGGGCTGCGGCTCTCGTCGCAACCCATAACGAGAGGTTGGCCGGCCGGATGGATCGCGTGGTGCGCCTGCAGGAAGGCCTACTCGCCTGAAGCCAATACTTTTTAACCCTGTAGGTTAGCGGGCATTTTACCTCGCGTGGCTATGCCGCCTTATCGGGCAGAGGCGGGCGTAGGTGGATTGGTTCAGACGACTGCTGAAAGCGCGCGAGGGATCGGTCATCGCGATAAGCGCGCTGGCGTTGGTCTCGCTGCTCGGCATGACCGGTCTCGCGGTCGAGATCGGCAACGGCTTTGCGGCCAAGGTCCGCAATCAGCGGGTCGCCGATGTGGCCGCGCTCGCCGCCGCAATCGCCTACAAGACCAGCCAGTTGCTCGCGGTCGCGCAGAACACCGCCAATGATGTCGTCGTCGCCAATGGATTGTCGATTACCCCAATTGTCAGCCAGGTCTCCGTCGGCGGCGTCGATGGCATACAGGTATCGATCACGACGGCGGTGCCGATCAGGATAGCTTCGGTGCTGACCAGCGCGGCCTCTTACAACGTCACCACGATCGCGGTTGCATCGCTCCTTACCACCAACACGACCGGGTGCATCACCGCGCTGAGCAATTCATCGACCGCCGTGTCGGCTTCGGGCGGGGCCAGCATCAGTGCAAGCGGTTGCGCGCTCGTCACCAACGGCACGATCGTTTCCGACAATAGCAGCGCCAAGGTGACCGCCAAGTCGATCACTGCCCAGGCGATCAACGATCCGGCTGCCGCCTATAATCAGAACGCCGTTACCACCACCCCGACCGCGCGCAACTGGACGCTGAAGGCGAATGGCGCGAGCGATTTCGTGAAGCCCAATACCGCCGCCCAGACGGCTTTGTGTTATGTCAACAAACTCACGGGTTACAGCGATCCTGACTATGCTGGTGGCAACACCGGTTGCACTTCGCCTTTGGTCGTGCCGGCCGCGTTGTCCAACAATAGTACGACCGATTGGTCGACGGGCTACACGCCGCGCAACCAGGGCGGGATCAGCAACTACGAGAATAGCGATTACAGCTGTACCTACACGATTCCCGCTGGCACCTACACGATCCGCGATCTTTCGATCGGCGGCGGTTGCTCGGTGGTTTTCGCCACCGGCTCGACCTTGACGTTCCGTAATCTCAATATGAGCGGTCAGGCGTTGACCTTCGGCGATGGCGATATCGGCATCACCGGTACCTTCACGGTCAATGGCAATACCATCGTGACGATGGGCAACGGCGCGCACAGCTTCGGCACCCTGGCGATCGGCGGCGGCAAGTTCCTGCAAATGGGATCGGGTAATTTTCTGGTGGTCGGTGGCATCAACGTATCGGGCGGCGCCTGGCTCAAGGTGGGCACGAGCACCAACGACACCGTGACGATCGGCAATGACGGTGCGGGCAATGCCATCGTCGTCGGCGGTGGCAGCAAAGTGTGCTTTACCTCGGACTGCTCAACCCCGACCGCGGCGGCCGGGACATTCAGTGCCAACGGATCGGTGAATGTCCAGGGCGGCGGCAGCCTCGTCGTCTTTCCCAAGTCGATCCTGCACGTCATCAATGGCGACCTGATCGCGACGGCCGGCGTCATCTTCGGATCGGGACTCTATATCATCAAGGGCAATTTCCAGAACACGACCGGTAGCGGCAGCGACTCGATGAACGGCGTCGACGTCACCTTTGCCATGGGCGGGACCCTCAACTTCGCGGGCGGATCGCAGTTCGATTTGGCGGCGCCGTCGACCTCGAACGGCTACGGCATCCAGGACATATTGTTCCTGACCAAGACCACATCGGGTACGTCGATCAGCGCGGGTGCGGTCGGCAAGGCATCGGGGCTGATCTACGCGCCTTATTCGAATTTCTCTTCGTCGGGCGGGTCGTCCATTTCCAGCAACGGATCGGCGTGCATGATGCTGGTCGTCAACACGATCACGGTGACAGGATCCGGCACGGTCAACACCGCTGGCTGCTCGAGCCAGGCCCCCGGGGCGACCACGGGAACGGTAAGGCTATTGCAATGAGACGTTTGAAACAGCTTCGCTCCGAACAGGGCGGCGTGGCCGCGGTCGAGTTCGCGCTCGCATCGTTGTTCATGTTCGTCGTCATCATGGTGGGGCTCGATTTCGGGCTTTATGCCCAACAGAAGCTGCGGCTCGGCGGCGCTGTCGCGCAGGCCGCGATCCTGGCGTACAACACGCAGGTCGGCACCAGCACCTCGGTCATAAGCTCTTATGTCCAGACGGCGGCGAAGACGATCAAGACGCCGACGGTAACGATCACGTGCAACGGCACGACCACCTGCGGCGACGGCAAGTGCAGTTGCCTTACCTCGACCGGGGGCTTCACCATCGCGGCGTCGTGTAATGCCGCATGCAGTTCCGGGGCGATTTCGGGCAATTATCTGAAGATCGTCGCGGCGGCGGTCTATCCGTCGATGATCGTGCCGGATAAATATCTCGGCGGCAGCACGATTACCCAATCGGCGGTGGTGCGCCTGCAATGACTGGCCTTGCGCGCCACGAGGCAGGCTCGACAGCGCTCGAATTCGCGCTGGTCGCGCCGGTCTTCCTGATGGTGCTGTTCCTGATCCTCGACGGCGGCCGGATGATCTTCACGAAGCAGGCAATGAACGAGCTTGCGGTCGCCACCGCCCGCTGCGCGGGAATCAAGGCGCCGAGCTGTACCACCGTCTCGGCGACGCAAAGCTGGGCCGCTACGCGCGGGTTGCAGCGATCGATGCTCCCGCTCACGTCGAGCAATGTCACGGTGGTGCAATCGACCAGCTGCAACGGCCAGTCGAACATGGCGCAGGCGACCATCACGATGACCTACAAGAAGGGTGCGATGAACCTGTTGCCGCAGAGCGTGGCGCCGTCGCAGCTGGTTTCGACCGCCTGTTTTCCGGCGAGTTAGACGCTTCCGCTCAGTCGGGCGCGGCGATCTGATGGTCGCCCTTCCTACTTCGCTGGTCCTCCGCCGATGAATACCGACTGGACCTCGATCTTGCCGTTGCGCACGACGAATTCGTCGGTGCCGTGCACCGCGCCCATCTCCCACGTGTAGAAGCCGACATTGCCTTCGGCCCATTTGCGCGTGACCGTCATGGCGGCGGCACCGGTCGGGGCGGCGCCGGGCGCCGGCTTGGGGAACATGCCCGCGAACAACGCGCGGATTGCGGGCTTCCCCTGGATCGTCTTGCCGGCTTCCAGCACGATCGCGCCATCGGCATAGTCCGCCATCATCGCATCGACATCGGATTTGGCGACCGCTGCATTGTGACGCGTGACGATATCGATCGGTGACAGATCGGCAGCCTGCGCGGCACCGGCCATCATGATTGCGGCGAACGCCGCGGCAGCGAACCTGCTCATTCCTTCATCCCCTCATCGTTCGCGCCTTCCTAGCGTCCACGCCGATTGCGGAACAGTCTTTAGTCGACCCTAAGGGCCGCTGCCTTCGGGCGCGTCGCCGGTTGGGCGATCCTGTTCGAAGGTCGGTCGGCGGCGTTCGTGATCGGGGTTGGATTTGAGCCTCGGCAGTTCGCGCTGGGTCAGGGCGCCATCCTGATTGCCGTCGAGCATTTCGAACCGGCGGGCGGCCGCAGCCATGAACTCGGCTTTGGTGATCATACCGTCGAAATTCACGTCCGCCGCCGTTACCGGTTCGGGTGTGGCGATATAGCCGTAGCGCCCGGCGCCCGTCAGCGGCGGGAGATAGGCGTTGGCGCCCCCGCTGCCGCCGCTCGGGCCATTGTCTCCGCCATGGCGGCCGCCGCCATGATGACCACCGCCCCCCATGCCGCCTCCACCGCCCATGCCGCCCCCACCGGGGCCACCCATGCCACCGCCGGGACCCCCACCGTGATGCCCGGCGCCACCGCCGCCGGGCGGTCGGTCGGTCGGGGGTCCGCCATCGTCGCCGTCACGGCCGTAGCCAAAGCCGCGGGGTGCGATCTCGGGAGCGACATCATGCTCGTAATGGCGCACCTCGGCATCCGAGATGATGCCGTCATGATCGGTATCGAGCATGGCGAAGAAGCGCGCGGCGTCGAGCGTGAACTCCGACAACGTGATCCGCTCGTCGCCGTCGCGATCGACCTGCTTGAACCACGCGGCTTCCGGTACACCGTCGTCGGTGTGGAACGGCTGGCCCATCGGGCTGATGAAGAGTGCACGCGGCGCATCCTTCGCGAGCGCTGGCGTCAGGGGCAGGATGGCGAGCAAAAGCAGGGCGGATATGCGCATGATCGCCTGCTGGTCGCGTTTCATTGCAAGGATATTGCGAAATTGCGCCGCGTTGTAATGCATCATCCGGTCGCCACCCCCGGATCGCGCCAGCACCTTAGGGTGCGGGCACGCTGGGAAGGGGCTCGATGCGCCAGGCGGCGGGACGATCGTGCCGTTGAGCCCGCCGCCACGCTGACCAGGAAGCATCGATGTCAGCCCCTACAGCGCCCGCTCGAATCCGAATATGCATCGCATCGTCGCTTGCTGTTTGTCGATGAAGTGCCGCTGAAACTTGGCCGTCAATCGTGGCGGAGCGATCGAAACAGGCGTATGATCGGACATCGGCGCCAACTCGAACCGGCATGACGCCGATTGACAGCGACAAGGAGGCTGCCGCCGTATCGGACGGAGGCTTCGCATGCTTTCCGCTAGCGAATTGATCTATCTATTGAGCCGCGAACGTCAGAGCCGCGCCATGGCGAAGCGCGCCCGTGATCCCGCGATCCGCCATATCCATATCGCGCTGGCCGAGGCTTACGCCCGCCGCGCCCGCGAAACCGGCGATTTGAAGGCGGGATAATCATCCGGCCTGTAACCGCGGGATTGAGCGTGCCGTTCATTATCCGCGCAAAGCCGAAATAATCGGAAATGCTGCGGAAAGGCTCAAGCCGCACTCTCCCTGCCATGAACATGACCGGCGGGTTCCTCGGCAAGGCGATCATGCAGCGGTGCAAGGTGTCGCTGGTGGGCGATCTTTACGAACGTGCTTGCGAACGCGGTTTGGGGCTACCGCTAGACGGTAAACGGCGGCGCCGCCTGCGGAGAATCGACCGCGCGCGGACGTTGTTCATCCACATCCCGAAGAATGCCGGCATGTCGATCGCGCAGGCGCTCTACGGCGAGCAGGTCAAGCATGCGACGATCCGCTATTATGCCAGGGCCGCGCCACGCTTGCTGTGGCGCACGCCGAGTTTCGCGGTGCTGCGCGATCCGGTCGCGCGGTTTGTGTCGGCGTTCAATTATGCACAGGCGGGCGGCAGTGCAGACAACCGTATCTCGGCGCCATTCATCGATCGCTACACGGCGTTCCGCTCGATCGACGATGCGCTCGATCATCTCGAAGAGGCCGCGGACATCTACCAGATCGATCACATCTTCCGCCCGCAAAGCTGGTACATCACCGATCGCAAGGGCAAGGTAATCGTCGATCGGCTGTTCCTGCTCGACGAGTTCGATCGCGTCAGGCGCTTCCTCGCGCTGCGCGGGATCGCCGACGTGCCGCACCTCAACCACGTCGAAAAGCCGCCGGTCGCGCTCGACGACGGTCAGCTCGTGCGCATCCGACGCTTCTATGCGCGCGATTTCGAGCTGGAGCAGGCGCTGCGTGACGAGGCGATCGATCGTCTGCCGTCATTGCGTGAATTGTTGCCGTTGCCCGATCCCTGTTACCGGGCCGAACAAGCTAGACGCGCCTGACGCGTTGACTTAGTCTGATCCCCGGAGGCACCGGGCAATCGGATAGCCTCCATGCACAGGGGAGGATTTAGATGCAAAAGCTTTTGGCGCTGACCGTATCGGTCGGCGTGCTCGCGGTGCTCGCGACCTGGATTTTCGGCCTGGATCCGCTTGTCGCGGCCAAGTTTCAGGTCTGGCAGGCGTTTATCGCCTGGGGCTGCCATTTTCACTCGGGCGGCAAGTTCATCGGCACCCGCAACACCATCTTCTGCATGACCTTCGGCGCGATCGTCGGTATGGCTGCCGTGCTGCTCGCCGGGCAATTGGGCGCGCTTGGCTCGCTCGCGGCACCTGTGGCGGTTGGTCTCGGCGCGGCGCTGATCTGCCTGGGCTCGTCGGTCTCGCTGCTCGCGGTGATCCCCGCCAGCGTTTACGGCTTTGCCAGCATTGCCGGGCTGATCCTGCTCGGCAAGGGCGACGGCGTCACGCCGGTCAGCGCCCTCGCGCCTACGATCGGATCGATCCTGATCGGTGCGGCCTTCGGGTACGTATCCGAAGTCGTCGCCGGCGCGCTGGAGAAGAAGTAGGCAAGAGGCTGGCCCGCCCATTTCGCGGGCCGGCCTCTTGATCAATACTGCGCCCGCAAACTCACGAAGAATGAGCGACCCTGCTCTGGGTAACCGTCGACGAGCTTGTAGTTGCTGTCGAACAGGTTGCGCGCACCCACGCCGAAATCGACATTGCGGATCAGGGTATAATCGATCCGGATGCCCGCATTGGCGTAGTTACCGGTGCGATAATAGACGATCGGCGCGACATCGGTGACCGTCCAGCGATCCGATGCGATATCGAGGCTGGGGATGACGTGCAGCTTGGTGATCGGCGCCCAATCGGCATAGACGAACGCCTTGTGCGCCGGCACGTCGACCGGGCGGAACGCCGCATTCGACGGATCGGGCAGATGCCGGTGCGTGTAGGTGTAGTTCGCACCCAGATTGAGGGTCGCGCCCAGCTTCGCCTCGAGCGACAATTCGCCGCCATAATAATTTCCGTGCGCCAGATTACGGCTCTGCGTGTAGGTGCCCTGTGCGCACGGGCCGGGCGTGGTGCTGCCGGTGCAGGCATAAGCCAGCGTCGGATAGTTCACGATCGCGTTGGTGACGTGCGAATAGAAGAGCGCGGCTTCAGTGCGGAACGGCCCGAACACATGCGCGCCGCCGACCTCGTAATTGGTCGCGCGCTCGGGTTTCAGGGTCGGGTTGGGGATCGAGGTGCCGAAGCGCTGGCTGAACCGTTCGAAGATCGTCGGAAAGCGCCCGCGTGACGAGACGCTGGCGTGGAGGGTCGTACCGTCCCGGCCGGTCCAGTCGAGCCGGCCCTGACCGTTCCAGATCTGGCTGTTGGCCAGCGGATAGGAATAGACGCGCGATGCGGTCGTGGCGGGATTCGTGCCCAGCGGGGCGCCATATTCTTCGGCCTTGTGAAGCGCGCGCCAATCTAGGCCGACGCCGGCGGTGAAGGTCAGTTGGGGCGTCACCGCCAGCTTGTTTTCGGCGCCGAGGCTGAACGTATCTTCGAGATCGGTCTGCCTGGGTTCGGTCGCGCCACTCGGGAAGCTGGTTTGCGCCTCGACATGCTTGTCGGTGCGGTAGTGGAAGGCGAACGCAATCGTATCCGTCGCGATCGGCTTCAGGGTTAGCTCGGCCGAACCACCCCACGCATGATCCCAATAGGGGCTGTTGAACGCCTTGCCGATCGTTTGCGTATTCTCGTTGCGATTATCGAACGAACGCAGGAGGTTGTAGAAGCTGTTGCGGAACAGCCGGGTCTTCAAGGTCGCGATGTCGGTCAGTTGTGTGGTCGACAGGACATAGAGGCTGTCGGTGTTCCACGCAGGCCATGTCCAGAAACGCTGCGCGCTGAGCGCATCGACCGTGCTGAGCGGCGCCAGCTTCGAGCCCTCCTGCCGGGTATAGCTCAGGGCATATTCGTCGGTGACATTGGGGGTGAAGCCGATTTTGGCATTCACCCGCCAGTCGCGCGTCCGCGACAGATCGCGATGCCCGCCATTCTCGGTCACGGTGGGCGTGAAGCCACCCGCCAGATCCCAATGATCGAGGAAATTGCGGGCATAGCTCGCCTGCGCATACCATGTGTCGTGCCGCGTCCCGATCAGACCGGAAACGTTATAGCCCCCGTATTCGCCACTGCGGCCGAGCCCGAGCGTGCCGCGGAAATCGGCTTCCAGCGCCTTCGTCGGCTTGCGCGTGACGAGGTTGATCGCGCCGCCCATGCCGTCGGGCCCGTCGAGCACCGAGACATAGCCTTTGGCGACCTGGATCTCGGCGATGTCCGAGGTGAGGAAGCGGCCGAAATCGAGGCGGTTGTCGGCGGGCAGATAGACCCGAATGCCGTCGATCGAGAGCGGCACCTGGAAGCGGTTGAAGCCGCGCACATAGATCAGCCGCTCGTTGCGCGATCCGCCGCTGTTCGCCGCGCTCACGCCAGGCAGGAGATTGGCGGCATCGTCGAGTGAGGTGCGGCTGAAGGCGTAGATGGCGTCGGCCGAAAGCGTCGCGCTGCCGACCGCGACCCCCTGCGCCCGCGGGGCCGTCACGATGATCTCGCCCAGCCCGAAATTGCTGCTCGGCGCCGGCGTGTCCATGCTCTGGGCCAGAGCGGGTTGAACGAGACCGATCGCCGCTGTGGCGGCGAGGAGGGTAGCGCGCATCTTGTATCTTTCTCCCTGAAGCAGGCGGTGGCTATGCTGCACCGAATCGCTATATATACTCATATATAGCGATTGGGCTGGAGATGAAGCGGATGCGTCGGACGATCACAGGTTTGCTGGCAACACTGTTGCTTGTCGGCCCCACTCAGGCGCAGATGGCAGCGCAAGGCGGTGAGCATTCGGCGCAGACTTGCCCCGCCGATCCGGTCGCGCCGCCGCCCGCATTGGCGGGCTGGGTCGGGCGCGTGGCAGTAAGCGCCGCGGGCAGACCCGATGCGATAGACACTGCAACCATCTTACCGGGGAGGGGCGCCGATGTGGCGTTGCTGTCGGTACCGGACGTGACCTACCCGGTGCGGCCGTCGCATCCGGGCGGCACCGTCAGCTATGGCGGGCTTCTGGGCTTCACCGTGACCCAGGCTGGCACCTATCGCGTGGGGATCGGATCGGGTGCATGGCTTGAAATGGTGCGCGACGGGCAGGCTCTGCTTTCGACCGCGCACAGTCCCGGCCCCGCGTGCACGGGCCTGCGCAAGATGGTCGATTTCGCCCTGACGCCGGGCGCTTACCTGCTGGAGATTTCGGGCAACGGGTCACCGACCCTGCCGCTACTGGTCACCCGTCTGCCGTGAATTATTTCGTCCGCGCGCTGCTCCTGGCGGGTGTGCTGGTTGCCGGGGGCGCGCGATCGGTCCAGCCGCTTAGCCCCGCCGACAATCTCACCACGCCCGCCAAGGCCGAGCTGGGCCGGCGGCTCTTCTACGATGCCGATCTGTCGATCGATGGTACGATGGCCTGCGCCACCTGCCACGAACAGCATCGTGGCTTCGCCGACGGCAACAGCACCCATCCCGGGGTCCACGGCGATCCGGCGCGGCGCAACGTGCCCGGCCTCGCCAACGTTGCCTGGTTCAAGAGCTACACGTGGGGCGATCCGCGCATCCGCACGCTCGAAGCGCAGGTGCTGGTGCCGGTTCTGGGCGAGAGCCCGGTCGAAATGGGGATGAAGGGGCAGGAGGTAGAGATCGCCCGCCGCCTGTCGCGCGACGAATGCTATCGCCATATGTTTGCCGAGGCGTTCCCGAAGACCGGTGGCCGGATCGACATGGCGGCGGTCGCACAGGCGCTGGCGGCGTTCGAGCGGACTTTGGTGAGTTACGATGCCCCTCAGGATCGCGGCGCCCCGCGTGATCCGGTGGCGCAACAAGGGGCGGTGCTGTTCCGGCGCGATTGCGTATCATGCCATACGGGAGTGAACTTCACCGACGGCCGGTTCCACAACGTCACCGGCTGGGTCTCGCGCGATCGCGGGCTGGGCGAGGTCAGCGAGCGTTTCGCGGACAACGGGGCTTTTCGAACACCGTCGCTCCGCAACGTCGCGGTGACCGAGCCTTACTTCCATGATGGCTCGGCGCCATCGCTGGAGGACGCGCTTCGGCGCCATGCGGGGGTGCAGGAGAGGGATATTCCGGCCTTGGTCGCCTTTTTGAAGACGTTGACCGACGAGGCCTTCCTGAACGACAGGCGCTTCGGTCTGCCTGGCGAGGCGTGCGGCAAGCGGTTGTGATCGTTCCTTCCCGAAACGGAGGGGCGTTATATTGCGGCAATTCGGCGGAACAACTCCGCCGCCAGCAGGACTTCGGTGCCGGCCAGCCCGGTCGAGCAGAACAGGCTGAAGCCTGACCCGCGTTTCACATTTCCCGGATCGGCCACCAAAGTCGCGAGATCGCGAAGGCGCGTCACCTCCGGCAGGAAAAAGCCATCAGGGTAAGCCACCACCTGATCCGGCGAATCCGTCGCGATCAGGCTGGCGCCGTCCGCCACATCGAGGCCGATTTCATGCCGGCCGGCGCCTTTCGGCCCCACCGTATTGATATGCGCGCCCGGCGCCAGCCACTCTGCCTCGATCACCGGCGTCTCGCTGGTGGTGGCGCACAGCACGATCGCCGCGTCGGCCAGAGCCGTGCGTGGGGTGGGGGCCGCGTTGACCGGCACCCGCAGCCGTTCGGTCATCTCGGCGGCAAACCTCTCGCGGCGATCGGCGTCGCGGCAATAGACGCGCACCTGGCGTAACGGGCGTACTGCGGCCGCCGCCTCGAGCTGTGTCCGCGCCTGCCGCCCCGCGCCGATCACCGCCGCAATATCGGCATTGCGCGGCGCCATCAGGTCGACCGCAACCCCACCGATCGCACCGGTCCGCATGTCGCCAAGTCGCTGGCCGCGCACCGCGCCCAACAGCGTGCCATCCTCGACCGACCAGACGATCGTTACCTGCGACGCGTTCGATGTCCCGAAGCCATGGTTGATCCGCGTGCCCGCAACGCCGCCAGTGCCGCTCGTCCCACCGGTCGTGAATACGAGCGGCCCCTTGTCGCCGAAGCGTACCGCCGAACGCGGTGGCGAGACCATTTCGCCCGCTGCACGCGCGAGGAAGGCGCGCTTCATCACCGCAACCGCGCCCGCCATGTCGAGCGCGCGATCGACATCCTGATCATCGAGAATCACATCCATGCAGCCGCTCCTTCGCTGGCGGGAATGGTCCGGCAGCGGCCTCCCGCCAGGCGGTTCATGCCACCTGGATGAAATTGTCGAGCACGCGTTTGCGGCCGGCATGCTCGAAATCGATCTCCAATTTGTTGCCCTCGATCTCGGCGATCGTGCCGTAGCCGAACTTGCTATGGAATACCCGCTGGCCAGGCGCCAGGTCGCTGCGCGGCTTGGCGGCGAAGCTGGCGGCGCTCGCCTTCACTTCGGCCAGCCGGGCAGGGGCCATGTCGAGCGGCTTGGTCGCGGCGCGCTGCCACCCCGGGCCGCGCGTGGCGGCATGCGCCGGGCGTTCGCGCGCGACATGCGCGAAGGGGTCGCCTTGCTCGCTCCATTGCGCGCGCCACAGGCTTTCGCCGCCGGACATGGTCGTCTCGCTCTCGATATGGTCGGCGGGTAGTTCGTTGACGAAGCGCGACGGGATGGACGAGGTCCATTGCCCGTAGATGCGGCGATTGGCGGCGTGGAGGATATAGGCCCGCCGCCGCGCACGCGTAATCGCGACATAAGCGAGGCGGCGTTCCTCCTCGAGGCTGGCATTGCCGCCTTCGTCGAGCGCGCGTTGCGAGGGGAAGACGCCTTCCTCCCAGCCGACGAGGAAGACCGTATCGAATTCAAGCCCCTTGGCGCCATGGATCGTCATGATCGTCACCTTGGCCTCATCGGCCTGCGCGTCATTGTCCATGACGAGGCTGACATGCTCGAGGAAGGCGCCGAGCGTTTCATATTCTTCCATCGCGCGCGCCAGCTCGGTCAGGTTCTCCAGACGCCCGGTGGCCTCGGTCGAGCGCTCGGCCTGCAGCATCCCGG
This sequence comes from Sphingomonas sp. MMS24-J13, assembly GCF_044905095.1. Classification (NCBI taxonomy): domain Bacteria; kingdom Pseudomonadati; phylum Pseudomonadota; class Alphaproteobacteria; order Sphingomonadales; family Sphingomonadaceae; genus Sphingomonas; species Sphingomonas sp. MMS24-J13. The sequence continues at coordinate 1,295,197 of NZ_CP173258.1, forward strand.
TATAGCCGCTCTCGTCGAGCATGAGCCGCGCCACTTCGGCATGCGGCAGCTCGTTGAGCTTGGTGCGCCAGCGGGCGATGTCGCCGATCAGGTTGCCCAGCGACCGGCGTGCCGCCGGCGTCAGCTCGTCGGTATCGAGGATCCGAGCAGCGGCGTGGGTGAGGGGGAGGCCTTCGCTGCGCGCCAGCATGTGGAGCTTCGCGATCGCCTTGTCGCCGATGCCGCGCTTGGGGACGTTGACGATCCGTTCGAACGCCAGATCGTCCGCCGGCTGGGCGATGACGCGCAGGTAAGCGAGCGCATCGCGGATCTCGGCGCGTTCGTAGAAGCGGAAGCCGCCGACGATGCGGTAGGGCATGCCGATCGCGATGAAGCGGTCTTCGAACTCGCGCGTCTGGAATTGCGCGCGCACGAGGATCGCCATCTGATCGAGTGTCTTGCCGCCGCGCTGCGCGCTCTCGATCTCTTCGCCGACGCGGCGCGCTTCCTCGGGCCCGTCCCAGATGCCGATGACGCGGACTTTCTCGCCGGACGCCTCCTCGGTCCACAGCGTCTTGCCGAGCCGCCCGCCATTGTTGGCAATCACCCCCGATGCAGCCGCGAGAATGTGCGGGGTCGAGCGATAATTCTGCTCGAGCCGGATGATCTTCGCGTTCGGAAAATCCTTTTCGAACCGCAAGATATTGGCGACCTCTGCGCCGCGCCATGAATAGATCGACTGGTCGTCGTCGCCGACGCAGCAGATGTTCTTGCGCTCCTGCGCCAGCAGGCGGAGCCAGAGATACTGGCTCGCATTGGTATCCTGATATTCGTCCACCATGATGTAGCGAAAGCGCTGCTGATATGATTCAAGCACATCGCGGTGCTTCTTGAGGATTGTCAGCATGTGCAGGAGCAGATCGCCGAAGTCGCAGGCATTCACGGCCTTCAGCCGCTCCTGATAGGCGCGATACAATTCCTGGCCCCGCCCGTTGGCGAACGCCTCGCTTTCGCCCGCATCGATTTCCGCTGGAACCCAACCGCGATTCTTCCAGCGATCGATCAGCCCGGCGAGCGCACGCGCAGTCCACCGTTTCTCGTCCAGATCTGCCGCCACGATCAATTGTTTGAGCAGGCGCAGTTGGTCGTCGGTATCAAGAATTGTGAAGTTGCTTTGCAGCCCGACAAGTTCGGCATGGCGCCGCAACATGCGCGCCGCGACCGAATGGAAGGTGCCGAGCCAGGGCATGCCCTCGACCGCCTCGCCCATGATCCGCCCCACCCGCTCGCGCATTTCACGCGCGGCCTTGTTGGTGAAAGTTACCGCGAGGATTTCGGATGGCCATGCACGCCGCGTTGCGATCAGGTGCGCCAAGCGTGCGGTGAGCGCCGCAGTCTTGCCGGTTCCCGCACCTGCCAGCACCAGAACCGGCCCTTCGGTGGTGAGCACCGCTTCACGCTGCGGGGGGTTGAGACCGCGCAGGTAAGCGGGTTCGGGCGGGGTGGGGGCAAGCTGACTCACCCCTGAACAGGTAGGGAACGTCGCTCGCGCAGGCAACCGCAGAGCGTCTCAGGCGAGGGAACTTTCTGGCCGCATGAGTGCTATTGGCTCGAACGGGGAAGAATTGCCTATTGGCGGCATCCTGACGGGGCCGCCGGGCTTGAAACGTATCGTAGGAGGTCATCATGAAGACCAAGCTTATCCTTCTTGCCAGCTTCGCCATCGGCACCGCCGCCATCGCCCAGGACACCGCACCGGTCGCACCGCCGGCTCCGTCGACGATGCCGGCCACCCCGGATGCGACCGGACCTGCCGCGAGCGCGACCGCCGCCACCCCGGCGCCGACCACCGACAACACGTCTGCTACCGTCGATACGACCGCGGCGGCGCCTGCCGCCCCGGCAGCAGTCGACACGTCCAGCTATCCGCCCTGTTCGGCCTCGGTTACCGACAAGTGCGTGCAGCACGGCCGTAGCCGTCACCCGCGCTAAGGCACGATAATCCAACGGCCCCGGTCGACCTCGCGGTTGACCGGGGCCGTTTGGCCCGCCATCGCTCGTTCCCAGTCCGCTGAGACAGGGGAGGGACTATGGCGACGATTGCAAATGCGCCCTCGACGCAGCGCGTGCTGGCGGCAAGTCTTGTCGGCACGGCGATCGAGTTTTACGATTTCTACGTCTATGCGACGGCTGCAAGCCTCGTGTTCGGCGAACTGTTCTTCCCCAGCGTCTCCAAATCCGCCCAGCAATTGGCCGCTTTCGCGAGCCTCGGCGTCGCCTTTATCGCGCGACCGCTCGGATCGATCTTCTTCGGGCATTTCGGCGACCGGATCGGGCGCAAGTCGACACTTGTCGCCTCGCTGCTCACGATGGGCATTTCCACCACGCTCGTCGCTTTCCTGCCGACCTACGCCAATGCGGGCTGGTGGGCGCCATTGCTGCTGTGCCTTCTCCGTTTCGGTCAGGGTTTCGGGCTGGGCGGCGAGTGGGGCGGAGCCGCGTTGTTGGCGGTCGAGCATGCGCCGCCGGGCTGGCGCGCGCGCTTCGGCATGTTTCCGCAATTGGGTGCACCGGCGGGCTTCCTTGTCGCCAATGGCTTCTTCCTCCTGCTCGGCCTGTGGCTGACGCCGGAGGATTTCCGCGCCTGGGGCTGGCGGGTGCCGTTCGCGGTATCGGCCTTGCTGGTGATGGTGGGCTTGTGGATCCGGCTGAAGCTCGCGGAAACGCCACAATTCGCCGCCGCCCGCGCTTCGGCAGAGCCGCCCAGGGTGCCGCTGGTGACCTTGTTCAAGACGCAGGCGGGGCCGCTGATCGGCGGCACGCTCGGCGCGATCGCCTGCTTCGTCCTTTATTATCTCGCGACGGCTTTTGCACTCGGCTACGGCGTCAAGACGCTCGGTTACACGATGCAGCAGATGCTGATGGTGCAATTGGGCGCGATCCTGATGATGGCTGTCGGTATCTGGATCGCGGCCTGGGCGGCGGACAAGCATTGGGACGAGCGCCGCGTGCTGCTCGGCGGCAGCTTCGCTGCGATCCTTCTCGGCTTCCTCGTCAAGCCGATGATGGGATCGGGCTCGCTGCTCGAACTGTTCCTGTTCCTGGCCCTCGCCTTGTTCGTGATGGGCTTCACTTATGGCCCGCTCGGCGGCTGGCTGCCGAGCCTGTTCCCGCCTTTGGTGCGCTATACCGGCGTGTCGATGGCGTTCAACGTCGCCGGCATCCTCGGCGGCGGACTCACCCCGTTCGCGGCGCAGGCGCTGGCGACGAGCGGCGGCTTGTGGGCAGTCGGCTTCTATTGCTCGGCACTCGCGGCGATCAGTCTGGTTGCGCTGCTTGTACTCGGGCGAGGACGGAAAGCTTAGCCTTTCCGTAGGTGCGCTCGGCGTCGAGCAGCCAGCCGTCGGCCGACACGGTCTCGTTGCTCCGTGTCTCGACCGTGGCCCACGCCCCCGGAGCGGCCCAGCCAAGCCGGGTAAGCCGTTCGAGCAACGCGCCCGCACCGCCGCTGTCATAAGGCGGATCGAACATCAGCAGATCGCACGCCGCGCGCGCCTTGCCGAGCGCCGATACCGCCGTTGGGATCAGCTCGGTCTCGCGCTCGACACCGAGTGTAGCGATATTCTTGCGGATCGCGGTGATGGCGGCCTTGTCGTGATCGACGAAGAAGGCGCGCGCGGCCCCGCGCGACATCGCCTCGAGCCCGAGCGCCCCGGTACCGGCGAAAATGTCGGCGACGACGAGGCCGTCGAACGAGCCGAGGCGGCTGGTGAGGATCGAGAAAAGCGCCTCGCGGGTGCGATCGGCGGTCGGGCGCGTGGTGTCCCCGGGCGGCGTCGCGAGCGAGCGGCCGCGCCATTTGCCGGAGATGATCCTCACTTCAGCGTCTTCCGGAACGCGACCAGATCATGCTGGCGGATTTCGTCCACCGCGCCGATCGGGATATCCGCCAGCGGGAACGGCCCGTACGCCGTGCGGATCAAACGGCTGACTTGCAGCCCGAGATATTCCAGCACGCGGCGCACTTCGCGATTTTTGCCCTCGGTCAGCTTCATCTCGATCCACACATTCGTGCCCGTGCGGCGCTCGAGATTGGCATCGATCGAACCGTATTTCACACCGTCGATCTCGACACCCTCGATCAGATCCTCCAGCTGAGCCTGGCTGACCGCGCCGTAAGCGCGCGCACGATACGTCCGCTCGACGCCGGTACGCGGCAGTTCGAGTTGGCGCTTGAGTTCGCCGTCGGTGGTCAGGAGCAGCAGCCCTTCCGTATTGAGATCGAGGCGGCCGACCGGCATTACCCGCGGCAGGTCGCGCGGCAGCTTGTCGTAAATGGTCGGACGGCCCTTCGGGTCTCGCTCGGTGGTCAGCAGGCCGGCAGGCTTGTGGAAGCGGAACAGGCGGGCAGGGGCGGGGGCGCTTACGGGCGTGCCGTCGACCGTCACGCCATGCAAAGATTTCAACAGGGTCGCGGGGGTTTCGACCGGTTTTCCGTCGATCGCGATTCGACGCGCTTCGATCATCCGCTCGATCTCGCGGCGTGAGGCGACGCCGGCGCGCGCCAGCAATTTGGCTATTCGCTGGCCTTCGCGGGCCGGGGCATCGCCATCCTGGGCGCGTTTGGAGGACGGGGCGGGTTTTTTGGGGGCTGGTTTCTGCACGATGCGATGCTTCTAGCGCTCTAAATGCACGCTTTCCCACAAAAAGCTTGCGTATAGTGCGGTAGCGCGCTGATCTTCGGCATAGCGAGGGTGTCATATATGGTTGCGCCGATGGATCGACGCGGATGAAGATTTTCGGGGGCTCGATTTTCGCGACGCTATTCGGCGTCATGATGGCATCAACCCCTTTGGTCGCACAGGCCCCGTCGGCCGAGCCGGGGCCATCGACATTGAGCCACCGGATTGCCGCGTTGGCGGGCAATGAATCGGGGCGTCTCGGGATTGCCGCGCAGGATCTGCAGACCGGCCAGAGCATTTCCTTCTCGGGCGCCGATCCGTTTCCGATGGCCTCCACCGTCAAGATCGCCATTGCGGGCACCTACCTGGCTGCGGTCGATGCCGGCCGGCTGAGCCTCGATCAGACCTTCGGGCGCGGCCGTCGCGCGCCCACCGCGGCGCGGCTGATGGAAGCCATGCTGATCCGTAGCAACAACAGTGCCTCCGATGTCCTGCTACGCGCGGTCGGAGGGCCGCAGGCGGTAGATGCCTGGCTCCAGAAAGGCGGCATACGCGGGCAGCGCATGGATCGCACCATCGCCAAATTGGTGCAGGACGATCGCCCGCCGATGCGCGTCGTGCGCTCGCGCTATCGCGATCGGCACCATCGCTGGCACACGCGAACCGTCTGGGTCCGCGCCAATCCGGGCATCCGGCCGGCGGCCGCCAGCGACGCGCGCGATACCTCGACTCCGTCGGCGATGGTCGCCCTGCTCGCCAAACTCAAGCAGGGCGCGTTGCTGGGCAATGAGAGCACCAATTACCTGTTCGACGTGATGGCCCGCTGCGCCACCGGCGCGCGCCGGATGAAGGCCATGCTGCCGGCTGGCGTTCAGGTGGCACATAAGACCGGAACGCTCGCGGGTGTCTCAAACGACGTGGGCATCGTGACGCTGCCTAACGGCCATAATCTGGCCGTGGCGATCTTCGCCCATGGCATGCGTTCCGATGCCGAGCGCAACCGCTCGATCGCGACCGCGGCGCGGCTGCTGTACGATGGTTTCAGCGCGATGGAACACACGGCCATGGGGCTCGGCGCCTCGCGCTAAATCTCTCCGCGAGCTTGCCCGGAGAGGAGGCTATGCAACCCGCCATCCTCTCGGCCGTTCTCCCCCTGTAACTATTATCGGTCGTAGAATCCCTGAAGCGAGAGGCCGGGGAGCACCGCGACGAAGGAGGGGGCATGAGCGCTATCGAAATTGCCATGCATAGGACCGTGTCCGCCGTTAAACCTGCAGCTGGTGCAGGCTTCCTTTCGATCTGGATCGCCGAACGCGCGATCCAGCTTTCCGAATGGATCGCCGGTGTCGAACCCGTGGCGGAACGCCATCCCGAACTGGCCGGCAATCCCTGGTCACGACCGATCGGACTCAGCGGTCGGCGCTGAGCGGCCACCGCACGCTCAGACGGCAATGACACTTTCCGCGCTCGGCTCGCCGTCCTTCTTCGTTTCGCCGAGCGTACCTTCCCATTTCGCCACCAGGGTGGCAGCAACGGCATTGCCGACCACGTTCGTCCCGGTCCGTCCCATATCGAGGAACTGATCGACGGCGAGGATCAGCAGCAGGCCGGATTCCGGGATGTGGAAGAAGCCCAAGGTCGACGAGATCACGACCAGGCTGGCGCGCGGCACGCTGGCAATGCCTTTCGACGTCACCATCAGCAGTAACAGCATCATCCCTTGCTGGGCGAAGCTCAGATGGATGCCATAAGCCTGCGCGATGAACATCGTCGCGAAGCTGCAATACATCATCGAGCCGTCGAGGTTGAACGAATAGCCGAGCGGCAGCACGAAGCCGGCAATCTGCGGCGGCACCCCGAATTTCTCCAGTGCTTCCAAGGTGCGCGGGAAGGCGGCCTCGGACGAAGCGGTCGAGAAGCCGATCAGGAAAGGTTCGCGGATGTGGAGGAACAGGCTTTTGGCGCGTCTCGGCCCGATCGCGAGGGCCGTGGCGCCGAACAATAGGCTCCAGAGCGCGACGAGCGCGAGATAGAAGCCGCCCATGAAATAGCCGAAGGTGAGCAGGATCCCGAGCCCCTCTTTGGCGACCGCGCTTGCGACGGCGGCGAACACGGCGAACGGCGCGGCGCGCATCACATAATCGGTGATCTGGAGCATGAGCTGGGCGAGCGCGTCGACCCCCTTGATGAGGGGCGCGGCCTTTTCGCCCATGGCGCTCGCGGCGATGCCGGCGAAGACCGAGAAGATCACGATCTGGAGGATCGCATTCTTCGCCATCGCGTCGATGATCGACGACGGTACCAGATCGAGGATGAAATCCTTGAGCACGAATTTGGCGTGCGCGACGCCGCTCGCCGCATGGCTGTCGGGCAACGAGAGCCCGACGCCGACACCGGGCTGTAACAGGTTCACGAAGATCAGACCGAGCGTCAGCGATGTCACGCTCGCCAGGAGGAACCAGCCGATGGCGCGTACGCCCAGCCGCCCCAAGGCCGATCGATCGCTCATATGCGCGATTCCGCCGACCAACGTGGCGAACACCAGTGGCGCGATGATCATTTTTATGAGCTTGAGAAACAGCCCGGTCAGGATCGAAAAGCCATCGGTGATCGTTACGATAACGGTTGGATCGGAGATTGTTCGGTTGATGACGAAGCCGACGATGATACCAAGGATCATCGCAAGGAGGATGTAGAGGGTAATTCGCCTGGCCACGCGTGCTCTCCGGTCAACAAGCGTCACGTGGTCGGGGCAAAGCGGCGGATCGTCAAGCGTGGCTGTCTGCGGAGCGAGGGGTGGTGATGGTGTTCGGGCGGCGTCAGCGTGTGATCAGGCGGATCCTCATCGTCGAGGACGAGCCGCTTGTGGCGTTCGACAATGAGCATTTCCTGCGTGATGCGGGCTATGACATCGTCGCCACGGTCGACACCGTCGCTGCGGCGGTGAAGGCGATAGCGCGCGGGGCCGATCTGGTGCTCGCCGACGTCAATCTTTCGGATGGCGGCAACGGACGCGATGTTGCCAGCAAGGCGCTCGAACATGATGTGCCCTTGATCTTCGTGACCGCGGCCTGCCCGGCGGATGCGCAGACATTGGCGGTCGGTTGCCTCGCCAAGCCTTATTCGCAGCGCGATCTGCTGGCCGCGATCGACGCGGTCGAAGCGAAACTTTGCGGGCGCAAGCCCAAGCGCATGCCGCGCAGCTTCACCCTTTTCGGTTACTGACGGGCGGGCGGGTTAGACACCGCTCCAAACCGCGCTAAACCCGCTTCACGAATGGCGGAGGGAAGTGCGTTGGCGGAGAAGCTTGGCGGAGTGCGGTTGTTCAGACGTGCGTTAGGCAACCGCAAGACGGCCTTGATGCTCGCCTTCGGCTTCTCTTCCGGCCTGCCTTACACCTTGCTGATCGGCACGCTGAACGCCTGGCTTGGTGCATCCAAGGTCAGCCTGGCGACCATCGGCGTGCTATCGTGGATCGGGCTCGCTTACGGCTTCAAGTTCCTGTGGTCGCCTCTCGTCGATCAGTGGCGCCCGCCGGCTTTGGCGCGGTTCGGTCGACGCCGGAGCTGGATCCTGTTGTGCCAGTTCGTCCTGACCGCTTGCTTTGTCGCGCTGGCAACGACCGATCCAGCGGTCGCCATCGGCGCCGTTGCCGGGCTGGCCGTGATCGCCGCGTTTTTCTCGGCGACGCAGGACACCGCGATCGACGCATGGCGGGTCGATATCGCCGATGAGGTCGCGACGGTGGAGATTCTGTCCTCCATCTACCAGCTCGGTTTCCGGATTTCGTCGCTGATCGGCGGGGCCTTTTCGCTGATGCTGGCGGCGCGGATCGGCTGGCAGGCGGTCTATGCCGTGATGGGGTGCCTGATGGGCATGACGGTGCTGGCGACGCTGCTGGCGCCCGATACGCCGGCGCCAGAGGAGGGCAGGGCGCCCTTGGCCGGCTTCGCGGTGCCGTCGCCGCGCGCGCGATTGATCGGCCTCTTGATCGTCGGGATTGGCTGGGCAGGGGCGATCGCCACGCTCGGCTGGTATATGGTGACCGTGCTCGGCACCCACGCGCCGGGCGTGAAGCCGATGTCGGCAGGCGACTTCACCAAATATTACGGGCCGTGGATCGTGGTGGCGACGATCGTCGTGCCGGCAGTCGTGGCGGCCTGGCTCAACGGGCAGGCGATCGATGCAGCTCCGAACGGCCCACGCGTGGCCGACCGGCTCTATCGGGCACTCGTGCTGCCGCTGGGAGAACTGACCGGGCGGCTGGGCTGGGGCTCGATCATCGTCCTCGGCCTGATCCTGACTTACCGGCTGTGCGAGTCGATCTGGGGGCCCTTCGCTTACCCCTTCTATCTCGATTACATGCACTACACGAATGACGAGGTCGCGTTCGCGTCCAAGATCTTCGGTATCGTCATGATCATGATCGGCATCGCTCTCGGCGGCTTCCTCTTCGCCACGATCGGCCGGATGCCGACCCTGCTGATCGGCGCGGTGATCACCGCGGTCGGCAATCTGCTGTTCGCCGATCTGGCGGCAGGCGCGCCGTATATCGACGCGTTTTCGCATATGTTCGGCATCGATCGGCTGACCGCAGCGATGGGCTTCGATGTGCGGATGAACCGACTGCTGCTCGCGATCTGCGGCGAGAATATCTGCAGCGGTTTGGCGGGCGGGGCGTTCGTCGCTTACCTGTCATCGATCACATCGAAGCAGCATAGCGCGGTGCAATATGCGTTGCTGTCGTCGCTGACACTGCTGATCGGATCGCTCGGGCGCGCGGCGTTCGGAGAGGGCCTCGAGAGCTATGGCTATGCGACCATGTTCCGGTTCGCAGCGCTGATCGGCATTCTCGGGATTGGCTTTACGCTGCTGGAATGGGTGCGCATTTCGCGAGCGCCGCAGGTGCGCGAGCCGGGGCACACGGGAAGTGCGGGTTAGCTGACCATCGTCATGCCAGCGAAAGCTGGCATGACGAATATCGGTCTCAGGCGGCCACCGGCAACCGCAACGACCCGTCCGGCTCGTACGCAACCGGACTGTAGGCAATCACCACGTCGAGCGTGATCGGCTGGTCATAGATATGCGGGAACAGCTGGCCGCCGCGTGACGGCTCCCACCGCACCGCATCGCCCAACGCTTCGAGGTCCACCGCGACGATCTGCAGATCGCTCTGGCCGGCGAAATGCTTGTCGATCGTCTCGACGGCCTGCGCCGCGGTCGAGAGATGGATATAGCCATCCGCCAGGTCGATCGGCGCGCCATCGAAACGCCCGTCCGCCTCCAGCATCCCAAGCTGGTCGGCGGTCAGGATCTTGTAGGCGATGAGATCAGGCATTCTCACCGCCGTCGGACAGATCTTCGCCCGTGTCGCCCTCGACCTGCGGATCGATCTCGGGCGACGTCACTTCGGCGTCGCTGCGCAGATCGGCCTCGGCCTCGTCTTCGCTTTCCTCGATCCGCGCGGCGGACACGACATGCTCGTCATCGGCCACGTTGAACAGGCGAACGCCCGCCGCCCCGCGGCCGATGACGCGCGTGTCGCCGACGGACATGCGGATCAGCTTGGCCTGATCGGTGACGAGCATAAGCTGCTCGCCCTTATGCGCCGGGAAGCTCGCGACGACTGGCCCGTTGCGCGCGAGATTGTCGATGTTGGTGATGCCCTGGCCACCGCGCCCGATACGGCGATATTCGTAGGCCGATGAGCGCTTGCCGTAGCCGTTGGCGCAGACGGTGAGAATGAACTCCTCCGCCGCCTCCATCGCTGCCATGGTCTCGGGGTCGAGGGTCGTTTCCCGATCGCCTTCCTTCCATGGTGCGGCGCGCAGATAGGCTTCGCGCTTTTCCGTATCCTGATCCCAGGGCGTGCCCTTCAGTATCGAGAGCGAGATGACCTCATCGCCGTTCAGCAGCCGCGCGCCGCGCACGCCGGCCGAAGTCCGGCTCTGGAATTCGCGCACGTCGGTCGCACGGAAGCGGATCGCCTTGCCCTTCCGGGTTGCCAGCAGCACGTCGTCATCCTCCGTCAGCAACGACACGCCGATCAGCTGGTCGGACGAATCCTCGCTCTCGTCGTCGGTGCCGAAGCGCATGGCGAGCTTGCCCGATGCCCGGATATTCGCGAACGCATCCATGCTGTTGCGGCGCACCAGCCCCTTGGCGGTGGCGAACATGATGTGGAGCTTGCTCCACTCCGCCTCGTCCTCGGGCAGTGCCAGCACGGTCGAGATCGTCTCGCCCGGCGCCAGCGGCAGCAGGTTGTTCATCGAACGCCCCTTGGTCTGCGGCGCGCCCTCGGGCAGGCGATAGACCTTCAGGCGATAGACCTTGCCGGCGGTCGAGAAGAACAGGACCGGCGTGTGGGTCGAGGTGACGAAGAGCTTGGTGACCGCATCCTCGTCCTTCGTCGCCATGCCGGCGCGGCCCTTGCCGCCGCGCGCCTGGGTGCGGAACGTGCTGAGCGGGGTGCGCTTGATGTAGCCGCCAAGGGTCACGGTCACGACCATGTCCTCGCGCTCGATCAGGTCCTCGTCCTCGATATCGTCGCCGGCCGGTGAGATCGTGCTCCTGCGTGGCGTGGCGAAGGCTGCGTTGACCGCGTCCAGCTCGCCTTCGAGCACCTCGTAGAGCCGCACGCGATTACCCAGAATTTCGAGCAATTCGCCGATCGAGCCGGCAAGCTGTTCGAGCTCGCCGCCAATCTCGTCGCGGCCAAGCCCGGTCAGGCGGTGGAGGCGCAGATCGAGGATCGCGCGGACCTGGATATCGGACAGGCGATAAGTGTCGCCCTCGATCTCGGCCTCGACCGCTTCGACTAGACGGATGTACTGCGCGATTTCGGCGATCGGCCAGTCGCGCGCCGCCAATGCGGCACGCGCCTCGACCGGCGAGGCCGACCCGCGGATGATCTTGACCACTTCGTCGAGATTGGTGACGGCGACGACCAGGCCCAGCAACACATGGGCGCGTTCGCGAGCCTTGAGCAGCTCATATTTCGACCGGCGGGTGATGACCTCTTCGCGGAAGCGGACGAATGCCTCGATGATGTCGCGCAGCGACAGGATTTCCGGTCGCCCGCCGCGCAGCGCGAGCATGTTGGCGGGGAAGCTGGTCTGCGCGCTGGTGTGGCGCCACAGCTGGTTCAACACCACTTCGGGGGTCGCGTCGCGCTTGAGGTCGATGACGATGCGCACGCCGAAGCGGTTCGATTCGTCGCGGATATCGCTGACGCCTTCAATACGCTTGTCCTTGGCGGCCTCGGCGATGCCCTCGACCAGCCCCGCCTTGCCGACCTGGTAGGGGATTTCGGTCAGCACGATCGATCGCCGATCGCCGCGTCCCTCCTCGACTTCGTGGCGGGAGCGCATGATGATCGATCCGCGCCCGGTGTGGTACGCGTTGCGCGCGCCGCCCTTGCCCAGGATCAGGCCGCCGGTCGGGAAGTCCGGCCCGGGGACGATCTCCATCAGCTCGTCATTGGTGATGAGCTCGCCGCCGCGAACCTCCTTCTCGATATAGGCCTTGCAGGCAGCAATGACCTCGCCAAGGTTATGCGGCGGAATGTTGGTCGCCATGCCGACAGCAATGCCGCCGGCGCCGTTGACGAGCAGATTGGGATAGCGGGCCGGGAGGACCAAAGGCTCGTCGCGCGAACCGTCATAGTTCGGGCCGAAATCGACCGTGTCCTTGTCGATATCCTCCAGCAGCATCATCGCCGACTTGGCGAGACGCGCTTCGGTGTATCGCATCGAGGCCGGCATGTCCGGGTCCATCGACCCGAAATTGCCCTGGCCGTCGATCAGCGGCAGCCGCATCGACCAGTCCTGCGCCATGCGCGCCAGCGCCATGTAGATCGCGGAATCGCCGTGCGGGTGGTAGTTGCCCATCACATCGCCGACGATCTTGGCGCACTTGCGATAGGGGCGGCCGGGGACGAAACCGCCCTCCTGGCTGGCATAGAGGATACGGCGGTGAACCGGCTTCAGGCCATCGCGGACGTCGGGCAAAGCGCGCGAGACGATGACTGACATCGCATAGTCGAGATAGCTCGACTTCATCTCGTCGACGATGTTGATCGGGGAGATATCGCTGCCTTCGGTCGGCGGCGGAAGGGTGGCCAAGACTGAATTTCCGATTGCTAGTGGATGGGAGGCGGCAGCGCAGGCCGCGTCGGGCTTACCTAATCATACTGGGCACCAAACACCACCCCCGCGCGCGTACACGCGTATGCGTGCGAGGCTGGCACGGTCCGAGCTCAGATTTCGTAGTCGGGCCGTTTGCCGTCGCGCTGCGGATCGCGGGTGAGCTTCGCGTGTAGCCGCTTCACCGTCGTGCTGCCGGTCCGCTTGAACAAAGCAGGGACCAGAGCGTGGGTGAAGCAGGCGATCGCGCCCAGCAGCATCGCCGTGCCGAAGCCCGCCGCCACGCGCATGTGCTCACGATAGGTCTCGTCAACGCTGGCGGGATGATCGAGGAAGATGCGGCGGATCATGAACGCGATTCCGGTTGATGGTGATGGGAAACGATCGCATGTCATGACCGCAGGCGCAACGAAACTCGCCTTCCGGGACAAATACAGCCCTGGTTCAGCGCGCTAAGGCCAGGTCTGTGGCTTGCCCCGATGGTGTCTCGCTATTAGGCATACGAACTGATGTGCCGCACGCCGGTCGGCCGAAAGGAGAGAATTCGTAATGAGGATCGTTTCCACGCTGGCGCTTGCCCTCGCGCTGGGCGGCACGGTTGCCGCCACGCCTGCCTTCGCAGCCAAGAAGGAAGAGAAGGCGCCTGCCCAGAAATTTACGCCGGCGGTGCAGAAGGCGCTGATCGCGACGCAGGAAGCCCTGAAGGCAGGCGACACGGCTACCGCAACGGCGAAGATCGCCGAGGCCAAGGCGGCCGGTCTTCAGACCGCCGACGACAAATACATGACCGGAAGCATGGAGTATCAACTCTACCAGAAGACGAAGGACGAGGCGACGCTGGGCGATGCCGTCGAACTGATGATTTCGAGCGGTTCTGCCACCGGCCAGACCCTCGCGCAGCTTCAGTCGATCCAGGCGTCTTTCGCCTATAAGGCGAAGGATTATGGGAAGGCCGCCAATTCGGCGACCGAGGCGTTGAAGGGCGGCTCGACCGAGCCGAGCCTGGTGCCGATCCTGATCGAATCGCTTCAGAATCAGGGCAAGACGCTCGAGGCGCTGACAGCTCTCAACGCCTATATCGACAAGAGCAATGCGGCTGGCCAGCCAGCCCCCCTCGAATGGTTCCAGCGCGGCATGGAAACGGCTTTCCATCCCAATGCGGGCGCCAACGTCGAGGCGGTTCGCGTGCAGGCGGCTGACGTGATGCGCAAGCTTGTCGCGTCCTACCCGACCAAGCAAAATTGGCGGGCTGTCGGGATCAATGAGATCATTCTGTACAAGATGCCGACAGACCAGAAGGTCGATATGTTCCGCCTTCTGCGCGCAACTGACGGACTTCTGAGCGATTCGGATTACCGCGAATATGCCGCCGGCGTGTATCTGGCCTATCCGGGAGAGGCCGCGGCCATTCTCAAGGAAGGAAACGCCAAGGGCGTCGTCAATCTGAGCGGCAAGAACGAAGCCACCGACCTGCTCGGCATCGTGAATGGCAAGACGACGGCCGACAAGGCATCGCTCGCCGCGTCCGACAAATCCGCGCGCAATGCGGCTGACAGCAAGGCGGCGCTCACGACTGCCGATGCTTACGTCACCTACGGCATGTATCCGCAGGCGCTCGATCTTTACAAGGTCGCGCTCGCCAAGGGTGCGGATGCCGGTACGGTCAATCTGCACACCGGCTGGGCGCTGGCCCTGTCGGGCGATGCTGCGGGTGCGAAGGCGGCTTTCCAGCAGGTCACGGGGCCGCGCAAGCCGATCGCCGATCTGTGGCTCGCCCATCTGGATCACCCGACACAGGGTTGATCCGTTCCGCGTCGGACAATGCCGAACGAGAAAGCCGGGCATATCTGCCCGGCTTTTTTGTGCGACGCGCCGAGTGTCAGGCTGGTGCGGAGGCCGGGGTCTCGCGAGAGATGAGCGCGCTGCCGTCCTCTTTAGCCTCCGGGCTGGGCGGCGGCGGCAGACGGACGAGTTACGCCGGATCGACCGGGATGCCGCACGACACCTTGGACGTGCGGATCGTGAGCGACGTCTTGACGCTCGCCACGTTGGGCGCCGGGGTCAGCTTCGAGGTCAGGAACGATTGGAACGACTGGAGATCGTGAGCGACGATCTTCAGGATGAAGTCGATCTCGCCGTTGAGCATGTGGCATTCGCGCACCTCGGGCAATTCGGCGACATGCGCTTCGAACATCCGCAGATCGTCTTCGGCCTGGCTCTTCAGGCTGACCAACGCGAACACCATGATGCCATAGCCAAGCGCCGCAGCGTCGAGTTCGGCATGATAGCCGCGAATCACGCCCGCTTCCTCGAGCGCACGCATCCGCCGCAGGCAGGGCGGGGCGGTCAGCCCGACGCGTTGCGCCAGCGCGACATTGGTGATGCGCCCTTCCTCCTGCAATGTCCCCAGAATCGTACGATCGAGTTCGTCCAGCAGTACCGCCCCAGCCATTGCATCTTCCGCCTAGTTTCCCTGCGGAATCGTATAATTATGTTTCTTTGAAGCGCAACTTGTTCGCTGTAATCGATACGCCATGAAGCGCTTGCCACCCTGGCAGGCGGTCCGCTATCGGCTTTCAGAACGGGCCTGTAGCTCAACTGGTTAGAGCTGGCCGCTCATAACGGCTAGGTTGCGGGTTCAAGTCCTGCCGGGCCCACCATCCGTTCTTTTCATGTCCACCATATGGCACCATTTGTTCCCCTCTGCTAAGGGGGGAACGGATGGATGCTTCTCATATGTTCTCATCCGATTTCGCCGCAGCGCGGACCATCGGGGGGCACGTTGGGGGGCACTGAAACCGAATGGGGGGCATCGTGGCTCTGACCGTGACCGAAGTGAAGAACGCCCAGCCGGCCGCCGCCGATTATAAGCTTGGCGATGAGAAGGGCCTATACCTGCTGGTGACCACCAAGGGGGCCAAGTCCTGGCGGATGAAATATCAATTCGGCGAACCGCCAGCGCCTGGCAAGCGCCCGCCCGAGCGGCGCCTGACCTTCGGCCTTTACCCGGAGGTCACGCTGAAGGAAGCGCGCGATCGGCGCGACGCCGCGCGCGATCTGCTGCGGCAAGGGCTGGACCCGAGCGCGGAAGCCGATCGGCAGCGGAAGGAAGCCGCCGCCGCAGCCGCCAGCGCGACAGCGACATTCAAGGTAGTGGCGGAGGAATGGCACGAGGCCGAAAAGGCCCGATGGTCGCCCGGGCAAGCGCTCCTCGTCATGCGCGCGCTGAAGCGCGATATCTTCCCCGACCTTGGGCACCGGCCGGTCGCTGAGATCACCGGGCCTGATATCCTTGTCGTGCTGCGGAAGATCGAGGCGCGCGGCGCGATCGAGACGGCGAAGCGCGTAAAGGGCTATGTGTCCGACATATTCGAACGCGCGATCGGCGAGCACTATCTGCCCGGCGATGATCCTAAGAACCCTTGCGAGAAAATCGGCAAGGCGCTGCGCCCGACGCCGAAGGGCGCGAAGCAACCGGCCATCACCGATATAGGCGAGCTGCGCCGGCTACAGGCGAGGGTCGACGCGTCGACCGCCGGCCCGCTGGTCAAGCTATGCTCCCGCTTGCTGGCGCTGACGTCCGTGCGAATCGGTGTGCTGCGAACGGTGACCTGGGAAGAGTTTGAGGGGATCGACTGGGACGCCCCCGATTCGCCCGCGCCGAACGCCGTCTGGCGCATCCCGGCGGAGCGGATGAAACTGGAGGTCGAAGAGAAGGGCGACGCTGCGTTTGATCACGATGTGCCGCTACAGCCGCAGGCGGTCGAGGCCCTGCGCGCGGTCCGGCCGCTGACCGGCCGCACCCGCTACCTGTTCCCAAGCCAGCGCACGACGCGAAAGCCGATGAGCGACGCCGCGCTGAGCAAGGTCTATCTGCGGCTCGGCTACAAGGGCCGGCACGTCCCGCATGGCTGGCGCGCGGCCTTCAGTACGATCATGAACGAACGCGCCGTAGATCTGGAGCGTGACGGCGACCGGATAGCGATAGACCTGATGCTTGCACACGCACCGAAGGGCATCAGCGCGTCGGAATATTCCTATAACCGGGCGAAGCATTCGAAGCGGCGCCGCGAGATCGCGAACGCATGGGCGGACATGCTCTGTGAGGGGCTGGCGCCCGCGATGTCCCTGCTGAAGGGGCAGGACCGCGGCTAGGCTATGCGCCTACCGCCGCCTTGTAGCCGGCGGGGTCGGCGACCACCTCGTTGATATCGCTTTCATACCAACCGACCATGCGCGGGCCCATGCGGACGCGCGGCGGGAACGTCCCGGCCGCCTCGCGCCGGTAGATCGTGGCGGTAGAAAAGCCGGTGCGCGCGCGGACCTGTTTGATCCGGAGTAGGCTGTCTGTGCGGCGGTCGGTCATGGCCGGCATACCTCCGAGGAGATCATCAAGAAGCTAAGGGCGCCGATCACGAACGTGCAGACCGACGTGAACAGCATCAGAAAGGCCACGTCGACCCATGTCGGATCTCGGTTCATGATCGCGCCTCCGCGGCCGGCCAGCGCTTGCGCGGGGGAGGGGGCGAGCCCACCCGTCGGCGCGGACGCGATAGCGGGGTTTCGCTACCGCCTCGGCGGTAACGATATCGTTGCAAAGGTCCACGCACTCGTCGCAGATGAACACGCCCGGCCCCGCGATGAGCTTGCGGACTGCGTGCTCCGATTTGCCGCAGAAAGAGCAATGGAGGGTCCGGCCGGTCAACGCACGTTCTCCGGCAAATCAAGCCGGCGGACGTGCTGCGAGGACTTATGCAGCGCTTGGCCGATATCGCCGGGCCCCGCCTCGCAGGCGCGGTCGTCGATCCAGCGCGACGCTGCCCCAAGTCCAGCCTGAAACCCCTTGATGATGCCCTGGCGCTCAATTGATTCGAAATTCTCAGACGAGACGGTCTTGTCTCGGTCGAATGCAGCGCGCTCGATCGCAGCCGAGCAATCGTCAAACGGGGTCGCGTCGGTCATCGGGGTGCGTCCCTCATAAGGTAGCTTGCTATCGGCGAGGCGAGGCGGCCGTGGGATGGGCATCCATGCCAGCGCAGGCGAATTGGACGGTCGACCACCCTTGGTCCGGCTCCAATATCCGCCATACACCTCCACCAGATTGCGTTTCTTCTTGGGCATCGGCTCGTCTGCCAGTGGCACGAACCACCGCGCCGCGGCGACATAGACGGTGCCGTCGGCAGCTAGCGAAGCGATAAGAACCCATGTCCCATCGCGCGGGGCTGTGTAGAGGGGCTGCCACCAGCCGGACCCGTCGATCAGCGCCAGTGCATCCAAGACAAGCTGGGCTTGGTCGACGTGCCCGGCATCGGCGAGCAACTCGCTAACGCGCGGCAGATTGGCCAACAGCATGGGGATAGACACCGTCATGCTGCAGAACCCGCTTCGTCGACCCGGGCGGGACTGAGGGGGGTGAAGCCCCGCCCGGGCCTACCTGCGTCAGGGAGGAAGACGCAGGTATCTCAATCAATTTCACACGGCCGCGGCCTTGGTCGATCCTGATCACCTCTTCGGGCAGGATGTCCAGTATGCGGACCGCAATTGCCTCAACCTCCTCGAAAGTCTGTCGGCGCACGCGGACGGTAAACCCGAAGTCGCCACGGAACGAAGCGGTGTGAGGCCGCAATTCAATCGCCGCATCTTGCGGCACCTGAATTTCGCGCCGATCGATCCCGCCCGGCTTTAGGTCGTGCATCTCGGTCATTTCGAACTCCGGTTGAGGCGGGCCGGCTGCACGGCCGCCCACACGATTGCTTTCTTGCCGCTGGCGTTCGGCCGGCGCTCGCCGGTATCGCGAACCTTGCCGAGCCGCGTCAGTTCGGTGATGCGCGGGCGGATGGACAGGATAGACTTGCCCAGCCGGGCGGCGACCTGATCGGCCGTTAGACCGTTCGACCGCTCAAGCACGTCTAACGCCATCTGGCGGAGGATCGGCGCTGCGGGCGCCATATCGTCTGCAGCCGCGCGCGACGTGTCCCGGTCCTGCGCGCCGGGCGCGTCGGGGTAGGCGAATAGATCGCTCATCGGTCAACCTTTCTCGCCGAGCCGATCGCGCAATATGTGCCGATAAACGCGATTATGATCATGGCCCCGGCGGACGACGGCGGGGCAGCGGCGCCGACCAGCAAGCCGGCACAGATGATGGCTATCGCGCGCCTCATGCCGCCACCTCAGGATTTTCAGAGACGAAGGCGCTAAGGAAGCCATACCATGCGCGAGCCTGTTCCAGGCTCTGTTGCAAGCGCTCTTCCCGCGTGGCCTCGACCTCGCCGGTGTACATGGCCTTCAGCCGCAGGGACGCCGCGTCAAAGGCGTTCCAGGCCAGCTCTACGGCGTTGTTTTTGGCGGCGAGCTTCATGCCTTGTCGCCTTCGGCGCTCGGCTTCGGCTGGTCGTTCTGCCACCACCTGAACACGGCCGCCTTCAGTTCGTCTTCGCTATCGAAGGCGTTCTCGCGTCCGGTGTCGCCGCAGGCGTAGATGCGCCCGTCCGTCTCGACGAACCATCCGTAGGGCGGGTGCAGGTGGCCGTCGTCGACCCCGGCGGGCGTAACCGGGCGGATGATGCCGTCCAGGCACAGTGCCCAGCCGATGAGCGGAGCGGGGGTTACCCACGCTCCCTCGATGTCCGCTGAGACATAGAGCAGTTTGGTGGCGTGGTCGGCTGGCAGCAGCTGAACCGGCCGCTCAAACAGCGCGCTCACCTCGCCGGCATACGCCTCGACCTGCCCCGCGCGCAGGCGGACGATATGGTATCTGTCGCCCGTTGATAGCTCGATAAGCGGGCCGATCTCAGTGATATCCTCCACGCGAAGCGCAAGGGTCCGCGCCCGGAGCGGCTCGAAAAATCCAATCATCAGTTCCACTCCGGATTGTTGGTTTCATACTCGCCGCAGCAGCTTTCGGCGGCCGTGACCGGCCACGCGCTGGCGACGTAGATATTCGCCTCAATGTCTTCGAACTGGTCGCAGCTCGGGCCAGGGAGGGCTCGCCGCAGAAGCTCTACGTTGATCACCGGGGCCCGGCGGCGGCAGTCGCCGATCACAATCCTGCCGTCATTTCTGGCGTACGGGTCCCAAAATCGGCAGGTGTCGCAGCGCTCAGCCATGATCCGCCCCCATCGTCATGCAGCAGGCGAGGATCTGGCGCACAAGACGGCCTACCTGACCTTCCGCGTGCGCGGACAATTCACTCAGGCTGAGTTTGTCGAGATCGGCCGTGTTGTCGCAAAGCGAGCCGACGGCGCGAGCCCGGACCTGAAGGAAGGCGGGAGTGTTCGGCAGGGCTTCGACGAGGTCGCCGATACTGCCGGCGGCGTCGCACCACGCGTCGAGATCTTCGTTCGATATGCCCGGCAAGGTTTGCATTTCGCGTGCGCGAGCATCGGATGCGTCGAACGCCGACATGAGCGCCGAGACGGTATGCCTGAGTAGCTCAGCCATGCTTCACCGCCCGGGCGTCGTTTGCCTCCAGCACGGTCCAGCCGCTGTAAGATTTGCCTAGGATACGCACCGCGCGGCTGATGAGCTTCATTCCCTTCCAGCGCCGTGCCATCGTATGCAACTCGATCAGGGATTCGAGCGCGTCGTCGAGTTGCTCCTCGGTGCGGATATCGTCGCGATGCGCGGGCCAGCAGCCACCGAGTGCGAATCGGCCTTTCGGGTTGATCATCAACCGGCCGCCGTGATCGAGGAACGCGCGCATGGCCTTGAAGACGCGGCGGCGCGGCGCTTTGCGATTGTCGTGGTATTCCCCGCGACTCAGCAGCAGCTTGATTATTGCCGTCCGCTTTTCCGGATCGTCGCCCTTATGCGCCCGGATCGCGTCTGACCAAAGCTTGCGCTGGTCGAATAGGTCGTCGCAAGCGATCCAGCAGCCATGCAGCTCGGGATCTGCATCATCAGCGTCATTCGGCTGCCAGCTAACGCTCGCGCCCGGGGCGCCGAAGCATGTCGAGGTGACATCAAGCCAGACCTCCGCGTAGCTGGCCGGATCGCCGACGGCTTCGTCGAGGAGGGCGAGGAAGTGTTCGAGCGGCGGCAGATCACGAAGGTCAGGCGCCCAAAGCTCAAGCCCGTTGATGATCTTGCCGATCGGGCCCGGCTGCACCTCGTCGGCCGGCACGATGTTATCGATCGCGCCCATCAGTTCGCTCCTTCGATCGGGGAGGGGCGGTACAGGCCGACGATGGGCCCGAGCAGCTTGTCGGCGAGGTGGTCGGGTTCGTACGGGCCATCCGACATCTGCAGCACGCCCCGGTAGACGTTGCGCAGGGGGCGGATGCACCAGCGGCGCTCATCGCGAGGCCAAGGGGCGACGGCTATGATCTCGCGATCGATCCGCATCCGGGGATATTCGCACTTCGCATAGCGATCTGCGAACATCTCAGGGGTGAGTGCATTCGCCGGCCGCTGCCATTCAACCGCGTAGACGCCCCGGCGCAGCGGGTTTCGGTCGAGCCAATCGGCGCTGTAGACCGCGACGTCCCCTGCGCAGAGCAGGGGGGCGCCGATGTTGGTATAGATCGGAATGATACCGAGCCCGAACTCGATCTTTTCGAAGGTGCGGAGGCGTTCGTCGCCGGTTATCGGGCTGATAATGTCCTGTCCGGGGACGGAAACAGCTCGCGCCGCCATGCTGTTAGAAGAGGGCGGAACCCTCGGGGGCCTTGAAACGATCGCGGTGGCCATGAGCCAACCTCCTGCCAGAGTGAAGCAGGCGGTCGGCGGAGGCTCGTTTCCCTTATCCGGGAGCGGACAGCGCGCTTTTCCTTACCTGCACAACGGGTCGACCAATGGCGCCGCCTTGGCGAACGCCTCAGAGCGACCCGATGTGCAGAGAATGAGCGTGCACGCTCAGACAGTCAAGCTTGTTTTTGCGCGTACGCTTATAACTCGCGGCCGACCCATACCGGGCGGCCCATGATGCGCACTTCGTCCGCCTCGACCTCATATGGCGTATAGATCTCGTTGCGGGAGAATATCCGGAGCCAGCCGCGCTTTCCGGGGCAGCGCTCGACCAGCTTCACGACGTAGCCATCACCATCCCACAGACAGAACGAACCTGGCTGCGCCGGGCTGGTATCGCGGCGGTCGATCAGTATCTGATCGCCGTGGAGAAACTCGGGTGCCATGCTGTCGCCGCGCGCCTGGATCATGATCAGGTCGGACGGCCGCGCGCGCAGCTTCTCTTCAATGAACTGGCGCGGAACCAACGTCGTCACCCGATCGCCTTCGCCGGTGCCACCGCCGCCCATGCCAGCATAGGAAGGCAACACCTCGACCTCGATATAAGCACTTCGAATTGCGTCATCTTCACGCTCGAAAACCTCTGGAAATGCTTCCCGCAGCGCAGCAATCGAGGCCGGCTTGAGAGACCAGGCGCCCCGGTCGCTCATGATGCGCGTGAGGGTGGACGCAGCCATTCCCGCGCGCACGGCAATTGCACTGGCGCTTAGGCCTGTGGCCTCCGCGATCCGTGAAATCAGTTCCTTATCCTTGGTATTATCGGCCATGATAGAGCCCTCCGCTTTGCTGCGGCGCGTCATAGCGTGCACGCTAATATCTGTCTCGAAAAAAGATCGTTAACGGGCAATATTGGAGCGTGCTTGCACATGAGCGCGCGCGCTTATATGATGAGCGCATGACGCAAATCGGTGTGGCGGCCCTAGATGCCCGGGCAAAAAAGATCGGCCGTAGCCTTCGGGCGGCCTGCATCCTCGCTGGTGTCGCGGAATCTACCGTGTCCCGGGCCCGCATGGGCGCCGACATGAAGATTGGCACATTCGAGAAACTCAGCAAGGCGCTGGACCAGCTTGAGGGCGGCGCCCCGTCCGAGGCTGAGTAAGCGCCATGGCGGGGGCGCGCCGGGCATCCGGACGCGGCGGGAGAGGGGGGCTCTCCGACGCAGAATTTCGCCGCTTGGTCGATGAGGCCAAGTCCTGCAAGAACCTTTCCGACGTCATCGGGCGTCACACCAAGCTTAAGAAGCGCGGTCCGGTCGAGAGTTTCGGGCTCTGTCCCTTTCACGATGAGCGCTCGCCTAGCTTCGAGGTGAACGACGCCAAGGGGCTTTTCTATTGCCACGGCTGCGGCGCCAGCGGCGACCACTTCAAGGCGCTGACAGCCCTCGATGGGATGACGTTCCGCGAAGCCTATGAAGCGCTGACCAACGACACTTTCCCGACCGTGTCCGAAGAGGAGCGGGCCCGGCAACGCGCTGAAGACGCTCTGATCCGCGCGGCGGCGATCGACGACGCCCGGCTTATGTGGCGGGCTGGCGTTTCGGTCGAGGGCACGCCCGGCGAAACCTACCTGCGCGACATCCGCGGTATCACGATGACGATACCGGACACCGTCCGGTTCGGTCATGTGCCGACAAGCCGCGACGCTGAGACTGGTCATTGGAAGCGGCCGTTGCCTGCGGTGCTCTTCGCCTGCACCGACGATCGAGACGAGATCATCGGCCTGCAGCGGATATTCATCCGCGACGACGGCGGCGGGAAGCGCTGGGATAAGCGATCGAAACTCAGCATCGGTCGCCCGCGAGGATCAGCCGTGAAGCTCGCCCCGGCCGCTGACGAAGTGATCCTATGCGAAGGGCCCGAGGATGGCCTTACGCTGGCGCAGGAATTGTCCGCCGCCCCGGTGTGGGTAGCGCTGGGCACTGCCATGATGCCCGAGGTCCGTTTCCCGGACATCGTGAAGAGGATCTGCATCGCCGGTCAGAATGACAAGGCGGGAAGGGCGGCAGTCGCCGCTTCGGCGGTCGCGCTTGCTGAACGCGGCATGACGGTTCGGACCATGTTTCCCGCCGCCGCATACAAGGATTGGAACGACCAGCTCAGGGGCATCCGGATATGAGCGGGCGTTTCGATGACGAATACCAGCAAAGCGAACCTGCGCCCGGTCAGCCGATTCCCATCACGCCCCGGATAGCCGATGCTGGCGAATATCCTCTCCAGGCACTTGGGCCGAAGCTTGAGGCGGCGGCGCTGGCGATGATCGACAAGACGCAGGCGCCAGCCGGCATCGCCGCCAATTCGGTATTGGCGGCGGCGGCGCTGGCGGTTCAACCGTATATCGATATCCAGCTACCGACCGGCGAGGTCGTGCCGTCCAGCTTATTTATGATCACGGTCGCGGAGAGCGGCGAGCGCAAGTCATCGCTCGACAAGCTGGCGCTGCGCGCGGTCAGGCAACGCGAAAGCGAGATGCGCGAGGATTATGCGCTCCTCCACCACCGCTACAGCATCGACAAGGCGGCCTATGAAGGCGCGCGCAAGAAGGCGACGAGCGGCACCAATAAGAGCAGGCAGCAGATCGCGGAGGATTTAGAGCGGTGTGGAGCGGAGCCTATGGCGCCGATGCAGCCGCTGATCGTGAGCGACGAGGGCACGCTGCAGGGACTGCAGAAGCTCTATGCCGACGCATCGCCAAGCCTGGGGCTATTTTCCGACGAAGGCGGCCAATGGCTCGGCGGGCATTCCATGTCTGAGGAGAACCGCGGCCAAACTGGCGCCGGTCTCTCTAAATTGTGGGACGGCTCCCCGATCAAACGTGTCCGCGCTGGCGACATCACGACATTCTTGCCCGGCCGGCGCCTGTCGCTTCACCTGATGATCCAAGGCAGTTTCGCCAAAAAGCTATTCGGCGACCCCGTCCTTAAATCTCAAGGCCTGCTGTCGCGCTTGCTGATCTGCCAGCCGCGATCGACCAAGGGCGGCCGATTCTGGCGTGATCCGGACGCCAATTCCGACCTTGAGCTCGATAAGTATAGCGCGCGCATCTACAAGCTCTTGTCCGAACCGATGCCGATGAACCCCGAAACGCGTGAGCTGCGGCCCACCGTTATCGGCTTCACTCCCGAAGCCCGCGCTATGTGGATCGCGTTTGTCGATGCGGTCGAAAGCGACCTCGCGCCCGATGGGAAGCTGGAGGAGATTAGCGGCTTCGCCGCAAAACTCCCCGAGCATGCAGCGCGCATCGCCGCGGTCATTACCTTCATAATGGACCGCACCGCCACAATGATCAGTGATCGAGCGCTGGCCAATGGCATCATCCTTGCGAAATTCTATGCTGATGAGGCGCTGCGCGTGATCGGGATCGGCACTGCCGACGAAGATACGGAGAATGCGTCCACCTTGATCGCGTGGATCAAGAGCAAGGGCCTGCGCGTCGTCGGCAAGCGCTTCCTCAGTCTTAACGCGCAGCCCCGAAGCCTTCGCCCGGCGCCGGTCCTGACACGCGCGATCGATATGTTGGTCGAACACCGCCACCTCCACAAGATGCCGGAAGGCGGCAAGATGGCCGGTGATCCGAAGCACTACCGCGATGCGTACACGGTCAATTCGGACGATGAACAATGAGCGGGCTGGATAGTTTCGACCCGCAGGCCTTCATCCGCACCAAGGCGCCGGCGCCAGCGGAACGCACGGACGACGCATCGCTACCCATGGACTGGCGCCGCGGCTTGGCGCGCCTGGCTGAAATGGCCGCGCCGGACGGCTGGACACGCGACGCGTGGCCGATCGTCCAGGGTGATGCAGAGCGCTTCGCCATCTCGTGGGCACACGAGGCAATCCGGCTGGGCTGGTCGATCGGAAGCCTATTCGGGTTCGATCCTGACCAGCCATACGGCTTCACCGGCCTAGTGGTCGCCCTGCGCGGTGACCGCGTGGTTGATATGTTCAAGGATGATCTCGGGCGTGATGTCGCGGCCATCAAAAAGGTAACTGGCGGCTACCGCTGGCACTATCGGCACATGCCCGACGAAGCCGCGCCGATCTGGTCGTTGCGGGGTGCGCGGTGATGCTGTCGCTACCTGTCGCTAACTGTCGCCAATTCCGTTCAGGATCGACGTTCGGCACCAGCCTGTTGCCAAGTGTCGCTAGGTGTCGCCCTAGTGTCGCTAGTGGTCGTTCATCTTGTGTAACGCGCTGTTTTCAAACAGAAAAGTGCAATTTCGGCGAACAAGTGTCGCTAGGGGTAGCGACACTTTGGCGACACTTTGGCGACAGCTCGGCACCAGCGCGGGAACAGGCAGGGAACGGCCGACAGAGATGCGATAAAAAACCCGCCAGCGACAGGGTCGCGGCGGGGTGCTGGGGCATGGGGGAGGGGGGTGCGCGCTTGCGCGCTTACCCCCTCCGCTCCCCAAATGCAAGCCCCCGGCGGGGGGTAGGGCGAGATCGCAAGAAAGCGAAAGTTCGTGGCCTGTCGACAATCAAAGGGGTTTTGACGCGATGACGACTATTGCCGACCAACTCGGGCTGGCGCGTCAATCTGTCGCACCAATGCCGACAACCCCGCCGCAGCGCTGGTGCATCCTTCGCACCTCGCCGGGCCGTACCCTGTCGCTGGCGAAATCGCTTGCTGGCGCCGGCTTCACGATCTGGACGCCGTCTGAGGTCCAGACGCGCCGGAGGCCGCGGACCAGGACGGTGCGCGAGGTTGACGCGCCCATCCTGCCGTCGTTCGTCTTCGCCTCTGCCGATCGCGTGCACGACCTGCGGCGCATCACCATGCTGGAGATGAGCCCGCACCCGCAATTCTCGATCTTCCAGCACGGCGGCAAGGTACCGCTGATCGCTGAGCGCGAATTAGCGCGGCTGCGGGCAGAGGAAGCGGACGCGCAGAGGCGTTCGGCCCTGAAGCGAGCGGAGCGCGCAAGGCGAGAGCGCGGCGCCCGGCCCAAGGCGGCTATCCCGATCGGCCAAAAGGTCGACGGGACCGGCCCATGGTCGGGCCTGACCGGCACGGTGACCGAATGCGACGGGCGCACCGCGATCGTCCTTTTCGGCGGTATCCTGCCCGTAACAATCGACGCTTGGAAATTGGCCTCCGGTGAGGTAATAGCGGCGTAGCTCGGTAGGGCACCGCCGCATGAGCGGCTTGATGAGAAGGCAGGGCGGGAGCCCCCACCATCACAACCGCGAAAGCGGTTTTTAGAAACGCGCCCATAGTTCATCGTGCCCCGCCATCGTGTGGGGCCTTTCGCATTTGGCGGAGGCGCGAATGTCAGACGAGCGTTTGACCGTAGCCAGCCAACGCGGATCGAGACTGACGCGAGGCCAGCAAATCGGTTCGCGGGCGACGGTGGGCTATCGGGAAGGTGGCCAGCCGATTCCGTTCGATCCTGAGGCGGCGACACCGCCGGCCAATCTCGGCAATCCTGATGCGTGGATGGTGGGGGATATGCTTTGAGCGATCATCAGTTCCTCTTCCGCGACGCGAACAACGTAAAGAGCCCTCGTGCCATGCGGGACAGCCCGGCCGGCGGCCTCTCGGGCTATTTCGCGCTCGACGCGGATCACCTGGCGGCGCTGAAGCCGCGACCGCGGCTGATCATGATGCCGTTCGACTTCCGCCACGACAAGGCGACCGCGGGCGGCACGGCGACGACCGCGCTTAGCGGCAACCTCGTCAGCAACCCCGATCGCACGCAAACCGGCCTGACGGTCACTGTGCCAGCCGATGCGGGCTGGGCATCTTACGCGGTCATTCGCAGCACGAGGCAGGGGAGCGCGATCGGCGTTCGCCTCGATCGTTCAATCGGGAGCCTCAATCTCGCCACGCCGTGGGGCGTCTATGTCGATCGCCAGCCGATCGAGGTAGATTGGAGCCAGAACGTCCAGCTTTCCACGCAGACCGCAAATCAGGATAACGGCAACGTCCGCAACATCCTGTTGGGAACCGACTTCGGCGACGGCGATCACGAAGTTATCATCATCATTCCCGGCGGCACGGCGCAGCAGGTCGTCACCTTCCACGGCTGGCTGGCTGATGCGGCTGCGGGCTATCGTGAGCCTGCGCAGGGCTATGATATCCAGGCGGCGCAGATCACGACCCCGGCGGGCAGCCCCTATCTGGTGGGCCCGAATAGCGGCATCAATCAAGCGTTCGTCGGCTTCTACTATGTCAACCTGACGGCCTCGCCGATGACGGTCAGCGTGCTCGGTGCGACCACGACGGCGGTTCAGCCGAATCCGCTGATCACCTTCAGCGTTGCGGCCGGCGCGAACGGCTATCACGCGCTCCCCGGCCCCGTTTACGATGGGTTTCAGGTTCTTTCGAGCGCAGCCCTCACCATTACGCCCGTGAGCCTGATGCAATGACATTTTACAAATGCGATATCGGCGATAGCCTCACCGACGCCAACGGCGCCTACGGCCTCACCCCGGCCGATTATCGCACCTATCGGCTCAAGCAGCTGATCGACGCGGCGTATCGGACCAACATCCTTGTCCGCAATTTCGGTGTCGCCGGGCAGACGTCCGCGCAGATCCTCGCGCGGGCTTATGCGCAATTCACGTTTAAGCGGGTGCCGGACCTGATCAGCATCTACGCTGGCGCCAACGACCCGCTCTTGTCGACGACGGTCAGCGGTAGCGCGACTACGACTTCCATTCCGCTGGCGGCGCAGTCCGGCTTCAATGCCGGCGACGGCATGGCGGCCGGCGCTTCGGTCATCATCGGCGGACAGTCGCGGATCATTCAATCGGTGTCGGCCGGAACTATCACGCTGACGCAGCCGCTTTCCGCTGCCCCTGCGAATGGCGCGACCGTCACGATCGACACGCGCGCGAACATCGTTGCCATCGTCCAGCTCGGCAAGTCTGCGGGATGCAGCCGCTTCATCGTGCACGAGATGCACATGAAGAATTGGTCGGCCGGCGGCGACGATCTGACAAGCGAGGATGCGACCTATGGGCCCATCCGCGTGCAACAGCGCCTGGCGCGGGCCGATCTCCTGGCTATATCCGGGATCGACCTCGCCTATGTCGACAATCTCACGGCGATGCGCGCGCTGATCAATAGCGGCGCGGAGGCGCTGCACAGCAATTGCTGGGCCACCTTCGCGAATAATCAGCATCTGAACTGCATTCGCATGCGCGGCGGCACGAAGAAGGGCGGGCAAGACGTCCTCGCTGATACCGAGTTCGCCGCCATCCAGGCAAAGGCCGCATGGGTAGCCGCGATCAGGGCGGCTTGAGCGGGGCGCGATATGACAGCGATACCGAGAGCGGCCATCGTCTTCAGTCAGACATTCGACCCGAAGAGCATCCTGCCGTACCAGCATGAAGTCTCGCGGGTCGGCGACCCCGACGCAAGCACTGATCCGGAGAGCCTGCCGATATTGGCGGCCGATGAAACGATCGATACTTTCGAACTGGTCCCGAGCGAAGAGGCCCTTGAAAAGGGGCTCTACCTTCTCGACACCGCCGAATACTTCACGACCATCAGCGATCGCACCATCCAGTTCTGGCCAGCCATACAGGATGATCGGAAGAATGATCCGCTGTTCACGCCCGGCACGGTGCGCCTTAGCCTCGACCTTACCTTTACCACGACCGCTACCCCGCCGAACGTCTGGCACTATACGCTCGTGCTGAAGGTCGGCGGGCAGTGACCGGCCAAGAGCCTGCCTTCCCGCCCTCCTAACCTTCGTGGTCGCAAGCCCGGTGCGCGGAAGCCCTCAGGCTTCAGCAAGCGCGAGAGCCGGCATGCACGAGGCTATGGCCGCGCTCATGAGCTGATGCGGGCTCAGGTGCTGAGTGAGGAGCCCCTATGCCGCGTCTGCCTGGCTGCGGGTCGGGTGACGCCATCGACGATCGCCGACCATATCAAGGCCAAGGCTGAAGGCGGCACGGACGATCGCGAGAACTATCAAGGGATCTGCCACCCCTGCCATGTGGTGAAGACGGCACGCGAGGCAGCACGGGCAAGACTGAGGAGTAGACCATGAACGATATCGAAATGCGGTTCAGGTGCCTGGAGCTGGCGTTGCCCATCGTGAACCGCACCGGCGGCAACAAGCTGGTGGAGCTTGCGACGGCGCTGGAAAACTATGTGCGCGGCAAGGCTCCGTCCGCACCCGCACCCGCACCCGCACCCGTAACCGAAGAGCCCGAGCCCGAGCCCGAGGCATGACCGCCACCACCGACCTGCCACCTGTCCGCGTGGCGATGTCTCAGGCCATGCGAACCGCCACCCTCAAGGTGGTGGTGACCGGACGCAAAAGGGCGAGGGTCCGGAACTGGCTGGGCGTCCGGATGCTGGTCGCCGCCACCGCGGTCATCGGGTGCAAGGTCGATGTCGTGTTTCAGTCCGAAACGGACCAAACCGGACCCGAATATTGGCGCGAACGTAAGAATGTTGCGTGAGACGGCACGAAATGGTCGAGATCGAGCACGAAATGTGCGAAATCGGGGTGTGTTAGTCGGATAGGGCGGGGGCGGGCAAAAAATGGGGGACGGAGAGCTCTGGGACCGCGCGTGGAGTCTAATTTTAGCGCGTGCGATTTAAACTTTCCGAACCCTATAAAATTCATGCGAATTGACGCACGATAATTGCGCGAGGCCATATGAACCGAGGCCGAAAGCCCGAACCGCCGAGCACGAAGCTTGCGCGCGGCACGTTCCAACCGATCAGGGACGGCGTGAAGACCGAGATCATCGTTCCCGGTGATCCGCCGATCATGCCCGACTATTTGACGCCAGCCGCGATATTGGTGTGGCAGGAAACCATAGGCCGCGTGATGGCCGCCGGCATATCCGAGGCGGATAGCTCGCTTTTCGCCCGCTATTGCTCGCTGGAGGCTGAAGTTCGCATCGCGTTCAAGTCGGGCGGCGACCTGCCAAGCGCCGCCTATCTGACGAACCTACGCCAGATGGAAGAGCTGCTGCGCATCGCCGGCCCTAAGAGCCGTATCGGCGGCGGGAGTGCTGATGGCGCGAAACCAGGCAATCGCTTCGCACGTAACGGCGCCCGAGCCCGAATCGCGTGACTTCGCCGCCATCGCCCTGGCCTATGCCAAGGCGGCGGCGGCGGATAAGAAGCAGGTCAAGCATTGCAAATGGGTTCGCCTCGCGGCGCAGCGTCACCTTGACGATCTCAAGAGATCGAAGAGGAAGGGTTGGCCATTCCGGTTTGATCCTTGGTACGCCAACGACGTCTGCGATTTTATCGAGGGACTGCCGCACGTAGAGGGCAAGTGGGAGACCCCCACTCTTTACCTTGAAGCGCCGCAGATATTCATCCTGGCGATGGTGTTCGGCTGGCGCGACAAGGCGACCGGCCTTCGTCGCTTCACCGACACCTATATCGAGATGGCGAGAAAGGGCGCCAAGTCGACGTTGACCGCGGGCGTGGTGCTCTACTGCACCACCTGCGAAGACGAGCCCGGGCCGCTGGTGCTGATCGGCGCGACGACCGGCGCGCAGGCGCAGAAGGTCTTCAACCCGGCGAAGCTGATGGTTCAAAAGACCCCGGACCTGCAGGAGCAATTCGGCCTTAAGGCTTGGGCCCGCGCGATCACCTGCGACGTCAACGGCGGCACGATCCAGACCATCAATTCGAAGTCGGCGACGCAGGACGGGCACAATCCCCACCTTGCGGTTCTAGACGAGCTCCACGCCCATAAAGATCGCGGTCTCTATGACGTCGTGCATTCCGCCGACGGCGCGCGCCGCAACCCGCTCTATTGGAAGATCACGACCGCCGGCTACATTCTGGACGGCGTCTGTTATGAGCAGCGGACCTTCACGACCAAGATGCTTGAAGGCGCGTTCGTCGCCGATCACGTCTTCGGCATCATCTTCACCCTGGACGGCCCGAAGGATTTCACGCCCGAACGGACGGTGGGCGACGACCCTTACGATGAGCGGAACTGGTGCAAAGCCAACCCGCTGATGCCGGTCACGCCAAGTCTCGCATCGATGCGCCGCCTGGCCGTGAAGGCCAAGGGCGCGCCCGGCGAGGAAGGCGAGTTCTTCACCAAGCGTCTAAATCGGTGGATGTCCGCAGCATCGGCCTGGCTCAGCGTCCCGCAGTGGATTGCCTGCACCGATACTAGCCTAGAGCTTTCGGATTTCGAGGGGCTCGATTGTTATGTCGGCGCCGATCTGGCGCACAAGAGCGATCTAACCGCGGTGTCGCTGGTGGCGGTCACCGATGAAGATCAGCTCTTGGTCAAGACATGGTTTTTCCTGCCTGACGCCGTGCTGAAGCGCGAAGGGCAGTCCGATCGCAACAACGTCACCCTTTATCGCCAGTGGCACAAAGCCGGGCATCTGACGCTTACGCCCGGCGACTGGGTCGATCAGGACGCCGTTGAAGCGCATATCCGAATGCTCGCCGGCCGGCTTCGCGTCCGTCGGGTCGTGTTCGACCATTTCGCCGCAGCCGAAACCATGGCTTCGCGCCTGAACGAGGATCTTGACGACGGCGGCGAGCCGATCGCGTCGATCCTGCACAAGAGCGCGAAAGCCGTGACGGACCCGGCCAAGAATTTCGAGGCACGCATAATCGGCGGGCCGCACCTGATCCGCCACGATGGCAACCCCGTGATGACCTGGTGCATCGGCAACGCCGTCGTCACCCGTCGCGTGGACGGAACCATCCTCCCGAAGAAGGAGACACCAATGTCGATGAATAAGATCGACGGTGTCGATTCCACCGTTAACGCGCTGTCGCCTATCGTGATGCCGCAAGAGGATGACGATGCCGCCGCCCTGATTGCGAGCCTCGCATAATGGGGTGGATGAATAATCTCGTCGACGGGCTTAGCGGCATCCTGCGCTTGGGAACCCGCGTCAGCGCCGATCGCGGCGGGACCGCGAACGCGGCCGGCGAGTACATCACCGACACTACGGTATTGAGCATCGCCGCAGCATGGGCCTGCATCAACCTCGTGGCCGGCACAAGCGCAACGCTGCCGCTGATGGTCTATCGGAATATCAAGGGCGGTCGCGAGGTCGCCACCGACCATTGGCTTTATCGCATCCTGCATGACGACCCGAACGCCGATCAAACGGCGGTCGACTTTTTGGAATATACCTGCGTGGCGCTGGAGCTGCGCGGCAACGGCTACGCAGAGAAGCTGCGCGGCGCGGGTGGGCAGGTCATCGGGCTAGATCCGATTCCGCCGGGCATCGTCAGCAAGTCGCGCCGCGAAGACGGCATGATCGAATATCGCTGGACGTGGAACGGCAAGTCGCGCCGCGAGACGAGTGACAACGTCCTGCATATCCGCGGCTTCGGCGGCGACCCGATGGGCGGCATGTCTCCGCTGGAAATGGGCGCGGAGACCTTCGGGCATGCGCGCGCCCTTTCCCGCGCGTCGGCGTCGATATTCCGCAATGCCATGCGCCCGAGCGGCGTTTGGCAGACTGCCACGAAGCTGACCTCGCCACAGATCGAGGAGATCGAAGGCCGCCTCGCCGCCAAATATCAGGGCGCGACCAATGCCGGCCGGCCGCTGGTCATGGGCAACGACCTGAAGTGGCAGCAGCTGAGCATGACGCCCGATGATCTGGAGATGATCGCGGGTCGCCAGCTGAGCGTGGTCGAGGTTTGCATGATCTATGGCGTTCCGCCACACATGATCGGCCATACTGCGGGCAATACGCAGCTCGGCAGCAGCATCACGGAGCAAACCCGCGCGTTCGAAAAATACACGCTCCGCCGCCGGCTGAAGCGCATCGAAGCATCGCTGCGCAAGCAGCTGCTGACGCCCGAAGATATCGCGCGCGGCATCACGATCGAGTTCAGCATGGAAGGGCTGTTGCGCGGCTCCTCAGCAGAGCGATCGGCCTTCTATAACGCCGGCCTCGATAAGGGCTGGCTGAACGTCAACGAAGTTCGGGCCTGGGAAAACCTATCTCCGGTGCCGGGCGGCGATATCAACCGCGTCCAGATGCAGAACGTACCGCTGACCATGACGGCTACGCCAACGACCATCAACGCAACACCACCGGCAGAATAGGAACCCTCCATGGATCTGCTGACAAAGAATAGCGGCGTTCGACTCGACATTAAGTCTGTCGGCGACGATGGCACTATTGAGGGCTACGGCTCGATATTCGGCAACGTCGACAGCTATGGCGAAATCGTCCTGCCCGGCGCCTTCACGCAATCGCTCGTTGACGCGAAGCGCAAGGGCAACCGTATCAAGATGCTTTGGCAGCATGATAGCACGGTGCCGATTGGCGTATGGGACGACCTCGCCGAAGACGCCAAGGGCCTTTGGGTAAAAGGCAAGCTTGCGATCGGCGATGGCACCCCGCAGAACCCGGGCGTGACCGCCGCGAGGGAGGCCTACGCGCTCCTGAAGGCGGATGCGATCGACGGCCTTTCGATCGGTTACCGCACGATCAAGGCGGAGCCAGCGGCGGGCAAGCCTGGCATCCTCAATCTGGTGACGCTCGCCCTGCGCGAAGTTTCGCTCGTGACCTTCGCCGCGAACGATCGCGCGCGGGTCGAGAGCGTGAAGCATACCATTGCGGCCGGCAATCTGCCGACCGTTCGTGAGTTTGAAGACTTCCTGCGGGATGCAGGCGGTTTCTCAAAGAGCCTTGCCGCGGCAATCGCCGCCAAGGCGACGCCGCATCTTCGGGGGGAGCCCGAGGCGAAGGCGGACGATGACCTGCGCCGCTTCCTGAAAGCGATGGGCGCCTGACCTTCCACACCTATTCCCGGAGACCCGA
The DNA here is from genome assembly GCF_044905095.1 of Sphingomonas sp. MMS24-J13. NCBI lineage: Bacteria > Pseudomonadati > Pseudomonadota > Alphaproteobacteria > Sphingomonadales > Sphingomonadaceae > Sphingomonas > Sphingomonas sp. MMS24-J13. The sequence continues at coordinate 1,329,487 of NZ_CP173258.1, forward strand.
AATGAATACTCGCTACCACGCGGGCACCGCTGTGCTCGGCGCGATGACTGCTGCCGAACGCGCCAAGGGCCGCTACATGCGCGCGCCGGACCACGAAACCGGCACCAAGACGGCTGAGCAGCTCGCCGACGATCTGCGCAAGTCGATCGACAAGAAGCACGACGACGTCATGAAAAAGGCCGACGACGCGCTCGAAGAGGCGAAGAAGTCCGGCACGCTCTCGGCCGAAACGAAAAAGTCCGTCGACGAAGCCCTGACCGGCATCGGCGTGCTGCGCGAGCAGCTTGCCCAGATCGAGCAGAAGATGGCCCGCAAGCCCGGCGAAAATGACGGCGAGGTCAAGTCCTACGGTGGCCAGCTGGTCGAAAACGAGCGCTTCAAGAACTATGTGAAGAACGGCGCCGACGGCACGTTCCGCGTGGAGCTGAAGAACTCGGTCCAGGTGAAGGCGATCACCGCCGCGCAGGCCGCCGCATGGAGCATGCGCGACCCCACCATCACCTCCTTGCCCCGCCGCGAGATGACGGTGCGCGACCTCCTGACCGTCGTGCCGACCACGAGCGGTTCGGTCGACTATGCTCGGCAGACCACCCGCACCAACAATGCGGCGGTGGTTGCGGAAGGCACCACGAAGCCGACCAGCGCCTATGTTTGGGAGCAGGTCAACGCGCCGGTGCGGACCATCGCGCACCTCGCGAAGCTGACGCGTCAGGCGCTGGAAGATGCGGTCCAGCTGCAAGGCGAGGTCGACAGCGAAATGCGGTACGGCCTGGCTATCGCGGAGGAAACCGAGCTGCTGAGCGGCGACGGTACCGGGCAGCACTTGACCGGCCTTATCCCGAACGCCACCGCCTATTCGGCTCCCATCGTCATCGACGGCCGCAACCGCATCGACGTGCTGCGCCTCGCCCTCCTGCAGGCAGAGCTTTCGCTTTACCCGACGGATGGCATCGTCCTGAACCCGACGGAATGGGCCGCAATCGAGCTGACGAAGACCGGCGACGGCGCCTATGTCTTCGCCAACCCGATGCAGCTGGCGGGCCCGCGCCTTTGGGGCAAGCCGGTCGTGCCGACCGTGGCAATGACCGCCGGCAAGTTCCTTGCCGGCGGCTTCAAGCTGCAGACGCTCTATGACCGGATGGCGCCGGAAGTCGTCATCGCTTCCGAGAACAGCGATGACTTCGAAAAGAACCTCTACACCATGCGGTGTGAGGAACGCTTGGCGTTGGCGATCAAGAAGGCGCTCGCGCTGATCTACGGCGACTTCGCCGCGGCGATGGCGGGCTAATCGCTCGCTCGATCAGGGCGGGGCTTCGGCCCCGCCCATTTTCAGTAGGAGAAGCATCATGGCCGATCTGGTCAAGTATAGCGTCGCGCGCGCCCATTTGGGCGATCGTCTGACCGATGACGGTGTTGTGCAACACCATTTCCAAGAGGGCGAAAGCCGCGAAGCGAACCCCGGCGTGGTCGCGCAGCTGGTCAAGTCGGGCGTGCTGGTCGACCCGTCCGCAAAGGCGGAAGGCAATTCCGCGCAGAACAAGGCCGACCCCAACACGGGCGGCAAGAATAAGGCGGCTGCGAAGTGATCCGGCGCCCCAACCCTAGCACGCTGATCGCCAGCCCCACCGACGTCGTCGACCTTGGTGGGCGCGTCGCCGGTGCCACGTTCATCGTTGGCGCCAAGTCGGGCAACACGCGCCCTATCGCGGTCCAGCTGGTGGACGGGCAGGGCAAGGATATCGCCGCGCGCGCGGCGGTGCAGATTGCCGTCCTGGCGGATGCCAATGGCGACGCGTTCGCCGCCACTGGCGGTTCGACCGGAATTGCCGTCGGCACGGACGGGGCCTTGCTCCCGATCGTCGCGAAAAAGCTTTTCATGGCGATCAGCGAGGCCGACGGCGACATCGACCTGACGTGGACCGATACCGCTTCGGAAGTGGCATATCTCGCCGTTATCGTCGGCGGGAAGCTGTCCATCAGCGCAGCGCTGACGAACTGATCATGCGCACTTTCGTCGTCACTCCTCCCGAGCCCTTGATGACTTGGGAGGAGGCCGATGACCAACTGAAGCTGGATGGTGACGAAGAGCAGTCCACCTATGTGGAATCGCTCATCGCCGCCGCGACCGGGCACCTTGACGGCCCCGACGGCTGGCTTGGTCGATCGATCGGGCCGCAGACGCTGGAAACCCGCTTCAGCCTCATCGGCTGCGCGTCGACCATTTGCCTGCCCTATCCCCCGGTGATCGACCTGGTCAGCGTCAAATATCTTGACGCCGCAGGGATCGAACAGACATCCGATATCGCGGATTTCGAGTTGTACGGTGATGAGCTTGCCCCCGTTGCCGATTGGCCATGGTCAGGCGGTTCGCTGCGCCGTGAGGCTGGACGGGTGCGATACCGCGCCGGCTATGAGACGCTTCCGTCTGCCATCCGTCATTCGATCCTGCTGATCGTCAGCGATTTCTTCCGGTTCCGCGAGACGGCCGCTGTGGCCCCCGGCACCGTGGCCAAGCTCCCCGTTTTCGCCACCGTCGAAAACCTCCTCGCTCCGTTCCGGAAATACGCATGATCGGCATCGATGCCGGCGAGATGGACCGGCGCCTCTATTTCTTCCGCAGCACGTCGGTCGACGACGGCACGGCGACCGTGCCCGGCACCCCGAAGCTGATCGGCAAGCGCTGGGCAAAACGGACAGAGGTCAGCGACGGCGAGCGCGTGCGCGCAGCCGAGCAATCGCAGGAGCTTTCCGCGCGGTTCGGGGTGCGATCGGATGCGCTGACCCGCACGATCACCGGCAAGGATCTCTTCACCGAAGGGAAGGGCGGTTCGGTCTTCGAAGTGACCGGAACCAAGGAATGGCTCGGCAAGCTCAACGGGATCGAGATCACCGCGGTCAAGCGACCGGACCAGGCACTATGAGCAAGTTTCGCATCGAAGGGCTCAGCGACGTCAACGCGGCCCTGGCCAATCTTCCGCGCGGGCTCGGCAAGGCGGCATTGGTCCGCGTCGGCAAGCGCCGGCTGCAGCCTATGGCGGACGCCGCCAAGGCCAAGGCACCACGGCAAAGCGGAGCCCTTCAGGAAAGCATCATCGTCGGCACTCAGCAGGGTTCGCCGGGGCAGCGCCGCAAGCGCTTTGCCGATAAGTCTGCAGTCGAGGTCTACATGGGCCCGACCGCGGACGGCTACCCGCAGGCCCTGCCTGAAGAGTTCGGGTCGCCGAACAATCCGCCGCATGGCTACATGCGCGGCGCATGGGAAAACGGAGCGCGCGCCTTGCTGGACGGCATCGCCGCGGATCTCGGGCAGGAAGTCGACGCAGCCGCGAAGCGCTACGCGCGGAAACTTGCCCGGAAAGGCTGATCAATGGAGGAGTGGCTACGCGCCCGCTTGCTTGGCCTTTCCGGCATGGGCGCGGCGGTCGGCACGCGGATCGACTGGGGCGCGCGCCAGCAAGGCGCACCGCTTCCGGCGATCGAGCTGCATCTACTCACTGGCCAGCCCGGCATGCACCTCGCCGGTGCGGACGGCTGGATCAACGCCCTTGTCCAGGCCGATTGCTGGGGGCGGACGTTTCTGGCGGCCCGCAATGTCGGCGATATAATCGAGCACAATATGACCGGCCTGCGCGTCGATGAGCCCGCGCAACGTGTCCGCATTTTCGTGCGCGACCGTCGGTCCGATCGAGACACCAATTCCGCAGGCATTGTCTATCGGTCCAGCGTGGATCTCGCCGTCATGTTCTTTGCACAGACCTGAGGAGGCACCCCATGCGCATCGTCACCATCACCGATTTCTACGACAAGCAATCGGCCAAACCTGAGGAAATCGTGCCAGCCGGCACCACTCTGAACGTCAAGGCCGAACGCGGTCAGGAATTGATCGATGCAGGCATTGCCGTTGACGGGACCCCTGGTCCGGTCACGACCGACGACCCTTCACCGCCCACCGCCTAATTCTAGTTTGCGAGGAGAAAACACATGGCCGCTACTCAGACAGCAACCGATATCGGTTTCCTGACGACCTTCAGCAAGAAAACCGGGCCAAGCACTTATGTCCCGCTCGCCGAGGTCACCGAACTGGCACCGCCCGAGCTGTCGCGCGACGCTCCCGATTTCACCCATTTCGGAAGCCCTGCCTTCACGCGCGAATACAAGCCGGGCCTGACCGATCCGGGCGAATGCACTCTGTCCTATGCGCTTGTTCCCGGCCTGACCGATGATCTGGTCATTACCACCCATCTCGCGGCCCGCACGGTCGACGGCTGGCGCATCACGTTCCCCAACGGCGCGACGCTCGATTTCAACGGCTTCGCGACCAAGCATGGCCGCGCAACGCCGATGGATGAAAAGATGGTCGGCAGCGTCACCTTCAAGGTGTCGGGCCCCGCGACCCTCACCCCGGCTGTCTGATCATGGCGAACCCGCTCAAGGGGGAAGTGGCCTTCCCCGCCGTCCCGGACCTCCCCGGCTTCGAAGCCGGCGGGACGCTCGTGCTCGATTTCAACGCGCTTTGCACGCTGGAGGATGAGCTTGGCGAGGAGATCGGCCGTATCGGCGCCGAATCCCTGCAGAGCCCCAAGATGATGCGCACCGTCTTCCGCGTGGCGATGGAAGAGCATCACAAGGCGGTCGATGATGTCACCGTCGGCAAGATCATCCAGGCGGTCGGCATCGATACCGCCGCCGCCCTGGTCCTGCGCGCCTTCAGTCTGTCGTTCCCGGAGGCCGCCAAGGATGGCGACGCAAACCCTCCCAAGAAGCCGGCGAAACCGGCTGGGACTGGGAAAAATACTTCTCGACGTGGTGCGAAATAGGCTTCGAGCCGGGCACGTTCTGGAAGCAAACGCCTCGCTCATTCGAGCTGATCCTGAAGGCCAAGGTCCGCACGAGGGAAGCCGAGCATAACCGGCTTGCCTGGCACGCGTGGACAAGCGCAGCGCTCCGCCGCGCGAAGAAACTGCCTGACCTTCAATCGCTGATGTCGGTCGCCGAAACCGAACGAAAGCCGAAGGTGCAGCCGTGGCAGGAAATGCTCGCTGCGGCCGAAGTGTGGGCGAACATGAAGTAGAAGGAGGGGCGCTTGGCATCATCGATCATTGGTCAGCTACGCGTCATCCTGGGCCTTGATACCGCTCAGTTTGAAAAGGGGCTCGACGACAGTCAAAAGATGATGCTGAAGGCCGGCCGCTCTTATGAGCAGATCGGCCAACGCATCCAGAATGTGGGCAAGTCGCTATCCGTCGGCCTGACCTTGCCGCTGGTCGCGATCGGCGGCGCCGCGCTCAAGATGGCCGCCGATTTCGAGACGGGCATGAACCGCGTACAGGCGGCGAGCGGCGCCAGCGCTAGCCAGATGAAGGCCCTGCGCGACCAGGCCGCCGCGTTCGGTCGCGACAAGAGCTTGACCGCGACTGCGGCACAGGCGGCGGAGGTCATGGAGAACCTCGCCAAGAATGGCAGGTCTACCGAGGAGATATTGAACGGCGCGGCCGAAGCGACGCTGAAGCTATCGGCGGCGACGGGCGGCGACTTCGCGAAGTCCGCCGACCTCGCCACCGACATCATGACGCAGTTCGGCAAGAAAGCCGAGGATCTGCCCGAGCTCGTCAACAAGATGAGCGGCGCGATGATCGCTTCCAAACTCGATTTCGAAAATTACGCGCTGGCGATCGGGCAGGCGGGCAGCGTCGCCGGAAACACGATGCCTTTCGAGGATTTCAACGCGGCAATCGCCTCGACAGCCGGCGCCTTCAGTTCGGGCTCTGATGCGGGCACGAGCTTCAAGACCTTTCTTCAGCGCCTGGTGCCTCAGTCCAAGGAGGCCAAGGAGATGATGAAGGCGCTCGGGCTTGATTTCTATGATGCGCAAGGGCGCTTCGTCGGCATCAGCAACGCCGCCGACCAGCTCAAGAAGCATCTCGGCGGCCTCGCGCAAGAGGCGCAGAGCAAGGCCCTCACACAGATCTTCGGGACCGATTCCAGTCGCACCGCCATCGCCCTGATGAACCAGGGTTCGGCCGGCATCGCGAAGTTTCGGGACGAGATCGACAAGGTCAGCGCATCGACGCAGGCGGCGGCCCTGATGCAGGGATGGTCGGGCGCGATCACGCAGGTCAAGAAGTCATTCGAGGCGGCGTCGATCGCCATCGGCGACACCGGCTTCCTTAAGGGCATGACGGCAGTCCTGGTCGCGATCGGCGACGCGATCGGCGCCTTCGCGCGCCTTCCCGGGCCCATGCTGGCGGTTATCGGTGCGATGGCCGCGCTGGCGGCGTCCGTCGGGCCCGTCCTATTCGTGACCGGAAAGCTGATCGGCTTCTACGGGTCGATGCTGCAGCTCGGTCCGCGCCTCGCCGCGTCGTTCGCCGCGATTGCCGCGGGCGAGGTCGCGGCCGGCGTTGCAGGCGAGGGGGCCGCCATCGGTGTCGGCGCGCTCCTCACGACGCTTGCGCCTTGGGCAGCGGTCATCGGCGGCATCGCGGTCGCCATCGGACTGTGGGCATCCAGCACGAGCAAGGTGACGGGCGAGGCCAAGGCGCTTGCTTCCGTCACCGACACGGTGACCAAGGCGCAGGCCAGCTATCAGCAGATCTTGAAGACCGACCCGACGAACGGGATGGCCAAGGATGCGAAGGAGCTCGCCGCAGCGCGCCAAAGGCAGGCCGATCAGACTTGGGCAGCGGCCCGGGCGGAAAACGCTTATCAGCAGGCAGCGGCCCAAAAGTCGCTGGCAGACGCGCAGGCAGGGCGACGGCAGACCGGCACCGGCCGACAGGGGCCCATCTATTCTACGCTTTCGACATCGCGCATCGGCGGCACCGGCGAAACCGAACAGTCCTTAGCTATTGGCATCGCGCAGGAGAGCCTTGCGAAGGCCAAGGCCGCCGCCGCACAGATCGATGAGAATTACGCCAAGGCGAAGAAGGCGATCTCCACGGCGCCGCTCCCGCCGAAGCCTGGCGCCGGCGCGAACCCCAAGCTCGACTTTTCCGAGCCGAAGAAGTTCAAGGAGAGCCCCACCGACAAGCGCGCCGATCTGCGCATGCAGGCGGAAATCACCGCGGCCCAAGAGCGCGGCGATGAGCAGACGGCGCAGCGGCTTCAAGACCAATTGCGCCTGCGCGAACAGATCACCGAATATCAGAAAACCGGCCTCTCCCGGGATGCTGCCGCCGCTGCGGCGAACCGGGACATGAACGACATCATTGCGGCTCGAGCCGTTGCGCGCGGTCGCGAACTGGCTGAGCATCAGGCGTCGCTCGACATCGATCACGCGCAGACGATGGGCAATGCCGCGATCGAGCAATCCCTACGCGATCAGCAGCAGATCCGCGCGTCCATCCTCTACTATCAGCAGCAGGGCTTGACGCTCGATGCCGCAACGAAAAAGGCTCAAGCCGATCAGCTGCAGATCGATCGCGACCGCGACGCCATCCGCCAGCGCTGGGTGGAACAGGATGCGCGCACCCGTGAAATCGACCTGGCCAAGGCGCGCGGCGATAGCGAAGAATCGATCCGCAAGCTTGAGGCCGCCGACAAGGCGCAGGCCCGCGCGCGTGAGATCGAGGCGGCCCGGGGCCTCAATTATGGCGAGGGCAACAAACAGGCCGCAGCGGAGGCGCTGCAGGACGAACAGGCGCGCATCACCGGCATCTGGCGTAGCACGCTTCAGGATGGCGCCCGCGCGGCGCTGGATGGCAACCTGAAGGACTGGGTAAAGAACTGGTGGAAGGACCGCATTGCGAAGGGGATGGAAGACGCCCTGAACAAGCTGTCCGATTTGCTGCAGAAGGTCTTCACGCAGCTTGCGGGCGGGTCGAGCGGGAGCGGGGGCGGTCTCTTCAGTTCGATCGGCTCGGCACTCGGGTCGATTTTCGGCGGCGGCAGCAGCTCGAAAATGGTCAATGTGGCCGGCGCCGGCTGGGGCACGGATCTATCGGCTATCCCCAGCCTGGACGTTTCGCAGCTTCCACACTTCGCAACGGGCGGCTCATTTCGCGTCGGCGGGTCTTCGGGCATCGATCAAAACACGGTCAAGTTCCGCGCCACCAAGGGCGAAATGGTCGATATCCGCAAGCCCGGTGCCGACACCGGCGGCGGGGGCAACGTCGTCAATCAGACGATACAGGTGCAGGGCGGCGTTGATCTTGCCACGCGTAGCGAGGTCGCGCGCATGGGTGACGCGGTCTATGCGGCGACCATGGGCGCGATTAGCGACAAGAAGCGGCGATCCAGCTGATGCTAGACTTTACGTGGCCCGCCGATCTCGCGCCCTATCGGGTAATGTTCTATCTGCAGCCCCATGTGGGCGGCTCCGAAAGTCCGCTGACGCGCACCCGGAAAACCTATGGCCTGTCGGCGCCCCGATGGGTCGCCCGGTTCACGTTCCGGGCTGGCTATGACGCCCCCGACACGGATGGCGCGGGCGGCTTTGGTCCGCGCCTGGACGCGTTTCTCTCCGACCTTGAAGGCGGCGTAAATCGAACGACCCTTTGGGATTGGCGGCGCCCGCGCCCGCTGCGTCCGCAGTACCTGTCGGGCCCGCTTGTCGCCGCAGCGAACGTTGCGGCCGGCGCGACCAGCGTGCCGATTGCGGGCTTCACGCCAAACTCGATAGCGTTTTCGGTAGGCGATTATGTCGGGTTCGGCGATCAGAGGCCGCACATGGTGCGGGCCCTTTCGGTCGCCGGTACCGACGGGGTCGCGACAGTGTCTTTCAAGCCGCCCTTGGCATCGACGATCGTCGCTGGTGCGGCGATCTCGACCGACAACGTATGGGGATGGTTTCAGCCGACCAGCGATGATGCTGGGCAGAACGAAACCGAGGTGGGCGAGCCGACGCCATACACGATCGACTTTACGGAGTTTCTGCCATGAGCCGGCTTGACGATGCGCCGGAGCTCGCCGCGGAGATCGAGGGCCCGTCGCTCCGCCCGTTCCTGGCGCTTCACGTCGACCTGCCCGATCCTGTCTATGCCTTCACCGGCAAGGGCACGCTTACTTTTGAGGGCCACGACTGGACCGGGATTGAGGGTGTCGCCACGATCGGCACGATCGGCGAAGATACCGACGGCACGGCGACCGGGGTTACGGCGACGCTTAACCGCATCCCTACCGAGTTTCGCGATGACGTCGCCGACCAGGCGGTGCGCGGCGGCCTGACCGAATTTATCCTTGGGTGCCTGTCCGGCGATTATAAAACCCTCATCGGTCGCCGTCGGCTTTGGAAGGGGCGCCTGCAGCAATACGATATCAACGATTCCGGAACGGAGCTTAGCGTGACGATCACGGCCGAAAGCCGCGCGATCGACCAGCGCCGGCCGGCTATCAAGCGCTTCACCGACGAATATCAGCAGCGCAAATATCCCGGCGACAAGGTCTTCGAATACGTGCCCCGGATGGTCGAAGTTCCAATTCTGTGGGCGAACGCATCGCAAGATGCGACCTCGACGTCTACCCCGGCCGGCAACGGCCGTGGTCGCTACTCCGTCCAGCGGGATTATCAGTGACGGCGGACCCGTCGTGGCAAGATCATTGCTGCGATATGTGGGGTCGTCATGCGGCGGCGGCGGGGGTCGACGTCGCGGCATCGCTTGGCCCCTCTCCGCGTGGCTGGCGGGACGCAGCCGAAGCCATGCGCAGGCTCGGGGTTCGGTCGCTTTCTGAGGCTGTCAGGATCGTGCACGGCGCCCCGCTCGGCTCGATCCGTATGGCCCGTCGCGGCGATCTGGTCCGCAAGGGCTGGGCGCTCGGGATATGCAGGGGCGAGCTCGCCGAATTTTACGGCGGCGTGATGGCACCCATGCAGCAGGTCGACGAGGCGTGGGCTATCGAGCGACCGCGCATTGATCTAGTCGCTTGCGATTGAACCAGGCGCGGACATGGGTTCCGGCCGGCGCGTCGATCAGGTCGACTCGGTCGGTTAGTGGCGCCGACATATAGCCCGCGACCTGCCATACGATCGTGACGCGGTCCGGCCGATCGGGCTGGCGAAATACTCTTGGGATATTCATTCCCTCAAGGTCGATCAAACAGCGCTCAATATCGCCGCTTTTTGCGGCGGAATCAAAGTCGGCGGTCGGTGACCTGTCCTCAAACTTCGAAATCGGGCCCGCGCCGCAAAGCATGAGCGCGCCGATGATCATTAGGCCTCGCACTGTGATCTCCTCACCGAAAGATATTGAATGGGCAAGATCGTTAAGATTGTCGCGGTCGTGGCAATCGCCGTCGTCATTGCCGTATATGCGCCACAGCTCAGCGCCGCGCTAGTACAAGCCGGCTGGTCGACTGCTGCCGCCACGGCAGCCGTCGCGGTGGCGACCGCGGCCGTGACGATCGGGGCGCAGCTTGCGCTTAACGCGATCTTCCCGCCACCAAGCGCGGGCAGGGGCGGCGCGCAAGCCGCAATGTCTGTCTTCCGACAGTCGATCTCCAATAGCTTCCTTATCTACGGCCGGCGCCGTGTCGGCGGCCTGATGATCTTCTACCATCCGAAGGGCGCCAACTTCCGCTATTACGTGATCGCCGCCGCCGGCCACCGCTGCAAAGGCGCCGTCGGCTGGTATCTGAACGATGAGACCGTCACAGTCGATGACGATGGCAAGGTGACCAGCGGAACCTATGCGAACCACGCATGGCTTTGGTTTGCGCGCGGCACTGAAGATCAAGTCGCCAATCCGACGTTTGTCGATGAATGCGATGGCCAGTGGACGGAAGACCACCGCGGCCGTGGCATCGCCTTGATCTATGCCAAATTCCAGATGGTCGACGCTGTCGTTCAAGCGGGAATGCCGGTGATCAATGCGGTGGTCGAGGGCAAGGATGACATCCGCGATCCTCGCACCGGCGGCGTGGGCTATATGCGATTGGCAACCCCGATCATCTATGACTGGATGGCGCTTCCGCGGGAGGAGGGCGGCTTCGGCGCAGAGGCCGATGAAATCCCCGAAGATGACCTGTTGGCGGCCTGGACGAATGTTTGTGATGAGGATGTCACGATCGCCGACGGTGTGACGGAAAAGCGCTACGAGCTCGATTGCTGGATCACGACCGGCGCCGCCCCGAGCGAGATCCGCAAGACGCTGGTCGATAGCGTCGCCGGCTCCTACACCTATTCGGACGGCAGGTTTCTCATTCGTCCCGGCTATTGGGTGGGCCCGTCGCACTCGCTTTCCGAGCATGACCTGTCGGCGCCGATCAAGGTCAGCGCGCTCGGTGACCCGCAGGCGATCGTCACCGAATTGAGCGGCACCTTTATCGATCCGACGAACAATTATCAGCCTATGCCGGTCCCGACGCGGTCGGTGCCGACGGACGATATTCGACAGGGCGATGCGGACCTTGCGCATATCACCAGCTCGACGCGCGGCGAGCGTATCCTAGAAATCATGCTCCGCCGGGCACAGTGCGAAAAGCGCGTGTCATGGCCGATGAATATCGCCGGCATCGCAGTTGAAGCGCTGGAAACGGTCCAGCTCGATACAACTCGCTACGGCCTATCCAATTATGCGTTCGTGGTCGACCAGTGGGGTCTATCGAGCGACTTCAGCGTGCAGCTTCAGCTCCGCGAAGAGAATGAGGATATTTATTCCGACGCCATAACCTACCGGAGCGGCAACATCGCGCCGGCCTTGGCGACGGCTGATCCGATCGTGCCGACCAATGGCCTTTCCAGCGCGATCGTGCCTGGCGCCGCGACTGTGGCTTGCGACCCCGACGGGACGCCGAAAGCGGGGCAGCTGCCACTAACCGCGCAGATCCTTCTCTATGATGGCGCGACCGACGTTCACACGTCGGCGACCTATACGATCGACGCGGGCTCTACGGGCGGCGATTGGTCGGTGAACGGCACTGGCCTCGTGACATTCGACGAGATGACCGCAGATATCGCTTCGGCGACGATCAAGGCGACGCTCGGCACGCGCGAGATCAAGCAGGGGTTCAGCGTCAAGAAGGTGCGCGACGGCAGCGCGGGCAGCTCGGGCGCAACGCCCTATCTGGCTGTGCCGATCAGCATGGGCACGACGCCTTATCCTGGCGGCGTGGTGCTCGATCCGGGGCAGACGGTGACGCTGCATGCGGAGGCGGTCATCTATGCGGGGGGCGGCTCGCCCACATGCACGATCACCGCGCAGTGCGCGGTTGATAATGGCAGCTTCAGCGACATGGGCGGCGACTATACCACCACCGCCACCGTCGCCCACCTCGACACCGATACGCTCCTGATCGACGGCGCCTATACGAACACCAGCGGCGCGCAGCAGTTCGTCACGTTCCAAACAATCCTGACCAATTCCACCGGCACGCCTTCGGTGCAGGGCGGAAGCTACATGCAGCCGCGCATCAGCTGATCAGCTGGCCGGCGCCCCGCGTCACCTTTTCCTAGGAGCTTCCATGAGCAGCAACGCTGGACTGTGCCCCCTTGCGGTGGACAGGTGGACCCCCTTTGTCCGGATCCTGACCTTCAAGGGCGTCAACCTGACGGGCGCGACGCTCCACGCTCAAGTGCGGGTGACGGCCGACGCTCCAGGCGACCCGCTAATCGACCTTCCCCCGACGTCCACCCCGGGCGTGGAGGGCATTCGCCTCGTGAGCGTGGACACGACGGGCGTGGTTCCCGTCAGCACGGTAGAAATGCGAATCGCCGCCGCGTCGCTTGCGAACAGCGCCAAGGCGCCCTCCGCACCGCCATCGGCGACCGGCTCCGATGTCACGCTTGCATGGGATCTGCACGTCACGCCGTCCGGCGGCGACAAGCAGCGCTGGCTTTATGGCCCCTTCGTGATCGTCGCTGGAGTAACCCGCTGATGGCCACTTTCTCCGCTCCGCCGCCCATCGAGATCACGCTTGAAAACGGGATAGTGATCGAAGTTTCGGTCGGCGAGGGTTCGGCCGTTCTGCAAGCCTTGCAGGGGCAGAGCGACGCCTTGGTGCAAGAGATCGAAGACCGACAGGCGGCGGTCAGCGACGCTTCGGACGCGCTCAAGGGCGGCGCCGACAGCGCAAACGACACGCTGAAGAAGGTGGGCGATCGGGTCACCGCCAGCAACGCTGCGCTACTGCCCTTCGCCATTCCCGTCGTGCCGCCGTACGATCGCATCAAGGGGCTTTCGATCGCAGGCGGCGACCCCAACGATGCCTATTACGTCAGCACCTTCCTACGCGACAACAATGGCACCGGCGGGGCCGGTCGGTTCCGGATCGCCTGGGCGCGGCAATCAGACAGCCTCGTTGTGGTCGATACTGGCCTCCTTCCGACCGCGGGGCTGAATGGCATCAAGCCGATCTCCATCCCAGCGGTTAACGGCTCTGGTATGACCATGTTGGCCCCGATCGATTTCGGGACCGGCTCCGAACTCTGGTCCGTCCTCAGCGGCTCAGTGGCGGCGAGCAAGGTCGACAATTCGCGCACGATGATCGATCTGCCGATGTGGAAGGGAGCCGTGAACGCGCTGGTCACTCCAGCGATTGCGGCCGCAACCGCGACTATTGCGGCCGAGCTTAGCCCCTTCGCCGTGACGGTCGCGGCACCATGGGACCTCATCCAGGAAGTGGAGATTTTGGGGGAGACCCCAACGATAATTACTACGTCGGTACCTTCCTGCGCGACAATTTCGGAACGGGCCAGACCGGTAGGTTCCATGTTGATGTCAGGCGGAAATCCGACAATGCCGTCGTCGCTGATACGAACATCCTGCCGACGACGACGCTGATCGGTGTGAAGCCGGTTTCGCTGCCGGTCACCAATGGTTCCGGCCTGACCGTCTCCATGCGGGTCAATTTCAAGACGGGCTCCGAAACCTGGTCCGTTACCGGATCCAGCACCACCGCTCTGCTCGACAACGGCAAGACCTTTGTAGATTCTCCGAATCTCAAGGCGGCGGTCGCGGCGCAGGTTTCATCGTCGCTGTCGGCCGAGGCGATGCTCTCCGCTGGCGGCATGGCACCGCAAGTGCGAGATCCGTTCCTGCGCGCATTCGTGCAGGATATCCGGGTCTACCACACCAAGGATCACACGAACCGGTTCATCATCAGCGAAGTCGATCTGTTCGGTGGCGCCGGTAATCTGAGCCCCTATGTTCGGATCTACGTCAAGAACCTGACGACGAACATTGTGGTGTGCTCTAAGCAACTTTCGCTGCCGACCCCTGCCGCCTCGGCTGACGTGGCAGTGGCGACCTTCATCACGTGGCTCCAGGCGAATTACCAGACTCTCGTCCTGACGGACGAGCTCTATAGCTTCAGCAACGTGCTCGCCTACCTGACGCCGGATTGGTCGCAGCTTGCGACGATACCCTATGGGACCAAGCTCTACACGACGTTTGCTGCGGGCGGCATCCATCCGTCGCGGATCTATGACGACGGCAACGGCGGAAGCGATTACCTCGATCTCGATCGCTATGGCACCCGCATCAACGTGCCGGCCGATGGGGCGACGTTCGACGCGACGATTGTCGCGCTGCAAGACACCGTTGGCGGCGCGACATCCGCCAATATCTCATCCAAGGCCCACTACGCGAACCCCGTCCGCCTCTTTCTCTCCGAAGGCGGGCATACCGATGCCAATAGGTTCGTGCCTGCCTTCGTCGAGCTCCAGGGCTCGGGTCGGACGCGGACCGAGATCCGCAGAAGCGGGAACGCGCTAGCAGCGGTCATTCAGACGCACGTCGAGACAAAAGTCAGAGATCTCAAGATCATCTCTGACATGGACCCGCAATATCCCGATCACAACGACCCGGTAAATGGGATGTGCTTCGATCCGAGCGGATACCAGACGCGGTTCTTTCGGCAGAAATGGGAACGCGTTGATTTCGTCATGGCGGGCACCAACGCCGGACAGGGTTTCGGCTGTGGGATACCGTCTGGCGCTTTGATCGAGTTCAATGCGTGTCGCGCCTATCATGAGCGGACCGACCTTCCCGGCTCAACCTATGTCGCCACTGGATGGTTTTTCCACAATACGGGGCCCACGATCAACGCCCCGACGATCCGCCCATCCACGATGCCGAGCCGCGTCAAGATGGTGGCTTGTGGCAGCAGCGACGATACGTTCGAAGCGATCTACATTTCGACCTTGGAGCGCGTCGCGCTCTGCACGCTGGAATTGGTCGATTGCGACAACTTTGCGATGCTCCAGCACGAGGTGCTGTCAGGTGGCGAGGTCATTACCGATCTCGCCGTTGACCGTGTCGGCTGGGATGTCGTGGGCAATTACGCCGGCCCGTTTCGCTACAAGGATCTTGATGGCGCATGGGTTCTGGCCGCGCCGGTAGGAACGGTCATTACCGGCGCGCTCGCAGCGACGATCTTCGGGACGGTTGATAGCCTCGGCCGCGGCGCGAAGTGGATCAAGAATGGCTCGACCAAGAGCCTCGGCGCGCGTTTGGGCGACATGACCGGCAACAGCGCTTCCCTGACGCTCAACGGCCAGTCGTGGACGCCCACCACCGATCTTACCTCCGCGAGCAACACCTCGATCACCGATGCGATCTTTGCGGCAACCGGCGTTCAACTCACGCAGGTCGATCTTCGGTTGGAAACGTTCCCCCATGCTTCACCCCGTCGCCGGATGCGCAACAGCACGGCGACGACAATCCCCAAGGGGCGGTTCGTCACCCGCGTTTCGCGTGGCCATGTCGAGTTGGCGCAGGTCGGCGTCATCGCTGGTGGCAAGGTCACGGCCGGCGGCACCGGCTATACGAGCGTCCCGACCGCGACGATCGTGGGCGACGGCACCGGGGCAACGGCGACAGTCACGATCGCGGGCGGCGTCGTCACCGGCATCACCACCACGCGCGGCAAGGGCTATACCAATGCCACGGTTGTGATCTCGGGCGGTGGCGGTACCGGCGCCACGGCTACAGTCGTCATCGGCAATGATCCTATCTTGGGCTGGACCATCCGCGACATCCTCGCGGGCGGCGATGACGAGGTGATCACGACGAAGCGGATCTGGTGGGAGTATATCGCGGGTGCGACCGCCGATGGTGGCGCATGGGGGATCTCGGCCGATGGTCAGCTCAGCTTCGGCGCCCCGATAAAGCTCGGATACGCGATCGGCGGAACCCTGACTATCGCGTGATCCGGCCGCCGCCGGCCGCTGCCCACTCAAAAGCTGAAGGAAAATCCATGAAAATCCTGCACCTCGCGGGCGCCCTGGCGCTCGCACTTTTCGCCTGCGTGCCGTCGCTCGCCCAAGTCGGGCTGTCGATCAAGGCGCCGGCCGGCTACGTTCCGGGCGTCGTCAGCTATTGCGACGATGGCACCGGGCACGCGGCGATATGCTCGACCACGAGCGTGACGCAGTTTCTGCCGCAGCTGTCCACCACCGATCGCGGCGGCACGTTCGGGACCAGCGCGGCCCAGCTCATGCCAGCCAACGCAAGCCGGCATTTCGTGGTCGTTCAGGTGCAGAGCACGACCGCGAGTTGCTACATCAACGGGACCACCACCGCGACGGCCGATTATCACAGCCTCCAGATTGTCGCCGGCGCCTATTACGAGAGCGCGACCCACGTTGGTACCGGCGCAATCTCGATCATCTGCACCGGCGCGAGCACGTCCGTTTACGCGCGCGAGGGCTGACGCATGGCGATGTTCCCTAACCCGCTCGGGCGCCTGCGGGATGTGATGCGTGGGCGCGGCGGTCCTCCTATTACGGCAACCGCTACCGTTACGATGACGCAACTTGCCTCGGCCAATCGCATCTATCAGCGTTCCAGCCGAACCGGAGGCGGACAGGGCAAAGGGCAGGGCAGCATTCCTCTAGCCCTTTCGGCTGCAACTGCGGCCGGCACGATCGTTGCCCGCTTCAGTTCCGGAGGTGCGACCCGCGGCGATTATCAGGCGCCATGGGTAGCCGCCACGATCGCCGCAACCGGCGCGCAAACCGTCAACATCACAGGCGTGGATGCCGGCCTGCGCTGGGGCTATCTCGACATCCTGGATAGCACCGGAACGTGGCAGAACGGGACCACGCTCGTCGGCATGGGCCGCATCACCGCATTCGGTGGCCAATCGCCAGTCACGCGCATGATCTACCCTCTAAGCGACGCATCGACCACCTGCGCCTCTCTCGGCATTACACCGAACGGTTTCACGTCAGCCTATGCCACCTATGATGTAAGCTCAGGCCTGCCCACGGGCTGGCGTTCGCCTTCCGACAGCGATACGGTTTACAAGAGCGCGTTCATCATGGACTTCTTGAACCGCCAGAGCGCGCAGTTCGGGGTCGTCTGCGGTTTCGCCGGCGCCAGCATCGGCGGATCCCCTCTTTGCACAATTCAGCCTCAACTCCTCAACGTGCTGGCGCAGGTCGGTGGCTGGGAATCCTTGTTCTGGTATCAGGAATATGACGACGCCCAGCGATCTTCGACGAAGAAGCTCTATAAGGCCGCGCTCGATTACCTGTTCTCACAGCTCAACGCATTGAATACGGCTTATCCGTCCTACACCAAATATGTCGGCGGTATCCACAATACCGGGCCACTCTCGGCGACGACTTTCGCGCCAGCAATTCAGGGTGGTTCGATCGCGCAACGCGTTCAGATGCGTAGGGCAAGCCGGGAGTGGGCGACTGCAAATTCGGCGCTGCAGATACTGCCGGCAGATATCAAGACCGCTGATGGTGTCCATCAGACGCAGGCCGGTGCGCTCGCATGCTCGACCCATTTCCATCGCGCGACCTATGCCGAGGCTGGGGGCGATGCGTCCGGCGATGTCGGCGCGACGATCGTTTCGGCGACGCGCTCCGGCACGACGGTTACGGTCAATCTCTCGCAGCAATCTGGCGGCACCGCGCTTGTCGGCACCGGCAGCTGGTGGACGCGCTTCACCCTCTATGAGGTCGGCTCTGTCAGATCGGCATGGCCAATCACGGGCGGCGCGATCGTCAATTCGACCCAGCTAACGCTTACCCTCGGCAATGACCCCGGCGACGGCAAGCCGCTCGATCTGTGGCTTTATATCCCTTGGGAAACCGGCGCGAACGTAAACGACGGCACGATCAACGTTCTTCGGGACAATCGAACGGCAGACGGGTTCGCGGTCGGTCGAAATGTCATGCCTACGCTCGATCCGGTTTCGATCGCGGCTCCGTCGCCAGGAGGCGCGCAGAACACGCCGCCGGGCGGGATTATCCCAGCGGTAAGCACGCTGGCATTGACGGGAACCAGCCCAACCTACAGCGCATCAGGCGTCTCGGGCTTCGGTCAGATGATGACTGGCGGGACGGCTATTCTTGGGACCGGCGCCTGCCCGATGATCGTGGCCGGGCTTACGTTCGAGGCATTCTTTGTCTGCCCGGCGTTGACCGCCAGCACGCAGGCGATCATCTCGTTTTCCACCAATAGCTATGTCGCTGTCACGTCGGGCGGCCTGTTGACCGTAAAGGCGGGCGGTATCGTTACGCCTGTCAACAGCGCGTCGGCGCTGACGCCCGGCCATCGCTATCACGTTGCTCTCGTCGTATCGGCCAATGGCTGGAATGTTTATCTGACCGATACGACGGCCGCCACGGCTGGCGCTCTTGTGATCACCAAAACCGGCGCCACCTCGCTGATCCAATCTCAGCAGGTTGCCGGCGTCCGGACTTACAATGGCACTTCTAACATGACCGGATCGGGCGGCGCAGTGAGCAATGTCGCGCTCTGGCAGGTCGAGAAGTACAGCGGGGCTTCCTACACGGCGCCGACCGCGCCCTACACGGGCGCCGAAACCGACCTGATCGAGAGTTGGCTGCTAGACGGCAATTTGAACGGTTCGGTTTTGTCGGCTTAACGGCCGCCCCGACCAACTAACCCCCCGCACCCCCGGAGGCATTGCTGAACATCGACGGCTGAAAGGATCCGCCCGGTGACCCTGCTCGCTTTTCTAACATCCACCCTGATCGGCGGGCGATCAGCCCTGGTGCTGCTGGCATTGATGGCGCTGTTCGCCTGGTCGCGATCCCCCCGATCCGTTTCAGCCCTCGACTGGCACAGAAGCGCCACGTGGGGCCTGATTTCGCTCGCGGTGCTGCTGTTCGCGCCGTCTCATCTGGCATGGCTGCTTGGGCATCCATTTCCGCTGGTGGTAGCGCGGTCGCTTGATCTGGCGGCGGTGCTCACCACCTGCGCGGCGTTGATCTTCCTGCTCGCCACGCGTGCGCTCATTCGAGGGGTCAGCCTCGTACGGGTCCAGCGGGGTATGGCGGCCAACGTCAGCGTCGTCGCCGGCTTTATCCTCGCCGCCTGGTTGTTCCATCGGTGACGGTCTCCGATCTGTCCGGTCGCTACGCGCCGGTCATCGCAGGCCTCGCGATCGGGACTGCTGCGAAATATGGGCTTACGCTCGGCGAGGGCCGGCGCCTGACGTGGCGTGGAGTGGTCGCGGATCTGCTGCTGCTCGGCATGCTCGGGCTGCTCTCGGTCGTCGTGTGCGACCGGTTCGGGCTGACCGGCGACGTGAAGGCATTTGCCAGCGCGCTTGCAGCCGTCTCGTCGGACCGCCTGCTCAGGCTCATACGAAAGCGGTTCGAAACGATTGCAGACCAGCAGCTCGAGCAGCTGACACGCGTCGCGAATGTAGCCGATCTGGCGAAGGTACCAGCAGGGCAAGGAATGCCTGACGCGGTGCGCGCCGAGGTGATTACTGACCCCTCCCCGCTGGGTTCTACCCTGCGCTCTGCGTTCCGTAATCCCACCAGGACCCGCCCGCCCGAGGATCAAATCGAGCTGCTCCGCCGGCTCGACGACACCGATTGAGGGTAAGGCGCCCCGCCCTCTTGTTCAGGGAGGAAAGCGGGGCGCCACCAGCCATACCATACGAGGCCGGCCGGCGCAGGCTTAACGCCCGCCGCGCGCGATCGGCGACTGATCAACATCAAGAGGTGAAAAATGATTGATTGGGCTAAGGTCCAGGCTGCGTTGATGCGCGCCGGCTATACGTGCGGGAAGATCGATGGCGACCCGGGCGTGAAGACGTTCACGGCGCTGTTCGCGTTCGCCGCCGATCGCCAGCCGGACGAGACGATTGCCGCGCTCGGCCGCGCCGGCGCGGCGTGGCTTCGCGATGACGCGATCTGCGGCACGCCCCAGCGCCTGGCGGAGTTCGTCGCCCAGTGCTGCAACGAGACGGGCGGCTTCGTGAGGTTCGAAGAGGATCTACGCTACAGCGCGGCCGGCATGCTGAAGACGTGGCCAACGCACTTCACGCCTTCGCAGGCGATTGCGGCGGTCGGGCGCCCGATCGAGATCGCCAGCCGCGCCTACGGCGGCCGCAACGGCAATGCGCCCTATCCGTCCCGCGACGGCTACACCTATCGGGGCAGGGGCATGCTCCAGCTCACCGGCAAGAGCAATTACGCCCTCTATGGCATGCTGCTGAACCTGCCGCTGCTCGATCGGCCGGACCTGGCCGCGGATCCTGCCGATAGCCTGCTGATCGCCCGCGAGTTCTGGAGGCGCGGCCGCCTCAACGACGCGATCGACAAGGGCGACTTCGTTAAGGCCCGGCAGATCACCAACGGCGGCTCGATCGGGCTGACCGCTGTCGCGGCGATCCGCGCGCGGCTGCTGCAGGTGCTGGCATGAGCCCCCGCGAACAGCTTGTGGCCTACCTGGCTACGCTCGTGGCCCTGGTCGCCGTCTTCACAATCGCAGTGGTCGGCTTCGGCGTCTGGCCTGCCAATCTCGGCAAGGTCGAGGCTTTCGGGCTGGGCACGATCACCGGCGGCCTGATCGGCATCCTTCGCATCCCAAGCGCTCGATCGCCGGTAGCGTCGACCAATTCGGGCGACGTGAACGTGACAGGCGGGAGCGAGGCGAAATGATTCCAGGCGAGTGGAAGGCCATAGGGCGCGTCCTCGCGATCGTGCTCGGCATTGCCGCGCTGATCGGCGTCGTGCTGTTCCTGCGCAGCTGTGGCGCCGCGCCGGCCGAAGAGAAGGCCGCGCGGGCCGCTGTCGAGCAATCGGAGGCTGAGAGCTTCACCAATGCCGCGCGCGACGCGACGGCGATCACCGGCAACACGATGGACGCGACCGCGGCTGTCGATCACCAGACGGAGACGAACCATGACACGATCGCCCATGGCGACGGGAACAATCGCACTGCTCTTTCTTCTCTCTGCCTGCGGGCCGCGTATCGTGATCAGCCGCGCTGCGCTGCCTTGCTCAAGCCTAGTTCCGGATCAACTCGCTAAGCCGACCCCGGGCGCCGATCTGCCCGCCGACGACGCCGACCTGAAGGGGTGGCAGATATTCGCCGACGCGCAGACAGGCCAGCTGGACAAGTCCAATCTGACGAAAGGGGCCGCGCTCGATATCATCGCGAAGTGCGAGGCGCGCGACGCCGCTACGAAAAAGAAGGTGCTCGGGCTGTTCTAGGCGATGGTCTCGCCTCGCCCGATTTCGTCCAGCGTGGTCACGCGGACCGGGGCGATATCGACGCCCGCCTTCCAATTCTTGATCATATCGTATTCGGCCGCGCCGGGGTCGACTTGCCGGGGCTGCGTTTCGCGCGCCAGCCAATCAAGAAAGTCGTTCAGCCTGAGCTCTTGAGCGACGGTCTCAAGGAAGGCGCGCCATGCTTCGGTGGGGTTCATCGTAGGATCTCCGCTCATAATCCGCTCGCTACCTCTCGCGCCATGCCGATCGACGGGCAGACCCGCACCAGCTTCGCGCCGTTATAGACGTACCATTCTCCGCCCATGTCCCATATCGCGACCGTGCCGCGCTGCATGATAAGCATGGCCTAGGCCTCCGCCGTGGCAGCGACGAGGCGCTCGACCGCCTCGTGATCGACGGCGATCATCGACAGGAGCACGCGGGCAGGGGCGTCCGGCTTCCGGCGGTTCTGCGACCAGTCGCGCACCGTCCCGATCGGGATGCGATAGCTGGCGGCGAACTGCTGTTGCGTCTTCCCGGTCGCCGCTACCAACGCCTTGACGTCGATCGGCGCCGCGACCCGCGCCCGTCCGGGCTCGCCCTTTGCGTGGGCGATGGCGTCATCCAGCCCCGCCGCGATCTTTTCAAAAGCACTCTTCATATAGCCCTCCGTGGCTTGCTGCGGGTCGGCTAAAGACTGTCCCGCAAGGTCTTCGTCATCGCTGCCAGCGCGTTCCGCTCGCCCTTGGTGAGGTTCGCCTTTTCGCTCTTGCCGAACACGGTCAGCAGGAACACCGGCACGTCATCGCCGCCGAAATAGGTGATGACGCGATAGCCGCCCGACTTGCCCGTTCCCGGCTTGGCGAGGCGCAGCTTACGGGCACCGCCGCAGCCCGGCATGATCTCGCCAGCTTCGGGGTTCGCTGCGACCAGATCGACGACGGCATTGCGCTCATCGTCGATCATGCCCGCATCCTTCGAAGCGCCCGAGCGTCATGACGTTGCCATTCGGGAATACGGCCCAAGAGCGACCGCGATAGACCACGAGCGGCAGCAAAAGCGAAACGAGCTCGCCGGTCGCCACGTCGGTTACCGGCAGCGCGACGCGCGGGCAATTGTCCGGATCACCCCCAAGTAGCTCGAACATGGCCCGTTGATCGTCAGTCCACCCCGATTCGTGGCGCGGGAATTGCACGACGTCCCCCATCTTTCCCCTCCCTCTTTATTCTTCGTTTGCAGGTCCGCCCCTTAGCCTGGCTGGCGGTAGCCAACTCTAACCGCTCGGACTGCGGGTTGATATGGCGGATTTCCAGCCTCGATCACTGGGGGGCATCGTGGGGGGCATCGTATTTTTTAGGCCCAACGCATTTGGCGGATAACGGCCAAAAACCGGGCTCTATCCAATGGGTGCCGGGCCCACCACAGCTTTACTCTTCGGCGCGGATCAAGCGCGAAGTGTCGGGGAAGACGAGCAGGCCTGTTCGGCCCCTTGCTGAATGCGCTAAGTCGCTGTCGTCCGTCGATGCCCTCTCATCGATCAACGGTTGCCATCGATGGCGCCGCGTTGGGCAGAGGCATCGGATAACCACAGGCTGTTCGAAATGAGCCAAGCCACAAGCAATAGCGCCGAACCTTGCCGAGCGCGCTCAACCGATCAGCGCCTCGCGGTCGATCCCGCTTTCGCGCATCTGAGGGGTGAATCGCGGTTCCAGGCCATCCTGAGCAAACTGCGAGGTCAGGCGGCTTCGGCAAGAATGTGATCCACTGCGGCGCGCGTCTCTTCGCCCGTATGCAGCCCGATCTTGGTACGCCGCCAAAGGACATCGTCGGCGGTGCGGGCCCATTCGTGGGTCGCGAGATAGGTCACTTCGCGCGCGGAGAGACCGCCCCCCAGATCCTCCAGTTCGCGCGCATCGCCCAGCACCAACGCGATCCGCGTCCCGTAGGCCCGCGCCATCCGCTCGGCATTGTCGGCGGCGAGGAAAGGCCAGCGATCACGCACCATCAGCAGGAACGCTTCGAAATCGCCGCCGGGCAGGTCGCCGCCCGGCAGCGGGGCGGCGCCCGTCCAGCTCTTGCCCATGGTCGGCAGGAACGGCTCCAGTTTCTCCAGCGCATGCTCGGCGAGGCGGCGATAGGTGGTGATCTTGCCGCCGAAGGCCGAGAGGACCTGCGGCCCTTCGCTGGTGCCGAGCTTCAGCACATAATCGCGCGTCACGGCCGAGGCGTTTTCCTCACCGTCGTCGAACAGGGGGCGCACGCCCGAATAGCTGCGGACGATGTCGCCCGCGCCGATCGGCTTCTCGAAATAGCGGTTTATCGAAGCGCAGAGATAGTCGATCTCGTCCTGATCGATCTGCGGCGCGGATGGATCGCCTTCGAAAGGTTTGTCGGTGGTGCCGATGACGGTGAAATCGCGCTCGTACGGGATCGCGAAGATGATCCGCTTGTCGTCGTTCTGGAGGATGTAGCTGTGCTCGCCTTCATACATGCGCGGCACGATGATGTGGCTGCCCTTGACGAGGCGCGGGGGCAGTTCAGCATGCGCACCCTCGAGCTCGCCCAGCACGCGCGACACCCAGGGGCCGGCGGTGTTGACGATCGCGCGCGCCGAAACATTGGTGCCGTCGTCCAAGGTGGCGATCCAGCGATCGCCCTCGCGCTTGGCGCCGGTAAAACCGGTGCGGGTGCGGATGGTCGCGCCTTTCTCGGCGGCCGAGATCGCGTTGAGCGCGACCAGCCGCGCATCGTCGACCCAGGCGTCGGAATAGACGAAGCCGCGCTCGATATGCTTGAGGCCGGCGCCCCACGGCGTGCCCTCCAGCCTGACGCCCTCGGATTTGGGCAGGCTCGTCCTGCCGCCGATATGGTCGTAAAGGAACAGGCCGGTGCGGATCATCCATGCCGGCCGCATATCCTCGACCAGCGGCATGACGAAGCGCATCGGTTTGACCAGATGCGGTGCGATGCCGAGGATCACTTCGCGCTCGGCCAACGCCTCGCGCACCAGCCGGAACTCGTAATATTCGAGATAGCGCAGACCCCCGTGGATCAGCTTGGTGCTGGCCGACGAAGTGTGCGCGGCAAGATCGTCGCGCTCGACGAGCAGGACCGACAGCCCGCGCCCGGCCGCGTCGCGGGCGATGCCGCAGCCATTCACCCCGCCTCCGATGATGAGCAGGTCGACTTCGCTGGGCTGGGACGTCACGGGAAAATCCTCAGGCTGGAATCTTGGACCGGCTGCGCGCGAGCGCTTCACGCCAGCCCGTCTTGAGCGCTTTGCGTGCCTTATTTTTCATGCTCGGTTCGAACGCCCGATCCAAGGCCCAAGCGGCGGCGACGTCCTCGAGCTTGTCCCACACGCCGACGGCTAGGCCGGCCAGGAAGGCGGCGCCCGCCACCGTCGTCTCGATATTGGCGGGGCGCTCGACCCTGGTATCGAGCATGTCGGCGAGGAACTGACAGAACCAGTCGTTGGCCGCCATGCCGCCGTCGACCCGGATCGTGCGCACGTCCTTCGCGCCGTCGGCCACCATGGCTTCGACCAGATCGGCGGTCTGGTAGGCGACCGATTCGAGGGCGGCGCGTGCGATATGCGCGCCGGTCGCGTCGAAGGTGAGGCCGGTGATGGTGGCGCGCGCATCCGGGTCCCAGTGCGGCGCCCCGAGGCCGACGAAGCCCGGCACCATATAGACGCCGTGATTGTCGGCCAGTTGGTTGGCGAGATCGTGGGTGTCGGACGCGCGATGGATCAGGCCGAGCCCGTCGCGCAGCCATTTGATCGCGGCGCCGGCGACGAAGATCGAGCCCTCCAACGCATAGGTCCGCTTACCGCCGATCGAATAAGCGACGGTGGTGAGCAGGCCATGCTCGGATCGAAGCGCCTTGTCCCCCGTGTTGAGCAAAGCGAAGCAGCCTGTGCCGTAGGTCGACTTGATGTCGCCGCGCTTGAAGCAGGCCTGGCCGACTGCCGCTGCCTGCTGGTCGCCCGCCATGCCGCCGATCGGCATGGCGCGGCCGAACAGGCTCTTGTCGGTCTCGCCGAAAATGGTTGAGTTATCCTTCACCTCGGGCAGCATATTCTCGGGAACATCGAGCATCCTGCAGAGATCCGTGTCCCACGCGCCGGTGTGGATGTCGTAGAGCAGGGTACGCGACGCGTTCGAAGCGTCGGTCGCATGCACCTTGCCGCCCGTCAGCCGCCACAGCAGGAAGCTGTCGATCGTGCCGAAGGCGAGTTCGCCTTTGTCCGCCCGCTTGCGCGCGCCTTTCACATTGTCGAGGATCCAGCGCAGCTTGGTGCCGGAGAAATAGGGATCGAGAAGCAGTCCTGTCTTGGCGCGGACCTCTTCCTCATAACCTTGCGCCTTCAGTTCGGCGCAGAATTTGGCGGTGCGGCGGTCCTGCCAGACGATCGCCTTGTGGATCGCCTCGCCGGTGATGCGATCCCATACCACCACCGTTTCGCGCTGGTTGGTGATACCGATCGCCCGAACGTCGCCGCCATCCTCCTCGATGACCTGCTTCATCGTCTGCTGCGTGTCGCGCCAGATATCCTCGACGTCATGCTCGACCCAGCCATGCCGAGGATAATGCTGCTCGAACTCCTGGCGGGCGACCTTGCGCGGCTTGCCCTTGGTATCGAAACTCATCGATCGCGTCGAGGTGGTGCCCTGATCGATCGCCAGCAGGATCTTCTTGGCCATGGTCTATCCTCTTATCTCGGGCCGGCGAGCGGCTTGTCACGCGGCAGGAACGGGCGGATCAGCAGATGCTGGAGGCCGCCGCCGAGGAGTCCGCCGATCAGCGGCCCGGCGATCGGCCCCCACCAGTAGTTGGGCAGGCCCGGAAAGGCCGACTCCCCCCAGCCGAACAGCCAGGCGAATATCCGTGGGCCCAGATCGCGCGCGGGATTGAGCGCCCACGCCTCCAGATTGCCCGCCGACGCGCCGATCGTGGCGACGAGCAATCCGATGATCAGCGCTCCGAAATTGGCTTGCGGCGCCATCGTGTTGAACTCGTCGGTCACCGCGAAAACGCCGAAGACCAGGAAGGCGGTCAGGATGATCTGGTCGAGGAAGGCCTTGAACGGCGTCACTGCCAGGCCCGGCGCGGTAAAGAAGATGCCGGCCGCGCCACCGCCTGCACGCGTGAGATGCTGTTCGGCCAGATAATGGTCGATCACGTTCCAGTAGAGCGCATAGACGATCGCCGCACCGATGAAGGCACCAAGGACCTGCGCACCCATATAGGGCAGCACCTTGCGCCACGGGAAACCGCGATAGGTCGCAAGCGCGAGCGTGACCGCAGGATTGGCATGCGTGCCGGAGATCGCACCCGTCACGTAGATCGCGATCGTGGTTGCAAGCCCCCAGGTGATGCAGACGCCCCAATAAGAGGTCCGGTACGGGTTGGGATCGTAGAGCACGATCATCGCTGCGACCGAACAACCGAAACTGATGATGATGAGGATAGCGACCGCCTCGGCGATCAGTTCCCCGAGCAAGGCGCGATTGCCGGCCATCCTCTCCCCCTTTGTTGGCCTCCGGGCCTTCACGCGTCGGCCCGCGGCATCAGGAGGGGAGGTACGGGGATGTCGTTACGCCTGCAATAGCACCCGCGTACGGAGCGCCAACAGATTGGCTTATACTTGATCCGCCTTCATCCTTTCATACGGCCGGTTCCGGTTCAAGGGGCGGCCAATGTGCTTCACCGATCGATTGTCCTCGCCTATCATCGCGGTGAAGAGCGGGTGGCAGCCCGTTCGCCACGATCCTGGGGGTGAGACGATGATCATGATGGTCTGCGCGGCGCTGCTGATCGGCATAGTGGCGGGGCTGCGCGCCTTTACCGCCCCGGCGATCGTAAGTTGGGCCGCGGCGCTCGGGCTGCTCGGTACCGTCTGGGGCTCGATCCGGTTCATGGGTTTTACCTACACGCCCTGGATATTCACCGCGCTGGCGCTGCTGGAGTTGGTGACCGATCAATTGCCATCCACGCCGAGCCGCAAGGTTCCGATCCAGTTCGGTGCCCGCATTCTGATGGGCGCGCTCGCCGGCGCCACCATCGGTGCAGCGCGAACGTCCCTGCTGATCGGCTTGGCCGCCGGTGCGGTGGGTGCGGTGATCGGCACGCTGGGCGGCGCCGCGGCGCGCGGCGCGCTGGCCAAGGCGTTCGGCCGCGATCGTCCGGCTGCTGTCCTCGAGGATGTGGTCGCGATCGGGCTTGCTGTTGCCGTGGTCTACTTGCCGTGAGTTGGCGCTTCGATGCCATTATCGTCGGCGCAGGGCAGGCGGGGCCGCCGCTGGCCGGGCGCCTGACCAAGGCCGGAATGCAGGTGGCGCTGATCGAACGCCACCTGATCGGCGGTACCTGCGTCAATACCGGCTGCAAGCCGACCAAGACAATGGTTGCGAGTGCCTATGCCGCCCGGCTGGCGCAACGCGGTGGCGAGTATGGCGTACATAGCGGGCCGATCTCGATCGACATGGCACGCGTGATCGAACGCGCGCAGACCGTGATCCATGATTCGCGCAGGAGCAACGAGGATTGGCTTGGCGCGATGCCCGGTCTGACCCTGATGCGTGGCCATGCCCGCTTTACCGGTCCGCACGGCATGACCGTCGATGGCGAAGCGATCGAGGCGCCGCGCATCTTCCTCAATGTCGGGGGGCGCGCTGCGATACCCGATCTCCCCGGCGTCGGCGACGTGCCCTATCTCACCAATAGCGACATGGTCGCACTGGCCGAGATTCCCGAGCATCTGGTGGTGGTGGGCGGCTCCTATATCGGGCTGGAGTTCGCTCAGATGTTCCGTCGCTTCGGGGCAAAGGTCACGATCGTCGAGATGGGGCCACGTCTGATCGGGCGAGAGGATGTGGATGTTTCGGAAGCGATCCGCGATTTCCTCGCTGCCGAGGGGATCGCGATCCGCACCGATGCCAAATGTATTACGCTGGAAAAGGAGGGCACTGGCGTGCGCGTCGGCGTCGATTGTCGCGAGGGCGAGCCCGATGTGATCGGGAGCCACGTGCTGCTGGCCACGGGGCGCCGACCCAACACCGATGACCTGGGGCTCGATATAGCCGGCATCGCCAGCGACAAGAGAGGGTATATCGTCGTAGACGATGCGCTCTGTACCAATGTCGAGGGTGTCTGGGCGCTGGGCGATTGCAACGGGCGCGGCGCTTTCACCCACACCGCCTATAATGATTTCGAGATCGTCGCGGCGAACCTGCTCGACGGCGAAAGCCGCAAGGTCAGCGATCGCGTCCAGGGATATGCGCTCTATGTCGATCCACCGCTTGGCCGTGTCGGCCTGACCGAGGCGCAGGCGCGTGCGAGCGGCCGGCCCTTGCTGCTTTCCAAACGCCCGATGTCCCGCGTCGGCCGCGCGGTCGAGAAAGGCGAGACTCTGGGCTTCATGTCGATGATCGCCGATGCCGAGACGAAGCAGATCCTCGGCGCTGCGATCCTGGGCACGAGCGGCGACGAGGCGATCCACGGCATACTTGATCTGATGAACGCGGGGGCCACGGTGCCGACGCTCGAATGGGCGGTACCGATCCACCCCACCGTATCCGAACTGCTGCCGACCTTGGCGCGCGACCTGCGCCCGGCCGGATGAAGGCCAGACGCGAAGCGCAGCGCGATCATATAAAAACTATCATCGAAGGCTTGATATCTTTTCGTCTGATCCGCTCGTAACTTTCAGCTTATCTCCCACGTATCCGGTGAGGACGGCTCGCATCGAGCCATGAACCCATCGTGGGAGGCCGTGATGGCATTTCTGGATCTTGAAGTCGGCGCGCCTGCGGCCCTGAGCCGGGGCCATCTGCGTGGACATACTTTGCCCAGGCTCGGCGCACAGGAGCGTCGCGCCGTGCTGCTGGCGCGGAGCGATCCGCCGTCGAGCCTGCATCGCGGCCTGGGCAGCCGGCTGCTGAGCCTGCTGTTCGGGATCGAAACGCCGCGTATGCTCGCCGATGGCCGGCTCGAGGCGCTGCGTCGCTATGCCTTGCTGTATCGCATCCATGGAAAGGCGCTTCCCGAAATCGAGAGCGAACGCGCGCGGGATGCCGGCTATTCGGACGGTGAGTTGGCGAGGGCTCGCGCGCTGATCGACGTGGCTCATGCGATCCGCCGGCCGCGCCGCAGCGGTGCGCATATCCTGGCGATCACCTTCGGATTGGTAATGACCGCCTTGCTCGCATTCGCCGCGGTCACGGAAATAGCGCCGAAGGTCGATAGCCCGCTGATTGCGGCTTTGCTTGTCGGCCTCGCAATCGTCAGCCTTGCGCCGATCGCAGGCCGGAACGGATCTTCCGGCCGCGCTTATCGCTAAGGCTCAGAACGGCACGTCGTCGTCGAGATCGCTGTCGAACGGGGCAGGGCGGCCGCCCGTGCTGGCGCCGCCACCGCGGCTCCCACCGCCATAGCCGCCACCACCGGCACCGCCGCCGACGAAACTGCTGTTCGAATCCTCGCCCCAGCCGCCGCGGTCCGATGCGCCGCCACCTTCGCCTTCACGGCGATCGAGCAGGACGAGCACGGCGTTGAAGCCCTGCAGCACGATCTCGGTCGAATAGCGGTCATTGCCGCTCTGATCCTGCCATTTGCGAGTTTGCAACTGCCCTTCGATGTAGACCTTGCTGCCCTTGCGCAGGAAGCGCTCGGCGGTGTTGGCAAGCGGCTCGTTGAAGATCGCGACCGAATGCCATTCGGTCTTCTCCTTGCGCTCGCCCGTCGCGCGATCCTTCCAGTTCTCGGACGTGGCGATGCGCAGGTTCACGACCTTGCCGCCATTCTGGAAGCTCTTCGACTCGGGATCGCGTCCGAGATTGCCGACCAATATGACCTTGTTGACGCTGCCGGCCATGTAACCCTCTCCAGATGCGATGAACATCGCGCCCGGCTTTGGCCAAGGCGACGAAAATGTGACTCGCTCTTAAAGCCCTAGCGCGGTCGCCGTCCAGAAGGTTGCACCGGCTGCGAGCCAGGCAAGCACGAATAGATAGGTCAAAGTGAAGGCCGGCCACAGCCAGCCGTTGGTTTCGCGCCGGATCACCGCGATCGTCGACAGGCATTGGGGTGCGAAAATGAACCAGGCGAGGAAGGCGAGTGCAGTCGGCAGCGACCAGGCGTTGCGCAGGCGCTGCGCCAATTGGTCCTCACCCTGCTTCGCATCGTTGCCGGCATCGATCGAATAGACAGTCTGGAGCGCGGAGACCGCGACCTCGCGCGCCGCCATGGCCGGGATGATCGCCAGCGCGATATCATGCCCGAACCCGATCGGGCGGACGACCGGTTCAAGCACCGATGCGATATGGCCCGCGATGGAATATTCGCTCTGCTTCAGATTGCTGCCGGCCGGCACCTGCGGATAGGAGGTGAGCAGCCAAAGCGCGAGCGTCACACCCATGATGACCGTGCCGGCGCGGCGCATGAAGGCGTAGGCGCGCTGCCACAGGCCGAGCGCTATGTCGCGCCATACCGGCATCTGATATTTGGGCATTTCGAGCAGGAAACCGCTGCCGCCGCCCCGCGCGATCGTCCGTCGCAGCACCGCCGCCACCGTCATCGCGCCGAATATACCCGCCAGATAGAGGCCGAACAGCACCAGCCCCTGCAGGCCGACGCCGGGCAGCACTTGCCGTGCCGGGATGAAGGCGCCGATGATCACGGCATAGACGGGCAGTCGCGCCGAGCAGGTCATCAGCGGCGCGATCAGGATGGTGGTCAGGCGATGGCGCGGATCCTCGATCGAGCGCGTCGCCATGATCCCTGGAATGGCGCAGGCGACCGAGGAAAGTAGAGGAATGAAGGCGCGGCCGGAGAGGCCGACGCCCGCCATCATCCGGTCCATGATGAACGCCGCGCGGACCATATAGCCCGACGCCTCGAGCAACAGGATGAAGAAAAAGAGGATCAGGATCTGCGGCAGGAACGAGACGACCGACCCGACGCCATTGATCACCCCTTCGACGAGCAGCGAACGGAAGAAGCCGTCGGGCAGATTGGCGAGCGCCAGATTGCCGAGCCACGCCTGGAGCGAGGCAAGCCAGTCCTTGGGAGCCTCGCTCCAGGAAAACACGGCCTGGAACATGACGAACATCAACGCCCCGAGCAGGAGCGGTCCGAAAATCGGATGCAGCGCCACCGCATCCACCCGGCGTGTCCAGGCGGTCGCATCCGCTTGCCGTGTCGATACGGCATCGGCGATCTGGCGCGCCCGCCGCTGGAGGGCGACGATGTCGCTGATCGGCGCGGCATCGGGCAACACCGCCTTGCCGCCGCCCGACACGGCGCGATCAAGCGCGGTGCGCAGCTGGTCGAGCCCCACCTTCCTCACGGCCACCGTCGGCACGACCGGAACGCCCAGTTCCGCCGAAAGGCGGGGAATGTCGATCTCGATCCCGTCGCGCTTCGCCATATCGATCATGTTGAGCGCGATGACGGTCGGCAGACCAAGCGCGATGAGCTGCAAGGCGAAGCGGAGATGATTGTCGAGGTTGGTGGCGTCCATCACGACCACCAGCGCCGTGGGCCGGCGCTCGCCGGCTTGCTTGCCGAACAGCACGTCGCGCGTGACCGCTTCGTCGGGGCTGGAAGGTTCGAGGCTATAGGTGCCGGGAAGGTCGATCAGCTCGACCGGGCGCCCGTCGTCGAGCGTGAGCCGGCCCGATTTTCGTTCGACCGTGACCCCGGGATAATTGCCGACCTTCTGGCGCGCGCCGGTCAGCGCGTTGAAAAGAGCGCTTTTGCCGGCATTGGGATTGCCGACCAGTGCGACCATCGGTGCTGGGGTCATGCGGGTTCCACCATCACGGCGGCGGCCTGTGCGCGGCGCAGGGCAATGATCATCCGGCCGACCTGACAGGCGATCGGGCCTCTGAACGCGCTGCGATGGAGCGCCTCGATCGCGACTCCGTCGTCGAAGCCGAGTTCGCGCAGGCGGCGTGCCGCTTCGGGGTCCAGCGCCGACCAGTCGATCGATGCGATACGAGAAGGCTGACGAAGGGGGAGTTGATCGAGACGCACTGGCACTGGTTCAATCCGGGTTGGTGCGACTGATTATCAATAACCTTAGCGTTGCGCTACCCCTCGTGATCATTACGCGTGCGGTTTTGTCGGACCTTCATCCGGTTAACGCCGTTTAACCTTTGTCATGCTCACCAGCGTTGCCCTTTTCGTGAGCTCTATCGCGTTGAGCATGGTTCCACAGCCGATCGCACAGCAGTCGATACCGGCGCTTCACACCACGAGCGCGGACGAGGGCGAGAATCTGGTGGCCGAGCTCGATACGACCGGCGAGGTGGAAACGCCCAGGGAATGGAAGAAGCGGATGGTTCGACCCTGTACGCGGGTCGGCAGCCGCATGACCTGCTAGCCTCAGCGCCGCCCCGCGACCATCGCCGCATCGCTTGCCAGACGATCGGCGCGCTCATTCTCCGGATGGCCGGCATGGCCCTTCACCCATTCCCACTTGATCTTGTGGGGCTTGGCCGCGGCAAGCAGTTCCTGCCACAAATCGGCATTCTTGACCGGATCGCGCGATGCGGTGCGCCAGCCGTTACGCAGCCAGCCGGCGATCCATTTGGTTAGGCCATCCATCACATAACGGCTGTCGGTCATCAGCGTGACGGTGCAGGGGCGCTTGAGCGCTTCGAGACCGCGAATTGCCGCCGTCAACTCCATGCGGTTGTTGGTGGTGTTGGCCTCGCCGCCAGACAATTCCTTTTCGTGCCCGCCCGATCGGATCACGACACCCCAGCCCCCGGGGCCGGGATTGCCCTTGCAGGCGCCGTCGGTCGCCATCGTCACCACCGGCATTTCGCTCATGCGAACAAATCCGCGCCTGCCGCGCGATAGAAAGCGAGCCGGCGCGTGTACGCGAGAGGGTCCTTGCGGGTGACAAGCGCATCGGCTGGCGTGTTGAGCCAATCCCACGCGCGAGTCAGCGCGAAGCGAATGGCGCCGCCCATCGCCAGTACGGAAAGCTGCGCGCGATCCGTGGGCGAGAGGCCGAAACTCGCGGCATAGCCCTGCAGCAACGCGGTGCCGACAGTGGCTTCATAGGTCCTGCCGGCGGCATCGAACGACCACGCGCCATGCATGATGGCAAGATCGTAGAGGCGCAGATCGGTGCAGGCGAAGTAGAAATCGATCAGCCCGCCGACCGTATCGCCCAGCATCAGCACATTGTCGGGAAACAGATCGGCATGGATGACCGAATGCTCGCTGTCGATAGGCCACAGCGGCCGGACGTAATCGAGCGCGGAGGCGATATCGTCGTACAGGGCTGCATCGATCTGATCGAGATCGCGCCCGCATCGATCGAGCAAAGGCTGCCAGGCAGCGACGCCCAGCGTATTGGGGCGCTCGAGCGTGAAATCGGCGAGCGCCTTATGCATCTGCCCCATGGCCTCGCCGGCGGCATAAGCCTGCGCCGCCGTCGGGTGGCTGAGCGAGACGCCGGACAGGAACTCGATCAGGCAGCCGGGGCGACCCGCCACCTCCTGGAGCTGAATGCCTTCCCGATCCGGGATCATGCGCGGAACCGGCAGGCCCCGACCGGCGAGATGGTCGAGCAAAGCGATGAAGAAGGGCAGGTCGCCCGCATCAACGCGCTTCTCGTACAGCGTCAGGATGAAGCGACCGGTAGTCGTATCGACGAGATAATTGCTGTTCTCGACGCCCTCGGCGATGCCCTTGGCGGACACCAGAGCGCCCGCGTCGTAGCGGGTCAGCAGATCTGCCAGCTCCTCGGCGGAGACATGAGTGTAGACGGCCATGGTCCGATCCGCTCGCTCAGGCGGCTTCCAGCGAGCGCGGTAGCTTGAAGACCATCGTCTCGATGATGCCGGCAATCTCGCGCTCACGCACTTCGAAGCGTGTGGCAAGCCGTTCGACCAGGCCACGCACAAGAATTTCGGGCGCCGAAGCCCCTGCCGTGAGACCGAGGGCCTTCACCCCTTCGAGCCAGTTCCAGTCGAGCGCGTCGGCGCACGGGATCAGCCGCGCGCGCGTTCCGTTACGCTCGGCCACCTCGACGAGGCGGACCGAGTTGGATGAATTGGGTGCACCGATCACCAGCATCGCATCGCACTGGCCGGCAATCTCCTTGACCGCGGCCTGGCGATTCGAGGTAGCGTAACAGATGTCCTCGCCGCGCGGCCCCTGGATATCGGGGAAACGGCGCTGGAGCGTGGCGACGATTTCGGCCGTATCGTCGACCGAAAGCGTGGTCTGGGTGAGGAAGCCGAGGCGCGCCGTATCTGCCGGCTGAATCGTCTCTGCATCTTTCAGCGTCTCGACCAGGGTCATCGCACCTTCGGGCACCTGGCCAAGCGTGCCGATCACCTCGGGATGGCCGGCATGGCCGATGAACAGGATATGCTTGTCGGCTTCCACCAGCCGCTCGGCCTGGCGATGGACCTTGGAGACGAGCGGGCAGGTGGCGTCGAGGAAATCGAGCCCGCGCTCCGCCGCCTTGTGGGGCACGCTCTTGGGTACGCCGTGGGCGGAGAAGACCACGGGCACGCCATCGGGCACCTCGTCCAGTTCCTCGACGAAGATCGCACCCTTGGCCTTCAGCGCGTCGACGACGTGGGCATTATGGACGATCTCGTGGCGGACAAAGACCGGCGAGCCATATTTGCGAAGCGCCAGCTCGACGATGCGGATTGCACGATCGACGCCGGCGCAAAAGCCGCGTGGCGCCGCGATCAATATATCGAGCGGCGGCTTGGTGAGGAGGAGAGTGGCTCGGGCCATCGCATCGGCTCTACGCGATTGCTTGCCCCGGCGGAAGGCGCTTCCTATGAGACCTGCGGCCTTTCGCCCAAGGATATGCTGACCGTGAACCGTAGACTGCTTGCCTCCGCCGCTCTTATCAGCCTGCTCGGCGGCTGCAGAAGCTCCCATGATCTCGACGAGACCGGCGGTCTCAAGATCGTGCGTTCGACCTGTCCGGCGGTCGCGGTGCCGGCCTATACCGGTGATATCAGCTTGTTCAGCCCCGAACAAAGCCAGGACGCACGCGCGCTCGACGTGACCGCGACGATCACCAACCTGCGGACGACCTGCGACGAGACCGGGCCGGTGGTGAAGGCGGTGGTGACGTTCGACGTCACGGCGCGTCGCGCCAGCCCGTCGGGCGATCGCGATCTGGTCCTGCCTTATTTCTCGACGGTGCTGCGTGCCGGCACCAAGATCATGTCCAAGCAGGAGAGCCGCGTGCTTGTCCACTTCACCAATGGGCAGACCCTTGGCGTGGGCCACGCGCAGGCGGGCGCGGAGATCGACAAATCGCTGGCGACCTTGCCGCAGGTTGCGGCCGAGCGGCTGAATTGCAAGCGCAAGGCGACCGACGCCGACGCCTCGCTCGATCCGATGAACGATCCGCGGATCCGCGCCGCGGTGAACCAGGCAAATTTCGAGCTGCTGGTCGGGTTTCAGCTGACCGAGGCGCAGCTGGCGTACAACGCGACGCGTTGACCGGAGCCGTCGCCCCAGCGCAGGCTGGGATGACGATGATCAGGCGATACCGGACAGCGCCGTTGCCAGCTTCTCCCGATCGAGCGACTTCTCCCACGCCGCCACCACGATCGTCGCGACCGCATTGCCGATGAAATTCGTAAGACTGCGACATTCGCTCATGAAGCGATCGACGCCGAGAATCAGCGCCATCCCGGCCACCGGCACCGAGGGGATGATCGACAGCGTCGCGGCCAGCGTGATGAAGCCCGCACCGGTGACCCCGGCGGCGCCCTTGGACGAGAGCATGGCGACCGACAGGAGCAGCGCCTGCTGCCCCAGCGTCAGATCGATCCCGCACGCCTGTGCGATGAAGAGCGAGGCGAGCGTCATATAGATATTGGTGCCGTCGAGATTGAAGCTGTAGCCGGTCGGCACCACCAGCCCGACGACATGGGTTGCGCAGCCGGCATGCTCCATCTTGCGGATCAGGCTCGGCAAGGCGGCTTCGGATGACGAAGTACCGAGCACGAGCAGCAATTCCGGCGTGAGATAGCGAATCAGCCGGAAAATCGAGAAACCGGCGGCCGGCGCGATCAGCCCCAGCACGATCACCACGAACAGGATCGAGGTGAGGTAGAAGGTGGCGACCAGCCCCGCGAGGTTGACCAGCACGCCGACGCCATATTTGCCGATCGTGAAGGCCATCGCCCCGAAGGCACCGACGGGCGCGGCTTTCATCAGGATTGCCACGAGCCGGAACATCACATGCTCGGCGGAGTCGACCAATGCGATCAGCGGCGCCGCCCGATCACTGACGAGGGCGAGTGAAATACCCGCGAGGATCGCGACCAGCAGGACCTGCAGGATTTCGCCGTCCGCAAGCGCCCCGAAAAGGGTGGTGGGGATGATCGCCATCAGGAAGCCGGTGACGGTCGTATCATGTGCCTTGGCGGCATAATCGGCGACCTTGGTGGCATCCAGGGTCGCCGGGTCGATGTGCATGCTGGCACCTGGCCGAATGACATTCGCCACGATCAGCCCGACGATCAGCGCCAGGGTAGACACCGCGATGAAATAGCCGAATGCCTTGGCGGCGATCCTTCCGACGGCGCTAAGCTCGCTTAGTCGGGCAATTCCGCCAACGATGGTGAGGAAGATCAGTGGCGCGATCACCATCCGCACCAGTTTGACGAAGCCATCGCCGAGTGGCTTCAACGCTGCGCCGATGTCGGGCCAAAATTCGCCGACGACGATGCCGAGGATGATCGCGACGATCACCTGAAGGTAGAGATGCTGCCACCAGCGCGCGGGCAGCGCTGGCGTAGTCGGAACGGCCTCGATCATGAAACAGCGACCGAGCAGTTCATCGGCGATACCCCTTGGCAGCCGATATCCGGCCTATTCAGGGGAGCTTATCGTTGCGGCCGGCTAGCGTCCAGCGAGGACGCCAGCCGGCCGATCGTAATGGTCAGTAGAAGCGCGACGGATCCGGCGGCGGCATATCGCAGGCGCGCTGGTGACCGTGCTTGCAGGCATAGACCTGACGGCGCCAGGCGTACATCGCATCGGCATAAGCGCGCTGCTGGCGAACATAGCGCGCATCGCTGCGGTTCACCGCACGATCGTGCTGCACCAATGCCGCCATATAGGCTTCGCGATCGGCCTGATATTGCGCCTGCGCCTCGGCGCTCATCGCGTCGGCCGCGGCTTGGTTGCTGGACTGCGCCGCTGCGTCGGCCGCGGCGACTTGGTTGTTGAGCGAAGCGGTGCCGGCCTGACCGCCGGCATTGATCGCGGCCTGATTGGGCATCGGCGGATTGGCGTAGCCGCGCGCAACCTCCTGGGCCGATCCTTCGGGTCCAGGCGGCGGGGCGGTTTGCGCGAGGACGGGCGCCAGCGCGGTGGCGGCAAGCAGCACGCCGAAAAGTGGCTTGAGGGGCATTATCGCTCTCCATCGAACATGATGGCGCCCTAACGCGGGGCGGGCGACGGCGTTCCGGCCGATCAGGCGGGTGCGAAGGTGCCGGTGCTTTCGTCGAGCAGGTGAAGCACGCCGTCCGCGATCGCGAAATAGGCGCCACGCAAGGCCAGGGTGCCCGCGGCTTCGCGCTCCGGGACGAACGGAAAGCTGCGCAGATTGGCAAGGCTGACCTTGACGCATTCCAGCTCGAGCGCGCGGATCGCGTCCGGGCCCTTGCCGAGTTCCGCGGCAATGCGATCGCGGGGTTCTTCGATCAGCGACATCCAATCGGCGATGAAGCCGCCATGCCCCGGTGCCTCGCCGGCGAAGGCATGATCCAGCGACGCGCGCACGCCACCGCAGGCGCCGTGGCCGAGCACGACCACGTCGGATACGTTGAGCTGGGTCACCGCGAATTCCAGCGCGGCCGACACGCCGTGATGCCCTTGGGTCGTCTCGAACGGCGGCACCAGATTGGCGACGTTGCGCACGACGAAAATCTCGCCGGGCGATACGTCGAAGATCTGCGAAGGATCGACCCGGCTGTCGGAGCAGGCGATGACCATGATGCGGGGCGCCTGGCCCTGTGCCAGCTGCGCCCAGCGGGCGCGCTGGCGCTGCCAGTCGCCATCGCGAAAGCGGTGATAGCCCTCGATCAGGCCGTCGAAATCGGTCGGTTCAGCCATAATGGACCGCGCCGTAGTCGTTCAGGCCGGCCGGATGCAAGCCGTGCATCACGCATTGCAATCGGGTGGGGGTGGCAAGGCAGGCGATAGATCGCTATCTCGCGCGCCATGAACGAGCCGCTGCCGATCCGCCCGATGCGCGAACGCAAGCCCGACTGGATTCGGGTCAAGGCCCCGACCAGCCATGGCTTCCAGCAAACCCGCGATCTGATGCGCCGCCTCAACCTTGCCACCGTATGCGAGGAGGCGGCCTGTCCCAATATCGGCGAATGCTGGACCAAGAAGCACGCGACGGTGATGATCCTGGGCGATGTGTGCACGCGCGCCTGCGCCTTCTGCAACGTCAAGAC
Source organism: Sphingomonas sp. MMS24-J13 (assembly GCF_044905095.1). NCBI lineage: Bacteria > Pseudomonadati > Pseudomonadota > Alphaproteobacteria > Sphingomonadales > Sphingomonadaceae > Sphingomonas > Sphingomonas sp. MMS24-J13. The sequence goes on from NZ_CP173258.1 coordinate 1,368,331, forward strand.
CGGCATGCCGCGCATGGTCGACGCGAGCGAGCCGCAGCATGTGGCCGACGCGGCGGCCGAACTGGGCCTGGAGCATATCGTCGTCACCTCGGTCGATCGCGACGATCTGAAGGATGGCGGCGCCTCGCAATTCGTGAAGGTGATCGAAGCGCTGCGCCGGACGACGCCTAAGACCACGATCGAAATCCTGACGCCCGATTTCCGCAACAAGGCCGACAGTGCGATCGAGGCGATCGTCGCAGCGCGGCCCGACGTCTACAATCACAATCTCGAAACCGTGCCGAGGCTCTATCCGACGATCCGCCCGGGCGCGCGTTATTATGCCTCGCTGCGGTTGCTGGAGCAGGTGAAGAAGATCGATCCGTCGATCTTCACGAAATCCGGCGTGATGGTCGGCCTCGGTGAGGAGCGGCTCGAGGTGCATCAGGTCATGGACGACATGCGATCCGCCAACATCGACTTCCTGACGATGGGCCAATATCTCCAGCCGACGCCCAAGCACGCGAAGGTCGCCGAGTTCGTCACCCCGCAGGCGTTTGCCGCTTATGGTGCGATCGCCCGCGCCAAAGGTTTCCTGCAGGTCGCGGCGACCCCCCTGACGCGCTCCAGCTATCACGCCGGCGACGATTTCCAGAAGATGCGCGCCGCGCGGGAGGCGCAGCTCGGCCGGCTCAAGGTCTGATCCGATGCCGCGCCACTCCGAAACCCGGCATCTGCCTTATTCGCCCGAGCAGATGTTCGATCTGGTCGCCGACGTTGCGCGCTATGGCGAATTCCTGCCGTGGGTCGCGGCAGTGCGCGTGCGGTCGAACAGCGAGACCGAGATGGTCGCGGACCTCGTCGTCGGCTTCAAGGCGCTGCGCGAGAAGTTCACCTCGCGCGTGATCAAGCAGCGGCCCGACAGCATCCATGTCGACTATCTCGAAGGGCCGCTCAGCCACCTGACCAACGACTGGAAATTCCGGCCGGATGGGGAGGGGGGCTGCCTGGTCGATTTCACGGTCGATTTCGCCTTTCGCAACCGCATATTCGAGGCGTTGGCGGGGCAGGTGTTCGATCGGGCGCTCCGGCGGATGATCGGTGCGTTCGAGGAACGTGCCGTCAAGCTTTACGGGGCGGGCGACACGATGTCGTCGGCCGATGGCAGCAGCAATTCGAGCGCGCACAAGGCGGCCTGAAGGCGGATCCCGCCGCGGCCGAGGTCGCCGAAATTCCGCTGATCGGTGACCGCATGATCATCGTCATCGCCGGCCCTGGCGCGGGCGAACACGACAGTGCCGACCGGCTTTTTCTCGCTGCCGCCGCCGGGTCCGGCGACGCCCGTAATGGCGACGGCGACATCGACCCCAGCCTTCAAGACCGCACCGCGCGCCATCGCCCAGGCAACCGCAAGGCTGACCGCACCGAACGTTTCGATCACATCCTGCGCCACGCCGAGCAAAGCGGTCTTGGCTTCGTTCGAGTAGGTCACGAAGCCCGCATCGAACACGTCGGACGAGCCCGGTATTTCCGTGAGCGCGGCGCTGACCAGGCCGCCGGTGCAGCTTTCGGCAACTGCGATCCGCCGGCCGGCGGCGCGGTTCTCCTCGATCACGCGCTGCGCGAGATCGACCAGCAGCGGGGGCAGCACGGTATCGGTCAATGGTCTTCTCCCGCTTTGCAGACCTTGAGCACGCCCGCGATGCCCTGCCCCTTGCGATCGGCGATCGTGACGGCCAGCGCCGCGAGCCGCCCGACAGCGCGGCCTGAGAGCGACGCCAGATCGGCGATGGCAGTGTCGGCCGTCGCGCAGTCCTGGCGGTGGATCTGCTTGGCGAGCAGGTTCGCCAGCATCGGCTCGGCAAGTGTGCGCACCATCTCAGAGTTCATTTCGGCAGGCATAGGCTGGCCCAGCACCTGCGAGAAGATCTGCGCGATTGCACGCCGGGCTGTTGGCCATGCCGCAGCGGAATCGGGAGCGTAACGATCGGCCATCGCGCCAGCGTTGGCTTCCAGATAGGAATTGGGTGGCAATTGATCGCTGCAACGGTCAGCGAGCTTGGTTACCATGACCGGCAATGCGAAGGTGACGAGTGCTGCCGCCTGGGGCTGGGGCATGCAGCCCGGCAACACCGGGCTCTGAGCCATAGCCATTGCCGGCATCGTCGCCAGCGCTACGAGGAAAGCGGAATATTTCATGTGCGGGACTCCGGCAGGCGGATGGTGGCGACGGCCTGCGCGGCGATGCCTTCTCGGCGGCCGGTGAAACCCAATCGCTCAGTGGTGGTTGCCTTTACGCTTACCTTGGCCTCATCGATCCCGATAATGTTCGCGATCGACGTCCGGATCGCCCCGCGATGCGGCCCGACCTTGGGCTCCTCGCAGATAATGGTCAGATCGACATGATCGATCCGCCCGCCGGCATCGACGACACGGTCACGCGCATAAGCGAGAAACCGGTGCGAGGCCGCGCCGCGCCATTGCGGATCGGAAGGGGGGAAATGGCTGCCGATATCGCCGTCGCCGATCGTGCCGAACAGGGCATCGGTTATGGCGTGGAGTGCCACATCGGCATCCGAATGGCCGGCGAGCGAGCGCGTGTGCGGGATCAATACTCCGCCCAGCCAGACCCCATCGCCCTCGGCGAAGGCATGGACGTCGAAGCCGAGCGCGGTGCGTGAAACCAATGTCGGCGCAAGGCGGCGCTCGGCCGCCTCGAAATCGGAAGGCACGGTGAGCTTGTCGAGCAAGGCGGATCCTTCGACGGTGAGCACGTCCAGCCCGGCCGCGCGCGCGATCTGGGCGTCGTCGGTGGCTTCGGCCGCCTTATCCCACGACGCGTGGGCCGCGCGGATCGCGGCGAGATGAAAAGCCTGCGGCGTCTGCACCCGGGCGAGCCGATCGCGGGCGACGACCGGGCCAAGCAGGGCGCCGGCTTCAGCCAGCGTGTCCGCGACGGGCAGGGTGGGGACCGCGCCGGGCGCGCGCTTGAGCGCATCGAGCAGGCGATCGGTGACGTCCGCCGGCAGGAACGGGCGGGCGGCATCGTGGATCAGGACATAATCGCCCTCGATCGCCGCGAGACCATTGGCGACCAATTCTCGCCGGGTTACGCCACCAATCACGGGCGGCGGCAGCGCGCGGTCGGCGATCGCGTGGCGGTAGAGATCCTCTTGCCCGGCACCAATCACAACCTGCACGGCATCGATGGCCGGATGGCCCGCAAGCGCGTCGATCGCGTGCGCCAGCACCGCCTGCCCGGCGACGGGAAGATATTGCTTGGGCAAAGTAGCGCCGACGCGGGTACCCTGGCCGGCAGCGACGATCAATGCGGTGGTACGGAGAGTCATCGCTTGCCACTAGCGCGCGCGGATGGCGATGAACAATCGGGATCGTGGCGGCAAGAACACGATCGAACGCAAAGCCGTCAGGAAATCGCGAGTAACGCGGTAAGCTGGGCCACCCTGGTAGGCTGTTTCGTGGACTCACTGGTCTCGTCTTGCCGTCCGCCCGATTTAAGAATGGGCGACGGGCCAGCCGTGAGCAGCTCGAAAACACTACTCGGGTGGCTCGTGCGCAGCCCGCAGGGCATCGGCAAGCATGCGGAATTCCTTGTCGCGCGGGCTGCCCGACCGCCAGACCAACGCGATCCGGCGCGACGGATGTTCGGCTTCGAGCGGCCGTGCGACGACATTCGTATGATCGAGGATGCCGGCATCGATCGCCATTTCGGGCAGCATGGTCACGCCCAGGCCGTTATCGACCATCTGCACGAGTGTGTGGAGCGACGTGCCCATCATCGTCGCCTCGGCGCGCAGTTCGGGCCGGTTGCACGCGGCGAGCGCATGATCCTTGAGGCAATGGCCATCCTCGAGCAGCAACAAGCGGCTCGCATCGATACCCTCCGATGCAATCCGCGCGGGGAGGTTCTTGGCATCGGCCGCCGACAAGGCGACATAGAGCTTGTCGTCGAACAGATCTGCATGTTCGATGTCGCCGCACGCATAAGGCAGCGCCAGCAGCACGCAATCGACATGCCCGCGATGGAGCGATTCGCATGCCGCGCCCGACGTTTCCTCGCGCAGATAGAGCTTCAATTCGGGCCATTGCCGGCGCAGCGGCCCGAGCATGCGCGGCAGCAGGAAGGGAGCGATCGTAGGGATCACGCCCATGCGCAGATCGCCCGACAGCGGCTTGCCCGACGCTTTTGCAAGCGCCGCGAGTTCTTCGGCCTCCCGCAAGACCCGTGCGCCTTTGTCGGCGATCTTGAGACCGAGCGGCGTGAACCGCACGACCCGGCGGGTTCGCTCGACCAAGACGATGCCCAACAGGGATTCGAGCTCACGCAGGCCGGCCGACAAGGTCGATTGCGTTACGAAACATGCATCGGCAGCCCGCCCGAAATGTTCCGTCTCCCGCAGGGCCACAAGATATTGAAGTTGCTTGAGAGTGGGAAGATAGACCGCCATTCATTGCCTCTATGGATCAATATTGGAGGAATGACCTGTTTGCTCGGCCCACGGCCACGGGAGCATAGTCATCCGACGTTCCGCGGCGAACGACAATCTCCCTTGGCCCACCCCCAGCCGCGGGAATTTCGCTCTCGACGGTGAAAGGCGATGGCCTTCGTCATCGCCAGGCCTAAGCGGCCCTCGTTGCTGCTTCATGTCCGCCTGCGGTGCATCGGCGGTTCGCGATCGATCGCGGCCATCTCCATGATCTTTGCACGCAATTGGGCGCGTTTGTCGTGGATCGATGCGATCACGGGGCCCATCGCCATGCCGAGATCGACGAGCACGGCTTCGGACAATTGCAGCGACGATTCGATCGTCTCGGGCACCGCATCGGTCGCGCCGGCTCGGTAGAGATCGGCCGCATGGTTCGGATCGCGCGCCCGCGCGACGATCGTGAGATCGGCAAAGCGCTTCCGAAGCGAACGGGCGAGGCGAACCACCTGTACTGGATCGTCCATCGTCAAAACCACGGCGCTGGCCCGCTCGAGCTCCAGTTTGTCGATCATGCCGGGACGGCCGATATCGCCGAACGTGACCGAATAGCCCCGCGCGCGCGCACGGGCGACCGTATCGGCATCGGCATCGATCGCGAGATAGGGCAGATGATGCGCCTCCATCATCTGCGCCACCAGCCGACCGACTCGTCCGAAGCCGATGATCAGGGCCCGCTTGCCCTCCTTCAAGTCGGGAATCGCATCGGGCATGTCCTCACGCTTCTTCAGCAGGCCAGCCAGGCTGCGACCGGTCAGGGCCAGGAGTGGCGTGATCGTCAGTCCGATAGCGGTAACGATCTCCCAGAAAGAGGCTGCGGCTGGGGCGATCAGACCGGCCGTCGTGGCGGTGCCGAGCACGATCAGGGTAGTCTCAGCCGGCGCGGCCATCATCAGTGCGATTTCGAGGCTGACGCTACGCTTCGCCCCCTGCACGCGCAGCAGGAGCGCCGTCACGATCGCCTTGACCGCTACCACGCCGATCACCGCCAGCGCGAGTTGGCGCCATTCGGCCAGGATCACGTCGAGGTTGAGCGACATGCCGACGGTGATGAGGAATACGCCGAGCGCGAGCCCCTTGAACGGCGCGGTGATCAGTTCGACCTCGCCGTGATAATCGGTTTCGGCAATCAGCACGCCCGCGATCAGGGCCCCAACGATCGGCGACAGGCCGGCAGCCGAGGTGGCGAGGCTCGCAAGAATCACGACCAGCAGGCTCGCCGCGAGAAACAACTCCGGACTTTTCGTCCGTGCCGCCTGGGCGAACAAGCGAGGAAGGCCGAATTGGCCCAGTACGAGCATGCCCGCCACGGTGACGCCGCCGATCAGCAAGGTGCGGCCAAGCCCGGCCCAGCCTTCGCCGCCGGTCGGCGCCAGCGCGCCGAGCGCAAAGATGATCGGCACCAGCGCCAGATCCTCGAACAGCAGCATTGCGAACGCGCGCTGCCCGATCGGCCCGCTCGTGCCCGCCATCGGCAAAACCAGAGCGGTCGAGGACAAGGCCAGCGCGGCACCGAGCCCGAATGAGGCCGGCACGCTCGCCCCGGTCATCCAAAGGCCGCCGCCGAGCAGGATAGCGCACCCGATCAGTTCGGCGGCACCGAGCCCGAACACCTGCCGCCGCATCGCCCATAGACGCGCGAAGGACAATTCCAGCCCGATCGAAAAGAGCAGCAGAATGATGCCGAATTCGGCGAAGGGTTCAATCGCATGCGGATCGCTGATCGTAACATAATAGAGCCAGTGTGCCTGCGGGACGAAGCGGCCAAGCCCGGCCGGTCCGGCGATCAGGCCGACGAGAATGAAGCCGATGACGGGATTGATCCGGAACCGCGCGAAGGCGGGAATGACGACACCCGCCGCGCCAAGGATCACGAGCGCATCGCTGAAGCCGGTCGAAGTTGGAGAAAGCGCCATGCCGGTACCTTTGCCCGGATGGGCGCGAAAGGCTAGTACAAGCCGCCGATCGGGCATGGGGGATAGCGTATGGCGGCCAACGATCCTGATGTGTTGATCGTAGGCGGCGGTCCCGCCGGCATGATGGCTGGATTTCTATTCGCGCGGGCCGGCGTGCGCACGTGCGTGCTGGAGAAGCATCGGGATTTCCTGCGCGATTTTCGCGGCGATACCGTCCACCCCTCGACGCTCGACCTGTTCGATGAGTTGGGGCTGCTCGATCGCCTCCTCGAACTGCCGCATGACAAGGTGAGGGATGTCGAGGCGGTCGTCGGCGGCGAGCGCTTCCGTGTCGCCGATTTCAGCCACCTTCCTGGGCGGGGAAAATTCATCGCCATGATGCCGCAGTGGCACTTCCTCGATTTCATCGCATCGGAAGCGCGCAAGCTTCCCGCCTTCGCCCTGCGGATGGAATGCGCAGCAACTGGGGTGGTCGAAGAAAAGGGCCGGATCGCCGGTGTCACCACCGCCGATGGCAAGACATTGCGCGCACGCCTGATCATTGCCGCCGATGGGCGCCGCTCGGTGCTGCGCGAGGCAGGGGCATTGCCGCTGCAGGATCTCGGTGCTCGGGCCCGCATTGCGCAACCAGCGCATCGAAGCGCCGGGCTTCCTGAAATTGTTGTCGGCGGTACCGTTGCTACAGCGATTGCCGGCGCGGATCTTGGGACTCGGCGTGCGCCGCGAACATATACGATCGCCTCAGGCCTGAACTTCGCTGCTTTTGCGAGGGCAGGAGCCCATGCCTCTCACAATCAAGGGAACTTTGATCGTGAGAGCGATGAGCTCCTGTCCGTCGACAACGTTATCTCGACGCGGGCGCCGGAGCCGGCTTACCCGGTGCGGGCGTGGCGGCCGCTGGCGGCGCGATCGATTTACCGATCGCCTGCAGGGCAAGCTCGCGTGACTGGAAGCGTTTGACGCAATCGTTCATGATCGGCGGAAGATCGGTCGGCTTGATGCCGCGCTGCGCGGCGAGGAGCTGTGCCTTGATCTGGGGAGCGGCAAGCCGCCCGTCGATGCGGCCGAAGAAGAACAGGCCGGACACCACCGCCAGCTGCTTGCGGCCGGGATCCTTCTCGTTGCGTGCGAAGACGTCGGACGCGAGCATGCATTTGATGTCGGCATCGATCGCCTGCGCGCCGACCGGCGCCGCCGCCAGAACAAGGCCGAGCCCCGCGATAAGGGTGGAGGTACGCGTCATGAGCTTGCCTTTCCTGGCCGGCTTAATCGGAACAGGTCAGGCGCCCGCCGGCGGGACGCCTGACAAAAGCAATCGCCGGGTTCAGCCCCAGGTCGCCATCTCGGTCTCGAGATTGACGCGGACCTGCTCGAAAAACTGCTCGGTCGTCATCCATGCCTGATCGGGGCCGATCAGGATGGCGAGATCCTTGGTCATGTGACCATCCTCGACCGTCTTGATGCAGATCCGCTCGAGCGTCTCGGCGAAGCGCACGACATCCGGCGTGTCGTCGAACTTGCCGCGGAACTTGAGGCCGCCGGTCCAGGCGAAGATCGACGCGATCGGGTTGGTCGAGGTCGCCTTGCCCTGCTGGTGCTGGCGATAGTGGCGAGTGACCGTGCCATGCGCCGCTTCCGCCTCGATCGTCTTGCCATCGGGGCTCATCAGGACCGAGGTCATCAGGCCGAGCGAACCGAAGCCCTGCGCTACCTGGTCCGACTGGACGTCGCCGTCATAATTCTTGCAAGCCCAGACGAACTTGCCGCTCCACTTGAGCGCGCTCGCGACCATGTCGTCGATCAGGCGATGCTGATATTCGATCCCGGCGTCGGCGAACTTCTCCTTGAAGCCCTCGGTGTCGAACACCTCCTGGAACAGGTCCATGAAGCGGCCGTCATATTGCTTGAGGATGGTGTTCTTGGTCGAAAGATAAAGCGGCCATTTGCGCTCGAGCGCATAGTTCATGCTGGCGCGCGCGAAATCCCGGATCGAATTGTCCAGATTGTACATCGCCAAAGCAACGCCGGGCGCCTTGTAATGATAGACTTCGCGGTCGATCACTTCGCCATTGTCGCCTTCCCACACCAGGCGCAGCTTGCCGGGGCCGGGTACCTTGTAATCGGTGGCGCGATACTGATCGCCGAAGGCGTGACGGCCGACCACGATCGGATCGGTCCAGCCCGGAATCAGGCGCGGGACGTTCTTGATGACGATCGGCTCGCGGAAGATCGTGCCGCCCAGGATGTTGCGGATCGTGCCGTTGGGCGACTTCCACATCTCCTTGAGCTTGAACTCCTCGACGCGGCCCTTGTCGGGGGTGATCGTGGCGCACTTCACGCCGACGCCGTACTGCTTGATCGCGTTGGCGCTATCGATCGTGATCTGGTCGTCGGTCTCGTCGCGCTTCTCGACCGAGAGATCGTAGTAGACGAGGTCGATGTCGAGATAGGGAAGGATCAGGCGTTCGCGGATCCATTGCCAGATGATCCGCGTCATCTCGTCGCCATCGATTTCGACGACGGGGGTTTTCACCTTGATCTTTGCCATGCGTGGCCTCTCGAAGCAGGAGGGATTTGAGCGCGCGATAGGGCAGGGGCTCCGGTCGATCAACCGGCCCCGTCAGTCTCTTCGATCGGCGAAGCGCTCGGCATAGATTGTCAGCATGCCCTCCGATCCGTAGAACAGCGCGCTATGACATCGCTCGAAACCGCTGAGCACGGCACCCCCAGCGCCAAATGGCGCTGGCCCTCCATCCATCCCGAAGGCCGCAAGTTCGCCGTCATCGCCGGCGCGATCGCGCTCGGCTGCTGGCTGCTGATCGGGCATTGGCTCGGCTGGCTCATGCTGGGCGTGACCATCTGGGTCTGCGCCTTCTTTCGCGATCCGATCCGATCGGTGCCGCAAGGCAGGGATCTGATCATCTCGCCCGCCGACGGGCTGGTGACGATGATCCAGCAGGTGATGCCGCCGCGCGAGCTGGTGGGCGAGGGTGCGCTCGGGCCGGATCCGCTGATCCGCGTCTCGATCTTCATGAGCGTGTTCGACGTTCACATCAATCGCGCACCGATCGCGGGCACGATCGCCCGCGTCGCCTACATTGCCGGCAAGTTCGTCAACGCCAGCCTCGACAAGGCAAGCGAGGAGAATGAGCGTCAGCATATCCTGGTAACCGCGCCCGACGGCACGATGGTGGGTTTCACCCAGATCGCCGGCCTGGTCGCGCGGCGAATCATGCCCTTCATCAAGACCGGCGACATGGTCGCCGCGGGGCAGCGGGTCGGCCTGATCCGCTTCGGCAGCCGCGTCGATGTCTACCTGCCGGCCGGCGCCGCGCCCAAAGTGGCGCTCGGCCAGCGTGCCATTGCTGGTGAAACAGTGCTGGCCCGGCTCGGTGACAATGCCAGCGTTTCGGGCCTGCCACTCTGATGATTCCTGCCCCGAGGCGGCGCGGCATTCCCTTGCGTGGCATCGTCCCCAATGCGGTGACGACGCTTGCTTTGTGTTTCGGCCTGACCGGCGTGCGCTTCGCCATCGGCGGAGAATGGGAGAAAGCGGTCGCCTGCATCTTCGTGGCGGGGGTGCTCGATGGGATGGACGGGCGGATCGCGCGTCTGCTGCGCGCCGAAAGCCGTTTTGGTGCCGAACTCGATTCGCTCTCGGACGTCATCGCGTTCGGCGTGTCGCCGGCGGTCGTGCTGTTCCTGTGGTCGCTATCCTATGTGCCGCGCTATGGCTGGGTGATCGCTTTGTCCCACGCCGCCTGCTGCGCGCTTCGGCTCGCGCGCTACAATGCCATGATCGACGCCGATGACCAACCGCTCAAGAAAGCCGGCTTCTTCACCGGAGTGCCTGCGCCTGCGGGAGCGGCGATGGCATTGTTCCCTTTGCTCCTGTGGCTGGCGACCGGCCTCGAGATATTCCGCGCCACTTATGTCGTAGCGCCATGGACGATCCTCGTGGCGTTCCTGATGATTTCCGGCCTCGCCACCTATGGCTGGACATCGTTCCGGTTGCGCCGCGAATTCCGTTTGCCCGCCTTGCTGCTGGTCTGCCTCGTCGGCGCGGCGCTGGTCAACGATCCCTGGACGACGCTGGCCGTCATCGTTGCCCTGTACGTCATCTCCATTCCGTTCGGAATGCGCAGCTATGCCAAGGTCAAGCGGCAACGCGCAGCGGCGACGCTTCCGCCGGCATCCTGACGATCCGCGCCCGGCGGGCGGGCGTGATCTGACGGGTGCGTGGGGGAAGCTGTGGCGTAGCGGACGATGCCCGGAACCCAAGCGCGTGCGTGAACGCATCCCAGTCGTCGGCAAGACTGAACCCGATCACGAGCAGTGCCGAAGCACCCAGCAAAAGCGATATTAATGTCGCAACTATCTGAACCATCGAGCAAACTCCGCTTGGTTCCGGTGTCCAACAGGGACCGAACCGTAACCGGCTAACGGTACGCCGGTTCCATATGTTCATGGTTTGTTCCAATGTCAAGCCGATGATTTCGGGAGCGGTGCGCCCGGAGGGACGATTGTGGCGGCCAGGCGAGGAACGGCTTACACCATGCGAGGGGCGTGGCAGGTTACGTGGCCGCGCCGTGGGTTGCGTTTTTCCCGGATCACCACTAAGTGCGCCGCCATTCCACATGTGGAGCGACCATACCGGTGCCGCGCTTCGGGCTTCGAGCCCTTTGTAAGGTTCCTGCTCTGCAGAGGTTCAACCGGGACAGGAGAATTATCATGGCGGTTCCTACCGTCTCCATGCAGGCGTTGCTCGACGCCGGCGCGCACTTCGGACACCAGACCCACCGCTGGAACCCGAAGATGAAGCCTTACATCTTCGGCGATCGCAACGGCGTCCACATCATCGATCTTTCGCAGACCGTGCCGCTGATGGCGCGCGCGCTCGATTTCATCGGCTCGACCGTTGCCGCCGGCGGCAAGGTGCTGTTCGTCGGCACCAAGCGTCAGGCGCAGGAGCCGATCGCCGAGGCCGCCCGCGCTTCGGGCCAGCATTTCGTCAACCATCGCTGGCTGGGCGGCATGCTCACCAACTGGAAGACCATTTCGGGTTCGATCAAGCGCTTCAAGGCGCTCGAGGAGCAGCTGGCTGGCGATACGCATGGCCTGACCAAGAAGGAAGTCCTTCAGCTCACCCGTGAGCGCGACAAGCTCGAACTCAGCCTCGGCGGCATCAAGGACATGGGCGGCATCCCCGACGTCATGTTCGTGATTGACGCCAACAAGGAAGAGCTGGCGATCAAGGAAGCCAACACGCTTGGTATCCCGGTCGTCGCGATTCTCGATTCGAACGTCAGCCCGGATGGCATCGCCTTCCCGGTTCCGGCGAACGACGACGCCAGCCGCGCGATCCGCCTCTATTGCGATGCGGTTGCCGCTGCTGCCACCCGTGGCAACAATGACGGCCGCCGCATGTCGGGCGAGGATTTCGGCGCCGCCGAGACCCCGCCGGTCGAAGAAGCGCTGGCGTAAGCCGCAACGGCCGTTCGTCCTGCGCGAAATCGTGGGACGAACGCGCTGTCATCATCGTGTCTCGACTTCGCTCGACACGAACGGCGTGGGAGGGGTGCGCTTCTCCCCGCCGAGAGCATTTGAAAGGATAGCAATATGGCGGATATTACCGCTGCGGCCGTGAAGGACCTGCGCGAGCGCTCGGGCGCCGGCATGATGGATTGCAAGAAGGCGCTGACCGAGAACGGCGGCGACATGGAAGCCGCCGTCGATTGGCTCCGCGCCAAGGGCTTGGCCACGGCTGCCAAGAAGTCCGGCCGCGTTGCGGCCGAGGGGCTCGTCGGCGTCGCCGTCGAAGGCAAGACGGGTGCGGCTGTCGAGGTCAATTCGGAAACCGATTTCGTCGCCAAGAACGATCAGTTCCAGGACTTCGTTCGCACCGTTTCGCAGCTTGCGCTGAAGACCGGCGGCGATGTGGCTGCGCTCGCCGCAGCTGCCTATCCGGGCGGCGGCACCGTCCAGGAGAAGCTGACCGCGAACGTCGCGACGATCGGCGAGAACCAGCAGTTGCGCCGCACGCGCGTCGTGTCGGTGAACGAGGGCGCGGTCGTGCCTTACGTCCACAACGCCGCCGGTGCCGGCATCGGCAAGATCGGCGTGCTCGTGGCGCTCGAGGGTTCGGCCCCGGTCGATAAGATCACCGCGCTCGGCAAGCAGCTTGCGATGCACATCGCCGCCGCGAGCCCGCTCGCGCTCAACGAAGAGGGCCTCGACGAGGCGCTCATCGATCGTGAGCGCGCGATCGCGATGGAAAAGGCCGCCACTTCGGGCAAGCCGCAGAACATCATCGAGAAGATGGTCGAGGGCGCGATCGCCAAGTTCCGCAAGGAGAATGCGCTCCACTCGCAGATCTTCGTGATGGACAACAAGACCAAGATTGCCGACGTCATCGCCGCCGAGGCGAAGGCTGCGGGCGGATCGATCGCGCTCGTCGATTATGTCCGTTTCCAGCTTGGCGAAGGCATCGAGAAGCAGACCAGCGACTTCGCGGCTGAAGTTGCGGCTGCCGCCGGGACTGCCAAGCCGGCCGCCTGAAGCGCGCAAACCTGCCCCGTCATCCCTGCTTTTGCGGGGATGACGGGCGTCGGGAAAGGGGTTCTCACAGCGCCAAGGGGCCACTAAGGTGTACCCGCCCCAACAGGATCGGATCATACAAGGCATGTCTCAGCCGCCCTTCAAACGCATCCTGCTCAAACTTTCGGGTGAGGTGCTGATGGGCGAGGGCGCATTGTCCATCGATCCTGCCACCACCGCCCGCGTAGCGCAGGAGATCGCCGATGCGCGGACCGCCGGTTTCGAACTGTGCGTCGTCGTCGGTGGCGGTAACATCTTCCGCGGCATCGCCGGCGCAGCACGGGGAATGGAACGTGCGACCGGCGACTATATGGGCATGCTCGCGACCGTGATGAACGCCTTGGCGGTTCAGAATGCGCTCGAGCAGATCGGGGTCGAAACCCGCGTCCAGTCCGCCATTCCGATGGCCACCGTCTGCGAACCGTTCATCCGCCGCCGCGCCGAACGGCATATCGAAAAGGGCCGCATCGTCATTTTTGCCGCCGGCGTCGGCTCGCCCTTCTTCACGACCGATACCGGTGCTGCGCTCCGTGCTGCGGAGATGAAGTGCGATGCTTTGTTCAAGGGAACCTCGGTCGACGGTGTCTATGATGCCGACCCCAAGAAGGTCTCTACCGCAAAGCGTTATGAAACAGTAAGTTTCAGCCGCGTCCTGTCCGATGATCTCAAGGTCATGGATGCCAGCGCCGTTGCACTTTGCCGCGACAACGATATTCCGATCGTCGTTTTCAACATTCGCGAGCGCGGCAACCTGGCCAAGGTGCTGGCGGGTGAAGGTGTCGCCACGATCGTCCAGAACGAAGGGGAGTGAGCCATGGCCGCTCAATATAACAAAGCCGACCTCGAACGCCGCATGGCTGGCGCGATCGATGCCCTGAAGCATGATCTCCAGGGGCTGCGCACAGGGCGTGCGTCGATCAGCCTGCTCGATACGGTCACGGTCGAGGTTTATGGCAGTCATATGCCGCTCAACCAGGCCGGCACCGTGACTACCCCCGAATTGCGGATGCTGGCGGTTCAGGTATGGGATAAGTCCAATGTCGGTCCGGTCGATAAAGCGATCCGCTCGGCCGGGCTCGGGCTCAATCCGATCGTCGACGGGCAGACGTTGCGTATTCCGATCCCCGATCTGACCGAGGAACGCCGCAAGGAACTGGCCAAGCTGGCCGGCCAATATGCCGAAAAGGCGCGCATTGCCGCGCGCAACGTGCGGCGCGACGGCATGGACGCGCTCAAGACCGACGAGAAGAAGGGCGCGATCAGCGAGGACGAGCGCAAGCGCCTCGAGACCGAGGTCCAGAAGCTGACCGACAGCACGATCGCAGATATCGATGCAGCCGCCACCGCCAAGGAAAAGGAAATCCTCGGCAAGTGAGTTCGGCGTTGCCTTCGGCCGCGATCGGCGGCGGCGCGCTTCCTCGCCATGTTGCAATCATCATGGATGGCAACGGGCGCTGGGCCAAGAAGCGCCTGCTGCCGCGCATTGCCGGGCATCGCGCCGGCGCCGAGGCCGTGCGTCGCACGATCCGCGCGGCGGGCGAGCTCGGTATCCAGGCGCTGACCCTCTATGCTTTCTCTTCGGAAAATTGGCGGCGCCCGGCGAGCGAGATCGCCGATCTCATGGGTCTGCTGCGGCTCTATCTGCGCAACGAGATGGCGGAACTCGAGCGCGAGGGCGCTCGCCTGCACTTCATCGGCAACTGGCGCGAATTCGATGCCGATATCGTTGCTCTGCTCGAAGAGGCGGCGGCACGCACCGCCAGCAATGGCCGCATCGATGTCGCGATCGCGCTCAATTATGGCGCGCAGGACGAACTCGTCCGTGCGGTGCGCCAGCTTGCCGGCGAAGCGCGTGACGGGCTGGTCGACCCCGCCGCGATCGACCCGGCGATGATCGAGGCGCGGCTCGACACGCATGCACTGCCTCCGCTCGATCTGATGATCCGCACCTCGGGCGAGGAACGGCTGTCCAACTTCCTGCTGTGGCAGGCGGCTTATGCCGAATTGTTGTTCGTCGACACG
The DNA here is from genome assembly GCF_044905095.1 of Sphingomonas sp. MMS24-J13. NCBI lineage: Bacteria > Pseudomonadati > Pseudomonadota > Alphaproteobacteria > Sphingomonadales > Sphingomonadaceae > Sphingomonas > Sphingomonas sp. MMS24-J13. The sequence continues at coordinate 1,383,350 of NZ_CP173258.1, forward strand.
CTCTGGCCCGATTTCGATCGCGATGCACTGGCGGCTGCGGTGGCGGCGTTCGGCCGGCGCGAGCGTCGTTATGGCGGACGCTGAGCACGTGGCTGGCCAATCCGAACTGGCGACGCGGGTCATCGTCGGCCTGGCACTGGTCGTGGTCGCGGTCGGCGCGCTGTGGTTCGGTGGTTTTGCGCTTTGGGCGCTGGCTTCGGCGCTGGCGCTGATATCGATCCGCGAATGGGGCGGGCTGGTCGGTGCCGATCGCCTGCGCGTCACGGTCGCGCTGGCGATCGCCGCGGCCGTGATGATCTGCGCCGCGCCTGCTTATTGGGATACCGATCGCTCGACGGTGGCGTTGTTGCTGATCACATGCCTGCTGCTGACCCTGGTGCCGCAATGCGGGGGACTTGCGCTGGGGTTGGCCTATACCGGCACGGCATCGATCGCGCTGCTGTTCCTGCGCGAGCAGCCGCACGGCTTCGGCTTGGCCTTGTGGGCGCTCGGGCTCGTGTGGGCGACCGATATCGGAGCCTATTTTATCGGACGCTCGATCGGCGGCCCCAAGCTGGCGCCCACGATCAGCCCGAACAAGACCTGGGCGGGTTTGATCGGCGGTATGTTTGCGGCGATCGTGGCGGGCGGGGTCGTGGCTTATCTGGCGCAGTTCCCTGCAATCGCATTCGTCCTTGCCGCACCTTTGGCTGTCATCGCGCAAGGCGGCGACCTCTTGGAAAGCTGGATGAAACGGCGTGCGGGCGTTAAGGATTCGGGACGCCTGCTGCCGGGGCATGGCGGTGCCCTGGATCGGCTCGACGGCGCACTGCCGGTATTGATCATCGTCGCGGCGCTGATCGCCAATGGGAATTTCTAACGGCCATGCGCAGCATCACCATCCTTGGCGCGACCGGATCGATCGGCACCTCGACCCTTGATCTGATCGAACGCAATCCTGATGCCTATCGGGTCGAGGCGCTGACGGCCAATTGCGACTTCGCCAAGCTCGCGGCCGCCGCGATCCGCACCCACGCCAAGCTTGCGGTCGTGGCCGACGAGGCCTGCCTGGCCGATCTTCGCGCAGCGCTCGCCGGCACCGGCATCGAAGCCGCCGGTGGCGAGGAAGCGATCATCGAGGCGGCAGCGCGTCCGGTCGACTGGACGATGGGTGCGATCGTCGGCTGCGCCGGGCTCAAGCCGACGATGGCCGCGATCGAGGCGGGCGGCACGATAGTGCTCGCCAACAAGGAACCGCTGGTGGCGGCGGGCGATGTCATCCTTGCCGCGGCGAAGGCGAGCGGGGCGACGTTGCTGCCCGCCGATTCCGAACATAACGCCATCTTCCAGTGTTTCGATTTCGCGCGGCCCGAGCGCGTGCGGCGGATCATCCTGACTGCCAGCGGTGGGCCGTTCCGGGATCGCCCGATCGAGGCGATGCGCAACGTCACGCGCGAGCAAGCGGTGGCGCATCCCAATTGGTCGATGGGGGCGAAGATCTCGATCAATTCCGCAACGATGATGAACAAGGGGCTCGAACTTATCGAGGCAGCACGCCTGTTCCCGGTTCGCCACGACCAGATCGAGATCGTCGTCCATCGCCAGTCGATCATCCATTCGATGGTCGATTATGTCGATGGATCGATCCTCGCCCAATTGGGTCCGTCGGACATGCGCACTCCGATCGCGCATACGCTCGCCTGGCCCGATCGGATGGAAACGCCGATGCAGCCGCTCGATCTGGTCGCGATCGGCCGGCTCGATTTCGAGGCGCCCGATGCGGCGCGTTTCCCCGCACTGAGGCTCGCGAAAGAGGCGCTGGATGCGGGGGGCGCTTCTCCCGCGGTGCTCAACGCGGCCAATGAAATTGCGGTCGCGGCTTTTCTCGCCGGAAAAATCGGCTTTCTGGACATAGTGTTGACGGTCGAGCAAGCCCTCGATCGCTATAACGGCCCACCGGCGCCCTCGACGATCGACGAGGTCCTGATGGTAGATGATATGGCTCGCCAACTCGCCCGGGCGACCACGGAGCGCAAGGCGGCATGACGGCAATTCCCGGTTTCCTATTGGCGATAATCGGGTTCCTGGTCGTGATCGGTCCGCTCGTGTTCGTGCATGAGCTCGGCCACTATCTGGCCGGCAGGCTGTTCGGCGTGAAGGCCGAAAGCTTCTCGATCGGCATGGGCCGCGAAATCGCCGGCTGGACCGACAAGCGCGGCACGCGTTGGAAAGTCTCGGCGTTGCCGATCGGCGGCTATGTCAAATTTGCGGGCGATATGGGGCCGGCGAGCGAACCCGATCCCGCCTGGCTGCGCCTGCCGCCAGAAGAGAGAGCGCAGACGCTTCAGGGGCGACCGGTCTGGCAGCGTTTCCTCGTCGTTGCGGCAGGGCCAGTAACCAATTTCATCGTCGCGATCCTGATCTTCGCCGGCTTCTTCGCGGTCTTCGGCGTGCCGCAGACACCGACCCTGGTAAAGAGCGTCGCCGCGGGATCGGCCGCAGAGCGTGCCGGCATCCATGCGGGTGACCGCATCGTCAGCGTTGCCGGCCGATCGGTCGAGCGGTTCGAAGACCTGGCGGAAATGATCTTCCTGCGTCCAGGCCAGCGATTGGAGATCGGAATCGATCGCGGTGGCCATCGCATCGATCTCGTCGCCGTGCCGCAGACGGTGACCGAACAGGATGCATCGGGCAACAAAACCGAACGTGGTTTGCTCGGCGTTTTGCCGGGGCGCCCGGTGAGCGTCCACCAAGGGCCGATCGGCGTGTTGCAAGCCGCGGTCGGCGCGACCTGGGGCACGGTGCGGATGATGGTCGACGTGATCGGCCAGATTCTGGGCGGGCAGCGATCGGCCCGCGAGCTGGGTGGTCCTCTGAAGATCGCGCAATATTCAGGTCAGACGGTTTCGCTGGGCATATTGCCGATCATCCATTTCATGGCTCTCATTTCGATTAATCTGGGATTCATCAACCTGTTGCCAATTCCTCTCCTCGATGGCGGCCATTTATTCTTTTACCTCGTGGAGGGAATTCGTCGTCGGCCCATTCCTGCGCAGGCGCAGGAATGGGCGTTTCGTTCAGGTCTCGCACTGCTGCTTGGCTTCATGCTATTCGTGACGGTCAACGACTTGGCGTCTTTCGGCCTTTGGCGGAAGCTTGCCGGCTTGATTGGCTGATCGCTATGGGGCAGGGGAGGTGGCCGGTCCAAGCCCCCGGCTCCAAACAATTGTGCAATTCTTGAGGCGGGGACGCGTGACGGATCTGTTTGAGTGTAGCGGGCAACGCGCCCGGATGCGGTTCGCCCCCGCTTTGATGATGGGAACGATGCTGGCTGGGATGCCGGCAGTCGCCTTCGCGCAGGCGACGCCTCCAGCTCAGGCAACGCCGGCGCCTGCCGCGCCACAACATGGAACGGGCATCATCAAATCGATCACCGTTACCGGCGCCCAACGCCTCGAAGCGGATACGGTTCGATCCTATATCAAGTTGAAGCCGGGCGACGCCTATACCCCTGAGTTGCTCGATCAGGCGATCAAGGATCTGTACGCGGCTGAGTTGTTTGCCGACGTATCGATTGCCGGTATCGATACCGGCAACCTCGTCCTCCAAGTGCGCGAAAATCCGGTGATCAACCGGATCGTGCTGGAAGGCAACAAGCGCATCAAGGAAGACAAGATCCGGCCCGAGATCAAGCTCGCGCCGCGCCAGATCTTCACCCGCTCCAAGGCGCGCGCCGACGTCGCACGCATCATCGAGCTCTATCGTCGCCAGGGCCGCTACGCCGCGACGGTCGAGCCCAAGATGGTCCAGCTCGACCAGAACCGCGTCGATATCGTGTTCGAGATTCACGAGGGCCCCAAAAGCCGCGTGCTGCGCATCAACATCATCGGCAACAAGCATTTCAAGGCCGGCCGCCTGAAGCAGGAGATGGCGACCAAGACGTCGGGCATCACCCACATCTTCTCGGGCGGCACCAGCTACGATCCCGATCGCCTGGCCTATGACCAGCAGAAATTGCGCCAGTTCTATCTGACCGAGGGCTATGCCGACTTCCACGTCGTCTCGGCCGTGGCCGAACTGACGCCGGACAAGCGCGACTTCATCATCACTTATGTGGTCGACGAAGGCGATCGCTACCATTTCGGCGACGTGAACGTCGAAAGCGAAATCCGCGACCTGAAGGCGGACGAGGTCAAGTATCTGATCCGCGCCAAGAAGGGCGATTGGTACAACGCCAAGCTGGTCGAGGATCAGGTCGACTCGTTGACCGAAACCGCCGGCCTGCTCGGTTACGCCTTCGCCGATGTACGTCCCAATTTCGATCGGGACAAAGACAAGAAGACGATGAGCGTGACGTTCCGCATCGCGAACGCGCCGCGCGTCTATGTCGAGCGGGTCGATATCAACGGTAATACGGTCACGCGTGACAAGGTGATCCGCCGCGAAATGCGCCTGGCCGAGGGCGATGCCTTCAACGGCTTCCGCGTCAAGCGTTCGCGCGATCGTATCCAGAGCCTCGGCTATTTCCAGGACAAGCTCGAGATCGACCAGAAGCAGGGCACCAACCCCGATCAGGTGATCCTGTCGGCCAATGTCGAGGAGAAGCCAACCGGCCAGCTTCAGGTTTCGGCCGGCTATTCGAGCCTCGAGAAATTCCTCGTCAGCCTGTCGATCAGCCAGTCCAACTTCATGGGCAAGGGCCAGGAGGTCCGCGCCAGCGTCGACTGGTCGGTCTATTCGAAATCGGCGAGCGTCGGCTTCACCGAACCTTATCTGTTCGACCACAACATCGCGGTCGGCGGCGACATCTTCCGGCGTGATTACAACTCGTTCAACTATGTTGGTGACAGCCGCAACACGACCTACGACCAGACCACGACCGGTTTCCAGATCCGCGCCGGCGTGCCTTTGACCGAATTCTGGAGCCTGGCGTTGCGCTACGGTCTCAGCCAGGACAATGTGTCGCTCAACAAGAACAGCTTCTATTCGGCCTATTTACCGAATGGCTCGATCGATCCTACCGGCACACTGCGTTGCGACCCGTTGCTGGCGGGCCGTTATCTGTGCGACGCGATCGGCAATCGGACGACGTCGTCGGTCGGCTACAGCTTGGTGTACGATAACCTGAACGATCGTATCCGCCCGACCCGCGGTCAGCGCTTGGTATTCAGCCAGGATTTTGCTGGGCTGGGCGGCAGCGTCAAATATCTGCGCACGAAGGGTGAGGGGCACAAATATTGGGGATTGCCCAAAGGGTTTGTCCTATCCGCCAATATCGAAGGCGGTTATATCAAGAGTCTTGAGAATGATCGAGGCGCCGGCGTCGACAAGGTGCGCCTGACCGATCGCTTCTTCCAAGGTGAGCCCGATTTCGCCGGTTTCGATATCCGCGGCGTTGGCCCGCGTGTGCTACGCCGCCCCTATCTGTATAACAGCGACGGCTCCGTTCAGACCGACGCCAACGGCAATCCGGTCGTCGATCCCAATCGCAAGAATGCGAGCGACGATGCGCTTGGCGGTCGCGCTTATTATTTCGGCAAGCTTGAACTGCAGATTCCGCTTGGCAACGGCGCGCGCGAACTGGGTATTCGGCCGTCAATATTTGCTGATGTCGGATCGGTCTTCGGGGTCAAGGCGCCTATCACGCAGACTGTTCCCCCGGCCGGCCAGTTCCGCGAAGTTTTGAATTCTAGCGGGCAGCGGCTTTGTCTCGACTCGACCGGGAATGTCGCACAGACTATCACCGATTTGTCGATAAAATGCCCCACTGGTCTGACGACGAACGGCACCACGATCCCCGGTTTCACAGAAGAATTCCTGGGCAATACCTGGAGGCCACGCGTTACCGTCGGCATCGGCATCAACTGGCAATCGCCGTTCGGTCCGTTCCGGATCGACATCGCGAAGGCTCTTGTGAAATATCCTGGCGACGATCCAAAACTCTTCACTTTCAACGTAGGAACATCATTCCAATGAGGACTATCCTGAAGCTCATGACGGCCGCGGCCATCGCGGCACCGATGGCCATCGCCGCACCGGCCTCGGCACAGGTGGCTGTTGCCGATCTCAACGGCGCGGTCGAGCAGTCGGCCGCGATGCAGGCCGCTGCTACCCAGATCCGGACGACCTACAAGACGCAGATGGATGCGTTCAACGCGCGCCAGCAGGCGCTGCAGGCGCAGCTCGCTCCGCTCGCGCAGGAACTGCAGACCCTGCAGGCCAATTCTGCGACCCCGCAGGCGACCCTGCAGACCAAGGCACTGGCATTCCAGCAGCGCCGCGATGCCGCGCAGAAGGAACTGGCCGGTCTTTCGACCCCGTTCCAGCGCCCGTTCGCTTATGCGCAGGAGCAGGTTGCCGACAAGCTCGACGCCGCGGTCAAGGCGGCGATGGCGGCCAAGAACGTCACCATCCTGATCAAGCCTGACGCCGTGATGGCTGCGTCGCCGGCGGGTGACCTCACCCCGGACATCGTCGCGCAACTCAACAACACGGTGAAGACGGTCTCGACGACGCCGCCGGCCGGCTGGCAGCCCGGTCAGCAGCAGGCCGCGCCGGCTCGCCCGACGCCGACCGGCAACCAGGGTCGCTAACGCCTTGAACGACGGGGAAAGCCCGGCCGCGCTCGGCCCGTTCGACATACGCTGCATCATGGCGGCGCTGCCGCATCGTTATCCGATGTTGCTGGTCGACCGGGTCGAATCGCTGGTGATCGATCAGTCGATCACCGCGATCAAGGCGGTGACGATCAACGAGGGCTTCTTCCAGGGGCATTTTCCGGGGCGCCCGATCATGCCGGGCGTCCTGATCGTCGAGGCGCTGGCGCAGGCCGCCGGCGTGCTCGCGGTCGAAAGCCTCGGTCTCGCCGGATCGGGCAAGCTGGTCTACTTCATGGCGATCGACGAGGCGAAGTTCCGCAGCCCGGTCGAGCCGGGCGTGCTGCTGACGCTGCAGGTCGACTTCGTCCAGAAGCGTTCAAGCGTGTGCAAGTTCGCGGGCAAGGCGTTCGTCGGCGACAAGCTGGCGGCGCAGGCGAACTTCACGGCGATGATCGCCGATCCACCGTCAAGCTGACGATCCTCTGGCGGCCAGATACGCCGCCAGTTCTTCCGGCGTATTGATATTCGCGAGCGGCCGATCGTGGGCGATGGGTCGCGCGCCTGCGCGTGCGATCCAGCTACGCATGGCGCGGTCGCCATCCCGCTCAAGATAGTCCCTCAAATCCGCTGCCAGAGCGGCGGGCCACAGCCCGAGCAACGGCTGTCCTGCAATTACGGACGGCCCGGGGGCTAGACGTTGGGCAAGATCCGACGGTAAATCAGGAAGATCGCACCCGCTGCTGAGGACGTCCGTGAACCCGTTCCGGTGCGCGAAGGCGAGGGCGCCGGCGAGTGCGCCGAGTGGCCCCAGACCGGGAGCGGGCAGATCGACGATCTTTTCCAGCCCGGGCCAGTCGCGTCCGACCACGACCAGTCGATCGACCTGGGGCCGAAGCTGGCGGGCAACGCGATCGATCAGCGCGACGCCGTCGATCTCGACAGCCGCTTTGTCGCTGCCGAACCGGCGCGCCTGGCCGCCGGCAAAGATGGCGCCTAGCCGCATGATGTATCCCTTGCCCAAAAGCGGCTGTATTGCTTGCTTGTTTGGCGATCCGCCGCTATGCGCGCCGCTCCGCTTCCCAGGCTGGTCGGAAACCAGCCGTTTATCCGGAAACCATAGATCATGAAGAAGAATATCCACCCCGATTATCACAGCATCAAGGTCCAGATGACCGACGGTACCGTGTTCGAGACCCGCTCCACCTGGGGCAAGGAAGGCGACACGATCCAGCTCGACATCGATCCGACGGTGCATCCGGCCTGGACCGGCGGCCGCAACCAGTTGCTCGACACGGGTGGCCAGGTCGCGCGCTTCAACAAGCGCTTCGGTGGCCTTTCGCTCGGCAAAAAGTAAATGGATAGCGGCGTCGGCACATGTCGACGCCGCCTTTACCTCGCGAGCGCGAGCGGGCATGCGCGCCTGATGTCGCTGCTTCGCCGTCTCTTCATCCTCGCTTTCTGGCTCTGCATCGCGATCGCTTATGTCGCCGCGATCGTCCCCGGCCGGGACGCGCCGACCGGCCTTGGCTGGGACAAGGCCAATCACATGCTGGCCTTCTTCACCGTCACATTCCTGTGCAGGCTGGCCTATCCGCGCCTGCCAGTGCCGCTGATCGCGCTTGCGATGGCAGCGTTCGGCGCCGCGATCGAGCTTACTCAAGCCTTGCCCTTCATCCATCGCGACGCCGAATGGGATGACTGGTTTGCGGATTGTGCGGCCGCTTTGGCCGGATTGCTGATCGTCTGGCCCGTGGCGTCGTGGGTCGACCGGCGCCGCGTCCAATTGGGGCTGCGCGCCCCTCGCCAAAAATAATCGCAAGTTCAGCGACTCGTTTCCATGCCGGGTTTGGCCGTAGTTCAGCGACTCGTTTCCATGCCGGGTTTGGCCGTTGGCCACCGGCTCAGCTGACATTTGCAGCGGTTCGGCGCTCGACTAATCCGGCTTAGGCGCGCGCTTAACTGTGTTATTTACGGGGCAGGTTGCCCCGGTCGCATTCAGTTCCAAAAAAATGCCATGAACAGGAGATGTCCAGTCGAGCAAGCTTTATTATTAACGACTGGGTCGATACCGGGGGATCGAACCATGACTGTCTATACTTTCAAACCAAACGGCACCAAGCATTCTGTAAATTGGCGTGACACGGCCACATGGACCACAGGTTTAATTCCAAACGGGGGTCACGTCAAAGCGGGCAAACTGGCAGCAGAGTTCCTGCTGATCCTCGACCATCTCCGGAAGTGGGAAGAAGACGGTATTTGGCAGCTGGCCCATGTGCGCTGATGCCGACGTCCGGTAACCGGGATAGTGGCATATGCAAGTGCAGCCACTCAGATTTAAGGATGCGCTGTAACAGCAGGCAAACTATCCCTGATGTTGTTGCCCCCTAAAGGCCTGACGGATTCTCGCGGTTGGAGATTGCGATAAATTCGCGGGGTGATCTGTAGCCGAGCGCGCGGTGCGGATGCACCTCATTATAGTGATCGAGCCAGATCGGGAGCTGGTCGATCACGGACTGCGCATCGGGCTTGGCGCTGACGCGTGCATAATCGCGCTTGAGGGTTCGGACGAAGGCTTCCGCCATGCCGTTGCTTTGCGGGCTCTCGACAGGCGTGGTGCGCGGGACGAGGCCGATGTCTCGCGCGAAACGCCGGGTGTCGTGTGCGGTGTAGCAGCTGCCGTTGTCAGTCAGCCATTCGATGGCGTGGGGCAGCCTGTTGATGCTTCCGAAGCGATGCTCGACAGTGGCGACCATGAGGTCGCGGACATCGCCGGCGGAAATTCCGCCCGTGGTCGCGACGAACCCCATGGCTTCCCGGTCGCAGCAATCGAGAGCGAAGGCGACGCGGACTTTTTCGCCATTGTCGCAAGCGATCTCAAGCCCATCGGAGCACCAACGGCTGTTGCGGGTATCGACCGCAACCCTGCCATCGTGCCGACGTTCCTCGCCACATCCGCTGTGTCGCTGCAGCAGCAGGCCATGGAGCTTCATGACTCGGTAGATCCGCTTGGCATTCGGCGGTTGTCGTCCATGCCGTTCGGCCTGGCGACGAAGCAGCGCATGAACGCGACGATAGCCGTAGGTCGGCAGATCGACGATCAGCGCACGAATATCGGCGACGAGATCACCGTCGGGAAGCGGCGGTCGCCCCCGGCGGCGTACTGGTCCGCGATGGCGCATGGTGGAGAGATGAGGTCGCGAGATACGGACCGCCTCCGCCACCGCGCTCACTGGCCACCCTTCGGCAACGAGGTCGAGCGCAACAGAAGTTTTTTGGGCCTGCGGCCTGGGAGACGGCTTCCCGGAGGATCTCGTTCTCCATGGTTTTCTTGCCGAGCAGACGCTGAAGCTCGGCCACCTGCGCCTCCAGCGCGCGATAGTCGGAGGCTGGCACGACTTCCTCGCCGGCGGTCGCGGCTGTCAGCGCTCCCTGGCTCATCAGGCGTCGCCAGGTGAATAGCTGATTGGCGCCGACACCATGCTGGCGGGCCACGAGCGAGACGCTCATCCCCGGCAGATAGGTCTCCTCGACCATTCGAATCTTCTCTTCCGGTGTCCAGCGCCTCCGGCGCTGGACACCGGACAGAACCTCCACGCGCTCGTAGCGCCTAGGCATATCGTCGGTCATACGGCTCACTCTTATCTAAGAGCGAGGACCTGTCAGGCGATTTCGGGGGCTACCTCACCTGAGCACCACATGTAGCGTTGAATCTTTATCCGAGCGCAAGGTCCGCCCCACTAATTCCTCTAGGGCTCGTTGCTGATAGCCAAGCTGCTTCGCAACCTCGCTGAGAAGGACTTTGTTATCGTAAGCTAGTAGAACCTTCTCAAATTCCTGATTATCCAGCGCGGTGGTTAGTGCGTCCTTCGCGCCTGCAAAAATGGCGGCGGGGTCTATAGTGGCCGACGCCTGACGAAAATCAGCGTCAAGGGCTGCGATGTCGGATCCAGAAAGGCCGATCTTCTTCATCTGCGCGTCGACCCGACGCTTAGTATAGCGGAGGCAAATCTCATTGATTTGCCGAGACGCTTGCTCAAAAACTATATCTTTAAGCGCCGCTAAGCGCGATCGCGCTTCGTCCGGCGTGAAGCTGAGAGACTCTGCAAGAGCCAGGAATACGCCCGGAAGGAGCAATACATTTTCAACCTCAGACACGGGAAGTCTGTAAACGCCCTTTGACGCGAGGTGCGTAGCCTCCGCATCGGTTCTACCATCTGCATCCACGAGCCCGGCGCACCCAACGCGATGGAGCTCTGGTCTGGCCGCGAACGCCGAGACCGTGTGGATCACCTGTTCACAGGAGCCGACTGGAACAACGGTAAAGTCGTCATACACCCGACGGTAGAGCGCGGAATCTAAGCTACCGCCATCTCCCTCTACAAAGAGAACGGGTCGGCGACTACCTACTATAGTTGCAACGATGTCGTCTGGAAGTTCGCTCCTCTCTGGAACTCGCTCAATGTCCCAAGCGTCGTGCGGCACCCGCCGAAACGCGCGCAAAGCATATTTAGTCGCTGCATGGCGGGAGCTAGCAAATTCAACGTCATGAGTGATGTAAAGGAAACAACAGTCTGGTCTGGCACTTTCTATCTCATCCCACAATTTTGCTAGGATAGACCGATTTATATGAAGCTCTGGCTCATCAAATATGAGGAGCGTGTCGGGCTTTGCTAGCAATGCTTGCGCAATTAGGTAGAGCGTGACTCTCTCCCCGTCGCTCATATCTGACGCGGAGTATTCATCGCCTGCTGGCGGCTTCGTTTTCAAATTGCCCCCGAGAACAATTAGCTCGCGGTGCGGCAACAGCTTTTCCCAAATCTCCTTCAGTCTGTCGACCTTCGCAGGGGCAGGGGTTACACACTCGTTTGGCTTGCTAATTGCGTCATGACGGTATTTTATAGATACATCGTTGTTTTCGGCATAAAGTGCTGCAAGCACGTGATCGAAATCAGAAAGCAGAGCGGTTTCTGGTTTGTTCTGATATCGACGACCATACTTGTGATTGAAGTCGCCGTGATCGTCGCCGTAAAAAAAGCCGATTTGTCGCGATCTCAAGGCTAGGAGGTACTACAGAGGGATTCAAGGTCAATGACCTATGGGCTGCTATACGATGCACTTCGACGCCGCTTACGGACAAATTGGCGTCGAGGTATACACCTAGCCTTGTCTTGCCAGCGCCGTTTGCGCCCACAAAGACGATGCTCGAACTCGCGCTTACCTCGATCCGTACAGGGCCGCCGAAGCTGGGAACCTCTATCTGTCCTGTAAGCGCCACCAATGCCCCCTTATAAGAAATTGGCGGAAGAGGTGGGATTCGAACCCACGGAACGGTTGCCCGCTCGCCGGTTTTCAAGACCGGTTCCTTAAACCACTCGGACACTCTTCCACGCCGTTTTGGGGCTAACAGCCTACGACAGGCTTATGGCTAAACCCACTCCCCAAATCAGACTCTTGCTAACCCATTGTAACCACACTCTAAATTCTCAACGCAGGTTGCAAGCTACAGTAGCTTTCAAGACCGCTGCCTTAAACCACTCGGCCACCTGTCCGTTGCATTGCCCTTATCGGCGGGTGGCCGGTGCGTGCAAGTGTGGCGGGGATACGGTCAAAAGGTTTTTGGATCGGCCAGCACTGTGGCAGGGAAGGGGTGACCATGCCGAACCGCTCCTTCCTCCCGCTCGCGCTGCTGATCGCGCTGACCCCGCCGGCTTTCGCGCAGGAGCAGGCTTCGCCCTCCGATCCCCAGGCGCCCGCCGGGGCTGCGCCCGAGGTGCCGAACGCCGACGCCTTGTTCACGGCCTTCGTCCAGAGCCTGCGCCCGCGCGCGCTGGCCGAGGGGATCAAGCCCGCGACGTTCGATCGCGAGACCGCGGGGCTCACTTTCAATCCGCGCGTGATCCGCGCCGACCGCGGCCAGCCGGGCGGGCCAGCCACCGCCGCACAGGGCCCGCTCGATTTCGCACCTTATCGCAGAAGCCATGTCGATCAGGCGCACATCGTGAAGGGGCGCCGCCTCTACAACTCGCTCGCCGATAATCTCGCCCGGTTCGAACGCGAGACCGGCGTGCCCGGCAAAGTGGCGTTGTCGATCTTCGGTGAGGAGACCGGCTACGGCAGCTTCACCGGCAGCTACGATCTGCTGCGCTCGTTCGCGACGCTCGCTTATGACGGGCGCCGGCGCGAATTGTTCACCGCTGAATTCATCGCGACGCTCAAGCTGATCGACAAGGGCTTCACCCGCGACGAGCTCAAGGGAAGTTGGGCGGGGGCGACCGGCTATCCGCAATTCCTGCCGAGCACCTATCTGCGCCTTGCGATCGATGGCGACGGTGACGGGAAGGCAGACATCTGGACCAGTACGGCCGACGCGCTCGCTTCGATCGCGGCTTACCTGCGCGAGGCGGGGTGGAAACCGGGCACGCCGTGGGGTGTGGCAGCGACCGTGCCGAACGATTTCAACCGCGACAGCGTCAAGAGCCCGCTCGTTTCGCCGCGCTGCCCGCGCGTCCACGCCCGGCTCAGCCGCTGGCTCACGATCGCCGAATGGAAAGCCAAGGGGATCATGGTTGCCGGCTTCCCCGGGCCGGCCGATGGCGAACTGGCCAGCCTGATCGAGCCCGACGGCCCCGGGCAGACCGCCTATCTGCTGACGAGCAACTACCGGGTGATCCTCGACTACAATTGCTCGAATTTCTATGCGCTTTCGATCGGCGTGCTGGCGGACGAGGTGGCGCGTCAAACACAGGCAATGCCTGCGGCAGATGCCGCCAACTGAGCGCAGTGGATAAGTTCAGCATGACGGCTCGGGACCGGCGCGGTATCACCGTCCCAATCACCAGCCGCAACGATCACGGGAAATTGCCAGTCATGACGCGTAACCGCTCCATAGCTCTGCTGCTCGCCGCCAGCATGCTGACCGCGCTTCCGGGCGAGGCAGCAGCCCCGCCGTTCGATACGCCGGCGACGGTGGCCTATATCAAGGATCTCTCGTCAGGCGCGGTGCTCTATGCCAAGAATGCCGACCAGCGCATTCCACCGGCGTCGATGGCCAAGATCATGACGGTCTATGTCGCCTTCGATCTGATCAAGAAGGGCCAGCTCAAGCTCAGCGATATGGCGACGGTGCGCCCCGAGACGTGGAAGCAGTGGCATGGGCCGGCAGCGGGATCGACCATGTTTCTCTCCCCCGGCGAGCAAGTGTCGGTCGCCAATCTTTTGTTCGGCATCATCACCTTGTCGGGCAACGACGCTTGCGTCGTGCTGGCCGAGCATATTGCCGGCACGGAGCCCGCCTTCACCAATCTGATGAACCAGCGCGCCAAGGAACTGGGCCTCACCAACAGCCACTTCGGCACATCGAACGGCTGGCCCGACAACGGCGTGACCTATGTCTCGGCCCGCGATCTCGCCACGCTCGCGCAGGCAACGATCGAGAATTTCCCCGATCTCTACAAGACCTTCTACAGCCGCCTGAACTTCACCTGGGGCAAGACGATGGGGTCAGGCCAGGACATCACCCAGGCCAATCGCGATCCTCTGCTCGGCCGCGTCCCCGGGGCCGACGGTCTCAAGACCGGCCACACCGAGGAATCGGGCTTCAGTTTCACGGGCTCGGCGCAACAGAATGGCCGGCGGCTGGTGCTGGTCATGTCCGGGCTGACCTCGTTCAACCAGCGGATCGAGGAATTGGTCAAGTTCATGAACTGGGGTCTCCATGCCTGGACCTCGAAGCAGCTCTTCGCCAAGGGCACACAGATCGGCACGGCCAAGGTCCAGTTGGGCAGCGCGCGTGAGGTCGCATTGGTGGCGCCCGCGAACATGGCAGTAACGATGCCCGCGGGCATGGGATCGGACGTCAAGGTGTCCTACGCCTATACGGGGCCGCTCAAGGCGCCGATCAAGGCAGGCACCCATGTCGCCGATCTGATCGTGCGCACGCCCGATGGGCCGCCGCAGGTGATGCCGCTGGTCGCGGGTGGCGACGTCGGTAAAGCGGGCTTCTTCGGGCACATCGCCAACGGTATTCATCGTATTATCGGCTGATAATGCCCGCTCGTTTCATCAGTCTCGAGGGCGGGGAGGGGGTCGGTAAATCCACCCAGGCCAAGGCACTTGCCGCCGCGCTGCGAGAGCAGGGCCTCGATGTCGTCCTTACCCGCGAACCCGGCGGCAGCCCGGGTGCCGAAGCGATCCGCGCCTTGCTCCTAGGCGGCGAGCAGGATCGCTGGGGGCCGCGTGCCGAAACCCTCCTGTTCGCCGCCGCGCGATCGGACCATCTCGACAAGACCATCCGCCCGGCGCTCGCGCGCGGCGCGTGGGTGGTGTGCGATCGCTTCGTCGATAGCTCGATCGCCTATCAGGGCGCCGACGGGCTGGGCGAGGACGCGATCCGCGCGCTCCATCAGGTCGGCAGTGAGGGCATGCTGCCCGATCGCACCTTCTTGCTCGCGCTCGAGACGGCGACTGCAACGGCACGCGAGGACGAGCGCGATGCCGGACAGGTCGATCGCTTCGGCATGCGTGACCTGACCTATCGCGCCCATGTCGCCGCGAATTTCGAAAAGTTGGCGATCGCCGATCCTGTGCGCTGGCGGATCATCGATGCGAGCGGCGCGCCGGCCGATGTCACCGCGCGATTGATGGCGGCGCTGGCGGATTATCTGTGACGCTGCGGGGTCATCATGACGCTGTCGCCGCGCTGCGCGATGCGGCCTCGTCCGATCGCTTGCACCACGCTTGGTTGCTTGCGGGTCCGCAGGGGATCGGCAAGGCGACCTTTGCCGACGCAGCCGCCCAATGGCTCCTCGCCACGGCTGCCGGGCCCGGTTTTGCCGGGGAGGGGTTCGAGGTTCCGCCCGATCACCGTATCGCTTCGCTGATCGCGGCCGGGTCGCACCCCGATCTGCGTCGTCTCGCACGGCTGACGCGCGACAAATCGGAGGATCTGGCCCGCTCGATCACGGTCGATCAGGTGCGCAGCCTCCAGTCGCTGTTCGCGACTACGCCGAGCCTCTCGTCACGCCGCGTGATCGTGATCGACGCGATCGACGATATGGAGCGCAACGCGGCCAACGCATTGCTCAAGAATCTGGAAGAGCCGCCGGCGGCCACCGTCTTCCTGCTCGTCAGCCACGCACCGGGAAGGCTGTTGCCGACGATCCGCTCGCGCTGCCGGCTGCTGCGCCTCGGCCCGCTCGATGAAGTCGATACGCGCGCGGTGCTGCGCGAGACGCTTCCCGATGCCGATCGCGAGGAGATCGATGTGCTCACTCGCATCGCCGAAGGCGCCCCCGGCCATGCGCTCCGCTTTGCCGGGCTCGATATCGCCGGGCTGGATGCGGCGATCGAACGGTTGGCGGTGCATGGTGATCCCACCAACGCGTTGCGCGTCGCGCTCGGCAAGATGCTCGGTCTCAAGGCCGCCCAGCCGCGCTATGAGGCGTTTCTCGAACGGGCGCCGTCGCGTATCGCCGCGGCTGCGCGCGGCCGTCCCCCACAGGCTTTGGGCGACACGGTCGCCCTCTGGCGGCAGGCGCGCGATATCGCGGATCGCGCGGTCCACCAGTCGCTCGATCCGCAGACTACCGTGTTCGAGATAGCCGGCCTCGTCGCGAAACTCGCGCCAGTCGCCTGAAACCCTCGACTAAGCGGCGCGACAAAGGATAAGGCGCGCGCATGGCCGAACCTTTCTACATCACCACCGCGATCGTCTATCCCAACGGCCGCCCGCATATTGGCTTCGCCTATGAGGTGATCTGCGCCGACGCGATCGCGCGTTTCCAGCGGCTATCCGGGCGCGAGGTCTTCTTCCTGACCGGCACCGATGAGCATGGCCTCAAGATGGCGCAGAAAGCGCGCGATCTGGGGACCACGCCGATCGAACTGACCAATGAAATGTCGGCCGCGTACAAGGAGATGGATGCGCTTCTCAACATCTCGTACGATCGTTTCATCCGCACCACCGAGCCGGCTCACTACGAGGCGAGCCAGGCCATCTGGCGCGCGATGGAGGCCAATGGCGACATCTATCTCGGCCGCTACGAAGGCTGGTATTCGGTGCGCGACGAGGCCTTCTACGATGAAAAGGAACTGATCGAGGGGGAAGGGGGCAGAAGCTCTCGCCGCAAGGCACTCCGGTCGAGTGGAATGTCGAGGAGAGCTGGTTTTTCCGCCTCTCGGCCTTCGCCGATCGCCTGCTCGCCTTGTATGAGGCGCAGCCCGATTTCATCCGCCCCGAAACGCGCCGCAACGAGATTGTGAGCTTCGTCAAAGGCGGGCTGTCCGATCTGTCGATTTCGCGCACCAGCTTCGATTGGGGCGTGCCCGTGCCGGGCAGTGACGGCCATGTCATGTATGTGTGGGTGGACGCGCTCACCAATTATCTTACCGGCCTTGGATATCCCGAAAAGACAGAGCTTTACGATAAGTTCTGGCCAGCCGATCTCCACATCATCGGTAAGGATATCGTGCGCTTCCACACGGTCTACTGGCCGGCCTTCCTGATGTCCGCGCAACTGCCCTTGCCCAAACGCGTGTTCGGCCACGGCTTCCTGCTCAATCGCGGGGAGAAGATTTCCAAGTCGGTCGGCAACGTGATCGATCCGATCGAGCTGGCGAAGACCTATGGCACCGATCAGTTGCGTTATTTCCTGTTGCGTGAGGTCAGCTTCGGACAGGATGGCAGCTACAGCAGCGAGGCGATCATTACCCGCTGCAATGCCGATCTGGCCAACGGCCTCGGAAATCTCGCGCAACGTTGCCTCAGCATCATCGCCAAGAATTGCAGCGGCGTCGTGCCCGAGCCAGGCAACGCCCCGAACGAACTCGATCTCGCGCAGCTTCTGCCGCGCGTGAACGATGCGATGGCCGATCTGGCGCTCAATCGTGCGCTGGAGATCGTCTGGGACGGCGTCGCACTCGCGAACCGCTATTTTGCCGACATGGCGCCGTGGTCGCTGCGCAAGGAAGATCCGGCGTTGGCGGATGGCGTGCTCTATCGGACGGCCGAAGCGGTGCGGGTTTTGGCAATCCTCGCGCGCTGGGCGATCCCGGCAAGCGCCGACAAATTGCTCGATCTGCTCGGACAGGATGCCGACGCGCGCGATTTCGCGGCTTTGGCAATGCCCCTCGCGCCCGGCACGGTGCTGCCGGTGCCGCAGGGCGTGTTCCCGCGCTATGTCGAGCCAGCTTGATGCTGATCGATAGCCACTGCCACCTCAACTATAAGGGGCTGATCGAGGACCAAGGCGCGGTGCTCGATCGTGCGCGCGCGCGTGGCGTGACCGGCATGCTCAACATCTCGACGCGCGAGCGCGAATGGGATGCGATCGTTGCCACCGCCGAACGCGAGCCCGACGTTTGGGCGTCGGTCGGCATCCATCCGCACGAGGCCGACGCCCATCCCGATGTCGACGCCGCCAAGCTGATCGCCGCGGCGCAGCACCCCAGGGTGATCGCGATCGGCGAGACCGGGCTCGATTATTTCTACGATCATTCTGATCGCGACCGCCAGCGCGCCAGCTTCCTGTCGCACATCCAGGCGTCGCGCGAGACCGGGCTGCCCTTGATCATCCACACCCGCGATGCGGAAGAGGATACGGCCGCGATCATGGAGGCGGAGATGGGGAAGGGGGCCTTCCCCGCCTTGATCCACTGCTTCACCGCGAGCCAGGCCTTCGCCGATCGCATGCTCGCGATCGGCCTGTTCATCTCGATCTCGGGTATCGTGACCTTCAAGAACGCCAAGGCGTTGCAGGAGACGGTGACGACGATCCCGGCCGGCCGGTTGCTGGTCGAAACCGATGCGCCTTTCCTCGCGCCGGTGCCGCATCGGGGCAAGGTCGGCGAACCGGCGTTCGTGGCCGATACCGCCGCCTTCATCGCCAATCTGCGCGGTGAGGAGACGTCGGATCTGATGGACTATACCGCGCGCAATTTCTTCACATTGTTCCGGAAAGCTGCTGCGTGAAGCTCATCGTCCTCGGGTGCGGCACCTCATCGGGCGTGCCGCGGATCGGGGGCGATTGGGGGGCGTGCGATCCCGATGATCCGCGCAACCGGCGCACCCGTGCCTCGATCCTGGTCCAGAGCGGGACGACCACGATCCTGGTGGATAGCGGCCCCGACATGCGCGCCCAACTTCTGGCGGCGGGCATCGGCGCGCTCGATGCAGTGATCTGGACGCACGAGCATGCCGATCACACGCATGGCATCGACGATCTCCGCCAGCTTTTCCACGTCCGTCGCGCGCCGGTGCCTGGCTATGCGCGGCGCGAGACGATCGATCTGCTCGAACAGCGCTTCGGCTACGTCTTCAGCGGGCGCTACGGATATCCGTCTACAGCGGAAAAGATGTTACTCGAGGACGAGACCGTTATCGGCGACATCATAGTGCGCGTGGTCGATCAGCCGCACGGGGAGATCACCTCAGCCGGCCTGCGCTTCGAACATGGTGGGCGCTCGATCGGATATGCTACGGATTTCAGTGCGATCACGCCCGAGATGGAGAGATTGTTCGAGGACGTGGACGTCTGGGTGGTCGATGCGCTGCGTCGCAAACCGCATCCGACGCATCCGCATCTGGCGATGACGCTCGACGCGATCGCGCGGCTCAAGCCAGGTGAGGCAATCCTGACGCATATGGACCAATCGATGGATTATGCGTCCTTGCTCGTCGAACTGCCGGGGGGCGTCGTGCCGGGCTATGATGGGCTGGAGCGCGTGCTGGCATGAACGGCGATCAGGGCGCCAATGTTCTTTACATAATGTTGGCGCTCATATTGCCGCTGTCCGCGTTGCTGTCTCGCCGCGTTCCGTTGCGAAAGATAGCCCCGATGGCCCTGGCATGGTTCGGGATTTTCATCATCGTGATGCTGGCGATCGGGCTCAGCCGCGAGAATGGATTGCAGGCCGGTTGGGCCAAAGTCCGGAGCCTGCTGGGTGATGACGAACAGCGTATCAGCGGCGGCATGGTGCGGATCCGCAAGTCCGCGGATGGCCATTTCTGGGCGACGGCACGCATCGACGGGATCGAACGCCGTTTGCTGATCGACAGCGGCGCGACGACGACATCGTTGAGTCTTGCGACCGCGCACGCCGCGTCGCTCGATCTCGATCAGAATCCGTTTCCGACAACCTTGTCGACCGCGAACGGGATGGTGTTCGCACGCACGTCGAGCGTGCACCGGCTCGAACTCGGTCCGATCGTCGCAAGCGATCTGCGCGTGGTCGTCGCGCCGGAATTCGGCGATACCGACGTGCTTGGCATGAATTTCCTGTCGCGGCTCAAAGCGTGGCGGGTCGAGGGCGATATGCTCGTGCTGGAGCCGAAAGCCTGAAGCGTTCCTTAGGACCTAACACCAATCTATATTTTACATAATATATATTATCAGACTAAGAGATCGAAGAAGGTCCCGATCCGGCGCGCCCTCCGCTGACCTTTCGGTTGTCGGGGTGCGACAATATTCTATGCACCATCCATCCCTTGATTTGCAGGAATGACGATGATCCCTCGCGACGGTTTTTCGGCGGATCTTTTTGCCAACCCGATCGAGCGGCTGGTCGCGATCATGGCGCGGCTGCGCGATCCGGAGCTTGGCTGCCCGTGGGATGTGAAACAGGACTTCGCCTCGATCGCGCCTTACACGATCGAGGAAGCCTATGAGGTCGCCGAGGCTTGCCAGGCCAACGATCTGCCCGCGTTGCGCGACGAACTCGGCGACCTGCTGCTGCAGGTCGTATTCCACGCGCGCATGGCCGAGGAGATCGGCGCTTTCGCGTTACCCGATGTGGCTGCAGCGATCTCCGATAAGATGATCCGGCGCCATCCGCACGTCTTCGGCGACGACCCGCGCGAGGCCGGCCATGCCCAGTGGGAGGTTATCAAGGCCGCCGAGCGCGCCGCCAAGCCTGAGGATCCGAGCGCGCTGGCGGGCGTAGCGATCGCCCTGCCCGCGCTGATGCGCGCCGAAAAACTGCAGAAGCGCGCAGCACGCACGGGCTTCGACTGGCCCGATCCCGCCGGCGCGCGTGACAAGATCGTCGAGGAACTGGCCGAAGTCGATGCGGCAGCCAGTGACGAAGAGCGCGCCGAGGAGATTGGCGACTTGCTGTTCGCGGTGGTCAATTGGGCGCGCAAGCATGGCGTCGATCCCGAAGCCGCTTTGCGCAATGCCAATGCCAAGTTCGAGGGCCGTTTCCGTATGATGGAAGAGATTGCAGGCGATGCCTTCGCCGGCCTGCCGCTGGATCAGAAGGAAGAGCTCTGGCATGAGGCGAAGCGGCGATGAGCTATCGCACACTTGACGAGATCGTGAGCTATCACGCGCACATCTATTTCGATCCCGTCACCACCCGCCGTGTCGCCGAGCATCTCCGCGCTGGGGTCGATGCGCGCTTCGCGGTGCGGCTCGGGCGTTGGCATGAGGTGCTGGTCGGCCCGCACGATCGCGCGATGTTCCAGATCGCGTTCGAGAATCACCTGTTCGCGACGCTCGTGCCGTGGCTGATCCTCAATCATGGTGGGTTGCCGATCCTGATCCACCCCAACACCACCAACCCGTGCCGCGATCACATGCAGGATGGCCTATGGATTGGCCAGAAGCTCTTCATCCACCAGGATAAATTGCCGACCTGGCAGGAAAGACCGAACGAGGCCGAAGAACCCAACAGCAACCCGTATCTCACCGATTTCTGACAAGAGGTTGTTATCGTCCCGATTGTGAGACAGTCGGCGCTCTAGCCTCTTGCCAAGTCGCCGCCCGCCGTCTCTTGTCGGGAAAATAAGGTGAGAGGTATGCAATGACGAAGGCCGAGCTGCGTTACGGAATCTTCCTGCCCCCCTTCCACGCGCTGGACGAGGATCCGACGCTCTGTCTGCAACGCGATTTCGAGCTGATCGAGTTTCTTGATCGGCTTGGCTATGACGAGGCCTGGATCGGCGAGCATCATTCGGGTGGGTTCGAGATCATCGCCTCGCCCGAACTGTTCATTGCCGCCGCGGCCGAGCGCACCACCCGTATCAAGCTCGGCACGGGCGTGATGTCGGCCCCCTATCACCATCCCTTCATGACCGCCGGCCGCATGGCGCAGCTCGATCATCAGACCAAGGGTCGCGCGATGTTCGGCATCGGGCCGGGCCTGCTCAATTCGGACGCGCAGATGCTCGGTATCCGCGCCGAGACTCAGCGCGATCGCATGGGCGAGGCGGTCGATGTGATCACGCGTCTGCTCGACGGCGAGATCATCACCGCCAAGACCGAATGGTTCGAGATGCATAATGCGCGCATGCAGCTGGGGCCCTATAAGGGCCGCCGCCCACATATCGCCTGCACCAGCACGGTGACGCCCAACGGCGCGGTGTTGGCGGGCAAATATGGGCTGGGCATGGTCTGTGTGGCCGCGGCCAGCCTGGCTGGCTATTCTGCGCTCGATACCAATTGGGCGATTGCTTGTGCCGAGGGTGAAAAAGCCGGCAAGCCGATGGACCGTGCCGGCCTGCGGCTCATGGCCCCCTTCCATGTTGCGGAGACCCGCGAGCAGGCGATTGCCGAAGTGTCGTGGGGTTTCGATAAATGGTCCGACTACGCCTATCAGATCAGCCCTCAGGGCCCGGCCTCAATCGGGCTAGGACCGGTCAAGGATATGATCGAGAACCAGGCAGCGGTGATCGGTACGGTCGATGACGCGGTTGCACAGCTCGAACGCTATTGGGACAAGACCGGCGGTTTCGGCTGCATGCTGATCCTGGCGCAGAATTGGGCGACTCCGGAGAATACGAAGAAGTCGTTCGATCTGATCGCCCGTCAGGTGATGCCGAAATTTGCGGCGCGCAATGCTCGGCGGATCGAGTCATACAACTGGATGGGCGATAATCGGGTCGAGTTTGCGAATGCGACACGGACGGCGTCGCAACTCGCGATCGAGAAGCACGCGGCGAAGGGGGCGTAGCACCATAAAGGCCCTCCCCCGTCGGGGAGAGGGCCTTTATCGACGAGTTTGAAAGCGGCTCCACTCGTCGGGCGATAGCCGCACGTCGAGACGCAACTTCTCACCGTCGAGCGCGGATTCGATCACCTCGCCATGTTGGTGCAGCCACGCCACCATCTCGCCGTCGGTCACCGGCACGATGATCTCATGCACAACCGCGCCAGCCAATAGACGGTCGGCAACCTCGCGCTGGAGTGCCGACACCCCCTCCCCGGTCAGCGCCGACACCGGCACGACATCGGGCGTGCGCGCAGCCTCGGCCAGCACGCGGGCATGCTCTTCCGGATCGAGTGCATCGAGCTTGTTCCAGACCTCGAGGATCGGGGTCGCGACGCCCTCCTCGCTTTCAGGCCCGATCCCGATCTCGGCCAGCACCGCCAGCACGTCGGCGCGCTGCGCTTCCGTATCGGGATGCGCGATATCGCGGACATGGAGGATCAGGTCGGCGGCGGTGACCTCCTCCAGCGTCGCGCGGAAGGCGGCGACCAATTGCGTCGGCAGATCGGAGACGAACCCCACCGTGTCGGACAGGATCGCCTTGTCGATCCCCGGCAGCGCGATCTGGCGCATCGTCGGATCGAGCGTCGCGAACAGCAGATTCTCCGCCATCACGTCGGCACCGGTGAGCCGGTTGAACAGGGTCGATTTGCCCGCATTGGTATAGCCGACCAGCGCCACCACCGGCCACGGCGCGCGTTCGCGCCGCGCGCGGTGGAGGCCGCGCGTCTTGCGGACCTGCTCCAGTTCGCGCCGGATCTTGGCCATGCGATCACGAATCAAGCGACGGTCGGCCTCGATCTGGGTCTCGCCGGGGCCGCCGAGGAAGCCAAAGCCGCCGCGCTGGCGTTCGAGGTGGGTCCACGATCGCACCAACCGACCCGCCTGATAATCGAGGTGCGCGAGTTCAACCTGAAGTCGCCCTTCGGCGGTGGCCGCGCGCTCGCCGAAGATTTCGAGGATCAATCCGGTGCGGTCGATCACCTTGGCCTTGGTCGCCTTCTCCAGATTCTGCTGCTGGACCGGGGTCAGCGCCGCGTCGACCACCACCAGTTCGGCCTCGTGCATGCGCGCCGCCAGCGCGATCTGCTCGACCTGGCCCGAGCCGAACAAGGTCGCCGGTTTGGGCTGGCGCAGGCGGAAAGCCATGCGATCGACCACGTCGAGCCCGATCGCGGCGGCAAGCCCGCTCGCCTCATCCAAACGCGCCTCGCTGTCGCGCAGGCTGTCGCCGCGTTCGGGCATGGCGATCACCGCCCGTGCGCCGCGCCTTACTTCGTCCGTTTCTTCCCGGGTAAATCCACTCATCCCGACGATATAGGGATGGAGTGCCCCAGCGTCACCCGCCGATCGCGACGGCGGCGTGACGCATGGCTCGGGGCTATTCCTCCTCGTCGCCTTCGTCTTCGCCGCTCATGAGGTTGAGTGGGCGCATCGGCTGGACGGTCGAGATGGCATGCTTGTAGACAAGCTGGCTCATCCCGTCGCGGCGGAGCAGCATGCAGAACAGGTCGTAAGCGGCAATCTCACCCTGAAGCATGACACCGTTGACCAGGAACATCGTCACCGGCTCGCCGGATTTGCGCACTGCGGCGAGGAAGATTTCCTGCAGCAGCTGCGACTTCTTGTCGTCGAAACCCTTCTCGATCTCCGACAGGTCGAGCGGATGCGCCGGCATCACCGTCGAGATGGCGTGCTTGTAGATAAGCTGGCTCTGCCCGTCGCGACGCAGCAGCACCGAGAAATTGTCGAACCAGGTGATGATACCCTGGAGCTTGACGCCCTTGACGAGGAACATCGTCACCGGGGTCTTGGACTTCCTCAGCGTGTTGAGGAAGATATCCTGGAGGTTGTTGACCTTGTCCGCCATCGTAAGTGGCCTTCTCTTTTGGCGGGTCGTAGCCCGCTGGCGCCGTTCACGGCATCGTGCGCCCCGCCGGTTGCGGGAGCGTTATAACGATAGGATTTGTTGCGTCGCAACACAAGGTTGCGAGCACCCATTAACGATTAATTGTGCGAATGCCCGTCTGCGCGGCATCATTCATCCTCCCCGCGCGGATCGGCGAGGCCGAGGCTCTTGAGCTTGCGGTGCAAGGCCGAGCGCTCCATCCCGATGAAGGTCGCGGTGCGGCTGATATTACCCGAGAAGCGGCGGATCTGGACGCGCAGATATTCGCGTTCGAACGTCTCGCGCGCCTCGCGCAACGGCGTACCCATGATCGATCGCGCGCCGTTGCCAGGTACGATCTCGGCCTGACCCGACACGATTTCCGGCGGCAGCATATCGGCGTCGATCCGGCCGATCCGGTCGAGCGGCGCGAGGATGATCGTGCGCTCGATCATGTTGCGCAACTGGCGGACATTGCCCGGCCAGTCATAAGCCTGGAGGGCCGCGATCGCCTCGGCCGAAACGTCGGGGGTCGGCACGCGGCGCTCGGCGGCGTAGCGTGCGGCGAAATGCGCAGCGAGCGCAGGCACGTCCTCGCGCCGTTGTTCGAGCGGCGGCATTTGCACTGGCACGACGTTGAGCCGGTAATAGAGGTCTTCGCGGAAGCGTCGCGCCTCGATTTCGGCCGCCAGATCACGTGCTGTCGCCGATACGACGCGGACGTCGACCTTCACGACCCGCGTGCCGCCGACCCGCGTGAAGCTTTGATCGGTCAACACGCGCAGGATCTTGCCCTGCGTCGACATCGGCATATCCGCGATCTCGTCGAGGAAGAGCGTGCCGCCATGCGCCTGCTCGAACAGGCCGGGGCGGGCGAACTGGCCGCCCTCCTCCACGCCGAACAATTCCTCTTCGACCCGCTCGGGCGTCATCCGCGCCGCCGAAACGACCACGAAGGGCGCCTTTTCGCGCGGGCTCCAATTGTGGAGCAGGCGCGCCGCCACTTCCTTGCCGGCGCCGGCGGGCCCCGAGATAAGGACGCGACTGCCGGTGCCGGCGACGCGCTTCAGGGTTGCGCGGACATGATTGATCGCCTGGCTGGTGCCCGTCAGCTCGTCGTCCTGCCCGACCTGCGCCTTGAGGTCCGCATTTTCGCGCCGCAGCCGATCGGTCTCGGTCGCGCGCGCGACGAGGTGAAGCAGGCGCGAGCTTTCGAACGGCTTCTCGATGAAATCGAAGGCGCCCTCGCGTACCGCCGCCACGGCGGTGTCGATCGTGCCGTGGCCCGAGAAGACGATCACTGGCAGGCTCGGATCGCGGCGCTTGATCTCGGCCAGCAGCGCCAGCCCGTCGAGCTTCGATCCTTGCAGCCAGACGTCGAGCAGCACCAAGCTCGGGCGACGCTCGCTCAGCGCCGCCAGGGCCGTATCGGAACAGGCGGCGCTACGCGCCTGATATCCTTCGTCTTCCAACACGCCGGCGACAAGCTCGCGAATATCGGCCTCGTCGTCGACTACCAAGATATCGAGGGCCATGGTCTTAAGCACTCCTGACGCGGATTGGTTGTTGTTCTGTGGCGGACTCGTCTTCGGCAACGCCCTCGACCAGACGGTCGAGTGCTAGCCGATCGCACTCGATCCGCACGATGGTGCCGCCCCCCGGGCGATCGAGGAAGGTGATCGTGCCTTGATGTTCCTCGACGATGCGGTGCACGATCGCCAGGCCGAGCCCGGTGCCGCGCGCGCGCGTCGTCATATAGGGCTCGGTCAGCCGCTCGCGCTCGGCCGGCAGCCCGACGCCATCGTCGGCAACCTCGATGCACAGCCGCTCGTCCGATGCGCGGATGGTCATGGCGACATGACCTTCGCCGCCCTCGCCGACCCGCGCTTCGACAGCTTCGACGGCATTCTTGATGATGTTGGTGAAGGCCTGGCCGATCTGGCGGCGATCGCACACCATGGATGGCGGTGGATCGGGCGCGTCGAGCGAGAAGTGCACCGCCGGATGCGCGACCTCGTGCAGGAACAGCGCCTGCTTGGCGATATCGATCAAATTCTCCCGCAGGAATTGCGGCTTCGGCATGCGCGCGAACGACGAGAATTCGTCGATCATGCGACGGATGTTGCCGACCTGCCGTACGATCGTCGAGACGAGCCGGTCGAACGTGCCGCTCTCTTCCACGATCTGCCGTCCATAACGTCGCTGGAGACGTTCGGCGGCGAGCTGGATCGGGGTCAGCGGGTTCTTGATCTCGTGCGCGATGCGGCGTGCGACATCGGCCCAGGCGGCGCGGCGCTGATCGGCGAGCCGCTGGGTGATGTCGTCGAACGTGAGCACGTGCCCCTGCCCCGCCCCGACGACGGTGACGGCGAGCGTGCGCACGTCGCCGTCGACCTCGATCAGCACCACCGCCTCGCGCTCCCCCGCATCGAGCAGATCATCGAGCGCGGGCGCAACATGTTCGAGTTGGCGTCCGATCAGGCTGGTTTCGCCGGATCGCAGCAAGGCCTGCGCCGAAAGGTTGGTGAGCGTGATCTGGCGATCGCGGTTGATCGATATGACGCCCGCCGACACCCCCGACAGCACGGCTTCGGTCAGCGCACGGCGGCTTTCGAGCGCGCCGGTCTGCTCGCTCAGGCGCCGGGTCATACGGTTGAAGGCGAAGGCCAAAGTGCCGACCTCGTCATGCTGGTTAGGCGCGGCGACCCGGGCGGTGAGATCGCCGCCGGCCACCCTTCGCGCCGCGCCCACCAGCTCGCCGATCGGACGAACGAGCCGATCCGCGACGGTCAGGGCTACCCAGATCGCCACTGCGACGATCAGCAGCGAAATCAGAAAAAGCGCCAGGATGAAGCGCAATTGCAGCGAGCGCGATCGATCGATCAACGAGCTGTAATCGCCGAGCGCGATATTGGCGCGGCCGACCTGCGCCAGCACGAGTGGATCGGCCTTGCGTTGGATCCAGAGATAGGTGTGGCTCCGGACATCGAACTGCATTGCCGATTCCATGTGATCGCTCAGAACGCGCACATGCGGCTTGCCGTCAGCCAGCAATGTCAGCGAAGGCAGGCGCCTATCGAGCGGCCGCCGATCGAGACTGGCGCCCCAGACGAGATGCTTGCTGCCGTCCGGCGCGACCTGGATCATCGCCGCCTGATCGAGCTTGCGGTAGAAGAACTGGCTCGCGAAATAATCGCCCCAATGCGGATCGTCGGGCGGCGCCGTGGCGAGCGCATGCTGGATGTCGCCGGCCATCGCGACATTCTCGGCGCCGAGATCACGCATATGCTCCTCGACATAGGTTTGCGCGACGCGATCGGCATTGCCGAGCACGGCGCGCACCTTATCGGAGAACCAGAATTGGACGCCGATCTGGAAGAGCAGCGACGCGAAGATCACGACCAGCAGGGTCGGCAGTGCGGCGAGGACGGAGAAGAGCGCCACCAATCGGACGTGCAACCCGCCGCGCCCGCCGAGCGGCGACCGTTCGGATCGCCCGCGCGCGATCCGCCTGGCGACCAGCACCATCAGCCCCATTGCCGGCACGAGGTTGGCGACCAGCAGTAAGGCAGTGACGATCGGGCTTAGCGCACTCTGTGGCGCGGAAGGCGAGGTATCGTGGCGCACCGACTCCCAGGTCAGCGCGATCACGCCGATCCACACCGCCAGCAGCGCGAGTTCGGCGCCGGCCATGGCGCGCCGCGGCCGCATGCGCAGTAGCGTCAGCCGCCGCCGCCAGCGGGGCCCGCGTGTCTTTTTCGTCTCGAACGACGATGTCATAGTGGCTGCGCTACCACAGCATTGTGGCGGAGGAAACACAGTGTGCGATGAGCGGTTGGTCGCATCCGCCACACCCGATCGGCGAACTTATTCAGATATCGGTTTTTCTTACCGCCGGCCCGACACCCAGATCGGTGAGCTTCTTGCGCAGCGTGTTGCGATTGATCCCCAGCATCCGCGCTGCCTTGAGCTGGTTGCCGCGCACGGCGGCGAGTGTCAGCCGCAGTAGCGGCCGCTCCAGTTCGGCCAGCACGCGATCGTACAGCCCATCGGGCGGCAAAGAATGGCCGTAGCTCGCAAAGTGACGGGCCAGATGCTGTTCGATCGCCTCGCTGAGCCCTGCCGCGTCGGGGACCGCATGCGGTGCGGCCTGCCCGCCTTGCGTCAACTGCTGCTCGATCAAAGCCGGTGTGATCACCGCGTCGCGTGTCAAAGCGGCGAGGCGGCGCATCAGATTTTCGAGCTCGCGGATATTACCCGGCCAGCTATGCCGCTCGAGCCGGGCGACCGCCGCCGGCTCGAGCAACTTGCGCGGCAGGCCATCGGCGGCGGCGCGATCGAGGAAATGGCGGGCCAATTCTCCTATATCCGATCCACGCTCGCGCAGCGGCGGCAGGCGGACGGGCACGACGTTCAATCGGTAATAAAGGTCTTCGCGGAACTGCCCCTCGCCGATCAGGCGCGGCAGATCCTGATGGGTCGCGGCGATAATGCGGACATCGGCCTTGATCGCGCGTGCCCCGCCGACGGGCGAGAATTCGCCCGACTGGAGCACGCGCAGCAGCCGTGTCTGCGCTTCCATCGGCATGTCCCCAATCTCGTCGAGGAAGAGCGTGCCGCCCTGCGCCTGTTCGAACCGGCCGGCGGTGCGCGCCTGCGCACCGGTGAAGGCGCCTCGCTCATGCCCGAACAATTCGCTTTCGATCAGCTCGCGCGGGATCGCCGCCATGTTGACCGCGACGAACGGCGCGCCCTTGCGCGGGCCGAAATCATGAACCGCCTTGGCGACCAGTTCCTTGCCGGTGCCGGACTCGCCCAGCACCAGCACGGTCAAATCGTTCGAGACGACCCGGGCTATCGTGCGGTAGACGTCCTGCATCGGCGGCGACCGGCCGATCAGCGGCAGATCCTCGCCCGCGCCTCCCCCTTCGGGCTCGGGATGCGCGGCGCTGCTCGCCAGCGCCTCTTCCACGGCGCGGGTGAGTTCGGACAAATCGAACGGTTTGGGCAGATAGTCGAACGCGCCCTGTTCGGTGGCGCGCAACGCGGTGGTGAAAGTGTTCTGCGCCGACAGCACGATCACCGGCATCGCCGGATATTCCGCGATCAGCGCCGGCACCGCATCGAGGCCGTTGCCGTCGGGCAGGACGACATCGGTCACCAGCACCTGCGGCCGAAATGTGCGGAGCGCGCGGCGCAGATCGGCGAGGCTGCCAGCGGTTTCGACGATATGCCCGGCACGGCGCAATGCCTCGCGCACCACGGTGCGGATGGCGGCATCGTCATCGGTGACGAGAACGCGTCCTCCAGCCATCACTTCTTGCTCGCGCGTGGCAGGAGGAGGCGGAAAACCGTGCGTTCGGGCGAGCCTTCGCGCGCATATTCGACCATGCCGCCTTGATCGGCGATCATTTTCTCGACCAGCGCCAATCCGAGCCCGCGGCCGGCGCGCTTCGAACTGACGAAAGGATCGAACAGATGTTCCGCAATTTCAGGCGGCGCGCCGGGGCCGTCATCGATCACGCAAACTTCGATAGGCAATGACCGCCGCCCATCGCCCGATCCCGTGACCACCCGCACGCCGTGGCGGTAAGCCGTGGTCAGCGTGACGGTACCGCCCTTGTCGCCTATCGCCTCGGATGCATTCTTCAGCAGGTTGATCAGCACCTGGACCAGCGAGTCCCGATGTCCGAGAATTGCCGGCAAAGATGGGTCATAACTCTCTCTAAAAACGATATTGTCACCGAACCCGCGTATCGCGACTGCCTTGGCATGTTCCAGGATCGCGTGGATGTTCTGTGGCCCGATTTCGAGCGGCCGCGTATCCGTGAAACCCTCCATCCGGTCGATCAGGGCTGTCACGCGGTCGACCTCGTCCCGGATCAGGCGCGTCAGCGACTGGGCCTCGGCATCGACATTGGCCTCGAGCAATTGCGCCGCGCCGCGAATGCCGGACATCGGGTTCTTGATCTCATGCGCCAGCAATGCAGCCGCGCCCGCCGCCGTCAGCGCGCCGCCGGCCTGCACGCCACGTCGCGCGATCGGTGCCGCCGAAGGATGGGCGTGGATCGTTACCACGCGCCAGCCGCGCCATTCGGGCAAAGGTGCCGACATGATGTCGGCGCGCTGGTTGCGGTGGCCCGGCAGCGTGATTTCCTGGTCATAGGCCACGAACGGGGTGTCGCTGGGGACCGAGGTCAGGCTATGCCCGATCGCGTCCTCTACCATCATACCGATGACGGCCGTACGCGACAGGTTGAGCAAGGTTTCTGCCGCGACATTGGCGTCGAGGATCACGCCTTCATGGTCGATCAGCAGCATTGGCGTCGGCAGGGCGGCCAGCAAGGCCTCCGCCGGCGCCGGGCGCGCATCTGCGCGCGCGCGCAGACGGATCAGGCGGCCTTGCGGTTGATCCACGGTGCGTAAAATTCCTGGAGCATCGCCAGCACGCGCTTCGCGTCCGGTTCCTGGTTGACGGTGTTGCGGAACTCGGCCGATCCGGGCAGCCCCTTGGTGTACCAGCCGATATGCTTGCGCGCCATGTTCACGCCCACATCGCTGCCATAAAGACTGAGCATATGCTCGTAATGGCTGACGATCGTGCGATATTGTTCGTCGAGTAAAGGGTCGGCGCGCCGTTCGCCATTCTGGAGCCAGCGCATCACCTGCCCCAGCAGCCACGGCCGGCCATAGGCGCCGCGCCCGATCATCACGCCGTCGGCGCCCGACTGGTCGAGTGCGATTTCGGCATCCTCGGGCGAGCAGATGTCGCCATTGACGATCACCGGCACCGACACCGCCTCCTTGACGCGACGCACGAACGCCCAGTCCGCCGATCCCTTATACATCTGGCAGCGGGTGCGGCCGTGGACCGTGATCATCTTGATCCCAATGTCCTCGGCGATACGGGCAAGCTCGGGCGCATTGAGGCTGTGATGATCCCATCCCATCCGCATCTTGAGCGTGACCGGCACCTTCACCGCCTTCACGGTCGCCTCGATCAAGGCGGCGGCGAGCTTGGGTTTGGCCATCAAGGCCGATCCTGCGTCGCCATTGACGACCTTGCGGACCGGGCAGCCCATATTGATGTCGACGATCGCAGCGCCCTTGTCCTCGGCGAGCCGGGCCGCCTCGCCCATCTGTTCGGGCTCGCACCCGACAAGCTGCATCGACACTGGATCCTCGCTCGGATCCCACAGGGCCTTCTGGAGCGACTGTCGCGTCTCGCGGATCGCGGCCTGGCTGGCGATCATCTCGGTGACGTTGAGCCCCGATCCGTAAGAACGGACAAGCCGCCGAAACGGGAGGTCGGAGACGCCCGTCATCGGCGCCAGGATCACCGGCGTCTCGATGCGGACATTGCCGATGAGGATGGGGTTCAAACGCGACACGATTACTCTGCTTAAAAATCAGGCAGTGCGATAGCGGTTAGCTACCGCTTCCGCAACCTGCCCACCAAGGGAATGCGTCAGCTCTTCGGCAGTGCCACCAATTTGCCGGTATAAAGCACCGGGCCGGTAGGGAGGCCGGTTGGCGAACCGCCGACAGGCTCGCGTGACACAGCTAGGGTCACGCCCTCATCCTCGGTCATGCGTTGCAACGTCGCAGGCTTCCTGGGATCGATCAGTCCCATAGGTTTGGGTGCGGCGCTCCCCCTGATGGCCCACAATTCGAAGCTGTGGAGCGTATCGTCGGGCATGTTGACGCTGATTACCTTGAGCTGCCCGGTGCGACGGTCGTGCGTCACGATCAAAGCGGGTGTGCTCCCGGCCGACGTCAGCGCCGCGACGCCGCTGGTGAGCGCGACCGGCTGGACCACCACTTGCGGCGACGGCACGACCGGTGTCTGGCCGGGCCGCAGCGCCACGCCAGCGGCGATCAGCGCGACCAGACCGGCCGCGACCGACGCGAACTGCCAACGCTGGACCCGATTGTCGTTGGCAACCGCCGGCCGCACGGCGCTACCCGTGATCGTGCCCTCGATCCGTGCGAGCAAATGAAGCGGCGGCTCCATCGGCGGCAAGGCGAGAGCGAGCGGCGCCAGTCGTTGCTGCCAATCCTTGAGTGCCTCGACGGCAAGCGGATCGCGCGACAGCAATCGCATGAAGGCCATCCGCTCCGAAGCGTCGAGCGTGCCCAGCGCATATTCGCCGGCGAGGGCGAAGATATCATCCTCTTCAGCCATCGAGGCAGGCCTTCAGCGCCGCAAGGCTCCGATGGAGCCAGGACTTGATCGTGCCGACCGGACGTGCGGTGCGCTCGGCGAGTTCTTCGCGGCTGTCGCCGTTGAGATAGGCCGCTACGACGAGTTGGCGCTGTTCGGGATCGAGCCGCCCAAGGCAGACCTGCAACGCCGCGAGCTGTTCGCTCGAAATCGCATCCTCGCGATCGGCGATGTCGTCCAATTCAACCTCGGCGAAACGCCCTGCCCCGCGCGCCATCTCACGCCGCCGGACATCTATCGCGACATTGCGCGCCATGGTCGCCAGCCAAGTGATCGGCCGGCCGCGGCTGGCGTCATAACTTCCTGCGCTACGCCAAACTCTTACATACACGTCGTGCACAGCATCGTCCGTCCTTGAGGCTTCCCCCAAGATACGGAACACGACGGCATAGAGTTTCGCCGACGTGCGACGATAAAGTTCGGCGAAGGCATTACGATCTTCGACGGCCACCGCCGCCAGCAGATCCTCAACCTCCCACCCGTCGAATCGTGCCCCCGTCATAGCCCCTTCCCTGGCCTATTCGGCCCTGTCGTGCCAGCGCGCGGCGGCGCGATCGTCTGCCGCTTGCCGTTCTACCCAATGGGCGGCACCGTCGGCAAATGTTTCACGCTTCCAGAACGGCACGTCCGTCTTGAGTTGGTCGATGAGAAAGGCGCAGGCCTCCAGGGCGGCCGCACGATGTGCCGACGCGGTGCCGACGAACACGATCGGATCACCGGGGCGGAGTGTCCCGACGCGATGGATCAAGATCGCGCCCAAGAGGGGCCAACGCTGCGTCGCGGCTTCCGCAATCGCCTGCATCGCAGGCTGGGTCATACCGGGATGATGTTCGAGGAAGAATTCGGTGAGGCCGCCATCGCCGCGGACGAGCCCGGTAAAGCTCGCCACCCCACCCCCGCCGAGCGTGTCCAGGCGGATCAGTTCGGCGCCCGCATCGAACGGCGCCTCCTGAACCCGGGCCTCGATCATCCGCCGGTGACCGGCGGGAAGATCGCAATCTCGCGGGCGCCGACGATCGATGCATCGAGACCGACGAAGGCCTGGTCGACGGCGGCGCGCAAGCGGCCGATATCGGCGAAGGCGCGCGCATGCCCTTCGCTCCGGGCGGCCAGCCATCCGATCAATCCGGTCACGTCGACCACATTGGCCGGCGGCTCGACCCGTTCGGACGGCACGCCGACGCTTTCGCGCACCCATGCGAAATAGAGGATATCGAGCGCCATCGGCTCAATCCATGTGCTTCAGGCCGACGCGCAGATAGTCCCAGCCGGTGATCAGGGTCAGGCCGGCGGCGGTCCACAGGCTGACATAGCCGACGAGGCCGATCCAAAGCACCGCTGGCAACGCGCCCGCCAGGATGATCGCGCCAAGCGCCACCAGCTGGAAGGTGGTCTTCCATTTCGCCAGCTGGCTGACCGGCACCGATACGGAAAGCTGCGCCAGGAATTCGCGCAACCCCGATACGGCGATCTCGCGGACCAGGATGATCACGGCTGCGACCACCGCCGGCCCATCGATCGCGCGGGTGAACACCAGCATCACGATCACGGTCGCGACCATGATCTTGTCCGCGATCGGATCGAGAAAGATGCCGAGCTTCGATACGGCGCCCTGCGCACGGGCGAGGTAACCGTCGAAATAGTCGGTTATCGCCACCAGAACGTAGAGCACGAAAGCCAGCGCATAATCGCTCGGGCTCGGCCGCCATAGCAGCAGCACCATCACCGGCATGGCGACGATGCGTGACAAGGTGAGCAGATTGGGCAGGGTCAGCATGATGAGCAGACTGCCTATAGCCTGATGGCGGCGGGTGGAAGCGTTCCGCGCGCGTCGATGCACGAAATCGACAAGATTATCGCGATAGGCGTTCGTGCAGGATCACGTCATGATCGTGATAGATGCGCCGGTCATAGGGCCTGAAACCAAGCTTTTCCGCCACGCGCAGAGAAGGCATATTCTGCGGCGCGATGATGCAGACCTGGCGCGTGCAGCCGATGCTGCGCTCATGCCATTCAATGGCCGCGCGAATCGCCTCGGTCGCGAAGCCCTTGCCCGTCGCCCAGCGATCGAGAATCCAGCCTGCTTCGGGCACGCCGTCGAAATCCTTGCCCAATCCGCGACCGAAATCGGAGAGGCCCACCTCGCCCACGAAACGCCCTGTCGCTTTTTCTTCCACGACGAAGAGGCCCCAGCCGAGCAAAGCCCAATGCCCCGCGTAGCGCATCAGGCGCGCCCAATTGTCCTCCCGGCTTTGCGTATTGGGGAAGAAGCGCATCACATACGCGTCTCCTGTCATGGCCGTGCGCGCATCGAGATCGGAAAGGCGATGGGGGCGCAATCGCAATCGCGCCGTTTCGATCGCCGGGCCGAGAGGCCATGCGTTTGCATTCATGTTCATATGATCGACAGTCACTCTTGGAGTTCGGATATCGGATCGGCTATGGCGCGCAGCCGTGACCAAAGCCAGCGACGCGATTCCGCGCCCATCATGACTCCATCCATAAGCCTTTTGACGCGGCGGCAATTCCTGCCGCTGTTCGCCACGCAATTCTTGGGCGCCTTCAACGACAATCTGTTCAAGCAGGCGATGGTCCTGTTCGCGACCTATTCGATCTATTCGAATGCGCGCTACGAGGCGAGCTTCAACGCTATCGCCACCGGGCTGTTCATCCTGCCCTTCTTCCTCCTTTCCGCGCTCTCGGGCCAGCTCGCGGATCGGCTCGACAAGGCGCTGATCGTCCGGGTCATCAAATCCGCCGAGATCGGCATCATGATGTTGGGCGCGACCGGCCTCGTCACCTCGTCGGTGCCGCTGATGCTGGGTGCGGTGCTGGCGATGGGGATCCATTCGACCTTCTTCGGCCCGATCAAATATGCGATCCTGCCGCAGCATCTCACCAAGGAAGAGGTGCTTGGCGGCACCGGGTTGGTCGAGGCCGGCACATATATCGCGATTCTGGCCGGCACCATTCTCGCGGGCGTCATCGATGCCCGGCTGACCGCGGCGATCGTACTGGTCGTGGCGGGCTTCGGCTGGCTCACCGCGCGGAGCGTTCCCGATGCACCACCGCCAGGCGAACGCCCGCCGCTCGATTTCCATGTGGTGCGCGCCTCGATCCGTTTGGTAGCGGGCACGATGCACATCCGGCGTCTCTTCCTCGCCATCTGCGCGATCAGCTTCTTCTGGATGATCGGATCGGTATTGATCATCGAATTCCCGCCGCTGGTGAAGAACGTCTTCACCGCCGACAAACGGGTCGCGAGCCTGTTTCTCGCGATCTTCTCGGTCGGCGTCGCGATCGGGTCGATCCTGGTCAATCGCCTGCTATGTGGCCGCGTCTCGGCACGCTACGCGCCGCCTTCGGTGATCGCGATGGCCGGGTTCATATGGCTGATGGCGTTCGCGGCGAAGGGCTGGGAAGCCGCACCGGCCTACGATCTCTACACGGTCCGCGAATTCCTGGCGCAGCATGATTCGTGGATGGTGGTGACCGCCTTGCTCGGCGTTTCGATCACCGGCGGCATGTTCGTAGTGCCGCTCTACGCATTCCTCACCACGACGGTCGAGCGCGACCATACCGCACGCACGGTGGCGGCTAACAACATCGTCAATTCGGGTGCGATGGTGGTCGGCGCGATCGGCGCGACCGCGCTGGCGGCGATAGGCGTTTCGGTGGTCCACGCTTTGTCGAGCGTGGCATTGCTCTGCTTTGGAGCGGCCGCGCTCTCGTGGAAGCTCCACCGCGCTTGCGACGGTCCTGTCTGCGCCTGAGGCGCCAAGCAACGAAGTCGTCCCAGCAAGGGCTGGGATCTCGCGAGATACAAGGGAACCTCGTCTCTGGCGAGACCCCAGTCTTCGCTAGGGTGACCAGCAAGGGTTAGTCTGCCGACGTTTTCGGTCCGCTTTCGCCAGCCCTGCCCGTGACCGCTTCGAGCGCATCGGTCGAAGCTTCGACGATCTTCTTGCGCCCGTAGATCGCGGCGACACCGGCCGCGACGCCGGCCAGCGCAGCGACGCCGATCACTACCTTCTTACGCGACGATCCGGCCTCGGCAACCTCGGTCACCGCGGCCTTGGCTGCCCTGGCGGCGCGCGCCGGGGTCGATGCGGTGGTCTTGCTTCGTGGCGATGCGCGCTTGGCAGCCGGTTTGGCTGCGGGCGCGGCCTTGGCGCGCGGCTTGCCTACTTTGGCCGGCGCCGCGGGTGCAGCCGCAGCAACGGCACGCGGCTTACGCGCGCGCTTCGGCGCGGTCTTTGGGGTTTCGCTGTCGGTTTCAGTATCGGCCATCGATTATCTCCTGGGGACTTGGCGCATTCAACCGCCGCCACCGCTAACGGTTCCGAAACGATCCGCCTCGTCATTCGGGTGTTTTCGGAGAATCCCGCTTCGTTCTGCGTTACAACCTGTTACACATGCCCCATGGCGCAGGTTGTAGAGGATCAGGGCGAGCGATTGACGGCGCTTGCTGCACGTCTGCGCGCCAGCGGTAGTCTTGGCCGTTCCGATCTGATGAATCGCCTGTTCGATTTCCTGCTGATGCAGAGCCTCGCCGGGCGATCACCCAAGGAGTTCGAGGTCGCCCAAGAGGTATTCGGCAAGGATGTCGAATTCGATATGGCGCAGGATGCCTCGGTCCGCGTCTATATTCACCGCCTGCGCAAGAAGCTCGACGAGATCTATGCGGCCAGCCCCGACGAGCGGCTGGTCATTCCGCGCGGCGAATACCGCCTCGCGGTCGAAACGCCGGCGGGCGAGAGCGATCCGAGCCCGGTGGATGCTCCGGTCGAGCCAATCGAGCCCCTCGCCTCCGCCCGCTACCGGCTGCCCGCTTGGATAATCGGCGCGATCGGCGTGGCGTTCATGGCTGGCCTTCTGGTCGGCGCTTCGGCCTGGCTGATCACCAGTCGATCGGGGCCGGCGAGCGCGCTCGCCAAGACGGCCCTGTGGAGCCCGCTCGTCGCCAGCAACCACCAGACGATGGTCGTGGTCGGCGATTATTACATCTTCGGCGAGGCGCCCGACGGACTTCAGGTGACGAGGCTGGTGCGCGAATTCTCGATCAATTCGCGCGATGATCTCGATCAGTATGTCATGGATTATCCGGCGGCCATGGGCCGCTACGTTGACATGGACCTCCATTATCTGCCGATCAGCGCGGGCCCGGCGCTAAGCGACGTGCTGCCGCTGACCAATTCTTTCACCACGTCCGCCGGGCTGGGCAGGCCGCGGGTTATCAGCATGTCGCGACTGACGCCCGAATTCCTGAAGCGTGGCAACGTCATCTTCGTCGGCTTCCTGAGCAGCCTCGGTCTGCTGCGCGATCCGGTATTCAAGGCCTCGGGCTTCGCCGTCGGGTCGAGTTATGACGAGCTGATCGATCGAGGCACCGGCAAGCATTATGTATCCGACGTGGATACTGTCGGCAGCCACGCCCCCCGGCGCGACTATGCCTATATCGCGAGCTTCCCGGGGCCTTCGGGCAACCGCATCATCGTCATCGCCGGCACGCGCGATCCGGCAGTGATGCAGGCGGCCGAAGTCGCCGCCGACAAGGCACAGCTCGATCAGATCGATAAGAAAACCGGCAACGCCACCGCGTTCGAGGCCCTGTACGAGGTGTGGACGCTCGGCACGCTCAATACCGGCAGCAACCTGCTCGTCGCGCGTCCGCTCAAAGTCGATCGGCTATGGCAACCGGGCGGGGAGGCCGAGACCTTCCCGATCAATTGCCCACCCCGGCGCCCAGCCCGCCGCTGCCGGCGACGCCCAAGTAATTTCTGCAAAGTAACCCCATTTGTTACCCGTGCCCAACCGTACGTAACGCGAAACCGCCCGAAGGCCTCTCTACCGCCCGTCCTCGGCTTGGGCGGAAGCGACACGAAGCGCACCGCCCCTGAACGCGAACAGGGGACCAGAATGACCAAATCGACGATTGCCACCTTGGTGGCGTGTTCGGGGCTTGCCGGCAGCATGGCGGCGCCCGCCTTCGCCCAGAGTGCCGCCACCGATGAGCATCAGGTCGAGATCCTCGTCGTCGGCCAGACGCACAACGCGCTGACCCAGCCGACCGAGACTGGCAGCCGGCTCGGTCTCACGCTGCTCGAAACCCCTGCCAGCGTTGCCTCACTGGATGGCGACGAGATTCGCGCGCGCGGCGACCTGACAGTGGTCGATGCCGTCACCCGCGCGCCCGGCATCACCAGCTCGGCCAACCCCGGTAATGGCGGCACCGCTCTGACCGCGCGCGGATTCTCGGGCCAGGGATCGGTATTGCAGCTGGTCGATGGCGTGCGTCTGTTTCCGGTCGCTGGCACGATCACCTTCCCGACCGATCCATGGACGGTCGGCCGGATCGAGGTGCTGAGCGGTCCCGCCTCTGTGCTCTACGGCCAGGGCGCGCTCGGCGGTGCAGTCAATATCGTCACCAAGCAGCCGAGCCTGACCCGCACCACGATCGATGCCGAGGCGAGCTACGGATCGCAGGCGACCAAACATATCGCCGCCGGCGCCGGCGGCCCGATCGGCGAGATGTTCGGCTATCGGATCGATGCGAGCTGGCGCGATTCTGACGGCTATGTCGATCGCGGCCATTCGCGCAGCTATGCGCTGTCCGCGGCACTGCGCTTCCAGCCCTCGAGCAACTTCTCGATCACAGCGCGCGATGACTACGGCAATAACAAGCCGATGCGCTATTTCGGCACGCCGCTGATCGATCACCGGCTCGTCGATGCCAACCAGCGCCGCAACTACAATGTAGCCGATGCCAGCCTATATTATCGCGACAACGGCACGACGCTGACCGCCGAATGGCAGCCGAACGAGATGATTACGATCTCCAACACCGCATACCGCCTCACCAGCAAGCGGCTGTTCAAGGATCTGGAAAGCTACTTCTATAACGATACGACCAAATTGATCGACCGCTTCGACAATCTCGGCATCGTCCACGACCAGACCCAATACGGCGATCAAGGCAACGTCCATCTTGCCACCCCGCTCGGCGGAGAGATGCGCAACGATCTGGTCGTCGGGTTCGACGTCAATTCGATAAAACTCACCTATTCCAATGACTTTGGATCGGATTCGCAGGAGGATTCGGTCGATCCGGTTAATTTCGCCCCCGGCCTGTTCTACGACACGCAGGGAATCGCGCCGCGCTACCGTACGCGCACCAACGAATATGCCATCTATGCCGAGGATCGCTTCCGCCTGACCGACCAGCTCTCCGTGGTCGGCGGCGTCCGTTACGAGCATGACAAGATCACTCGGCGCAACATCGTCTACAATGCGCAAGGGCAGGAGACCGGGACCACCAATGCCTTCCCGATCGATGCCGCGCGGCTCCACAACACGACCTACCGGATCGGCGCGGTCTACCAGCCGACGAAAGCCATCTCGCTCTACGGTCAATATTCGACCGGCGTCGATCCACTCGGCACGCTTACGACTTTCTCGCCGACCCAGACCCAGTTCAAGAACACGACCGGCGATCAGGTTGAGGTCGGTGCGAAGGCGAGCTTCCTCGATGGGCATGGCACCGCGACGTTTGCCGCCTACCGGATCGTCAAGAAGAACCTGCTGATCCGCAACCCGGCCAATCTCAAGGACACGACCCCGCTTCAGGTGGGTCAGCGTTCGTCGAAGGGCATCGAGGCGTCGCTCTCGCTCGATCTCGCTTATGGCGTTGGCATCGATGCCAACGGTACGGTGCTGCAGGCGAAGTACGATAATTTCAACGCTGGCGGCGTCTCCTACACCGGCAACCGGCCGGCCAATATCCCCGAAACCTCGGCCAACCTTGCGCTCCGCTGGGATGCGATGCGCAAGCTGCAGGCGCGGGCCGAACTGCGCTATGTCGGCAAGACCTATTCGGACGATGCCAACACCTTCCGCATTCCGGCCTATGCGGTGGTCGATGCCGGCGTCAGTTATGCGCTGACCCCGCGGGTCGCGATCGACCTGCGCGTCTACAACCTTTTCGACAAGGATTACGCGGTCACCAGCTACAATGACGAGCAGTGGATCCTCGGCCGGCCCCGTTCGGTCGATGTCGCAGTCCGCGCGCGTTTCTGAGATGACCGCCGCCACCATCAGACCGACCGCGAAGCGCCCGCGGCGTCATTGGAAGTGGTGGCTGTTCATCGTCCATCGCTGGATCGGGATCGTCACCTGCCTGCTGTTTGCGATCTGGTTCGTCTCGGGACTGGTGATGATCTACGTGCCGTTCCCCTCGCTGACGCGCAATGAAGCCCTTGCCCACCTGCCCCCGATCGACTGGGGGCAGGTTCGCACCCCCCCGCCGATGGAGGGCACCGAGCGCGCCTCACTCGAGATGGCGGGCGATCACCCGGTCTGGCGGGTCAGCAGGTGGGACGGCAAGGAGCAAACGCTATCCGCCACCAATAGTACAGCGCTGGGCCCGGCCGACGCCGCCGAGGCCCAGCACACCGCCGAACGCTTCGCCCGCGCTCCCGTCACCGCGATCGAGACGGTCGAGCGCGATCAATGGACCGTCGCCGGCGGCTTCAACCGCCACCGGCCGCTATGGAAGGCCACTATCGCTGGCCCGGGCGGCCGCATCCTCTACGTCTCGTCCCATACCGGCGCGGTGGTGCTCGACACGAGCGCGCGCGAGCGCCTCTGGAACTGGCTCGGATCGGTGCCCCACTGGATATATCTCACCGTGCTACGCCAGGACAATGCCGCGTGGCGGCAGGTGGTGATGTGGGTTTCGGGCCTGTGCATCATTGGTGCTGTAACAGGCATGTGGATCGGGATCCTGCGCACCCGGCTCGGCCGCCGTCGCTTCAGCCAGGGGCGGACTACGCCCTATCATGGCTGGATGGAGTGGCATCATTGGACCGGCTTGATCGGCGGGCTGTTCCTGCTCGCCTGGATATTTTCGGGCTGGCTCTCGGTCGATCCGTTCCGCTTGTTTGCGAGCCACGGCATCGGCGATGCCGAGCGGATCGCTTATAGCGGAACCGCTCCCTTCCCGCCGTTAGCCCTGCCCAGCCTCGCCGCTGGCGAGCCTGAAGCAAGACGCGTCACCCTCTATCGTGCCGCCGGTCGGCCGCTGGCGCTGGTCGAGCGGCAGGACGGCAGCTCCAGCGTGCTCGATGCTGCCACCCTAAGCCCCGCCAACCTCGACGGAACCGCCCTCGTTACCGCCGCTCGGCGCCTCATGCCCGGCGCCCCAATCGTCGCGGTCGATCGTCTGACCGGACCCGACACTTACTGGTACGAGGTTGGCGCGCTACCCGTCCTGCCCGTCCTGCGCGTCCGCTATGGTGATCCTGCCGCTACCTGGGCGCACATCGATCCCGCGAACGGCCGTCTGCTCGGCGATCTCGACCGCCGCCGTCGCCTCTACCGCTGGGCGTTCGACCTGCTCCACAAATGGGATCTCAACGGTCTGACCCTGCATCGCCCGGCGTGGGACGCGCTGCTCTGGCTTGCCTCGCTCGTCGGCCTCGCCACCTCCGTGACGGGCATCTGGATCGGCTTCCGGCGCCTACGGCATTGAAACCGAAGCTCAACTCTTCGGCTTAACCTTCGAGTAAGGCACGAAATCGTTCAGTACGACGAAGCCGTGCTCAAACCCGGCCGTGCGATCGAGCAACCGCACGGTGTCCGATCGGCAGAGCTGATCGGTGAAGGTCCGCGTGACGAGGATATCGTCTCCGCCGAGCGTCCCCGCCCCCGATGGCCGGTTCACGTAGAGTGTGCGGCCAACCTTGTAGACGATCGCCGTCCCGCGGATCACTTGGCTCGACTGAAGCTCGCGCTAGGGCAGGCACGAGACCGGTTTGCCGGCGACGCGGTCGCCAATCTGCTTGGCCAGCTCCGCCTCCCCGGCCGCATTGGAGCGGTCGGCGGCGAGCGACGGAGCGGCAATCCCGATAAGGGCCGCCGCGACAAGGAACGAACCAATACGCATGACATCGACCTTTACAAAGATTTGCGTATGTTTGGACGATCCGGCCTGAACGCAAGCTGATGGGCTGGCCCGCCACCGCCCGCTCAGGCGCTTTGCGCGGGCAGCACCGCCTCCAGCCGTTGGCGGACGAGCGACAGCAGCGCCGTCACGCTCGGCTGCTCCGCCTTGCTCTTCGGCACCAGCGCTTTCATCCACAGGCCCAGCGGCGGATAATCCTCCAGCAGAGAGACGAAGCGCCCCGTCTCGATATCCTTCTTGACCATGAAGTTCGGCAGGATCGCGATACCCAGATCGTGCCGCACCGCCTCGCGTACCGAAATGCTCGAATTGACGGTGAAGCGCGGCCGCACCTCGACTGCGATCTCGCCGGCGTCGCTGTTGAAGCGCCAAGTCGTCCCCGATTTGGGCGAGAGGATGCAATCGTGGCCGGCCAGTTCGCGCGGATGATCGAGCGGGCCGT
Organism: Sphingomonas sp. MMS24-J13; assembly: GCF_044905095.1. Lineage (NCBI taxonomy): Bacteria > Pseudomonadati > Pseudomonadota > Alphaproteobacteria > Sphingomonadales > Sphingomonadaceae > Sphingomonas > Sphingomonas sp. MMS24-J13. The sequence continues at coordinate 1,426,427 of NZ_CP173258.1, forward strand.
TCTGGGCGAGATAGGCCGGCGTCGCACACAGGACGCGTGGATAAGGCGCGAGCGGAACGTCCAGTACATCCGAATAGGAGACGGTGCGCGTGCCGATTGCGATGTCGAGCCCGTCCTCGAGTGGATTGGTCAATTGCTCGGTCCACAGCACGTTGAGTTCGAGATGCGGATGGGCCGCCATGAAATCGCAGAAGATCGGCGTGAACAGCCGCGCCGAAGCCGGGCCGGCGGCGCCGACCTGGAGACGCCCGCGCATCCCACCCGCACCGAACCGCGCGCCGCTGAGGTCGTCGAAATCGGCGGCCAGCCGCAGGCAGCGGGGCAGCAGGCGTGCGCCGTCCTCTGTGAGCGTCAATTTGCGGGTCGAGCGGTGAAACAGGGTTACGCCGAACTGATGCTCGAGCTGACCGACCCGTTTCATGATCACCGACGGCGCCGTCCGCACCTCCCGCGCCGCCGCCGCGAAGCTGCCGAGACTGGCGGCGCGGGTGAAGGCGCGCAAATTCTGAATCGAGTCCATTCATCGCGTTCCGGCAAAGGTCCTGCCGCATCTCCTGGTCTTCTCAAGAGCGGCCGGCAAGGCGAATGACATGATCGAGCCGCCGATCGCGCGTGTTTCGCAAACGATGCCGACTGATCAGAGGGCGCCTGCCGCCCCGCTTCCGGCCGACTTGAGGGGATGACAGATGGCCGCAGATTTTGTTCACCGCCGCACCGGAACGTACTTCGCGCAGGCGCTCCTGCTGGGTGCATCGACCCTGGCCGCCGCGCCGGTCCTGGCGCAAGCCGTACCGGCGCCAACCGCCGCGGTGCCGCCGCCCGCGACCGACAATGGCGAGATCGTCGTCACAGCGCAGAAAAGATCGCAGAACCTTCAGCAGGTCAGCGCCGCAGTGACCGCCGTGAGCAACGATCGCCTCACCTCGGCGCACGTCGCCAACCTCGAAGGACTGCAGGTCGTGGTGCCGAACGTGAGCTTCGGCAATGATTTCAACGTCGCCAAGATCTTCATTCGCGGAATCGGCATGAACGTGTCGACCAACGGCACCGATCCGGCTGTCGCCGTCTATGTCGACGGCGCCGTCATCTCGCGGCCCGAGGCCCAGTTCGCTTCGCTCTTCGATCTGGAGCGGGTCGAGGTCCTGCGCGGCCCGCAGGGAACCCTGTTCGGGCGCAATGCGGTCGGCGGTGCGATCAATCTTATCACCGCCAAGCCGACGCACGATCTCAGCGGCTATGCGCGCTTCACCGTGGGCAATTACAATGCTTATTCGGGCGAGGGCGCGTTGAGCGGGCCGATCGCAGACGGCATCTATGTCCGCGGCGCGGTGCGGGTCGATACGCGCGGCGGCTATGGCAAGAACGAATTCACCGGCAACGATATCGACGATCTCAATCGCAAGATGGCCCGGGTCGAGCTGCAGTTCGACAAAGGCGGTCCGTTCAGCGCGCTGATCAGCGGTGAATATTTCAACGAGAACGATCATGCCAACGCCGTCAAATATGGCAGCGCGACCTTCCCAGGCATCCCGAGCTTGGCACCGGTCGGGCTCGGCGGTTTCGCGACCAAGCCGCGCGACCTGTCGAGCGAGATCGATCCGCTCAACCGGCTGAAGACATGGTCGGTCACCGGCACGCTCGATTACAAGGCCGCCGACTGGCTGACGCTGCGCAGCATCAGCAATTACCGCAAGGTCAACCAGCAGCTTATCCAGGATCTTGACGCGTCGTCGGTGGTGAACAGCCTTGCCACCAACGGCCAGGCGCCGACGATCCAGAACCGCAACCCGTTCAGCCGCCAGTGGAGCGAGGAACTTCAGGGCGTGATCAAGACGCGCCGGCTGGAGGGCGTGCTCGGCGCTTTCTATTTCCACGAGAATCTCGGCAGCCTGCCCAACACGCAGGGTGTCGCGCCGAACGGCGTGGGCGAGCCGCTCGACATTCCGGCGCTCACCGCCGCCGGCATCCCGATCACCACGCCGATCCCGCCCCGTTTCGCCTTCTTTAACGATCTGGAGACGTCGCGCGCCTGGGCCCTGTTTGCCGACCTGACCTATCACCTGACCGATACTTTGTGGCTCAAGGCGGGCGGCCGCTACAGTCATGAGCGGCGCACGCTCGACAATCATGGCTATGTCATCGCCAATAACGGCAAGGGCCCGGTCGTCCGCACCGATTTCGACGATGCCAATACGTTCGGCAATTTCTCGCCCAAGGCGGGCATCGAATATCATCCGAACAATGATCTGATGCTCTATTATACGTTCTCGCGCGGCTTCAAGAGCGGCACCGGCGAGATATCGCTATCGAAGAACCCGATCACCGATCCCGAAACGATCAGCGCGCACGAAGTGGGGCTGAAGTCACAATTGTTCGATCGCCGGCTGACCTTCAACGTGGCGGCTTTCTACAACCGCCTGCACGGTCTCCAGCTCGAACGCACGGTGTTCAACCAGCTGCTGAGCTTCACCACAGTATTCGAAAATGCCACCGAGACCGAAGCCTATGGCGTCGAGCTGGACACGAGCTGGCGGATCGCCGACGGACTGCGGCTGGATTTCGCCGGCACCTATCTCCACTCGGTCTTCAAGAACTACTTCGCCAGCAACCCGAACGATCCGCGCAACATCACCGGATCGCCGGTATTCGCGCCCTTCCTGTCCGATCTCGACGGCAATGCGACCCGCTATTCGCCCAAATGGACGTTCGACATCCATCCGCAATATGACTGGCGGATCGCCAATGGCGGCATGGTCACCTTTGCCGGCGACGTGAGCTACAAGAGCAAGCAATATCACACCGAGTTCAACGACGACGCGATGTCGCAGCCGGCCTATGTCTTCGCCAATGCCAATATCCGCTACACGGCGCCAGGTGGGCATGTGACCGTGGAAGCGTTCGTCCAGAACATGTTCAACAAGCTGGAGCGTGCCGGATCCTTCTCGCTGTCGAGCTCGCGTGAGATCGGCGTGACCTATCTGCCGCCACGTACCTTCGGCGGCACGGTCGGCTACCGGTTCTGATCGTGGCGAGCGCTCCCCGCACCTTCGACGTTGCTGCATTTCTCGACGGGCGGGGGCTGTCCGCGTTCAATTATCGCGTCATCATGCTCTCCTGGTTCATCACCCTGTTCGACGGGCTGGACCTGATGATGATTTCGTTCACCGCGCCCTATCTCAAGGACAGTCTGGCACTGACCAAGCCAATGCTCGGCAATCTGTTCGCCGCGGGCACGGCCGGACAGATATTGGGCGGCTTCCTGTTCTGCTACATCGCCGATCGCATCGGGCGTCGCCCGACGGTGATCGGCACCTCCTTCCTGTTCGGCGTGCTGACGATCGCGACCGCTTTTGCGCATAATTACCCGCAATTGATGGTGTTGCGCTTCGTCGACGGGCTCGCGATCGGGGGCATGTTGCCGATCGCCTGGGCGCTCAACATCGAATTCGTGCCGCGCCGGATGCGGGCAACGATCGTGACCGTGATCATGCTCGGCTACAGCATCGGTAGTTCGGGCGCGGGTCCGGTGACCAACTGGATCGCGCCGCACCATGGCTGGCAGGGCGTCTATATTGCGGGCGGCATCGGCACCCTCATTTGCGCGATCCTGCTGCTGATCGGCCTGCCCGAATCCATCCGCTTCCTCACCAGCAAGGGCCGGGCGGCGCAGGTCGCTACGAGCTTGCGCAAGCTCGAGCCGGATATCGTGCTTACGGGTGACGAACATTTCATCCTCGGCGACGAGGCCAAGGTCGATCGCGGCTTCCATGTGCGGGAGCTTTTCCGGGGCGATCTCGGCATCATCACCCCTCTGCTCTGGGTCGGCTATATGGCGAGCGCGCTCGCTATCTTCGGCAACAGTTCCTGGGGACCTTCTTTGCTCGAGGAACTCGCCGTCCCGCGCCATACCGCCGCGCTCATTTCGTCGACCGGCGGACTGCTGGGCGCGATCGCCGGGCTGGTGCTGATGCGCCTGACCGAACGGCGCGGACCGCGCTGGATCGCTTTCTATCCCGCACTCGCGGTGCCGGTGCTGCTCATCCTCGGGCTCGGGCTCGCACCGGTTGGGGGCTTCCTGCCTTTCGTCGTCGTCGGTAACGCGCTGCTGGGTGGCGGCCATGCCGCGATCATCTCGATCGCAGGCGTTTATTATCCGAGCGCGATCCGCGCCAATGGCGGTGGCTGGGCCACCTCGATCGCCAAGTTCGGCGGCGTGATCGGTCCGATCATCGGCGGGTGGATGCTGGCGAGCGGCATGCCGGTGCTGCGCGCTTATGCTTTCCTCGCCATCTGCCCCGCCATCCTTTGTCTGGCGGTGCTCGGCATCGCCGCCACGCTTCATCGCCGCCGCGTCTTCCAGCCCGACGCGACGGTCGCCCCTGCACTTTGATCCGGAGTTTCGCGTCGATGGCCGCGCGCACGATGTTCGCCAAAATCTGGGACGCGCACGTCGTCTCCGACGAGGGTGATGGTTTCGCCCTCCTTCACGTCGATCGACACATCGTCGTCGATCTGAACGGCCGTTCCTTTCCCGCGCTGGTCAAGCGCGGGCTCAAGGTGCGCAACCCCGAACTCACCTTTGCCACGCCTGATCATTCGATCAGCACCGATCCCGCCGCATCGGATCGGTGCGGCGCGGACAATCCGGTGCTGCAGGAATTGCGCGAGGGCACCGCGCGCGAGGGCGTCCGCCTGTTCGACATCGGCGAGCCAGGTCATGGCATCGTCCACGTCACCGGTCCCGAAATGGGACTCGTCCTGCCGGGCATGACCGTGACCGTCGGCGACAGCCATACCTGCACCAATGGCGCGCTGGGCGCGGTCGCCTGGGGGGTCGGTCAGGGTGAGATCATCCATATCCTCGCGACCCAGACGACGCGGCAGAAACGGCCACGCACCATGCGGGTGCGGATCGACGGCGCGATCCCGCACGGTGTCGTCGCCAAGGATCTGATCCTGTATCTCGCCGGCAAGGTCGGCGTTGCGGCGGGCTCGGGCTTCGCGGTCGAATATGCCGGTACAGCGATCGAAGCCTTGCCGATGGAGGGGCGGCTCACGCTCTGCAACATGTCGGTCGAATGGGGTGCGCGGTTCGGCTTCATCGCTCCCGACGAGACAACTTACGCCTGGCTCGAGGGCCGCCCGCATGCCCCGAAGGGTGCCCTGTGGGCGCAGGCGCTCGACTATTGGCGCACGCTGCCGAGCGATCCCGATGCAGAGTTCGATCGCGAGATCGCCGTCTCGATCGCCGACATCGCGCCGCAGGTCACGTGGGGCAACAGCATCGACGCCGTCCTGCCGATCGATGGCTGTATCCCCGATCCCGCCGCCGAGCCCGATGCCGCCCGCCGCGCCGATATGGCGCAATGGCTGGCCTATATGGACCTCGCACCCGGCCAGCGGATCGACTCGCTGCCGATCGACCGCGTATTCATCGGCTCCTGCACCAATAGCCGGATCAGCGATCTGCGCGCGGCCGCGCAATTGGTCGAAGGGCGCAGCGTAGCGCCGGGCGTGGCCGCCTGGGTCGTACCGGGATCGGCGCTGGTGCGCGCGCAGGCCGAGGCCGAGGGGCTCGACGTGATCTTCACCCGTGCCGGCTTCCAGTGGCGCCAGCCGGGCTGTTCGATGTGCCTGGGATTTAATGGTGACATGGCGCTGCCGGGCGAGCGTGTGGTCTCGACGTCCAACCGCAATTTCGCCGGACGCCAGGGTCCCGGCAGTCGTACCCATCTCGCCAGTCCGCTCGTCGCCGCCGCATCGGCGATCGCGGGCCACATCGCCGATCCGCGAAAGCTCGCCGCATGAGCGCGCCCCTCGTCCGGATCGCCGGCCCGGCGGCAGCGCTCGTCCGGCCCAACATCAACACAGACATCATCGCCCCGCCCGGCCGCGCCAACAAGCCGGACGCTTTCGGTCAGCCCGAAGATGGCGCGGCGCGCGTGTTCGGCCCGTGGCGCTATGACGCGCAGGGCGCCGAAAAGCCGGATTTCGTGCTCAATCGCCCGCCCTTCCGCGCCGCTCGCTTCCTGCTTGCCGGCCCCAATTTCGCCTGCGGCAGTTCGCGCGAGTCGGCGCCGCACTGGCTCTACGCCTTCGGGCTGCGCTGCATCCTTGCCCCGAGCTTCGGCGGCATCTTCTACGATAATTGTTTCCGCAACGGCCTGCTGCCGGTGGTGGTCGACGAAGCGACGATTGCGCGTCTGGCCATTGTTGCCGAGACCGGCTTCGCCTTCACGCTGGACATGGTCGCGCGACGGATCGACGCGCCCGATGGCACCGTCCTGCCGATCGACCTCCCGTCCTTCCGCTACCACCAGTTGCTGACGGGGCAGGACGAACTCACCATCACGCTCCAGCACACCGCGGATATCGACCGCTATCAGGCTCGGTCGCGCATCGAGCAGCCATGGTTGTGGCAGGGCTGATCAGTTGCCGTCCGCATCGACCATGAACACCATGGGCTTGCCGCGCGATGCTGGCTCCCATCCCGCCACCAAAGCTGCGCGAATACCGCGCGTAACGACTGCGTCGGCGATCTGGAGGCGGCCACGTTGCAAGCCCTTCATCATGCGCTTGGGCGGCGGAAATTCCAGCAATGCGCCGCGCGGGGAATCCTTCTGCATCAGCGACACGGTCATGCCCTTCCAGCCGTCCAGATCGGTCAATTGCGGCTCGCTCCGAACTTCCCACTCATAATCGAACCCATCGACGGTGACGGTGCCGGAAAGCCTGTGTGTCTGTAGCATGGTATCCGACCTAGCATGGTTATGCCGCCGGACCATCAATCTCGACTGGTAGTGTAAGCCACCCCCGATTTTTAGCGCGTGTCGACGTGGCTTGGAGAGAATGCCGCCGGCGTCATTGCCGGCGGCATTCCTATTGGCCGCCCCATCGACGGCGCGAGCCGTCAGTGGCGCTGCTCGGGCTCAGAAGCGGAAGCCGACGCCGACGATGCCGGCGTCGCGGCCGCCGAAATGATCCTCATATTCGGTGCGGCGATATTCCGCCGAAATATAGGTCTTCGGCGTCACCGCATATTCCAGACCGCCACCGAAGCGGACGCCCTCGAGATTGGTATGGCCGTTGCCATTGGTCTCGAAGCGGGTGGTGTCATAGCCGACCTTGGCGAAGCCGAGGATCTTCGGCGTCAGTACGTAGCCGATACGGGCCGAGACCGCGGCATCGCGCGATGCATTAACGCCACCGAATTTGGTGGTCGAATCCTCGAGCGTCGCCTCCGCGCCCAGCGTGATCCTGGGGGTGAGGCCATAATCGTATCCGAACGCACCGCCATAGGTGACGCCGTCGCTGCCATGGACCTTGTCATAGCCGACGGTCGCCCCGATCCGCGCACCGGTGAACGGCGCGGCACTCTGCGCGAACGCGGGGGCTGCCACGGCAAGAGCCGCGGAGGCGATGATGAAAATGCGCATAAAACACTCCTTGAAGCCGCACCCGATCGAAATTGGGGGGTACCGAGATGCGGGGCGGCGCCTCTGGGCGCGGCCGGATGAACGCAAAATAAACGTCACAGATACTGTTGCTGCGATGCAACGTAGACGCCTGTTTGCCCGTCAAGTTCTTGAAATCGGGAACGTCGACGTTAGGCCTGACCGCTCGAGCGCATTTTCGTACAAAACGGTATGATATGGCCGTCGATATGCGACGGGCCGTGCTGAATGCCGCGTACGCGTGGCATAAAAGGACGTGCTTTTCGAAAGCGCGAATTTGCTCGGGCAAGCGAACGGCGATGTTGCACAGCCGCGCCGAGTTGCTGGAGCGTGTTCGCACCGCTGCCCCGTGGCTCTTTACCCAGCCGAGTGCGGCGGAGCGGACTGCGTGCGTCGACGCGATCACCGCCAAGATTGGCAAGCCGAAATCGTCAGGTGCCGGCCGAACGCAATGCTAAGAAGAGGTGGCGCGCTGGCTTCGGCGCTCCCGATGCGCTGTCGGTCGTGATACCGGCGGTGTCTTCACCTCATTCAGCCGGCGGCAATCCCGCTACCCGCACCCTCGCCATCGTGAAACAAATCGCGGCACTCTTGCTCCTGTCCATCGCTACTGAGGTTTCGGCTCAGCCGGTGGATGAAGACGTCGCGCATCGCGCCGATCGTCAGCAGACCGAAGCGTTGAACCGCCGCGTCGCCGACGACATCGCCCGGCGAAACCGGGCGAATGCCAATGGCCAGGACAGCTACGAGGCCGCTACCGCCCGCTATGCGCGCCAGCTTCAGGAATGGCGGAGGAGAGTGGAGGCCTGTCGCGCGGGCTATTACGATGCGTGCGAATGAAAGCCGATTTTCCGCCAAGATAGAGCGCACCATTTTTCCTTGATCCGTCAACGATCGCGCATTGCGGCGTTCGTGCAAAAAGCTACAATGACGGCAGAAAATAACGGGAGAGAAAGATGGGCTTTGAAAAAGGGCCGCTCGGCCTGGTTGGGTTGACGCTCGCGTTGCTGGCATCGCCAGCATCGGCGCATCACTCATTTGCACAGTTCGACAATTCGCGGTCGCTCACGCTCAGCGGTACGGTGACGTCGTTCCAGTGGACCAATCCGCACGGCTATCTCGAGATCGATACCGCGGACGCCAGACACTACGTCTTCGAACTGACCAGCCCCAACATGATGTCGCGCGGCGGCTGGACCTCGCGCACGATCAAGCCGGGCGACGTGGTGACCGCGATCGAGGCCCCGTTGCGTGATGGCAAGCCGGGCGGACTGCTGCTGGAGGTGATCCTGCCCAACGGCAAGCATATGCTGCCCGGCGTACCCAATGCCGAACGCTACAAGCGGACCTCGTGAGGAGCGCGCGGCCATGACGATCGCATCCTTCCGCATCACGCTCGGCGCCTTGCTCGCCACGACTGCCCTGCCCGCCCTCGCCCACTCCGATTTCACCGGCATGTGGGAGCGTTACCCGGTGCCGGGCCAGAAGCAGGTCGATCAGCGCTACGCGCCGAGCACCATCCCGCCCCCGCCGCTCAAGCCGGAGTTCAAGGGACCGTACGAGATTCAGCAGAAGAAACTCGCGGCCCGAATCGCTGAGGGACAGCCCGCAGGCGACAATTATGTCCACTGTATTCCCGATGGCATGCCCGCGATGATGATGGGCATGTTCCCGATGGAGATCGTGCAGCGACCCGAGCAGGTCAACATCACCCAGGAGGCGTTCAACCAGACGCGGCGAATCTACATGAACCAGCCGCTGCCCAAGTGGGACGAGATCGATCCCAGCTTCTTCGGCCGATCGGTCGGGCATTGGCAGGGCGATACGCTGGTGGTCGAGACGACGGGGGTGAAGAGCTACGTCACTTTCCGCTGGGCGCCACATTCCGAATCGATGAAGATTACCGAACGCATCCACTTGATCGCGCCGGACTATCTGAAGGACGAGGTCACCGTCGAGGACGATCATCTCGAGAAGCCGTGGGTATGGGCTTGGACCTTCCACCGAATGAAGGATTACAAGATCCAGGAATATGTCTGCGAGGACAATCGCGAATATGTCGACGAGCAGGGCAATACGCGGCTGCGGGTGAAGTGATCTGAATATCCCTTCCGGCACGGGAGGGAACATCGCATGGTGATGGTCGAGGGTGAGAGCGCCCTCGACGGCATCGTTGGCCGGGGCTCCTGCGCCACGCTGCTACGCAATGTTTACTTCCCATTCCGAGGGAATGGTTCTCAGGACGGACAATCCGTCCAGCGCCTTTAGGTTGAAGAGGGTGGTGGAGCCGTGGGGGATCGAACCCCAGACCTTCGCAATGCCATCGCGACGCTCTCCCAGCTGAGCTACGGCCCCTCGCCCTGACGCCCCGCAAAGGGAGCGTTTCTGACGTTTTCGCCGGCCTGGGTGGGTGCCGGCGAAGAGTGAGGGCGCGCCTTAGATCGGGCGCGCCCGCTTTGCAAGCGGGTCAAAACGACCCGCTCACAAATTAATGATCTTCTTCCTGCTCGCCCGTATCGACGCCGATATCGTCGTCACCGCCGAGATCGACATCGTCGTCGGCGTTGGGCTCCTCGTCTTCATCCACGTCCAGCTCGGCCGCCAGATCGGTATCCTCGACCTCCTTGTTGGAGGCAGGCTTCGGCGCATCGAACGGCAGCGGCTGCTTGGACTTCAGGACCGGCTCCGGCTCCCACAAGGTGCCGCATTCGACACAGCTGACCGGCTCGTCCTTGCCGAGATCGTAGAAGCGGGTGCCGCACTTGGGGCAGGTGCGCTTGGTGCCCCATTCAGGTTTCACCACAGTTGTTCAAGCTCCGAATAAAAATGAAAATGGACGCCGCGCGCTAGCGCGAACCGGCCCAGTGGTCGGGCGCCTTGCCACGCGCCGGGTCGGCTGGCAAGGACCAGCGCTCATGCATCAGATGGCCCCCTCCCCCGCTGCCTTCAAGGCCGCGCGTCCGCTCACCGGGCGCGTGCGTGTTCCAGGCGACAAATCGATCTCGCATCGCGCGCTCATGTTCAGCGCCCTCGCCATCGGCGAAAGCCGCATCGAAGGGCTGCTCGAAGGCGAGGACGTCCATGCCACTGCCGGCGCGCTCCGCGCGATGGGGGCGGATATCGTCCGGGAGGCCGACGGTACCTGGATCGTCCATGGCGTCGGCGTCGGTGGGCTGCTCCAGCCGGCCAATGCGCTCGACATGGGCAATTCGGGTACCTCGACCCGATTGCTGATGGGGCTGGTCGCGAGCCACGCCATCACCGCTGCCTTCATCGGCGACGCCTCGCTGTCGCGCCGACCGATGGGGCGAGTGACCGATCCGCTGTCGCGCATGGGCGCCGATTTCACCGTGTCGCCCGGCGGCCGCCTGCCTTTGATGATGCGTGGCGCCTGCCCGGCGGTGCCGATCGAATATCGGCTGCCGGTGGCGTCGGCGCAGGTCAAATCGGCGGTCTTGCTGGCCGGGCTCAACACGCCGGGCATCACCCGCGTGATCGAGCCGATTGCGACGCGCGATCATAGCGAGCGGATGCTGCGCGGCTTCGGCGCCGAGCTGACGGTCGAGGAGGATGCGGATGGCGCGCGGATCATCTCGATCCGCGGCGAGGCTGAGCTTCGGCCGCAGCATATCGTCGTACCCGGCGATCCCTCGTCGGCAGGCTTCCCGGTCGTCGCCGCCTTGCTGGTGCCGGGGTCGGACGTGACGGTCGAGAATGTCGGGCTCAACCCCACCCGTGCCGGCCTCTATGAAGTGCTACGCGCGATGGGGGCCGATCTGACCTTCGAGAATGAGCGCATCGTTGGTGGCGAACCGGTCGCCGATATCCGCGTGCGCCATTCGCGGCTGACGGGTGTAGAGGTTCCGCCCGAAATCGCACCCAGCATGATCGACGAATTCCCCATCCTCTTCGTTGCCGCCGCGATGGCAAATGGCCGCACCGTGACACGCGGGCTGGAGGAACTGCGCGTCAAGGAGAGCGATCGACTGGCTTTGATGGCGAACGGGCTTGCCCGGCTAGGGGCGCATGTCGAGGAGCGTGAGGACGGGCTGGTCATCGACGGCACCGACGGCACGCCGCTCGCAGCCAACGGGCCTGTCGCGATCGCGGCCGAGCTCGATCACCGCATCGCCATGAGCTTCGCGGTTGCCGGGCTGGCCTCCGCCAACCGGGTCGAGGTCGATGACATGGCGCCGGTTGCGACCAGCTTCCCCGGCTTCGCCGCCATGTTGCGCAGTCTCGGAGCGGAGGCATGAGCAGCCTGGCCGCCGATATCGTCGGGCTGATCGGCAGCACGCTGATGGTCATCGCCTACGCCTACAGCAATATCGCGAAGGCGATGAACTTCGTCCTGTTCAATCTGCTGAATCTGGTCGGATCGGCGTTGCTGATCGCGTCGCTGGCGGTGCATTTCAACCTTGCGTCGATGGCGCTGGAAATCGTGTGGGCGTTCATCGCCCTGTTGGGGCTGATCAAGGCTTTGGGCAAAAGGCGGGCAGCATGATCATTGCAGTGGATGGCCCGGCAGCGTCGGGCAAAGGGACGATCGCCAAGGCATTGGCGCGCCATTACGGCCTGTCGCATCTGGATACGGGACTGCTCTATCGCGCGGTCGGCATGGGGGTGTTGCGCTCGGGTGGCGATCCCTCGTCGCCGGAGGAGGCGCTCGAGGCCTGCCGCTTCAGCGCCAACCTTCTGGAAGATCAGGCGTTGAAGTCCGAGGCTGCCGGCAAGGCCGCCTCATTGGTCTCGGCGCACCCGGGCGTGCGCGCGGCCCTGTTCGATCGACAGCGCCATTTCGCCCAGCAGATCGGCGGCGCGGTGCTCGACGGACGCGATATCGGCACCGTCATCGCTCCTGAGGCCGATGCGAAGCTGTTCGTCACCGCCCGGCCCGAGGTGCGTGCCGAGCGCCGCCATGCCGAATTGCTGCGCGCCGGGATCGAGGTGCATTTCGAGTCGGTTCTCCACGATATCCGCGCCCGCGACGAACGCGATTCAGGGCGGAGCGCTGCGCCGTTGCGGATGGCCGAGGATGCGGTTCTGCTCGACACGAGCGATCTCGGCATCGCCGAGGCGATCGCCGCGGCGATCGCGCTGGTGGAGCGCGGGGGCCATCGTCCCGCCAACGACGCGGAAGCCTGAACCTCGATGCGGCCACGGTTCGTCGCGTCCCTGCTGCTTGCTCTCGCCACCACGGCCGAGGCAGCGCCGCGCCCGGCGCCTCTGCCGCGCGTCGCGATCAACACCAGCGAGGGGACGATCGTCGTCGAGCTCGAGGCGAAGCGCGCGCCGATCAGCAGCGCCAACTTCCTCAAATATGTCGATGCGCATCGTTTCGACGGCACTTACTTCTACCGGGCCGCGCGCGCGAAGAGCGATCCGCATCGCGGCCTGATCCAGGGCGGGATCGATCACGACATGCCCAAGACCTTCTTCCCGATCAAACATGAGCCGACCAGTGTCACTGGCCTCAAACATGTCGACGGCACGCTATCGATGGCGCGTAACGATCCCGGGACGGCGATGGGCGATTTCTTCATCACGATCGGGCCCGCCGCCGGGCTGGATGCCGCGCCGGGGTATCCCGGCTATGCCGCGTTCGGGCATGTCGTGAAGGGGATGGACGTGGCGAAGCGCATCCTCGCCAAACCGACCTACCCCGGCGGCTATTCATTCGACACGATGGGGCAGACGATCCGCGATCGAGTGAAGATCATCACGGCGGTGCGCATCCGATAAAGGCGCCACAAAAGCCTTGGCCCGGTGCTTGCACGCGCCTAGGGAAGCGCCGCTCTCCCAATCACGCGAAGTATCATGACGAAATCGGCCACAGACCTGATGCAGGAAATCCTGTTCGCATCGCTGATCGATGCGGTCGGCGCGTTGCGCGCGTCGTCGAAGGGTGTGCCCAACGCAATGCTGCGCGATCTTAACGCGATCGGGCCGAACACCGGCTTCGCCGATCTGCCGAAGGAATTGCAGGCGAGCCTGACCGCATCGGTGCGCGAGGCGTTCAACCGGCTGCTCAAGGAGGGCTATAGCGTCTCCCCCGGCCGGCCGACTCCGCCGCCGCCGTCGCGCCCGGTGCCCAGCTTCACCCGCCCCTCCTCGCGGCCGGGCGGCGATCGCCCGCGTCCGGGTGGTGGCGACCGGCCCAACAACCGCCGGCCGCGGCCGGGTGGTGGTGGTCAGGGCGGCGGCGGCCAGGGTGGGAACCAGGGCGGCAAGTGACGCTTGTTCAATCAAGTGACGCTTGTTCAATAAGGCCGTTCGCTCAGCAGCGCGTACCCGCCTCCTTGCCCGCTTGCTGAACCAGCTTCTCCACGTTATATAAACTCTATCCTGCGAGCGATGCTCGCGGAGGATGGCGCGGGGAGGTCGGCTAAGCCGCACCTTTGACGCGCCCTTTTCGCATTTCGCGCTAAGCCCTCCGCTCGCCTTTGCCCTTGGGTGCTGCCCGGGTATTCGGCCCGTGTGGCTCTTCGGCTGAAGACCTCCGGAGACAACCGGACGGCCGGAACACGACTGAAGGACTAACCTATTTTATGGCCACTACGGCATTTCCCACGCGCGACGATTTCGCGGCACTTCTGAACGACACGCTTGGCGGCGAAGACCAGGGCTTTGAGGGCCGCGTGGTCAAGGGCACCGTCACCGCCATCGAAAACGACATGGTCGTGATCGACGTTGGCTTGAAGTCCGAAGGCCGTGTGCCGCTCCGGGAATTCGCCCCCGCCCCCGGCCAGAAGGCCGAGCTCAATGTCGGCGATGAAGTCGAAGTGTTCGTCGACCGCGTCGAGAACAGCCACGGCGAAGCGATGCTGTCGCGCGACCGCGCCCGCCGCGAAGCCGCATGGGACAAGCTCGAGGAAGAGTTCGCAGCCGGCAACCGCGTCGACGGCGTGATCTTCGGCCGCGTCAAGGGCGGCTTCACCGTCGACCTCAACGGCGCCGTGGCGTTCCTGCCGGGCAGCCAGGTCGATATCCGTCCGGTGCGCGACGTGCAGCCGCTGATGGACATTCCGCAGCCCTTCCAGATCCTCAAGATGGACCGCCGCCGCGGCAACATCGTCGTGTCGCGTCGCGCCGTTCTCGAAGAGACCCGCGCCGAGCAGCGCACCGGCCTGATCCAGAGCCTCGCCGAGGGTCAGATCGTCGACGGCGTCGTCAAGAACATCACCGATTATGGTGCGTTCGTCGATCTGGGCGGCATCGATGGCCTGCTGCATGTCACCGACATCAGCTACAAGCGCGTCAACCATCCTTCGGAAGTGATCGCGATCGGCGACACGGTGAAGGTGCAGATCATCCGCATCAACCGCGACACCCAGCGCATCAGCCTCGGCATGAAGCAGCTCGAGAGCGATCCGTGGGAGGGTGCGGCTGCCAAGTACCCGATCGGCGGCAAGTTCACCGGCCGCGTCACGAACATCACCGAATATGGTGCGTTCGTCGAGCTGGAGGCCGGCATCGAGGGCCTGGTCCACGTCTCCGAGATGAGCTGGACCAAGAAGAACGTTCACCCGGGCAAGATCGTTTCGACGAGCCAGGAAGTCGACGTCATCATCCTCGAGGTCGACGAGGACAAGCGCCGCATCAGCCTCGGCCTCAAGCAGGCCCAGGCCAATCCTTGGGAGCGCTTCGCCGAGCTTCACCCGGTCGGCTCGACGGTCGAAGGCGAAGTCAAGAACGCGACTGAATTCGGCCTGTTCATCGGCCTCGACAACGACATCGACGGCATGGTCCACATGTCCGATATCGCCTGGGGCGTGTCGGGCGAGGAAGCGCTGGCGCTTCATCACAAGGGTGAGACCGTCAAGGCGCAGGTGCTCGATATCGACGCCGAGAAGGAGCGCATCAGCCTCGGCATCAAGCAGCTCGAGCGCGGCGGTGTTTCCACCGGTGTCGCTTCGAGTGGCGGCGGCGTCAACAAGGGCGCGATCGTCACGGTCACCGTGCTTGCGGTTACCGACGGCGGCCTCGACGTTCAGGTCGGCGACGACGGTGTGACCGGCTTCATCAAGCGCAGCGACCTCGGTCGCGACCGCGACGAGCAGCGTCCGGAGCGCCATCAGGTCGGGCAGAAGCTCGACGCGATGGTCACCGGCTTCGATCGTTCGAAGAAGCCGACCTTCTCGGTCAAGGCTATGCAGATGGCCGAAGAGAAGCAGGCCGTTCAGCAATATGGTTCGTCCGATTCGGGTGCATCGCTGGGCGACATTCTCGGCGCCGCACTCAAGGCGCGCGACGAAGCGTAAGCTTCACGTCAAACCGAGTGTTTTTTGGGGCGGCCTCGTGCCGCCCCATTTGTTTCGGGGGCGACTCATACGTTGCCATTGATCCAGTTTAATCGCATAGTGTCGCCATCGAGTACGGGGTGCCATTCGTGGGGGAATGGCCACGCTTTCCGGGTACTGCATGCAGGGGGGAATTTGCGGTGATCAGATCTGAGCTCATAGCGCAGCTCGAAAAGGATCAGCCTGACCTTTCGCCACGCGAGGTCGAGCAGATCGTCGCTTTCATCTTCGACAGCATTTCGGAGCAATTGGCGTCGGGCGGCCGGGTCGAACTCCGCGGCTTCGGTACCTTCACCACGCGCGCGCGCGACGGCCGGGTCGGTCGCAATCCGCGCACCGGCGAGGCGGTCGAGGTCCAGCCCAAGCGAGTTCCATATTTCAAGCCGGGCAAGGAAATGCGGCACCGCCTCAACGTCTGAGGCTTGGCGACGTTCGCGGAGGTCGCTGATGTCCTCTCCTGTCGTTCACTTCGAAATCGGTAGCGCCGACGCGGCTGCGGCCGCTTCTTTCTACACATCCGTATTCGGCTGGAGCTTCGCCGATGTCGGCCCGGCGAAATTGATCGTCGGCGGGGCCGAAGGCGGCCCGTCCGGCATGCTCAACGCACTCGGTCATCCACCCGAAAACTATGTGATGGTCTATATCCAGGTCGACGATGTCGAGGCCTCGCTGGAGTTGATCGCCAAGTGCGGTGGCGCCTGCATGGTCCCGCCGCAACCGTTGCCCGACGGACGGCGCTTCGCCTGGATCAAGGATCCCGCCGGCAATCTGATCGGCCTGTTGACGCCTTTGCCCTGAAGACTGGAGCCCTCGCTGATCCGGCGGAGGGCTCCTGTCCGGGGTCAGAGCGTCACCACGACCTTGCCCACCTGCTGGTTCGACTCGAGATAGCGATGCGCTTCGACCAGATCGTCGAAGGCGAAGGTCTTGGCGATCACCGGCTTGAGATGGCCATCGGCGAGCCCGCTCAGGATCGCCTCGCGCGCCCGATCGAAACGGTGCGGGTAGCGCGTGATCTCGGTGCACACCCAGCCGCGGATCGAGAGCCCCTTCATTGCCGCCGACCAATGCGGATAGGGGGTCGGCTGTTCGGAAAGCCCGCCATAAATGAAAAGGATACCGCGCTCGGCCATCGCCTCGGCCAGCTTCATCACATCGGGGCCGCCGACCGGATCGAACACCAGGCGCGCGCCCTTGCCGCCGCTAATCCGCATGGTCTCGGCGACGAGATCGACTTCGTCGGTGGCGATAATATGCTTCGCCCCGTGGGACTTGAGCGCCTCGGCCTTGGCGCTGCTACGCGTCGCCGCGATCGAAGTGGCGCCGGCCCAGTTCGCCAACTGGATCGCTGCCAAGCCGACGCTGCTCGATGCGGCGCGGATCATGACGAAATCGCCGAGCCCGGCCTCGCCCACCTCGATGATCGCGAAAGCGGTGAGATATTGCATCCAGATCGCCGCTGCCTCGACCACCGACAAACCCGGCGGTGCCGGCAACAGGGCGAAAGCCGGCACGATCGCCTGCTCGCCGGCGATGCCGTAGGTGCCGAGCCGGAACAGCGGCAGTACGCAGACGCGATCGCCTTCCTTGTAGCCGGTCACATCCTCGCCCACCGCCTCGACGATGCCGACGCCTTCGTAATGGATCAGGCTGGGCAGGGTCGCAGGTACCGGATAGCGGCCGGCACGGAACATGGCCTCCGATCGATTGAGTCCGATCGCCTCGACCTTGATCCGGACTTCGCCCGGGCCGGGATCGCCCACGATCATCTCTTCGAACGTCAGGACTTCGGGCGGGCCCTGCTCATGGATCCGAACGACCTTGGCCATCACATCTCTCCCATTTGATTCTCGTCGTGCTCATAGCGCGACCGGCTTTGTCCGCGTGATCCTTTATCGCTGCGGCGACATATGTGCATCGGCGGCGTCGGACGCGCCTTCGCGATCGACCAGCGCGCGAACCAACCGGACGCCTGCCACCGCCGCACCGATGAGGTCCACACCGCTCCCGCACCGTGTGCCCGGATCCTGGCTGGCACAGGAGGCCATACCCGGCGGCGGCGACATGTCCGGCCGAATCTCACCGACCGCGAGGCGGGGGTGATCCGGTGGGCCGCGCTCCTCGGGCAAGGGTAGCCGGTCGGGTGATCCGCCGCGCCCACCGATCCCGCACACCACCACCTCATTGTCCTTGGGGCGCTGGCAAGGCGCCGGCAGCGGTACTGGGCCGAAATTGCGCTTGTAATCGACCATCGCCTGCTGCGCCGGCGAGCTTTTGGCCCCAACCGGCGCGGGCGGGCCTGCCAGTTCGGCGGCTAGCGGCGCGGTGATCGCCATCGCAAGCGCGAGCACCGCCAGCTTGCACGCCCCGCGCAGCTGATGTCCGCTGCTCATCCCGTCCGCTTTACAGGAGAATTGCCAACCATTTTTTCAATCTCGTTCCTGGCCACGCCGCATTGGTATAGCGTCCTTGCAGCGACAGGAATTATCAAGCAGCCAGTCAGGCGTATTATCCGTGGGAGAGAGCAAAGTGACCGAGATACCCACCCTTGCCGTCACCGGTGCCACCGGCCAGCTGGGCCGCATCGTCGTGCGTCTGCTCCGTGAGCGGCATCCGGACATCAAGGTCATCGCACTCGTTCGCGACGTCGCCAAAGCGGGGGACCTGGCCGCGCTGGGCGCCGAGCTTCGCCTATTCGACTATGACCAGCCCGAGAGCCTACAGGGCGCGCTCGAAGGCGTGGACAAGCTGCTGCTCATCTCCGGCAACGCGGTGGGCGAACGCGAACGACAACATCGCGCGGTGATCGACGCTGCCAAGGCCGCCAATGTCGGGCTGATCGCTTATACCAGCGTGTTGCGCGCATCGGAGACCAGCCTCCCGATCGCGGCCGAACACAAGGCGACCGAGTTGATCCTGCGCGGGGTTGGGGTACCGCATGTGTTGCTCCGCCACGGCTGGTACCTGGAAAATTACCTGTTTCGGGTACAGGCCGCCGCGAAAGACGGCAAGCTGGTCCATTGCGCGGGCGATGGACGGATTTCGGCCGCCGCACGCGCGGATTATGCCGAGGCCGCCGTCGCCATCCTGACATCGCCCGAGAGCCAAGCGGGGAAGATTTACGAACTGGCCGGCAGCGACAGCTTTACCTTCGCCGACATGGCAGCGGAAACTACGCGCCAAAGTGGCAGGTCGGTGGTCGCAGTCGATCTGCCCAAGCCTGAATTCGAAGCCGCCATCGTCGCCATCGGCCTGCCCGCGTTCGTGGCGGCGTTGATTGCCAAGTCGGATTATGGCGCCCGCGAGGGCGGTTTGTTCGATGATAGCCGCACACTGGAGCGGGTGATCGGGCGCGAGCCGACGCCATTGCACCAAATGATCACTTCGGCTCTGTCCGGCATTTGATCGGGCGCCGATATTTCGGTCAGGCGGTCAGTGCCCGCTGGCGCGGCGCGTGCCGTCGTTCTGCAGGATCAGGTCGTGGCAGTCGTCAACGCGACGCGCGAACATGGTCGGCTTTCGGCGCGCGATCACCGTTGAAAGCAACCTCGCGAAGCCCAGGACCTACGTCCAGCAATTTGATCCACGCCGGTCGGCGGCGCCCAGTGGCAGTTGATCAGCGTCGATGGGCACGCGCCGTCGGCCAAGGAAGCGCAGGATGCGCGCCTCGCTGCAGAGCATGACCTTCACGATGCGCTATCCGCAGCTGCCCGACGGCTCGATCGTACCCGCCGATGCAATCAGCGACATCACCGGATCCGCCATGGGCAAAGCGGGCCAGATGCGCACGACCACGACGTTTTCGGACTTCCAGATGATGCAGTGAGGCTTTGGCTGAGGGCGAAGCAGCTTACCGCAGATGCGGGAGGCGCCATGCACCTAGCAACGCAGCGGTGCGCAAGGCGAAAATCATGATACCGGCGATAACACCCGCAGCGTCTTTGCGGAACTTGAACTGCCGCATCAACACGACCATCAGCGCTGCGCCCGCAAGCGCGGCGGTAGCATAGAAATCCTCATGCAGGACGCGCGGGACTTGCGCGCAAAGTACGTCGCGGAGAATGCCGCCACCGCATCCGTTCACGGTGGCGATGATCGTGATACTGGCACCGTTCAGTTTGTAGTCGATGCTTTTGCGTGCGCCTGCAACGGCAGCGAGTGAGAGGCCGACCGCCTCAAATATATCGACTGCCAGCGGTGGGGTAAAATCACCAACCCTGCCCAAAGCGAGAGAAGCGGCGACCACCGCGACCGTCGCTGCCAGTGCGAGTGCCGCATAGCGCCAATCTCGAAATGGGGCGGGTGGGTGCTCGCCGAGCAAGATGTCACGGATAACAGCGCCGCCAACCGAACCGACAAAGGCCAGAACGAGGATGCCGAACAGATCAAAATCGGCCCGAACCCCAGCCAGCGCGCATTCTGTTGCCAGAACGAAAGTCGCCGCGAGATCTACGGCGGTGAGTACGCCGTCGCGAATGCGGCTGCCAGACGGCCCGGAGCCCGTCATCGCCGTATCATCTCGTCGGCAATCACGTCGCCTTGATCCAGTTGATCAGTGTCATCACTGCCCTGCCGATCAAATTTCAAACCCGGCCATAGCCTTAAGTGACAAGCCTCAAAAAAGCGAAGTCAATGTCAGCTTTCATGTTAAGCCGGGCCATGAGCAAAGCCTCTTACCCCATTTGCTGCTCGTCCATATCGCTGCAAACGAACGCGGTAAGGAAATGTTGGACGCGTATATAGCGTGGCGAGCGCTCCTTGGCTTTTGGATCGCGAGGAAGGTCCGCCATTGAAGCGGTTGCCGACCGTCCGCCTTATGCGTCTACGGCCTGGACCCGCGATACGCCATCGAGCGGGATCAGCAATTGGCCCCATCCAAGCAGGACCAGATCCTCGCCGGCGAAGGCCTGCCCGAGCTGTCCGGCTACATCAGCGCCAGACCATGGCACCGGCTCGGGCGAAAGGTTGAAGACGCAAAGGAGAGTCTCCTCCGCGCTCTCGCGCACCACCGCCAGCAGATCGACCGGCGCCTCCAGGAATTGGATCGATCCCACGCTGAGCGCCGGATGCGCTTTGCGCAGCCTTAGCGTGCGGCGATAGGCGCCAAGCAGCGAGTCCGGGTCGCCCTCCTGCACGTCCACCGCCGCCTCCCGATGCACCTCTGGAATTGGCAACCACGGCGTACCGCTGGTAAAGCCCGCCTGCGCCACCTCCGCTTCCCACACCATCGGCGTGCGACAGCCGTCGCGCCCCTTGAAGGAGGGCCAGAAGCGGATGCCATAGGGATCGCGCAGATCCTCGAAGCGCAATTCGGCTTCGGTCAGGCCGAGTTCCTCACCCTGGTAGAGGCAGATCGCCCCGCGCAGCGCCACCAGCAGGCCGATCGCCAGCTTCGCTATCTGGCGCGGATCCTCGCCCGGCGGCGTCCAGCGCGTGGCATGGCGGACGACATCGTGGTTGGAGAGCGCCCAGCAGACCCAACCCTGCTTCGCCGCGCGCTCGAAACTGTCGACCACCTTGCGGAAATAGACCGGGGTGAATTCGGTGCCGAACAGATCGAACGTGTAGCAGAGGTGCAGCCGATCCTTGCCCATCGTGTAGAGGCCGACCGTCTGGGGCGATCGTACGCCATCGCCGACTTCGCCCATCGCCACCCGATCGGGATATTCGTCCAGCCCGGCGCGCAGCCGTTCGAGGAAGGCGATATTCTCGGGCTGGGTCTTGTCGTAGCGATGCTCCTGGAAGCCGTAAGGGTTCGTGTCCTGCACGTCAAATCCACCGCCCCGCACAGCCGGCGGATTGTCGCGCAATTTAGCATCGTGGAAATAATGGTTGCACGCATCGAGGCGGAAACCATCGACCCCACGATCCAGCCAGAAGCGCGCGGTATCGAGCAACTCCTGCTGCACCGCCGCGCTATGGAAATTGAGATCGGGCTGGCTCGCGAGGAAGCTGTGCATGTAATATTGCATGCGCACCCCATCCCATTCCCAGGCCGGCCCCCCGAAGACCGAGAGCCAGTTGTTGGGGGCGGTGCCGTCCGGCTTGGCGTCGGCCCAGACATACCAATCGGCGTAGTCGTTATCCTTGCTGGCACGGCTCGCCTTGAACCATGCGTGCTGGTCCGACGTGTGCGAATAGACCTGATCGATGATGATCCTGAGCCCGAGGGCATGCGCCTGCGCGATCAATTCGTCGAAATCGGCAAGCGTGCCGAACAACGGATCGACGTCGCGGAAATCCGATACGTCATAGCCCATGTCCGCCATCGGCGATGTGAAGAAGGGCGCGATCCAGACCGCATCGACGCCGAGTGCCGCAATATAAGGCAGCCGTCGGGTAATGCCCTTGAGGTCCCCCACCCCGTCGCCATCGCTATCCTGAAAAGAGCGCGGATAGACTTCGTAGATGACGGCGCCACGCCACCATTCGGGCATGCTCATGCGACGAACACCACGCTACGGGGGCCGACCTCGGTAGGGGGATCGGCAAAATGGACGGTCTCGGGCGATCGGTTGATCAGCACGGTGATGCCGGGCAGCCGCATGCCGATCGCGAAAGTGTTTGGATCATGCCAATCCTTATCCTCGAAGCGCCGGCCATCGGGTGCCAGCCACATGACGTCGGCATCGGACAGCAATTGCGGATCGGCCAGATGCGGCGCGCCCGCGCGGATCCTGGCGAGCCCCGCGACATAATCCTCCAATTCGGCATCGCGCCCGGCCCAGTCGAGCCACGTGATCGCATTGTCCTGGCAATAGGCATTGTTGTTGCCGTGCTGCGTCCGCCCGAACTCGTCGCCTGCCGTAAGCATGATCGTACCGCGCGAGGCATACAAAGTGGCGAGCAGCGCCTTCAGGTCGCGCCGTCGCGCCGCCCGGATATCGGGATCGGCGGTCGGACCCTCGATCCCATTGTTCCACGAGATATTCTCGTCGTGGCCGTCGCGATTATGCTCGCCATTGGCCTCATTGTGCTTGGCTTTGTAGGCGACGCAATCGGCGAGGCTGAAACCGTCATGCGCTGCGATGAAATTCACGCTGCGCGACTTCTGCCCGGAGAAGATATCCGATGAACCTGCGATGCGCGTGACCAGGTCCCCCATCCTGGTTGGATCGCCGCGCCAGAAGTGACGGACATCGTCGCGATAGCGGTTGTTCCACTCCAGGAAACGAGCCGGGAAATTGCCAAGCTGATAGCCGCCCAGCCCGACGTCCCACGGCTCGGCGATCATCACGCGATCGGCGAGCAGCGGATCCGCCGCCATGTCGGCGAACAAGGCCGCCTGGGAATCGAAGCCGTGGTCGTTACGCCCGAGCACGGGGGCCAGATCGAAGCGGAAGCCGTCAATGCCGGCGTTGCGGACGAAATGGCGTAGCGTATCGAGGATCAGGCGCTGCACCGGCGCGCGATCGCAGGCAAGCGTGTTGCCGGTGCCGCTATCATTGGCGAGCTGAGCCCCGTGCATCCGGAAGTAACTGACTCCGTCGATCCCGCGCAACGACAGGGTCGGGCCGAGCGCATCGCTCTCGCCGGTATGGTTGAACACGACGTCCAGGATCACCCCGATCCCGGCCGCATGGAGCTTCGCGACCGCATCGCGCAATTCGGTGATTCCGCCGGGCGCGAGCCGCGGATCAAGCGCCATGAAGGTAACCGTATTATAGCCCCAGCCGTTGGTCAGCCCGAGCGGAGCCAGATGGCGCTCGTCGGTCCAGGCCGCGATCGGCATCAGCTCGACCGCCGAGACGCCGATCTTCTTGAGGTGCGCGATCACCGCCGGATGGCCGAGCGCCGCGATCGTACCGCGCTGATGCTCGGGCACGTCCGGGTGCAGTATCGTAAAGGCGCGCACCGATAATTCGTAGATCAGTCCCCCGGGCGCGAAGCGCGGCGGTTCGAGGAAGCCGGGCTCGTCGAGCGTGGTGACGATCGCCTTCGGCACCAGCGCCGCCGTGTCGAAGCCGTGGAGGGACAGGCAGGGATCGTGGCTGAAGGGCCGATCGATCGCGATGGCCCATGGATCGACCAGCAATTTGCTGTGGTCGAACCAATGGCCCGTGGTCGGGCTGAAAAGGCCGTCGGCGCGGTAGCCGTACCGCGTGCCGGGCCGCACCGCCTCGACGAAAGCGTGATGCCAGCCGGCCTGTTCGGCGCGCAGCCGGGTGGTTGCGATCTCGGCATCGTCCGCGTCGAACAGCACGAGGTCGATCGTCTCGGCATGCGCTGACCAGATGGTGAAATCGGTGCCGTCCTCGGTGGCGCGCGCACCCGGAGGCGTTTCGGGTTCGATCACGCCTCCTCCGCCCGTTCCACCAGCGCGCGATATAGCGCCGCATAGCAGCCGGCGCTGCGTCCCCATGAGAAATCGGCCTTCATGCCGGCGCGCTGCATCGCCAGCCACGGTTCGCCCTGTCGGAAGAGCGTGACCGCGCGCTGGAGCGCGCGGCGCAGGGCGAGCCCGCTATTCGCATCATGCACGATCCCCGTGGCGACGCCCGCCGCGATAGCCGCTTCGTTGGCATCGATCACCGTATCGCCGAGCCCGCCGGTACGTGCGACGACGGGTACGCAGCCGTAACGCAGCGCATAAAGCTGGGTCAGCCCGCACGGCTCGAACCGCGACGGCACGAGGATCGCATCCGCGCCCGCCTGGAGCAGGTGCGACACGCCCTCGTCATAGGCGGTGAGGATGCCGACCTTGCCAGGATAGCGTCCGGCGACAGCCAGCAGCGCATTCTCGATCGCCCGATCGCCCGATCCGAGCAAAGCGAGCCGTCCGCCCATGGCCACCAGATCGGGGATGGCGTCGGCGAGAATATCCATTCCCTTCTGCCAGGTCAGCCGGCTCACCACCGCGAAGATCGGCCCTGCTTCGCGCGCCAGCCCGAACTTCCTCTCGACCGCGGCCCGATTCCGCCGCCGCCCGATCAAGCCACGCGCGTTGTAATGGACCGGGATCAGCGGATCGACGGCGGGATTCCACTCATGCGTGTCGATACCATTGAGGATGCCATGCAGCCGATTGCCGCGCGCATTGAGGAGCCCCTCCAGCCCCATGCCCTGCGCGGGGGTCAATATCTCGGCGGCATAAGCCGGACTGACCGTGGTGATCGCGTCGGCATATTGCAACCCGGCCTTCAGATAGCCGACCCCGCCATAATATTCGACGCCGTCGACCGCGAACGCGGACGGCGGCAACCCCAATATCGGGAAGATGCCGGCGTCGAAGCGGCCCTGGAAAGCGATATTGTGGATCGTGATGACACCGGGAATTTTGTGCGCATGGCCGTGGCGCATGTAAGCCAGGGTCATTGCCGCCTGCCAGTCATGGACATGGACCAGAGCCGGCCGATAATCCTTGATCGCCCCGCCCGCGATATCGGCCGCGACCGACGACAGAGCCGCAAAGCGCCGCCAATTGTCCGGCCAGTCATTGCCGCCCGGATCGCCATAAGCGCCGCCGTCGCGCACGAAATGATGCGGCGCGTCGAGCACGAGCAGAGATTTGACCCGCAGCACGCGCGCCGGGCCACCGAACAGATCGTCGTAGCGTGCGACCACCTTGCCCTTGCCGACAGCGCGCAGCACCGCCGGATAGCCGGGAATCAGGGTCGTGACCGATATACCCAGCGGCGCGAGCGCAGCCGGCAGCGCGCCGACCACGTCGGCCAGCCCGCCGGTCTTGATCAGCGGATACATTTCGGAAGCGACGGCGAGCACGTCCATCGTATCAGTCTTCCAGGCGATCGATCATCGGCTGGGTGATCAGGACGATGCCCTTGTCCGAACGGCGGAAGCGTCGGGCATCCTCGTCCGGAAAATCCCCGACGATCAGGCCCGGCGGGATCTTGACCCCGGCATCCACCACCACTTTGTGCAGCCGCGCACCGCGCCCGATCTCACAATAGGGCATGATGACCGCGTCGGTGATCGACGAGTAGCTGTGCGCGCGCACGCCGGTGAAGATCAGGCTGCGGTGGAGCGACGAACCCGAGATGATACATCCGCCCGCGACCAGCGACGATGTCGCCGACCCACGGCGATCCTCATAATCGTGGACGAACTTGGCCGGGGGCGTAACCTCGGAATGGGTCCAGATCGGCCAGTCGCGGTCATAGATGTCGAGATGCGGCATCACGTCGGTCAGATCGATGTTGGCTTCCCAATAAGCATCGATCGTCCCCACGTCGCGCCAATAGGTCTCCTGCTCGAATTTCGAGCGGACACAGCTTGCCGAGAAGCGGTGCGCCACCGCCTTGCCGGTGTTGACGACGTACGGGATCAGATCGCCGCCGAAATCATGACTCGACGTCGTGTCGGCGGCATCCTGACGAAGCAGTTCGG
Organism: Sphingomonas sp. MMS24-J13; assembly: GCF_044905095.1. Lineage (NCBI taxonomy): Bacteria > Pseudomonadati > Pseudomonadota > Alphaproteobacteria > Sphingomonadales > Sphingomonadaceae > Sphingomonas > Sphingomonas sp. MMS24-J13. The sequence goes on from NZ_CP173258.1 coordinate 1,452,528, forward strand.
CCAGGAATTTGGTCCGGAAGACGTAGATGCCCATCGAGGCGAGCGCGAGATCGGGGCTGCCGGGAATGGCGGGCGGATCCTTGGGCTTCTCGACGAAGGCGACGATGCGATCGTCCGCATCGACATGCATCACGCCGAACCCGCTCGCCTCGCGCCGCGCCACTTCGAGGCAGCCGATCGTCACATCGGCGCCTGAATCGACATGCTGGCGGAGCATCAACTCATAATCCATCTTGTAGACGTGATCGCCGGCCAGGATGACGATATATTCGGTGCCATGGCTCTCGATGATGTCAAGATTCTGGAACACCGCATCGGCCGTGCCCATATACCATTGCGATTCCGAGACACGCTGGCTGGCGGGCAGGATATCGAACGATTCGTTGCGCTCGGTGCGGAAGAAATTCCAGCCGCGCTGGAGGTGACGGATCAGCGAATGCGCCTTGTACTGGGTCGCGACGCCGATGCGGCGAATGCCCGAATTGACCGCATTCGATAGCGCGAAATCGATGATCCGCGTCTTGCCCCCGAAATAGACCGCCGGCTTGGCGCGCACATCGGTCAGCTCGAACAGCCGGCTGCCACGTCCCCCCGCCAGCACATAGGCCATCGCATCGCGCGCGATCGGTGAGGTGCGTTTTTCAAGCATGGCCCGGCCCTTCTCCCTATCTTTCGTGCTCGAGCATGATGGTCGCAAGCGGCGGAATGGTGACAGACGCCATCCCGTCCTTCCCTGCCTCGACCAGCCCGGCATTGCCGACGCCCGAACCGCCATAATCGGCGGCGTCCGAATTGAGAATTTCGCGCCAGTTCCCCTCGTGCGGCAGCGGCAGGCGATAGCCGTGCAGGACATTGGGCGTGAAGTTCGAGATGATGGCGACCGGCGCGGCCCCCGGGGCCTTGCGCACCCAGGCGAAGACCGAATTGGCCTGGTCGTCGACGACGCACCATTCGAATCCGTCGCCCTCGCAATCGCGCGCATGGAGCGCCGGGCGGCTGCGATAGAGGCTGTTGAGATCGCGGACGAGGCGCGCCACGCCGTCGTGGCTGGCGCCCCCCAAAAGCCCCCAATCCAGTTCGCGCTCCTCGCTCCATTCGCGGCGCTGGGCGAACTCCTGCCCCATGAAGAGCAGTTTCTTGCCGGGATACCCCCACATGAAGCCGTAATAGGCCCGCAAGGTTGCGAACTTCTGCCAGTCGTCGCCCGACATCTTGCCAAGCAACGTGCCCTTGCCGTGGACGACCTCGTCATGGCTCAGCGGCAGCACGAAATTCTCGGCGAAGGCATAGGTCAGGCCGAAGGTGATCTCGTCATGATGGTAATGGCGATGGATCGGATCGCGCGCCATGTAGCTCAAAGTGTCGTGCATGAAGCCCATGTTCCACTTGAAGCCGAAGCCGAGCCCGCCTTTGTAGACCGGCTGCGTCACCTTCGGCCACGAGGTGGATTCCTCGGCGATCGTCATCACGCCCGGCTGCGCGCCGTAGACGGCGGCATTCATGTCCTGGAGGAACTTCACCGCCTCCAGATTCTCGCGTCCACCGCGCTCATTGGGGACCCATTCGCCCGCCTTGCGCGAATAATCGAGGTACAGCATCGACGCGACCGCATCGACCCGCAGCCCGTCGAGATGATATTTCCCGGTCCAGTAGAGCGCGTTGTTGACGAGGAAGGCGGAGACCTCGCGCCGGCCGAAATTGTAGATCGCGGTCTTCCAATCGGGGTGGAAGCCCTTGCGCGGATCGGCATGCTCGTAGAGCGCGGTGCCGTCGAAATGCTCGAGCCCGAAGGCGTCGACGGGGAAATGCGCCGGCACCCAATCAAGGATCACGCCGATTCCGACGCGGTGCGCGCCATCGACGAAGCGGGCGAACCCCTCACCGTCGCCGAAGCGTGCGGTCGGGGCGTAGAGGCCGGTCGTCTGATAGCCCCAGCTCGGATCGTAGGGATGCTCGGTGATCGGAAGCAGTTCGATATGGGTGAAGCCCATATCGACGACGTATGGAAAGAGTTGCGCGGCGAGTTCGTCCCACGTGAGAAAGCCACCGTCCCCTGCCCGCCGCCACGATCCGGCATGGACCTCGTAGATCGAGACGGGCTGGCGACGCGCGTCGGCGTGACTCCAGAATTCACGGTGCGCAGCATCGCCCCATTCATGCGCGAGCGGGGCGGCGACGATCGAAGCGGTCGCCGGGCGCAGTTCGGCCTGGAAGGCGAATGGGTCCGCCTTGAGCGGAACCGGCTTGCCATCCTGCGCGACGATCTCGAATTTATAGGGCTCGCCCTGTCCGACGTTGGGGACGAAAATCTCCCAGATGCCGGTGTCCCGCCGATGGCGCATGACATGACAGCGGCCGTCCCAGCCGTTGAAGCGCCCGACGACCGAGACGCGTCGCGCATTGGGCGCCCACACCGCGAAATGCGTGCCTTGCGAGCCCTCATGGTGGATCAGATGCGCGCCGAGCTTGTCGAACAGGCGCAGATGCGAGCCTTCGGCGATATAATAATCGTCCATCGGGCCAAGCACAGGCCCGTAGGAATAAGGATCATCGACCCACCAGTCGCCGCCCGCGTTGCGGGCATGATAGCGCAATGGCTGCGCCTTGCGGATGCGGAGCTTGCCCGCGAAGATGCCATCGCTCCCGATCGGTGAGAGCTTGCCCGCCGCCTTGCCGTCCAGCGTGAACGCCTCGACCGCCTCGGCACCAGGAATGAAGCAGCGCGCGACAAGGCCTTTGCCCTCGTCATGGACACCCAGCACCGCGAACGGATCGCCGTGGGTCGCCGCAACGATCGCGTCCGCCTCGCCGGGGTTCACCGGAAACTCCTGTCAGGCGGAACGATGCCTACGGCAGGACGCCCCAGATCTCCCGGGCATATTGACGGATCGTGCGATCGGAAGAGAACCATCCAACACGTGCCGTATTGCGGATCGTCTTCGAATACCATGCGCTTTCGTCGGCCCAGATCGTATCGATCCGCCGCTGGGCGGCATGGTAGGAGTCGAAATCGGCCGCGACCATGAACCAATCATGGTCGTAGAGGCCGCCGATCAGATCGGCATAGCGATCCTTGTCGTCGGGCGAGAATACTCCGGACGAGATCGCCGACAGCGCCTGCGCAAGCTCGCGCGATCCTTCGATCACCTCGCGCGGCGTGTAACCGTTGGCGCGGCGCTCCGCGACCTCCTCGGCGGTCAGGCCGAAGATCACGATATTGTCGTCGCCGACATGGTCCTTGATCTCGATATTGGCGCCGTCGAGCGTACCGATCGTCAGCGCGCCGTTGAGCGCGAACTTCATGTTCCCGGTGCCCGACGCTTCCATGCCCGCGGTCGAGATCTGTTCGGACAGATCGGCCGCCGGCATCATCACCTCTGCCACGCTCACATTGTAATTGGGCACGAACACGATCTTGAGCAGGCCCTGCACCGCCGGATCATGGTTGATCACGCGCGCCACATCGTTCGCGAGTTTGATGATCAATTTGGCATTGTGATAGCTCGGTGCCGCCTTGCCGCCGAACAGTTTTACGCGTGGCTGCCAATCGAGTTCGGGGCGCGAGCGGATCTGATCGTAGAGCGCGACCGCCTCGATGATGTTGAGCAGCTGGCGCTTATATTCGTGGATGCGCTTGATCTGGATGTCGAACAAGGCGGTCGGATCGACGCGCACCCCCATCCGCTCGCGCAACATGTTGGATAAAGCGTCCTTCTTGGCGACCTTCACCGCCTTGAACTTTTCCTGGAACGCCGCATCGTCGGCGAATGCGTCGAGCGCGGTCAAAGCCTCGGTATCGTCGAGGAAGGCGTCGCCGATCGCCTCGCGGATGAGCGACGTCAGCTCGGGATTGCATTGCTGGAGCCAGCGGCGCGGGGTGACCCCGTTGGTCTTGTTGTTGATCCGATCGGGGAACATCCGATGGAGATCGGCGAACACCGTCTTCTTCATCAGATCGGTGTGCAGCGCCGCCACGCCGTTGACGCTGTGCGATCCGGCGAAGGCGAGGTTGGCCATGCGCACGCGACGCTCGCCATGCTCGTCGATCAGCGAGATTGCCGCGACCGCGGCATCGTCGAGCTTCATTTCGCGCCGTGCCTTGATCAGAAGCTTGGCGTTGATCGCATAGACGATCTGCATGTGGCGCGGCAGCAGCCGTTCGAACAGCGGCACCGGCCATGTCTCGAGCGCCTCGGGCAGCAAGGTATGGTTGGTATAGCCGAAGGTCGGCTGGGTCACCGCCCACGCCTCGTCGAACGGTAGATCATGCTCGTCCATCAGCAGCCGCATCATCTCGGCGATCGAGACCGCCGGATGGGTATCGTTGAGCTGGATCGCCGCCTTTTCGGGCAGAGTGCGAACATCGCCGAAATATTGGACGTGGCGGCGCAATATGTCCTGCAGCGAGGCCGAGGAGAAGAAATATTCCTGCCGCAGCCGTAGTTCTTGCCCGGCCAGGTTGGAATCGGCGGGGTAGAGCACGCGCGCGAGGCTGTCGGCCTTGTTGCTCTCGCGCAGCGCGCCGATGTGATCGCCGGCGTTGAACGCGTCGAGCAGGATCGGATCGATCGGCAAGGCGGTCCACAACCGCAACGTGTTGACCCGCTCGCCGCGCCAGCCGACCACCGGCGTGTCGAACGCGGTCGCGATCACGCGCTCGCCCGCCTTCCACACCCGCGCATCGTCGCCGCTTCCGTCGGCCGCCGCCGGTTCGACCGAACCGCCGAAGCCGATCTCGTAGCTCGCCTCGCGCCGTTCGAACTCCCACGGATTGCCGTGCGCCAGCCAGGTTTCGGGCAGCTCGACCTGCCAGCCGTCATGGATCTCCTGGCGGAACATGCCGTTCACATAGCGGATGCCGTAGCCGTAAGCAGGGACATCGACCGTCGCCATCGACTCCATGAAGCAGGCCGCGAGCCGCCCCAAGCCGCCATTGCCGAGCGCTGCGTCCGGCTCGAGCTCGCGGATCAGATCGATCTCGACGCCCAGCGAGGCGAGCGCCTCGCGCATCGAATCCATCAGCCCCATGTTCGACACGGCGTCGCGCATCAGCCGCCCGATCAGGAATTCGAGGCTGAGGTAATAGACCCGCTTGCCCTGCTCCTCGTAGGTCTTGTTGGTGGATGCGATCCAGCGATCGATCACGCGTTCGCGGATGACATTGATGACGGCCGCCAGCCAATCGTGCGGCTTGGCGGCGGCGGCATTCTTGCCGATGCCATAGGTCAGGCGCTCGACGATTTCGGCAGCGAGGATCCCCGGATCCGTCGCACGGGGTGCCGGCTTCGGCAGCGAAGATATGCGCTCGATCATTCATTACCCCCAAAGGCCGGCAATACCGTGGCACGCCTAGGCCTGGAGCGTAACGATTCTATTGCACCTGCGACACCGAAAATCCTGCCCATGTCGGGCAGAATCTATTCCACCGTCACCGATTTGGCGAGGTTGCGTGGCTGATCGACGTCCGTCCCCTTCGCAACTGCAACATGATAGGCCAGCAACTGCACCGGAACGGCATATACCAAAGGCGCGATCAGTGGATGCACCTTGGGCATCGTGATCGTGGCGATGCAATTATCGCCCGCAGCCTGGATGCCGTCATAGTCCGAAATCAGGATCACCTTGCCGCCGCGCGCCTGCACCTCCTGCATGTTCGACACGGTCTTTTCGAACAGCGGACCCGATGGTGCTATCACGATCACCGGCACGGAATTGTCGATGAGTGCGATCGGACCATGCTTCATTTCGCCGGCGGCATAACCCTCGGCATGGATGTAGCTGATCTCCTTGAGCTTGAGCGCCCCTTCCAACGCGAGCGGATAATCGGGGCCGCGGCCCAGATAGAGTACGTCGCGTGCGGCAGCGACGAGCGGGGCGAGCTCCTGGATCGACTCGTCATAAGCGAGCGCGCCGTTGATCGCCGCCGGCGCCTCGGACAGATGCCGCACCAAAGTACGTTCGTCGTCGCGGCTCAGCCGCCCCTTGGCGCGTGCGAGATTGGCGGCGAAGGCCGCGAGCACGGCGAGCTGGCAGGTGAAGGCCTTGGTCGATGCCACGCCGATCTCCGGACCGGCATGCGTCGCCAGCACGAGATCGGCCTCGCGCGCCATCGTGCTGGTCGGCACGTTGACCACGGTCGCGATACGCTGGCCTTCGTTGCGCGCGTGGCGGAGTGCGGCCAGCGTGTCGGCGGTCTCGCCCGACTGACTGATGAAGAGCGCCAGGCCGCCCGGCTCCATCACCGGCTCGCGATAGCGGAACTCGCTCGCGAAATCGATGTCGACCGGCACGCGCGCAAACTGCTCGAACCAATATTTGGCGACCATGCCGGCATAATAAGAGGTGCCGCACGCGACGATCGTGACGCGCTTGATCGCGCCGAGATCGAAGCCCTCGGTCGGCATCGCCAGTTCGCCTTCGAAGCGGCGCACGTAGGAGCGCAGGGTCTGCGCCACCACGATCGGCTGCTCGTAAATCTCCTTGAGCATGAAGTGGCGGTGATTGCCCTTGGAGATAGCAAGATCGGTCGCGCCAGAGATCACGATCGGCCGTTCGACCGGATTGTCGTCGCGATCGTAGATCTGTGCGCCGCCGCGCGTGATGACGACCCAGTCGCCCTCTTCCAGATAGCAGATGCGCTGGGTCAGCGGTGCGAGCGCAAGCGCGTCGGAGCCGAGATAGGTCTCGCCCTCGCCATAGCCCACCACCAACGGCGAGCCGAGCCGGGCACCGATCAGCAGATCGGGATATTGGCGGAACAGGATGGCGAGCGCGAACGCGCCGTGAAGCCGCTTGAGCACCGCCGACACCGCCTGCTCGGGCGTTTCGCCCGCCTCGATCTTTTCGGAGACGAGGTGGGCCACGACCTCGGTATCGGTCTGACTGGTGAAGGTGCGGCCGCGCGCGATCAGCTCGTCACGCAGGGATTTGAAATTCTCGATGATGCCGTTGTGGACGAGTGCGACCTCGTTGGTCGCATGCGGGTGGGCATTGTCCTCGGTCGGCGCGCCATGCGTTGCCCAGCGGGTATGGGCAATGCCGGTATGGCCGGGTAGCGGGCTTTCCTTGAGCACGGCCGCCAGATTGTCGAGTTTGCCCGGTGCACGCCGCCGATCGATCATGCCGTCATGGTCGGTGGCGATGCCCGCCGAATTGTAGCCGCGATATTCGAGCCGCCGCAACCCCGCGAGCAACCGCCCGCACACATCTTCCTTACCGACGATACCGATGATGCCGCACATTCCCGCCCGCTCCCGATGACCCCACGCCGGCCCAAAACGCCTCTTCCGCTTGATGGCTGCTGAACGGCGCTTTTTCTAACTATTCCCCCCTTTAAAGGGAGGGGAATTACGATCACTTCCTCTTCATCGCCCGGAACCTTGCCGCCCAGCCCGTCTTCGTTTCCTGCCGTGCGCGAGACACCGCCAGCGCATCGTCCTCTACATCGCGCGTCACGACCGATCCCGCCGCGACGATCGCGCCGGCACCGATCGAAACCGGTGCCACGAGAGCGCTGTTCGATCCGATGAAAGCCCCTGCCCCAATCCTGGTCACATATTTGCCGAAGCCGTCATAATTGCAGGTGATCGTGCCCGCGCCGATATTGGTGCCCGGCCCGATCTCAGCATCGCCGAGATAGGTCAGGTGATTGGCCTTGGCGCCCTTGCCGAGCTTGGTTTTCTTCAGTTCGACGAAATTGCCGACATGCGCATCCTCGCCGACCTCGGCGCCGGGGCGCAGCCGCGCATAGGGGCCGATGATCGCGCCGCTGGCGACGCTGGCGCCCTCGATATGGCTGAAGGCGTGGATCGTGACCGCATCGGCGATCGCGACCCCGGGGCCGAACACGACGTTGGGCGCGACCGTCACGTCGCGGCCGATCTGCGTGTCCCACGCGAACCACACCGTCTCGGGTGCGGTAAGGGTCGCGCCATCGGCCATTGCCTGCGCGCGGCGACGCGCCTGCCACAATGCTTCGAGCGTCGCGAGTTCGGCGCGGCTGTTGACGCCGGCCACCTCCATCGGATCGGTTTCGATCACCGCCGAAAGGCGCCCGTCGGCGGCGGCAAGCATCACGATATCGGGCAGATAATATTCGCCCGCCGCATTGGCGTTGCCGACCCGCGCGAGCAGCGGCCACAGATCGGCCGCGCGCACCGCCATCAGGCCCGAATTGCACAAGGTACAGGCGCGTTCGTCGGCGCTCGCATCCTTGTGCTCGACCATCTTCTCGATCCGGCCATCGGGTGCGGCAATGATGCGGCCATATGTCAGCGTATCGGGCGGGCGGAAGCCGAGCACGACCACCGCAGGCGCATCGGCCTCGTGCAGCCGCGCGACCATCCGCGCCATCGTCTCGGTCGACACCAAAGGCACATCGCCATAGAGAATCAGAACATCGCCCTCGACCCCGGCCAGCGCCCCCTCCGCCTGCCGCACCGCATGCGCGGTGCCGAGTTGATCGACCTGTTCAGCCACCTCCAGCCCGAGCGGTTTGGCGAAGGCCGCAACTTGCTCGGCTTGCGCGCCGACCACGACGACGCGATTCGCCGCGCCCAGCCGATCGACCGCGTCGATCAGATGGCCAAGCATCGGCCGCGCCGCGATCGGGTGGAGCACCTTGTGGAGCGACGATTTCATCCGCGTGCCCTTGCCTGCGGCCAGGATCACGGCGGCGAGCGGGGATGAGGGGTTCACTGTCATGGCGGCACGCATTGCCACCTTGGCGCGGCGGTAGCCAGAGTGGATGAGCCCTTACAAAGCTGTGACATAAATCTTGCACGGACCTGGGCCATGCCTAATGGGGCATGACTTCTTTCCCCTTCGACATCGTCGGATTCGATCTCGACGGCACGCTCGCCGACACCGCGCCCGACCTTACCGCCGCACTCAACCACACGCTGCACGCCCTCGGACGTGAGCCAGTACCCGCGCCCTCGGTCCGCGCAATGGTGGGCCATGGCGTACGCGCTTTGCTTGCCCGTGGGCTCGCCGCGACCGGTGAATTCCACGAGGGGCTGGTCGACCGGGGTTTCCCGATCTTCATGGACTATTACAAGGCGCATATCGCCGATCACAGCCGGCCGTTCGACGGTGTCGTCGAGGCGCTGGACATGCTCGCCGCGCGAGGCGTGAGGCTGGCGATCTGTACCAACAAGCTCGAACGGCTCGCGCGGCAGTTCGTCAGCGAGATCGGCTGGGACGGCCGCTTCGTGGCGATCGTCGGGGGCGACACCACCCCTACCTCCAAGCCGAACCCCGAGCCTTTGTTGGCGATGGTCGAGCAGGCCGGCGGCGGACGGGCCGCGTTCGTCGGCGATTCGAGCAGCGATACCGGCGCTGCCCTCGCCGCGAACATTCCCTGTGTGGCACTCACCTTCGGCTTCCACGATCGGCCGCCCGCCGAACTGGGTGCCGACGCGCTGATCGACCATTTCGATCAACTGCTCTCCACGCTGGAGCGCCTCGGCGGCTGAGCCATGGCCCTCCGCTCTTTCTTCTCACGGCCTGCGGAGGGCCCGATTCCCCCGGCACGGACGCCGGCGCCCGATCCGATTCCCGCGATCATCGAGGCGGTGTCCGATCCGCTGATCGTACTCGACGGCTTCCACATCGCAGAAGCCAATACCGCAGCACGGCGGTTGCTCGGCGAGCATATCGTCGGCGATTATGTGCGCCTGGCGCTGCGCCATCCCGGAGCCGCCGGCGTCCTTGGCGGCGAGGACGACGGGCCGGTCATGCTGACCGGGCTCGGCGGGCATGACCGTTTGTGGGAACTGTCCGCCGGCACGATCGGCCCCGGCCGCCGGCTGCTGCGCCTCACCGACCGCAGCGCGCAGCGCGCCGCCGAGAAAATGCGCGTCGATTTCGTCGCCAATGCCAGCCATGAGTTGCGCACGCCGCTTGCCGCGCTGATCGGCTTCATCGAGACGCTGGAGGATGCCAATACGCCGGCGGACGCCGAGATCCGCCTGCGCTTCCTCAAGATCATGGCCGACGAGGCGCGCCGGATGCAGCGGCTGATCGACGATCTCATGTCACTTTCGCGAATCGAGGCGGATCGCTATTCGCTGCCAGGCGAGGTGGTCGACCTGGCGGCTTTGCTGAGCGAGGTCGCCAACGACATCCGTTCAGCCCGGAAAGACGGCGACCGCGTCGAAACCTCGAGCAATGTCGATCGCGCGATCGTCGCCGGGGATCGCGGGCAGCTTTCGCAATTGCTGCACAACATCATCGGCAACGCACTCAAATATGGTCGCGAGGGTACGCCGGTGCGCGCGACCCTCATCGTCAAGGGCGATCGGCTGCGGCTGTCGGTCGCCGATCGCGGCGACGGCATCGCCCCCGAGCACATCCCGCGGCTGACCGAGCAATTCTACCGGGTCGATCCTGGCCGCAGCCGCGCGGTCGGCGGCACCGGGCTGGGCCTCGCCATCGTCAAGCATATTGTCGAGCGGCACCGTGGGCAGCTGGAAATCGCCAGCATCGTCGGCCATGGAACGACCGTAACGGTGGAACTTCCGCTCGCGCCGCACCAATTGTCATAAAAGTGACGCCGACCCACGACATGGGCAAGGTCCAAGGAGCAAGGCGCGATGGCAACGGGGCATACGGTTAAGGCATTCGACGACGATCTGGGCGAATTGCGCGCCCTGGTCGCCGAAATGGGCGGGCTCGCCGAAGCAGCGATCGACGGTTCGATCGAGGCGCTGATGCGCCGCGACCTGGAGGCCGCCGCACGCATCGTCGAAGCTGATTCGCGCATCGACGCGCTGGAGGCCGAACTCGAGCGCCGCGTCCTGCGGTTGTTCGCACTGCGCGCGCCGCTGGCGGACGATCTGCGCGAAGTACTCGCCGCCCTGAAGATTTCGGGCGTGATCGAGCGGATCGGCGATTATGCCAAGAATATCGCCAAGCGCGTGCCCTTGCTGCAAGACGCCCGTGAGATCGAGCCGGTAGCGATCCTGCCCGCAATGGCGAGCGCGGTGTCCGAGATGGTGCATGAGGTGCTCAACGCCTTCGCCGCGCGCGATGCGCAGGCTGCGGTCGACGTGTCGCGCCGCGACACCAAGGTCGACGATCTCTACAACAGCCTTTTCCGCGCATTGCTCACCTACATGATGGAAAATCCGAGCAATATCGGCGCATCGACGCATCTTCTGTTCATCGCCAAGAACCTGGAGCGGATCGGCGATCATGCCACCAACGCCGCCGAGATGATCTATTTCGCCGCCACCGGCGAGCAGATGACCGAACGCGTGCGCGGCGCCGACGCGCTGGCGCCGTCCGACGTCTAAGCCAATGTCCAACGCCCGCGTCCTGCTGGTCGAGGACGATGCCGCTCTTGCCGAGCTGCTCGTCTGGCATTTGACCCGCGAAGGCTACACCGTCGAGCGCACCGCCGATGGCGAGGAAGCCCTGCTGCTCGCTGCCGAAGCGGCGCCCGATATCGTCCTGCTCGACTGGATGATCGAAGGGCTGTCCGGCATCGAAGTGTGCCGCCGCCTGCGCCGCGCCGCCGAGACTGCCAATGTGCCGATCATCATGCTCACGGCACGCGGCGAGGAAGAGGACCGTATCCGCGGCTTGCAGACCGGTGCCGACGATTATGTGACCAAGCCCTTCTCCCCGCGCGAGCTGGTTGCCCGCGTCGGTGCGGTGCTGCGCCGCGTGCGCCCGGCGCTGGCCGGTGAAAGGCTAGCCTATTCGGGTATCGAGATGGACATTGCCGACCACAAGGTGCGCCGCGACGGCGTGTCGCTTGCGCTCGGCCCGACCGAATTCCGCCTGCTGCGCCACTTTCTCGAACATCCCGGCCGCGTCTTCTCGCGGGAGCGCCTGCTTGACAGCGTCTGGGGCCGCGACAGCGATATCGAGCCGCGTACGGTCGACGTCCACATCCGCCGGCTGCGCAAGGCGATCAACCTCGACGACCGGCCGGATCTGATTCGCACGGTGCGTTCGGCGGGTTATGCGCTCGATGCGGACGGGGTGGCGTAAGCGCAACCGCCCCTTGTAGTCATCGCTGCGAAGGCGAAGCCTGGTGTCTCGTCGGAGACGAGATGCGCTCATAACCTCCGGAAACCCCAGTTTTCGCGGGGGTGATATTAGCAGGGAGCCTCATGGGGCTTGCGTCACCGCCCACATGACGCCAGCCTTGGGCGATGCCGTCTGCCCTGCCCCCCGAGCCCTTGTCCGAAGCCGCCGTTGCCGATCTGGTCCGTGCCGAACTCGGATTCGATCCTCCGCCTGAGTGCCTGCCCGGGATAAGCGCCAACCTTGCTTTGCTGGCCGAGCATCTGCGCCGGCTGGAAGGAACCGGCCAATGAGCGCTATCGAGATCGCCGCGCGGGTTCGTAGCGGCGAGATTTCCGCAGTGGCGGTCGCACGCGAGGCGATCGCGACGATCCGGGCCAAGAACGATGCCATCAATGCGGTGACGCGAATCCTCGAGGACCGGGCGCTGGCCGAGGCGCGCGCGGTTGACGACATCGTCGCAGCCGGCCGCGATCCGGGCCCCTTGGCGGGCGTGCCTTATGGGGTGAAGGATCTGTTCGATGTGGCGGGGCTGCCGACCACCGCCGGCGCGGGGATGCGGCGCAATGCAGCGCCCGCGGTCGCCGATGCAGAGGCCATTTCGCGACTAAGGGCTGCCGGCGCGGTGCTGGTTGCGACGCTCAACATGGACGAATTCGCTTATGGGTTCGTCACGGTCAACGCAGCGTTCGGAACCACGCGCAACCCCCGCGACGTCAGCCGGCTGGCGGGCGGATCGTCGGGCGGGTCGGCGGCCGCGGTGGCGGCGGGAATGCTGCCGCTGGCGCTCGGGTCCGACACCAACGGGTCGATTCGCGTGCCGGCCGCCTTGTGCGGCATCTACGGCCTGCGGCCGACCCAGGATGCGCTGCCGACGCAGGGGACCTTCCCGTTCGTCGAAAGCTTCGACACGATCGGCCCGTTCGCGACGTCGATCGCCGATCTCGATGCGGCGTGGCGCGCACTGGGCGGGGTCGGGCAGCCGCACGGCAGCCCGCGCGTGGCGCGGCTTTCGGGCTGGTTCGATCGCACGCTGAGCCATGACGCAGCCCGGCTGCTCGACAGCCAGTTCGCGGGGCTGGAGCGGGTAGAATGGGCGGATGTCGAGCGCGCGCGTTCGGCTGCCTTCCTGATGACCGCACGCGAAGGCGGGCTGCGCCATCTGCCCGAGTTGCGCACCCGCGCGCTGGAATTCGATCCAGCGACGCGGGACCGGCTGATCGCAGGCGCGCTGCTGCCCGAAACGGCCTACCGCGCTGCACAAGCGTTCCGGGCGGAGTTTCGCGCCTGCATATTGCCACTGTTCGACCGTCAGGACGTGCTGGTCGCACCGTGCATCGGCGAAGGCGCGCCCCTGATCGACGATCCGTTCCTGACGTTCGGCGGCGAGCGGGTGCCGGCGCGCGCGAATCTCGGGCTCCTCGCTCAGCCGATCAGCTTTATCGGGCTGCCCGTGATCGCGGCACCCTTGCGCCATGCAGGCCCGCTCCCCCTGGGGATCCAGCTGATCGGTCGTCCCGGCGGCGAGGCGGACCTGTTCACTTATGCCACCGGGCTCGAAGCGCAGGGAATTATCGGCTGCGCAACTGCAGCATAGGTCTTTCGCAGTTGCGAAGGACATGTATGTTCGTTTCATGACCGAACCAGCCTCCGCCGGCGCGCTCGACCGCCGCTTCGCCCTTTCGGCCCGCGGCACGACCGCGCGCACCGAGGTGTTGGCGGGGGTCACGACCTTCCTGACCATGGCCTATATCGTGCTGGTCAACCCTTCGATCCTGGGTCAGGCGGGGATGCCGGTCGCCTCGGTCGCGGCGGCGACCTGCCTCGCCGCGGCCTTCGCCAGCATCCTGATGGGCTTCGTCGCCAATGTGCCGCTGGCGCTCGCGCCCGGCATGGGGCTCAACGCCTATTTCAGCTTCACGGTGGTGCAGGGCATGGGCGTGCCCTGGCCGGTGGCGCTCGGCTGCGTACTGATCTCGGGCATCGTCTTCCTGATCCTGACCTTGGTCGGAATCCGACAGATGATCGTGGCTGCAATCCCCGCTTACCTGTTCGCGGCGGTGGCGGGCGGGATCGGGCTGTTCATCGGCTTTATCGGTCTCAAGAACGCCGGCATCGTCGTCGGCAGCCCGGCGACGGTTGTCGCACTCGGCAATCTCCACCAGCCGGGGCCGTTGCTCGCTTTGTTCGGGCTGCTGCTGATTGCCGTGCTGAGCGCATGGCGGGTCAAAGGCGCCATGCTGATCGGGATCGTCGCGACCACGCTGGTGGCGTGGCTGTTCGGGCAGGTGAAGGCCGGCAGCGATCCGTATAGCATCACCGCGATCGCCGGCACCGCGTTCAAGCTCGATCTGGGCGGCGTGCTCGGCTTCGGTGGGAGCAAGGGGCTCGGCCTGTTCGAGATATTGTTCGTTTTCCTGTTCGTCGATCTGTTCGACAATATCGGCACCTTGGTGGCAGTGACCAAGCGCGCCGGGCTGATGGATCCCGACGGCAATATCCCCGGCCTCAAGCGCATCCTGATCACCGATGCGGTCTCAACCATGTTCGGTGCCTTCTGCGGGACCAGCACCGTAACCTCCTATGTCGAAAGCGCGGCGGGCGTTCAGGCGGGCGGGCGCACCGGACTGACCGCGGTCGTTACCGGCCTGCTGTTCCTCGCGACGATGCTGGTGGCGCCTTACGCCCAGCTCGTTCCGCTCGCCGCGACGGCGCCTGCCCTCATCCTTGTCGGTGGTCTGATGATGGCGCCGCTGGTGGAGGTCGCGTGGGAGGATCCCGATGTCGCGATCCCCGCTTTCCTGACGGTGGCGATGATCCCGCTGACTTTCTCGATCGCCAACGGCCTCGCCTTCGGCATTACCGCGCATGCCTTGCTCAAACTGCTGCGTGGCAAGGCGGTCAAGAGCGACTGGCTCCTGATGATCCTGGCGGCGATGTTCGTGGCGCGCTTCGCATGGCTGGCGTCCGCCTGATGCTCAACACGCCCCGCAGCCTGCGCGGGATGGTCACCGCGCCGCACCATCTGGCCGCGCAGGCCGGGCTCGATATCCTCAAGGATGGCGGCAATGCGGTCGAGGCAGCGGTCGCGGTCGCGGCGACGCTGGCGGTCGTTTACCCGCACATGACCGGGATCGGTGGCGACGGCTTCTGGCTGGTGCATGAGCCCGACGGGTCCGTCTGGGCAATCGACGCCTGCGGCGGCGCGGCGCACGCAGCCGATCTGTCACTGTATGACGGGCTGGAGGCAATCCCGTGGCGCGGGTCGCTCGCGGCGAACACGGTTGCGGGGACGGTCTCCGGCTGGCAGCTCGCGCTGCAGAAGAGTGGTGGCACCTTGCCGCTCGGTCGTCTGCTCCGGGACGCGATCGGCCATGCCGAGCGCGGAATGGTGGTTTCGCGCGGCGGCGCGGAAATCGCAGCGAGCAAGGGCGCCGAGCTTCGCGCGCAGCCCGGCGGCTATGCGGCCAACTTCGAGCCCGATGCCCGGCCGCTGCGCGAGGGGGAAGTGCTGCGTCAGCCTTTGCTGGGCGCCACGCTCACCGCACTGGCCGAACAGGGGCTGGAAAGCTTCTACACCGGCCCGTTGGGCGCGCGGATCGCGGCTGATCTTGCCGCGGTGGGAAGCCCGGTCACGGCGTCGGACTTCGTTTCGCATAAAGCTACATTGGTCGAGCCGCTGTCGGTCGGAATAAGGGGCGCGAAACTCTACAATCTGACTCCGCCGACCCAGGGTCTTGCCGCCTTGCTGATCCTCGCCCTGTTCGATCGGCTGGAGGCGGGCGAGGCCGAAAGCTTTACGCATATCCATGGTCTGGTCGAGGCGACCAAGCAGGCTTTCCGCGTCCGCGACCGGCACGTCGGCGATCCCGCTTACATGGAGATCGATCCGCAGGCCCTGCTCGACGATACCGCCGCGCTCGATGGCATGGCGGCGCAGATCGATCCGACGAGGGCCGCGCCTTGGCCGCATCCCCCGGCGCTGGGCGACACAACCTGGTTCGCCGCCGCCGATGCCGAAGGCCGCGTCGTGAGCTGCATCCAGTCGACCTATTTCGAGTTCGGATCGGGCATCGTGCTCCCCGAAACCGGGATCGTCTGGCAGAATCGCGGATCGAGTTTCCGCCTTGCCCCCGATGGCTGGAACGCGCTCAAGCCCGGCCGCAAGCCGTTCCACACGCTCAACCCCGCACTCGCCCGCTTCGATGACGGGCGGGTGATGGCCTACGGCACGATGGGCGGCGAGGGCCAGCCGCAGACGCAGGCGGCGATCTTCTCGCGCTATGCCCGCTATGGCGTGCCGCTGCAGGAGGCGGTGACACGGCCGCGCTGGCTGCTGGGACGTACCTGGGGCGAAACTTCGACCAGCCTGAAGATCGAGGATAGGTTCTCGCCCGAGGCGATCCGGGCGCTGCGCAATGCCGGTCACGATGTCGAGATGATGGCGCCCTTCACCGCGACGATGGGCCATGCCGGCGCGATCGTCCGCCATACCGACGGCGTGCTCGAAGGCGCGACCGATCCGCGCAGCGACGGGATGGTGGCGTCATGGTAGCTTCGGGTGCCCGCGCGGTGGCCCGGTGCGATGCGTTGGGGCGGCCGCCTTACAGCGCCGAACCGGACATGCTGTTCCGCGCCTATCTCACGCCGGCGCATGCTGCGGCGCAGGAGGCGATCGCGGGCTGGATGATCGAAGCGGGCATGCAGGCCCGGCTCGATCCCGCGGCCAATCTGATCGGGAGGTACGAGGGCAGTGATCCCGCCGCGCCGGCGTTGATCATCGGTAGTCATATCGACAGCGTGCGTGATGGCGGTTTCTACGACGGGCCGCTGGGGGTGATGCTGGGGATCGAATGCGTGGCGGCGCTTTGCAAAGCAGGCAAGCGGCTACCCTTCCCGATCGAGGTGGTCGGGTTCGGCGACGAAGAGGGATCGCGCTTTCCGTCGTCGATGCTGACCAGCCGGGCGGTGGCCGGGACGCTGGATGCGGCGGAACTGGACATATCGGATCGGGAAGGCGTGAAGCTGTCAGACGCCCTCTCCTCCTTCCCCCGTCATGCCAGCGAAGGCTGGCATCTCAGGAGGCAAGAGAGCACCCTAACGCCTGAGACCCCAGCCTTCGCTGGGGTGACGAGCGAGGAGGATAGGGTGCCGCGCTATCTCGAAGCGCGGCACGCCCCCGCTCTCGCCTACCTCGAAGCCCATATCGAACAGGGCCCTGTCCTCGAAGCCGAAGGCCTATCGGTCGGCGTCGTCACCGGCATCGCCTCGCAGCTCCGCTACCAGATCACCGTCACCGGCATGGCTGGCCACGCCGGCACCACGACGATGCCGCTCCGCCGCGACGCGCTCACCGCCGCAGCCGAGATGGTGCTCGCCGCCGAGCGGATAGCCCGCGCCGAAGCATCGGATGTCGTCGCCACGGTCGGCCGGATGATCGTCGGACCGGGCGCGCCGAACGTCATTCCCGGGCGCGTCGATTTCACCCTCGACGTCCGCTCGCTCGACGTCGGGCGGCGTGATCGGGTGGCCGCCGCTATCCTCACCGAATTCGAGACGATCGCCTCGGCGCGCGAGGCCGGGCTGGTGTTCGAGCAGGTCAACGATCTCCCCGCCTCCCCTTGCAATCCCGCACTGATGGAATTGCTCGCCCAATCGGTCACCGCCATCGGCCAGCCCGATTTTCGCCTGCCCTCGGGCGCGGGACATGATGCGATGGTGATGGCAGCGCTTTGCCCCACGGCGATGTTGTTCATTCGCTGCGAAAAGGGCATCAGCCATAATCCCGCCGAGCATGTCGATCCGGCCGATGTCGAGATCGCGCTCCAGGCCATGCTTGGCTTCATCGATCGCTTGGGAGACTCGTTTGCCGCCTGAATTGCCTGCCGACCTCTTCGGCGAGATCGATCCGCCCCAGCGGCTGCTGATGGGCCCCGGCCCGGTCAACGCGCATCCGCGCGTGCTGCGCGCCATGTCGGCCGACATGCTCGGGCAGTTCGATCCTGAGATGACCGGCTATATGGAGCAGGTCATGGCGCTCTACCGGCCGATCTTCGGCACGGACAATCGCTGGACGATGCTGATCGACGGCACCGCGCGCGCGGGGATCGAGGCGGCGCTGGTCAGCCTGGTCCAGCCGGGCGATCGCATGCTGGTGATCGACTTCGGCCGTTTCGGGCTGCTGCTGCGCGAGATCGGCGAACGGATCGGCGCCGAGATCGAGATGCTGTCGGTGTCGTGGGGCGAGGTCGTGCCGCTCGACATGATCGCCGCCGCGATCGAACGGACCGGGCCGAAGGTGGTCGCGTGCGTTCATGGCGACACCTCTACGACGATGGCGCAGCCGCTCGACGGGCTCGGCGCGCTCTGCCGCGCGGCGGGCGTGCTGTCTTACGTCGATGCCACCGCGACGATCGGCGGCATGGAGATCGCCGCCGATCGCTGGGGCGTCGATGTGATCACGGGCGGCCTGCAGAAATGCCTCGGCGGGCCGGCGGGCTCGTCGCCGATCACGATTTCGGATCGCGCGGCCGAGCACATCTTCTCGCGCCGCCATGTCGAGCGCGGGATTGCACGCGACGATATCGTCAATTCCAACGGCCCGCGCATCCGGTCGAACTATTTCGATCTGGCTATGGTGATGGATTATTGGTCCGAGAAGCGGCTAAATCACCATACCGAGGCGACGACGATGCTGTACGGCGCGCGCGAATGCGCCCGTGTGGCGCTTAGCGAGGGGCTGGAGGCGCGCTATGCGCGGCATGCGGCCGCCGGGCGCGCGGTGGTTGCGGGCGTCAAGGCGATGGGGCTGACCGTCTTCGGCGACGATGCGCATCGCATGACCAACGTCACCGCGCTTCACATCCCCTCGGGTGTGGATGGCGAGGCGATCCGCCGGCGCATGCGCGAGGATTTCGAGATCGAGATCGGCACCGCCTTCGGCCCGCTTGCCGGCAAGGTCTGGCGGATCGGGGCGATGGGCTACAACGCAATGAAGCATAAGGTGCTGATCACGCTCGGCGCGCTCGAAGCGTGCCTGTGGGCGGAGGGCTTCGCGGTTCAGCCGGGGGCCGGAGTTGAAGCAGCGCTAAAGGCATGGAACGAATGAACCACCACCGTCGCCCCTGCGGAGGCAGGGGCCCATCTCTCTCACTGCCCAAGGTGTCTCTCGGCTCGATAGACATGGGCCCCTGCCTTCGCAGGGGCGACGGAGTTTTTTCACGATGAGAGACCTTGTCGGCTACGGCCCCACCCCACCCGATCCGAAATGGCCAAACGGCGCGCGGATAGCCGTCCAGTTCGTGATCAACTACGAGGAAGGGGCCGAAAACAATGTCCTGAATGGCGACGAGGGCTCCGAGACCTTTCTGTCCGAGATGGTCGGCGCCGGGAAGCATCCCGCGCGGGCGATGGCGATGGAGAGCCTCTACGAATATGGCAGCCGCGCCGGTTTCTGGCGGCTGTTCCGCCTGTTCGCCTCACGCCAGGTGCCGGTGACCGTGTTCGGCGTCGCCAAGGCGATGGAGATGAACCCGCAGGCGGTGCAGGCGATGCTCAAGGCCGATTGGGAGATCGCTTCGCACGGCTATCGCTGGATTGATTATCAATATGTGCCCGAAGACGTGGAACGCGAGCATATCGCCGAGGCTATCGCGCTGCACACCAGGCTGACCGGATCGCGCCCGCGCGGCTGGTATCAGGGCCGCACCTCACCCAACACCGCGCGGCTCGTCGCCGAGGAAGGCGGTTTCGTCTACGATGCCGACAGCTATGCCGACGATCTGCCTTATTACGATCGCCAGCACGGCCGGCCGCAGCTGATCGTGCCCTATACGCTCGACGTCAACGACATGAAGTTCGTTGCGCTCAATGGCTTCACCGATGGCACGCAGTTCTTCCGCTATCTCGTCGATACGTTCGAGCAACTGCGCGAAGAGGGCGGCAAGATGATGTCGATCGGCCTCCATGCCCGCGTCGCCGGCAAGGCCGGGCGCAGCATCGCGGTCGCGCAATTCCTCGATCATGTCATCGCCAGCGGGGATGCCTGGATCGCGCGCCGGATCGACATCGCGCGCCACTGGCTGGAGACCCATCCGGCATGATGATCAACGATCCCGATACCGTGGCCGAAGTCGAGCAGGCCTTCTACGAGTACGAACGCGCACTGATGAGCGACGACGTCCCCGCGATGGACGCCTTGTTTCATGATGCGCCGACCACAGTGCGGTACGGCGTCGGCGAGGTGCTGTACGGCGCCGACGAGATACGCGAATTCCGCAGGGGTCGCGGCGGTTCGCCCCAGCGCCGGCTCGGCCGGCTCGCCATCGCCACCTATGGGCCCGATCTCGCCACAGCCAACGTCGAATTCTTCCGCGACGGCTCGGACCGGCGTGGGCGGCAAAGCCAGACCTGGGTGCGCTTTCCCGATGGATGGAAGGTGGTTTCCGCGCACGTTTCGATCGAAGGCAGTTCCTCGTGACGCGCGCTGACTTCATCGCCCGCTACGGCGAATTGTTCGAACATAGCCCATGGGTGGTCGAGCGCGCAGCCGATCGCCAGCCGTTCGACGATCTCTATGCCGGGCTGGTCGCGGTCGTCGTCGACGCAACGCCGGACGAACAACTCGCGCTGATACGCGCCCACCCCGAGCTCGCCGGGAAGGCGGCAATCGACAAGACTTTGACCGACGCCTCTACGGCCGAGCAGGCTTCGGCCGGGCTCGATCGGCTGACGCAGGACGAATATGATCGCTTCCACGCGCTCAACAAGGCCTACCGCGAGCGGTTCGGCTTCCCCTTCATCATCTGCGTGCGCAAGACCAACAAAGCCGGCATAATCAACGCCATGGAAGGCCGTCTTGCCAATGATCGTGAAACCGAACTGGCGACCGCGCTGCACGAGATCGGCGAGATCGTGCGACTGCGACTGGAGGCGATGGCATGAGCCTGACTGAGCTCGAAGCGCGGGTCGCGCATGACCTCGCCACGTTGAACTTCGGGGCGCCCGATTGGCTCAAACCGCACAGCCATTCCGACGGCCACGTCTATGATGTCGTCGTAGTAGGCGGCGGCCAAAGCGGGCTCGGTGCCGCTTTCGGCCTGAAGCGCGAGCGTATCTCTAATATTCTGGTTATCGACGAGAGCCGCGAAGGCTATGAGGGGCCGTGGGAGACCTATGCGCGGATGCGCACGCTCCGCACGCCCAAGGAGCTCACCGGCATCGATTTCGGCATGCCCTCGCTCACCTTCCGCAGTTGGTGGGAGGCTCAGCATGGCGCGGAAGGCTGGGCCGCGATCGGCAAGATTCCGCGGCAGGATTGGATGGCCTATCTGCGCTGGTACCGGCGCGTGCTGGCGCTGCCGGTGCGCAACGATACGAAGCTCGCGCTGCTCGAGCCGTTGCCCGATCAACAGCTGCACAAGCTTCACCTACAAGACGGTGACACATTGCTAGCCCGCAAGGTGATCCTCGCCACCGGCATCCAGGGCGGGGGCGAATGGCATGTGCCGGGCTTCGTCAAGCGCGCTTTGCCCGCCAGCCGCTATGCGCATACTTCGGAATTCGTCGACTACGAAGCGATGCAGGGCAAGCGCATCGCCATCCTCGGCGGTGGCGCCTCGGCGTTCGACAATGCCGCGACCGCACTCGATGCGGGCGTCGCCCAGGCGCATGTCTTCATCCGCCGGCCCGAACTGCCCCGCATCAACCCGATCCGCTTCATGGAGCGGGTGGCGTTGATGCCGCGCTATCCCGCGCTCGACGACGCCACCAAATATGCGGTGATGGCGAGCTTCTTCGTCCACAATCAGCCGCCCACCAGCGATATGTTCGATCGTGCCGCCGCGTTCGAGGGCTTCGCGCTCCACGCCGGCAGCCCATGGGAGAGGGTCGAAGAGGTCGACGGCGCCGTCCGCATCACGACGCCGAAAGGCGCGTTCGACTATGACTTTCTCGTCCTCTCGACCGGGCTGATCACCGATCCGGCACTGCGCCCCGAGCTGGCCGGCGTGGCGGACAAGATTGCGCGCTGGTGGGATCGTTATGCGCCGCCGGCCGCGTTGACCAATGCGGTGCTGAATGCGCACCCCTATCTCGGCAACGCCTTCCAATATCTGGCGCGCGAGCCTGCCGATGCGGCGCTGCTCCATGGACTGTTCGCGTTCAATTATTCCGCGTTGATCAGCCTTGGCCTGTCGGCATCGGCTTTGTCGGGGCTCAAGCATGCACTGCCGCGGCTGGTCGCGGGCGTCGCGGACCAGCTCTTCCTCGACGACGGCCAAACGATGCTCGCCGATTACTATGCTTATGACGAGGTCGAATTCGTCTCCGAATGGCCGCCTGTACGCGAGGCAGCGGCATGAGCGGGCTCACCACCCATGTGCTCGACACGGCGCACGGCCGTCCGGCGGCGGGGCTGATCATCCGCCTGTTCTGCGAGGGTCGGTTGATCTTCACCGGCGAGACCAATCAGGACGGGCGCTGCCCCGGCCTGCTCGGCGAGGATAAACTCGCGCCGGCACGCTATCGGCTCGAATTCGCGGTAGCGGACTATTTCCGCGGCGCCGGTGTTCCTTTGCCCGAACCGCCCTTCCTCGATGTCGTCGCGATCGATTTCGGGGTGGCCGATCCCGGCAGCCACTATCACGTGCCGCTGCTCGTCTCGCCCTACGCTTACTCGACCTACCGGGGGAGCTGAGATGGTCCGCTTCCTGCTCGACGGCGAGGTGATCGAGATCGACGCGGCCGACGGCCAGGCGACCGCGCTCGATCTGATCCGCTACAAGCTGCGCCGCACCGGCACCAAGGAAGGGTGCGCCGAGGGCGATTGCGGCGCCTGCACTGTCCTCCTGGGCGAACTCGACGGCGATCGCGTGGCATGGCGCGCGGTCAATAGCTGCATCCTGTTCACGCCGATGCTCGACGGCAAGGCGCTGATGACGGTCGAGAGCCTGTCGCGGGACGGCGCGCTCCATCCGATCCAGCAGGAGATGGTGGCGCGACACGGCTCCCAATGCGGCTTCTGCACGCCGGGCTTCATCATGTCGCTCTATGGCCGCAGCATCGGCGCGCTCGGGACGGAGAGGACGCCTGTGGCCGACGTGATCGGCGGCAATCTATGCCGTTGCACCGGCTATGGCCAGATACTCGCTTCGGGCGAGGCGGTATCGCCGACGGTGCCTGACGACGGCGAGATCGTCACCGCCCTGAAGGCGTTACGGCGCGATGGCAGCGGCAAAAACTGGTTCGCGCCGAAAACCGCCGACGAACTGGCTGCGCTGCTGCTCGATCATCCGAACGCACGGATCGTCGCGGGCGCGACCGATGTTGGGCTGTGGGTGACCAAGCAGCATCGTGATCTCGGGACGATGGTCTTCATCTCCGATGTCAGCAACCTCAAGCAAATCATTGAAACTGATGACGGACTGACGATCGGCGCCGTCGTGCGCTATTCGGAGGCGCGCGATGCGCTCACGCGCCTCCATCCCGATCTCGGCGAACTGGTACGCCGGATTGCCGGGTTGCAAGTGCGCAATGCCGGGACGATCGGCGGCAATATCGCTAACGGTTCGCCGATCGGCGACATGCCACCGGCGCTGATCGCGCTCGGCGCGACCGTCACGTTGCGCCGGGGCGATGCGCGCCGAACCGTGCCGCTCGAAAGCTATTTCATCCGCTACGGCGTGCAGGATCGCCAGCCCGGCGAGTTCGTCGAGAGCCTTCATATTCCCCGCCCCGCACACGACACGTTGATCCGCATCACCAAGCTGTCGAAGCGGTTCGACAGCGATATTTCAGCAGTTTGTGGGGCGTTCCTGCTGCGGATCGAGAACGATATCGTCACCGAGGCGCGGATCGCGTTCGGTGGCATGGCTGGCGTCCCTGCTCGTGCTCCGCTGGCGGAAGCCGCTCTCATTGGCCAGCCATGGAACGAAGCGACTGCCGAGGCAGCAGCCGAAGCGCTCAGCCGCGATTATGCGCCGCTCAACGATCTGCGCGGATCGGCAGCTTACCGGGTCACTGTTGCGGCCAATCTGATGCGCCGACTGTGGATCGAGCAATCGGGCGAAGCCGTCAGCGTATTGGAACTGGCCGATGGCTGAGGCCGATCTCCGCCCGCCGAGCGCGGTCCATTCCTCGATGCCGCATGACAGCGCAGTTGGCCATGTTTCGGGCCGTGCCGTCTATATCGACGACACGCCCGAGCCGCCGGGCCTGCTCCACCTCGCCTTCGGGCTCGCGCCCGATGGTCGCGCCAAGCTGAAAGGCGTTGATCTTACGGCCGTTCGTGCCGCACCCGGCGTCGTTGCCGTGTTCACGGCGGCGGATATTCCAGGCGAGAATAATGTCGGCCCGGTCGTCCATGACGAGCCTTTGCTCGCGACCGATGAGATCCTGTTTCCCGGCCAGGCAGTATTCCTCGTCGCGGCCACCGATGTCGAAGCCGCCCGCCGTGCCGCGCGCAAGGCGGTGTTCGATCTCGAGCCGCTGCCGGCGCTGGTCAGCATCGCTGACGCCGAGGCCGCCGACGAACTGATCGAGCCCACCCAGCGCATGGCGCGCGGCGATGCCGCCGCCGGGCTCGCGGCCGCCCCGCATCGGCTGACCGGCATGCTCGAAATCGGCGGGCAAGAGCATTTCTATCTTGAGGGCCAGGTCGCGATGGCGACGCCGGGCGAGGATGGGCAGGTCCACGTCCTGTCCTCGACCCAGCATCCGAGCGAGGGCCAGCATCTCATCGCCAATCTACTCGGGGTCGACCATGCCCATGTGACGATCGAGGTACGGCGCATGGGTGGCGCGTTCGGGGGCAAGGAGACGCAGGCGGCCTCGTCGGCGGCGGCCTGCGCGCTGGTCGCGGCCAAGACCGGCCGACCGGCGAAGATGCGGCTCGATCGCGACGCCGATATGGCGATGACCGGCAAGCGTCATGATTTCACGGCGGCCTATGATGTCGGCTTCGATGACGAGGGACGGATAGCGGCAATCCGCTTCGATCTCGCCGCGCGTTGTGGCGCGACCTTCGATCTGTCACCGGCAATCTGCGATCGGGCGATGTTCCATGCCGACAATTGCTATTATCTTCCCGCGGCAGAAATTGTCAGCAAGCGCCTGAGAACGCACACGGTTTCCAATACCGCCTTCCGCGGCTTCGGTGGCCCGCAGGGGATGATCGCAATCGAACGGGTGATGGACGCGATCGCCGCGAAGCTAGGGCTCGATCCGCTCGCGGTCCGGCAGATCAATCTTTACGGGCCGGGGCGCGACATCACGCCCTACCATATGACGGTCGAGGACAATGTCGCGCCCGCCGTCATCTCCGAACTGGCCGAACGCGCCGGTTATGCCGGGCGGCGTGCGGCGGTGGCGGCATTCAATGCCAGCCACACCATCCTCAAGAAGGGGCTCGCGCTGACGCCGGTCAAATTCGGCATCAGCTTCACCACCACCCACCTCAATCAGGCGGGTGCCCTGGTCCACGTCTATTCGGACGGATCGATCCAGCTCAACCATGGCGGGACTGAGATGGGTCAGGGGCTGATGGTGAAAGTGGCGCAGGTCGTTGCCGACGTCTTCGCCGTGCCGATCGACAAGGTGAGGGTGACCTCGACCCGGACCGACAAGGTGCCCAACACCTCGGCCACCGCCGCCTCGTCTGGCGCCGACCTCAATGGTATGGCCGCGTTCAACGCCGCGAGCGCGATCCGCCAGCGGCTCGTCGCCTTGGCTGCCGCCAAATTCGGCTGCTCCGAAGGCGAGGTTCGCTTCACCCGCGACGGGGTGGTCGCAGGCGACGAATTGGTCCCTTTCGCGGCATTCTGCCGGATGGCGCATATGGGCCGTATCTCCCTGTCTTCGACGGGGTATTACGCGACGCCGAAGATCGATTACGATCGCGCCAACCATCGCGGCCGGCCCTTCCTCTATTTCGCCTATGGTGCGGCGCTGGCAGAGGTCGTCATCGATACGCTGACCGGCGAGCACAAGGTGCTGGCGGTCGATATCCTTCACGATGTCGGGCGCTCGCTCAACCCGGCGATCGATCTCGGCCAGATCGAGGGTGGCTTCATCCAGGGCATGGGTTGGCTGACGACCGAGGAGCTGGTCTATGACGATCGCGGCCGGCTGCTGACCCACGCGCCATCGACGTACAAGATCCCGACCGCGTCCGATCGGCCCAAGCGGATGGACATTCGCATTTGGGAGCGCGGCCGCAATGTCGAGCCGACGATCCACCGTTCGAAGGCGGTCGGCGAGCCACCCTTCATGCTCGCCATATCCGTCTTCTCGGCGCTGACCGAAGCGGTGGCCGCTGCCGCGCCGGGCAAGGGTCTGCCCAAGCTCGATGCCCCCGCCACGCCCGAGCGGATCCTCGCCGCGCTCGCTGAACTGAAACGCCGCGATGGCTGAGTGGGCAGCAGCCGCGCGCGCGGCTCTCGCTGTCGGACCGGCTGCGCTCGTGACGATCCTGGCAACCGAGGGATCGGCCCCGCGCGGGCCGGGCACGCGCATGCTCGTCACGCGCGAGCGTTTCGACGGCACAATCGGCGGCGGCGCGCTCGAGCATCGCGCGATCGAGCAGGGCCGCGCCATCCTCGATCATCCGGCCGGATCCTGGCGCGTGCAGGATTACCCGTTAGGCCCCTTGCTTGGCCAATGCTGCGGCGGCCGCGTGCGCCTGCTGATCGAACGTCTCGGCGAAGCCAACTGGCTCGACGCGATCGACAAAGGCGATCCGGTCGAAGCGCGGCTTCAGGACGACCACATCGATCGCGCCCCTGCCCCGCCGAGCGCCGCGATCCGCCCGCCACATTGGGCGCCTGCCTCCGCCGGACCCGGCACCATCGCTGCGCGCGGCCCGTTGCTCAAGAGCGGCGACAGCTTTGTCGAGCCGCTCGATCGTCCGCGCCGCCGTCTCACCATGTTCGGCGCGGGCCATGTCGGCCGGGCGATCGCGCGGGTCATGCCGGGCCTGCCGTTCCAGCTCGCCTGGTATGACAGCCGCCCCGAAGCAGGTGAGCAGCCCGGGGTGGTTCTCGCCAGCGAGGACGATCTGGTTGCCTGCGCGGGCGAAGCAAGCGAAGCCACGGCTGTGCTGATCCTCACCCACGACCACGCGCTCGATTATCGCCTGACGGCCGCGGCCTTGCGCTCGGGCGCAAGCTTCGTCGGGCTGATCGGTTCGCGCACCAAGCGCGCGCGCTTCCTCTCGCGGCTGACCGCGGACCGCATCGACACCGCCCGCCTCACCTGCCCGATCGGCCTGCCCGGGATCGAAGGCAAGGAGCCCGAGGTGATAGCGATCGCCGCGATGGCGCAGTTGCTCGCTCTATGACCGTCATCCGCCACCGCGCCGAATTGCTGAGCGTACCACAAGATCCGGCCACAGCCGGCCCGTCGGCCATCCTGCATCATCCCGATGGCCTGCTCGCGATTGAGGACGGCCACGTCCTCGCATTTGGCGCGTGGGACGATCTCGCCGCCCGTTTCGCCGAAGCCGAGATCGTCGACCACAAAGGCAAGTTGATCGTCCCCGGCTTCGTCGACGCGCACGTTCACTTCCCCCAGACCGATCGCATCGCCGCACATGGCGAGCAATTGCTCGAATGGCTCGAACGCCATATCTTCCCGGCCGAAGCCGCCTTCGCCGAGAAAGCGCATTGCGACGAGGTCGCCGCTTTCTTCCTCGACGAACTGCTCCGCAACGGCACGACGACGGCTTTGGTGTTCGGGACGGTCCATGCCGCTTCGGTCGATGCCCTGTTCGAAGCGGCGCTGGCGCGGGACATGCGCCTGATCGCCGGCAAGGTATTGATGGACCTCGGCCCTGAGGATCTGCGCGACAGCGTCGCCGAGGGGCGCGCCGATACCGAGGATCTGATCGCGCGCTGGCATGGCAAGGGCCGGCTTGGCTATGCGGTGACGCCGCGTTTCGCCCTCACCTCCTCCGACGCGCAGCTCGCCGATGCCGGGGCGTTGCTGGCCGAGCATCCGGGCGTGTTGCTGCACACCCATCTTTCCGAAAATCTCGGCGAGATCGCTGCCGTCGCCGAGCGCTTCACCGATGAGAGCGATTATCTCGCGGTCTACGAGCGCTTCGGGCTGGTCGGGCCGCGATCGGTGTTCGCCCATGGCGTCCATCTTGACGACGATGCGCTGGTGAGGATGGGCCAAGCCGGCGCAGGGATAGCCTTTTGTCCGACGTCGAACCTGTTTCTGGGATCGGGGCTGTTCGATCTCGCCCGGGCCGATGCCCACCACGTCCGCACCGGGATCGGCACCGATGTCGGCGCGGGCACCAGCTTCTCGATCCTCTCGACACTCGGCGAGGCGTACAAGGTCTGCCGGATGCGCGGACGCGCGCTCGATCCGTTCCGCGCGCTTTATCTCGCAACCGCGGGTGGCGCGGCGATGCTCGGGCTCGGCGAGCGGATCGGCGGGCTCCAGCCGGGGCAAGAGGCCGATTTCGTCGTGCTCGACAGCGCCGCTACGCCCCTGCTCGCGCGCCGAACCGCCGGCCAGTCGCTTCACGACCGGCTGTTCGCGCTGCAGATGCTGGGCGACGATCGGGTTGTGGCGCATAGCTATGTCGCGGGCCGATGCGTCCATTCGCGTTAAAGGGGGAGGATATGAAGATCAGGTCCAAGCTGACCGCCGCTCTGGTGTTGATGCTGGCGGCGACTGCGGCGCCGGCCAAGGACCTGGTGATCCATGCCGGTCGCCTGATCGACGGCACCGGCGCGCCTGCGCGCAAACAGGTTACGATCGTGATCCATGACGATCGGATCACGTCGATCCAGTCCGGCTTCGTCACGCCCTCCGGAGCGGAAGTGATCGATCTGTCGGGCCAGACGGTGCTGCCCGGCCTGATCGACACGCACGTCCATATCCTCCAGAGCTTCCACCCCGGCGATCCGATCCGGAACGCGATGACCCGCGGTACATACCAGCAGCTCATCGACGGCGTGATCAATGCGCGCAACACGTTGCTTGCGGGCTTCACGACGGTGCGATCGGTCGGCGACACGACCGGGGCGGTGGTCGCGCTGAAGCGCGATATCGTCGAGGGTACGATTCCGGGTCCGCGCATGTGGGTGGCGGGCGATCCGCTGGGGCCGAGCGGCGGTCACGGCGATCCCGCCAATGGCTTGCTACCCGAACTGGCTGAGCTCCCGCATTGGCACGATGCATTGATCGACAGCCCCGAACAGGCGCGTGCGACCGTGCGGCGGATGTGGCGCGAGGGCGTCGACCTGATCAAGATCATGCCGTCGGGCGGAGTCATGTCGATCGGCGACGATCCGCGGCTCCAGCTCATGGCGGACGACGAAATCAAGGCAGTGATCGACACCGCCCATTCACTCGGCATGAAGGTCGCGGCGCACGCGCATGGCAAGACGGCGATCGACCACACGATCGCGCTCGGCGTCGATTCGATCGAGCATGGCTCCTATGCCGATGCCGAAAGCTACAAGGCATTCAAGGCGCACGGCACCTATCTGGTGCCGACGATGCTGGTGGGCGAGCGCGTCTACGAACGCGCAATGAAGCATCCCGAGGACCTCAACCCCTCGACCGCGGCCAAGGCGCTCGTGATCGCGCCGTTGCTGCGCAGAAATCTGCACGATGCCCATGCCGCCGGCGTCAAGATCGCGTTCGGCACCGATACGTTCGGGCTTTCGGCGCATGGCGAGAATGCGCAGGAATTCGCTCTACTCGTCGGCGCAGGCCTGAGTCCGATGGAAGCGATCGAGACCGCGACGCGCAATGCCGCCGATCTGATCGGGGACAGCACGGATATCGGCACCGTCCAGCCGGGCCGCTATGCCGATCTGGTCGCGGTGACCGCCGATCCGCTCGCGGACGTCCGTGTGCTGGAGCATGTCGATTTCGTCATGAAGGGCGGCAGCGTGATCAAGGCAGGCGGCAAACCCACCATTTAGGCCGCAATCCCCGCATTTGTGATGTGGGGCAATCCTGTCGCGGCGGCGTCATCCCGATAGGGGGAAATGATGCTGCACACATTGTCCGATCGCGCCTTGTTCATATTGGCCCTTCTGTTCGCGGGCATCTTCGCCGCGGCGATCGATCTCGTGCTGGTCGTGCTCAACGGCATGTAGCGTGTCGCGGCCGTTCGTCAGGGCGATAAACGGACCTGGCTGCCGTATAAATCATCCCACGCTTCCGCCCGGTTGGGCCGCGTCCCACCAAAATGCCGTGGGACCTTATGTGGTTTACCCGGCCGCAGCCGTGACCGACAAACCCGCCAACGTCGCCGCCGCATAACGCGGAAGAGCGATATGGGTATGAAGGATTGGGTGGCGAGCATGGCGGCCATGAGCGAAGCTGAAGCGAAGAAAGCGGCGGTTCCCGCGCAGGCCTCGGCGGCCGAAGAAGCGCCGGCCGAGCCCAATTTCCGCTTCTACGACAATCGTCAGAAATATCTGATGTTCGTCAACACCTGCTCGGAGAAATGGATCGTCGCCGAGCGCGTCGCCAAGGAGATCGAGGCGCTTCAGCCGGCGCCGCCCGCGGTGCGCTTCTTCGATGCCGGCATCGGCGATGGCACCGTGCTGGCGCGGGTACTGCGCTCGCTCCACCGCAAGTTCGAACGCTTTCCTTTCTATATTGCGGGCAAGGAGATCAGCCTCGAGGACGTGCGTCTCGCGCTCGACAAGATGCCCGATCGCTTCCTCGAGCATCCCGAAATGGTGCTGGCGATCACCAACATCTCCTATGCCGAGGCGCCTTGGCTGACCCCATCCAATCCGGAAGCCGCCAAAAGAATGGTGTGGAAGGAGGTTGCGCTCGAAGGATCGAACACTGCCGATTTCGAGCGCCAGATCCTCGATTTGCAGCCCTTCCTCGCCGAAAACTGGCGCACGCAGGTGAGCGAGAAGACCGGGAGCATGATTCCGGAAACGCCGACCGTGCTGATCCTCTATCGCGCGGACTGCCGCTTCCTGCTCGACCGGGTCATTCCTCGCAAGGACACGCCGACCGCCGATTTCGATCTCGTCCTCGCCAGCCAGCCGTTCCGCCTGCGGGCACCGGTCGAGTTCAAGGCCAAGCGCGTGCTGGCGCCGCTGGCACGATCGCTGCGCCCCGGAGGACGGCTGCTCGGCATCCATTCGGCCGGTAATGATCCGGGGCTGGAGATCGTTCAGAAGGTCTGGCCGCAAGAAGACCCCTTCACAACCTCACGCCGCACATTGATCGAAGCGACGCGTGCCGCGATGGGATCTGCGGCAGAGGCCTTTCGCTTCGACCCCTTGCCCAACGCCCAGGCTCTGTTCCGCTACGAGATGCACACCTTGCCCGACGAGATCGACAGTGAGAGCGCCTCGATAGGCACCTCAACCTTGCTCGCCGCATGGAATGCCGCCACCTACGTGGCGCAGATCGACGACGAACGCCTCGCCAAAGCGATGAGCAATTCAGCCTATCTCGATGCAACCAAAGCCGTTCTGCGCAAGAATGGCGAGCTGTGGTTCAACGACGAAAGCTATCTGATCACGCGAAACCATTGATCGTTCGCGCACACATCATTACCGGCTCCCCCGATTTCCCAGAAAGGTCACCCATGCGATCTGACTATCTCTTCACGTCTGAATCCGTGTCCGAAGGCCATCCCGACAAGGTCGCGGACCAGATTTCGGATGCGGTGGTGGATCTGTTCCTGGGCAAGGATCCCGAGGCGCGGATCGCATGCGAGACGCTGACGACCACGCAACTGGTCGTTCTGGCCGGCGAGATCCGCTGCAAGGGCGTGTATGAGGACGGCGCCTGGGCAGCCGGCGCCCAGGACGAGATCGAGGCGGCGGTGCGCGCAACGGTCAAGCGCATCGGCTACGAGCAGGAAGGCTTCCACTGGGAGAGCTTCCGCTTCGAGAACAACCTCCATGCCCAGTCGGCGCATATCGCGCAGGGCGTCGATGCCAGCGGCAATAAGGACGAAGGCGCCGGCGACCAGGGCATCATGTTCGGCTTCGCCTGCGACGAGACGCCGGGCCTGATGCCGGCGACCCTCTATTACAGCCACAAGATCCTCGAGCGCATGGCCGACGATCGCCATTCGGGCGCCGCCCCGTTCCTCGAGCCCGACGCCAAGAGCCAGGTGACCTTGCGCTTCCACAACGGCAAGCCGGTCGCGGCGACCGCGATCGTGGTCTCGACACAGCATGGCAAGGGCTATGACGAGGGCGAGAAGGAAGCCGAGCTTCACGCTTATGTGAAGCGGGTCGTGGCCGATATCCTGCCCGCCGAACTGCTCAGCGACGCGACCGAGTATCACATCAACCCGACCGGCAGCTTCGAGATCGGCGGTCCCGACGGCGACGCCGGCCTCACCGGCCGCAAGATCATCGTCGACACCTATGGCGGTGCCGCTCCGCATGGCGGCGGCGCTTTCTCGGGGAAGGATCCGACCAAGGTCGATCGCTCGGCGGCTTACATTGCCCGCTACCTCGCCAAGAACATCGTCGCCGCCGGCCTCGCCAAGCGCTGCACGATCCAGCTCGCTTATGCGATCGGCGTGTCCAAGCCGCTGTCGCTCTATGTCGATACGCACGGCACCGGCACGGTCGGCGACGATGCGATCGAAACGGCGATCATGAAGATCGACAAATTGGGTGGGCTTACCCCGCGCAGCATCCGCACCCATCTCGGCCTCAACAAGCCGATCTACCAGAAGACCGCCGCCTACGGGCACTTCGGCCGCACCGCAGAGGGCGATTACTTCCCGTGGGAACGCACCGATCTCGCCGAAGATCTGAAAGCCGCTCTCTAATTTTTCCCTTTTTGCAGGAGCCGAACATGGCCACCGCGTTGGTTACCGAAGCGAACGACTATCTTGTGCACGACATTTCTCTGGCGGGTTGGGGCCGTGCGGAGATTCGGATTGCCGAGACCGAGATGCCAGGCCTGATGGCGTTGCGCGAGGAATATGGTGCGTCGCAGCCGCTGAAGGGCGCGCGCATCACCGGATCGCTCCACATGACAATCCAGACCGCGGTGCTGATCGAGACGCTCGTGGCGCTTGGGGCCGAGGTGCGCTGGGCGTCGTGCAACATCTTCTCGACCCAGGATCATGCTGCCGCCGCGATTGCGGCAGCGGGCATTCCGGTGTTCGCGGTCAAGGGCGAGACGCTCGCCGAATATTGGGACTATGTCGCGAAGATCTTCGATTGGGGCGACACGCCCTGCAACATGATCCTCGACGATGGTGGCGATGCGACGATGTTCGCGCTGCTCGGCGCCAAGCTCGAGGCCGGCGGCACGCTGGCCGAGCCCGAGAATGACGAAGAGGTCGAGTTCCAGCGCGTGCTGAAGGCGTTCGTGGCAGCCCGTCCGGGCTACCTCACCGAGACGGTCAAGACGATCAAGGGCGTCAGCGAAGAGACCACCACCGGCGTCCACCGCCTGTACGAGATCGCCAAGCGCGGCGAGCTGCCCTTCCCGGCGATCAACGTCAACGACAGCGTCACCAAGAGCAAGTTCGACAACCTCTACGGCTGCAAGGAGAGCCTGGTCGATGCGATCCGTCGCGCGACCGACGTGATGCTCGCCGGCAAGGTGGCGGCGGTCGCGGGCTTCGGCGATGTCGGCAAGGGCTCGGCCCAGTCGCTGCGCAACGGCGGTGCGCGCGTGCTGGTGACCGAGATCGATCCGATCTGCGCGCTGCAGGCGGCGATGGAGGGGTTCGAGGTCGTGACGATGGACGAGGCGGTGACCCGCGCCGACATCTTCGTGACCGCCACCGGCAATGCCGACGTCATCACCGCCGATCACATGGCCAAGATGAAGCCGATGAGCATCGTGTGCAACATCGGCCACTTCGACAGCGAGATCCAGATCTCGGCGCTGTCCAACTACAAGTGGACCGAGATCAAGCCGCAGGTCGACCTGGTCGAGTTCCCCGACGGCAAGCAGATCATCATCCTCGCCAAGGGCCGCCTGGTGAACCTCGGCTGCGCCACCGGCCATCCGAGCTTCGTGATGTCGGCCAGCTTCACCAACCAGACGCTGGCCCAGATCGAACTGTTCACCAACCCCGGCCAGTACGAGAACAAGGTCTACGTCCTCCCCAAGGCCCTCGACGAGAAGGTCGCACGCCTCCACCTCGACAAGCTCGGCGTGAAGCTCTCCACCCTCTCCGAAAAACAGGCCGCCTATATCGGCGTCTCCACCCAAGGGCCCTTCAAGCCCGACCACTACCGGTATTGAGCTGAAAGCCCTCTCCCCTTGGGGGAGAGGGAGCCCCGGCATCTCCCCAAGAACAGGAATCTCCATGTCTGACGCCGCCATCGAAGTGCTCGGGATCGGCAATGCCATCGTCGATGTGATCGCCAATACCGACGAGGCGTTCCTCGCGGCGCACGGCATGAGCAAGGGCGGCATGGCGCTGATCGACGAAGCGCAGGCTTCAACGATTTACGATGCTATGGGCCCCGGCATCGAGGCTTCGGGCGGTTCAGCGGGCAACACTATCGCGGGCGTCGCCTCCTTCGGTGGCAAGGCGGCCTTCATCGGCAAGGTCCGCGACGATATACTCGGCGAGATCTACAGGCACGACCTGCGCTCGATCGGGGTCAAATTCGATACGCCGGTGGCAACCTCCGGGGCATCGACCGCGCGGTGTCTCGTGCTCGTCACCGACGACGCCCAGCGCACGATGAACACCTTTCTCGGCGCGTGCGTCGAACTGACCCCGGACGATATCGACGAGGCCTTGGTCGCGTCGGCCGGAATCACCTATCTCGAAGGCTATCTGTTCGATCCGCCGCTCGCCAAGGAAGCCTTCCGCAAGGCTGCCAAGATCGCGCGTGGCGCCGGCCGCAAGGTGGCGCTATCGCTGTCCGACAGCTTCTGCGTCCACCGCTACAAAGACGAGTTCCTCGAGCTGATCGCCGAACATATCGACATCCTGTTTGCCAACGAGGCGGAGATCGCGGCGCTCTACGGCGTCGATGACGTCGCCGCCGCGGCGGACACACTTGCCCGACAGGTCGACGTCGCCGCAATCACGCTCGGCGCAGCGGGCTCGCTGCTGATCAAGGGCAACGAGCGGGTTACCGTTCCGGCAGCGCCGGTCGCGCAGGTGATCGACACGACCGGCGCGGGTGATCTCTATGCTTCGGGCGTGCTGTTCGGGCTCAGCCGTGGTCTGCCGCTGGCCGAATGCGGCCGGCTTGGCAGCATCGCCGCGGGCGAAATCATCAGTCATTATGGCGCGCGCCCGCAGACGGAACTTGCAAGCCTCGCCTGAGGCCCGAATGAGGGCGTCGTGAGCGCCCCCGATCCCGCAATCCGCCAGGCCCGCCTGATCGCGCTCGTGACGGCGGGGGTGATGTTCATGACCGGGCTCGACGGCACGGTGATCGTCACCGCGCTGCCGCAGATGGCGCGGGATTTCGGCGTGCGTCCGACCGCGCTCAGCTCGAGCATCATCATCTATATCTTGGTGTCGGCGGCGATGCTGCCGGTCAGCAGCTGGATCGCGGAGCGCTACGGCACGCGGCGCGTGCTGATGATCGCGATCGCGGGTTTCACGTTATCCTCGATCCTGTGCGGGCTGGTCGGGAGCCTGACTCCATTCCTGGCGGCGCGCGCCTTGCAGGCGGGATTCGCCAGCCTGATGGTGCCGGTCGGTA
This sequence comes from Sphingomonas sp. MMS24-J13, assembly GCF_044905095.1. NCBI lineage: Bacteria > Pseudomonadati > Pseudomonadota > Alphaproteobacteria > Sphingomonadales > Sphingomonadaceae > Sphingomonas > Sphingomonas sp. MMS24-J13. The sequence continues at coordinate 1,488,215 of NZ_CP173258.1, forward strand.
ATCTGGTCCTGCTGCGCGTCACGCCCAAGCGCTTCCTGGTCCAGGCGCTGGCGATCAGCACGACACCCGGCCTGATCGCGCCGGTAGTCGGCCCGCCGCTCGGCGGCCTGATCACCAGCTTTCTGTCCTGGCCATGGGTCTTTTTCATCAATGTCCCGCTCGGCCTGTTCGGGCTCGTCGCCGCCTATCGGCTCATCCCGCAGCTCTACGCCGAAAAAAAAGCCCCGTTCGATGTGGCGAGCTTCGTTTTGACCGCCGGAGCCCTGTGCGCTTTGATCTTCGGGCTCGATCGGCTGTCGGCGATCGATAGCGATCGTCGGCTGGCGGGAATCATCGTCCTGCTCGGGCTGGCGCTGGCCGCGTACGCATGGCGGCATGCGCGTACCGCCGAGCATAGCCTGATGCCGCTCGACGCGCTGCGCCACGAATCCTTTTTTACAGCGACCATCACCGCCGGCAATTTCATGCGCGTGCCGTTCAATGCGCAGGGCTTCGTACTGCCGCTGATGCTCCAGATCGGCCTCGGCCTCTCGCCCTTCCAGGCCGGGATGCTGCTGCTCGCCCAGAATGCCGGAGACGTGGTACTCAAACCCGTGGCGAGCAAGGCATTGCATCGCATGGGCTTTCGCATGGCGCTCACCAGCGGCTCCGTGACGATGGGGCTCTCGCTCGCAGCCTGCGCCTTGCTCGACACGCACACGCCGTTCGTGATCCTGCTCCTCATCCTGTTCGTCGTGGGGATGGCGCGATCGATTCCGTTCACCGCGATGATGTCGATCAGCTTCGCCGATCTGACCGAGACGGAGATGGGGGGCGCCAACGTGCTCAACAATCTTGCGAATGCGCTCGCTTCGGCCGTCGGCATCTCGCTCTCGGCGCTGATTCTCAATCTTCTGTCGAGCGGCGCCGCGCATCCCGACCTCGGGGCATTCCGCATCGCAATGCTGGTACTCGGCGCGATCGCGCTTGGCGGCGCACCTTTGTGGGCGCGGCTTTCGGATCAGGCTGGCGCCGAAGTCACGCGACGTGCCCTGCCACACGCCGACATGGTTTGACCCCGTCATAATCCTATAGGATATCGGAATCCTCAAAAAGGGAGAGGGCCGATGAGGATCGAGAGCTGCGAAGCGATCGCCGCGCATGTCAATTTCGAAGGCGTCATGCCGGCCACACATATCGTGCTGCGCCTGCGGACCGACCAGGGCATCGAGGGAATCTCGTATGTCAGCCGGGTCGGGCCGGCGAACATGAAGCCGCTCAAGCTGCTGATCGAGGCAATGGCGGGCAGTCTCAAGGGGCAGGACCCGACCGATGTCGAGGCGATCTATAACCGCCTCTTCAAGGGCATGCTCGGCGCACCCGTCTCGGGACTCGATCTGCGCGCGGCGAGCGCGATCGATGTCGCCTGCTGGGATATCAAGGGTAAGGTCCTGGGCCGGCCGGTCTATCGATTGATGGGAGGCTTTCGCGATCGGCTGCCTATCTCGGCCAACTGGCGGCTGATGCCGGGCGGCAAGCCCGACGAGTTGGCAGCGCACATCGAAAACCTGCTCAAGCGCGGTTTCCGCGCGATAAAATGCCCGGTCGGCTTCGCCCCGCTCGACGCCGCCATCGCCCACGTCAAATTCGCACGCGAATGCGCCGGGCCGGGCATCAAGATCATCGTCGATGGCAATTTCCAGTGGACCGTCAAACAGGCGCTCCGCTTCGCGCGCGAGACCGAGGAAGCCGACCTCTACTGGATCGAGGACCCGGTGCCGCACCACGACTATCCCGGCATGCGCGAGGTCACCGAAAAGGCAAAGCAGAACATTTGCGCAGGTGAGGTCTATCAGCATCCGCACCAGTTCCGCTGGCTGCTCGAAGGGCGCTGCTGCGACAATGTCATGATCGATCAGGATCTGGGACTGACCGGCTTCCTCAAAGTGGCACATATGGCCGAGATTTACGGCTGCCCGGTGGTGAACCACCTCGCGCCCGAAGTGCTGAGCCAGGCGATCGCTGCGGTACCGAACGGACTGATCGTCGGGCTCGTCCCCTGGGGCCAACCGCTCTTCACCGAGCCGATGAGAGTTGAGGATGGCGATCTGATCATGCCGACCGCGCCCGGGCTCGGCTTGACGCTGGATGAGGATGTGCTGAAGTCCTGCCGGCTCGACTGATCCGCGAGGGGTTGGCGCGCGGGAGGATGGAATGAAGATCGCCTATACGATCGCACGCCTGGTGTTCGGCGCCTGGTTTCTGTTTTCAGGTATCGAATATTTCCTGCCGCTGGGGCTGCAGCCCTTGGGCAAGACCCCGCTGGCGCAGGAATTCACGCTGGCGATGATCCACAGCGGGCTGTTCGCGTGGATCAAGGTGATCGAGATAATCGTCGGTATCCTCACACTGATCAATCGGGGGGTCCTGCCGGCGGCACTCGCCTGTGCGCCGCTGACGGTCGTGATCGCCTATTGGAACTTCGTCCTCGATCCCGGCGTGGTGGAATACAGCTTCGGCATCGCGACGATCGTTTGCAACGCAATCCTGATCTGGGCCTTCCGCGAGCGTTTGTGGCCACTGTTGCTGTGGAAAGACGACCGGCCCTGACAGTCTTCGTCGCTCGCGCGGGGCTGGTCCTTGATGAGAGGCGAGCGATTATATGCTTCCGAACGCCCAGCCCGACGGCAGTCCGCGCCGGCCACATTGTGGCGCGAGAGTCTCACCCACGTGTCAATGTTGCGAAAAGGTAGTGTCCTTCCAATTCTTGTAGTGCCCTAAAATTTAGCAAGGTAAACGCCGCGCCCACATAAGAGTCGCGCCCAGCGACCCAACGCAGGGAGGATTGTATGGCCCGGATTTCGGCATCGCTTTATCATGGCGTGAGCGCGGCGGCGCTCTGTCTGCTCTTCACACCGGCAGCATGGGGGCAAGCCGCCCCTGCCCCGCAGGCCGCTCCGGCAGCTGACGAGGCGCCACCGCCGCAAGAAATCGTCGTCACCGGCACTCGCATCACTGGCGGTTTCCAGACCCCGACCCCGGTCACGACACTGACCAACGAGCGGTCCAGGGCGCTGGTCGTCTCCAACATCGGCGACGCGCTGAACATGCTGCCCGCATTCCGCCCCTCGGCCGGTCCGGCGACGCAGGCCAATATCGGTGGTAATGTCGGCTCCCGCCTGCTCGATCTGCGCGGGCTCGAGCCCAAGCGCACGCTCGTGCTGGTCGACGGGCAACGCTTCGTGCCGACCATCTCGACCGGCACCAGTGCCAATATCGGCGCGGTCGACGTCAACCTTATCCCGTCGGCGTTGATCGACCATACGGATATCGTCACCGGCGGCGCGTCGGCGGCTTATGGATCCGACGCGGTCGCAGGCGTCGTGAACTTCGTGCTCAACCACAAGCTCGAAGGCCTCAATGCCGAGATGCAGGGCGGCATTTCGCAACGTGGCGACAATGGCGAGCTTTTCCTGAGCATCGCCGGCGGTACGCATATCGGCGATCGCATCCACATCATCGGCGGCTTCGAATATGACGAGAATAAGGGGCTGGGCGACTGCAACACCCGCTCCTGGTGCGAAAACGTCAATTCGATCGTCGCTAACACGTCGGCTGCCACGAATGGCCTGCCTGCCAACCTGATCCTGTCGGGCGTCCGCACCGCAACGTCCTCGCCGGCGGGCGTCATCAACTCGTCGCTGAACGCTGCCGGCAAGGCGATGTACACGACCGCGACCGATCCGCTGCGCGGCCTGACCTTCAACCCAGATGGCACGACCCGGCCGTTCCAGTACGGTACCTTCGTCGGCCCGCTGTTCATGGAAAATGGCGAGGGTGCGGGCAAGAATGCCTTCATCGAACCGCAGCTGCTCAAGGTGCCGGTCAAACGCTATGTCGGCTATACCAGCGCGCAGGCCGATCTGTCCGACACGATCCAGGCGCAGGTCGATCTGTCCTACGGCCGGGTCGAGGGGCATATCGTCTCGAGCGTGTTCCGCGATTTCAACGGATCGGTGCTCGGCTTCATCAAGAGCGGCAATCCGTACATCCCCGCCAATGTCCAGCAGGTGATGACCGCCAACAATATCGCCCAGCTCAATGTCGGCCGCACCGGCTTCGATATTGGGCCGGCCGAAGCGAACGCCGTGACGCAGACCTATCGCGCGCTGGCGGCGCTTAAGGGTTCGCTCGGCTCGCGCTGGAAGTGGGACGTCTCGTACGAGTACGGCAAGACCAAATTCCGGCAGGACATGTACAATCTGTTCAACCTGCAGAATGCGCCCAAGGCGGTTGATGCAGTCCTGAACGGGGCCGGCCAGATCGTCTGCCGCATCAACCAGGTGACCGTCACCGATCCGGCCTGCGCGCCGATCAACCTGTTCGGCGAGGGCCGTTTCTCGTCGGCGGCCAAGGCCTATGTCACCGGCCGCGGTTTCCAGACGACCAACAACGATCAGCATCATGTCGCCGCCAACGTGAATGGCAGCCTGTTCGATCTGCCGGCGGGCCCGCTCTCGGTCGCGGTCGGTACCGAATATCGCCGGGAATCGATCTCGGGCGATGCTGATGCGATCTCGCAGCAGAATGGCTGGTTCGCGTTGAACGGATCGGCGGTCAAAGCCAGCCACGTCAACGTGAAGGAAGCCTATGGCGAGCTCGAAGCGCCGATCCTCAAGGAATTGACGCTCGGCTATGCGCTGAACCTCAATGGCGCGATCCGCCGCACCGATTATTCGACCAGCGGCGCGGTCACCACGTGGAAGTTCGGCGGCGTCTACCAGCCGATCCGCGCGATCCGCCTGCGCGCGACCAAATCGCGCGACATCCGCGCGCCCAATCTGTTCGAGCTCAACGGCCCGCTGGTGAAGACCCTGATCGGCGCAACCGATCCGCGCCCCGGCGTCGGCGGGCAGATCAACCCGACCGTGCTGACCGGATCTAACCCGAACCTAACGCCCGAGAAAGCCGACAGCTTCACCGCCGGCGTCGTGCTGGCGCCGACCGGCGGCTTTGCCCGGCGCATGCGGCTGTCGGTCGATTATTACGACATCAAGGTGAAGAACGTCATCGGCCCGCTCGGCGCGCAGGGCGTGATCAACGCCTGTTTCGTCCAGAACATCCAGGCCGAATGCAACCTCATCACGCTCGATTCGAACAACAAGATCGCGACCGTGATGGACCTCAACCAGAATTCGGCGCGGCTGCGCACGCGCGGCTTCGATCTGGAATTCCAGGTGCGGCAGTCGATCGGTTCACTGGGTGATCTGGCCTTTCAGGGCCTGGCGAACATCACGCAGGAGCTAACCACCGCCGACGGCTTCGACCGTGCCGGCCAGACCGGTCACCGCACCGGCACGATCCCGGGCGTGCCCGATTACACGGTCGACGGGCTGCTGACATGGAGCAAGGGCAACCTCTCGGTCTCGACCCACGCCCATTATATCCCGCACGGCATCTTCTGGGTGAACTTCACCGATCCGAGCCAGCCAGGCTACGTCAACACCGCCAGCTCGGCCGTGAACAACAATCAGGTGCCGGCGCGGATCTATTTCGATCTGTCGGCCACCCTGAAGATTCCGACGCACAATGGCCGGTCGATGGAGATCTTCGGCTCGATCACCAACCTGCTCGACAAGGACCCGCCGGGCATCCCCGATCCGACCGTCGGCACCAACCAGATCCTGTTCGATCCCGTCGGCCGCGCGTTCAAGATCGGCGCCCGCGTCCACTTCGGCGGCTGACCCTTTCCCTACCGGTCCCCGGTGGGGACCGGACTGTCAGGGGAGCCGCGAGGTTCCCCTTTTCTTAGCTATTATGTAGTTTCCAAGTACGACGTGGATAGGCCAATCTGATCCAATCGAATCGGAGAAGATTTAGTGTCAGTTCCTGCGCACTGCCCGAATTGCGGCTATAGCTTTACGTCGCGCGCAATGCGGATCGAGAACTCGACGAACGTAACGATCACAAATGTTTCAGAGACCTGCCCACGTTGCGGTGGTCGAGCAAAACTTCAAGACGGAACTTACGATTTCATCGGCGCCGTTCTGGCTGCAGTACGCGCCCCCGGCGTTATGCGCCAAGACATCTTGGAGTTCCAAGCTGTAGCTAAAGCCGTCCAGGCGGGAGAGATCTCCTCCGAAGAAGCGGTGCTGAGGTTTGAAAAATTAAACGACAATCTCTCCAAGCTATGGAGCTGGATAAACGAGAATGGAGCCGCCCTTGCTATTCTATTAGCAATAATTACGATCTATCTAACTATCTGGGCAAAAGACGCAGCCGATGCCGGGTCGGCTCAGGCCCACGCAGATGCTCAGCAGCAGTGGCAAGCGACGCAGACCCAGACGCAATTACAGCAAAAGATTTACGAAGTTCTCCAACGGCAGACTGCTTCCTCTGCGCCGGGGGAACAACGTTCCCTGCAAGTAACAATTCCATACCACCAAGCGCAAACACCAACATTAAACGCACCGCAAAACCGGAAGGCCCGCCGAGCCGCTGCCTCACGGAAGCGTCATCAATTGTGATTGTGGCCCGATCCAAAAGAGGGCCGAGCAACAAATTCAAGCAGATGCGCGAAAAGGTTTCAACAAGAACCGATGATCAGAACGGCCGCCTCTTAGCCGCCCAATCAACACCGCGTTTGATCAGTTCCCTGTAAACCGGAAGCTCCCATGGTCCGCGATAATCGGGCTGATCGGGCATTTCGGGGAAAGGTTTGTCGTAGGGCCGGTTGGCATGGCCAAGCGCCATATAGAGCACCCCACCCTCGCCCACCGCGCGGCGGTACATGAGCGGGCGGTCGTCGACCTCGAATTCGTGGCCGCCGAACGCCTTGCCGCCCCAGCGCGTTTTCAGCAGCACCTCGATATCGTTGGTGACATTCTCGATGACGTACAGCTCGTCCTCGATTTCGAACGGCGCGATGCCTTCGAGCAAGGGATCGTCGGGCTTCGCGATCTCGACGGGGAAGGCCTGATAGGGCGGATGGGTGATGAAGCGCGTGCCGAGGATCTTCGGCATCACCGGATTTTGCAGCACCGAATTGCTGGCATGGAGTGCAAACCAGCGCCCGCCTTTCTCCAGATAGCGCCGGATCGCCGCGCTCGCTTTCTCCGAGATCGAGACCTGCGAGGTGTAGGTGACGAGCAGATCGCCGCCGAGGATCGCGGTGCTGTCCTCATAGTCCTGGAAGCAATCGACCTTGATATCGTACGCATCGTACAGAGCCTGCGCGAGGCGGATACGCGCGAAATCGAAATCGTGATTGCGGTGCGGGCTGCCGCAGATCAGGTTGGCGATGAGCGGCTTTGGCATGAGGCCCTTTCCTTGAAACCGTTCGTCCCGAGCGAAGTCGAGACACGTTGCGCAGCGTCCCTCGACTTCGCTCGGGACGAACGGCGGTGGGTTAGGCCACTCGCCGGAACTTCTGGATCTGGTGGTTCAGGCAATCTTCCATCGGCATGCGCTTGAAGCCCCCGCCGAACGAAACCGACACCTCCGCCACATAGAGACTGCCCTTGGAATCGAGCGCCAGCCCATGCGGCGCGATGAAATTGCCTGGGGCCGCACGGTTCTCGCTATCGGCACCCCAGCGCGCCACGACCTGCCCTTCCGGATTGAAGACCGAGACGCGGCCCGGCAGATCATGATCGGCGAAACCGTGGACGAACGAGCCCTGCCCCGCCTCCACCGGGCGCCAAAGCTCGGAAACGTAGATCAGCCCGTCCGGGCCGACCGTGACGTCGGTCGGGCGCAGCACGTCGGTCCACATCGTCAGGTAGTTGCCGGCGCGATCGAAGAATTGGAGGCGGTCATTCTCGCGATCGCAGACGATCACATTCTCCTGCGCGTCCAAAGCGATGCCGTGCGGCAGATGGAACTCGCCCGGCCCGGTGCCGACATCGCCCCAGCTGTTGAGCAGATTGCCCTTGCCGTCGAAATGATGGATGCGCGCATTGCCGTAACCGTCGGCAACGAAGAGGTCGTCATTCTTTGCGACGCAAACGTTGCAGCAGCAGTTGAACGGACCGGCCGCGCGCTCGACGAACTCGTTGTGGTGGATATCGGGCTTGCGCTTGAAGCTATAGCCGGTGTCGGTGACCTTTCCCGGTTCGCCCAGCATCCAGATGAAATTGCCGTCGAGATCGAAGACGCGGATCACACTGTCCTGATCGTCGGTGCAATAGACGATGTCGTTGTGGATGGCGATGCCGTGCGCGCGGTGGAACACGCCGTCGCCCCACTTCTTGATGAAATTGCCGTTCTCGTCATAGACCATGACGCGCTCACCCTTGCGGGTGTGCAGATAGACCCGATCCTGCGAATTGCAGGCGACGGCGGCGACGTCGTTATGCGCATATTCGTCACCGGATGGGCATTTCTCCCAATTGGGCACCAGTTCGAACCGCGCCGATTTAATCGCCATCATTTCTCTCCTCGTGGCCGCGATTTCGACCTTGCGGGACACGCTATGGCCGCATGCGGTCGGGCGGGCTTAGCCGGTGCGGAAGAGGCTGCTGCCCCTTCCGGCAAGCAGTGGCCTCAGAAAAATTTGCCGACCAGCATACTATGCTCCACCGTCGGCGTGCCGAGGAAGAACGAGCCGACGAACGCGCGCCAGTCCTTGAAGGCCGGGGACTCACGGAAGGTTACCATATGGTGCTCGACCGAATCCCATTCGACCCGCAGCAGATATTTGCCGGGGGTCTCGATCACGCGTTCCACCATCATGCTGTGGCTGCCTTCCGCGGCGCGGATCACTGCAGAAGCCTTGGCGATCGCGGCCTCGAAATCTTCGGCGCGCGCGGGATCGATCGTGATCGTCGCTATCTCGGTAATCATCGGAATTCCCCCTGAAGTGGTTCGGCATGAAGCGCCGCGCGGTTGCCCCCATTCGTCACCCTAGCGAGGGTCCAGCACGGTATTACTTTGCTGGCACCCGAAGGCTGGGATCTCGTGAGAGACGAAGTGAGCTCAAATCCTCCCGAGATCCCAGCCTTCGCTGGGATGACGGGTAATCTAGGCGGCCACAGCCGCGAACACCGTGCCGGCGCCATCGCACCTTTTGGCGCGAATGGAGAGCGACGCCGCCAGATCGGCCTCCTCCAGTTTCTGCTGCCGGTAATGACGCGGCGAAACATCGAAGCGGTCGCGGAAGCTGCGTGTGAAGTGCGGCGCGCTGTTGAAGCCCCAGCCGAACGCGATCTCGGTGATCGAATGGCCGCGCCAGCGCGGATCGCCGAGGCGGCTCGCACACTCCTCCAGCCGGCGGCGCAAGATATAGGCTGACGGCGTCTCCGCATTGGCGGCGAAGATCATGCGCAGATAGCGCGACGATATCTTGAGCCGCTCGGCGACGAGCGAGGGGGTGAGTTCGGGATCGCGCAGATGCTGCTCGATGAACAATTTCACCTTCCAGTGCCGCCCCGCCATGATCGATGAGGTGCTGATCGACGCATCATAGGCGGCGACGTAGGAGCCGGCGATCATCGCCATCATGTGCCGCGCGGCGCGATCGCGACATTCGGGCGAAAGCCCCTCGCCCAACTGCCGTACCAGGGTGACGAGCATCGCGGCGGCGGTCGAGGCAAGGCTCTGATCGGCGCCGAGCCGGCGACCGCAGAAGAAATCGGGCATCGGCAGATGCTCCTTCACCACTGACACCGGTCCGCGCAGCATGATCAGTTCGGAGCCTTCGCGGAGCGTCAGCCGGTAGGGTGCTGCATTGTCGTAAGCGGTGAAGTCGCCCGGTTGCAGCACGATCTGATGGCCATAATGGTTGAAGCTGGCCTGCCCGCGCACCAGCAGGATGAAGGTGTAGGCACGCTCGGCGACATAGCCGATGTCCCGTTCGGTCCGCTTGATCATGGTCTCACCGCACCGCAGCGTCACCACGCGCAGCGCCCCAAGATGATCGACCGCGATCTGAGCATCGGCCTGACCGGGAACGACCGTCATCACCTGCGCCCGTTCGACCTGCGCCGCGTAGAGCCCGGCCCATGCCGCCGGACGCTCGCTGACCGTCGGCATCGTCGCTCCTTGCCTCATGCGCCCTCTCCCATGCCGTCCGACTCCAGTCACCGGACAATGTCATTTCCTATATGATATTGGAAATAGGATTGCGTCAATGGGCGTGGGAGATCCTTCGCGACTTTTGGAAGAGGGAAACGGCAGCTTCTCCACCGGCCTGCGGCTGATCCCTCGCCGAGAAATCGCCGCGAGGAGTTTAGGAAGAGGCGAACGCCATCAGACGATTGTACGATTTCTCGATATGCGCCCGCATCGCCGCCTCGGCGGCAGCGGGGTCGCGAGCAGCGAGCGCTATGACCAATTCCGCATGCTCGGAGAATGCTTCGCGCGTGACCTCGCTGTGGAAACGCAGGCGGAAGATGTGCAGGTGCACGTGAAGCCGAGCCAGTGATTCCTCGACGATGCCGTTGCCGCTGCCATGGGCGATCAGATTGTGGAGTTCGGCGTCCTGATCGGCGAAGCGATCGTAGGAATGTCGTGTATCGCCCGGCTCCATGCTGTCGGCCAGCGCGCGCACCCGGGCGAGGTCGGCATCGTTCATCCGCTCGGCCGCACAGCGCGCGGCGAACGGCTCCATCAACAGCCGCATCTCATAAAGTTCGTCGAGCTGGCGGCGATTGAGCTGCGGCGCGCTGCAATAACCCGCATAATGCCGCTTGGTGACCAGCCCGATCGCCTCGAGCATGCTCAGCGCCTCGCGGATCGGTGTCTGCGATACGCCGAGCTCGCGCGCGAGACTGTCGATCGAGATGCGCGTATCGGGCGGGATACGCAACGACATGATATCGGTGCGGATGATATCGAACACCTCTTCGGCGAAGCCCGGCGCGCGCTGGAGCCGCCGCACCTGCCCGACCTCACGCTCAGAAGTGGGCGCGGCGCACATGATCGGAACTGATGGGCGGATAAAGCATGACGTGCGGCGCTATAGCGAAGCGTGCGGCCGATCGTCATCCAGCGACAGCGGTGTACAACAGGCTGTGCCGCTTCAGGCAAATCCGGAAATTGCTGTTTGGACCGGCTTCATCACTTGGCCGTCATGGCCAGCGTGACGGCATACATCTTGTCGAGCACGCGCCAGCGCCCCGCATTCCATGGCGTTGCCAGCCCCTCCGCAGCGTCGTCGAGCCCGTCGAGATGCCAATGCCAGCCCGACGCATATTGGCCCACCTTCACGCCCTCCGCGAAATCGTGGGTGAGGCGCAGGCGGCAGCCGGCGGGATCGTCGAACAGTTCGAACCGCACGACGCTATCGCCCGCCGTCTCCCCCTCGTCCCAGGTGAAGGCGAAAACGCGCGGCGGATCCCAGTCGACGATCTCGCCGGTCATCGTGTGCGGGCCATCCTGAAAGAGGAAATGGATGCGCCCGCCGGCCTTCGGTTCCAGCTCGACCCGCGATTGCATCCAACGCGCCAGCCCTTCGGAGGTGGTCAGCGCCGACCAAACCGCCTGCGGCTTATGATGGAGGATGCGATCGAAGGTCAGGATCTGGCGCCCGTTGGTACGCGCCAGCCGGGCGTCGCGCGTCGCCTCGGGCCCGAAGGCACGGGCATAATCGTCGCGATAAACCCACCAGGGCTTGGGCGGCGCGAACGGGACGCCGTCGAGCGACGCGGCCAGCGCCTCCATGAGGGTCGTCCAACCCGCCCCGGTGCGCGGGGCATCCTCGCCGATCGGGAACAGGTGGGTCAGGGTCAGGCGGGTACCGTTCCCCCGCTCTTCCAGCGCCCAGCGCACGGTCGCGGCGGGCGGCTCATTCTCGAACCAGCTATGCTCGAGCAGATGCGGCGGATCGAAGCGCAGCACGTGGGCGTGGCTCGGCAGATCGGTGTTGCCGAAATGATAATCGAAGCGCGCGCCTTCGTGCAGGGGCGCGCTCTCGTCGCCAATCCAGGTGACGCCCATCCAGGCGGCGATGCGCGCGGGCGTCGAGATTGCCGCCCAGACTTTAGCGATTGGATGCGGATAATCGCGGGTCAGGCTCAAGGTGCGGCTGTCGGTGGCATATGTCGCGTGGACCATGTCATTGCTCCCGATCGAGATGGTGGCCGAGCGCATCGAGCCGCTCGTCCCAGAAGGCACGGTAGGGGTCGAGCCATCGCGCCAGCTCGGCCAGCGGCGCCGCCTCGAGCCGATAGATGCGCCGCTGCCCCTCCCCACGCATCGAGACCAGCCCTGCCTCGCGCAGCAGGCGCAGATGCTTGGACACGCCGGGCTGGCCGATCGGCAGCGCTGCGACGATGTCGCCCGCTGGCCGCTCGCCGGCACGCAGGAGATCGAGGATCCGGCGACGGCCGGGATCGGACAAAGCATCGAGAAGAGCCTGCATGCGGATATATTGCTATTAAGACATATATCCGTCAAGCAATATAATTAGTGTCTTCTAGCCGGTTCAGGATTTTTGGATGAGCATTTCCGCCGCGGCGACACCACTCTGCCACGCACCGTGGGCGGTGGAATAATCGTTGGTCGAGCAAGCCTCGCCCGCGAACAGCAGCCGCTGGCTAACCGGGCGCGCCAAGATCGAACGCTGCCCGGACTCGCCCGGCAGAGCATGACTGTAGGCACCGCCGATCGTCGGCTCCTTATGCCACCATGTCCCGATCACCGGGTGCAATCCGCGCGCGAAATCATCGCCCAGTAGCGTGCCGAGTTCACGCACTGCGAAATCGATCCGCGCCGCCTCCCCTTCTTCCTCCAAGCGGCGCGCGATGATGCCGCCGAAGAAGCATTCGATCACCGGCCGGCCGAATGGCCGCATGTAATAGCTGCCGGTCTCGGCGGTGTGCGGGTTGCCGATCAGATGGGTTTCGGGCGGGATCGCTTCGGGATCGGCGAGCGCGAGAAACAATTTGTCGACTCGGCCGAGTGGCAGGCAGGCCGCGGCATGAAGATGATCCGCCAATCCCGGCGTGAAGGCGATGTCGCCGCGCGCGAGAATGTCGGTCGGCAGCGCGAGGATCACCGCATCGGCCATGATCCGGCCCTTGTCGGTCTCGATCGCCACGCGCGCGCCGCCATGATCGATCGCTGACACCTTCGTACCGAAGGCAATGGGTAGCTTCTCGGCGAGCTCCGCGATCAGAGTTCCGTAGCCACCGGGCAGCCGCCAGTTCCGCTCGGACGCATGTTCGTCGTAGGCGAGCAGATCCGTGGCCGAGACGCGATTGAGTTCGGCGCCGTTCAGTGCGCCGCTCACCATATCGAGATAGCCGCGCCACGGATGATCGCGCGCCACGCCATCGCCTGCCACGTCGCTGCCCGGCGGACTGCGGTGTAGCCCCTCTTCCAGATCGGTGAACGCCTGCTCGGCGGCGCGCTGATCGGCGACGTCGAAGCCGAGGTTGCGCAGCTGCTTGCGCCATGCCGCAGGTGATCGATCGATCACAGCCCCCGCCGCCTCGGCCAAAGCCGCCAGCGGGTTACGCTCGGCCGAATGCAGCCACCCGCAGCCCAGGTCGAGGGTAAGCCCGTCGACCCGTACGCTATGCGCCCGCCCGCCGGCGCGATCCATCGCCTCGATCAGCAGAACCCGCCGCCCATGATCGTGCAATCGCCGGGCCGCCGCGATCCCGGCCGCGCCCGCGCCGATGATCGCTACCTCGATATCCTGGTCCATTCCCCCTTCCTAACCGGCTTGACGCCATTGGAAACTGGTTTCAGGCGTTACCTTCGCTTTGCGGAGAGGATGAACATTGCTGGCGATCCTGCAGAAGCTCGAGGAAAAGCGCGCAGCGGCCAAGATGGGTGGTGGGCTGGCGCGGATCGAAGCGCAGCATGCCAAGGGCCGCCTGACCGCGCGAGAGCGACTCGACGTGCTGCTCGATCCGGGCTCGTTCGAAGAGCTCGATATGTATGTCGAGCATAATTGCGTCGATTTCGGCATGCAGGCGCAGGTGATTCCGGGCGATGGCGTGGTCACCGGCTCGGGCACGATCAACGGCCGGCTGGTGTTCGTGTTCAGCCAGGATTTCACCGTCTTCGGAGGCTCTCTATCCGAACGGCACGCGCAGAAGATCTGCAAGATCATGGACATGGCGCTGAAGATCGGCGCGCCGGTGATCGGGCTCAACGATAGCGGCGGCGCGCGTATCCAGGAGGGCGTCGCCAGCCTCGCCGGCTATGCCGAGGTGTTCCAGCGCAACGTGCTCGCCTCGGGGGTGGTGCCGCAGATCAGCGTCATCATGGGCCCGTGCGCGGGTGGCGCCGTCTATTCGCCGGCCATGACCGACTTCATCTTCATGGTGAAGGACAGCTCCTACATGTTCGTCACCGGGCCTGAGGTGGTGAAGACCGTCACCAACGAGGTCGTGACGCAGGAGGAACTGGGCGGCGCCGTCACCCATACCGCCAAATCGGGCGTGGCCGACGTGGCGTTCGAGAACGATATCGAAGCGCTGCTGGCGACACGCGACTTCTTCGATTTCCTGCCGCTCTCGAACCGCCACGACCGGCCGTACCGGCCGACCGAAGATCCATGGGATCGCGCCGACATGAGCCTCGACACGCTCATCCCCGACAGTGCGAACAAGCCCTACGACATGAAGGAACTGATCAACAAGATCGTCGACGAAGGCGATTTCTTCGAAGTCCAGCCGACCCACGCCGCCAACATCCTGTGCGGCTTCGGCCGTATTGAAGGCCGCCCGATCGGCATCGTCGCCAACCAGCCGATGGTGCTGGCGGGCGTGCTCGACATCAATTCGTCGAAGAAGGCCGCGCGGTTCGTCCGCTTCTGCGACGCGTTCGATATCCCGATCCTGACCCTGGTCGACGTCCCCGGCTTCCTACCCGGCGTCGCGCAGGAGCATAACGGCATCATCAAGCATGGCGCCAAGCTGCTCTTCGCTTATGGCGAGGCCACCGTGCCCAAGATCACGGTGATCACGCGCAAGGCCTATGGCGGCGCCTATGACGTGATGGCGTCGAAGCATCTGCGCGGCGATCTGAACTATGCGTGGCCGACCGCCGAGATCGCGGTGATGGGTGCCAAGGGCGCGGTCGAGATCATCTTCCGCAAGGAAGCCGGCGACCCCGAGAAACTGGCCGAGCGCACCGCCGAATATGAAGCGCGCTTCGCCAATCCGTTCGTGGCGGCGAGCAAGGGCTTCATCGACGAGGTGATCATGCCGCATTCGACCCGGCGGCGGATCGCGCTGGGGTTACGCAAGCTCAAGGACAAGCAGCTCGAGAATCCGTGGAAGAAGCATGACAATATTCCATTGTGATCCCGTCGCCCCTGCGCAGGCAGGGGCCCATGTCTGCTACAACGAGGGCAGCGTCCGGGGAGCGAGAGATAGGCCCCTGCCTGCGCAGGGGCGACGGGGATAATGATGCTTGGCCCGCTCAACCATGTCGGCATTGCCACTCCGTCGATCGAGGCAGCGGTCGCGCGCTATCGCGATCTGCTCGGCGCGACGATGATCCGCGAACCGTTCGACCTGCCGGCGCAGGGCGTGCGGGTGTGTTTCATCGATACGCCGACCAGCCAGATCGAACTGCTCGAACCGCTCGGCGAGAATTCGCCGATCACGCGGTTCCTCGCCAAGAACCCGGCGGGTGGCCAGCACCATGTCTGCTTCGAGGTGCCCGACCTCCACGCCGCCAAGGCCGAGCTGGAGGCCAAAGGTGCGACCATCCTGGGCGAGCCCCGGATCGGGGCGCATGGCACGCTGGTGATCTTCGTACACCCCAAGGATATGGGCGGCGTGTTGACAGAGCTGATGGAGACCCCGCGTGGGCATTGAGGCCGTATCACTCCCTCTCCCGCTTTCGCGGGAGAGGGCTGGGGTGAGGGTCTTCTTCTTCGACCGGGCAAGGCACAAGAAGAAGACCCTCACCCAACCCTCTCCCATGAAGATGGGAGAGGGCTAATGTCGGACAAACCCACCCCCGCCGATTGGGCTGCTCTCGCCGCGAAGGAGGTGAAGGACCGCGACCTCACCTGGCACACGCCCGAGGGCATCCCGGTCAAGCCGCTCTACACCGCCGACGACACCGCCGACATCGACCCCGGCCTGCCCGGTTTCGCCCCCTTCACCCGCGGCGTGCGCGCCTCGATGTATGCCGGGCGGCCGTGGACGATCCGTCAATATGCCGGCTTCTCGACGGCCGAGGAATCGAACGCTTTCTACCGCCGCAACCTCGCCGGCGGGCAAAAGGGCCTGTCGGTCGCGTTCGATCTCGCCACCCATCGCGGCTATGACAGCGATCACCCGCGCGTCGTCGGCGATGTCGGCAAGGCGGGCGTCGCGATCGACACCGTCGAGGATATGAAGATCCTGTTCGATGGCATCCCGTTGGACAAGATGTCTGTCAGCATGACGATGAACGGCGCGGTAATCCCCATACTCGCTTTCTTCATCGTCGCGGGCGAGGAGCAGGGCGTGCCGCTCGCGCAGCTCGACGGGACCATCCAGAACGACATCCTCAAGGAGTTCATGGTCCGCAACACCTATATCTATCCGCCTGCCCCCAGCATGCGGATCGTGTCGGACATCATCGCCTTCACCTCGGCGCATATGCCGAAGTTCAATAGCATCTCCATCTCCGGCTATCATATGCAGGAGGCCGGGGCGACGGCGGTGCAGGAACTCGCCTTCACCATCGCCGACGGCAAGGAATATGCGAAGGCGGCTTGTGCCGCGGGGCTCGATATCGATGCCTTCGCCGGGCGCCTCTCCTTCTTCTTCGCGATCGGCATGAACTTCTTCATGGAGGTGGCGAAACTGCGCGCGGCGCGCAAATTGTGGCACGGGGTGATGACCGGGCTCGGCGCGAAGGACGAGCGCTCGAAGATGCTGCGCACGCATTGCCAGACATCGGGCGTGTCGCTGACCGAGCAGGATCCGTACAACAATGTCATCCGCACCACGATCGAGGCGATGGCGGCGACGCTCGGCGGCACGCAGAGCCTCCACACCAATGCGCTCGACGAGGCGATCGCGCTGCCGACCGATTTCTCCGCCCGCATCGCGCGCAATACGCAACTGGTGCTGCAGGAGGAGACGGGCATTACCCATGTCGTCGATCCCTTGGGCGGCTCTTATTATATCGAGGCGTTGACGCAGGAATTGCACGACCGCGCGCTGGAGATCATCGAGCGCGCCGATCGCGAGGGCGGCATGGCCAATGCGGTGGCGGCAGGCTGGCCCAAGGCGATGATCGAGGAAGCGTCGGCCGCACGCGCCGCGCGGATCGATCGGCACGAGGATGTGATCGTCGGGGTCAACAAATATACGCTGCCGACGCAGGACGAGCTTTCGATCCTCGACGTGGACAATCACGCGGTCCGTGCAGGCCAGATTGCGCGGATCCGGCGGGTGAAGGCGACGCGCGACGAGGCGGCGTGTCAGGCGGCGCTGGATGCGTTGAAGAGCGCCGCGAAAGATCCTCCCGGCACGGGGAGGGGGACCATGCGCAGCATGGTGGAGGAGGCCCGCCACCAGCGAATCCCTCGCCGGGGGGCCCCTCCACCACGCCTTCGGCCGACGGCTCGCTTCGCGAGCCGACTTCGCGGCTGCGACATGCCCCCGGCATGTCGCTGTCCGCCGCTACGTCCCCCTCCCCGTTCCGGGAGGATCTGAAACCAACCTCCTCGCGCTCGCGGTGGAGTGCGCCCGCGCGCGTGCCACGCTTGGCGAGATCAGCCTCGCGCTGGAGGATGTCTTCGGCCGCTATGGCACCACCCCTACCCCCGTCTCGGGCGTCTACGGCGGCGCCTATGAAGACGACGCCCGCTGGCAGATGCTGGAGGATGGGGTCGAAGCGATCGCACGCCGCACCGGCCGTCGCCCGCGCATGCTCGTCGCCAAGATGGGGCAGGATGGGCATGATCGGGGCGCCAACCTCGTCTCGTCGGCGTTCGCCGATCTCGGGTTCGACATCATCCCCGGGCCCCTGTTTCAGACGCCCGCGGAAGCGGCGGCGCTGGCGCTTGATAAGGATGTCGACGTCGTCGGCGCCTCAAGCCTCGCGGCAGGGCACAAGACGCTCATCCCTGAACTGATCCAGATCCTCCGCGATGCCGGTTGGCCCGATATCAAGGTGATCGTCGGCGGCGTCATCCCCGCGCAGGATTATGCGTTCCTGCGCGAGGCAGGCGTACAGGCGATCTTCGGGCCGGGGACCAATCTGGTCGAGGCGGCGGCGGAAGTGCTGCGATTGCTGGGGCATAATTTGCCGCCCCAAGGTGTGGAAGAGGTTGCAGAATGAGCGACATCACTTTCCCCTCGCGCTTGCCGGAAGGGTCAGGGGAGGGCCTAACAACGGACGCTCCGCGTGGAGGTACGCCCCTCCCCCAACCCTTCCGGCAAGCGGGAGGGGAGATTTCACGCGCGCATGTCGCGGCGTTGTTCGACCTTCCCTTTACCGAATTGCTGTTCCGCGCGGCCGAAATCCATCGCGCCCACCACGATCCCGCCCAGGTCGAGCTTGCCACCCTTCTCTCGATCAAGACCGGCGGCTGCGCCGAGGATTGCGGTTATTGCTCGCAGTCGGTTCATGCCGAAAGCGGGCTCAAGGCATCGAAGCTGATGGATGTCGACGCGGTGCTCGCTGCCGCACGCGAGGCCAAGGCGGCGGGATCGCAGCGTTTCTGCATGGGCGCGGCCTGGCGCGAGCCCAAGGATCGCGACATGGATGCGCTGTGCGCGATGGTCGAAGGCGTGAATGCACTGGGTCTCGAAAGCTGCATGACGCTCGGCATGTTGAGCGACTTGCAAGCGGAACGGTTGGGCACGGCGGGCCTCCATTATTACAATCATAATCTGGATACCTCGCCCGAAAACTACGGCGCGGTCATTACCACCCGCACCTGGCAGGACCGCCTCGACACGCTCGATCGTGTGCGCGACGCCGGCATCGCCGTCTGTTGCGGCGGCATCGTGGGCATGGGCGAGACACGCGAGGACCGGATCGGCTTTCTCCATGCGCTGGCGACCCTGCCCGAACCGCCCGAAAGCGTGCCGATCAACGCGCTGGTGCCGGTGCCGGGCACCGTTCTCGGCGACATGCTGAAGGACGTGCCGACCGCGCGCATCGACGATATCGAATTCGTCCGCACCGTCGCGGTCGCGCGTATCCTGATGCCGCGATCGGTCGTACGCCTGTCGGCCGGGCGCGAGAGCATGTCGGATTCGACCCAAGCCTTGTGCTTCCTCGCGGGCGCGAACTCGATCTTCACCGGGGATAGATTGCTGACGACGGGCAATGCGGGCGGCGATCGCGATGCGGCTTTGTTCGCCAAATTGGGACTGAACTTATGAAACCCACTCGTCATGCTGAACTTGTTTCAGCATCCACCGGGCCACAGGGCGCGGACAGTGCGAATGGCATGGTGGACCCTGAAACAAGTTCAGGGTGACGGGAAAAGCTGATGTTTGACAAAATCCTGATTGCCAATCGCGGCGAGATCGCCTGCCGCGTCATCCGCACTGCCAAAAGGATGGGGATCAAGACGGTCGCGGTCTATTCGGACGCCGATGCGCGCGCGCCGCATGTCGAGATGGCAGACCAGAAGGTCAGGCTCGGGCCACCGCCGGCGAGCGAGAGCTATCTGCTGGCCGAAGCGATCCTGCTCGCCTGTAAGGAGACCGGCGCGCAGGCGGTCCATCCCGGCTACGGCTTCCTGTCCGAGCGCGAGAGTTTCGCGCGGCTGCTCGGCGATAACGACATCGCCTTCATCGGCCCGCCGCCGGGCGCGATCGCGGCGATGGGCGACAAGATCGAATCCAAGAAGCTCGCGCTCGCCGCGGGCGTATCGGTCGTGCCGGGTTTCATCGGCGAGATCCGCGATACCGATCATGCGGTCGAGATCGCCGGCGGCATCGGCTATCCGGTGATGATGAAGGCCTCAGCCGGCGGCGGCGGCAAGGGCATGCGGCTCGCTTATTCCGAGACCGACGTGCGCGAAACGTTCGACAGCGTGCGGCGCGAAGGACTCGCCAGCTTCGGCGACGATCGCATCTTCATCGAGAAGTTCGTCGAGAATCCGCGCCATATCGAGATCCAGCTGCTCGGCGACCAGCATGGTACTATCCTCTATCTCGGCGAGCGCGAATGTTCGGTGCAGCGCCGGCACCAGAAGGTGGTCGAGGAGGCCCCCTCCCCGTTCGTCACGCCCGATATGCGCAAGCTTATGGGCGAGCAGGCGGTGCAGCTTGCGCGCGCGGTCGGCTATTACAGCGCCGGTACGGTCGAGTTCATCGCGGGCGCGGATCGCAGCTTCTACTTCCTCGAGATGAACACCCGACTGCAGGTCGAGCATCCGGTGACGGAGTGCGTCACCGGGCTCGATCTGGTCGAGCAGATGATCCGGGTAGCGAATGGCGAACGGCTGGCGTTCGGGCAGGCGGATGTGACGCTCGACGGCTGGGCGATCGAGAACCGGGTTTATGCGGAAGATCCGTATCGAGGGTTCCTGCCGAGTACAGGGCGGTTGGTGCGGTATCGACCTCCTGCACAGACCAACCATCCGTTCGTGTCGAGCGAAGTCGAGACACGTTGGCTCCCGGAACGTCCCTCGACTTCGCTCGGGACGAACGGTGAAGGTGTGGCCCAGATCGAGACGAAGGTCCGCGTCGACGATGGGGTGGTCGAAGGCTCCGACATCTCGATGTTCTACGATCCGATGATCGCCAAGCTCATCACCTGGGCGCCCACCCGCGAGGCCGCGATCGATGCGCAGATCGCCGCGCTCGACCGGTTCGAGATCGATGGGATCGGCCACAATGTGGATTTCCTCTCCGCGCTGATGCAGCACCCCCGCTTCCGCGCCGGCGCGCTCACCACCGGCTTCATCGCCGAGGAATATCCTGAAGGCTTCCACGGCGCGCCGGTGCCCGATGCGCTGACCACCAAACTCGCCGCCGTCGCCGGCATCGTCGCCTGCGCGCAGGCGACGCGCGCCAACGCGATCGACGGGCAGCTCAATGGCCCCGCCGCGAACCCCTGCGAATGGGTGGTGTCGATGGACGGCGCCGAGCATCGCGTCTCGGTCGTCGAAGGCGGGGTCATCGTCGATGGCGTGGCGCTCACGGTCGAGGTGCCATTCAGCCCGGGTCAGCGCCTGATCGAGGCGGTGATCGACGGCGAACCACTCGCGCTGCGTCTGTCACGCACCCGCGCCGGCTGGCGACTCACCACGCGCGGGCGGAGCCACGATCTGCGCCTGCTCCCGCCGCATATCGCCGAGCTCTCGCACCACATGATCGAGAAGGTGCCGCCCGATCTATCCCGCTTCCTGCTCTGCCCGATGCCGGGCCTGCTGACCGCGCTCAACGTCAAGGCGGGCGACAAGGTCGAGGCCGGGCAACCGCTGGCCGTCGTCGAGGCGATGAAGATGGAGAATATCCTGCGCGCCGAGAAAGCCGGGACGGTGAAGGCCGTCGAGGCCAAGCCGGGGGATAGCCTGGCGGTGGATGCGGTGATCCTGGAGTTCGAGTAGAAAGAAAAATGCCCGTTCGTGTCGAGCGAAGTCGAGCGCGACGAGAAGGAGCGTTGGTGCGAACGTCCCTCGACCTCGCCCGGGACGAACGGAAAAAAGATAGAGAGGATTCCAATGCCCGAACCGCTCGATTTCGCGCTGGGCGAGACCGCGGACATGATCCGCGAAACGACGCAGCGCTTTGCCGCCGACAGGATCGCCCCGCTGGCGGCGAAGGTCGATGCCGAAGACTGGTTCCCGCGTGACCTGTGGCCGCAAATGGGCGAACTCGGCCTGCACGGCATCACCGTCGCGGAAGAGTATGGCGGGCTCGGGCTCGGCTATCTCGATCACGTGATCGCGTGCGAGGAAGTGAGCCGCGCCTCCGCCTCGATCGGGCTTTCCTACGGCGCGCATTCGAACCTGTGCGTCAACCAGATCCACCGCTGGGGCAATCCGGAGCAGAAGGCGAAATATCTGCCCAAGCTGGTCTCGGGCGAGCATGTCGGCAGTCTCGCCATGTCCGAGGCCGGTGCCGGATCCGACGTCGTCTCGATGAAGCTGCGCGCCGATGCGGTCGAGGGCGGCTTTCGGCTCAACGGCACCAAATTCTGGATCACCAATGCGGCTTATGCCGATACGTTGGTGGTCTATGCCAAAACCCGGCCCGATGCCGGATCGAAGGGCATCACCGCCTTCCTGATCGAGAAAGGCATGCCGGGCTTCGCGATCGGGCAGAAGATCGACAAGATGGGCATGCGCGGTTCACCGACAGCCGAGCTGGTCTTCAACGATTGCTTCGTGCCGGCCGAAAACGTGATGGGCCCGCTCGACGGCGGCGTGAAGGTGCTGATGTCGGGGCTCGATTATGAGCGCGTGGTGCTGTCGGGCATTCAGCTTGGCATCATGCAGGCCTGTATCGACGTGGTCGTGCCCTATCTCCAAGAGCGCAAGCAGTTCGGCCAGCCGATCGGGTCGTTCCAGCTGATGCAGGCCAAGGTGGCGGACATGTATGTCGCGCTCAATTCGGCACGCGCTTATTCCTATGCGGTCGCCCGTGCCTGCGACGCCGGCAAGACCACGCGCTTCGACGCGGCAGGCGCGATCCTGCTGGCGAGCGAAAATGCGGTGAAGGTCGCCAACGAGGCGATCCAGGCGCTAGGCGGCGCCGGCTACACCAAGGACTGGCCGGTCGAACGCTATCTGCGCGACGCCAAACTGCTCGATATCGGCGCCGGCACCAATGAGATCAGACGGATGCTGATCGGGCGTGAGCTCCTGGCAGGCTGAACCGGACCGGGTCCGTTATAAAGTGGTTCACTCGATCAATAAGAATGAATGTATCGGTTTTTACGATTACCAGAAGAGGTGTAGCCCGCTCTCATAGCAACGGAGACAAGACATGGCTGACCGTCCCACGATGACCACCAGCGCCGGCGCGCCGATCGCCGACAACCAGAATTCGCTGAGCGCGGGCCCGCGCGGGCCGCTGCTGCTGCAGGATTATCAGCTGATCGAGAAGCTCGCCCACCAGAATCGCGAGCGCATCCCCGAGCGTGTCGTCCACGCCAAGGGCTGGGGGGCGCATGGCACGCTGACGATCACGGGCGATATCTCGGCCTACACCAAGGCGAAGGTACTCCAGCCGGGCACCCAAACCCCGCTGATCCTGCGCTTCTCGACCGTCGCGGGCGAACTCGGCGCCGCCGATGCCGAGCGTGACGTGCGCGGCTTCGCGCTCAAATTTTACACGCCCGAGGGCAATTGGGATCTGGTCGGCAACAACACGCCGGTCTTCTTCGTGCGCGATCCGCTCAAATTCCCCGACTTCATCCACACACAGAAGCGCCATCCCCGCACCAATCTGCGCTCGCCGACCGCGATGTGGGATTTTTGGTCGCTCAGCCCCGAAAGCCTGCACCAGGTGACGATCCTGATGTCCGATCGGGGCCTGCCGACCGACGTGCGCCACATCAACGGCTATGGCAGCCATACCTACAGCCTGATCAACGAGGCGGGCGAGCGTTTCTGGGTCAAGTTCCACTTCAAGACGCTGCAGGGCCACAAGCACTGGACCAACGAGCAGGCGGCCGAAGTCGTCGGCCGCACGCGCGAATCCACCCAGGAGGATCTGTTCGAGGCGATCGAGAAAGGCGAATTCCCGCGCTGGAAGGTGCAGGTCCAGATCATGCCCGAACTGGATGCCGAGAAGACCAGCTACAATCCGTTCGACCTCACCAAGGTGTGGCCGCACAGCGACTATCCGCCGATCGACATCGGCGTGCTCGAGCTCAATCGCAACGCCGACAATTATTTCGCCGAGATCGAGCAGGCAGCGTTCAGCCCGTCGAACATCATTCCCGGCATCGGCTTCTCGCCCGACAAGATGCTGCAGGCGCGGATCTTCTCCTACGCCGACGCGCATCGCTACCGCCTCGGCACGCATTATGAGGCGCTGCCGATCAACGCGCCCAAATGCCCCGTCCACCATTATCACAAGGACGGCGCGATGCGCTTCTTCGAGAACAATCCCAATCCGGCGGCCTATTACGAGCCGAATAGCTTCGGCGGGCCCGTCCAGAACGAGGCATTCCGCGAGCCGCCGCTGAAAATCAGCGGTGATGCCGATCGGTGGAATCACCGCGACGGCAATGACGATTTCGGCCAGCCGCGCGCCTTGTTCAACCTGTTCGACGAGGGCCAGAAAGCGCGGCTGTTTGCGAATATCGCCGCGGCGATGGGCGATATTCCGGACGAAATCGAGGAGCGCCAGTGCAAGCTCTTCGATCAGGTTCACCCGGACTATGGTGGGGGCGTCCGCGCGGCGCGGGTGACGTTCAAGGGCCGTAATCCCTCGATCTCGGCCCCGACCGACCAGTTGCTCGCCGACGCCTCGCTGTGATTTCGCCGATCCCCCTGCCCGCGCGGCAGGGGGATCGATGTTTGACACGTTGACAATGTCCATCTCCGGCATGGCGGCAGAGCCTCACATCCGCTAACCTCGCCCAAACATTGGGGAGGTTTTTCCATGACTCATCGGATCGTTTCGGCGCTCGCCGGCCTGTCGGCGCTGGCGCTCGTCGCCGCGCCGGTCGCGGCGCAGCGGCTCATCACCGCCCCGCCACCGCCGATCCCGGCCGGCATCACGGTCGACAGGGTCAAGGTCCACAGCGCGGCCCTGGTCGGCAATCTGGAGGGCAACAGCGCCGATCGAGACGTCCTCGTCGTGCTGCCGCCGAGCTATGGCAAGTCGAAGTCGAAACATTATCCGGTGGTGTATTTCCTCCACGGCTTCGCGCTCGATGGGGAGAATTTCTTCAACTATCTGCACGTGCCCGAAGCGGTCGCGCATGAGGCGGCACGCGGCACCGAATTCATCGTCGTCGTGCCCGATACGCTCACCAAGATGGGCGGCAGCATGTATTCGAGCTCGGTCACGACCGGCGATTTCCAGCAGTTCATCGCCAAGGACGTGGTTGCCTATGTCGATGCGCATTACCGCACGATCGCGAAGCGCGAGGGCCGCGGGCTGGCCGGCCATTCGATGGGCGGTTACGGCACCTGGACGATCGGGATGAAATATCCGGGACCGTGGAGCAGCATCTATGCGATGAGCGCCTGCTGCGTGTCGCCGCGCACCGAGACGGTCGAATCCGCACAGAAATTGTCGAGCGTTCCGTTCGATGGCGTGGCCAAGGCCGATTTCGGCACGCTCGCCGGACTCGCCTCGACCGTCGCCTGGTCGCCTGCGCCCGACAAACCGCCCTATTTCGCCGATTTTCCTTTCAAGGACGGCGCGGTCGACAAACAGGTCATCGCCGAATGGGCGGCCAATTCGCCGCTGGCGATGGTCCCGCAATATGTGTGGGCGCTAAAGAGCTACAAGGCGATCGGCGCCGATGTCGGCGACAAGGATACGCTGCTCGGCGACGACACCGCGATCCACAACGCGCTGACCCGCTTCGGCATCGCGCACGATTGGGCGGTCTATCCGGGCACCCACGTCAGCGCGATCGCGGCGCGGTTCGATACAGTGGTGCTGCCCTTCTTCGCGAAGAACCTGGCTACGAAATAGGGAGCGTGCGGGTTATGGCTTCAGGCCGTAACCCGCAAACTCCGCATCGATCTTCGAGTTTATCTTGCGCGCCGCGGCCAGATCCGCGTTGCCATCCTTGGCACTGCCTAACCGAATTTTGGCGAGCCCCCGGCCATACAGGCTCGTCGGCAATTGCGGCATGGCCGCGAGCGCTGCGTCATAATCGACGACCGCCGCCGACATTTCGCCTCGCTGAAGGTGGACGAGGCCGCGACTATCGAGAATGCCCGGCCCTTTTTGAAGCGCTATTCCTTCGTCGCATCGTGCAAGCGCCTTATCGAGTTCGATATGATGCGTCGCCCGCGCCCAGCAGGATTGGTTCAACAGGCCGGCATTTTTCGGATTGGCCGCAATTTCCTTGTCGAGATCGATCAGCACCTTGTCCATATGCCCGAATGCCTCGTCGATCGCGCGCCGTGCCGCGCGGATCATTGCGTCGTCCGGATGATCCTTCTGCGCCTTGTCATAGGCGGTCATCAGGTTTGCATAAGCAGTCTGATCGCTCGCGAACTTTGAAAGGACAGCGGCCGGTATGACGCGCTGCGGCTGGTCGGCGATCACTCCCATCGCATAGGCGAGCGCGGTTTTTTCGTCGGTCGCAAAGTTGTGATCCAGCAATGCCAGATATGCATTGGCATTGGGGCGAATCGCGATGGATTGCCGCATCTCGGTCAACGCCTGCTCCTTCTTGCCGGAGAAGAAGAGCATCTCCCCATAGAGGGCATGGGCGTGATCATTGCCCGGCATGGCTTTCACGAACGCTTCGGCCTGTGCCAAAGCCTCCGGGAGGCGATCGAGCCTCCAAAGCATGCTGACGACGGCCACTCGGGCATCCGGAAAATCCGGCCGCTTGTCGACCGCGAGCAACATGTCTGCAAGCGCCGCTTCATTCCGCCCCAGCATCATTCGCGCGTTTCCGCGGGCATAATACGTCATGCCATTGTCAGGCTGAATCAGGATCGACCGGTCATAGAGAATGAGCGAATCCTCATATCGGCCTCGCATGATGAGCAAACCCGCTTTGGTGTCCAGTGCGGCGATATTGGTGCGATCAGCCGCAAGCGCAGCATCGAGGGAGGCATCGGCTTCGTCCAACTTGCGCTGGGCAATGAAGATACCCGCCTTCATTAGCAGCAGCATGATATTTTTGGGATTATTCTTCAAGCCGGCGTCAACTTCCTTCAACGCTGCAGCATAATCGTGCTTACGGGCGAGTTCGCCAATCGCCACCAGTTGCACCGCGTCGGAATCGCCAGACGGGACGGCACCTCGCTCCACCGTTTCCCGTGATGTGGCCAGATATGAGGCGGGCAAATGGACATAGAGATTCTTGTTGAAGAGCTCGGTCGCCTTCTTGTCGGCAGCTTTTGCAGCGGCCAGCGTGACCTCGCCCGCCTTGCTGCGCGTGCTCGCGGTCATTTCGAACTTACCATCATGAACCGAGGCGGTCCGGACATAATGGATGCCCGCTTCGGTCCGGTCGATCGCCTCGCCATCGACATAGAAGCCCTTGCCCGCATTGGGCAGCAAGATGGTCTGGTGCGTCACCGAATAACGCTCGTCGACCTTGACCGGCACGTCCGGATCGGAAGAATCGCGATTGGGCGTGACGACCTGGCCGAGGAAGGCCTTGTTGGCCTGATACCGATAGCTCGCATCGCTGCCCGTCAGGTTCCAGTCCATCTTGCCGGTGCCGGCGAAACCGATCCGGACCTCGCCATTCTTCTCGTCGACCGTGTAGGTGACATCCTTGATCTCGACCCAGTCGTGGCGCTGCGCCCAGACCTTGCGCAGCAATTCCTCGCGCTGCGGCTGCGACAGGAAGGTCATCGAAGTGCGGAACGCGCTCGCACCGTCGCCGCGCAGGATGCCGATGCCGGTCGCCTTCGCCGGGAGCGAGACGCCGTCGCGTGCGTCGAGATCGAGCGTCCATTCCTCGGTCGGCAGCGCCGGCTCTGTCGCGATCAGCCGCACGAGGCCGCTGCCGGGCTGCGTCAGCGGCAATGCCCACTGGAAACCCGGCACCGCGATCTGATCGAGATCGCGATCGCCCAGTCGCGTGCCATCGAGCCAATAGACCTTGCCGTCGATTGTCGCGCGCACGATCACATGATCGAACCGCCCCGCCAACGGTAGCGACGCATCGACCCCGTCACTCTGCTGGACCGACACGACCGCTGCCTGCGCATCGACGCCGAGCCCGCGCAATAGCGTCAGCAACAGCACCGTCTTGCCCTTGCAATCGCCAAGCCGTTCCTTCCACACGGCGTCCGCGCTGGCGGGCTTGTAACCGCCGAGCCCATCGACCCGGGCGAGATAGCGGACTTGCGACTGGACGAGCTGGAGCGCTGCCAGAGCCTGCGCCTTCGGATCGGACGAGGCCGCCGCGATCTTCGCGATCTCGGCCTTGAGCGGCGAATCCGGCGCGGGCCTCGCCGCGCCGTCGAACAAGGGCGCGAACATCGCGGACAGGCTCTGCCAATCGCCGAAGTCGCTTGTCTGCAGTCGATTGGCGTCAATGAAACGGCCGGGCGATTGCGCGGGAACGGCGGGCGCGAGGAAGGCCGCCTGATCGATCGTCAGCACGGTTTCGGCGTGGGCACTTTTGCTCAGCACCGGCTTGGGCAAACCCGCCCCCGCGCGCCAGCGGACCGAGCCGCCGGCCGGCCATGAATTGCGGATGTAAAGTCGGTCGATCGGTACCGATCGCGCGAAAAATTGATCGGATTCGCGATGGCTCCCGAGCACCGGATTGAAGCTATCGATCGTATAGGCGAACTCGACCTCGTCACCCACGCGCAGATCGGGCACCGGCATCGTCGCGGTAAGCTTGCCGTCGATCATCGCGGATTCGAGGCCGGCTTCGCGCCGGATAACCTGGAGCCCCGATCCGTCCTTGAGCACGTCGATATCCTGATCGCCGCGATGGATCACGACGCGATGGAAGGTGATCTTATCGGTGCCGGGCTGCCACACTGCTCCGAAAGAGCCGACCGCCTGCAGCGCCTGCGGCTGGAGCACACGCATCACCTGATGGATATATTGGTGCATGCCCGCGGCGTCGAAGTGGATCTGCAGATCGGCCAGGCGCGCATCGATCGCACCATCGTCATGCGTCGCGGGCGGCGGTTCGACCGCTTGAACCCAGGCTGCCGGCGGCCCGACGGTGAAATCCGCCGCATGCGCCGCTGAAGGTACGGCGAGTAGCAACGTAAAACCAATTCCCCGCATTCGGCGATATCCCCCGGAACTCTCCCGTAATCAGCCTATCCGCTAGCGTGGGAAAGACAATCAACCTCACGAACGATACCTCAGGAACGGGTAAAGCTTGTCCGCCTTCCCTTCCGGCGGCGACGGGGCTACCGCTGACACGCGAGAGGACAGGAGCGACGATAGATTGAGCTTTCCAACGCTCGACAGCCGGCTCGACAAGGATAGCGAGGCATTCCACGCCAATGCAGCGCATAACCGCGCGCTCGCGGCCGATCTGCGCGTGCGGGTCGCGCAGGCGGCGCTGGGCGGGCCCGAACGCGCGCGCGATCGCCATGTCGCGCGCGGCAAATTACTGCCGCGCGATCGCGTCATCCGCCTGCTCGATCCCGGATCGCCCTTTCTCGAGATCGGCCAGCTCACCGGCAATGGCCTTTATGAAGATGAGGTCCCGGGCGCGGGCATCATCGCCGGGATCGGGCGCGTGTCCGGGCACCCGGTGATGATCTGCGCCAACGACAGCACGGTGAAGGGCGGCACTTATTATCCGCTGACCGTGAAGAAGCATCTGCGCGCGCAGGAGATCGCGCTCGAGAACCGCCTGCCTTGCCTATACCTGGTCGATTCGGGCGGTGCCAACCTCCCGCATCAGGCCGAAGTCTTTCCCGATCGCGATCATTTCGGCCGCATCTTCTACAATCAGGCGCAGATGTCGGCCGCCGGCATTCCCCAGATCGCCTGCGTGATGGGAAGCTGCACGGCCGGCGGCGCTTACGTGCCCGCCATGTCCGACGAGAGCGTGATCGTGCGCGGCCAGGGTACGATCTTCCTCGCTGGCCCGCCTCTGGTGAAGGCCGCGACGGGCGAAGTGATCTCGGCCGAGGAACTGGGCGGGGCCGATACGCATGGGCGCAAATCGGGCGTGGTCGATCATGTCGCGGAGAATGACGAGCACGCATTGCAGATCGTGCGGGATATCGTCAGCACACTTCCACCCCCTCCATTCACCCTGAATGGCGATGTGCAGCCGCCCCGCCACGCTGCCGAGGACCTGTACGGTATCATCCCGACCGATGTTCGCGCACCTTATGATGTGCATGAGGTGATCGCCCGCCTCGTCGACGGCTCCGAATTCCACGAGTTCAAGGCGGCCTACGGCACGACGCTCGTCTGCGGCTTCGCACGGATCTGGGGGATGCCGGTCGCAATCCTCGCCAACAATGGCGTGCTCTTCTCCGAGAGCGCACAGAAAGGTGCGCATTTCATCGAACTCGCCTGCCAGCGGCGCACACCCCTGCTCTTCCTCCAGAATATCTCCGGCTTCATGGTCGGCGGCAAATATGAGGCGGAGGGGATCGCCAAGCATGGCGCGAAGCTCGTGACCGCGGTCGCGACCGCATCGGTGCCCAAGATCACCGTCCTGATCGGGGGAGCTTCGGTGCGGGCAATTACGGCATGGCCGGCCGCGCCTATCAGCCGCGGTTCCTGTTCACCTGGCCGAATGCGCGGATCAGCGTGATGGGCGGCGAGCAGGCGGCCTCGGTGCTGGCGACCGTGCATCGCGACGCGGACAGCTGGACGCCCGAACAGGCCGAAGCCTTCAAGGCCCCGATCCGCCGAAAATATGAGGACGAGGGCAACCCTTACTACGCTACCGCGCGCCTGTGGGACGACGGCATTATCGATCCCGTCCAGACGCGCGATGTGTTGGGCCTCGCTTTCGCGACCACCCTGAACGCGCCGATCCCCGATCGTGCGCAGTTCGGGGTGTTCAGGATGTGAGGAGGATGTTCACGCCGCAAGATCCTCCCCGGAACGGGGAGGGGGACCATGCGCAGCGTGGTGGAGGGGGCCCACCCGTCCTCCGCGCCCCGATCAAGACGGTAAAACGCGCCCGCTCGCTCCGGAAGGAAATGTCCCTGCCCGAGGTGCTGCTGTGGCGTGCACTTCGGCTGCGCCCGGGTGGTTTCAAATTCCGACGCCAATGCCCGATCGATAAATACATCATCGACTTTGCCTGCATCGAGACGCGGCTGGTCATCGAGGTCGATGGCGAAGCACATAATCGCGGCAATCGCCCGCAAAGGGATGAGGTACGGGACGCCGATTTGCAAAGGCTGGGCTTTCGCATCCTTCGCGTCGCGGCTGCCGATGTTCTTTCCGGACCAAACAATGTCGTGGAGGGCATCGTTATCACTTGTCGTAAGCTGGGCCCCCTCCACCACCCGGCTGCGCCGGGCGGTCCCCCTCCCCGTTCCGGGGAGGATTTTTAGATGCTCTCCTCCCTCCTCATCGCCAATCGGGGCGAGATTGCGCGGCGGGTCGTCCGCACCGCCAAGAAGATGGGCATTCGCACCATCGCCGTGCATTCGGATGTCGACGCAAGCATGCCGTTCGTGCGTGAGGCAGATGAGGCCGTGGAGATCGGCCCGGCGCCGGCGCGCGAGAGCTATCTCGATCAGGACAAGATCCTCGCCGGCGCCAAAGCGACCGGCGCCGAGGCGATCCATCCCGGCTACGGCTTCCTCTCCGAGAATGCGGAATTCGCCGAAAGGGTCATCGCGGCGGGCCTTGTCTGGGTGGGCGCGCCGCCAGCGGCGATCCGCGCGATGGGGCTCAAGGACGCTGCCAAAGCGTTGATGACCGAAGCGGGCGTACCGGTGACTCCCGGCTATCTCGGCGAGGATCAGTCGCCCGACCGGCTGCAGTTGGAGGCTGATGCGATCGGCTACCCCGTCCTGATCAAGGCGGTGGCGGGCGGCGGCGGCAAGGGCATGCGCCGGGTCGATGCAGCGGCCGACTTCCTCGACGCGCTCGCTTCGTGCCGGCGCGAGGCAGCGGCGGCATTCGGCGATGATCGCGTGCTGATCGAGAAATATGTGCTGAACCCGCGCCATATCGAAGTGCAGGTGTTCGGCGACACGCATGGCAATGTCGTCCATCTGTTCGAGCGCGATTGCTCGCTCCAGCGCCGCCACCAGAAGGTGATCGAGGAGGCCCCCGCCCCGGGCATGGACGAAGCCACCCGCGCGGCGATCTGCGCGGCGGCGGTCAAGGCGGCGAAGGCGGTTGACTATGTCGGCGCGGGCACGATCGAGTTCATTGCCGACGCCTCCCACGGCCTGCGCGCCGACCGCATCTGGTTCATGGAAATGAACACGCGGCTGCAGGTCGAGCATCCGGTGACCGAGGCGATCACCGGGCAGGATCTGGTCGAATGGCAGCTGCGCGTGGCGAGCGGCGAGGCTTTGCCCAAAAGGCAGGACGAACTCGCGATCGAAGGCTGGGCGATCGAGGCGCGGCTTTATGCCGAAAATCCGACGGGCGGCTTCCTGCCCTCGATCGGCCCACTGCGTCGGCTGCGCTTCCCCAAAGGGCTGCGTATCGACAGCGGAGTCGAAGAGGGCGGCGCGGTCACGCCCTTCTACGATCCGATGGTCGCCAAGGTGATCGCGCATGCGAAGACTCGCGTCGGTGCCGCTCGCTGGCTGGCTGCGGGGCTACGACAGATCGAGGTCTGGCCGGTGCGCACCAACGCGGCTTTTCTCGCGCGCGCGGCGGCAGACGAGGATTTCCGCGCGGGGCGGATCGATACCGGTTTCATCGAGCGGCATGCCGACCGGCTGGTCCCGGACGGAACTCCCCCGGAACGGGTCGTGCAAGATGCTGCCGCGACACTCCTGCCCGAGCGCGGTGCTTCGCCCTGGACCGCCTTGACCGGCTTCCGCGCCAATCGCGATCCGCAGCCCGAGATCAGCGTCGCGATCGATGGCGAGGTCTACACGATCCTGTTGGCCGATCCGCCCCGAAAGGCGCGGACGGTGCGGATCGATGGCGGGACGATTCTGTTCGATGCCGGGGAAGGCTGGGCAATTTCCGATCGCATGAGCGCGGGCGGTACCGGCACGACCGCCGCCGACGGGTCGATCCTCGCCCCGATGCCAGGCCGGATCGTATCGGTCGACGTGACCGAGGGGGCCACCGTTACCGCCGGGCAGAAATTGCTGGTGCTGGAGGCGATGAAGATGGAACAGGCGCTCCTCGCCCCGTTCGACGGCGTTGTCGCCGAACTCATGGCGACCACCGGGGGGCAGGTGACCGAGGGCACCATCCTCGCCCGTATCGAGAAGGTGTCGAATTGAGCGACCTGGTGATGCGTGACGCGACCGAAGCCGATCTGCCGACGGTGATCGAGATGCTGGTCGACGACGATCGCGGCCGCCTGCGCGAAGACAGTTCGTTGCCGCTCGATCCGGGCTATCTTGCCGCCTTCGAGGCGATCACGCGCGATCCCAACCAGCAATTGATCGTCGCCGAACTGGACGGCACGCTGGTCGGCACGCTGCAGCTCTCCTTCCTGCCTGGCTTGTCCTACAAGGGCGCGTGGCGCGGACAGATCGAGGCGGTCCGGATCGCCAGCCATCTTCGGGGGCAAGGCCTCGGCGCGCAAATGATCGAATGGG
Source organism: Sphingomonas sp. MMS24-J13 (assembly GCF_044905095.1). Classification (NCBI taxonomy): domain Bacteria; kingdom Pseudomonadati; phylum Pseudomonadota; class Alphaproteobacteria; order Sphingomonadales; family Sphingomonadaceae; genus Sphingomonas; species Sphingomonas sp. MMS24-J13. The sequence continues at coordinate 1,521,420 of NZ_CP173258.1, forward strand.
CGGTCGAACGGTGTCGTGCGCGTGGGTGCCGCATCGCACAGCTGACATCCAATGCCGAACGCACGCGGGCGCACGCTTTCTATGAGCGGCTCGGCTTCGTCGGCAGCCACCTCGGCATGAAACGCCAACTTTCGCACTAGGGAGGAACATATGCCGGGCCGCTGGTTCGACGAATGGCAAATCGGCGATCGGATCGAGCATCCGATCCGCCGCACGGTCACCGAAACCGACAATCTCCTCTTTTCGACGATGACCCACAATCCGCAGCCGCTCCACCTCGATGTCGAGGCGGCGAAGGCGAGCGAGTTCGGCCGAATCCTCGTCAACGGCACCTTCACCTTCAGCCTGATGATCGGCATCACGGTGGCGGAGACGACGCTGGGCGTTTTGGTCGCCAATCTGGGCTACGACAAATTGGTGATGCCGAAGCCGGTGTTCATCGGCGATACGCTGCGGATCGAGAGCGAGGTAGTGGAGCTGAAGCCGAGCAAATCGCGGCCGGGATCAGGCGTGGTGACATTCGCGCATCGGGCGATCAATCAGCGGGATGAGGTGGTGTGCACCTGCCTCAGGATGGCGTTGATCAAGGGTAGTCCGACGGCATGAGCGAGCGGGCTCAGGCAGCGATGAAACTCCGCTCGCTCCTGTTCGTCCCCGGCGATCGACCCGATCGGATGAAAAAGGCGCTGCGGTCGGGCGCCGACGCGCTGATCCTCGATCTGGAGGACGCAGTCGCGCCGTCGCGCAAGGCCGAAGCCCGCGATGCGATAGCGGGATTCCTCGCCGACACGGATCGCGTCATTCCGCTGCTGGTCCGCATCAACCCGCTCAATGGCGGCCTCGCCGAGGCCGATCTTGAAGCAATCCTACCCGCCCGTCCCAACGGCATCATGCTGCCCAAGGCCGAAGGCGCCGCCTCGATCCGTGCATTGGCGCATCGAACCGACATCCCGATCCTGCCCATCGCCACCGAAACCCCCGCAGCAATCTTCGCGCTCGGCTCCTACGCCGAAGTGAAAGACCATCTGGTCGGCCTGACCTGGGGCGCAGAAGACCTCCCCGCCGCGATCGGCGCGACCGCGGCGCGCGAGGCGGACGGCCGCTACACAGCGCCGATCGAGATGGCCCGCAGCCTCGCTTTATTTGCCGCGCATGCCGCGGGTGTACCAGCGATCGAGACTGTCTATCCGGCCTTCCGCGATCTTGAGGGTCTGGGGGCCTATGCCGCGCGCGGGCGACGCGATGGCTTCTCAGGGATGATGGCGATCCACCCCGAACAGGTGGCGGTGATCAACGCGGCTTTCACACCGAGCGAGGCGGAGATCGTCAGGGCACGCGCGATCGTAGACGCGTTTGCGGTCGAGCCCGGCGCGGGCGTATTGGTGGTGGAAGGGCAGATGGTGGATGCTCCGCATCTGGCGCAGGCCAAGCGACTGCTCTCGTCCTTTTAACTGTTTGTCCCGAGCGCAGTCGAGATGTGTTTGTGGGTATCGAACGAACAGACGCGCCTCGACTTCGCTCAGGACCGTCGGAATTTAGGGAACGTATCTAACCCACCGGCCGCCGCGCCCGCAACGCCTGCGCCAGCGTCCCCTCGTCGAGATAATCGAGCTCGCCGCCGACCGGCAGCCCGTGCGCCAATTGCGTCACCCGCACCGGAAAGCGCTCGATCCGCTCGGCGATATAATGCGCGGTCGTCTGTCCCTCGAGCGTGGCGTTCATCGCCAGCACGACCTCGTCGATGCCGCCGCGCTCGATCCGGCCGACGAGCTGATCGATCGTGAGGTCCTCGGGCCGCACGCCTTCCAGGGCCGCCAGCCGCCCGCCGAGTACATGGAATCGCCCCGGGAACAGCCGCGTGCGGTCGAGGGCCCACAGGTCCGCCACCTCTTCGACCACGCACAGCATGCGGGCATCGCGGCGCGGATCGGCGCAGACCCCGCACGGGTCGGACGTATCGACATTGCCGCAGGTCGTACAGGTCGAGAGCTTCTCGCTGACCGCCTCGAGCGCGCGCTGGAGCGGGCCGAGCGCGGACTCGCGCTTCTTGAGCAGGTGGAGAACCGCGCGCCGGGCGGATCGGGGGCCGAGCCCGGGCAAGCGGGCGAGGGCCTGGGTCAACGCTTCGATTTCGGGGGACGCCATGCGGAACAGATAGGGACGAAAAGGGGCGCGTCACCTGTTCCGGCATGACGCGGCGTCGCATTTGTGGTTGAGGGCATGCCATGCGGATCATCTTCATGGGCACACCGGATTTCGCGGTGCCGACACTCGACGCGCTGCATGGCGCAGGTCATGAGATCGTGGCGGTCTATACCCAGCCGCCACGTCCTGCCAATCGCGGCAAGGCGCCGACCCCCTCCCCCGTCCAGAAGCGTGCCGAGATACTGGGGCTCGAGGTGCGCACTCCGGCTTCGCTCAAGGGAGCGGACGAGCAGGCGGCATTCGCGGCGCTCGATCCCGATGTGGCGGTGGTCGCGGCCTATGGCCTGATCCTGCCGCAGGAGATCCTCGACGCGCCGATCTGGGATTGCCTCAACGTCCATGCCTCCCTGCTGCCGCGCTGGCGTGGTGCCGCGCCGGTGCAGCGCGCGATCCTGGCCGGCGATGTCGAGACCGGCGTCACGATCATGGCGATGGAGGCGGGCCTCGATACCGGCGACATGCTCGCGGTGGCGCGTACCCCGATTGCGGGCAAGGATGCCGGGGCGTTGACGCACGAATTGAGCGGGCTCGGTGCGCGCCTGCTGCTCGATGTGCTCGCCGATCCGGGCGAATTCCCGCCCGAGCCACAGCCGGAAACCGGCGTCACCTACGCCGCCAAGATCGACAAGGCCGAGGCCCGGCTTGATTTCGCGCAGCCGGCGGTGGCGGTCGAGCGGCAGATCCGGGCGTTCGCACCGGTGCCGGGGGCGTGGTTCGAGTTTCAGGGCGAACGGGTGCGCGTGCTTCAGGCAGTGCTGTGCGATGAAACGGGCGTGCCGGGGACGACGCTCGACGATCGCCTGACCATTGCGTGTGGTGACGGCGCGATCCGGCCGCTCAAGGTCCAGCGCGCTGGACGCGGGGTCATGACGACCGAGGAATTGCTGCGCGGATTCGCCATCCCCGCGGGAGCCATGCTGGGGAGAGGGAGCGTTTGAGCCGCTTCCGCTTCACGGTGGAATTCGACGGCCGCCCGTTCATGGGCTGGCAGCGACAGGCCCACGGCCCCAGCGTCCAGCAGGCGATCGAAAAAGCGATCGCAACCGTGACCGGCGAGGCCGCGACGCTCTACGCCGCCGGGCGCACCGACGCCGGGGTTCACGGGCTCGCGATGGTGGCGCATGCCGACATCGCCAAACCGATCGCGCCCTTTCGCCTGATGGAAGCCCTGAACGCAGTCGTCAGGCCCGCTCCCATCGCGATCCTCGACTGTGCGATCGCGCCGGACGATTGGCACGCCCGGTTCTCCTGTATCGGGCGAACCTATCTCTACCGCATCGTCAACCGCCGCGCGCCGCTGACGCTGGATCTCGGCCATGCCTGGCGCATCGCCAAACCGCTCGATGCCGCGGCGATGCACGATGCCGCGCAGATGCTCGTCGGCCTGCACGACTTCACCACCTTCCGCTCGGTCCATTGCCAGGCGCAGAGCCCGCTCAAGACACTCGACCGGCTCGATGTGCGTCGGGAGGGCGACGAGGTTCTGGTCGATGCGGCGGCGCGCTCCTTCCTCCACCATCAGGTGCGATCGATGGTCGGCTGTCTGGCAATGGTGGGTCAGGGGCAATGGCAGGCCGACGATCTCAAGGCGGCGCTCGATTCCCGCGACCGTGCCGCGCTCGGTCACAATGCGCCACCCGACGGGTTGTACTTCGTGGCGGCTCGCTATTGATGGCTGCCCGATCGGGCATCGTCATCGGCGCGCTGCTGATCGCGGCCGGCCTCGTCGCATGGGCGACTGGCTTCGATTGCCGTCTTCACGGTCTGCTGCGCGTGGCGCCGACCTCGCCCCTGCGCGTGGCAGCGCTGGCGCTGACGAAGCTGGGCGGGTTCGCCATCATGGGGCCGTTTGGTCTCGCAGCCGTGCTGATCCTGCTGCTGCGCAAGCGATGGCAGGCGGCCTTATGGCTGTTCCTGACGGTCGGATCGGGGCGGCTGATCGTCGAGGGGATCAAGGTCCTCGTCACCCGCCCACGCCCGCCGCGCATCGACTGGCTCGATCCGGTCGCGTCGTGGAGCTTTCCGAGTTCGCATAGCGCCGGGGCAATGATGACGTGCGTGGCGCTGGCGATGCTGGTGCCGGGCCGGCTCGCTCTCGGGGCGGCGATTATCTTCGCCGTTTCGGTCGGCTGGAGCCGGATCGCGCTGGGGGTTCACTGGCCGGGCGATGTGCTGGCCGGTTGGGGCTTCGGGCTGTTGTGGACCGGTTTGGCAGCCCATTTGCGGCCCGCTCAGGATCGCCCCCGTTCGTCCTGAGCCTACTCCGCCGCGACCTTCTCCGCATCCTCGGGCACCGGATAGTCCTGCTCCTGCAGGAAGCGCTCGGCATCGAGCGCCGCCATGCAACCGGTGCCGGCAGCGGTGATCGCCTGGCGGTAGATCTTGTCCATGACGTCGCCACAGGCGAACACGCCGGGAACGTTGGTCAGGCTCGTGCCCGGGGTCACCTTCATATAGCCGTCACGATCGAGATCGATCTTCCCGACGAACAATTCGGTCGCCGGATGATGGCCGATCGCGACGAAGCCGCCCTCGACGTCGAGCCGGCTCGTCTCACCGGTTTTGACGTTGCGCAGATCGAGCGCGATCAGGCCCTCGTTGCCCTCTCCCGCGACGAATTCGGCGACCTCGGTGTCCCAGATCACCTTGATGCCGTGATGCTTGAACAGGCGCTCCTGCAGGATCTTCTCGGCGCGGAAGCTGTCGCGGCGGTGGATGATCGTCACGTCATGGCTGTGATTGGTGAGGTAGAGCGCCTCCTCGACCGCGGTGTTGCCGCCGCCGATCACCGCTACCTTCTTGCCACGGAAGAAGAAGCCATCGCAGGTCGCACAGGCCGAAACCCCCTGCCCGCGCAATTTCTGTTCGCTCTCCAGCCCAAGCCATTTGGCCTGCGCGCCGGTCGCGATCACCAAGGTATCGCACATGTAGATCGCGCCGCCGTCGCCGGTGAGCTTGAACGGACGCTGCGACAGATCGACGTCGACGATCGTGTCCCACATCATCTGCGCGCCGACATGCTCGGCCTGCGCCTGCATTTCCTCCATCAGCCAGGGGCCCTGGATGACGTGGCGGAAGCCCGGATAATTCTCGACATCGGTGGTGGTGGTGAGCTGCCCGCCCGGCTGGATGCCCTGGACGACGATCGGCGCCAACCCGGCGCGCGCGCCATAGATTGCGGCGGAAAGCCCGGCGGGCCCCGAACCAAGGATCAGCATGCGGGTGGAATGGACAGCGGTCATCATCGTCTCTCAGAATGTGTCTTCGGCGGCGGGATATCCCGCCCGGGCCGGGCGAGCAATCTCACCGTCGCCGTATCAGCCGCTCCAGATAGGTATCGCTGGTCGGTTTGCCATTGGCCCGATCCTCGGCGGCGCACTCCTTTTCCAACGCGGTGCGGATCTCCTGGATTTCCTTATCGGTGCGATGCTCGATCCCGATGAACTGGCCGCGCGCCTCCTCCAGCGCGCGGATGAGCTCGTCGAGCTTGGCTTGCATCGCGGCCGCGTCGCGATTTTGCGAATTCTGAATCAGGAATACCATCAGGAAGGTGACGATGGTCGTGCCGGTATTGATGATGAGCTACCACGTATCCGAATAATGAAAGACCGGCCCGGTAACGCCCCAGACGATCACCACTGCCAGCGCGATGATGAACGCGATCGGATCGCCGACGAAGCGGGCAATCTTGTTGGCGATCAAGGTAAAAAAGCGATCCATGGCAGCCCTCTCGTTTCGAGGGAGCGTATCAGGGCCGGTCTTTAAAATCCTCCCCGTTCCAGGGAGGATTCTCGGTTACTGCATGAACCAGCCGTGGCTCACCACGATCGACTGGCCGGTGAGCGCATTGGTCGGGAAAGCCGCGAGAAATACCGCGGTGCGCGCGACATCGTCCACGGTGGTGAATTCGCCGTCGACCGTATCCTTGAGCATCACCTTGTGGACCACATCGTCCTCGCTGATCCCCAGCTCCTTGGCCTGCTCGGGAATCTGCTTGTCCACCAGAGGCGTGCGCACGAACCCTGGGCAGATTACGTTGGAACGCACGCCATGCTTCGCGCCCTCCTTGGCGACGACCTTCGCGAGCCCGATCAGCCCATGCTTGGCGGTGACGTAGGGCGCCTTTAGCACCGAGGCCTCCTTTGAGTGGACCGACCCCATGTAGATCACGCTGCCGCCCTTGCCCTGCGCATACATATGCCTGAGCGCGGCGCGGGTGGTGAGGAAGGCGCCGTCGAGATGGATCGCGAGCAATTTCTTCCAATCGTCGAACTTGAACTCCTCGATCGGCGCGACGATCTGGATGCCGGCGTTCGACACCAGCACGTCGATCGATCCGAACTTGGCCGCGACCGCGTCGATCCCGGCATCGACCTGCGCCTCGTCGACGACGTTCATCGCCACGCCCATCGCTCGCTCGCCGCTCGGATCGAATTCGAGCGCGGTGGCATTCGCCGCGTCGATATTGAGATCGGCGATCGCGACCTTGGCGCCATTGGCGAGGAACTCGCGCGCAATCTCCTTGCCGATGCCGCTCGCCGCACCGGTGACGACCGCAACCTTGTCCTGCAGGCTCATAGATTGTCCTTTTCGGATTTGGCCGGGACCTGGTGCTCGGCCGCTTCATGGGTGAAATCGTAGACGCCGACGCCCGAAGGCTCGGCCGGGAGGGTCAGCACCTCGGGCTGGGCGAGGGTATGCCTCGCATTGTCATACCCGGTACGCCAATGATCCTCCATCGTCTGGCGCGAGAATTCATAATCCTTCGACTCGCCCTCGTAGGTGGGCGAATGATAGATGAGCTGGACAATATTGTAGACCGCCGGGTCGGACGCGGCGGCAAGCAATTTCGCCTCTTCGGTCGCGGCCAGATCGGCCGGCAATTGCGAGAGCAGTTTCTGGAACGCCGCGCGCAGCTTCTGGCGTTCACGGAACTCGTCGGTCGCGGCCCGGGTACGGCTGGAATATTGGACCTCCTTCATCCGCACGCCGACGCCAGCCATATCGCGCGGCAGCACGCCGTGCGCGCTCCACAGATCGACCTGGAAGATTAGGGTATCGAGGTCCGATCGCGCCGACAACACCCAGTCGAGCGGGGTGTTCGAGACCATGCCCCCATCCCAGAAATATTCACCGTCGACCTCGACCGGGGGAAAGGCCGGCGGCAGCGCCCCGCTCGCCATGATATGTTCGGGACGGATCGTGTCGGTGGCATTGTCGAAGTACGCGAAATTGCCGGTGCGCACATTCACCGCGCCGACGCTGAAGCGCATCGTGCGATCGTTGATCCGGTCGAAATCGACCAGCCGCTCGAGCGTGGGCTTGAGCGCGCTCGTATCGTACCAGCTGATCGCATCGGGGGTACCGTTGGGCTGGAGCGGCGGCGGTGGGAAGCGCGGACTGAAGAAGCCCGGCACACCGTTCATCAGCACCCCGCCGGCGGCAAGCTGGTTGATCACCCCGCGCACCATACCGGTGTGGAGCAGGCTCGGCAGCCAGCCGCTCCAATGTGCGGTCGGCGCGCTCGCCATCTCCCAGAAGTCGCGCAATCTGGCGACGCGCCGTTCGGGCGGGTTGCCGGCGATGATCGCGCTGTTGATCGCGCCGATCGAGATCCCCGCGATCCAGGTCGGCTCGATACCGTGCTCGTGCAGCGCCTCGTAGACGCCCGCCTGATAGGCGCCGAGCGCTCCGCCGCCCTGCAGGAGGAGTGCAATGCTTTCGAACGGCGTGGCGGTCGGCTCGGCAGCGGCGGCCGGCGCGCGCGACCGTCGGCGCGGCTCACTCACGCTCGGGCACCGGGACGTTGAAGCCGTTGAGCGTGGTCGAGACAAGGCTGTAGAGCCCGACCAGATAGATGAGTTCATTGGCGCCATGCTGGCCGAACGTGTCGACCGCCAGCCGGTAGATCGGCTCGGGCAAGGTTCCGCCGCGCACGAGCGCGTAGGACAAATCGAAGGCGACGCTTTCGTCCGGCGCGAGGTCGACCGGCTTCAGATCGGCCGCCAAAGTCGCCAGCCGCTCGGGCTTCATCCCCTCGCGCTCGGCGACCGCAATATGGGCATAGATCTCGTAGGCGGCGTCGAAGCGGGCGCCGACGACGAGGATCGCAATCTGGCGGACATTATCGGGCAACGAAGCCTCGGCGGTCATCGCGAGGGTCAGATCCCAGATCGCCTTGCCGATCCGTGGCTCGTGCAGCCACGGGTTCCATGGCCCCATCAGCGCCCCATCCTCGCGCTCGACCTTGAAGGCGTTGAAGTTGCTGGCGATGCCCTTGCGCATGTCTTCGTAGAGAGACCTCTGCTCGGGCGTCAGGTCGGCGGGGGCAATCAGGGGCAGGCGCATCGGCGGTCCTTCCGGAACGATAGCTTCGAAGTCCATTCTGAGCGATGTTTCAGTGACCAGGAAATGACAATTCGCAACTGCAGCATACAGAAAACGCAAGGCGTGCCGTTTTTGCGGTGGCCGTCGATTGCCACCGAATTGGATGGGCCGCACAAATCCCGCTTGCATCCGGGCCCGCCGATCCGAAACTGGCTCGCAAAGATGTGGCCATCACCTCATCCCACATCTTCCGGCGGCACAGGAGGACATCCATGGCGGGCTTGGGCGCAATCGATTGGCCGACTGTCCAGACGCGCATCGGCGCTTCGCCTGATGGCTATCCGGGTCCGATTACCTATGGCCTCCTCGTCGATATCGTCGGATCGAAATGCGATGCGGTTGCCAAGTGCCTGACCGAACATGCCGGCGCGTACGGCATGACCACGCCGGGCCGCCTCGCAGAATTCCTCGCGCAGATCGCCAATGAAACCGGCGGGTTCGTGCGCTGGGACGAGAATCTGAATTACAGCGTGACCGGCATGGTCAAAACCTGGCCGACGCACTTCACGCAAACGAAGGCGCTCGAATGCTACGGCCATCCCGATCTGATCGCCGAATGCGCTTATGGCGGCCGCATGGGCAACGGCCCCGAGGGCTCGGGCGACGGCTGGAAATATCGCGGTCGTGGTGCACTGCAACTGACCGGCAAGGCCGCCTATACGAAGTTCGGCCAGATACTCGGTCTCAATCTCGTCGCAGATCCCGATCTGGCCGCCGACCCGTTCGACTCAACTTTGATCGCGCTCGAATATTTCAAGGAATTGAAGGTCAACGACGCGGTCGACCAGGGCGATTTCACCAAAGCGCGGCAATTGACCAATGGCGGCACGATCGGGCTCGAGAATGTCGCGTTGCTGCGGCAGAAATTGTTGGCCGTGCTGACATGAGGGAGCCTCTCCTCCGTAAGGAGGGGAAGATGCGCTAACGAAAAACGATGCTTCGCGCTGGTAGCGGAGGAGGGACTTGAACCCCCGACACGCGGATTATGATTCCGCTGCTCTAACCAGCTGAGCTACTCCGCCCCACCAAAGAGGCGCTGCTCCAGCGCGAGACGCGGGCCTATAGGCAGGGCTTTTCCGCGGGTCAACCGATCTGCATTGGCGATTGACGGAACTCCCGCGGCGCCGCCACGTTGCGGCCACAACCGGAGGGAAATACCATGGACCTGATCACACCGCTCGAGACGATCTGCCGCCTGATCATACGCGCCCGCGAGAACGAGGCCCAGGTGCCTGCGATCGAGGCCGACGACGAGGCCGACCCCACCGATTCGGACGACGAGTTCGCGGTGCTGGAGGACGAATCGAACGAGGCGATCGAGGAGGAGATGATGGCTCTTCTCGACGATCTCGGCGAGGATCAGGTGCAGGAGATACTGGCGCTCGCCTGGGTCGGCCGCGGCACCTACGACGTCAGTGAGTGGGAAGATGCGCTGGAGGAAGCCGCCGATCGCGATGCCGAGGATCCGGTCGACCAGCTCATGGATATGCCGACGCTGGCAGCCTATCTCGATGCGGGCCTCGCTGCGTTCGATCTCACCTGCGACGGCATCGGCCAGATCGACTGATAGACCAGCGGCATGTGACGTCTTTATGGCCGCTTGGGATTGAACAAAAATTTACCCGCCCTGGCGCATAGGCTGAGGCTGCCCTGGGGGAGTCGTATAGTGGATCGCTGGCAGGCGGCATCGCACCAGCTGCGCGCACTTCAGTCTGAAATCGACGAGGCGCGTGGCGGGCTTGATGCAGCAATGCAGATGGTGGTGGAAGGCGCTCTCGGCGCTATTCCTCAGGCCGCCGGCGCAATCGTCGAAATGCGCGACCAGGATGCGCTCGTCTATCGCGCGGGGAGCGGCATTGCCGCCACCAGCATGGGATTGCGGCTCGACCTGGATAACAGCCTGTCGGGCGACTGCATCCGCACGGGCGAGCCGCGCACATGGTCCGAAGGTCAGAAAGAATTGCGGGTCGATGCCGAGGCAGGGCGTCGGGTCGGCGCGCGATCGTTCGTGGCGGTGCCGCTCGCTTTCAACGGCGACAATATCGGTGTGCTCAAGATTTTCTCGGCCGATCGCGATGCTTTCGAGGAGCACGATCTGGTGCTGGCGCAATTCCTGGCCAATGCCATCATCCTCGCGCTGGCGTCTGCCGAACGGACCCGGTTGGTCGCCGAGCATGACGCGCTCGCGCGCCGCTTCGTGGCGACCTTCGATCAGGCGGCGGTCGGCATCGCGCACGTCGCGCCCGATGGCCATTTCCTGCTGGTGAACCAACGGTTCACCGAGATTACCGGCTGGGGATCGGACGAACTTGCCCGGGGCGGTTTCCAGCAGATCACCCATCCCGACGATCTGGAAGCCGATCTTGCCAATCTGACGGCGCTGGTGGCCGGCGAGATACCGCGTTATTCGATGGAGAAACGCTATATCCGGCACGATGGCACGCTGGTGTGGGTCAACCTGACCGTTTCCCTGGTGCGCACGGCCGATGGCCAGCCTGATTTCTTCGTTTCGGTGATCGAGGATATTTCGGCGCGCAAGGCGGCCGAGGTGCTGGCCTCGCACGATATGCTGACCGGGCTGCCGAACCGGCGGCTGGTCCTCGATCAGCTCGCGTACCAGCTGGCCTTTCCGACAGGCGGGCGACCGCTCGCCGTCGCCTATCTCGACGTCGACCGGTTCAAGAGCGTGAATGACCGCTTCGGCCATGCCGAAGGCGATCGCTGCCTCGTCGCGATCAGCGGTGCGCTCAAGGGCTCGCTTCGTGAGGGCGATCTGCTGGGGCGGATGGCAGGCGACGAATTCGTGCTGATCCTGCCGGACGCCGATGCAGTCGCCGCCGAAGCCTTGCTCGCACGTCTATGCGATGCGGTCGATCGCCTCCCCGATCGGCCGCGCTGGAATGTCCATATCAGCGCCGGCGCCATCATCGTCAGCCCCGGCAGCGGGGCCGAACCCGATCGCGTGCTTCATGCTGCGGATCAGCTTATGTATCGGGTGAAGCACGATCATAGCGGCGGATCGAAGGTTGAGCATCTGGCGACCTAGGCATCGGGCGAGCGAGAGCCTAGCCGAACAGATGGCGCGAAACCGGCTCCCAGGGACCGCCGCGATAGCGCCATAAGCCGAGGCCGGTGATCACGATCCGGCGTGGGCGGAAATCCACGCCGGCTTGATCCAGCAGTGCCCGAACTTCCCCGCGCTTCACCTTGTTCTGGATGGTCACGTGCGGACGCCAGCCGGCCGCATCCTGCGGCGTGAGCAACCCGGCAAAGGCATCGGCCAGATCGTCCCGGATCGCCGCGAGCGCCGGCGTGACGATGCGGATCGCGACTCCGCTGCCGAGGTCCATCACGCCCGCCGCCTCCGCGAATGGCGCCGGACCGCGCACCGCTTCGCGCAGCCTTTGCCCGAGCTCGCCTTCGATCGACGGCGGCAGGTGGTGGAACAAGGTCAGATGAGCGGGCAGCTGGTTGCGCTCGGGCGGGAAATGGGCACGGCGCAGCGCATCGAGCCAGGCGAGATCGGTTGGCGCGAACAAGGCCGCGACGATCAAAGGCGCATTATCGGGCAATGCCTGCCCGTTCGATCGTTGCCGGCCAGTTCTCGGGATCGAGCGCAGGACGGCGCGCAAGCTCGTCGGGGCGGAGCGCGGCCCGAATCTCGTCGCCGCCCAGCACGATCTCGTGCCATCCCAGCGCGTGGAGCTTCTCCCCCAGCCCGCCGACACCGCCGCGACGGACCACCAGATAGGAAATCGCCCCATGGTCGCACGCCGCCATGGCATCGACGATCTCGCCGATCTTGCTGCCGTCAGACGCGTGCACCGCGCGCCCGGCGAGCGAACCCAGCGCGAACAATGTCGGCGCCCTTTCGCTCGCGCTCGCCTCTACAGCGGCACCGGCGCCGGTCTCGTAGCGTGCCTGTCGTCCGAGCCAGCGCCAGATGCCGATCAGATCCACCAGCAGCAGGAAGGCGTTGCTCCATAGCAGATTCTGCTGCCCGCTCCCGATCGCGACGGTCACCCACGCGATCGCACCGACCGAAAAGAGGACGAAGCCCCAACCGGTAACGCGCGTGCCGAGATTGGCTGCGGTCATCATCGCCGCGATCATCGTTGCCGCCGGCGCGACCCAGCCTGCCAGTTCGATCATCCAGTCTCCTTTCCCGGGATAGGGCTGGGATGAGGACGAACGACGCCGCATATTGTGCCGGGTCGCCCCAAACCGATCGCGAAAGGCGGATCATCGCGCGAAGTCGAGGCAGATCGTATGCCAGAAGCAGCGTCGTGCAGCGTGTCCTTGCCCGACACGAACGGGATTAATACGCGAGCCTTAGATCTCGACCTGGCTACCCAACTCCACCACGCGATTGGTCGGCAAGCGGAAGAATTCCATCGCGCTTTCGGCGTTGCGCAGCATCCAGGCGAACAGTTTCTCGCGCCAGATCGCCATTCCCGGCCGGCTCGAGGCGATCAGGGTTTGCCGCGCGAGGAAGAAGCTCGTGTCCATCATCTTGAACGTCGGGCCGCAGCCGGTCGCGAACTTGAGCGCTGCCGGAACGTCCGGATCCTCCATGAAGCCGTAGCGGATCACCAGCCGGTAGAAGCCCTGCCCGATATCCTCATACCAGACGCGTTTGCCAGTCTGGACATAGGGTACGTCCTCGATCTTGACCGTCAGCAATACGACGCGCTCGTGCAGCACCTTGTTGTGCTTGAGGTTGTGTAGAAGCGCGTGGGGCACGCCGTCGGGCGTCGAGGTCATGAACACCGCGGTGCCCGGCACGCGCGTCGCCGAATTGACCGCCGAGCGGACGAACACCTGGATCGGCATCGCTGCCTCGCGCATCCGCTCGATCATCAACCCGCGCCCGCGCGCCCAGGTGGTGAGCAACGTGAAGATGATGAAGCCCATCAGCAACGGGAACCAGCCGCCGTCGGGCACCTTGGTGAGGTTCGCGCTGAAATAGGCGACGTCCATCGTGCCGATCAGCGCGAGCAGAAGCCCCGCCACCAGCTTGTTCCATTTCCATAGCTGGAATAGCACGACCGATACGAGGCAGGTGTCGATCAGCATCGCCCCGGTGACCGCGATGCCATAGGCCGCCGCCAGGTTCGAGGACGAGCGGAAGAACATCACCAGCAGGCAGACCATGATCATCAGCCCCCAGTTGATGGCCGGGATGTAGATCTGCCCGGCCGAGCTGGCACTGGTATGCTCGATGCGCAGGCGCGGCATGAAGCCGAGCTGGATCGCCTGCTGGGTGACCGAGAAGGCGCCCGAAATCACCGCTTGCGACGCGATCACCGTCGCCATCGTCGCGAGGATGACGAGCGGGAGGCGCAGGCTGTCGGGCGCGAGCAGGAAGAACGGATTGTGGATGATGCGGAGCGCCTCGTGCGGCGACGCCGCGAGGATCATCGCCCCCTGCCCCAGATAATTGAGCATCAGGGCGGGCAGCACGAAGAACAGCCACGAGACGCGGATCGGATTGCGCCCGAAATGCCCCATGTCGGCGTAAAGCGCTTCGGCCCCCGTCACCGCCAGCACGACCGAGCCCATCGCCAGGAAGGCGCGGAGACCGTCGTCGACGAAGAACCGGACTGCATGCCATGGGTTGAGCGCGGCAAAGACGCTTGGGGTCGCCAGAATATTGGTGATGCCGAGCACCGCCAGCACGAGGAAATAGACCACCATCACCGGGCCGAACATCATGCCGACCTTGCCGACGCCGCGCTGCTGGATCGCAAACAGGCCGATCAGGATGCCGATCGCGATCGGCAGAACGAACGGGCCGAAGCCAGGGCTGACGACAGTGAGGCCCTCGACCGCGGTCAGCACCGAGATCGCCGGGGTGATCATCGAGTCGCCGTAGAAAAGCGCGGTCGCGAACACGCCGAGCAGGATCAGGCCGCGCGTCCAGCGGCGGGCCTTGGTGTTTGTCGATCGCGAGATCAAGGCCAGCAAGGCGAGGCTGCCGCCCTCCCCCTTATTGTCGGCGCGCATGATGATAGCGACATATTTGACCGTCACGACCAGCATCATCGACCAGAAGATCAGGCTGAGCACGCCCAACACGTTGGCAGAATTGGGCTCGAGCGTGTGATGCCCCGCGAAAGTCTCGCGAAAGGCGTAAAGCGGGCTGGTGCCGATGTCGCCGAAGACGACTCCGACCGCACCCAAGGCAAGCGGAAGTAATCCCTGCTTGCCGTGCACATGGCCATGGATATCGCCATCGACTGGCAACGCAGGCGACTCGGCAATCTGGGAAACGGCAACGCCCGACGTCATTTAGGATGAAACCCTGAACTGCGGCTGGTTCCGCAATTTGTGTGCGGCGCCCGGCCCCACTCCGGCAGCTGCGGCGCGCCGATAGCACTTGGCGTACCCACCCGCAACAGGAGTAGAGGGACGCAATGCGCGGTCAAACGTTACCGCCAACGAAGCAGGAGAAATCGCATGCGCATCGGCGTGCCGAAAGAAATCAAGAATCATGAATACCGGGTCGGCCTCACGCCGCCATCGGTCGCCGAGTTGGTGGCGTCCGGCCATGATGTGGTGGTGGAGACCGGCGCCGGCAAGGGCATCGACTTCGAGGATGCCGACTATGTCGAGGCGGGCGCCACCATATTGCCGAATGCGGATGCCGTGTTCGACGCGGCCGAGATGATCGTGAAGGTGAAGGAACCGCAGCCAATCGAGATCGCCCGATTGAAGCAGCATCATCTGCTCTTCACCTACCTCCATCTTGCCGCCGACAAGCCGCAGGCGGAGGGGCTCATGAAATCGGGCGCGACCTGCATCGCCTATGAGACGGTCACCGCGCGCGACGGTTCCCTCCCCCTGCTCAAGCCGATGTCGGAAGTGGCGGGACGGATGTCGATCCAGGTCGGGGCGCATTATCTGGAGAAGGAGCAAGGCGGGCGCGGCGTGCTGCTCGGCGGCGTGCCCGGCGTGGCGCCGGCGCGGGTCGCGATCCTGGGCGGCGGGGTCGCGGGCGTGAATGCGGCGCAGATGGCGGTCGGCATGCGCGCCGACGTCACGATCTACGACATCAACAATGCCCGGCTCGCCGAGCTCGACATGTTCTTCTCGAACCAGATCAAGACCGCCTATGCTTCGAAGGCGGCGATCGCGGCGGCGGTGGCGCGCGCACATCTCGTGATCGGCGCGGTGCTGATTCCGGGTGCGGCGGCCCCGAAGCTGGTGACGCGCGAGATGTTGAAGACGATGAAGCGCGGCAGCGTATTGGTCGACATCGCGATCGATCAGGGCGGCTGTTTCGAAACCAGCCATGCGACGACGCATGACGATCCGGTGTTCGAAGTCGACGGCATCACCCATTATTGCGTCGCCAACATGCCGGGCGCAGTTGCGCGCACATCGGCGTTTGCGCTCAATAATGCGACCCTGCCGTTCGCGCTGCGACTGGCGAATCTGGGCGCCGACGTCGCGCTGGCGTCGGATCACAATCTGGCGAACGGGCTGAACGTGTCGGGTGGCAAGATTCGGCATAAAGCCGTAGCCGAAGCGCTGAACTTACCGTTGAACTGACGCTCCTTCCCGGCACGCGGAGGGGGACCGCGACGCGAAGCGGCGTGTGGAGGGGGCTCCGGACAGGGCGCAGCACTCGCCGCACGCCCGCTCCACCGTCGCTGTGCGATGATCCCCCCTCCTGTGCCGGAAGGATTTTCGCGCAGCGCATTCACAGGCTCGGACCATGACGACGCACATCCAAACGATAAGCGCGTCCCGCGCCAGCCCAAGCTGGGCAACCGAACTGAGCGCCCAGATCGCCCTCGCGCTGCCGTTGGTGCTGGGCAACATCGCCTGGTCCGGCGTCGCCGCATCCGATCTGTTCCTGCTCGGCAAGATCGGCGCCGACGCGGTTGCGGCAGGCGCGCTGGCGCTCAACATCTATAATGCGTTCTTGGTCGCCGGTATGGGCATTGTCGGCGCCGCTTCCCCGCTGATCGCCAGCGAGCGCGGGCGGCGTCGCCACTCGGTGCGCGATATCCGCCGCACGGTGCGGCAGGCGATCTGGGCGGCGATCGCGTTCGCGCTGCCGGCGTGGCTGATCCTCTGGCACGGCGAGGCGATCCTGCTGCGGCTCGGGCAAGACCCTGCCCTTTCGCGCGACGCGGGCACGCTCATGCACAGCCTGCAATGGGCTTTGCTACCCTATCTCGTGTTGACCACGCTCAGGCAGTTCCTCTCCGCACTGGAACGCCCGATCTGGACCTTCGTCGTGATCGCCGTGTCGTTGCCGGTGAACCTGTTGCTCGGCTGGAGCCTGATCTTCGGCCATTTCGGCATGCCCGCGCTGGGGCTGTTCGGCGCGGGGTTGGCAAGCACGCTCACCGCGGCCTTCATGGCGCTGGGCCTGAGCGCTGTGATCCTGATCGATCGCCGTTTTCGCCGCTATCGCCTGTTCGGCCGCTGGTGGGTGGCGGACTGGGCGCGCTTCCGCGACATCTGGCAGATCGGCACCCCGATCGCGATCACGATCGCGCTGGAAGTGACGGTATTCAACGCGTCGGTATTCCTGATGGGCCTGATCGATCGTGCCTCGCTCGCCGCACATGCCGTCGCGATCCAGATCGCCTCGGTCGCTTTCATGATGCCGATGGGGATCGGGCAGGCCGCGACCGTCCGGGTCGGGCTGGCTTATGGCGCACGGGACCGTGCCGGCGTGGGGCGGGCGGGATGGGTGTCGCTCGGTCTGGGATGCGCGTGCGCGACCGTCTCGGCAGCGATCCTGCTGCTGTGGCCGCGCCCGTTCATGGCGATCTTCATCGATGTGACCAATCCGGCCAACGCCGAGGTGGTGCGCCTCTGCATCTCGTTTCTGGCGGTGGCCGCCTTCTTCCAATTGTTCGATTGCGCCCAGGCGATCGGAGCGGGCGCATTGCGCGGCCTGCACGATACGCGTGTGCCAATGCTGTTCGCCGCGGTCGGCTATTGGGTGTTCGGGATAGGGACCTCGGTCCTGCTCGGCTTCCCGTTGGGTATGCGCGGCTTGGGCGTCTGGATCGGCCTTGCCACCGGGCTGGGGCTGGTCGCGGTGTTGCTCGTGTGGCGCTGGGCCAATCGAGAAAGGTTGGGCTTGGTCGGCAATTGAGCCCCCTCCCGCCTTTCGCGGGAGAGGGTCGGGTAAGGGAGGGCTGTCTAAGCCGCTTCTTTCAGGCTCGCTGCCTGCGCCAGCTGATCCTTCGGCACCCACCAGCCATGGACTTGCGGACGCAAGCGCACCGGCACCTTGATCTTCGCCACCGGCGGCGCAGCGACGTTGCCCCCGTCGACGATCCAGACCTCCGACGCGAAATCGCTCTCGCCGACCTGCTGGTCGACGACGAACATCAGCCAGCCTTCATGATCGGGATCGCGCGAGGGGATATGGATTGGCTCGTTGATCGCGAAGCCCGGCGGCAGGCCCATCGCATCGATCCGGCCATTGCCCGGCTCGATCCGCAGCAGGCAGTTGAACGCCGTCCCGACCGGCCCACCCGCCAGCGGCGGCCCGCCCTGCGGGTTGATGCTGAGATACCAGCCGTGCCGATACGGGCGCCCCTGCAGCGCGTCGGGGATGCGCGGCATGTCGCCCGGAGGGCCGAGATCGCGCACCTCGAACGTCTCGCCGGGCTTGGTCATGTCGAAGGTCCAGCGCTGCAGGCTGCCGCCGATCTCCCACTGGTTGCGCTCGATGCCGCCCGCCTTGCGCATGAAGGGAAAAGCGTTGGTGTCCGAGATGTGCATGTCGATCGACGCCTGGCCCTCGCCGTCGTCGAACGCGTTCATGATGTGGAACACCGACATGCCCGGGGGCCCGCGGAACCAGCGCATCTCCTCGACCTTGCCGTAGCGCGGCATCACGCCCATCCAGCTTTCCTGATCCTGGCGGTGCGCCCAATGTTCGCCGCCGGCCCTGAGCCGCTCGATATCGGTGGTGGTCGGGAAGATCGGAAAGAAGGCGTAATTCTTCGAGATCGCGAAATCGTGCATCATCGCCGCGTAAGGCGCCCGGAACCATTGTTCGGACACCAGATTGCCGTCCTTGTCGGCATAGGCATAAGCAATGTCTTCCGAGCAGAGCCCGCCTGCCTCGTAGCCGAAGAAGAACATCTCGCCGGTTTCGGGATCGATCCGGGCATGCGCGGTCATCGTCTGCGATTTGAGGGCGCCATGGTAATCCCAACTGCCGATCGTTTCGAGCGTGTTGGGATCGACCTCATAGGCGCGGCCGTCCTCCTTGGTCATGAACAGCCGGCCGGCGTGCCAGATCGGGGTGGTGTTGGCGACGGTACGGTCGACGTCCTTGACCGAAGGGTCGTCGGTGAAGGGATTGCGATAGCGCCCGAACAATGCCTTGCGCGCCTTCTTCTCGGCCAGATAGCGCGCGGTGTGGACATATTTGATCGAGAAATCGACGTGTCCGTCCTCGAACAGGAAGCGCGAGATCATGCCGTCCCCCGACAGCGCGGTATCGTCATCGAACATCGGGCGGTGCGCCGGATCGGGCACGGCGCGGAAGAACGCGCCCTCGATCTCGGGCGGGATCGTCCCCTCCACTTCCAGATTCTGGATCTCCACCTCCAGCCGGACCGGCAGGTTGAGCCCGCTATAATCAACCGTATCCGGAAAAGACGTCATACCCGCTCCCACTCCCTATCTGCGACATTTCCTACCGTGTACGGCGCGCCGCGTCATCCGGTTCAACTATAACATTTGATAAGATCGAGCAAGCGTGCACAGTCCCGAGCTTGACTTGGCCACGCTCGACTGGCCACTTTGCGCGATGATGACGGGACACGAACCAGAGTGAGCCACACGCGGCACAAGAGCGATTCCGCACCAAGTCCGTTGACTGAGTCCGGGCTCGATCGCATCACGGCGATGAACCATCTGCTCAAGCTGACCAACCGGCTGATGGCGCCGTTCTCCATCCATCTGGAGAAACGCTACAAGATCAGCCTCAACGAATTCCGCGTGCTGATGGTGATCGGGCAGCGAGGTATCTCCGCCAGCCACGAACTGGCGCAGATATTGGGCGTCAACACGATGGCGGTAAGCCGCGCGGTCGCCGCCCTCAACCGCCATGGCCGCATCACCGTCGCGACCGATCCATTGAGCCGGCGCCGCAAGACATTGCAGCTCACCGCCGAGGGCGAGCGGCTGTGGCGCGAGATGATGCCGGCATCGGTGAAGGTCGCCGACTACCTGTTCGAGGCGCTCTGCCCCGAACAGGTGCTCGCCTTCGATTCCTACGTGCAGACGTTGACCGATCGGCTCGAGGCGCAGGACCCACGCGGCCGCTCGGTGTTCCTCGAACGGACACGGCCGGGCGAAGAGCCGGCTTGATGCCGAGGTTCGGGCGGGCAATGCTGGCGGTTGTCCTGGTTTTGCTGGGCCTTCTTGCGAGTGTGATTCTTTACGCGCTGGGCTATTGGCCCAACCAATGTTGGCCCGGCTGCAACCCATTTTGATCGGTTGGCCGGGAAGCCTCCTCTCCCACTGCTTGACAGCACGAAACAATAACGGATGATACAATCACTGTGGCGCTCAAAAGCCACCGGGGAGGAATCATTATGGCGCGATCCGAAACGGAGCAGCGCAATCACGATCTGGTGATGGGGCTGTTCGCCGAAGTGCTGAATCCGCTCGATTCCTCGGCGGTCGATCGCTTCATCGCGCCTGACTATATCCAGCACAGCCAGTTGGCCGAGCCGGGACGCGAAGCGCTCAAGGCCTTCCTCGATTTCGCGAAATCGCAGAGCCCCGATGCGGTCCACGACATCAAGCGCAGCTTCGTCGAAGGCGATCATGTCATCGTCCACTATCATGTCCGCCGCACGCCCGACGATCCGGGCCTCGCAGTGATGGACATCTTCCGGGTCGAGAACGGCCTGGTCGCCGAACATTGGGACGTGTTGCAGGATGTCCCGACCCAGAGCCCCAACCCCAATTCGATGTTCTGAAGGGACAGACATGCGTTTCAAGGACAAGATCGCGCTGGTGATCGGCGGCAATAGCGGCATCGGCCTCGCCGCCGCCGAGGGGCTGGCTGCGGAGGGCGCCATCGTCTTCATTACCGGCCGCAGCGAGAAGACCCTCGCCGAGGCCGAGGCGAATATTCCCGGCGCGGCGGCCTTCCGCTGCGACATTGCCGATCCCGATACGCTCGGTCCCGTGCTGGACGCGATCCGCGAACGGCATGGCCGGCTCGATGTACTGATGGTCAATGCCGGGGTCGGCGCCTTCTCGCCGATCCGCGCGGTGACGCCCGAAATGTGGGACGAGGTCCACGACGTGAACCTCAGGGGCGCTTT
This sequence comes from Sphingomonas sp. MMS24-J13, assembly GCF_044905095.1. Classification (NCBI taxonomy): domain Bacteria; kingdom Pseudomonadati; phylum Pseudomonadota; class Alphaproteobacteria; order Sphingomonadales; family Sphingomonadaceae; genus Sphingomonas; species Sphingomonas sp. MMS24-J13. The sequence goes on from NZ_CP173258.1 coordinate 1,542,338, forward strand.
CTTCGCGGTGCAGAAGGCGCTGCCGCTGATGGGCAAGGGCGGCAGCATCGTCGTCACCGGATCGATCGGCTCGATCCTCGGCATCCCCGGCAACGCGGTCTATGCTGCCGCCAAGGCCGGGCTGCGCGCCATCGTGCGGATCCTGGCGGTCGAGCTGGTCGGCGAAGGCATCCGCGTCAACATGGTCAGCCCCGGCCCGACCGAGACCCCGATCATCTACCGCAGCGGCCTCGACGAAGCCGGCATCGCCGGCCTGCGCGCCGCGATGAACGAGGCGGTGCCGATGAAGCGGATGGGCACGCCCGAGGAAATCGCCCGGCCGATGCTCTTCCTGGCATCCGACGAGGCGAGCTTCGTCACCGGCATCGATATGTATGTCGACGGCGGCAGCGTGGAACTTTGACCTTTTCAGCCGAATCTGAGGTAATCGCGAAATGACCGAACTCTACTCCACCATGGACAATCCCCGCCTCGAATTCGCGATGGAGATCCGCCTCGCCTTCCCGCGCGTGCAGATGATCCCGAATACGCCAAGCGGAGGCAGCCGATCGGCAGTCTATGTCAACGAGGGCACGTTCGAGGGCCCCACTCTCAAGGGCAAGGCAGTACCGGGCTCGGGCGGAGACTATGCCTATTTTCGCCCCGACGACGTCGCCGTGTTCGATGCGCGCTACATGCTGGAGGAGGATGACGGCACGCTCATCCTCCTCAACAACAAGGGCTTCCTGTGGGGACGCAAGCCCGACACGATGGCGAAGCTGCGCGACTGGGCGTTCAACAACGGCGCGCCGGTGGCGCATGAGGAATATTATCTGCGCGGCAACCCAACCTTCGAGACCAGCATCGGCAAGCATGACTGGCTGACCAAGCATGTCTTCGTGGGCGTCGGTGAGCGGCGGCCAGACGGGAATTGTTTGCGGTACTACGCTTTGGTTTAGGCAGAAGCCCGGTTGAGGGCGCTCGCTCGTCTCCTCCACCCGTCACCCTGAACTCGTTTCAGGGTCCACCAGGCGTGCCGCACCGTCCGCGCAAGTTGCCTGGTGGATGCTGAAACAAGTTCAGCATGACGGGGAAATGAGCCCACCGCTGCAACGCAAAAGTATCTCTAACCACCGGACAAGCATCGCTCGGTTGCCGCAGGCGCCGCCCGACGCCATTTGCCCACCATGGGTAGTCTGCTCGATCCCGATGCGCGTGGGCGCGTCATTCTTGTCGGTGCGGGCCCGGGCGATCCGGGGCTGCTGACGGTACGCGCGGTCGAGGCGCTCAAAGCGGCCGATGTCGTCGTCCATGACGGGCTGATCGATCCGGCCGTTCTGGATTATGCGCCGGCGCATGCGCAGCGCATCTCGGTCGCCAAGCAGCGCGCGCGCCACACGCTGCCGCAGGAGGCGATCAACGCGCTGATCGTCGCGCATGTGAAGGCGGGATCGATCGTCGTGCGGCTGAAGGGCGGCGATCCGTTCGTGTTCGGGCGCGGCGGCGAGGAGGTCGAGGCGGTGCGCGCCGCGGGGCTCCGGGTGGAGGTCGTGCCAGGCGTGTCGGCGGCGCTCGGTTGCGCGGCGGAGGCGATGCTCCCCCTCACCCACCGCGACTGGTCGAGCGCGGTCAGCTTCGTGGCGGGTCAATGCAAGGGGCTGAGCGATCAGGATTGGTCGGGACTAGCCGGCAAGGGCCGCACGCTCGTCATCTATATGGGTGTCGCCAGCGGCAGCATGATCGCGGACAAGCTGATGGCCGATGGCCTCACCCCCGATCTGCCGGTGGCGGTGCTGGAGCGCGGCACCCTCAAGGGTTCGCGCGCGATCCGCACCGTGCTCGCCGATCTCGGCGGGATGATCGAGCGCGAGAAGGTTTTGAGCCCGGCGATCATCGTCGTGGGCGAAGTGGTGTTGCTGTCGGATGCGGAAAACCGTCTGCTCGGCTTCGCCCGTCAGGCAGAGGCGTTGGCATGAATCTGATCACGGGGAATGATCTCGTTACCGGCGACGTGGTGTGGTGGACCGGTGAAGGCTGGTCGCGCCATGTCGCGGACGCGGTCGACGTCGGCGACAAAGGCGAGGCGATCGCCAAGCGCGAGGAAGCCGAATTGCGCGTCAACGTGCCCTACGTGACCGATGCCACGCTGGGCCCGAACGGCCCGGTACCCGCGCATATCAAGGATCGCATCCGGGCGTTCGGCCCGACCGTGCGGCCCGATCTGGCGATTGCGCCGGCAGACAAATCGGCGGGGAGCTATGTGATCTAATGTACCGTTACGATGAATATGATCAGGCGATCGTCGATACCCGCGTGGAGGAATTCCGCGATCAGGTGAACCGGCGCCTTTCGGGCGAGATGTCCGAAGACCAGTTCAAGCCGCTGCGGCTGATGAACGGGCTCTATCTGCAGCTCCACGCCTATATGCTGCGCGTTGCCATTCCCTATGGCACGCTCAATGCGCGCCAGATGCGGATGCTGGCGCATATCGCGCGCAAATATGACCGCGATTACGGCCATTTCACCACGCGCCAGAACCTCCAGTTCAACTGGATCAAGCTGGAAGACACGCCCGACATCCTGGCCGAGCTGGCGACGGTCGAGATGCATGCGATCCAGACCAGCGGCAATTGCATCCGCAACATCTCGTCGGATCAATATGCCGGTGCCGCGGCCGACGAAGTGGACGATCCGCGCCCTTATGCGGAGCTGCTCCGCCAATGGTCGACCTTCCACCCCGAATTCACGTACCTGCCGCGTAAGTTCAAATTTGCGGTGATCGCGGCGCAGGACGATCGCGCGGCGATGCGGCTGCACGATATCGGCCTGCTGCTGAAGCGCAACGAGGCGGGTGAGCTGGGCTTCGCGGTCTATGTCGGCGGCGGCCAGGGGCGCACCCCGATGGTCGCGCCGCTGATCCGCGATTTCGTCTCGACTAGCGAGTTCGTGAGCTATCTGGAAGCGTGCCTGCGCGTCTACAATCGCTACGGCCGGCGCGACAATATCTACAAGGCGCGGATCAAGATCCTCGTCCACGAGATCGGCGCCGACGAATATCGCCGCCAGGTGGAGGAGGAATTTCTCCATGTGAAGACGCTCGGTCTCGATCCGCCTGCGGCCGAACTGGCGCGGATCGCGGCGATGTTCGCCCCGCCAGCCTTCGATGCTGCGCCCGCGGTCGAGCCGGATCGCTCGGACCCCGATTTCGCTCTGTGGCTCGATCAGCAGGTCGCGGCGCACAAGCATCCCAACCATGCGATCGTCACGATCAGCCTGAAGCCGATCGGCGGCATTCCCGGCGACGCGACCTCGGCGCAGATCGATCTGATGGCGGATCTGGCCGAACGATATTCGCATGACGAACTGCGCATCACCCACGCGCAGAATGTGGTTCTCCCGCATGTCGCGAAGGCCGATCTGTATGCGATCTGGCAAGCGCTCGACGCCGCCGGGCTCGCCACCCCCAACCTCGACCTGATCAGCGATATCATCGCGTGCCCGGGCCTCGATTATTGCAGCCTCGCCAATGCGCGTTCGATTCCCGTGGCGCAGAAGATCACCGAGCGTTTCGCCAGCCTCGATCGCCAGCGCGATCTGGGCGAGGTGAAGCTCAAGATTTCGGGCTGCATCAACGCCTGCGGCCACCATCATGCCGGCCATATCGGCATCCTGGGCGTCGATAAGAAAGGCGAGGAGAATTACCAGCTCTCCTTCGGCGGTTCGGGCGCGGAGGATGCGAGCCTTGCCCGCATCGTCGGCCCCGGCTTCAGCGAGGATGGCGTGGTCGATGCGGTCGAAAAGGCGCTGGAGACCTATCGCGGGCTTCGCCACGAGGGCGAACGCTTCCTCGATACCTACCGGCGCGTCGGCCTGGAACCCTTCAAGACGGCTATTTACGCATGACACTGATCCGCTTCCGCGATGACGAGGCCCACGAAGAGCCAGCCGTCACGCTCGATTCCTTCCTTGGGCAGTCCAACGCCACCGCCGTCCGGCTCGAAACCGGCGAGGATGCGCGTGCCTTGCTGCCGCATCTCGATCGGCTCGCGCTGATCGAGGTCGCCTTCCCGACGTTTCGTGACGGGCGTGGCTATTCGGCGGCGCGAATCCTGCGCGAGGCAGGCTATAAGGGCGAGTTGCGCGCGGCCGGCAACGTGCTGATCGATCAGGTGTCGCATATGCGCCGCTGCGGCTTCGATGCGCTGGCGAGCGACAGCCCGCTCGATCCGGATGCCGTCAATGCCGCGATCGCGCGCTACGAGCATGTCTATCAGAAGGCGGCCGACGGGCGGCAGCCGGTCTGGGCGCTGCGTCATGGCTGAGCCAGCACGCAAGCTCGACCTGATGGACGTGCGGCCGGCTTTCACGCAGGCCGATGCCGACGCGCTCAACGCGCGTTTCGCCGGCGTCGATACGCTTCCCATGCTGCGCACCCTGTTCGACGAAAATTTGCTCGGCGAGACCGCGGTGGTGTCGTCATTCGGCACCGAAAGCGCCGTGCTGCTCGACCTGATCTCGCGCGCCGCACCGGATACGCCGGTGATCTTCGTCGACACACTCAAGATGTTTCCGGAGACCGAAACCTATCGGGTCGAGCTTCTAGACCGGCTCGGCATGCATAACCGCCGGGTCATCACCCCCGATCCGGCGATGCTGGAGAAGAAGGACGCCACCGGGCTGCGCTGGTCGTACGATCCCGACGGCTGCTGCGAAATTCGCAAGGTGGAGCCGCTGGCACGCGCCAAGCACGGGCTCGACAGCTGGTTTTCGGGCCGCAAGGCGTTCCAGTCGCAGACGCGCGCGAACCTGCCGCGCTTCGAGATCGAGGACGGCCGGCTCAAGGTGAACCCGCTCGGCGACTGGACCAAGGACGATCTGGAAGCGTACTTCACCGAACGCGATCTGCCGCGCCATCCGCTCGAGGCGCAGGGCTATCTCTCGATCGGCTGCTCGCCCTGCACCAGCCGCGTCATGCCGGGCGAAGACCCGCGCGCCGGCCGCTGGCGTGGGTGGGACAAGGTGGAATGCGGGATCCACGTCTCGACCATCGCGCCGTCAGCGGACGATCCGATCTTTTGACCCCGTCGCCCCTGCGCAGGCAGGGGCCCATGTCTCGGCCGACGAAGGGCCCTGCCTGCGCAGGGGCTGCCGAGTTACAGCCACAATTTCCGGATCGTGATCCCCACCGTCCGCCCGAGCGGATCGAGATAGGCCGGCTGATAACGCAGCGGCGTGCCACCATTCGCATCGCGCACCTTCTGCCGCTCGTTGGTAATGTTGCTGAGCGTGAACGTGGCACGCAGCCCGCGGGCCCAGCCCTTGCCGATGAACATCGGGATCTGGCCGAAATCGGCGAACACGCGCAGGGTCGCGGTGGCGAGCGGCGAGAAATCGAGATCGCCGGTCGTGCTGCCGGGGCCCGCCTTCACCGTCGTCCCGCTCTGCCAGTTGCCCGACAGGCGCACGCCGAGGCCGTTGTTCGAATAACCGAGCTGGACCTCGACCTTATGCTCGGGCGTGCCGCCATTGCCGGTGATCGAGCCGCCATGGAGCAGATCGATGAGCGGCACGCCGGGACGGATCTGGACCGTGTCCTTGAGCGTCCACTGATCGTAGACCGCGATTTGCAGCCGGCCCGCACTATTGCGCGCGAAGCCGCCGCCACCCCGGAATCCACCCGGCCCGCCGGGACCACCGAAGCCGCCGCCTCCGCCACCCTCACCAGGGCCGCCAAACCCACCGCCTGGCCCGCCGCCGCCAGGACCGCCCGCACCACCGCCGAACCCACCGGGCGGCGGAGGCGGCGGTGCGCCATCAGCGTCCGGCGGCGGTGGCGGCGGGTTGTTCCCGGCCTGGCGGTTGCCCTGCCCGCCATTGCCGTTGTTGAGGCCGGCGCGTTCGCGCATCTGTTCGAAGCGCTTGCGCTGGGCCTCGGTCAGCTGGGGCAGCTTGATCGGGAATGGCACGTTCTTACCCGCGCGGCGATCGGCGATATATTGCTCGAACTTGCGCTGCAGGATCGACTTCAGGGGGACCGAGAAGTTGAAGCCCATGCGGATCGAATCTTCGGTCTGGTTGTCGAAATTGACCGCGCGCACGTCGACGCTGACGAGCTGGCCGGAAGCATCGCGCACGAAGCGGTTGGGGAAGGCCGCCTCGATACTTGCGGTCGGCGAGGGCAAGGACGCGATCTGGTTCTCGGTCTTGGTGTGGACGTAGTTGGCGATGATGGTCAGGTCGCTCTTGGCGAGCGGCTTGAGCGTCAGCCCGATCTTGAGCGTGTGGCGTTCGTCGGCGGCGAGCGAACGATTGCCGCCGTCGATCTGCGTGACATCGACGGTGGTGCCCTTCTGATAATCGAACACGCGCACCTGCGGCGTCAGGATCGTCGGATTGCCCAGTTGCTGAATGGTCGGCGCGTCCTGCGCGATCGTCTGCGACACGATCAGGTTGACCTTGGCATCGGGCTGCCAGAACAGGCCGTAGCCGATCGTATGCAGGGTACCAAAATCGGAGAGGTTGCTCACGGCCGCGTTGAAATTGGCCGAGAGCGAGCCGAGGAAGGGCAGGAAATTCTCGCGCCGGCTGGCGAGCGGGACGTCGAGGTTGATCTGCCCGTTGCCATTGCGCCGCGACAGGCTGCTCGACTGGGTGAGTGCCGATGCCGCGATCGAACTGCCATACCGCAACGACGAGGCGTCAAAACCGGTTTCCTCCAGTCCGACCTTGATGTTGGTCGCGATCGAACCCGCCGGCCCATGGAGCAATGGACCGCCGACCACCGCCTGTAGGTTGCCCGTGTTGGACGTGCTGGTCGCGCGGTTGGTCAGCATCCCGCCCACCAACGTCGAAGGCAGCGCGGCATAAGGATCGAGCGTGGGGCTGAGCGCATCGACCTGCACTTGCGCCGCGGTCAGGTCGAGCCCGGTCTGCGTGTGCGTCCTGACCTGATTGTAATCGTAATTGCCCGTCAGCGACCAGCGCCAATGTCCGCGATCGCCATTGAGGCTGACGCCGAAATGCCCGGTCAGGGTGGCGGCCCGCTGATGGAGCGGATCATCGCTAAGATAATGATAGACCGACGAATCCCTGGTCGAGGTCGCGAACGGGTCGGCGGCCGGCACATCGAGCGTTCCGCCGATCAGCCCATTGAGAGCATCGGTGTGGGTATAGCTGAGGCTGCCGTTGAGGGTCAGCGTCGCCCGTGCGAACACGGGATGGGCGTATACCACATTGGTGCTGAACTGCTGCGACGAGGCGCGCAGCGTGCGATCGTCGGACGCGTCGGGCACCGCGGCCGGGTTGGTGCCGAAATCGGTGACCGTCGGCAGGAACGAAGTGGTGAGCGGGGTGAGATCGCGTTCGCTCTCCTTGATCGCGGCGCTATATTGATAGCGCAGGTTGATCGAGAGGCGCTTGTCGTGATCGATCCGGATCAGGTTGGCCTCGGGATTGGTGCTGGCCCCACCACCTGCCGTGGCGATGGTGCCGCCGCCCTGCCCCACCTTCGCACGAAAGCGCGGACGCAGCACGATGTTCACGACGCGCTGATCGGCCGAATAGCCATATTTCAGGCTGACCTCCTCGGGCAGGATCTCTGTCCGCAATATCGCCTCGGTCGGCAGATCGCGGATCTCGGCGAAGCTCGATATGCGGCGGCCGTTGAGCAGCACCACCGGCGCGCCGCTGCCGCGGCCGCTGCCGGTCTGCGCCGTCAACTGATCGAGCAGGTCCGAGATATTGTTGACGCCATAAGCACGGATATCGGCCGGGGTGAGCGTAACCTCGGGCGGAATATCGCCGATGACGGAGCCGACCGGGCGCTGGCCGGTCACGACGATCTCCTGCTGGGCCTCGTCCTCCGCGTCCATCTGCTGCTGGCGCCCGGCAGCCGTGACGGGCGGCTTCGTGGCGGCAGCGGGCGTCACGGCAGCAACCGTCGGTTTCGGCGTGACTGGGGTAGTCTCGGGTGCGAGTGACGAGGTCGGGCCTGCTGGGGCCGCCGTCTGCGCAAGCGCCACGGCGGGGATCAGGGAGAGCGGAAGGCTGAGGATCAGCGAGGATGGTGAGCGCATGCCGGCGCGTTAGCGGGGATGTGTTGAACGCATGATTGCAGCGCAGCAATCTATGTACCGGGACTGTATCAGTCGGCGTCAACCACTGTTCGTCACTCCAGCGCAGGCTGGGGTCTCATGAGAGTAGAGGTTTGCTCTTATCCTCCTGAGATCCCAGCCTTCGCTGGGATGACGATTGTGGGCGAGGGCTCCGCCCCCTACCCGACGTAATCGTCCGCAAGATCGCTAAATCGCGTGATCCGGCTTTCGAATTTCAGCTTCACCTTGCCGGTGGCGCCATGACGCTGCTTGGCGATGATCAGTTCGGAGATGCCGAAGGCACGCTCCATATCGCGCATCCATTGATCGTGCGCCTCGAAGGTCTTCGCGTCGTCGCCCTCGCCCGGCCGCTTGGGTTCGCGCGACGCGACATAATATTCGTCGCGATAGATGAACATGACGATGTCGGCGTCCTGCTCGATCGATCCCGATTCGCGCAGATCTGAGAGCTGGGGACGCTTGTCTTCGCGCTGCTCGACCGCGCGGCTGAGCTGCGACAGCGCGATGACCGGCACATGCAGCTCCTTCGCGAGCTGCTTGAGACCGCGGCTGATGTCCGAGATTTCCTGCACGCGGTTCTGATCCCCGCCGCGCCCGCCACCCTGCAGCAGCTGGAGATAATCGACCACGACCATCCCGATCCCGCGCTGGCGCTTGAGCCGGCGCGCACGGGTGCGCAACGCCGCGATGGTGAGCGCGGGCGTGTCATCGATATAGAGCGGCAGCGTCTCCAGCTCGGCCGCGGCGCGCGCCAGGTTGCGGAAATCGGCCTGGCTGATCTTGCCCATGCGCAGATTTTCCGAGCTGATTCCCGATGCCTCGGCCAGGATACGCGTCGCGAGCTGATCGGACGACATTTCGAGGTTGAAGATCGCCACCGGGCAGCCGACCGATTTGGCGTCCTCGATCCCATCCTCGCGATCGCGCACGAGCCGCTTGGCGGCATTGTACGCCATGTTCATCGCGAGCGAGGACTTTCCCATGCCCGGGCGCCCGGCGAGGATGATGAGATCGGACGGGTGAAGACCGCCGATCTTGGCGTTGACGCTGTCGAGTCCGGTGGTGATGCCCGAGACATGGCCGCCCGAATTGAGCGCGCGTTCGGCCTGTTCGATCGCGAGCTTGGTCGCCTGCGCGAAGGTCTTCACGCCGCCTTGCTCGCCGCCCTCCTCCGCCACCGCGTAGAGCGCCATTTCGGCCTGCTCGATCTGCCCCTTCGGATCGACGCTTTCGGAGGTATCGACCGCTTTCTCGACCATGCCGCGCCCGACGCCGACGAGGGCGCGCAACAGCGCCAGATCGTATACCTGCGCCGCGAAATCACGGGCGCCGATCAAAGCCGCGCCCGATCCGGTGAGCTGGGCGAGATAGGATGGGCCGCCCAGTTCCTTGAGCTCGACATCGCCATCGAACATCGGACGCAACGTCACGGGGTTGGCGACCATATTCTTGTCGGCGAGCCTCAGGATCGCATCATAGATGCGGCCATGGACGGGCTCGTAAAAATGCTCGGCGCGCAGCTTGAGCTGGACGTCCTCGACCAGCCGGTTGTCGATCATCATCGCACCCAGCAGCGCGGCTTCCGCCTCGATATTGTGCGGGAGCGCAGTGGTGGCGCCCTCTGCGGATGGGGGAATCATTCGGATCGGTTCGGCCATGCCCGGCTTATCCGCTTGTGCGCGGGCGGGCTCAACCCATCGGCAAAATTCAGGCGGGCATGGTTCTGTGGATAAGCCATGACGCCGGAGGGTTCCCATCACGTGTCCCCTTCGATAGATCAGGGCATGGCCGATCCGCGCATCATCGCCATCGATCTGGATGGAGAAACGCTTTCGCCGCGTGCGCCGGAGGCGGCGCGCGAACGCGAGGTGGCGATCCAGGATCTGCTCGCGGGCAACCGGTTCGAGCCGGCACGGCCGACGAAGAAGGGTTTCGGGGGACCGTATCGCGTCAAGCTGCGCGTCGAAGAAGGGCGGCTGGCGATCGATATCTCGGATGCGGACGGGCAACCGCTGGAAACGATCGTCCTCGGCCTCCATCGCTTCCGCCGGCCGATCAAGGATTATTTCGCGATCCTCGACAGTTACTTCAAGGCGCTGGGCGAACAGGCACAGCCGGCGCAGATCGAGACGATCGATATGGCACGACGCGGCATCCATAACGGCGCGGCCGAATTGCTGACCGAATGCCTGGAGGGAAAGGTCGCGATGGATTTCGATACAGCACGGCGGCTGTTCACCCTGATCACGGCGCTGCACATCCGTGGCTGAGGTCGCGCTGGAGGATGTCGCCGGCCGGGTCCTGGTCGAGCACGCGTTGGAGGCGGCGCGCAACGCGCACGCGCCCTATTCCAAGTTCGGGGTCGGCGCGGCTTTGCTGCTGACCGACGGCAGCATCATTCCCGGCACCAATTTCGAGAATGCGAGCTATGGCCTGTCGCTCTGCGCCGAGACTGTCGCGCTCGCGACCGCCAATGCGGCGGGGCGGCTGCGCGACGTGGTGGCGGTCGGGATCGTCGGCGGGTCGATCGGTCCGGCAGGGCTGATCGATCAGGGCCCGATCTATCCGTGCGGGCGCTGCCGGCAGGTACTCAACGAGGCCGCGCAGATGGGCGACCGCGACCTCGTCATCTACTGCGCTTCGGCCGATGGCAGCGTGATGCGGCGGCACACTTTATCCGAGTTGCTGCCGCACGCCTTCGGACCGGGCGATCTGGGGATCGGCTAATCCACCCCCGATCGTCACCCAGCGAATGGCCCTCAAACGTGCGCCAAAAGCGTACACGACCCGAAGCCGACCACGGCCAGCACTGCCAGGTTCGATGCCAGCAATGCCGCTTTCTCAGCCAAGCCGATTTTCACGCGTCCCATATGCAATCTCCTTATCGCTAATGTGTCGCAATATGATATCAGCTTCAAGGCCATACCATCGCTGACGCTGATAGCCTCGTTCGATCACCGCCAAGACTTGCCCTTTGCCGCCCACCCAGCGAAAGCTGACCGACTAAGTAAAAGGGGTGTCGAGATCGATGTCAGTGATGTCCGACCGCTGGATCCGCGAACAGGCGACGACCAGCGCGATGATCGAGCCGTTCGTCGAGGCGCAGCGCCGCGAGGGCTGCATCAGCTACGGCCTCTCCTCCTACGGCTATGACGCACGCGTGGCGGACGAGTTCAAGATCTTCACCAATGTTGATTCGGCGACGGTCGATCCCAAGGATTTCGCCGCCAACAGCTTCGTCGATCGCAAGACCGATTGCTGCATCATCCCGCCCAACAGCTTCGCGCTTGCCCGCACGGTCGAATATTTCCGCATCCCGCGCGACGTGCTGGTGATCTGCCTCGGCAAATCGACCTATGCCCGCTGCGGCATCATCGTGAACGTCACCCCGCTCGAGCCTGGCTGGGAGGGGCATGTAACGCTCGAATTCTCGAATACCACGCCACTGCCTGCCAAGATCTACGCCAATGAGGGCGCGTGCCAGTTCCTGTTCCTCCAGGGCAACGAGCCGTGCGAGGTGAGCTATGCCGACCGCGCGGGCAAATATATGGCGCAGCGCGGTGTGACGCTTCCACGCCTGTAATATCCTTCCCATGCAAAGCCGCTTCCCTGCTTTGGCCGGACAGCATTTTATGACGGCACGCGCTCTCAACCCCGCTATGCTGCCCGCAAGACTCAAGGGGCTCTCATGATCCGCACCATCAGCGTCATCGCCATCGTCGCCGCTGCAACGCTCACGATCGCGGCCGATACACCGCCCGGTTATCTCCCCGCCAATACGGTCGACATCACCAAGGTCATCCCGCCCGCACCGCAGCCCGGCGAAATACGCTACGAGACCGATCGCAAGGTATTCAAGGCGACCCGGTCCGCACAGGGCAGCGCGCGCTGGCAGCTGGCGATCGACGACGTACCTTCGTCGATCGGCGCGATGATGAAGGATTTCAGCTGCGCGGCCGGCGTGACCCTATCGGCGACCGCGACACCGGCCACCTACAGGCTGCTATCGAACGCCAGCGCCGACACAGGGAGTGCGACCAACACCGCCAAGGATTACTGGAAGCGCCAGCGTCCCTTCCTGATCGATAAGGGCCCGGTGTGCGACGATAAGGACACGCTCGCCAAGAGCTACGACTATCCCTCGGGCCACGCCACGCGCGGATGGACCTTCGGCCTGATCCTGTCGGACCTGATCCCCAACCGCGCCACCCCGATCCTGACGCGCGCGCGTGCTTATGGCGAAAGCCGCATCATCTGCGGCGCGCACAATATGAGCGCGATCGAGGCCGGACGGCTCAGCGCGAGCGTGACGATGCAGTTCGTGCACGCGTCTGCGGCGTATCAGAAAGATCTGGCGGCAGCGCGAGCCGAGTTGGCGGCGGCGCGGGCGAGCAATACCGGGCCCGATGCGGGGTCGTGCTCGACCGAGGTGATCCTGACCGAAAAGTCGATCCTAGAGGAGTTGCGGTAACGCCGTTCCTCCCGGTCCGACGTGAGCCAGTTCGGAGTTTTTCCTGTCTGGACGGCTTTCGGACAGTCCTTTAGCAGCCCCTCCGGGAGGCGAGCAATCGTCAAAAACCGGGGGATATCAATGAAGCGTGTCGCACTATTCGCGTTGATGATTTTGGCTGCCGCGACCGCCAACGCACGCGCGGTAAAGGTCATCCAGCCCTTGCCGGAGACCGTCGCCGGCGCCGATCATGTTACGAAAGTCGAGGTTACGGTCAGCGACAGCGCACGCAAGAATTTCGACGCGCTCGAGCAGAAGGCCGCTGAAAAGCGGACCGCGGCCAAGCTGCCGCCGGCCGATAAGCCGGATCTCCCGCGCCCCAAAGCGGATGAGTATGCAACGCTGCCATTCGCCCGTATGCTGCCGCTCGTCATCGAGGATGCAACCACCGATTGGGGCCTCAAGGATGGCCGCGCGCTCAAGCTGACGGTCCAGGTCGATACTTTGCGCACGCTCGACGCCGGAATGGCGCTCCTGCTGGGGAGCACCGACCAGCTCGCCGGACTGATATCGGTCGAAGATGCCGCCAGCGGCGAGAAGCTCGGCGAGTTCTATGTCGACGTGCTCAACGCGCGCGCCGGCCTGCTCGGCATGGCGATGCGCGGATCAGGCGTACGCGAAAAGCTGGCAGAGGAATTCGCCAAGCATGTCTGCGAGGTGCTGAGCGGGCGCAAGAGCAAGACGGCGAAGAAGGGATGAGGGCTTCCCTCCTCTGGGCCGTTGCGGCGCTCGTCATCGCGGCGCCGGTTTCCGCTGCACGCATCGTCGCCTACCCGATCGATGATGCGACCGTGCTCAAGGACGGCGGGGAACAAGGCCTGACGCCGAGCCGCACGCCCGCAAAGGGCACGAAGCAGATTGCGCTTCAGCTCGCACCCGACCTCGATCATGAAGTCATGCGCGTCGGCATCGCGTGCAGCGCGTGGAAGGTTCAAAATCCGATCGGCGCGCTGATCCGCGACATGCTAGCCGCGCATGATCCGGACGGTCGCATCGATAATGGCAGCCCGGCGACGGCGATCAGCGTTGCGGTGAAGCATGCCGGTACGCTGAGCCGATGCGTCACCAGCGGCGATCTGAGCGGAACCTGCATTACCCGTGTCTCGATCGATGCCAGCCTGAGTGACGGCGCCGGCGCCAATCCGCGTCCGATCCATGTCGAGGTCGAGCAGAGCACGCGCTCGATCGGCGTATGCGCCGGATTGACACGGGGTATCGGCCTGATCAGCCGCGAAGCCGTGATCAAGCTGATCACGGCGATCGATGCGCCCACCCCTTGACCGGTGGGCGCGCGATCAGCGGCGCCCGCGGTGACGGATATTGGCAGGGCGCCCGCGCTTCCCGGGGACACGGCGATCCCGAGTCCCAGCCGGTTGACTATTACGTCTTGTCGCATGGCCTTCGGCGTTGGGCAGCTCGAACCGTAGCGCGCCGCCGATCGGATCGGCCTCGGCCAGTCGGAGCTTGAGCAACATGCCCGGCGTAAAGCGCGTCCCGGTTTCCTCGCCCTCCAGCACCTGCGCCGCTTCGTCATAGCGGAAATATTCGGTGCCCAACGTGGAGACCGGCACCAGCCCGTCCCCGCCCAGCCCGACCACCGTAGCGAAGAAGCCGAACGCCTTCACGCCGGTGATGCGCGTATCGACGAGCTCGCCCACATGGCCGGAAAGATAGGCAGCGACATAGCGGTCGATCGTCTCCCGCTCGGCCTCCATCGCGCGGCGTTCGGCCTTGGAGATCGCCTCGCCGACCCCGCTCAGATCGGCCGCATCGTTGTTCGAAAGCGACGTCGTTTGGGCAGCCGGATCGAGATGATAGGCCCCGACCAGCGCACGGTGGACGAGCAAATCGGCATAACGCCGGATCGGGCTGGTGAAATGCGCGTAGGAGCCCAGCGCGAGGCCGAAATGGCCCTGATTGACCGGGGCATAATAAGCCTGCGTCTGCGTGCGCAGGATCTGCTCCATCACCTGCGGGCGTGCATCGGACTCGCCGACGCGTTCGAGCAGATGGTTGAAGGTGCCCGGACGAACGACCTGACCGAGTGCGAATTCGATATCGAAGGTCTTGAGATAGTCCTTCAGCGCGACCAGCTTCTCGCGGCTCGGCGGTTCATGCACCCGATACATCACCGGGGCCTTCTTCGCCTCGAGCGCCTTGGCCGCGGCAACGTTGGCGGCGATCATATAATCTTCGATCAGCCGATGCGCGTCGAGCCGCTCGCGCGCCGCGACCGAAAGGATTCGGCCTTTCTCGTCGAGCACGACACGGCGTTCGGGCAGATCGAGATCGAGCGGGGAGCGTTTGTCGCGCGCTTTCACCAGCGCCGCCCAGCAGGCCCACAGCGGTTTGAGCGCGGTCTCGAGCAGTTCGGGCGGAACCTCGTTGGCCGGCGGCTGACCATCGATGAGCGCCTGGGCATCTTCATAGGCGATATTGGCGGCAAGCCTGACCACGGCCCGGCTGAACCGCCAGCTCTTGAGCGTGCCATCGGCGGCAATGACCATATGGCATGCCATGGCGGCGCGATCCGCGCCCGCCTTGAGCGAGCAGATATCGGCCGACAATGTCTCGGGCAGCATCGGTACGACCCGATCGGGGAAATAGACGCTGTTGCCGCGTCGGCGCGCGTCACGATCGACGTCGGACGTCGGGCGGACGTAGAAACACACATCGGCGATCGCGACGATCGCCTTGAAACCGCCGGGATTCGACGGATCGTCGTCGGGCGTCGCCCACACCGCATCGTCATGATCGCGCGCGTCGACCGGATCGATCGCGACGATCGGCAGATCGCGCAGATCCTCGCGTCCCTCGCCCAAGGGCTGTTTCGCCACCCGCTCGGCCTCGGCGATCGTCTCTTCGGAGAAGCGATCGGGAATGCCGAATTTGTGGATCGCGATCAGGCTGAAGCTGCGCGGGGCGAAGGGTTCGCCCAGCCGCTCGGTCACGCGCGCGGTGATGCGCGGCGGGCGTCCGGCCTTCTCGCACAGCACCAGATCGCCCACTTCGGCATCGCCCGCGTCGGAAACCATCAATTCACGCCGCTCGCGCTTGTCGACCGGCTTCAGCCAGAGGCGATCGCCCTCCTTGTGGAGCACGCCGAGAATCAGCTCCTCCCCGCGCGCCAGTTTCTTCATCGGATGCGCGACATGGCCCGTGCCCGCCTCTTCGGTGCGTGCGAGGAAGCGATCGCCGATCGTCAGCGCGCTACGCTTGCCGCGCTCGACGACGCGCAGTCGCGGCGGCGGCGTATCGGCATGCCAGCTTTCGGGCACCGCGAATGTCTGGCCGCCATCCGACACATCGACGATGCGCAGCACGGTCACCTTGGGCACCCCCCCCATCTTGTGGAAGGCGCGTCCGGGAGCGCTGTCGATCAGACCCTCGTCGGCCATGTCCTTGAGCAGGGCCTTGAGTGCGATCTTGTCCGCACCGTGCAGACCGAACGCGCGTGAAATCTCGCGTTTGCCCGCGGGCGTATCGCTGTTCGCGATGAAATCGAGAATCTGCTGGCGAGTGGGGAGGCCTGGAGCGGCGCGACGGGGCATTCCTGAGAGATAGGGCAGTAATGGGATCGCGTCACCCTCGACCGGGGAATCGGTTGCATTGTTGATTCATCATCGTATCAACCCACCCAACCGCGCGAAAAGCGGAAGGAGAGCGGAATGGCGGACGCAGGATTCACGCTGATCATGCAGGAGGGCACCGATCCCTTCGCTTGCCCGACCAAGCCACCTTTACCCACCAAAGATTACGCCCGGATCGAGGAAGATGGGCTTGTTCTCGATCGCAATGTGCCGGTCACGATGCGGGACGGCATCACGATCTATGTCGACATCTTCCGCCCCGCCGGCGCGCTCGGCGAGCAGGATCTCGGCGTGCTGCTCGCCTGGAGCCCTTACGGCAAGCATGGCAAGTCCGCGAACCTGTGGGCACCGGCAGGAATTGAGGATGGCTGGAATTCGCGCCATACCGGGTTCGAGGCGCCCGATCCGGCCTTCTGGTGCCCGCTCGGCTATGCAGTCTGCTATCCCGATCCGCGCGGCAGCTGGCTGTCCGAGGGCGAACTGCGCCACAACGGCGTGGGCGAAGGGGAGGATTGCTACGATCTGATCGAGTGGCTGGGGGTACAGCCCTGGTCCAACGGCAAGGTCGGCATGACCGGCGTCTCCTACCTCGCCGCGATCCAGTGGCTGGTCGCGCCGATGCACCCGCCACATCTCGCCGCGCTCAATCCATGGGAGGGCTTTTCGGACTGGTATCGCGAATTCGCCTACCATGGCGGCATCCGCGAGACGAACTTCATCGAGCGCGCTGCCAAGAATCTGAGCTGGTCGCTCAACCGGACCGAGGACAGCGCCGCCAACGCCCGCGCCCATCCGCTCCACGACGCTTATTGGGAAAGCAAGGAGACCGATTTCGCCGGCATCACCCAGCCCTTGTTCGCGGTGGCGAGTTGGAGCGACCACGGCCTGCACACGCGCGGCACCTTGGAAGCCTATAAGGGCGCGTCATCGGCGCAGAAGTGGTTGCTCGTCCACGGACAGAAGAAGTGGCAGCATTATTACCGGCCCGAAAATCGCGCGTTGCAGCGCCAATTCTTCGACCATTTCCTCAAGGGCACGGATGATCGGGTGCTCGATTGGCCGAAGGTCCGCATCCAGGTCCGGACCGAGGTGAACGAAGGGCCAATCCGTGCCGAGACGGAATGGCCGCTATCACGCGCCGTATATCGCACGCTCTGGCTGGACGCCGCTGACGGCACCATGAAGACCCACAGGCCGGAAACAGCGGCCGAGGTTCGCTACGATCCGCTCGCCAAGGACGGCCGCGCGACATTCGATATCCGTTTCGACGACGCCACCGAAATTACCGGCCATAGCAAGCTCAAGCTGTGGATCGAGGCCGACGGCGCGACCGACATGGATCTGTTCGTCGCGCTCCAGAAGCTCGACCGAGACGGCAAGGAAGTCCCCTTCACCTTCTACGCCATGTTCGACGACGGCCCGCTCGCGCTCGGCTGGCTGCGTGCCTCGCACCGTGCGCTCGACGCGGCGAAATCGACCCCGCAACAGCCGGTGCACACCCATGTGCGCGAGGATTGGCTCGAACCGGGCACGCCGGTGCCGGTCGAGATCGAGATCTGGCCGACATCGGTCAGCTTCGCCGCCGGCGAAGGGCTGCGCGTCATCGTCCAGGGGCAGGACGTCTATCAGGACAACAAATGGGGCCTCGCCTTCGCGCGGCATGAGGAATTGCGGAACGCCGGCACGCATATCCTGCGCACAGGCGGCCGCTATGACGCACATCTGCTGGTGCCGGAGATCACGCCATGATCGGCTTCGACTACGACGCGTATATTCGCGACTTCAACACCGGCGAGGATGCCGAGCTGGTCGAGCGCTGGTTCGATCCGGACGTCGTCTTCATCGGCACGACCCGCAAATATGAGGGCCGCGACGCGCTGCTCGGTTTCCTGCGGTGGGCGCATGACGGTGTACGCGAGATCATCCGGCCGATCACGGTTCTTGAAAAGGACGACCGGCTGTTCGCTGAAGTCGATATGGATTTCGTCGCCACCAAGCCACGCGATGATTTTCCCTTCGCCAAGCTCCGTCCCGGCGACCTTGTCACGGTCAAGTTCTTCGTCCTCTACCGCATCCGCAACGGCCGCGTGGTCGAGCTGAAATCGATGACGTGGCCGACCGATTATGAGGTCACCAAAGCGCCGCGCCTCGGCGGTCATCCCGGCCAGCGCGCCTCGTTCCTCGCCTACACCACCGCATTCAGCGCGGGCGACGGCGATCGCTTCGGCCAATATTATACCGACGACGTCGTGCTCGAACTGCCGAGCACACCGCGGATGGAGGGCCGGCAGGCGATCGTCGATTTCTACAAGACGATGTTCCTGCGCGTGCGCGAGGGACTGACGGTCAACCATCTGGTGATGGACGATCAGGGCATCGCCGCCGACGTCATCAGCACGTTCGTCGCGCACGAGGATGCGCCCGATTTCCAGGTTCGCCCGCTGAAGAAGGGCGAGAGCATCGCGGTGCGGGTGTTCGTCTATTACCGGCTGCGCGAGGGGCGGATCTACCACATCCGCGTCGCGCGCGCGGGCGAGCCCGAGTTTCGCCCTGCCCCCTCAGTTTAAGCAAATTCTCAACAAGGAAGCCCCATGACCGACACCCCGCACCCCTTCGCCCCCAAATTCGAATTCGCCTTCACCGTCGGCATCACCCTGTCGAAGCCCAAGATCGTCCGCCCCACCAGCATGGGCGCCGAGCGCTGGGGCGTGTGGGCAGCGGATGGCTGGGTCGAGGGACCGGACGTGAAGGGCAAGGTCGTGCCGATGTCGGGCGGTGACTTTCCCTTGCTGCGCCCCAACGGCGTGATCGATTTCGACGCGCGTTACTTCTTCGAAATGGACGACGGATCGGTCATCTACCTCCAGAGCCGCGGCTATCGCTGGCCCAAGACACCCGAGATCGGCGAAAAGATGGGCCGCAACGAGGATGTCGGGCCGGACGATTATTATATGCGCGTCAGCCCCAAGTTCGACGCGCCCGAAGGCAAGTACGAATGGATGGGGAAGTACGTCTTCGTCGGCGTGGCGGAGAAGATTCCCGGCGCGAACCGGATCCATTATTTCAAGGTTTTGTGACCTATAATTCCTCCCCGTTCCGGGGAGGAACTTTACGCGCGCCCCGCCGCCAGCGCCCGCGAAATCGTCCGCGCGCCGAGCAGGAAATGGAGCGCGCCCCATAGCATCAGCACCGCGCCCGTGATCATCGCCGCGCGCATGCCCGAGGCCGAAGCCGCCTGGCAGGCGTGATCGATCGCCCCGCCCGGCTGCAATGCCCGTCCGCCTGGGCAGAGCGCGGCCAGATTGCCAAGCGCGAACTGCCGCCGTGCGACGAAGGTGCTGACGATCCCGGTAATCGTCGGCCCCAGCCCCGAACCCAACAGCCCGAGAAACACGCCATAGATCGCCACCGCAGACGCGCGCTGGCGCACGCCCGCGATCAGCTGCACCAGCGCATAGCAGGGCGCGTAATGGAGGAAGAGCAGAATGCCGCCGACGATGATCAACGGCACACCGATGGCGAGGCTCACCTGATAGAAACCGAGCACGAAGAAGCCCGATCCGACCGCAGCACCGATTGCTGGCGTCCACAGATACCAGCGCTCGTCGAGACGCTGGATGCGGTCGACGACATTGCCACCGATCAGCATGCCGGGCGCGAGACTGAAGAAGCTGATCAACCCCGATGTCATCGCCGCCATCGCGATCGGCAGGTGATGGACGCGCGCGAAGAAGGACACCTGGAACTGGCCGATCGCATTCGAACCGCAGGTGCACAGCACCGCGCCGATCAGCATCTGGCGGAAGGCCGGTTGTGCGAAGAGATGGCGCAACACTGCACCGAACGGCGGTGTCGCGACCGCCGGGCGGGTATGTCCGCCCTCGGCCAACCCGCGCGGCGGTTCTTTCAGGCCGAAAAGCAGGAGCGCCGCGACAATCAAGCCCGGCACCGACATGACCATGAAGCCCATCCGCCAGCCATGATGCTGGACGACCTGCCCGCCGACGATCGAGCCGATCAGGAAGCCGCACGGCATGCCGCACAGGATCACCGCCAGCGCCGAGGCACGGCGGGCGGGCGGGAAGTGATCGGCGACCAGGCTGGTCGCCGGCGCCATGAAGCCGCCCTCGCCCACGCCGACCATCATCCGCAGCAGGAAAAGCTGGAGGAAGCTCGACGCGAAGCCGCACAGGCCGGTCGCGGCCGAGAACACGATGATCGCGACGCCGATGATCCACGGCCGGTTGCGCCGCTCCGCCAGCCGGCCGATCGGAATGCCGATCAGCGCATAGATGAAGGCAAAGGCGAGCCCCTGCAGAATGCCGATCTGCGCATCGCTCAAACCGAGATCGTGCCGCATCGGCTCGACCACCACCGACATGATCGCACGGTCGACGAAGCTCAGCGTGTTGGTGAGCATGAGGAGGAGCAGCAGCCGCCAGCGATAGGCTGAGCGGAGCAGAGGATGCACGGCGTCGTTCAAATTGTCCCCCTAAAGTTCCTCCCCGAGATTTCTCGGGGAGGGGGACCATTTCGCAGAAATGGTGGAGGGGCGGCGGCCGCAGACCGCCGTCTTCGACGGCGGCCCCTCCACCAGCCTCCGGCTGGTCCCCCTCCCCTGCAAATGCAGGGGAGGGTCCAAAAATTACAGCGCTACCGTCACGCTCTTGATCTCGGTGTAGGCCTCGACCCCGGCCTTGCCGTTCTCGCGGCCCCAGCCGCTCTGCTTGTAGCCACCCAATGGCATCGCCGGATCGACACCGGCACCTCCGTTGATCATCACGCCGCCCGCCTTCAGTCGCTTGGCCAGCTTGAGCGCGGTCGAGATGTCGCGGGTCCAGATGCGCGAGGACAGGCCATATTCGGTGGCGTTGGCGCGCGCGGCGATCACGTCGATCTCCTCGTCGCCGAACTTCATCACGCTGAGCACGGGGCCGAAAATCTCTTCCTCGACCACCTTCATGCCAGCGGCGGTGCCGGTCAGCACGGTCGGCTGGACGAAATAGCCCTCGCCCTCGATGCGGCTGCCACCCACGCTGACGGTCGCGCCCTCGCCCGCCCCGCTCTCGACATAGCCGAGCACGCGGGTGAGCTGCTCGGCGCTGACCAGCGGGCCCATCTGCGTGTCGGGCGACAGACCCGGGCCCACCTTGAGTGCCTTGGCCATGCCCTGCACGCCCTCCACGACTTGATCATAGACCTTCTCGTGGACGAACAGGCGCGAACCCGCAGCGCAGACCTGGCCCGCATTGCCGAAGATGCCCATCGCGGCCGCCGGGATCGCCTTGGCGAGATCGGCATCGGCGAAGATCATCACCGGCGATTTGCCGCCGAGTTCGAGGCTGACGCGCTTCAGATTGCCGGTCGAATTCTTGACGATCAACTTGCCGACCGAGGTCGAACCGGTGAAGCTGACCTTGTCGACTCCCATATGATCGACGATCGCGGCACCCGCAGTCTCACCCATGCCGGTGACGATGTTGACGACGCCCTCGGGGAAACCGGCTTCCGCAATCAGCTTGCCGAGATAAGCGGCGCTGAGCGGGGTCTGCTCGGCGGGCTTGAGGACGACGGTGCAGCCGGCGGCAAGTGCTGGGGCGATCTTGGCCACCGCCATCACGAACGGGAAGTTCCACGGCACGATCGCGCCGACCACGCCGACCGGCTCGCGCAGGGTGAAACAATGCCACTCGCCCGGCGATGACGGCTCGATCGTCTCGCCCGCGATCTTGGTTGCCCAGCCGGCATTGTAGCGGAGCTGTTCGGACGCGCCGAACACGCCGGCAAACTTCGCCATCATGAAGGGCATGCCGTTGTCGAGGCTCTCGGTGAGCGCGATCCGCTCGCCATCGCGCTCGATCAGATCGGCCAGCCTGGTGAGCAGGCGCGCACGCTGGGCGGGGTTGGTCTTGGCCCATGCGCCTTCGAGCGCGCGGCGCGCGGCCTTGACCGCAGCGTCGATGTCGGCCGCGTCGCCGGCGGCAGCGTGGGCGAAGACCTGACCTGTGGCTGGATCTTCGACCTCGAACGACTTCCCCGATGCAGCGGGGACGAACTTGCCGTCGATGAAGAGATCGGTCGGCGCAGAAGCATATTCGGCGCGGAGCTGTTCGAGCGCGGTGGCGGCGAAGGGTGCGTTCATGATGTCCTCGTGAGGCTTAGAAAGTGGAAGGTCCGGTCGCCACGCCGCCGACGCGCATCGCGTCGATCGCCGCGAACTTGCCGTCCCGCAACGCGTAGAAGATGCGGCTGGTGATGAAAATGGATTCGCCCGGAACGAGCGGGCCGGCGATGAAATCGGGATCGTCGACCAGCGCCTTGAACTCGGTCTTCACCTCGATCGCCACGCCCTCGTCATCGACGACGAGATGGGTGATATCGAGTTTCTCGCGGCAGACCTTGGCCACGCCCGCATAGAAATCGAGGATCTGCTGACGGCTGGTGAGCGTGCGCTTCCCGCTCAAAGAGAGCTTAACGTCATCGGCATAATATTTGCCGAAGCCGTCGAAATCGAGCCGGTTGAACGAGGCGATATAGTCGCGGACGTCATCCTTGGTCATTTGGCTATCCTCTTCCTTCCGCTCATCCCCGCGGATCCTCGGGCGGCAGCGGCGCCCTGCCCAGGATCATGTCCGCCGCTTTCTCCGCCACCATGATGGTCGGCGCATTGGTGTTGCCGCCCGGCACGGTCGGCATGATCGACGCGTCGACCACGCGCAGCCCCTCGATCCCGTGCACCCGCAGCTGCGGATCGACCACGCTCATGCTGCCTGTACCCATCGTGCAGGTGCCGACCGGATGCTGTGTAACGCCGGCCCACTGTCGGATATGCGCATCGAGCTCGTCGTCGCTCTGCTTGTCGATGCCGGGGAGCAATTCGCTACCCGTTATCTCAGCCTGCGGCGCGGTCGCATAGATGTCGCGCGCGATGCGGATACCGTCACGCGCGGTACGAAAATCAGCGGCTTCGGCGAAATTGTTGAGCGTGATCGCGGGATAATCCTTGGGGTCGGCCGATTTGAGGCCGAGCCAGCCGCGGCTCTGCGGGTGGAGCAGGATCACGTCGGCGGTGATCTGGTCCTCCTGCCGCTTGCGGTAACCGGGGAACCAGATCTGCGCATCCATCCGGATCGGGTTGCACCACAGCTGGATGTCGGGCTGCGCCAGATCGGGCCGGGTCTTGAGGATCGGGTTGGCGCTGTTGACCTGGTTCGAGAAAGTGCCCTTCCCCGTCAGCCACCATTGCGCGACCGAGAAAGCGACCTTGTCGGCGCGGAGCTGGTTCAAAAAGCTGACCGGCTTCTTGAGCGTGAAGTGGACCGGTACGCGCGGATGTTCGGAGAGGTTGCGGCCGACACCTGGGAGATCGTGCAGTACGGGAATAGCGTGCTTCGTCAGTTCGTCGGCCGGGCCGATGCCCGACAGCATCAGCAATTGCGGCGAATTGTACGAGCCCCCCGACAGGATCACCTCGCGCACCGCACGCGCGGTAACGACCTGTCCCTCATGCTCATATTCCACGCCGACCGCGCGCTTGCCCTCCAGCACCACGCGCCGCGTCAAAGCCTCGGTCAGAACGGTAAGGTTAGGCCGCGCCATAGCGGGCTGAAGGTAAGCGCGCGCGGTACTGGCGCGGCGGCCCTTGGGATCGATGGTCAGCTCGCCGCGCGAAAAGCCTTCCTCCTGCGCGCCGTTGATATCGTCGGTGACGGGCCAGCCCGCATTGCGCCCGGTCTCCATCAGCATTTCGTGCATGCGGTGGCGCGTATCGACCGGCACGACATGGAGCGGCCCCTTGTCGCCGTGGAAGGCGTTGGCACCGCGCCAGCTCGTCTCCATCCGCCTGAAGTAAGGCAGGACGTCGGCATAACTCCAGCCGTCGCAGCCCATCTGCCGCCACGTATCGAAATCGAGGCTGTGGCCGCGCATGTAGAACATGCCGTTGATCGACGACGATCCGCCCAGCACCCGCCCGCGCGGCAGCGGGAGCTTGCGGCCGTTGAGATGCGGCTCGGGCTCGGACCAGAAGCCCCAGGTGAAGCGCGACTGGAACAGAGCGCGCATGAAGCCGAGCGGCATGGTGAGGAGGAAGTGGCGGTGGTGGCCGCCGGCCTCGATCAGCAGGACCTTGTTGGCGGGGTCGGCGGAGAGACGGTTGGCGAGCACGCAGCCTGCGGAACCTGCGCCGACGATGATGTAGTCGTATTCCATTAAAATCCTCCCCGGCACGGGGAGGGGGACCGCCGGCGCAGCCGGTGGTGGAGGGGGCCCACGGCAAGGGACTCGCTCGTGGCGGCCCCCCTCCACCATTTCTTCGAAATGGTCCCCCTCCCCGTTCCGGGAGGATCTGCGCGCTCACAGCTTGAACACGCGCTCGGCGTTGGTCTGGAAGAAGGCCTTCTTGTCGTCCAGGCTCATGTCCATGTTGTCGAGCGCCTCCACCTCATAGGCCGGGCACTGATACGGATAGTCCATCGCATACATCACCCGGTCCTTGCCGATCACGTCCTGGGTAAACTTGATCGCCGGCTCCCACGCCACGCCCGAATTGGTGATGATGAAATTCTCCTTGAGGTAGTTCGAGACGAACTCCTTCTTGAGCGGCCCCGACGAGGCGTAGCGCCCTGCCCGCACCCCGGCCTGGTGCATGAAATCGAGGCGGTACATCCAGAAGGGCAAGGCCTCGCCCATATGGCCGATAATCACCTGCAGCTTGGGGAATTTGTCGAGCGTACCCGACACGATCACGCGCAGCGCATGCATCCCGGTCTCGACCCCGAAGCCGAAGATCGCACCGTCGATGCCGGCGGCGATCAGCGGCTCGACCTGCCCGCGCGGCAGCGTGTTCGGGTGGATATAGATCGGCACGTCGAGCGCCTCGGCCGCCTCGAGGATGGGCGCGAATTGCGGCTCGTCGAGATAATGGCCGTGGGTGTGGCTGTTGATGATCACCGCCTTCATGCCGAGCTTGGTGACGGCACGCTCGATTTCCTTGGCGGCACCCTCCGGATCCTGCGGCGCGCAGGCGGCCATGCCGATGAGGCGATCGGGATGATCCTTGCAGGCCTGATGCAGTTCGTCGTTGGAGTTGCGCGCAAGCGCCACCGCTTTATCCTTGGAGAGGATCTGCGTACCGGGCGAGGTGAGCGCGAGCACGGCTTTGTCGATGCCGCGATCGTCCATATCCTTGATGCGGCCGGCGCCGAGCCCCAACAGGGCATCGCGGATGAATTTCGGGCGCTCAGCCTCCGAACGCAGATAGAAGCCCCACAGGCTCTTGAAACCCGGATCGGGATCGGGGCCGTCGAGGATCTCGCCATACATGTCGAGCGCCTCCTGCGTGACGAAAGCCTCTTC
The DNA here is from genome assembly GCF_044905095.1 of Sphingomonas sp. MMS24-J13. Classification (NCBI taxonomy): domain Bacteria; kingdom Pseudomonadati; phylum Pseudomonadota; class Alphaproteobacteria; order Sphingomonadales; family Sphingomonadaceae; genus Sphingomonas; species Sphingomonas sp. MMS24-J13. The sequence continues at coordinate 1,567,888 of NZ_CP173258.1, forward strand.
GGTCGCGATGCGAAGATACCCCTGGGCGCCGCCGGTCTTCAGTTCGGTCATTCGTAAACCCTCAATGCTGATGGATTGTCTTGGTGACGAGGCAGGCGGCGAGACCCTCGGGGCCGTCCTCCGAGCCATGGCCGCTTTCCTTGACCCCGCCGAACGGAGCATCCGGGGCGGCAAGCAAAACCGTGTTGATACCGACCATGCCCGCCTCGATCGCATCGCCGATCAGGTTGGCGCGACGGGCATTCTCGGTGAAGGCGAAGGCGGCAAGGCCGTAAGGCAGCCGGTTGGCCTGCTCGACGACCTCGTCGAACGTCCTGAACGGCGCGGTCACGACGACCGGGCCGAACGGCTCCTCATTCATGATCCGCGCTTCGACCGGCACGTCGCTCAACACAGTCGGGCGCCAAAAGAAGCCGTCGCCCTCGATCGCCTCGCCGCCGGTGCGCAGGCGCGCGCCCTTGGCGATCGCGTCGGCGACAAACTGCTCCATCGCGGCGGGGCGGCGCGGATTGGCCATCGGGCCCATGTTGGATGTCGCATCGAGGCCGTTGCCCACCTGGGTCTTGCCGATCCGTGCGGCAAATGCCTCGACGAAGCGGTCGTGGATCGCCTCCTGCACGTAGAAGCGCGTCGGCGAGACGCAGACCTGTCCGGCATTGCGAATCTTGCCGGCAGCAAGCGTCTCGACCGTCTTCTCCAGATCGCAATCATCGAAGATGATCACCGGCGCGTGTCCGCCCAGCTCCATCGTCGTGCGCTTGCATGTCTCGGCGGCAAGCTTGAGCAGATGCTTGCCGACGACGGTCGATCCGGTGAAGCTCAGTTTGCGGATGATCGGCGAGGCCAGCAGATGGCGCGACACCTCATCGGGCACGCCGAAGACGAGTTGACAGACGCCGCGCGGCAGGCCCGCGTCGAGCAACGCCTGTACCACCGCGATGGCGGAGGCCGGCGCTTCCTCGGCGGGCTTCATGATCACCGAGCAACCCGCGGCAATCGGCGCGCCGAGCTTGCGCGCGGGATTGTTGATCGGGAAATTCCACGGCGCGAACGCGGCGACCGGGCCGACCGGCTCGTGCATCACCAGGCTGCGCTGGCCGGCGGGGCGGACCAGCACGCGGCCGTACACCCGGCGCGCTTCCTCGGCATAGAAATCGAACAGGTTTGCAGACCCCATCACCTCGATGCGGGTCTCGGCGATGGTCTTGCCTTCCTCGCGCGTCGCGTTGCGGGCGATCATATCGGCGCGGTCGCGCAGCAATTGCGCTGCTTTGCGCAGCACCGCGCCGCGTTCCAGCGGGGTCGTCGCGCGCCACAACGGATAGGCGCGCTTCGCCGCGTCCAGGGCGCGATCGAGATCGGCGGCATCCGCCAGCGGCAGATCGCCGAGTACCGCGCCAGTGGCAGGATCGACCACTTGATGGATGCGGCGACCCTCGGCGCCGATCCACTCTCCATCGATGTGCATGCCGAGCTTGGGGTAAGGCTCGGCCTCGTAATCGGCCATCAGACCAGCATCCTCACATCAGGCCGCGAGTGCGGTTTCGGGGGTCCAGTTGCCGTGCAGGCCGGAGCGGATACGGAACGGCAGCTGGATCGTCGCGATCGGGCCTTGCGCCAGGTTCATTGCCGCAAACAAGAGCAGGCGCGATCCCATTTCGGCGAGCCGGTTCTCCAGCATGACGATATAGCCGTCGCCCTCTTCGGTCGAACCGGGCCGCGGGATGAAGCAGGGCTCCTGCATCGACGACACCGAGCCGACCCACCAGCTATCGCTCTCGCCGGTTTCGAGATCGATCCGCGCGATCGTATTCATCATCATGCCCGCGGCCGAGCGCCCGCCGGGCAGGTCGACCGGTTTCGTCATATCCTGCGACAGCAGCCAGCCATAACGGTTCTTGAAGCCGGCAAAACGATCGTCGATGCGCGGGAATTCGCCAACCAGTTCGGTCTTGCGCTCCATCTTTATCTCGTCGCTGTTGCCGAGCATATCCACCGTCCAGCGCGTGATGCGCGACTGCGCCTTCAACGGCTCGAACGGCGCGCCCTCATAATCGGGGAAGAAGGGGAACATGTTCCCCTCGGCCATCGGCGTATCGAAATGCACCGTCGTGCCGACATTGTGCGCGTTCATGACGTGGCTGGCAAAGCAGTTCGGCGCCGAGAACCAGCGGATATCCTCCGCCGTCGCATTGCCGGTGCGCGGCAGCACGCCGAGATGGATCGGCTTGCGCTTGTCGAAGCCGAAATGCGGCAGGCGCTTCTCCAGCCGCTCCCAGTCCGATGTGCTCGGCACGACATGGAACACCGCATAATCCTCGGTGATGCCCCAATCGTGCATCATGCAATAATAAGGGATCTGGAATTCGATCGCCTTGATGATCTCATGCTCCGGCGTGATCTCGTAGAAGACCATGTCGCGCGTCAGCAGGCCCTTCGCGGCATAGGAGAAAGCCAGCATGTTGCCGGTCTTCGGATCGATCTTGGGGTGGGCCGTGAAGGTCTCGCTGATCAGCTGGCCGTTGAAGGTATAGACCGCTTCGATCGTCTCCAGCGTGTCGGGATCCATCAGGACCGGTGGGCTATCCTCCTTGAGCGCGAGCAATTTGCCGCCGAACGCGATCACGTTGGTGTTGGCGGTGCCGCGGATCTCGCCCTTCACCTCCTCGCTGTCGGTCAGCGGGTTGCGATAGGCGCCGAACAGGGCATGGCCGACGGCACGCTCCATGTTGAACTTCGGCGTGCGCACCCATTTCTGCTGGAGGCGGACATTGCCGTCCCTGAAGCTGAAGCGGCTGACCATGCCGTCGCCGTTGAACCAGATGTCGTCGCCGTAAAGCGGCGGGAACTGCGGATCGGGATGGACGCGGTAGAAGGAGCCGGCGAGATCGGCCGGCACTTCGCCCTGGACCACGGGCAAATGCTTGACGTCGGCCTCTACGCCCGAAGGGGCGAAGAAACCGGTGAAGCTTGGCGTGTTCGGGAATTTCATATCCGGTCCTTTCCGATAGCACGTGCGGCGAGCCAGTAATGGATCGCGCCCCACACAAAGAAGAGGCAGCTCGTGATCAGGGCCATGCGCAGCCCATAGGCCGATGCCATCGCACAGGTGCCGCTTAATGGCGGCTTGCCACAATGGGCAGCGAAGGCCCCGCCGAGCGCCGACGAGGCAAACAGATCACTGATCTTGCCGATAATGACTGGCCCAATGCCGACCCCGACAAGGGTAGACACGAAGAAATAAAGGAAGGCAGCCGTCGCGCGCATGTTGACCGCGACCATGTTCTGCATCGCCACCAGCGTCGGCACCGCATGGAAGAACATGAAGGTGCCACCCACCAGCATGCACATCATCGCCACGAACGGCGGGGCCGAGGCGTAAGCGTAGAAGTAGAGCGGCGTGGTCACGATCAGCCCGATGCACGGCACGAGCGCGTACCAGCGCATGCCGCGCTTCGCGATCAGATCGACGCCGAAGCCCGACAGGCTCATCCCGATCAAAGACGAGATCGTGCTGATCGAACCGAGATAGGCGCCCGCCGTCTGCAGCGAGAGACCGTGCACACGCATATAGAATGGCACGGCGAAGCTGCCGGCCGAATAAAGGCCCATGGAGGTGACGCTGAGCCCGAACAGCAGATGGCGATAGGCGCGATCGGCGAACAAGGTGCGGAAGGCGAGCGCCATCGGGGGCGGGGTCGCGGCGGCGCGGCGCTGATCGATCGGGTCCATCATCCCCCGCGGCGGCTCGCGCAGCAGCAGGCGGAACAACAAGGCGACGACCAGTCCGGGCACCGACACGGCCACGATCGCCGCGCGCCAGCCATAATGCATGCCGATCCATGCGCCGACGAACGTGCCGAATGCCGATCCTGCGGGCGCACCCAACCGCATCAAAGTGAGGGCCATGCCGCGACGATGCGGCGCGAAATGATCGCCGATCAGCGAGGTGCCGGGCGCCGACACGCCGGCTTCGCCGATGCCCACCCCGACACGAAACAGGAACAGCATCCCGAAACCCGTGGCGATGCCGCATAGGCCGGAAAAGAGCGAGAAGAGCGCGACCGAGACCGAGATGATGGTCACCCGGCTCTTCGTTTCCGCCAGCCGCGCGAGCGGCAAGCCGAGCGTCGAATAAAAGACAGCGAAGCTCAGGCCGCCGAGCAGGCCTAGCTGGACGTCGGAGAGATTGAGATCCTCCTTGATCGACTGGCCGAGCGTCTGGACGACAGTACGGTCGACATAAGCGAAGGCCGACACCAGCATGATCAGGATGAGCAGCATCACCTGATAGCCGGTGCCGAAGCGGCGCGCGCTCAAGGGTACCGTATTGGCCATATCCGTCATCATCCCCGCCTTTGCACTTTCAAGCGCTCAACCGCGCGGGAACGTAATTGCCCATCGCCATTTCGCCGTCATTCCCGCGAAGGAGGGAATCCATATTCTCAAAGGTTCGGAGGTTACGGATTCCCGCCTTCGCGGGAATGACGGCGCATCGCGGTCGCAGGCGGCCACATATTCGATACATGGCCGCCGGTCTCATCAATAGGTGAAGCGCACACCGACGCGATAGGTGCGCCCGATCACGTCATAGAGCACATTGTTGGTCGGGCCGAAGCTGGACGGCGCAACCGGCGGATCCTTGTCGAACAGATTGTTGATCGCACCGAACAGCTGCACCGAACGACTGCCGCTCTTGATGATGTCATACTGGGCATTGATGTTGAAATACCAGTAGGCGTTGATGTGATTGTTGTTGGTGCTGTTGGCGAGCGTCGTGCTGTAACCGGCCTGATCGGGCCCGATCAAAGTCACGTCGCGGACTCCCGGCGAAATGTAACGCGCCTGGAATTGCGCGCCGAGCCGGTTCCCTTGGTAGGTCAGGTAGCCGCTCATCTGCCAGCTCGGCACGCCGGAGACGCTCGACACCGGCGATCCATTCTGGCCTGCACGATTGGTCGCCACGCCCGACGGCGTCACCGTCGTCAGCTTATTGATGTGCGTCGCCAGGACGCGCGCCGACAGGCTGCCATCCCAGCCACCGACGACATCGGCCAGCGGCAGAACGTAGGAGGCTTCCATGTTCCAGCCCTGGGTGATCAGGCTGTTGAGGTTGAGCAGCGGGTTCTGCACCGAGACCAGATTCCCGGTCGTGGCGTCGCGCGTGATGAGGCTGCACACCGACGATTGGGGATTGGCCGCGCACTGCGAGACGATCACCGGCGCGGTCAGCGCCGCGATCGCGCCCTTCAGCTTGATGTCATAATAATCGACCGACACGCGCAACCGGCTGAGCCCCCAGAAATCGGGCTGGAGGACGATGCCGGCAACCCACGTTTCGGCCTTTTCAGGCGTCAGTGCCGAGCTGCCGCGGTTGATCGTCTGGGTCAGGAAATTGACGTTGCCCTTGGTGGGATCGGCGATCAGCTGGAACGAGCTCTGGTTCGGGCCATAAAGCTCGAACACGTTGGGTGCGCGGATGTCGCGCGAGCGCGTGACACGGAAGGTGACCTGGCGGACCGGCTTCCAGGTACCCCCGACCTTCCAGCTCGTGACCCCGCCGCTCACCGAATAATCGGTATAGCGGATCGCGCCATTGAGATCGAGCGCCTGGGCGAAGGGCAGGTCGCGTGCCAGCGGCACGCCGACTTCAAGGAAGCCTTCCTTGACGTTGATCTTGCCGCTGATCCCGGCACCCGGGCTGGTGTAGAAATCGTTCGCGGTCGAGATGGCGTCCGCGGTTCCCTGCGCCGAATCCCGGCGATATTCGCCACCGAACGCGACCGAAACCGGCCCCGCCCAGGTGTTGAAGACATTGCCGTTGAGCTGGGCCGAAAACACATCCTGGGTCAGATGGGTTTCCTGCGTGGCGGTGCCATAAGCATAGGCCTTGCCCGCCGCCGAGAAGTTGTTCTGGCCGAAGATGTTGAGCGGCTGACAGGCCGGATCGTCGTTGGTGGTGCTGACGTCCGCATTCACGCGGCACACGATCTGGTTGCCCACTTTGACTGCATCGACCGCCTTGGTGAAGCGCGAACCGATACGATCGTTGGTTTGGGTCTGATCGTAATTGGTGCGGCCATGCTGGTAATAAGCGTTCCATTTCCAGCTGCCGCCGAGATCGCCCTTGAGGCCGGCGACCACGCGCCACGTCTCACGATGCACCTCGCCGACGCCCGGCCCGAGATCGTCGCCGATACGGCCGACCGAGATACGGCTTGCGCCGGCAGCGTCCATCAACGCGCCGACCGAGGCCGGGAGGAAGGCATTGTCACGCTGAATGCTGATGCTGCCGAGATCGCGGATCTGCGCCCCGAGCGTGCGCGCATGGACGCGCGCGTAGCTGCCCTCCAGCGTCGCCGTGATCGAATTGGTCAGATCGTAATTGGCATGCGCGAAGGTCGAGATACGCGTCATCGGCGACGAAATCGGGAAATTCTCATAGAAAGGCTGGACGCCGTCGCCACCGCCCGACTGGAAGAGCGGAGCGCCGTAATAGGTGCCGTAATCGTGCTTGAAGGTGCTTCCGTTCGACGCGAACTCGAGCCCGGTCAGGGTCGAGGCGAACAGCGCCGGGTTGGCCGCGGCAAAGCCCGCGGGAGTACCGGTAATGATGCCGTTGCGGGTTGCGGTCGAGGTCGTCGTATTGGGCAAGACGAGCTGCGAAGGCAGACCATTCGTCCGATTGGGGTTTGACACGGTGTTGTACGCCTGCGCGCACCAATCGCGCGAATAGCAGTCGCCCGTACCCCTGTTCTTCTCCCACTCGCCGCCGACGATGAAGTGGCCGCGGTCTCCGAGCCGCGTCCCGAACGCGAGCGTCCCGAGATAGTCCTTATTGTCGCCGGCATCGGCCTGCCCGTACTGGACGCTGCCCTGAAGCCCTTCGAGCTTCGTCTTGAGGACGAGGTTGACGACGCCCGCGACGGCATCCGAACCGTAAGCCGCCGACGCGCCGCCGGTCACGACCTCGGATCGCTCGATCAACGAGGTCGGGATGAGATTGAGATCGACCGCGTTGGCGGGCGTCAGCGACCCTCCGCCGGTGGTCGATGCGACGACACGGCGACCGTCGATCAGCACGAGCGTGCGGTTGGCGCCGAGGCCGTAGAGGTCGGCAGTCGAAGCGCCGATATTGCTGATGAAGATCGCGGTCGTGGCGGGCGTGTTCTGCGGGCGGAAGGCCGGGACCTGGTTCAGCACCTCGGAAATGTTCGGTGCGGCCTGGCGGGCGATGTCCTGCGCGCCGATCACCGTGACCGGGGTCGGCGCGTTGAACCCGCTATTGGCGAGACGCGATCCGGTGACGACGATCTCGGCCTCGGGCGCCGTCTTCGCCACGCCGCTTGCGGCGGCCGGCGACGATTCGGTAGATTGCGCCAAAACGGGCGTTGTTGTCGCAGCGGCCAGAACAACCAGGCTCGCGCCCGACAAGCGATTGATGAACCGTGAAAATACCATGATGGGTGCTTCCTCTTCCCTGTGATACCGCCTCTTGCGGGCAGCGATCGATCGTTGATCACTCAATGCTGTGTTGATAGTTCAATGAAATCGGCGAGACAAGTTGGCTTCTCCCCCAGACACGATTTGAAACGTTTGTGGCAGGAGGGCGACAATCGCCCAAAGCACCCCTAAGATGGGGGCAGACTGGCAGGGGGTGACGTGGCGGCTCGACCGAAGATCATGCGTTCCAGCAGGACCGAGCAGGCTGCACGCGCGAACGACGTATTCCTGAACGGCTGGCGGCTGGAGGATCTGGATTACCCCACCTTCCGGCTTTCGCTGGTGGCCAAGGTGATGGACCGGCTGACGCTGCGCCATCTGGCCGAGACGGGCACCTACACTTTCGCCGAATGGCGCGTGTTGAGCCGGCTCGCGACCCTCCCTGATGGTGGCACGGTCGGCCAGATCGCCGATCTCGCCTGGGTCGATCGCGCCGAGGTCAGCCGAGCCGCCGCGTCGCTCGAGGAAAAGGGCCTGACCGCGCGGCGCGAAAATGCGGAGGATCGCCGCAAGCCGATCCTGTACCTGACCGAGAAGGGTCGCAAACAGCATCGCCCGATGGCAGCCGACCGTAGCGCCTTCCATGCAGGCCTGGTCGCCGACCTCTCGCCCGACGAGCGCGAAGAACTCGATCGGCTGCTGGCGAAGATCGCCCAACGGCTGGTCAAGGCGCTCCAGAATGACGGCGGTGGTTGACACGGCGCGGACCTCGTTGAAGAATCAACAACGACATCGGACGAATCATAATTGCCGATGAAGGAGGGGATGGCAATGGCCGAAATCTGCTGGCCGGACGGGGTACCCAGGACGATGCCCGCGCAGGATCGCGGCGATATCGAGGAGCTTTACGCCCGCTATGCCTGGGGCATCGATCTGGGCGACGAGGAGCAGGCGCTCTCCGCCTTCGCCGAGGATGGCGAGTTCGATCACCTTTGGCAGGGCAAGGCACAAGGGCATGATGCGATCCGTGCGCACCTGCGGGGCCTTTGGCACGATCGCCAGCATTGGTGGTATGGCCGCCAGCACCTGTTCAGCCACTTCATCATGGAGCCCCGGCCCGAGGGCGCGCGGGTGCGCTGTTTCTTCCAGATCATCCAGTTCAATGTCGATTACGGCACCAATTTCGTCTTCGGGATCGGCACGCGCGACGACCGGCTGGTGAAGCGCGACGGCGATTGGAAATTCTTCAGATTGTTCGTCAACGCGTGGACGGCGGCCGATCAGATCCCCTGGAAGACCGATCGTTCGATGGTACCGCGCCCGCGCCATCAGGCCGAGCCTGCCGACACCCGCCCCTTCTCCGTCTCCGCAAAGGATCCCTGGTGAAAATCGCCGCTGCCGTCTCGCGCGAGGGCGCGCCCGCGCCCGTTATCGAGGATGTCGATCTGGAAGCGCCGCGCGCCGACGAGGTGCGCGTGCGTATCGTCGCGACGGGCATCTGCCACACCGATCTCAACTGCCATTCGGGGCGCGGCATGCCCGTGCCCAAGCCGATCGTGCTGGGGCATGAAGGTGCCGGCATCGTCGAGGAGGTGGGCGCCGGGGTCGCCGGTCTCGCGGTGGGCGATCATGTCGTGCTGTCGGGCGGATCGTGCGGCATCTGCCCGAGCTGCCGTTCGGCGCGGCCCACCTATTGCCGCGATGCGATGCGCCTCGCGTTCGGCGGCCAGCGGGTCGACGGCAGTTCGCCGCTCAGCCAGAACGGCCAGCGCCTCGCCGGATCCTTCTTTGCGCAGAGCAGTTTCGCCACCCATGCGGTGGTGCCCGGGCGCAGTGCGGTGAAGGTCGACAAGGATGTGCCGCTTCATCTGCTCGGCCCGCTGGGCTGCGGGATCATCACCGGCGCAGGGTCGGTGATCGAGGCGTTCAAGCTCCATCCGGGCCAGTCGATCACGATCTTCGGCGTCGGCAGCGTCGGGCTGGCCGCCGTGATGGCGGCGCGGCTGGCGGGTGCGAAGCGCATCGTCGCAGTCGATCTCGACCAGCGCCGGCTCGATCTGGCGAAGGAGATGGGCGCGACCGACGTGGTCGTGTCGAGCGAGGGTATCGACGGCGCGCTGCGCGAGATCCAGCCCGATGGCTACGACTTCAGCTTCAACACGACGATGGCGCCGGCGATGTTCGAGGCGGCCAACAACTGCCTCGGCATGGAAGGGACGGCCGGCTACGTTACGAGGCCCGCGGGCGAATGGGTGCCCAATGTCGCCCGTTTGCTCGCCGGCGGCCGAAAGATGCAGGGTATCCTCGGCGGATCGGCTGCCCCGCAGCTCTTCATCCCGCTGATGATCGATTATTGGCGGCAGGGCCGCTTTCCGTTCGATCGGCTCGTCCAGACCTTCCCGTTCGACGAGATCGGCACGGCGTGGGCGGAATGCCATGCCGGCCACGCGATCAAACCCGTATTGATGATGGAGCCGGCATGACCATTTACGACAAGATCCGGGCACTCGGCCTCGCCTTCACGCCCGAGCAGATCCAGGGCTCGATCGGCCTGTTCGCACCTTTGCTGCCTCAGATCGACGAGACGAGCGTCACGCGCGACATCCAATATGGCCCCGATGCGCGCCACCGGCTCGATCTGTTCGGGTCGGGCACCGGCAGCGGGCGTCCGATCGTCGTGTTCATCCATGGCGGCGGCTTCATCATGGGCGACAAGGGCAATGCCGGGCAGCCTTTCTACAACAATTTCGGCGATTGGGCCGCACGGCAGGGTTGGCTCGGCTGCACAGCCACCTATCGCCTTGCGCCTGCCAATCCGTGGCCGGCCGGAAGCGAAGATCTCGCTGCGGTCGTGAAGTGGCTGCGCGAGAATGCGGCGGAGCATGGAGGCGATCCGGAGAAGATCATCCTCGTCGGCCAGTCGGCGGGCGCAGCGCATGTCGCCTCCTACGTCGCCGGCTGCGGCGGCTTCTCGGATGCCGAAGCGCCGATGATCGCCGGCGCGATCATGATGTCGGGCGTCTACGATCTCGCCAATTCGGACCACAGCCCGTTCGAGGCGGCCTATTACGGCACCGACGCGAGCCGCTTCCCCGAACAATCGAGTGTCGCCGGGCTTGCCCGCACTCCCCTGCCCTGCCTCTTCACGCTGGCGGAGAATGACCCGGAGAATTTCCAGCGTCAGGCGGCCCTGATGATCGGCCCCTGGGTCGCGGCGAAGGGGAAATGGCCCGATTTCGTGATCCTGAAGGCACATAACCACATCACTCCGGTCCATATGTTGGGTGGTTCGGCAGACGAAGTTGGGCCGATTTTGAAGGAATTCGTCGACAAGACAGTGGGTTGACGCTTCAAGCGTCGCATCGACTCACCGCAGGCCGCCCCCAGCCAGGACGGGCCCCTCTTCTCTCCGTCGCCGCCGAGGCGTAAGAGGCGGTCTTTCTGTATGCGTGGAGACAGAATGGCGGACAATCTCAGCGATGCGCCGCTCGCGCCGAGCGGAGCTGCATCAGGCGCCGAAGCCGAGGCTCCGGCCAAGCCCAATTTCGTCGGGACGATCGACAAGCTCGCTTATGGCCGGCTGAGCGGCTGGGGCGTCAATATGCAGGGCGAGCCCTGCGAGGTCACGATCCGGCTGAACGGGAAAGATGTCGCGACCGTCCTGAGCGATCAGGAGCGCGGCGACCTTGCCGCGAAGAGATATTCGCGCGGTCTGGGCGGATGGTATGTCGACGTCGGCCCGCTGCTCGTGCGCGGCAAGAATATCATCGAAGCACGGTTTGCCGATGGCGCCGCACTGGCGCACAGCCCGTTCGAATATGACCCCGAGGCTGCCAAGGAGGATTTCGCGCCCGCCCCGCCGAGCGGCCCGATAACCTATCATGGCGCGATCGATACCCCGCAGGCCAATGTCATCGCCGGCTGGTCGATCTCGTCCGATTTCCGCGCCGCATCGGTCGTCATCCAGGTCAATGACCGCGAACCGGTGACGATCGAGGCGACCAACGATCGGCCCGATTTGATCCAGCAGCAGTTGATCCGATCGGGTGGCGGCTGGAGCTTCGATGTCGGGCCGCTGCTGGTGCAGGGCTTCAACCTGATCAGTGTCCGCTATCCGGACGGCAAGCATCTCCCGGGCAGCCCGATCGAGCGGCAGAATGGCGAAAATCCGCCGGGCTTCGTCAAACCCACGCGACCGCCGGCGCCTGCGCCCGATCCTGTCGCGGCTGCGCCTCAGCCGGTCCCGGCCCCGGCCCCGGCCGCTTCCAAACCGACTCCCGCACAGACCATCGAGGTCGTGATGAGCCCGTTTACGCGCAAGCCCGTCGTTGCCGACGCAGCGCCTGCGCTGTCGAACGTCACGCCGTTCCCGGATCGGCTGGCGGCACGCAACGGCATGCCGTCGCTGAGCGAACTCGACGAATTGTCGCTCGACGATTTGAGCCTCGCCATCGCCGCCGGGATGATCAATGTGGGCCCGGCCGTGGCCCATGAGCCCGTGCCCGATCCCGAACCCACCGAGGCCGAGATAATGCACGCCGAACTGGCCCGCCGCCCCGGTTTCTTCGCGCGCCTGTTCGGTCGCGGCTGAGCATACAGATAATCCGTTCGCCCCGAGCGACGTCGAGGAACCGCGAATATCGGGCGAAGTCGAGATGCGCTTGTTTGACGGCAAAGTCCGAACAAGATGCGCCTCGACGGCGCTCGACGCCGCGAGGCCCGTCGACTTCGCACGGAACGAACGGGTTTTAAGGGAGTGCAGATGATCCGTCCGGTTCGTGTTCTGTTGTCGCTGTTGGCGTTGCTCGCTCTGCCTTCACCCGCTTTCGCCTGGTGGGAATATGGGCATGAGACCGTCGCCGAGATCGCGATGAAGACGGTCAAGCCGACGACACGCGCCTCGATCCTGTGGCTGCTCGGGCGCCAGAAGGTCCTCGAAACCCCCACCTGCCCCGCCCGCACGATCGAGGAAGCATCGGTCTGGCCCGATTGCATCAAGACCCTCGGCGACCGCTTCAGCTATGCCTATAGCTGGCACTTCCAGGATACCGACATCTGCCAGCCGTTCGATCTCAAGCCCTGGTGCAAGGACGGCAATTGCGTCTCGTCACAGATCGCGCGCGCGCAGCGGATGGTGGCGGATCGCAAGCTGCCGCCGCGCGACCGGCTGATGGCGCTTGCCTTCCTCGTCCACTTCGTAGGCGATCTGCACCAGCCGCTCCACGCCGCCGAGCATGACGGCGATCAGGGCGGCAACAAGGTCAAGATGAGCTATGGCGCATTGCCCCGCACCAATCTCCATTCTGTCTGGGACGGCCTGCTCGCCGAGCGATCGATTTCTACGCCGCTGAGCGGCTCGGCCGGCATTTTGGCCGAGGTCCCGCCCGCAGAGCGGGCGCGGCTGGCGAGCGGCACGATCGAGGATTGGAGCCGCGATAGCTGGGAAATGGCGAAGAGCCAGGTTTATGGCAGCGTGATCCCGAACATATGCACGGCCAAGCCGGGCACCGTCGCGATGGACGAGGCGACGATCGAGAAACTGATACCGGTCGTGCGGCTGCAGGTGGCGAAAGGCGGCCTGCGCCTTGCGCGGTTGCTGGACGAGGCGCTCGACGGCGATCATCCCGAGGTGGCACACCCGCCGCGGCCGAAGCGTGTGCCGGCTCCGGCACCTGCTTCCGCGGGTTAGAGCGAAATGATTTCGACTTAATCGTCATTACCGCGAAGGCGGGAATCCATATTCTCTAGCGTTTCGAACCGTGCGCGAGCTTCAGAGTATATGGATTCCCGCCTTCGCGGGAATGACGGCAATGATATAACCACGTCCTCCGGGCTCCGAACCAATGCGCTATTTTCTCGACTGCGAATTCAACGGCTTCGGCGGTGCGCTGATGAGCCTCGCACTCGCGCCAGAGGATGGGAGCGAGGATTATTACGTCGTCATCCCGCTCGAGGAGGCGCCCGAGCCCTGGGTCGAACGCCACGTCGTGCCTTATTTGCGCAGCGTGCCGGACATGCTGTTCAACCAGCTCGATCGGGTCGCAGCCGCGCACGACATCGCGCGCTATCTCTCGACCGATCCGGATCCCGAGATCGTCGCCGACTGGCCCGAGGATATCGCTTTATTCTGCCGGCTGCTGCTGACCGCCGAGACCGAGATCGTGGACATATCCTCGCTGCGCTTCCACTTCCTGCGCACGCCGGGCTTTTCGACCGCGCGCAACAGCGCGGTACCGCATAATGCGCTGCACGACGCGCGGTCGCTGCGGGATCATATCATCGAAATCGAGCAGTAAAGACCCTCCCGAGGCTTCTCGGGGAGGGTCCAGATCTTACTGCGGCACGACGCTGACGGCGCGGCGGTTCTGGGCCCAGGCGCTTTCGTCCGATCCCGCCGCGACCGGGCGTTCCTTGCCGTAGCTGATCGTAGTGATCCGCGACGCGGAAATGCCCGCGTTGACCAGGAACGCCTTGGCGGCATTGGCACGGCGATCGCCGAGCGCGAGGTTATATTCGCGCGTGCCGCGTTCGTCGCAATGGCCCTCGACCGTCACGTTGACGCGCGGAAACTTCTGCAACCACGCCGCCTGCCTCGTCAGGATGCCCTGCGCCTCGGCATCGACATCGGAGCTGTCGGTGGCGAAGTGAACCGTATCGCTGCCTGCCTGCGCGACGAAATCGGCGCGCGAGCCGGGCACGACGCCGTTGCCCGTATCGGATGTCGGGGGCGGCGGCGGGGTCGGCGCGGTTGTGGTGGTCGGCGGCGGGGGCGGTAGCGTCGCCGGCGGTTTCTTGGAGCAGCCCGCAACGGCGATCAGTCCCGCCGTCATGAGCAACGTCATGCTCGTCTTTCTCATCGTTCTACTCCTTGCTGCAGGTTTCACGGAAGCAATGGGCCCCAGGCGGGGTCCGACCCATCGAGCGGCGTGGGGATGCGTCGTTCGTTCACACCGGTGAGATCGACCGACCACAGATCGGCGCGACCCGATCCTTGCGCGGTGCGGAAGAACATCAGGACGCGGCCGTTGGGCGCCCAGGTCGGGCCCTCATCCTGCCAGCCGTTGGTCAGATCGTGCGGGTTGGAACCATCCGCGCCCATCACCCCGACCGCGAACTTGCCGCCCATATGGGTGTAAGCGATCAGATCGCCGCGCGGGCTCCACACCGGGGTCGCGTAGCGGCCGCCGCCATAGCTGATGCGCCGCTGATTCGATCCATCAGCGTTCATGACGTAGACCTGTTGAGTTCCCGATCGGTCGCTTTCGAACACGATCTTCGATCCGTCGGGCGAATACGATCCGCCGACATCAATTCCGGGCGAAGTGGTCAGCCGGGTCGCCTGCCCGCCGCTCGCGGACACGCGATAGATGTTGCAATTGCCGGCGACGATCATCGAGAACAGAATGTAGCGCCCATCGGGCGAGAAACGCGGTGCGAATGTCGTGTAGGGCTGGTTCACCACCAGCCGCTTGCGCCCCGATCCAACGTCATAGACGTAGACGCGTGGCTGATCGTTCTCGAACGACATGAACACGATCGTCTGGCGCCCGGGCGCGAAACGCGGGGTGAGGACGAGGCTCTGGCCGTTGGTGATGAACCGGTGGTTGGCACCATCCTGATCCATGATCGCCAGCCGCTTGGTGCGGTTCTTCTTCGGGCCCGTCTCCGAGACGTAGATCACCTGGCTGTTGAAATAAGGGCCCTCGCCGGTGAGCCGGTGATAGACCGTGTCGGCGCATTTGTGCGCGGCCTGGCGCCATTCGCCCGGCTTGACGATATAGCCCTCGCGCGTGAGCTCGCTCTTGGCGAAGACGTCGTAGAGATAGCAGCCGACCGTCAGCGTGCCGTCACTGTTGGCCTGGACGTAGCCTTGCACCAGAGCCTGCGCGCCGGTGCCGAGCCAGGTCGGATAATCGGGCGCCTGGACCTGCGGGAAGGCGACCGGGCGGAGTTGGCCCGCCGCAAGCGGGGTGAACAGCCCGCTGTTGCGCAGATCGTTGGTGATGACATCGGACACCTGCTTGCCGAGCGCGGCAGTGCCGCCGGCAGGCGTGTCGATCGCGGCGGGAGTTGGCATCACGGGAACCGCGATCGGCATCGGCTGCGAAATGCCGCCGGTGATGTCGACCCGGAGCGGGGCCGAGGTCGTCGCGGGCTGGTCGGTCGGCGCCGGAGCGGGTGCCTGCGCGTGGCAGGCGGCGCCCGCCAGCAGCAAGCTCGCCGCGAACAATCCGCGCCGGCTGGCCGCGAAGGAAAAAAGCCGTTGGCGCGCGATCATTGCATTTGCCCCGGAATGAAGCCCATCGTGAAATTCTCCCATCCGCCGGCATAGAGTTCGGCCGGCAGTTTGAGCGGTGAACAGCGTAGCACAGCGCGCCGGCTGACCTCAGCCATTTGCTGCGCGTAGGATCGGTTGGCAGCGTTGACGCCCTGCTGCTCGATCAACTGCGGAGCCCCCGCCAACGATCCATCGATGTTGAAATGCAGCTGGAGCACCGTCACGATCTGCATCGCCGGCGTGCCGCCGAGCGCGCCGAGATCGTAGCAGGGCTGGACCTGCCGCTTGATCGCGGCGGCCAGGCCGTTGGCCTGCGCGCCGGTCACGCTCGCGCGCGCGGTATCGGCCTTGCCCTTCGAGGCATTGAGCACGCCCTTGAGGAAATCCGGACCGATCTTCGCGCCGGCCGCACGCTCGGCTTTGGCAGCGGCTTCGCTCTTCGCGCTCTCGCTTTTCGCGACCGATCGGACATCCTTAAGAATGTCGGGCAGCAGACGCGACGGCTGCGGCTTGGCCGGCGCGGGTTTGGCCGGCGGCGCCGGTGTCTTGGCGATCGGCTCGGGCGGCTTGGGCGGAGCCGGTTTGGGCGGCGTCGGCGCAGGCGGAGTTGGTTTGGGCGGGACCGGCTTGGGCGGCTCGGGCACCGCGGCCGGCGGTGGCGGCACGGCATCCTTGGGCGGCCCGACATCGGGCGCCTCCATCTGGCGCGGCGCCTCGGTCGCCGGCGTGGGCGCGGCCGATTTCAGCCCGATCGAATCGACCAGTTGGACATCCATGACCTCCTGCACGGGCTTCACCGGCATGATACGATGCGCAATCCCGACAGACAGGATTCCGAGCAGTAGCAGGTGGCCGGCAGCGGCAACGCCCAGCCCGGCGCGTTCGGCGCGCTCCATCGCTCAGCGCCTCCGGAAGCGGCGCGTCATCACCGCTTTTCCTCGGCACCGTTGGTGATCAGCGAAACCTTGGTAAGACCGGCATGGCTGAGCTCACCCATCACCGTCATGACGCGGCCGTAATCGAGCGCGCGATCGGCGCGCAGATAGATTTGCGGCGGCTCCTTGCCCGCGCCCGATGCGATTCCGGCCAATCGATCGGGCAAGGTCGCGGCAGCGACTTCGGCCTCGTCGATATAGGTCTTGCCGTCAGCCGACAGGCTGATCTGGACCGGCTTTTGCGGCTGATCGAGCGACTTGGCCCGGCTGTCGGGCAGATTCACCGGCACGCCTGCCACCATCAACGGCGCCGTCACCATGAAGATGATCAGCAGCACCAGCATCACGTCGACCAGAGGCGTGACGTTGATCTCCGCCATGGGCGCACGCTTGCGGCCATGGCCGCGGCGCGGGACGGGGCCCATCGCCACCTTTTATTCCTCCCCGTCCAGTTCGCGGCTCAGGGTCGCGTGGAAGCTGTCGGCGAACCGGTGAAGGTGCGCCTCGATCCGGTCGAGCCGGTGGCTCATGCGGTTATAGGCGACCACCGCGGGAATGGCGGTGAACAGGCCGAGCGCG
This sequence comes from Sphingomonas sp. MMS24-J13, assembly GCF_044905095.1. Taxonomy (NCBI): domain Bacteria; kingdom Pseudomonadati; phylum Pseudomonadota; class Alphaproteobacteria; order Sphingomonadales; family Sphingomonadaceae; genus Sphingomonas; species Sphingomonas sp. MMS24-J13. The sequence goes on from NZ_CP173258.1 coordinate 1,585,123, forward strand.
GTCGCGAACAAAGCTTCGGCGATGCCCGGCGCGACCGCGCCGAAGCTGGTATTCTGCGATGCCGCGATATCCGAGAAGCTGCGCATGATCCCCCAGACGGTGCCGAACAGGCCCACGAAGGGAGAGATGCTGCCGATCGTGGCGATCAGGTTGAGCCGCTCGGACAGGCGATCGACCTCCCCTGCCGTGGCGGTGGCCATCACTTGCGACAGGCGGAAGCGGGTCGCTTCCTTGTCGAGCTTCTTGGCCGAGGTCGATCGGCGCCATTCGATCATGCCGGCCGTGAAGATCCTGGCGGCCGGCACGTCGCTCTTTGCGTGATCGTTATAGAAGCGGTCCATGTCGGCTGCCTTGGCGAAATCGCTCTCGAACGCCGCGTCGGCGCGCGCGGCGTTGCGCAGGATCAGGCCGCGCCCGATGATGATGCTCCAGGTCAGCAGGCTTGCCAGAAGCAGCCCGATCATGACCGCCTTCACGACGATATCGGCGTGCAGGAACAATGCGATGGGAGAAAGCGAAGGATCGCCGGCGGTGATGGTAAGGCCATTCATCGGCGGTCTCATTCTCCCTTGTGTACGGCCCTGAAGGCCTCGATCCATGATGCCGGCTGGCGGCGCGGGCGGCCATCGACGCCGACGAAGGCGACGACGATCCGTCCTTCGACGATCACCTGCCCATTTCGCATGACTCTCTGCTGAACAACGCATGTTGCACTGCGGAGTTCAGCCAATCGGCTGATCACGATCAGCGCATCGCCGAGTTTGGCCGGCAGCCGGTATTTGATGTGCGCATCGGCCACGACATAGCCGCCCTCTCCGATACTTAGCGCATGCGCGAGATCGGCGCCGAGCAGCGCCAGCATGTCGGTGCGCGCACGTTCGAAGAAGCGCAGATAATTTGCGTGGTAGACCACGCCGCCCGCGTCGGTATCCTCATAATAGACCCGCACCGCGAAGCGATGCTCACCATTCTCGAAGCGGCCACTATACGGCCGGTCGGGTGCGTCGCCGGGCATGGATCGGGGTTACGGAAGCCGGGCGGGGGAGGCAACCCTCCCCCGCCCGCAACCGGGTCCCATGTGGTCGTTTCGCCTGCGCCCCTTCCGCGAAGCGGAAGAGGGAACAAGATTACGCGACCTTCAGCACCAGCTTGCCGTCCCCATCGTCGACGGTAACCATCGATCCATCGGGCACCTCGCCGCGCAGGATCGCCTCGGCGAGCGGATCCTGCAGATATTTCTGCACCGCCCGCTTGAGCGGCCGCGCGCCGTAGACCGGATCGTAGCCGACCCGCCCCAGCCACTCGCGCGCACCATCGGTGAGGCTGAGTGCCACCTTGCGGTCCTTGAGCAGCCGCTGGACCCGGCCGACCTGGATGTCGACGATCGGGCCCATATGCTTCTGGCCCAGGCGATGGAACAGGATGATCTCGTCCAGCCGGTTGAGAAATTCTGGCCGGAAATGCCCGCGCACGACCTCCATCACCGCCGGCTCGATGCTCTCCACCGGCGCATCCTCGGGCAGGTTGGCGATGAACTGACTGCCGAGGTTGGACGTCAGGATGATCAGCGTATTGGTGAAATCCACCGTGCGCCCCTGTCCATCGGTCAGCCGCCCGTCGTCGAGCACCTGCAACAGGATGTTGAACACATCCGGATGCGCTTTCTCGACCTCGTCGAACAAGACGACCTGATAGGGCCGGCGCCGCACGGCTTCGGTCAGGACACCGCCTTCCTCATAGCCGACATAGCCCGGAGGCGCACCGATCAGGCGGGCGACGCTGTGCTTTTCCATGAATTCGGACATGTCGATGCGGACCATCGAGCTGTCGTCGTCGAACAGGAAGCCCGCGAGCGCCTTGGTCAGTTCGGTCTTGCCGACGCCGGTCGGCCCCAGGAACAGGAACGATCCCATCGGCCGGTTCGGATCCTGCAGCCCGGCGCGCGACCGTCGCACGGCACGCGCCACCGCGGCCACGGCATCGGACTGGCCGATCACACGCTTGCCGATCGCCTCTTCCATGCGGATGAGCTTGTCGCGCTCGCCTTGCAGCATCTTCTCGACCGGAACTCCGGTCCAGCGGCTGACGACTGCGGCGATATCCTCGGCGGTCACCTCCTCGCGCACCATTGCGCCTTTGGCTGCACCCTGGGCGTCGGCGAGTTGCTTTTCGAGCGCGGGGATCGTGCCGTAGGAAAGCTCGCCCGCCTTGGCGAGATCGCCAGCGCGCTGCGCCTGATCGAGTGCCGTACGCGCGGCATCGAGCTGTTCCTTGATCTTCGCCTCGGCGTTGATCTTTTCCTTCTCGCCCTGCCAGCGCGTGGTCAGCTCGGCCGACTGCTGCTCCAGCTGCGCAAGATCATATTCCAGCGTACCGAGCCGGTCCCGGGAGGCCTGGTCGGTCTCCTTGGACAGCGCCTCGCGCTCGATTTTCAGGCGGATGATACGCCGGTCGAGGCTCTCGATCTCCTCGGGCTTGCTTTCGACCTCCATGCGCAGCCGCGACGCGGCCTCGTCCATCAGGTCGATCGCCTTGTCGGGCAGGAAGCGATCGGTGATGTAGCGGTTGGACAGCGTCGCCGCGGACACCAGCGCGCTATCGGTGATGCGCACGCCATGGTGCAGCTCATATTTGTCCTTGAGCCCGCGCAGGATCGAGATGGTGTCCTCGACCGTGGGTTCGCCGACGAACACCGGCTGGAAGCGCCGCTGGAGCGCAGGGTCCTTCTCGACATATTTGCGATATTCGTTCGAGCGTGGTCGCGCCGATGCAATGCAGTTCGCCGCGCGCGAGCGCGGGCTTGAGCAGATTGCCCGCGTCCATCGCGCCTTCGGATTTGCCCGCGCCGACGAGCGTGTGCATCTCGTCGATGAACAGGATGATATGGCCCTCGGCCGCCTTCACCTCGTCGAGCACGCCCTTCAGCCGCTCTTCGAACTCGCCGCGATATTTGGCGCCAGCAATCAGGCTGCCCATGTCGAGCGCCATCAATTTGCGGTCCTTGAGGCCGTCGGGCACGTCGCCATTGGCGATGCGCAGCGCAAGCCCTTCCGCGATCGCGGTTTTGCCGGTGCCGGGCTCGCCGATCAGGACGGGATTGTTCTTGGTGCGCCGCGCCAGGATCTGGATCGTGCGCCGGATTTCCTCGTCGCGCCCGATGACCGGATCGAGCTTCCCGTCGCGCGCCGCCTGGGTGAGGTCGCGCGCGAACTTCTTGAGCGCGTCATAGCGATCCTCGGCAGTGCCGGTGTCGGCGGTGCGACCGCCACGCAACTCGTTGATCGCCGCATTCAACGCCTCCGGCTTGAGCCCGGCTTCGGCGAGCGCCTTGCCGGCGGCGGTGGTGGTGGCGAGCGTCAGCGCGAGCAGCATCCGCTCGACGGTGACGTAACTGTCGCCAGCTTTCTGGGCCACCTGTTCGGCCTGGTCGAGGACCCGCACGGCATCGTTGTTGAGACCGGGCGTCTGCTGCGCGCCGCCGCCCGAAACCTGCGGCACCTTGGCAAGCGCCGCGTCGGTTGCGCGCAGAGCGGTGGCGGGATCGCCGCCGGAGGCGCGGATCAGCCCTGAGGCCATGCCCTGCTCGTCTTCCAGCAGCGCCTTGAGCAGATGTTCGGATCCGATCTGCTGATGGCTCATGCGGATCGCGACCGTTTGCGCAGCCTGAAGGAAGCCCTTGGCGCGATCGGTGAATTTCTCGAGGTTCAACTTACTCTCCCTATTCCTGGCTGGTAAGTAATGTTGTATTTATGCAACACAACCCTTCGGCTTGATCTTTTCCGTCACACCCGCAAAAGGCCGCGCGGCTTACACTTCAGGAAGATGGAATGGCGAACGTCGACGGCAAGTGGGACTGCTCGGTTTCGAGCCCGATGGGCGATCAGGATTTCGTCCTGACGGTGGTGAGCGCGGGCGATCGGTTCTCCGGGACGGCTTCGGGCGGCATCGGCGCGAAGGACATCCCCGACGGTACTGTGGATGGCGATACGCTCGCCTGGTCCATGTCGGTCTCGAAGCCCATGCCGATCACGCTGACCTGCCGCGCGACCGTCACGGGCGACGTGCTGGAAGGTTCGGTGAAAGCGGGGATTTTCGGGAGCTTCCCGGTGACGGGAAAACGGGCGGGCTAGCTAACCAGCCCACTATCCCGTTCGTGTCGAGCGAAGTCGAGATACTTCACGCTGCGCGGCGTCCCTCGACTTCGCTCGGGACGAACTGACTTGGTGCGTGTGGGATCTAACCCACCGCTTCGAGCAAACCCTCGAACAACCGCCGCCCATCACTACCCCCATGCTCGGGTCCAATCATCCGCTCGGGATGCGGCATCAGGCCCAGCACGTTGCCGCCGGCATTGACGATGCCGGCGATATTGCGTGCCGATCCGTTCACGCTCTCTGCATAACGGAAGGCCACCCTGCCCTCATCTTCCAGACGATCGAGCGTCTCGGCATCGGCGAAATAATTGCCATCATGGTGCGCGACCGGGATGCTGATTTCCTCGCCCGCATCATAACGATTGGTGAAAATCGACTGATTATTCTCGACCGTCAGCGCCACGGGCCTGCAGACGAAGGCCAGGCCGGCGTTCCGCATGAGCGCTCCCGGCAATAGCCCGGTCTCGGTCAACACCTGGAAGCCGTTGCATACACCCAATACCGGCACGCCGCGGCCCGCCGCCACGGCCACCGCCTGCATGACCGGCGATCGCGCCGCCATCGCGCCCGAGCGCAGATAGTCCCCGTAGGAAAAGCCGCCGGGGATCGCGACCAGATCGATGCCATCCGGCAGCTCGGTCTCGCGGTGCCACAGCATGGTGGGCGCCGAGCCGGTGATCTCTTCGATCGCGACGGCCAGATCGCGGTCGCAATTCGAGCCCGGGAAGACGATTACGGCGGACTTCATCGGGCGGGCTCCTTCAGCTTGGACGGACGCAGTTCAGCCGCGCTCGATCCGGTAATTTTCGATGACGGTGTTGGCGAGCAGCTTGCGGCACATCGCATCGAGATCGGCATCGCTCACATCGTCGGCATGCTCGATTTCGATCAACTTGCCCTGACGCACGCTCTCGACGCCACCAAAGCCCAGACCCTCCAGCGCATGGTGGATCGCCTTGCCTTGGGGGTCGAGCACGCCGTTCTTCAGCGTGACATAGATACGCGTCTTCATGGGTGCCGCTCCGGTTGGCGGTCCCTATGGCGAGGGAAGAAACGAAGGGCAACCCAAAGATCCTCCCTCACCCGGGAGGATCTATCTGCTTTCCACCGCAGCTTTCGCCTTTTCCAGCCGGTCGGCATAGGCGTCGATCGCCTTCGCCGTCCGCACCGCATAGGTGTTGGCGTCGTCGAAGCGCCGCTCCTCGATCGCCTCGCGCACGCCCGGAAGCGTCTTCGCGCCATACCCCGTGAAGCGGCCCGGCGCGTAGATCATGTTCTTGAACCAGGGCCGCCCGGGCAGACCGCGTTCATCGAGCAGGAGTTGGTCGATGTCGCGCAACAAGGCGTTGAGCGTCGCCCGGCGCGTCGGATCCAGTGCCGCGCCGCGATCGGCATACGCCTTGTCGAAGCCCGCCGCGGCACGCTTCAGATGATCGACCGCATCCTCGAGCGGGCTCAGATCGACATAAGGCGTCCGCGCTTCGGGAGTCGCGGCAGCAACCGGCCGCAGCGGATCGCTCGCCAGCCGGAAACTGTCGTCCGCCAGCAGCTTGTTGAGCGCACGGTCGGCAGTACGGCGGTCCTCGGCCAGCTTGCGCACCTCGTCGAGATACATGCCGACCGTATCGGCGAAATCACCGAAGCGCGCCGGCGGCGTATCCGAATCCGCCATGCGCAGCACGATGCGGCCGGCCACCTTCGACAAGGCCGCGCCATATTTCAGGCCGGGATCGTCGAAGGTCGTGAAGTGGTGGAAGCTGTCATACAGCGAGTGATAGACGCCGCCCGATTCATTCTCGCCGCCGAAGCCCAGATCCAGCGAGGGAATGCCGAGATGCTGGAGATAGGCGGTGTAATCCGATCCCGATCCCAGCGGCCCCATCGGCATGTCGCCGCCCTTCTCGGCCGCGGCGAGATCGGCCGCGCCCGGCTTGCCGCCATCATAGGCCCGGACGCGAATGCTGGCGCGCTTGCGGGCGAGCAGGTTCACGCCCGTCTGCGGATCGGTCACGTCGGCCGCTGCCTGGTTCGTCATATGCTGGAAGCTGTGGCTGCCCTCGGCACTGAAGAAGCCACGGCCGTTGCCGTCCGAATTGATGTAGATGACCGCCTTCTTCTTGAGTTCGGCGGCATGTTCCTCGGCCCATTCGGTCGAGCCTAGCAAGGCAGGCTCCTCGCCATCCCAGCTCGCATAGACGATCGTGCGCTCGGGCCGCCAGCCCTGGCGCATGAGCGCACCCATCGCCTTCATCTCGGACATCATCGCGACATTGCCGGAGAGCGGATCGGCAGCGCCCATCACCCAGCCGTCATGGTGGTTGCCGCGGATCACCCATTCATCGGGCCTGGTCTTGCCCTTGATCATCGCGATCACGTCATAGATCGGCTTGAGCGACCAGTCCGACTTCACCGCCAGATGCAACTTCACTCCATTATTGCCGCCGGTGTGATAGGTGAAAGGCAAGGCGCCCTGCCAGCCATCGGGCACGGTCCAGCCGCTCAGCCGCGACAAGATCTGGGTAGCGTCCTTGTACGACATCGGCAGGACGGGAATCTTGAGGATCGTCTTGGCCTCTTCGCGTGTCAGCCGCTTGGCATTCGCGGTCGCGCCGATCCCCGGCGTGAGCGGATCGCCGGGGTAGATCGGCATATCCATCACCGATCCGCGCTGCACCGCCTCGGGCGGACGCTGCCCTCCCTTGGGATAGACGTCGTTCTTGGCGTAGCCATCCTGCGCCGGATCCGAATAGATGATGCAGCCGACCGCGCCATGATCCTGCGCGAGCTTGGGCTTGAGCCCGCGCCAACCGACGCCGTAGCGCGCGATCGCGATCTTGCCCTTCACGCTGACGCCGCGCCGTTCGAGCGCCTTATAGTCCTCGGGCATGCCGTAATTGACGTAGACGACGTCCGCAGTGACATCGCCGTCGCCCTGATAGGCGACATAGGGGGGCAGCGCGTCGGGCGCGTTCGACGTGTCGTCGCCGGCCACCGGCGGCTCTTGTCCGCCGAGCTTGATCGTATCGGGCGCGACCAACTCGACGGTGGTCGAAATCGGGGTCGGATAAAGGACCTGAAAGATCTCGATCCGGGCATCCCAGCCCCAGGACTTGAACAGGCCCAGCATATATTCCGCATTGGCCTTATCGTGCGGCGAACCGACATGGTTGGGCGCGGACGCCATCGTCTTGAGCCATTCGATCTGATCGGCCGAGCTGATGTTCGCATCGAAGGTCGCCTCGACCCCCTTCTGCCCCATCGGCTGTTGCGCCAGCGCATTGGCGGTCAGCGCCAGGGCGCATACGCCACCCAGCATCGTCTTGATCATGCTCGAACCCCTTATCTTTGGATGACGCGAGCGTGCGGCAGAGTCCGGCGGCTTGCAACCCGTTGATATGACCGGCCGGAACCCGATTGTGATGGCCACGACACGCCCGGTCGATTGGTTAACGGCGACAAGCCGGACGGCTGCAATTGCGGGTGACGCGTCGGGGATCGATCGCTACAGGGGTGCGCTTCATCCGCCGGGGGAATACCGAACTTCATGCCGACGCTTGTCCTGATCCGCCATGGCCAGTCCGCCTGGAACCTCGAGAATCGCTTCACCGGCTGGTGGGACGTGAACTTGACCGACAAGGGCATTGCCGAAGCCACAGCGGCGGGCGAGCTGATGGCTGCCAAGGGCCTCGATTTCGACATCTGCTTCACCAGCCTGCAGACCCGCGCGATCAAGACGCTCAACCTCGCACTGGAGGCAATGGGCCGGTTGTGGCTGCCGGTGGAGAAGGATTGGCGGCTGAACGAGCGGCATTATGGCGGGCTGACCGGGCTCGACAAGGCCGAGACCGCCGCGAAGCATGGCGACGAGCAGGTCAAGATCTGGCGCCGTTCGTTCGACATCCCACCGCCGGTGCAGGAAGCGGGCGGCCCCTACGATCTCGCCGCCGATCGCCGTTATGCCGGCATCGCCATCCCGAACACCGAAAGCCTGAAAGACACGATCGCCCGCGTCCTGCCTTATTGGGACGGCCGGATCGCGCCCGAGCTCAAGGCCGGCAAACGCGTCGTCATCTCGGCGCACGGCAATTCGCTGCGTGCCCTGGTCAAGCATCTCTCCGGAATTCCCGACGACGAGATCACCGGGCTTGAAATCCCGACCGGCCAGCCGATCGTCTACGAATTGGACGAGGCGCTCGCCCCGACCGATCGTTATTACCTTAGCGAGCGTTGAGAACGCGGGACATGACGCACCCTCTGGTCGGCATCATCATGGGTTCGCGCTCGGACTGGGCGACGATGGGCCATGCCGCCGAGACGCTGCACGCGCTCGGGGTGCCGCACGAGACCAAGGTCGTTTCCGCGCACCGCACGCCCGACCGGCTCTACGATTATGCCAAGAGCGCGGCCGGGCGCGGCCTTCAGGTGATCATCGCCGGCGCCGGCGGCGCGGCGCATCTGCCGGGCATGACCGCCGCCATGACGCGATTGCCCGTGCTCGGCGTGCCCGTACAGTCGAGCACGATGTCGGGGCTCGATAGCTTGCTCTCGATCGTCCAGATGCCGGGAGGCGTGCCCGTAGGCACGCTTGCGATCGGCAAGGCCGGCGCGATCAATGCCGGCCTGCTTGCGGCGCAGATCCTGGCGCTGCAGGATGCGGAACTGGCCGAGAGGGTCGACGCCTGGCGCAAGGCGCAGACCGACGCGATCGACGAATCCCCCGAATGAGCGTTCCCCCAGGATCGACCATCGGCATTTTGGGCGGCGGCCAGCTCGGCCGCATGCTCGCCATCGCCGCCGCCAATCTCGGCTATCGCACCCATGTCTATGCCCCGGGCACGAGCGGCCCGGCGAGCGAGGTGGCGGCGCGCTGGACGCATGGCGCGTTCGAGGATGCCGCCGCGCTGGCAGCGTTCGCCGCGCAGGTCGACGTCATCACCTACGAATTCGAGAATGTCGATGTCGAGGCGATCCGCCATGTCCCCGGCGTGCGCCCCGGCGTGGCCGCGCTGGAAGTGGCCCAGGACCGGCTGGCCGAGAAAAGCTTCGTCCAGCAACTCGGCGGGCGCACCGCGCCCTTCCGGACGGTCGACAGTATCGACGACCTGAAGACGGCTTTGGCGGAGATCGGCGCGCCCGCCATCCTCAAGACCCGCCGCTTCGGCTATGACGGCAAGGGCCAGGCGCGTATCGCCGATGCAGCGCTGGCACGGCAGGCCTGGAGCCTGATCGACGGCAAGCCGGCGGTGCTCGAAGGGTTCGTCGAGTTCGAGGCCGAATTCTCGATCCTGCTGGCACGCGGCATCGAGGGCCAGATCGTGCGTTGGGACGCACCGACCAACCGCCACCGCGATGGTATCCTCGACGTCTCGACGGTACCGGCGGCCGGGCGGGTGCTCGCTCAGGTCGAGGAGGCTGCCGCGCTCGCCACCCGGATCGCGGCCGAACTCCATTATGTCGGCGTGCTGGCCTGCGAGTTCTTCGCCAGTGCCGATGGGCCGGTGTTCAACGAGATGGCGCCGCGCGTCCACAATTCGGGCCACTGGACGATCGAGGGCGCGGTCACCTCACAATTCGAGAACCATATCCGCGCGATCTGCGGGCTTCCGCTGGGATCCACTGCGCTCGTCGGCCGGGGTGCGGAGATGCGCAACCTCATCGGCAGCGATGCCGACGACTGGCCGCAGATCCTTGCCGATCCCGCCGCGCATCTGCACCTCTACGGCAAGCATGAGAGCAAGCCGGGCCGCAAGATGGGGCATGTCACGCGGGTCTGGTAAGGAACCCCGTGTGCGTCGGGGCGTCTCCGCCCCATGGCCATCTCCAAAACTTTCATCGGGTTGCCCGAAGCCGACCTGGATGCGCTCGACGGCGCGAGGGTCGTCGTGCTCGGCGCATCGGAAGCCTCGCCTTATGTGGCGGGCGAGCGCAGCCATTCGGCCGACGGACCGGCAGAATTGCGCAAAGCTTCGGCGCAATTTGCGGGATCGCTCCGCCAATATGATTTCGATCTCCACGCGACGTTGTTCGAATCCGAGGACGATTGGCGCGGTGCGGTTGATGTCGGCGACGTGCCCACCAATGCGTGGGATTCCGTTGGCAACCGCGAGCGCATCACAGCCGCAGTGCGCAAGGTGCTAGCGGCAGGGGCGGTGCCGATCATGCTCGGCGGCGACGACAGCGTGCCGATACCGACGCTCGCCGCGTTCGAAGATCATGGGCCGCTCACGATTCTCCACATCGATGCGCATGTCGATTGGGCCGACGTCATCCGCGGCAACGCCTACGGTTATGGATCCCCGATGCGGCGTGCATCCGAATATCCATGGGTCAAGTCGATGGTGCAGGTCGGCATCCGCGGTCTCGGCTCGGGGGAGAGCTGGCAGCATGCCGATGCGCGTCATTGGGGATCGCGGCTGGTTTCCAGCTACGAATTGCACGATCGCGGGCCAGAGGCGGTGTTGAGCCATATCGAGCCGGGCTCGCGGGTATTCATATCGCTCGATTGCGACGGGATCGATCCCGCCGTCCTTCCCGCGGTCAACATGCCGACTCCCGGCGGACTGACCTATGAGGACATGATCCGGCTGCTGCGCGGGGTGGCGGCCAAAGCCAAGATCGCTGGTCTGGCGCTGGTCGAATATGTCCCCTCGCGCGACGATCGCTACCAACTTTCGGCATTGGTCGCATCGCGCATCGCAGCCGTCACCTTGGGACTTGCGCTCGGGGACGACTAAGCGGCAATCGTTTCGGTATGAAGCCGATTCTAACGCTGCTTTCGGTCTTGCTGGCCGCCCTCCCCCTGCCAGCGTTGGCCGCCGGCGATCCGCCCGCGTGGCGCGAGCCGGCCGAGCCGTTCCGCATCGTCGGCAACATCTTCTACGTCGGATCGAAAGGGCTCGCCGCTTACCTGATCGCGACGCCCGACGGCGCGATTCTGATCGACGGTACGCTCGAGAACAACGTCCCAATGATCGAGCGCAATATCGACAAGCTCGGCTACCGCATGCGCGACGTGAAGATCCTGCTCAACAACCACGCCCATTTCGATCATGCCGAGGGGCTGGCGCATCTCAAGCGCGATAGCGGCGCCAAGATGATTGCCAGCTGGGAGGATGCGCGCGCGCTGGAAAGCGGCACGCCGCCCAGCGACATGGATTATGGTGTCCACAAATTCGTGCCGGTCAAGGTCGACCGCACGATCAAGAATGGGTCGACCGTCAAGCTTGGAGGGGTCGAGCTGAAGGCGGTGCTGACGCCGGGCCATACGCCCGGCTGCACGACCTGGACCATGACGACCGAGGATCGCGGCCGAAAAGTGAAGGTAGCCTTCCTCGGCAGCATCACGGTGGCGGGCAGCAAACTGGTCGGCAACAAGGGCTATCCCGGCGTGGTCAATGGCTTCCGCCTCAGTTTCGCGCGGCTCGACCGCCTTCATGCGGATGTCGTTCTGCCCTTCCATCCCGAACTCAACGACCTGATGGGCCGCGAGGCGGCCCGGCAGGCGGGTAATCTCGACGCGTTCGAACACCCCGGAGAGTTGCAAGCGATCGTCGCCAAGGCGCGTGATGATTTCGAAACGGATCTGATCAGGCAGCGGGGCAAATAACCGGCCGCGCCCGCATCGAATGCCCTATTGCGGCGTTCGGGTGGCATGACAGGGGAAAAAGCCGCCGCGCAGGCGCATGTCGAACTCGCCAAAAGCGCGCAGCAGCTCGAGCAAAGCGCCGAAGTCCAGAGCGATAGCGCCGATCGTCGTACCGAACTTGCCGCCGACCGTACCGTCCTTGCCGCCGAGCGGACCTATGCGGCGTGGGTCCGCACCGGGCTGGCGGCGCTGGCATCGGGTGTCGGCGCACGCGCGCTGCTCGACAAGATCGTGGCGGACTGGCTGATTGAGCTGACCGGCAGCGTTCTGATCCTCTTTTCCGCTTTCTGCTATTTCGCAGCGGTGTGGCGGCAGATGACCAAAGTGTCCCCGCCCCGCCCCGGCACGCGCCGGCTGCCGCCATGGCTGCTGGTTGCGGTCAATGCCTTCCTCGTCTGCGTCAGCCTCGCGGCACTCGTCGGGATCTGGCTTTGAACGCCCCACAGGCGCTCGCTTTCGCGATCATCGGGGGTGCGATCCTGGCCTTTGCGTGGGGGCGGTTCCGCTACGATCTGGTCGCGCTCGTCGCATTGCTGATCGGTATCGCCACCGGCGATGTGCCGATCAAGCACGCTTTCACCGGCTTCACCTCCGAAGTCGTCATTATCATCGCATCGGCCTTGATCGTGAGTGCGGCGATTGCGCGATCGGGCCTGATCGAACTGGCGGTGAGCCCGCTGATCGCGCGGCTGAAAAAGCCATCGACGCAGGTGCCGGTCCTGGCCAGCGCTACGGCCATCCTGTCGATGCTTACCAAGAATGTCGGCGCGTTGGCCATCCTGATGCCGGTGGCGCTCCGCGTCTCGCGCAATACCGAAACCTCGGCCTCGTCGCTGCTGATGCCGATGTCGTTCATGTCGCTGCTCGGCGGGCTGGTGACCTTGGTGGGAACATCGACCAACATCATCGTCAGCCAGGTGCGCGAAGAGACGCTGGGCAAGCCGTTCCAGATGTTCGATTTCGCGCCGGTCGGACTGCTGCTGACCGGCCTGGGATTGGTCTTCGTGAGCTTCGGCTGGCGCCTGCTGCCCCGCGACCGGCGCGGGCGTAGCGGCATGAGCGATGCCAATGCCGATGCCGCTTTCTCGACCGAGGCGAAGGTGCCGGCCGAGCTCCCACCCGAGCTCAGGACGATCGGCGATCTCAATCTCGGCAAGGACGACGTGAAGATCCGCGCCGTGATCGGTGTCGATGGCGCGCGCCAGATGGCGCTGCCCGATGTTCTGCTGGTCCCCGGCAGCAGCCTGGTGCTGGAGGGCGGCGACGAAGCGCTCGACCGCTTCTTCGGCCGCGTGCCATTGGTGCCAGCGCGTGCCGAGAACCACGTCGAAAAGGGCGAAGCGAGCGAGGAACTGCGCAGCATCGAGGCGGTGGTGACGCCCGATTCGATCCTCGTCGGCCAATCCGCCGAGCGGATGCGGCTGCAGGACCGCTACGGCGTCCAGTTGCTCGCCATCCGCCGCAACCGGGCGCAGTTGAGCGAGCGGCTGCGCGACGTGAAGATGCGTGCCGGCGATGTGCTGGTGCTGCGAGCCGGCGAGCGCGCGCTGCCGGAAATTGTCGCCAATCTCGATCTGCTCCCGCTCGCCGAACGATCGGTACGCTTCGGCGACCGGCGGCGGCGCTTTCTGCCGGCGATCATCCTCGCCGTCGCGATGCTGCTGCTCGTGCTGAAGATCATCCCGGTCGTGACCGCCTTCTTCGGTGCAGCGGTGATGATGGTCGTGGTCGGCGCACTCTCGATGCGCGAGGCCTATGGTTCGCTCGAACCCGAAGTGCTGATCCTGATCGGCGCGCTGACGCCGCTGAGCGAAGCGGTGCAACGGACCGGTGGTACCGATCTCGTCTCGCATCTGCTGATCGGGCTGCTCCACGGCATTCCCGGCCTGTTGGCGCTGGGCTCGATCATGCTGGCCGCGATGGCCTGCTCGCCCTTTCTGCACAACGCCCCGACGGTGCTTATCTTGGGACCGATCGCGGTGGGGGTCGCCAAGGGGCTCGGCCTCAGTCCGGATCCCTTCCTGATGGCGGTCGCGATCGGATCGGGTTGCGATTTCCTCACGCCGATCGGTCATCAATGCAACACGCTTGTGATGGGACCGGGTGGCTATCGCTTCGGGGATTACTGGAAGCTGGGTCTGCCTCTGTCGCTCCTCGTCATCGCGATCGGCACGCCGCTCATCGCCTGGATGTGGCCGATGCTCTGACGCCTCGACGGCCATCCACGGAAATGCGTGGCGCTAACGGCTCTCGATCGCCAGCACGACGATCGCCGAAATCAACGCCAGCAATCCCATCAGGAAGATGCGGTCCGCCCATTTCTCGCCATGCCCGCGGCGCGTCGTGTCGTCGCGCAGCGCCAGATAGGACAGGAAGCAACTCGTCGCGAGACTGATTGCGGCGAACCAGGCAATCTCGTCGGCGATGCTGTTGCGCGCGGCATGGCTGACGTTCAGGCCGGCGATGATCACCAGCGAGATGCCCAGCAGGTTCGATGCCGCGTTGAGGATGTGCGGCGTGCGCTCCTGGCTCATTGCGATGCCAAAGCCTTGAGGCGATATATCGCGTCGAGTGCCTCTCGCGGGCTGAGCGCGTCGGCATCGATCGCGCCGAGCGCCTCGCGCAGCGCGTCGGGCCGCGCCTCCTCCGCTTGCGCAGCCGCGGCAAACAGCGGCAGATCGTCGAGCCCCGCGGCAAGCCCGCCGGTCGCGGCACGCCCCGCTTCCAGCCGCTTGAGCACTTCCTTGGCCCGCCCGATCACCGCGGGCGAAAGACCGGCGAGACGCCCGACCGCGAGGCCGTAGCTGCGATCGGCCGGGCCGGACGCCACTTCGTGCAGCAGTACCAGATCGCCCTTCCACTCGCGGGCGCGAACATTGTGCAGCGAGAGCGCGTCGAGCCGCTCGGCCAGCCGGGTCAGTTCGTGATAATGGGTCGCGAACAGACAGCGGCAACGGTTGATGTCATGCACCGCCTCGACCACCGCCCAGGCGATGGCGAGCCCATCATAGGTCGACGTGCCGCGCCCGACCTCGTCGAGGATGACGAAGCTCCGCTCGGTCGCCTGCGCCAGGATCGCCGCCGTCTCCACCATCTCGACCATGAAGGTCGATCGGCCGCGTGCGAGATTGTCCGACGCGCCGACCCGGCTGAACAGGCGATCGCACAGGCCGAGCTTCGCGCTGGCGGCAGGCACGAAGCTGCCGGCCTGGGCGAGGATCAGGATCGCCGCGTTCTGGCGCAGGAAGGTCGATTTGCCGCCCATGTTAGGGCCGGTGACGAGCCACAGCCGATCATGCGGCCCGAGTTGGCAATCGTTGGCGACGAAACGGCCGCCCGTCGCCGCGACCGCACTTTCGACGACCGGGTGGCGCCCCTCGATTATCTCGAGGCAGGGTTGCTCGACCAGGGCCGGGCGGCACCATCCCCCCTCGGCCGCGCGCTCGGCCAACCCGCTCGCGACATCGAGCCGCGCCAGCGCATCGGCGGTCGCGGCAATCTCGCGCGCACGGCCCAACGCCTGCTCGATCAGATCCTCCAGATGCGCCGCCTCGGCCGCGAGCCCGTGCGCGCCGGCTTGACCGACGGTCAGCGCCTGTTCGTGCAGTTCGGGCGCATTGAAGCGGACGACGCCCGCAAGTGTCTGGCGGTGGGTGAAGCCGCTGTCGGCGCGCATCAGCGGATCGGCCGCTTTGGCGGGCACCTCGACATGGTAGCCGAGCACATTGTTATGACGGATCTTGAGCTGGCCGATACCGGTCGAAGCGCGATAGCGTGCCTCCAGCGCGGCAATCTCGCGCCGCCCTTCGCCGCCGCGTGCGCGCAACGCGTCGAGCGCCTCGTCATAACCTTCGGCGATATAGCCGCCCTGGCTCGCATCGATCGGCGGTGTCGCCACCAGCGCACGCTGCAGCCGCTCGACCAGTTCGCCATGGCCGAGGAAGGCGGGCAGCAGCGCATCGAGCAAAGCCGGATGCGGGTCGAGCTGATCGAGCATGCCATGCAGCCGCTGTGCCTGATCCAGCCCGTCGCGGAGCTGACCAAGATCGCGCGGACTGCCTCGCCCCGCGGCCAGTCGCCCAAGCGCGCGGCCGATATCGGGCAAGGCGCGCAATATGCCGCGCAGCCGTGCACGCAGATCGCCATCGTCGTGGAGCCAGCCGACCAGATCGAGGCGATCGTCGATCATCGCCCGATCGGTCAGCGGCGCCGCCAGATCGAGCCCGAGCAGGCGCGCGCCGGCACCCGTGACGGTGCGATCGAGCGCGTCGAGCAGGCTGCCCCTGCGCCCGCCGCCGCTCGCCTGAACGATTTCAAGGCTTTCGCGCGTCGCCGCATCGATCATCATGTGATCGGCGGCGACGCGGCGCACCGGCGGTGCCAGGAACGGCAAGGCCCCCTGCCCGGCGCGGGCGAGATAGACGAGCAGCCCGCCCGCCGCACACAATTCGGCGCGGCCGAAGCCACCCCAGCCGTCGAGCGTGGCAACGCCGAACATGCCCTTGAGCGTCTTCTCCGCGGCGACACTGTCGAACCCCGCGGCGGTGGTCACGGCGACCCCGGCCGGCGCTTCGAAACCTTCGGGCGCGATCACCTCGGCCGCATTGAGCCGCGCCAGTTCGGCATCCAGCATATGCGGCGGCACCGCCGCGATCTCGAATTGCCCGGTCGAGATATCGGCCGCCGCCAGCGCCAATTGGCCGCCGGCGTTCGCAACCGCGACCAGCCAGTTTGCGGCGCGCGCGTCGAGCAGGACCTCTTCCGTCAGCGTGCCGGGGGTGACGATGCGGACGATCCCGCGCGCGACCAGCGCCTTGCTGCCGCCCCGCTTCTTCGCCTGCTCCGGCGTCTCGGTCTGCTCGGCGATGGCAACCCGGTGGCCGCCCTTGATCAGCCGCGCCAGATAGACCTCATGGCTGTGCGCGGGCACGCCGCACATCGGTATCGCATTGCCGCCATGCTCGCCGCGCGCCGTGAGCGCGATATCGAGCGTCGCCGATGCCGCCTTCGCATCGTCGAAGAACAGTTCGAAGAAATCGCCCATCCGATAGAAGAGCAAGCAATCGGGCACCTGCGCCTTGAGCGCGTGATATTGCGCCATCATCGGGGTGGGTTCGGCGGTCATTATGTGCGGTCGATACAGGCTAAGCGCGCCAGGGGAAGCCGATTTTCAAGGGCCGCGTGCTTGACCCCGCGTTCGGCGGGGGCAGCTTTGCCAGCATGAGCGAACCATCCGGAACGACGCTGACGGTCGAATTCACCGCAGAGCAGATCGAAGCGATCGATCAGTGGATCGACCGCTCCCAAGAGCCGAAGCCGAGCCGCGAGGAGGCGGTACGCCAGCTCGTTGCCGGTCGCCTCGGGGCGCACGGACCGAATACGATGATGCCCAATTTCACGACCGGACGGGATATCGTTTGATCTCGTCTACAGCGCTCGCCTCGCAGAAGACTAGACCACCAAAGCGGCGCGCAGCGCCTCGCGCCGCTCCGGGGTCACCCCCAACACCGCCTCGGCATAGCCTTCGACGCTGCCGTACCGCAGCGCCATCTCGTCGAACGCCGCCTCCAGATAACTCGCCTCGACCCCGAAGAAGGCTCGCAGCGCCGCATCGCTGAGTGCGCCGTAATTTTCATACAGCCAATCCGCTTCGATCTCGATCCGTCGATCGAGCAAGGCGCGATCGTTCGAGCGAAGATAATCCTCGACCAGATCGTCATGATGGACGCCCGTGAGGCGGTGCACCAGCGCGACGCCCACCCCCGTCCGGTCCTTACCGGCGAAGCAATGCACCATGCTGCCGCCCGGGCGCTCGGTCAGCGCTTGCAGATAGAGCCGATACGTCCCCGCCAGCGCCGGCATGAACGGCAGCATCCGGTAGATCGCCTGCATCCGCGCATCGAGTGCGGTCTTGTCGTGCGGATCGACCGACGGCCCGACATGCTCGACCGTCTCGCCGGGCGCGAACACCACCTCGGCGGCAAAGCCCGGATGGCGCTGGCAGGGATAGGTGGCGCGCTCGCTGTCGCCGCGCAGGTCGATGATCGTCCCCACGTCATGGCGCGCGAAAAGCTCGAGATCCGCCGGAGTGGCCTGACCATGTTGGCCCGAGCGATAGAGCCGTCCGCTGACAAGCCGGCCCCCTGCGGCGGGATAGCCACCATAATCGCGGAAGTTAAGGATGCTTTCGAAACCCATCGTCATGCCTTCCCCTTCGCGCGGGTCTAACGCAGGGGCAAGCGCGCGAATCGCGGCGTCAGGGGTTGAGCTTCAAGCTCGCTTCCATCCGTGCGAGTTGTTCGGCGCTGGCCGGTTGCTGATGGTTCGCCTTCCACTCGGCATAAGGCATGCCATAGACATATTCGCGCCCCTCGGCGCTCGTGATCGCGCCGTGCGACGCGTCGGCGAGCCAGTCGCCCAGACAGTTCCGGCAGAAACCGGCCAGTCCCATCAGATCGACATTCTGCGCGTCGGTACGATGCTGGAGGTGCGCCACGAGGCGGCGGAAGGCGGCGGCGGCGGTGGCGTCATCGATCTCGGGCATAAGGGCGATGTAGTGTGGCGCGCAGCATGTTCAAATGCTCGGGCATGAGAGATTTTAGATTACGGCCAGGTCCAGATGAGGACATTGCCGAGCAGCACGGCCGCGGCCAGCAGCATGAGCACGCCACGCATGGTCTCGCCGCGCTTCGCCAGGGTCCAGGCGCCGCCGCCGGCAAGCGCGAAGACCGCAAGCATCGCGATAGCGGAAATGGTCGGATCGGCAGCGTGCACGGCGTCTCACGAAAAAGCCCGGCGAAGTATCACTCCGCCGGGCTCTCCCTTATCAATGCTTCTTGCCGTGCCAGACTGCCTTGTAGGCCCCGAAGGACAGCAAGGTGCCGATGAGCAGGTAAATCATCACCGCGATACCGGTGCGGTGGCGATTTTCCAGCTTGGGCTCCGCCGCCCACATCAGGAATGCGGAGACGTCCTTCGCCATCTGATCGACCGTCGCCTTGGTGCCATCCGAATAGGTCACCTGGCCGTCGGCAACCAGCGGCTGCGGCATCGCGAAGTTCAGGTTCGCGAAGTACGGATTGTAGTGCAGCCCCGTCGGCGTCTTGGCGTCGGGGAACTTCTTGAGAAGTTCGGCCGGCTGCTCGTGATAGCCGGTCAGGATCGAGTAGATATAATGCGGGCCGCCCTCACGCGCCTTGGCGAGCAACGACATGTCCGGCGGCAACGCATTGTTGTTGGCAGCGCGCGCGGCGGTCTCGTTGGCGTAGGTCGAGGGGATATAATCGCTCGGGATCGCCTTGCGGGTCGTGGCTTCGCCGGTGTCCGGGTTGATCGAGGGAACCTCGGTCGCCCAGCCCTTCGCGATCGCCTTCACCTCGGGCTTGCTGAAGCCGATCTCTTCGAAGTCGCGGAACGCCACCAGCTTCATGCTGTGACAGGCCGAGCAGACCTCCTTGTAGACCTGGAAGCCGCGCTGGAGCTGCTGATGGTCATATTTGCCGAACGGGCCGTCGAAGGAGAAGTGAACCTCCTTCGGCTTGAGATGATACACCTCGGTGGCGGTTTCGGGCGACGCGTCGTGCGGCGAGGTGATGAAGCCCCAGGCCAGCGCCAAGATGAAGCCCAACCCGATGATCGGGGCGATGATGGGTCCGAAGAAGCGGAGCATGATCTTTTATATCCCCCGGGAGGCTCAGGCTGCGTGGGCCGCGTCGGCATCCGAGCCGAGGACAGCTTCCGAGATCGAATTGGGCAACGGCAATGGCTTTTCCATCGCCGATACGATCGGCAGGATGATCAGGAAGTGCGCGAAGTAATAAGCCGCACAGAGCTGGCTCAACATCACCACCGTCGGCGTCACTTCGGCCTGGCCGAGATAGCCCAGGACGATCACGTCGACCACCAGCACCCAGAAGAACCATTTGTAGGTCGGGCGATAATTGGCCGAGCGGACCGGCGAGCGATCGATCCACGGCAGGAAGAACAGCAGCAGGATCGAGCCGAACATCGCAACCACGCCCCACAGCTTCGCGGGCACGCCTAGGAAATCGCCGGTGAAGGACTTCAGGATCGCGTAGAAGGGCAGGAAGTACCATTCGGGCACGATGTGCGCCGGGGTCGAGAGCGGGTTGGCCGGGATATAATTGTCCGGGTGGCCGAGCGCGTTCGGGTAGAAGAACACGAAGGCGCAATAGATCAGCAGGAAGACGAAAACGCCCATGCCGTCCTTGGCCGTGTAATAAGGATGGAAAGGAACCGTATCCTGCGGCCCCTTCACATCGACGCCGGTCGGGTTGTTCGAGCCCGGAATGTGCAGCGCCCAGATATGGAGCACAATCACGCCGGCGATCACGAACGGCAGCAGGTAATGGAGCGAGAAGAAGCGGTTGAGCGCGGCATTATCCGGCGCGAAGCCACCGAGCAGCAGGGTGTGGATCGGCTCACCGACAACCGGGATCGCCGAGAAGAAGCCGGTGATCACCTGCGCACCCCAGAAGCTCATCTGGCCCCAGGGAAGGACGTAGCCCATGAAGGCGGTCGCCATCATCAGCAGGAAAATGACCACGCCGAGCAGCCACACCATCTCGCGCGGCGCCTTGTACGACCCGTAATAAAGGCCGCGGAAGATGTGGATATAAACGACCGCCAGGAAGGCGCTGGCGCCGTTGGCGTGCATGTAGCGCAGCAGCCAGCCCGAATTCACGTCGCGCATGATGCTTTCGACCGAATTGAAGGCCAGATCGGCGTTCGACGCATAATGCATCGCCAGCACGATGCCGGTCGCGATCTGGATGGTGAGCGCGAGGCCCGCCAGCACGCCGAAATTCCAGAAATAGTTGAGATTGCGCGGGACGGGATAACCGGCGCCGATCGCGTTGTAGACCAGACGCGGAAGCGGGAGCTTCTCGTCCATCCACTTCATGAAGGGATGCGCGGGAGTGTAGTGCTTGGCCCAGGGGAAGCTCATCTAGGTCTACCTCAACCGATCTGGACGACAGAGTTGGATTTGAAGCTGTACTCGGGAACCTGCAGGTTCTTTGGCGCCGGCCCCTTACGGATACGGCCCGCCGTATCGTATTGCGAACCGTGGCACGGGCAGAAATAGCCGCCGAAATCGCCGCGATTCTCGCCCGAGGTGATGCCGAGCGGCACGCAGCCGAGATGCGTGCACACCGCCATCGTCACCAGCCACTGCTCGTGGCCCGGCTTGGTGCGCTCGGCCAGGGTCTGCGGATCGCGGAGCGTCGAAACCTGCACCGCATTGGCCTCGCCGATTTCCTTCGGCGTCAGGCGGCGGACGAACACCGGTTGCTTGCGCCACGCGACCTTGATGCCCGATCCGGCCTCAACCTTCGCGATATCAACCTCGATCGAGGCCAGTGCGAGCACATCGGCCGATGGGTTCATCTGATTCACGAACGGGATCGCGACGGCGACCGCGCCGACGCCAGCAAAGCTGACCGCAGCGATATTCAGGAAGTCACGGCGACGAACGCCATCCTCCTCCACATGCTCGTTGGGACCGTCGACATATTCGGACGTCGCCATTCGCGAAACCTTCTGCGTTTTCCCCTTTGCCGCAACGTTAGCGAACGCGCGGCGCGGTCGCCCGACCGACGACTGCTGCGCGCTGATAGACGCGTGTTTATCGATTTGCCAAGCACCCTTTGCGGCGCACACCGACGAACAGGCAAAGAGTGTGACTGAACTTGTCATGAGCGACCCATGCGGGCATCCGCCGCGCGGGAAGGAATGACATGATTTCACTCGATGCAGAGCAGCAGGCGGCGCGCGACTGGTTCGAATCACTGCGCGACCGAATCTGCGCGGAATTCGAAGCGATCGAGAGCGAAGGCGGCGGCGCCGCACGCTTCCAGTTCACGCCTTCGACCCGCGTCGATGCCGACGGCAGCGATGGCGGCGGCGGCGTCAAGGGGCTGATGAAGGGCCAGGTGTTCGAGAAGGTCGGCGTCAACGTTTCGACCGTGGCCGGAAAGTTCGCGCCCGATTTCGCGAAGACCATTCCCGGCGCGGAGGAGGATCCGCGCTTTTTCGCGACCGGGATCAGCCTGGTCGCGCACATGGCGAATCCCCATGTGCCGGCCGTGCACATGAATTGCCGCTTCCTCGTGACGACGAAGCGCTGGTTCGGTGGCGGGGCCGATCTCAACCCCGCGATTCCGCGCGATGACGATACCGCGCAGTTTCACGCCGCGTTCGAGCGCGCCTGCGCCGCGCATCCCGGACCGGGCGATTATCCGCGCTATAAGGAATGGGCCGACGAATATTTCTGGATTCCCCACCGCAAGGTCCACCGTGGAGTCGGCGGCATCTTCTTCGATCGACTCGAGGGCGATTTCGCCACGAGCTTCGCGTTCGTGCGTGAGGTCGGCGAAGCGTTCCTCGACGTCTTTCCGCGCATCGCGCGAGCGCGGATGGGAGAAACGTGGAGCGAGGCGGATCGCGCTGCCTTGCTCGCCTATCGTGGCCGCTATGCCGAGTTCAATCTGGTGTGGGATCGCGGCACGCTGTTCGGGCTCAAGACCGGGCATGACATCGACGCGGTCCTGATGAGCCTCCCCGCTCGCGGCGTGGAGTTAGCCGGTGCTGGCGCCGGTAGCGCGCGGCGAACTGGCCGCGATCGTCACGTCGCTGGAGATGCGCGCGCGGCCGCGGCCGGCGCCCCTGCCCGCCTCCCGCTTCAGGCTGGTGCGATGGGACAAGCCCGCGCCCGACAAATATCGGGCTCTGTTCAATCGCGTCGGCCAGAAATGGCTGTGGTTCTCACGGCTGCTGCTCGACGATGGCGCCCTGAACGCGATCATCCACGATCCCGAGGTATCGGTCTACGCCGTGATCGATCCGGCCGGGATCGAGATCGGCATGCTCGAACTGGATTTCCGCCAGGCCGGGCAGTGCGAAATCGCCTTTTTCGGGCTGATTCCGGAATTGGCGGGGAACGGCCATGGCCGCTGGCTCATGATGCAGGCAATGGCGCTCGGCTGGCGCAAGGATGTGACGCGGCTGTGGGTTCATACCTGCACGCTGGATCATCCGTCCGCCCTCGGCTTCTATCGCGCGCAGGGATTCGAACCGTTCGCGCTGGCGATCGAAACCTTCGCCGATCCGCGGCTGCTGGGTATCCTGCCGCGCGAAGCGGCGCCTCAGGTGCCGCTTCTTGAGGCAACCAGCTGACGGTAAAGACTGACGATCACGATCTGGATGCCCGCACTGGCGACCGCCACGCACACGCGAAAGAATACCTGCGCCAGCACGACGCCGACTTCGGGCTGTCCGACCGCCCTGGCCCCCAGGGTCAGGATCGCGCCGAGCGCGGAGGTCGAGGCTGCGACGACGATGAACGCCCCAAAAACATAGATGAGCAACGCGCCGGTCACGCGCCAGAAGGCACCGCTTGTGAGATCCCATGCACGACGCATCGCGGCGATCGGGCCGATCGGCCGCTCGACGATCAACGGCCCGAGCGGCATCAGGCGAATCGACAGAAACAGCATCAGGCCGATGATCAGGAACAATAGCAGCCCCTGCTGGGTGGCCGCATTGGTCGGCGCCAGATTGAGCAGCAGCACCGCCAGCACCGCGATGAACATCACGCCGAAGACCGTGAGGATCCCGGTTGCGACCAGCACTGCGACCCTCGCGAACGCGAGCCCGATCGCTTCGCGGACGCTGATCCTTGCGACCAGCCCCAACGCAACCAGCGCGAGCTGGCCGACACAACCGACGAGCACGACGGCGAGGCCGGTCAGCCAGGCCGTCATCGGGATCTGCGCCTTGCCGCTCTGCAGATCGGCCAGCGGCACCATCGGCGCTTGCGCCGATGCCGGCACGAGCAGATCGACCAGCAAGGGCGGCAGCGCCAGGAACATCAGCGTTACGGGCAGCAGCAGCCGCCACTCACGCGCGACGAACTGCTGCGCCCAAAGGTAGGCCTGTTCGACCGAAACCCGCTTCACGAACTCTCTCCCGGCATGGCGCCTCTATCCACGTCGAACCGCACAAAGGCAATCGGTGGCGATGCTTGCGTCGATCGACGGCGATGCGCACATGGGCGCCGACCATGCCCTCCCCTCCCCACACGATCGAATGGCGGATCTCGCCCGGCCTGACCGACTATGCCGAAGCCGTTGCGGCGATGGAGGCGCGCGTCGCCGCGATCCGCGCCGGCGAGGCGCCCGAACTGGTCTGGCTGCTCGAACACCCGCCGCTCATCACCGGCGGCACCAGTGCAGTTGGCGACGAATTGCTCGATCCCGGCCGTTTCCCGGTCCACGCCACCGGGCGGGGCGGACGCTATACCTATCACGGGCCCGGCCAGCGGATCGGCTACGTGCTGCTCGATCTCGAAAAGCGCGGGCGCGACGTGCGACGCTATGTGGCGAGCCTCGAGGATTGGCTGATCGGTTCGCTCGGCCGGCTGGGCGTCGCCGCACGCAAGGCGGATGGCCGAATTGGCATCTGGGTCGACGATGCCCAGGGCCGCGAAGCGAAG
This sequence comes from Sphingomonas sp. MMS24-J13, assembly GCF_044905095.1. Taxonomy (NCBI): domain Bacteria; kingdom Pseudomonadati; phylum Pseudomonadota; class Alphaproteobacteria; order Sphingomonadales; family Sphingomonadaceae; genus Sphingomonas; species Sphingomonas sp. MMS24-J13. The sequence goes on from NZ_CP173258.1 coordinate 1,609,436, forward strand.
ATCGGCGCGATCGGGGTGCGCGTGCGGCGCTGGGTCACTCTGCACGGCTTCGCGATCAATGTTTCGCCCGATCTCCATCACTTCGACGCTATCGTGCCGTGCGGGATCGGCGATTTTCCGGTCACCAGCCTTGATGCAATGCAGCGCAATTCGGGCATGGATATGTTGGATCTGGCGCTGAAAGACGAATTTTTTAATTTTCTTCAATCACTTAACAACAATAGCATCGGCCCTTGAGGCGATGGCGCATTGTGGTAAAGTCCGCCGCGATTTGGGAATGAGGCAAGCCCAGTCCAAATCAACACACTAGGGAGTCTGGACATGCAAGACATTCTGAAGAAGACCGTTGCCGTGGCGATGGTTGCCGGCGCGGCTCTGGCGCTTTCGGCCTGCAAGAGCGAGACGACGAACACCACCACCGAGAACGTGTCGATGACCGACATGAACACGACCGGCACGATGAACGACACCTCGACCAACGTGATGGGCGACAACGCTTCCAACGCGAACTGATCGCGGTCTTCTTCCGCACATGAAAAGGGCCGCCCGGCAGCCGGGCGGCCCTTTTTTGGGCTCCTCGACGAGCAAACTCGGAAGGCCGGTTCTACCGAAGCGCCGCTACCTGCACCGCGCGGCCGATCGGTCGGCTGTCCAACCGCGTGAGGATCTGCGCGTCGTAGCCGTATGGATCGGAGTAGCTGGCAAGGTTGGTCGGATCGTTCCCGTCGAGGGTGAAATAGACGATGTAGACCTGCCAGGTGCGCGGCAACCGCAGGGTCGCGGTCGCCGGGCTCGCCAGCGCCTCGTCGAATTGCGCGGTGTCGCCGCCATCCTCACCCAGCAACTGCGCCGCAAGCTGGTCGATATTCTTCACCCGGATGCAGCCATGGCTGAGCGCACGCTCGTCACGGCCGAAGGCGGACTTGGCGGGCGTATCGTGGAGATAGATCGCCTGATCGTTGGCGAGATTGAATTTGATCTTGCCCAGCGCATTGCGCGGCCCAGGCGGCTGCCGCACCGCATAGCCGCCATTGGCGCTCGCCTTGAACTGATAGCCGCCTTTGCCCGGCCGCAGGTTCGAGCTTTTCACGATGCTGGCGGGAACATTCCACCAGGGATTGACGACGAACGAATTGGTCGGCGACGCCAGCATCGGGGTACGCGTCTTCGGTGCGCCGACAACCACGTCGTACGACGCCACCGATGCGCCGTCCGTCATGACCTGCAGCTTGTAGCTCGGTACGTTGACATAAAGATAATCATCGCCCAGTCCACGCGGCATCCACCGCCAGCGCTCCATGTTGACGCGCAGGCGATCGCGCAGCGACGGATCGTCGGTCTGCGCCAGCGCCTCGCGCAAGGCCGCGTAACGCGGATCGGACGGCAGCAGCGACGCATAGAATTTGCGAATCTCACCCGAAGCGATCGCCTGCTGGAGCCCCTTGGCGAGTTCCTGCGGCTCGTAAGCAGGCCGCTGGATCATCCAGCCCATGTCGTCACGATCGCTGACGCGTCCGAAATAATAGTCATGCGCGAGTTGGACCGCTGCCGCATCCGCGACGGCATCCAGCGCAGGCCCCTGGCCGTTCTCCGCGACCTGTCGCAACCCGACCAGATTGTACGCCGATGGATCGAGCCCCTCGGCGCGAGCGCTTTCGATGACCTTGACGAGCTGGCCGACCGCTTCTGCGCTCCAGCGGCCGCCGACCGGAACCCTTTGCTCGGCCGGGTCGGGCTGCTGAGTTGAGCCGATGGAGGGGTTCCAAACGGCCGCGAGGACCGCCACCGAAAGAAATACACCGCGCCGCGCCAAGGCGGCATTACGCTCCAAACCCTTCATCGCTACGCTCCCAGAACACTGAGACCTTAACGATTGCGGTTCCGGCTCGATCCGTATTTTAGCCTTTGTCAACAACAAAATAAAAAGAGCCGGCGATGGAACCCACCGCCGGCCGCTCTAACTTCTCGTTTCGTCTTCGTTACGATGGTCAGATCGCGCTTTCGATCCAGCGCTTGATCTGGCTCTTCGGTGCCGCGCCAACCTGAGTCGCTGCCGGTGCGCCGTCCTTGAACAGGATCATCGTCGGAATGCCGCGGACGCCATAGCGGCCCGGCGCATCCGGATTTTCGTCGATATTGAGCTTGGTGATCGTCACCTGCTCACCCAGCTCCTCGGACAATTCCTCGAGCGCGGGGCCGATCATCCGGCACGGACCGCACCATTCCGCCCAGAAGTCGACCAGCACCGGACCCGAGGCCTTCAGCACGTCGCTCTCGAAGCTGGTGTCCGTTACTTTCTTGGTCGCCATCTCACATAACTCCTTTGTCGCCGTAACGATGTAGGCAGCCGCCATCGGCCACTCAACCGCCCGGCCCCAGCTTTTGCTCCACCCCGCCCAAGCTGGGCTTGTGCGCGGCGAGCGTTGCGGGCGGTAAGGTGATCAATCGTGGCCCCGATGTATAGAGCAACGCCGCCTCGATCGCGCGATCGGGAAAGATGGCGGCGAGCGCGGCCGCATAAGCACTCATCTGGCGCAAATGCTGTTCGGGTACGGCCTCGATCGTAGCCGGCACGCGGCGGCCGGTCTTGTAATCGACCAGGAGGACTTGGCGGTCGGTCACCAGGAGGCGATCGACCGTGCCGGCGACGACCAGCCCGTTCGGCAACACGGCCGCGATTGGCGCCTCGGCCAGCGCGGCCGGATCGAAGAGCGCCGCATGGGCCTGATCGGCGATGATCGCGCAGACCTCGGCGACCAGCTGGCGGCGCAATTCGGGATCGGTCACGCCGGCCGCACCAGCCAGCCAATTGTCGCCGATCTCGGCCCGGCGCGCGGCCGGTGCCGCCGGGAGACGCTCGAACAGGGCATGGAGCAACTGCCCGCGCCGTGCCGCCTCCAGCATCTGCGGCCCAGGCGGCGGATAGGCCGTGAGATCCTCGCCCAGCGACGATGGCGCCAACGGGCGCGGCGGACGGCTTTCCTGGGGTGCGGCCTGATGCAACCACGCCGGTGCGGGGATCATGCCGGGATCGCGGCCGGATGACGCGACCCGCAAGCGTCCGGCCTTGCCTGCGCTGCCATGATCGCGCGCGCCCAACCAGCGCTGATCGTCACGCTCCTCGGCCCCGAGCGCGATCAACGCCTTCTCCAGTTCCGCATACCAGCTTTCGGCCGGCGGTACGCCCCGCGCGCGCGGACCGAGCGCGCCACCGATCACCAGCTTCTCCTCGGCGCGCGTCGCCGCGACATAGAGCAGCCGCCAATGTTCCTCGCGCTCGCGCCGCTCGGCCGCCTCCAGCGCCTCGGCGAGCGTACCGGCCAGTTCCGCCTTGCGCGGGCGGAATACGGGCACGCGTTCGCCCTCCTCCTCCATCGCCCAATGGATCGTGCCGGCGCGCGAGGCGTCGGGATCGCCGGTCGCATCGGCAAGGATGACGAGCGGTGCCTGCAGGCCCTTGGCGCCATGCACCGTCATCACACGCACCGCATCGAGCGGCGCCGACGGATCGCGCGTGACCTCCACCTCGTCGCGATCGAACCAGTCGAGGAAGCGCTGCAGGGTCGGCGTCGCCTCGGTCTCGAAGGTCAGAGCGGCGTTGAGCAACTCCTCGATCGGATCGCGCGCCTCGCCACCCAGCCGCCGCATCAGCTTGCGCCGCCCGTCGAGCGCGCCGGACAGGATGTCTTCGAGGAAGCGATAGGGCGTCGCGAAATCGGCGCGCGCCAGCAACGCCCGCAGGCCGCTGCCCGCTTCTGCAAAACGCGGATCGTCGGCGATGCGGCTCCACAATCTGCCGGGGCGCTTGAATGCGGCGGCATAGAGATCGTCCTGGCTCAGCCCGAACAGAGGCGAGACGAGCAGGTTGGCGAGATTGAGATCGTCCTCGGGCTGGAGCACGAAGCGGATCGCCGCCATCAGATCGCGCACCGCCAGCGGCGCATCGAGCCGCAGCCGATCGACGCCCGCCACCGGCACGCCTTCGGCATGGAGCCGCGCGACGATCAGCGAAGCGAGTTCGCCGCGTTTACGCACGAGGATCAGCACATCCTCTGGCCGCAACGGCCGTCCCTTGCCGGGCAGCCACATCGGCGCATCAATCCACTCGCGGATCTGCGCCGCCAGCCGGGTCGCGAATTCGCGCGTGGCGTCGTCGATCCAGCCTTCCTCACCCCCCTCCTCGGGCATGGCGTCGAGATCGAGCGAAACCGGGCGCCACAAGGTCACCTGCCCGGGCAGATCGTCGCGCGCGCTGATATGCGCGCGCGCTTCGTCGTACAGGCCCAGCCGCTCGGTGCCGAGTTGCGCCACCAGTTGATCGACCAGTTCGAGCACCGGCGGGGTCGATCGGAACGAACGATCGAGCGACAGATCGGTCAGGCGCCGCTCGCCGCCCTCTATCACGCGGCGGAAATATTCGCGGGCGAAGACGAAGGCGGCGGGATCGGTGCCCTGGAAGCCGAAGATCGCCTGCTTGAAATCCCCGACCGAGAAGATCGTGCGATTGGCACGGTTGTCGTCCTCCGGCGCCTCGCTGTAGAATTCCTCGGCGAGCGCGGCCACGATCGCCCATTGATTGGGGTTGGTATCCTGCCCCTCGTCGACCAGGATGTGATCGGTGCGGCGATCGAGCTTGTAGCGGATCCACTCGCCGATCCCGGGCCGCTGCAGCAACGCCACCGCCAGCCTGATCAGATCGTCGAAATCGACCACGCCCTGGATGCGCTTGGCATCGGCATAAGCGAGCGCATAGGACTGCCCTGCCCGCAGCCCCGCCGCCAGCAGCCCGGCCAGTTCGGCGCGGCTGCGCAGCGACAGCAAGGCGGCGATCGCCTCGCCCAGCCGCGCACAATTGTCGCCATGCGCGGGATCGCAGCCGAGCAGTTTGGCGGTGAAGGCGCGCGGCTCGCCCGCCTTGGTCTGCGCTATGCCGATTAGATCGCCGAGCAGCACCGCACGACCCGCCGGATCGGCAGCGAGGAAGGCGGCGGCGAGATCCGCATGCTCCAGCCCGGTCTTGGTGCCCCATGTGGCATTGGCGGCGGCGATCCGGTGCAAGGTCGCGCAATCGAAACGGTCGTCGGCGCACGCCGCCGCAATGGCCTCCTCGACATCGCCGAGCGGTACGTCGAGCGCGGTGCGGACGCGCGCCGCAATCCCCTCGCGCGATCCGAGCGAGGCCAGCGCATCGGGCGCGCGGGCGCACAAAGTCAGATACCGCTCGGCCTTATCCTCGCCGAGCCGGCGGCTAAGCGTCTGGATATCGCGAATCAGCCCGAGATCGCCGCCGCGCTCGGCATTGCTGAGCAACTCGCCAAGCGTGGCCCGGCCGAGCGCGGCTTCGGCGCGCCCTTCCAGGGGACGGAAGCCGGGGCTGAGCCCCGCCTCGGTCGGGAAGCCTGCCAGGAGGGCCTGGCAAAAAGCGTGGATCGTCTGGATGCGCAGCCCGCCGCCCGGCGCATCGAGCACCTTGGCGAACAGGCGCCGCGCCTCGCGCACCGCCTCGTCATCATGCCGTTCGGCAAGCGCCTTGAGCTCCTCGCACAGCAGCTTCTTCGACATCCGCACCCAGCTGGCCAGCCGCGCCTGGATGCGCTCGGCCATCTCGGCCGCACCGGCCTTGGTGAAGGTCAGACACAAGATGCTTTCGGGGGCCGCGCCGTTGAGCAGCAACCGCAGCACGCGCGCGGTGAGGACGTGGGTCTTGCCGGTGCCGGCCGAGGCGGACAGCCACACCTGCCGCGCCGGGTGCGATGCGGCCGCCTGATCGCCCTTGAGCGGCTTGAGCAAAGAAATCCGCGCGCTCATGCGCCATCGCTCCGCGCGGCGCGGCCATACCATTCGTCGAGCCGCATCAGCTGGTCATAATCGCCATAGGGCGAATATTCGGGATGGAGCTTGGCGACGAACGGCGCATCGCCCTTGAGATAAGCCTCGACCGCGGCGGCCAGCACCGCCGCCGCACGCGTGGTGAAATCGGCCGGGTCGATCCCCTCCCCCTGCTTATTCAGCCCCACGGGCGTGGCGCGATAGCCGAGATCGCCGGCTTTGGCGGCGAGCGACCAATATTCGAAGATGGTCGGATCGTCGTGCAGGTCCTCGCCGAACCCGCCCCGCTCCGCGATCAGCCCGAGCAGGCCGAGTTGCATCGAATAGCCCTCCGCTACCGCGCGTTTGGATGGCGGCTTGCCGGTCTTCCAGTCGACGATGGCAAGGCTGCCATCGGGCAGGCGATCGATCCGGTCGACCGTGCCGTCGAGCGCGATGCCGGCGATCTCGATTCGACCTTTCACCTCGGCGGCGACCGCGCGCCGGCCCTTCGCGATATCGGCGGCGACCTCGGCCGCAACCCAATCGATCGCCTCCAGCAAGCGCGGCGCCCATAGCGTGCGCAGCACCGGATGCGCGGCAGTCTCGGTCAGCAACGCCTCGGCGCGCGGACGGAGCTTGGCGGGATCCCCGCCGTCATGCTTGATCCATGCCTCGAACACTTGGTGGACCGCGCTGCCGCGCCATGCCGCGCTGGGATCGGCATCGACCGCATCCCAACTTCGCAGCTTCAGCATCGCATCGGCGTAGAAAGCGAAGGGATCGGCCTTCAGGCGATCGAGCTTGGTCACCGCGATCCGCCGCGGCCTGTCTTCGACTGGTGGACGCGGACGCGGTCGCTCGGCAGGAGTAAAATCGTCCGGCCGGTCGATCGCATCGGCCCAGCGCCGGAGTTCACGCGCGGGGGCGATCCCGCCCGTCATCGCCTCCAGCCGCAGCCAGAAGCGTGACGGCACGGCCGGTGCGCGCGCATCGCGCCGGGCGCGGGTGAGGAGCACCTGCGGGCTGCCGAGCGCCGCGGCGAATTGCTGCGCCTCGATCCCGATCCGGCGCTCCAGCCCCGGCAGGCCGAGCGTGGCGCGGATCGCGGGCGCCAGCCACGGATCGGGCGCGGGCAGCGACGGCCACACGCCCTCGTTGAGCCCGCCCAGCACCATCAGATCGGCCTGCTGCAACCGCGCTTCGATCAGACCCCAGATATGGACACGCGGATGCCCGCCCTGCGGCGGACGCACCGCGACCGTATCGAGCATCGCCTTGAGGAAAGCCGGGAAGCCCTGCGCGCGCGCCAGCACCGGCCCGTCGATCGCCCCTGCTTCGAGCGCCGAGACAAGTTCGGCGGCGGCACGGCCGGCGGGGCGGTTCCACGCTTCGTCACCCGCAAAGGCGGTCGCTGCCTCGCGCAACGCGGCAAGGCTGCCCGCAAGCGTCAGGCGCCCCGAGAAGGCCGCTTCGAGCGCCTGGAGGCGCGGCAATGCCTCGCTCCGCCACCAGCCGAGCGCATCGGGCGCCATTTCTTCAAGATAGCGGGTGACCTCGTGCAGCCCGACGCCCGGGCGCGGCCCACGCAGCGCCTCATCGAGCAACCGTGTCCCCGCCAGCCAATCCAGCCTCTTCTCGCCCGCTTGCACGAGGGGATGCTTGAACAGCGCCAATAGCGCGACCGGTGCGAAACCCTCGGCCGCAGCATCGGCGATGGCGAGCAGCAGCGTGCCGGGCGGGCTCAGCGAAAGCGGCCGGCCGGCGCTGTCGTCCGCCTCGATACCCCAGCGCGCGAGATGCGCCGAGACCCGGGCCGCGAGGCCGCGATCGGACGTGACCAGCGCGGCGACATGCCCTGGCGTGTCGATCGCATGGCGCAGCGCGATCGCGATCGCCTGCGCCTCGGCAGCGGGGTTGGCGAGTTCGATCGCGCGCACGCCCGACAGCCGCCGCTCGCGCGCGGGCAGATCGGCCCAGCGATCGGTGAAGGCGGCGGGCGCCATCGCATTGCTGATCGCGCGCGCGCGTTCGGGCGCGGTGCCGACCCCGCCCCGATGGCGCCAGCGCTCGACTTCGCCGCGTCCGACGCCGATTCGATCGAGCAACAGGCGCAGACCATGCTGCGGGTGGGTCTCGATCGGCCGGCTATTCTCGCCGCCGCCCAAGGCCTGCCACTCATCGTCGGGCATCGTCCGATCCAGCCCGGGCAGCACGACCATGCCCTGCGGCAGCCGCGCGATGCACTTGAGCAGCCGCCCGACCGCCGGCGCAGCGGCGGTGATGCCGGCCGCGACGCTCAGTCCCTCGGGCGGATGCGCGGTCCAACGCTTCGTCGCGGCATCGATCAGCCGATTGCGCCGCTCGGCCAGATCGATCAAGCCGCGCTTCGCCAGCTCTTGCGGCCAGCGCTTGAGCACGACCTGCAGGATGCTGAGCGAGGCCTGCCAATGTTCGGACAGTTCCGCCGGCACCGCTTCGGCCAGGCGATCCGGCGACACTTCTTCGACGATCAATTGGTCGAGCGTGCGTGCCAGATCGACCGCCAGCCGCACCGCCTCGCCCGCCTCGATCGCCGCACCGGTGGCAAGGCGCGCCTCGCCGACCAGTCGCGCGAGGATCAACTGGCGTGAAACAGGATCGATCGCCGGCGGCACCACCTCGCCCTCGACCGGATCAAGCGCCGGGCCGAGCCGATCGTCCAGTTCGACATCGCCGATCGAAACGAGCCGCGGCAACAACAACCCGCCCTCGGCCCGCCGCACGAACGCATCCGTGATCGCGCGCTGGGCGCGATTGTTGGGCAGCAGGATCGTCGTGCGTGCAAGCGCGAGCCGGTCATCCCCCGTGCGGGCGAGCAAACCGGCGGCGAGCGAATCGGCGAACGAACGATGGATCGGGATGGTGAAGACAGTGGGGGCTGGCACGGGAACGACTTAGGAACATTCGCTGCCTGGAACCACCAAATTCAGACCCTAGGCCTCCAGCAACAACGCCTCGGTTCTCGCGATGGAAGGCGGCGTCCCGACATCGAACCAAAGCCCCTGATGCACGACCCCATAAAGCCGCCCCGCCGCAATCGCGCGATTCCAAAGCACGTTCATCGAGAAATGCCCCTCGGGCGGATCGTCGAAGAAGCGGCGCGAAACGAGTTGCACGCCCGTATAGACGAACGGCGCCACCCGCCCCTGCCGCCGACGCGAGAGCCGGCCGGCCGCGTCCATATGAAAGTCGCCCGGGCCATTATGGCAATTGGCGCGTGCCAGCGGCACCACCAGCAGCAGCGCATCCATCGCCTTGTCGTCCCATCGCGCCGCGAGCAGGCGAATCGCGTCGATCGGACCGTCGATCCACAGATTGTCGCTGTTGACGATCAGGAAGCGATCGTCGGGGATCAACGGCAGCGCCTTGATCACCCCGCCGCCGGTTTCGAGCAATTCCTTGCGCTCGTCCGAGACGAGCACTTCCATGTCGGTCGCCTGTGCCCGCAGATGCGCCTCGAGCGCGTCGGCGAGATAATGGACGTTGACCACCACCCGTCCGATCCCGGCCGAGCGCAACCGATCGATGACATGGTCGAGCAACGGCTTGCCCGCCACCTCGACCAACGGCTTGGGACGGGTCGCCGTCAACGGGCGCATGCGCTTGCCGAGCCCGGCCGCCAATATCATCGCCGTATCGATCGGCGCGGCCTCGGCATGGGGGCGGAGCGCCATCGGCGGTTGATTGGTCATGGGCGGAAATCGCTCCAGAAAGCGGCACGCTTTTCGCGCGGGATGTAGGCATCGAACCAGCGCGCGACCGGCTCCAGCGACGGATGGGCGAGATCGCGCTCCATATAGCCCCAGATGCGCGGCTGATAGGCTAGATAACGCGGCTTGCCGTCGCGCTTCCACAGCCGGGTGAAGATACCGAGGATCTTGGCGTTCCGCTGCGCGCCGAGCAACGCGTAAGCGGTGCGATCGACCGGTCCGTAATGGTCGAGCATCGCCGCCTCCAGTTCGGGCGACACGTCGCGCCGGGCATCCTGCAGCAGCGAGACCAGATCGTAAGCCGGATGGCCCGCGAGCGCGTCCTGGAAGTCGAGCAGGCCAAGGCTGCCGTCGGGAAGCAGCATGATGTTCTCGGCATGATAATCGCGCAGCACCGTGATCGAATGATCGGTGCAGATGCCATCCAGCGCGGCATTCCACGCCTCGGCGTAGCCGGGCGCCGGATCGAGCCCGACCGCTGGCATATACCAATCGGTGAAGAGCGCGGCCTCGCGCTGGTACGTAGCAAGATCGTAGGGCGCGAACGGGCCGGCCGGATAGCGATGAAGATCGCGCAGCAGATCGATCGCGGCCTCGTAGATTGGTCGCTCGCGGCGCTGGTCTGCGGCGATCACCTCGGCCATGCGGGCATCGCCGAAATCCTCCAGCAGGACCAGTCCCTGCGCCAGATCGCGCGCGAGGATGCGCGGCGGCGCGAAACCGAGATCGAGCAGATGATCGGCCACCGCCAGGAACGGACGACTATCCTCATAAGCGGGCGGCGCATCCATCAGCACCGCGGAGCGCCCGGCGCCCACGACGCGGAAGTAACGGCGAAAGGACGCGTCGCCGGCCAGAGGCTCTATGCGCGCGTCGCTCCATCCTGCTTCGGCGACAAAGGCGGCGGCGCCCGCTGGGGGCGTCATGGTTGGGCGGGCGGCCATCTTCCTTCCCATGCCGCGGGCGCTATCCAAGTCAAGCGGCGGCCGCCGCCAGATGCCGGTTCGAAGGCAAGCCGCAGCGCGTCCGCCCACAGCAGCCCGCCCATCCGTTCGGGCCATTCGATCAGCAAGACCGTATCGAGGCGCGCCTCGTCGAGACCGAACTCCGCGATCTCGGCGGCATCGTCGATTCGATACAGATCGACGTGCCAGAGCGGCAACCGCACGTCGGGCGGATCATAGGCGATGACGATCGGGAAACTGGGGCTCGGCGCCTCGCCTTCCAGGCCCAACCCCGCAAGCGTGGCGCGTGCAAAGCTCGTCTTGCCCGCCCCCAGCGGGCCCGAGAGGGCAACGACATCGCCCGGCCGGAGCAAGGGGGCCAGCGCAGCGCCCCACCGTTCGGTCGCGGCGGCATCACTCAACAGGGTCTCGCCTTCGCTCATTCGGGAATGCGGATGAGCGGCAGGCGGATGACGACGCTGGTGCCGCGCCCGACTTCGGACAGCAAATCGAGCTGCCCGCCATGCGCCTCGATCAACTGGCGGGCGAGCGGCAGGCCGAAACCAGACCGGACCGGTACCTCGTGATGCTCCACCCCGCCATCGTCGGCGTGGGAAATGATGGCGGGGCTGAAGCGATCGAAAATGCGTTCGCGCTGGCGGGGCGAGAGGCCCTCGCCATTGTCCGAGACGACGATCTCGCACTGCCCGTCGATGACGCGCGCGCGGACCAGGATCCGCCCCGCAGGCGGCGTATAGCTGACGGCGTTACGCAAGAGATTGTCGATCGCCTGCGCGAGCCGCTTGCGGTCGCCCGAAACCGTACCGCAATCACGCGGCACGTCGAAAGCGAGCGTAAGCCCGGCCCCGCGCGCAGGATCACGCTGCAGATCGACCGCGCTCTTGATCAGGTTGGTCAGATCGACCGGCTCCATCTTCATCGGCAGCGTGCCGGCGACGCTTTGCGTCAGATCGAGCGCATTGCCGGTCAGGTTGGACAGGCCTGCCACCGCGCTCAGGATGGCATCTACATATTCGCGCGCGGTGCTCGAAAGCTCGCCCGCATAGCCGCCCGCCAGCATCTCGGCGAAGCCTGCGATCGAGGTCAAGGGCACGCGCATTTCGTAGCTGATGCTGGAGACGAAGGCGTTCTTGAGCCGGTTGGCCTCCTCCAGCCCCTCGTTCCGATCGCGCAGCGCCTGCTCGATCCCGCTGCTCGCGGTGATGTCGAGCAAGGCAAACAGCGCATTGCCGTCGGGCAGCGGCACCGCGGCAAATTCGAAATGGCGCCCGTCGAGCAGGCTGATCCGGCCCGAGCGGTGCTGGCGCTCGACCGTGGCGATCCGCACCATATCGCGCAGCAGGCCGGCGCGCGACGGATCGAGCAGCTTCGGCGCGATGGTCTGCACCAACGCGTCCACCCGCGGCTGGCGTGCCAACTCCTCTTCGGCCAGATCCCACACGTCGCGGAACTTGTTGTTCCACAAATGCAGACGCCCGTCGGCCGCGAACACACCGATCGCCTCGAACAGGTTGTCGAACGTGGCGGTCCGCACGCGAAGCAACGTATCGCGTGCGGAGGCCAGCTGGAGATGTTCGGTCCGGTCTTCGAAGATCAGCAGCAGCCCGCGATCGGGCAGCGGCTGTGCGACGACCCGCAGGTGGGTGCCACCCGGAAGCAGCCAATTCTCCTCGATCGGCCCGGTGGTGGCGAACCATTGGCGACGCTCGGCCTTCCAGCCGGGAAAGTCGCGGCTTTCGGGCGCACGCTCGGCTTCGCGCATCCGTTCGAGTACGTGGTCGAATTCCGGGCGATCGGCGAGCCAATCGGGCTCCATCGCGAACAGGCGCGCGAAATGGCGGTTGTAGAAGACGAGATTGTGGTCGGCCCCGAACTGCGCCACGCCCGCCGCCAGCCGATCGAGCATGTCGCGCTGCGCGCGGACGAACAGCCCCAGATCGGCGCGAGCCTCCTCCAGTTCCTGGATGTCGATCGCATAGCCCGCAACACCCGCCTCGCCGATCGGCACATCGACCACGCGCATCATCCGCCGTTGGCCGGCAATGATCGCGGGCGCCGTGCGCACAGAGATCTGCCCGCGTTCGCGCGCCATGCCCGCGCTGGCTTGCGGGGTAAGGCCGGTGCCGGCTTCGATCAGTTCCAACCCGCGCGAGATCACCTCGGCGGCATTCTCGGCCTCGATTGCGCGGACATAGGCCCCATTGACGAGCACCAGCGCCAGATCGGGCCCGCGATGCCACATCGGGAAGGGCGCAGCTTCGATCAGCGCGGAAAGGCCCCGAAGCGCGCGCTCGAGCTTCTCGGTCTTGCCCTGCAATTCGATGGTTTCGCGCTGCTGCTCGGTTGCATCGAGAAACCAGAGCAGGACGAGGCGACGATCGAGCCCGGGCGGGGTGTAGACCTGCCCGCCCACCGTCAGCACCCGCTTCGAACGGGGCAGGCCGATCGTCAGCTTGATCGGCCGGCCGGTCGTGTGCGCCGACCGGATCGCGGTGGTGAGACTGAGCAGGTCATGCGGATCGATCCCTCCATCCTCTCCACCGAGATCGGCGAGTTGCAGCGGATCGCTCGTCAGGCCGAGCCAGGCGGCGATGCGAGGATCGGCATCGACGCGTCCGTCGGCATCGACCAGCATCGGTGCGGCGGGGGCGCCCGCCAGAAGATCGCCGATCGCCCGCGCTTCGATCAGCGCCCGGCGGCCGCGGCTGGCGAGACGTAAGCCGATGAAGGTCGCCGCAAACGCGATCGCCAGCCAAAGCGCCGCAGCGGCCGCCAGCAAAGGGCCGCCCGGATGAGTCAAATCTGGCTCTCCCGGCGGGAGGGTGACGGTGATCGGCCGTGCGTCCCGATTACCCTCACCCTTCCCTCGCCTCGCGGCGCGGGCCCCTTCCCTCTCCAGATGGGAGAAGGAAGAAAGGGCAGTTCGATGCCCCCGGACTTCAATTTAGTAGCGGTAGTGGTCGGGCTTGAAGGGCCCTTGGGTGGAGACGCCGATATAGGCGGCCTGTTTTTCGGAGAGGGTGGAGAGCTTCACGCCGAGCTTGTCGAGGTGGAGGCGTGCGACCTTCTCGTCGAGGGCCTTGGGGAGGACGTAGACCTTGTTCTCATACTGGCCGGGGTTGGTGAACAGTTCGATCTGGGCCAGCGTCTGGTTGGTGAAGCTGGCGGACATCACGAAGCTCGGATGGCCGGTGGCGCAGCCGAGGTTCACCAGGCGGCCCTTGGCGAGGATGATGATCTGCTTGCCGTCGGGGAACTCGACCAGGTCGACCTGCGGCTTGATCTCGGTCCACTTGTAGTTGGACAGAGCCGAGATCTGGATCTCGCTGTCGAAGTGGCCGATGTTGCACACGATGCTCATCGGCTTCATCTTGGCCATGTGATCGGCGGTGATGACGTCGGCATTGCCGGTGGCGGTCACGAAGATGTCGGCGCGGGTCACCGCCTCGTCCATCGTCACGACCTCGAAGCCTTCCATCGCCGCCTGCAGCGCGCAGATCGGATCGATCTCGGTCACCAGCACGCGCGCACCGCCGTTGCGCAGCGACTGGGCCGAGCCCTTGCCGACATCGCCGAAGCCCGCGACCGCCGCCACCTTGCCGGCGAGCATCACGTCGGTCGCGCGACGGATCGCATCGACCAGGCTCTCCTTGCAGCCGTAGAGGTTGTCGAACTTCGACTTGGTGACGCTGTCGTTGACGTTGATCGCCGGGAAGGGCAGCTCGCCGCGCTTGGCGATCTCGTACAGGCGGTGGACGCCGGTGGTGGTCTCTTCGCTGACGCCCTTGATCGTCTTGACCGTCTCGGTGAGGTAGCCCGGACGCGCCGCGACGAAGGCCTTCAAGACGCGGTGGAACTCGACCTCCTCGTCATTCTCGGGCTCGGCCAGCGTGCCGCCGGCCTCGAGCTTGGCGCCGAGCAGCGCGAACATCGTCGCATCGCCGCCATCGTCGAGGATCATGTTGCAGGGCGTATCGCCCCAATCGAAGATCTTCGCGACATAGTCCCAATATTCGGCGAGCGTCTCGCCCTTGACCGCGAACACCGGAATGCCGGCAGCCGCGATCGCGGCGGCAGCATGATCCTGGGTCGAGAAGATGTTGCACGACGCCCAGCGGACCTCGGCCCCGAGCGCGACCAGCGTCTCGATCAGCACCGCGGTCTGGATCGTCATGTGGAGCGATCCGGTGATGCGCGCCCCCTTCAACGGCTGCGACGCACCATATTCCTCGCGCAACGCCATCAGCCCAGGCATCTCGGTCTCGGCAATCCGAATCTCCGCACGGCCCCAACCCGCCAGAGAAATGTCGTGCACAAGATAGTCGTCGAAGCTGTCGATAGCGGCGGTGGCCACAGTAAATCTCCCGGAACGGCAATGTCGGTGGCCATGAGCCACAATCATCGCCGCCTAGCCCGGCCGTCCCGGTGAGGCAATTGAAAGCTCCTCGACTTGTCAGCGGCGCATCGCCTCGCCCATCGGCGACGCGCTCGCGAACGTGATCGGCGGAGCGTCGCTACACGCGCCGTCGGCAAGACGGGCGGCGAGGCCCTGACGGTCTGCCAACAGCAAAAGCCCTTCCAGCGACCCCGCCATTAGCGCGCCTTCCCGCGCCAGACTGGCCGCGTTGCCGCAAATCTCTCCATCGCTCGCCGCCGATCCGAACTCGTTCGCCATCGACGTGGTGAAGCTGTCGTAAGCGCGCTGGCCCGCGACCGGCCCCACCGCATGAATGAAATGCGCCTTCAGGCGATCGTTCATCGCACCCAGCGCGGCGCGATTGGCCACTACGAAGGCGTTATACTCGCCCATCAGGCCATGCCCTGCCACCTGGCAGCGCAAGGCCGTTACCATCAGCATCGATTGAAGCTCGCGGACATTCGCCGCCGATACTTCGTCCTTATTCCAGCACGCCGCTTCGACCGGTGACGCGACCACGCCACACGCCGCCATAACGGCCAGGACCGCCCGGACCATGATAACCCCCTGTCGATCCAGGCGC
This sequence comes from Sphingomonas sp. MMS24-J13, assembly GCF_044905095.1. Taxonomy (NCBI): domain Bacteria; kingdom Pseudomonadati; phylum Pseudomonadota; class Alphaproteobacteria; order Sphingomonadales; family Sphingomonadaceae; genus Sphingomonas; species Sphingomonas sp. MMS24-J13. The sequence goes on from NZ_CP173258.1 coordinate 1,624,961, forward strand.
CCCCACGACGCCCCCTCCGGATCGAAGCCGATACCACCATGAAATCCTTACCAAATTGCGGATTTCTACAGCCGTTTCGGCTTGACCATCAGTCGCGACCGTAACGATCGGCCTTTTCTGCCAAAAAAATTTGGAGCTGCCTGCGACGAGCCGTTGAACAATGAAGGTTTATGGCATTTTCAACATGAATTCAGGCAAATAGATCAACGATCTCCGCTTCCGCGGCGACCGTTCGCAACAGGAGCGAGCGATGGCAGCCGGCCGGTTCGCGCTCATAGCAAAGCAGGGCCGAAGGTTTTTCCGCCGCGAGATCGAGCATCTGCGCCCCCTGCGCGATCGCTTCGGGCAATTCGAGCTGGCCGGCATAGACGCGCGCGAGAACATCGGTCTTGCCCTTGCGCGCCGCTTCGCGTCCTTCGGCCGGCGTGCCGAGCGCGCGCAGATGGACATAATCGATATCGTGCTCGGCGAGGCTGCGTGCGAGAATGTTCTTCGAGAAACCCGGCCGGCGCGATGCCGGAATCGCGCGCACGTCGATCAATCTCTTGACCCCTGCCGCTTCGAGCGCCGCGATCACCTCGGCCTGGGTCGCTTTCTCATAGCCGATCGTGAAGATGCGCATGGCGGTGGAGATGTGGTGTCCGCACCCCTCTGACAAGGCTCCGGTTCAAAAGCGGACCAAGCTGCTCTACGCAGCCGCTCATGACATATCAGATACACATCATCGGCGGCGGGCTCGCCGGATCCGAAGCGGCATGGCAATTGGCCGAGGCGGGGGTGAGGGTTCGCCTCTCCGAAATGCGTGGGGTCGAGGGTACGCCGGCGCATCATACCGATTTACTGGCCGAACTCGTCTGCTCGAACAGTTTCCGGTCGGACGATCCCGAGCATAACGCGGTCGGGCTGCTCCATGCCGAGATGCGCAAGCTCGGCTCGGTGATCCTGCGCTGTGCCGATGCGCACCGCGTGCCGGCGGGTTCGGCGCTGGCGGTCGATCGCGAGGGCTTCGCCGTCGCCGTCACGCAGGCCATCGAATCGCATCCGAATATAGAGTTGGTGCGCGAGCGGATCGATGCGCTGCCCGAAGGCCATGCCATCATCGCGACCGGTCCGCTCACCGCCGCCGGCCTGGCCGAGGCGATCCGCAGCGAAACCGGCGAGGAAGCGCTCGCCTTCTTCGATGCGATCGCGCCGATCGTGCACCGCGAATTGATCGATATGGACCTCGCGTGGTTCCAGAGCCGGTGGAACAAGGGCGACGGGCATGACTACATCAACTGCCCGATGTCGAAGGACGAATATCTCGCCTTCCATGCCGCCTTGCTCGCGGGCGAGAAAGGCGAGTTTCGCGAATGGGAACGCGATACGCCCTATTTCGAAGGCTGCATGCCGATCGAGGTGATGGCCGAACGCGGGGTCGATACGCTGCGCTACGGGCCGATGAAACCGGTCGGGCTCGACGATCCCCGCACCGGGCGCTGGCCTTATGCGGTCGTCCAGCTGCGCCAGGACAATGCGCTCGGTACCCTGTGGAACATGGTCGGCTTCCAGACCAAGCTGAAGCATGCCGAACAGGTACGCGTGTTCCGTACCATCCCCGGGCTGCAGAATGCCGAATTCGCGCGGCTCGGCGGCCTGCACCGCAACACCTTCATCCAGAGCCCGAAACTGCTCGACGGCACGCTGCGGCTGCGCGCGCGGCCGAACATCCGGTTCGCCGGCCAGATCACGGGTTGCGAAGGCTATGTGGAAAGCGCTGCCATCGGCCTGTTGGCGGGACGTTTCGCGGCGGCCGAACTGGCCGGTACGACGCTCGCACCGCCGCCGCCCGAGACCGCACTCGGCGCGTTGCTCGGGCATATTACCGGCGGTGCGACGGCCGAAACCTATCAGCCGATGAACGTCAATTTCGGCCTGTTCCCACCGCTCGACGTTCGCTCGAAGAAGGCCGATCGCAAAGGCCTGATGGCAGCGCGCGCGCGTGAGGCACTGGCGACATGGGCGGCGTAGAGTTACGCGAGCGGGTCGCCGCACTGCTCGGTTGGATGCCGGACGAATGGATCGCGTGCGATCGCGGCTATACGCCAGCGGCGCGCTTCATCGTGCGTGGCAGCGGAGAAGCCGCCTTCGTCAAGGCGGCGACAACGGAGTTGACCGCGGGTCTGATCAATCGCGAGATCGCGGTCTATCGCCATCTGGACGGGCCCTTCATTCCTACCTTGATCGCGGCCGATGCCGATCCGGATACGCCGATTCTGATCATCGAAGATCTGGGCGCAGCCACCTGGCCGCCGCCCTGGACCGACGCGAATGTGGCCGCCGCGTTGGCGGCGATCGATACGCTTCATGATTCGGAAGCATCCCTCGGCCCTTATGTCGGAGTGCACGGTGCGCTGGGTTTCGGCTGGGCTGCCATTTCGGACGATCCTCTGCCCTTCCTGTCGACCGGGATCGCCTCGGCCGATTGGCTGGAGCGCGCACTGCCCGCGTTGATCGAAGCCGAGGCGGCGTGCGAGCTCGACGGCACCGCGCCGTGCCATTGGGATTTGCGCAGCGACAATCTGTGCATCACGCCCTCGGGTGCACGGCTGATCGACTGGGCGGAGGCGTGCCAGTCCAATCCGCAACTCGATACCGGCTTCTGGCTACCGAGCCTCGCCTTGGAAGGCGGACCTCCGCCCGAGGCGATCCTGCCTGACGCCCCCGCAATCGCGGCGTGGGTCGCAGGCTTCTTCGCCGCGCGCGCCGGCCTGCCGATGATCCCGAACGCACCGGGCGTCCGGCGCGTTCAGCTGGATCAGCTTTCGATGGCGCTGCCCTGGGCGATCCGTGCGCTGGGGCTGGCGCCGATTTAGTTGAATCGCACCCCGGCCTTGAGCCGGGGCGGCGGGGGACTTATTTCCCCGGCTCGATCCGCAGCACCGCGCCGTTCTTCTCGTCGGTCGTGATATATAGAAACCCATCTGGGCCCATCTTGATATCGCGCAGCCGCTGCTTGAGATCGCCCATCATCCGCTCCTGCGCGATCGGCTGGCCCTTCGCGTCGAAGGTCACGCGCAGCACCGTGTGGGTCAAATCGGGCATCAGCAGATTGCCCTTCCAGCCGGGAAATTTGCTGCCCTCGTAGAAGAAGAGATTGCCCGGGTTGATCGAGGGCGCCCAGGTGAGGATCGGGTCCTCCATGCCGGGAACGTTCTTGGTCCCCTTGGCCGGCTCGCCATTGTAATGCGCGCCCTGGGTCACATCGATCCAGCCGTAATTCCTGCCCTTCTTGATGATGTTGACCTCGTCACCGCCGCGCGGGCCGAATTCGGACTCCCACAATTGGTGCGTGACGGGATGGAACACCAAGCCGAGCGGATTGCGGTGGCCGATCGTCCAGATCTCGGGCCGGTAGCCGGGCTTGCCGACGAACGGATTGTCCTGCGGGATACCACCATTGTCGTAGAGGCGGATGATCTTGCCGAAATCGTTCGACGGATCCTGCACGCGCTCGCCATAATTACGATCGCCGCTGGTGATGTAGAGATAGCCCTCGCGATCGAACGCCAGCCGACCACCATGGCTGCCGGTCGAAGGCCCCTGGCCGCAGCAGCGCTTGGGCAGCGGCGCCGCGCCATACCATGCGTCGGCGACGAAGATGTCCTGAACGTCGCTCAGCGTCGCGCCGCCGTCCCAGCGCGCGCGCATCACCGCGAGCGTGGATTGCTGGCGCGCAACCTGGCCCGGCTTCGCATAAGCGATGTAGATCATGTGGTTCTTCGCGAACTTGGGGTGGAGCGCGATGTCGAACATCCCGCCGATCCCCTCGGCCTCGACATCGGGCGTGCCGGCGATCGGATTGGGATCGAGCACGCCCTTGCGGATCACACGCAGCCGGCCAACGCGTTCGGTGACGAGCATGTCGCCATTGGGCAGGAACGCGATCGCCCACGGGTGATCGAGCCCCTTGGCGACGACCGTGACGTGGAGCTTGCCCTTCTCGGTCGCGAAATCCCACGGGCCGTCGCCAAGCGCGGCGGGCGGCGGCGGGCCGGCGCGCGGGGCCGGCGGGGGTGGTGCGGCCGGCGTGGTCTGGGCGAGCGATGCCGCCGCATAGGACATCAGCGCCGTGGCCGTCGCCAAAGTGATCATTCTCTTCACTGCGATCCCCCCTCATCGTCGGGGATATCGGCTCCCCGCTATTCTGTGGACGTGGCGTCTGGTGGAACCGAACCGCGCCCGGATCAATCCTTCTTCTCAAGCCACCAGAAAGACATCGCCGGCACGCACCGCCTCGATCGCGCCATCGGCATGGCGCAGCAGCAAGGTGCCGTCGGCATCGAGTCCTTCGAACAATCCCTCGCGGCCCGCAGCGGAGAGCGCGCTACCGATCGGATGCGCGCGATTGAGCCATTGCGTGCGGACCGGGGCGAGCCCTTCGCTGCGCCAGCGTCCGAGCCAGCGCGCGAAGCTCTGACTGAGATCCAGCAGGAAGGCATCCGGATCGGGCGCCGACAGGCCGAGCCCGGCGAGGCTCGCGGTCGGCCGCTCCAGCCCCTCCGGATGATGGGCGAGATTGACACCGAACCCGATCACGACCGCGTCACCGCTGCGTTCGAGCAATATGCCGGCAAGCTTGGCCGGTCCCGCCATCAGATCGTTGGGCCATTTGATCTGGAGCCGGTTGGGGCCGGCATAAGCCGAGGCGACCTCCTCCAGCGCGACGGCGGCGACGAGCGCGAGGCTGGGTGGGGACGGGTCGCCGGCGAGCGGGCGGACGATCGTGCTGGCGTAGAGATTGCCGAGGGGCGAATTCCACGCCCTGCCGAGGCGCCCGCGCCCGCCGGTCTGGCGCTCGGCGCGGAGCCATGTGCCCTCGGGCGCCCCAGCGGCAGCCTGGGCGAGCAGATCGGCGTTGGTCGAGCCGGTTTCGGGGGTGGTGGAGATCACTTGAGATCCTCCCGGCACGGGGAGGGGGACCGCCGCGAAGCGGTGGTGGAGGGGGCTCCCCGCGCACGAATCGCTGGTTGAGGGCCCCCTCCAACAGCCTGCGGCTGGTCCCCCTCCCCGTTCCGGGAGGATCTCAGTCAGAAAAGCGCTTTCGCCGCAGCCAGCGTCGCGGCCCCAAGGAACGGGATCGCAAGGTAGCCGAGCGGCGAGACCGCCACGGCCGCGACCGTGATCAAACCGCCTTCGACCTTGCTGTCGGCGGGGGCGAAAGCGGGCGCCGGCTCATCGAAGTACATCGTCTTGATGATCTTGAGATAATAATAAGCGCCAACGACCGATCCGATCGCGCCGAGCACGGCGAACCAGAACAGCCCGGCATTCACCGCCGCGGTGAACACCGCGAACTTCGGATAGAAGCCGAACAGCGGCGGAATACCGGCAAGGCTGAACATGAATATGGCGAGCGCGGCGGCAAGCCACGGCCGCGTCCGCGACAACCCAGAGAGCGACGCGATCGTTTCCACATGCCGGCCGTCGAGATCGCGCATCTGCAGGACGCAGAGGAAGCTGCCGAGTGTCATGACGATATAGACCGTCATGTACATCAGCACTGCGCTGACGCCCTCGGCGGTCCCTGCCCCGAGCCCGATCAGCGCGAAGCCGACATTGTTGATCGAGCTATAGGCCAGCAGGCGCTTGATGTTGGTCTGGCCGATCGCCGCGACAGCGCCAAGCACGATCGACACGAGCGAAACGAAGATCACGATCTGACGCCAGTCGGCCGTCGCCGGCCCGAGCGCCTCGACCGCGACGCGCACTAGCAGGCTCATCGCCGCCACCTTCGGCGCCGACGCGAACAATGCCGTCACCGGGGTGGGTGCGCCTTCGTACACGTCGGGCGTCCACATGTGGAACGGCACCGCCGAAATCTTGAAGGCCAGGCCGGACAGCACGAACACGATACCCATCAGGCGGCCGACTGCGAAATCGTGCGCGGCAGGCTGGCGGAAGGCCGCCGCGATGCCGTCGAACGACGTCGTGCCGGTGAAGCCGTACAGGAGCGCGATGCCGTAGAGCAGGATGCCCGAGGCCAGCGCGCCGAGGACGAAATATTTGAGGCCCGCTTCGGCCGAACGCGTATCGCGCCGCATGAAGCTCGCCAGCACGTAGGCGGCGAGGCTCTGTAGCTCGAGCCCGACATAGAGCGTCAGCATGTCGGTCGCGGAGACCATCATGCCCATGCCAGCGGCGGAGAGCAGGATCAGGATCGGATATTCGGCGCGATGATCGCCCGCCCGGGTGAAGAAACCGTGCGCGGTGACGATCGAGACTGCCGCCGCGATATAGATCAGCAGCTTCGAGAAAGAGGAGAAGGCGTCGGCCCGGTAGAGGCCTTCGAACGCCGTCCCGCCATGCCCGGCCGGCCCCGCCAGAGAGAGCCCCGCGAGCAGGAACAGCGCGATCGAAGCCCAGCTGATCCCGCTCGCGGCGGAGTCACCCTTCCAGCCCGCAACCAGCAGGAGGACCATCGCCCCGACCGAGAGAATCAGTTCGGGCGCGGTGAGTGCGAGGGAACCGAGCATCAGTGCGACTCCCCGACGGCCGCGACTTCGACGGTCTTATGCCCTTTAGCCAACTTCGAATCTCCACCCGGCCAGCTGTGATCGACCCGCGCCAGCACGACGCCGACATCCTTGCGCATCGGCGCCATGAAGCTTTCCGGATAGATGCCCATCCACATCACCACGAGCGCGATCGGCACCATCAGAACCAGCTCGCGCGCCGACAGATCGGGCATCGCAGCCACGTCGGGCTTGTCGAGCGGGCCCTGTACCACGCGGCGGTAAAGGTAGAGCATGTAAGCGGCACCCGTGATGATCCCGGTCGTGGCGACAACCGCCGCCCAGGTCGATGCGCCGTAAATTCCCATCATGCTCAGGAATTCGCCGACGAAGCCGGACGTACCGGGCAGGCCGACCGATGCCATGGTGAACAGCATGAAGAAGAGCGCGTAACGCGGCATGTTGTTGGCGACGCCGCCGTAGCGGCTGATCTCGCGCGTATGGAGGCGATCGTAGACGACGCCGACGCACAGGAAGAGCGCGCCCGAAACAAGGCCGTGGCTCAGCATCACCATCAGCGATCCTTCGAGCCCCTGCCGGTTGAAGGCGAACAGGCCGAAGGTGACGAACGCCATGTGCGCAACCGACGAATAAGCGATGAGCTTCTTCATGTCCTGCTGCACCAGCGCGACCAGCGAGGTGTAGACGATGGCGATGCCGCTCAAGGTCGCGATCAGCCAGAACAACTGGGCCGATGCCTCGGGGAACATCGGCAGCGAGAAGCGGATGAAGCCGTAGCCACCCATCTTCAGCATCACGCCGGCCAGGATCACCGAACCCGCGGTCGGCGCCTGCACGTGGGCGTCGGGCAGCCAGGTGTGGACCGGCCACATCGGCATCTTGACCGCGAAGCTCGCGAAGAAGGCCAGGAACAGCCAGATCTGCGCGTGCGGCGGGAAATTGGTGTTCATCAGCACCGGGATGCTGGTGGAGTGCGCGAAATTCACCATCCACATCATCGCGATCAGCATCAGGATCGAGCCGAGCAAGGTGTAGAGGAAGAATTTGTAGCTGGCGTAGATGCGGTTCGCGCCGCCCCAGATGCCGATGATCAGGTACATCGGGATCAGGCCGGCCTCGAAGAAGATGTAGAACAGGTACAGATCCTGCGCCGTGAAGACGCCGACCATCAGCGTTTCCATGAGCAGGAAGGCGGCCATATATTCGGGCACGCGCTTCTGGATCGCATCCCAGCTGGCCAGGATACAGATCGGCATCAGGAACAAGGTCAGCAGGATGAGCATCAGCGCGATGCCGTCGATGCCGAGCGCCCAGCCGAAGCTGCCGAACAGGGGCTGGAACTCGACGAACTGCCATTGCGGGCCGCCGGTCTGGTAGCCCGCCCACAGCAGGATACCGAGCGCGAAATCGACGAGCGTGACGGCCAGCGCGATCCAGCGCGCCGCCTTGGCATCAGCGAACAGGCACGCGATCGCCCCGAAGGTCGGGATTGCGAGCAGGAGGGTGAGGATCGGGAATCCGGTCATATCAGGCAGCCATCGCCCAGGTAGCGGCAGCGGCGAGGCCCAGCAGCATCACCAATGCGTAAGTGTAGACATAGCCCGACTGGAGCTTGCGGCTGACGTTGCTCGACGCCTGGACGACCCACGCAGCGCCATTCGGGCCGAAGCGGTCGATCGTGTTCTCGTCGCCCTTCTTCCACAGGAAGCGGCCGATCGCGAATGCCGGGCGAACGAAAAGCAGGTCGTAGAGCTCGTCGAAATACCATTTGTTGAGCAGGAAGGCGTAAAGCCCGCGGAAGGTTTCCGCGATGCGCTTCGGCGCTGCCTTGTCGACGATGTAGCAGTAGAAGGCGATCAGGAAGCCGGCGATCATCACGATCGTGGCGGACAGTTTGATGATCGTCGGAACGTGCTCAACCAATTCCATGAACTCGTGATTGAACCACAGGCTGCCGTGCCAGAAGCTCTCGCCGCCGCCGCCGATAAACGGCGTTGCGAAGACGAAGCCGCCGAACACCGCGCCGACGGTCAGCACGATCAACGGGATCAGCATGACGATCGGGCTTTCGTGCGGATGATAGCCGGCGGTGCCGTGCTTGACCTCCTCCGGCCCCGGCGAGTGGACATGCACCTCGGCCCCGGCCCCCTCGTCGGGCGCATCGTGATGCGCATGATGATCGTCGTGCCCATGGGCGTCGTGACCATGGCCATGCGCGTCGTGGACGGCATGCTGGATATGCTCGGACCCAGCCCAGCGGGGCTCACCGAAGAAGGTCAGGAAGATCAGGCGCCACGAATAGAAGCTGGTCAGCAACGCCGCGAACACGCCGACGAAGTAGGCGATGCCGCCGGCGGTGTTGCCGCGGGCATAGGCCGCCTCGATGATCGCGTCCTTAGAATAGAAGCCCGCGAAACCGAACACCTCGTCGATACCCACACCGGTGATGGCAAGCGTGCCGGCCATCATCGCCCAGAAGGTGATCGGGATATGCTTCCTGAGGCCGCCGTAGAACCGCATGTCCTGCTCGTGGTGCATCGCGTGGATCACCGAGCCGGCGCAGAGGAAGAGCAACGCCTTGAAGAAAGCGTGGGTGAAGAGGTGGAACATCGCCCCACCGAATGCGCCGACGCCGGCGGCGAAGAACATGTAGCCGAGCTGCGAGCAGGTCGAATAAGCGATCACGCGCTTGATGTCGGTCTGCACCACGCCGACCGTCGCGGCGAACAGAGCGGTCGCGGCGCCAACGTAAGTGACCACCGTCAACGCGGTCTGGCTCGTCTCGAACATCGGGCTCAGGCGGCAGACCATGAAAACGCCCGCGGTCACCATCGTCGCGGCGTGGATCAGCGCAGACACCGGCGTCGGGCCTTCCATCGCGTCGGGCAACCAGGTGTGCAGGCCGAGCTGCGCCGATTTGCCCATCGCGCCGATGAACAGCAGCAGGCAGAGCAAGGTCATCGTGTCGACGCGCAGCCCCATGAAGCCGATCGTCGAGCCGGCCATGCCGGGCGCCGCCGCCAGGATCGCGGGGATCGATACCGTGCCGAACACCAGGAAGGTGCCGAAGATGCCGAGCGAGAAGCCGAAGTCGCCGACACGGTTGACGACGAACGCCTTGATCGCGGCCGCCTGCGCCGAGGGTTTCTCATACCAGAAGCCGATGAGCAGGTAGGAAGCGAGACCGACGCCCTCCCAGCCGAAGAACATCTGGACGAGGTTGTTGCTCGTCACCAGCATCAGCATCGCGAAGGTGAATAGCGACAGGTAAGCGAAGAAGCGCGGCTGGCTGGGGTCTTCGGACATATAGCCCCAGCTGTAGAGGTGGACGAGCGACGAAACCGTCGTCACGACCACCAGCATCACTGCGGTGAGCGTGTCGACGCGCAGCTCCCAGGCGACGTTGAGCGAGCCTGAATTGATGAAGCTCAGCACGTGTTCGACATGGGCGACGTCGCTGCCGGTCAGGAAGCCGTAGAAGGTCGGCCAGGCGATCGCGCAGGAGGCGAACAGCGCGCCGGTCGTCACGACCTTGGCCGGGACGTTGCCGATCGCACGATTGCCCAGGCCGGCGATGATCGCCGCGAGCAACGGAAGGAATACGAGGACCGTGATCACTGTGATGTCAGCCCTTCATCCGGTTGACGTCGTCGACCGCGATCGTGCCCCGGCCGCGGAAATAAATGACGAGAATGGCAAGGCCGATCGCGGCCTCGCCGGCTGCGACGGTCAACACGAACATCGCGAACACCTGGCCGACCAGATCGTGCAGATAGGCCGAGAAGGCGACGAAGTTCAGATTCACGCTCAACAGGATGAGCTCGATCGACATCAGGATGATGATCAGATTCTTCCGGTTGAGGAAGATGCCGAACACCCCCGTCACGAACAGGATCGCCGATACGGCGAGATAATGGGTCAAACCAATCACAGCTCTACCCCCTGCCCGACCGGCGGCGTCATGTTGACGGTCGCGTCCTCGGGACGACGCATGTTCTGGCGCTTCACATTCTGCTGACGCACGTCCCCACGCTTGCGATGGGTCAGCACGATCGCACCGATCAAAGCGACCAGCAGGACCAGGCCCGCGCCCTCGAAGATGTAGAGGTAGCGCGTATAGATCAGGATGCCGAGCGCCTGGATGTTCGGGATGGTCTCCGGGGTCGGCGCGATCCGCGCATTCAGCAACCCGCCGGCACTCCACGCGCCCTCGGCAATCACGATCTCGCTCGCCAGCACCGCGACGAGCACGAGGCCGACCGGGAGATACCGCGCGAAACCGGAGCGAAGTTCGACGAAATCGATGTTGAGCATCATCACGACGAACAGGAACAACACCGCGACCGCGCCGACATAGACGATGATCAGCAGCATCGCGATGAACTCGGCGCCGACCAGCACCATCAGCCCGGCGGCGTTGAAGAAGGCCAGGATCAGCCACATCACGCTGTGGACCGGGTTGCGCGCTGTGACGCAGAACACGCCCGACAGCACCGTGATGGTAGCGAACAGATAGAAAGCGAGGAGCTGGATCATGCCTGAGCTCCCCCTTCCCCGTCCCGGGGAGGATTTTCGAGGATGAATGGATCACGGCGCGGCCCCTACCGGTACGGTGCATCGGCGGCAAGATTCTGGGCGAGGATACCCTCCCAGCGATCGCCGTTCGAAAGCAGCTTGGACTTGTCGTAGAGCAACTCCTCGCGCGTTTCGGTCGCATATTCGAAGTTGGGGCCCTCGACGATCGCATCGACCGGGCACGCTTCCTGGCAGAAGCCGCAGAAGATGCACTTGGTCATGTCGATATCGTAGCGGGTCGTGCGGCGCGAACCGTCGTCGCGCGGCTCGGCCTCGATCGTGATCGCCTGCGCCGGGCACACCGCTTCGCACAGCTTGCACGCGATGCAGCGCTCTTCGCCGTTGGGATAACGGCGCAGCGCATGCTCGCCGCGGAAGCGGGGCGAGAGCGGGTTCTTCTCGAACGGATAGTTGATCGTCGCCTTGGCTTTGAAGAAGTAACGCAGCGTCTTCGCGTGCGCCTTCACAAACTCCCAGAGCGTGAACGACTTGATGTAATAGGCGATGCTCATGGGTGCATTCCGTAACGGGTGACCATCAGATAGCCGGAGACCAGGAACACCCAGAAGAGCGAGAGCGGAAGGAAGATCTTCCAGCCCAGCCGCATCAACTGGTCGTAGCGGTAGCGCGGCACCGTCGCCTTCACCCAGGAGAAGACGAAGAAGAAGGCCAGGATCTTGGCGAAAATCCAGATGATCCCGGGAACGGCATAAAGGATCGGAATATCGAACGGCGGCAGCCATCCGCCCCAGAAGAGCGTCGCGTTGAGCGCGCTCATCAGCAGGACGTTGCCGTATTCGCCGAGCCAGAAGAGCGCGAAGCTCATCGACGAATATTCGGTCTGGTAACCGGCGACGATCTCGCTCTCGGCCTCGGTCAGATCGAAGGGTGCGCGCTGCGTCTCCGCCATCGACGAGATCAGGAAGACCACCGCCATCGGGAAAAGCAAGGGATTGAACCCGTAGGCATTGACGAAGTGGAAGATATGGCCGCGCTGCCCCATCACGATCGCGTTGAGGTTGAAGCTGCCGGTCCACAACACGACCGGGATCAGGACGAAGCCGATCGACACCTCATAGCTCACCATCTGCGCGGCGGCGCGGATCGCGGAATAGAAGGGATATTTCGAGTTGGATGCCCAGCCCGACAGGATGATGCCGTAGACGCCCATCGAGCTGATCGCGAGCAGGTAGAGCAGGCCGACATTGATGTTGGCCAGCACCGCCCTCGGCCCGAACGGGATCACCGCCCACGCCGCCAGCGCGACCGTGAAGGTGATGATCGGCGCGATCAGGAACAGGCCGCGATTGGCCGCCGACGGGATGATCGTTTCCTGCAGGAAGACCTTGAGGCCGTCGGCGAAGCTCTGGAGCAGCCCGAACGGACCGACCACGTTGGGGCCGCGCCGTAGCGCCATCGCCGCCCAGATCTTGCGATCGGCATAGATGATCATCGCGACCGCCAGCATCAGCGGCAGCGCGATGACGAGGATGTCGATCAGCGTCGCGATGAACCATGCGAGGCCGTACGGCATCCAGCCGGAGAACCAGGAGATCATTCGGCTGCCTCCGCATAGGTTTCACCGTGGAGCAGTTCGGCCGAACAACGCTGCATCGTATCGCTCGCGCGGGCGATCGGATTGGTGAGGTAGAAGTCCTTGATCGGGTAAGCGATCGCGCCCGAGGCCGCCGCATCGAGCGACGGCATCGACCAGCCATAATCGGCGATCTCGCCGAGCGCACCCAAAGCCGGGACTTCGGCCTCCATCTGCGCGCGCAATTGATCGAGCGTGTCGAACGGCAATTTATGGCCGAGCACATCGCTCAGCGCGCGGAAGATCGACCAATCCTCACGCGCATCGCCCGGCGGGAAGACGGCACGGTCGCCGCGCTGCACCCGGCCCTCGAGATTGACATAGGTGCCCGATTTCTCGGCATAGCTCGCCGCCGGCAGAATGACGTCGGCGACATGCGCCCCGTTGTCGCCATGATGGCCGACATAGACCTTGAAGCTGTTCGGGAAGCGCTCCTCGCTCACCTCGTCCGCGCCGAGCAGGAAGACGAGCTTTGGGCTCTTCTCCGCCACGGCCGCAATTCCGCCCGCCTGCGCATAGCCGAGCATCAGCCCGCCCATGCGCGACGCCGAGAAATGGAGCGCGTTATAGCCGTTCCAGCCATCCTTGATCAGGCCGAGGCTCTCGACCAGTGCGAGGCTGGCGCCCTGCCCTGCCTTCAGGCCCGCACCGCCGACGATCACCGCCGGACGCGCCGCCTTGGCGAACACATCGGTCACCGCCGCCGGCAGCCCACCGAGCAGGCCCATGTCGTTGCCGAGCCATTCGACCTTGTAGGTCAGATCGATTTCGGGCCCGATCGCGAACACCTTGGCGCCGCGCTTGACCGCCTTGCGGATGCGCGTGTTGACCAAGGGCGCTTCCCAGCGGACGTTGCTGCCCACGATCAGGATCGCGTCGGCGGTCTCGATGCCGGCGATGGTCGAATTGAAATTGACCGCCGACAGGCTCGACGTGTCGTAGGCGAGACCGGTCTGGCGTCCTTCGAGCAGGTCCGAACCGAGCGACCGCAGCAAAGCCTTGGCGGCATACATCGTCTCGCAATCGACCAGATCGCCCGCGATCGCGGCGACGCTCGATCCGGCATCGACCGCCTTGATCGCGGCAAACGCCTCGGCCCAGCTCGCCGGCTGGAGCTTGCCGTCCTTGCGGACATAAGGCCGGTCGAGGCGACGACGCACGAGGCCGTCGACTGCATGACGCGTCTTGTCCGACGCCCATTCCTCGTTGACCGCATCGTTGACGCGCGGGAGCGCGCGCAGCACCTGGCGGCCGCGGCTGTCGAGCCGGACGTTGGTGCCGACCGCGTCCATCACGTCGATGGCGAAGGTCTTCTTGAGCTCCCACGGCCGTGCCTCGAACGCATAAGGCTTCGAGGTGAGCGCGCCGACCGGGCACAGATCGACGACATTGCCCGACAGCTCGGACGTGATCGCCTTCTCCAGATAGGAGGTGATCTGCATATTCTCGCCGCGGTAGAGCGCGCCGATCTCCTCGACGCCGGCAACCTCCTCGGCGAAGCGCACGCAGCGCGTGCACTGGATGCAGCGGGTCATCACCGTCTTGACGAGCGGACCCATATATTTCTCGGTCACGGCGCGCTTGTTCTCGTGATAGCGCGTAAATCCGCGGCCGTAGGCGATCGACTGATCCTGCAGATCGCACTCGCCGCCCTGATCGCAGATCGGGCAATCGAGCGGATGGTTGATCAGCAGGAATTCCATCACGCCCTCGCGGGCCTTCTTCACCATCGGCGTCGAGGTGAAGACCTCCTGCTTGTCGGCGGCCGGCAACGCGCACGAAGCCTGCGGCTTCGGCGGCCCCGGCTTCACCTCGACCAGGCACATCCGGCAATTGCCGGCGATGCTCAGACGCTCGTGATAGCAGAAGCGCGGCACTTCCTTGCCCGCGGCCTCGCAGGCCTGGAGCACGGTGGCGCCCGCGGGCACCTCGACTTCGATTCCGTCGACTGTCAGCTTTGGCATATCGATTACTCCGCCGCGACGGCGAGAGGCTCGCCGCGACGTTCGTTGATCCGCCGTTCGATCTCGGGGCGGAAATGGCGGATCAGGCCCTGGATCGGCCAGGCAGCGGCGTCGCCGAGCGCGCAGATGGTGTGGCCCTCGACCTGCTTGGTGACTTCCTGCAGCATGTCGATCTCGCGCATCTCGGCCTCGCCGGTGCGCAGACGCTCCATCACCCGCCACATCCAGCCGGTGCCCTCGCGGCACGGCGTGCACTGGCCGCAGCTCTCATGCTTGTAGAAATAGCTGATGCGGCTGATCGCGCGGACGATGTCGGTCGACTTGTCCATGACGATCACGGCCGCGGTGCCGAGGCCCGAACCGAGTTCGCGCAGGCCGTCGAAATCCATCGGCGCATCCATGATCTGCGCCGCCGGTACGAGAGGGACCGACGAACCGCCCGGGATCACCGCAAGCAGATTGTCCCAGCCGCCGCGGATGCCGCCGGCATGCTTCTCGATCAGCTCGCGGAAGGGAATACCCATTGCTTCCTCGACCACCGTCGGCGTGTTCACGTGACCGCTGATCTGGAAAAGCTTGGTGCCCTGATTCTTGTCGCGGCCGATGCCGGCGAACCAGGCCGGCCCGCGCCGCAGGATCGTCGGCACGACCGCAATCGATTCGACATTGTTGACCGTGGTCGGGCAGCCGAACAGGCCGACACCGGCCGGGAAAGGCGGCTTCAGGCGGGGTTGCCCCTTCTTGCCCTCGAGGCTTTCGATCTGCGCGGTTTCCTCGCCGCAGATGTAGGCGCCCGCGCCGCGGTGGACGAAGACGTCGAAATCATAACCCGAGCCGGCCGCATTCTTGCCGAGGAAACCCTTGGCATAAGCCTGCTCGACCGCCGCGAAGAGGTTCTCGGCCTCGCGGATGAACTCGCCGCGAATGTAGATGTAGGCCGCCCTCGCGCGCATCGCGAAGCCCGCGATCAACGCGCCTTCCAGCAACTTGTGCGGATCGTGGCGCAGGATCTCGCGGTCCTTGCACGAGCCGGGTTCGGATTCGTCGGCGTTGATGAGCAGGAAGCTCGGTTTGCCGGGCTTGGGCTCCTTGGGCATGAAGCTCCACTTCATGCCGGTCGGGAAACCCGCGCCGCCGCGGCCGCGCAGCCCCGACGCCTTGATATCCTCGATGATCTGGTCCTGCCCGCGGACCATCAGGTCCTTGGTGTTGTCCCAGTCGCCACGCTTGAGCGCGCCTTCCACGGTCCAGTCCTGGAAACCGTAGATGTTGGTGAAGATACGATCCTTGTCGTCGAGCATCCTAGCGCCCCTGCCCGATCAGCCGCTCGGCGGCGAAATAGATGAATACGGCGAGCACGATCCCGATCGCGAGCGCGGCAACCGCGATCACGATCTTGAGCAGGATCACGAACAGCACGATCCCCAAAATGAGTGCGATGATCGCGGGCATCAGGAGGTGAACTCCTTGAGCACGGTCGGGCCGCCGATCGGCGCCGACAGGAAGCGATCGACCTGCGGGCCCGGCTTCGGCGTCTCGCCGCGCGCCAGCGCCTCGAGGATCGCGGTCGTGCTCTCGAACGTCAGATCCTCGTAATTGTCGTCGTTGATCTGCACCATCGGTGCATTGACGCAGGCGCCAAGGCATTCGACCTCGGTCAGGGTGAACAGGCCGTCGGGCGTGGTCGCGCCCTTCTTGAGGCCCTTCTTGTAGCAGGCGTCGAGCACGTCGTCCGAACCGCGCAGCATGCACGGCGTCGTGCCGCACACCTGCACATGATAGCGGCCGACCGGCGCCATATTGTACATCGTGTAGAAGCTGACGACCTCGAGCGCGCGGATATAGGGCATGCCCACCTGCGCGGCGCAATATTCGATCACCGGGACCGGCAACCAGCCCTGCGTGTTCGTCTCGGCACCGACCTGGCGCTGGGCGAGATCGAGCAAAGGCATGATCGCCGAGGCTTCGCGCCCCTTGGGGTAGCGTGCCATGATCTTCTTGACCTGTTCGACGTTCTCGGCCGTCCAGGCGAAATTGCCCCAACGCGCGCGGGTCTCGGCCTCGTCGGGAATGTGGGCTGCATCAGACATCAGCGTACGAACTCCACGCGTTCGACCAGATCATCCTTGAACGAATAGATCGCCATCACCTCGAACGGCTCTGTTTCGGGCGAGCGGCTGACCTTTTCGCGCAGCACGATCTGATTGCCGAACACAAATTTCTCAATCACTTCCGCGCGATTCTGCGGAAATTCAGCGAACACGCTGCGATAGCCTTCACGGATACCGTCGCGCCCCTGCCGCACCACCGGACCACGATAACCGGCCTCGCAGCCATCCTCGACGAACAGGGCCGCATAGCCGTCGACGTCCTGCGCGTTGTAGCGCTCCATCAACGTGTCGAGCAGGGCCTCGCGATCGGCGCTCACCGGTCACACTCCCCGAACACCACGTCGATCGCCGACAGGATCGCCGTCGTATCCGCGAGCATGTGGCCCTTCATCATGAAGTCCATCGCCTGGAGGTGGCTGAACGCGGTCGGCCGGATCTTGCAGCGATAGGGCTTGTTGGTGCCATCCGACACGAGGAACACGCCGAACTCGCCCTTGGGGCTTTCGGTCGCGACATAGACTTCGCCGGCGGGCACGTGGAAGCCCTCGGTGTAGAGCTTGAAGTGATGGATCAGCGCTTCCATCGATTGCTTCATCTCGCCACGCTTGGGCGGAACCACCTTGCGGTCGAGCGACGCGATCGGGCCTTCGGGCATTTCGGCCAGGCACTGCTTGATGATGCGTGCCGACTGGCGAACCTCCTCGACGCGCACCATGAAGCGATCGTAGCAATCGCCGCGCGTGCCGACCGGGATCTCGAAATCCATGCGGTCGTAGGCGTCGTAAGGCTGCGACTTGCGAATATCCCACGGAATGCCCGCCGCCCGGATCATCGGCCCCGAAAAGCCCCATGCGATCGCATCGTCCCGGCTGACCACGCCGATATCGACGTTCCGCTGCTTGAAGATGCGGTTGTCGGCGACGAGGCTGATCGCATCCTCGAACAGGCGCGGCAGGCGCGTGTCGCACCATTCGCCGATGTCGGCGAGCAGCTTGAGCGGCACGTCCTGGTGCACCCCGCCGGGCCGGAACCAGGCCATGTGCATGCGCGCACCGGAGGCGCGTTCGAAGAAGCCGTAGCAATCCTCGCGCACTTCGAAGAGCCACAGGTTCGGCGTCATCGCGCCGACGTCCATCACGTGCGAACCGAGGTTCAGCATGTGGTTGCAGATGCGGCTCAGTTCGGCGAACAGCACGCGCAGATATTGCGCGCGGATCGGCACCTCGATGCCCAGCAATTTCTCGATCGCGAGCACATAGCTGTGCTCCATGTTGAGCGGCGAGCAATAATCGAGCCGGTCGAAGTAGGGCAGAGCCTGAAGGTAGGTCTTGTACTCGATCAGCTTTTCCGTGCCGCGGTGCAGCAAGCCGATATGCGGATCGACCCGCTCGACGATCTCGCCGTCCAGCTCCATCACCAGCCGCAGCACGCCGTGCGCGGCCGGATGCTGCGGGCCGAAGTTGATCGTGTAATTGTCGATGCCGGCTTCGGGATCGAGCGTGTCGGCCGTGCCGACGGTGATCGTGCGGGCGCTCACTTCTTCACCTCGTCGGCCTTCAGCGGCGTCGGCGCGCCGGGCGCTTCCGGAACCTTGGCCTTCTCGTCGCCGGGAAGGATATATTCGGCACCCTCCCACGGGCTCATGAAATCGAAATTGCGGAAATCCTGCGCCAGCCGCACCGGCTGATAGACGACGCGCTTTTCCTCTTCCGAGTAACGCAGCTCGACGAAACCGGAGAGCGGGAAATCCTTGCGCTGCGGGTGGCCGGTGAAGCCATAATCGGTGAGGATACGGCGCAGATCGGCATTGCCGACGAACTTCACGCCATACATGTCGTAGACTTCGCGCTCGAGCCAGCCCGCGACCGGCCACAGCGAGGTCACCGACGGCACCGGCGCGGTCTCGTCGGTCGAGACATGGACGCGCAGCCGGTGATTCTTGGTGAGGCTGAGCAGCATATAGACCACCTCGAACCGCTCGGGGCGGTCGGGATAGTCGACGCCGGCAATCTCCATCAGCTGCTGATAGCCGAGATCGTCGCGCAGGATCCGCATCGCATCGACCAGCGCCTCGCGCGTCACGTCGAGCCGGATCTCGCCGACGCTCTCGACCGCATGCGCGAGCCTGTCGCCGAGTGCCGCCCGTGCAGCCTCGATCACGCCGTCATTGGCGGCATATTTGGGGTGCGGTGCGGCCATTAGCGCTCGATCGTCCCGACGCGGCGGATTTTCCGCTGAAGCTGCATGATGCCGTAGAGCAAGGCCTCGGCGGTCGGCGGGCAACCGGGGACATAGATGTCCACCGGCACGATGCGATCGCAACCGCGCACCACCGAATAGCTGTAGTGATAATAGCCGCCGCCATTGGCGCACGAGCCCATCGAGATGACGTATTTCGGCTCCGACATCTGGTCGTAGACCTTGCGCAGAGCCGGCGCCATCTTGTTGCAGAGCGTGCCGGCGACGATCATCACGTCCGACTGGCGGGGCGACGCGCGCGGCGCTGCGCCAAACCTTTCAAGGTCATAGCGCGGCATGTTCACATAAATCATCTCGACGGCGCAACAGGCGAGACCGAAGGTCATCCACCATAGCGAGCCTGTGCGCGCCCACTGGAACAATTCCTCGGCGCTGGTGACGATGAAGCCTTTGTCCTGCACCTCGGTCGACAGCGCGTCGAAGAAGCCCTGATCGGGATTCTGCCCTTCCGGATGGTGCGGATTGAGCGCGGGGTTGAGCTCTACTCCCATTCCAGTGCTCCCTTCTTCCAGGCGTAGGCAAAGCCGACGGCGAGTTCGACCAGGAACACCATCATCGCGGCCCAGCCGGCGAAGCCGATGCCGCCCAGCGCAACCGCCCACGGATAGAGGAAGGCCGCTTCCAGATCGAAGACGATGAACAGGATCGCGACCAGATAGAAGCGCACGTCGAACTGCGCGCGGCTGTCCTCGAACGCCGGGAAACCGCACTCATATTCGCTCAGCTTCTCGGGCGTGGGCTTCGACGATCCCGTGAACTTCGAAGCCACGATCGGCAGCACCACGAAGGCCGTGGACAGGATCACCGCCACGGCCAGGAACAGCAGGATTGGCAAATAGCCAGCTGCGACGGCTTCCATCGCGCGAAACTCCTTCGTCGGGCGCTGGAGAAGCACCCCAATTGAGGCGCGTCCTAAGCGTGCCGCAGATGCGAAGCAAGCCGGTGGAAGGGTGAGAATGATTCGCAATATTTTGCTTCGAGCACCTCGATGCGGCAAGGCCACAATGCTGGCCTGCCATACCGCACCAGCCATTCAGGCCGATCGTCCCAACGGGAATGCGACATCCGCCTCGCGGAGCGTGCACACCTTGTATTGATCAGCGGAGCGCCGAGGAAAACGGCTAAGCCACTCGGATAGCGTCCGTCCTCCGAGTCCGAAATTGGTTAATGCATCGTTGACACCAGTTTCGCCGGCCGCCATGGTACTCGCCAACACTCGCGTGCGATGTGGTTTGAAGGAATTGCGGCCCTGCCACCTTCCCATCGTTCATGGCGCAGCGATCACATGGTCGTAGCATCGTTACACGCTGATTGGGGCAATCTGGCATGACAAGCGCCCGCACGAACAATCGCCTGGGCTATCTGGATGGCTGGCGCGGCCTCGCGATTTTAAGTGTTTTGATCGGTCATTTTTTGAACCTGCCGATCATCCTATTCGGACGACTGGGCGTCGAGCTCTTTTTTGCCCTGTCAGGGCGGCTGATGGCGGAAATCCTATTCGAAAAGCAATTTCCATTGGGGAAATTCATCTCGCGCCGCTTTTCGCGTATATTCCCCGCCCTGTTGGCGTTCGTCATCGTCCTGATGATCGCAACCCGCCTTACGATTTGGCCGGTCGAATCGCAGCCGGTCGCCGTTTCAACGGCAGCAAGCGTCCTGACCTTTACTTACGGCTATCTGCGCGATGTCGTGGTCCTGCCCCAACACATTCTGGAACACACCTGGTCGCTTGCCGTCGAAGAGCATGCCTATTTCATTCTTGCATTTGTGGCGTTTCTGGGAAGAAAACATATTGCGAGACCGGCAGTTTTCATTCTGATTATCGCGTTGGCAAGTATCATCGATGGATCCTTGCGAACTTACGCGTTCCACCAAGATTATTATCAAGCCTATTGGGTGACCGATTCAAAGCTATCCAGTATTTTCCTGCCGGCTTTCATCTACCTCCATCGCGACACCCTGATCAGTTGGCTGGGGCGCGGCGCGCCCATCGCAGCCATCATAGCCGGTGGGATCGGGGTGCTACTTTTCTATCATAACGTGCCGACCGTCGTGACCTACACATTGGCACCGTTGATGTTCGGCATCTCCATGGCTTGCCTGCCGGTTGCCCATGAGTGGTTGATAGCGGTCCTCGAAAACAGGGTCGTTAGGCAGATCGGACTGATGTCCTATTCGATCTATCTTTGGCAGCAGCCTTTCATGGCCCTCGGCGAGCAGAAAGGCCTGCTGGTCAGATTGGCGCTCCTCGTGCCCGTGCTCGGCTGCGCAGCGATAAGCTATTACGGCGTCGAGAGACCGGCCCGGCGTTGGCTGAACGCCCGTATCGGCGGCCGATCCGAGCGCTCCCGACGGCTGGTGGAGGTCGGTTGAATAGCTCGTCGATAAATTCGGCGAATAGGTTCAGCACGACCGCCTGAATCTGCCGTTTGCCGCGAAAGCACCGGACCGGTCCGATGCGATCGGGCGCTAGGCGCGGCTGCGCAGGGCGCCCGCCAACAGCTTGTGCAGCTTCGATTGCAGCGCGTCGTTCGCCGCCAGATACTGATTGCGTTCCATCATCTGGTCGCCGCCGCGGAAATCGGTGACGAAGCCGCCGGCTTCCTTGACCAGCAATATGCCGGCCGAAACGTCCCAAGGCTTGAGATCGCTTTCCCAATAGCCGTCGAAGCGCCCCGCGGCGACCCAGGCGAGATCGAGCGCGGCCGAACCGAAGCGCCGGATCCCGGCCACCTCGGGCGCGATTGCCGCGAAGATCGCGGTCCATTCCTGGAAATCGCCATGGCCCAGAAAAGGAATGCCGGTCGCGATCAAGGCATCGGCGAGATCGCGGCGCGCCGAAACGCGCAGGCGGCGATCCTGCAACCAGGCCCCCCGGCCCTTCTCGGCCCAGAAGCTTTCGTCGGTCAGCGGTTGATAGACCAGGCCCTGCGTGATCTCGCCATGGCCTGCGCCGATCTTCGGCTCCTGGACGGCGATCGAGATCGAAAAATGCGGGATGCCGTGCAGGAAATTGGTGGTCCCATCGAGCGGATCGACGATCCAGCGCGGCTTGGCGGGATCGCCTTCGCGCGTGCCGCCTTCCTCGCCCACGAAGCCCCAATCGGGCCGGGCCTTCCTGAGCTCTTCGTAGAGCGTCTGCTCGGCACGCTCGTCGGCGAGGCTGACGAAATCGGCAGGCCCCTTGCGGGAAACCTGCAACTGCTGAACCTCGCCGAAATCGCGCCGCAACCGCTGGCCGGCCTTGCGCGCGGCGCGGTCCATCACGGTGATCAGGCCTGAATGCGCTACCATCGAAACTCCAGGCCCCCTCTCCCATCGGGAGAGAGGACTCCTGAAAAACTCAGTCCGCGCGGCGGACATATTCCTGGCTGTACACATCGACGACGATGCGCGTGCCGCTGCCGATATGCGGCGGCACCATCACGCGTACGCCATTGTCGAGGATCGCCGGCTTGTAGGACGACGAGGCGGTCTGCCCCTTCACCACGGCGTCAGCCTCGACGATCAGCGCCTCGATCGTATCGGGCAGCTGAACGTTGATCGCCTCTTCGTCGTACATTTCCATGACGACATCCATACCGTCCTGCAGAAAGGCGGCGGCGTCGCCCAGCAGGTCGCGCGGCAGCGTGATCTGCTCGTAGGTTTCCTTGTCCATGAAAGTCAGCTGGTCGCCGTCGGCGAACAGGAACTGGAAATCCTTGGTGTCGAGCCGCACGCGCTCGACCGTCTCGGCCGAACGGAAGCGGACGTTGTTCTTGCGGCCGTCGCGCAGGTTCTTCATCTCGACCTGCATGTAGGCGCCGCCCTTGCCGGGCTGGGTGTGCTGAATCTTGACGGCGCGCCAGATGCCGCCTTCATATTCGATGATATTGCCGGGACGGATGTCCACGCCGCTGATCTTCATGAGGTTCTCGCGATGTAAAAGAGCAGGCGCGGCCCTTAGCGGCGGACTGTCGATCGAGCAAGGACGACCTTAGCGGTGCAGGATCGGGTACGGGTTGATCTCCGTCCCCTGCCACCACTTGTCACCCGGCGCCATCTGCTTGATCTCGTAATGCAGATGCGGCGCATCGGGGCTGGCATCGCCGGTCGAACCGACCGTGCCGATCTGCTGTCCCGCCTTGATCGCCAATCCCTCGCGCAGATCCGGCACATAGGCATCGAGGTGGGCGTAATAATCGATCCAGGCGGGATCGGCACGGCGGATATAGATGGTGTGGCCGCCATCCTTGCTTTCGAACAGTTTCTCGACCGTGCCCGCCGCCGCCGCGATCACCGGCGTGCCGCGTGGCGCCACGATATCGATCGCGTGATGCTCGCGGGCCCCCTCGGCGCGCGCCTGCCCCCAGGTGTCGGTCAACTGGCTCGGCTGGATGCCCGATACCGGGACCACGAGCGGGCCACCGGCTGGAACGGCCTTGGGCACGGCAGGCGAAGGCAAGGCTGGCGCCATCTCGGGCCGATAGGGGCTGGAGATGTCGCCGCGCCGCACCAGCAGCGCGAAGCCGCCGATGACGAGCGCGAACAGGATCAGCAGCCGCCAGCCCAGCCTGGTCATGGCTGGAACACCGCGGGCGTTCCCGGCTTGACCATCATCGACAGGCGCGCGGCATCCCAATTGGTCAGCCGGATGCAGCCATGGCTCTCGGTGCGCCCGATCGTCTCGGGCGTTGGCGTGCCGTGGATGCCGTAATGCTCCTTGTTGAGGTCCATCCAGACGACGCCGACCGGACTGTTGGGGCCGGGCTTGAGCGTCTGCTTCGTCTCGCCCGCCTTGGCATCCCAGAACAGTTTCGGGTTGTAGTTATAGATCGGCAGATAGGAGGTGCCCTGGATCTTCCAGTTTCCGATCGGCAGCGGATCATGCTTGCTGCCCATCGTCGCGGGGAATTGGGCGATGAGCTTGTCGCCCTCGTCATAGACGCGCAGCACGCCGTCCGATTTATCGACGACGATCTTCGCCGCCTTGGGCTGATCCGACGAAACGCTGAGCTGGGCGAGCGTTGCGCGCCATTCGGGCTTGAAGCTTTCGGGATAGGCGCTTGCGGCAGGGCGCACGTTCGGCACCTTGATCGTGGCGCCGGCCACCAGCGATAAGGTCGGGCCGTTGAGCGCGGTCAGGGTCGCGGGTGTAGTGTGGTAGCGCTCGGCCAGCGCCTCCATCGCATCGGCATACCCCATCGCCGGAAGTTTGGCTTCCTTGGCCGGATCCCTCGGGATGGGGCCGACGAACGGGCCGGCCACATCCTCCGGCGTCAGGGTCACATCGATGATTGCCGGCAGGGTCTTGTAGGCATCGAGCAACTGGCCGGTCGCCGCGTCGGTTTCTCCGGAGGCGGGCACGTCGCGCGCCGTCTGGAAGCCCTTCAACGCCATCGTCAGCGATCTGCCCTTGTGCCCGTCGATCACGCCAGGCGTGAAACCAAGCCGATCAAGCATCACCTGAAGTTTCATGATATTGGGGTCGATGGCCGGCTTTGTTGCGGCACTGACGGGATAAGCCGTTGCGAAGGCGAGGCAGACGGCCGCAACCGATAATGTCTTCAAGCGTGCAATACCTTATCTAGGAGGCGGGCTGAGAAAGTGAACGCACGGAGCGTGCGTTTCTTTCCCTAGAGCGGGATATGTAATGCTGGATTTCGAGATCGGCCGGCGACGGCTGCTGGGCGGTGCGCTAACTCTCGGTGCCGCGACTGTTCTTCTTCCCAAGGCTGCGCTGGCGGCATTGCCGGAAAGGCGCATCGCATTCCGTAATATCCACACCAGCGAAACCTTCGACGCGCGTTTCTTCGGCGCGAGCGGCTGGGACGAGCAGGGCCTTGCCGAGCTCAACCACGGCCTGCGCGACTGGCGCAACAACGCGACCACGTCGATGGATCCGCAGCTGATGCTGCTGCTCAGCCAGATCCGCGACAAGCTGGGCGTCGCGCCGCAAGCGAAGATCGACCTCATCTCGGGTTATCGCTCGCCTCAGACCAATTCGGCGCTGCGCGAACGCGGCGGCGAGCATACCGGCGTCGCCAGCAAGAGCCAGCACATGCTCGGCAAGGCGACCGACATCCGCATGCCGGGCGTCGCGCTCGACCAGCTCCATATGGCGGCGCTGTCGATGCAGGGCGGCGGCGTGGGCTATTACCCGAAGGATGGCTTCGTCCATGTCGATACCGGCCGCGTGAGGAGGTGGGGCTGATCTCGTCGCCCCTGGAAGGAACACGCTAAAGTCCTACTTTGCCGTCCCCCCTGCGTAGGCAGGGGCCCATGTCTCGCCCGGCACGAGACGCCATCGCGAATTCTTAAAGAAATAAACCCCCGCCTACGCAGGGGCGACGGGTGACGGCCTAGACACCCGCCCCCGCCGGCGTCAGTCTGCGTGACTGACAATGCCCAGCGCCCTCGCCAAGACAGAACGCGCCCTCGGTTCGCCGGTCCGCAACCTCGTCTCGATCCTGATCTTCATGGCTGTCGTGATCGTCGTCGCCACCGGCGCCTACATGGCGGCCGGCTGGAGTTTCGCCGACGCCTCCTACATGGTCATGCTGACGATCTACACCGTCGGCTATGGCGAGGTGCATCCGATCACCACGCCGTACCTCCACGGCGTCACCATGGGCTTGATGGTGTTCGGCTGCACCGGCATGATCCTTCTCACGAGTGCGCTGGTCCAATTCTTCACCGTGATGCAGTTGCGCGAGTTGCTGGGGGCCAAGGGCATGCACGATCGCATCGACAAATTGTCGGGGCACATCATCATCTGCGGCTTCGGGCGGATCGGCGTGATGCTGGCACGCGAACTGGCGGATGCGCACATCCCGCTGGTGGTGCTCGAACGATCGCCGACGCGGCTGGCGGAAGCGGAGAGCGCCGGGCATCTCGTGCTCGCCGGCGATGCCACCGAGGAGGCAGCGCTGATCGAGGCCGGCATCATGCGCGCCCGCACGCTCGCCACCGTCCTGCCCGACGATGCCGCCAACGTCTTCATAACCCTGTCGGCGCGCAATCTGAATCCGGATCTCGAGATCATCGCCCGCGGCGAGGCGCCCACCACCGAGCGGAAATTGCGCCATGCCGGCGCCAACCATGTCGTCTTGCCGACCCATATCGGCGCCGAGCGGATCGCGCGGATGGTGCTCTATCCCGAAAGCGCCACGATCGAGCAGGATGACGAACTGGCGCGGATGACGCGCGATTTCGCGCTGATCGGCCTGACGATGGAGCGGATGACGGTCGCGCCCGGCAGTACGATGGACGGGCTGGCGGTGGCGGATGCCGAACGGCGTGCGGGCGGCGCCTTCTTCCTCGTCGGGATCGGCCGCGGCGAGCGCGACGCGATGGTCCGCCCGGCGGCGGACGAAAAGCTCACCAGCGGCTGCAAGGTACTCGTCGTCGCAAAACCCGGATCGGCGGCGGCTCTGGCCTTGTTCTCGACCCGCGCCGAGGTGCGTGCCGGACGGAACATTTTCTGAAGCCCTGACGCTAGGCGGAACGTTTCCAATCGAGGATCTGTGCGAACGCCTTGACCGCCGCGACCTCGTCGCCGCTCCACACCGCGCCGCTGACCGCAAGGAAATCGGCGCCGGCCTCCACCAAAGGCCGCGCATTGGCGGGGGTGATGCCGCCGATCGCAACGCAGGGCAGTTCGAACAATGTGGTCCACCAGCCGAGGATCGATGGCTCGGGATGGTGGCGCACTTCCTTGGTCGTCGTCGGATAGAAGCTGCCGAACGCGACATAATCCGCCCCCGCCTCCCCCGCCTCCATCGCAAGGTGGCGGCTGTCGTGACACGTCACGCCGATCTGCGCCTTGGGGCCGAGCAGGGCCCGCGCATCGCGCGGATCGCCATCCTCCTGGCCGAGATGGACGCCGTCGGCGCCGAGCCTTTTGGCGAGCCCCATACTGTCGTTGACGATGAAGGTGACCTCGGCGTCGGCACAGACCCGCTGGAGCGGCTCGGCCAAATGCGCGATCGCATGTTCGTCGATGCCCTTGAGGCGGAGCTGGAACGCCGCCACCGGCCCCGCCTCGACCGCACGCTTTAGCCGATCGGCGAAGGCAAGATCGATCGCGGGCGGCGAGATCAGATAGAGCTGGCAGGCCGGCCGGAATTGCCGCTCGAATTGCTCGGCGAACCCCGGATCGAGATCCAGTTCGTCGTCGGGAATGTCCTGGCCTGGGAAATCGGGTTCGCCTGTCATGGCCCGCGCATCTACTTCCGCATCTGCGCGGTCAAGGCTGCGACGAAGGCTGCGGGGTCGTCGAGCTTGTGCGCGATCGTGCCGACCGGCCGGCCACGGACGGTCACCGGCGAGGCCAGATCGATCACGACATTGGGCCAGGTGGCGAGCGCGAGATTGGCGACGCCCTTCCGCTTGAGCGCGGCCGCGTCCCAGCTCGACCGCAGGCCCGCCACCGCATCGAAGGGAATCGGGCCGATGCGGCGCCGGCCGAGCCGCATCGTCAGGCCGTCATCGCCGATCGTCACCGGGTGACGCCGGATCGCGCGCAACAGCCCGATCAGCGCCACCACCAGCGAAAGGTCGAGCAGCCCGAGCGCCAATGCGACCCACCACCCCCATAAAGCGACCGCTACCACGTGGACCACGAGCGTCTCGACGATGGCCAGCCCGAGCAGCACGCCGAGCGTCGGCGCGATGCTGCGGTCGTAGGAGAAGGTCTGCACGACCGTTGCGGATCAATCCTTGTGGGTCGAGGCGTTGTAGATGTCGTCGATCGCCGCACCGAGCGCCGCATCGAACGCCTCGTCGGTCATGTCGACCTTCAGGCTCTCGACCAAAGCGCGCGAGAAGCTGGCGATCATGCCCGGATTGTGCGCAAGCCGCGCGCAGGCCTCGTCACGCGAGAAGCCGCCCGACAGTGCCACCACGCGCACCACCTTGGGATGCGCGATCAACGGCGCATAGTGATTCGGCTTCACCGGGATCGATACCTTGACCATGAATTTGGCGTCGGCGGGCAGCGCATCCATGCCCTTCATCAATTCGTCGAGCAGGATGTCCTCGGCCGCTTCGCGCTCGGGGCTGCTGATCGTCGCCTCGGGCTCGAGGATCGGCACCAGGCCGTGCGAAGCAATCTGCTGCCCGATTTCGAACTGCTGGCTCACGATGGCGGCAATGCCGGCCTTGTCGGCGAGATCGATGACCGAACGCATCTTGGTGCCGAACACGCCGAGCCCGACCGCACGCTCGAGCAGAGAATCGAGCCCCTTGATCGGCTTCATCAGCTTGACGCCGTTCGCCGCCGCCTCGAGCCCCTGATCGACCTTGAGGAAGGGAACGACCCCACGCTCCTGCCAGAGATAGGTCGGCACCGGCAGCCCTTCGGCCTCGCCGTCCATCGTGCGTTCGAACAGGATCGCGGCGAGAACCTTCGCGCCGGTGAAGGCGGGCGCGGTCATGATACGGACGCGCATCGCGTGCATGGCCGCGAACATCTCCGCGTCGCCATTATAGGCACTCTCCGGGATACCGTAGGCCTTGAGCGCGCCCGGGGTCGATCCACCGCTCTGATCGAGCGCGGCAATGAAGCCGGGGCCGCTCGTCATCTGCGCCATCATCTTCGAATCACTCATCAAATCACCCCCGTTTTGTTGGAAAGCAAATGGCGCCGGCCGCAGCGGACAACGACGGAATCGAGACCGGCACGCGGCGGTCGATGATTGACGTCCTCACATCCAGGTTGGCATCGGTGCGCAAGATGCGGCCTGATAACCAGCCCGTTGCAACGCCGCAATGTTTGAACCTTGTCAGATCCCCTGGGTGAAAGGGCAGCGGATATGCGGATAGTGTCGCGATCCGATCGATCCGCATGCCGGCGGTGGTCGCCCTATACATGGATGTGAACTGGCTAAGCGGTGGAGCCGCAGCCATTGGCGCCAGCTTCGCATCGTAACACACATCGAAGTGCCGGCACGTTGCGCGTGTAACGCCGCGCCTTCTAACAGGCATGAAGTTAAAAGCGGTAAAATCGCGTAATCAATATGCGAGGCGACTTGTCTTTCCGCCAGCATGAAGCATTTGCAGCCGACGCAGCCGATGCCGGACGCGATACCATTTCAGTGCCTCTTCCCACGCGCTTTTGCCCAGCGCCATGCTGATCTGGTGATCGACAAGCATGACGGCATGCGCCTCATGCTGATCGAAATAATCCTGCGCTATCGTCGCAATCTCGTCCATGTGTGCTGGCATCGAACATCCTCTTTCGGCAAAAAGGCTGTCCGGCATAAGGTTGTTCCCAGACATAATTGCTTTACGCAATATTAATATAGAAATTCGGCTGAACCCGACCGAAAGTGGCGCGGAGGCGCTTTGGCTGAAGTTGGAGCAGCAAGCCACGACCCGATCTGGGGACTTCGGGCCATGACTTTACGCCGCTATTGTCGATGCAATAGCGGCCACCCCACCTTTCCCGTCGACGAGGGCTGTCGCTACGCCATCAGCGCGGCAACGCCGGGCAGTTCCTTGCCTTCCATCCATTCGAGGAAAGCGCCACCAGCGGTCGAGACGAAGCTGAACTGGTCGCCCACCCCCGCCTGATTGAGCGCCGCGACCGTATCGCCGCCACCCGCCACCGAGACCAGCGTGCCCGACTGGGTCAGTGCCGCCGCGGTCTTTGCCAGCGCGACCGTCGCCGCGTCGAACGGCGGGGTTTCGAACGCGCCCAGCGGGCCATTCCACACCAGAGTGCGGCAGGTCTTGAGCACATCGGCCAACGCCTCGACCGCCGCGGGGCCGATATCGAGTATCATTTCGTCCGCCGCGACGTCATGGACGTTGATCGTGCGCACCGGCGGATTGGCGCGGAATTCCTTCGCCACCACCACGTCATAGGGCAGATGCACCGTGCAATCGGCCTTGTCGGCGGCATCGAGGATGGCGAGCGCGGTATCCTTGAGGTCGTGCTCGCACAGCGACTTGCCGACATCGACCCCGCGTGCGGCAAGGAAGGTGTTCGCCATGCCGCCACCGATGATGAGGTGATCGACCTTGGTCACCATCTGGCGAAGCACATCGAGCTTGCTCGACACCTTCGCGCCGCCAACGACGGCCGCGACCGGATGCTCGGGGCTGCCGAGCGCCTTCTCGAGCGCATCGAGTTCGGCTTGCATCGAACGGCCGGCGAAGGCGGGCAATTTGTGCGCCAGTCCTTCGGTCGAAACGTGCGCGCGGTGCGCGGCGGAAAAAGCGTCGTTGACGTACAGATCGCCGAGCGCCGCCATCGCCTCGACCAAAGCGGGATCGTTCTTCTCTTCGCCTTTGTGGAAGCGCGTATTTTCCAGCACCGCGATATCGCCCGGCTGGAGCGTCGCGACCGCTGCGGCGGCCGCATCGCCGCAGCAATCGTCGATGAAGCGCACCTCGCGGCCCAATACGTCGGACAGCGGCCGGGTGACCAGCGCGAGGCTCATGGCAGGATTGCGCTCGCCCTTGGGACGACCGAAATGGGCGAGGATCAGGACGATCGCACCTTTATCGGAGAGTTCGGCGACGGTCGGCGCGGCCGAGCGCAGCCGGGTGTCGTCGGTCACGCGGGCGCCATCCATGGGCACGTTCAGATCCTCGCGGACCAGCACGCGCTTGCCGTGCACGTCACCCATGTCGTCCAACGTCTTGAAAGCGCTCAATGCTCGCTCCTCACTTGATCGCCGACGAACAGGCCGGCCCCCTTCGCTCACGTCGATGCAGCGCGTGCCCGCGCCAACCCCAATGTCATGCCAGCGAAGGCTGGCATCTCAGGAGATAAGGTACTGAACCTCCGAGACCCCCGCCCACGCCGGCGTGACGACATTGGGAGGAACCCTTAAAGCAGGGCGCCCATCGCGCAGGTCGTATCGACCATGCGGTTGGAGAAGCCCCATTCATTGTCATACCAGGACAGAACGCGCACCAGCTTGCCGTCCAGCACCGCGGTCTCGAGGCTGTCGACCGACGACGAGTGCGCATCGCCATTGAAGTCGATCGAGACGAGCGGATCGGTGACGAACTGGAGGATGCCCTTGAGCGGCCCACCCTCGGACGCAGCCTTGAGCACCGCATTGACCTCGTCGCGGGTCGTGTCGCGCTTGGGCGTGAAGGTCAGGTCGACGACCGAAACGTTCGGCGTCGGCACGCGAATCGCCGACCCGTCGAGCTTGCCCTTCAGTTCGGGCAACACCTCGCCCACCGCGCGGGCGGCGCCCGTGGTGGTCGGGATCATCGACATGGCGGCGGCGCGCGCGCGGCGCATGTCGCCGTGGATCTGGTCGAGGATCTTCTGATCGTTGGTGTAACTGTGGATCGTGGTCATCAGGCCGCGCTCGATCCCGATCGTGTCGTTCAGCACCTTGGCGATCGGCGCGAGGCAGTTGGTGGTGCACGATGCGTTCGAGACGATGACGTGATCGGCGGTAAGCTTGTCATGGTTGACGCCATAGACGACCGTCAGATCGACATTCTTGCCCGGCGCCGAAATCAGCACGCGCTTCGCACCGGCGGCGATGTGCTTGCCGGCCGATACGCGATCGGTGAAGAAGCCGGTCGATTCGATGGCGATGTCGATGCCGAGTTCGGCATGCGGCAGCTTGGCCGGATCGCGCTCGGCCGTAACGCGGATCTGCTTGCCGTCGACGATCAGGTGATCGCCTTCCGACGAGACCGACCCGCCCCAGGTTCCGTGCACGCTGTCACGCTTGAACAGGAGGGCGTTCGACTTGGCGTCGCCCAGATCGTTGATCGCGACCAGTTCCAAGCCGCAGTCAGGGCGCGAGAGAATTGCGCGTGCAACCAGCCGGCCGATGCGTCCGAAGCCGTTGATCGCCACCCGTACCGTCATGATTTTCTCCTCTGGACGCGCTTTGCCGCCACCGCCCCTCGGCCGGCTCGCGCGCATGAAAATTCATTCCCCTTTGTCGGCTGGGATACCGAGCGTCAACCGCACATGGCTTGCGGGGCGCGGTCGTCCTGCTATCCCAACACGATGACAGACCAAGCCCTGGATGCTGCGGTCGCGCGGCTGGAGCGTGCGGTGGAGCGCATCGACCATGCTGCCCGCGCCCGGGAAAAGGCCGGCAGCGACCTGACGAATGCTTACGCCGCGCTGGAGAAACGGCACGTACAGCTGCGCGCGCGCGTCCAGGAGACGATCGGGCGCCTCGACGTGCTGATCGATTCGGGTGACGCGGTCTAGTATGGGACAGGTGACACTTTCGGTGGGCGGACGGCGCTACGACCTGGCCTGTCGCGATGGCGAGGAAGAGCGCCTCCATACCCTTGCCGCCCTGGTCGATCGCAAGGCCCATGACGCCGGCCAGGTGGTAGGAAGCACTAACGAGGTGCGCCAGCTCCTGCTGGCGTCGCTGCTGCTGGCCGACGAGTTGAGCGATCTGCGTGCGGGTACCATCGCGTCGACCGATCCTTCGCTCGCGCCGACGATCGCGCGGCTGGCCGAGCGTATCGAAATACTTGCCGAGCGCCTTGAGAAGACCGGCCCGACATCCTAGATAGCAAGACGGTGGGAACTGCCCGGTACGATCGTGGCGATTATCCCTGAGGCGATTCATCATCCTAGGGGGCTGTCTCTGGTCGGATCCTGGTCCGAACTAAATGGTCCCCACCTGACGTTAAACGGCGTCAGAGGATATTCCAGAAAACGGCCATGGCGGTCCCACCACCCTCACCTTCCGCGATCCTCGAAGCGAAACAGAAGGTGCGCAGGCAGCTGCGCGCGCTGCGGCGCAATCATGTCGCATTGCTCCGCAAGCAGGGCCGCTACGACAGCGCGATTGGGACGCTGGCCCGCCGACTGCTGGACCATGCGCCGCCGGGCGCCAGCATAGCTCTCTACCACGCCTTCGGAGACGAGATCGATCCCGCGTCGCTCGCCCGGCTGCTCACCGCGCGTGGCCACACTCTCGCCCTGCCGCATGTCGCCGCCGATCGCACGACGATGCGCTTCCTTGCCTGGCATCCCGATCAGCCGCTGGTCACCGGCGCCTTCGGCCTCCACCAGCCGCATGAGGACAATGCGGAAATCGCGCCGGCGATGATCGTCACGCCCTTGGTGGGCTTCGATCGTCAGGGCGGCCGAATTGGCCAGGGCGCAGGCTTCTACGATCGCGCCTTCGCACGCCTGCCCGGCGCGATCCGGATCGGAATGGCCTGGTCTGTCCAGGAAGTCGCGAATTTGCCGCTCGACCCATGGGACGTGCCGCTGCATGCGGTCGCGACCGAGCAGGAATGGATCCCGATCGGAGGAGCCGCCGCATGACACCGAACCCGAGCTGGCGCAAACCCGCCGGCATGTTCCTGATCCTGCTGCTGATCACCGTCTGGTGCGGCGTGATCGTCAGCCAGGCCGATCGCATCGGCTCGCTACCGGGGCTTTTGCAGATTCCGATCTATCTGGTGGCGGGAATCGTCTGGATCCTGCCGCTGAAGCCCTTGCTGCGCTGGATGGAGCTGGGCCGCTGGCGCTGAGTTGCGAAGGCACGGAATAAAATCACCATCCGCAGCCGTCACCCCAACCAGGCGGTCAGGACGCCGGAAACAGGTTCTCGAGCAACCGCGCGATACGGATGCCCGCCTCTCCCAGTCGCCGTTCCGCCAGTCTGCGTGCCCCCACGACATACGGGGCCGACACGACCGGCGCATCCTCGCGGCGCGCGGAGGCGGTGAGTCCGGCCCCCTGATACGCGACCGTCGCCGCCAGCGTCTCGCTCTCCACGGTCCAGTCATGAAATTGCGCTTCCGCCGTGCCGTCGCTGGATGCCACCGCGTCCGGCTTCACGATAGCCTCGGCCTCACGCGCAATCGTCGCGGCAGCGGCGGTATCGGGACCAGGAAGATCGGCGGCGCGATCCCAGAAGACGTGAAGACTGACCGGAGGCCGATCAGCCGCATGGCGCACCCAGGCGATCGTACCGGCGCGATCGCTGCCGGGGAAACGCATGCTGATGCGGTGACCGGCGTGAAGCGGCTGGTGCATGTCGCCGATCAGATGGAGCAACCAGCACGCAGCCACCGCGCGCTCGGCCGGATTCGCGCGCATGTCGCGCACGATCGCCAGATTACGCCGAAACGCCCGCTCTGCCTCGCCGAATTGCAACGGGGCGAATATGTGCCAGCCGGACACGACCCGCAGTTCCTGGTGCCAGCCGGGATGATCGAATTGCGTGCGGCGGACGTCATCGGGCCAGCGCGCCATCAGTTCGAACAGCATGCGATCACGCGCGGGGCCGGCGAGATCGGCGAGCGAAGCATCGAAACGCGCGCGTTCGGGGTGTGCCGCCATCAGTCGTCTGATCGCGTCGATTGCTGCGGCATCGTTCGCTGCCAGCTGATCGAACGCGATGGCGCCGCTCGCCATATGCCCCTGCGCACTCCAGGCATATGCGGGGGCCGAAGCAGCAACAATCGCCATCGCCAGACCAAGACGAACCATGCTTCGTCCAAGGAAAGGATGGCGCGAGTGACGGGGCTCGAACCCGCGACCTCCGGCGTGACAGGCCGGCGCTCTAACCAACTGAGCTACACCCGCAAACGCTTCCGTGCTGCGGAGACGCGCCGACTAGTGAGGGTCTCGTGGGCTGTCAACCGCCATCAGGCGGTGGCGGCATAACTTCCGGCAATGGGCTGGTGAGTGTGCCTTCTTCGAACAGGAAGCCGGCAATATCCGGCGTGCCCGCCGCATCGAGCACGGTCTTGACGATGATCAGCAGCGGCACCGCCAGCAACGCGCCGGTCGCACCCCACACCCAGCCCCAGAAGCTCAGCGAGATCAGAATCAGCAACGGATTGATCGTCAGCCGCCGCCCGACCAGCGCCGGCGTGATCACATTCGATTCGATCAGATGCGCGCCGACGAACACGAGAGGCGGGAATGCGGCGTACCAGGCATCCTTGAACACCATCAGCCCACCCAGCGACAGCAGCAGCGCAGCCGCGATCGGCCCGAGATAGGGCATATAATTGAACAGGGTGACGATGCCGCCCCACATCAAAGGATCGGGCAGCCCGATCAGCCACAGGGCGAACGCCACCAGCGCGCCCAGGCAGACATTGATCAGGGTGATGGTAGCAAGATAGGCCGAGGTCGCGTCGACCATCTCCTGGATCACGCGCGCGGTGGTCAGCGCGCTCGAAAAGCTGCCCCGGCTGGTGATCGTCCGCCGGCGCATGCGCGTCCAGCCAGACAGGAAGAAATAGACGACCAGCACGGCGAAGAACATCTGCAGGATCGCGACAGGCGCCGAGCTCGCCACCACGTCGAGCAACGAATTGGGCGCTGCCGCCACCGGCGCGCGGCCATGCGACGCGCCGCGCATGAAGGTGGCCGACGTATCGCTGACGAATTGATCGAGGCTCGAATAAAGATCCAGCAGCGGCCGCAAATTGTGGCGGATCCGCACGACTCGTTCGGGCAGGAGCGCGAACCATCCGGTCGCGGGGACGATGATCGCGACCACCGCCGCGTTGGCAACCGCGAGGAAGGCGCTGATGCACAGAAATGCCGCCAGTGGCGACGGCACGCGCCGGCGCTCGAACCATTCCAGCATCGGCACGAGGGCGATTGCGATCACCAGGGCAGCGGTGACGGGCAGGAAGAAGCCCGCGCCGGCGCGCAACGCGAACGGCAAGGCGATCATGACGCCGATTCCCGCGAACAAGGCGATCGCCGCCAGCAAGCGGTCGCGGCGCAGGGCTTCGGCGGCGCGACCAGCGATCGCGCTCCGCAAAAGCCCACCGCTCAGCCGCTCTTCCAACGCCAACTCCCCGCGAATCGGACACTCTTCTACCCCGTCACGGAGCAGAAACACGACATCCGTATGGCAGATGTGACTTAAACGGCGAATTGACCGTGAATATTGCGTGATGTGACTAGAAGCACACGAAAAAGTCGCGCCGGATCGTCCAAAAGCGGCGTTTTTCGCGAAGGTGCGGCGGCTCGGGTCATCCCGGTGTCACAACGACTCGTCGTGGTTTCGTTGACCAAACGCCGCGCATGCCCAATTGGCGGCCTCAGAACGGTCGCCTGGGGCAGCGTAACTCGCCTTACCGACAAGACGTAAAATTCGCGGACGCCCCCACTTGTTCCTTGGGGCGCGAGTGGTTTCGCGCACTCGTATGGATTTTGAATGCTTCAGAAGCGATCTCTTGCGCTTCTCTCTGCGACGGGCACGCTCGTCGCCGCGGGGGTGGGTTTCGCCGCGATCACTGGATCGCCAGCCCAATCGGCCTCGCTCCCGTCCATCCCCTATAACGTCGCTACACTCGCGCCGACCGAGGCCACGCTCCAGCCGGCGGTCACGACGGTCCTGCCCGCCATCGAGGCTCCCGCCGCACAGCCGGCGGTGACCCAGGCCGCCAATGCGGTCGATCCCGAAGCTCTCGAATGCATGGCCAAGATCGTCCATCACGAGGCCGGCAACCAGCCGCGCCAGGGCCAGATCGCGGTCGCGCGGACTTTGCTGAACCGAATCAAATCGGGCCGGTTCGGCAGCACGGTTTGCGAGGTCGCCAACCAGCACGGCCAGTTCTTCGACACGACCAGCTACCAGCCGAGCCGCGACAGCGACAGTTGGGCCAACGCCGTCGATGTCTCGCGCGCGGTGCTACGCGGCGACGAAGGCACGCAGGGTGTCGCCCATGGCGCGATGTTCTTCCGCGCGGCCTACAAGCCGGCCAGCAGCTTCTTCCGCAGCCGCCAGCGCGTCGGCGCGATCGGCGATCATATCTTCTATCGCTAATTGGATGCGCCGGCCTGAGGGTCGGCGCCCTCCCCTGCCGGTATTTCGACGCCTTTGGGCGTGAAGCGCGCCGCCTCGGCGCGCTTCCATTGCGCGTGGAGCGCATCGCGCGGGACGCCGAGCCCAATCGCGCGGCTGAATGATACCCAGGCGTCGGCGATCGCCCCGGCCTCAGCCTGAAGCGGGCTCGGCGGCTGATCGTTGATCCAGTCGCGCAGAGAGACGGCATTGCCGACCAGCAGCAGGATACTCGCGAAGAAAATGACGCCCGTCGTCCAGCCGAGCGCGCTTGCGGGCTCCCATTCGGGTTCGGGCAGATCCAGCGGCGACGGGGTTTCCTGCGGCATCGGCGCGCCTTTCAGAACTGGTAGTAGATGAAGGGCGCGACCCCTTCGAAACGCATTGCGTCGATGATCAGGATCACGATGCCTGCCAGCAAGCCCAACGCCGGTGCCGGCAACGCGCGGAGCGCCATCGCCAGACGCTGCCCCATCATCGGCGGGGTGAAATGGATTGCCATGCCGAAAAGGATCAGCACCACCGCCAGCGGGGTCAGCACCGCGCTGGGGGCGTGGCTCGTGCCCATGCCTTGCAGGAATGCGATCGCCTGACCGAAAGTCTCGGCACGGAAGAAGATCCACCCGACCAGCACGATATGGAAGGTTATGATCAGCCCGAGGAAGCGCGGCAGCCGCCACGGCCAGGGGCGGAAACGATCCCAGATCCGTTCGAGCGCGAGCACGCCGCCATGAAGCCCGCCCCAAATGACGAAGGTCCATTTGGCGCCGTGCCAGAAGCCGCCGAGGAGCATCGTGACCAGCAGGTTGATGCACTGGCGCGCGAAACCCTTCCGATTGCCGCCGAGCGCCCCGATGTAGAGATAATCGCGCAGCCAGCTCGACAGGCTGATATGCCAGCGCCGCCAGAAATCCTGCAGCGAGGTGGCGCGATACGGCTGGTTGAAGTTGAGCGGAAAGCGGTAGCCGAGCAAGGCCGCTATCCCGATCGCCATGTCGCTGTAGGCCGAGAAATCGCAGTAGATCTGAACCGCATAACCATAAGCCGCCGCGATCAGATCGGCGCGCGAATGGCTCGACGGATCGAAGAAGACCGGATCGACCAGCCCGGTCGAAAGCTCGGACGCGATCACCGCTTTCTTAAACAGTCCCCAGACGATCAGGATCAGGCCCATGGTCGCCATGTCGCGCGTAAGCTTCGGCGTTTCGGCGAATTGCGGGAGCAGATCGGATCCGCGCACGATCGGCCCCGCCACCAGATGCGGGAAGAAGGACATCAGCAAGGTCACGTCGAGCAGCCGCGCGGGCGCAAGCCGGCCGGCATGGACGTCAGCCAGATAGGACATGCCCTGAAAGGTGAAGAAGGAAATGCCGACCGGCAGCACCACCTGCATCAATGGCAGATCGCGTGCGAACCCGACGGCCGCGAGCACATCGCCCAATTGCTCGATGAAGAAGCCATAATATTTGAAGAAGCCGAGCACGAGCAGATTGCCCGTGACGCCTGCGATCAGGATCGCCTTGCGCCGGCCGGTCTCCCATTCGAGCTGGGCGGCGATCGCCCGGGCGGCGCCCCAGTTGAGCAGAGCCGATCCGATCAGCAGTGCCACGAATTGCCAGTCCCACGCGCCGTAGAAGATCCAGCTCGCCAGCAGCAGCAGGATCTTGCGCCATTCGTTCGATCCGCGGACCGACCAGGTGACGATGTAGACGAGGAGGAAGAACAGCCCGAAGCTAAGCGTGGGGAAGAGCATCTAGCGCGATGCCCAACGACGGAAAAACAAAATCACTTCGCCGCCGCCCGATCCAGATCGGCCTGCAGCCGTTTCGCGATCTCGGCACCGCCCGCCGAGGTATAATGCACATAATCGCTGCGCATCAGCGGAGGGTTCGAATGAAACCAGGCGTCCGCCGTACAGCGCCCGCCCATGCGTGCCTCCCAATCCCAGAAGGCCACATTGAGCGAAGAGGCCACGCTGCGCTGAACCTCCCGCACGGCTTTCAGGGCAGGCGGCGGAAACAATGGTCCGCGTGTCGAAGGCGGCGTCGGCGTCGCCACGACCACTGGCGGCGGGGCAGCCGCCGCATCCGGCGCCATGCCCAGACTGTCGCGCAAATGATCCATGATCGACGCGATCACGCCCTGCGGCGACTGCGTCGCGGGTGCGGCAGGAGGCGTGCTGGCAGCCGTTGCCGGGGCTGGCAGTTGCGCTGGCGTCGGCCCGCAGGGCTCGGACGGTCCGCTATCGGCATTATTGCGCATCTCGGCGCGCCGGCTGAGCGCGTCGGGAGCGCCGAGCAGCAGGATCGGCACATTACCCGCCAGCCGCCGCAGCCGCCCGATCTCGGTGCGCAGGATGATCTCATATTCGAATTTGCTGAAATGCGGTCCGAAGCCTTCGTTGGTACCGAAGGCGACCACGATCAGGTCGGGCCGATAGGCGTTCAGTTCCTCGGCCAGCACGGCATCGTCGGTGCGCTGGAAATGGAGCAATTGGGATCCCACGACGCCCAGGTTCGAGACGACGACACCGCCCGAATCGCGGAACGTACCCCATGAGGTGACCGTCACCGGACCGTCGCTCGCCGCGACTGTGGCGGCGCTGGTCGGTTGCGCGAGCTTGACCGTCCGGCATTCGGGCCGGGGCGTCGGCGACGACAGGTTGAAGGTCACATTCTCGGTACCGGCGCTCAGTGCCAGGCGACCCGCGCCCGGTTGCGCGATCGCGCACACCGTCAGGCGGTCGAACATCTCGCTCGGGTCCGCAATCAGGCTCATGCTCGCGCCATCGGACTGGCTGGTCAGGCTGAACGCCGAGAGGCCGAGCGGCGGTGACGGGCTCGACCAGGCCGAGCCGAAATCGGCCGCGATCTTCCATCCCGGCGACATGCTGACCGTCACGCCGTGGGTCGTATAACCATCATAAGGCCGCCCCGGCGGCAGCACGCCACGCCCGCCATAACCGTAACGCGCTTGCAGGATGGTGCGCCAACCGTTGGTGATCGCATCGCCGGCCGTATGGCTGTCGCCGATCTGGAGGATATGCACGGGCCGCCCCCCGACACCCACGCCCTGCCGCGCCAGCTTGGCGAAGACCGGTGCCAGCGCATGCCCATTGCAAAGCGCGCCGTCGCATCCACCGCCGAGCAGCGCGCCGGCCAGCGCCAGCGCGATCATTGCTGATTCTCCTCGGCCGAATCACTCGCCTGCGCCGGCGCCGCGGCCCGGGCCGCGGCCACGGTCGAGCGGATGCGATCAGCCAGGCCCTTGGAAATCCGCAGATACCCGTTCATCGACATATGGATGCCGTCGCCCGCGCGCAGCAGCTTGGGCGTGCCGTCGGCATCGGCATAATAAGCCTGATAATGGCCGTCGCTATCGACCGTGAATGGCCGGATATCGATATAGGGCACGCCCAATCGCTGCATCGTCGAAGCATAGAAGGCCTCCATCGCGCTCGTATCGCTATCGAACGCGGGATCGCGCATGGCCGGCAACCCCATCCAATAAACCGTCGCGCCATGGCGCCGGAGCATCGCGACATAGGATTCGATCCGCTGGCCGATGATCGCCTGCCAGCTGCTGCTCATCAGCGCGCCGCAATGCGATCCCTCGCACACGCCCTGCACGTCGTTCGCCCCAAATGCGATCACGGCGACCGCGAGCTTGTCGTCGCCGATCTGCGCATTGTCATGCGTTTCGAGGTTGAGGCTGCGGTAGCGGGTGAAGCCGGTCGAGGCCTGCGAATATTTGATCACGCGATAGCCGTCCTTGGCCGGCAGCATGCGATAAAGTGCGGACCAGACACCGTCACCGAAACTGTCGCCGAACACGCCGACGCGAACGACATGATCGCCACCGCGGAGCGTATCGAGCAATTGCTCGACATGGCCATCGGCGGCAGGCACCGTCGTCACCGGTTCGACCACGACGCCCTTCTCCGGCGGCTTCGCGGCGTCGGTCGGCGCGGTCGGGGGTGGGGGCGCGATCGAGGCCGGCGCGCTGGTCACGGGCGCGGCCTGCGGCACCACCACCATCGCCTCGCGCCGGCTACCGCCATGCGCGAACGCGAACCCGATCGCGGCACCCGCCGCGATTCCCAAAAACAAGACGGCGGTGCGATCGAGGAGAAACGTGAAGCGGTTCATTCTCGGATCGCGATGCCGGGTGCCCCCCGGATTGGCAAGAGTTCGCGGCGAACCGTTGCGATGAGGGGAGTCAAATCAGGGGCGTGCGTATCCACCCTTCGCTGGGATGACGTGTTTCGTTAAACCCGCGGCCGCGCCTGCCTGTAGGTCCCCAGCACACGCAGCGATTTGGTATGGAATTTCAATTCCTCGAGCGCCCGCGCCAACGTCGGATCCTCGGTGCTGCCCTCGACATCGCAATAGAATTGCGTCGCAGAGAAGCTGGCGCCGGCCTGATAGCTTTCCAGCTTGGTCAGGTTGACGCCATTGGTCGCGAAGCCGCCGAGCGCCTTGTAGAGCGCTGCCGGCGCATTCTTCACTTCGAAGACGAAGCTGGTCATGCACGGGCCGGCCACCGGCTCCGGATTCGCATTCGGCGCGACCAAGACGAACCGCGTCGTATTGTCGTCGCTGTCCTCGAGTCCTTCGGCAAAGAGCTTCAGGCCATAAAGGTCCGCCGCGAGCCGTGGTGCAATCGCCGCGATGCTTGGATCGCCGATCTCGAGCACCGCGGCTGCCGCGCCTGCCGTATCCGCATAGGGAACCGGGTTGAGCCCATGCGCGCGAAGCCAGTGGCGGCACTGGCCGAGCGCCTGCGGATGGCTCATCGCCTCCTTTATCTCGCCGCCCTCCAGGCCCATCAGCCAGTAGCGGATCGGCATGAAATGTTCGCCGATGATCGACAGGCCCAATTCGGGAAGCAGAAAATGGATGTCCGCGACGCGACCGTGGAGCGAATTCTCGATCGGGATCAAGGCGCTGCCCGCTTTGCCGTCGCGAACCGCGTCCAGCGCTTCCTCGAAACTGAAGCACGGTAAAGGCAGGCAATCGGGCAGCGCCTCGAGGGCGGCGATATGCGAATTACAGCCGGGGGCGCCCTGTATGGCGACGGCGCGGTCGGGTGCGGTGGCGGCCGCCTCGATCATCGCGGCGACACGATCGCGCGCGGGTGCGGGATAGGATTCCATGGTGGCGGCGGCGCATAGGCCGTGCGCCGATCTGCTGCAACCCGCGCAGACAAGGCCAAGGGCCGCTTGCGGACGCGAAAAAGCGCCTCTAAGGACACGACGATACGGCCCGGGGGCCGGAACAGCACCGAAGGTCAGGCAGGGCATGGACGATCGCGCGAATACGATTGCGGGTTGGGTACTGGCGGCGGGTATCGTCGCACTCGGCACCTCGATCGTCACTGGCGAAATGTACCACGCCGAGCGCCCCGAGAAGATGGGCTATGAGGTCCAGGGCGTCGAAGCGGACGCTGGTGCCGGCGGCGCGGTCGCCGAAAAGCCCTTCGCTTTCTACATGAGCCAGGCCGACGCCACCAAGGGCGCCGACGTCTTCAAGAAGTGTGCTGCCTGCCACAATGCGGACAAGGGCGGCGCCAACGCGCTGGGCCCGAATCTCTACGGCGTGGTCGGCGATGCGGTCGCCAGCGGCCGTGGCGGCTTCCCGTTCAGCGACGCGCTGAAGGGCAAGGGCGGCAAATGGGACTTCGACAGCCTCAACGCCTGGCTGACGAGCCCCAAGACCTATGCGCCCGGCACCAAGATGACGTTTGCGGGCCTCTCCAACCCGCAGGAGCGCGCCAACGTCATCGCCTATCTGAATCAGCAGGGCGAGCACGCCTTGCCGCTGCCCGCCGCCCCCGCGGCGGATGCAGCGCCGGCTGCACCGGGCGGTGCGCCGGCCGCGGGTGACAAGGCTGCGTCGGCGGCGCCGACCAAGACCGATGCCGCGCCGACCAAAGCCGACACCCCGGCGAAGTAATATCGAATTGCGTCACCCCAGCGAAGGCTGGGGTCTCAGGGGTCTGGGCGAGCGCCCGTGACGCACGAGACCCCTGCCTTCGGGCACCCGGCAAAGTGCCACTTCGCCGGGACCCTCGCTGGGGTCACGATTTGAAATAATGTCCGATCCCACCACCATCCGCCGCCTTTACGGTCGCCGCCAGGGGCACAAGCTCCGCGTCGGCCAACAGGCGCTCGTCGAAGATCTGCTCCCGCAGATTGCCGTGCCGGAAACGGGCCCGCTCGACGCTGTCACCCTGTTCGGTGACGACCGTCCGATCGAACTGGAGATCGGCTTCGGCCGCGGCGAGCATCTCGCCGGCCAGGCGGCGATGCGGCCCGATCATGGCATCATCGGGTGCGAGCCGTTCCTCGACGGCGTCGTCGGCCTGCTCCTCCATGTCGAGCAGCAGGATCTGCGGAATGTCCGCATCCACATGAATGATGCGCTCGAGGTGCTGGAGCGGCTGCCCGACGCGAGCCTGTCGCGCGCTTACCTGCTCCATCCGGATCCATGGCCCAAGGCACGCCACGCCAAGCGGCGCTTCATGAACAGGGGTCCAATCGACCTGCTCGCCGCGAAGCTGAAGCCCGGTGCCGAATTCCGCTTCGGCACCGATCATCCGATCTATTGCCGCTGGGCGATGATGATAATGGGGCAGAGCCCGCAATTCGACTGGCTCGCCGAGCGGCCGAGTGACTTTCTCGTCCGCCCCGACGACTGGCCCGAGACACGCTACGAAGCCAAGGCACGGCGGATCGGGCATGAAGTCTGGTACTTCCGCTACCGGCGACGTTGATGCGCCAATGCGCGACATCACGCCGCCGCAACGGCCGCGGGAATCCCTTCTGGCTCGGTATGTTTTACAAGCCGATCGAGATCGGCCTCCTCGAGCGTTTCGCGA
This sequence comes from Sphingomonas sp. MMS24-J13, assembly GCF_044905095.1. Lineage (NCBI taxonomy): Bacteria > Pseudomonadati > Pseudomonadota > Alphaproteobacteria > Sphingomonadales > Sphingomonadaceae > Sphingomonas > Sphingomonas sp. MMS24-J13. The sequence continues at coordinate 1,668,617 of NZ_CP173258.1, forward strand.
TCGACCAATAGATCGGCCCCCGCCTCCAGTACGGCGCGGCGCTGCTCCAAAATGCCCTTGGCCTTGTCGAACGCGACCTGCAGGATCAGGCGGACCTCGCTGTCGATCAGCGCGGCGGTCGCCTCGCTATGCTCGCGCGTCTGGGCGATATTGGGTTCGTTCAGCCGGTCGAGATAAGGCCGAGTTTGATCGTCATAGACGACATGCCCGATCTTGTCCGACATTCCGTATCGAAGCACCATCGCGCGGGCCATATCCGTCGCCTTGGCGAGATCGTCAGCCGCGCCGGTCGACAGATCCCCGCCGCAGACCAACTCTGCCGCGCGGCCGCCAAGCAGGACCGCCAGGCGATCGGCAAGCTCGCCGCGGCTGAGGATGAAACGGTCCTCGGTCGGTCGCTGCATCGTGTAGCCGAGCGAGCCCATTCCGTGCGGAATGATCGATACCTTGTGGACCGGATCCGCTCCGGGCAGGGTCAGGGCCACCAGCGCATGCCCCATTTCGTGCCGCGCGACGGTCAGGCGCTCCCTAGGGTTCATCAACCGGCCATGTTGCTCGAGGCCGGCGACGATGCGCTCCACCCCGGCCGTGAAATCGTCCATGGTCACTGCATCGGCATTGCGCCTGGTGGCATGAAGCGCGGCCTCGTTGACCAGATTGGCGAGGTCCGCTCCCGTGAACCCGGGGGTCAGCCCGGCGATCTTGTCCGGATCGACATCTTTTGCGGTCTTCGCGGCGCGCAAATGCACCCGCAATATCTGCGCGCGTCCGGTCCGGTCAGGCCGATCCACAAGAACGTGCCGGTCAAAACGGCCCGCCCGAAGCAAGGCAGGATCGAGGATTTCCGGCCGATTGGTCGCGGCGAGGATGACGACGCCGCTGCGGGTGTCGAAGCCGTCCATCTCCGCGAGGAGCTGGTCGAGCGTCTGCTCCTTTTCGTCATGGCCGCCCAGCATCGACAGGCCACGGGCCGATCCCAATGCGTCGAGCTCATCGATGAAGATGATGCAGGGGGCGTGATCGCGCGCCTGCTCGAACAGATCGCGCACTCGTGCCGCACCGACGCCGACAAACATCTCGACGAATTCCGAGCCGGAAATGGAGAAGAACGGAACGCCCGCCTCACCCGCGACCGCCTTGGCGAGAAGCGTCTTACCCGTTCCGGGCGGCCCCACGAGCAAGACGCCTTTCGGCATATGGGCACCGAGCCGGCCGTAGCTGACGGGATCCTTCAGGAAGGCCACCACCTCGCGAAGCTCTTCCTTGGCCTCGTCCACACCCGCTACGTCGTCGAAGGTCACCCCGGTGTCCGATTCGACATAGAGCTTCACCCGGCTCTTGCCGATCGCGAGCAATCCCCCCGCACCCTGCTGCGCCGAGCCGCGCATCATGAACCACCAGATGCCGACCCAAAGCAGGATCGGCGCGATCCAGGACAGCAGCGCGCCTAGCCACCCGCTCCCCGGGCTTGCGCTGAAGCGGACATGATAGCGGTCAAGCTCGGCCGCGAATGCAGGATCGATGCGTGCCGTAACGAACGTGCTGCGTCCTGCGGCGTCCGGTGCCGTATATTTGCCCTGGATCGACGTGTCGGTCAGGACGACTTCGGCCACCCGGCCATCGCGAAGGTGCTGCAGAAATTCGTTATACGGGATCGTCTGCCCGCTCTGGCTGCTGAACAGCAACTGCGCGAGAAGCAGGCCAAAAAAGGCAGCGGTGGCCCAGTGCCAGGGCCGGGTCTGTTTTCGCGGCGGAGGTTTTTGCCCCGGCTTCATAGCCGAGCGATTTGCCGCATCGTTGGACACCGGTTCGGTCCCGAACAGGCGGGATAGCAAACTTGGCCGTGGCGGCTGCGATCGCTGAGGCGTGGTCACGAGCCGGCTTTATCGAACGCGGCGGCGTCCTCCCTATACGTGTTCTCCCGAAGGCAGTTTGCGTCGCCCGTCGACATCCTTCCGGCGGCGAGCCTGGCGGGCCCGCCCACTCTGTCCAAAGGCCTACGTAGCATTGCGGATTGGGAAGCTCGCCAGTCTCGATCAGCCTTTCATCTTTGGGGTCATGCCCGCTGTCGTCGCCGAAGCTCATTCGAAAGGACCAGCATATGCTCAACCGGGCAACAAACTATGATCGCTCCTTGACTGAAGGTGTCCGGCAGGATCCGGGGCTGCGCGACTATATGACATCGGTTTATCTGCGGATGACTGGTGGAGTCGCCGCCTCGTCGGCGGCGTCCTGGCTCGTCGCGCATGACGATACGCTCTCCAGCGCGCTGTTCACTGCCGACGGGCTGACGATATTGGGATGGATTGTGACCTTCGCCCCGCTCGGCCTCGTCCTCTTGCTCAGCGCCGGCATCAACCGCCTGAGCGCGGCGGCAGCGGGCCTGATCTTCCTCGCCTATGCGGTGCTGGTCGGGCTATCGCTGGGCGGCTTGCTACTTGCCTACACCGGCACAAGCCTTGCTACGACCTTCATCGCGACGGCCGCCGGCTTTGCCGCGCTGGCTTGGGCGGGCATGGTCAGCCGCCGCGATCTCTCCGGTCTGGGTGCTTTCTTCACCATCGGCCTGGTCGGGCTGATCGTGGCGATGCTCGTCAACCTGTTCGTCCGCTCGACAAGCTTCGACATGGCGCTGTCCGCGGTGGGCGTGCTGCTATTCGCCGGCTTGACCGCCTTCGACGCGCAAAGGGTAAAACGGCTCTATTATGAAGCGGTGGACGAAGGGCGCGACCGCTCGGCGATCATCGGCGCGCTCACCCTCTATCTCGACTTCCTCAACCTCTTCCTGTTTCTCCTGCGCTTCACGGGTGAGCGCCGCCAATGAGTAACCCCGCAACCTTCTGGCAGGACACCTGGGCAAGCCTCTCGATAGCGCTGATCCATGCCTTGGAAATGCGGCGGCCACCCTATTCGAATTTTCACCCCCTCGGCCCGAGCCACGGCAGAGCGGCGACCGCCGATTTGGCGATTATCGGCCATCCCCCCAACGCAATGCCACGGAAGCTCCACCATGCCTGAATCTGACCCCGACGCCATGGCGTTCGCGGCTGAGGCCGCCAAAATGACCGATGAGGAACTGATGGACACTTGGCTGACGGCTTCCGACGAGGAGAAGGGACATCCGTCGGCTCTCGTGAAAGCCGTCATCGATGAAATGGGGCAGCGTCGCATTCCATTCTAGGTCGGGCATCGGCGCTACGGCGCGGCGATGATCCTCAGCCTTCCATCGCTGGAGTCGAGTGTCCCAGGCAATGAAGGACCACCGTCCAGTGTGATCAGAAAGATGACGGCGATCTCGAATCGATCGGAGATCGCTACCAAACTCGCATCGACCAGCGCGCCCAACGGCGTCACGAGACGCGGCGCCAGCGTAACCGGCCGTTAGGCAAGCGACTAAGTAACAATCCGCATAGGGCTGGTCACCCCGAAGGCTCAAGGTCCGGAGGATGGCGCCGCATCGCAGCGGCACCAAGGCTTCGTCGATGGAGGTCGGGCAGGCCTCTCGGCATGCAGGAAAGGCCTGTGCGATGACCTTTGCGACCACCAGACCCCATTTCGCGAGATCGTGAGACTTTTCGGGACGCGCTGCTCCGACAGGCAGTCGGCGCAACCATCCCCAATCCCAACCCTACGAGGCATGATGATGGACAAGACAATGAAGGCCGCCGTCGTTCGCGAATTCGGCAAGCCGCTCGTGATCGAGGAAGTGACGGTACGCATGCCGGGTCCGGGGCAGATCCTGGTCAAGATCGCGGCGACCGGCGTCTGCCACACCGATCTGCATGCCGCCGAGGGCGACTGGCCGGTCAAGCCCAATCCCCCCTTCATTCCGGGCCACGAGGGCGTGGGCCATGTCGTCGCGGTCGGATCGGGCGTCACCCATGTGAAGGAAGGCGACCGGGTCGGGGTGCCGTGGCTCTACACCGCCTGCGGCCATTGCGTGCATTGCCTGGGCGGCTGGGAGACCTTGTGCGAGGCGCAGCAGAATACCGGCTATTCGGTCAACGGCAGCTTTGCCGAATATGTGATCGCCGATCCCGATTATGTCGGCCATCTGCCCGCCAATGTCGGCTTCGTCGAGATCGCGCCGGTGCTGTGCGCGGGCGTGACGGTCTACAAGGGGCTCAAGGTCACCGACACCAAGCCGGGCGACTGGGTGGCGATCTCGGGCATCGGCGGCCTCGGCCACATGGCGGTGCAATATGCCAAGGCGATGGGGCTCAACGTCGTCGCGGTCGACATCGACGATGCCAAGCTCAAGCTTGCCGAAGAGCTGGGCGCCGCACTGACCGTCAATGCACTGCACGCCGATCCCGCCGCCTTCATCAGGAAGGAGATAGGCGGCGCGCAGGGGGTGCTCGTCACCGCCGTTTCGCCCAAGGCGTTCCAGCAGGCCATGGGCATGGTCCGGCGCGGCGGCACGGTGTCGCTCAACGGGCTGCCGCCGGGCGATTTCCCGCTGTCGATCTTCGACACCGTGCTGAACGGCATCACCGTGCGCGGCTCGATCGTCGGCACCCGGCTCGATCTGCAGGAAGCGATCGACTTCGCCGCCGCCGGCAAGGTCCACGCGACCGTACACACCGACACGCTCGACAATATCAACGATATCTTCGCCCGCATGCATCGCGGCGAGATCGAAGGCCGCATCGTGATCGACTTCGAACAGGATGCGCGAGATCGAACCGACCAAGCCAAGGGCGCTTCCGAAACACCGATGCTCGTCGAACCCGGCTGACGATCGCTGGGATGGAGGCAGCGTGACATGGCACGGCAAGATGCGAGCGACCTGAGACCACCTGAACGCAAGATCGCCATCATTGGCGGCGGCATCGCGGGGCTGTGCGCGGGCGTCTATGCCCGTAAGTCCGGCTATGCGGTCGAAATCCTCGAGCAGCACCAGAGTGCGGGCGGTCTGGCGACGAACTGGCGACGCGGCGACTATACCTTTGAGACCTGTCTGCACTGGCTGCTGGGCTCGAATCCCTTGGGAGACCTGCATGCGGAGTGGAAGGAGGTTTGCGATATCGGCGCGCTCCGGTTCGTCGATCATGGCGAATTCGTACGCATCGAGGACGAGCACGGGGCGACCCTGCGCATCTATTCGGATGCCGATCGCCTCGAGGCCGAACTTTGCCATGTCGCGCCCGAAGATGCAGACGAGATCCACCGGTTCGTAGCCGCCATTCGCCAGCTCGGCGACATACCGCTGCCACCGATCGGCGAGCCGTGGCTGACGCGACTCGCCGGCATGTTCAAGATGCTGCCCGACCTCCCGCTGCTCTGGCGCCTGTCGCACTTGAGCGTCGACGATTATGGGCAACACTTCAGGCACCCGTTGCTTCAGGCCTTCGTGCGCGGCGGCTTCACGGGCAACCTGTCCATATTGGCACTGATCCTGTCGCTGGGGTGGATGGAGCAGAAGAATGCGGGTTATCCGATCGGCGGTTCACAGGCCCTTATCCGCCTCATCCTCGACGAACTGACGCGGCTTGGCGGGCGGATTCGCTTCGAGACGAAAGTGACCAGGATACGCGTCGAGAATGACACCGCGACGGGAGTCGAACTTGAAGACGGCACGACCATCGAGGCTGATTGGGTCATTTCTGCCGCGGATGGTCATGCGACACTGCATGACATGCTCGGCGGCAAATATACCGATGCGGCGTACGATAAGGCGTTTGCCAGCTATGAGCCGTTTCCGTCGTACCTGCAGGTCTCGCTTGGCGTGGCCCGCGACCTCGCGGAGATGCCCGGCTATCTCACGATCCTGCTCGATAAGCCTCTCGAAGTGGACCCGCAGACCCGCCTTCGAACGCTGTCGTTCCGCATTTTCAACTATGATCCGACCTTTGCGCCGCCCGGAAAGACGGCCGTCACCTGCTTCCTGCCGACCCGCAATGTCGATTGGTGGACCGAATATCGCCGCGAGGACCGGCACGCCTACGAAGTGGAAAAGCAACGTGTCGCGGCTGCCGTCATCGCTGTCCTGGACCGCCGGCTACCGGGAATCCGCGCCGATATCGAAACCCTCGACGTGTCGAGTCCGGCATCGGTGATCCGCTACACCGGCAATTGGAAGGGCAGCATGGAAGGCTGGGTGATGACGCCCGAGACCGGGCTCGGAACCCTGCCCCAGACGCTGCCGGGGCTCGAACGGTTCGCGATGATTGGCCACTGGGTCCAGCCCGGCGGCGGCCTCCCGAGCGGACTGCTGACCGCGCGCGCAGCCGTTCAGGCGATCTGCCGTCAGGATCGCGTGAAAATGATACCGTGAGAATGGTGAACTGACCTTCAGCAGCCTGGGGTTCAGCTGCATGAGCTATGGGCCCGGGGGCGGTGGCGCTCGATAACGAGGCCGCTGAGCCGATATTCCGAAATCGTCGGCACCGCGGGCATTCTGACAATGCCGCGGCTGATCGCGTCGAGCATAGGGCAGTTCGTCCGGCGGGGTTGCCAGCGACTCTGCGAGACGCTGCGGGCGCGGTGCGGTCATACATGTTGCCAGATCTCAAGCACGTGGGAGACTTGGCGCGGCCTTGTGGAAGCGGGCTGGCTTCCCCATATTTGCGCTATCGAGTTTTCGGCCGAACGATTTGGCCTCGCCGCTCGAACGTGCCGGACGGAACAGCCTTCGACGAGGGAGGAAGCCCGGCTTCGGGATCCTCGCGGGCCCGCCCGTGGCGCTAAATCAGCTGCCCGGGAGCTTCGCGCCGCATAAGCGATTATTCTATGACTGAAGACCCAAGTTCGGCCGTCGCTCCTCACGACATCATCTATCCCTCCACCATCCCGTTTCTACTGGTGCACCTCGGTTGTATCACGGCGATCTGGACCGGCGTGACATGGCCGGCGGTGGCGCTGTGTGTCGGGCTCTACTGGCTACGCATGTTCGCGGTCACGGCGGGATATCATCGCTATTTCTCGCACCGCGCATTTGCGACCGGCAGGATTTTCCAGTTCCTGCTCGCGTTCCTGGCGCAAAGCAGCGCGCAGCGCAGCGTTCTGTGGTGGGCGGCCAAGCACCGCCATCATCACCTCCATTCGGACACCGCTGAGGATGTTCATTCGCCGCGCCAGACCGGTTTTCTCCATAGCCATGTGGGATGGATCTTCGCGCGGCACCATGCCGGATTCGACCCCGCGAAGATTCCCGATTTCGCGCGTTATCCGGAGTTGCGCCTGCTCCACCGCTTCGAGCTTGCGCCGGCGGCACTTCTTGCCGGGCTGTGCTTCCTGATCGCGGGATGGCCGGGGCTGGTGGTCGGGTTCCTGTGGAGCACCGTGCTCGTCTATCACGGCACCTTCTGCATCAACTCGCTGGCGCATGTGCGCGGCAGCCGACGCTATGTGACGGGCGACGATTCACGCAACAATCTCGCACTGGCGCTCGTCACGATGGGCGAGGGCTGGCACAACAATCACCATGCCTATCCGAGCAGCGCGCGCCAAGGCTTCCGCTGGTGGGAGATCGACGCGACCTATTACGCGCTGAAGCTGCTCGCAGTGCTCGGCATCGTCCGCGCCTTGAAGGCGCCGCCCGAGCGCGTGCTTCGGGGCGAGCAGCGGCTCGGCGCCCGCATCGTCGACCGAACCGCCCGACAGTTGGCGGCATGCTTCGACGCTCTGCCGCATGTGCCGACACGCGCGAGCCTGATGGAGCAGGCAAAGGCAATGTTCGCGAAGACACCCTCAATCGAGGATATCGTCGATCGCGCGCACGAGCTGCTTCGGCTGAAGTCGGACAAGGGCCCCGTGGCGGCCTTCTAATCGGGAACGGCCCGCCCTTCCCATCCGGCCTGGAAGCCGATGGGGTGCCGTCTTGGGAGCCATTCCTGCTCGCCGCCGGGAATAGTCGAACCTCCCGCACAATCCGAGCGCTCGTTCGGACAGCACCGTCCACGTCGCAAATTGCGCGCGCACGTCGCGCGCCGGCGGTTGCAGCGCCCCAGCCGAAAATCCGTCAGCGATACTCGTTCAGATGGTCGGCCAGATCCTTGGGCGCTAGCGCTGCCAGATCCTTGACGACCTCCCGGATCGCAGGTCGCTTCTGGTGACGCTCGATCTGCCTGCGGAGCAGACCCATCACGCGCGGCGGCGCGATGAGGACGAGCTCCCCCGCCTCGCCGGCAGCCGCCAGCGCCTGATCGAGTGCCGCTTCGCAAAAGGCGTCTTCGCGCAACTGATGCGTATCCGTCCCCTCATAGGCGCTTCGGCTCGTTCCATAGCTCTGAAACGATCGTCCCGGTTGGGCCTCGCTGAGGACGTGGGTCCGCGGATTATCGAGATGTCGCTCGGCGATCGTCTCCAGATCGATCGCGCTGTCGCGACCGCGGTTGCGCAGCAGGTGCATGCGGCCGCCGTCAACCGCCAGAACATGGGCGCCGTGGGGGACGAGCATCGTTTTCTCCTTCGCTAGCGTTCGATCGCATTCTGTGATCGAACGCTTCTGGCGCGGTTCGATGCGCGCCCCAATGCGGGAAATCCCCAATACGTCTGGCCAGTCAGAGCGTGCCACGCTTGGCGACGAGGGCGACATCTGCGGGTCACGCTGGCCCGGCTGCAGCGCGCCCCGGGCCAGCAGACTCCGTAACAATCCGCATAGGCTAGCCGGTACCCTCGGGAGGATCATCGCCTGTCCGCTTAGACCTTGGACCACCTTGGATGGAGAAAGCGATGAAAACCGACGACGAGCTACAGCGCGACGTTCTCGACGAACTGGCCTTCGAGCCGATGGTCGATCACGCGCATATCGGCGTGGCCGCCAATGACGGTGTGATCACGCTCACCGGCCACGTGCCCAACTATGCGCAGAAGATGGCCGCCGAGCGGGCGGCCGAGCGCGTGAGCGGGGTCAAGGCCATCGCCGAGGAAATCGAGGTGCGCTTCGAGAACGATCCCAAGACCACCGACCCGGAGATTGCCGGCCGGATCGTCCAGTTGTTCCGCTGGGACGTGATGGTCCCCGATGACAGGATCCAGGTCCGTGTCGAACAAGGCTGGGTGACGCTCCATGGCGAAGTCGAATGGAACTACCAGAAGGAGGCAGCGCAAGCGGCCGCTGGCCGCATCAGCGGCGTTCAGGGCGTCAGCAACCTGATCGCCGTCAAACAGACCGAACCGTCACCGATCGAAGTGCGTGATCGGATCAAGGCCGCCATCAAGCGCCAAAGCATGCACGACGCGGATACGATCGAGGTTTCGGTGAGGGGTCATACCGTCAGGCTGAGCGGCGCGGTGCGTGGCTGGAACGAGCGCAAGGTGGCCGAGCAGGCCGCCTGGGCGGTGCCGGGCGTGAGCGAAGTCGAGGACGAAATCGTCTTCGCCTGATCGAATTGTTGCCGGGCGGCCGTTCGCGCCGCCCGGCGCTCATTTACGAGGAGCATCTCGATGGAGCTGATCGAGGCCATCTACAGCCGTCGCGCGGTGCGTGCGTTCACGCCCGATCCGATCGACCGCACGCAACTCGGCGCGCTGATCGACGCAGCCATCCAGGCACCGACCGCGATGAACAGCCAGCTATGGTCGTTCTGCGTCGTGACCGACCAGGGGCTCCTCCAGCGGGCCTCCGATGCCGCCAAGGCGCACATGCTGCGCAGCTCGCCGGCAGGCCTGGTCTCGCATCATTTCGAGGAGGTGCTTGCCAATCCGGCATTCCACATCTTCTACCACGCGCCCGCGCTGATCCTGATCTCGGCGGTCGAGGAAGGCCCCTGGGGCCAGATCGACTGCGCGCTTGCGGCGGAGAATCTCATGCTCGCCGCGGCCGCCACAGGGCTCGGGAGTTGCTGGATCGGCTTTGCTCAGGGCTGGCTCGGGACGGCGGACGGCAAGGCGGCGCTCGGCCTGCCTGCCGCGTATATGCCGGTCGCTCCGATCATTGTAGGCCATCCCCTCGCGGTCCCACAGGCGGTGCCGCGCAAGGTACCTGAAATCCGCTGGCTCAACGACCCGTCGTAGGCTTCCCAATGCGCCAGACTGCGGGCGATCTTTGGAGCCGCCGAGCACAGCAAGCGATGCCGCGGTCGAGAGTCTCCCGCGGCAAGCTCCCCCTGCTCGCGGTGCTGTCGCAGCGGCACACGGAACCAGCCCAAAAGCGCCGATCGCGGGAGGGGTTCCTGCCGCGTCCGTCACCGACGTTCCCTCTTAGGCCGCGCTCCGTCGCGTACGCGCTGCACCGGGATGCTCCGCGCATCGCTGGCACATGCCGGCGGACCGGCAGTTCCAGCGCGACGATCATGCACCTGCGCCGGACGGTGTGCCGTAACATTACGGATGTCGGTCAAAAGCCCATCTTCCTACGACTCGCTTCGACACGACCAAATCAACAAGCTCGTTGGGAAATACACATGACGATCTCTTGTTCTGGCGCACGCCATGTTTGATCCCCGAGGCAGCCGCGCGCTTGTCGCCAAGTCCACGTTGCCGCCGGCAACGCGTGCCACCCCGGAAATCGCGTTGATCGGAAATTTCCTGCCCCGGCTCTGTGGCATCGCGACTTTCACGACGCATCTTCACGAGGCGCTGCGCAGCCTTCCGGATCGCCCGGCAGTCGATGTCTATGCTATGGTCGATCCCGGGCGGACATATGACTTCCCGGCTGCAGTCACGATGCCGATCGACCAGGAAGACCGCGGCAGCTACCGCCGTGCGGCCTGGCGGATCCAGGCCAGCGGCGCGCGCCTCGTCTGGGTCCAGCACGAATATGGCATCTTCGGCGGTCCCGCCGGCGAATATCTGTTCGATTTGCTCGATGCCGTGCCCCAGCCGGTCGTGGCGACACTCCACACGGTGCTCGAGGCGCCCAACGACGATCAGCGCCGCGTGCTCGACAAACTCGCGGCGCGCGCATCGCTGCTGATCGTCATGGCGGAGCGCGCCCGCACGCTGCTCCAGCGCGTCTATCGCGTACCGGCGAGCAAGATCGCGGTGATCGAACATGGTGTTCCCGATCGCGGCTACGTATCTCCTTCGGCGGCGCGGCAGTGCTTCGGCGCCGAAGATCGCAAGACGATCATGACCTTCGGGCTCCTGTCGCCCGACAAGGGCATCGAGAACATGATCCGGGCGATGCCGGCGATCCTCGCGCGCTGCCCGGAAGCGATCTACCGCATCGTGGGCGCCACGCATCCGCATCTCGTCGCGCACGAAGGCGAGCGACACCGCGAAAACCTCCAGGCGCTGGCACGAGAGCTGGGCGTCGATACGCACCTGCGCTGGGAGAACCGCTTCCTCGACGAGGACCAGCTGCTCGATCGCCTCGCCACTGCCGATGTCTATGTGACCCCTTACCGCAACCCGCAGCAGATCACGTCCGGTACGCTTTCCTATGCAGCGGCCCTCGGTAAGCCCATCGTCTCGACACCTTACATCCATGCAACGGAGCTCCTCGCGGACGCGCGCGGCGTGCTGGTCGATTTCGATGATCCGCGTGCGCTCGGCGACGCCGTGGGCGGCCTGTTGACCGATGACGCGACCCGTGAGCGATTGGCGGCGCGCGCCTTTGCGCACGGCCGTGCGCTGACGTGGCGTCGCATGGCCGAGCGGGCGCGGGCGCGTTTTGCCGCGATCGCCCTCGCCCCTGCGACGCAGAAAACGCCGCTTCGCACGCTGCCGATGGCGATCCACGGACGCGCCGGCACCAACCAGTCCGGACGCGCCAGAGCTTTTTCATGACCGCAGGACACCCCGCCCTGCCCTTAACGCAAGAAGGAGACCAGCGATGAACGACCTGACCCCCACGACGGCCACCGCCCGCACGGCAAAGCCCGGCGCCCCACTTGGCTGGTTGCGCACCGAAATCGATCGGCTGTTCGACGATTTCGGCAGCCCGGCGCGCAGCATCTTCAACTTCGGCGCGAGTGCGCTCGCGCCCGTTCCAGCGCTCGAGCTGACCGACCAAGGCAAGGAATATCGCCTGACCGTCGAACTCCCGGGTCTCAAGGAAGAGGATGTCGACGTCAGCATCGCCGATGGCGTGCTCGCCATTGCGGGCGAGAAGCGTGACGAGAGCGAGCGCAAGGATAAGGGGGTGCTCATCAGCGAGCGCAGCTACGGCGCGTTCCGCCGCCAGTTGACGGTGCCGGGCGATGTCGATCCGGCGGCGATCAAAGCGGCGTTCGACAAGGGCGTTCTGACCGTCACCTTGCCCAAGGATGCGCATGCGGCGGAGCGCAGCCGCAAGATTCCGATCGGCAAAGCCTGAGTCGGGCATGGCTCCTCCCGTATCGCACCGGACACCGGTGCGGGAGGAGCCGACCTGGCGTTGCATGCGCCATCCGATCGCGATCGCCTCGCACGATCATCATCCATGTGGCTGGTATTTCCGCCACAAACGCCGCTAGATCGACCCGACTCTTTGGGAATCGATCATGCGCAAATCCCTCACCGGCCTGTCCTCGATGGCGACGAGGCGTATCCTCGATGCCCTCACCCAGCGGTACGAGGCATCGTCCGGCACGAACGCTGCGATCAAGGCGATGGGCGGTGTCGATGCCGCCAAGCTGGTTCGTGCCGGCGAACCGGCCGACATCATCATCCTTGCGAGCGGCGTGATGGCGCAACTGGAGGCCGAGGGGCTGGTGGTCGCAGGCAGCGTCAAGGCCTTTGCCCGCTCAGGCATGGCGATCGCGGTGCAGGCGGGCGCGGAAAAGCCCGATATCGGTGGTGAAGATGCGGTTCGGCGGGCCGTCGCCACCGCGCGAAAGGTCGCTTACTCGACCGGCCCGAGCGGCGATCATCTGCTCAAGCTGTGCGAGCGCTGGGGCATACCGGCGGACCAACTCGTCAAGGCGCCGCCGGGGGTACCTGTGGGCTCTCTCGTTGCCGACGGCCAGGCCGAGCTCGGCTTTCAGCAGCTCAGCGAGCTGATCCACGTGGCCGGGATCGAGGTCATCGGCCCCCTGCCCGCCGAGATTCAGGCGGAGACGATATTCGCTGCCGGCATCTCGATCACATCGTCGCAGCAGGGCGACACCGCCGATCTGATCGCTTTCCTCACCTCACCCGAGACCGACGAGGTCAAGCGCGCCGAGGGTATGGCACCAGCCTGACACGCCGATTGCTACTTCGCCGCCGGCAGCCGCAACCGCACCAGCAGCCCACCCAGATCCTCGCTCTCCTCGAGCTCGACCGTACCGCCGTAAATCTCCGCCACATCGCGGACGATCGCGAGACCGAGACCCGTACCGGGCTTGCCGGTGTCGAGCCGCACGCCGCGCTCGAAGATCGCCTGACGCTGGGTCACGGGGATGCCGGCCCCGTCATCCTCGACCAGCACTTCGACCCAATTGGCCTCCGCCTCGACCGTCACGAACACGCGGCCTCCGCCATATTTGGCGGCATTCTCGATCAGATTGCCGAGCAGTTCGTCGAGATCCTGCCGCTCGACATGGACCCGCGCAGCCCGCGAGCCGGCCACGTCGATGGTAACGTCGGGATAGAGCCGCGCCACAGCGCGCTCGACGGAATTAAGGCTCGGCCACACCGCCGCAACGCTCTGCGCGGACGAGCGCCGGCCGACCGCGCGGGCCCGCGCCAGATGGTGATCGACCTGACGGCGCATCGTCGTCGCTTCACGGATGACGGTCTTGCCGAGGTCCGGGCTGTTGGCGGTCGCCTCGTTCATGATCACCGTCAGCGGGGTCTTGAGCGCATGGGCCAGGTTGCCGGCATGGGTGCGCGCCTCCTCGGCCTGCCGCTCATTGTGCGCCAGCAACTCGTTCAGTTCCTCCACCATCGGCGCGATCTCGATCGGCAGCCGCTCGTCGACCCGCGCCGCCCGCCCGGCGCGCACCGCCGCAATCTCGCGCCGCACCTTGCGCAGAGGCCACAACCCGAAGGCAGCCTGCAGGGTGGACATCACGATCAGCCCGAGCCCGAGAATCGCGAAGGATCGCACCAGCGTTCGTCGCAGGATCGCGATCTGCTCGTTCAGGCCGCCGCGATCCTGCGCCACCTGGAAGCGCCACACCACCGGCGATCCCGGCAGACGCGCATCGCGCTCCATTACGCGCAGCGGTTCATCGTGAAATTCATCGCTGTCATAGATGTGGAAGCTGGTGTCGCGGTGATTATCCTGCACCTCGAGCGCGCGATCCCACAGCGAGCGCGAACGGTAGGCGAGATGCCCCGGCCCCGACACCTGATAATAGAGCCCCGATCCCGGCTCGAGAAAGCGCTGATCGCCCAACGGGCGGATCGAGCGCACCTCGCCGACCGGATCGATCTCCGCCGACGAGATCATCGCGTTCAGCACATATTCGAGCTGGGCATCGAAATTGCGCGTGATCGCGACCTTGAGCACGCGATCGAGCGCGAAGCCGCCGCCGACCAGCAGCAGCGCGATCCACAATGCGGCGATGCCGATCATGCGCCGCGTAAGCGAACCCGTCGTGTTGCCGCGGCTGATCCGCGGCGGCTCGTCGCCCCCGCTCGATAACACCAGCGGGCGGCCGAGCATCAGGCGCCCGAGGTTGGCCGGCACCTCCAGCCAGCGCCGCCGCGCCGGCGGAAGGCCGGCGCTCGCCATATCAGGCCGGTTCCTCGAGACTGTAGCCGAGCCCGCGGATCGTCGTGATCACGTCGGCGCCCAATTTCTTCCGGATGCGCGTCACGAACACTTCGATCGTATTGGAATCGCGATCGAAATCCTGATCGTAGATATGCTCGATCAGTTCAGTCCGGCTCACCACCTTGCCCTTGTGGTGCATCAGGTAGGACAGCAATTTATATTCCTGCGCGGTCAGTTTGACCGGGTCGCCATCCTTGGTGACCTTGCCCGAGCGCGTATCGAGGCGGATGTCGCCCGACAGCAATTCGGACGAGCTATTGCCCGATGCGCGCCGGATCAGGGCGCGCAGCCGCGCGATCAACTCCTCGGTCTGGAACGGCTTGGCCAAATAGTCATCCGCGCCGGCATCGAGCCCGGCAACCTTGTCCGACCAGCTGTCGCGCGCGGTCAGCACGAGGACCGGCATGTCCTTGCCTTCCTTGCGCCAGCGATCGAGCACGGTCAGCCCATCGACCTCGGGCAAGCCCAGATCGAGCACGACCGCATCGTAATTTTCGGTCGAGCCCAGATAATGACCATCCTCGCCATCGGTGGCGAGATCGATCGCATAGCCCGCCCCCTCAAGCGTGGCGCGCAACTGGCGCCCGAGGTTGGGCTCATCTTCGACGATCAAAACGCGCATTCGACTCTTCTCCATCCTGCGTCGTTTCGTTTCGCACGAAACTCGCCCGCCCGCGTAACGAATATGTCGTCAGTTAGAGCCGTTTCAATTGCCTGAGCGGCCAATGATCGCTCCGGTCCGGCCATCGACGTCCAGCCAGAAGACCGATCCGCTACGCATGAACTTCAAACGATAGACGCCTGAACTGGCGTCGAATTCGGGACCGAGATAATCGCTTCCGGCCATTTTGGGCACGATCTTGGACTCGATCTGGTGAAGCGGCATGACCTGCCCGGATTTGCGCGCGGCGAACACCTCGTCCTGATCGCGCGGACGCCGCTGCGCCATCGCATCGGGTGCAACGATCAGGCCCGCGAGACACGCGGTTGCAAAAATCCTCATAAGCATGGCCTGTTGCATGGCATCGACCGTTTGAATAGCGAGTGAATGTCGCCGCGGGCCAGACTGTTCCGCCGTTCCCACATCATCAGATCGTAATTTCCCCATGGCCGCACCCGTACTTGCATATGAAGATCTGGGAATCATCCAGGGTAACGGCTGGCTGTTCCGCCATGTCGACCTGCATCTGGGCGAGCGCGACCGGCTGGCGCTGATCGGGCGCAACGGCGCGGGCAAGACCACCCTGCTCCGCCTGATCGCCGGCCAGATCGATTCGGACGAAGGCCGCCGCACGATCGTGCCCGGCACCAGAGTGATCCTGCTGGAGCAGGAACCGAATCTGGCCGGCCACGCCACCCTGCTCGATTGGGCGCTGGCGGGCGACGACGCCCCGGCCCGGCATGAAGTCGAGGCGATTGCCGACCAGCTCGGCATCGATCTCAACCGCGAGGCGGCCACCGCCAGCGGGGGCGAGCGGCGTCGCGCCGCGATCGCACGGGCACTGGCGCAGGATCCCGACGTTTTGCTTCTCGACGAGCCGACCAACCATCTCGATCTCGCCGCGATCGAGTGGCTGGAGAACTGGCTCGCACGTTTCACCGGGGCCTTCATCGTGATCAGCCATGATCGCACCTTCCTCACCCGACTGACGAAGAACACGATCTGGCTGGATCGCGGATCGCTGCGCCGCGCCGAAGTCGGCTTCGGCGGGTTCGAGGCGTGGACCGAGCAGGTCTATGCCGAAGAAGCGCGCAATGCCGCCCGGCTCGATGCGAAGCTCAAGCTGGAAGAGCATTGGTTGCTGCGCGGGGTCACCGCGCGCCGCAGCCGCAACGAAGGCCGCCTCGCCAAGCTGATCGAGATGCGCGCCGTGCGGGCGTCGATGCTCGGCCCGCAGGGGACCGCCAAGCTCGCCACCGCGAGCGACGATGCGAAGACCAAGATCGTGATCGATGCCGAGCATGTCACCAAACGCTATAGCGATCGCATCATTCTCAAGGACTTCACCTTCCGCGTCACACGCGGCGACCGGATCGGCATCGTCGGCGCCAATGGCGCCGGCAAGACCACCCTGCTGAAATTGCTGACCGGCGAGATCGAGCCCGACGAAGGCAGGATCAAGCGGGCCAAAACGTTGAACGGGATCGTGATCGATCAGCAGCGTAAGCTGATGTCGCCTGAAAAGCGGATCCGCGACATCCTGGCAGACGGGGGAGACTGGATCGAGGTGCTCGGCGTCAAGAAGCACATCGCCGGCTACCTCAAGGAGTTCCTGTTCGATCCCAACATGATCGACGCGCGGGTCGGCACGCTTTCGGGCGGCGAACGATCGCGGCTGCTACTCGCGCGCGAATTCGCGCGGCCATCCAACCTCCTCGTGCTCGACGAGCCGACCAACGACCTCGATCTCGAAACGCTCGATCTGCTGCAGGAGGTGATCGCCGATTATGACGGCACCGTCCTGATCGTCAGCCACGATCGCGACTTCCTCGACCGCACGGTCACGGTGACGCTCGGGCTCGACGGATCGGGCAAGGTCGATATCGTCCCGGGCGGTTATGCCGATTGGGTGAAGAAGCGCGCGCCGGCGGTGTCGACGGCTAGGTCCTCCGGTCCGAAGGCGGAGGCGGCGCTTCCGGCGAAAGCGCGCGCGAAGCTGACCTACAAGGATCAGCGCGATCTGGATCAGTTGCCGGCCGAGATCGAGAAGATCGAAGCTGCGATCGCCCGCGACGAAGCCGAACTGGCGAAGCCCGATCTCTACACGCGCGATCCGAAGCGGTTCGACGCGCTGATGATCGGGCTGGAGACGGCACGGCGCCGCAAGGAAGAGGCCGAGATGCGCTGGCTGGAACTGGCCGAGATGGCTGAAAATTTGGGCTGAGCGTGCCGCTTCAGCCTGAAGCAAACAGTCCGTTCGTGTCGAGCGAAGTCGAGACACGTTTTCGCAAGCGGCGGGTAACGTCCCTCGACTTCGCTCGGGACGAACGGATCATATTTCGCGCGAAATGCGCTGCGCGTCAGCCGCCCCAAATCTCCTCCGCAAAGCGCAGGAAATTCGCGCCCAGGATCTTCTCGATCCGCCGCGGGCTATAGCCCTTCGCCGCCAGCAAGCGCGCGAGCTTGCGGAACTGATCGGGCCCGCGCAGATCGACCGCGAACGGATAGGTATCCGGCCGTTCGCCCGCCGCACTGATCCCGGCCGCGCGGCGATCGGCGATCTCCTTCGCCAGCGCGCTTTCATATTTCCTGAGGTCGTCGATCTGGGTCACCGAACCATCGGTACCGATCCCGACATGATCCTCGCCGCACACATTCACCGCATGATCGATGTGCGCGACGACATCCTCGGCATGGGCATGGCCGGAGAGGTTGAGGAACGGCATGAAGTAGATGCCGACGTAACCGCCTTTCTCCGCGACCAGCCGCAATTCGGCGTCGGTCTTGTTGCGCGGCAGATCGGTGACCGCGCGGCAGCCGGTATGGTTGATCGAGATCGGGCGTGACGAGATTCGCGCCGCCTCCAGGCAGGTCCGCTCGCCCGAATGCGAGAGATCGACCATCACCTTGTTGGCATTGAGCCGCTCGACCACCTCGTGCCCGAAGGCGGTAAGCCCGCGATTCTCGGGCGCCATCGATCCGTCGCCCAGCTGGTTCGCCGGATTGTAGGTAAGCTGGAAGACGCGAACGCCCATATTCGCGAAGATATCGGCGCGGCTCGCATCCTGCCCCATCATCGCACCATTCTGGAAACCGTAGATGATGCCGATCCTGCGCTCGGCCCGGGCGCGACGGATGTCGGCCGCGGTCAGGACCTTGAGCAGATCGCGCGAGTGCCGGCGCAACAGAGCGTCATATTCGGCGACATCGCGTACGCTCTGCTCGAACGGGTCGCCCTTCCCCGAAACGTAGCCGAGCGTGCAATTGACGGCGGTCAGCCCGCTTGCATGCGCCTCGGCCAGCACGCGCGGGCTGAAGGGATCGGTCTGGTTGCCTGCGATATTGGGATCGCCGAGACCGCCCAGGCCATTGATCACGATCTTGCCTGCGATCGGATCGCGACCCGCGGCGATGGCCGGCGTGACGGCAGCGGCGGCCACGAGCCCGATGAACGCGCGGCGATCAGGCATGCTCATTCGTCTTTCACCTCGTCGGGCCGCACCGGCACATAATCGGCGCGTTTGTAGGTACGGCCGCGCTTTACCGTCAGCGCGATGCTTCGGATATTGGCGATATCGGCGCTCGGATCCCTGGTCAGCACGACGAAATTGGCGAGTTTGCCCGGCACGATGCTGCCCATGTCGCGTTCCTGTCCCGCCGCCCGTGCGCCGATCAGGGTCGCCGACCGGATCGCCTCGATCGGCGACATGCCGACATCGCGGACCAGCCAGAAAATCTCCTGATGAACCGACGGCCAGAGGGGATCGTCGCCGGGATAATCGGTGCCGGCCGAGATCGGCACGCCGGCATGCCAGGCCTGCGCCGCCAGGCGAGTCGTCGTCGTGCCGGTGCACCGCAATGGCTTGCGCTTCGGGTCGGCCTTGCGCGCTGCCTCGGCCTGCACGAACAGGCTGCCGGTCGCATCGACGATCGTACCGCGCTTGAGCATCGCGGCAAAGAGGCCGGCCATGACCGGATCGTTGGGCCGTTTCAACAGATCCTCGTTAACCGGCGTGTGGTCCTCATAGGACGCCAGCATCACCGGCTCGGCCTGATAAGCGAGGTAGCAAATGTGGCTGACGGCATCGACACCCGCCGCGATCACCTCGGCTGGCCGTGTCGGAAAGACCGACGAATGTGCCCAGACCAACAGGCGCTGACGATGCGCTTCGGCGGTGATCGCATCGATCAGGTGCGGCGGCAGATCGGCATAGATCTTGATCGCGGTCGCGCCGGTCCCGCGTGCGAGCGTGACGGCCTCGTGGATGTTGGTTTTATCGTCGATCGCCTGCAGCCAGGGCGCCGCGCCTGCCGCCCAGCCCTTGCCCGCCGCCGACACGCGCGGATCGGCGAAGAATGGCGGCCCCGCCATCAAGGCGGCAAAATAGATGTCAGGCGCGGCGATCTCCGCCTGCCGCGATGCGCGCGCGAGTTCGGCGACGGCGCGGTCATCGTCCGCCATGTCGCGCACAGCGGTCACGCCACCATAGAGATTGCGGCGGAGGATTGCCTCGGCCTGCCTCCGATTGGGCGGGGTGGCGAGGTGGACATGGCTGTCGATCAGTCCCGGTATGATCGTCTGCCCGGAAAGATCGATCACGGTGGCGTCCGCCGGAACCGTGAAACCGACGTCAGGCGCGACTGAAACGATACGCTCGCCCTCGACCACGATGTCAATTCCGGCGCGTGCCGGGGCCCCGGTACCGTCGATCAGTCGCGCATTGCGGTAGACGGTTACGGGCGCGGCCAAGGCCCCCACCCCTGTTGCAACGCAAAAAATTAATGCAATGGCTTTGCGTAACGATATCATGCGGTTCGGCATCTCCGATCGGGCTGCCGACCGCAACATGCAAATCATGCGGTTGAAAAATGCCCCCAGAGGGAGATCAGGAAACCATGAAACTCGATCCCCGCATTGCAGCAGTCACAGAGCGCGTCATCGCGCGCTCGGCCCGGTCGCGCGCCGCTTACCTTGCCTTGATCGATCGCGAGCGCGAGCACGGCGTCGATCGCGAGCGGCTGTCCTGCGGGAATTTCGCGCATGGCTTCGCCGCTGCGGGCGAGGACAAGAAGGCGATCATCGCCGCGCGGGCGATGAATATCGGCATCGTCACGTCCTACAACGACATGCTGTCGGCGCATCAACCCTATGGCCGCTACCCCGATCAGATGAAGATCTTCGCGCGTGAAGTCGGCGCGACCGCGCAGATCGCAGGCGGGGTGCCCGCGATGTGCGATGGGGTGACGCAGGGCCAGCCGGGCATGGAACTGTCGCTGTTCAGCCGCGACACGATCGCCCTGTCGACCGCGATCGGCCTGTCGCACGGCATGTTCGAAGGCGCGGCCTTGCTCGGTATCTGCGACAAGATCGTGCCCGGCCTGCTGATCGGCGCGCTGCGCTTCGGCCATCTGCCGGCCATCCTGATCCCGGCGGGGCCGATGCCATCAGGCCTGTCCAACCGGGAGAAGGCACGCATCCGCCAGCTTTATGCCGAGGGCAAGGTCGGCGAGGCCGAACTGCTGGAATGCGAATCCCAATCCTATCATTCGGCTGGCACCTGCACCTTCTACGGCACCGCCAACTCCAATCAGATGATGATGGAGATAATGGGGCTGCACGTTCCCGGCGCCGCCTTCGTCAATCCGGGCACGCCGCTGCGGCAGGCGCTGACCCGCGCGGCGGTGCATCGGCTGGCGGAGATCGGCTGGGCAGGGAACGATTATCGTCCGCTCGGGCGCTGCATCGACGAGAGGGCGATCGTCAATGCGGCGGTCGGCCTGCTTGCGACCGGCGGCTCGACCAACCACGCGATCCATATCCCCGCGATCGCGCGCGCGGCGGGGATCATCTTCGATTGGGCGGATCTCGACGCGCTCTCGGCGGCGGTGCCGTTGATCGCGCGGGTCTATCCGAACGGATCCGAGGATGTGAACGCCTTCCATCGCGCGGGCGGGATGGCGTTCGTGATCGGGGCCCTCTTGGAAGCGGGGCTGGCGCATGGCGACATTCTCACCGTCTGGGGTGAAGGGATGGCAGCCTATGCGAAGGAACCGACCTTAACTCCCCTCCCGCTTGCGGGAGGGGTCGGGGGAGGCGCCGGCGTCGAGACGCCCCCGTCCGAGGATGCGGCCCCCTCCCCTAACCCCTCCCGCAAGCGGGAGGGGGACCTGGCATGGGCTCCCGTCCCCGAAGCCCGCAACCCGGACATCCTCCGCCCCGCCTCGGCGCCATTCCAGCCCGACGGCGGGATGCGCCTCGTCCAGGGCAATCTCGGTCGCGCGACCTTCAAGACCTCCGCCGTCGTCCCCGATCGCTGGACGATCGAAGCGCCCGCGCGGATCTTCTTCGATCAGGACGACGTCATCCGCGCCTACAAAGCGGGCGAACTCGATCGCGACGTGATCGTCGTCGTCCGCTTCCAGGGCCCGCGCGCCAACGGCATGCCCGAACTCCACAAGCTCACCCCACCGCTGGGCGTGCTGCAGGACAAGGGGTTCAGGGTCGCCTTGGTCACGGATGGGCGCATGTCCGGCGCGAGCGGCAAAGTGCCGGCGGCGATCCACCTCTCGCCCGAGGCGCTCGGCGGCGGGCCGATCGGCAGGCTGCGCGATGGCGATCTCGTCCGCCTCTCGGCCGATACCGGCACGCTTGATGCCTTGGTCGACCCGGCCGAATGGGCCGCGCGCGAACTGGCCGCCCCGCCCAGACCGCATGCCGGCACCGGCCGCGAATTGTTCGCCTTCATGCGCGCGGGTGCCAGTCCGGCCGAACAGGGCGGGTCTGCCTTGCTCGCCGCCATGTGCGAAGATCTTGGCGAAAGCCTGCTCGGCGACGAAGAGCATGAAGCCCGCAATATCGAGAATCAGGATATCGACGCATGACGATTGAAGAGGTGATGGCGCTCGCCCCGGTGATTCCGGTGCTGGTGATCGACGATGTCGCGCATGCGCGCCCGATTGCCGAAGCCTTGGTTGCCGGCGGGCTGCGTGCACTCGAAGTGACCCTGCGCACGCAGGCCGCGCTGGCTGTGATCGAGGAAATGGCGAAGGTCCCGGGTGCCGTGGTCGGCGCGGGTACGGTGATCAACGCGACCCAGCTTCACCAATCGGTGGCGGCGGGCGCACAATTCATCGTCAGTCCCGGACTCACCACGCCGGTGGCCCAGGCCGTGATCGACAGCAACATCCCCTATCTGCCCGGCATCGCCAATGCCGGCGATATCATGCGCGGGCTCGATCTGGGCCTCGACCGCTTCAAGTTCTTTCCCGCCGAGGCGGCCGGCGGGATCAAGGCGCTGAAGGCGCTGGCCGCGCCCTTCTTCCAGTGCAAATTCTGCCCGACGGGCGGGATCACCGAAGCAACCGCGCCCGATTGGCTCACGCTGGATGCGGTGTTGTGCGTGGGCGGAAGCTGGGTGATCCCGGCAGGGCCACTGGATACCGATGCGATTTACGAGCGGGCGAAGGCGGCTGCTGCGCTCGGCCGCTAGCCGTCACCCCAGCGCAGGCTGGGGTCTCGGGAGGCAAAGGCGCTCCCTGATCTCCTGAGATCCCAGCCTTCGCTGGGATGACGTCGAGTAGTTGACCTCCGTCCCCGCCCCTGCCAAAGGACCCGCCTTCCTTGGGGAGTAGCCGCCCGCACCTGACAGCGGGGCATCCGTCAACATACTCGGCTCCGGCCGTGGCGGATGCAGCGATGATGCTTGGCGAGACCATGGATTGGCGGCGTACCCGGGCTGGGCGCGTTTTCGCCAATTCATGCTATGTTGCCCGGCCCCGGGGAATTCCAATGCCGCATCTCTGGCTCACGATCGTGCTTCTGCTCGGTTCGGCAATCGTCATCTATCTGTCGTGCGAATTGTTCGTGAACGGCGTCGAATGGGTCGGCGAGAAAATGGCGGTCGGCCAGAAAGCGACCGGATCGATCCTCGCCGCCTTCGGAACCGCACTGCCGGAAAGCGTCGTCACTCTGGTGGCGGTTGCGGGCGGAAGCGCCGCCGGCAAGGAATTGGGCGTCGGCGCGGCGCTCGGGGGACCGCTTGCGCTATCGACCATCGCTTATGCGACCGTCGGCGTGACATTGCTGCTTTGTCGCAAACATCTGCCGAAAACCGCCGAGATCAGGACCGAATTCCGTGGCCTGGCGCGCGATCAGGGCTGGTTCCTGCTGATCTTCGCGGCCAAGATCGGGCTCGGTCTGATCGCCTTTGCCTGGAAGCCATGGCTCGGCATCCTCTTCCTCGCCGCCTATGCGCTCTACATCCGCCAGGAAATGAGCGGCCATGGCGACGACGAGGAAGGCGAGCGCGAGCCCCTCACCTTCCAGCGCCACGCCACGATCCCGTCTACCGCGCTAGCGCTCCTTCAGACCGGGCTGGCACTGCTGGTGATCTTCATCGCCTCGCGCACGTTCGTCGCACAGCTCGAAACATTGGGGCCGCTCGTCGGCCTGCCCCCGCAACTGCTGGCGCTGCTGCTCAGTCCGATCGCGACCGAACTTCCCGAGACGATGAACGCGATCATCTGGGTGCGGCAGGGCAAGCACCGGCTGGCGCTCGCCAATATTTCAGGCGCGATGATGATCCAGGCGACGGTGCCGACGGCATTTGGCCTGTTCTGGACGCCGTGGCTGCTCGACAAGCCCTTGCTGGTGGCGGCGGGGATCACCGCGATCGCGGTGGCGATCATGTTCCTGTGCTTCCGCGCCGGCAAGATTTCCCGCAAGCTGCTGGCGGCGATGGCCTTGCTCTATCTGGTCTTCGCAGCCTTGCTCGTCACGTTTCATCTTGCCGATCGGGCGGCTGGCGTCCCGTCGGGCGTGACCGCCCTTGCATCCGCGCTCGCGCGAACATAAAAGGAACAAATGGCGCAACTGGATGTCCGACAGAAACTGGAAATCCTTGCGGATGCAGCGAAATATGACGCGTCATGCGCCTCATCCGGCACGATCAAGCGCAGCTCGAAGGATGGCAAGGGGATCGGCTCGACCGATGCAGGCATGGGGATTTGCCATGCCTATGCGCCCGACGGCCGCTGCATCTCGCTGCTCAAGATCCTGCTGACCAACAGTTGCATCTTCGACTGCCATTATTGCATCAACCGGAAAAGCTCGAACGTTCGCCGTGCGCGCTTCACCGCGCAGGAGGTGGTCGATCTCACGCTCGCGTTCTACCGTCGCAATTATATCGAGGGGCTGTTCCTTTCCTCCGGCATCATCCGCTCGTCCGATTACACGATGGAGCAGATCGTCGAGGTCGCTCGGTCGCTGCGCGACGACCATGATTTCCGCGGCTATATCCACCTCAAGACGATCCCGGACGCCGATCCCGAGCTGATCCACCGTGCGGGCCTCTACGCCGATCGACTGTCGATCAACGTCGAACTGCCGACCGCGAGCGGGCTCAAGCGGCTCGCGCCCGAGAAATCCGGCGAGCGGATCGAGGGCGCGATGGGAGGTCTCAAAACGGCGATCGAGGACACGCACGATGCGCGCCGCCGCTATCGATCGGCCCCCAAATTCGCGCCGGCGGGCCAATCGACCCAGATGATCGTCGGAGCCGACAGCGCCAACGATAGCCAGATCATCGCCAGCGCGAGCAGCCTCTACGATCGCTTTGGGTTACGTCGCGTTTATTATTCGGCGTTCAGCCCGATCCCCGACGCCAGCGCCATCCTTCCTTTGAAACGTCCGCCGCTGATACGCGAACATCGGCTTTACCAATCCGACTGGATGGTGCGCTTCTACGGGTTCAGTGCGCGCGAGGTGGGCGAGGCGACCGGGGCCGATGGCATGTTGCCGCTCGATATCGACCCCAAGCTCGCCTGGGCGCTCAAACATCGCCATCTGTTTCCGCTCGACGTCAACCGCGCTTCGCGCGAGATGCTGCTACGGGTCCCCGGGCTCGGGACCAAGGCGATCGGCGCGATCCTCGCCGCCCGCCGCCTCCATCCGCTGAAGCTCGCCGACATCGGCCGATTGACTGTGTCGATCGCAAAGCTGCGTCCATTTCTGATTACCGCCGATTGGCGGCCCACCGTGATGGCGGATCAGATAGATCCGCTGCCCGTAACGAAAATGACGACCCAGCTCGACCTGTTCGCATGCTGATCGGAATAGGCGCCAGAATGGCGTGCAGCGATTGCACCAGCCACTGTCGATATTTGCACTGGTTAAATCTCCGTTTATCTATATTGCACTGCAGCACGGCCATAGTGTGAAGGTGGGACGATGTCCGTTGTTGTAATGGTGCTTATTGTTGCGGTGTATGGCGGTTCGGCGCTGATTGCGGGCGGGGCCGGGATCGCCTGGCTCACGTCGCGCAGCTTTCGCAAAAGCATGATTGGCGATCAGCGCGAGCACACTTTCTAGACGCGCGTTGCGTCAGTGCCGTGCACGGCCCACGTATTTTCTTATGATTGCATAGTGTCCGCGGTCGGCTAAGCTTCGCTGATTGCTTCGAGGGGGCGCGGGCAATCATGATTTTCAAATGCCGCTGACGCGGGCCGAGGCCGATGTTTTCGTGCGCATGGGCGTTGCTGCAATGCAGCGGCGGGCGCCGGCCGAAGCATTGCGTATCTTCGACGATCTCGCCGCACGGGATCCCGATGGCGAACCGCCATGGCTTCTGATCGCGCAAGCCCACCGGATGATGGGCGATTGGACAGCCGAGAGCA
Source organism: Sphingomonas sp. MMS24-J13 (assembly GCF_044905095.1). Classification (NCBI taxonomy): domain Bacteria; kingdom Pseudomonadati; phylum Pseudomonadota; class Alphaproteobacteria; order Sphingomonadales; family Sphingomonadaceae; genus Sphingomonas; species Sphingomonas sp. MMS24-J13. The sequence goes on from NZ_CP173258.1 coordinate 1,694,524, forward strand.
TTGCGCTCGACCGCCTTCTCGCGATCGAACCCCGCAACATCCGTGGCCTGCTGATGAAGGGAGATTGCCGGGCCGCCGCGCACGACGATCGCGGCGCCACCAGTTTCTATCAGCTCGCTCTGGCCGCCGCGGCGGCGCGTCCCGACATGCCCCCGACGCTCGTGCCCGATCTCGATCGCGCCGAAGCCTGGCTTACCGCTCAACGGACTCGATACGAAGAGCATCTGCGCGCCACACTCGATGCGCAGGGTGTCCGGCCAGATGCGATCGGTGGCCGCTTCCGCCAATCGATCGAGATCCTCACCGGCCGGGCGCAGCCTTTCTATCAGCAGCCCAGCGCGTTTTTCTACCCGGGCCTCCCCCAGATACAATTTTACGAGCGGAGCGACTTCCCGTGGCTGCCGGCGCTGGAAGCGGAAACGCCGTCGCTGCGGGCGGAGTTGGAGGCGATCCTCGCGTCGGGTAGCGACGGCTTCGCGCCCTATATCGAGCAGCAACCCGACCGCCCGCGATCGACCAACCCGCTCTACGGCGATCCCAGCTGGAGCGCGCTCTACCTGTGGCGGAGCGGCGTGGAAATCCCGGCCAATGCCAGCCGCGCGCCGCGCGCGATGCAGGCCCTCGCCGCGGTGCCGATGCCGCACATCGCGAGCCGCTCGCCGATGGCGCTCTATTCCTCGTTGCGGCCCGGCGCGCACATCGTGCCGCATAACGGCCTGCTCAACACCCGCCTGATCTGCCACCTGCCTTTGATCGCGCCGCCGGGCTGCAGCTTTCGCGTCGGCAACGAGACCCGCACCTGGCGCGAGGGCGAGACGATCATCTTCGACGATTCGATCGAGCATGAGGCACGGAACGATGGCACCTCGATCCGCATTGTCCTGCTGTTCGAAATCTGGCGGCCCGAATTGTCGGCCGAAGAGAGGCAGGCGCTGACCATGCTCTACGAAGCGATCAACCTCTACACCAGCCAGGACGCCGCCTGACCTTCATGCGCGTTGCGACGCTTGCGCGCGAGGACGATTTCGACGGCTGGCGCGGGCTCGCCCGCGCGCTGGCGCTCGACGAAACTCCGCCCGATCAGGTCGTCTGGCAGGTGGGCGACGAGATATCCGATCTGCTCGGCAGCGCGGCACCTGCCGCCGAACCCAAGAAAGATTACGCTTTCTCGGTTCCCCGCCCGTTCATCGATCTCGCCCGCAGCGTCGTCTACCACCGCGATCGCGCGCGCTTCGCGTTGCTCTACGCAATGCTGGTGCGCCTGCGCCGCCGGCCGGAGCTGATCCAGGATCAGACCGATCCGGCGTTGCGCCGGCTCGAAGGTATGGCGAAGGAGGTGCGCCGCGACATCCACAAGATGCGCGCCTTCCTCCGCTTCCGCGAGCTTGCCGAGCCCGACGGGGGCACGCGCTATGTCGCCTGGTTCGAGCCCGAACATCATATCGTCCGCGCCAATGCCGGCTTCTTCGTGGATCGCTTCGCATCGATGCGCTGGTCGATCCTCACCCCCGAGCTCTCGCTTCATTGGGACGGAGCGACCTTGCGCGAGGGCCCGGGCGCGAGCCGGGCCGATGCGCCTGAAGGCGATCCGGTGGAGGATGTCTGGAAGACCTACTACGCTTCGATCTTCAATCCGGCGCGGGTCAAGATCGGCGCGATGCTGAAGGAGATGCCGCGCAAATATTGGAAAAACATGCCCGAAACCGCGTTGGTACCGGAATTGATCGCGGGCGCGCAGGCGCGGGAGGCGAAGATGGTCGCAACCAGTCGAAACGATGTCGCCACCAATGCCGAGGCAGCATGGGCGGCCCTGCGCGAGGAGGCGAAGGGCTGCCGCCGTTGCCCATTGTTCAAGGATGCCACCCAGACGGTATTCGGTGAAGGCCCGCTCGACGGCGCAATCATGTTCGTCGGCGAACAACCCGGCGATCAGGAGGATCTCGCCGGCAAGCCGTTCGTCGGCCCGGCCGGGCAGCTCTTCGACGAGGCGCTGGAGAAAGCCGGCATCGATCGCGCGAGGGCTTACGTCACCAACGCGGTCAAGCATTTCAAATATGAACAGCGCGGGAAGCGGCGCATCCACAGCAAGCCCAATGCCGGCGAGATCCAGGCCTGCCGCTGGTGGTATGCACAGGAGCGCGAACTGATCCGCCCGACGATGACGGTCGCGCTGGGGGCAACGGCAGCGCGGCAGATGCTGGGCAAGGCGGTGACGATTGCAGGCACCCGCGGCCAGCCGCACCGGCTGGAAGATGGCGGAGAAGGCTGGGTGACGGTGCATCCGAGCTTTTTGCTGCGCCTGCCCGATCGCGAGGCGGCAGCGGTGGAATATGAAAGGTTCGTGGAGGATCTGAAGCGAGTGAAGGAACGGATCGAGGAGATGTCATAACGCCCTCTCCCCTTGTTCGAGAGGGTCGGGGTGAGGGGTTGGATTGATCGTGGCTCGATGCCGCGATCAATCCATGCGGCGGCGAAAAGCCGCCGCGCCGGGCATCGAGCCCGGCACAGCGGCACCCCCTCACCCTAACCCTCTCCCGCAAGGGAGAGGGAACTTTTACCCCTCCATCCAGCTCTTGAACTTCTCCGCCCAATCCGGATGCCAGCGGGACAGAGCCGGCCGGTTCTCGATGATATCCCCGGCCGCCCACGCGATCCTCTTCTCGTCCTGCGCGCGCGTCGTCTCGTTGTCGGGGCAGAGGATATAGAAATCTCCCTCCCGCAAACCGTGCAGCATGAAATCCACGACCTCTGCGGGCGCCCAGGCCGCCGGCGGCGGCTCGGCCAGGCGGCGGGCGGTCATGCCGGTATAGGTGAAGCCGGGGATGAGCAGGTGCGCGGTCACCCGGTCGCCGGTCTGCTGGCGCAAACTATGGGCGAGGCCCTCGGTCAGCGCCTTCACTGCCGATTTGCTGACGTTGTAGGCGGTATCGCCCGGCGGCTGGGTGATGCCTTGCTTGGAGCCGGTGTTGATCACCAGCCCCGGGCCATCGCCCGCGATCATCGGCGGCACGAAAGCCTGCACGCCGTTCAGCACCCCAAAGAGATTGACCCCGATCAGCCGCGCCCAGCCATCGGGATTGGACAAGGCATCGCCGCCCCCGCCGACACCGGCATTGTTCATCAGCACCGACACCGGCCCGAATTCCGCGCGAATCCGCTCCGCCAGCGCCTCCATCGCCGCGCGATCGGAAACGTCAGCTGTATAAGTCCACACATTGCCGCTGATCGATGCCGCCGCAGCATCCAGCGCATGTTGCTCCAGATCGACGAGGCAGACGCGCAATCCCATCGCTTCCAGCCGTGTTCCCGCGGCCAGCCCGATCCCGCTGGCGCCGCCGGTAATGACGGCGACATTGCCCTCGTTCAAAGCCGGGATGATCATGATTCCGCTCCTTCCATGTTTCTCGTCGCACCCATTGGGGACGGCGGTTCATTGACCTTTCGGGCCGTGCGCCCTATTTAGGGGAGGCTAACGTCGCCTGCGACGGAATTTGATGCTTCGTTTCAGGAAGCTCGATCCTTCCATTTCACGCTTCACAGCTCGCCGGTTTTTCCGGTCGAACCCCTGTGCTTCTGGAAAGGAAGTCCCGCATGCCGATTTGGATCGCCTGATATGGCGAAAGAAGAATTGATGACGTTCGAAGGAATGATCGAAGAGGTTTTGCCGGACGGGCGCTTTCGCGTCATGCTCGACAACAATCACACGGTCATCGCCTATACCGCCGGCCGCATGCGACGTTTCCGCATCCGTACCGTGCTGGGTGATCGCGTTCATGTCGAAATGACGCCGTACGACCTGGAAAAGGCCCGGCTGATCTTTCGCGAACCGACCCCGGGCGGCGGTGGCCCGCGGCGGAGTTTTCGGCGTTAGCGCCAATCCAACATCATATTGCGCCGGCTTCGATGCCCGCGCCCAAGGACTTTATGCATACCCAGAATATCACGAACGCGCAGCCAGCGCGTCGTCGTTTGTCGCTTTCGTTTCCTGCCGGCCAGCCCAAACAGCAACCGGTGACCACCCTTTCGCCGAACGAGCTTCGGCGGATCGTTGCGGAGATGGTCGGCTGAGTCTCAGCCCTGACGGCTCCGTAATTCCCCAAGTCGCGAGCGCCGTTGAAACATGGCGTTCGCGAATGCCCTTCTCCTGGAGAGCGTCGAGTGAAGACACCATTTCAAAAGCGCTCCACGCAACCGCGCCTCTCCGCCGAGGAGGCCGCCCGACAGGGGCGCGTTTCGCAACTCGCCTTCAGCGCGTTGCGCCAGCCGCAGGCGGTGATCGCCTTCCTCAACACGCATAACGACGCATTGGGCGGGCGCCCGATCGACCTGGCGGTCGCCAGCGCCGCGGGCCTGCTGAGCGTCGAACAGGCACTCGCCGCGCTACCGCCTTCGGAGGCCAAGACCGCCTGATCAGGCCAATAGCGGCGTCACCGTATCGATACGGTAAGTCCGGGGGGCTTCGCCATGGCGACAGGCCACCTCTTCACCTGCGATCAATTTCGCGCCGCGGATCTCGAGCATGTCCGTCCGCTGGGCGTCGCTGGCATGAGCGCCATAATCCATGCGGCCATCGAACATCAAAGTGAATGGATAGAGACTTTCCGGCTTCCGGAAGTCGCCGACCCGGCCGAACGCCGGGAACGGCCCCACGCTGATGCCGGTATCGGTATCGATCTTCATATCGATGACGATCTGAAGCGCCGCTGCCATTTCCTCTCCAACGCCTCTGGGCGTGAGCACCGCACGCACGAAATCGATCGCCATCATTCCCTCCCCAGTTCTTGTCGGACGACCATCGCCTAGAAGCGATGGGCAAGGGAGCATCGCCCGGGCGGAAGTTCGTGTTGATCGGCCAGAACGAAACGCATACGCCCGCGCGGCGCCGCCTCCATTGTGCGCAAGCGCAACCTGCGCCAGAACGCAGGCATGACAACACGCGCAGATGCTCCCGAACTCACGCTGCGCGGCATCGCGCTCGGCTTCCTCATCACGATCCTGTTCACAGCCGCGAACCTCTATCTGGGGCTCAAGATCGGCCTGACCTTCGCGACCTCGATCCCGGCCGCCGTCATCTCGATGGCGTTGCTCAAGGGGTTCAAGAACTCGACCATCTTCGAAAACAACATCGTCCAGACGATCGCGTCGGCGGCGGGCACGCTCGCGGCGATCGGCTTCGTCTTGCCCGGTTTGATCATGGTCGGCTGGTGGCAGTCGTTCGATTACTGGACGACCTTCTGGGTCTGCGCGATCGGCGGCATCCTCGGCGTGCTGTTCAGCGTGCCCTTGCGTCGTGCGCTCGTGACCGGATCGGACCTGCCTTATCCCGAGGGTGTGGCCGCGGCGGCGGTGCTGCAGGTCGGCAGCGAGACCACCGAAGGCGCGGTCGAGAATAAGGCGGGGCTGCGTGTCATCGTCATGGGATCGATCGCATCGGCCGCTTATTCCGCGCTTGCCGCGACCCAGATTGCGGCTGGCGAGGTCGGCAAATGGTTTCGCATCGGTGCGGTCGGCACCGGGCTCGACGCAACCTTATCCTTCGCCCTGATCGGGGCGGGGCACCTCGTCGGGCTGACGGTCGGCCTCGCGATCCTGTGGGGCCTCGTCCTGGGCTTCGGCATCGTTACCCCCTTCCTGACGTGGCTTCACGGTACGCCCGAGGCGGCCGAGGCGATCTGGCGGCATGACGTTCGCTTTTTCGGCGCGGGGGTGATCGGCGTTGCGGCACTCTGGACGTTGAGCCAGCTCATCATCCCGATCGTGAAGGGTCTGGCGGATTCGCTCGCCGCGTCGCGCGCGCGCAAGGCCGGCAAGCAGATATTGCCGATCGAGGAACGCGATATCCCGGTCAGCATGCTCGGCATCGGCCTGGCCATCCTGATCGTACCGATCGCATGGGTGCTGGTCGGCTTCATTCAGGCGGGGCCGCTCGCTCCCTATGTCGCGCCGCTGGTCGCCGGCGGCGTGATCTACGTGATCGTCGCCGGTGCGATCGTGGCCGCGGTGTGCGGTTATATGGCCGGTCTGATCGGCGCCTCGAACAGCCCGGTCTCGGGCCTCGGCATTCTCGGCATCGTCGGCGCAGGCCTGCTGCTCGCTTTCTTCGTCAAGCCGGTCGTGCCCGCCGGCGCGACGCCGCATCTGGTCGCGCTGGCAATCTTCCTGACCGCCTTGATCTTCTCGGCAGCGACGATCTCCAACGACAATCTGCAGGATCTCAAGACCGGCCAATTGGTCGGCGCCACGCCATGGAAGCAGCAGGTCGCGCTGATGATCGGCGTGGTCTGCGGATCGCTGGTCATCCCCTTCACGCTCGATCTGCTCAACAAGGCCTATGGCTTCGCGCCGTTGCACGGGGCCGCCGCGAAGGAGGCACTCGCGGCACCGCAGGCGGTGTTGATCAGCACGCTGGCGCAGGGCGTGCTCGGTGCCGGGCTCGATTGGGCGGTCATCGGATCGGGCGGTGCCGTCGGCGTCCTGCTCATCATCATCGACGCCGTGCTTGGCAGGATGGGAAAACGGCGTGTGCCGCCGCTCGCCGTGGGGCTCGGCATCTATCTGCCGATGGGCGCGACGCTGCCCGTAGTGATCGGATCGATCATCGGCCACTTTTATGAAAAGCGGGCCAGGACCGAGGTGGGGCAGCGCACCGGTGTGATGCTGGCATCCGGATTTATCGTGGGCGATGGACTGTTCGGCGTGTTGCTGGCCGGGCTCATCGTGGTGACCGGCAAGGGCGCTCCGCTCGCGCTGGTGGGCGAAGATTTCGCGACGCCTGCCCTGGTCATCGGGGTGGTGGTGTTCGCGGCGCTGACCGCTTGGCTTTATCGTCGGACAGCGCAGATCGCGAAAACGCTGCCCTGAAGATCGAAGTCGCATTCGAGCAATTGTCATCGTCACCCCGGCCTTGAGCCGGGGTCCCGCTAATTTTCAGCGAAACAGAAGAAGCAGGACCCCGGCTCAAGGCCGGGGTGACGGGTAAATGGCGACGCGCATCTTGATCGAGCGCAGTTCACCGCAACCGCCACCACCGGCGCGCCATCAGGAACGCGCCGCCCACCGCGCCCAGCCCGATCAATCCTGCCCCCACAATTCCGGCCCCCACCCACAAAGCCGACGTCAGCAGGATCAGCATGAAATCGGCAATTGCGGCGAAGGCATGGAGCATCAATCGGGTCGTTCGAATTCGGCGACGATCTTGGCGCCGCCCACCAGCAACACCCCGCCGGCATGGTCGCGGCAGGCATCCTCGGCCTCTGCGACCGTGGGACACACCTTGATCTCGCGCCAGCCGAACCAGCCGCGCGCCTGCGCCACATACCAGTCACGGTAGCCCCGGCCCGAAAACATCGCCTCGATCGCGCTCTTGCGCTGGTGGATCACGCGATATTTCTTCGCCATTGCCTCACTCCGCTGCCAGCAGCGTCTCCGCTCCGCCCAGATCGACCGAGACCAGCCGGCTGATCCCGCGTTCGATCATCGTCACCCCGAACAAGCGATGCATCCGCGCCATCGTTACCGCATTATGCGTCACCACCAGATAACGCGTTTGGGTTTCGCGCGTCATCTGCTGGAGCATATCGCAGAAGCGCTCGATATTGGCATCGTCCAGTGGCGCATCGACCTCGTCGAGCACGCAGATGGGCGCCGGGTTTGTCAGGAAAAGGGCGAAAATGAGCGCGACCGCGGTCAGCGCCTGCTCGCCGCCCGAGAGCAGGGTGAGGCTGCCGAGCTTCTTGCCCGGCGGCTGCGCCATGATCTCGAGCCCGGCCTCGAGCGGATCGTCGCTGTCGATCAAGGCCAGATGCGCCTCGCCGCCGGCAAACAAGGTCGTGAAGAGTCGACGGAAATGCTGGTCGACCGCCTCGAACGCCGCAAGCAGGCGCTGGCGCCCCTCCCGGTTGAGGCTGCCGATCGATCCGCGCAGACGATTGACCGCCTGATAAAGTTCGTCGCGTTCGGCGGCGTTGGTATCCCGCGCGGTTTCCAGCTCGGCCAGTTCGCTTTCGGCAACGAGATTGACCGGCCCCAGCCGGTCGCGATCGGCGACGAGGCGATCGTGGCGCGCGCCTTCCTCGGACGCCGGCGCGAGGCTTTTGGAATCGAAGCCGATGCGCTCGGGCAGGATGACCGCCGGGCATTGGAAGCGCTCACCCGATTGTTGCGACAATTCGGTCCGGCGTGCCTCCTGATGCTCGGCCCGCGCCTGCGTCCCGGCGCGCGCTTCGCGGGCGGCACCGAGCGTTTCGCCGGCATTGGCGACCATCGCCTCGATCCGCCGCAGATCGCTTTCGCGCGCCACCTCGGTTTCGCGCGCGGTTCGTGCCGAGGCGTCGGTAATCGCCATTTCCGCGGCGAGCGCATCGATCGCGCCGTCCAATTCCGCCGGCCGGCCACTCAGCGCAGCGCGTTCGGCCTCGACGGTTTCGACCCGCTTGGCCATCTCGGCGATCCGCCGCGCGGCATCGCCGGCCCGCGACTTCCACCCATTGGCTTCGGCCCGTGCTGCCTGCAGCCGGCGGCCGTCATGCTCGATCGACTGGCCGAGCGCGAGCGCCCGGCCCCGCGTCTCCGACAGGCGCGCCCGCGCCGCATCGGCCACCGCCCCCAGCCGCTGGACCTCGGCGCGCGTGGCCGATCCATCTGGCAAGGCCGCCACGATCGCCTCGGCCGCTTTCTCCGCCGCTACCGCCTCGTTCTGCTCCTGATCGACCGCAGCACGCCGATGCTGGAGCGCCGCGATCGCGGCGGTGCGACGGTCGATCGCACCGGCCGCCACATCCTCGTCGCGCCGCGCGGTCCGCAACGCCTGCTCGACCGCGCTCATATCGCGCCGCGCCTGATCGATTGCCCCTCGCGCCTCGGCCTGGGCCGCAGCCGAGCGATCGAGCGCGGCCTTCGCGCCTTCGACCGCGGCGCGCGCGGCCGGAAGCTGGCCGGTCAATTCGGCATGGCGATTGACGCGGATCAGCCGCTCGGCCGCTGCGGCCCCAACATTGCGCGCGACATAGCCATCCCAGCGGCGCAATTGGCCGTCGCGCGTCACGATCCGCTGGCCGACCGCGAGCGGCTGACCATCGTCCTGCTCAACGACGCCGATCTGCGCCAGCCGCCGCGCGAGCGCTTCGCCGCCGCCGACATGCGGCGCAAGCGGCTCGACAGCCGTCGGGAGTGGCGGATCGGCAGGCTGGGTCACCGCCCCCATCCAGCCGCGTACGCCGTTACCGCCGATCGGCGCGTCGAGATCGTCGCCAAGCGCCGCCGCCAGCGCGCGCTCATAGCCCGGGGCCACCTTCAACGACGCGACCGCGCGATCGCCCTGCGCTTTGGCGAGCGCAAGCGCGAGCGCCCGCTCCTCGCTTTCCAGCGCGGCCAGTGCGGCGCGCGCGCCGGCGCTGGCGCTCTCGGCCGCGTCGCGCGCTGCAGCCGCTTCGTCACGCCGCGCTTCGGCATCGGCCAGCGCCTTTCCCAATTCCGCCAGCTTTGCCTCATTGGCCTCGCGTCGCGCCTTCGCCTGCAACTGGGCGGCGAGGAGCGGCGCCTCATCCCCCAGCGCCGCCAATTCGCGGTCGAGCCGCTGGCTCTCGGCATCGGCGCGCCCACGGCGCTGACGTGCGCCTGCCAGCGTGGTTTCGGCGACGCGGGCGTCGGCCTGTTCGGCGGCGGCGCGCGCCATCGCCTGCGCCGACGCGACCTCGGCATCGCGCGCCGCACGCTCCGCCTCGTTGACCGCGATAGCGATCGTCGCCCGTTGCGCTTCGGCCGAAGCAAGCGCCTGGCTGAGCGATTTCTCTTCCGCGGCGAGCCGCTCCAGCGCCGCGGCGGCGTCGATCGCGAGCGTATCCTCCCGCGCCCGGTCGCGTGCCAGCGTTTCGGCCTGCGACCGCAGTTCGTTGAGGCGGCGCTCGACCGCATTGCGCTCCGACTTCAAAGTCTCGAGCCGATGGCGGACCGCGGCGGCGGCCTCGCGCGCGGCTTCGGCGGCCGACCGCGCCTCGGCGAGCAGGCCGGTCGCCTGAACGCCATGCGCCGCCGCTGCGCGCTGCGCCTCGGCAGCGATTGCCACCGCCTCTTCGGCGGCGTTCGCCTGACTGCGCGCGCGTTCGGCCTCTGCTGCCGCCTCGCGCCAGCGCGCGAACAGGCTACGCGCCTCGGCCAGCCTGATCTCGGTCGAAAGCGTGCGGTAACGCTCGGCCGCGCGCGCCTGACGGCGGAGCGAGGCCATGCGCGTCTCCATCTCGCCGAGCATCTCATCGATGCGCTGGAGATTGCTCTCGGTCTGCCGGAGCTTGATCTCGGCCTCGCGGCGGCGGACGTGCAGCCCCGATATGCCGGCGGCCTCCTCCAGCATCTGGCGACGCTCGACCGGCTTGGCGGCGATGACCGCGGCGATCCGCCCCTGACTTACCAGAGCCGGCGAATGGGCGCCGGTGGCAGCGTCGGCGAACAGCAGGGCCACATCGCGCTGACGCACATCGCGACCGTTGATGCGATAGGCCGATCCGGCGCCGCGCTCGATCCGGCGCACGACCTCATGCTCGCCGTCGGCGCCTTCCGTCAGCAGCGAGACTTCGGCAAAGGCGCGCGCCGGGCGCTGCGCGGTGCCGGCGAAGATCACGTCCTCCATGCCGCCGCCGCGCAGCGACTTGGCACTGCCCTCGCCCATCACCCAGCGGATGGCTTCGAGGAGGTTGGATTTGCCGCAGCCGTTGGGGCCGACGATCCCCGTCAGCCCCGGCTCGATCAGCAGTTCGGTCGGCTCGACGAAGCTCTTGAAGCCCGCCAGCCTGAGCTTCCTGAACTGCATTTCCGTTCCGATTTCCCCCTGAGAGCGCCGTCACCGTCAATCACGCGAAGGCGAGGATCCATATGCTCTGAAGTTCACGAATAAATCGATACGTTAGAGTTTATGGATTCCCGCCCTCGCAGAGCTGACGACTAACTTGAAATGAACCCTTTGATCACCCGATCGCGGCCTTCAGGCGCGGCTCGAGCGCAGTCCAATCATTGATGTCGGTCTGCTGCTGGCCGTTGATGAAGAAGGTCGGCGTGCTGTTGATCTGATCGCGCGTCTGATAATTGTTCTGCGCCGCGGTCAGCGCGTCGATCGCCTTCTGGTCCTCGAGGCAGGCGTCCGCCTGTGCCTTGGGTAGCCCGCGTGCCGCCATGAAGCCGTAGAGGCCCATCACGTCGATCATCCGCTTGAACTGGTTGGTCGGCGTCATGTTCTGCAGTTCGGTCTGCTGGTCCTTGGGCAGATTGACGAGCTTCATCAGCCAATCGTCCTGCGTCGCGTAAAGCTGCTGCGAGATCGCGAAATAGGGATCGGGGCCGCGGCAGTTCATCAGCAAGGTGATCGGCGCATCTGGGCCATGGATGAGGAAGGAGCGGAACTCCCAGCTGACCTTGCCGCTCGCGATATAGCGGCTCTTCAGCGTCTCGGCCGCCTGATCTTCGAAATGCTTGCAGTGCGGGCAGGTGAAGGACGCATATTCGACGAACTTCACCGGGGCATTGGGATTGCCCATCATCATGCCGCCGTCGGCCGTCGGTGTAACGACATCGCTCCACTGCTTGCCGGCGGGAGGCGCGACGGCCGCTACCGGGGTCGAAGGCGCGGTCGGGGCGCCACTGTCGGCCGCCTTCTTCTGGCAACCGGCAAGCGCGAGCGCGGTCAGCGCAACCAGAGCGAAACGCGATTTCATAGTTTTTTCCTTGGTGCCTTCATGGACGGGGCCGGTGCCTTGAACGAGGTCGGCTGGGTCTTGAGCGCGGCGCCCAGCCGCTTGTCGAGATCGACCCAGGTGGCGAGATCCTGCTGGAGGACGCCGTTGATCGTGAAAGCCGGGGTGCCGGGGAAGTTGGGGCGGTGCCAGGCGTCGTTGGCCATCGCCACCAACGTATCGCGCTCGGTGCCGTTGGCGAGGCAGGCATTGGCCTTCGCCTCGGTCAGCCCGCGTGCGGCGAAGAACTGGTCGAGCCCGGAGCCTTTCGCCACCATCCGCAGCAGCTGATCCTGCGGGGTGTTGGCCGAATCGGGCGCGGTCTTGCTCCATTCGATCGCCTTGCCGATCCACTGATCCTGGGTCGCGTAGAGAACCGGCGCGGCGGCGAAGAACGCGTTCGGCCCATCGCAGCGCGCCAGCAGCGACGCCGAGAAATCGAACACGTCACGCAAGGCGTGGCGCACTTCGTAGCTGACCTGACCGGTCTGGATATATTTGGCGGTGAGCGGGGCGATCGCCTCGCCCTCGAACTTGGCGCAGTGCGGGCAGGTGAGCGACAGGAATTCGACCAGCTTCACCTTCGCGTCGGGATTGCCGAGCATATAGGTGCCGTCGGCCTCGCGGGTCGCGACCTTGGACCAATCGGTCGGCTGGGCGGCCAGCGCCGGCGTGACGCACAGCAGCGCCATGAACATCATCAGAAAACGACGCACGACACTCAATCCTTATCGTTGATCCGCCCGATGCGCGGCGGGCCGCTGGTAGCAGCCACCGCGCCGGCAAGCGCGGACAGGCATTCGCGAAGCTCGGGGTCGGCAATGCCGCGCAGGCTATCCCCGATATCGACCGGGACCGGCCGGATCGACGGGGGCGCAACCCGCGGCGCCGGCGCGGCGAGCGCGCCCTGACGGATCGCCACCCGTGCGATCGCGGTATAGCCGAAGAAGCGGTTGACCCGCTCGATGATCGTGGGCGCCAGATGCTGCATCATCGGCCCATGTGCGCCGATCACGGTCAGCGTCAGCACGCCATCGCTGCGCTTGCCCGCCGGAAAGCGGATCGATTCGGGTGCGGACAATTGGGCATAGCGTTCGCCGACGATTTCGGGCCAACGACTAACCACGGCCGACTGAACGAAGCCGAAACGGCGGAACGCCGCGCCGCCGATCTGCGGCAGCATGTCGGCCACCGCGCGCACGCCGCGTGTCCGCGGGGTTTCGGCAGCGGGGCCTCGACTCTTTCGTTCCGTCATCCGATCGCCCATGCCATAGCGCCGCCATGCTCGTCGATAGCGGTTCGGATCCGGCCGCCCTCCTCCTCGCCTGGTATGATCGCCACAAGCGCATCCTGCCCTGGCGCGCTTTGCCCGGCGAGACGGCCAATCCCTACAAGGTCTGGCTTTCGGAGATCATGCTCCAGCAAACCACCGTCGCGGCGGTGAAGCCCTATTTCCGCGCCTTCACGACGCGTTGGCCGACGGTGGAAGCGCTCGCCAACGCCCCCGAGGCCGACGTGATGGCGGCATGGGCGGGGCTTGGCTATTATGCCCGCGCCCGCAACCTCGTCGCCTGCGCCCGCGCCGTGACGGCAACGGGCGGGCGTTTTCCCGATACCGAGGAGGGTCTGCGCACCTTGCCCGGCGTCGGCCGTTATACGGCGGCGGCCGTGGCGGCGATCGCGTTCGATCGACGCGCGGTCGTGATCGATGCCAATGTGGAGCGCGTGGTATCGCGGCTGTTCGCGATCGAAGAGCCCCTGCCCTCCAGTCGGCCGAAAATCGATGCGCTGGCCGACAGCATCACGCCCGCGACGCGCAGCGGGGATTTCGCGCAGGCGATGATGGATCTGGGCGCGACCATCTGCACCGCGCGCAGCCCGGCCTGCGTCATCTGCCCGCTCGCCGAACCGTGCGCCGCGCGCCTGACCGGTGCGCCCGAGACGTATCCGCGCAAGGCCCCCAAGGCCGCGCGGCCGGTCAAGCGCGGCACGATCTTCTGGCTGCAGGCGGAGGACCATGTCCTGCTCGTCCGCCGGCCGCCCAAGGGCATGCTCGGTGGGATGCGTGCATTACCGAGCGGGCCGTGGACGTTGGCCGATCCAGGATTTACCGAAGCGCCCGCCGACCTGAATTGGTGCGAGGCCGGCCAGGGTCGCCACCTATTCACGCACTTCGCGCTCGACTATCGCGTGGTGGCAGCCCGCCTGCCGCGCCGGACCGATACGGACGAATGGTGGCCGATCGCCGAACTCGATAAGGCCGGCCTGCCGACCCTATTCGCACACGCCGCTGCTTTTGTTTCCAGGGAGCCTGCATGACGATCACCCCCGGCTTCACCGGCTCGCCCCTCGATCGCATCGAAACCGCCCGCCACGACGAGGAAGAGCTCACGGCTCTGATCGACGATCCCCGGGCATTGCGGCTCATCCTCACCGATTACGTTCCGACGGCAACGGACGGAGTGCTGGGCTGGGCGCCGCTCGGCGACATCGCGCGGAACGAACTGCTTCTGCTCGGCCTGATCGATGGCATTCCGCGCTTCGTCCACCTCGATCCCAAGGCTGCAGCGGCGCGGCGCACCCCCGAATTGTTCGCCTTGCTCGGCGAGCTGCCTTATTCCGAGGCGGCAACCTATGCCGCCGCGCGCAGCCTGCTCGACTGGCATTCGCGGCATCGCTTCTGCGCCAATTGCGGGACGATGACCAACGTGTTTCGCGCCGGGTGGGCGCGGCTCTGCCCCAATTGCAAGACCGAGCATTTTCCGCGCACCGACCCGGTCGTGATCATGCTGGCCGAACATGGCGAGGGGGCGGACAAAAAGGTGCTGATCGGCCGCCAGCCCGGCTTCCCACAGGGGCGCTTTTCGGCCTTGGCCGGTTTCGTCGAACTGGGAGAGTCGTTCGCCGAAGCGGTCGCGCGCGAACTCCACGAGGAAGCGGGCGTCGTCGCGACCGACGTGCGCTACATCGCCAGCCAGCCCTGGCCCTTCCCGTCGCAATTGATGATCGCCTGCGTCGCCAAAGTGGCCGACGATGCGCTCACGATCGACACCGCCGAGCTGGAAGAAGCGAAGTGGGTAACGCGCGCCGATGTCGCCGCGGCGATGGCGGGCGATCCGTCAGCCCCGTTCCTGCCGCCGCCGCATTATGCGATCGCGCATACGTTGTTCAAGGCGTGGCTGGCGGAAAATGAAGATCCTCCCGGAACGGGGAGGATTTACATTACCCCACGAAGGCCCGTTCGATCACATAGTCGCCGGGGTGCGCGTTCGAGCCTTCGGTGAAGCCCTTGCTCTCGAGCAGTTCGGCGGTTTCCTTGATCATCGCCATCGAACCGCACAGCATGATCCGGTCATGCTCGGGATCGAATTCGGGCGGATTGGACGCGCCGTCCTTGAAGATCGTGCCGTCGGCAATCAACGCATCGATCCGCTTCGAGGTATGGAACGCCTCGCGGGTCACGGTCGGCACATAATGAAGCTGCTCGACCGCCATGTCGCCCACCAGCGGATCGTCGGCGAGCTTGCTCTCCAGCAGTTCGCGATAAGCGAGATCGCTCACCTTGCGGACCGAGTGGACGACGACGATGTGGTTGAACAGATCATACACATCGGGATCCCGGATGATCGACATCCAGGGCGCCAGGCCGGTGCCGGTGCCGAGCAGGAACAGCCGCCGGCCGGGCTTCAACGCGTCGGTGACGAGCGTGCCGGTCGGCTTGCGGCCGAGATAGATATCGTCGCCGGCGCGGATCTGCTGAAGCTTCGAGGTCAGCGGGCCATCGGGTACCTTGATCGACAGGAATTCGAGTTCCTCGGCATAAGCCGGCGAGGCGACCGAATAAGCGCGCAACAGCGGCTTGCCGTTATCGCCCTGCAGCCCGATCATCACGAACTCGCCCGAACGGAAGCGGAAGCTGGCCGGCCGCGTGATCGTGAACGAAAAAAGATGCTCGTTCCAGTGGGTGACACTCAGCACTTTTTCGACCGTCAGGCTCGCCGAAGGTTCGAGCGGGGCGATTTCGGCATGGACGGTCACGAAGGGGGGCTCCAAGTCTGTCTGGGGAAAGGCGGAGCACTTAAGGATCATGGCTCTGGCTTGCAACCGGATGTGCGCCGCACCGTCCGTAGAATAGCTTGGCGGCGGCAAAGCGCCCGTCCGGCGGCGCGATTAGGCATTGAGTGCCCCGCTTATCGCGCCTAGCGGCCCCCGAACCACGGATTGGGTGCCTCGGCACGATGGGGAGCAGGAGAGATATAATGGCGCAAAAGCGTCCGCTCGCGGCGATTGCACTGGTCATGGGCGCAACGCCCGCCTTCGCGCAGACGGCGCCTGCGACCACCGATATCATCGTGACGGCCACCCGGCGTGCCAGCCCGTTGGTGGAGGTGCCGATCGCGGTGACCGCAGTGACCGCGCAGCAGCTTGCCGAGACCGGCGCGACCGATATCCGCCAGCTCAACCAGCTCGTCCCGTCCCTGCTCGTGTCCTCGACGTCGAACGAAGCGGGCGGCGGCGGCGCGCGCATCCGCGGGATCGGCACGGTCGGCGACAATGTCGGGCTCGAAAGCTCGGTCGCGACCTTCGTCGACGGGGTCTATCGCAGCCGTTCGGGCGTGGCGCTGACCGAATTGGGGCCGCTCGACCGGATCGAGGTGCTGCGCGGACCGCAGGGATCCTTGTTCGGTCGCAACGCATCAGCGGGTCTGATCAACATCGTTACCGCGCAGCCGAGCCTGACCCAGCAGGGCTATGGCGAGATCGGCTTCGGCAATTACGCGTCCAAGCGGATCGCGGCGGGGCTGACCGGGCCGGTGACGAACGATCTCGCCTACCGCCTGGACGGCGTGTGGACCAAGCGCGACGGCTTCATCAAGGAAGCGATATCCGGCCGTACGATCAACAATCGCGATCGCTGGCTGGCGCGCGGCAAGCTGGAATGGACGCCGCATGACGGCCTCTCGCTGCTGCTCTCGGCCGATTATTCGAAGCGTAACGAGGAATGCTGTGCGGGCGTCTATCTGACGGCGCAAAACGTCACCAGTTCCACGCCGGGCGTCGGCGGCGGCAATCTGATCTATTCGCCCTCGACGATCGCGGCGCTGATGCGCGGCATCACCTCGGCGGTGCCCGGCGGTGGCAACGGCACGGTCAACGACGATACCTATGCACGCACCATCTCGCTCACCCCGGGGCGAAGCTTTCGCCAGGACGTGCGCGATTATGGCGTTTCGGCCGAACTCAACGCGGCGATCGGGGCCGCGAAACTGACGTCGATCACCGCGTGGCGCGGCAACGACTTCATCAAGGGGCAGGATGCCGATTTCACCAGCCTGGATCTGCTGGTGCGCGCATCCGATGGCAGCGGCTATTCCAAATTCCGCACCTTCACGCAGGAATTGCGGCTGCAGGGCGATGCCTTTGCCGGGCGGGTCGATTGGCTGGTCGGCGGCTACTTCTCGCATGAGCGGCTGCGTTATGCCGACAATATGGCGTTCGGATCCGATTTCGATCGGTTCGCGAGCGCGCGCATCGGTGCGGTCTCGCCGGCGCTTGCGATCTTCCCGAATTACGGCTTCGCCAACCTCAACGGTTTCGCGCAAGCCTATGCAAATGCGCAGGTTTCCACCCTGCCTGCCGGCAGCGCCACGACCGTGGCCAATGCTGTCGCGAGCCAGGTGGTCAACACCCCGCTCAACGGCACCGGCGAGAATGACCGCTTCCGCCAGACCGAGCGCAATATCGCGATCTTCACGCACGATATCGTCAACATCACCGATCGCCTCTCGCTCACACTCGGCGCGCGCTACACCGACGATCGCAAGACGCTGAACACCGATTTCGCCTCGACCAGCGGCTGCGGCGCTTATGCCGGCAACATTACGCGCCTGCGTGCGCTCGCCACCAGCGCCTCCGCCGATCCGGCCGGCAATGGCGGGCTCAATGCGAATATCGCGGCGGTCTCCACCGCGCTGGCCCAATCGCTCGCCAACTTCACCGGCTTCGCCTGCGTCGCCAACAGCGTCACCGGCAGCTATCGCAGCCATCTTAGCGAGGGCGAATGGTCGGGCACGGCAGTGCTGAGCTACAAGCCGGTGGCGGGGCTGATGACCTATGCGAGCTTCTCGCGCGGCTACAAAGCCGGCGGGTTCAACCTCGACACGGCGGCTTTGTTCAACACCGCGACGCTCGCGCAGCAACCGTTCAACTCGCTCGCCTTCAAGCCCGAGAAGGTCAATTCATGGGAGCTCGGCGCCAAATATGGCGGTCACGCGATCAATCTCAGCGTCGCGCTCTTTTACGAGCAGTTCGACGATTTCCAGCTTAACACGTACAACGGATTGAATTTTTTCGTCAGCAACATCGAAGGCTGCAAGACCAATCTGGGTAATACCGACAGCGATGCGATCGCGGGCAATTCGGCCTGCTCGGACACGCGCAGCGGCGTGACGTCGAAGGGCATCGAGCTCGAGGCGAGCGCCCGGCCGTTGCGCGACGTCATGCTCGCCGCCGGCTTCACTTATGCCGATACCCGCTATCGCAAGGACATCGTCGGCTCGCCCGACGCCAACGGCAACAATTCGCTTCAGCCGACCCTGTTCCTGCTCCCCGGCAACACGCTGTCCAACGCGCCCAAATATGTCGCGACCGGATCGGCAAGTTACACACCGATGCTCACAAGCAACATCAAGGCTTTGATTTACGCCGATATTCGTTACACCGGCAAGATCAACACCGGCTCCGATCTGGTCAGCGAGAAAGCCCAGAAGCCTGTCACGCTCGTCAATGCGCGGTTGGGGATCGGCAAGGCCAATGGCCGCTGGAGTGTCGAACTGTGGGCACAAAATCTGTTCGACGTGAACTACAAGCAGATCGCCTTCAGCATGCCGCTGCAGGGCGGCGGATCGGGCACCGTGCCGGGGACGGCTGCTGCGGTGAAGGCATTCGGCAGTTCCTCGACCCAGCTTTACGGCGCCTTCCTCGGCGAGCCGCGCACCTGGGGCGGGACGCTCAAGACCAAATTCTAGGCATGTCATTCCGCTTTGGAGCAAAGTAGACGAACGACGATGACTGGCCCTCGCCCCCGCCTCGCGCTCGTTCTGCTGAGCCTGCTGTATGCGGCGAATTTCGTCGATCGGCAGATGACCGCCGTGCTCGCCCAGCCGATCAAACAGGAACTGGGGCTAAGCGACCAGCAGCTCGGCCTGCTGACCGGCCTGTTCTTCGCGATCTTCTACACCACTGCGGGCATACCGGTGGCAAGGATCGCCGAGCGGCGCAGCCGGGTCGCGGTGATTGCCGTGTCGGTTGCGTTGTGGTCGGCGATGACCGCGCTGTCCGGACTGGCACGCAATTATACCCATTTGC
Organism: Sphingomonas sp. MMS24-J13; assembly: GCF_044905095.1. Lineage (NCBI taxonomy): Bacteria > Pseudomonadati > Pseudomonadota > Alphaproteobacteria > Sphingomonadales > Sphingomonadaceae > Sphingomonas > Sphingomonas sp. MMS24-J13. The sequence goes on from NZ_CP173258.1 coordinate 1,713,612, forward strand.
TGCTGGCCCGGCTCGGCGTGGGCATCGGCGAGGCAGGCTACGCGCCCGCAGCGCAATCGCTGATCGCCGATCTTTTCCCGCACGAACGACGCGCGACCGCCTTGGCGATCTTCTCGCTCGGCATTCCCGCCGGAATGCTGATCGGCGCGATCGCCGGCGGCTGGCTTGCACAGTCGCTCGGCTGGCGCATGGCCTTCATCATGCTCGGCCTCCCCGGCCTCCTGTTGGCACTGCTGGTGGCCGTCACCCTGCGCGAACCCGTCCGCGGCAATCACGACATGGCGCCGCTCATCGAGCGCGAACCGCTCGGCGAGGTGCTGCGGGCCTTGTTCCGGTCGCGTGCCTTCGTACACATGGCGGCGGGCGCGTCGATCGTATCCGTCGCCGGTTATGGATTGACGAGTTTCGGGGTGCCCATCCTCGTGCGCACCTTCGATCTGCCGCTGGCGCAGGCCGCGACCGGCTATGGGCTGATCGCGGGCGTCTCGATCGGCCTCGGCATGGGGCTGGGTGGATGGCTGTCCGATCGGCTGCGCTCGCCGGGCATGGTCGCTGCGGGCGGTGCGATCACGGCGGCGATCCTCTTTCCGGTCGTGCTCAACGCGTCCGACCCGCGCCTTTTCGGGCTGCTTGCCATATTGCCGCTGGCCGGGGCGCACATGTATTTCGGTCCGACCTACGGCGTGACGGTCAACACCGTCGGCCCCGGCGCGCGTGCCACGGCGATCGCGGTGCTCCTGATGGCGATGAACGCGATCGGGCTCGGCTTGGGGCCTTGGGGGGTCGGGTTGCTGAGCGATCATTTTGCTGCCGCCGCTCTGCCTGGCTATGCCGCTACCTGTCACGGTGGTCCGGTCATGGATGTCTGCCGTCTGGCCTCCGCTTATGGCCTGAAGCGGGCGCTTCAGCTCGACGTGTTGCTTTATTTCTGGGGAGCCGGCCACTTTCTGCTTGCCGCCCGTGCCCTGACCCGCGTCCGGTTGCCGAAGGCGGGATCCTGATCCGGTCCGCGGGCTTCAAACCGTCGGGACCATGGATCTCCGCCGTCGCGGGACGAGCGTCGTTTAAGCCTTGAGGCCCGCCAGCCACTCGCCAAGCAACGCGCGTCCCGCCGCAACCGCGCCCGGCCCGAGCCGCTCGTGATCGGCGCGCACCGTATCGGCGTCGGTCCCGGCGGATGCAATGTAGTGATGATCCGCCAGCCACTTCTCGATGCGCGGATCCTCGCCCATTTCGGGATGGAACTGGAGCGCCAATAGCCATTCGTCGATGCGGAAGGCCTGGTTGGCGTAGTTGCTCAATTCGGCCAGCCGCTCGACGCCTTCGGGCAGATCGAACGTATCGCCATGCCAGTGCAGCACCGGCACGTCGGCGACATGGCGCAGCGGCGACTCCGGCTCCAGCACCGATACGGCGGCAAAGCCCACCTCGCGCACCGGCCCGGGATAGACCGCCGCTCCCAATGCCGCCGCGATCATCTGGCTGCCGAGGCATACGCCCAGGGTCGGCTTGCGGGCCGCGATGCGGGCGGCGATCCCCGCCACCTCGCCATCGATCCATGGGAAGGCCTCGCGCTCGTAGACTCCCATCGGGCCGCCCATGACCGCGACCAGATCGGGGCCCACCCAATCGAATTCGGCGAAGCCGTCGTCCGAGACGTTGATGCGGTTGAATTCATATCCTGCCTCCTCGATCGGCAGGCGAAAGCCGGCGGCGCCTTCGAACGGGGTATGGCGAACGATATAAGCTTGCTTCATCTCGCTATGATAGCGTCCAAATTCCTACCGAAACGCTAGAGTTTCTTGAGCCCGCGCAAAAAACAGGATCAGTCGCCCGTCAGGATGCGATCGACCAGTTGCTTCACCGTCGGCACGAACCCATTCGAATAGAAGGGATCCTGCTTGAACTTGTAGGCGGCATGGCCGGCGAACATCAGGTTCTGGTCGATCGGGCCGCCATGCGAGATATCCTGCAAGGTCTTCTGAATGCAGAAGGACCGCGGGTCGGCGAGCCGGCCGGTCGAATTGCCCTCGGTATCTGACCATGACGAGAATGCGCACTGGCTGAGGCAGCCCATGCAATCCGCCTGATCCTTGCGGATCACCTTCATCTCTTCGGGCGTGACGAAGACAAGCGTGTTGTCCGGCGTCTTGAGCGCCGAGGTGAAGCCGCGGCCGACCCATTCGCGCGCACGATGGAGATCACCCAAGGTCACCCAGAAATTCTTGCCCTTGACGCCGACGTCGAGCTGGAACTGGTGATCGCCCGCCGCCTCGAGCGAGAAGGCGATCTGGCGTTCCGAGCGTGCCTCGAGATTGCGCAGGAAATCGTTGCGCACCGCGGACGAATAGAAACCCGTCGGCGAGAAACGGTGGAGCAGGACGTCGCCCGGGTTGAGCGTGGTAAGCCGATCCTTCCATTCCTGGCTGATCGGGCTTTCGTGCGTCAGCAGCGGGCGCGTACCGAACTGGAAGGCGATCGCGCCGAGCTCGGGATTGTCGATCCAGTCGTTCCAGTCGCGCAGATGCCAGACGCCGCCCGCCATCACGATCGGCACGTCTTCGGACACGCCGCCGGCGCGCATCGTTTCGCGCAGTAGCTTGACGCGCGGATAGGGATCCTGCGGTTGCCGGGGGTCTTCGGCATTGGACAGGCCGTTATGGCCGCCCGCCAGCCAGGGATCCTCGTAGACCACCGCCGCCAGCCATTCGGCCGCCTTGGAATAGGCCCGCTTCCAGAGCGCGTTGAACGCGCGGCCCGAACTCACGATCGGGAGATAGTTCACGCCGTAGGAAGCGGCGATCTCGGACAGCTTATAAGGCATGCCAGCGCCGCAGGTGACGCCAGCGACCAGTCCGCGGGTCTTTTCCAGCACACCGTGGAGGACGCGCTGCGCGCCGCCCATTTCCCACAATATGTTGATGTTGATGGCACCCTTGCCGCCCGAAATATCGAATGCGCGCCGGATTTGCTCGACCGCGCCGTCGATCGCATAGGCGACGAGTTCCTCATGCCTGTCGCGCCGCGTCAGCGCGCGATAGATCTGGGGAATGATCTTCCCCTCGGGATCGTAGCTATCGGCATTGACCGCGGAGATCGTGCCGATTCCCCCGGCGGCCGCCCAGGCCCCGGCGCTGTTGTGGTTCGAAACCGCAACGCCCTTGCCACCCTCGATTATCGGCCACACCTCGCGGCCGCCATAGAGAATAGGACGCAAACCCTTGAACAATCGGACCTCCGGACGAAGCAAGCGCCCTCTATAGGGCAGCGAGAACGAAATTGCGCGGGGAAAGTGGCGAATGGGCAACGTTGCCGTTTGGCAACCGCGCCCCGCTGACCGACGCCACTGTTCGCGCCCGGGGAGAAGGTCCTTCAATATCGCGGAAATTGTATGTCGACCGTATCGGGACTAGCATCTGCGCCGAGCAGGACGGCCTCCCTCTAGTCCCGGGGCCGATATCTGTCGTTTTCGGGGAGGCTCTTGATGCGAACCAAGATTGCGCTGGTGCTGGGCACTGCGCTGACGATGTCCGTGGCCCATGCTCAATCGGGCCCCAGGACCGCGCCCGGCGACTGGCCGCGTTATGCGCGCGATCTGTCGGGCACGCGCTTTTCCCCGCTCGACCAGATCAACACGGGCAATGTCGCGAAGCTGGCCGAGGCGTGGTCGATCAGGGTCCGGCCCGAAGGCGGCGGATCGATCGTCTCCAGCGCGACGCCGATCGTCGTCGACGGGATCATGTATTATCCGGTCGGCAACGCCGTGCTCGCGCTCGATCCGACCAACGGCAAGGAGATCTGGCGCCATCCGGTCACCGGCGGGGCGGCGCGGCGTGCCGTCTCCTACTGGCCGGGCGACAAGGATCATGCCGCGCGAATCTTCTTCTCGGACGGCAAGTCGATCATAGCGCTGAAGGCGGCGACCGGCGCGATCGATACCAGCTTCGGAACCGGCGGTGCGATCACGCCTGACGTGCCCTACGCCTATCCGCCGACCATCTACAAGAACGTCCTGATCCTGGGCGCCACCGTGCAGGAGATGATCGTCGGCGATCCCGGCGACAGCCGCGCCTTCGATGCCGTGACCGGCAAGCCGATCTGGACCTTCCACACCGTGCCCCGACCCGGCGAAGTCGGCCACGAGACTTGGCTCAACGATGGCTGGAAGGGGCGTTCGGGCACCAACGTCTGGGTCTGGTACATGACGGTCGATGAAAAGACCGGCACGCTCTACATGCCGGTCGGCGGCCCCTCGCCCAATTATGACGGGACGACCCGTCCCGGTGCCAACCTGTTCGGCAATTCGGTGGTCGCGGTCGATGCCGAGACCGGCAAGCTCAAATGGTATTTCCAGACGATCCACCACGATCTGTGGGATTCGGATCTGCCGGCCCCGCCGGTGCTGATCGATGTGACCGTCAACGGCAAGAAAGTCCCCGCCTTGGCCGAGACCGGCAAGGTCTCCTATATGTACATCCTCGATCGCAACACGGGTAAGCCGGTGTTCGGGGTCGACGAGAAGCCGGTACAGGCGGGCGACGTGCCGGGCGAATGGTATTCGCCGACCCAGCCGATCCCGCGCAAGCCGGTGGCGCTCTCGCGCAAGGTGTGGACGAAGGACGATATCGTCACGGCTGCCGACACCAATCAGGCGCATGTCGATGCCTGCAAGAAGCTGCTGCAGGATTATGGCGGCACCTTCTACAATTCGGGGCCCTTCACGCCCTTCTTCCTGCATGAGCCCGGCGGGCCGGTGAAGGCATCGATCAACATGCCGATGAACGGCGGATCGGTATGGGGCGGCAGTGCCGCCGATCCGCGCACCGGCATGATCTACATCAACACCAGCGAAGGCGGCAGCATCGGCTATATCGAGAAGAGGGTCGCGGGTAAGGATTATGGCCGCGGCACCGCCGGATCGAACCAGACATACGACCGCGCCAATCTCAGCGGCCCGGGCGCTTACGCCTCGTTCAGCGCGAGCTACAAGGATGCCGACGGCAAGACGGTCAGCCTGCCCTGCATCCGCCCGCCCTGGGGCCGGCTGATCGCGGTCGACGGCAATACCGGGGAGATCGCCTGGCAAACCCCGCTCGGCGTCACCGATGCCTTGCCCGAGGGCAAGAACAAGACCGGGCGAAACAACGGATCGGGTGGTCCGATCGTGACCGCGGGCGGGCTGGTGTTCGTGGGCGCGACCGACGATCGCCGTTTCCGCGCGTTCGACGCCAAGACCGGCAAGGAGCTCTGGAGCACCAGGCTGCAGCAGAATGCCCATGCCGTGCCGATCACCTATCGCGGCAAGGACGGGCGCCAATATGTCGCGGTGACCGTCGCCAGCTTCGGCGGCGGCGGGCGCGGGCCCGACGGCAAACCGGCCAACGATGAATTGCTGACCGTCTTCGCGCTGCCGAAATAAGACCCCGGGGAGAGAGAGAATGACCAAGATGTTCAAGGCCGGGCTGATCGCCACGGCACTGCTCGCGCCGGGTGCCGCCTTCGCGCAGGGCACCTTCATCCCCACGCCGACGACCGGCGATGTGCGGCCCAATCCGCCGCACTTCACCCAGACGTCGGCCAATGTGTTCCGCCGCATGCTGGTCGAGACGCGGCCGAAGATGATCGAGTTCTACGCCAAGGTGCTGGCCGTCCAGTCGCTGAACCCGATCAACTTCGACAATGGCGCGCAGATGATCCTGTTCAAGATCGGCAGCGGCCAGATCAAGCTGGCCACGGGGCAGCAGGGCAACCGCAAATATCATCCCGGCCAGCTCAACGAGGTGACCGGCATCCGCACCTTCATGCTGACCTATCCCGACGAGGCGGCGCTGACCGCGCGCTTCACCGCCGCCGGCTATCCGGCCCCCGCCTTCAAGGATATCGGCGGCGGCCGCCGCGGCGCGCTGGTGCAGGATCCGGGCGGCTTCTGGATCGGCCTCATCGTCGATCCCAAGGCCTCGCCCGATACCGGCGTGGAAGTCGGCATCAACGTTTCCGATCTCGCGCGCAGCCGCAAATTCTATCGCGAATTCGTCGGGCTGGAGGAACTGCCGCCGGTCAGGGACACGCTGCTGGGCGTCACCAAATATCCGTATCGGCGCGGCCAGACGACGATCAGCCTGTGGTCGGTCGGCAAGAATTTGCCGCAGGACACGGGCAGCGCCGGCATCCAATATGTGATCGACAATGTCGTCGAGGTCGATGCCCGCGGCAAGGCGTGGAAGATCCCGGTCGAATCCCCGCTGAGCGATCTCAAGGGCTTCGCGCTGCGCACGGTGTGGCTCAACGACCCCGATGGCGTGACCAACTATTTCGCGCAGGTCGGCGTGCGGCCGGGGGCGGCTGCGGCACCGGCGGTCGCTACACCTGCGGCGCCACCGGCAAACTAGCCCCGCCCACGCTCCCGCCACGAAAGCTGGGGTCTCGGGGGAGTAGAGCGCGCTCACCTTCTCCTGAGATGCCGGCCTTCGCTGGCATGACGTCCTGGAGGGAAGGTCGCGCCTGATATCCGACATTGGCAGCGCGTAGTATATTCGGGCAAGATCAGCCCATGATCATACCACGCGCACCTCAGTCCCACGCTGCGGTCGCGGATCATTATAACGAGCTTGACGCCGTCTACCGCGGACTGTGGGGCGAGCATGTCCATCATGGCCTTTGGCGTCGCGGAGACGAGACGCAGCAGCAGGCGGTCGAGGCGCTCAGCGATCTGGTCGGCGAACGGCTCGGCTTCGGTGCCGGCGATCGGCTCGTCGATATCGGCTGCGGCTATGGTGGGACGGCGCGGCGGTTCGGTGCGTGCGGCGCGCAGGTCACCGGTTTCACGCTTTCGGCTGAACAGGCCGCGCATTCGTTGCATCACGCGGGGGTCGACCTGCGGGTGCAGGACTGGCTCGCTAACGGCCTGCCGGACGCGTCGATCGACGGCGCCTACGCAATCGAAAGCTCGGAGCACATGACCGACAAGTCCGCCTTCTTCCGCGAAGCGCGGCGGGCGCTGCGGCCGGGTGGGCGGCTGGTGGTGTGCGCCTGGCTCGCGGCCGAGCGGCCCAGGCCATGGCATGTCCGCCATCTGCTGGAGCCGATCTGCTATGAGGGGCGGCTGCCGTCGATGGGAAGCGAGAGCGAATATCGCGCTATGGCGGCGCAAGCCGGGCTGAAGCTGATCGGGTTTGAGGACATCAGCGCGCGCGTCGCGCGGACGTGGACGATGTGCCTGCGGCGGTTTGCACGCGCGATGGCGACCGACCGGGTGATGCGGGGGTTCGTCCTGGGCGCTCGCAATCGTATATTCGCGCTGAGCGTGCCCCGCTTGATCCTCGCCTATCGCACCGGCGCGATGCGGTACGGCGTGTTCACGTTCGAGGCCTGATCGGCACGGATTTACGCGGTGCCGCCCTTGCGCCGCGCCCATGAAGGGCACCATATCGAACTTATGGCATCACCATCCCAGCCGCTCGGCACGATCGCAGATTTCATTGCCGATGCGGTCGAAGCGGCCGATTTCCCCCGTAATATCCTGCGGTTCCGCAACGATCGCGCCGCCGCCAGCGTCGATCTTGGCGGCCTCACCGACGCGGCCTGGACCGATCATTTCGGGCAATTCGCGCCCCTGCCCGGCAATCTCCCGCAGCCGCTGGCGCTGCGTTACCACGGCCACCAGTTCCGCGTGTACAACCCCGATATCGGCGACGGCCGCGGCTTCACCTTCGCACAGGTGCGCGACGACACCGGGCGCCTGCTCGATCTCGGCACCAAGGGTTCGGGGACAACGCCGTACAGCCGCTTCGGCGACGGGCGGCTGACGCTGAAGGGTGGCGTGCGCGAGGTGCTGGCGACCGAGATGCTCGAAGCGCTGGGCGTCAACACGTCGAAAAGCTTCTCTTTGATCGAGACCGGCGAGCAACTCCATCGCGGCGACGAGCCTTCGCCCACCCGATCGGCGGTGCTGGTGCGGCTGTCGCATGGCCATATCCGGATCGGCAGCTTCCAGCGGCTCGGCGCGCTCGGGTTGACCGGCGAGATGGATCGTCTCGTCCGCTACGTCCTGGACAATCTCTATGGCGAAACGCCCGGCGACGAGCCTGCCACGCAATTGTTCGCGCATGTCGTCGATCGCACCGCCAGGCTCGCCGCTTCCTATATGGCGGCCGGGTTCGTGCATGGCGTGCTCAACAGCGACAATATCAACATCACCGCAGAGAGCTTCGATTACGGGCCGTGGCGCTTCACGCCCTTCTGGGACGAGCGCTTCACCGCGGCCTATTTCGACCAGCAGGGGCTCTACGCATTCGGGCGGCAGGCGCAGGCGATCCATTGGGATGTCGTCCAGCTCGCGATCGCGCTCGCCAAACTCGTGCCGGTCGAGGCGCTGGCGCCGATACTCGACACCTTTCCCGAACTGTATGAACGCGCCCTTGTCGGCGCGATCCTCAAGCGTCTGGGGGTCGAGCCGTCGGGCGACGAGACGGATCTTGCAACGATGCAGGCGATCGAACGCGGGCTGGCCGCACAGAATGTGGAAATCGATCAATTCTTCTTCGATTGGGCCGGCGGGCGCCGCCGTGGCGCGTCGCCGGCCGATCCCCTTTACGCCCAGGATTTCCCCGACCTCGAAGCGATGCTGGCACGCTATAGGCCGGCACGGACGACCGATCATCCTTACTGGGCCGATGCAGCGCCCTGCTCGATGCATATCGCCGAGGTCGAGGCGATCTGGGCGCCGATCGCCGAAGCCGACGATTGGGCGCCGTTCCACGCCAAGATCGCCGCGATCCACCGCATGGGCGAGGCACTCGCATGACCGACCTGATTTCGTTCGAACCCGCGACCGGCGCCGAGCTGTGGCGCGGGCCGATCGGCGATGCCGACAGGGAGGTCGCGATCGCGCGTGCGGCGTGGCTCGAATGGGCCGCGCGACCGCTGGAATATCGCACCGAGACGCTACGGCGCTTCGCCAACGCCGTACGCGCGTCGGCCGATCGCTTCGCCGATCTGATCGCGCGCGAGACTGGCAAGCCCCTTTGGGAAGCGCGCAGCGAGGTCGACAGTGTCATCGCCAAGGTCGAGATCTCGATTTCGGCGCAGGCCGAACGCACGCCGCGACGGCGCATGGAAGGCGCGCTCGGCGCCCGCACCGCGATCCGGCACAAGCCGCATGGCGTGCTGGCGGTGCTCGGGCCGTATAACTTCCCGGCGCATCTGCCCAACGGGCATATCGTCCCCGCTCTGCTGGCGGGCAATGCGGTGGTGTTCAAGCCATCGGAGAAGACGCCCGCGAGCGGCGCTTTCCTGGTCGATCGCTTTCACGAGGCCGGCGTGCCCGAAGGGGTCGTCCGCCTCCTGATCGGCGGGCGCGAGGAAGGTATCGCGCTCGCCGCCAATCGCGATCTCGACGGGCTGCTCTTCACCGGATCGGCGGCTGCCGGTGTCGCGCTCAACCGCCAGTTCGCCGACACGCCCGGCCGCATCCTTGCGCTGGAGATGGGCGGCAACAACCCACTGGTGATGTGGGACGTCACCGACATCCACGCGGCCGCGACCATCGCGGTCCAGTCGGCCTTCCTCTCGGCCGGCCAGCGCTGCACCTGCGCGCGAAGGCTGATCGTCCAGGATGGCGCGCACGGGCCACTGCTCGAAGAGATCCGCAAGCTGATGGGCCGCCTGATCGTCGGCGCGCCGCACGATCAGCCTGCCCCCTTCATGGGCCCGCTGATCGACAATGACGCGGCGAGCCATGTGATGGACGGCTTCCTCGAACGGGTCCTCAAGGGCGGCGTCGCGCTCCATCCGATGACGCGCCCCGATCCGGACAAGCCGTTCCTCACTCCCGGCCTGATCGACGTGACCGATGTCGCGCGCCGGCCCGACGAGGAATTGTTCGGGCCGATCCTGCAGGTGATCCGCGTGCCCGATTTCGACCATGCGGTGGCCGAAGCGAATGCGACGCGGTACGGGCTGGCGGCATCGCTGGTGGGCGGCAGCCCCGATCTCTACGATCGTTTCTGGGCGAATGCGCGGGCGGGCGTGATCAACTGGAACCGGCCGACCAACGGCGCGCCGTCCAATGCGCCGTTCGGCGGTCTCGGCTTCTCGGGTAACCACCGGCCGAGTGCCTGGTATGCGGCCGACTATTGCGCCTATCCGGTCACGTCGGTCGAGGCGGATCAGGCGCGCGCCACGATCGGCCAGGGTTTGCGCGACTGACTGAGGGGAATGGACGATGCAGATCTTCGGTGACTCGATCTCGGGCAATTGCCTCAAGGTCAAATGGACCGCCGATCTGCTCGCTATTCCCTACGAATGGGTCGAGATCGATATCATGGCCGGCGGCAGCCGGACGCCCGATTTCGTCGCGATGAACCCCGCCGGTCAGGTTCCGGCGATCAGGCTCCCCGACGGCCGCGCGCTCGCGCAATCCAACGCGATCATGCTCTATCTGGCCGAGGGCAGCGCGCTCATCCCCGCCGATCGGTTCGATCGCGCGAAGATGCTGGAGTGGCTGTTCTGGGAGCAATACAGCCATGAACCGGCGGTCGCGGTGGCGCGGTTCCAGGTCCGTTATCTCGGCAAGGGGGCGGCCAATCTCGATCCGAAGCTCGTCGAGAAGAGCAAGGCCGCGCTCGATCGGCTCCAGGCGGGCATCGGCGAAGGCCCTTTCATCCTCGGCGATGCGCTGAGCCTCGCCGATATCGCCCTGGTCGCCTACACCCGCATGGCAGGTGACGGCGGTTTCGATCTCGCGCTTTATCCCGGGCTCCAGCGCTGGATCGCGCGCGTCGAGGATGCGCTGCATCTCAGTCCCTACGCCTGATCACCCCGCCGGATTGATCCGCCCGCCGGGCTCGCTATCCGCCAGGGTGCTCTCGCGCGCCTCCTCCGCGACGACTTCGGTGATCATCGTCGCACGGCGCCAGTTGCCGAAGCGGTAATAGAGCCCCGCCAGCAGCGCGGTGAACATCGATCCGGCCGGGAAGCTCCACCACAATATGTCGGGCCCGAAGGTGGAGAGCAGGCTCCACGCAAAGCCGATCCGCGCGATCAGCACGCCGAAGGTGAGGATCAGCAAAGGCGCCACCACCACGCCATTGGCGCGGATCGTCGCGAACAGCACGAGCGTGATGCCGAACAGGATGAAGCTCCACGTCGCGATCAGGTGGATGTGCCGCGCGATCGGGATGGCCGGGCTGTGCGATCCGAGGAACAGGCTGAAGGCCGGCACGTCGAACAGCATCAGCAGGATCACGACCGCGCCGGTGAGCAGGAAGTTGGCTGCCAAGCCCGATCGCGTGATCTGGCTGACCCGATCCCAGCGCGACGCACCGATATTCTGCGCGACCATCGCCGACACGGCGGTGCCAACCGCCATCGCCGGCATCTGCAGATAGGTCCAGAGCTGCTGCGCCACGCCGTAGGCGGCGGTGACGTTGACGCCCTGACGGTTGACCAGCCCCATCATGAAGATGCCCGAGAAAGTCATCACCAGCATCTGCAGACCCATCGGGAAGCCCTTGGCGGCGATCACCTTGAGCAGCCTGAGATCGGGGATGACGAAGCGCAGTTCGGCGCCGTGGAGCGCGATCGGCAGCTTGCGGACGTAGATGTAGATCGTGACCCCGATCAGCACGACATAGTTGGCGATCAGGGTCGTGAAGGCCGATCCGGCAATCCCCATGGCCGGCACCGGCCCGAAACCGCGGATGAAGAAGGGGTTGAGCCCCGCATCCAGCACGACGTTCAGGATCATGAAGAAGAAGGGCGTCATCGAATTGCCGATCCCGCGCAACGCGGTCGAGATCAGCACGCCGAGGAACATCGGCGGCATAGCGAGGAAGATCACGCGCAGATAAGCGAGCGCATAGGGCGTCGCCGACGGCGGGGTCCCGAGCAGATGCAACAGCTGGGGTGCCGTGATCCATCCGAACGCGCCGATGAGGATCGACACGACCGTGAACAGCCCAACGCCCGTACCGAACGCGCGGCGAGCCCCGGTGATGTCGCCCCGCCCCATGCTCTGCCCGACCAGGATCGTCGCCGCCATACCGAAGCCGAAGCCGAACGAGAACATCAGGAACATGATCAGGTTGGCGTTGGCAGAGGCCGCCAGCGCGCTCTCGCCGATCAGCCGCCCGATCCAGACCGCATTGACCGAACCGTTCAGCGACTGAAGGACGTTCGATCCCAGCGTCGGCAAGGCGAACAGCAGCAACGTGCGGGCGATCGGCCCCTGGGTGAGGTCATAGCGCCCCTTTCCCGGTTGTTGCCGTGCACCTGTCATGATTCATCCCCTTATCGGGACTGCCATGCACGCCGCACACGGGCGAGTTCAATCGAAAATCCCTTATCACGCGTACTGTTCTATCGGTTCGGGAGATCCTTCCGGAACAACGCGGACCCGAAGCCCCACGCGCGCCGGTTGAGTTCGCCCGTAAAAGCGCACATCGTTCCGGCCGATAGCAAAGGGGATAGCAGTGAGCTTGTTGAGGCGGAAATCGTTCAGCGCGGCGCCCCCGCACGGCAGCGCGCGACTGGTCCCCAGCCTGTCCTGGCCGCACCTTCTGGCGCTCGGCGTCGGATCGATCGTCGGTACCGGGATCCTGACCCTGATCGGGGTCGGGGTGGATCGTGCGGGACCGGCGGTCCTCCTCTCCTTCGCGATCGCGGGCGCGATCTGCGCCTGCGCGGCGCTCGCCTATGCCGAGATGGCGACGATGATGCCCGCCGCCGGCAGCGCCTACACCTACAGCTATGCCGTGCTCGGCGAGCTGATCGCCTGGGTCGTGGGGTGGAGCCTGATCCTCGAATATAGCCTGGTCGTGTCCACCGTCGCGGTCGGCTGGTCGGGCTACGCCTCCCCGCTCCTGACCGGCATCGGTTTCCCTGCAGCCCTCACGCAGGGCCCGGCGCTCGGCGGACTGATCAATCTGCCGGCGATCGTGATCATCGCCATCGTCGCCGGCCTGCTCATGTTCGGCACGAGCGAGAGCGCGCGGCTCAACACCATCCTGGTGGCGATCAAGATCGCCACGCTCTCGCTGTTCGTGGCGGTGACCCTGCCGCATTTCGACACGCACAACCTCCACCCGTTCATGCCGCACGGCTTCGTCAAGACGCATGGCGCGGACGGGGTCGATCGCGGGGTGATGGCGGCGGCGGCGATCATCTTCTTCGCCTTCTACGGCTTCGACGCGATCTCGACCGCGGCAGAAGAGGCCAAGCGCCCCGAGCGCGACCTGACGATCGGCATCGTCGGGTCGATGGTGGCGTGCACGATCATCTATGTCCTCGTCGCCGCCGCAGCGGTCGGGGCATTGCCTTATACCCGCTTCGCCGACAGCCCCGAGCCGCTGGCGCTGATCCTGCGTCAGATGGGCCAAGGCGGGATTGCGCGGATCGTCGCGATCGCCGCGATCATCGCGCTGCCGACCGTCCTGCTCGGCTTTCTCTACGGCCAGAGCCGGATCTTCCTCGTCATGGCACGCGACGGCTTCCTGCCGACCCCACTCGCCAAAATCTCCAGGCGCGGCACGCCAGCGCGGATCACGATCCTCACCGCCATCCTGGTCGCGATTCTGGCCGGACTGCTGCCGATCGACCAGATCGCGGCCCTGGCCAATGCCGGCACGCTGATTGCCTTCATGTCGGTCGGCGCCTGTCTGATCGTGATGCGCCGGCGTGCGCCGGACGCCCCCCGCCCCTTCAAAGTGCCGCTGGGCATCGTCGTGGGGCTCGGCGCGATCCTGGGCTGCCTCTATCTGTTCATCAGCCTGCCGACGAAGACGATCCTGTGGTGTTTCGGGTGGAACGCGTTCGGGTTGCTCGTCTATTTCACCTATGGGCGCGCGAACGCCGTTCTCGGGCGCGAACGAAGCTAAGAAAAGCGGCCGGAAGCCGCACATCGGGAGAGACCTATGGCCGACGCCGACCTCGCCTTCGCCCCTGCGACCGAGCAGTTGCGCCTGCTCGAAGCAGGACGGATCAGCGCCTGCGATCTGCTCGAGCTCTATCTCGATCGCGTCGATCGCTTCAATCCGACCTACAATCTCGTGGTCGCAGAGGATCGCGATCGCGCGCGAAAAACCGCAGCCGAAATCGACCGCCGTCGCGCCGAGGGGAGGACGCTCGGGCCGCTCGCCGGCCTTCCGATCACGATCAAGGATTCGTTCGAAGTCACCGGCATGCCGACGACGTGCGGGCTGGAACAGCTTCGCGACCACCGCCCCGAGGCCGACGCGGACGCGGTGGCGTTGTTGCGCGAGGCGGGCGCCAATATCTTCGGAAAGACCAATCTGCCGGCCGGTGCGAGCGACTGGCAGTCGTTCAATCCGGTCTATGGGATGAGCCGCAATCCGTGGAACCCCGGGCACACGGTGGGTGGCTCGTCCGGCGGTGCCGCAGGCGCGGTCTCGGCGGGCCTGACCGCGTTCGAGCTTGGCAGCGACATCGGCGGATCGATCCGCATTCCCGCGCACTTTTGCGGCGTGTTCGGGCACAAATCGACCTACGGCCTGGTGCCGTTGCGCGGGCATATCCCGCCCCCGCCGGGCATGCTGAGCCAGCCGGAGCTTGGCGTCGCAGGCCCGATCGCGCGCAGTGCGAAGGATCTCGCGCTGCTGCTGTCGATCATGGGCTCGCCCCTTCCGCCCGCGCGCCGGGAGAGCCTCAGGGATTTTCGGATCGGCGTCTGGATGGGCGATGGCGCCTATCGCGTCGACGGCGCCTATCGCCGCGCGCTCGAAGATCATATCGCTGCGCTCCGCAAGGCAGGCGCCACCATCGCCGAGGTTTCGCTGCCGGTCGATCCGCAGCAGAGCTATGAGACCTACCTGCAAGTTTTGTTCGCGATCGTCGGCGCACCGGCGCCGCAGGAGGCCGATGCATTCGAACGGCTCGCCGATCGCGACGAGACCGGCATCGCCGCCAAGCTCGCGCGCTACATGCGATCGTCGCTCGGCGACTGGTTCCGGTTGGCCGAAGTCCGCGCGCAGCTGTTCCGATCCTGGGCCGGCTTCTTCCAGGATTATGACGTGCTGCTTTGCCCCGCCGTCCCCGTGGTCGCGTTCGAGCATATGGCCGAAGGTAGCGGCGTTCATTCGGATCAGCTGTTCCGGCGCGTCTCGATCGACGGGCAACCCGCCCCGTATCTCGATTTCACCTGGCAGGGGCTCGCTTTGGTCGCCAACCTCCCCGCGACCGTGATGCCGACCGGCCGGTTCGTCGACGGCCTGCCTGCCGGGCTGCAGATCATCGGCCCCTATGGCGAGGATCTGACCACGATCCGTTTCGCCGATCTGGCGGCCGAGGCGGCCGGCGGTTTCACGCCGCCACCGGCTTTGCGGTAGGACCGAGGCGCATGGCGGCGGAAGGATGAGGGTGGAGAAGCTGGCGTCGGCAGCGTTTCCGTCACTCCCACTCGAAGGCAATCTGATCCTGCGCAAGCGCCTCGCGCCAAGGCTCCTCCACACCGTGAAAGGAGATCCGGTCGCGCCCGCCGTGCTTGGCATCGTACAGCGCGCGATCGGCCATGCCATAAAGCCGCTGGAAGGTCGTCGCGGCATGCCCGCGCGCGACGCCGATGCTCACCGTCACGCGGCGGTGGCGGCTGACCTCGCCATGATCGCAGGCGCCGAGATCGACGCGGATCAGATCGGCGAACTGGCCGAGCGCGAAGGCGTTGAGGCCGCTCACCGCCAGCACGAACTCCTCGCCGCCGAGACGCCCGGCAAGGCACAGCTCGCGCTCCCACAGCTTCAGCCGGGTGGCGATGGCGCACAACACTTCGTCGCCCACTTCGTGCCCGAACGTGTCGTTGATCGATTTGAAATGATCGACGTCGATCAGCAACAGCGCGAATTCGACATCGGCATTGGCCGGATCGCCGAAGAGGATGCGAGTCCGGTTGATGAAGCCGCGCCGGTTGAGCAGCCCGGTCAGCGGATCGCGGTTGGCGAGCTCGCCCATTTCGGTCTCGGCCGCGCGCGCCGCATCGCGCTCGATCCGCAGCCGGGCGAAACGCACGGTCGCCGCGATCGACAGCCAGACGGTCTGGAAGGCGCAGGCGAACAGAACCGCGATCTGCGATCCGCCGCCGAACAATGCCTCGCCCAGATCGACATATTCGGTGATGCCGAGCACCAGCATCGGCACCGCCCACGCGAATGCCAGATCGCGCGCTTCGGTACTGCCCGCGCGCCAGGCGATCGCAATGCAGACCGAAACCGCGATCAGGTCGCATGCCAGAGTGAGCGACAGAAATGCCCCGAGCAGATCGAGCATCGCGCCGTTGGACAAAGCCGCAGGGATGCCAAGCACGAAATTGGCCACGCCGAGGCCCAGCGTCGCCGCACGCAACCAACCCGGCATGATCGTTCGATCGAAAGCGGTGACCACGCTGAATGTCGCGACCATGACCGCGGTGCAAGCGAGGAAGGTTGAGATCTGCGACGCGCTCGTGCCGGCCACGCCCGGTACGAAGATCAGCGCGAATTGCGACCAGAGCATCCCCCAAACGAAAACCGACGCCGCCCATGCGCCGTGCCACGCGAGATATTGGCGCTTCACCGCCACCGCGAGACTGAAATTGTAGATCGCGCCGACCAGCAGCAGGATCAAGGCAGCCCCGATCAGTGCCGAGGCGATCGCCATGTCGCGTCCGGCGAGCGACACCGGCATCATCCGCGCGCGCAGCAGGGTCGCCGAGGCGAGATGATCGAACCGCAGCACGACGCTGACCGGCAGATCGGCGCCGGCCGGCGCCAAGAACACCAGCTGCGCCCCGACCCGCCAGCGATCGCCATAATTGCCGCGGCGTACCTCCTGGCGGACGACATGCCCGTCACGATAGGCGAAAAAGACGGCGAGCCGGTCGAACCGCGACTGGTGAACCAGCACAGCGAAGCCGTCCCCCTGCCGCGTGATCGGCGCCGGGTCGGCCCGGATCCAGAGCGAGGCCGACTGATAGGCTTCTGGCTCTCCGGTGCAGGTGAAATGCAGATCGGTCACGGCTGCGTCGGGCAGGCTCCCGGCGGTGACCGCATAACAGCCCGTGCGGCCGATCCTGATCAATTCCGCCTCGGCAGCGGGCGCGGTCAGCAGAGCCAGCAGGAGCAGCCAAATCAATGAGAAGCAGCGAAGAGCCATATAAGCATCATTATGGAGGGATCTGATCGTTTCGATCCCGTTAAGCAAGCCTTTGGCGACGATTGTAAGCGTCCAGGCTCGCGGTGCGACGGACCGATCGGCCCGTCATCCGATTGTCATGAGAGCGGCCTAGCCCACCGCGATATCCGGTGCCGGCCAATCGATGCGCTGGCCGGATAGGATGCGGAGGCGTATCGATCGCTGCTGATGTTTGGCGTACTCCTCCTCGCCCCATTGCTGACGCTGACCGCAACCGAAGTGCGGCGCGTGCCCGCCACTGATGCGGGTCAGGGCGTCGCGTCCGACGGGCGGTACGTCTATGCGATCGACAATCACAGTGTCGCCCGGATCGATCCGACGAGTGCGAAGGTGGTGGCGCGCTGGGATGGCGATCCGGCCAAATTCAAGCATATCAATAGCTGTACGGTGGATGGCGGTGTGCTGATCTGTGCCGCCTCCAACTATCCGGACGTCCCGATGGAAGGGATGATCGAGCGGTTCGATGCCCGATCGCTCGAACACCAGTCGACCCGGCAACTCGTCGACGTCCCCGGCTCGCTCACCTGGACGATGCGACATGACGGGGCCTGGTGGGCCTGCTTCGCCAATTATGATGGGCGCGGCGGCACGCCCGGGCGCGACCATCGCTTCACCACGCTGGTCCGCTACGACGATCGGTGGCGTGAACAGGCGCGCTGGACCTTTCCCGATACGGTGCTGGAGCGGATGGCGCCGCGCAGCGCCTCAGGCGGCGCCTGGGGCCAGGACGGGCTGCTCTACGTGACCGGTCACGATCGCGCCGAACTCTATGCGCTGCGGGTGCCAGTACGCAGCGGCGTGCTGGAGCATGTCGCCACGATCACGATCCCGACCGGCGGCCAGGCGATCGCCTGGGACGCGCGCGATCCGCGGCTGCTCTGGTCGATCGAGCGGCATACGCATGAGCTTGTCGCGAGCCGCGTTCCGGAGGTCCTGCCCAAATGACCCTGCTCACCCGTCGCGCGATGATCGCGGCCCCTGCCCTTTTGACGTTGGCCGCGCGCGGTTGGGCGGCGGGGGGCGATTATCCGTTCAAGCTCGGCGTCGCCTCGGGCGATCCGTCGTCCGACGGCATGGTGCTGTGGACCCGGCTCGCGCCCAGCCCGCTCGATCCCGGTGGCGGGATGGGCAACCGCACGGTGGCGGTGCGCTGGGAATTGGCGGCCGACGAGCATTTCGCGCACATCCTCCGCCACGGCGAGGCAATCGCCGAGCCCGCCTGGGGCCATTCGGTCCATGTCGAGCCGCGCGGCCTCGCGCCGGGTCGCCATTATTGGTATCGTTTCATGGCCGGCGGCGAGACGAGCCCGGTTGGCCGCACCCGCACCGCGCCTTTGCCGGGCGCGATCCCCGATCGGCTTCGTTTCGCCTTCTGCTCGTGCCAGAAATACGAGCCGGGCTATTATGCGGCCTACCGCCACATGGTGGCGGACGATCCCGATCTGATCTTGTTCCTCGGCGATTATATCTACGAAAAGGGTGCGGAAGGGACCGCGAACGTCCGCCTCCACAATCTGTCCGAAGCGCGCGACGTGCCGACCTATCGCCAGCGTTACGCGCTCTACAAACTCGATCCCCTGCTCCAGGCCGCGCACCATGCCGCGCCCTGGGCGACGACATGGGACGATCACGAGGTCGCCAACGATTACGATCTGTTTCTCGACGAGTTCAACAGCGATCCGGTCGCCTTCGTCAAACGGCGCGCGGCGGCCTATCATGTCTATTGGGAGAATATGCCGCTGCGGGCGACGTCACGCCCCGATGCGAGTGGCGCGATGCAACTCTACCGCACGCTCGACTGGGGTGGGCTCGCCCAGTTCCAGATCCTCGACGATCGCCAATATCGCGGACCCCGCGCCTGCCAGCCGCCCGAACTGATCGCAAAGCATATCGACTATGTGAAATTGGTGCAGGACTGCCCCGATCTCCATGCCGATCGGACGATGCTCGGGCGCACGCAGGAAAAGTGGCTGAACGGCGTGCTCGGCCGCACGAAGGCGAAGTGGAACGTCATCGCCCAGCAGACGATCATGTCGAGCCTCAAGCGGGTGAATCCCGCCGACGAGAAGGGCCCGATCGTCTATTCGGCCGACGTCTGGGCCGGTTATCCGGTGGCGCGCGACCGCATCCTGAGCACCTGGCGCGATGCGCGAACGCCCAATCCCTTCGCGATCGGCGGCGATATCCACTCGTTCGAGGCCGCCGATATGCGCCTCGACCCGGATGGCCCACCGGTCGGCTCCGAGTTCGTCGGCGGATCGATCACCTCATTGTTCCACGATCCGTTCCTGAAGCAGGAGGCGAAGCGCAGCGGCGTTCTCTATGCCGAAAATGAAGTGCGCGGTTATGGCCGGGTGGATCTGACCGCGAAGGATGCGCAGATCACGTTCCGCGGCCTCGCCAGTGCACTGCGCGAGGACAGCCCGATTTCGGATATCGCCCATTTCGCGATCGAAGCCGGCCGGCCGGGCATTCAGGTTTGACCCGGATCATGGTAGCGTACCGGTGATGGCAAATATCGCAGTCTACAGCTCGAAGGGTGGGGTTGGGAAAACCAGCCTCTCGGTCAATCTGGCATGGGCGGCGGCAACGCTCTCCAGCCGCCGGACCTTGCTGTGGGACCTCGACGCGCAGGCCGCCGCGAGCTTCATCCTCGCGCCGAAGCGCAAGGGTGGCGACGAGGCGCGCGCGGTGATCGAGCGCGACCTGTCGCCGACCAAATTGATCGTGCCGACCGGCATCCCCAACCTCGACCTGCTCCCCGCCGACGCCTCGCTGCGCACGCTCGACCTGCTGTTCGCCGGGCTCGACAGCAAGAAGAGGCTGCTGCGCATCTCGGAGGATCTGGAGAAGAGCTACGATCGCATCATCATCGATTGCCCGCCAGGGCTGGGCGTCACCGCCGAGCAGATCATCCGCGGCGCCTCGCTGATCCTGCTGCCACTGATTCCCTCGGCGCTATCGACCCGGGCGGCCGATGAATTGATCCACCACCTCGGCGGCCGCAAGAAGGGCGCGCCGCCGGTGCTGCCGGTGTTCAACCTGGTCGACCGCCGCCGTCTCGCCCACAAGTCGGCGCTGGAGGGCGCGCCGGACCAGCATGTCATCCCGATGGCCAGCGCGGTCGAGCAGATGGCGGATCGGCATGCCCCGGTCGGGGTCTATGCGCCGCGCGCTCCGGTGACCAAAGCCATTGCAGCGCTGTGGACCGACGTGGAACGGCAGCTGACACGGGGATAAACATCGCGGCAGGTCGTTGCAGACCTGCGCGTCGCGCTCACGAGAACAAGCCTCAGGTCGTCCGCGACATTTTGCCGCTTGCGGGCGGACGTCCGACCGACTCCTCCTCGGCCTCTTTCACGCTCTCGGCCGTGCCCAGCTTCGGATCGCGGGCGGGGGTACCCACTCGCGCGTCGCGATTGACGCCGGTGAGGTCCGAACTCGGTCCTGCGGGAGGTGGTTTCATCAGCTCAAGTCCTTTCTGTTTCGGGTTCAACCCCCGTCGCACAGTAAAGGGCCCGCAAATTTTCGCTTTTCACGATCGGGCTCATTCCCCTTCGCTCCGCGTTGTCTGGCCGAAGAGGATGAACCTATGGATGGAATCGGTCTCGTCGCGATAATTGGCGGTATCCTGCTCGCCCTGGCGTTGATCTTTGTCGTGATCAGCAACAGCCGTCGCAGCCGTCAGGATGTGCGGCGCACGGAGCAAGGCACCAAGGATCTCTACAAGAACGTCGAAAGACAAGATCAGGGATCGGATCCCGATCATTCCTGATCGCCGTGCGGTACCGGCGCGGCGACGGGCGGTAATTGTCGGTCGCGGGCAAAGCGGGCGATGGCGTCCGCCAGGGGCGGGCGGCAGGAGGATGAAGACACGATCGCTCGACACATGGATCGATGAATGTCGCGCGCACCGCATATCGGATCGCACGATGTGGGCAGTCGGCCGCAAAGGCGCCCCCGAGCGTGCCATTCGCAGCGGCGATCACGATGAGGGAAGCCCGAAATAACGGGTCATAACGGCCTTACTTGCACGCCGCCACCACCTCGACGCACTTTCCATCCACCTTCGGCGTCGCAATCCCCGCCACGGCCGCGAGCGTCGGCGCGATGTCGACCGTCTCGATCGGCTCCTTGCGCGCATCGGCGCTCACGCCCGGCCACCAGAACAGGATCGGCACGCGCCGGTCATAATCCCACGGCGATCCGTGTCCCGCGACATAA
The DNA here is from genome assembly GCF_044905095.1 of Sphingomonas sp. MMS24-J13. Lineage (NCBI taxonomy): Bacteria > Pseudomonadati > Pseudomonadota > Alphaproteobacteria > Sphingomonadales > Sphingomonadaceae > Sphingomonas > Sphingomonas sp. MMS24-J13. Next base: position 1,735,014 of record NZ_CP173258.1, read on the forward strand.
TCGCCGGGCCCGCGCGGCATGCCGATCGTGGTATACTCCGCGAAGGCGACCTGGATGTCGCCGCTGCGTTCCTTGTCGTAGCTTTCGTTGTAGCGCTCGGCAAAGGTCAGATCGGTCACCGGCTTGCCCGCGGGCGGCGCCGCGGCGATGGTCTCGTCGGCGGTGAAGACCTTGTAGACCTCGGGCCGCCCCTTCAGCCATTCGACCGCCGCATCGCGCACCTTCGCCTTCAGCGCCGCATCGGGACCGACATTGATCGAAAGCTGCTGCGGATCGTCGCCGACGATCGCCTCGAACGGGAGATCGAGCTTCTTCGACAGCGCGTCGTTGAGCTGCTTGACGAACGCGACCGGATCGAGCCGGTGCGCATCGAGCCCATGCTGCGCCGACCGCTCGGCCGCATCGATCCCGCCATGATCGGCGGTCAGCACGATCATGTAGGGCACTTTCAGACTATCGAGCTTGGCGATGAGCCGGCCGAGCGTCTGGTCGATCGCCGCCTGCTGGACGCACATTTCCGGCCCACCCGCGCCATAACGATGGCCGATATAATCGTTCGACGAGAAGCTCAGCGCGAGCAGGTCGATGGCGGGGCCGTGGCCGATCTTGTCGCGATCGATGATCGTCTCGGTGAAGTCGAGCATCATCGGATCGAACATCGGCGACACCCGGAACTGGTCCTGGAAATCGGTGCGCGCGAGGAAATTGGCGCCGGTCTCGACCCCGTTCGACTGATCGGGCGGGATCTTGCCCGACAGCCTGATCTTGCCGAACGATTGCGGCTGCTCGAGCTTCGCGCATTCGGCCGAAACGGTCGACGGCCACAGCACCGGCGGCTTGGCCTTCCACCTGGCGAACAAAGCGGCGTCGAACGCCTTCGCCGGCGCCAGCACCGCCGGCGTCGCCGGGCCGGCGAAGGACGAGGTCATGAAGCCGTCGCCATCATTCCACCAATAGACCGCATCGGCATGATGCCCGCCCATCATGATCGCCGCGCGATCCTTGCCCGAGATCGAGAAGACGCGCGAACCCGGCTTGGCCTGTTTGAGCCAGTCGCCGAAGGTGTCGACCCGCAGATTCTGCGGGCCGCGTGCAGCCGGATCGGCGGTGCCCTTGACCGCGACGCAATAGACGGAAGAGCCCGAACTCACGTCGAACCAGTTGTTGGCGACGATGCCCGTTCCCGATGGGTGGCGACCGGTGAGAATGGTCGAGTGACCCGGGCATGTCTCCGTCGCGGCGTGGCTCTGATAGCCGGTGAAGGCGATGCCGTCGGCAAGCTGCCTGAGCCCGCCGGTGTAGGTCGGGCGGTATTTCTCGAACAGATCCCAGGCGAACTGGTCGATCGAGATGGCGACGATCAACTTGGGTGCCGGTGGTGCCGCCGCGGCCGAGCCGGCCAGCCCCAGCGCGGCCGCCATCGCCGCAAAACCCGTCCGCAAACGCCGCATGTCTCGATCTCCAACCGTTGCCCGTCGCGTGGACAAGCGCGGTTGCAGATTTATGACATGCGGCAAGCATTCTACTCGTCGCCCCAGCGCAGGCTGGGGCCTCAGGATGTCAGGGAGCGCCCTAACCTCCTGAGATGCCAGTCTTCGCTGGCATGACGGATTGGGCTATACGCGACGCCCGGTGAACAGCTGCACCAGACCGACGATCAGCGCGACCACGAGAATGATATGGATCAGACCGCCGGCGATATGGAGGCTGAAGCCAAGCAGCCAGAGAATGAGCAGGATGGCGACGATCGTCCAAAGCATGGTGATTCCTCTCGCTTGAGCGTGAGCCCGCTTAACGACATTGTGACGGTTACGTTCCGGCGGCGGCATGACCCTCGCAACCACCGCGCTTGAAGTCGCAGGGCTTTTTCGTTAAGGGCCCGCCATCCGTTCCCGACGAACGAGACGAATAAGCACGACTCCCCGAGCGGAGCGTGTGTGCCGGCCGACGAGGTTTCGTCCGCCGGCTCGTTTTGCGTTGGGGGCAATTTGAGTGAGGTAAGGCCTTCATGTTCGACAGCCTGAGCGATCGGCTTTCAGCGACCTTCGACCGCCTGCGCGGCCGTGGTGCGCTGACCGAAGCCGATGTGCGCGGTGCGATGCGCGAAGTCCGCATCGCCCTGCTCGAGGCCGACGTCGCGCTGCCGGTGGTGCGCGACTTCGTCGACAAGGCGACCGAGGCCGCGGTCGGCCAGAACGTGCTGCGCTCGGTCACGCCGGGCCAGCAGGTCGTCAAGATCGTCCATGACGAACTGATCGCGATGCTCGGCGCCGAGACCGCCGATCTCGATATCGCCGTCACCCCGCCCGCGATCATCATGATGGTCGGCCTGCAGGGTTCGGGCAAGACCACCTCGACCGCCAAGATCGCCAAGCGGCTCAAGGAGCGTTCGGGCAAGAAGGTGCTGATGGCGTCGCTCGACGTCAATCGCCCGGCCGCGCAGGAACAGCTCGCCGTGCTCGGCACGCAGGCCGACGTCGCGACCTTGCCGATCATCGCCGGCCAGACGCCGGTCCAGATCGCCCAGCGCGCATTGGGCGCCGCCAAGCTGCAGGGCTTCGACGTCCTGCTGCTCGACACCGCCGGCCGCCTCCACGTCGACCAGCAGCTCATGGACGAGATGAAGGCGGTCGCCGACATCGCGAAGCCCAACGAGATATTGCTCGTCGTCGATGCGCTGACCGGTCAGGACGCGGTCAACGTCGCGACCAACTTCTCCGAACAGGTGCCGCTGACCGGCGTCGTGCTGACCCGTATGGACGGCGATGCGCGCGGTGGTGCGGCGCTGTCGATGCGCGCCGTCACCGGCAAGCCGATCAAGTTCGCCGGCACCGGCGAGAAGCTCGACGGACTCGAGCCCTTCCACCCCGAGCGCGTCGCCGGCCGCATCCTCGGCATGGGCGACGTCGTCAGCCTGGTCGAGCGCGCCGCCGAGACGATCCAGGTCGAGGAGGCCGAGAAGCTCGCCGAGCGGATGAGCAAGGGCCAGTTCGATCTGAACGACCTGCGCTCGCAGCTCAACCAGATGCGCCGCATGGGCGGCCTGTCGGGCCTTGCGTCGATGTTGCCCGGCGTAAAGCAGGTCAAGCAGGCGATGGCCAACGGCGCCGCCGACGACAAGATCCTCGTGCGGATGGACGCGATCATCGGATCGATGACGCCGAAGGAGCGCGCCAGGCCCGAACTGATGGCCGCCAAGCGCAAGATCCGCGTCGCCAAGGGATCCGGCACCACGGTGCAGGACGTCAACAAGCTCCTGAAGATGCATCAGGAGATGGCGACCATGATGAAGAAGATGAAGAAGATGGGCGGCCTCGCCAAGATCGGCGCCATGTTCGGCGGCGGCAAGGGTGGCGGCGGGCTGGGTGGATTAGGCGGCGCCGGTGCGGCCGACATCGAATCCATGCTCGGCGGCGCGGGGCTTCCCCCGGCGGCATGCCCGGCCTTCCCGGCCCCGGCGGCGGCCAGCAGGGCCTGCCCCCCGGCTTCCAGAATTTCCTGAAGAAACGCTAACAACCATTTGAAGTAGAAGGAAGAATAGAATGTCCGTTTCGATCCGCCTGTCGCGCGGTGGCGCCAAGAAGCGTCCTTATTATCGTATCGTCGTCGCGAACTCGCGCTCGCCGCGCGATGGCTCGTTCATCGAGAAGATCGGCACCTACAACCCGCTCCTCGCCAAGGATGACGCCAAGCGCGTCGTGCTCGACACCGAGCGCGCCAAGCATTGGCTGTCGGTCGGCGCGCAGCCGACCGATCGCGTCGCCCGCTTCTTCGATGCCGCCGGCATCAAGGAGCGTGCTGCCCGTTCCAACCCGAGCAAGGGTGTTCCGGGCGAGAAGGCCAAGGAGCGCGCCGAAGAGCGTGCTGCCAAGCTGGCCGAAGCCAATGCCGCGGCCGAAGCCGAGACGGTCGAAGTCGTCGCCGAGGCGATCGAGGAAGCGACCGCCTGATTTTCGGGCACGTTTCCTGGCACCCGGACATGATCCGCGCGTTCTCTTTGTTCCCAAAGGATAAAGAGACGCGCCATGGCCATTCAACCTCCCCCGTCCGCTGAGGCTCCCGCCAAAGATGCCGAAACCGACGGAACGAAGCTCTTCAACGAAGGCAAGTCCGCCCAGGCACCCGCCGAAGGCGCCGACGGCGCCAGCCCCCCCACCGAAGGTTCCGCCAAAGGCTGAGCCGGCGGCGGCGGGCGGCGAGCGGACGGTGACGCTTGCCGCCATTGCCGGCGCGCACGGCATCGGCGGCGAGGTGAAGCTCAAGCTCTTCACCGATGATCTGGCGCCTTATCGCAGTTTCAACGACGGCACGCTGACGATCAAGAGCCTGCGCGGCCTGATCGCCCGCTTCGCCGAAATCCCCGATCGCACCGCCGCCGAAAGGATGCGCGGCACCGCCCTGACAGTCCCGCGCTCGGCTTTGCCGCCGCTGGAGGATGGCGAATATTATCACGCCGATCTGATCGGTCTGCCCTGCGTGACGCCCGAAGGGGCCGCGCTGGGCGAGGTCGTGGCGGTGGAGAATTTCGGCGCGGGCGACGTGATCGAGATCGCCCGCCCCGATGGCAAGACGTTCATGGTGCCGATGCGCGCCGACGCCGTTCCCGACTGGAATGCCGAGCGAATGGTGGTGGACGAGCGGTTCGCGGGTTAGTATATACGGAATGTATATACGGAGGCTCCCATGAGCGACGAATATCGTGCCAAGGTTTTCAAGTCGGGCAACTCCTACGCTTTGCGCCTTCCCAAGGCGCTGGGGCTGACCGAGGGCGACGAGATGATGATCGTGCGCGAGGATCGGGCGGTATTTCGGATGGAGGCGATCGATCGGCCGAAGCGCAAGATCGATGTCAGCAAATTTGCCGGCAAGGCGCCGTGGCTTAAGCCGCTGACGCCCCAAGAGCGCGAACTCGGTGATGCCCCGCGGATCTGGGATAGCCCGGACTGGAAGGATCGGCGGAGCGATCCATCGTGAATTTCATGCTCGATACCAACAGTGCGATCTATCTGCTGAATGGCCTCAGCCAGCCACTGATCGATCGGATCGCAGAATGCGAAGAGGGCTCGATCGTCCTCTCGACGATCGCCTTTGCCGAAGTTGCGATGGGATCGGCGAACGGAAAACCGCCGCCGATCGCCCTCCTCGATGCCTTCCTGTCGGAAGTGCCGCTGGTTTCGTTCGACGAGGCGGCGGCGCGGACCTATGCCCGGCTACCGTTCAAACGCGCCCGGCTCGATCGGCTGATCGCGGCGCATGCCCTTTCGCTCGATTTGACCGTTATCACGGCCGACGAAGGCGGTTTCGCCGACATACCCGGCCTCAAGGTCGAGAACTGGACGCTCGCATGACGCTCGACACACTCTTCCTGATGATCGTCCTGATCTATCTCGTGCTGATCGCCTATGGCGTTGTCGGCATGCTCAAGCGCAAGATGGTCGGGCGCCCCAAGCGCGTGACCGAGATCCTGATCGTATTGGTGCCGCCCGCGATGATCGCGGGTTTGTTGACGGCCTCGGGCGAAGGCGGGGTGGTGATCCAGTGGGGCCTGTTCATCGGCGCCATGCCGATCGCAGGCGCGATCGTGGTCGTGCTGACCGAATTGATCGCGCGTCGCATCGAACCGTGAGCTTCGCCGCCACCGTCCTGACCCTCTATCCGGAGATGTTTCCCGGCCCGCTCGGTCTCAGCCTGGCGGGCCGGGCGATGGGCGACGGGAAATGGTCGCTCGAGACGATCCAGATCCGCGACTTCGCCACCGACAAGCACCGCTCGGTCGACGACACGCCGGCAGGGGGAGGCGCGGGCATGGTCATGCGCGCCGACGTCCTCGCGTCGGCGCTCGACAGCGTCGCCGACGATCGCCCGATCCTCGCCATGAGTCCACGCGGTGCGCCGCTCAGCCAGGCGCGCGTGCGCGAACTGGCGAACGGCCCGGGCGTCACCATCATCTGCGGCCGGTTCGAAGGGATAGACGAGCGTCTGTTCGAAGCGCGCCCGATCGAACTCGTCTCGATCGGCGATTTCATCTTGTCGGGCGGCGAGATCGGCGCGCTGATCGTGCTCGATGCTTGCGTTCGGCTGCTTCCCGGCGTAATGGGCGCGCCTTCCAGCGGAGATGAAGAGAGCTTCGAAAGCGGCCTTCTCGAATATCCGCATTATACCCGACCTGTCGAATGGGAAGGGCGCACGATCCCCGAAGTGCTGCGATCGGGGGATCATGCGAAGATCGCGGCATGGCGCAAGGCGCAGGCCGAGATCGATACACGGTCACGGAGACCGGACCTATGGGAGCGCCACGGTGGCGTTCGGGTCCAGCCTCCCTCTGGCGCGCGGCACGAGAAGGAAGATTGAGATGAACCTCCTCCAGCAGATCGAGGCGGAGAATATCGCCGAATTGACCGCCAAGCGCGCAATTCCCGAATTCCGCCCCGGTGACACCGTCAAGGTCGGCGTGAAAGTCGTCGAAGGCGAGCGCAGCCGCGTTCAGTCCTATGAAGGCGTGTGCATCGCGCGTTCGAACAAGGGCATGGGCAGCAGCTTCACCGTCCGCAAGATTTCGTTCGGCGAGGGCGTCGAGCGCGTCTTCCCGCTCTATTCGCCGAACATCGATTCGATCGAAGTCGTCCGCAAGGGCGTCGTGCGTCGCGCGAAGCTCTATTATCTGCGTGGCCGTACCGGCAAGTCGGCGCGTATCGCCGAGCGGCGCGACAATCGCGAGAAGACCAGCGCTTAAGGGCCGGGTTTCTCGAGACGGTTCAAGAGCCGGTCCGCAGATGTGCGGGCCGGCTTTTTTCTTGTTCGTCCAATAATTCTATCCGAACAAAATCTCTTCGTCATGCTGAACTCGTTTCAGCATCCACCGGGCCACACGCACGGACGGTGCGGATGCTTGGTGGACCCTGAAACAAGTTCAGGGTGACGGAGACTACTTCCGCTGCCCGGCCGTCTCGTCGCGCTTGGCCTTGAACTCCGCATCCGCGCTCCACTCGGGCCAGCTCCGGCTATCGGCCAGCGCACGTCCGGCATTGTAGAGCAAGGTTAGATCCGGTCCGACGCTAGACAGATCCCAGTCGGCACTCCACTCGTCGGCCGGCTGGTGGTAACGATCCTTGGTATAAGCGTCCCCCAGCGCACGACCGCGCGCGACGCCGCCATTCACCAGATCGATGCCGGGCTTGTACGACACCGCCGGCACGCCCTGCTTGGCCATCGAGAAATGGTCCGAGCGGTAGAAGCCGCCGGTCTCGGTCCGCGGATCGGGCGAATAGACCCGGCCGAGCTTGGTGCCCTCCGCCACCAGCAGATCGAGCAGCCCCAGCTTGGCGACGCCGGAGATCGTGAAGTCCTTCGCCGCCCCCTGCCCGAACATATTGTCCATGTTGAACATGCCGGCGGTGGTCGCGAGCGGATAGACCGGGCTGGCGCCATAATATTCGGAGCCGAGAAGTCCCTTCTCCTCCGCCGTCACCGCGAGGAAGACGATTGAGCGATCGGTACGCGGTGCATGCGCGAAGGCCCGGCCCAGTTCGAGCAGGCTGGCGATGCCCGAGGCATTGTCCCGCGCGCCGTTATAGATGCGGTCGCCCTTCGCATCGGGCTGCCCGATGCCGAGATGATCCCAATGCGCCGAATAGATCACGGTCTCGTTCGGATGGGTCTTGCCGGGCAGCCGGCCGAGAATGTTGTGCGAGACGATCGTCTGCGCCTTCACGGCATAAGAGGCGTCGAGCGTCGCGTTGAGCGCGACCGGCTTGAAATCCTTCTTCTGCGCCGCCTTCTTCATCGCGTCGAAGTCCATCCCCGCCGCCTTGAACAGATCGACCGCGAGATCGCGCTGGATCCACGCCTCCAGCGGCACATGCTCGGCCATCGGCTTGGCGCGGACGATATCGAACATCGTGTTGGTGTTGCTGTTCTTGACCGTCGCCCAGCCATAGGAGGCCGGCGCATATTCGTGGATGACGAGCACGCCCGCCGCGCCCTGCCGTGCGCCTTCCTCATATTTGTAGGTCCAGCGGCCATAATAGGTCATGGTCTTGCCGCCGAAATCGCCCTCCCCGCCTTCGAAATCGGGGTCGTTGACGAGCACGACCATGATCTTGCCCTTGAGATCGGCGCCCTTGAAATCGTCCCAGCCGCGCTCGGGCGCCTTCACGCCATAGCCGACGAACACGAGCGGCGCGGATTTGAGGTCGACCCTGGTCTGGCCGTTGAGCGCCGCGCGCGCCGCGATCTCCTGCCCCTGGGTCAGCGGGCGGACGGTGCCCCCGATATGGAGCGCGATGTTCGGCGTGCCGACGATATCGGACATGAGCAGGGGCACGTCCTGCGTCCACTTGCCGCCGGGACCGCCGGGCTGGAGGCCAGCCGCCTTCATCTGCGTCGTGATGAAGTCGATCGTCTTCGCCTCCGCACGCGTCGCCGGCCCACGGCCTTCGAAGGCATCGCTCGACAGCGTCTTCACATCCTGGCTGACGCGCATGGCATCGAAGACGGGTTCGGCCGCATAAGCCGGCGCGGTCAGGATGGTGGCAGCGAGTAAAGCGGCGATCGTGCGCATAGCGGTTCCTGTCTGGGGGTAGCGGGTTGCTAGAACGGCAGCGCGCGTGAGGGAATGCAAAACCTTCCGTTCGTGTCGAGCGAAGTCGAGCGCGACGAGAAGGAGCGTTGCGCAGCGTCCCTCGACTTTGCTCGGGACGAACGGACCGGTTGAAAGGTTCTGAAAACGCACAGCCAAGACAGATGTGGCGGAACGATGCGGGGACGCTAAAAGCCGGCATGCACAAGCTTCTGACGGCCGCTCTCGCCATGACCATCACCACCGCCTCGCCCGCCGCCCGGCTTACCCTGGAGCGCATCTTCGGCAGCCCGGCTTTGTCGGGGGTGGCGCCGCGCGAGGTGAAATTGTCGCCCGACGGCACGCTTGCGACCTTGCTGCGCAACCGCCCCGACGATCGCGACCGCTACGATCTGTGGGCGATCGACACGAGCAGTGGGCAGGCACGCATGCTGGTCGACAGTGCCAAGCTCGGATCGGGTGCGGCCTTGTCCGAAGAGGAAAAGATGCGCCGCGAGCGCGGGCGGATCGGTGGCACCAAGGGCATCGTCGCGTACGATTGGGCACCCGACGGCAAATCGATCCTCGTGCCGATCGATGGCGAACTGTTCGTCGCCGGCCTCGATGGATCGGCCAGGCGGCTGGAGGGCACCAAGGGTGTCCTCGATGCGCATATCTCGGCCGCCGGCCATCATGTCTCGTTCGTGCGCGATCAGAACCTTCATGTGATCGATCTTGCCAGCGGCGCGGATCACACGCTCACCCCCGATGGTGGCGGCACGGTCACCTGGGGCTCGGCCGAGTTCGTCGCGCAAGAAGAGATGGCACGCACCGTCGGCCATTGGTGGGCGCCGGGCGACATGGCGGTGGCGGTGGAGCGCTATGACGAGGCCAAGGTGCCGATCGTCACCCGCGCCGCGATCGGCGCCGACGGCACGAAGCTGTTCGAACAGCGCTATCCCGCCGCGGGCTCGCACAATGTCGCGGTCGAATTGTGGGTCATCGCGCCGGATGGGTCGAAGCGGGTCAAGGTCGATCTCGGTGCGGATGCCGATATCTATCTCGCCCGGGTCAACTGGGCACCCGACGGCAAGATTCTCTACGTCCAGCGCGAGAACCGTGCACAGACCAGGCTCGATCTGCTTGCGGTCGATCCCGCGACCGGCGCCAGCAAGATCGTGCTAAGCGAGAGCGCGAAGACCTGGATCAACCTCAACAATGATTTCCGCGCGCTCAATGACGGCAGCCTGATCTGGGGTTCGGAGCGCAGCGGCTTCGCGCATCTCTATCATTGGCAGGCGGGCCAGCTTACCCCGATCACGCGCGGCGCGTGGGCGGTGACCAAATTGATCGGCGTCGATCAGCACGCCAAGCTTGTTTATTTCATCGCCAACCGCGACGACGCGATCGGCCAGCAACTCTACCGGGTACCGCTCAAGGGCGGCACGCCCGAGCGGCTGACCGACACCGGCTGGTGGAGCGACGCGGTGATGGACCGCGGCGCGACCCGCGCGCTCGTCACCGCCTCCAATCCGCTCCAGCCGAGCCAGGTCTATCTCGCCGATGCCACCGGGAAGCGACTGGCGTGGATCGAGGAGAACAAGGTCGCGGGCGATCACCCGCTCGCGCCCTATCTCGCGGATTTCGTCAAACCCGCCTTCGGGACGCTCAAGGCGGCCGACGGCAGCACCCTCCACACCAAGCTGATCCGCCCGGCGGGCCCCGGCCCCTTCCCGGTGTTCGTGCAGGTCTATAACGGCCCCGGCGCCGGCCGGCAGGTGACCGAGCAATGGAGCGGGCGCGACGTGCCGCTCCACCAATATCTCGTCTCGAAAGGCTGGGCGGTCTTCTCGATCGACGGCCGCGGCTCGCCCGATCGCGGCAAGGCGTTCGAGGACGGCATCCATCATGCGATGGGCACGGTCGAGGTCGAGGACCAGCTGGCCGGCCTGCAATGGCTCAAGGGCCAGAGCTTCGTCGATGCCAGGCGTATCGCGGTCTACGGCTGGTCCTATGGCGGCACGATGACCTTGAAGCTGCTGCAAGCCGCGCCCGGCGCCTACGCCGCCGGCGTGTCCGGCGCGCCGGTCACCCGCTGGGAATTGTACGACACCCATTATACCGAGCGTTACCTGGGCAATCCTGCGATCGATCCCGCGCCGTACAAGGCATCGGACCCGATCGGCGGCGCGGCGAAGATCGCCGATCCCTTGCTGATGCTGCATGGCATGGCGGACGACAATGTGGTGTTCGACAACGGCACCGCGATGTACGCGGCGCTGCAGGCGGCAGGCACGAAGTTCGAGCTGATGGTCTATCCCGGCCAGACCCACGCCTTCACCAGCAGTGCGCAGCTCCACGTGTGGAAGACGATCGAGGATTTCCTCGATCGACGGGTCTTGTCGGCGAAATAATCCCGTCGCCCGTGCAGGGACCTCGCCAAAGTATCGCTTTGGCGGGAACCGTGAAGGCAGGCGCCCATCGCTCTATCCAATCGTGCCAGCTCTCGTTGCGGGAGACATGGGGCCCCTGCCTCCGCAGGGGCGACGAAGTCATTGCCTTTTATATAGCAATTTAGCTATATAGCCATATGGCTATCGAATCACTCGACCGCGCTTTCGCCGCGCTTGGCGATCCGACCCGGCGCGCAATCCTCGCCCGGCTGGCGCTGGGCGAAGCGAGCGTGTCCGAACTCGCCAAACCGTTCGGTTTCTCGCAGCCCACCATCTCACGCCATCTCAAGGTGCTCGAGCAGGCCGGGCTGATAGAAGGCGGGCGCGATGCGCAGCGGCGGCCACGCCGGCTCCAGCCGGAGGCGATGCGCGAGCTGACCGACTGGCTGGAGCATTTCCGCGCCACCTGGGACCGTCGCTTCGACAATCTCGACCGCCACCTCGCCACGATGACGCAAAAGGAGACATAGGATGCCGGCGACCACAGAACGCACCTCCGGTTTCGAGATCGACCGCGCCGCGCATACGATTCGCTTCACGCGCGATTTTGCGGTCGATCCCGCGACCGTCTTCGCCGCCTGGACGCGGCCCGAACATCTCACCCACTGGTGGGATTCGACCGGCAAGCCGCTCACCCGCTGCGAGATCGATCTGCGCGTCGGCGGCGCCTTCGCCTTCACGGTGCACGATTATCCCGACATGCCGTTTGCCGGCACCTACCACGAGATCGTGGCCAACGAGCGGATCGTGTTCGATGCGATCGGCGCGATCGGGCGCGTCATGCTGGAGGCGACCGGCGGCGGCACCCGCATGACCGTCGAGATCGTCTGCTCCTCGGCCGAGCATCTAGACCAATTCGTCCAAATGGGCGTCCAGACCGGCACGGCAGCGACGCTCGACAATCTTGTGGCCTATCTCGGCACGGCGGCCTGATCGCGTTGGGGAGACTTGCGGCCGCGCGGCTCGTTGGCGCATATCTGCCGGCCATGAAGCTCCCCAACGGCAAGGACGTGAATGGCCTTTGGATCGTGCTCGCGATCCTGATTCTCGCCTGCCTGCTTGCCTGGATCCCGCGCAGCATCGACAAATATGGCACGAAGGTGACCACGCAGGCGGCGCCTTCGCACCAACAGGGGGTGCAAGCTTGATCGCGGGCCTCTAAGGACGCCCGCATCATGACGATCGACAAGACCTTCGACCCTGCCGGCATCGAGGCCCGCTGGTACGCCCATTGGGAAAGCACGAGTGCGTTCCGCCCCGCGCGCGACGAGGCCGAGCCCTTCACCATCGTGATCCCGCCGCCCAACGTGACGGGATCGCTCCACATCGGCCACGCGCTCGACGTGACCCTGCAGGATATCCTCGTCCGCCACGCCCGCCTCCAGGGCAAAGATGCGCTGTGGGTGGTCGGCACCGATCATGCCGGCATCGCCACCCAGATGGTGGTCGAGCGCACGATCGCCAGCCAAGGGCTCACCCGGCAGGAATTGGGGCGCGAGGCGTTCCTCGATCACGTGTGGGAATGGAAGCGCCAATCGGGCGGCACGATCACGCGCCAGCTCCGCCGGCTGGGTGCCTCGTGCGACTGGTCGAACGAGCAGTTCACGATGGATCCGCATTTCTCCAAGGCGGTGACTCGCGTCTTCGTCCAGCTCTATCGCCAGGGCCTGCTCTATCGCGACAAGCGCCTGGTCAATTGGGACCCGCATTTCCGCACTGCCATCTCCGATCTCGAGGTCGAGACCAAGGAGACGAACGGCAAGTTCTGGCACCTCGCTTACCCGCTCGCTGATGGCACGGGCACAATCTCGGTCGCGACGACGCGGCCCGAGACGATGCTGGCCGACATGGCGATCGCGGTGAACCCCAGCGACGAGCGCTACACCGCCTTGATCGGCAAGCAGGTGCGCCTGCCGATCACCGGCCGCCTCATCCCGATCATCGCCGACGAGCATGCCGATCCCGAGCTCGGATCGGGCGCGGTCAAGATCACGCCGGGGCATGACTTCAACGATTTCGAGGTAGGCAAGCGCGCGGGCTTCAGGCCGGCCGAAATGCTCAACATGCTCGATGCCGAGGCGAAGGTGACGCAGACCGCCGACGGGCTGATCCCGGCCGATCTGGTGGGCGTAGACCGGTTCGAGGCGCGCGCGTTCGTCGTCAAATTGCTGGAGGAAGCCGGCGCGCTCGAAAAGGTCGAGGATCGCGTGATCCAGACGCCTTATGGCGATCGTTCGGGCGTGGTGATCGAGCCGTGGCTGACCGATCAGTGGTATGTGGACGCGAAGACGCTCGCCGGCCCGGCGCTGGAGGCGGTGCGATCGGGCGACATCCGCGTCGTTCCCGAGACGTGGAAGAAGACCTGGTATAACTGGCTGGAAAATATCCAGCCGTGGTGCGTCAGCCGCCAGCTCTGGTGGGGTCACCAGATCCCGGTCTGGTACGATCCCGACGGCAATGCCTATGTCGCCGAGAGCGAGGACGAGGCGCAGCAGCAGGCCGGCAACAAGCCGATCCGGCGCGACGAGGACGTGCTCGACACCTGGTTCTCGTCCGCGCTGTGGCCTTTCGGCACCTTGGGTTGGCCCGACGAGAGCGAGACGCTCAAGCGCCACTACCCTAATGACGTGCTCATCTCGGGCTTCGACATCCTGTTCTTCTGGGATGCGAGGATGGCGATGCAGGGTCTTCATTTCATGGGCGAAAAGCCGTGGAAGACGCTCTACCTCCACGGCTTGGTCCGCGACCAGCACGGGCAGAAGATGTCCAAGTCGAAGGGCAATACGGTCGATCCGCTCGGCCTGATCGACAAATACGGTGCCGACGCCTTGCGCTTCACGCTCGCCGCGATGGAGAGCCAGGGGCGCGACATCAAGCTCGATGAAAAGCGCGTCGAGGGCTATCGCAACTTCGCGACCAAGCTGTGGAACGCCGCGCGCTTCGCCCAGGCCAACGGCATCGGCGGATCGGCCACGCTGGAGCCGCCGGTGGCGACGCTCGCGGTCAACAAGTGGATCCTTGCCGAGACGGTCAAGACGATCCAGGCGCTTGACCTCGCCATCGCCGATCTGCGCTATGACGAGTCCGCGAACACGATCTACCATTTCGTGTGGGATCAGTTCTGCGACTGGTATCTGGAGCTGATCAAGCCGGTCCTCTCTCCCCTCCCGCTTGCGGGAGGGGTCGGGGGAGGGCCTGACATTTCGGAGATTTCCCCCGCGGATAGCCCCTCCCCTAACCCCTCCCGCGAGCGGGAGGGGGATCAGGTGGAAACCCGCGCCGTGGCCGGCTGGGTGCTCGATCAGATTCTCGTCCTGCTCCACCCGTTCATGCCGTTCATCACCGAGGAATTGTGGCATGCGCTTGCCGACCGCGAGCATGACCTGATCCTCGCATCCTGGCCGATGGCCGATGCGCGCGCGATCGATCCGGCGGCGAGCGCCGAGATCGAGTGGCTGATCAGGCTGGTGCAAGAGGTGCGCGCCGCGCGCTCCGAGCTGAACGTGCCGCCGGGGGCGAAGCTGCCCTTGTTCGTGAGCGATGCGTCGGCGGAGACCGCGGGGCGGTTGGATCGCCAACAGGCCACCCTTTCGCGTCTGGCGCGGCTGGAGTCGATCCAGCTCTCGGCTTTCACCGGCACCGGTGCGGCACAGGTGGTGGTCGACGAGGCGACCTTCGCGCTCCCGCTCGAAGGCGTGATCGATCTGGCCGCCGAACGTGCGCGTCTCGCCAAAGGCGCAGAGGCGGCGGCGAAGGAAGCGGCGTCGCTGGCGGGACGGCTGGGCAACCCGGCGTTCGTCGAGAAGGCCAAGCCCGAGGCGGTCGCGAAGGCGCGTGAGGATCATGCGGCGAAGTCTGCCGAGGCGGAGCGGCTTAGAGCGGCATTGGCTAGACTAGGCTAACCCGTCGCCCCTGCGAAGGCAGGGGCCCATGTCTCTCGCGAATAGAGATGGTGGGCGTTGATAGAGAGATAGGCCCCTGCCTCCGCAGGGGCGACGGGAAGGATCGGGGCGATGCGGATCACTCTTGCTCTGGCGCTCGCACTCTCCGCTCCTGCGGCCGCCTCCACCTACACCGACGCCGATCCCTTCGTCGGCACCGGCGGCGAGGGCCACACCTTCCCCGGTGCGGTCGCGCCGTTCGGGATGGTGCAGCTCAGCCCCGACACCGACACGAGTTGCGTGATCCGCGCCTGCTACAAATGGGCGGCGGGCTATCGCTACGAAGACAAGACGATCCAGGGCTTCAGCCACACCCATTTTTCAGGCGCGGGCCATTCGGACCTGGGCGATTTCCTGATCATGCCGGTGTCGGGCGAGGCGGTGTCGCTGGAGCCGGCCGGCTACCGATCGCGCTTCGATCATACGCATGAGCAGGCCGAGCCCGGTTACTACGCCGTCGATCTGATCGATCCCAGGGTCCATGCCGAACTGACCGCGGGCACCCGCATCGGCGCGCACCGCTACACCTTCGCGCCGGGCGCGAAGGCGCATCTGGTATTCGATCTGCGCACCTCTCTCTACAATTATCCGGGCAAGGTGCTGTGGTCGTCGATCCGGCTGCGGCCCGACGGCACCGTCACCGGCTGCCGCCAGACGCGCGGCTGGGCGCCCGATCGCGTGCTCTGCTTCGCGATGCGCTTTTCGGCACCGCTGACCGGCCATGCCTTCGTCAGCACCGAGACCGACATCGCCTACAAGGGCTTTCAGGGCCCGGGGCGCGGTACCGACGATCTGGCCGAGCGCACCGGCCGCGCGATCGTCGCACGTTTCGATTTCGGCACGCTCGATCACCCTCTCGAAGTGAAGGTCGCGATTTCATCGGTCGACGAGGATGGCGCGATCGCCAACCTTGCCAGTGAACCGGCCGATTTCAACACGATCCGTGCCAATACGAAGGCTGCGTGGGAGCAAGCGCTGGGTGTGGTCGACATCGCCGCCCCCGCCCCCACACGCAAAAGCCTCGCCACGGCCTTCTACCATAGCTTGCTGGCGCCCTCGGTCGCGAGCGATGCCGACGGGCGCTATCGGGGGCCCGACAATCAGGTCCATATCGCGCAGGATTTCACCTTCCGCTCGACCTTCTCGCTGTGGGACACGTTCCGCGCCGAGCATCCTTTGCTCACGCTCATCCAGCCCGAGCGTACCAATGCCGATTTCATCCGATCTTTGGTCGAAAGCCGCAAGGAGAGCCCATTCGGCATCCTGCCGGTCTGGCAATTCCAAGGACGCGAGACGTGGACGATGATCGGCTATCATGCCGTCCCGATCATCGCCGACGCCTATCTCAAGGGCATCAAGGGCTTCGATCCGAACGAGGCGCTCGATGCGATGGTCGCGAGCGCCACCTACGGCCCCTATGGCGGGCTCGCCGACTATATGAAGCTCGGCTACGTGCCGATCGATCGCGAGCCCGAGGCGGCGTCGAAGACGGTCGAATATGCCTATGACGATTGGACCATCGCCATGATGGCAAAAAAGTTAGGTCGGTCCGATGTTTACGAGACGTTCCTCAAACGATCCGGCAATTGGCGCAACAGCTTCGACGTCAAGAACGGCTGGCTCCGGGCCAGGCTCTCGAACGGGCAGTTCCGCACCCCGTTCGATCCCGCCGCGATCAATTACGGATCGGATTATACCGAGGGCAATGCGTGGCAATATAGCTGGTTCGTGCCGCAGAATCAGGCCGGGCTGGTCCGGCTGCTCGGCGGCGACAAGGCGACGATCGCGAAGCTCGACGCGATGTTCGATTTCGACACGAGCAAGCTCGATTATTCGCATGCCGAGGACATATCCGGGCTGATCGGCCAATATATCCACGGCAACGAGCCCAGCCACCACGTCGCCTATCTCTATTCCTATGCCGGCGCGCCGTGGCGGACGCAGGAGCGACTCAGGCAGATCGTCGACAGCCAGTACAAGCCGACGCCCGATGGTTTGGCCGGCAATGACGATCTCGGCCAGATGTCGGCCTGGCTGGTCTTCACCGCGCTCGGTTTCTACCCCGTTACCCCCGGCAGCCTGGAATATGTGATCGGCCGGCCGTTCGTGAAGCGTGCGACGCTCCATCTGCCCAATGGCAAGACCTTCACGATCGTCGCGGATCATCTCGACGACGCGCATCCTTATGTCGGTTCGGTGATGCTCGACGGCCGCCCGCTGACCCGCGGCTTCATCCGCCATGGGGAGATCGTGACCGGCGGTGAACTCCACTTCGTCATGGCGGCCAAGCCGAACAAGAGCTGGGCGAGCGCGGCCGCCATGCGGCCAATGTCGATGGATGCAGGCCCCTTCGCTCGTGGGAAGTAGGGTTCACGCATAGTCGAAAGGTCTGGTTTGGGTTACGCTCTCCTCGACACCAAAAAGGGAGAGATGCCATGAAGCTCAACCGTCGCCAGGCCGTCACCGCCGGCGCGATCGCGCCGTTCGCGCTGGCCCAGGCCGCCGTCGGCCAGACGATCGCGGCCGGACAGGCGCGGATCTTCCACGTCTTCGCCACGCCCGACGGCAAATCGCACATCGAGAAAGTGCCGGTGCCGCCGATGCACAACAAGCCGCTGCCGGTCGAGTCGGTCGTGTTAACCGTGATGGAGCCCGGGGTCGAGGATTGGCACCACGCCCCCTTCAAGACCTTCACGATCAACCTTCAAGGCAACATCCGCGCCGAAATGGCCGATGGGTCGAGCGAGGCAATCGGGCCCGGCGATCTCGTCTACCTCGAAGACCTGACCGGCAAGGGACACGTCACTCACCTGCTGACGCGCGTCACCTGTTTCTTCCTGCAAATGCCGGCGGATTTCGAACTCAAGTCGTGGCTTGCGGGGTGATGCCAACCATGATCTAGCCGGCCGATGATCAGCAAAACCGCCCTCACCCTCGCGCTCGCCGCCCTCCCCCTCGCCCCGCTCGCCGCGGAGACCGCCACATACAGCGTGATCTTCGGCGGCAAGAATGTCGGCCATGTCATCGCCGACACGCAGGGCAACCGCACGACGATCGACTACAACGTCAAGAACAATGGCCGCGGGCCGACCATGGCCGAGACGATCCTGTTCGGCGCGAGTGGCCTGCCGACCAGCTGGACGATCACGGGCACCACCACCTTCGGCAGCAAGGTTTCCGAGACGTTTTCGCAGACCGGGGCGAAGGCGAGCTGGACGGACGCGACCGGCAAGGGGGGCGCTGTCACCAAGGAGCGCGCCGTCTATGTCGCGCAGAGCGGCAGCCCCTTCTCCGACCAGATCTATGCCCAGGCCCTGCTGAAAAGCCCCGGAATGAAGATGCCGGCGCTCCCCGGCGGCATGCTGCGGCTGGAGAAAGGCGAGACGTTAACCGTCCAGGGTAAAGGCGGCCCGCTGCAGGTGACGCGCTACGATCTCACCGGCATCAGCACGACGCCCGAGACGATGCTGCTCGACGACAAGGGCACTCTGTTCGCCAGCGTCAGCCCGAGTTCGATCACGATCCGGGCCGGCTATGAGGACGAGCAGGTGCGCCTGCGCAAGCTCGCCGCCGACTGGTCGACCCAACGCTTCGTCACGATCCAGCGCGAGGTGGCGCACAATTATGGCGCGCCGGTGCGGATAACCAATGTCCGCCTGTTCGATCCGAAGACGTCGACGCTGACGGCGCCGGTCTCGGTGCTGGTCAGCGGCAAGCAGATCGCCGCGGTCGAGCCGCTCGACAGCCCGGCCACGCCGGGCGAAGTCACGATCGACGGCAAGGGCGGCACGCTTGTGGCGGGCATGTACGAGATGCACGCGCATATCGGCCAGGACGATGCCCTCCTCAACCTGATCGCGGGCATCACCACGGTGCGCGACATGGGCAACGACAATGCCGTGCTCGCCAAATTGATCGACCGGATGGACGCGGGCGAGATCGGCGGCCCGCACGTCATCCGTTCGGGCTTCATCGAAGGCAAGAGCCCCTATAGCGCCAATAACGGCATCCTCGTCGACAGCGAGCAGGCGACGATCGACGCGGTGCGCTGGTACGGCGCGCGCGGTTTCTGGCAGATCAAGAGCTACAACAGCATGAACCCGGCGTGGATTCCCGCGCTGGTGAAGGAAGCGCACCGGCTCGGCATGAGGGTCGCGGGCCACGTCCCGGCCTTCTCGACCGAGGATGCCGATATCGAGGCGGGCTTCGACGAGGCGACCCACATCAACCAGTTCGTGTTGCAATGGGTGATCAAGCCCGACGAGGACACCCGCACCCTCTTCCGCCTGACCGCGCTCAAGCGGCTGCCCGCGCTCGATCTCAACAGCCCGCGCGTCCAGCATTCGATCGATCTGATGGTCCAGCACAAGTCCGCCATCGACCCCACGCTCGGCATCCACGAAAATCTGATGTTCAACCGCGACGGGCAGGTGCCGCCGGGCGCGGTCGACTATATCGATCACCTGCCGATCGGCGACAAACGCGACAAGATGAAGGCATGGATCGACACGTCCGCGCCGGGCGACGACCTCGCCTACCGCCAGGCATTCGGCAAGCTGGTCGCCGTGACGAAGATGCTGCACGATCGCGGCGTTTTCATCGTGTTCGGTACCGACACGGGCGGTTCGTTCACCTATCACCGCGAGCTCGAACTCTACCAGCAGGCCGGCTTCACCGCGCCCGAGATCCTCAAGCGCGCGACCTGGGACAGCGCGGTCTATACCGGGCAGGACCAGCAGATGGGCTCGATCGAAAAGGGCAAGCTCGCCGATTTCTTCCTGATCCCCGGCGATCCGACCAAGGACCTGAAGGCGATCAAGACGATCGCGATGGTGGTGAAGGACGGCACCTTCTATTATCCGAGCGAGGTCTATCCGAAGTTCGGGATCACCCCATTTGCGGATGCGCCGACGGTGGTGATGCCGAAGGGGTGAGCCCCTCCCTGTACCGTCACCCCAGCGAAGGCTGGGGTCTCGGGCGGGACGAGGTGGCCTACAATCCTCCTAAGATCCCAGCCTTCGCTGGGATGACGGCAGAAGGAGATTAGGCCGCCCGCCGCTCCTCGGCCTGCCTGAGCACATCATACGCCGCCTGCACCGCGCGAAACCGCTCGGCCGCTTTCTCGTCGCCCGGGCGCACATCGGGATGGTTGGCCTTGGCATGGCGGCGCCACGCGGCCTTCACCTCCTCGAAATCGGCGTCGACCTCCAGATCCAGCACCTCGAGTGCACGGATCTCGTCGCGCGAGCGCGTGCCGTCGCCCGGCCCGGCCCAGCGATAGTGGCGCGATTGCTCGTAGGCCGAACCCTCGCCGCGCTCGCTCGCCTCACGCGCGGCGGCTTCCTCGGCCGACAGGCCCTCGAAGTAGTTCCAGTTGCGGTTATACTCGCCGGCATGCTCCTCGCAGAAATACCAGCGTTCGGGGCTGTTGGGCGATTTCGGCGCAGGCCGATCGCCGGGCTTGTCGCAGCCGTCGCGATCGCACATGCGGACCGCCGTCGCGCCACGCTCGCTGCCATATTCGCGCCAGCGAGGGAATCCCCAGTCGTTCGAACGTGTGAAGCGCGCCATGGTGGCTACATAAGGCGAGGCGGCCGAAAGACCATCACGGCTATGTCTTTTTTCCCTTGGGCTTGCTCGTTGCCAGGTCGGGACGCGCGTAAAAATTGACGTTGATGGTCGCCCCGCCACAGCCGAGCCCGCCTTCCGGCCGATAACTTTGCGTGTACCGGGCATTCTTAATGCCTTGCGCCGCCACCTCGTCGAAGATGAACGGCGGATAGGAAAGAATTGCACGTCGCCTCGTCGTCATACCGTCTGCCGTGATGTCGAACTCGACCCGCGACCAGCCCGATACGCCCCAGGCGACGATATCGTCGGGATAATCCTTGCTGGAAAGCCCCTGCCGTTTCATCGCCGGCTGGGCATCGACCAGCGCACATTGCTGGCTGTTGAGGCCCGTGCCCAGATAGGATGCCCGCGCGGCTGTCAGATCGCCGGCCTTCGCCTGCAAGTTCGACAGTCGCAGCAACGCGCCCACCCGCAACGGATCATGCGCATCCAGCCGATCGTCATGCGCAACGATGGCGAGGTGGGGAGCGATCGTGGCGCCACCGTCACTGTTATGGCGCGCCAGATCGGCCGCCACGAGGATTAGCGCGGCCCGCGCGCGCGCATCGGTCGAAAATTCAGCGGTTGAAGCGGCGCGCAGCAGCATCGCGATGCGTTCCGCCCGCCAGCCCGCCTGCCTACCGTTCTCATCACCCTGGCTGATGAGCAGCCAGGCGATGACCGCCGGTGCGGCACGTTGGGACTGCGCCAAGTCCAAGGCCCGGCGCAGCGCTGCGGTGCGCGTCGCATAATCGGCGAGCTTGCTATCGCCCAATTGTCCGAGCAGGCGGATGAGCAAGGCCGGGTTCCCGCCTGGCGCCCCGGCGCGCTCGATATCGGCCCGCAGGGATGCGACCGAGGGATCCGTTTCCGCGCCGTCGCTCGCGCCGGCGCCTCTGGAGGTAAACCAGCGCGATACCTCATCCATCAACGCGACCGAAACCGCCGGCCGATCGACAGCGGTCGAGCAGCGAATCTCGACACGCGTCGCAGTGCGATAGAAGAGCGGCACGCGGGCTATGTCGTCGACCCGCCACGCCCAATTCCGCACAGCGCGCGCAAGATCGAGCACGGGCATCCCGACACGCGAGGCGTAGATCGGAGCAGCGTAAAATACGGCCCCCTCGGGATTGACACCGAACTCGATCACGGCAACGTCGTCCGGCCGAAGCGCGTCGGTGCAGGGGGGAAGATCCATCTGCGCAGCACGCGCGAACACATCGTCCGGCATGCGCCCCGCGCCGGTCATGGCCATGAGTTGATGCGCCTCGGACGAATGGCCAGCGCGCGAATTGGCGATGGCAAGATCGGAGCGGACGACCACGTCGCTGATATCAGTTCGCGATGTAACCCCGCCCTGATCGGCAACCGCCTTGTTGAGTTCACGGATCGCGCCGGCATAATCACCGCTGTTCATCAGCACACGGCCGCGCATGTCCCGTAGGGTCGCGTCGGAGGTCTTCTGTTTCTTGCCCGGATCCGCCATGGCGATCGCGTCGTCGATCTCAGCCAATGCCTTTTTTGGGTCGTCGAACATGTCGATCTGGACGAGCCCGAGCAAAGCCGCCTGACGATATTCAACGTCCTTGCTTTCCGCGAGAACCAGTTCGAACAGCGCTCGCGCGGCTTCGTAGTCATAGTCGGCAAAATCGATCTGGGCGAGTTGAAGCGCTCCCTCGACGCGGAACATCCCCGCCGCCGCCTTGGCATTTGATGTCAGCGCGAGACCTGATCGGAGAGCGGCCGTCGCATCCTCGATACGGCGCAGCTTGAGCAAGGCCAGGCCCTTGCCCAGTTGCGCAATGCCGCGCGAACGGGCGCTGGCACCCGGCCAGGTTTCGGCGGCCGTAAAACCGTCATACGCCTGCTGCCACTGCTCGGCACCGAGCGCCACATTGGCGCGATCGAATTGAATTTGGAGCGTGGTCGGCGCGGCAGGCGGTGCAGCAACGGGTACGGTAGCCTGCGCCAGCACCAAAGCCATCAACAGCATGGATATCCTCCCCCCGCTTCGGATCGATCAAATCGAGCCGGGCGGAAAGATACAATATGCCAGAGGGTCTGTAAGCCGGGTTCTGTCCATTCCGGCGCAAACCGGAACTGGGCGACCATTCCTCTAGGACGACGCTTACGCGCCGCCTCAAGCAACCAACCCGGATGACGGAGCCGAGCCGGCCCATATGCCATCCCTATTCGGTCTTGCTCCCGGTGGGGTTTTCCGTGCCGCTGCCGTTACCGGAAGCGCGGTGCGCTCTTACCGCACCCTTTCGACCTTACCCGCAGCCCTTGCGGGCCAAGGCGGGCGGTATGCTTTCTGTTGCACTGTCCCTGAACGCGCCGTTCCCGGCGCGCCCGCCGGGCGTTACCCGGCACCGTTGCTCTGCGGAGCCCGGACTTTCCTCCCCTCGCTTACGCGAGCGGCGGCCGCCCGACCCTCTGGCGGCGGCGGCGGTAGGCGGCATGGCTTGGCAAGTAAAGGTCCTCGCCGGAACAGGGCGTGTCTAGAAGTAGCCCTCTGCCAATCTCTTCTCGGCCCCCTTGTCGCCGCCGGTGAGCAGCGACAGCAGGATCGCGCGGCATTCGCCGTCGATCACGCCGTCCATCGTCTCGGGCCGGAAACGCCGCTGGAAGGCGCGCACCGCCGCTTCGCTGTCGATCACCTCGTAGCCGAAGCGTTCGAGCGCCAACAGGAACGCCGCGTCGGACCATTCGGGGTCGGTCAGATGCTTGCGCGGACGCGGCAGCGCGAGGCGAACCGCCGCCAACCGGTCCCATTCGAACAATTCGCCGGGATCGACCTTGCGGGTCGGCGCGATATCCGAATGGCCGACGATATTGCCGCGCGTAATGCCGTGCCGCTCGCTGATCTGCGACATCAGCCGCATCAGCGCGCCCATCTGCGCATCGGGAAAAGGCCGATAGCCATGCTCATGGCCCGGATTGACGAGCTCGATGCCGATGCTGGCCGAATTCACGTCGTCGATCCCGCGCCAGTGCGATTTGCCGGCATGCCAGGCGCGCTTGTCCTCGTCGACCAGCCGGGCCACCTGCCCATCCTCGGTAACGAGATAGTGGCAGGACACTTTGGATGCCGGATCGCGCAGCCGGGCGAGCGCGGAGGCGCCGTCCTCCATCCCGGTATAGTGAATCACGATGATGCTGATCGGCAGCGTGCGCTCGTCGAAGTTTGGCGAAGGGCTGTCGATGATGGCGTCGTACATGCGCCGCCGCAAATAGCCTTGTGCGGCCCCTCTACGCCAGCGATTTCAGGCCTGCCCCGTGCGGCGGTAGAAACCACGCAGATCGGGATCGGGTTCGAACGCCTCGCTCTGATCGAGGATGGTCTCGCCCGCACCGAGTATCAGCAGTCCGTCGGCGGCCATGGCGGCGGTCAATCGATCGAATACGGCGCGCCGGCGCTCGGCCGTGAAATAGAGCAGGACGTTGCGGCAGAGGATGATATCGAACACGCCTTCTGGCGGCCGATCGAGCAGATTGTGGACCGAAAACATCACCCGCGATCGGAGCGCCGGCTTGATCCGCCACGCCTCCCCTTCGGGATCGAAGCGCGCGAGCAATTCGCCGATCGGCAGCCCCCGCTGCACTTCGAACTGCGAATATAAACCGTCGCGCGCCTGCCCGATCGCGGCGGGCGAAACATCGGTACCCAGAATCTCGATCGTCCAGCCGGCCCAGCGATCGGGTCTGGCGGCTAGGAGCAGCGCGACCGAATAAGCCTCCTGCCCTGTCGAGCAACCGGCCGACCAGATGCGCAGGCGTTTTTGCGCCGTGCGCCGTCGCGCCATCGTTTCCAGTCCCTCCGTGCCGAGCAGGCGAAACGACGCCAGATCGCGGAAGAACGAGGTTTCGTGGTTGAGCAGTGCCTCGACCACTTCGTTGCGCAAATCATGCGCCGCCGGCTGAAAGGCCATGCCCGCAAGCTGATCGAGGCTGGTAATGCCGTGCGCGCGCATCACCGGTTGAAGCGCGGTCTCGATCCGCCAGCGGCGGCCGGTGACGAGTTGCTGGCCGGTCGCCTGTTCGAGCAGACCGGAGAGCGAACGCGCGGCGAGCGAGGTTACATCCACCGGCTTATGCCCGCCTGTCCCCAGCTCGAAACGCGGCGCGCGAGTTCGGCGGGGGGAGCCACCATCTGCGCCAGCCCGGCATTGGCGATCACGCCGGGCATGCCCCACACGACTGAACTGGCCGCATCCTGCACCAGCATCGCGCCGCCCGCAGCGACCAGATGCTCGGCGCCGTTCGCCCCATCGCGCCCCATGCCACTCAACACGACACCCAGCGCGCCCGCGCCGAACAGCCGGCCGATCGAGGCAAGCATCGGATCGACCGAGGGCCGGCAGCCGGACGGCACCGCGCTGCGTTCCAAGCGCACATGGATGACGCTGCCCGTGCGCGCGAGGGTCAGATGCGCATCGCCGGGGGCAAGCAATATCTCTCCCGGATTGGGGAGCATGCCCGGCGCCGCGACGCGGGCTGGCCGCCCTGTCATCTCGCGCAACTGATCGGCGAAATGCGGCATGAATGGCGGCGGCAGATGCTGCGTCACCAGGATCGGTGCGGCAAAATCCGCCGCCAATGCCCCGAAAAATTCGGACAGGGCATGGACTCCGCCGGTCGAGGCCCCGATGGCAAGGCAATCGAGCCGCTGCGAGACCCTTGCCGGTCTCTCCGCCAAGTTCGGCGAGATCGTCTGCACCGGCCCGATCGAGCGCGCGATCCGGCACAGGCGATCGCATAGTTCGTCCGCAAAACGCCCCGCAAACGATGTCACGCCCGGTTTGAGCAAGGTATCGGCGGCGCCCTGGCTGAGCGCCGCAAGCGTCGACGAAGCGCCTTCTGCGCAAGCGGAGGAGACCACCAGCACGCGCGCGCCACGGCCCCGCTCGATCAGCGCCGGCAGCGCGGCGATCCCGTTCATCTGCGGCATGTCGAGATCGAGCAGGATGATATCGACCTGCATGCTCGTCAGCATGGCAAGCGCCGCGGCGGCGCTGCCGGCAAGGCCCGCCACCTCGAAATCGGCGCGATCATCGAGCATCCGGGCCAGCACGGTGCGCGCCACGACCGAATCGTCGACGATCAGGACCCTGATCGGGCTGTCGTCGCGTTCGCGAAAATCCATGCTGAGCACGCTGGCCATGCCCGGTACTCAGGCGACGCCGACGAGCTGAAGCTTGCTCTGCAGCGTCTCGCGATCGAACGGCTTCATGATGTATTCGTCCGCCCCCGCCTCGATCGCGGCGCGGATATGGGCAACGCCATTTTCGGTCGTGCAGAACACGATTTTGGGGCGGTGCGGCAAACCGACCTCGCCCAGATTGCGCAGAAATTCGATCCCGCTCATGATCGGCATGTTCCAGTCGAGCAGGATCACATCGGGTGGCGAAGCCTGGCAATGCGCCAAAGCTTCCTGCCCGTCGCCAGCCTCGTCGACCGCAAAATCGAGGGTTTCGAGAATGTGGCGCGCGACCTTTCGGATCACCTTCGAGTCGTCGACCACGAGGCAGCTTTTCATCGTCCGGAAATCCCCCAGGCCAACCGGCCGACGCCAGGCTAGCCCCCTCCGGTTAAGAAAGCTGTTAACGAAGCGGTGTTCAGGCTGCGATTGCGTCCGGCCCGGCGATCAACGCCGCCGGGGACACGACGATCACGGTCTGCTCCCCGTGCCGGATCATCCCTTCCGCCACACGCCGCCAGCAGGACGCGACCACCGGGCAGGGATCGGGGATGCCCGCCTCGATCAGGTCGTCCACTGCCTCGACCAACAGCGCATAACTATGCCCGTCATAATCGACGACGATCGCGATCAAATCGTCATTGCGGATCATCCCGCCGAGGCCGAGCGCCGCCCGCGTATCGATCACCGTCAGGACGCGGCTGCGCAGCGCGAACAGACCGGCAATGTGCGGCGGCACGCGTGGCACGAAGGCGATATCGTCGATCTCGACCACGGATCCGATCGAGGAGGCCGACAGGGCGACAATCTCGCCGGCAATGCGCGCGAGCAGGAACAACCCGTTCATCGGCGCGCGACCTTGCTCCCGAGCGCGAACAGCAGCGCGTCGCGATCGTCGCGATAGACCGAGTCACTATCGTCGGTGTCGGGTTCGGGATCGGCCCTGAGCCGCACGACCGGCACATCGGCCGCAGCGGGCACATCGGCGGTGGTGAG
This sequence comes from Sphingomonas sp. MMS24-J13, assembly GCF_044905095.1. Lineage (NCBI taxonomy): Bacteria > Pseudomonadati > Pseudomonadota > Alphaproteobacteria > Sphingomonadales > Sphingomonadaceae > Sphingomonas > Sphingomonas sp. MMS24-J13. Next base: position 1,761,771 of record NZ_CP173258.1, read on the forward strand.
GATGATTGCCACCGGCTCGTCGAGCGGTTCGCCCGCAAAGGCGACGCGATAGCCAGCGCGTCGCAACAGAGGCGCCAGCACCTCATGCGCCCAGGGATCATCGGCATCGGTCACTTGGCAGAGCGGAGCGCGGCCGGGCCGCGGCAGATCGCGCGTTGCCTGCGCGGACAACCAGAAGGGATCGAGTATCTCGACCGGATCGCCATTGTAGAGCGTAACGCCCGCCACCGGCCCGGCGGTCCGGGCCGGCACCAGCTCGGCCGGCATCGGCACCACATCCACCACCTGATCGATCGCATAGGCGAAGTGCGCGGGACTGGTGGTGAGGCGCAGCACGCGGACGCGATCCCCTGGCGTCAGCGCTCCGGCCGCATATAACGAGGCCAGCCTGCCTCCATGCGAGATCAGTAGCGTGCCGCCCGCAGTGACCACCCCGGCGATCGGCACATCCTCGATCCGCTCGACCACATCGAGCCGTGCCCCGCGCATGACGCCATCGAGATCGCGGAACAGCAAGGTCGGCAGGGTCGGCACGGCGTCCTCGATCGCGGCGACCGGCTCCTCCGGGAAGACCGGCACTCCGGCGGCGGTGGCAATCCCGCCGGCATCGAGCAACAGTATCGGCCGACTATTGTCCGGCAAGGTCGCGCCGGCATAGATCCCGCTCGCCATCACAGCAGGCGCGGCGGGCTTCACAACCAATTCCTCATGGTCGTGAACCGCATCGACGCCGAGCGCGTAACGCTGCCCCTCCCTTGACCGCACCACCACCAGCAAGTCCGGCAGATCCGCGGGATCGGGCAAAGCCATGAACGCCGCCAAATCGACGACCGGTAAACGCAGCCCGCGAATATGCGCGATCAGCCCGCCGCCGAGGCGCTCGATCCACGCGATATCGCCACGCGGGCGAACAATCTCGTCGATCGCCGAGCGCGGGATCGCGAAGTGATGGCCCGCACTGCTGATCGTGAGCGCGGGGATGATGGTGAGCGTCAGCGGCAGGCGCAGCGAGAACTTGACCCCCTGCCCCGGCCGGTTCTGGATCTCGACCGTGCCGCCGATCCGTTCGATATTGGCGCGAACCACATCCATGCCCACGCCGCGACCCGAAATCGCGGTTATCCGCGCTGCGGTCGACAGCCCGGGCGCGAAGATCAGATCGAGCTTGCGCGCAGGATTCATCCCCAGCACCTCCGCGGGCGTGACGATCCCGGCCGCGATCGCTTTCTGCGTCAGGCGATCGGTATCGATGCCGGCGCCGTCGTCGACGATGTCGATCAGGATCTGGTTGCCCGATTGGTGCGCGGTGATGGCGAGGCGCCCGGTCGCGTTCTTGCCCGCGCGCAGCCGCGCGGCAGGCGCCTCGATCCCGTGATCGAGCGCGTTGCGGACCATGTGCAGCAACGAATCGCGGATCATCTCGATCATCTCGCGATCGAGCTCGACATCGCCGCCATCGATTTCCAGCTCGATCTGTTTGCCGAGTTCGGACGCGAGATCGCGCGCCAGCCGCGGGATGGCCACGAACAAGGTATCCATGCGCGACATGCGCGTGCGGGTGATCGTCTCGCGCATGTCGCCGACACATTGCGACAGCCGTTCGAACGCGGCGTCGGCGGGGCTGTTGCCACCCATTTCGCGCAAACGACGCGAAAGCTCGTTGCGCGCCAGCACCATGTCCGACACGCCCACCATCATCCGATCGAGCAGTTCCACCGGCAGGCGGATGCTGCGCACGACCCCGCGGTTCGGCTGTGGCGCGCCGAGGAGCGGCATCCGCACCGGCACGGCGCCGTCGGCCAGGGCGGCGATCAGAAAGGTCTCTTCTCCATCGGGCAAGGGATCGCCGCTCGCCATCGCATCGGTCAGCTCGGCGATCCGGTCGATCACCGCAAGGACCGCGCTGACGAGCGCGGTGTCGGGCAGGCGGCGCCCCTCGCGCACCTCGGCGAGCGCGCCCTCGGCGGCGTGGCTGAGCCGCTCGAGGCGCGGCAGATCGAGGAAACCGCTGCTTCCTTTAACCGTGTGGACGAAGCGGAAGATCGCATCGAGCCGCGCCCGATCGGACGGATCGGCCTCCCACGCGACGATCTCGCCCGCGATCGCGTCGTGCGTCTCACGCGTCTCGGCAATAAAATCGCTGAGGAGATCGTCCATGCCATGCGGCTTCGCATGGCGTGCGTAAAGAAGGGTTTAATGATGAATCCACGACTTTCCCGAGCCTACCCGGGAGGTGTCGCTAGCCCATCGTCGCGGCGAGGATGAGGACACCGTCCTCCTGATCTGCCAAACCGATCGTGCCATGCGCCTCTTCGGCCAGCCGCCGGATCAGCCAGGCAGGCGACGTGCGCGAAGTTGCGGCGGAATCGGCCTCGCCCGCCAGCACCGCCCTTACCTCCTTGTCGAGCACGATCCGCGGCCCCTCGGCGCGGACCACGATTTCGGGCCCTTCCGCGCCGACGTCCAGCTTGCCGCCGCGCACCAGCGCCTCGACCGCGATCATCGTCAGGTTGAGCAGGATCTTCGCCTGGTTCTTCGACAGCGTCGGCACATCGACCATCCAGCCAAGCGTGATACGCGGATTGGTGCGGACGAGCCCCTCGGTCGCGGCATGCAGTTCGCTCGTCGCAATCGCATCACCGAGGCCGCCGCCCGATCCAAAGGCCAGTCGAAAGAATTTCAGCCGATCTGCCGAGGCGCGTGCGCTGTCCGCGAGCAGTTGCAGCACCTGTCCGCGTGCGTCCGGATCATTTTCGTCGGCGAGCAGCTCGAGGCCGTTGTTCATCGCCCCGACCGGGCTGAGCAGATCGTGGCATATCCGCGAGCAAAGCAGGCTGGCAAAATCGACCGATGAATCGGGCATGGTCATTATCCTTGGGCTATCTTGGCCGGTACGCGTGAAAATCCGCTCTTCGCGTAGCGCACCGAATCCTTACGAATCGTTTACCAACTCCAGCTCACGAAAGCCGTTCCGTTCGGCGAGCCACGCGCGCGCGACGCCGTTGCCGATGATGATCCATATTTTACCCGGCTCGGCGGCAGCAAGGTCGCAGGGCGACGGTTCGGCGCGGCCGTTCGGATGCGAGTGATAATGGCCGATAACCCCCGCCCCGCCCCTGCGTTCGGCGCGTAGCGCAGCGAACAAGGCGGCGGGATCGATCTCAAACGCGCGCGAGGGATCGGCGGCGACATTGCCGGTCGGCACGATCCGTTGGACCCGCCGATCCGTGCCGAGCAGGAGTCCGCAGACCTCACGGTCGGGCGATGCGGCGGCTTCGGCGAGAATATGATCGATCAATATTTGCGGGATCGTGGCCATCATCGCCGACGCCTTGAGCTGCTGTTTCGGGACATGCCCGTCCGAATTGCCGAATGTGCGTGCGATTCATAGTTAACTGTTTATTAATACCAATAGATTTGGCCTTCGCCTTATCGTATGGATCCCTCATCCGGCGGCACAGCGCGCCAACCGGCACCGGGGGATGCACAAATGAAGAGGCTGGTTGGGCTCGTATTCGCGCTGGGTGCGATCTTCACCGCGATGCCCGCATCGGCGGCGATGCTCTACGGTCTGGCCGGCACTTTCTCGGGCAAGCTGACCACGCATTTGTCCACCACCCCCGTGACACGCAATTTCGACAATCTCGATCTGGCCTTCGTCGGGGTCAGCGATGGCAGCGCGGCGACGCTGAGCCACGTCGGCGGGGTGGATGTCTATTCGTTCAGCCTTGCCGTGCTCGTTATCACGGACGGCAATGACGAGCTCGATCTGACCGGCTTCAGCTTCGTGGCGGCGCCTTCGATCGACCTGATCGGCTTCAGAGGGCCGCAGGGGCTGCTCTTCTCGGTCACCTTGCCCACCTCGTTCGATGGCACCAGCCTCTATGTGCCGACCGGTTTTTCCGACATCGTGGCCTCGCAGGCCGTCACGGCCGGCGATCGCAGGCTCAAGCTCAGCCATGTCGATGGCGCCAACGGCGCCTTCGTCGCGTTCGATCCCGTTCTGCTGAGCGGGGTGCCCGAGGCGAGCAGCTGGGCGATGTTCATTCTCGGCTTCGGTGCGATCGGTGCCGGGCTGCGTCGCCGCCGGGCGCCGGTGACAATCGCCGCCTGATCCCTTGAAATCGCGCCGCGGCGCACCATATCGCGTCGAGTGGACGCGGGGGTTCAGGTCAGGCAAGCAGCGGTTCCGGCGGAAATGGCCGGATGGCGGCTCGATCGTGCCCTTGCGGCAGCGATCCCCACTTTATCGCGCGAGCGGCTGAAAGCGCTCATTTCGGCCGGCGCAGTCGAGGTCGGCGGCAAGACGATCCGCGATCCGGCGACCAAGGTTGCTGCGCCCGCACAGGTTTCGGTGGCCGTGCCCAACCCTGCGCCGGCGCATAACGTTGCGCAGGAGATCCCGCTCGTCATAGCCTACGAGGACGAACATCTGATCGTGGTCGACAAGCCCGCCGGGCTGGTCGTCCATCCCGCCTGCGGCAATCTCGACGGCACGTTGGTCAACGCCTTGCTTCATCATTGCCGGGGATCGCTCTCCGGCATCGGCGGGGTCGAGCGGCCGGGCATCGTCCATCGCATCGACAAGGACACGTCGGGGCTGATGGTCGCGGCCAAGACCGATCGCGCACATGCCGGCCTCGCCAGGCAATTCGCCGACCACAGTATTGACCGGCGCTATCGCGCGATCGTGAACGGCCGGCCGCGCAACGATGCCGGGCGGATCGAGGGCAATCTCGGCCGATCGCCGTCGAACCGCAAGAAGATGGCGATCGTCGGTCCGGGCCAGGGCAAGCACGCCGTCACCCATTACCAGGTGCTGGAGCCGCTACGCGGCGCGGCCCTGATCGAATGCCGGCTCGAGACCGGGCGCACCCATCAAGTTCGCGTCCATATGGCCTCGATCAGCCACCCTTTGCTGGGCGACCCGGTTTACGGGCGCTCCAGCGGAGACGTTCGCAGCCTTTTGGCTCGTCTGGAGTTCGAACGTCAGGCGCTGCATGCCGCCCGGCTGGGTTTCATCCATCCGGTCACAAGCGAAGCTTTGGCGTTTGAAAGCAACATTCCAGCGGACATGCAGGTACTGTTCAGTCATCTGTTGCTATGATGACTTTCAAAGACGGCGGAGTCGGCAACGCCCCGCCGGGACCATGAAGGTCCAGGGAGAAGTAGATACGATGTCCAGCGGCAAATCCTCCGTCGCTACGATTCCGGCCCTTGGCGGCGAGGCGAGCCTCAACCGCTATCTGTCGGAAATCCGGAAGTTTCCGATCCTCGCTCCGGAAGAGGAATATATGCTCGCCAAGCGCTTCCAGGAGCATGGCGATCCCGAGGCCGCGGCCAAGCTCGTGACCTCGCACCTGCGACTCGTCGCGAAGATCGCGATGGGCTATCGCGGCTATGGCCTGCCCGCGTCCGAGCTGATCAGCGAGGGCAATATCGGCCTGATGCAGGGTGTGAAGAAATTCGAGCCGGATCGCGGCTTCCGCCTCGCCACCTATGCGATGTGGTGGATCCGCGCCTCGATCCAGGAATATATCCTGCGGTCGTGGAGCCTCGTGAAGATGGGCACCACCGCGGCGCAGAAGAAGCTCTTCTTCAACCTGCGCCGGATGAAGAGCCAGATCGACGCGTTCGAGGATGGCGACCTGCGCCCCGAGCACGCCGCCAAGATCGCCACCGACCTCGGCGTGACCGAGGAAGAGGTTCACTCGATGAACCGGCGCATGTCGATGGGGGGCGATACGTCGCTCAACGTCTCGATGCGCGAGGATGGCGAGGGCCAGTGGCAGGATTGGCTGGTCGACACCGATCCGCTGCAGGATCAGCGGCTGGCCGACACGCAGGAAGCCGAAGTCCGCCACGATATGCTGAGCGAGGCGATGGACGCGCTCAACGATCGCGAGCGTCATATCCTCGCCGAGCGGCGGCTGGCCGACGATCCCAAGACGCTCGAGGAATTGTCGCAGGTCTATGGCGTCAGCCGCGAACGCGTCCGCCAGATCGAGGTTCGCGCGTTCGACAAGTTGCAGAAGGCGATGATGCGGATCGCCGGCGATCGCCGCCTGCTGGCTTCGCCGGCCTGACTTCAGCGCTATTTCCGCAAGTTAACATAGTATTCAGCTTCGAAAAACCCGAGACCCCGGCGAAAACCGGGGTCTCGTGCGTTAAGAGTGCGCATTGTTGCCGCCCGAGATTCCAGATTTCACCGGCATGGCGATTGCACCAGGAAACGGGATATTCTCTCGCGAAGGTGACAAAACAACAAACTTGGCACTATTTCGTAGTTCGGATGTTCTCCGTGTAGTCCCTTTCACAAAGGGTTCGCAGGAGAGAATAGATGAAGAATATGATCCTCGCCGGCGCCGCAGCGCTCAGCATGCTGAGCGCCATCCCGGCTCCCGCCCAGCCCGCGCCGGGCTATTATGGTGGCGGCAACGCAGGCGGCTGGAATCGCGACGCTTTCTGGCGCGATGCTCCGGCAAGCACCTATGACCGTATCGCCTTTCTCCAGCGGCGGATCGATCGCAGCATGGCAGACGGCAGTCTCAATCGCTGGGAAGTGCGGCGCTCGCAATCCGAACTGAACGAGATCCGCCGCCAGGCCGATCAATTCCGCCGTCGTGACCGCGGGATGCTTTCGCCGCCGCATGCTGATTTCATCCAGACGCGGCTGGACCGCCTCAGCCAGCGGATTCGCTGGCAGCGACAGAACGGCGCCTACGCATGGGAATCGTCGTCGCCGCCGCCGGGCGCTTATGCCCCTCGCGGGCCGGGCGCTTATCCGCCTCCGCCGCCGCGCGGCTATGACGATCGCCGCTTCGCGACCGATTATGACGCGCGCAACGATTATCGCGACGGCCCGCAATATCAGGAGCGTCGCCTCGCCGCGAACGATCAGGTCTATCGCGGATCCGACGGCCGCTATTATTGCAAGCGCAATGACGGCACCACCGGCCTGATCGTTGGCGGTTTGGGCGGCGGCGTGCTCGGCAACGTGATCGACGGCGGCCACAATCGCGTCGCCGGCACCCTCATCGGCGGTGCGCTGGGCGCGCTGGCTGGTCAAGCGATCGAAAAGAGCAGCGATCAGGACGTTCGCTGCCGCTAAAGGCCAGGCGTTAAACCGTTACCCGTCATTCGCGCGAAGGCGGGAATGACGGGTAATTCGATAGCGGATCGGGCGCCCGAAGGCTCAGCCTTCGGGCGTTTCGCCGTTTTTGGGGATCGTCCCCTGATAATGCGCCCGCGGCCGGATCAGATGACCGGTCGCCACTTGCTCAAGGGCATGCGCCACCCAGCCCACGCTCCGCCCCAGCGCGAAGATCACGAAGGGCGCCTCGGCAGGCAGCCGCAACGCCCGCTTCAGCGCGCACAGCGCAAAATCGATATTGGGATATTGCCCGGTCGCCTGATGCGCGGCATCGGCAAGCCTGGCCATGAGGGGGTCGGGCGCGATCCGATCGAGCAGGGCGCCCGCGCGCGCGTCGCCGCCGGGATAAAGCACGTGCCCGAACCCCGGCAGGACATGCCCGCGCGCCAGCCAGCGATCGAGCGCGGGCTCGCTGCCGATGCGATCGGCATCCTCCACCAGTGCCGCCAGCGCCGTCCCCGCCCCGCCATGATACGGGCCCGACAGGGTCGCCAGCCCCGCCAGCAGGCTTGCGGCGATCGACGCCCCGGTCGAAGCCGCGACGCGAACCGCGAAGGTCGAGGCGTTGAGCTCGTGATCGGCCATCAGTACCAGCGCGCGGCGGAGCAGATCCGCCTGCCCTTCGACCGCCCATAGCCGCGCGAGCCGCAGGTGCACCGGTATTGGATCGGCCGGCAGGCCGAAACCGTCACACATCCAGCCGATCGCCGTCGCACCATCCTGACGCAACGCGTCGCCCGATCGGCCCACGGTAGCGCGCGTTCCCGCGATATTTCGCGCAAGCGCGAAAAAGGGGCCCGCACCATGATCGCTCTCAGGTCCAGCAACGAACCGTACGGGCGCTGCTTGCTCCCATAACAGGTTCGCTGCCGCCTCCAGGGTCGCATCGGCGGCAAGCGTCGTCGCATCCTGCCCGCGATAGATCAGGCGGCCATGATGGATCGTCGAAATCGTCGTCGGGATGGCGGCCTCGCCCCAGGCGAGCGCACCGGCGGCGATGTCCCGTGCCGCGCGGCCGCGCTTCCGCCGCGCGGCGAGCTGGTCCAGGTCCCCCGCGTCGTAGAGGCTGCGACGCGGATCGGCGGGATCGGGCCGCACGCCGATCCGCCCGCGGCTGACATAAGCGTAGAGCGTCTGCGCGCGCACGCCGAGCCGCTTGAGCGCTTCCGATCGATCGACCCAGCTCGTCATAGTTGATTCACTTGATCAAGATTGATTCGACATCGTGATGGCATCATCTGCCGCTCGAAGCAGGTCAAGGAGTTTCGGAATATGGCGAGCGGGCTGGACGATGTGGTGGCTGCGGAGACGGTGTTGTCGGATGTCGATGGCGTGGCCGGCCGGCTTACGATCCGCGGTCATGCCGTGAGCGCGATCGCCGGGCGCTGGACGTTCGAAGACGTGGCGATGCTGCTGCTCGACGGCTTCTTCGACGATCTGGCGGATCTGCCCCGGCGGCTCGGCGAAGCACGACTGGACGTCCATCATCGGCTTGCCGGGGTTCTGCCCGAACTCGCGGCAGCGGGCCCATTCGACGGCCAGCGCGCCGGCATCGCCTTCCTGCCCGACGGCGCCACGCTCGACGATGCCTTGCGGCTGATCGCTGCCCCGGCCGTCCTGCTGCCCGCAATCATCCGCGCGGGCTTGGGCACGCCTCTTCTATCACCCGATCCGTCGCTGCCGCATGCGTTGGACATGCAGCGCATGCTCACCGGCAGCCCCGATCCCGCCCGTGCCAGAGCGCTCGAAACCTATCTCGTCACCGTCTGCGATCACGGACTCAACGCTTCGACCTTTGCCGCACGCGTGGTGGCATCCACCCGCGCCGGCCTCGCCTCCTCTGTTCTCGCTGGCCTGAGCGCACTCAAAGGCCCGCTTCATGGGGGCGCGCCCGGACCGGTCATCGCCATGCTCGATGCGATCGAACGCGACGGCGACGCCGGGCGCTGGCTCGAAGCCGCAATCACGCGTGGGGAGCGGATCATGGGCTTCGGCCATCGCATCTATCGCACCCGCGATCCGCGCGCCGACGCGCTCAAGGCGGCGTTGCGCCGGCTGGCGGGCGATGGCGGCCATGCTCGGCTCGCCTTCGCCGAGCAGGTCGAACGGACCGCGCTCGAGGTGCTGCGTGTCGCCAAGCCGCACCGCACGCTCCAGACCAATGTCGAATTCTACACGGCGCTGCTGCTGGAGGCGGTCGGCTTCCCGCCGGACGCCTTCACCGGCGTGTTCGCCGCCGGCCGTGTCCTCGGCTGGATCGCGCATGCGCGCGAGCAGGCCCTGACCGGTCGCCTGATCCGTCCGCAATCGCTGTATGTCGGCCCGCGCCCGGAATTGGCCGCCTGATCAGAATTTCCGCGCGATGCCGAAATAGATTTCGAGATCGGGGCTGTTGCGGTTGAGCCCCGCATTGGCACCGATATCGAATTGGGTCTGCTCCTGCAGCAGGTAGCTGAAGGACAGGCCGGCGAGCGCCTGCGTGCTATGTCCGTCGGGATCATGATCGCGGATCGCCTGCAGTTCGGCGCCGATCCCGGCTTTTTCGCTGAGCTTGGCCTGGAGACCGATCGTGCTGCCATAAGCCAGGTGACGGCCGTGGCCGTCGCCATCCACAGCGGCATCGATCCGCGGCGTCAGTTCCAGGCTGAGCGCATTGGTCAACGCGTAATTGACCGGAACGATCAGGCCAGCGCCCCAATCGCCCGCACCGATCCCGTCCTTGGCCGTCGGCAAGGTCGCGAACGGCAGCAACGCCACCGACAGCCCGCTGCCGTCGGGATTCTTGAGGTTCTGCTTGATGCCGATCGTGACGTCGCCGATCCCGCTCGCGCGGTCGATTGCGCCGCTCGCCCGATCGCGCGTGCGGACATGATTGTAAGCGGTCAGATCGAAGCGAAGCTCGGTGCTGCCGGTAATGCCATAGCGCAGCGCGACATCGCCCACGCCGATCGAATCGGTGCGGCTGTCGGGCTGACGGTCGAGCGTCCAATCGCCGATCCCGATCTCCGCTTGCAGATGCCCGGCATCGACGGTGCAGGCCGGCGTGCCGAGCCCGGGCCGATCGCCGCAGAAATCGCGCAAACCGTCTTCGGCAAAGGCGGGACCGGCCACCGCGCTCATCAGGGCCAGCGCCATCAGGGGCTTCATCCGTTCCGTCTCCGCATCAAACCTGCCCAACGATGCCGTCCGGGCCCCGTTCCCGCACGCCTTTCTATCGGCTAGGCCTGCGAGTTTATGGCCCGCGCGCGCAGCTTCCGCTCTTCCCCCAGCCGCTCCTGGCCGCGCCGCTTCGTCGGCTGGATCATCCGGGCGATCTTGTGGTTCCTCGGCCTCTCGATCCTGATGGTCGTCATCTACCGCTTCGTGCCGCCGCCGATCACCCTGACGATGATCGGCGACATGGTCGGCGGCCGTTCGGTCCACAAGGACTGGATGCCGCTCTCCGAGATGGATCCGAATATGGCGCGCGCGGCGATCGCTGCCGAAGATGGCAATTTCTGCCGCCACCACGGCTTCGATTTCGCCGCGATCCAGAAAGCGCTGCAGGGCAACGAGGTCGGCCGCAAATATCGCGGCGGATCGACGATCAGCCAGCAGACCGCCAAGAACGTCTTCCTGTGGCAGGGACGAAACTGGGTCCGCAAGGGGCTGGAGGCTTACTTCACCGTCCTGATCGAGACGATCTGGGGCAAGAAGCGGATCATGGAAGTGTATCTCAACGTCGCCGAGACCGGCATCGGCACCTATGGCGCCAATGCGGGGGCGATGCGCTACTTCGACCACGATGCGAGCCGGATGTCGGTGACCGAGGCGGCGCGGATCGCAGCGGTGTTGCCGCTCCCCAAGGGGCGCGAGGCGACCGATCCGACGGGCATGGTGCGGCGTTACGGCAACCGGATCGCGGCGCGGACCGGGCCGATGCAGCGCGCCGGCTTCTATGGCTGTCTGAAGTAGGGCGAACCGCCCATTCCCGCCCCGTCCGACGGGAATGGGGGGATCAAATCATGCCTGAACGGTCGGCCTGCGCCGGCTGCTGCGGAGCAGAGCGCCGATCGCGCCGAAGCCGAGGATCATCAGCGCCCACGATGCCGGCTCGGGCACCGCGCCGATGTTGCCGATCGTAATATTGTCGAGTTCGAAGCCGCCGCCGCCATTCTGCGTGATATCGATCCGGTCGAACTTCGTCGTGCTGTCGAAATTGAAGAAAGCGTAAGGCTCGCCCGAGTCCATGCCGCTGAAATTGGCATTGGGATTGCCATAATAAGCGTTCGAAACATGGGTGAGGAGCGGCATCAGCGCAAACGATCCGAGCAGGGTGTCGCCCGAATAAAGCGCGACCGTATTGCCCTGCGAGTTCGCGAAATCGCCGTCGATCGCCGACGCCCACAGACCGGCATAGTTGACCGCCTGCGAAAGCTTGATCGTGGTCGTGTTGTAGACGGTGGCGAAGTTGCCGGTGCCGCCGGCGCCACCATAGACGTTCGCACCGCCGATGTTGAAGCCGCCATTGGCGATCGTGCCGCTGATCGGGCCCGTGAAGATATTGCCCGACCCGACCCAGCCCGACATCGTGTCGAAGGTCGCGACCTCCTTCCCGGCCAAAGCCCGGCTGGTTTGCTGCACGCCGGCGGCTTCATACGCTGCGGTGACCGTGACCGCGGGCGCGGCGGTGGCAATCAAAGCGGCGCCGATCAGGCTTGCTGCAAACATCGTCTTCATGGTCAAGATTCCCCAGGCTACAGACAATGAAGACGCACTTGCGCGCGTTTTCATGCTCGAACTTTAAGCGTCTCCGGTTTTACGGAAGGTAAAGATCGAACGATCAGAACACGAGAGCCGGCCAACAGGCAGTTTTACCCCGGAAATCCCGATATCGATCTTAACCATCTACGCTAAACATACCGGAGCGAAACTTCGATCGCTTCAGATGAGAGCTTATATCCGGGCCCAGATGGGAATCTTACTACGTAATTTTACGTTTTAACCATCATTACTTGGTTATCGAAGATTTAACCTTGAGTGCCGGAGACGCCAATTCTCAAGGCACGGCGAGGCAAGCGTTCGACCAGCGAACGCGAAATGCCCCTCCCGAAGACGGATCCGATAGCGCGCTTGGCCATCGTCCTTTGCCGTCAGAACGGCAGCTTGAACCCCGGCGGCAGCGGCAGGCCCGCACTCATCTTGCTCATCTCGGCATTGCCTGCGGCATCGGCCTTCGCGCGCGCATCATTGATCGCCGCCGCGACGAGATCCTCCAGCATCTGCTTTTCGGACGGGTTGAGCAGGCTCTGGTCGATGTCGACGCCCAGGATGCGCCCCTTGGCGGTGGCGCGGATCTTGACCATCCCGCCACCGGCGGCGCCCTCGACCTCGATCTTGTCGAGCCCGGCCTGCGCATCGGCCATCTGCGCCTGGATATTCTGCGCCGCCTCTTGTGCGGCCTTCAGCAGATCCTCGATATTGTTCATGACGTGGCACTCCGTAGATCATCGATCAGTTCGGCGTCGGGGAAGGCCGCGCGCACCGCGGCCACCATCGGCGCATTGAGAATGGCATCGCGGGCGGCAGCGGCAGCGGCGCGTTCCTGCTCGTGCAAGGTAAGATCGCCTTTCTGCTCGGCAAGGACGACATCCCATTCCTCGTCGGTCAGATCGCGCAGCAGCTTGCGCAACGTGCCGACGTCGAGCGGCCGGCGCGGCCAGATTTCGAGCACGGGCGGCGCATAGCGCACCAGGCTCGCATCGTCGCGGAGCTGGAGGCCAAGGCTGGCCCTCTTGCCCTCGATCAGTCCGACGAGCGTCTCGAAATCGGCAGGGATTTTCGAGGGCGATGGCGCGGGTTTGATTTCGGGCGCGAGCGCCGTTGGCGCAGCGGTCGTGCCGGCCGGGGCGGCAGTAGCCGGCGCGATCGCCACCTGCCCCGCCTGCAGCCGTTTCGCGAGTTCACCCGGATCGGGCAGCTGGCTCGCATGGACGACGCGCAGCAGCGCCATCTCCGCCGCCTCGCGCGGATTGGGGGCGGACAATATCTCCGCATGGCCTTTCAGGAGCAGCTGCCACAGGCGATGCAAGGTCGCGAAACCCATCCGGCTCGCCCAATCGGCATAGGCCTCCCGCTCCTCGACCGAGAGCGCCAGATCCTCGGCACCACCCGCCTTGGCGCGCGTCACGCCATGGACGACCTCGAGCAGACCGCGCAGCAATGCCACCGGCTCGACGCCAAGCGCATCCTGCTGTTCGGCCTGCGCCAGCACCTCGGGGACGTCGGCCGCCAGCAGCGCCGCGAACATCCGCCGGACCGCACCGCGATCGGACAGGCCGAGCATGTCGCGCACCTGCCCCGCCGTGACCCCGCCGCTATCCATGTCGGCATGCGCGATCGCCTGATCGAGGATCGACTGGCCGTCGCGCGCCGATCCCTCGGCCGCGCGCGCGATCAGCGCCAGCGCCTCGGGTTCCGCCTCCACACCCTCGTTGCGGCAGATATAAGCGAAATTCTCGACCAGTTTCTCGGCCGGGATGCGCTTCAGATCGAAACGCTGACAGCGCGACAGCACCGTTACCGGCACCTTGTTCACCTCGGTCGTGGCGAACAGGAATTTCACATGCGCCGGCGGCTCCTCCAGCGTCTTGAGCAGCCCGTTGAAGGCCGCCTTCGACAGCATGTGGACTTCGTCGATGATGTAGACCTTGTAGCGCGCCGAGACGGCGGCATAGCGCACAGCCTCGATGATCTCGCGGATATCGTCGATGCCGGTGTGGCTGGCGGCATCCATCTCGACCACGTCGATATGCCGCCCCTCGGCGATCGCGACGCAGGGCTCGCACACCCCGCACGGATCGATCGTCGGGCCGCCCTTCCCATCCGGGCCGATGCAGTTCAGCGCCTTGGCGATCAGCCGCGCGGTCGATGTCTTGCCGACGCCGCGCACCCCGGTCATCAAAAAGGCATGCGCCAGCCGATCGCGCTTGATCGCGTTGGCGAGCGTCTGGACCATCGCGTCCTGCCCGATCAGCTCGGAGAAACGCTGGGGCCGGTATTTGCGCGCGAGGACGCGGTAAGCCTCCTGCCGCTTGGGCTGCGGCGGTTCGCCAAGATCGAATGAATCGGACACGGGTGCAACCTAGCCGGATGGGCCGACGAAAGCATCCGTCTCGTTGACGGGGCGCCTAATTGAGCGCCGTCAGATGACCCAATTTGTCGGGATTGCGCATCACATAGACCGCGCGGATGCGCCCCTCCTCGATCAGCAGAGCGGTGGTCTGAAGCATCCCGTCCGCCTCACGCGTGACGAAACCGGGCAGACCGTTGACGAAGCCATAGCCCACGACATCGGAACCATCGCGCAACCAGAAGCGCGCGAGCGATCCGTGCAGTTTCAGAACATCGCCGATACCACGGATCGGCTTGAGACCGGCGGGGCGCTTGCCGCCGCCATCCGAATAGACCGCGACGTCCTCGGCCAAGATCGTCTCGAGCCCGGCAAGATCGCCGCGGCGGGAGGCGGCGAAGAAGGCGGCGGCGATCTCCAGTCCCCGCCCCTTCTCCAGCGGAAAGCGTGGCCGCTCGGCGCGAATGTTGGTCCGCGCGCGGGCGGCAAGCTGGCGGCAAGCGGCGGGATCGCGATCGATCGAGTGCGCGACCTCCTCGAAATCGAGCCCGAACACATCGTGCAGCAGGAAGGCCGCGCGCTCCAGCGGCGAGAGCCGATCCAGCGCCACCAGCAACGGCAAGGTCACCTCCTCGATCGGCTCCGGCTCGAACAAGGGCTCGGGCAGCCACTCGCCGACATAGGTCTCGCGCCGCACACGGGCCGACTTGAGCTGATCGAGGCACAGGCGCGTGACGATCCGCCGGAGATACGCCGCCGGCTCCAGCACCGCCGCCCGATCGGTATCGAGCCAGCGCAGGAACGCATCCTGCACCACATCCTCGGCATCGGCGATCGAGCCGAGCATGCGATAGGCCACCCGGACGAGGGCCGGACGCAGCGGATCGAAGCTCGCCGCTGCGTCCGTGCCGGTCACGCCGCCACCGCCGCCGGTTTCGGCATGGCATGGATCAGGTGGAAGCCCGCGCCGAAGCGGTTCCAGGCATTGATGATCGCAATCGTCATCGTGAGCTTGACCTGCTCCTCCTTCGAGAATTGCGCGGCCATCGCATCATAGACCGCATCCGACGCGCCGCCATCGGGCAAACGCGTCAGCGCTTCGGCCCAGGCGAGCGCCGCGCGCTCGCGCTCCGAATAAAGCGGCGATTCGTGCCATGCGGCCAGCATCGTCAGCCGCAACTCGGTTTCGCCGGCCGCGAGCGCGTCGCGCGTGTGCATATGGAGGCAGAAGGCGCAGCCGTTGATCTGCGACACGCGGATCTTGATCAGCTCGGCCAGCGACGGCTCGATCCCGTCGTTAGCGATCGCGATCGAGAAATCGGTGAAGGCCTGCATCTGGGCGGGCGCGGCGGCGTAGAGATTGAGGCGGGGTTTCATGGGGCCGGTCTCCTTTCATGTTACGGAGACCTGACGAGACAGCGCGGCGCGGTGTGGCATGGGGCTGAAAATTTTTCCAGGGGGTTCACCCGCACTCGTCATCCACCCGTCACCCTGAACTTGTTTCAGGGTCCACCAGGAGTGCCGCACCGTCCGTGCGGAGGCCCGGTGGATGCTGAAACAAGTTCAGCATGACGAAAAAGGAGGGAGGCGATTACGTCACCCCGCCGGCACGAACACGCATCCCTTGATGCGATGGATCAGCCCGTCCGCGCCCAGCACGTACTGGATGAAGAATTCCAGTTCGACCGCAGCCCCCGCCGGCACCGGCGTCATATAGCCGTAGCCGCGCTCGTCGAGCATCGCCTGGGTCACGTCCTTCATCCCCTCGAAGCGGATCAGCACGTCCGCCATCGGCGCGGTATCGCTGGGGTAGAAATCGAGGATCGTGACGATCTCGCGCACATATTGATGGAAGAAGGCGTAGAAATCGCGGATCGCCTGCTTGCCGCGCATCGCCGGGCCGCCCGCCTCCAGCACGACATCGTCGGCAAAGAAGTGCATCAGCGTGTCGTAATCCGGACCGTTGAAGGCCGCGACGTAACGCTCGTAATCGGATCTGTTCAATGTCCCCTCCCTCACGCACGTCGCCCCTGCTCGGCCCCCTGCAAAGTAATACTTTGCAGGGAACCCGCTCAGGCAGGGGCCCATGTCTTTCCCAACGATAGACACCGTTCGGGGCAGAGAGATAGGCCCCTGCCTGCGCAGGGGCGACGATTTATGTTGGGAGGAGGCCGTGCTGTCGGCCCGGCGCCCGCTCTCGCGGGCTTGGGATTTCGAAAGGGCCGATCGCTTCGCGATCGTCTCTCTTTCGAAATGGTGGGAGCCGGAACGACCCGACGAGAAATCGTTGTGGCTGCTTCCTTCCGGATCTGACCAGGTTGGCGACGACGCCGCCCGCCCGACTCCCGGGCGGCCATATGGGCGAGCGGGTCGCGCAACGCAACCCGCTCTTCACAATCACTTGGGTGCGAGCACCATCAGCATCTGGCGGCCTTCCATGCGCGGATGCTGCTCGACCTTGGCAACTTCGGTCACGTCGCCCTGGACGCGCTGAAGCACCAACATGCCGAGCTGGCCATGCGCCATTTCGCGGCCGCGGAAGCGCAGGGTCACCTTCACCTTGTCGCCTTCTTCGATGAACTCGAAAACCTTCTTCATCTTGGTTTCGTAGTCGTGATCATCGATGTTCGGACGCATCTTGATCTCTTTGATCTCCTGCGTCTTCTGGCTCTTGCGGGCGAGGTTCGCCTTCTTCTGCGTCTCGTACTTGAATTTGCCGACATCAAGGAACTTGGCGACCGGCGGATCGGCGTTGGGGGACACCTCGACCAGGTCGAGCCCGACTTCCCGAGCCTGCTCCATCGCCTCGCGCGTATACATCACGCCCAGATTCTCGCCATTCTCGTCGATCACCCGAACCTTCTGGCTCTGAATGAACTCATTGAAGCGAGGGCCGTTCAGCGACAGTGGCGGCGCGCCCAGCGGGCGGCGCGGCTGAATTGGGGGTGGTATAGCGCGTTCTCCTATCGCGGCCCTATGCCGCAAACTCTTCATATACGCGTTCGGCACCAATTCTTAAAGATGGCGAACGCAGGTTTCAGACGAGCTTCAGAATTCGGCCGCCTTTGCCCAGCGCCGCCTTGTCGCTGGCGGTGAGCCCGAAGCGCCCGCCGAGCCAGATCGCGGCCGCCCATGCCACCAGAACGCTCGCCGCCTGGAGCTTGAGCGAGACCGACCCGGCCACGATCCCGATCGCCGCAATGCCCGCGCACAGCAGCAGCGCCAGCAGAAAAACCCGGCCATAAGGCGACGCAAACGCGCGCAACCCCTCTTGCGCGCTCAACTGCTGGATCGACAGAGCCGACACCATGACCTGACCCGTCGCGACCGCCAGTGCGATCGAAATTCCGGGCAGAAACGGTTGCGCCGCCACCAGCATCAGCGCCGATCCGGCGAAGGCCGCGATGCTGTTATAGACCGGCAGCCGGCGCTTGCCGATCACCTGCTGGATCGACGAGGCCGGGCCGATCGCCGCTTCGATCCCGCGCGAAATGGTCAGAATGGCCAGGATCGACAGGCCCGTTTGGGCCTGCTTCGTGAACAGCCCCAGAATAGCCGGTCCCGCCGCGATCAAGGCGGCGCAGGTCGGCAACGCCATGATCACCGAAAGGCGGTTGGCGAAATCGTAGAGGCCTTGGATGGTCCCGCGATCGCCGCGCGCCGCGGCCGCCGCGATCGGCCCCAGCACGTAGGAAAAGGTCTGGCGCACGATCTGCGGGATCGAGGAGACCTTGCGCGCGATGGCGTAGATACCCGCTGCGCTCGCCCCCGTTGCGCCGGGTGCGAGGAGATTGGCGATCACGGTCGCCACGTCGCTGAACACGCGCCCGAGGATGTTGGCGGGCAGCACCGACAGACCCGACAGGAGGGTATCGCCGAGCATCGCCCTGCCCGATCGCACACCGACGATGTCGCGCAGCGGCACATGCCGGTTGAGCAGCCGCAAAGCCGCCACCGCGGTAATCGTCAGCGAGGCGATATGCGCCACCAGCAGCCCGAGGATCGTGAAGCCGAACAGCCAGCAGAGCGATGCCGCGAGCAGCCGCGCCACCTGCTCCCACATCAGCCGCAGCCGTACTTCGGGCCCGAAAGCATGGCACGCGCGCACCGCCGAGGTCGTCACCTCCACCACCGCCCACAAAGGCAGAGCCCACGCGAACAGCCGGATCGCGATCACCAGTCGCGGCAGATCGGCCGACGAGACGTTGATCAACGGCGCGATCCATGGCGCCGCCAGTGCCGCCGATGCCCCGACCGCCAGATTGGGCAGGATGCCGAGCAGCAAAGCGGCCCGCACCGCCCGCGCGCGATCCTCCGGGGTGGTCTGCTGCGGCAATATTCGCTGAAGCGCGCTGGTCGTGCCGAGATCGAAGATGTTCTCGGCGATATTCACCAAGCTCCACAGCACCTGGTAGAGGCCATAGGTGGCCAGACCGAACATCCAGACATAGATGGGCTGGCTTGCCAGTTCGACCACGCTGCCCATTCGCGACAAGGCCACCGAGGAGGCACCGCGCGCCGCGTTCCGCCGCGCCTTATGCCCTTCATCGGCCTGTTCGGTCACTCCTCGGTGCGGATCAGCACCGCCTCGCCGATCAGCAAGAAGAGCAGGAATGGCGACCATGCGGCGAGCAGGGGCGGGTAAGCGCCGATATTGCCCATCGCCAGGGCGAAATTGTCGGCGACGAAATAGGTGAAGCCAAGCGCCATGCCGATCACCGCGCGGATGAACAGCACGCCCGATCGCGCCAGCCCGAAGCCGGCGACGCCTGCCAGCAACGGCATCAGCACCGCCGACAAGGGGCCGGAAAACTTGTGCCACAACACCGTCTCGAGGCCGGCAGTCGGCCGGCCAGCCGCGCGCAGGGCGCTGATCGCTTCGGCCAGGCCGCGGAACGACATGCCATCGGCATCGATATTGGCGAGCGTGAAGCGATCGGGGGTAACCCCCTGCCCGATTGTCGCCGACGGAATCGTCGCCATCTTGCCCGCCGCGACATCGAAGCGATGCACATTCTGCAGCACCCAGGCGCCGCCCTGATAATCGGCACGCGGGGCATTGGCGATCGCGATCAGCCGATCGCCGGTGCGATCATAATAGCTGACCCCCTGCAGGGTCACATGACCGCCACGCGACACCACCCGATCGGCGTGCACGAGATCTTCGCCCGCGCGCACCCAGACGTTCGAGGTGACCCCGTGTGCCTTGGGGATCGGGCCATAGTCCACATTCTGCCAGGCGGTCAGCACCGCGGTCGCGCGCGCGACGACATGATCGTTGAACCAGAAGGAGAGCCCGGCGATCGCCAGGCTCGCCGCGACCAGGGGCGCGAGGATCTGGTGGGCGGAAATTCCCGCCGCCTTCATCGAAATGATCTCGCTGTTCTGGTTCATCGTCGCCAGCGTGATCAAGGTGCCGAGCAGGACCGAGAAAGGCAGGAAACGCTGGACCAGCTGCGGTAGCCGCAGCGAGGTATAGTACCACAGCTGGGCGTCGCCATTGCCCTTATAGGCCAGGATATCGCCCGACTCCCCCAGCAGGTCGAGCGCCATCAACACGAGCACCAATGCGGCCAACACCGCCGCCGAGCGGACCACGAATACGCGCGCCATATACCACGAGATGGTGCGCGAGGCGAAGAAGGAGACGTTGATCTTCATTTCGGGATCTTCATGCCGTCGCCTGCTGCGTCCGTCGCAAGCGGACGAACCAGCGCCGCACGAAGCCGGCTGTCTTGGCGGCCCAGCGCTCGAGCGCGCCGATCGGCTGTCCGCCGGGCACATGCGCCAGCGTACGGTACATCCACCATACCAGGCCGGCAAAGATCAGGAACGGCACCCACAGGGCGATCAGCGGATCGATATTACCGCGCCCGCCCAGCGCCTCGGCATATTCGTTCACCTTGTGATAGGTCACCAGCATCACGATCGACAGGAACACGCCGAGCGCCGAGGTCGATCGTTTGGGCGGCACCGCGAGCGATACCGCCAGCATCGGCAGCAGCAGCATCGTGACGACCTCGACCAAGCGGAAATGGAACTCGGCGCGGATCTTGGCGCGCTCCTCGCGCGGGGTGCCGGCCAAATGGCCCGATTTCACGAGCTCGATGATCGTGCTCTCGCCGTCGAGCCCGCCGCGCCGGCGAAATGCCTCTTCCTTGGGCAGATCGATCGGCAGATCGTGGCTCTGGAAGCTCAGGATGCGCGGACTGGCGAAGCCCGGCGCGTTGTGGACCAACGTGCCCCTGGTCAGCCGCAGGATGATCGTGTTGGGATCGTCGGTCGCCAGGAAGCGGCCATGCTCGGCGGTCACGGCGAGGCTCTTGCCCTGTTCGGCCTCCGCCATCACGAAAATGCCCGAAAGCTCGCGTCCGCCATCGCGGCTGCGCTCGACCCGCAAGGTCATCTTCTTGCCGAGCTTGGTGAATTCGCCGACCTTGATCGAGGCGCCCAGCGCGCCGGTACGCAATTCGTACCGCAGGCCCTCATAGGCATAGCGCGAATAAGGCTCGACGAAGCCGACGATCGCCAGATTGATCAGCGCAAAGCCGATCGCATAGAAATAAGGCACGCGCAGCAGCCGGCGATAGCTCATGCCCACCGCCAGCAGGACATCGAGTTCCGACGTCGTCGCCAGTCGCCGGAAGGCGAGCAGGATGCCCAGCATCAGCCCGATCGGAATGCCGAGCGAGAGATATTCGGGAATGAGATTGGCCAGCATGCGCCATACGACGCTGACCGGCCCGCCTTCTTCGGCCACGAAATCGAACAACCGCAGCATCTTCTCGAGCAGCAGCAGCATCGCAGCGATAACCAGGGTCGCGGCCAGCGGAACGAGGATCAGCCGAGCGACGTAGCGATCGACGAGCGAACCAGATTTCAAATTGCCGACGCTCCCTCACCATGTTCTGGCCGCAATCGCAACCGATGTCTCGAACCAACGGGGCGTGTTCCGCCCGGCGGGGTTTGCCGGGCCTATAGCTTCCGGGAGTCGTGAGGTCATGTCGAAACTGATTGCCAGCCTGATGATCGGTGCGGGAGCGCTGATAACGCCCTGTGCGCCGGCGGCGGCGATCGTGCTCGGGCCGCATGCGGCCGCTTGCGAAGCCTCGGGCAAGCCCGCCCTGCTGGTCAAGGTGGTGGGCCTCAAGGCACGCACCGGGCTGATCCGGGTGCAGACCTACGGCGGCGATCCGGCGCATTATTTCGACAAGGGCAGCTATATCGAACGCGTCGAAGTGCCCACGCCGGCGACCGGTACGGTCGAAATCTGCATGCCGGTGCCTCGCACCGGCGCCTATGCGATTTCGGTGCGGCACGACGTCAGCGGGCATGGCGGCAGCACCGATCTGACGGACGGTGGCGGCATGTCGGGCAACCCCAGCATCTCGCTGATGGACGTCATGTTCAAACGCCGCCCCTCGCCCGTCCAGGTGCAGGTCCAGGTGGAAAACGGGGTCAAGCCCGTTCCGATCGTCATGAATTATGTGCGCGGCGGGGGCTTCGGCCCCATCCCGAACGCACGCTGATCAAGGCAGGTTGATGGTTCGTATCGCCCTTCTGTCCAATCCCCGCTCGACGGGCAATCGGGCGATCCTGCCGCGTATCAGGAGCTTTTGCGCGAACCACCCGGAAATCTTCCATTACGAGGTGGAGCATGTCGACCAGATCGGCGCCGCGCTGCGTACGATCGCCCGGGTCGAGCCCCGCGTGCTCGTCATCAACGGTGGCGACGGCACCGTCCAGGCGACCTTGACCGAGCTTTACGACAGCGATTTCTTCCGCGGCGCGCCGCCGCCGGTGGCGGTGCTGCCCAACGGCAAGACCAATCTGATCGCACTCGATCTCGGCGCGACCGGCGATCCGATCGAGGCGCTCGCGCGCGTGCTCGAACTCGCGAAGGGCGATCTGGCCGAGCATGTCGTGACGCGCGAACTGATCGCGCTCAGCCACGAGCCGGACGGCATGACCGACAGCCTCAGGCCGGTGATCGGGATGTTCCTCGGCGGCGCGGGCCTGGCCGAGGTGATGCTGTACTGCCGGAACAAGATCTACCCGCTCGGCCTGCCGAACTGGCTCAGCCACGCGCTGGCGGCGATGGCGCTGCTGGTGACTTTGGTGCTCGGGCTGCGTGCGGCTTTCCTGCCGCTCAAGGCGCAGCCGGTGAAGGTCTCGCTGATTCGCCAGGGCGAGCTCCATGGCCGCTTCTCGCTGCTGATCGTGACGACCTTGCGCAAATTGCTGCTGGGATCGTCGATCGCCAATGGATCGCGCACCGGCGCACTCCAGTTGATGGTGATCGATCAGAATCCCTGGGCGCTGTTGCGGGCGCTGTTCGCGGGCCTGTTCGGCCGGCTCGGCAACGGGCTCGTGCGCGGCGTGCATTTCGGCCGTGGCGACGAGATCCGGATCGAGGGCGATCGTTCGAGCGTGATCCTCGACGGCGAACTGTTCCAGGCCAATACCGGCCGGCCGATCATCCTGCGCCAGACCAGCCCCCTGCCGTTCGTCCGCCTGGCTGCCTGATCCACCGTCAGCAGGCGTTGATCCCTATACGCGCCGACTTGATCGGAAATGGTGCGATTCCCGCTCCTGACTCTCGCGCGCATCAAGGTTAAGATACTTTGTCATGGCCGACGCACTCCAGACCCTCGTCGCCGCCGAACTCTCCCAGCCTGTAAATCCTCGCGTCGGGGCGATGGCGGCCGCGATCGCGGCACGCCATCCCGGCGCGCGCGCGGTCCTGTTCTACGGCTCCTGCCTGCGCGAAACGCGATACGAAGGGCTGATGCTCGATTTCTATCTGATCGTGGCCGATTATGCGGCGGCGTTCGCGCAGAAGTGGCTGGCCACCGCCAACCGCCTCATCCCGCCCAACGTCTTTCCGTTCGAGCATGATGGCCTGATCGCCAAATATGCGGTCCTGTCGGAGAAGGATTTCGCCCGGCTGGCGTCGGGTTCGACCCGCAACGTTTCGGTCTGGGCGCGCTTCGCCCAGCCGTCGCGCCTCGCATGGGCCGCAGACGAGGCCGCACGATCGGCCACCACGGCAGCCGTAGCGCGCTGTGCGCCTGCATTGCTGGCCGCCGCTCGCCCGTGCATCGCGGATGCGCTGGAGCCGCTGGACCTGTGGCGCCGCGCCTTCGCACTCACCTATGCTGCCGAACTGCGCGCCGAGCGCAAGAACCGCGCCGGATCGGTGGTCGATGCCGATCCCGACCGCTACCGCGCCTTCACCTTTCCCGCGCTCGCGGAAGCCGGACTGGCCGCGCACCTGGTCAACGGCCGGCTGGTGTTCAACCACACGCTGTCGTCGGCCGAGCGCGCCGCCGGCAAACGCGCCTGGGCGCGGCGCAGCCGCGAGGGCAAGGCCCTCACGTTGCTGCGATTGGCCAAGGCCAGCGCGACCTATGCCGGCGGGCTCGATTATCTCGCCTGGAAGATCAGCCGCCATTCGGGCCAGCCGATCGAGATCAAGCCATGGCAGCGGAAGTGGCCGATCGTGGGGGCGCTGACGTTATTGCCGAGGCTGATCGTGAAGGGCGCGGTGCGATAAACCTGAAAGCCCTCTCCCGAACGGGAGAGGGAATTTAGACTAACCCACCGGTCCTTCACCGGCCTTGGGCGCATCCTTCAGATAATGCGCCAGCCAGCTGCGCACCTCCTTGTAGAATTGGCGACTGTCTTCCGGCTTCAGGATCCAGTGCCACGCGTCCGGCCAGACCAGCAGCCGGCTCGGCACCTTCTGCCGCTGGATCGTCGACCAGGCCTCGAGCGTGTTGCCGATTGGGACGCGATAATCGCGCTCGCCGATCGAGAAGAGGATCGGGGTCTGCCATTTGTCGCCATAGGTGATCGGGCTCTGCGCGCGCCACACCGGGTTGTTCTCCCACGGCGGGCCACCGTTGTTTACTTCGCGCTGATAGTTGAAGTCGCTCTCGCCCCATTGGGTGGTGAGATCGACTTCGCCGGCATGGCTCACCAGGCATTTGAAGCGCGTCGTCGTCGCCTCCAGCCAGTTGGTGAGGTGGCCGCCATAGCTGGCGCCGCCGGCGCACATGCGCGTACCGTCGATAAACGAATAGCGCTTGAGCGCCTCGTCGACCGCCTGGTTGATCTCCTCGCCCGGTGTCTTGAGCGGATCCAGCTTGATCGCCTGGGCGAACTTCTCGCCGAAGGTCGTCGATCCGGTATAATCGGTCATCAGCAGGACGTAGCCGTCGGCCGCGAGCAGATGGTAATTCCAGCGCAGGCTGATCTGATCGGGATTGTAGCTCGCCGCCCCGCCGTGGATGAACACCAGCAACGGATATTTCCTCGCCGGATCGAAGTTCGGCGGCAGGACGATCATGTTGTGGATGTCGCGGCCGAGCGCGCTCTTGAACCAGAAATGCTGTGGCGGCTGCCAGTCGATCGTCGCCGCGAAGGCCGTATCGACATTGGTGAGATTGGTGTGCTTCCGCTGGGCCGGATCGATCCGCACCACCTCGGCCGGGTTCACCGAACTGCCATATTGCGCGATCAGTTCGAGGCCTTTGGCCTTCGCCGGGATCGACAGGCTGGTATAGCCGCCCACTTTCGGCGCGACGATCTCCTCGGGCTTCCCACCCGCGATCGGGACCTTGTAGAGATTGGTGCGCGCTTCCTCGGCCACCAGCAGCCATGCGGTCTTGCTGTCGTTCGAGGGAACGAAGCCGGTCACCATCTTGTCGAAGCCCGGCGTGACCGGCGCAATCGCGCCGCCCGCCGGCCACGCAACCTTGCTGACGCGTGACAGATCATACACTTGCTCGCTCTGCTTCGCATATTGGAACAGGAGCGTCTTGCCGTCCTCGGTGAAGACCGGATCGCCATAATCGCCCTTGATATCGCTCACCGGCCGGGGCTCGCCGCCATCGGCGGGCATGCGGAAGAGCTGGAAGCCGACATTGGCGAAGGCGGCGTTCCAGCGTTCGGTGGTGGCGATGAACACCACCTCCCTGCCGTCGGCACTCCAGATCGGCGAGAGCGACATGCCCCCCTCGCCCACATTCCCGCCCGAGAAACCGGGGCTTCTGGCGAGCGCGGTTGGCGACAATATGTCCTTCGCGCCCGCGCCTTCGGCGAGCGGCTGGACGAAGATGGTCGGGCGTTTGTCGTCGAGCCACTGGTTCCAGTAGCGGACCGGAAAATGCTCGTAGACCCGCACATTATATTTGCGCGCCTTGCGATCCTCGGCGGCCTTCTTGTTGGCGGCATCGTCCATCGCGCCGGGATAGGCCATCGTCTCGTAGAGGATCGCCTGTCCGTCGGGGCGCCATTGCGGGCGCTCGGCGGCGGTCGCGCTGGCGGTCACCCGATGCGCCTCGCCGCCCCCGGCCACGTCGATGATGTAGATCTGCGCCTCGGCGTCGCCCTCGCGCTTGGCCGAGAAAGCGATCCTGCGGCTGTCGGGCGACCAGACCGGATCGCCTTCGCCACCCTTGGTATTGGTCAGCCGCCGGGGCGGCGCCGAGCCATCCGCCGGCACGATCCACAGGTCGCTGACCGCCTCGTCGGCCTTGTAGCTCGGCTCGTTGAGCGCATAGGCGACCCACTTGCCGTCCGGGCTGACGAACGGCGCGCCGACGCGTTTCATCATCCAGAGCTTTTCGTGCGTGAGCACGGCCTTGGCGGGCGCCTGCGCCTGAACCGCAGCCTGCACGAGACCGACGGTCAACGCCGCAGCCAGAATCCTTCTCATCGGGGAATCTCCAACGAACCTGTTGGGGCCCAGCCTAGCAAGCGTCACGCCGGGTGCAACGGCGGGGCTTTTCCTTTTCGGTCCGGCCATCCTACTTGGGGGCGATGAACAATCGCGCCCGCGTCCTCCTGCTCAATTCCGCGATCGGGCCGCTCGATTACCGGATTGATCGCGAGCACAAGGTCGAGCCCGGCTCGATCGTGCTTGCCCCACTCGGCCCCCGCCAGCTTGCCGGCGTGGTATGGGAGCCCGAGCACATGCCCTCGGACGCGGAGGTGGGGGACAATCGCCTCCGTCCGCTGCTCGGCGTGTACGATCTGCCGCCGCTCAAGCCGTCGCTGCGCCGCCTGATCGAGTGGACCGCGAATTATTATCTGGCGCCGCCCGCTGCCGTGTTGCGGATGGCGCTCGCCTCCGCCTCGGCGCTCGACGGGGCCAAGACGATCATCGAATATCGCGTCACCGGGCACGTCCCGCCGCGCCTCACGCCGCAGCGCCAGCAGGCGCTGGAACGGATCGAAAGCCGGCAGGGGCTGGTGCGCGAACTGGCCACGATCGCCGACGTTTCGGACGCCGTGATCCGCGGGCTGGTCAAGGCCGGTGCGATCGAGCCGGTCGAGGTCAGGGTCGATGATCCCTTCCCGGTGCCCGATCCGGATCACGGCCAGCCCGATCTGTCGTCCGAGCAAAAGGACGCTGCCGGCCGGCTGACCGAGGCCGTGCGCGATCGCGCCTTCGCCCCCATCCTGCTCGACGGCGTGACCGGGTCAGGCAAGACCGAAGTCTATTTCGAGGCCGTCGCCGAGGCGATCCGCGCCGGACGCCAGACGCTCGTGCTGCTGCCCGAGATCGCGCTGACCGAACCGTTCCTCAAGCGGTTCGCCGGCCGCTTCGGCTGTGCGCCGGTCGCCTGGCATTCGGACCTGCGCCAGTCGCAGCGCCGTCGCGCCTGGCGGGCCATCGCGTCCGGCGAGGCTTTGGTGACGGTCGGCGCGCGTTCGGCGCTGTTCCTGCCCTATCGCGATCTCGGGCTGATCGTGGTCGACGAAGCGCATGAATCGAGCTTCAAGCAGGAAGACGGCGTGATGTACCACGCTCGCGACGTCGCGGTGATGCGCGGCCATTTCGAGAGCATTCCCGTCATCCTCGCCTCGGCCACCCCGGCGATCGAAACCCGCCAGCAGGTCGCGCAAGGCCGCTACGAGGAGGTCAGGCTTCCTGCGCGCTTCGGCGGCGCGACCATGCCCGACATCGCCGTGATCGACATGACGCAGGACCGCCCCGATCGTGGCCGCTGGCTGGCGCCGACCTTGGTCGCCGCGGTCGGCGAGACGCTGGCGCGCGGCGAACAGGCTTTGCTGTTCCTCAATCGACGCGGTTATGCCCCGCTGACCCTGTGCCGCCATTGCGGCCACCGCTTCCAATGCCCCAATTGCACCGCGTGGCTGGTCGAGCATCGGCTGACCGCGCGCCTTGCCTGCCACCATTGCGGGCATGTCATGCCGCCGCCGCGCGCCTGCCCCGAATGCAAGGAGGAGGATGCGCTGGTGCCGTGCGGCCCCGGGGTCGAGCGGATCGCCGACGAAGTCGCCCTGCTCTTCCCCGACGCACGCACCGCGATCGTGACATCGGACACCTTGTGGTCGCCCGCCAAGGCGGCCGAATTCGTCAATCGCATGGAATCGGGCGAAATCGATATCGTCATCGGCACCCAATTGGTGACCAAGGGCTATCATTTCCCGAACCTCACCCTGGTTGGCGTGGTCGATGCCGATCTCGGCCTGTCGGGCGGCGACTTGCGCGCGGCGGAGCGCAGTTTCCAGCAGATCGCGCAGGTGGCCGGTCGCGCCGGGCGAGGCGCCAAGCCCGGCCGGGTCCTCGTCCAGACGCACGAGCCGGCAGCACCCGTCATTCGGGCGCTGGTTTCCGGCGACGCCGAGAGTTTCTACGCCGCCGAAACCGATGCGCGGCGCGTGGCGGGGGCGCCCCCCTTCGGCCGCTTCGCCGCGATCATCGTCAGTTCGGAGAATCTCGACGAGGCCGTCGCGACCGCCAAGGCGATCGGCCGGTCGGCACCGCGCGTCGAGGGCATGGAGGTCTATGGGCCAGCACCGGCTCCTCTCGCCATGCTGCGCGGCCGGCATCGCCAGCGCCTCCTGGTCCACGCGCGGCGAGCCCTCGATGTGCAGGACGTCATCCGCGCCTGGCTGGGCGAACTGGAATGGCCGCGCGGCGTGCGTGTCGCGGTCGACGTCGACCCCTACAATTTCCTGTAGAGCTCAGCCCTTCTCGGGAACGACGTCCTCGGGATGGTCAAGGTTCCTGGACGGCTTCACCCGCATTCTGCGCCGGCAGCGCGAACACTCCAAAGCAGTCCCATTCTTCGTGTCGCGCGCGACAAGCTTGAACGAGTGCCAGCCCAATAATCGGCAACGCAACGACATGGTCTTGTACTTCCCCGGACGTCAGCAAGCCTAGCCACGCCGACCTGGTTTTGACAGTCGGAATTTCCGAACCCTGATTGCTATATCAACGGAGCACCGCTCTGGCGTACCGGCATGGGTATTTCTATAGCGTGCTAATAAAATCGCACGGAGAGATCAGCATGGCCGGAAACAGAAGGCGCGTCGTTACCGGGCACGATGCTGCAGGCAAGTCGATCGTCCTGTCCGATGGTCCGCCGCCACAGCATCACACGATGCAGGGCGAGGCCGTCGGCGCCGATTTCATCGAGATCTGGAGCACCACCGAAACCGTCCCGACGCTGAACTCGCTGCCCGGATCGGAGCCCAACGAGCGGCCTTTCACGATCATGCCGCCCGCCGGCCACCTGCTCCGCCTCATCGACATCTACCCGCCTTCGCAGGGCGGGCATCGCACCG
The DNA here is from genome assembly GCF_044905095.1 of Sphingomonas sp. MMS24-J13. Lineage (NCBI taxonomy): Bacteria > Pseudomonadati > Pseudomonadota > Alphaproteobacteria > Sphingomonadales > Sphingomonadaceae > Sphingomonas > Sphingomonas sp. MMS24-J13. Next base: position 1,790,639 of record NZ_CP173258.1, read on the forward strand.
TCATGCACCGCACGAAGACGATGGATTACGTCATAGTGATCGAGGGCGAGATCGTGCTGGTGCTCGACGATAGCGAAGTCGTGCTGAAGCAGGGCGAAGCGGTGGTCCAGCGCGGCACCAACCATGCGTGGGAGAACAGGTCCGATGCGGTCACGCGCATGGCCTTCTTCCATATCGATGCCGAATTCAGTGCGGAGCTCCTCGCGAAGCTCCCTCAACCGCTGGAACTGATGCGCTGACCGCCTGCCACGGCTGGCGTTCGTAGGCGATCGTCCAGCCCGGCGGCAGATAATCGACCGACATGTAATAATAGAGCCGGCACGTATCGTCGCTCGAATTGCTGGCGCCTTTCATCAGGCCGAACGCCACCATCCCACTGAAGACCGGCCCGCCGCTATCGCCCTTGCCGCAATCCGGCCCGTTCACCGCGACCCAGGTGGGCGTGCACGGGCCGGCGCATAGATCACCCGGCGGGGCATAATCGACGAACTCGACGGTGGCGCAGCTATAGCCGGTTCGTTCGCCGCGGTGGCAGACGAAATCGCCGACCCGGGTGCTGTCGCGATTGCGCCAGCTCGATACGGGACGTGCCAGCGTCCGCTTCTTGTTGACCATGAACATCGGCTCCAGCGCCTCCGGCGCGCTGTGAATCTGCACGTCCTGATAGCCCGCGCCCCACGCACCGAGCATCTTCAGCGGCACATCGTCGCGATCCGGCTCGATCGAGGAGAGATTGTCGGGGCAATGCGCCGCGGTGCTGAGTGCGTATTGGGCGCCATCGGTGACGACGAAACCGGCGGTGCACAGATTGCGCTTCCCGCTTTCCGAATTCACCCCGATCACGCGGCCGCCCCCATCGAGCGACAGATTCTTGTCGACGCCGTTGAACGTGCGGATCTCGACGGGCACGCCCGTCAGTGTCGCGAATTTCTGCGCCAGCGCTGCCGGGCCCTGCTTCGAGGCGTCCGATGGCCGCACCATGACGACGAGGCTGCCCGTACGCGCATCGACCCCCATGCCCGGCGGGCCGGTCAGGTCAGCGCGAATCTCGGCCTGATGCGCGGTGATCGCGGCGAGGATCTGGCGGCGGGTCGCCTGCGCGCCGGTGCGGAAGACCACCGGGACGATCATGCCTCCGGCATCGATCGTGCGATCGGGGATCGGCGTGTCGCCGGTGAGCAGGATCGTGAGCCGATACGTGCCGTCATGATCGAAATACATGCCGGCCAGCCGATCGGCATAGCCTTTGGCGAGCGCATCGGTCGCCTGAACGCTTGCCTGCTGCGCGACGAGACGCCGCATCGCCTCTTCGACCCCGACATTGAACTGCTTGGCATATTCGGCGGCATCCTGAGCAAGCGCCTCATAAGGGCTCTGCACCGGCACCTGGGCCAGCGCCGGCAATGCAACCACGCTAAGGATCATCCATAAAATGAACCGCATACGTACCGATATCGTCCCGCTGGATGGCACTTTCCCGCTAGCAGAAAGAAGCTGAACGGGACCAGTCGGGGATATACCATAGGCGCTATGCGGTTCGGCGATTCAGCTCGCGCTCCAGCAATTTTTCTTTCACCGGCAGCCCATAAGCATAGCCGCCGAGGCTGCCATCGGCACGCTTCGCGCGATGACAGGGGATCAGCAGAGCCACCGGATTGGCGCCGCACGCCGATCCCGCCGCGCGCGCTGCACCGGGTTTGCCGGCACGCGCCGCGAGCGCCGCATAGCTCAACGTCTCGCCCGGCGGGATACGCGAGAGTTCGCGCCACACCGCCTGCTGGAAAGCCGTGCCCTGCACATCGAGCGGCAAATTCATCGCCCGACCGGGTTCGGTTACGAACGCCACCGCTTCTGCGAGCAATCCACCCAGTGCATCGCCGCCGGACTCGATCGTCGCATTGGGAAAATGCACGCGGAGCATCGCATCGTCGGGTTCGAAGGCCACACGGCAGATGCCACGTTCGGTCGCGGCGACCAGCAACGGGCCAAGGTCGGTGACGGCGACCGCCCAGCGGATCGTCTCGCCGCGCCCGCCCTCCCGCCACGCCGATGGCGTCATGCCGAGCCGATCGGGCACATCGGCATAGAAGCGCGCGGGCGCCGCATAGCCGGCATCGTACAACGCCTCGGTCACGCTGCCCGCCTCCCGCAGCGCGCGTTCGGCCCGGCGCGCGCGGGCAGCGCGAGCGTAGGCCGCCGGCGTAACACCGGTCGCCCGGCGGAAGATGCGGTGAAAATGGAAGGGGCTGTACCCCGCCGCATCGGCCAGCATATCGAGCGACGGCGGCTCCTCCGACGCATCGATCAGGGCGATGGCACGGGCGATACCGGCCTCGTCGGCGGCGATGTCGTCGGGTCGGCAGCGCAGACAGGCGCGCAGTCCGGTCGCGCGCGCAGCGGCGCCGTCGATGAAGAAGCGCACATTCTCGCGCCTGGGATGCCGCGCGGCGCAGGACGGGCGGCAATAGATGCCGGTCGTGAGCACGCCGGTCACGAAACGGCCATCGGCCTGCCGGTCACGCGCCAGCACCGATCGCCATGCCGCATCATCGTCTATCGTCATCGCCTGGGTCATGACGTATCTATAAGGGGCCCGCCACACGGTCGGCATCCCGCCGCTTGCTCTCAAAGCCACCGGTAGCGCAATAACGGTTTCTCCCGACAACGCTCATTCAAGTCACTCATCGTCAAGATGAAAGCAGTGGGAACGGATCGCTCAAGAAGTGACGTCTGCCAAACTTGCATATGTGACACCTCCCTGCTAACCGCGCCTCGACCGAAGCGGGGGGCCTTAGGCCGCCTCTGCTTTTGCTTCGCCCTTATCCCGGCGGGGCACCACACAATCAGGGGAATGCAAGCGCGTGGAGTATTCCGGCGGCATACAGGCAAGTCTTAGCGGTCGCTACGCCACCGCCTTGTTCGAGTTGGCCCGCAATGAGAACAAGCTCGACGCTGTCGGTCAGAGCCTCGCTGCGTTGAAGCAGGCGCTCGCCGAATCGGCCGATTTGAGCGCTCTCGTCGCAAGCCCGCTGATCAGCCGCGAGGACGCCGGCAAGGCGATTTCGGCGGTGTCCTCCTCGATCGGCATCGATCCGCTCACCGCCAATTTCCTGGGCGTGCTCGCCAAGAATCGGCGCCTGGGTGCGCTTTCCGCAATCATCCGCGATTTCACGACGCTGTCGGCACGCCATCGCGGCGAAACCACCGCGCAGGTCGTCTCGGCGCATGCGCTCGACGACAATCAGATGGCGACGCTCAAGACCCGGCTGAAGTCGATGGTGGGCAGCGAAGTCTCGGTCGATGCATCGGTCGATCCATCCATTCTCGGCGGGCTGATCGTCCGCCTCGGCAGCCGTCAGATCGACGGCTCCATCCGTACCAAATTGAACGCACTCGCGACTGCGATGAAAGGCTGAACATGGAAATCCGCGCCGCAGAAATCTCGAAGGTCATCCGTGACCAGATCGCCAGCTTCGGCACCGAAGCCGAAGTGTCCGAGGTCGGCCAGGTGCTGTCCGTCGGCGACGGCATCGCGCGCATCCACGGCCTCGACAACGTCCAGGCCGGCGAGATGGTCGCCTTCGCCAATGGCGTGCAGGGCATGGCGCTCAACCTCGAGGCCGACAATGTCGGCGTCGTGATCTTCGGCTCTGACTCGGAGATCAAGGAAGGCGACGTCGTCAAGCGCACGGGCACGATCGTGGACGTTCCCGTCGGCAAGGAACTGCTCGGCCGCGTGGTCGACGGCCTCGGCAATCCGATCGACGGCAAGGGCCCGATCGCCACGACCCAGCGCAGCCGCGTCGAGGTCAAGGCGCCCGGCATCATCCCGCGCATGTCGGTGCACGAGCCGGTGCAGACCGGCCTCAAGGCGCTCGACGCGCTCGTTCCCGTCGGCCGTGGCCAGCGCGAGCTGATCATCGGCGATCGCCAGACCGGCAAGTCGGCCGTCGCGATCGACACCTTCATCAACCAGAAGGAATCGCACAAGGGCACCGACGAGAGCAAGAAGCTCTACTGCATCTACGTCGCGATCGGCCAGAAGCGCTCGACCGTGGCGCAGCTCGTCCGCACGCTCGAAGAGAATGGCGCGATGGAATATTCCATCGTCGTCGCCGCGACCGCGTCGGAGCCGGCGCCGCTGCAGTTCCTCGCCCCCTATACCGGCTGCGCGATGGGCGAATATTTCCGCGACAACGGCATGCACGCCGTCATCGTCTATGACGATCTGTCCAAGCAGGCCGTCGCCTACCGCCAGATGTCGCTTTTGCTGCGCCGTCCGCCGGGCCGCGAAGCCTATCCGGGCGACGTCTTCTATCTTCACTCGCGCCTGCTCGAGCGCGCCGCGAAGATGAACAAGGACAATGGCGCCGGGTCGCTCACCGCGCTGCCGATCATCGAGACCCAGGCGGGCGACGTGTCGGCCTACATCCCGACCAACGTGATCTCGATCACCGACGGCCAGATCTTCCTCGAGACCGACCTGTTCTATCAGGGCATCCGCCCGGCCATCAACGTCGGCCTGTCGGTGTCGCGCGTCGGCTCGGCCGCGCAGACCAAGGCGATGAAGAAGGTCGCCGGCTCGATCAAGCTGGAGCTGGCCCAGTATCGCGAAATGGCGGCCTTCGCGCAGTTCGGCTCGGATCTCGACGCCTCGACCCAGCGCCTGCTCAACCGCGGCGCGCGCCTGACCGAGCTGCTCAAGCAGGCCCAGTTCAGCCCCCTGCCCTTCGAGGAACAGGTCGCGTCGATCTTCGCCGGCACCAATGGCTATATCGACACGATCCCGGTCAACGCGGTCGTCCGCTACGAGACCGCGATGCTGGCCTATATGCGCTCCGATCATGCCGACGTGCTCGGCGCGATCCGCGACAGCAAGGATCTGGGCGACGACACCAAGGCCAAGCTGAAGGCCGCGCTCGACAGCTTCGCCAAGACGTTCGCTTAAGCTTTCGTCGCCCCTGCACGGGCCCCTGCAAAGTAGTACTTTGCAGGGAACCCGCTTAGGCAGGGGCCCATGTCTCTCGCCGCTTGGCGATGGCATATGTGGTTAGAGAGATAGGCCCCTGCCTCCGCAGGGGCGACGATGTAGGAAGAGACAGGGAAGAATGGCCAGTCTCAAGGCACTCAAGGTCCGCATCACCTCGGTGAAGTCGACCCAGAAGATTACCCGGGCGATGAAGACCGTCGCCGCCGCCAAGCTGCGCCGTGCGACCGAAGCGGCCGTCGCCGGCCGCCCTTATGCCGAGCGGCTCGAGGCCGTGATGGCGAGCCTGGCGTCCAAGGTCACCGTCGGCCCGGAAAGCCCGAAATTGCTCGCCGGCACCGGCAGCGATGCGCGTCACCTGATCGTCGTCGCCACCTCCGAGCGTGGTCTCGCGGGCGGCTTCAACACGAACATCGTTCGCGCCGCGCGGATCAAGGCCGAGGAATTGCTGGCAGCGGGCAAGGCCGTCCGCTTCTATATCGCCGGCCGCAAGGGCCGCGCGCCGATCCGCCGCTTCTATCCGGGCATGATCGCGGTCGATCACGACATGAGCCATGTGAAGTCGGCGGCCTTTGCCGAGGCGCAGACGATCGCGCAGGATCTGATCGCGCGGTTCGACGCCGGCGAGTTCGACGTCGTGCACCTGATCTATTCGACCTTCCGCTCGGCGCTCGTGCAGGTGCCCACGGTCGTCCAGCTCATCCCCGCCGCCGTGCCGACCACCGGCGCCGCGACCGAGGGCGCTTCGGCCGCCGTCGAATATGAGCCCGACGAGGAATCGATCCTGGCCGATCTGCTGCCGCGCAACGTTGCGATCCAGATCTACCGCGCACAGCTCGAGAATCAGGCCGGCTTCTACGCCTCGCAGATGACCGCGATGGACAATGCGACGCGCAATGCCGGCGACATGATCAATCGCCTCACCGTTCAATATAACCGCACCCGCCAGGCCGCGATCACGACCGAGCTGGTGGAAATCATCTCGGGCGCCGAAGCGCTCTAAGCAGACACGAAGGCAAGGACGAACCCATGGCAACCGCCCCAGCAATCTCCTTCGGCACGAATAATACGGGCCGCATCAGCCAGGTCATCGGCGCCGTCGTCGACGTGGCCTTCGACGGCGAACTGCCGGCGATCCTGTCCGCGCTCGAGACGCGCAACGGCAACAACCGTCTCGTCCTGGAGGTTGCCCAGCACCTCGGCGAGGGCACGGTCCGCACGATCGCGATGGACTCGACCGAGGGCCTGACCCGCGGCCAGGAAGTGACCGACACCGGCTCGCAGATCCGCGTTCCGGTCGGCCCGCGCACGCTCGGCCGCATCCTCAACGTCATCGGCGAACCGATCGACGAGCGTGGCCCGGTCGATACCGACCTGCGCGCCCCGATCCACGCCAAGGCCCCCGACTTCGTCGACCAGTCGACCGAAGCCTCGATCCTCGTCACCGGCATCAAGGTGATCGATCTGCTCGCGCCTTATGCGCGCGGCGGCAAGATCGGCCTGTTCGGCGGCGCCGGCGTCGGCAAGACCGTGCTGATCCAGGAGCTGATCAACAACATTGCCAAGGGCCATGGCGGCGTGTCGGTGTTCGCGGGCGTCGGCGAGCGGACCCGCGAGGGCAACGATCTCTATCACGAATTCCTCGACGCCGGCGTCATCGCCAAGGATGCCGACGGCAACCCGACGCCGGAGGGCTCGAAGGTGAGCCTCGTATTCGGCCAGATGAACGAGCCGCCGGGCGCGCGTGCTCGCGTCGCGCTCTCGGGCCTCGCCAATGCGGAATATTTCCGCGACGTCGAGGGCCAGGACGTGCTGTTCTTCGTCGACAACATCTTCCGCTTCACCCAGGCGGGTTCGGAAGTGTCCGCGCTGCTCGGCCGTATTCCTTCGGCCGTGGGCTACCAGCCGACGCTCTCGACCGACATGGGCGCGCTGCAGGAGCGCATCACCTCGACCAACAAGGGCTCGATCACCTCGGTGCAGGCGATCTACGTCCCCGCGGACGACTTGACCGATCCGGCGCCCGCGACCTCGTTCGCCCACTTGGACGCGACGACGACCCTGAACCGCGCCATCTCCGAGCTCGGCATCTACCCCGCGGTCGATCCGCTCGATTCGACCAGCCGCGTGCTGACGCCCGCGGTCGTCGGCCAGGAGCATTACGATACGGCGCGCGCCGTCCAGGAAGTGCTGCAGAAGTACAAGTCGCTGCAGGACATCATCGCGATCCTGGGCATGGACGAGCTTTCGGAAGAGGATAAGCTCACCGTCAGCCGCGCCCGCAAGATCCAGCGCTTCCTCAGCCAGCCGTTCCACGTCGCCGAGGTCTTCACCGGCATCGCGGGCAAGTTCGTGCAGGTCGAGGATACGGTCCGCTCGTTCAAGGAAGTCGTCGAAGGCAAGCATGACGCCCTGCCCGAATCGGCCTTCTACATGGTCGGCGGCATCGACGAGGCAATCGCCAAGGCCAAGAAGCTGGCCGAAGCCGCGTAAGCAATAAAGCCCTCTCCCCTTCAGGGGAGAGGGTTGGGAGAGGGGCCTATAATCCACCTCACCCACAGCCCCCTCTCCCCGGCCCTCTCCCCTGAAGGGGAGAGGGAGAAGGTTTAAGCAAGATGGCACTGCATTTCGAACTGGTCACGCCCGAGAAACTGGTCCGCTCGGAGCAGGTCTATATGGTGGTCGTCCCCGGAACCGAGGGCGATTTCGGCGTGCTCGAAGGGCATGCGCCGGTGATGTCGGTGATCCGTCCGGGCGAACTCACCGTCTTTTCGAGCCTGAACACGGTCGTCTCGCGCATCCGCATCGAGGGCGGATTTGCCGAGGTTAACGAGCGCGGCCTGACCGTGCTGGCCGAAGCGGTGACCGAAGCCGCATAAACCCGACAAGCCGTTCGTCCCGAGCGAAGTCGAGGGACGTTCCGCGCCAACGTGTCTCGACTTCGCTCGACACGAACGGTTCAGATCAAACGTTCGATGCTCGATAGCCGCCTCCCCAGCTCACGGTTAAACCCTTCTAAAACTTTCGCTCCTATCCACCACGCAAGTCGGTGGTGACCGGCACGGTCAACGGGATGCTAGATGAGCGCGTTCGGGAAAAGAGGTGGCGTCGGGTTGGGCGCCAAGCGCCCCGCATTCGGTGTCGCCAAACCGATGCAAACCGGCGGCGGGATCGAAGGCGGCGCGCAATTTCCGCCGATCGAGACGCCAACCCCTGACAATATTGGGGCCTCGACGTCGCAGAACGCGATGGACCGGCTGGCCGATCGTGTCGCCGCGTCGGGTGAAGCCGGGGTGATGAAGGCCGAGGGCTTCGAAGCCTCGGTCCACAAGATCAAGGAGCAGGTGCTGCCGCGCCTGCTCGAACGGATCGACCCCGAAGCCGCCGCGACGCTCAGCAAGGACGAGCTGGCGGAGGAATTCCGCCCGATCATCGGCGAGGTGCTGGCCGAGCTCAAGATCACGCTGAACCGCCGCGAACAATTCGCGCTGGAAAAGGTGCTGGTCGACGAACTGCTCGGGCTCGGGCCGCTCGAGGAATTGCTGGCGGATCCGCTGATCACCGACATCATGGTCAACGGCCCCGACCAGACCTACGTCGAGCGCAAGGGCAAGCTGGAGATCGCCCCCGTCACCTTCCGCGACGAGGAGCATCTGTTCCAGATCGCGCAGCGCATCGTTTCGAAGGTCGGCCGCCGGGTCGACCAGACCACGCCGCTGGCCGATGCGCGCCTGCCCGACGGCAGCCGCGTCAACGTGATCGTCCCGCCTTTGTCGCTGCGCGGCACCGCCATCTCGATCCGTAAATTCTCCGCCAAGCCGATCACGCTCGACATGATGGCGAAGGGCGGATCGATGAGCGACAAGATGTCGACCGCGCTCAAGATCGCGGGCGCGTCGCGCTTCAACATCGTCATTTCCGGCGGCACCGGCTCGGGCAAGACGACGATGCTCAACGCTTTGTCGAAGATGATCGACCCGGGCGAGCGCGTGATCACGATCGAGGATGCGGCCGAACTTCGCCTGCAGCAGCCGCACTGGCTGCCGCTCGAAACCCGCCCCGCCAATCTGGAGGGTGCCGGCGCGATCACGATCCGCGACCTCGTCGTCAACGCGCTGCGTATGCGTCCCGATCGCATCATCCTCGGCGAAATCCGCGGGCCGGAATGTTTCGACATGCTGGCCGCGATGAACACCGGCCACGACGGATCGATGTGCACGTTGCACTCCAATTCCCCGCGCGAGGCGCTCGCCCGTATGGAGAATATGGTGATGATGAGCGACATCAAGGTGCCGAAGGAGGCGATCAGCCGCCAGATCGCGGACTCGGTCGACCTGATCATCCAGGTCAAGCGCCTGCGCGACGGCAGCCGCCGCGTCACCAACATCACCGAGGTGATCGGGATGGAGGGCAGCGTCATCGTCACGCAGGAATTGTTCAAGTTCGAATATCTGGACGAGAGCGCCGACGGAAAGATCATCGGCGAATATCGCGCGATGGGCCTGCGCCCCTACACGCTCGAGAAGGCCAAGCAGTTCGGCTTCGACCAGCCCTATCTGGAATCGTGCCTGTGAGGGCACGGGTGCTCGCGCACCCACTGCTTCCGCTTTCGATCCTGGGGTTCCTGGCAGCCGGCCTGACCCTGCCTTTGCTGGCGGGCCCTCCCCGGCTCGATGATTCGCACTGGATCAACCTGGTCTGGTCCGATCAGTTCACCGCCTTGCTGAAGCAGGGCGAGCTCTGGCCGCGCTGGCTGCCCTGGTCGCACGACGGACTCGGCGCGCCGGTCTTCTATTTCTACGGGCCGGTCGCCTTCTGGCTCGCCGGACTATTCGGGCTGGCGGGCTCGGGGCTGTGGCCTTCGCTCGTGCTGGCGGCGTTTGTCGCGCTGCTGGCATCCGGGATCGGCACTTACATCTGGCTGCGGGGCCGCGCTCCCCACCCGCTGGCGGGCGCCGCTTTCTACATGATCGCGCCTTATCATCTGCTCGATTTCCTCCGGCGCGGCGCGCTCGCCGAATTCACCGCCGCAGCGTTGCTGCCCTTCGTGGCGCTGGGCATCGCCAGGGCGATCGAGGGCAAGCCGGCGGTGCTGCCGCTGGCCTTCGCCGGCCTGATCATGAGCCATCTCCCGCTGGCGGTATTGGCCGCGGCCTTCCTCGTCCCCATGCTGATCGCGATGGAGCGCGGAATCGACCGGCGCGGCGTGGCCCGGGTGGCGGCGGGGCTCGGCATCGGGGCGGCGCTGGCCTGCGCCTATTGGCTGCCGGCGCTCTGGCTGCAGCGCTTCACGGCGATGGAGACGATGCGCGGTGCGCCGCTGCTCCAGCCGGCCAACTGGTCGCCCGCAACCTATGCCGGCGCGCCCGGGCTGGTCCTGCTCGGCGTCGCCGGTCTCTCCTTGCTCCCGCTTGCCGCATCCATGCGGCGCGATCGCTGGGCGTGGTTCGTCCTTGGCACCCTATGCCTCGCATTCGGTCTGGCCCGGCCGTTGTGGCTGCTTCCGCCGCTCGACCGGGTGCAATTCCCCTGGCGGATCCTGACGCTGGCCGAATTCGGCGCCGCCATGCTGATCGCGCGCAGCCGGCTGCCGGGCCCCGCCATCCTGGCGGCAGCGGCGCCGCCGTTGCTGTGCTCGATCCTGATCGCCATGTCGTCGTTCGCGGCCGGCCCCGAATCGGCACGAAGCCGGCTTGCCGCACTTCAGCGCGATCATCCCGACGTGATCGAATATCTGCCGCACGGGCTCGGCGAGCGCGCGGGCAGCCATTCCGACTGGGCGCTCGATCTTGCGCGTCGAACACCCGCGATCACGCAGGCGGGGGGTGTCACGACGCTGCGACGCTTCGCCTTTCCGATCTGGCAGGTCCGCTGCGGCGACAGGCTGGCGCAAACCAGCCGCTCGCCCGAAGGCTTGCTGCAATATCGCGGCAGCCTGTGTACGATCGAGCGGACGAAGCCGTTGGCCGAGCGTCTGGGACTGGCGGTTTCGGCCGCCGCCTTGCTGGGTCTGATCGCGCTTTCGCGCACGCGCAGGCCGCAGCCGAGGAACGATCCGTTGCCGACACCGCAATTCGCTAGCCGGGGCATCTGAATGAACGCGACCACCCTATCGAGCCGGCCCGACGACACGGCCCGGAGCGCTTCAAGGGCGCGCGGCCTCAGCCAGGGCCGGCTGGTCATCCTGCTGCTCGTGCTGGGCGCGGTGCCGCTGCTGCTGCCGACGGTGCCGCCGCTGATCGACCTGCCCAACCATATGAGCCGTTACGCGATCGGGCTCGATTACGCGACCTCGCCCTGGTTCAGGCAGTGGTTCGATTTCCATTGGGTGCTGGTCGGCAATCTCGGCGTCGACCTGCTCGTCACCGCGCTCGCCCCCGCGCTCGGCGTCGAGCTTGCCACCAAGATCGTGATCCTCGCGATCCCGGTCGTCACGATCGGCGGCGCGCTGCTGATCGCACGCGAGGTCCACGGACGCATCCCGCTCACCGCGGCCTTTGCCGCGGTGTTCGCCTACAATTGGCCGCTCAACTTCGGCTTCGTCAATTTCTGCCTGGCGGCGGGGATGGCGCTGCTGGCGTTCGGCTTGTGGCTGCGGATGGGCCGGCTGGGGCAGCACAGGCTGCGCATGGCGCTGTTCGTGCCGATCGGCTTTGCGGTGTGGGTCGCGCATGCCGCCGGCTGGGGGATCCTGGGCGTGCTGATCTTCAGCTGGGAGGTGATGGACGCACAGCCCCGCATCGGCTGGGCCCGCGCGATCGCCCGCGCCGTGGTCTGTTGCCTGCCGCTGACCTTGCCGCTGGTGCCGATGCTGTTCTGGTCGGCGGCCTTGCCCAAGGGATCGCTCGGCCTGTTCGCGTTCGACGCGATGCGCAAGCTCGCGATCGTGCTGCTGACGTTGCGCAACGGCAATCCCCCGGTCGATCTCGGCGCGACGCTGGTCATTCTCGGCGTGTGCGTCGCCGGGATCCTGCGCACCGATCTGACCTTCGACCGGCGGCTGACGGTGGTGGGCCTCGTGCTGCTGCTCGTGTTCATCGCCATGCCGGTCAATCTGATGGGATCGGGCCATGCCGATCTGCGCATCGCGCCTTATGCCGTGATGCTCTTCCCGCTGGCGCTGCGGCCGACCGCCGAGACGCCCTTCACCCGCTGGCTCGGGCTTGGCGCGATCGCCTTCTTCACCGCAAGCATGGCCTATCACGCCGCGAGCTATTTCCAGATCAGCCGCATGCAGGAGCATCAGCTCGAAGCGCTCGACCACCTGCCGATCGGCAGCCGGGTGTTCGCCTTGTCGCGCGTCAGCTGCTCGGCCGACATGGCGGGCTATCGCATGGATCATGTCCATCGCCTCGCCGTGGTCCGGCGGCAGGCCTTCACCAACGGCACCTGGCCCTACCCCGCCTCGCAGACCCTGATCGTCCACCCCGATATGGTCGCCGGTTATGCCGACGAGAGCAGCCAGCTGATCCAGCAGCCCGATTGCCTCGACGGCAAGACGCATACCGTCGACGGCGCGCTCGCGGCGCTGCCGCGCGATCGCTACCAATATCTGTGGATGCTGGACATGCCGCCCGCGCTGCGCCCGTCGCGCCCGTGGCTGCAGCCGGTGTGGCAGAACGACAGCACGGTTTTGTACCGGATCGTGCGGGCGGGCTAGCCCCGGCGAGCAGCGGCCGGGCTCCCTCTTCCCGGCGGGGAGAGGGCCTCAAGGATCAATCGACGAGCTTGTCGAGCTTCGACTGCAGGTTCGCGAGCTGCGCCTTCAGCGCCGCGATATCGTCGTCCTTCGATGCCGCAGATGCCGGCGGCGGGGTGGCGGCGCCGGCCTTGGCCTGCGTCTGGAAAGCGCTTGCCGCGGCTTCCAGCATATCCATGTTGCGCCGCGCGATCTCTGCGAAGGGGCCGCCGGCGAACGCGCCTTCCATGGCCTGGCGGAACTGGCTCTGGTTGCGGCGGAACGCGTCCATCGACGCTTCCAGATATTGCGGCACCATCGCCTGCATCGAATCGCCGTAGAGCGAGATCAGCTGGCGCAGGAACGGCACCGGCAGCATCGTCTGCCCCCGATTCTCTTCCTCCATGATGATCTGCGTGAGGATATTGTGGGTAATATCCTCCTCGGTCTTGGCGTCGATCACCTTGAAGTCGCGGCCGTCGCGGGTCATCTGAGCGAGGTGGTCGAGCGTGATGTAGCTCGACAACTCAGTGTTATAGAGCCGGCGATTGGCGTACTTCTTGATGATGACCGTGCCCGATCCCTCCGCCGACTTCACCATTTTGATACCCCAGCTGTTATGACAGGGATCGTAGCATCATCCGTTGGTGCAGCGCAACACAGGCCGAGGCCGCTTCCCCTGTTTCTCAGCATGTTGCGCAGCGAAACCGCAGAAAATCCCGCGCGCATGGCCGATGCGCTCAAGGGACTGCGCGCCTATCAACGGGCGCAGCGCCATCCCGCCCCCGCGGCGATGCCGGTTGTTGCGACCGCGGGCCGGGCCGGGGTGCGCGATTATGGCGGCGACGGGCCGCCGGTTCTGTTCGTGCCCTCGCTGATCAATCCGCCCGACGTCCTCGATCTCGCCGAGGATAACAGCCTGCTGCGCTGGCTTGCGACGCAGGGCGTGAGGCCGCTGCTGGTCGACTGGGGCACGCCCACGCCGGACGAGCGCGATCTTTCGATCGGCGGGCATGTCGAGACGATGCTGCTGCCTCTGATCGACGCGCTGGGCCCCGATCTGACCCTCGCCGGCTATTGCCTCGGCGGCACGATGGCGCTGGCCGCGGCGACGTTGCGCCCTGTGAAACGCCTCGTCGTGATCGCCGCACCGTGGCGTTTCGGCGCCTATCCGCCCGCCATGCGCCACGCCTTGAGCGATCTCTGGCGCCAGTCCGAGCCCACCACCGACGCGCTCGGCGTGCTGCCGATGGAGGTGCTGCAGGCGGCGTTCTGGCGGCTCGATCCCAGCCGCACGATCGCCAAATATGAGGCGTTCGGCCGGCGCGCGGCCGACGACGCGGCGGCGCGCGCCTTCGTCAGGCTGGAGGATTGGGCGAATGACGGTGCCCCCCTCACCCGCGGCGCCGCGCGCGAGCTGATGCTCGATCTCTATCTCGACGACCGCACCGGCACCGGCCGATGGCAGGTTGGCGGCCGCACGATCGACCCCATATCGTTACCCATGCCGATCCTCGAAATCGCGTCGACCAGCGACCGCATCGTTCCCGCCGCCAGCGCCCCGGGCGTGGGCGAGCGGATCGATCTGTCGCTCGGCCATGTCGGCATGATCGTCGGCGGCCGCGCGCGGGCCGCCCTGTGGGAGCCGCTCGCCCGCTGGCTTTCGCAACCGCAGCGAAGCTGATAGGCGCGCGCTTGGAGTCCTTTCATCGTCACCCCGGGCTTGAGCCGGGGTCCCGCTTCTTCCGGTGCGCTGAAAGGGTGCGGGACCCCGGGTCAAGCCCGGGGTGACGGGCAAGTTTATGATGTGCAATCCGGATCGAATACCGTCGAACGATATGAGCAGGAGCATATGAAGTGACCGAGGTCGTGATCATCGCCGCCAAACGCACGCCCGTGGGCAGCTTCCTCGGCGCCTATGCCGGCACCCCGGCGCACGAGCTCGGCCGCATCGCGATCGTCGCCGCGCTCGAAGCCGCCGGCGTAAAGCCCGAGGAGGTGGACGAGGTGATCCTCGGCCAGGTGCTCACCGCAGCCCAGGGCCAGAACCCCGCGCGCCAGGCGTCGATGGCCGCGGGCCTGCCCAAGGAAATCCCGGCGTGGAGCGTGCAGCAGGTGTGCGGTTCGGGCCTGCGCGCGGTGATGGTCGCGGCGCAATCGATCATCGCCGGCGATGCCAAGCTGATCGTGGCCGGCGGCCAGGAGAATATGTCGATGTCGCCGCATGCGCAGATGCTGCGCGCGGGCACCAAGATGGGCTCGGTCGAGCTGATCGACACGATGCTCAAGGACGGCCTGACCGACGTGTTCAACGGCTATCACATGGGCATCACCGCCGAGAACCTCGCCGCGCAATATGAGATCAGCCGCGAGACGCAGGACGAATTCGCCACCGCCAGCCAGAACAAGGCCGAGGCCGCGCGCCGCGAGGGCCGCTTCGACGGCCAGATCGCGCCGGTCACGATCAAGGGCCGCAAGGGCGATACGATCGTCGACAAGGACGAGTTCATCCGCGAGGGCGTGATGGTCGCGAGCCTCGCCGGCCTGCGCCCCGCCTTCAAGAAGGACGGCAGCGTCACCGCCGCCAATTCGTCGGGCCTCAACGATGGCGCC
The DNA here is from genome assembly GCF_044905095.1 of Sphingomonas sp. MMS24-J13. Taxonomy (NCBI): domain Bacteria; kingdom Pseudomonadati; phylum Pseudomonadota; class Alphaproteobacteria; order Sphingomonadales; family Sphingomonadaceae; genus Sphingomonas; species Sphingomonas sp. MMS24-J13. The sequence continues at coordinate 1,805,917 of NZ_CP173258.1, forward strand.
GCCGCGCTGGTCGTCACCACGCGCGCGGAGGCCGAGCGCCGCGGCGCGCCGATCCTGGCGCGCATCAAGAGCTTCGCCTCGGCCGGCGTCGATCCCGCGATCATGGGCATCGGCCCCGTCCCCGCCAGCCGCAAGGCGCTCGCCAAGGCCGGCTGGGAGCTGAAGGATCTCGACCTGATCGAGGCCAACGAGGCCTTCGCCGCACAGGCGCTGGCGGTCGGCAAGGAGCTCGGCTGGGATGCCGAGCGCGTCAACGTCAACGGCGGCGCGATCGCGATCGGCCACCCGATCGGCGCCTCGGGCGCGCGCGTGCTGACCACGTTGCTGCACGAGATGCAGCGGCGGGATGCGAAGAAGGGGTTGGCGACGCTTTGCATCGGCGGCGGGATGGGCGTGGCTATGTGTGTAGAGCGGGATTGAGGGGTTAGCAAAGGTCGACCGGGCTGGCGTGTTCATGCTTGTGCACGCGCCTCGGTAGATCAGGTGACATGAATGGCAGGACGGTGGCGACGATGCGTCTGTACATCAGGAATCCCGAAGCGCACCGACTGGCGAAGGCCATCGCCGGAGCGACAGGCCAATCGATGACGCACGTCGTTACTGAAGCGCTGCGCCGACGTTTCGCAGAAATCGATCAGCTTCGCCGACGCGCCAGCTTCGGCGAATTACGCGCGATCGCCAACCGTTCGGCGGCGCTGGCGAGAGGCGGATATGAGTCCCATGATGACCTTCTCTACGATGGGGACGGCCTACCGAAGTAGTCGGCACGCATCGACATTTGGAGTTGGATGGCGGCGGTGGATTTTCGCCGGGCAGTGCAAGCGTTCGCGTAGGTTGCAAGCTTCCCGGCCGTAGGAGCGATAATATGCCGGACAGGCTAAGCCCCGCCCGTAGAAGCGCAAATATGTCCCGGATCCGATCTAAGAACACTGGACCGGAAATGATCGTCCGGCGTCTTCTCCACAAGCTCGGATACAGGTTTCGTCTCCATGCGCGCGAACTGCCTGGAAAACCCGACGTCGTCTTCCGACGCAGAAAAAAGGCGATCCAAGTGCACGGGTGCTTCTGGCACAGACATTCCGGGTGCCAAGATTGCTCCGTTCCGGGATCAAGGCAGGAATACTGGCTTCCCAAATTCGCCGCCACGGTAGCTCGAGATGAGAAAACTCTCACCGATCTACGGGCGCTCGGCTGGGATGTTCTTGTTATCTGGGATTGCGAGACCCGCTACCTTGCTGATCTTGAAAAGCGGCTCGTCAGATTTCTCGGCGCACCGGCTCGAGACGATTTGGTCCAGACCGGTTGAAACTTGTGTCGTGGGCTTGGCGTCGGCGAATGTACATTTATAAGCTCGATCTACGCATCGGCTTCGGGGGAAGAGTTGACTGAAGCAGTTCTCGTCAACGACGGTAAGCAGCTCGATGCGTGGCTGGGCGATCCTGCGAACGAAGGCCTCGTCGTCCAGACCCGCTTGGAGGCTAGCGATCGGGTAATCGCGAGGGTTACAGACGGCATCTATCGGCAGCCGGCATCGGCCTTACGAGAACTCATTTCCAATGCTTGGGACGCGGATGCGTCGAATGTCACGATCCTGACGGACGCGCCGCGATTCTCTCGTGTTTATGTCCGCGACGATGGCCGCGGAATGTCACATGCAACGCTTACGCGTCTGCTGAAAAATATTGGTGGCAGTGCCAAGCGGCGGGCAGAGGGAATCGATCTCGGCATCACGAGTGACACCGATATCGATCGGACGCCCGGGGGAAGGCCGCTTATCGGCAAGATCGGCATAGGTTTATTCTCGATCAGCCAACTCTCGCGCCGCTTTCAGATCATCACTAAAGTGAAGGGCGAGTCCTACCGACTTCTCGCTGAGATCAAGTTGCGAGCTTATTCAGAGCAGGGTGACAATCAAGTCGAAGCCGAGGATAGCGATGACTATATCAGCGGAGACGTCCTTGTCAGACGCGAGCATTCCGACGACCTAGACGCGCACGGAACAGACATCATCTTGGATGATCTTAAGCCGCTTGTCAGGGACATCCTTCGGAGCGCGGAGCGCTGGCAGGCTGTGTCCGAGCGGCAAGCCGCACTTGCCGCCGGCGACTTGGATACGTGGACGAGTATGCGGGTCGAAGAACCGACTTATCACTCGGGATACATCGAAAGGCTGAAGGATCCGTCGAAAGAGGCCGCGTTACTTTCGCGAAAGCCCAATCTTCCGTGGAATGCCGAGGACCCGGCAGGCATACGGATGAGCAAGTTAATGGACGCGGTGGAGAGTGAATTTACCCGCCTCGATCGGCCTGATCTCGCTAATACGCTCGACACCTATCTGGAAATGATCTGGAGCCTGGGCCTTTCGGCGCCGGTGCCCTACGTCGACAAGCATCCCTTTGATCTGAAGGCGGCTGACAACGTTGCTCCGTATTGGATCGCGAAAGAACGTGGCCGGGGACAGCCGCTCAAGCTATCCGGAGAGAAAACTATTCGCGAAGCGGTTCGCGAACAGGTGTCTGGCAGTCCAGAACTTCAGGCTGGCATTGATCCAGCCGGCGGCTTCGATGTTGTGATCGACGGTGTACAGTTGAAGAGGCCAATCCGCTTCAAGTACCATAAGGCAGACGCGCGTAGTTTGGATCACGCGATAATGTTTGTCGGGCACTATGAGCCTGACCTGACCAAGGTCTCGCTCGCGCAGCGGGGCGGCGAACTCTCCTTAGATGCCTATCTGTTTTGGACGGGTAGGGTTATCCCCAAGGAGAACAACGGTGTCTTGGTCCGCATTAGGGGCGCCAGCGGTGCGCTATTCGATCAGACATTCTTCAAGTATCAGGTATCAGAACAGACCAGACTTCGGCAGATTACAGCAGAGCTGTTCGTGGAGCGAGGTCTGGACGCGGCACTCAATATCGACCGCGAATCCTTCAACTTCGCGCATCCCCACCTGCAATTAGTGACTCTGTGGTTCCACGGAGCGATCCGGCAGCTAACGAATAGGTTGAAAGACGAGGCTGCTCAGTTGCGCGAGGTGCGCAAGGACGCGGAGGCGGACGCCGAACGCACGCAGCTCACGAAACGGGTCGAAGACGTGTGGAGAAGTCGGAAGGGCAGCGAACCTTTGCCAACCGTTTCGCTCGTCGACAGCCCTCTTCAGGCCTCGCAGGCGAGAAACTTGGGTTCGATCGCGATCATGAAGTCCGTCGCGCCGACTGCCAAGCCCGCGGAACGCAGTGCCTGGGAGAGGCAAATCCTCGCACTGACGCGCATCCTCACCGCCTATGACATACTCGAAGGGAGAACTTACGAAGAGCAGCAGGAATTAATCGAAGCAATCTTCGCGGTTTTTGTGAGCTCAGACCAATGAGTCAGAAGGGTTCGGACGAGACTAACATGAATTCGAAGGAAACGGCCATAGTCGAATCCGATGAAATTTTAGCCGAGATAGATATTAGCGAGAACCCGCCGCTTGAATTTGAAGAGACCGACTACATCGACGCGGTCTTCAGTAGCGATAGTGGAACCCAGACGGTCGTGTCAGCGCCCGCCATCCGCACAACCTTTGCGCCTTGGCATCACCCGGTGAAACAGATCGTCCGAGACTATCAGTGGGCCGACTTGGTTAAACGGTTGCTGACCGAAGCTAGACCGGAGAACCGTCGCGACCGCCTACGGTACTTCACACTGCCCGGCGCCGATCTCCTTGACGTCCGCGTACTCGCGGAATCGCTCTCCGCGATGGGGACACGGATCGAGTATTTCGGGTTCGATTCCGGATACGAAGATGAAGACAATGAAGGTGCTGACCTGACGGGAGCCTACCTTCTCGCCGAGTCTGCTCTTCGCCAAGCCGGCAGTATATCCGATCGTGCAGAGATCCTGCGGGATAAGCTAGAGGACATTGCCCTCGTGGGAAGCCACGCGGCCGAGCGTCTACGTCAGCGGGGTGTGTTCGACGTCGTCAACATCGACGCGTGCAATCACCTTGGCTACAAGCCTTCCGGCCGCAACGCCTCAATTTTCGAAGCGCTGGAGAAACTTCTCGCCCATCAACTGTTGGCAGATGAGCCATGGCTTCTTTTCCTCACGACGCGTGCCAATGTCACGCAACTCGGCGCCCCCGCGGCGAAGCTACAGTCTGCGATAATGAAAAACATCGAGACACACCAAGAAGGCTTCGCGGAAACTTTGGCCGACTGCATCGGCGGCAAATTAGCCACTATCGCGACAGACATGAGCGGCTGCTGGTCTGCTCAAAGCATAGATTTTCTGAAACTTTTTTGTGTCGGCCTGAGCAAGTATCTCCTCCAGTGGTATCATGCGCAGACAAATCTTCCTGCCAAGGTCGAACTCGCCAGCGTCTTTGCTTATAAGGTATCGGGTGAGGAACCGGACATGCTTTCGATGGCGTTCCGGATCTCGCCCAAGGGACTGGCCGTCCAAGCTCCGAGCGCTGGCGGAGCGACGCCGCTACCGGCAGTCGAGCTTGCGCAAGCCATCGGCATGGTCTCGAAGGCTAAGAGGATTTGGAACTTGGATGAGGCAATCGCCAACAATCAAGAGGTGCGCGCAGACGCCGTGTCGGGAACAGAGCGGCTACTCGCTTCAGCGAACTACGACATTTCGAAGTGGCGCGAGTGGCTCCGCAACCTCCCGATCAGGCCGATGGAACTGAACGACGCGGCCTGATTTGGCGAACGCAAGATGTTCGGACACCGACCTAGCCACGGCGAGGGCGAGCGGAAACGGCACCGCCTCGCTAACTTGGCGTATCTGCGAGGACAGGTTTCCATGAAGCCGAAACTCCCTTGGAAAACCTTGAAGCAGCATAGCCTCGTACACGCTGAGGCGGCGGGTGCCGGTCGGGTGGATGTGCACCTCGCGGTGGCCGTATGCGACAGCAATACTGGGCTTATCCCATGCTAGCGTCTTGAAGCTTCGGCTCGTGAAATCGCCTTCCTCAAGCGCGCCCGCCCTCCCAAACTTTGGCGATTTCGGCGTCATACACCAGTGATTCGGGTGCGGGTCGATCGCCTCGCAGTCCAGTCCTCGCTCAAAAAATGCCGGCTTGGGGAGCCAAGAGATCGTATCACGGACAGTCGGCGTGGGGCCATCAGCTTTGGCTGGTGGCGTCCATCGCAAGTCCGGAAACTTCTTTTTGTTGAAGCCGACCAAGAAGAGGCGCTGCCTGGTCTGAGGAGTACGGTAGTCCTTGGCATCGAGAATGGCCTGCTCGACCACAAAACCGGCGCGACGGAACATGGTGAGCGTCTTCGCCAAAGTCTTCTGGTGCCGCTTCAGCGTCAGACCTACTACATTTTCCATCACAAAAAAGTCGACTGGGTCGCGCCGGTTGAGCTTACCAAGAAGGCTTGCGAACGCGATCGGCATGTTATGCCTGGGATCATCATCGAACTGGCGCACGTTCGCTTGGCTGAAGCTCTGACATGGAGGCCCGCCAATCACTCCCGAAGGCGAAAAGCGTCCCTTGAATACGGTATCAAGCTGCTTCAACGTGAGTGCGGCGACGTCGCCGACGTGGGCCACCTTCCCGGCCGTCCGGTTCTCGTTGTAGGACAGCACGCTGTCACTGTTACGATCGAAACCGAGCCCGACCGAAAATCCCGCTTTTTCAAACCCAAGATCTAAGCCGCCCGCGCCGCAAAATAGACTTAGCAGCAATCGAGTATCTCCGGCTTTTTCACGGGCGCCTTATATGCCAGCGGCGCCAGCATGGGTAGTCCCAATGCGCCATGGCGGCGAAACGCCGGTCTCGGTCGCGATCGTCGAGAATGGGTGCGTGCGCGATATCGCTTTCTCGCGCCATCTGTTCAGCAGGAAGGAGTATCTGTCCGCCGGTGTCGACGGCTTTTCCGGCTTCCGTTATTCCGAAGGCGCGCGAAGACGGCGAAAAAGAACGCGCCGCCTGTCCATCTTCAATACCACGGATCCAAGCCAGTCGCCGATCTTGCCAAATTTTGGCAAACTCCTACCATGGGCGGCATGAGCACGATGAACATCTCGCTGCCGGAAACGCTGAAGAGCTTCGTCGATGAGCAGGTTGCCGGGCGTGGCTACGGCACCAGCAGCGAATATGTCCGCGCGTTAATCCGCAAGGATCAGGATCGCCAGCGGCTTCGCCGGCTTCTGCTCGATGGTGCGGAGTCGGCGCCGGGCGGGCCGGCTGACACTGCGTATTTCGAGGCATTGCGGACGCACGTTCGCCAAGAGGGATGACCGCCAAACGGGTTGTTCCTCGCCGCTTGGCTTTGCGCGATGTCGAGGACGCGATCGACCATTACAGGCGCGAAGCGGGTGCGGATATCGCGATCGGTTTCATCGATGCGCTGGAGGCCTGCTATTGCTGGATCGCCGAGCATCCGGCCACGGGTTCACCCCGCTATGCGCATGAGCTCGATCTGCCGGGGCTGCGCCACCGGTCGCTGAGCCGCTTTCCGTATCTGGTTTTCTATATCGAGCGGCGGGATCATATCGACGTGTGGCGTGTCATTGATGCGCGGCGCGATATTCCGGATTGGTTGGCCGGGTCGGACGCCCCTTAGTGGGCGCGTATCCCGCGACGGGGCACGCCCGGAGCATCGAGCGCCGCTCCACTCCCTGATGTCGTCATCCCAGCGAAGGCTGGGATCTCAGGAGGATGTGAGCTTACCTCGTCTCTCCCGAGACCCCAGCCTTCGCTGGGGTGACGGAGAATTGTGACATCTGCCGTTCCGATCCGCATTCAAATCGCCCTGCCCTTATGCAGAAACGCTTCGGCGGGTACGACCTCCGGTGCTATAATCGCCGCTCAGTCACCCCACGCCAAAGCTGTGGCATGACACCCATCGGCGCTGCTCATCAGCGCAACGATCTGCGGCGCGTCCGCATCACTGGCGGGCACGAGAGCCCGCATAATCCCCCCTTACCCGCCCGCCTGTTCCCATAACTGTTACGGAGGTTTTTCGCCCTGTTATGTCGGATTTGATTCCCTGTTCCGCACGGAGAGCGTTCGCGCCGAAGCTGTCGCCTTCTCAGGGCGATAGGCGGCGCGGCGTGTCGGCGGGCCGGGCAGAAATGCGGATTTTCCCTGTTATTGGCGCGATAACAGGGAAAAACAGGGAAAGCGGGCCGGCCCTGTCATGCATTTGCATGACATACCTCCCTCGAACGTCATGCATTTGCATGACGCACCGCCTTCGAACGTCATGCAAATGCATGACATCTCTCACACCCGAAAACGGGCAGATTGCATCGCCAAGGTCCACCGCGCTGCCGCGATCGGCGACAGCCGCAGCGGATGGCGGCGGCTTGCGCCCGGCCAGCCCCCACTCATATCCGGTTAAGGCGCCGCCCCTCAAAATCCCGCCCTTCATGAACCACACGCCCCTTTCCCGACGAATGGCATTGGCCAGCGGAGGTGCATTTCTGTGCACCCCGGCCCTGCTGCGCGCCGCCGCCGCGGGCGAGCCGGCGTTTTCGTGGGATTGGCTGCAGGCCCATGCGCTCGATCTGGCGCGCAAGCCCTATGTCGCCCCTCCGCCCCCCTCGGCGGCGGCGAAGGCGGTCACCTACGATACGCTGAGCCATATCGCCTTCCGGCCCGAGCGGACCCTGTGGGGCAAGGGTGGGACGCCCGGCGTCCGGCTGTTCCCGTTGCGCCATGGCGCCGATACGCCGGTCTCGATCGCGATCGTCGAGAATGGCCGCGCGCGCGATATCGCTTTCTCGCGCGATCTGTTCAGCGGCGAGGAGCATCTGCCCGCCGGGGTCGACGGCTTTTCGGGCTTCCGCCTGATGAACCCCAAGGGCGAAGGCGATTGGCTCGCCTTTCAGGGCGTCTCCTATTTCCGGACCGCCGGGCCGCTCGACCAATATGGGCTGTCGGCGCGGGGGCTGGCGCTCGATACGGGCCTGGGCAAGCCCGAGGAGTTTCCGCGTTTCTCGCATTTCTGGCTGGAGGCGGGCGCCGGTGGCGCCGTCACCGTCTATGCCCTGCTCAATTCGCCGAGCGTGGCGGGGGCGTGGCGCTTCGTGAACCGGATGACGCCGCAGGGCGTGGTCCAGGACGTCAGCATGGTGATGCAGTTCCGCCGCGGGGTCGAGCGGCTCGGCATCGCGCCGCTGACATCGATGTACTGGTATGGCGAGGGCGATCGACAGAAGGCGATCGACTGGCGCCCGGAGATCCATGACAGCGACGGGCTCGCTTTGCTGACCGGCAAGGGCGAGCGCCTGTGGCGGCCGCTCAACAATCCGCCGCGCCCGAGCACGAGCAGCTTCGTCGACAGCAATCCGCGCGGGTTCGGCCTGCTCCAGCGCGACCGTGCGTTCGATCATTATCAGGATGACGGCATCTTCTACGAGAAGCGGCCGAGCCTGTGGGTCGAGCCGATCGGCGATTGGGGCCCGGGCGCGGTTACCCTGTTCGCGCTGCCGACCCGGCACGAGACCGACGACAATATCGTCGCCTTCTGGACGCCGGCCGCGCCGGCCAAAGCGGGCAGCCGCACCAGGCTCGATTACCGCCTGCGCTGGATCGCGACCGAGCCGCAGCCGCTGACATTGGCGAGGACGGTGGATTGCTGGCGCGGCGTCGCGGGAGCGCCGGGGGTTGAACCGATCGCGGGGGCCACTAGGTTGGTGGCTGATTTTGCTGGCGATTCCCTCGCCGGGCTGACGCGGGACAGCGGCGTGGCGGCCGATGTCTCGCTCAACCGCGGCAAGCCGTTGAGTATCGCTGCTTACCCTGTCGTCGGCGCCGCCGCACGGTGGCGGATGATCGTCGATGTCGCGCGTCAGGGCGATGAAGTGGTCGATCTGCGCGCCTGCCTGCGCCGCGGCGGCGCTGCGCTGACCGAAACGCTCCTGTATCAATTTCTTTAACTATCATGCGGTTGGGATGGAACTCACGAAACGCTCGCTTATTGATGCGCCAACAGTCCGCAGTGGCTGGTGTGGAGAGCTGTCCTCGATGGGTTGTCGCACGCGCGCCGGGGAGTTCTGACGTGCTTTCACTCCGCCTGACACTTGCCAAGACCGCCAAGACCGATCCCGCGGGCACGGGATTCTGGGATGGGCCCGGCGATCTGCCGCCCGAGGCGCCGCTGGCGATGCCCGAACAGGATTTCGATCGCGCGCCGGCCGCATTGCCCCTGGCCGGATCGCGGACGGTCGCGTCGCGGCGGATCTTCATGATCGGCGGCAGCGGGCTGATCGGGCTGGTCGCGAGTTGCGGCGTCGCGCGGCCCCTGGCGCTCGACGGGTTCGATTCGGTCGATCAGTGCCTGTCGCTGCTGAGCTTCGCCCTGTTCTCGTGGATCGCGTTCGGCTTCCTCAACGCCTGTGCCGGCTTTTGCGTGATGATGCGCCAGCGGCGCTCCGCGGGCGCACCGGGCTTCGCGCTGCCGGCCGAGCGCGTCGCCGTGCTGATGCCGGTCTATAACGAGGACGTCGCCGCCATCGGCGGGCGTATCGCGCGCATGGGCGCGTCGCTGCGGCGCGTCGGGGCGGCGCATCTGTTCGACTTCTTCATCCTGAGCGATTCGAACGAAGCGGCCGAGGCCGACGAGCGCGCCATGTGCCGCCGCCTGCGCGACGTGCATGGCCCCGCGGTCTATTACCGCCGCCGCCCGGTCAACACCGCGCGCAAGCCCGGCAACATCGCCGAATGGGTCGGCCGCTTCGGCGGCGGCTACGAGGCGATGATCATCCTCGATGCCGACAGCCTGATGACCGGCGAGACGATGGTCCGGCTGGCGACCGCGCTGGAGGACGAGCCCCGGCTCGGCCTGATCCAGACCAACCCGCAGCTGATCGGCGGCCGCACCCTGTTCGCCCGCTGGCAGCAATTCGCCGGCGCCCTCTACGGCCCGACCGCAAGCGCGGGGCTCGATTGGTGGTCGGGCAACGAGGCGACCTTCTGGGGCCATAACGCGATCGTGCGCACGCGCGCCTTCGCCCAGAGCTGCGGCCTGCCGCGCCTTTCCGGGCCCGAGCCGTTCGGCGGCCACATCCTGAGCCACGACATGGTCGAGGCGGCCCTGCTGCGGCGGCGCGGCTGGGCGACGCGGATGATGATCCTGTCGGCGGGCAGCTACGAGGAATGCCCCCCGACCCTCGTCGATCATGGCGTGCGCGATCGCCGCTGGTGCCAGGGCAATATTCAGCATCTGCGGCTGCTCGACACCGCCGGGCTCCACTGGATCAGCCGCCTGCAATTGCTGATGGGCGCATCGGCCTACATGACCTCGCCCTTGTGGCTGCTGATGCTGCTGGTCGGGCTGTACCAGGGGACGATGATCGGCGCGCCGATGGCCGATAGCGGCACGTCGCGGTGGCTGATCGCGCTCACCGTCCTGTTGCTGTTCGGCGGCAAGGCGATCGCGCTGCTGTGGGCGGCATTCGATCGCCGGCTGGTCGCGGTGATGGGCGGCTGGCGCGCGATCCTGATCGGCGTCGCGGTCGACGTGCCGCTGTCGATCATCGCCGCGCCGGTGATCATGGCCTCGCAATGCATCTCGATTGGCGAGATCCTGGCCGGCCGCAAGAGTGGCTGGCTGCCCCAGCGGCGCGACACCGACGGCATCATGCTGGCCGAGGCGTTCGACCATTATCGCTGGCACATGCTGCTCGGCCTGGCCTTCTGGGTCGCCTCCTTCTCGGAGATCGGCGGCGCGGCGTGGGGCCTGCCGGTGGCGCTCGGCCTGCTGGGCGCGCCCTTCTTCGCGACGGTGACGTCGCGGGCGGATTTCGGCGCCCTGGCGCAAAGCCGCGGGATCTTCGTCGCCGAGCCCGAACGGGCGGAACAGCCGATCCCGGCGGGCGCTACGTTGCCGCGCGACGCGATGGTGGCGGCGGCCTAACGCCCTCGAGCCCGAGGAGGGCAGCCACGAAGTCGGGCGGATCCTTGTCCGTGGTGAGCGGCCGGGCAAATCGGTTCGCGTGCAAGTCTCGATCGAGGAAGGTCTGCTCGCGCGGATCGATCGCGTCGCCGCTAACCGCTCGCGGTTTCTGGCTGACGCCGCGCGCGACAAGCTGGGCGCGTAATGCTGATCCTTGAAAGCGGATCGGTCACGGTCTGGGAGATGGGCGGCGAACGGTACGTCTCAGCGGCGTCAAGCTGGTCGGGGTCTGCCTGTCGATCGGCATGGCGCCTGAGAAGGCAGCCCGCCTGCAAGGCTGACTATCGCGTCACGCCGTCGCTGCGTCGCGAGGTTGGTGACACGATAGCCATTTGATAATAAACTGGGAATTGGAGCCGAGTCGACCACCCCCGGAACGCCCGGCTTCACTCGCTGCGCGGTGAGGCGGCCCGCTTGGTTTAACACGCCCAGCGGGCCGTTCAGCTCTCGTCGTCGATCACCATAGGGGCCCCGCGGGGTTGTAGCCGACCTTCCTGGATTCGACCTGCTGCCCGTCAGCGATGTACCAAGCGTGCTGAACTCCATAGGCGATCTCGCCGGCCCACGACGGGCAGCGGACTGTCCGGGCGCAGATAGAAGGCGCTCGTCTGCGCCCGGGAAGTCGGTCAGCACCTGAATGGCCGGCGCGCCGCTGTTCGGAACGCTGACGCGGTGCGCCTGCAGCACGCGAGCCGACCGACGCATCAGGCAGCCTGCGCTGCGGCCGGTGCAGCGGCCTTCGCTAGATTGGCCTTAAGGTCGTTGAACGACGACTGCGCGAACTCGCGAACGAAGTCGGCCACCTGGCCCCCGATCGCCGGCAACCCGCCGCCAGCGATCGTCGCGGTGGCGGCCGGGACGAGCGCGCCGATGACCGAAGCCATCTTCTGTTCGCCCGTCATGTTCGATGGCTGTCGAAGATCTGGATCAGGCTTTGCGCCAGCGTGCCGAGAGGGGTTTGCTTGGCCGCAGCGACGGCAGCCTGAACCTCGGTCAGCACGACGGTTTCAACCGCCTTGCCGGCGGCGTGCAGGAAGTCGAGCACGTCATGTTCGATCTTCACGATGATGCTGCTCATGGGGATATTCTCCGTTTGAAGGTCAGGCTCCGGGCCCAGCGCTGTCGGCCTGAGCGTCGGCAGCGGGGAAAGAGGGCCGGCGCCGAGCAGCATTGTGCTCGGCTGGTGATAGGGTGCCCTTGGCTCCTGCGCGGGCGCCGGGGCGTTCAGGGCCGCCCAGGCACTCCACGGCCGAGCGAACCGGCGGTGCGCGATGGCCGCGCGGATCTGATCCCATGCCATAGCGCCGCCGACCATGATCGTGCCGACGATCGCATCGACGATCGGGCCGGTGGCATCATCAACCACCTTCGCATCGAGAGCGCCGTGCGAGATCAGCCATGTCCCGACAATGATGAGCGCGTGGCGGGTTGCGGATGCGAGAAGAGCGCGCGCGGCCGTCTCGGCCGGCGCTGGAATATCGGACATTCACACCTCCTTTTTGACGGTGACGATCGCCTGCACCGCCATGTCGAGGATCTCCGGCATGAGGCCGCGGTGAAGCTCGACCGCGCGGGCGACGAGGCGCCACGCTTTCTGTTCAGGTCGGGCGGCGCGCAGCTCACGCCATGCGGTCACCAAGCGTCGGAGCGGGAGGCGCGCTTCGCATGTTCCGGACATCAGCGGTCGCTAACCGGCGCCGATGCGCCCACAGGCAGCGCCGTGGCGCCTATCGCCGGCAGTGCCAGTTCAGCCGGCCAGCGTATGCCGAGGATCTGTTTGCGCGGGAATCGCGCGTTCGAAACCTGATCGCCCTGATTGCCGCCCAGCACCTCGATATGGTGTCGTCCAGCGCCCGGTGGCGATGGCGACATGGCCGGCCGGCGGTGCGTGGCTGGCGCTCGCCACGGGGATGATCGCACCCGGTGACGGCGCCTGCAGCGCCTGCCCCCAATTCACGAAGCTGCGCGCCATCGCGCTGCCGCTGCCCTTGATGTTGCACAGGGCAAGCTTCGCATTGACGAAGATCGCGCACCAGGGACGCCGTCGTCGCCGCCGATCCTGAGACCGGCCCTGGTGCGATATTCGAGGATGCGCTTTGTCGAGACTGGGCCAGGCGTCTCGTGAACGCCAAGCTCCGCCCGTGCGTGGTCGAGCCACGCGGGATCGTTGGTCATGCTGGTGTCCTTTAGCTGGCGCTATTCCGTCGGGAGCGGCGCGGCGGCGCGGGCGATATTGTTGGCGTAGAGGGCGGCTTTTTCAGCCGCCTCCGGCAGCGATGGCGACACTCAACGCGCAATTGAGCGGGGATGACGCCCCCACGGCGTTGAAATCGATCGAGCCGGGAATGATCCGCCTATGGACCTCCGTCAGCATCGGTGCCGCTGCGATGGCGTCGACATGCCCAAGGCTGCCATAGGTCGTGGCACCGTCGTCATATGCGAACTTGATCCCGCAGCAGTTGACCAGCCCAACGAGGTTCACGACGATCTGCGCATGGTGCGGGTTGGTCTTGGTGAAGCCCGTACCCGGCGCTGCGATGTTGCTCGGGATGGTGGTTGACGCATTGACGCCCGTATAGCTCGGGTCGCCGCCTCCGCCTGGTCCAGCGGCCGAGCATATCACCGCGTGCCCGGTGCCATCGTCGCAATAGTGGACGACGCCCGGAAGGTAGCCGGCCGGCGCATTGATCGACAGGCCTACTTGGGCAGGCGATGGCGCGCATCTCAGTGACGGTAAGAGCCACGATGCCCCCCAATCTTTTCCAGTGCCCCCCGATGTGCCCCCGGACGCGCGTTCTGCAGCGAAGCCGGATGAGAACATATGAGAACAATCCAATTGCCCCCCTTCGTGAGAGGAGAACAAATGGTGTCATATGGAATAGGTGGATGCTAGGCGTGGTGGGCGCAGCAGGGATTGAACCTGCGACCCCACCCGTGTGAAGGGTGTGCTCTACCGCTGAGCTATGCGCCCACGCCTTGGGAAAGGCGCCGTTAAAGGGTGCGAGCGGGCCTGTCCAGCCTTTCGAACCCATCTTTCGACAAACGACTTACGCCTCGATACGCACTCAGCTCACCAGGTCCTTGAGTCCCTTGCCCGGCCGGAATTTGGGCTGGCTCGTCGCCTGGATGCTCATCGGCTCGCCGGTACGCGGGTTCCGGCCGATCGAGGCCTTGCGCCGACTGACCGAAAAGCTGCCGAACCCGACGAGGCGGACCTCGTTCCCCCGCTTCAGTTCCGTCCCGATCGTGTCGAGCATCGATTCGATCGCGCGCGACGCGTCGTTGCGCGCGAGCCCGGTCTCTTCGGCGACGGCGCTGATCAACTCCTGCTTGTTCATGGCGTCCCCTCTACACGACAGCCAAGCGCTTCATGCGCAAGCGACCATCTAACGCCAAGGTTCGGCCCGGAGTCAAAGGAAAGCTGCTCGCCTTTTCAATGCCTCGCGATGCTTGCTGCAGGATCTGCGGCCGCTGCATGCGGCGGCTCGGTCGCGAGTTCGTCCGCTTCGGTCCATTCGATCGGAACGATCGGGCGGACCAGGGCGCGCGCCAGCACCTCGTCGACGTGCGAGACGGGGATGATCTCGAGCCCCTCGAGGATGTTCGCGGGGATATCGGCGAGGTCCTTCTCGTTCTCCTGCGGGATCAGCACGGTCGTGATCCCGCCACGCAGGGCCGCGAGCAGCTTCTCCTTGAGACCGCCGATCGGCAGCACGCGGCCGCGCAAGGTCACCTCGCCGGTCATCGCCACGTCGCGGCGCACCGGGATGCCGGTCAGGGTCGAGACCAAAGTCGTGACCATGCCGATGCCGGCCGAGGGACCATCCTTCGGCACCGCGCCTTCGGGCAGGTGGACGTGGATGTCCTTGGTGCGGAACAGGCTCGGCTTGACGCCGTAGATCGGCGCACGCGCGCGGATGAACGACCAGGCGGCCTGGATCGATTCGTTCATCACCTCGCCGAGCTTGCCGGTCGTCTTGACCTGGCCCTTGCCCGGGACGGTGACCGCCTCGATCGTCAGCAATTCGCCCCCGACCTCGGTCCAGGCCAGTCCGGTGACCGCACCGATCTGGTCCTCCTCCTCGGACACGCCGTAGCGGAATTTCCGCACGCCCGAGAAATCACCGAGATTGTCGCTATCGACGACGATACGCGTCGCCTTGCCCTCGAGGATGCGGCGCAACGCCTTGCGCGCCACCTTGGCGATCTCGCGCTCCAGCGTACGCACGCCCGCCTCGCGGGTATAATAGCGGATGATGTCGCGCAGCCCGTTTTGGGTGAGGTCGAACTCCTCCGCCTTCAGGCCATGCTCTGCGATCACCTTGGGCAGCAGATGCTTCTCGGCGATCGCGACCTTCTCGTCCTCGGTATAGCCTTCGAGCCGGATGATCTCCATCCGATCGAGCAGGGCCTGCGGCAAATTCAACGAGTTGGCGGTCGTCACGAACATCACGTCCGAAAGATCGATGTCGATCTCCAGATAATGATCCTGGAACTTGCTGTTCTGCTCCGGATCGAGCACCTCGAGCAAAGCCGAGGCCGGATCGCCGCGGAAATCCTGGCCGAGCTTGTCGATCTCGTCGAGCAGGAACAGCGGATTCGACGTGCCGGCCTTCTTCAGGTTCGACACGATCTTGCCCGGCAGCGAGCCGATATAGGTCCGGCGATGGCCGCGGATCTCGGCTTCGTCGCGCACGCCGCCAAGCGACTGGCGCACGAACTCACGCCCGGTCGCCTTGGCGATCGAGCGGCCGAGGCTGGTCTTGCCGACGCCCGGCGGCCCGACGAGGCACAGGATCGGCCCCTTGAGCTTGTTGGTGCGCGCCTGGACCGCGAGATATTCGACGATCCGGTCCTTCACCTTCTCCAGCCCATGGTGGTCGGCATTGAGGATCGCCTCGGCCGCCGGAATATCCTTCTTGATCTTGCTCTTCTTGCCCCACGGCAGGCCGAGCAGCACATCGAGATAATTGCGCACCACCGTCGCCTCGGCGCTCATCGGTGCCATCGTGCGCAGCTTCTTCACCTCGGCGGTCGCCTTGGCGCGCGCTTCCTTGGAAAGCTTGAGGGTCGCGATCTTCTGGGTGAGCTCGGCAATTTCGTCGCCGCCCTCGTCACCATCCGACGTACCCAGTTCGCGCTGGATCGCCTTCAACTGCTCGTTGAGATAATATTCGCGCTGGGTCTTCTCCATCTGGCGCTTCACGCGGCTGCGGATCTTCTTTTCGACCTGCAGCACGCCGAGCTCGCCCTCCATGAAGGCGAACGCCATTTCCAGCCGACGCGCGGGATCGGTTTCGATCAGCATCGTCTGCTTCTCGGAAACCTTGACCGCGATATTGCCCGCAACCGCATCGGCCAGCCGGCCGGCTTCGTCGATCTCGGCGAGCTGTGCCGGCAGATCCTCGGGCAGCTTCTTGTTGAGACGGGCATAACGCTCGAACTGGTCGAGCACCGAGCGCATCAGCGCCTTGGCCTCGTCCGCCGCGAGATCGATATCGCCGTCCTCGACCAGCTCGACCGTCGCGGTCAGATGGCTGCCGCCGGTCTCGAGCCGCGTCATACGCGCGCGCTGCTGGCCCTCGACCAGCACACGCACGGTCCCGTCGGGCAGCTTCAGGAGCTGCAGCACAGTGGCGGTGACGCCCATGTCGTAGAGCGCATTGGCGTCGGGATCGTCCTCGGCAGGATCGAGCTGCGAGACCAGGAAGATCGTCTTGTCGCCCGTCATCGCGCTTTCCAGCGCGGAGACCGACTTATCGCGGCCGACGAACAGGGGAACGATCATCTGCGGGAATACGACGATATCACGCAGCGGAAGGACGGGAAGAGACTCGGTCATGCATGCTCCGGTGCCGCAATCAGCGCGGCCATGTACCACATATGGTAGGTTTTGGCGCGCGATCAACGCGCGATGGGCAGCGCTTGTTGACTAATTCCGCAACACCCCACCCGTTCGTGTCGAGCGAAGTCGAGACACGTTGCGCAACCTGCTCCCGCGCGGAACGTCCCTCGACTTCGCTCGGGACGAACGGAGCGCTTGCGGCAAGCATGACTCAATTCCGCAGCCGGAAGCGGACCTTGCGCTGATGGAAATCGAGCGACACCCGGCTGAACACCCGCAGCACATCGGTGCCCAACAGGATCGCCGGCTGTTTGGCGAGCCCGAACAGCTGGAAGGGCGGCGGATCGGCAAACGCCACAGGCACGTCGAGCAGCTTGAGCCCGCCGACGCGCATCTCCGGAATCGTCGCCATATCGGCGCTGAAACTTTCCCCGGTCACGCTCATCAGCTCGACCTTGGTGGTCTTCACATTGGCCCAGCGGCGAAAGATGCGATTGCGCAGCGCCGAATTGGCGACCGTGATGTCGGATCCCGAATTGATGATCGCGTAGAGCCCGATATTGTTGGCATCGACCTGGGTCAGGATGAGCTGGCCGTGGCGGAGCCGCGCGGTGACGACGATCTCGTCGGCGGCGCCGCGGATCGGCTTGCGCGTATCCTGGACGGTGATCGCCTTCTTGACGAAATCGAACTCGATCCGTTGCTCGGCGAGCGCATCGATGCCGAGCACGCCCTGCGCCCCGATGAACTGCTCGGGCAAAGCCGGCGCGATGATATCGTTGAGCTTGCTCGTGCCGAGCCCGAGCTGGTCGATCCGCACCGTGCCGACGTCGCTGGTGCCCGCCATGCTGTGAAGGATCACCTTCTCCTCGGCCGGCAGGTTGAGCCGGCGCGCGAGCGCGGCGCCGATCACGGTGCGATCGGCGCCGCTGTCGACGAGGAATTGGAACGGCCCCTGCCCGTTGACCATCACGCCGACGGTGGTGCGGGTGCGCTGGTTCTTCGCGGCGAGCGTCTCGCCGGTCACCTCGAGCGAATTGTCGATCGTGGCGGTCGAGATGAACGGGGTCTTCGGCGGTTCGGACGGCGGCGCGGTGGTCGCTGCAAAAGCGGGCGCGAGCACAGCCCCGACCGGGAGGCAGAATAACAGCCCTACGCCCTTCAATGCCTCACCCTTCGCAACACACGGCGCGATCGGCTGGCATTCGCGGCCACCGTATCGACACCAGGCACTCTCTCCACGTCATCATATCATCATAAAGCGCGGCGGACATCCGGTTTGAGGCGGCAGCCTGATCCGCACTACGCGCATCGACAGCCGCCTCTCGACCAACCGCCGACCCCGATCGACGAAACCCCGCATGGTGCCCTCAACGCACGTCCAAAGCCTGCAACGTAGCGCACACAGCCTCGTCCAGCGGCGTATGCGGTTCCTCGCCAAGGAGAGCGACGAGCTTGCGGTTGTCGAGGCGCAGCGGCTCTTTCCAGAGATAGCGCATCTTCGCGATCTCGCGCGGGGTCTGCTGGAAGAGGCCGGCCATGCGGAGGAGGAACCAGGGCAGCGGCTTCACCCTGATCGGCCGGCCGAGCACGCTCGCAATCGTATCGGTCATCGCCGTGCCGTCGCTGTCCCACAGGCCGGCGAAGTGAAAGCGCGCGAAGCGATCGAGTTCGCCTTCGCGATCCAGCAACCGCGCGATCGTCTCGGCCGCGTCGGGCAGATAGGCCCAGCCATGGCCAACACCCTTTCGGCCGGGGTAAGTGATCGCGTCGAGCCGCCGGCCCGGTGTCACCAGCCCCTGGCTGAACCAGCTGCCGCCCGAGACCGGCCCGAAGAAATCGCCGAAGCGCACGATGAGGACCGGCGCGTCATCGCCGCTCGCGGCCTCCAGCCGGCGCTCCATCTCGACGCGGAGCCGGCCCTTTTCGGTGGAAGGGTTCTGCGGCGAATCCTCGCGCAGATCGGGAAAGGCATCGGGGCCGTAATTGTAGATCGTGCCCGGCAGCACCAGCCGCGCGCCGACGGCTTTGGCCGCCGCGATGCTGTGATCGATCATGGGCAGAACCAGCGTGTTCCAGTGGCGATATCCCGGCGGGTTGACCGCATGGACTATCACTTGCGCACCTTCGGCGGAGCGGCGCACGTCTGCGGCGACCATGGCATCGCCCTTGACCCAGTCGACCTCGCGCAGCGGATCCTTTCGATCGGGCACGCGCGCAGCCGGATCGCGCGTCATCGCGACCACCTTCCAGCCATGCCGCACCAACGCCGCCGCACTCTCGCCGCCGATGCCGCCGGTCGCGCCCAGAACCAAAGCCTTCTTGTCACCGTCCATTGCACGTCTCCCATCGATGAGATCGCAATGGCCCGGCGCCGCTCAGACAGAAATTGTCTAAATACCGTCAGCTGCTAGTAGGTTTTCTATGACCTTGCCGATCCTCTGGGATGACCAGCGCGCCTTTCTGGCGGTGCTCGAAGAGGGCAGCCTGTCCGCCGCGGCGCGGCGCATGGGGGTCGCGCAACCGACGATGCGCGCTCGCATCCAGGCCTTGGAACAGGCATTGGGCACCGTGCTGTTCACGCGTTCGGTGCGCGGGCTGGTGCCGACCGAGCAGGCGCGCGCGCTGGGGGATTCGGCCCGCGCGATGGCGCGCGCCTCCGACGCCTTCGTCCGCGCGGCATCGGCGGCGCCGGGCGAGATTGCGGGCGTGGTCCGCATCAGCGTGTCGGACATCGTCGGGATCGAGCTACTGCCCACGATCCTCGTCCCACTCCGCGAGCGCCATCCGCGCCTTATCGTCGAAATCGTCACGAGCAACGCGTCGGCCAACTTGCTCGAGCAGGAGGCCGATATCGCGATCCGAATGTATCCGCCGCGCCAGGACGCGCTGGTCGCGCGGAAGGTGCCGCCGATCCCGCTCGGCCTGTTCGCCCACGCCGATTATCTCGCGCGCCGCGGCACGCCACGGACGATCGACGATCTGGCGGACCACGATATCATCGGACCGGATCGCAGCCCGGCCGACCTCGCCTTCGCGGCCGAACTGTTCGCAGGCCTCGACCGCAATCGCATGGTGATCCGGACGGACTCACATCCAGCCCAATTGGCCGCAGCACGTGCCGGCCTCGGTATCGCCATCGTCCAGCGGCCGATCGGACTGGACGATCCACGGCTTCAGGAAGTGCTGCCCGACCTCCCGATCGCCGGTCTCGACACGTGGATCGTCACGCACGAGGATTTGCGCAGCGTGCCGCGCGTGCGCGCCGTCTTCAATCGCCTTGTCGAGCATTTCGAAGTTTATTCCCCGGCGCCTTAACCGAAGCGGGCAGGCTTTTCGTATGGCCTGCGCACTGTGTTGCTACACCAATACAGCTGTGATAAGGGAAAGCGCGACAAAGAGGGACGAGGATGTACAGCGAATCCGACATCGAAAATGCGGTGGCGACCGGCGCGATCACGCCCGCTGCCGCGGCAGCCCTGCGTCGAAGCGTCGCCGAGAGCCGCGAGACGTCCAGCGTCGATGAGGAAAGCTTCCGGCTGCTGACCGGCTTCAACGATATCTTCGTCACGATCGCCGCGATCCTGCTGCTGGTCGCGGTCGGCTGGATCGGCGGCAATATCGGCCATCGCCTGCTCGCCCCTTCCCCCACCGATGGCGAATTCCCGCAGATGCTGATGGGCATCCGGATCGGCGGCCTGTTCGTCGCCGCGACGAGCTGGGGGCTGGCCGAATATTTCACGCGTCGCCGGCGCATGGCGCTGCCCAGCATCCTCTTGCTCCTCACCTTCGTCTTCGGAGTCGGCACGCTGGCCGGCGGTATGCTGACGGGGATGCTGGATGTGAGCCATCCCGGCATCCCGTGGGCAGCTCCGCTCGCCGGGATCGCCATGGCAATCGCGGCTTACGCCCATTGGCGGCGCTTCCACGTGCCGATCACGATCGCCGCGCTGACCGGTGCGCTGGCGCTGACCGTCGTCGGCCTGGTCCTGGCCGCGATCGGATCGCGCGGATCCTGCGTTCTGCAGACCACCGAAGCGATGGAAAGCTGCCTTGCCACCATTCAGTGGACCGGCCTGTGGCTGTCGCTGCTTGCCGGCGTGGCGATGTTCGCCTTCGCCATGTGGTGGGACATGTCCGATCGGGCACGTATCACGCGCCGCTCGGACGTCGCCTTCTGGCTCCATCTCGGCGCCGCACCGCTGATCGCGCATTCGGTGTTCTACATGCTCGGCGTCATCAATGGCGAGCCCAGCCCGGCCAAAGCGGGCATCGTGATCCTGCTCTACCTGCTGTTCGGCCTGATCGCGCTGGCGATCGACCGCCGTGCCCTGCTCGTCTCGAGCCTGGTCTATGTGCTCTACGCGCTGTCGGGGCTGTTCCAGCAGTTCGGCGCGGTCAGCCTCAACATGGCGCTGACGGCGCTCGTCATCGGATCGGCGCTGCTGATGCTGTCGGCCTTCTGGCACTCGGCGCGTAGGCTGGTGGTGCTGCAATTGCCCGAGAGCCTGCGGATGCGGTTGCCGGAATTGAACCGGCCCGCGGTGAAAACGGCGTAAGCCCGATCCCGACCGTATCCCTTCTCGCAAAGGGAGAGGGCTTGAGCAGGACTTTACTCTTCCACCAATTTCATCAGCTTGCGCTCGATCGGCGCCAGCACCGGGCCGAGCTCGTGCCCGCGCTTGAGCACCGCACCGGCCTCGCCGATCAGGGCCCATTCGCCCTGCCGCTGGCGCAGCGCCGGGCGCTTCTCGATGCGGTATTCAGGCCGCTCGGCGGCGCGGCGAAAACAGGCGAATGACGCCACGTCGCGGCCGAAATGGATCGCATAATCGCGCCAATGTCCGGCCGCGACCATGCGCCCGTAGAGATCCAGGATGCGCTGCCATTCGGGCCGATCGAACGCCACCTCGCCCTGCGGCGGCCCGGGAAAGGGCGTGACGACTCCCATCAGGCGGACTGGCGATCCGTATTGTCGGAACGGACCGCATCGCGTTCCTCGATCAGCTTGGCAAGCTTGCCGCGCAGCGCCTCGACCTCGCACTTGAGCAATTCGAACTGCTGCGTCGCCGGATCGAAGCGTTCGCTGCACGGCGTGCCATAAGGCACGAAGCTGTTGTAATTCTGCGCGTCGATCACGGTCGGGCGCGCCGGAATGCCGACCATCGTCGCGCCCTCGGGCACATCGCGCGTCACGACCGCATTGGCGCCGATGCGCGCGCCGCGGCCGACGGTGATCGGGCCGAGCACCTGCCCGCCCGAACCGATGATCACCCCATCCTCCAGCGTCGGGTGGCGCTTGCCGGCAATGCCGTTGGCCGGATTGGTGCCGCCGAGCGTGACATTCTGGTAGATGGTGACATTGTCGCCGATCAGAGCCGTCTCGCCGATCACGACGAAGCCATGATCGATGAAAAAATTGGCGCCGATCGTGGCGCCTGGATGGATATCGATCGCGGTGAGGAAGCGCGAGAGATGGTTGACGAAGCGGGCGAGGAAATAAAGCTCGCCCTTGAACAGCCAGTTGGCGATGCGATGCAGCCCGAGCGCGAGCACGCCCGGATACAGCAAAATCTCCCAACGCGAGCGCGGCGCGGGATCGCGCTGCTTGATCGAGTCGAGATAGGCGATCAATTCGCGCTTCATAGACGTGCTTTCTTGCCCTGGACGCCGCCCATTTAGGCGCGGCCGGCGGGGATTAAAAGTAGCGGCCGGAATCGGCGATCGTCACGCCGTCGCCATGCTGCCCAACAGCGCGCCGCGCACCGCCTCGACGGCATCGGCGCCCTTGCTGCCGTCGGGTCCACCACCCTGTGCCATATCGGGCCGGCCGCCGCCGCCCTGCCCGCCGAGCACGGCCACCGCCTGCTTGACCAGATCGACCGCCGAGAAGCGATCGACCAGATCGGCCGAAACGCCGACCGCGACCGAAGCGCGGCCGTCATTGACCGCGACCAGCACGGCGACACCCGATCCGATCCGCGCCTTGGCCTCGTCGACCAGCCCGCGCAGCCCCTTCGGATCGAGCCCGTCGATGACCTGGCCGACGAAAGCGACGCCGGCGACCTGCTCGGGGCCGACCGCCTCGGCCTTGCCGCCGCCGCCGAGCGCCAGCGCCTTCTTGGCTTCGGCCAGTTCGCGTTCGAGCCGGCGGCGATCCTCGACCAGAGCGGCGACACGCGCGGGCACATCCTCGGGCGTGGTCTTGAGCGCGGCGGCGGTTTCGCGCAGCCGATCCTCGCGGCCGGTGAGCCAGAGGCGCGCGGCTTCGCCGGTCAGCGCCTCGATCCGGCGCACGCCCGACGAAACCGCGCTTTCGGACACGATCTTGAACAGGCCGATATCGCCGAGCGCCGACACGTGGGTGCCTCCGCACAATTCGACCGACCAGCTCTTGTCCGCATCGCGACCCATCGAGAGGACGCGAACCTCGTCGCCATATTTCTCGCCGAACAAAGCCATGGCGCCGGCCGCGATCGCTTCATCGGGAGTCATCAGGCGGGTCGCGACATCATCATTCTCGCGGATGTGGCGGTTCACCTCGGCCTCGATCGCGACGATATCGTCGGCGGTGAGCGGCTTGGGGTGCGCGAAATCGAAGCGCAGCCGATCGGGGGCGACGAGGCTGCCCTTCTGGGTCACATGCGTGCCGAGCCGATGGCGTAGCGCCGCGTGCAGCAGATGGGTGGCCGAATGGTTGGCGCGCAGTTGCGAGCGGCGTGTCACATCGACCGACAGATGGATCGCATCGCCGATCCTGATCGTGCCGCTGACGATCTTCGCCTTGTGCGCGTGGAGCCGTCCGAGCGGTTTCGATGTGTCGGCAATATCGGCGGCGAACCCGCTGTCATTGCTGGCTTTACCGGCATCGCCCATCTGGCCGCCGCTCTCGCCATAGAAGGGCGTCTGGTTGGTGAGGATCGTAACCTCTTCACCCTCCCCGGCCTGATCGACGCGGACGCCATCGCGCACGAGCGCAAGCACCTGCGCATCGCCTTCGTGGCCGGTATAGCCGATGAACTCGGTGCCGCCCTGCTCCTCGGCAATGTCGTACCAGACATCGTCGGAAGCCTTGTCACCCGAGCCCTTCCAGGCGGCGCGCGCGGCTTTCTTCTGCTCGCCCATCGCGGCATCGAAGCCCGCGCGATCGACCGCAAGGCCTTGAGCGCGCAGCGCGTCCTCGGTCAGATCATAGGGGAAGCCGAACGTGTCGTAGAGCTTGAACGCGACCGCGCCGGACAAGGTGTCGCCCTCGCCCATCGACGCCGTCGCCTCGTCGAGCAGGCGCAGGCCGTTGGCGAGCGTCTGGCGGAAGCGGGTTTCCTCGAGCTTGAGCGTCTCCTCGATCAAGGGCTGCGCGCGAACCAGTTCGGGGTAAGCGGCGCCCATCTCGGCGACCAGCGCGGGTACCAGCCGGTGCATGAGCGGTTCGGCGGCGCCGAGCAGATGGGCGTGGCGCATCGCACGGCGCATGATGCGGCGGAGCACATAGCCGCGCCCCTCATTGGCGGGCAGCACGCCATCGGCGACGAGAAAACCCGCCGAGCGCAGATGATCGGCGATTACGCGGTGCGAGGCCTTGTTGGCGCCGTCGGTCGCGCTCTTGGTCAGTTCGCCCGAGGCGGCGATCAGCGCCTTGAACGTATCGGTATCGTAATTGTCGTGGACGCCCTGCATCACCGCGGCGATGCGTTCGAGCCCCATGCCGGTATCGATCGATTTCCTGGGCAGTTCGCTGACGATGACGTTGTCGGCCTGCTCATATTGCATGAACACATTGTTCCAGATCTCGACGAAACGATCGCCATCCTCGTTTGGCGATCCCGGCGGGCCGCCCGGGATATGATCGCCATGATCCCAGAAGATCTCCGAACAGGGGCCGCACGGGCCGTTATCGCCCATCGCCCAGAAATTGTCCTTGGTCGGGATGCGGATGATGCGCTGTTCGGGCAGGCCGGCGATCTTCTTCCACAGATCGAACGCCTCGTCATCGGTATGATAGACGGTGACGGTCAGCCGATCCTTGTCGAGGCCCCATTCCCTCGTCAGCAAATTCCAGGCGAGCGTGATCGCACGCTCCTTGAAATAATCGCCGAACGAGAAATTGCCGAGCATTTCGAAGAAGGTGTGGTGGCGCGCGGTGTAGCCGACATTGTCGAGATCGTTATGCTTGCCGCCGGCGCGCACGCATTTCTGCGAACTGGTCGCGCGGACGTAAGGCCGGGTCTCGAGCCCGGTGAAGACGTTCTTGAACGGCACCATGCCGGCGTTGACGAACATCAGAGTCGGATCGTTGTGCGGCACCAACGGCGCCGACGGCACGATCTGATGCCCTTCGCTGCCAAAATAATCGAGGAAGGCGCGGCGTATGTCGTTGGTCGAAGTCATTCGATCGACTTAGTGGAGGGGGCCACGCTTCTCAAGCGATGCGAGCGATGTATCGTCTGGCAGGGTTTTTTCGCCACCCGGTCACGAACGCCGCGATCGCGTTTGGCTCGTTAAGCACGGCCGTTCGCATAGTGCATCGGTCAACTTGAACTCGTTCCAGGGTCCACCGCGCGTACCGAACTGTCTGTGCAGGTTACCTGGTGGATGCTGAAACAAGTTCAGCATGACGAAGAAGTGACTTGAAGCTTCAGCTTATGCCAAGCCATTCGACACCACCGGGAAGATCGCCTTGCGCGAGATCGAGTTGCAACACCCTGCGCTGGCGCGGGTTCGCTGCTGCCGAAGACGCATGCAGGATCGGAGTCGCGTAGACCCAGAGATCGCCACGCCCCGCGAGACAGGTGAGCTTCGGCAAGTGCGCGACCACGCCATCGACCGCCGCATCGACGATCCGGCCGAGGCGATGGCTCCCGATCGCCACACGCAGCGGTGCATTGTCCGCATCGACGGGATCGAGATGGAGGCGGACGGTGAGCATGTCCGTCATCACGGCGAAGGGCGCTCGACATGCAGGATGCCGCGCTTGCGCGACCACGGCCCATAGCCGTCCGCCGTTACTTTCCGTTTGACCGCAACGGTGCGGTCCTGATGCCAGCCGAGCGCCCAATTGCCGTTGGCGGTCTTGTCGAACAATATGGCGCGGACCGGTTTGTAATCCGGCGCGATACCGGCGGCGCGAAGCGGCGGGAGAAGATCGGTCGATACCCAATCGGCGAGCCACGGAAGGCCCGTCAGCCGTTCGCCAGCGGCGCCGGAGGATGGAAGGCGCTCGCTGAGGATGGCGATAGCGGATTCGGCAATGGTTTGAGGAAGAAGGTTGGCCCCATCGACTGTCAGGGCTGCCAAGAAGTCCTCCCCGGCACGGGAAGGGGGGCGACCATGCGCAGCATGGTGGAGGGGGAGTGCCACGAACGCTGCGTCCAGCCGAGGGCCCCCTCCACCATTCGGTTGTGCCGAACGGTACCCCTCCCCTTTCGGGGGAGGATCTTCGCTCACCTCAGATATCGTCGTCCTCGCTCGGGCCGGCCATCAGCGCTTCGGAGACTTCATCGGTCTTGCCGCGGATCGCCTTCTCCAGCCGATCGGCGACGTCGGGATTCTCGCGCAGATAGGTCTTCGAATTCTCGCGGCCCTGGCCGATGCGGATGCTGTCATAGCTGAACCAGGCACCCGATTTCTCGACGATCCCGGCCTTGACGCCGAGATCGAGGATCTCACCGACCTTGCTGACGCCTTCGCCATACATGATGTCGAATTCGACCTGCTTGAACGGCGGGGCGACCTTGTTCTTGACGACCTTCACGCGGGTCGTGTTGCCGACGATATCGTCGCGATCCTTGATCTGGCCGATGCGGCGAATATCGAGCCGCACGCTCGCATAGAATTTGAGCGCGTTGCCGCCGGTGGTCGTCTCCGGGCTGCCATACATCACGCCGATCTTCATGCGGATCTGGTTGATGAAGATGACGAGCGTCTTGGAGCGGCTGATCGAACCGGTGATCTTGCGCAAAGCCTGGCTCATCAGCCGCGCCTGCAGGCCGACATGGCTGTCGCCCATCTCACCCTCGATTTCGGCCCGCGGCACAAGCGCTGCGACCGAATCGATCACGAGCACGTCGATCGCATTCGAGCGGACGAGCGTATCGGCGATCTCGAGCGCCTGCTCGCCCGTATCGGGCTGCGAGACGATCAGTTCGTCGATGTCGACGCCCAGCTTCTTGGCATAGCCCGGATCGAGCGCGTGCTCGGCATCGATGAACGCCGCGGTGCCGCCGGCCTTCTGCGCCTCGGCGATCGCGTGCAGGGCCAGCGTGGTCTTGCCCGACAATTCGGGGCCATAGATTTCGACGATGCGCCCGCGCGGCAGGCCGCCGATGCCGAGCGCGATGTCGAGCCCGAGGCTGCCGGTCGAGATCGCCTCGATCTCGATCTTCTCGCGGCTGCCCAGCTTCATCGCCGAGCCCTTGCCGAAGGCACGATCGATCTGTGCCAAGGCGGCATCCAGTGCCTTCTGCCGTTCGCTCGAGCTCGCCATATCGCTGCTGATCACCTTCAGAGAAGCCGCCATGTCCTGCCCTTGTCCGCTAGAGGAAGTCGATCACCCGTTCAACGCGTGAAAGGCCTCGTACACGGAATGTTCCATGAGAACAAGAGGAGAACTTCAGGAACAAAAATTCGCAATCGGGCGCTCAGGCGCGCTGCAAGCTTTCCAGCGCGGTGGTGACGCCGTCGAGGGTGAAGGGCTTGGCAAGCTGCGGCGCATCCGCATGGGCCGCGGGCGGCGGCTCGACATGGCCGCCGGTCGCGATCAGGAACGGGATATTCTTCGCCGCCAGCGCATCGGCGACCGGCCAGCACACGCCGTCGCGCAGATGCACGTCGAGGATTGCGGCATCGAATCCGCCCGCTTCGATCTGGCCCAGCGCATCGGCTACGCTGTCGACCGTACCCGCCAGACCGTAGCCCAGCATATCGACGAAATCCTCCATCATCATGGAGATAAGCGGTTCATCCTCGATGATGAGAATGCTGAAAGGCTGGGTCATCGTCGCGGGATTAGAACGCGATGGCGCATCCGCATAGCGAATTTGTCGGCGAACGGGCCGTTCGTCGCCGTCAGCGACCGTTACGTCGCCGATTTCGCGGCGAGCACGTCCCGCGCCGCCTGCCCCAGTTGCTGGACCGAGAAAGGCTTGGGCAGGAACGAGACGCGATCGATATCGATCGAATTGCGTAACTGCTCCTCGGCATAGCCCGACATGAAGAGGATCTTGAGATCGGGAAATTTCTCGCGCGCGGCACGGACCAGGGTCGGTCCGTCCATCATCGGCATGACCACGTCCGAGATCAGCAGATCGGGCACCTCGCCATCCTCGAGCAACTCAAGCGCCTCCTCGCCATTGGTCGCGGTGCGCACCGTATAGCCCTGGCGGGTGAGCGCGCGTTCGGCGACGGCGCGGACCATCGCCTCATCCTCCACCAGCAGGATCACGCCACTGCCCCAGGTCTCGGCATGCGTCTCGACCGGCTTGGGCACGACCGGTTCGGGCGCCTGCGAGGCGAGGTGGACGGGCAGATAGATGGTGAAGCTGGTCCCCTGCCCGATCTCGCTGTCGGCGAAGATGAAGCCGTCGGTCTGCTTGACGATGCCGTAGACGGTCGAGAGCCCGAGGCCGGTGCCTTTGCCGACCTCCTTGGTGGTGAAGAATGGCTCGAAGATCTTGCCGATATTCTCTTCGGGGATACCGGTGCCGGTATCGGACACCTTGAGCGCTGTATAATCGTTGATCGGCATGATCTCGCTGCGCATCCGCCTGATCTCGGCCGCCGAGACCGGATAGGTCTGGACGGTGAGCGTGCCGCCATCGGGCATGGCATCGCGCGCATTGACCGCAAGGTTGACGATCACCTGCTCGAGCTGGCCCGGATCGGCGCGCACGGCACCCAGATTGCGGCCATGCTTGACCTGCAGCTTGACGGTCTCGCCGAGCAGACGGCGGAGCAGGTTGGAGACTTCGGCGATGACGTCGGGCAGCTGCAATATCTGCGGCCGCAATGTCTGCTGGCGCGAGAAAGCCAGCAATTGCCGGGTCAGCGATGCCGCGCGGTTGGAATTGTGCTTGATCTGCTGGATGTCGTCATAGTCGATGTCGCCCGGCGTGTGGCGCATCAGCATCAGATCGCAATGACCAATGATCGCGGTCAGGATATTGTTGAAATCGTGCGCGACGCCGCCGGCGAGCTGGCCGACCGCCTGCATCTTGGTGGCCTGGGTGATCTGGCGCTTGAGCTTCGATTCCTCGCTATTGTCCTTCAGGCTGAGCAGCACCGACGCCTCGCCCAGCCCCTTGGCATTGGCGATGGTAAGCGCGACCGGCTCTTCCGGGCGGTGCTTGAGCCGGATCGCGAGATCGCCCGGCAGGGCCCGACCGGCGGTGAAGCGGCGCACCGCATCGGCGACGATCTGCTTGTCCTCGTCGCACGCCAGATCGCTCGGATAGACCGCGTTCGTCTCGGGCGTGATCCCGGCGGCGCGCTTGAACGCATCGTTGATGAACAGGAAACGCCCGTCGCGCTCGACCAGCGCGAGCCCGAGCGGCAGCATCGCCAGCAATTCGTGGAGATGAACGGTGGCGGCGCCGCGCGCGGCGGCGGCGCTCATCGCGTCGGGATCCTCGTCGAACAGCAGGAACACGCTCGGGCCCCGCTCGACATCGTCACCCACCGGCACGGTCACGATGCGCAGCGGCGGCATATCGTCGGAATCGCGCGAAATGCGGATCTCGCCATCCTCGCCGGTCTGCAGCAGATCGGCGAGGCGTGCGCGGGCCGGATCGTGCGCGGCATCGCCGAATGCACGGAACAGGAAAACGTCATTGGCCGCGACGATGCCGCCATCGCCGTCGACCAGCACCATCATCACGCCCGCATCGCCGAGCCGATCGCCCGCATCCCCGTCGAGCAACTGCCGCGCCAGACCATAGGGATTGTCCGGCCCGGTTCGGCGCACGCGCCAGATCAGATGATCATGGCGGCGGCCGCCCCGGCGCAGCATGATCAGCGCCTGCCCGCTCTGAAGCCCGACATTCTGGACCTCGGCCTGCCCATCGCGGAATGCCTGTCGGGCGGCGGTGGCCAACCGTCCGAGATCGGCGGGTTCGATCGGCAGCGCGCCCGGCGGCGGGGAACCGGGAAAGATCGCCTCGTAGGACGGGCTCGCATAGATCAGCCGACCCTCGCGATCGGTGATCGCAGCGCCGTCCTTGGCATCGGTCAGCGCGGCATCGAGGATCGCCCAATCGACCAGTATCTCGGTCTCGTCATCGCGGCCGCGCGCCATCACGGTGGCCGCGATCAGGCTTCCGGCCAACGGCAGCGCGATCAGCGCAACGCCGAGCCGGTCGCCTCCCAATGTCCACCACGCAAGCGCGACCGTAGCGAGAGCGAGGCAGACCAGCAGCAGCCCGGCCGTGCCACGCCAGCGCCGATCGGACGCCGGCAGGATCGACACGAGGCTGGACTGCGCCATGAGCCCCGGCTCAGCCGCGATCCCGCATCAGCCGCTGGGCGTCGCGCTTCCAGTCGCGTTCCTTGATCGTCTCGCGCTTGTCGTGGAGCTTCTTGCCCTTGGCGAGCGCGAGCTCGACCTTGGCGCGGCCGCGGCCATTGAAATAGACCGACAGCGGGATCAACGTCATGCCTTCGCGGCTGACCCCGGTGTGCATCTTCTCGATCTCGCGCTCGTGCAACAGCAGCCGCCGCGGGCGCTTGGGCTCGTGGTTGAAGCGGTTGCCGTGGCTGAATTCGGGAATGTTGGCGTTGATCAGGCTCACCTGGCCATCCTTCACCTCGGCATAGGATTCGGCGATCGAGCCCTCGCCGAAGCGCAGCGACTTCACCTCGGTGCCGGTCAGGGCGATGCCGGCTTCGAAGAAATCCTCGAGGAAGTACTCGAAACGAGCGCGCCGATTTTCGGCGACGACCTTCTTTTTGTCGAACTCTGCGGGACGTGGACGGGCCATAAGAGACGGGACATAAGCGCTGCGGACGGTTGGGGGAAGAGCCCGATGAATCCAACCCCTTGCATGACAGACGCGACCGAGACTCAAAAGATGCTCGACGGCAGATGGGCACGACCGAGTTTGGGACCTATCAGCCGCTGCGGTTCGCACGGGCGGTCGCCGCAGCAGGCGCCGCTGTCAGATCAAGCGTTTCGAAACCGTCCTCGCCACCGATACGCCGCCGGAGAAGGCTGCCGATGGGCACCGAATAGCGCGACCGCTTCGTGATGCGCTCAATGCGATAGACACCTTCGCCGGCGGCTACCCCGTCCCCTGTCCCGGCGGCACTCGCGGTATAGCGGCGTCCCTCGACCTGTGCGAGCAGCTTCTGGCTCCAGGGATTGGCGCACGAACTGCGCAGGATCTCGACCTCGGCGGTGCGGCCATCGGGCCGGATCCAGAAACCGACGTCCACCCACTGCACGCCGTCGAGATCGGCCGGCCCGGCGCGGACCGCCTCGGACGCGGAAAATTTACGCGCTTCGGCATTGGCGGCCGCCACGGGATCGGCAGGGTAAGGCGGCTCCCAGATCAGGGCGGGGTCCATCGTGCGCTCCCGGCCGATGTCGCTCGCCAGCGTCGTCATCTGTTCGTCGCTGGCACCGCGCGCGGCAATCCGCAGACGCACGACCTGCAGCGCAAGCCGGTAACCGGGATCGCTGGCGATCGGGCGCGCCTCGAGTTCACGTAGCAGCTTCATGGCCCGCGCCGGCTCGTTGCGTGCCGCGGCCAGCCACGCGCGCTTCATGCCCGCTAGCATTGCCGATCGTTCCTGCCCCATTTTCAGGGCGTCCTGCTCGACTGCGCGAAAGGCCGTCTCGGCCTGATCATAATTGCCGAGCTTGATCCACATATTGCCCAGCGCGTCGGCGGACGCGCTCACGGCGGGGTCGCTCCCCGGCAGATTGTCGCGTAGCGTGCGCACCTGCCCCATCACGGCGTGCTTGTAGGCGTCCTGATCGCCCTCGTGCAGCGCGACCGTGGCATATGCCTCGTACAGCGCGGCGACCGGCTTGGGGTCGGTCGCGGCATGGTTGCGATTGCGTGCGACTGCGGCCGCCAGCGTGCGTTTGGCATCGAAATAGCTGCCCGCCCGAAATTGCGCCTCAGCCAAAGCGATCGATGCTTGCGCGTCGCGCAACGGCGTGCATTCGCCACGGACGCATGCCGCCTGGGCATCGACCAGGCGTTGACCGGTCACGACGATGTCACCGGTCTGGGATTGGATAAGCAGGAGCAGCGCAAGCATCATAGCCTCCGGAGCATCACCGCTTCGCTATAAGCTGGATCGGG
Organism: Sphingomonas sp. MMS24-J13; assembly: GCF_044905095.1. Classification (NCBI taxonomy): domain Bacteria; kingdom Pseudomonadati; phylum Pseudomonadota; class Alphaproteobacteria; order Sphingomonadales; family Sphingomonadaceae; genus Sphingomonas; species Sphingomonas sp. MMS24-J13. The sequence continues at coordinate 1,837,965 of NZ_CP173258.1, forward strand.
ATGCGACGGAATGGGGGACAACGCGCCCGCCATGGGCCGGTGTCGCCAATGGCCGGTTTCGGCGGCAGCGGTCATCCCGCTACGCATCGGAACGGCGCATGTCGGTCGGAAGCCGCTGCCGCGTTCCGGACAAGAGGCCTTAGTCGAGACCAGTCTTGCCCGGTGTCCAATAAGCTTTGGTGCGGATCCGCCGCGACGGCACCTGGAGCGCCTTCAGGGTTCGGCGTACGCGCTGAATGCTTCCGGCTTTGCCGGTCAACACGAACGTCGCTCCTGCGTCCGCGAGTGCGGGCAGTTTGGATTCGAACTCGGACAGATGCGCATCGTCCGCCTCCCGGCCGACAAGCGTATAGTTCTGGAGGTCGAGTTGCACCGCCACCGATCGGCCGGCTTCGACATCTTCGACCTCGAAAAAGCCCACCACCGCCTCCATCCCGCCGCTGAGCGCTAGCGCATGGGCGAGCCCGAGCGATGTTTCGTCCCCGAATATCGCCAGCGGGCCGCTGGGCCGGCCAATGGCGAGCGACGTGCGCGGACCGAAGATATCGCAACTGGAACCCGGTACGGCGCCACGCAACCAATCGCTGCCCGGCCCCGTGCCGTGCGCGTAGCCGAGAATGCAGGTGCGTCCGGTAGCGGGATTCCAGGCGATCGGCGTATAGGTGCGCGTCACGAACGCCGACCCCATCGCGATCTGGATCTTTTGCCCCGGCGTCCAAACCACATCCACGAGCCCCGGCCCCTCAAGGCAGATGAGCTGGAAACGGTTGGCCAGTGTCTCATTGGCGGTCACCGCCGCGCGCTTCATGATCAAGCGGATCAAGGCTCCGCCGAGCCTGCCGGAAGCCCGCGATGCGCGCGGTTCCGGCGCTTCCATGGTTGTCATCAGCCGATCCGTACGGTGAAATCGTTGCCGCGCTCCACGTCCATTGCGAACGTCTGGGTGAGATACCCGTTGCCAGGGTCGCGGACATAGGCCCGATATTCCGGATCGAAGGCATTCTCCCCGAGCACGATCGCGCCTGGGCGAAGACGCGGCTCGACCAGTTTCAGCACCGGCAGGTAGAGTGAGAAGGCGCCATCGAGAAGCAGCAGATCGACCTCGCCCGCGATATCGGCGAGCGTCTCGCGCGCATCGCCCTCCCGGATATCGACGAGATCCGCCAGCGCTGCGGCCTCGAGATGTTCGCGCGCCCGGGCGACCTTGCCAGGCTCGAACTCGCTGCCGATCAGCATGCCACCGCCATTGTCGCGCAATGCCGCGGCCAGATAGATCGTCGAGATCCCCATGGACGTACCGAATTCGACGATCCGGGAAGCCTTCCCGGCGCGCGCCATCGCGTAGAGGAACCGCCCAAAGCCGGGTGAGATCGACAGGAAGTGCTCGGCATAGCCCTGATACACCGAGCGGAGGCCGGCCTTCTCGTCCTCCAGCAGTTTTGCCGCCCACTGCTCCGCACCTGCGCCGGAAGCCTCGATCTCCGCCATCACCTGTTCGAAATGGGCGTGGTCGGCCTCGTGTGCGGCCTGATGCAAACGACCGAGCAGGTTCGCGACAATATCCGTATCCAACATGTTCACTGGTTTTGCCCTTCCGGCTCCACTGACTGTTCGCGACCAATAGGCCGCGCCGCAAATGGCGTCATTGCGAACCTCGGCCATGTTGTTATTCATTTCTGCCAATCAAAGCGGAAGGCGCGATATGCCGATCCTCACCGAACTGAGCGACGAAGCGGATTGGGTCGAGCCCGATGATGTGCCCCGGGCAGTGGTCACTTATGGATTCATCGCGAAGGATTTCGGCGGACTCGAACTCGACCTGCATCGGCATCGCAAGGGTCAGATCGTGCTCGTCCAGAGCGGTGCGCTGAGCTGTGAGGTGGAAGGCGGCTTGTGGATCGTCCCTCCGCGCAGTGCGGTGTGGATCCCGGGCGACGCGCTGCATTCGATCAAGGTGAGCGGCACGTTGGAGGGCTATGGCGCCTTCGTCGATCCGGACTTCTGCGCCGGCCTCCCGACACGCTGCTGCGCTATATCGGTGACGCCATTGCTGCGCGAGCTGCTCACCCGCGCAGCGCATTTGCCGGTCCTCTACGAAGAAAGCGTCGCGAATGCGCGCCTGCTCGCGGTGCTGCTCGACGAGCTCGCCGCGGCCGACATCGAGCACCTCCACCTCCCGATGCCCAGCGACCTCCGGCTCCGCCGGATTGTCGAAGACATGATCGCCGCCCCGGCCGATCGCGGAACGATCGATTTCTGGGCGAAGCGTGCTGGTCTCAGTGAGCGGACCTTGGCCCGAGTCATCCGTCGCGAAACCGGGATGAGCTTCGGGCGCTGGCGGCAGCAGCTCAGCATCTTACTCGCAGTCAAATGGCTCGCGGGCGGGGCCTCGATCCAGCGGGTCGCGGATGATCTCGGATATGAAAGTGTGCCGAGCTTCGTGACGATGTTTCGCAAGGCGTTGGGGACTTCACCCGGCCGGTACATGGCCGAACGCCACGCCGGCGCAAACCCTAAACGTCTCAACGACTGACCGCCGTTGCTGCTCGGTGTAAGGCCGATTCCGGGATTCCCTGGTGCGCGATTGAACGGCAACAATTGGTCTCGCAGCCGTCTGGCTGCCGAATTGCGTACGAATGACCGGTTTCGGCGTAAGCGGATGTGCAAGCTCTACCGCGGAATGATTTGAACTGGTCGCAAGCGGCCGAAACGCACAGCCGCAACGGTGTGCCGAATGACGCCCGCTCATTAAAGGAGGCACTCCCGTCTCTCCCCTGACCTGTCGACAGGATGACAGAATCAGGCCTGCGCGCGTCCTATAGAATAAGGCCGGGCGATCGCTCGCCCGGCCCCTTCCCTACTCCGCCGCCACCATCTCGGCCTCATCCGCATCGTCGAGCGGATGTTCCAGCCGGGTGAGCATTTCCTTCGGCACGATCTGCCAGAACTTCTCGCGCCAGCGATCCCAATCGTCGAGGATCGCGTTGGACCAGCGGCTGTCGGTCTTGGTCGCGTGCAGGGCGATCAGCGACTTGAGCCGTGCCTCCCACCAGCCCGAGCCCAGCCGCTGCCAGGTGATCGTCTCCGGATTGGCGCGCCTGGCGAAGCTGCCGTCCTCGTCGAGCACGAACGCCATGCCGCCGGTCATGCCCGCGCCGAAATTCTCGCCGGTGCGGCCGAGGATCACGGCAGTGCCGCCGGTCATATATTCGCAGCCATTGGCGCCGCAGCCCTCGACCACCACGGTCGCGCCCGAATTGCGCACCGCGAAGCGCTCGCCCGCCTGCCCCGCCGCCAGCAACGTGCCCGCGGTCGCGCCGTAGAGGACGGTGTTGCCGATGATCGTGTTCGATTTGCTGTCGAGCGCGCTCGCCACCATCGGGCGGACGATGATGATCCCGCCCGAAAGCCCCTTGCCGACATAATCGTTGGCTTCGCCGAACACTTCGAGGGTCAGCCCCTTGACCGCGAAGGCGCCGAGCGACTGGCCGGCCGATCCGCGCAGACGGACATGGACATGGCCGTCGGCCAGTTTGTCCATCCCGTACTTCGACGTGATCTCCGCCGAGAAGCGCGTGCCGACCGCGCGGTGCGTGTTGCGCACCGTATAGGTCAGCTGCATCTTCTCGCGCCGCTCGAACACCGCCTTGGCGTCCTGGATCATCTGCGCGTCGAGGCTGTCGGGCACATCGTTGCGGAACGTGCTCAGCTTGAAGCGGCGATGATGATCGGGCGCGTCCACTTTGGCGAGGATCGGGTTGAGATCGAGATCGTCGAGATGCTCGGCCCCGCGGCTGACCTGGCGGAGCAATTCGGTCCGCCCGATCACCTCGTCGAGGCTGCGATAGCCGAGCCGCGCCAGGATCTCGCGCACCTCCTCGGCGATGAAGGTCATCAGGTTGATGACCTTCTCGGGCGTGCCGACGAACTTCGAACGCAGCTTCTCGTCCTGCGTGCAGACGCCGACCGGGCACGTGTTCGAATGGCACTGGCGCACCATGATGCAGCCCATCGCCACCAGCGAGAGCGTGCCGATGCCATATTCCTCGGCGCCCAGGATCGCGGCGATGACGATGTCGCGCCCGGTCTTGAGCCCGCCATCGGTACGCAGCTTGACGCGATGGCGCAGGCCATTGAGCGTCAGCACCTGGTTGACCTCGCTCAGCCCCATTTCCCACGGCGTGCCGGCATATTTGATGCTGGTCTGCGGCGAGGCGCCGGTGCCGCCGACATGGCCGGCGACGAGGATCGCGTCGGCATGCGCCTTGGCGACGCCCGCCGCGACCGTGCCGATGCCGGCCGAGCTGACCAGCTTGACGCAGACGCGCGCGCGCGGGTTGATCTGCTTCAGATCGTAGATGAGCTGCGCCAGATCCTCGATCGAGTAGATGTCATGGTGCGGCGGCGGCGAGATCAGCATCACGCCCGGCGTCGAATGGCGCAGGCGCGCGATCATGTCGGTCACCTTGAAGCCGGGCAATTGCCCGCCCTCGCCGGGCTTGGCGCCCTGCGCGACCTTGATCTCGATCTCCTCGGCCGATCCCAGATATTCCGCGGTGACGCCGAAGCGGCCCGAGGCGATCTGCTTGATCACCGAATTGGCATTGTCGCCATTTTCGTACGGCTTGAAGCGGCGCTTGTCCTCACCCCCCTCACCCGACACCGCCTTGGCGCCGATGCGGTTCATCGCGATCGCGAGCGTCTCATGCGCCTCGGGCGAGAGCGCGCCGAGGCTCATGCCGGGCGTCACGAAGCGTTTGCGGATCTCGGTGATCGCCTCGACCTCGTCGATCGGCGCGGCTTCCTTGGCCCAGTTGAACTCGAGCAGGTCGCGCAGATAGATCGGCGGCAGCTCGCGCACCCCGCGCGAGAATTGCAGGTAATGCGAATAGCTGTCGGTGCTGACCGATTCCTGCAACAGGTGCATCAGCTGCGCCGAATAGGCATGGCTCTCGCCGCCAGCGCGCTGGCGATAGAAGCCGCCGATCGGCAACACCGCCGGCCCGCCCTCGAACGCCTGTTCGTGGCGGATCTTCGCCGAAAGCTGGAGCGAGGCATAGCCTTCGCCCGAAATCTTCGCCGGCATGCCGGGGAAGAAATCGTTCACCAGCGCACGCGACAGCCCGACCGCCTCGAAATTATAGCCGCCCCGGTACGAGGAGATCACCGCGATCCCCATCTTGCTCATGATCTTGAGCAGACCGTCGTCGATCGCCTTGCGCCAGCGCTTGAAGCAGGTCGCCAGATCGAGATCGCCGAACAGGCCGCGCGCATGGCGATCGGCGATCGCCGCCTCGGACAGATAGGCATTCACCGTGGTCGCGCCGACCCCGATCAGCACCGCATAATAATGCGTGTCGAGGCATTCGGCCGAGCGCACGTTGACCGACGCGTAGGAGCGCAGCCCCTGGCGCACGAGGTGGGTGTGCACCGCCGCCGCCGCCAGCACCATCGCGATCGCGATGCGGCCCTCGCCGACACGCTCGTCGGTCAGGAACAGCTCGCTCTTGCCTTCGCGCACCGCCTGCTCGGCCTCGCGCCGGACGCGCGCGATCGCCTGGCGCAGCGCATCGGGCGATCCATCGACCGGATAGGTGCAGTCGATCGTCGCATGGGCCGAGCCGAAATAGGTCTTCAGCGTCTCCCAGTCGCGCGAGGTCAGCACCGGGGAATCGAGCACCAGCACGCCCGATTGCTGGGCTTCGGTGTCGAGGATGTTGGCGAGGTTCCCGAAGCGCGTCTTGAGGCTCATCACGCGGGTTTCGCGCAGCGAGTTGATCGGCGGGTTGGTCACCTGGCTGAAATTCTGGCGGAAGAAGTGGCTGATCAGCCGCGGCTTGTCCGAGATCACCGCGAGCGGGGTATCGTCGCCCATCGATCCGACCGCTTCCTTGCCGGTCTCGATCTGCGGGGACAGGATCAGCTCCATATCCTCCATCGTCTGGCCGGCCGCGATCTGGCGGCGGACGAGTTCGGCGCGCGTAAATTGCGGCAGGCAATTGCCGTCGGGCGCGGGCAGATCGGCGAGCGTGCGGAAACCCGACACCCATTCGCCATAGGGCGCTTCGGCGGCGATGCGCGCCTTGATCGCGGCATCGTCGTAGAACTTGCCCTCGTCGAGATCGATCGCGATCATCTGGCCGGGGCCCATGCGCCCCTTCGCCACCGCCGAGGTCTCGGGCACGACCACCATGCCCGCTTCCGATCCGACGATCAGCAGATTGTCGGCGGTGCGGAGCGTGCGCAACGGACGCAAGGCGTTGCGGTCGACGCCCGCCACGACCCAGCGGCCATCGGTCATCGCAAGTGCTGCGGGGCCGTCCCACGGCTCCATCACGCTCGCGAAATAATTGTACATGTCCTCGACCGGCTGGGGCATGTCCGATTCCTGCCAGGCCTCGGGCACGAGCATCAGCTTGGCGGTCGGCGCATCGCGGCCCGAGCGGCAGATCGTCTCGAACACGGCATCGAGCGCGGCGGTATCGGACGCGCCCGCGGGCACGACCGGCTTGATGTCCTCCGAATGCGCGCCGAAGGCCAGCGAGGCCATCTTGATCTCGTGGCTCTTCATCCAGTTCTTGTTGCCGCGGATCGTGTTGATCTCGCCATTATGCGCGAGGCAGCGGAACGGCTGCGCCAGCCACCATTGCGGGAAGGTGTTGGTCGAATAACGCTGGTGGAAGATCGCGACGCGCGACACGAACCGCTCGTCGAGCAGATCGGGATAGAAGACCGACAGGTCGGCCGCGAGGAACAGGCCCTTGTAGATGACCGAGCGGCACGACAGCGAGCAGATGTAGCAGCCCTGGATCTGCGCCTCGATCAGTTGCTTCTCGATCCGGCGGCGGACGAGATAGAGCTTCTTCTCGAACTCGGCCGCGCTCTCGACGTCGGGCATCGGCCCGGCGATCATGATCTGCTCGATCTCGGGCCGCGTCAGCATCGCCTTGTCGCCGATGCACGAAACGTCGACCGGCACCTGGCGCCAGCCGTAGATGGTGTAGCCGAAATCGATGATCTCGCTCTCGATGATCGTCCGGCAGGCTTCCTGCGCGCCCAGATCGGTGCGCGGCAGGAAGATCATGCCGACCGCCAGCCGGTTCGGCCGCGGCTTGTGCCCGGCGGATTCGATCGCATCGTCGAAGAAGCGCGCCGCCAGATCGACATGGATGCCGGCGCCGTCGCCGGTCTTGCCGTCGGCATCGACCGCGCCACGGTGCCACACCGCCTTCAAGGCATCGATCGCTGCGGTGACGACCCGGCGCGAGGGCTTGCCGTCGGTCGCGGCGACGAGGCCGACGCCGCAGGCATCGCCTTCGAACTCGGGGCGGTACATGCCCACACGGGCGATGCGGTCGCGTTCGGTTTCGGACACGGTCATCATTGAGGCTCCTTGGCCTGCTTGAGCTTTTCGGGCGGGATACCGAGCAATTGCGCGAGCCTGGCGCGCTCGGCGTCGGTCAGATCGCTGGCTTTCTTCGGCTTGGGCAAATGGGCGGTGGCCGCCTGCACGCGCTTGATCACGTCGGGCATCGCCTTGACGATCGCGGGCATCACCCCCTGCATCCGCCGCATGAAGGCCGGATCGGTCATCAGGGTCATCTGCTGCGCGGCGAAGCTGCTGCCGGTCGGCGTATCGAAGAAGGCCTTGAGCTCGGCGAGCTGTACCGCGCTGAAGCGCGTGGCATAGGCCTCGGCCAGACCCTCGCGGATATCGGGCTCCATCTTCACCAGCACGTCGCTCATGCCGTCCATCATCGCCGTCATGCTGAGCCGGCTGCGCTCATCGAAGGCAGGATCGATCACGCTCATGACCTGACGCGTGGTGGCGCCGCCGAGCTTCTTCGCGTCCTCCGCGGGCATGCCGGCGGTGGCGGCGAATTGCTGGACCGGCACGTCCATCATCTGGCTCATCATGCCGCTCATCATCGCGTTGAGCGAACCCTGCAGGATCGTCCGATAGGTGCCGGGCGGCATGATCTTCCCGGCGACGGCACGCGCCACCGCCAACCGCGCGGGATCGGGAGCCGCGACCGGTGCCGACGGCGCCTGCGCGAGAGCAGGAACCGCCGCCGTCGCCAGCGCCAAAGCGAGCAGCCGGCTCACGCCGCCACCACCTCGGCCGAAGCCTTCGCCTTGAGCCAGGCATGCATGCGATCCGAAACATCGCGCCCATCGCGCACCGCCCACACGACGAGGCTCGCGCCGCGCACGATGTCGCCGGCGGCGAAGACGCCGTCCATGCTGGTCATCATGGTCTTGTGATCGACCCGCAAAGTGCCCCAGCGCGTCACCGTCAGATCGGGCGCGTCGAACAGCTTCGGCAATTCCTCGGGATCGAAACCGAGCGCCTTGATCACCAGATCGGCCTCGAGCCGATATTCGGCGCCGGGCTCGATCTCGGGCGCGCGGCGGCCCGAGGCGTCGGGCTCGCCGAGGCGCATCTTGGTCACCTGCACGCCGGAGACGCTGCCGTCGGCATCGTGGAACGCCTCGGGCGCAGCGAGCCAGACGAACTCGACGCCCTCCTCCTCGGCATTCTTCACCTCGCGTTGCGATCCCGGCATGTTGGTGCGGTCGCGGCGATAGAGGCACTTCACCGACGCCGCGCCCTGGCGGATCGCGGTGCGCACGCAATCCATCGCGGTATCGCCCCCGCCGACGACCACGACATGCTTGCCGAGCGCGTTGAGCGTGCCGTCCTCATAGAGCGGCACGGTGTCGCCGAAGCCCTTCTTGTTCGACGCGGTCAGATAATCGAGCGATTCCACCACGCCGGCGGCGCCCACGCCGGGCGCACGGATCGCGCGCGGCTTGTAGACGCCGGTGCAGATCACAATCGCGTCATGACGCGCGCGCAGATCCTCCATCGTCGCATCACGGCCGACCTCGAAACTTTCATGGAAGACGACGCCGCCATCCTTGAGCCGCTGGACGCGGCGTTCGACGATGGGCTTCTCCAGCTTGAAGCCGGGGATGCCGTACATCAGCAGCCCGCCCATGCGATCGTGGCGGTCATAGACATGGACGTCGTAACCGCGCGCGCGCATCAGATCGGCGACGGTCAGCCCGGCCGGGCCGGCCCCGATCACCGCGATCGACTGGCCCTTCGCCGGCCCCGGGGTCAGCGGCTCGACCCAGCCCTCCTCCCACGCGGTATCGGTGATATACTTCTCGACCGATCCGATCGTGACCGCGCCATGGCCCGAAAACTCGATGACGCAATTGCCCTCGCACAGCCGGTCTTGCGGACAGATGCGGCCGCAAATCTCGGGCATGGTCGAGGTGGCGTTGGACAGCTCATAGGCCTCGCGCAGCCGCCCCTCGGCGGTCAGGCGCAGCCAGTCCGGGATATGATTGTGGAGCGGGCAATGGGTCGAGCAATAGGGCACGCCGCATTGCGAGCAGCGCGACGATTGCTCCTCCGCCTTGGCGACCTCGAAGGCGCGCGAAATCTCGTCGAAATCGCCCGCGCGCTCGCCCGCGGCGCGCTTTTCGGGATAGTCCTGCCCGACCGAGGTGAACTGAAGCATGCCAACCATGTGTGATCTCCCACGGGCGTCATGACGCACAGCGGCACACGAGTTACGCGCAAATCACGCAATAAGACAGTAATACTGACCTAATATCAGGTCCAATATGACGTTTTCATCCCGATATCCGAACCTTCCGTCGGTTATAGGTCCGTTTCGGCCTCACCCCTGCGCGAGCCAGACTAGCGCGATTGCGCCCGCGACAATCCGATACCAAGCGAAAGGCGCGAAGCCGCGCTTGCTGACGATCGCCACGAAACCCTTAATCACGGCCAGCGCGACGACGAACGCGACGAGGAAACCGATCCCGATCGTGCCGAGCCCGACCGCACCCGGCGCCGCCAGTTCGTGCCGGTTCTTGAACAATTCAACCGTCGTCGCGCCGAGCATCGTCGGGATGGCGAGGAAGAAGCTGAACTCGGCCGCGGTCTTGCGATCGACGCCCAGCGACAACGCCCCCATGATCGTCGCGCCCGACCGGCTCATCCCCGGGATCATCGCGAGGCACTGGATGAAACCGATGCCGATCGTGGTCGGCAGCGGCATTTCCGACACGCCGTCGATGCGGCTGCGCCTGGCGAAGCGCTCGACCAGCAGGATGCCGATGCCGCCGACGATCAGCGCCCAGGCGACCACCGTGGCGTTGCCGAGCAACGCCTCGATCTTCTTGTGCAGCGCGAGGCCGATCACCGCCGCGGGGATGAACGCCACCACCACGTTGCGGGTGAAGCGCCACGCCGCCGGATCGCCGCCGGCGAGCCCAACGATCACCCGCCAGAAGGTCCGCCAATAGGCCACCACCACCGCCAGGATAGCGCCGAGCTGGATGACGATGTTGAACACCTCCCATTTCGCCGCATCGTAGCCGAGCAATTTGGTAGCGAGGATCAGATGCCCGGTCGAGGAGACGGGCAGGAACTCGGTCAGCCCCTCGACGATGCCGAGGATGACCGGCGTCGACAAATCCATAATAGACGCCTTTCCGGGCGGATCGGGGGAAGGATCAGGCCGACGGGCTCAGGCTGAAGCGGCCATGCTTGCGATAGCGCACCAGCCAGCGCGGCGCGACCGCGGCGAGCGGCGCGGGATCGATCCCGAACGCATCGAAGCCGGCCGCGCCCGGCGCCACGACATTGTCGTGCTGGAGCATCAGCCACTGGTCCCACGTGATCGGCGCCCCCGGCAGGAAGCCGAACCGCGCCATCATGCCCCCGAGCGCATCCGGCAGCGCGATCAAATGGGTCTTGCGACCGATCGCATCGGCGATCCAGGCGTTGAGCTCGCCCATCGACAGCGCCTGCGGCCCGCCGAGCTCGAACGTCTTGCCGCCGAACGCCGCCGGATCGAGCGCCGCCATGGCAATCGCGCGGGCGACATCGACCACCCAGGCCGGCTGGAAGCGGACGTCGCTGCGGATCACCGGCATAACCGGCGCGAGCGCGATCATCTGGGCGAAGCGGTTCACGAAGCCATCCTCGGCCCCGAACAGGGTCGAGGGCCGGATGATCGTGGCGCCGGGGAAGGCAGCGCGCACCGCGGCCTCGCCCTCCCCCTTCGACTTCGCATAGGCCGACGCGGCGGCCGCATCGGCGCCGATCGCCGAAATCTGCACGAGCGCGCCCGCCCCGGCCGCGGCCGCCGCCTCGGCGACATTGCGCGCGCCGGCGACATGCACGGCCTGGAACTTGCCCTTGAGAATGCCGACCAGATTGATCACCGCGCTCGCGCCCTGCACCGCGCGCCGCATGCTCTCCGGCTTGGTCACGTCGGCGGCGACGAACTGGGTCTGGCCGAGCCCGCCGAGCGGCTTGAGGAAATAGGCATCGGTCGGATCGCGCTCGGCCACGCGCACCCGCGCGCCCATGCGCAGCAGCTCCTGCGCGACATAACGGCCGAGAAACCCGCCGCCGCCGAACAAAACCACCAGATCGTCCATCCGCTTCGTCCTTCGATGCCGCGCATACCCTGGCGCCGCCATGCCCCAGGCGCGCCCGCGCTGGCAAGCGTCCGCAACATTATGACGACACCCGTTGACAACGCCCGACCCCCGCACCTAAAGGCCGCCGCCTACCCCGTGCCCAGATGGCGGAATTGGTAGACGCACCAGCTTCAGGTGCTGGCGCTCGCAAGGGCGTGGAGGTTCGAGTCCTCTTCTGGGCACCATTTGTTCTCCCCGGTAATGTCCGGGGACGTCCAGCAAGCGGCTGGTTTCAGAGCAAAATTTCATCGATTCTCGCTGGCAACCGTCCGGGTTGATCCAGTGGATTCCAGCAGAAGATACACAGAACGTGTCTCTTTCTGTGTCTGCTGGATCGACCGGAAAATCCGGGAACACGATGATGCTGACTCAACTCCAAATCACTGCCGCGAAACCAAAGGCGAAACCCTACACGCTCCCCGATGGGCAAGGGCTGGCTCTTTTCGTCCAGCCCTCAGGCGCGAAACTCTGGCGCTTCCGCTACTGAACCGCCCCGAGTTTGCCGGAGGCTCCAACGCTTGAGTAGATGGAGCCGATATGAGCAAGACGACGAACAAGTTTGCGCCGGAAGTGCGCGAGCGCGCGATCCGGATGGTGCTGGATCACGAGCGGGATTATCCATCGCGCTGGGCAACGGTGGTATCGATTGCCGAGAAGATTGGCTGCTCCCCGCCGACGCTGCATGAGTGGGTAAAGAAGGCCGAGGTCGATAGTGGGAAGCGCGCCGGTGTGTCGACGGAGGTTTCCGACAAGCTGAAGGCGCTGGAGCGCGAGAACCGGGAGCTTCGGCAAGCCAACGAGATACTGCGCAAGGCGTCGCATATTTTGCTCAGGCGGAGCTCGACCGCCCGTTCAAGCGATGATCACGTTTATCGATGATAACCGTGGCACCTATGGGGTCGAGCCGATCTGCCGCGTCCTGCCGATCGCCCCGTCCACCTACCATGAGCGCGTCGCGCAGCGACAGGATCCGACACGCCTGTCGGCACGAGCGCGGCAGGATGTGGCCCTCAAGCCCGAGATCGCACGCGTGTTCGCCGAGACCTTCGCGGTCTACGGCGTGCGCAAGGTATGGCGGCGGGAGGGTGTGTCCGTCGCCCGATGCACCGTCGAGCGGCTGATGCGCGAGATGAGCTTGGCAGGGGTGATCCGGGGCAAGCCGGTGCGCACAACCATCAGCGACAAGGCCGCCCCATGTCCGCTCGATCGCGTCAACCGCCAGTTCCATGCGCCAGCGCCGAACAGGCTCTGGGTATCGGACTTCACCTATGTCGCGACATGGTCGGGGTTCGTCTACGTCGCCTTCGTCATCGACGTTTACGCCCGCTATATCGTGGGCTGGCGCGTCAGCCGTACGGCGCATGCCAGCTTCGTGCTGGATGCGCTCGAGCAGGCGCTCCACGATCGCCGGCCGGTTCATCGCGGGGGGCTGGTTCACCATAGCGATCGCGGATCGCAATATGTGTCCATCAAGTACACCGAACGCCTCGCCGAAGCTGGGATAGAGCCCTCGGTCGGCAGCGTGGGCGACAGTTATGACAACGCTTTGGCCGAGACGATCAATGGCCTTTACAAGGCCGAAGTCATCCATCGGCGTGGCCCATGGCGATCCCTCGAAGCCGTGGAATACGCGACCCTCGAATGGGTCGACTGGTTCAACAATCGGCGCCTGATGGAGCCGATCGGCAATATCCCGCCGGCCGAAGCCGAAGAACGATATTACGCCATGCTCGACGAAGACCGCATGGCCGCGTAACTTAAACCAAATAGCCTCCGACAAACCCGGCGCGGTTCAGTTTCGCTTTGCCATTGAGACCGCGTGCGGCGAATACGGCCCCTAAGCGGGGTGCTTCATTAATTCCTCGGAATTAAGTAAGTCTGTCATCAGGCATCCCTAAGCGCCCCTCATCCAATCGAGGGGGCTTTATGACGCGCGGCCATCTGCTTGCTACCGTTGCATTTTGTACGCTCAGCTGCGGGGTTGCCCGTTCCCAGTCGGCTGGCGCCGAGCCCACGGCGCCGCCCGATCTGACGGCGAACAACGAGATCATCGTTTCGGGGTACCGCGCCAGCCTCGAAACCGCGCGCGAGCAGAAGCGTCAATCTGAAGCGATCATCGACGCGATCGCCGCCGAGGACATCAGTCAGTTCCCCGACAACAGCGCCACCGAAGCGCTGAACCGTCTGCCCGGCGTGACCACGCAGGAGACCCGCGGTGAACGCCAAAGCGTGACGGTACGCGGGCTTTCGCAGGTGTTGACGACCGTCAACGGGATGGAAGACTATACCGGCATTTCGCGCCAGACGCTGCTCAACAGCTATCCGGCGGCACTGATCGCCTCCGCGCAGATCGCCAAGGCGCTAACCCCCGACATGGTCGAAGGCGGCATCGCCGGCGCGGTCAACATCGATTTCCGCAAGCCGCTCGATTTGAAAACCGGAACCACCGTCGCGATTCAGATGCGCGGGACCTACGATGGGCAGACGAAGTCGGGTTATTACAATGGCGACGTGCTGCTCGGCCGGAAGTGGCAGAGCGCGATCGGCGAGATCGGCGTCCTGATCGATGCCTCCTATCTGCGCCGCGACTATTCCGAATATTATCGGCAGAACCAGACGCCCCAGGCGAGCACCGCTGCGGCCACCCGTGGTGACATCCTCCCCGGCGGCATTCTGATCCGGCACCAGCCGGGCGGCTTCCAGCGACCCGCAATCACCGGCGCGATCCAGTGGAAGCCCAATCCCGATCTGAGCTTCGACGTGCGGGCGACCCACATCACCGACCACAATCAGCGTTACGACACCTATCTGACAACCTCGATCGCCGCCAACACGCCGCTTTCCGACGTTCAGCTCATCCCTGGCACGAACATCATCAAGAGCGCGACCTTCCTGTCGACCGGATCGACCGGGCCTTATGCGTCGAACGCCGAGATCGACTACGAAACGACGATGGTGGAATTCGGCGGGCGCTGGGACACCGGCATCGCGACGCTCACCAGCCGCGGTAAATATACGACCACGCACTCGACCAACGACACCCGCGCAGTGCTGTTCGGGTTCAAGACGGTGCCGACGATCAACGCCCAGTTCGCCAGCGACGCGCAATATGGCGGGCTCGCTTATCAATATGTCGGCGTCGACATGCACAATCCGGCCAATTTCTATCTGCGCAGCTATTCGGACTCGAGCACCGATGCCAAGGCCGACGGCTTCCAGTGGCGCACCGATCTGGAGCTCGATCTCGGCAGCGGGCTGCTGCGCGCGCTCAAGCTGGGCGTGCGCTACACCAACCGCAGCATCGACTATAATGCCGGCTCCCGCTCGGCCAGCCTAAGTGCGACCAGCAAGGGGACGACCATCACCACGATGCCGGGCGGCGACCAGCTCATCGACGTGGTCGGGGGCTTCTACGGGGACAATGCGGACATTCCACGCTCCTGGGTGGGCTATGATACAAGGCGGCTTGGCGGTTCGGCCAATCAGGCGGCGCTCGCCAAATATTTCTACGCCGCGACCGGATCGAGCGTGTGGTCGACCGACGCGCCGGTCTGGGCCGACATTTCGCACTATACGGGCACGGAAAATACCTACGCGCTCTACGGGCAGCTGCGCTTCGGTGCGGAGCTCGGCGGGGTGCCGATCGACGGGATCGCCGGTGTGCGCGTCGTCGGGACCAATCTGGACCTTAACGGGACGCAGCAGACGACCAGCAAGTCGGGAGCGGTGAGCTATGCGCCGATCAATGGCCGCCAGGATTATCTGAACGTCGATCCGGCCGTGCTCCTCAGGGCGCACTTTACCCGCACCCTGCAGCTCCGGCTGGCCTATTCGAAGACCTTTACCCGGCCCGATTTTTCGCAGCTCAATCCCAACCTGACGCTGTCTACCGCGTCGTCCACCACCACCTCGCTCGGTACTGCCAGCGCGGGCAATCCCGGGCTCACGCCGACCAAGTCGGTCAATTACGATGTGTCGCTCGAATGGTATTTCGGCAAGACCGGCTCGGCCAGCCTCGCGCTCTTCCGGCGCGATATCGACGGCCTCATCGTCAATACCGTACTGTCCGAGAACGTGCCGAGCGCGGGCGGTCTGGTCGACGTCACCCGGCCGGTCAACGCGGGCAAGGGCTATGTGAAGGGCGCCGAGTTCGCGCTCAACACCTTCTTCGAATTCCTGCCGGGCCTGCTCCACAATTTCGGCGTCGGCGGTGCCTTCACCTATCTGAAATCCTTCGAGAATCTGCCGCAGACCGCGGCGTCCGTCGCCCAGACCGGCCCGATCCCGGTGGCCTCCAAATATTCCGGCACCGCCTCTGTGTTCTATGACGACCACACGTTTCGGATCAGGGCCGGATACACCTACCGGAGCAAATATCTGCTCGCGTACAACACCCGGAATTTCGCCTACAACCAATGGTGGGATCCGATGAAGCAGCTCGATATTTCGGCCAACTACAAGATCGCGCGGCAGATTTCCGTAGGCGTCGATGCGACGAACGTGCTCCACAATCACCAGACCGGCTATCTCGGAACGCCGCTGATCCAGGACCGCATCTATTATGTGGCACGCACGATCTCCGGGTCGCTGCGGCTGGCCTTCTAGGGCGACCAGCCGGCGGGCGCGTCGCGTCAGGTAAGGATCGCAGATCGAGGAGATAGCATGACCATAACGACGAAGGGCTTGATCGCGGCCGTGATCGCCCTGGCCACGGCTGTACCGGCCGCGGCATCGGAATATTGGGCCAGAAGCTGGGCGGCGAGCCCGCAGGCCGTCCGCAGCGCGCCCAGTCCGACCGTGGCGATCACCCCGGACCGGACGATCCGGCAGATCGTTCGGCTGAGCATCGGCGGCGGAAGTTTCCGGCTGCGCCTGTCCAACGAATTCACGCCCGCGGACGTGCGCATCGGCGCGGTGCGCGTGGCGCTGGTCGATGCCGCGGGACAATTGGTCCCGGGCAGCGCGCGGGTGGTCCAGTTCGACGGGCGGGAGGATGTGACGATGCCCGCCAGCGCCGCCGTGCTGAGCGATCCGATCGCGCTACCGGTGCCATCCCTGTCGCGGCTCGTCGTCAGCCTGTACCTGCCCCAGGGGGCCGCGCGCCCGACGATTCACGAGCGCGCACAGGCCACCGTCTGGCTCGCCCCCGGTAATCAGGTCGACGCGGCCACGCTCCACGATGCGGCGGCCGTTCCCTGGCGGTTCGCGCTGAGCGGCGTCGAGGTGGAAAGCCCGCGCCCGCGGCGCACCGTGGTCGCTTTCGGCGATTCGATCACCGACGGCATACGCGGCACCGACGATGCCGACGATCGCTGGCCCGACATTCTCGCCAAGCGCCTGCAGGACGCGCATGTCGATATCGGCGTCGCCAATGCCGGCATCAGCGGCAACCGCCTGCTGCGCAACGGTGCCGCCGACAATGCGCTCGCGCGGTTCGATCGCGACGCGCTCGCGGTGCCCGGGGTGAGTCATGTCATTGTGCTGGAAGGCATCAACGACATCGGCCAGGGCTTTCGCGACCATCCTCCGACGATTTCGGCCGAGATGCTCATCTTCGCCTTGCGCCAGATGATCGCGCGTGCCCACACCAACGGCGTCAAGCTGATCCTCGGCACGATCATGCCCTTCGGCGGAGGCGGATCATGGCGTGCCGAAGCGGACGGCGTTCGCCGCGCGGTCAACGACTGGATCCGCACGACGCGGGAAGCCGACGGCTTCGTCGATTTCGATCGCGCCGTCGCCGATCCGGCGGATCCCCTGCGCCTGGCGGCCGCCTATGACAGCGGCGATCATCTCCATCCGAATGATGCGGGACTGCGCGCGATGGGCCTCGCGGTCGATCTCCGCTTGCTGCGCTGATCAAGCGCACCGTGTCGGTCCGGATCGCACCGGGGCGTGGCGGCGCGTGCCCGGGCGGTGCTAGGGGCCGACCTATCCCTCCAGCCGCGACGGGCCACCGATGACGCCCCCTTCCACGCTCGCCCTGTTCGGCGCGGGCCATGTCTGCAAGAGCCTCATCTGGTCCTTTGCCGACCTGCTGTTCGGCTATTACGCTTATGCCTATCTCCACCTGACCGCCGCGGATGTCGGTTGGATCCTGGCCATCTCCTTCGGCTATAGCGGCGTGCTCGATGTCGCCGTCGCCGCCTTCCTGAGCGGCCGCACCGGATACGAGCGGATGGTGCCGCGCCTGCAATGGATTGGGGCGGCGTGCACCGCGCTCAGCGTGCTCGCGCTGTTCTGCCCGCTGCCGCTCGGAGAAAGGCTGCTCTGCTACTGGTTGCTGGCGCTGTCGATCGCCTTCCGCACGGCCTATGCGCTTTACGATATCGCCCAGAATGCGCTGGTATCGCTGTTGCCCAGGAGCGAAACCGAGGCGCGGCGGTTCGTCACCGTCCGCACGAGCCTGTCCTATGGTGCCAAGATCCTCGTCTCGCTCGCGAGCTTCCTGGTCATCGGGCCCGGCGGGCAGACGGCGCTGCCGCTGCTGATCATCGTTCCCGTCGCCTGCGCCACGCTGGCCGCCGCTTACCCGATGGCTCGTTGTCACACCGCGGCGGCGGTGCCGGAGACGCCGCATGACGGCGCGCTCGCGGTGCCGTTGGGGCTGCTCGTGCCGATCCTGGTGGCGGTGGCGGCGCAGACGTGCCTGCTGGGCCTCGTTGGGCGCTTCCTGCCGTTCATGAAGGATCCGCATTCCGGCGCGTCGATCGGCGCCCTGATGGTGCTGGGGTCCGTCGACGGTGGGGTTTTCGGCCCCTTCTTGGCAGGACGCCTGCTGCGCGCGACGCGCGGCTTCGTCGCGGCCAATGTCGGCTGCACCTGCGTCTGCATGGTGAGCGCGGCGTGGATGATCGTCGGGGGCGACCGGGTGCAGCTGATCGCCGCGGCGGCCATGTACAGTATCGCCGGTGGCGGATTGAGCGCTCTGGTCTGGGGACAATTCTCCGCGGCGGTGCGCTGCCACGCACAGGCGACAGGCCGCCGTTCGGACCTCGCCTCCTTCGCGCTGCTGACCGCGACTATCAAGCTGGGCGCCGGCGGGACTGGGCTGTTCCTCGGCAAGCTGCTAGAGGGATTCCAAGCCCAGCAGCCCTCCGCGCTGGGCACGATCGTTTCGGCAACCCTGATCGGGGGAGCCGTGTCGATCGCGGCCATGGGGATGGGGCACCGCCGGATCGCCCGATCGGTCACCACGGTGGCGGCACCGGTATGACAAGGGACAGGCGTTTCAGCTGGCATGCGTTCGGATCCTGCGCGACTTCTCAGCGACCAGCATAAACGGATCCTCTGGCATCTCCGGGTCAGTGGTCCCACCCCGCGCGCCGAGATTGCTCCGCGACTAAGCATTCACGCCGGGCCGATGACCCGGCTCAGCCGCGAACTGATCACGCTCGGGCTGGTCGAAGAGCGGGACCAGGTCGCGCCAGAGCGCGGACGTCCCTCGATCCCGCTCGCCATCTCCGGCACCGGCGGATATGCCGCCGGCGCGACGGTCCACCCCGGCTGGATCGAGATCGTCCTGGTCGATTTCAGCGGGGCCGTGATCGCGCGCGAAGCCCATGCCATCGACGATGCCGCGCCGCGCCGTTTCGCGCAGATCATCGACGAACGCCTGCGCGCGATGGCGGGCGAGCGGACGCTGATGCAGAGCCAATTCCTGGGTCTGGGGCTCGCCGTACCCGGCCCGGTCGCGAAGGCTTCGCCCAAACGACGCCGCACGGTCGATTGGCTGCAGGATTGGCAGGCGATCGACCTGCCCGATTATTTCGCCGATTTCCTGGGCGTGCCGGTCTTCGTCGAGAACGAAGCGACCTGCGCCGGACTGGCGGAATATTATGACAATGGGCTGATCAGCACATGCGACAGCGCGATCGTCCTGTTTCTCGGTCATGGCGTCGGCGCCGGCGTCATCAGTCGCCGCAACCTGTTTCGCGGAGAATATGGCAATGCGGGCGAGATTGGCGGCTTCTTCCCGCTGGATCAGCCCCGGCCGTCGGGGATCGATCTCCTGCGGGCGCTCCAGACGGCGGACAGCAGCATCACGACGCTCGCCGAGATCGACTCCCATCTCGAACGGCATGCCGGTCTGATCGCTGCGTGGATCGACCGGGCCGGCGAGCAGGTCTGGCTGGCCATCGATGCCGGCATGGGGTGGATCGATCCTGGCGCGGTCATCCTTTCGGGCGGACTGCCGCCGCCGATCCTGCGCGCGCTCGGCGAAAAGGTGACCGGCGGGGCGGGCGCGATCACGTCGCCAATGCGGCATGACGTCCCGCTCCACGTATCGCGCCTCGGCAGCTGGGCGGCCTCGATCGGGGGCGCGCTGATCCCGATCCACCAGATGACTGCCGCGGTTCATGGTGGCTGATTTTATTCTTCGGAATTAAGTAAAACTGTCACCGCTCGGGCGGATTGCTCTCGCACGCCTCAGGCGGCGCGGGAGAAATGAAGAGTGACGATGCGTGCCAGCTTTTTTTGGGTGCTTCTCCTTGCCAGCACCGCCGCCGCGCAGGCGACCGCCGCCCGATCGGTTCCCGAGCGGTTCGCGCGCACCGATCCCGCATTCATCGTTATCGCGCATCGCGGCTGCCACAATCCCGCGCCCGCGCATCGTCTGCCGAGCGCACCGGAAAACTCGATCGCGGCCTTGCACAACTGCATCGCTTTAGGCGTCGACATGATGGAAACCGACGTCCGCCAGACACTCGACGGCGCGCTGGTCATCATCCATGACGAGACGCTCGATCGGACCACCACGGGGCATGGCCCGGTGGCCGCGTTGACCTTAGCAGAGATCCGCAGCCTGCGCCTGCGCGACAATATGGGCGGTGCGGGCGCAGCCGCGACCGATGCGGCCCTGCCGACGCTGGACGAGATACTCGCCGCGGCGCGCGGGCGCCTGTTGCTGAACCTGGACATCAAGGCGCCGATCTATGCCGAGGTCATTGCCGCGGTGGAGCGTGCCGGCATGGCGGATCAGGTCCTCGTCAAGACGGTCGCCGGCCCCACCACGCCCGCGCTGGCCTCGCTCTGCCCCTATGACCGCGTCCCGTTCGCCCCGATCCTGCTCAATCCTCATGGTGCCGGCGATCTCGGGCTGATCGCGCGCCGGCAGACCGAGCAGGCCCGGCCGATCGCGATCGAGCTGCCCCCGATGTCGCCCGATCAGCTTCCCGCGGTGGTCGCGCAGGCCGGGGGCGTGAGGCTGTGGGTCAATACGCTCTGGCGCGGCTTCATCGATGGCTGGGGCGGCGATGCCGCCGCCTTGCGCGATCCCGAAGCGGTTTGGGGACGGATGCTCCGGGCCGGCATCACCATCTTCCAGACCGACGAGCCCGAGGCGCTCCTGGCGTTTCGCGCGCGGTCGGCGCTGTCGTCGCTCGTGACGCGATAGGACGCGCAGCCGCATGGATCTTCCCCTCACCCGCCGGGCCCTCATTGCTTCCGCCGCGTTGGCCGCGAGCGGAGCACCGCGCGCGACACCGCCCAGCGGGCCCGACGATCCCAGCGAACTGCGCCGCCGCATTGCGCTGTCGGACCTGCATTACACGCTTCCGGTCGCGCGGAGCGAGGAGGGCATGCCGATTGGCAACGGGCGCATGGGGAGCCTCGTCTGGACCACCCCGTCGCAAGTCCGCCTCCAAATCAACCGTGTCGACGTCTATCCCGCCGGATCCCGGTCCAACAGCTTCAACGGGGCGCACGAGGATTATTGCGGCGGCTGCGCGTTTCTCGATTTGCGCTTCGGCGGAAGCCCGTTCCGGGGTGGAGCATTCGCGCAGCACCTCTCGGTGTTCGACGGCGTGGTCACGATCGCTGCGGACGGCCTGCGCATCGAGATCGTGGCCGATCGCCTGCGCGACGTCTTCGCGATGCGCATCACCGATCGGCGCGGTCCCGGTACACCCCCGGCCGCGTTCTTGCGGGCGCTGCGTTTCGCGCCCGGCTACGACCCGCGGGGCGGCACGAGCGGCGATACGTCCACTATCCGCACCAAGAGCCATGTGGCCACGACGCGGTTGCATGCGGATGGTGCGATAATCGCGCTGTCGCAGGATTTCCGCGAGGACGCCTTCGCTTCCGGGTCGGCGGTGGCGGTCGCCTTCGACGTTGACGGTGCGGGCGAGGTGGCGAGCGAGTGCGAAGTCGCGCTCGTCGCCACGCCGGCCGGGTCGCTCTGCCTGTTCGTGGGCTCGGCAGCCAAGCGTGGCGATGGCCCCGATCCGGTCGGCATGGCGCGCCGCGACGTCGCGATCGCTCGCTCGGAAGGGTTCGAGGCCATCGCCCGTCGGGCCCGCGCTTGGTGGCGCATCTTCTGGGAGCAGGGCTCCATGGAGCTGGCCAGCGCCGATGGGGCCGCGCAGGCGCTGCAGCGCGACTATCATTACTTCCTTTACCTCATGGCATGCGCCTCGGCAGGCGCGCTGCCGCCCAAATTCAACGGCATGCTCTGGAACACGGGGGGCGATGCGCGGGCCTGGGGCGCGCAGCATTGGTATACCAACATGAGCTGCCTCTATGAGGCGATCCCACAATCGGGCCGGTTCGCGCTACTGGATCCATTCTACGACATGTATTCGGCCATGCTGCCCGCCTGCCGGGCCGCGGCGCGCGATCAATGGGGCTCGGAGGGAATCTTCGTTCCCGAGACCGTCTATTTCGACGGCCCGGCGAAACTGCCGCCGGAAATCGCTGCGGAAATGCGTGCGCTCTACCTGTCGACCAAATCCTGGTCGGACAAGTCGCCCGCGTTCGTCGATTTCGCCTCGACCAAGCATCCTTATGCAAGCGCGTGGAACTGGAAGACGCCGGGCAAGTGGGTGGCGGGCCGCTACGTCGCGGGCGAGCGCGGCGCGGGACCGTACGGGCCGACGAGCCACATATTCGCGGTCGGCGCCAAGATCGCCTACCTCTTCTGGCAGCGCTATGAATTCACGCTGGATCGCCAGTGGCTGCGCGAGCGCGCCTATCCACTGCTGCGCGGTGCGGTCGAATTCTATCGCAACCACCCGGCGCTCCGCCGCGGACCGGACGGCCGGCTCCATCTCCACGACGCCAACAACAGCGAACCCGTGCGCGGCGCGCACGATACCAACGAGGATCTGTCCGCGCTGCGCGGGATCGTCCCGGTGCTGCTGAAGGCTTCGGCCGAACTCGATCTGGACCGCGCGATGCGGCCGCAATGGCAGCATCTGCTCGACACGATCGCGCCGCTGGCCCGGAGCGACGATGCCGATGTGCTGGGGGGCGATCACCTCAAGGGGCCGCCGACGTTCGCCGCGGCACGCGGTCCGGCGCGCTACCACAACCCCGCCTTCCTCCGGCCCGATCCGCACAGCCTGCCCACTTGGTTCTTCGACCTGTGCGACGGCACCACCGCGGACCATGATTTGCGCGCGCTCGCCGAGGCGACCTTCGACGCGCTCCTCGCCGAACACGGCCCGGGCTCCCCGAGCTGGAACAATGGCCTCACGAAGCTACCGATCGCGGCCGCGCTCCTGGGGCGGGCCGATCAGGTGCGGGCACTGCTTCCGCGGCAGATGGGCGCGCGGGTCGCGCCCGGCACCACCGCCAATGCCGCGCTGCTGCGCAATCGGCTGAGCCTTGGCGAGGGGCCGCAGGCGCTGAGCGCCGAGCATCTCGGCCGTGGCTCGCACGCGCTGCAGCTCGCCTTGCTACAAAGCGCGCCGCCGGTTCCTGCCGGCAATCCGCTGATCCAGATAGCGCCCGCCTGGCCCAACGGATGGGACGCGCGCTTCACGCTCCACGCCCGCGGCGGCTTCGTCGTCGATGCCATCATCCGCGGCGGCATGGTGCGGTCGGTCGCCGTGGAGTCGCTGTGCGGATCGCTGTGCCGGATGCGCAATCCGTTCGCCGGCGCGGCAACAGTCGAACGCGACAGTCGCGCTGCGGAACGCGTGCAAGGGCCGATCTTCTCCTTCCCGACCAGCCGCGGCGAACGGCTCCGGCTGCTGCCGGACGCCGTCTGAACCGTGTCACCCCCTCATCGGCGGCGGCATCATGCCGTGACGGAGCGTATGTGACGATTTCCAGCGACTCACCTTTGACCCGCCGGCGTCTGCTGGCAGCAGCCGCGACGGCAACGGCGTTCCAGGCCCTGCCGCCCGCGCTTCGCGAAGCCGTGGCGGCACCGCCCCCCAGCCGGCAGCCGTCGCTGCGGGACGTCGAGCATGTCGTGCTGCTGATGCAGGAGAACCGATCCTTCGATCATTATTTCGGGACGATGCCGGGCGTGACCGGCTTCTCCGATCCGGATGCGCTCATGCTGCCGAGCGGGCTGAACGTCTTCCACCAGCCGACCGACCGCCATGCCGACGGTTTCCTGCTCCCGTTCCACCTCGACACACGGCGGACTTCTGCATTGCGCATCCCGTCCACCGGGCATGGCTGGGAGGTGCTCCACGCCGCCTGGAACGGCGGGGCGATGGATAGCTGGCTGGCGGCGCACTACCGGCTGGACGGCAACAAGGACAATGTCCCGCTCTCGATGGGCTATTATGAGGAAGCGGATATCCCGTTTCATCGCGCGCTCGCCGCCGCCTTCACGATCTGCGACCGCTATCATTGCTCGATGATGGCCTCGACCGCACCCAACCGGCTCTATTGGGAGACGGGCACGATCGATCCGCACGGCCTCGCCAGCGGTCCCATCCTGAGCAACGAGGCCACGGTGCGCACCTGGCGGACCTATGCGGAGAACCTGACCGAAGCCGGGATCAGCTGGAAATGCTATCACGTGCCCGACGGCATGGAGAGCAGTCTCAAATATTTCAAAGCATTCCGCGATGCACCCGCGACGTCGCCGCTGCGCCGCGGACTCATGGAAGGGCCGATCGACCAGTTCGAGCAGGACATTCGCGCCGATCGGCTGCCGCGCGTGAGCTGGCTGTTCGCGCCGCGGCCCCAGAACGAGCATCCGGCCCAGTCGACCCCCGCGGCGGGCGCGCGGTTCATCGCGCGCAAGGTCGAAGCGCTTGCGGCCCATCCAGAGGTCTGGGCCAAGACCGCCTTCATCCTCGCCTATGACGAGAATGATGGTCTGTTCGACCACATTCGGCCGCCGACACCGCCGCCGGGGACGCCGGACGAGTTCGTCACGCTCACATCGCCATCCGGCGTACGCGGTGAGGGCATGCCGGTCGGCGCGGGCTTCCGGGTGCCGTGCATCATCGTGTCGCCGTGGACGGTCGGCGGTTGGGTTTGTAGCGACCTGTTCGACCACACCTCGCAGCTGCGCTTCCTCGAGGCGGTGACCGGCGTCGCGGCGCCGAACATCAGCGGCTGGCGACGTAAGACGTTTGGCGATCTGACCTCCGCATTCCGGTTTCGGCAGAAAGCCGCGCTTGCACCCCGCCTGCCGAACCTGGCGTTCCGCCTCACTTCCGCGGAACATGCGGTCGCGACATTGCCGCCGCCGAGCGCACCCGCTTCTGATCAGGTCGCACCCGGCCAAGAGCGCTCGCGCGGAGAACCGGCCTCGAGAGCACGCCCACCTGATGTCCGGGCGGTTGTGGATAAATAACCTTGGGGGACGTAGGTGCGGATCTCGCCGCCAAGCTGATCCGTGGTTAGGTGTTCGCCGGCATAGCCCGTAAGGGCTGTCTAGATCGTTGCTGGTCATGAGCTGACTGCAAGAAAGCCCCCTGGCCGTTCGGATCGCATACTGGTTAGCGAGACGCGGCCGGCCCGCTTAGGTGAACGAGTGACTGGTTTCGGGAGACGGCGGGGGTATCGCGCATGACCGAGAATGGGTCTTCTCTACTCTGAATTTCGGGTCATTGACCTGCCCGCAGGCCACGTGTCAGGCGCCGTCGATCCGAGAATAGGCTTATTCTGGCTTTAGCTCTGCGTGTTAATTCACGGTCGTGAACGCCATCGCTGGCGAAAACACAGAAAAGCAGGCCCTTGGTGAAGATGCGATCGACCGGCCGCTCGAGCTGAGCCGCGCACATTGCCGCTGGACAGGAGCCGCTTGCTTTCGTCGTCGCGCAGGATCAAGCCGCGCTCACGGAGCGCGGCGAGGCGCGCCTCATCGATATCGACCAGGGTCATCGCCATGCTGGCTTCGGCAATCCGCGCAAAGGCGAGGCAACCCATCGCGCCCGCGCCGACGATTGCGACAGTCGAGATCTCGCCCATCGCTCAAATCGCGTTGATGTCGAGGACGGTGGGGATGAGATCGTTGCCCAGCCGCACGATCTTGCTCGCGATCCGCCAGTCAACGCTCTCGCGCCTCAATCCATGCTCATAATGTCCGAAATGCGTGCGCACCTGATCGGTGCGTGGATCATAGGCATGGGTGACGAACGCGGACATGATGTTGGTTTCGTCCTCATCGCCGTCGATGATTTCGACATTGGAGACCAGATGAGTGACGCGCGGCAGCGTCTTCGAGACAGGCGAGAGCCCCGAGGTCAGCCGATCGACCCGGTCGCGCAGATTGTCCTTGCCCTGATAGTAGATCAGGGAGAGCTCGCGGTCCGGATCCTCGGTCTGCGTCCCGTCGTCGCGCCACGCCGGCATCCAAAAAAGCACGTCCTCAGTATAGAGGTCGAGCCAAGCATTGAAATCCTGCCGGTCGAGCAACCGCGCCTCGCGGAAGATGAGGGCTTGCGCCTCCGGCTGGCTCAGTCTGCTCATGCGACCACCTGCGCCATGCGTGCCGCCCAGGCGCGATAATAGCTTTGGAACAGCGTCTCGTCGGCAAGCTGGGATGGGCCGGCGATGCTGCTGACGGCCTTCATCCCGATCATGTTGGAGAGATCGTTGCCGCCCGGCTTCGTTCCGGCGAGGCCGCGCGCATGCCCCTGCAGCCAGCCATTGCCGGCATCGGTCATCCCGGCTTGGCACTCCTCATAGACGGCATTGTCGTCGGCGATAGCCATGCCGGTCGGATTGAAGAAATCCTCATACTGGCGGATTCGCTGGCGCCGTGCCGTCGCGCTTTCGCCGCGGGGCACCAGGCACCAGGTCTCCATCTCGGTGAGATTTGGCGCGATCGGGCGAATGACTCGCAGCTGCGTCGCCGCATTCACGGCCACTTGAGCGTTAGGAAACAGCGTCAGATTGCGCATGTTGAACATCCAGGCGGTTCTCGCGGCGCCGAACTTCTCCAAGAGAGCAGCGCGCTGCTCGAAGAGCGCAAGGCTCGGGTTCGCCTCCATCTTGCCCCAGGTCATCACATGGCCGTTGTCGAAGCTGAAGGATCCGCCAACGATGCCTTCATCGCCACCCTTCCAAAAGTCGGCGCCGCCGAGGCTCGATTCGACGACATCGGCCGTCTGCTCTTTCGCGCGCCGGTCCAACACTTTGATGAGGCTCGGGTGAGTCGAGGTGAAATGATATTGGTCGGAGCAGTTTTCGAGCTGCATCTTCCAGTTGGCCGCAAAACGAAACCGCACCCGTCCGGGCACCAGCTCGACGCCATCCTCGCTCTCGTCGGCGATGAGATCGAGCATGTGCCGGGCCTCGCCGAGATGATCCTCCAGGCTGGGCACGTCGGCTTTCACGCTGCCGAAGAGAAAACCGCGATATTCTCCGAATGCGCCGATCGCCTTGAGGCCATGGTCGTCGGCGTGGAAGCCCTCGGCATAGCAGCCGGCCCGCTCCCACTTGATTGCCCGGTTCTCCCCGGCGCTGGAGAAGCTCCAGCTATGGTAGGGGCACACGAAGACGCGCGCATTGCCCGAAGGCTGCGAGGCGATCCGTGCGCCTTTGTGCGGACAGCTGTTGACGAAGGCGCGGAGCACGCCTCGCTTGTCCCGCGTGATGAGCACCGGCACGCGGCCGATCGTGGTCGTGAAGAAATCGTGGGGCTGCTCTGCCTGGCTCGCCAGGCCCAGAAACACCCATCCACCCTCAAAGATATGCTGCATTTCAAGGTCGAAGATTTTGGGGTCGCTGAACAGCGCCCGGTTGACCCGGAAGACGCCTTCGGCGGGCCGGTTGTCGACGAGCCTCTCGAGGCGAAACGGCTTCATCTTTCGCTCCCGTGTATTCGTTGAGACGTTGTGCAGATGCGCTCAGCCAACCTGCCTGGGATAGGTCAGGACGATCGGCTGAACCGAAGCGAAATTGACCACGTCCGCGGCGGCTGCGTGCGCTTCAGGCGATCCCATGGCCGCACCAAGCGCCTCCCTGGATGCGAAATTAGCCTCAAATACAGCGGAATACGGCGACTCACCATCGGGCGCGGCCAGATTGAAGCCATAGCTGAATGCCTTAAGCCCCGGATTTTTGCGCACTAGCGCGAGATGCGCCTCCTCATAGTGGCGGATGAATGCCTCCGGATCGGGCTGAGGGGGGTAGAGGATGAGCAGACTATGCATGGATGGACTCTTTCGCGACATGGAACGGCGATGCTCGCGCGGGTGATCTGGATCCTTCCGCGATTTCATCGTTCCGACGCATTATATTTAACGTGATAAGCTTTTATACCAATCTTCTGACAACGCAATAGTTTCGCGCGTGGGCGGCACCGTCATTCGACACCCTTGATGGCAGCCGCAAGGGCGCGTAACTCGTCCATCAGCCGGTCGAGCCTGTCATTGTCGAAGCGCTCCGAATATTCGTGCAGGATGCGGATGATCGAGCGCCCGATCACCTTCACCAACGCCCGTCCCTCTGGCGAGAGCGCAACCATGGTCCGGCGCCGATCGTCGGGGTCACCCGCGCGAACGATGAGCTTGCGTTCTTCCAATTCCTTGAGAATGCGGGTCACGCTCGGCCCGTGTAGCAGGCCGACCTCCGCGAGACTGGTTGCGTCAGGGGCACCGCGGTCGTTGATCACGCGCATCACGCGCCACAGCGGCTCGGAGATGTTGTGTTCGCGCAAGACCGGGCGGAGCGGTGCCATCACGGCTTCGCGCGTGGCCAGCAGCGTGGCGCCTAAGGACAGTTCGAACGGCGGAAGCTTGCGAACCTTCTTCACGAGCGTTCGTCCTGGTCAGCGGCTGTCGGGCGTCGATAGCGCGACATCTGCGGCGGCATGACTGGTGAGCCGTCCGCAGTGCCAGCCCTTCTGAAGCGCTCTGGGGGGAAGCATGGCCCCGTCTCAGCGCCTAAGTGGCAGAGCATAGGCATCGACATAGAGGCCGTTATTAGGACCATATTTGTTGAAACCGCCCACGGAGACCACGATCATCTGGCGATGACTGCGCGGCGCGACATAGGTTATCGGCGACGCGAACGCGGGCGCCTCGATCGGAACATTCCACAGTTCGCGCCCCGTGCGGATATCGAAAGCCCGAAAATGCTGGTCGAGCGAGCCACCGATGAACACCAGGCCGCCGCGCGTCACCAGACTGCCGCCCATGGTCACATTGCCCATCGGAATCGCGAACGGCACACGCAGGAAGGGCAAGGCGAGCGGACCGCTATGCTGCGCCGTGCCCAGGGGGATGCTCCAGAGCAGCTTGTGAGCCCGCATATCCACGGCATTGAGCCGGCCATAGGGAGGCTCCTGGCAGGGCACGCCCAGCGGAGAGTGGAAATAATCGGCGATGACGCCGGCATAAGGCGACCCCATCTGCGGCTGCATCGACCGCTTGAGAGACGGGTCGCGACGCACGTCCTCCGGGGTCAGGAACCGGTCGTAATTGGCGATGTGCATGGTCGTGGTCACCATGATGCCACGGTCGTGATCGATCGAGACGCCGCCCCAATCCATACCACCCATCCATCCTGGACTGTAGAGCCACGGCTTCCCGTCGGCGGGCGGCGTCATCGACCCGTCATAACGCGCCTTGCGGAACTGAAGGCGGCACCAGAGCTGATCCAGCGGGGTAAGGCCCCACATCGATGCTTCGGTGACGGGCTCGCCCTCGAACCAGGGGAAATCAACGGAGTAAGGCTGGGTCCTGGCGGTCCAGTCGCCGCGGCCTGCGCCTTGTGGAACCGGTCGCTCGACGACTCGGGTGAGCGGCTGGCCCGTCCGGCGATCGAGCACGAAGAGCTGCCCACGCTTGGTTGCCGCGATCAGAGCGGGGATCGGCCTTCCCGCCTGTGCGAAATCGAACAGCGTCGGTTGCGACCCGACATCATAGTCCCAGAGGTCATGATGCACGGTCTGGAACGACCAGCGCGGCTGGCCCGTCGCAACGTCGAGCGCAACGATGGCCGACGAGTATTTTTCCTCCACGGCGCTGCGATGCGCGCCATAATTGTCCGGATTGCTGTTGCCGGTCGGAATATAGACGAGGCCAAGCGCAGGATCGGCGCTCGGCGGCGCCCAGTCGTTCGGGGTATTGCGGGTATATTGCTGGCCCGGGGGCGGCAGAGCAGTTCCGTTCGGTCGATCCATGTCCCACGCCCAGAGCAAAGCGCCGGTTACGGCATCGAAGGCGCGGATGACGCCGGAGGGATTGTCCGAGCGCCCGTTATCGGTGACTCCGCCACCGATGATGATGGCCTTGCCGACCACCAGCGGAGCCGAAGTCACCATATAGCCGCCCGGCCTGACGTCGCCCATGCCTTGCAGAAGATCGACCACGCCGTTCGCGCCGAAGCCCGCGCATGGCTTGCCCGTGAGTTGATCGAGCGCGATCAGGCGCGCATCGGTCGTCGCCGTGATGATGCGGTCGGGACAGACCGTCGTGGCATCGGGTGCTCGCCAGGCGGCCACGCCGCGGCACACCCGGAAGGCGGTCCACTTCCTGTCCTTGGCGTCAAAGCTCCACCGAAGTGCGCCCGTTTCGGCGTCGAGCGCCGTGACGCGATTGTCCGGCGCGCAGAAATAGAGGGCGTCATCGATCTTGAGCGGCGTCGCCTCGAAAGAGAAGAGCTGTCGCCCATAGGGGTTGTCGAGGGGCGGCAGCTTGTAGCGCCACACCCGCTGGAGCTGACTCACGGTCCGGGGGTTGATCTGAGCGAGCGGGGAATGATGCGATCCGCCCGGATCGCCGGCGAACTCGGTCCAGTCCACGCCTGTCACGCTGCCCGCTGCCAGAGCGAGGAGGGCGAGCGAAGCCGCCGCGACGCTGATCGACCCGGGCATCAGACCAGCTTCCGGCGGAGGTGCGGGAGCAGCAGCCACAAACCCAGGACGCAGGGCGCGATCAAGCGAGCGGCGAGCCCCCAGCCGTCCAGCCCGACCTCCCAGAGTGCCCACAGGATCGTGCCAAGGATCATCGCGGCATAGAGCCACAGGCCGAGCCTGCGGCCGCGCCACAGCAGCAAGCCCGAAGCGAGCACAGTGATACCCGTGATGGCGTAATAGGCGGAGCCGCCGAGCAGGACCAGTTCGGTGCCGCCCACGAGCAGGTAAAGGCCGATCAGCACCAGCAGGATGGCCAGAATCCACGGCGCCCCCGCTCTTGGCAGCACAGACATCGCTTTCTCCCTTGCCGTCTCCGCGGTTCGCGGATTATCCTTCACGTGTTAAGCTTATAGGGCGAGAATCATGCCTCCTCAACCGCTTTTGAAGGAGGTCCTGCCCGAAGCGGATGAGCAGAAGCGACAGGAAGACCGATGATCTTGATGACGATAGGGCGGACGGGCGCGCGGCCAGAACGGCGCCGGCCTCTCACAGCGCCTGCCCCTTTGCCCACCCCGGCGTTTGCGGCTGACAAGCAGGAGCCGCGAAACCAGTGATGAAGTCCTACGATTACATTGTCGTCGGATCCGGCTCGGCCGGGTCCATCGTCGCCGCGCGCCTTAGCGAGGATCCCTCGGTCACCGTCCTGCTTTTGGAAGCGGGCGGCCGGGACAACCATCCCTTCATGGCGATGCCGATCGCATTCCCGAAGGTCTCCAGCCACCGCGCCTACACCTGGCAGTTCGAAACCGACCCGGAGCCCGGGCTGCTGGGGCGCACGCTGCCGATCTGGCGCGGAAAAACCCTGGGGGGATGCTCATCCATCAACGCCATGATCAATGTGCGCGGCAACCGCGCCGATTATGATCTTTTGGAAGAACAGGGGCTGACCGGGTGGGGCTATAAGGACGTGCTGCCTTATTTCCGGCGCATGGAGAGAAGCTGGCGCGGTGAGGACGCCTATCATGGCGGCACCGGTCCGGTCGGCAACGTGCCGGTAGACCTTCGCGACACCTGTTTCCCCGAACTGCGCGCCGCCGCCGAGAAACTGGGCCTGCCCTATTGCGCCGACCAGAACGCCGGGGATCAGGAAGGCATCAGCCGCATCGAGTTCACCACCAATGGCGGCCGCCGCGCCAGCAGCGCGCGCGCCTATCTCCATCCCGCGATGAAACGACACAACCTCACCGTGCTGACGCGCGCGCAAGCATCGAGAATCCTGCTGGAACGCGGCCGTGCCGTGGGCGTGGAGTTCATCCGACGCGGCGAGATCGCATGCGTCCACGCAGACCGCGAGGTCGTGGTCAGCTCCGGTACTTACAACTCCCCGGCGCTGCTGATGCGCTCAGGGCTGGGACCGGCCGATCACCTGCGCGAGATCGGAATCGATGTGGTGCGGGACATGCCAGGTGTCGGACAGAATTTGCATGAGCATCCGAATCTGCTGAACATCTATCGGGCCGCCGGCAACATCGGCCTGACGCGCCATCTCCGGATGGATCGGGCGACGCTCGCCGTCTTGCGCTGGGCTTTGTTCGGCTCTGGCCCGTTCACCTCGGGTGGCACCATGGCCAATGTGTTCCTGCGCTCGCGCGAGGGGCTCGCCCGGCCGGACATCCAGATTATCACCATGGCGGTGCACCAGCATGCCGATCTTTGGTTTCCGGGCGTCACCAAGCCGCCCACCTTCGCCTTCACCGCGCGCGTCGGCATTCTGCATGCCCTGTCGCGCGGCTGGGTGAAGCTGCGTTCCGCCGATCCGCTCGACTATCCGCGCATCCGCTTCAACATGTTCGAGGAGCCCGCGGACATGGCGGCGATGATCAAGGCATTGCGCCTTAGTCGTGAACTGTTCGCGCAGGCGCCGATAGCCGACCTTCTCGCCGGCGAGATGCTGCCCGGCCCTCAGGCGCAGAGCGATGCAGACCTCGAGCAAGCCATCCGCGCGCAGGCGGAGCACCGCCACCATGCGGTCGGCACCTGTCGCATGGGTATTGAGGGCGACGCCGAGGCCGTGGTGGATGCCCGGCTGCGCGTCTTCGGCATCGAGAATCTGCGCGTCGCCGATGCGTCGGTGCTGCCGGAGGACCCGTCAGGCAACACCAATGTCCCGACGATGATGGTGGGCGAGAAGGCCGCCGATCTGATCGCGGGCAAACAGCTGGCGCGAGCGGACGTGTAGTTAAATCGTCTCCCCTGTCGGAAAGGATAGGACGGCCAGGCAGCTCGCTGCCTGGCCGCAGCTGGAGAGGGGTTTAATGCTTACCTCCTCTCCAAGCTTCACCGGCCCGCGTTGCAGGCAAGCTGCGCTATCCCCTTCCGCGAGGGAGAGGATTTGAGTTCAGGGCTTGAGCTGTGCCGGAGTTAGTCCTGCGACGTACATGCGCAGGGAGAAGACGGCGTCGCAGGCGGTGATGAACAGCGTCTTCCCGTCCGGGCCGCCGAAGGCGACGTTGGTGGCGCAGATCTGCCGCTTGGGTTCCCCGCCATAGACCGGAAGATTGATCGTTCCGATCTGCTTGCCCGCGGGATTGGTCACCCGAACCATGCCAGGACCGCCGCCATTGGTCGAATAAATATTCCCGGCAAGGTCCGTCTTCATGCCGTCCCCCATGCCGGGGCCGGTGGTGAACTCGGCACCGCTCCCCAGCGTGCCGTCGTCCTTCACCGGGTAGCGCAGCATGCGGCTGAACCCCGCCGAGACGTAGAGCATCTTGCCGTCGGGCGAGAGGGTGATGCCATTCGCAATTCCGCCGAGATCGGCCGCGTCGATCAGCTTGGTCGTGACGCCGTCCTTGATCAGGAAGACGCCGCCGCTCATCTGCTTGTCGTTGCTCTTGCCCGCATCGCGCAGGCCGAAATCATTGTCCGCGAGATAGATGGCGCCGTTGGGGGCGACCGAAATGTCATTGGGCCCGCTGAAGCGTTTGCCCTGATAACCGGCCGAGAGCACCCGTCGCGTGCCGTCCTTCTCCAGGCGCATGACCATTCGGTCGTTGTCGGCGCACCAGACGAGCCGCCCCTGCGGATCGCGGCCGGTGCAGGAGGGGCCGATCAGCAGCACGTGGCTGCGGCCCGAGCGGGTCTGCGCACCGCTATGCTCGGGATCGGTGCCGGTGTAGCCCGCGAAGTCCATGAACACCGAGACGGTCTTGTCGGGCGTGACCTTGTAGATGACGTTGTCGAGGAGGCCGCTGACCAGCACATAGCCCTGACCGCCATCGGGCATCCAGACTGGCCCCTCGTTGAGGCCAAAGCCGCGCGCCAGCTCGACGAGCTGCGCTTTGGGCGAAATCAGGCTCCAGAAGCTCGGATCGTCAGCCTGGAGCGCGAACTGGGTTGCGGCAGGCGGCGGACCGTCGCCGCGCATTTGCGCCTGAGGCAGAGCGGGGGGCCGGATGATGGAGCCGGGTTCGGGGAGTGGTCCGGTCTGGGCAAAAGCCGCCGATGCGCCAGCGGTCACCACGACCGCCAGCAGAGATCGCGCGATGCGCATAGCCGATATCCTCTCCATTCCGTGCCGCCGATCGTCTCAATGAAATGCCGGCGATGCCAATCCAGGGATCATGGCATCGCCGGCCAGTGGGAATGCCCGGGTCTTAGAAGTGACGGCGGACCGTCAGCGAGAATTCGCGCGGCGGCCCCACCGGGCTCGAAATGGCGAGCTGGGTGCCGTCGAACAGTTGATAATAATAAAATTTGTTGGCCAGGTTCGCGACGTTGAAGGTGGCCGACCACTTCCTGTCCATGGTCTCAAATTCGATGCCGGCATTGAACAGCGAATAGGGATGAATGATGTATTGCGGACGGGCGGCATGCGCGCCGGACTCGGTGTCGAAGTCTTGCTCCGATTGCCAGCTCCAGTCGACCCGCGGCGTGAACTTGCCGATCTTCGTGTCGATGTCGTAGCGGATCGCGGCATGCATGTTCCACTCGGGCACCCGAACATTGCCCGGCGCGATGTAGCCCGGCAGACCCGGTGTGTGGACGCGCGACGTGAAATGATTGTAGCCGCCCGACCAGTCGATGCGCAGGCGATCGACGGGCAGCGCCGAGATATCCCACTCGAAGCCCTTGATCGTCGCGGGCGTGCCCGTCGAAATGAACCAGGGCACATTGCCCGGATTGCTCGGGTAGAGGCTCGTGCAATCCGCGGCTGCGGGATGCCAGGTGGCAGCAGGAAGCTGCCCCAGGCACTGCACACCGCCCTGCGCCGCCAGGATCGACTTATAGTCGGTCAGAAATCCGGCGAGATTTACGCGCAGATGATGGTCGATGAGGTCGCTCTTCACGCCAACCTCATAGGAAATGAGGTCCTCACCCGGAGTCGAGGTGAGCTGCTGCGGCGTGATGATGATGTCGGTGACGCCGGCGGGGCGCGATCCCGTCGCAGCGGACGCATAGGCGAGGATGCTGTTGGTAATCTGATAGTCGGTCGAGATCAGCCAGTCCCAGCGGCCATAGGTCCCGGTGAACGGGAAGGGCACGGTGATGAGCGGCGGGTGGTCGAGTGAATAGCGGATGCTGCCGTCGGTATAGCGGCCGCCGCCGGAAATGCGCCACCGGTCCGTCGCGTGGAAATCGAGATGGACGAAGCCGGACTGCGACTCGATATGCGCAAGATCGTTTTGCGTGAAATTATCGACCACATAGCCGATGAAGCCGGCCTTGATCGCATTGTAGCGAAGGATATAGCCACCGACGACCCAGTCGAGCTTATTGTCGAAGAGCTTGCCGTCAAAGCGTAGTTCGCCAGTTTTCTGGGTCACATACTGATCGAAGTGCGAGAGCACATAGCCGAGTGGCGACTCTTCGCCGTTTTGCGTAAAGTTGTTGCGGAACTTCGACCATGAGGCGATCGCGGTCATGTTGATGTCGTCGGAGAGCCTCCACTTCAGGCGACCCGAGATAGTCGTGTTCTCTGCCTCCTTGTTGCGCGGGTAGCAGAAGCCGGACGGCGATGCCGCATAGGGCGCCGCCTGCAACACGGCGTTGAACTGCGGACGGCAGAAACTCGAATAGACCGAATATGGCTGGCCAGGAGGTGCCAGGAAGCGGCTGTCGAAGCGGATGCCATATTGCGCCATCATCTGCTGATTATACGGTTCGATCAGCGTGCTGGGGTTCGGGTTCGGATTCACCGCCTGCACCAGAAGTTCCGGCGTCTCCTGCATATCCGCTTTGTCATAGGCAGCGGTGATCAGCAGGTCGATGTCGCTGGTCGGGCGCCAGCGGAGCTTGACCTGCCCGCCGCCCTGCGTGCCGCCACCCAGCTCACCGACCTTGCAGCCGCGCGATGCCGCATCGGGTTGCGCCGGGAAGGAGCCTGCAAGACCGGGTGTGCCAAGCTTGTGCATCTCGCAGGTGAAGTCCAGCATGTTCACATAGCCATCCTGCTTCTGGATGTGCCCGGAAACACGGACGGCCAGCGTGTCGGTGAGGCCCAGGTCGATCGCGCCGGTCGCCTTCATCAGGTTGCGCGAGCCATATTGCAGCGAAGCGTCCCCTGAGCCGTCACCGACCGGATCCTTGGTGTAGATTTTGATCGCGCCGCCGATGCTCGCATTGCCGGAGAGCGTGCTCTGCGGACCGCGCAGCACTTCGATATGGTCGACGTCAGTGAGATCGAAGCCGGAGCCGACGACGGTGGCGTGATAGACATCGTCGACATAGAGCGCCACGGCGGGTGCACGGGCGAAGCTGTCCTGATCCTGCAGCACGCCGCGCATCGAAATGACCGGGCCGCTCGCCTGAGCCAGCGGCGGGTGGCTGTAGAGATTGGGGATGACCGCACCGAGATTGCCGACATTGGTGACGTGCGCCGCCTCGAGCTGTTCGTTGGACTGCGCGGAGATCGCCATCGGCGTCCTCTGGATGTCCTCGCGCACATAGCGCGCCGTCACCACGATGTCCCCGAAACCGTCGGCGGCCGGCGCCGCGGGCGTAGCGGACTGGGCGCCTTGCGTGGCTTCCGGGCTCTGCTCCGCCGGAACCGAGCCGGCGCTCTGGGGCGGCAACTGCGGCGGCGTCTGTGCCAGAGCTGCGCTCGAAAGCGCCGCCATGACACCAAAAGATGCGCCGCCCAGCAGCCATTTCTGCAGATCAATTCGGCAGAGCCTTCCGTCCCTCATCGCCCTCTCCCTGTTCGGTGCGGCAGCCGTGCTGGCGCTCGCTCGTTGATTGTTCTCCACCTTTCGAGCGCGTCGAATGAGAGGCACTCCAATGGATAACATGTTAAACTTAATTAGGCGATTCGACGCTGTCAATCCGGCTTAAGAGAGCCGCCCCAGGGCGGCAATTCGATCTTTTACGCCCCGTGACCGCTTGGTGTTATCGTGATGCGATGCAGCGAAACACTAGGCAAAGAGGGGATTATGCGCCGAGTATCCGAACGGCGCGGAGACGGAGCAGCCCTCTTGCCGCCGGCGCTTGCCAAGTCTCCGTGAGACAATTAACGTGATAACTAGGGGGCTGCCGGAATAGGCTTGTATCCTGCGGCAATCACCAGGATCGGCGGTTTGGCGATCGACAAGGATCGAGGTGTCGCGCCCGCTAAGAGAGAGGATGAAAGAAAAGATGCGGACCATTGCAAAGCGTCGCGCCGGGCTCGGCCCGAGTCGGCTGCTGGATCGGCTCTGCCGCGATGCCGGCGCTCTGTTCGCCATGTTGCTCTTGGCCGGCCCGCCTCTGGCTGCGCAATCGACGGGCGCGCCGCCGGGACCTCAACGCTTTCGCGTTGAGAAGGCGGATCCCGCCTTCGATACGCTCGTCGCTCCGGGCGCGACGTTGGAGACCGTGGCGTCGGGGTTCGGCTTCAGCGACGGGCCGGTTTGGGTGCGGAAAACCGGCGCGGTGCCCGGTTACCTCCTCATCAGCAGCATCATCGGCAATGCGCTCTACAAGGTGACGCCGCAGGGCAAGGTCACCCTGTTCATGGATAAGGCGGGCTACAGCGGCGACGATTTTCTACACGACGGCAAGCTTGCCTATATCGGCCGCATCCACATGATCTTGATCGGCCCAAATTGCACAGGGATCGATCCGCAGGGCCGGCTGGTCTGGTGCGCGGGACAGGACCGCGCGGTCAAGCGGATGGAGAAAGATGGGCGGGTCACGGTTCTCGCGGATCGCGGCGACGGCAAACGGTTCAACGGACCCAATGACGTGGCAATCGCGAAGAACGGCGCCATCTACCTGACCGACTCCGACGTCGGCCTACGCGGCGGCATCAACGGCAGCCTCGCCGAACAGCCCAATTCGGTCTGGCTGATCAAGGACGGCAAAGTGATCAAGGTGGTCAGCCGCGACGAACTCGGCTCGGAGCCCAATGGTATCGCGCTCTCGCCCGACGACAAATATCTCTATCTATCGGCCGGCACCATGACCGAGCACCCGCGCATGATGCGCTATCCGGTCCTGGCGGACGGGACGGTCGGCAAGGGAGACGTCTTCACCGAAGGACCGGGCATCGGCGACGGGATGAAGACGGATCCAGAAGGTAATGTCTGGTCGACCGGCCCGATGCCGGGGATCATCCGCATCACCGCGCCCAGCGGCAAGCTGCTCGGCCTGCTGCACATGCCGACCAACGGCGACCGGGAGCCGCAACGGGCGATCTGCGCCTCGGCGCTCGCCTTCGGCGGGGACGACGCCAGGACGCTCTACATCACGGCCTGCGATGACATCTACGCGATCAAGCTGAAAAAGCCCGGCGCTCTCGAGGGGCCGGCGAGCTGACGCGGGCCATGGCGATGATCGAGACGCGCATGACCACGCCCTTCGACGAGGCGCTCACGCGTCGGCCGGTCGGCGCATTCCAGCTCGCGACCGCCGCCATTTGCCTGGTTCTGCTGATGTGCGACGGCGTCGATATGCAGCTGCTCGGATTGGTGGCCCCGCTTGTCATCAAGGATTTCGGCGTCGACAAGAGCAGATTCGGCATCGCCATGAGCGCCGCGCTGATCGGCATGGGCGTCGGCGCCTGGTTCGGAGGTTGGCTGGGCGACCGGATCGGCCGGCGCTATTCTCTGGCGCTCGCGGCGCTCTCCTTCGGTCTCGCGACAATCGCAGCCAGCCTGTCGAACGGGATATGGCCCATGGCGGCGTGGCGCTTCCTCGGGGGCCTTGGTTTCGGCGCGGCCTTTTCCAATGCCCTTGCGATGACCAGCGAATGGCTGCCGGAGCGCTGGCGGCCGTTGGCGATCACCAGCTTGTCCGTTGGCACTCCCGCCGGTGGCGCGATCGCCGGGGCGCTTGTGCCGTTCTTGCTCGCCGGCCATGGCTGGCGGGGCACGTTCGTCCTCTTCGGAGCCTCCACTCTCCTCCTGGTGCTGATCGTGCTGCTGCTATTGCGCGACAGCCCGGCATTTCTCCTCGCCACTGGCCGCACGGCGGAGGCCGATCGTCTCGCCCAGCGCATCCTGGGCAGCCCGGCGATCCTTGCCAGCGCGCGGCGAGCCGAGATAGCCCGTCACGACGATCCCGTCGGCGTGTTCGACGCGAGCAACTTCCGGCTCAACCTCGGCGTAGCGCTCGGTTTCGGGTCGGCAACGCTCGTCGCCTATGCAATCCTCAACTGGTCGACGTCGCTGCTGACCGCCAAAGGCATGTCGCTGCCCTCGGCGAGCTATGCCGTGTCGGTCGCAGGCGTCGCGGCGATCATCGGCTCCGTGGCCACAGGCGTTTTGGTTCGCGCTTTCGGTTCGCGCCAGGTGCTGTTGGTGGCGAGCGGCGTTCTCCTGCTCATCCTCGTGACGCTAGCCAGCGTAGTCGAGCAGACGGCCGGCGCCCTCGACGCCCAGGCCGCTGCGATCATCGTGGTCCTGATCGGTCTCGCCGCGGCGACGTTCAGCTGCGCTATCGCGACCCACTATGTCATCATCACCCTGGGCTACCCGCAATCGTGCCGATCCTCGGGGATCGGCTTTGGGGTGTTCGTCGGGCGGATAGGCGCGATCCTCGCGAGCGGCCTTGGCGGGACCCTGCTGGATCTGGGGCACGGCAGCAGCCTCATCTTCTTCATCGTTCTCGCAGCGGGGTCGCTCATCATCGCGGTGGCGAGCCTTATCATCGATCGCCACGTCGTGGCTCGGGCCTCTGGAGGGGCGCACCGAACGTAGGCCCGCGATCCTCAGGTCGGTGCGGACGTGACGTCCGATCCAATCTTGCGCGCGACGACGATCCGGTCCACGCCCCCGCGCAAGATCAAAGCACTCCCATGAGAGCCGATCTCGACCTCTTCGGCGCCTTGCTGCTCCCCGACCTCGCGCTCGCGGAGGAGATGGTGCCGCCGCTGATCGCGCACATCGCCTCCGCAGTCTGACGTCCTTCCGTTTTCAGCTCGATCCGGGAGGCCATTGAGACAAAAGGCATTAACACCCGAAAGCCGCGTGGCGGCAGCTAGCCTGGATAGCGAAATGCGACGTAGGGTTGACGTCGGCTCGGGGCTTTCGCTGCCCGGTAGCAGATAACCGGGAAAGTCCCGGAGACTATCGCTTCGAGCGACCGGCGGCCTCGCCGAAGCGCTCGCGCAGCCCAAATGAACGAATGCCCGGTTTCGGGTGGCCGGTGAGCAGCGCTGAGCGGCCTGAAGTGGGTCATCGCAGCGGTGAGGGACGAACGGCAGCTTACCTTAACCGTAACGCCAAAAGCGGCCAGTCAGCAGCCGACCATTCCGGTCATTCGACATGCTGGCGCGGCATCCCGAGACGCGCACAGTCCCGTATCTCCATGTTCAATGGACCGTGTCCGGAAAACGCAGTCGGGAACAGGTTTTGGGAAAACGGCCTACCGGAGGGCATCGAGAGACCGATACTACTTTGGCTGTCTTGCTGGACCGTCCAAATCGGGAATGGTCCGCGTTACCGAGGTGGCATGGTGTGGTGTGCAATGAAGGTGGGGGCTGAACGGTCGTTCTGTGGTGCAGCATCCTCGTCAAAGATTGCGCCACCTTGGCGATCCACCCGAAAGTGCCCCAGCAGGCTTGAGCAAACATCTTGGCCGGGGAGGCAGGGGCGAGTGGCGTGAGCGACGAAGAAAAAGCTGGCGTGGTCCGCACGATCCAACCTGACGTTCGCGTCGGATTTGTTGGGATTGGCTGAATGGTTCAGCCTCTGGCGAGCAAGGACTAGCACCTCTTGGCGGGCCGTACCCTCGCTGATGAGGGGGGCCGCAAGACCCGAGGAGCAAACAATTCCAACGGCAAATAGCCCGAGAAATAAACGCCCGCGCATGTCGGCCTCCAACAGCCGTTTACCGCCAACGTGGCTTTCCCGCAAAGGGATCGTTTGCGGTACAGCCAGCGGCAGCTATCCGCTTCCGGCCGCCCGAAAGCTGCCGGTCGGAAAGTCTCCAAACTGCGTCATTGTCCACGCAAATCAGCAGCAACCGCGTGGGCCTCAGGCGAGATGAACCAATGGCTGAAACAACGGGGACGAGAAGAGGCCGCGAGCGGCTGGGATTGGGTCTCGACGCCCTGCAGTGCTGCTCAAGCTGCAGCGCCGAGCGATGCTGCGAGGTGTTCCACAATCGCTCGCACCTTCGCGGAAGGCCTCGGGCCGGCCGGGAAGACCGCAAATACCTCAGCCGGGTCGAGCTGGTAGTCTTCGAGCAGTTGTATGAGCTGGCCGCAGCGCAGTTCCTCTCCTGCCATGACGCGGGTGCCCAGGGACAGGCCGA
This sequence comes from Sphingomonas sp. MMS24-J13, assembly GCF_044905095.1. Classification (NCBI taxonomy): domain Bacteria; kingdom Pseudomonadati; phylum Pseudomonadota; class Alphaproteobacteria; order Sphingomonadales; family Sphingomonadaceae; genus Sphingomonas; species Sphingomonas sp. MMS24-J13. The sequence continues at coordinate 1,879,210 of NZ_CP173258.1, forward strand.
GGCCGGCAACTGTGGCCGCCAAGACACCCGGGGCCGAGTTGATCCAAAGCCTCGCATGCACATCGACCGAGGTGACGATCTTGTTGTGCCGGAAACGCCAACTCTCGCTCCCGAACGAGCCATGCTGAAGGATACAGTCGTGGCCGACCAAGTCCGCCGGCTGAGCAGGCGTGCCGTGGGCGGCGAGGTAAGCAGGCGCCGCGATCACCAATCGCTCGACCAGTGCGAGTTTACGCGCGCCGAAGGTGGAGTCGTCCAAAGGCCCTACGTTAATGCGGATGGCGAGGTCGACGCCGTCCGCGATGAGGTTCTGGCGCGCGTCACTCATGGCCAGCTCGACTTTCAGGTTGGGATGGCGGGCCAGAAACGGCGCTAGCGCCGGGATGATCGCGCGCGTGCCGTACATGAGTGGTATTGCGAGCCGGATGACGCCGTGAAGTGAATCCAAGCCTCGCGTCGCCTGCTCGGCCTCTTCCATCTCGGCGAGAAGGCGTCTGGCGCGCTCCAGATAAAGTGCGCCGGCGTCGGTCAGAGAAAGACTGCGGGTGGTGCGCAGCAGCAGCGTCGTGCCGAGCCGCGCCTCCAGCATACCGACGATCCGCGATACAGAGGGCTGCGATAGTTTCAGTTCGCGCGCGGCGCGCGAGAGGCTGCCGCTGTCGGCGACGCGGACGAAAACGGTCATCTCTTGCCAGCGATCACTCATTTGAATCTCGGATAAATGTTGTTCGGTTTGACTGGATACACTGCTTCGCGCTGAAGACCTATTTTCCGGGTCACGGTACCCATTCCCAAACCATCGAAGAGAAGGCGTTCCCTGCAGTGGCTATCAAGATTTACGGCGACCCCGGTTCGGGCAGCCGCCGCCGCGTCACCGCAGCCGCGGCCGCGATGGGCATCGACATCGAGATCGTGAACATCGATCTTTTCAAGGGCGAGAGTCACACGCCCGAGTTTCTAGAGCTGAACCCCCATGGTCTGTCCCCCGTGATGGTGGACGGTGACTTCGTCCTCTACGAGTCCGCGGCCATCAATCTCTACCTCGCCGAGAAGGCGGGCAGCGACTTGGCGGGCCGCACCACCGAGGAGCGGTTTCAGGTCCTGCAGTGGATGTTTTGGTCGGGTGAGCAGTGGCGCATCTTTGCTACACTCACCTTCGACGAGGTGCTCGGCAAGAAGTTCATAGGCCAGTCTGCGGACGAGACCATCGTGAAACTGGCGGCCGACAAGATCCGCGCCGCCGCCGCAGTGCTCGACGCCCATCTCGCCAAGCACGACTACATCGTGGGTGACCGGCTGACACTGGCCGACTTCGACATCGCCGGACCATTCTCGCAGAACGAGCGGACCAAGATCCCGCTTAACGACTTCCCAAACTTGGTTGCTTGGCAGCAGCGCCTACTTTCCGAGGTTGCAGGTTGGGCGGCGACGAAGCGCGAGGTCGACAAGCGCATCGACGGTGCGCTGGCGGCGGCCGGCGTTAAGCTTTGACAGCGTGGCGCCGGCGTCCTTGGAGACGACCGGCGCCATGCTTTTGCTACTGCTGCACAAAAAGTAGGTTGGTAGCTGATCCTACATCTCGAAGATGAACGATCGTCCGGTATGAGAAAGCGGCAATCTGGTCATGAATGGCCGGCATTGGGTCTCCTCCCCCTGCGCGCGCGGTAGTCATCGGCCCCTCCAAGTTTGGCGAGGGGCCGATCGCCATTCTTAAGCCGCCGCGCCTCCATCGATGTTAAGCGTAGTTCCCGTGATGTAGCTCGCATCAGGTCCGGCGAGGAACGAGACCGCGCCCGATATCTCCTCCACTTTGCCGTAACGGCCGAGCGGGACGAACGCGGTCATCTGTTTGGCAAACTCGCTATCGGCGGGATTCAGGTCGGTGTCGATTGGTCCTGGCTGCACCGTGTTGACCAAGATGTTGCGCGGCGCGAGGTCCTTCGCCCAGCCGCGCGCCAGCGCCGCAACCGCTGCCTTCGTCGCGCTGTAAACCGCGGTTGCGGGGAAGGCGAGTTCGCCCGAGACGCTGCCGATCAGGATGATCCGCCCGCCGTCGGTCAGGTGGGGCAGCGCCGCGCGGGTGCCGACGTGCAATCCCTTGACGTTGATGCCGAACTGGCGGTCATAGGTCTCGTCCGTGTCGTCGGCGACCGCGGAGAATTCGGCGACCCCGGCATTGTGAACGAGGATGTCGATTGCGCCCAGCGCTGCCGCCGCCTGCTCGACGCCCGCGCGCTGCGACGCAGGATCGGCGGCGTCAGCCTGGAACGCGAAGGCGGTGCCGCCCGCGCTTTCGATCGCCGCTACGGTGGCGTCGGCCGCCGCCTTGTTACCGGCGTAGGTTATCGCGACTGACGCTCCGTCAGCGGCCAGTCGCTTGGCGATCGCCGCACCAATGCCGCGCGACCCACCAGTGACGAGTGCCTTCTTGCCCTGAAGTGACATGGGGTTCTCCAAATTTGGCCCGCGATCACGCTGTCGTGCGCTGTCGGCAGGGCGGAAAATGGGGCATCGTTTCCATAGTTCAACATTCCCGAACTATTAAATTTATCCTGATGTCCTATATCTGGCTGATGCCCCGCTTTACCCATCCCAGGCTGGAGGACGTTCCGCTCGATCTGGCGCTCCACGCGCTGGCCGATCCCAATCGGCTGGGCATGGTGGCGCGTTTGGCCGCGACCGAGCGGCTGAGCTGCACCGACGCCGCGCCGTGTGAAGCCATCCCCAAGAGCACGCTGTCCAACCACCTCAAGCTGCTGCGCGCCGCGGGGCTGATCGAGACGACCCAGGCCGGGCGCGAGATGATCAACACGCTGCGACGCTCCGATTTTGACCGGCGCTTTCCCGGGCTGCTCGACGCAGTGCTCGCCAATCGACCTGTCTGACCTGATCGCGGCATTGGGACGATCTTCGGCATGCCGGTGCTGCTGGGCCGCCATTTCGGTGCCGCAAGGAGGTCGCGCAGGCCGTCCAGCGAGGGCGACCTAACCGTAGCTCCGCTGACCCGCATTTCCACGTCCGAAACTGACGAACGTCAGCAACAGGGAAACGAAACCTTGGCCTAAAACTCGGCTTCTGGGTCTTTCCGCCTGGATCGCTGGCCGAAAGGCCGCTCGCTTCCGTCGACGCTCACCCGAAGTTGGCAGCGATTCATCAGCCAACCGAATGTAGAAATCGCTGCGGCGCGCTCGTCCCCCCAGAGGCATCGGCCGACACCAGACAAGCTCTGACCGGGCGGAACGTTATCAGGGAATTTAGCGCCGGCCCGCGCGTCTGAGTCGCATGCAGGCGGAGGCCCGTATGACACCCACCAAACTGCTCATCGGACAGATGCTGATCGTGATCGCGATCGTGATCGCTGGCGTCTGGTTCGCCACCCAATGGGCAGCGGCCGCCCTCGCATATCAGCCCGAGCTGGGCGCGCCCTGGTTCGCCGCATTCGGCCGTCGGATCTATTATCCGTGGGCGCTGTTCGGCTGGTGGTTTCGCTTCGATGCCTATGCGCCGAAGGTCTTCAACGAGGCCGGTATTATCGCCGGCGCCAGCGGTTTCGTAGGTTGCGGTGCGGCGGTCTTCGGCTCGCTGTGGCGCGCCCGCCAGCGAACGAACATTACTACCTACGGCTCCGCGCGCTGGGCATCGGCCCGAGATATGGGCCGCGCCGGGCTGTTCAACGACGCCGGCGTCTTCCTCGGTCGCTCCGGCGCCAAGTATCTCCGTCACGACGGCGCCGAGCATATCATGGCGTTCGCCCCGACCCGGAGCGGCAAGGGTGTCGGCCTGGTCGTGCCGACCCTGCTCGGCTGGTCGGGCTCGGCGGTCATCCACGACATCAAGGGCGAGAACTGGCAGCTGACGGCCGGCTGGCGATCACGCTTCTCGCACTGTCTGCTCTTCAATCCCACCGACGTCCGCTCGGCGCGCTACAATCCGCTGCTCGAGGTCCGCCGCGGCACCGACGAGGTACGCGACGTCCAGAACATCGCCGACATCCTGGTGGATCCCGGGTGGAGTCGCCACCATTCCCGACAATCCTGACGTTCGGTGACTGTGCGCGAGCCACTGCGACATGGGCAACGAGCAGGGCAGCGAATGCGCCGGACCCTATGCGTCGCATGACAGCTAAACGTTCCAAGAGCCTCTCCCTAGGCTATGTCGCGGTATTCCGCGTCTCTAGAAAGGTGACAGAGCAGGACCCATTGCGTCCAATAGCGTTTGTGATCCTCGGTAATAGCGATCCGCAATAAGGGGCGTCTTGCTCAGGTCTCAGTCGGCCCTGTTCAGCTGCAGTGCCCCGGGCCTAAGAAACGGCTACCATAAGCCAGGCAGCGCCCAGTATCGCGTATGACGGCAACGCCAGGTGATGGGCGGCCCCCGCCCACCTTGCAGTCCTATCCCTCTGGAAAACACCGCCCACTTACACTCCCCAGCGACCGGCCAATCCGATCACAGACAGGCCCAGCTCAGCGCCGTCGCGCGTCGGCGCAGCGAGCGGACAAGGGAGCCCCTGCTCTATCGAAAAGGCCGAGACCTCGCCTGTTTGCGCTGGGTTTGCTGCTTGGCGCGCTATTGCTGGCGTGACGCCGGGACATCCACGGTCCCCCGGCCCTGTCGGTTTCGCCCTGGGCTGGGCCATGTCGTGCGCTCTGCGATGCGGAAGGATTGAACAATCCAAGGATGCTTCGGCAGGTTGCCAAAGAACATAAAAGCTTCAAGATGAATCTTAACTTTAGCCCCCACAAGATCGGCCGACTGCGAGGGTAGCCATATTTCCTCGCAAACGATAAGATGCAGGCAAGATTCTATTTCACTTCAGGATGACGTCAATTAGGAATCATTTTTGCATCTTATATGAGGGCACGCAGTGAGTGCGACCGAACGGGGCCGGCGCCGTGGTGGCGCGCTGGAGGCAGCGATCCTCGATGCTACCTGGGCGGAGCTATTGGAGCATGGTTACGCCGGCCTGACGATGGAGAGCGTAGCCAAGCGGGCCGGTACGAGTTGTCCTGTTTTGGCGCGGCGTTGGGCGAACAGGGCCGAGCTCGCGGTTGCCGCCATCCGCAATTATAACAAGCACAACTCAGTCGATGTGCCCGATTTAGGCAGTGTGCGGGCCGAATTGATTGCGCTCCTCCAAAAGCTTTCGAACCGGGGCGCAACGACGATGACGAAGACCCTTCTCACCGTAAGTGATTTCAAGGAGATCGCAGCGACCGTCAGAGATCTGTTGATGAAGGACACGTGTGACGGCGCATTGGAGAGAGTTCTGAACAGGGGCGTGCAGCGCGGCGAGTTGGATAGAGACAGGATCACGCCTCGGATTTTGGCCCTGCCGCTAAACCTCCTTCGCTATGAAGTGATCACGACAAGAAAGGCAGCCTCCAAGAAGAGCATCGAAGAGGTTGTCGATACGGTTTTTTTGCCGCTGGTTGAGAAAAGACAATCGGCCTAAGGCTACTTTGAAGCGCGCCGGCCGGCATATGATTTCGTTAGTCTCGCCGAACTAAAGAGCAGTTTTGAGCGATCAACTCCAAAAGCTTGTCGTTTTGAACCGAGTAGTAGGCGTCGTGGGGCGTTGATGTATAGGCGGCGAAGGCTGAATAGAGCGCGTCGGCCGCGGTATCAGGGAGTGGGACATCCCGAGCCGCAGAGACGGCAGCTGCATGGGCTGTGGCACCGGCGGCAGCAGCCTGGCGGGCATGCGCGGCGGCTAGTTCCGTCGCGGCGGCGGCTCTCGCCAGGCTCGCAACATTGTCGGCACCCTCATGGGCGTCCTTGGCCGCAATGACAGAGGCATGAGCAACTTTGGAAAGGTGCGAAGCGTAACCGGCAGCGGCTGCAGCGCTTGTCCACGCGCCGGCATTCCCCGCAGATGCGGCCGTTGCGGCGGCAAGAACGGCGGCAATAGCGCGGGCGGTCGGACCGCGAGCCGCGCTCGACCCGAGGGTCCCTTTCACGGCGTCTCGCGCGCGGGTCAGCGTTTCCTCTCCGCCCTTTCCGTCGAGATAGGCGTCGGTGGCCCTTATGCAGTCGACCAGCAGGTTGTTCTCCGGATGCTTACCCCCGAAGGACACCAGACAATCTTCAGCGCACCATATAGCGAACCGTCGCGAAACGATTTCGGGAATTTCCGCGACAAGCCGCATATCTGAAGCGGCAAATTCGCTGCCGCCATGTGAGATTTCTCCGCGCGCTTCCGCGACGAACCACCGCCGCCCATAAACTCTCGCAAGTGACGCTCGCGGAGAGACAGCTGCGTGAAGGCCATGTGAGCCACAAGCGATGTTGCCGCCTACCTTGGTCCATTCCCCAATGGTCCAGGACACCTGGCCGCAGTGCGAGCTCAAATCATCCCTGACAAACCGGTAGCACTGCAGCGTATCCATGGTTCTGGCCTTGCAGGTAGACGCGACGCTCGAGGCCAGCGCCCCAAGAAGGGATGCTCCGGGTGAGCGACGACCATCAATGGCAAATTAGATGCCTACGAGTATCTTATTTGCCGAATGCGACTCCGTCAATAGGAGTCATCGGTGCATCTAAGAGCCGATTGCCCTGGAAGGCCGCCCATGGCGCAGGCGCGCGCGCCCGGCCACGGGGTCGGCCACACTGTAGGGACGTGCCCGCTGTGTCGCTTGTTGACGCCGGCCTGCCACGACCATGATACGCCTTGTGGGCGCTTTATTGGGGAAATGCGGGGCGGTTCCAATGGTACTCAGGGGTTTCACAGTCCACGCAGGCCACATCTTCCACCGGCTTGCCGGTTATCGCTGCGGTAAACCAGTCGAGAAATCTCACGCCGTTGGCTTGCCGCGTGTAGAACCGATCCAACACATGCGGACGCCCGCGGTTATCCAGCGCGTTCTTTGCCAGAACGGCGTCATAATAACCGCCGATGATCCCTTCGTCCTGCCCCCAGCTCGTGTAGGTGCGGAAATTGGCGACGCGCGCGCGGATATAGGCGTGCGCCTCGTCCAGCTTCGAGGGAACGTCGGGCTTCCTGTCCCCGATGAGCTGCATGAACATCGCTTGCACCGCATCGTGTCGTTCGTTGTACTGATGAAATGTGATGTCGGGATGGAGCTCGGCGGCGCGGACATAGAGATCCTCGATGGTCAGCCCGTCGATTGGCACATCCTCGAAGCCCGCAACGCGCTTCAGGACGTTTTCCGTCCCCCAAGATTTGAAAAGTGGGGCGAGCTTCTCACTCAGGTGATAGGCGCCACCGCCGTCGGCGAAGTGCGTGACCAGGGCGCCGGGATATTGCCCGGCGACGATGTGCGTGAAGAGCGGCGAGGCAAGCGCGCCGGCACTCCAGCCCATGACCGCGACGGTGTCCGGCTGGGCATAGGTTTTGAACATCCAGTCCAGGGCCAGCATCGCATTGTCGAAACCCTTGTGCAGGATCGCCGCCTTGCCTTCAGGGTGACCGTTCATCGCCGGCGTGTCGTAAACGGGTGTCGCGTCACCGAGGAAGACGTCTCCGTTTGCGGTGGGAAGGTAGACCAAAGTGTAGTCGGCAAGCGGGTTTTCGGGATTGTCCGTGTCGAAGATCCCGCCCAAGTCGGTCGGATCGAGCTCGAGGTCGGCGAACGCCCGGTAGTGCGGCCGGCAATGCAAGGCACAGTTTTCGCCCGTCCAGCATGCGCCGCCGCCGGCGAAGATCACCGCGAGCTTCTTCGGATCGCCCTGCTTCACCCAGAACGAATAGGGCGTTCCTTGTGAGCAACCGGGCGCTCCCGCCGGCAGGACGTTCCGCCATGGGTTTGGCACCGTTCGAACGGGTTGCGTCGGCATGAGTGTTCCTGATCTAACCGGGTTGACGAAAGGCGAGGGTTCACCACGGGACGGGTTGGCCCTCGCGATCGAGAAATTGCAGACCGGGTCTGCCCTTTTGGGTGAGCAGAACCTCGACCACCTTCGGCACGGCTTCTTCGACACTGAAAGGTGCGTTCGGACCGCCCAAAGCGGTGCGGATCCAGCCCGGCGCCATCAACACGGACGCGCGCGCGTCTTCGGCATGACGCGCGGCATGGCACCGCATGAGCTGGTTCAAGGCCGCCTTGCTGCGCGATAGACGTTGTTGCCGCCTCTTATGTTGTTGCCGAGGCTCCCCTGCCCTGACGACATGACACCGATAAGCCCGTCCGCCGTCACGAGCCCCTGCAGGCCTTCGATGACATGCATCGGACTGAGCGCGTTCGTGACCATCACACGAATGAAGGCATCGGTGGACACGCGTCCGGCGGGCTCGTTCGGGTTGGCGTCGGCGATGCCGGCATTGACGAAAAGGACATCAAAGCTGCGGCCGGCGAGCCGCTTGCGGAGCGCGGTGATCTGATCCGGCACCGTGATGTCGAGTGACTCGATCTCAATCCGGTCCGGATGCTTGTCCGCCAATTCGTGCAACTCGGTTCGATCGCCGCTTCGCACTGTGCCGGTAACGTTCCAGCCCCTCTTCACGAATTCGGAAGCCATCGCGAGACCTAGCCCACGCGAGGCGCCGACCAGCAGGATATCAGCCATGGGCACGTCCTTCCGCGGCATGGGCATGAAACAGGTGGAGGGAAAGCGTTCTCATAAGTCCGTGATAGCGGAGTGGCGGCCATGCCGGCAGACGCATGGGACACATAGTATAGTTGCATCGAACGCCATGTCAGAAACGGCGGATTGCTGTAGGGTCCGATTATGGATCACGTGGATTTGAACCTTCTCCTAGCGCTGGACGCGTTGCTTGCTGAGGGCGGCGTGACGGGAGCGGCCCGGCGCCTCGGCCTGAGCCCGTCTGCCATGAGCCGGACGCTGGCGCGTCTCCGCTCGGCAACCGGGGACCCTCTACTCGTGCGGGCGGGACGCGGACTTGTACCGACGCCCTACGCCAATGAGCTCGGCGAACGCGTTCACACGCTTAGCCGGGAGGTCCTCGCGGTCCTCCGCCCGCCCGTGGGCCAGGTGGAGATCGCCATGCTCGAACGGACCTTCACCATTCGGGCCAACGAAGGGTTCGTCGCAGGTCTTTCCGCCGCTTTGGTCGCTGCGGTCGCAGCGGCCGCGCCACGTGTCCGTCTGCGGTTCGCGCCCAAACCCGAAAAGGACGCGCGCCCGCTGCGGGAGGGGCAGATTGACTTAGAGGTCGGGGTGCTCGGCGCCTTCGCGCCCGAGGTGCGCACACAGGCCTTGTTTCGGGACAATTTTGTCGGCGTGGCCCGGATCGGCCATCCGCTTCTTGCGGATCCCGCCATCACGATCGAACGATATGCGGCGTGCAATCATGTTGTTGCGTCGCGGAGAGGTGAGTTTACCGGACCTGTCGATAACGCCCTTGAAGAGCTTGGCCTAAGCCGCATCGTGACGTGTGTCGTGCCGGGATTTCCCGACGCCATGCGGATCGCTCGTCAGACGGATTTGGTCGGGCTTGTGCCGCGGTCGTGCTTCGGCATTAGCTTCGAAAGCGACCTGGCAGACACAGTCGGACTTCAGAGCTTCGAGCTTCCGGTGCGAACACCGGAAATCGTGATCTCGGCGATGTGGCATCCCCGGTTGGACGCCGATCCGGCGCATCGCTGGCTTCGCGAAACGGTCGGCGCGGTATGCCGGAAGGCGCACCAACAACGATAACGATCGTCGATACTGAAACTCCGCGAGACCGCCGAACGACAAAGCGCCAGCTGAGCAATTCAGCTGCTGCATATCGCCTTGGCCGTTGGGTCGTTCAACGCGGGTTGGTGGCGCGGTACAGCTACCTCGCTAAGGAGTGCGTATGAATTGACGCGAAGCGCTAACCGGAATGTCCGTTTCAGCTATGACGCTGATCGCGAGGCCGAGCTTCGCTGCGGATCCGCTGCCGCAGGAATGGGACTTGCGCGATCTGTACGCGAGCGAGAGCGCCTGGGCTGCATCGATGGCTGCGGCCGAGACGCAAGTTCCAAAACTTGACGCCTTTAAAAAGGGATTTGCCCAAAGCGCTCAGCAGTTCGGCGCGGCGCTGACCGCAATCTCGCTCGCGCAGCGCCAATCGATGCGGCTCTCGACATACGCGCGGCTGTCGGCGAGCTCCGATCTGCGTGATGGTGCGGCGCAGCAGCGCCGAACCCGCGCCGACACGCTTGCGGGCGCACTGGCCGCTTCGACAGCGTGGCTGGATCCGGCGATCCGAATGCTTGGCCTCGCCAAGATCGACGCCTGGCTAGCGGCTGACCCTACGCTGTCACCCTTCCGACACCGATTGTACGATGTGCTCAGGTTGGCGCCCCACGCGCTGCCTGCAGACGAGGTCGCGGCGCTGGCTTCGGGATCCCAGCTCTTCGGTGGCCCCCAGACCATCTACAATCAGCTGCTGGGCGCGGACATGCCTCATCCGACGATCCGCCTGTCGACGGGAGAGGCGGTGCGGCTCGATGATGCCGGCTACACCGGTGCGCGCGCCGTCGCCGACCGGGGGGACCGCAAGCGCGTCTTCGACGCGTTCTGGGGCAGCTACGGCGCCTACCAGAACACCTTGGGGTCGGTCTTCGCGACCCAGGCGGCGGGCGACACCGTGCTGGCGCGGCTTGCACACTATGACGACGCGCTGGACGCAGCACTTGCGACGGGCGATACACCTCGTCCGGTCTTTACGACGATGATCGCAGAAGCGCGTGCCGGCATCCCGTTGCTGCAACGCTATCTGCGGCTTCGCCAGCGGGCGCTGCGCCTGCCGGATCTCCATTACTACGATATGTACGCCCCACTCGGCCGCACCACCCGTACTTTCTCGCACGAGGCCGCACGTGCGGTCATGATCGACAGCGTACGACCACTCGGCCGGGATTATGGTGCCAGGCTGTCAGCCGCGAGCGGCGCCCGTTGGGTCGATTTTGCGCCGCGTCCTGGTAAATATGCCGGCAGCTTCACGAACCCTGATGCGTATGATGTTCATCCCTACATCTTGCTGAACTACACTTCAGACTATCAGGGCCTGACCAATTATGTCCACGAATGGGGGCACGCGATGCACAGCGTGCTCACTAACTCCAAGCAACCGTTCGAGACAGCGCATTATGAAACCTTCGTCGCGGAAATCGCGTCAACCTGCAACGAACAGCTGCTCGCCCACCATCTCATGGACACCGCCGTCGGCAAACAAGAAAAGCTGTTCTATATCGGCCAATTGCTCGAGTTGCTTCGTCTGAACATCTTTCGAGAGCCGATGCTGAGCGAATTCGAGCACGCGGTGCATATGCAGGCCGCTAATGGCGCGCCGATGTCGGGCACCGCGATGTCGGAAATCTATTTCAAGCTGCTAAAGGACTATCACGCGCCGGTCATGGAGATTGACCCACTCTATGCCATGGAATGGTCCTTCATTCCTCAATTCTACACCAGTTATTATTCATTCCAATATGCGACAGCGATCGCCGCATCGTCATATTTTGCAGAAGCCATCCGTGCCGGCGACGCCGGCGTACGCACGCGCTACCTGAACATGTTGGCTGCCGGCGGCTCAGATTATGCGTACAATCTTGTTCTGAACGCTGGCGTGGATCTCGCGTCGCCCGAGCCCTATCGTGCACTGATGCGCCGCTTCGAGGCTTTGCTCGATCAGCTCGAGCATGCGATCGGAGCCGAATAGAGCACTGCCACCCGCTAGTGGGTACGCGATCGACAATCGCCGAGACACTGGAGCCATTTGCGGTCGGTGTCTTGTTGGCCTTCTCTGACAGTTGGATCTGCATCTCTCCACGACGGCACCTGTCGGGTCTATCTGGACGCGATTCATCGAGCAGTATCGTCCATCGTCCCACGAGTGACGGCGATAACACAGGAGCTGTTTCCGAACCGGCGAGAGAGCAGGCTTAGTCGGCAACCTTTACCCGATTATAGGCAAGGCCGGCTTCGCCGATTGCCGCAGCATGTGCGGGCGACCAGGCACAGTCCGCGGAGCCGGCACGGGATATGGAGGCTGGACGGTCGCGCCCGAGGATGCGAGAGTCCTTCACGGCAGCAATCCCGATAGGTGCCGTGTGCTATGAAGCGCGATCGAGCGGGATCCTCATCAGATCAAGGATGCCCATCATGAATAAGCCCGTAGCGCTCGTTCAGAGACTTGGCGATCGGTGCGGAGGGCTGCTGTGGCGAGCGGGCCTAGTCGCCTCCGGTATTCCCGCGCTGCTGCTGGCCGCTGGCACCCCTGCCCCGACATCTGCTGCGCCCCGCGCAGTGAATGGTCTTCCTCCCTGGTCGAGGGGGTATCTCTACATCCATCACATCAGCACCGGTCGAGGCAATGCGAACTATCTCGTGTTTCCGGACGGGACGACTATGCTGATCGATGCGGGGGAGACCGACCCGAAATATGCGGAGAGCGCTCCGCCTTTGAAAGCCTTCCCTCCCGTCCCCGACGGCAGACATTCCGCGGCCTACTGGATCGCGGACTATATCCGCCAGTTCGCGCCCGCTGGTCGCCCGGTTAAGCTCGACTATGCCCTGATCACCCACTTCCACGGCGACCATATGGGCACGATAACGCCGGACAGGCCGATGTCTCCGACCGGCGCCTACCGGCTGACGGGGATCGCCGAACTCGCTGAACTGATCCCCGTCACCACGCTCGTCGATCGCGTTGCGCCGACATATGATTATCCGGTCGACTTGCGTAAGTGCGCCGCCCCCGGCGGCCCGCTCGGCTCGAACGGCCTGTCGCTCGCAAATTATCTCAACTTTGCGGATTATCGGCTAAAGCACGGCCAAGCGGTGGTCGGACTGAAGCCTGGCGCCCTTGACCAGATCAGGCTTGAGCAACCCGCCGCGTTCGCCAACTTCCACATTCGCAATATCGCGTCGAACGGGATCATCTGGACGGGCGCGCGCGATGAGACCCGATATTATATCCCGAAGGGCGCCGAAACCGCCTGCGACTTCGACGAGAATCCGTACAGCACCGTGCTGACCTTCACCTATGGCAGGTTCAGATATTATTCGGGCGGGGACATTCCCGGTGTGCCCGACGAAGGGGATTCATCCTGGCGCGACGTGGAGACGCCGGTATCGGCCGTGGTCGGGCCGGTCGATGTGATGCTGCTGGACCAGCACGGCAAGAGCGACGCCGTCAACGAGAACATCCTGCGCAACCTCGCGCCGCGTGTAATGGTTGAGGAGAATTGGCTTTCGACCATGCCCGGGAAGGAAGCCGTGAACAGGATGGCTTCAAAGGCCCTGTATCCTGGTCAGCGGGACGTCTTCTCGATCGGCATGGCGGCAGAGACGCGCGCTGAGATCGGCCCGATCATGGACAGCATCTACAAGAGCTATGGCGGTCACGTCGTTGTGCGCGTCGCCCCGGGTGGGGACCAATATGAGGTGTTCGTGCTCGACGACAAAAATGGGCGACGTGAGGTGATAAAGAAATTCGGGCCCTATCAATCGAAATAACCGCAATCTCTCCACCGCCGGGATCGCCAGTCCGGAGTGTGTACGGTTCGGCGAGCGCCGGACTGGGGTCGGCACGTCCAATCCGATGGAACGCTTAAATCCTACGCCTGATCGGCTGCCTTCGCGCGATCATAGGCAAAACCGGCTTCATCGATCGCCGCGGCATGTGCGAGCGACCAGGCGCAAAGAGCCTCGAACGGCTGACGAAGCGAATGCCCCAAAGGCGTGATCGCATATTGTACGCCGATCGGCGCGGTCGGCAGGACGGTGCGGGTGACCAGGCCGTTGCGCTCCAGGCGTTTGAGCGCATCGGCCAGAGCCTTGTGCGTGATGCCGTTGAGCCGTCGCTTGATCTCGTTGAACCGCGATGGCTTCGGGCACAATACTGTGAGGATCATGATCGTCCACTTGTCAGCGATCTTGTCCAGCACTGGGCGTATGAGGGCCACGTCGGACTGCGCGCGCAGTGACAGGAACTCGAGATCGGTATCGTCCGCCATATCTAGGCTATCCAAGGTGCGTTCTTGTTATCAGGTATCCATGGTATATCTGTCTTGTCCTCATCGATAAAGGATTTCACAGATGACTCGGATGACGGACAAAGTGGCGCTGGTCGTGGGCGGTGCAAAGGGTATCGGCTTTGCGATCGCAGAGCGGCTGACGGCGGAAGGTGCGCGGGTGTTCCTGACCGGACGGAGCGCCGAGGAGGTCGAACAGGCGGCCGAGAAGATCGGCGCGGGTGCGCGCGGGCTCGTCGCCGACGCCAGCTTGCCGGAGGACATGGCAAGGGTGGTAGCCACGGTAGAAGATGCGTACGGGCGGATCGATGCGCTGGTGCTCAACGCGGGGGTCGGTGATGCCGCCACGCTGGTCGGTGAGACGCCCGAGCATTTCGACCGTCTCTTCGGCGTGAACGTCCGGGGTTCGGTATTTGGATTGCAGGCAGCGCTGCGGGTGATGGTCGATGGGGCTTCCGTGGTTCTCGTCGGATCGATCGCGGGCTCTGCGGGGATCGCTTCCTACGGCACCTACGCCGCGACCAAGGCCGCCCTTCGTTCGTATGCGCGCACCTGGACCGCGGAACTCGCGCCGCGCGGCATCCGCGTCAACGTCGTCGCGCCCGGGCCGACCGACACCGCGATGATGGCGCGCGTGCCGGAGGCCGTGCGGGCGGCCTTGATCGCGCCTATCCCGCTTGGTCGGATGGCGCGCCCGGCGGAGGTCGCCGCAGCCGCCCTCTTTCTCCTCAGCGACGAGGCGAGCTACATTGCCGGCGTGGAATTGTGTGTCGACGGGGGCATGCGGCAGGTCTGAACGTCGTTACCTCTTGCGGGCGGTGCGCGTCTCGAACGCGTCCGCCGAGGCGGCGAACGCGCGGCTCAGATTAGAGCTTATCGCCGGCCGTCGTCATTACCTGCGGGACTCGACGAAATCTGCGCCACACATCGGGCGCTCCAACGAGGTACCAGATGGCCATAACCGGGTCGCAGACAAAGCAGCCGAACGACAATTCCGGCGCGAAGGGGATGATCGGATTACCATAGAGATCGTGTGCGATGTCCCAACCGCTATGCAGCAGCCAAGCTACGCCGATCGCGCGATAATCAGTTAGTCCGCGATACGCCAAAAGGGTGATCACGGCGCAGAAGGCAATTTCCCACGGCCCAAAGCCTCCACTGAAATAGGCGGCGCCCGCCCCGGCGACGAAGACCGCGCTGAACTTCTGTCGCGTCGGTTCGCGCAGGAGGGAACAGAGCGCGATGAAGATAAAGGCGATCACGATCGGCGCGATGACGCCCGGAACTGTGATCGGCGTCGGGGTAGCGAGGGGCATTGCATATCCTCTTGCGGTTTAGGGTCGCGGAGTCCGCAGCGCGGCGCGATCGAGCAGGGCGTCAAGCGCCGTCACCGCGCGGCGGTCAGCGAGCGGATCGCGCAGAAAGCGCGCAGAAGCATGGTGGCTGAGATAAATTCCGCAAAGCTCCCAGACAAATTGTTCGACGTCGAGCTGCGCATCGAGCTCACCAAGTGCGATTGCCTCGAGCGTCCGCTCGGCAAGGATCGCCCGCCAGCTCGCCTCGATCGTCACCAGCGCCGTGCGCGTTGCGCCGGCGACGTCATCGAGTTCGAAGATGCCAGCCGCAACCGGACATCCACCGCGAAGCCCCGCGCGCGCAGTCCAGCCTAGCCAATTCTCAACGAGCGCGCGGAGCCGCGGCAGCCCGGCATCGGCCTCCATCGCTGGCGCCACGACATTGGCCTGGGCAAGCGAAACAGCCTGCTCAAGCAACGCCAGCTGCACCGCGTCTTTCGACCGAAAATGCGCGAACAGACCGCTCTTGGACATGCCCATTGCTTCAGCAAGTCCGCCAATAGTGATCCCGGTAAACCCGACCTGGCTAAGCAGATCGACCCCCCGGTCGAGAATCCTGGCACGCGTTGCTGAACGAGTTTGTGTCACATAAGAGTAGTACGAACGGTCGTGCTTTTTCGCAACCCATATTGCCTTTCACTACACGGCCAATCGTACTGAAGGATTTGACCAAGGCTCGATGTGCGAACCAACGCTCGGCCGGCCATGTTCCGGCTATGTCGAACAGCAGATCGGCGCGCTCTGTCATGCGAGCGCGTTGGCCGCTGCTTCAGCGAACGCCGATCTTTAGATATTCGAAGCCGCGAGCGGCTTCGCTCTGCCACGCTATTCTAGGGATGCTCTGCATCACCGTACGGCGGCGAAGGCTTCCGCGTCACTGCGAGCAGTAGTCCGAAAGCGCAGAGCATCGCGGCAAACGCGAGCAAGCTTCCCTCCGGGCCGACCGTTCCACCGGTAATCCAGTTAGGCCCGTTCGGCGAGAAGTCGAACAAATGCCCCTGATCAAGATAGCCGCTGCCTGCCGCCCCGAACAGTGGAGCGCTCGCCCAGTTCCAACCCGTGTGATAGCCGGTACTCCACCAGAACGACCCGGTGCGATAGACCGCGTAGGCGAGCAGAACGCCCTGCACGAAGAGGCGTAGCAGCCACACCCAGTCCGCACCGGGGTTGCCGAGGTGCGGGATGAGGAAGACGAGGCCGGAAACGATGGTCGCTCCGCGCCAGCCGACAAAGCGCTCGGCGACCAGCAGGATCGCCACGCGCCCGTACAATTCCTCGCCGGCCGCGCCGATGAAATCGAACAACATCCATCCGGCGCCATGCAGGATCGCTGACCCGGGGGTTTGGCTGGCCGGGGCGGCATTGGCATTCCCCGTCGCGATAATCGCCACGATGGCGACGGTCATCACGAGCAATCCCGTCGCCAATCCGATAAGCGCAAATCGCATCGGCTTGGGACCGACAAGGGGGAAGCCGGCTAAGCGGCGCCCGAGCGTTGCGTAGACGCCCATTACGACCAGGAAATCGAGGACAACCCGGATGATCATCAGTATCGCGTAACGCGGCAGTGCCATTTCACCTTTCACGATCATCGGAAGGGCGAACATATCGACGATCGGACGGTGAACAGCCCGCGCGATAGGATCGAAGACGAAGAACGCAGCCACGAGAAACAGCAGGGCGAGCCAGCGACGCGACGGGTGTTCGCTATCACCGAAGGGAAGCCAGCGCATTTCCGGACACTCTCTTATCAACGGGGCGTTCGCGATCCACGAAGCGAAGGTGATTGCTGGCCTTGCGTCTACGCGGCCGGGTAACTCAGATGTCGCCGTACATAAGCGGCGGCATGCTGACCGCAGAGGTTTCACCCCTGCAGGGCAGCGCCGAACTCCTGAGGGCTAGGCGTCTCATCGAAGGTCCGAACGGACTCCGGAAGCTTGATCCATGACTGCTTGCGTTTGGTCCAAATATGTATGGCGGGGACGAGTTCATCGCTTCGCGTAAGGGTGCCGGCACGAAGGATGATCATGTTCGGGACCGCGGCGTTGCGGTTGGCGATGCGGGTTGAACAGGTCGCACAGACAATGTGCTGGGAAGCCATGCTCTCGACGTTCTCGAGTTCGAATTCCGACGCGTTTCCGCTCAATTTCACAAGCGATTCCGGGAGCAACGCGTGGAGAGCGAAGGCGCTCCCGCTCCACGTCTGGCAGTCAAGACAGTGGCATGCGTAGGTGAGCGGGAGGCCTTCCACCGACAGCTCGTATTTCACCGCTCCACAGCGGCAGCTTCCCGTGATGGGCATGGTTATTCCTTGAACTGAATTATCGGACGGCAACGTCTAGGAGGCGGTTTCAGGAAGGTCTCGCATTTTCTGGGTCATGTGCACCCGCTGAAACCACGGGGCAGAGTCGATGAATTGGCGACGTTATGGAGGAGCTCTGCCGCCCCCGGCGAGCATCCAGGCGGGCAGAAGTTGGCGCGGAAACCATGCCGCGATGGGGCGGGATCCCAGCCGTTTTGGCGAAGGTGGCGGGCAGCGATTTCTACCCCCGCGACGCGGTGCCTTGCCGGGTTGCACCGACGGCTCCAGGATAGGTTTCGATGCTAACACCGATCGCCGATCTTTCGCTGGTTCAGCTGCGCTGCTTTGTTGCGGTCGTCGATGCCGGCAGTTTCGCCGAGGCGGGGCGCCGCATCGGTCTCTCGGTATCGGCGATATCCAAGACGATCGCGCGGTTCGAGGCTGCTTATGGCCTGAAGTTGCTGCATCGCTCAACGCATGCTCTGTCGCTTACCGAAGACGGCGAGCAGGTGATCGACGCCGCGCGGGCCGCGATACAAAGCATCAGCGCACTCGCGACGGATCTCGAGGATGCAGCATCTCACGGCCGCGCGGGCCGCGTACGGATCAGCGCGCCCGTGGGCTTCTTGCGCCGACGCCTCGTCCCATTGCTGCCGGCGTTTGCTGCCGCCTTGCCCGACGTGGAGCTCGATCTTCGTGGCGAGAATGAGATAATCGACCTGGCCGGATCCGGTGTCGATCTGACGATCCGTGGCGGGGCGTTGACGCGCACTCCGGGCCACGTCGCGCAGCTCTGGTCCAATATCCCTGGGTCGTTTGCGCGGCGCCCGATTATTTCGCACGGCGCGGTCGCCCTGAAATCCCCGACGATCTCGCCGCGCATGACCTTATCGGGTACCGCAACAAAAGCAGCGGCGTGGTCCGGCCATGGCGTCTGCGGCGCGCCCGGACCGACGAGGATGGCGTGGGCCAGGCACTTACGCCGTTTCGTCCCCATATTGTGATCGACGACGGCGAGGCCAGCTGGGGCGCTGCTTGTTCTGGCATTGGTATCACCATGGCCCCGTTGTGGCTCGCCGCGGAAGCGTTGCGGAGCGGAGCAATGGTGGAGGTGCTGCGCGATTGGCGATGTGAGCGGACACGGGTTTCGATCGTGCGGCGTGACCGACGACATGCGCCGCGCCGGGTTGAGGCGGTGATCGCGTTCCTGAAGGCACATACTCCGAGCTTCCCGGCGGACCTCGCCTGAGCGCCGGACCTCAAGCAATGCCGACGCCCTGTTCCGCTACCCAATGTTCGATCGCGGTGTTCAGCGCGGCGGGTGCCTCCAGCGACACCGTGTGGCCACACTGGACCGTCATCTCGGTCAGATTGGCGCAAGCTTCGCGCATCGGCTCGGCCAATCGGGTGTGAAGGGTGTCGCATACCGCGTCCTCAGTGGCGTGAATGAACAGGGTGGGTTTCGACAAGCGGCCGAAGTTCGGCGCTTCTGCCGCAAACGCGGCATTCGGCGCGTCGTTCAGATACCAGGCATTGGCGCCGCGGAACCCCGTCTGCGCGAACGCCTGGACCACCGTATCGAAGGCGGTCTGCGACATGAAATTTTGGTCGCGTGGTATCGTCGGGGCGACGCCGACACTGCCGAACCAGCCGCTATTTGCGCGAATACCCGCCATCGCGGCGGGTTCGCTCGCGACGCGCGGCTTGGCGCGGCGGTAGAGCGTTGCGATAGTGTTCGCCACGTTCGCCTCGAGATCGCACGCGCTGCGCTCGAATTGTTCGCGATGGTAGAGCCAGTAATCCCACTGTCCGACCGGGAAGCGCTCGATCGGATAGATCGCGCGATCTACCAACGGCACCAACGCGTCCAGCGTGAGGCCTCGGGCGAAATATGACACGCAGATTCCGGCAACGCCGAGACACCGTTCCGCATGATGCGCGGCGATACCCCAGGCAATGGGAGCGCCCCAGTCATGGCCGACCCAAACCGCCGGCGTACCGCCGAGCGCGTCATGCAGTTCGATCATGCCCGCGACGATCTCGCGAACCCCATAAGCAGCGATCTCGGAGGGCACTAACGATCCACCATAACCGCGCATATCCGGCGCGATGCAGCGCCAGCCTCGAGCCGCGAAATGTGCGAGCTGCGGGTCCCAGACCAGGCCGAGTTCCGGCCAGCCGTGGAGGAAGATCATGAGCCTTCCGTCCGCCGGCCCGGCTTCACGCCATGCCGTGCGGTGCCGGTCGCTTTCGGTCACATGGCGGGAAATTCCGCTTGTCATCCGGGCATGTCCAGCTTGGTGGCCGCGATCAGGCGCCAATCGGCGAGCGCGGCCCGGCGGTGAGGATCGGCGCTCAGCTGATAAGCATCGCTCTCAACGATCCGGCGAAATGCTGCGAAATCGGGATATGCTACGATCGCGGTGGCATGCCAAAGTTCGTCCGCTGACCCGGCAACGATCCCGGTGACCATCCCGGCGAAGATCGGTCGGATGCTTTCGAGATCGAGGTCCTTCGCGACTGCGCTGAAGGCCGGAAGATATCCGTTGAAATAGGCTTCCTGCCCCGTCCTGCCGGCGGGCGTCACGCTGTCGGAGTAAGCCGCCGCATCGCGGAAGCGGAGCAGATTGACCATATAGAAGGGCTGGCCATCAGGAAGATCCTCCGCGAGTTGCGCGAAATTCTCTGAATTGATGTCGGTCGTCATTGTGCGTGCCTCCGTGCTTGCTAGGCCGGATATGCGATCTCGATCCGGTGATGGTAGGCACGCACATGGACACGCTGTGTTGCCCTCGCGTACGGAACCGTATGGAGGATTCAGCCGCCTTGCATTCCGCCAAAAGCCGGCATCCGGAATGTGGGTGCCCACTGATCGATTTTGCGAGCCGATTGTAGTCGCCAACCCGGCAAACCACGGCGACAGGAGGGCTGCCTTAGCCGCCGAGACCGTGCAACGCGGTTGTGTCCGCACCCTCCAGATCTGCCTTGATGATGTTCATGGCGTTCTCGAGTCTACCGCGATAGCGCGGAATGATTTTGTCGCGGATGGTGTCGATCGCCGTCGCGTTGGCCGGAATCAGCACGTAGAACCAGTCTATACTGGTCGTTCCGTTCCCGTTGTCCGTGAATTCCCACGCCCCCTCGATGCGTTCGACTACGCCCTTCATCGCCGCCGACGTGAGGTCTTCGACCTTGTAGCCAAAAGACCGGTTCGGTTCGAGGCTGGTCAGCGTCTCATGGAAGGAGGATCCGTCATCGGCGGTGGTGTCGCGAGTCTGGCCGACATATTAGCCCCACTCTTTGGTGACGGTGGTGCTGACATTGCCCGGCATCTCTCCCACTCGAGGGAAGATGTGCGTCACGTCCACCGGCACGATGTAAGCGAAAGTCTCAGCGACCGGACGGGCGATCGTACGGGTCACCTTCACGAAAGCGCGTCTCTCGGAAGCGTACTCTGGAACCCAGCCATGGTGGTCTCCTGCAAGTTTGGATGATGAATCGAACGCCATTAGTTTGCCGTGGATGGAATCGCTCGACCAAGCGCCGCGCCGATGCTCTCGGCGACGGGCGTGGTCGGTCGGCCGATTAGTCGGCTCAGCGCCCGGTCATCGTCAAACAGCACGCCTTTGCCGGCGTTCGCGTCGGCATCGGCAAGAAGGTCGGCGAGCTCGGACGGCAAGCCAGCCGACACCAGCGCCTTCTCATAATCGCCCTCGGCCAAATTGACGTAGGCGAGCGGTTTGCCGGCTTGGCGCGAGACTTCCGCGGCGAGATCCGACAAGGTCCAGGCCGTGTCTCCAGCAAGTTCGTAAATCGAAGCAGGATTGGCTGCGACCAGCGCTGCCGCCGCCGCCTCGGCATAGTCTGCTCTCGCCGCCAGGGATATTTTGCCGTCGGCCGCCGCGCCGTACAGCGCGCCAGCGGCCAACGCCGGCTGCAACGCCATGAGATAGTTTTCGGTATACCAGCCGTTGCGCAGGAACGTGGCTGCGATCCCGGAGGCCTCCAGCGCAAGCTCGGTCTCGCGGTGTTCGACCGCGAGCTTCGCGCCCGGGCGATCCGCATGCAGCATGCTGGTATAAGCGATGAGGCTGACACCAGCCGCCTTCGCGGCGTCGATCACGGCTTGGTGATGGCGGAGCCGCCCTGTCGTCAGGTTGGACGAGATCAGCAGAAGCCTGGTGACGCCGGCAAAAGCGGGCGCCAGTGTTTCCGGCTGATCGTAATCCGCGTGGCGTACCTGGACGCCGCGCGCGACCAAGTCCTCGACGGCCTCGGGATTTCGAACAGCGGCGACGATCTGACTGGGCGGTACGGAGGTCAGAAGCTTCTCGATCGTCAGGCGGCCAAGTTGGCCGCTGGCGCCTGTGATTGCATACATGGTTCAATCCTTTTCTCGGGCTGCGTCACTATCTTCCTTCAGATAATGCGGTCGTCACCAATGGTAACCTCCTATCTTGCAGTAACCGTCGCTTTTCGGTAACCGTTTGGAAACCAACGTAAGGACGTCCGATGGTTCTCAGAGTGCGAAAGAAGGTGCAGGCGCTTCCGGGCTGCCCGATGTCGCGCTGCATGGCGCTTCTGAGCGGCTTGTGGACACCGGAATTGCTGTGGTCGCTGAGCGAAGGGCCCCGCCGGTTCTCCGAAGTGCGGCGCGATATCCCCGGCATCTCAGCGAAGGTGTTGACCAGCAGGCTGCGCGATCTCGAGCAACGTGGCGTGCTGGGGCGTACCGTGATGGCAACATCGCCGCCGACGGTCGAATATCAGTTGACGCCGTTGGGCCTCGAATTGCTTCCCGCCATCAAGTCTATCGTAGCTGTCGGATCGCGTCTGATCCTCCGCGACGCCCCGCCTGAAAAACAAGCGGTGTTGGGGTGACAGCTGCGTGCGGTCACCAACCATTTCGGTCTCGCCCCTTGGTAGGCCGCCGTTCTTTCGTCCTTGGCCGTGCATCGCTGCTGATCGCCAGCGCGCGGTCCGAGCGCGAGCGAATGGCGTCGCATCATCGCTGGCGGCGTTGGAGCTACGACATGGCGGCAGACTCGGCGTATAAGCACTCGATTTGCAGTCAGGCCGCAGTCTTTCGCATCGCGCCGGAGAGCGGTTCAAGCTGATGAGCAGCTTCAAGGGGCTCTTGTCAGCCCTGGTGCTGTCCGACTGGCGCATGGCCGAGACAGGCTGGATGCGCCGGTGCGCTACGGTCGATCCGACCTCATGGATGCCTCGCCCGTGACCGCGGCCAATGTCGGGCGGGGTGCGATGAGCGTTCGCGAACTCTGCGAGGCGATCATGTACCGGAGCGATAACGCTGCGGCCAACCTGCTTATGCGGCGCGCCGGTGGTCCCGCCCGCCTTACGGCCTTCCTCCGATCGATTGGCGATCGGGTCACGCATGTAGACAATTATGAGGGGCAGCTCTCCGATCAACCCCTGCCCGCCGACAGTTCGACCCCCCGCGCGGTGACCGAGACGATGCGGCAGATCATGCTCGGCGCTGCTCTGCCGGCCTCGGCGCGGCAGCAATGGGAAACCTGGATGGAGGGCAACATCGTCGGTCGCACGCGCCTGCGTGCCGTCTTTCCAGACAATTGGATCGCCGGCGACCGGACCGGCACCGGCGACGGTATCTGCAACGACTTCGCCTTCCCGAGACGGCCGGGGACGGCACCGTTGTTGGTGAGCGCGTATTACACGGCGTCAGGAATGGATTTATCGGCACAGGGAGCGGTGCTCCGGGACGTGGCGCGCCTCGTTTTTACCTGGCAGGGTACGGGCCAGTAAGCTTGCTTTAGCCCCCCGAGGCCAGGGTCAGATCCAAGCCATGCCACCGTCGACGACAGCAAGGCGCCGGGATAAAACTGTCGCGGTAGCCTGCGAAGCCGTGTTTCAATTCTGTCCCGACGCTATGGGAAGATCACTGCTCTGGTCCAAGTCGGCATAGCGCACACCGCTCTCGAAGGCGCGTACGAGCGTCGCAACGGTAGCACGCAGCATTGCCTCTGCCGGCGCGCCTGTCGAACTCAATTGGGCCATGAATGCGGGATGGACATAGACCATGACCGCATCGCGGACGACGTTGGCAGCCATGGCGATATCATCGACGCGCCATTCACCACCCGCTACCGCCTTTTCGATCAAACGGGCGACAAGCGCCGTCATTTTTTCGGCATAGGCGGCGATCATATCGGGGCGCTCGACAACGATGCGCCGATAGAGATCGTGGATCTCGCGATCGCCAAGGAAACGTTCGCGCTTGTGGCGGTGAAGGTCGATCAACATCGCCATCAGGCGCGCGGCCGGAGGCCCGTCAGCATCGATATGCTCGGCCGCCAATCTGGCTTCGTCGTCCATCGCTTCTTGGGCGATGGCGTCCATGATCGCGCTCTTTGAGCGATAGAAACGGTAGAGGGCGGCGTGGCTAACGCCCATGTCGCGCGCGACATCGGTCACATTCGTTTTGCTTTCGCCGAACCGACGAACCTGCGCCTTTGCGCTTTCGAGAATGCTTGCCGCCGAGAGCGGCGGCGCGGGATTGTCCTTCATACCCGGGGGTATAGGCGCAGATCGAACGCGAAACAATCTACAGGTTACATATAACACATCTTGTAACATGAACTCAGCGATGCGATATGCTGCTTGACTTATGCGGAGGAAGACATGGCGATTGCATTCGTGACGGGAGCGACGGGATTGCTCGGCAGTCACTTGGTAGAGCGACTGGTCCGGGAGGGCTGGACGGTCCGCGCGCTCCATCGCAAGCCGGAAGACGCGGCAAAGCTACGCAAGATCGGCGCTGAGCCGATCGCCGGCGATCTGGCCGATCCCTCAGCGCTCCGGCGCGGCGTCGCCGGGGCCTATGCCGTTTTCCATGCAGCGGCGCTGTTCACCATGTGGGCGCCGGCGGCCGATTTCGAACGGGCGAATGTCGAAGGGACCAGCAACTTGCTGGCGGCCGCGCTAGCGGAGCGCGTCTCCCGCTTCGTGTACATCAGCGCTGCGGGCGTCGTGATGGGAGATGGCAAGCCGATGACCGATATATCCGAGGAGACCCCCCTCGCCTACCCGGCCTGGGCTCCCTATCTCGCATCCAAGGCGCGCGCGCAGAAACTCGTCCTCGACGCGGACACTGCCGGCGGACTCCGTACCGCGGTGATCATGCCGCCGCTCATCTGGGGCGTCGGCATGCCAATGCTCGATCACATGGTTGAGGACGTGAAGGCGGGCCGTTTCGCCTGGCCCGCCGGCGGCAAGCAGATCATGTCGACCGCCCATGTCGACAATGTCTGCGCATGCGCGATCCTTGCCGCCGAGAAATCGCCCGGAGGCCGGGCTTATTTCGTGACGGACGGAAAGAACCAACCGTTGCGTACGGTAATCACCGAATTGGTCGGGACCAAGGGTGTGGAGATCGAGGCCCGCAATGCGCCGCTTGGCATGGCCTGGCTCATGGCGGGTGTGATGGAGTTCGTCTGGCGCACCTTTGGTCGCGCGGGGGAGCCGCCGCTGACGCGGCAGATGCTACGGATGGTCGGGTATGACTTCACCATCTCCGATCGCCGCGCCCGCGAAGAGCTGGGCTATGCACCTGTCACCAGCTGGACGCAGGGCATCGCCGCAATGCGCGGCTCTGCCTGAGCCTTTCGAGCGCCCGCTATCGGAACGAACTATCGTCTTACCCGCCGCCCACAGTTCAGCCGGCATGGCACGTGCCCCGCGCGTCGGCCGGTCTCGGCGCGACCTACGCGCACCGTTGCGACCGGGCGCGGCGACGCGCTCCTTCTTGTCGTCGCCGCAAGCCAGTGCCTATGCGATCGGCACAATTGCGCGCATCGAAGGCTTCAGCCTTTCGGCGGGTTCGACGAGTAGATGATGGAGGCGATCCTCCAGCCCTCGACGCCTTTCACCAGCTGCCAGCTTTCGGTCCCCCGGTTCTGTTCCTTGCCATCGATGAGGAAGCTAAAGTCAAATGTGACGGTGGCGATCGCGCCATCACTACGGACCTGGAGGTTGGTGTGTTGCGGATCGAGGCGCGACGGGCTGGTGGCCACCAGCTTGACGAAGGAGTCCACGCTGCCCGGCTTGAGCTTCGGCGTATCCGGAGACTTGGCGCGCGCCTGTTTCAGGCCCTCGTCCGAGAGCACGCTGAACCAGGCTGTGCCGGTTGGCAAGAACAGGGCCGCGAGGCGCGGAGCGTCGTGGGACACCACGGCCTGATGATAAGCGCTGATCAGATGGTCGACGTCGACGCTATCGTCGGCGGTAGAAGCCAAGGCCGGAGAGAATGTCATTGTCAGCACGCCGATGGCGGCGAGCGAGCGGCGATGAATATGGGACATGCGTGGATACCTCGTTTCTGAGGCGGCCGGCATGCCGCGGGACCGCATGATCAGCGAATAAAGAAACCGTAAAATTGCGCTGAGCAGGAGGCGCCTAGCGCCGCAGCGCAGGGCCGAGAGTCGCAAGCTTCGCCGCGGTGTTGCGCGCCAATGCCCCGGTCGGCCCGGCCGCGAAACCCGACCAGACCACACTCCCCGAATCGAGATCCGTCGCGCTCATCGCGAGCTCCGGTGCCCCGTTCCAGATGATCAGGCGAGACCGGATGGCAAGGCGCCGCCGGACGCCGTCACGCGCGACCGCCCGAGGGACGACGCGGCCGCCGTCGATCCTTACCGCTCCGTCAATCATGACCGCGCTGAGCGACTTCGCGAGTGGCTCCAGAGTGGAGGCGCCGGTATCATTAAGGACAGGATCCACCACGAGGTCGACCGGACGCGGTGACGGCCGTAACAGCAGAACGCCCACCCCAAGCAGGATCACTGTGGTCAAAAGCATTATTGGACTGCCTGGCCACGATCTTCGCCGAGGCGCGCTCGGACCAGGTTCAAGTTGCGCACCCGGTGTAAGCCGATAGCCGCGTTTGTTGATGGTGACGATGTATCGCGGCGCGGCGGGATCGTCCCCCAGCGCCCGTCGCAGATGGCCGACGACCACCGCCACGCTGTTGGCGCTGACCGAGCGGCCCTGCCAGACCGCATCGATCAACTCGTCCTTGCCGACGACCTCGCCCCTGCGACGGCAGAGGAGCTCAAGCGTGCGAGCAGCCCGGTCCTCCAGTCGACGCGCAGCGCTACCATCGCGGAGGATCGGTTCGGCCGGATCGAAATGCCAGCGACCAATTTGATAGTGATCAACCATGCCGCAGGAGAGCGCCGCTACGTTCGTTTGCGCGAAGGACCTGCGAGTATAGCGGGGCAATCGCCTCGCTGGAGTCCGGCCGACAGGCCGATCTCAATCGGCACGGCGCGACCGTCGGAGGCAAGATTATAACCGACTCGTCCGGTCCGGCGGCGTGGGGCATCTGTCGACCATAGCCGATTGTCCGAAGGAAAATCACCAAGGCGGCTTGGGCGGGATGGCACGAGTGCGCACAGGGGAAATGATTACCCGTGCCATCCGCGGAAACCTCCTGTTACGATCTGGTCAGCCGGCTGGCTGCGAGCCAATCGGAAATGGCCTGAACCAGCTCCTGCTTGCATTCCAAAGGCAGCCAGTGCGCGCCGGACAAATTTGTCACGGTCAGGTTGGGGCAGGCGGCCCGCATCGGCTCGCCATAGCGATTCCCGTTAATGGTGTTGATTGCATCGAGTTCGCCGTTGACGAACAATAGCGGCTGAGAAATGCGACCACCGTTCGGTGCCCGGCGCGCGAAAGCAATGTTGGCGTCGTCGTTGAGATACCAAGAGCAGGGCCCACGGAAGCCATGGGCCTCGAAGGCCCGCACGAGCGCGCCGAAATCCGCCGCTGGCCAGAGCGCCGCGTCAGCTTTGGTGGGTGGGGCGCGGTGCGTGGCGCCGAAACGCCCACCCTTGCGCGTGACCATGGCATTCGGCGAAGGCTTGCCGACGCTGGCGGGGTCCCCTCGCCGAAAGATCGACGCCAGTGAGGACGATTTGTCCGCATCCAGATCCGCGACCGCCGACGCAAAGTGCGTCGTGTAGTAGCGGTAATAGTCCCATTGACCGTCGGGATATTGATCAGCCGGATAGATCGCGCGGTCAACCAGCGGGACGAGCGTGGGCAACGCGTTCGCGTCGGGAAAATAGGGTACCGACACGAGCACGGCCCCTCGACTGCGCTGGGGCTGGTGCGCGATCAACGCACCAACGATGACGCTGCCCCAGTCATGGCCGACCCAGATCGCCGGTTTGCCGCCAAGATGGTCGTGGAGTTCAACCATATCCGCCACGACCTGTTCGTTGGTGTAGGCATCGCTGGCCGCGGGGATTGAAGAGTCACCGAAGCCCCGCAGGTCAGGCGCGACACAACGCCACCCTTGGGCAGCGAACGCGCTCATTTGGGCCCGCCAAACGAGACCGATTTCCGGCCAGCCGTGGAGGAATATCATCAGCGGTCCGTCCGCCGGTCCGCTTTCGAGATAATGTGTCCTGTGGCGAGCTGTGCTTAGCGTATGCGAAACGAAATTTGTGGGCATAGCCGATGCCATCTCCGCGATCGCAACGCCGCCCATCGCGACAAGCAACGCCCGTCTATCGAGCAAGATCGTGGAAAGAAAGCTGGGTGACTGCCGTGGGGTCGTCATTTCAACTACTCCGATGGGCATATGCGGGAAAAGCGGTCGCTCGCACCAGGAACCGTTAGCTGGCGTGTGTGGCCGTCGCCCTGCTGCTTACCGGCGCGCGTTCGTCGAGAAGACGTTCCGACTTGAGGTCCGTCCAAAAATCGGCCGGAATGGGCTCGCGCACTAAAGCCAGATTATTCTCCACCTCCGTTGCAGAGCGCGCGCCGGGGATGACGCTCGCGACCAGAGGGTGAAGCAGCGGAAATTGAAGGGCCGCCGCCTGAAGCGAAACTTTGTGGCGACGGCAGACCGCCTCGATTCGACTTACCTTTTCGAGAATCGAGGGAGTGGCCGGTCGGTAATTGTAGACCGCGCCAGCAACGGCGCCGGTCGCCAGAATGCCAGAATTGTAGGGACCGCCGATCACCAGACTGATCCCGCGCTCTTCGCAAAGCGGCAGCAATCGGTCGAGGGATTCCTGATCCAACAGCGTGTAGCGGCCGGCGAGCAGGAAATAATCGAAGTCTCCGGCCGCCGCGAAATCACAGAGCATCTGCCACTGCGTGATGCCAACCCCGATCGCCTTGATCAGCCCTTGGCCGCGCAACTCGGCAAGCGCACGATAAGCGCCATCCATCGCTGCCTTGAAGTGCGAGCGGCTATAGGGGTCGAGCCCCGCACTGACCGCATTGTCGTCGGGATCGTGAATGGCGAGCATGTCGATAAACGGCGTGTCGAGGCGCGTCAGGGTCGCCTCGAACGATCGCATCACCCCGTCATAACTGAAATCGATATCCGCGCGCATGGGCAGCGGCTGATCCCAAATGCCCGGCTTGACCTCGGCGGGATCGACCGGCGTGAGGCTTCGCCCGACCTTAGAAGAGATAATGATCTCTTCGCGAGCCAAGGGTTTAATCGCCTGACCGAGGCGGATTTCGCTCAGTCCCAGCCCATACATCGGCGCGGTATCGTAGTAGGAGATGCCGCACGCCGCGGCCGCCTCGACGGCGGCAAACGCGCTCGCATCGTCAAGCGACTTGAACATATTACCTAATGCCGTGCCCCCGAACCCGAGTTCGCTCACGGAAAGTTCGGTGCGGCCGATCCGCCGCTCAGTCATAGGTCGACCCATTGTCGCCTCCATATTGATCTTGAGCGGCGCGAGAACAGCATCGATGGCAGATGCCCCCGAGGCCTGGCGCTTCGGCTGGGCGCCCGGCCGGCAGACACCTCAGCAACACATCTGCCCGATCAGCGAATATCCCGGCTGCGAATCCGGCACCACGTCTGGAGTGGCCTCGGCTACGCGTTAGCGGAGGGCGAACGGCCGAAAAATTCGATCGTGTGGCCTTCTGGACCGCGGACATAGGCAACGTGGTCACCAGCGTGGGGCCCATCGGCCACAGATTGAGGCTCGCCGAGCCGATTCCAACCAGCCGCTTCGACCCGCCTCAGCATCTCGTCGATATCAGAGACGGCGAACGTGATATGCGCCGAGCCGACATCGCATGAACGCGGTTTGATGATCTGTCGGTCCGCCGGAGCGAGATATTCGAGGAGCTCAATCTTATGCCCGTCGGGCGTATTGAGAACAGCGATATGCAGGTTGGCACCCTTAACGCCAACGATGTTCTCAACATAAGGGCCGTCGCCGATGACTCTTCTGGCCAACAACTCAAATCCCAGAACCCCGCACCAAAACTCAAGGGCGGTATCCAGGGACGAAACTGTTAGTCCTGTATGGACCGTGCGAAGGACGAGAGTTTCGTTCTTTGTTTCGGACATTATGTCCTCCTCATATTGATCGCGAAAACCGAAGTAGCCGCCTGAATTCCCAAGGGGTTTCGAACACCGGGGGTCTGGGAGCAACCGCCGTCTGTTGCATGTGCACAGAGTGCACCGTGCCGCCGGCTGCTATGCCGCGAGGCGCAATGAAGCGCTGATCATAGAAAGCCGACGCGGTCTTTATGGAATGGCAGCCACTCGAGGCCGAACCGATCGCGGCCCAGGCCGCTCCGCGATCACCCTGCCAAGCCAGGTATTGTGCGGTTCCCCTCAAACCTTCGACGCCGCTCGGGCTTTTTTGCTGACGCCTATCAGAACGGTCAGACAAACCGCTCCCAGCATTGGGCCGGCGGCGAGGACCAGGAGGGACATTGCGAGCGAGTGCGTGGCGTCCACGATCGCGCCGGCCGCCAGCGGAACGAGGACATTCGCGGACTGCCAGGATGCGTTGGCCACACCTGCCGAAAAGCCCAGTCGGCGGTGATCAACCTGATCGGCCAGAATCGCGCTGATGAGCGGCCAGAATGCGAAAGCCGAAACGCCCAGAGCAAAACCCGCCAGACAAAATCCGGAGAAGGTCGTCTGGCGTCCGAAGATCGCCAGAACCATGGGGAAGATGAGGAGCCCCAGGATTACGAACTGCGGCCGGTAGGCCGCCACCCGGTCTGACAGGAGCCCATAGATCGGAATCGCGATCGAGCCGCCGAGCCCGAACATAACCACGACCGTCGCCGCCTTTTCAGCACCGAAGGCATGGCTTTTGACGAGAAGCAGATTGGAGCAAAAGGTGAAGCCGTAGGTCCCCCAACTCGCGCCGAAGCCGGCGAGACAGACGAGCAGCAGCCGGGCCCCGAAGTAAGCGCCGCCATGCTCGTCGACGTGGCTTATGCCCAAGTCGGGCTCCGTCCCCTCGGCGGAAGGCGCGTCCGCGGGAACCACCAGAAAGGTAAAGGTCGCAAGCGCCACCGCATAAATGCCCAGAATATAATAAAGCTGGGACCACCCAAGATGGTCGATGATACGCGGGAAGATCAGATTGGCAGCGACGATCGCCAAGGGCCCCGCCATCGCAAGGAATCCGAAGGCAAAACCGCGCTCTTTTTTGGTGAACCACGGCGAGCTGACCTTGATGGTGGCAGCATAGAAGCTGCCCGAGGATATTCCCATCAGCGTCTGGACGACCAAGCCCTGGGAGGCGGTCTCGATCAGACCGAATCCTCCAGTCGCGCCTGCCAACAGGAAGAGAGCGGTCACAAGAACGCGGCGGCTTCCAAACCGGTCGATCAGGACGCCACCCAGAGCATTCGCCGGGACGTAACCGATGTAGAAGAGCGTGACAAAAAGGCCGAGCTGATAGGCGGTCGAGCCGAGCGTCTGGGATGCGCTCGCGGCAACGTTGCTCCATGCAAGCCGGATGAAATAGGACGAGAACATGACCGCCACCATGTTTCCGAGCAGGATCCAGCGGAACGACGGGTGCTTGACAAGCACCCGCCTCCGGATCGCGACGGGCATGTCAGTGGATTCAGCCGCGCGTTCTGCCCCCATGGTCACCATTTCACGTCCAGTTGGACGCCCACTTCACGTGGCCGCTGCAGCGAAACCGTACTGGCGAAGGGTATGCCCGACGAGCCGCCGGCTGAAATGAAACCAGGATATTCCTTGTCGAGCAGGTTCTTGCCATAAGCTGAAATTTGCCACCGCGCGCCAGCTGGCGCGTACACCAATCGGGCATCGAGCAGGAACAGCGAGGGCTGTTGCGCCAGCGGATCCGAACTCGAACTAGGATTGTAGGAGCTTCTGAAGACGCCATCGACCGATGGCGTGACAGTCCCGCTCCCGATCGGGATGGCATAATCGACATGCGCCGTAGCGGACCATTTCGACGCGAATGGCGTCCGGACCCCCGACAGGTCCTGCGAACATGGCGCCGGGGAGACCAGCGCCAGGGCGACCGTGCACGTCCCGTTCGGGAATTTGGTGTAATGAGCATCGAGATAGGAGAGCGATGCGCCAACCGTCATGCCAAGGACGGGGCGGACAGTGAGCGATGTTTCGACGCCTTTGCTGACCGATGACGCCGCATTGGCCGTGATGAAGCGGCCGTTCGTCAGTACGGACGTCTGGACGTCGGTATAGTCGGTGTGGAAGGCCGTCACGGCGAGATCGACCTTGTTATCGGCTAGCCGCGCCTTGAAGCCAGCTTCGACGTCCACCGCTTTCTCCGGCTTGAAGATGGCGGTTGCCGGATCGCTGCCGGTCGCCGTCCAGTCGAGGCCACCGGCCTTCACGCCGCGGACTGCACGCACGAAGAAATTCAGATTCTGGCTGGCGCGATAGCTCACGACGATCTGCGGCATCGCGTGCTTCTCGGGAGCCTCGAGCCCTTGGAAATCGTGCGGAATGCCCTGCTTTGCGGCCAGGATGTATTGATCAAGCGCCGGATTGCGATCGCCGCTGATCACGTCCGCACCATATAATTGCTGCTCGCCATGCCGCCAAACGCGCGTGTAGCGAAAGCCCGGCTCGATCGCGAACTTGCCCAGCTTCCAGGTAAGATCGGCGAACCCCGACAGCGTCCACACGCGCATATCAAGATCGGTCGTCCGCGCAAACGGCGGAAGCGGATTGGCAATGCCCAATCCAGCCTGGTTGAAGCTCTGGACACTCTGCGCGTGCTGGAGGCCCCGTGATACATATGTGCCAGCGAGGAATGAAACGTTGTCGGTCAGGTCGCCGGACAGCCGCGTCTCGTTACTGAATTCGCGAAAGTGATCACGGGTTTCGTAAAACCCGCCGGCCGCCGTGGTATGCGACGTGTTAGCACCCTGATTCCACTGAAATTGCCAGTAGCTGGTGGTGGATGTCAGCGTGGCGAAACCGAGGTCGGTGCGCAGCTGGCCGTAGAAAATGTCCTGGTTCATGCGCATGAAGTCAGAATCTACGTTGAAGGGTGCCGGCTGCCCCCTGTTCACCGTGGTCCCGAGACCAGTCACCGTCAGGAACGGAAAGTGCAACGGGTCTTCGTACAGGCCGAGCACCGTTCCCCAGCTGCGGAGCGAGTCATGCTCATACTTTAGCGTGATGGTCGTGTTGTCCGTCGGCTCGAGTACCATGATGATGCGGCCGGCTGCGTCCCGATTTGCCGGGCCGTAAGGATGCCGGCTCGGATAGAGATTATGGACCCAGCCCTTGGCGAGATTATCGAAATAGCCGGAGGCACGAACCGACACTTTGTCACCGAGCGGCACCGTCACGCCCCCGCGCAAGGTCGTTTCGTGCGCGTTGAACTCGTACTGCGCGGACAGGTCGGCGGTAAAATCGCGCCCTGGCTTCCGCGTCGTCAGCGCAACGGCGCCGGCCGTCGTGCTGTTGCCGAACGTAATCGCCTGCGGACCACGAAGCACATCGACATTTTCCATATCGAAGATGGGCATTCGACCCTGCTCGTTTCGGCCGAACGAAGCGTCATCGACGAACAGACCGGTCGATTGCTCAAACGAGAAGCTCGACCCGGCGGAGCCGCCGCCGCGCATCGACCTGAAAGTTCCGGTCGAACCGTTCGAAAAGGTGAAGTTCGGGACGTAGACCGCGAGCGAGTTCAAGGCGGTTATCCGCTTGTCCTGCAGCTGGGCGCCCGATAGCGAACTGATGGAGACCGGGACGGCAACCGCAAACTCACGCACCTTTCGCGCGGTCACGACAATATCGGAAACTGCCGCCTCCGTTTGCGGTGCTGGGGCTGGATCGGCTGACTGCGGTGCAGAGTTAGCCACCTGAGCGGTCGCGGGGCACGCTGTACCAAAGACTGCTACTGTCACGAGCGCGATGGTCGCGGACGAACCAAGGCATACGTTGCCAAATCTTCTCATCGAACCCCTCCATTGTTGTCATTTTTCTAGGCGCTCAATGGATCATCCAATTTCGACTGCCGCATCATCGAAAACGATTCGGTGCACTTGGTGCCCGCTTGAGTAGTGACTGGAGCGTGTTCGGTAGACCGCCCACGCGCGATGCCACTAGGCTAAGAGCCAGCAAGAACCAGAATCAGGACCATTGATTGCGCCGAAAGAGGGCGGCGGCAGCTATGCAGATGGCGGACATGGGCGTGTATGCATCGATCGAGGCGCCGGTGGCTACGACGCCAATCCTCCTAGCCTGTCGAACATGATCTCGATCTTTTGGCGCTTCTATAGAGCGTCGGATCGTGCTGGACTGGTACGTTCTGGTACGCCTTTGAGGCAGTGTAGGCGGTAGCCGCGGGGTCGGCGACGCTGCCGGAAACCCGTCGACATAACCGCCTGAAGCTCACCGCGGCGACGAACGCGAGGCGGCAGTCATGAGCGCAGGACATCAATTACAAAATCGATGAAGACACGTACTTTGGGTGAGAGGTGGCGGTTCGAGGGAAAAAGCACGGAGATAGGCGGCCCCGGTGCTGCATATTCGGACAAGACTTGCACAAGCTGGCCCGATTTCAGATATGGCTCAGCCATATAAGTATGCAGCTGGACGAGACCGTCGCCGGCAATGCCGGCATCGACGATAACATCGTTGCTGTCGAAGCCGAGCGTCCCTGCCACTTCTCGTTCGAACAGGCTGCCATCGTGCGGCGATGCGAATTTCCAGGTAGCGTATGACGCCTTGCCATGTGGCACTCTTCGAATGCAGGTGAAGCGTTCAAGGTCATCCGGACTTTCCGGCTTGCCATGTTTCTCGATGAAGGAGGGGGCGGCACAGACGATATAGCAAACGCTACCGACCCGGCGAACCATCAACCGCGAGTCCCGCGGCTCCCCGATGCGCACGACTGCATCCAATCCTGTATCGATCAGGTCGGTCAATCGGTCGTCGAAGGATGCGTCGATCCGCAGCGCGGGATATTTACCCGTCAGAGTCACAAGCGCCGGCACGATCTTCAATCGTCCGAGCGCTGTCGGGAGCTCGACCCGCAAGACGCCCGCAGGGACGGTCGCGCGCTCCCGTATCGACCGCTCGGCATCATCCAGTTCCGCCAATAGCCTTTCGCACGTTTGAAAGAACAAGCGCCCCTCCTCGGTCAAGCCGAGCGACCGCGTCGTCCGCTGGAAGAGCCGGAGTTCCAGACGGTCCTCGAGACGCGCGACGCTCTTGCTCACCGCCGAGGATGAGATGCCAAGCGCCCTGGCGGCTTTCGCGAAGCTGCCAAGCTCCGCCACACGAACAAAGGCGAGGATGCTCCCCAACTTGTCCGTAGCCATGCGCGACGCTCCATCTACAACCCTAGGCGCGTCCTAGCCGCTTTCCGGTGATTGCGTAATCCTGGGAAGCAAACCGCTGACCTTGGCACGGCTTTCGAACCTTGGCGCGACCGATCATCTCCTGACCAAGGCTCACGGCGCTTCGCCGCAGGCTACTGACCAGGAGGCGGCGGATGTCGCACGTGATTGGAGCGCTTCGCGTCGTCTTGAGCGCGCTCGTGGCCGTTTTCTGCATCGCGTCGCTCTACGCGATCGTGTCCAACCCCCTCCCCGTGTGGACGATGGTAGTGGTCGTTGCATGTTTGATCGTTGCGGTGTGGGGTGCGGCATTGCTCATCCGTCACCCCAATGGATATTTCTTTGAACCGCTCCTCGTTCTGCTGCCAGGGCTGGTCGCGGGGCGCCTCCTGTCGACGACCTGGCTTATCCCGGCGGGACAGCCAGCACCCAAGGTTGACGGACTGATGCTGGGCGAGACAGGGCCGGGAATCCCTTTCATCGAGCCGCTTACATTGGTCCTCGGGGCGGCCGTCGCGCTCTATATGCTGGCGCAGGCGCAACGAACAATTTCCGGGGGTTCTGGGGACGCGAGTTTCCGCGCTGCCGATTGGATCGCGACCCTATTGCGCGCCTATGTCGGGTTGATGTTCATTTCCCATTTCACGGGACACGTCTTTGCAGGGCCAATTCCGTTCGACGTCTTTGTCGACTATTTCGGTAAGATCGGCATGCCATTTCCGTCGGCCTCGGTCGTATTGGCCGGCCTGATCGAGATTACGGTCTGCATTGGCCTCGCGTTCGGCCTGATGACCCGCCCGATTGCGGTCTTGGGCACCGTCTATCTGCTGTTCGCGGTAGGCATCGGCGGACATTTCAGCATCGGTTACAGCTGGGCCTTGCCTGGTCTCGGTGTGGAGTTCCCGGTGTTCTGGGCCTTTGCGGTCGCCCTATTCGGGATCTTTGGGGCGGGCCCGATCTCTCTCGATGCGAGGCTTGGTCTCAATACATCCCCCCAAGCTCTCATGGCTCGCGCGCGGGCCAGCAACCAGAATGGAGAGGTAGGATGAAAATCGGCATTGTTGGAGCAGGCAAGATTGGCGGACTGATCGGGACCTTGTGGTCAAGGTCCGGTCACGACGTCATGTTCGCTTCGCGCCACCCGGAGTCGCTGTCCGAACTGGTCGAAGCGGCCGGTGGTGCTGCGACTACCGGCACCCCGGATCAGGCGATCGCGTTCGGGGACGTCATCTTGCTATCGATCCCCTTCAAGGAATTGCCCGCGTTCGGGCCGGCCAATCATCTTGCGCTCGAGCGCAAGGTCGTCCTCGACACAAGCAACCCCACGTTGAGCAGGGATGGCGCGCTGGCAGAAGAAGTTCTCGGGTCGGGCAGAGGCACAGGCGCGTACCTGCGCGAATGGCTCCCAGGTGTCCGTGTCGTGCGCGCGTTCAATACCGTATGGGACAAGGTCCTCGCCAACGAAGCGCACCGGGTGGAACCGCGCGTCGGCATCCCGCTTGCATCGGATGACGACGAAGCGTTGCAGATCGCATCCGCGCTCGTCGTCGATGCCGGCTTCGATCCCGTGATCGTGGGCGCACTTGACCGCTCGCGCGAGTTCGATCGTGGGACCGAGGTCTATGACACCGGCATGACGGGTTCCGCGATCCGTGAGGCGTTGGGCCTTTCCAGGGACGGTCCTTCCGGAATGTCTGAGAAGCAGCAAATTCGAGTGTCCGACGAGGTCCAGATCACCGAAGCAGCTCGAGCGGGCAATACCCCAGAGGCAGCGGATATCGAGGAACCGATCGTAAGTTATTTCAAGGCGCTGAACAGCGGAAACCTCGAGGCCGTCCTCCAATTATACACACAAGACCCTGTAATGTTGCCGTTCATGCTTCCTACTGTCGTCGGCACTGACGCTGTTCGCCGGAATTACGAGAACACGTTCCATACGATTCGCTTCAATATGCACACCACGATCGAAGAGCTCGTTCAGATGTCACCGGAATGGGCTTTCGTTCGTACGGATTCCGCTGGGATTTTCACGCCCATCCGGACCGGACAGGGCACGCCGTCCACCTTCCATGAGCTCTTTCTCCTCCAGAAGGAAAGCGACGGAAAGTGGCGCATCGCCCGGTACAGCTTTTCTCCCACTGCCAAGCTGCCCGACTTGTGATGTGCGAAGGGTGGAAGTGAGCCCTGCGCTTTCTTTCTCCCGAGCCGACCTCGGCGGCGAAGCAATCGTCTTACGGCCGGGACGATGGCGTCGCCGAGAAGATTACGGACTCGCCGGAACGAATGTCATGCCAATGGCACCAGCTTTCGGAATGCCGCTCCGAGGCTCATCTACTTGTGATCACCACGGACGCCGAGCGGCGTCCCGCTTCTCGGAGGCAACATGGACACGCAGATCAAAGGCCGCGTCGCACTAGTGACCGGGGCCAGCCAGGGCATTGGTGAGGCAATCGCGCGTGCGTTGCACCGCGAAGGCGTCAAGGTTGCCCTGCTCGCCCGCAATGCCGAGCGGCTCGGTCGGGTCGTAGACGATCTTGGCGATGGCGCGCTCGCCGTTGGCGGCGACGTCATGAGTGCCAAAAGCTTGGCTGCCGCGATCAAGACCGCCGAGGCGACGCTTGGCCCCATCGACATCGCGGTGAACAACGCAGGCGGCGTCATATCCTCGACAGGCGGCTTGTTCCGCCCATTCGATGAGGTGCCTGACGAAGACTGGCAGGCAACGTGGGAGTTCAACGTGCTTTCTGCCGTGCGGGTCGCCCGAGCGCTCGCGCCCAAAATGGCCGAACGTGGCTGGGGACGGATTATCAACATCTCGTCCGAAAGCGGCGTCCAGCCGGACCCGATCGGTATCGAATACGGCGCTGCCAAAGGCGCGCTCAACATTCTGAGCAAAGGCCTGGCCAAAGCATATGCTGAAAAGGGCGTGCTCGTGAACGTGGTGTCGCCGGCCTTTGTCGACACGCAGACACTACGCGACGTTCTTGCGCAGCAGGAGGGCGCCGAGGCGCTTTCGCGCGACGACCTGGCAACGTACTTCCTGGCTGGATTTCGCCCGAACATCGGCGTCGGCCGCCCGTGCCGGCCCGAGGATGTCGCTGCAGCGGTCGTGTTCCTCGCCTCCGAAGGAGCAGCGTTCGTCACGGGCACCAACCTGCGCGTCGATGGCGGCTCTGTGACGACGCTATGAGGGGTTGGTGCGATGGCGATCAATCTGACCAACCAACGCGCCCCGGTGGTCGGAGCGGCCGGTGGCATCTGCAGGGCCATCGCCGAAGCGTTCTCCGACGCGGGCGCGTCCTGATCCGATCACGAGGAATAATCATCATGTCCGAAACAACAGAATTCGCGCTGACCCGCCGCGCCTTCGCCGGTGCCGCAGCAATCGGCGCATTGGCGGCAATCGCGCCGTCCGCTGTCGCGGCTGATCGCGGTGCAGACGCGGTCGAGAGGCCATTGTCGGGAAAGCCGGGTTCGTTCTGGCCGAACGGCGCACGGCTGGCGATCAGCATCTCCTTGATGTTCGAAGGCGGCGGGCAGCCGATTTCGGGCGCGGGCGGCCCGCTGTCCGAGCCGATCAAGCCCGGTTTCTCCGACCAGCCGACCAACACGTTCTTCGCTTATGGGACAAACGAGGGAATCCCGCGCGCGCTCGACTTGTTCGACAAGCACGACATCAAGGTCACGTCCTTCATGATCGGCAAGGCGATCGAACAGAATCCGGACCTGGCCCGCGAGATCGTCAAGCGCGGACACGAGCCCGGCGCACACGGCCCGACCTGGTCGGCGTCTTATGACCTCCCGCGCGAACAGGAGAAGGCGTTCATCAAGGAATCGGTCGACACCATCAAGCGTATCACCGGCCAGCAGCCTGTTGGGTGGAACGCCTTTTGGCTCCGCAACTCGATCCACATTTCGGAGACCCTGCAGGATCTCGGCTTTCTCTACAGCATCGACGAGCCAAGCCGCGACGAACCTTTCATCATCCCCGTGCGCGGCCGCGACTTCGCGATGGTGCCCTACACCATCCACATGAACGACTTTCTGTTCCCGTTCCAGGGCTACGATCCGGCCGGGCATGAGCAGTCACTGCGCGACGAGTTCGACCAGCTTTACGAAGAAGCGGCGACCAGACGCCGGCTGATGGTGATCGGCATGCACGACCGCGTCAGCGGTCACGCCAACCGCATCCGCGTGCTCGACCGCTTCTTCAAATATGCCAAGAGCCACGACGGCATCTGGTTCGCGCGGAAGGACGAGATCGCGCGCTGGGCGCTATCGCAGCGTCAGAACACCCCAATCGTACACCGCCTTCCGCCTGCGGAATCAGGGCTGCCATAATCCGCTGCAACGCCAAGCTGACGGTTCAAAAGGTCCGGGCAGATGAATGAAAGTCGCCCAGGAACGTCTGGAAAACCTTTTCGAGGCATCAACGCCGGACCGACTGCCGCGCACGTGGCGGGGCGACGTCACCCGCCAGCCAAACCATCATCGTCTGATAGAAGGGACGTCCGATGAAGCTGTTCTACTCGCCCTCCTCCTGCTCCTTGTCGCCGCACATCGTGCTGCGCGAACTCAACCTGGCCTTCACCCTCGACCGCGTCGATCCCGCGACCAAGCGAACCGAATCCGGCGCCGATTATCTGGCGATCAATCCAAAGGGATATGTGCCCGCGCTGGAGCTCGACGACGGGGAGCTTCTGACCGAAGGACCAGCGATCACGCAATATCTCGTTGATAATTATGCCCCTGGCACGCTTGCGCCGCTGTCCGGCACGATCGAGCGGGCCCGGTTGAACAGTCACCTGAGCTATATCGCCACTGAGTTGCACAAGACGTTCGGCCGACTATTCGATCCCGCGCTGGCGCCCAATGCGCGCAGTGCAGCCATGGACTACCTCACGCGTAGGTTCGCATTCATTGAGCAGCTTCTCTCCGATGGACGCCCATTTATTACAGGTGCGGATTTTTCCCTCGCAGATGCCTAT
Organism: Sphingomonas sp. MMS24-J13; assembly: GCF_044905095.1. Lineage (NCBI taxonomy): Bacteria > Pseudomonadati > Pseudomonadota > Alphaproteobacteria > Sphingomonadales > Sphingomonadaceae > Sphingomonas > Sphingomonas sp. MMS24-J13. Next base: position 1,919,405 of record NZ_CP173258.1, read on the forward strand.
CTATTTGTGATCCAGAGATGGGGCTCGTTCACTGGATTCGACATATCGCAATTTCCCAATGTCGTTGCGCACGCCGGACGAGTCATGGCGAGGCCTGCGGTCCAGCTGGCTCTCGACGCAGAGAAGTAGGCGAAGATTTCAGCCGCGCGCTGAAAAGGCTGTTCGGCCGTCAGTGCCCTGCCCTCAACCGACATCGCCCGCGCGCTGCCGGTTCCGATCCACCTGTGCGCAATATCAGGTTGTCGCAGAAGGCCTTGTCAGAGACGAGGCGCGGTACGCGACCTCCCCGTGTCTCAGCGAAATTGAGGCGTATGAATAGGTAGAGGGGCAAACGTTATCGGGACACCCTGACCCTCGCGACGCAGTGTTCAAGTGCCGCATGCGCCCTCTGGTCAATACCAGGCAATGACCGCTGCGCCCAGACCGGCCCGCGCTATTTTGCAGTCCTGTGCGGGTCCCTGCTCGCGACCATGTCGAGCGCGACATCGACAATCATGTCTTCCTGGCCGCCGACCATCTTGCGCCGCCCGAGCTCGATCAGGATCGCGCGCGTGTCGAGGCCGTGATCGTTGGCAGCCTTCTCCGCGTGACGCAGAAAGCTCGAATAGACGCCCGCATAGCCGAGGCTGAGAGTTTCACGGTCGACGCGGACCGGGCGATCCTGAAGCGGCCGCACGAGGTCCTCGGCCGCATCCATCAGGGCGAAGAGGTCGCATCCGTGCTTCCAGCCGTAAACATCGGCGGCGGCAATGAACACCTCCAATGGGGCATTGCCCGCGCCCGCCCCCATGCCAGCAAGGCTCGCATCCACGCGCACAGCCCCGTTCTGAACGGCGACGATCGAGTTCGCGACGCCCAACGAGAGATTGTGGTGGGCGTGTACGCCACGCTCGGTTTCGGGCTTGAGCACACGGTCATAGGCCTGCAGTCGGGCCGCATAGGCGTCCATGGTCAACGCCCCGCCACTATCGGTGACATAGACGCAATGCGCCCCGTAGCTTTCCATCAGCTTGGCTTGTTGCGCGAGCAGCGCCGGCTCGGACATGTGGCTCATCATGAGGAAGCCCGAGACGTCCATCCCGAGCTTTCGCGCATATTCGATATGCTGCTTCGAAACGTCCGCCTCGGTGCAGTGGGTCGCGACACGCACCGAACGCACGCCGAGATCAAAGGCGTGCTTTAGATCGTGGATGGTGCCGATGCCGGGCAACAGCAGTGTGGTGAGCACGCTATGCTCCAGCACCTCGGCGACCGCGCCGATCCAGTCCCAGTCGGTATGTGCGCCGAAGCCGTAATTGAACGATGAGCCCGATAGTCCGTCGCCATGCGCCACCTCGATCGCATCGACCTTGGCGGCATCGAGCGCTTTGGCGATCGCCTTGACGTGATCCAGCCCATATTGATGCCTGATCGCATGCATGCCGTCGCGCAGTGTGACGTCCTGGATATAAAGCTTCTGCATCGTTGGATCGAAGGTCATGCGGCGATCCCTTCATGGCTGCGCAATGCGATCTTCTCGGCGGTCTTGAGCGCGGCCGATGTCATGATGTCGAGATTGCCGGCATAGGCCGGGAGATAATGGGCGGCGCCCTCTACCTCGAGAAAGATGGTGACCTTGAGCCCGGTGAACTCGCCGTCCATCTCGGGAATGCGCAGCGGGCGATTGGAGCCGATATGCTCGAACTGCACCGCTTGTTTGAGCCGGTAGCCGGGAACGTAGCTCTGGACCTCGGCGACCATCTGCTCAACCGAGGCGGTGATCGCGGCCTGGTCGGCATCGTCGCACAGACAATAGACCGTATCGCGCATGATCAGCGGCGGCTCGGCCGGATTGAGCACGATAATCGCCTTGCCGCGCGTCGCACCGCCCACCGCGACGATCGCCTGGCTGGTGGTTTCGGTGAACTCGTCGATGTTGGCTCGCGTGCCGGGACCCGCCGACTTGGACGCGATCGAGGCGACGATTTCGCCATAGCGCACCTTTGCCACCCGGTTGACCGCCGCCACCATCGGAATCGTCGCCTGCCCTCCACAGGTCACCATATTGACGTTGGGGGCATCGAGGTGCGCGTCCCCGTTGACGGCGGGAATGGTGTATGGCCCGATCGCCGCCGGGGTCAGATCCACGACACGTTTGCCCGCGGCTATCAGCAGTTCACTGTGCCGCTTGTGCGCGCCAGCGGACGTCGCGTCGAAAACGATCGCGATGTCGCGGAAGCCCGGCATTGCCATCAGACCCTCGATCCCGCCCGCCGTGATCGCCACTCCCAGCCGCTCGGCACGCTTGAGACCATCCGATTCCGGATCGATGCCAACGAACGCCCCCATCTCGAGCACGTTCGACAATCGCATCACCTTGATCATGAGATCGGTGCCGATATTGCCCGACCCAATGATCGCAACCTTGGTCTTCGGACCACTGGCCATTACCGGTTCTCCTCATAGCGGAAGGAAACTGCGCCCAAGCCACCGACCGTGGCGCGAACCCCGTCGCCGGGCGCGAGGGCTACCATCGGCCCCAGGGCGCCCGTCAGAACGATGTCGCCGGCACGGAGTGGCTCGCCCCTCCCGACGAGGGTTTTCGCCAGCCAGAGTGCGGCATTGAGGGGGTGGCCGAGGCATGCGGCGCCGGCACCGACGGACACGACCTCGCCGTTGATCTCGAGCGCCATGCCGCACGTCCATAGATCGAGACCGCTGAGCGGTTTACGATCGGCGCCAAGCACGAAGAAGGCGGAACTGCCGTTGTCCGCGACCGTGTCTGCGAAAGTAATCTTCCAATCCGCGATGCGGCTGTCCACGATCTCGATGGCGGGAGCCACCGCCCCGACGGCGTTCGAGACGTCCTCAAAACTTATGTCAGGTCCCGCGAGGTCCGCATCGAGGATCAGCGCCACCTCGGCCTCGACTTTTGGTTGTAGTGCGCGGGACGGATCCAGCCGCCCGCCGTCGACAATTTCCATGTCGTCGAACAGGACGCCGAAATCGGGTTGGTCGACACCGAGCTGTTTCTGGACCGCCTTGGCTGTGAGACCAACTTTGCGGCCCACGATGCGCCGGCCCTGCTCAGTCCAGAAGCCCGTATTGGCGGCCTGTACCGCATAGGCCATATCGGCGTCGTCTGGCGCGAGGAGATCACGCAGCGGTGGGATGGCGCCGCCATCGTAGGCCTCGCGAAGACGAACGGCGGCCTCGGTTTGGGACGCTGCAAGCATGGGAACTCCTAACATGTCAAATTTCCGGGCCCGTTGGGCTCCGTCAGCTGTTTGCGCGCCCGAGCCTCGATAAGCTCGGCTGCTTGCCGAAGTGGTGGAAGGAAATCGCCGATGATCCTCTCGGTGGTCATCCCGGCCGTATTCACGATGATATTGATGCAGGCAGCGACGTCATGCGCTCGCGTCATGATCGGAAGCGCAATCGCGGCCGTCTTCTCTTCTGGCTTCCATTCCCGGTAATTGAGACCAAAACCCTGCTGCCGGGTGCGCTCGATCACCCCTTCGGCATCGAAGCCGCTCCCGGTCTCTCGTGCCTCCGGATCGGGATCGGCCTGGATGAGCCGGAGTACCGCTTCACGGACTTCCGGACGCGAAAAGGCCAGATACGCACGCCCCATAGCGGTGCGCAGCATGGGAAGGCGGGTTCCGATCATGCCGCGATGGAAAGAAAGCGGGCTGGAGTGATGTGTCGAGTCCCGGATTAGCATCGCGGTTCCGTCCGGTATGGACAGGTCACACGGCCAAACCACCTGATCGGAAAGATCCCTCAGAATGGGCGCAGCAATGCTCGAGATCCACTCGTGATCGGTCAAGCTCGCCGCCATGAGCCGCAACCGGCCGGTCAGCTGGAAAGAGCCATCGCCGTCGCTGCGGGTAACGAAGCCCTCTTCTGCGAGGGTTTCGAGCAAACGCCGAACGGTCGTCCTGTGCAGACCGGTATGTGCGGCAACCTCTGTCGGTGACGCACGGCCGTTCGGGGCATCGACCAGAGTTTGCAGGATCGTCAGCCCTCGCGCGAGCCCGTTCACCAGCTTGTAGTGGCCGCTGCCGGGATCGACACCATTCGAATCGTCCGGCAGTTTTTCCATGGTGCTGACCTCGGTCATTTGTCCGTCAGAAAAGCGATATGCTCGGCGTTGAAGCGATCCGCGTCCTCATATTGCGGCCAATGGCCGCATTCGTTCATGACGATATAGCGGGCGTCGGGGATCATGTCCGCAATCTGGCGACCCTCCTCGGGTGTCGCGGTCGGATCATGCGACGTCCAGACGACAAGCGTGGGCGCCTTGATCGATTGATAGTCGGCTTCGGTCAGCATGTTGCGGCGCCTTGTCGCCATGTCCTGCAGCGAGAGCGTTCGCTTCATCGTCTCCGCGAATCCGGGCTGCGCGTAGATCGCACGACGCGTCTCGACCAGATCGTCGCTGACGAGGGCTTTGTCGTACATCAGGAACTCGAGGCGCGTGCGGATCCGCTCTACTGACGGGTCTTCCGCGGCCTCGGTCGAAAGTTTCGTGATCCGAGCCATCACCTCCGGATGCGCCGTCCAGCCAGCCGCCGTGTTGAGCACGAGCCGATCGACGACTTCGGGATGATAGACCGCGATGTACGATGCGATCCAGCCGCCGATAGATTCGCCAGAGATGTGCGCCCGGTCGCGGCCGAGCGCCTTGATCACCGCCAGAACGTGCGCCGCATAGTCGGGAAGTTCGTAGTTGATGGCGGGCTTGTCCGTCCAACCGTGACCGATCAGGTCGATTGCGACCGTCCAGAACAGATCCGCGTGCGGCCCGAGATTCCTCACATAAGCCTCGGCATGGCCGCCGATGCCATGCAGAAGGAGAAGGAGGGGTTTGCTCGGGTCACCCGAGCTCAGGAAACGGGTGCGGATGCCGCTGGCATCGAGGAAACCTTGAGTGAAAGAGACTTGGCGCAGGTCCGCCCACACGGACGGAAAAACGATGGAAGGGTCTGCGAGTGCCATTTGAAGGGCTCCGTGGATCGTGGGTGTTCGGTGCGGATCAGGTCGCGGGATGTGGCATCAGGCGCGGACCACCTGTCCTCCATCAGGCGACGAGCTGGCCGCCGCTTGCGTCGATGATTTCACCCGTCAGATAGCCGCACCCCATGGCGAACAGGTAAGCCAGGGCGATCTCGTCGGGCTGGGCGATCCGCTGCAAGGGCACTTTCGCCGTCGTTGCTCGGATGAAGTTCCCGCGCGCTTCCTCGGGCATGGCGTCATAGGTCGAGGTAGCGGTCACACCCGGCGCTACGACATTGATGCGCTTCGGAGCGATCTCCTTGGCAAGCTGCCTGGCCGATGCTTCGATCGCGGCGTTCGCGGCACCGATCATGGAGTGATTGGCCATCCCGGACCGGCTCGCGACCCCGGAGGTCAACGTGATGGACCCGCCATCAGAGAGGCGAGGCAGCACTGCCTGGACGACGCGATATTGGCTCCAGAACTTGCCGTTGAAATATTCAGCCGCCGCTTCCAGTTTCATGTTTCCCGCGACAGTGTCGATACCAAGGCGCGCGGCAGACTCGTGGACGGTCATTGCCACGTGGTCGATGTTGCCGACTGTCGCGAGAAGCTGTTCGAGAGCGTCCGCATCCTTGGCGTCCACCTGATGGGTGGTGATGCGCAGGTGCCGCCCCCGCAACCGCTCGAGAGCGTCGGCTCCCCGCGCAGCGACGTGGACCGCGGCGCCTGCCGCGGAAGCTTGCAGCGCAACCTCAAGCCCGATGCCAGCGCTGCCGCCAATCACCAAGACCTTGGCTCCATTCAGATCTATACCCGACATTGTGTTTTCCTATTTGTAAGTGTGAAAGCGATGCGCGCCGCTCATGCGGCGATTTCAGTGCGCTTGGCGGATGCAACGCCGAAGCCGGCGATCCACTCCGGAATGGCGCGATAGTATATCGACCGGAAATCGTAGCCAGCATCCGCGCCGACCGCCGACAGAGCGGCGATCCAGGTGCGGACCTCGTGAGCGGACGCACCAGCTTCCTGGGTGATCTCATCATCCTTGAGGATGTCGAAGGCGTCGGCGTGGCCGGTGGCGGCCATGGCGATGAAAGCATGATCCCATTGGGGATTGAGTGGTTTCGATGGCGGCTCGGCGAGAGTGAGATTCCGCGCCGCGTCCATGAGGCGCAAACGGCGGCCGGCAACCGCTTCGTCATTGGGATTGCGGCCGTCGATCAGCCGCCGCGCTACCTCAGGCGGGGCACCTTCGATCTGCGGAACCGGCGGCTCGTGAGACAGGCCGCCAGAGCCGATCATCAACGCGCGTTTGCCAAGGCCGCGAGCAAATCGACCGACCGCCTCACCCATCACTCGTGCACGACGACAGCTAGCGAACGGCGGAGCGACAGAATTTATGAAGATCGGGACGATCGGCGGCGTATCAAGCGAGCCAAAGATGTCGCGGAGCGGCTCGGTGAAGCCGTGATCCACTTTCATTTGGTGTGAGACGGCAACGTCGATTTCTTGTGCCAGCACGGAAGCTGCGCACTGTGCTGCCTCAGGTGCAACGTTGAGTTTTCCCGCGAGCGTATCGAAGTCCCCGAGAGCGTCTGCGGCAGTGCCGATGCAGAATTGCGGCATCAGGTCGTAGAAGAAGCCATTGAAATGGTCGGGTGCGAAAAGAAATACGATCTCAGGCTCGAACGCTACGATGTTTGCACGGAGTTCGGCTTTGGCCGCTTCAATTTCGTCGAGAACCTCCGCCGAGGGATCAAACATTCCCTGGAGCGGCGTATGAGAGAGGCAGGCGGCGAACGCTAGCATGGACAGAAGCCTTCTTGTCAGGAGGTCGTTAGTGCCGTTGCCCCCCCTGACTCTCCACCGCGAATACCGATCTGTGCACTCTGTGCCCGTCTAGCGGCCGTTCCGATCCGTGTGCACAAAGTGCACCGCCCGGCTTTTCAACGTGAATTTTGGATGACTTTGCCCTTCTTGGTGGGCGCTTAAATCGACAGGCTGAGGTTTTACGGATGCGGACGAAATTCCAGTGTCGGCGCCGGCGCGCATTAACGCTGGCCCGAACCGGCGTTCACGCGGCGCACAAATCGCGGGCCTTCGATCCCAGGCCAACGACGGGTCACGACCACATGCCTTTCAGTATCCGCCGCGGAGGCAGCCGCCTCCATCGTATCGCCATTCAGCTAATCAACAAATGGGCCGCGAGATCTGCAAACGCCCGCCACTAAACCAACGCCGCTCGAGCGTCCGTTCGACGTCACGTCGTGGTCGGACAGTTCTATTCGCTGAAATCAGATTGCCGACTGCATCCGAAAAGCCCTGCGATCACGATGAACAATTGGACCCAGAACTGAGGCCATGCCGAACGAACCGACCCCTGACGACCCAATCGAAGTGGTTTCTCCGCAGGCTTTGTCACGTGAATCAAGCGTCGACATGTCGGAAAGAGAGATGCACGGCCTTTCCCTCATCGTCTGCGTAGCGATCGCAAACGGTTACTATATCCAGCCGCTGATCGCAGAGGTGGGGCATTATTTCGCGCTGCCGGTTCGGCTATGGGGGCTGCTGCCAGCGTTGACGCAGCTGGGCCTCGCCACGGGGTTGGTTACGCTCCTCCCCCTCGCGGACACGGTCCAGCCGCGGCGCATGCTTTGCATCGTTCTCCCGCTTCAAGCGCTCGCGTTGCTCGCGATTCCGGTAATCCCAAGTTCGTACGGGTTGTTTGCGTCCTGCTTTGCGATCGGACTGTTTGGAATCACGCCGTATCTGCTGCCTCCCTATGCCTCGACGCGCGTGCGCCCGAAAAGGCTCGCTCACGTCACTGCTGTCCTGACCCGCGGTGTGATCGTCGGTATCCTTCTTGCCAGAGCGGTCTCGGGCTTAATTGCCGGAAGCTTCGGATGGAGGGCGGTCTACTGGACGGCTGCAGCTCTCACGATAGGCCTTCTGGCAATGGCTCTGGGCATTGTCAGGCCGACCACGACCGGACAGCGGAAGAGCTATGGCAGCCTTCTTCTCTCGATGATCCGGCTGGCGCGCACGGAGCGAAAGCTCCAGATTGCGGCATTCACCCAGGCTACCACGTTCGGCTCGTTCAACGCCTTCTGGGTCGGGGCAACGCTCTATCTGAGCCAACACTTCGGTTGGTCGGTGAGTGCGATCGGCTTGGTGGGCCTGGTCGCTGCAGCGTCTGCCGCGACCGCTCCAATCTTCGCACGCGCAGCCAATCGCTTCGGGCTCGGTAGGGCGAGATCCGGCGCAATGGCAGCCACCCTGGTGGCGTGGGCGATTTTCATCCTTTGCAGGTCGAACATACCGCTTATGGCGGTGGGACTGATTGTGCTCGACGTGGCGTCCGTAACGGTCGACATCTCCAACCGCACGATGCTTTATCGGTTGGCGCAGGATATGCGCTCCAGGCTCAATGCCGTCTACACGATCAGCATGTTTGTGGGGGGCTCGGTCTTCTCGCTTGCATCGGGTCTCGCTTATGCCGACGCAGGCTGGCTGGGATCGTGTGCGGTTGGGGCTTTTGCTGCAATCCTCGGCCTGATCGTCTCGCTGCACCACGGAACTGCCGAAATATAGGCGCTTCAGGCCCGGCTCATGCCAAACTTCCGCAGTAAACGCGTATCGCTACCTGAAGAAAGGTCGCCGACATGACGGTAAACGCAACGAAAGGCTCAGACTGGAGCTCGCATCGCGGGCTGGTCCTTCTCGCCGTCGAATACCAATGGTTCTACAATGGCGCCAATTTCCTTGCATTCAAGATTGCCGGCGACGCGCTTCATCCGTTGATGGTGGCAACGCTACGCTTCTCGCTCGCGGCGCTCATCCTCCTGCCGTTCGCGTTGGTCCGATGGCGGCGTTCGCCCGTCCCAGTCCGCGCGCTAGGCGGGGCGGCGCTTCTTGGCGTGACGATGCTAGTCTAGTGCCAGCCAAGCGATGGCGATCTGGGGTACGCACTTCCTTCCAGCGGGGGTGGCCGCGGTGCTCGGCTCGTCGTCGCCGCTGTTCCTCGCATTGTTCGCATGGGCCGTGTTTCATGAACCGTTGACCCTTCGGCAGCTCGGCGGCGTCGCCACCGGCTTCGTCGGGCTCGCTCTGATGGGCTGGACGTCCGCGGCCAGCGGCGATTTGAAGCTCGTTGGCGCGGCTTCTCACAATCGCCGTGTCGGCGGCTTGGGCAGCCGGATCGTTGCGCGCTCCACGGCTGCCGCAACCCCGTGATCCCGTGATCGCGCTCACCGTCCAGTTGGCCGCGGCGGGCGTCGTGCTGGCAGTGATCGTAACCCTGACGGGGATCACCGCGAGCACCGATCTGGCACGCGTTCCGCTGGAAGGATGGGGCGCGCTAGCGTTTCTCGTCGGGGCGAGCACATTGATTGGTTACGCCGTTTTCCTAATGCTCAACGTCCGCGTTTCGTCGACGCTCGCCAACACCTTCAACTACGCCGCACCGGTCATCGCCTTGGTGCTGTCTGCCCTTCTCGGGGGTGGGGAAGTCGGCGCGGATGGCTTCTGTCCCCGCCACCATCGATTTCGATAATCTCGTGCCCGTTGCTCGAATAGGCGAAGCGCAGGCCTAACACCTCGGCATAGTCCCGCGCCTGCTGCACACCATCCTGTGCTGAGCGATAACCGGCCTTCGCCTCAATCACAGCGATGGGATAATCCGGCCGGTAGCGCAGGATATAGTCGGCCCTCTTTTCTGCCCGCGGCGTGGTGCGCCGCCGACGAACATGACCCGCCCGTCAGTGAATGTGCGCTGTTCCTGAATCGCGTACGGCGCATCGTCCCACCAGATGCCTGCAGGCGAGGAACTATCAGTTTGCGACAGATATCTGCTTCCGTGACCATCATTCAGCCAGTGTTTTGCCGAGGGCAGTCGCGCATGGCAACGAACGATTGCCAGAAACGACATCCGATGCAGAAATGTCTGGTTTCCTGGATGGAATGTGCTGAAGCCGACAGTCAGCTATGTCCTCAAGTTGGCCGTTCGCATGTGGAATAGGTTGCACGACTGATTGTGGCTGCAACTGTGTGTTTTAGCGAGAAGGCGATGAAAATCGCGCTTTGAAGTCAACTGCTTGGGCGTCCATTAAGTCTCCTCTTCTGGCTTCCGAGGACGTCCACGAACGTCTCGGAAGTGGCTGTTTTCAGCCGATTTTACGTTATACCGTCCAGCGAAATCCGGGCAGATACGTGACCAGCCACGTAGCCGTTCTAAAGGCGTGGTTGCCCAGGCCATTTCGGGCGACAGCGACCGCAGGCAACTCGTACAGCTACAGCGGCAATAAATCCGGCCGATCAAATACCCTGACCCGCGGCGGCCGCCCGTCGTGGCGGCGGATATCGACCAGACAGGTCTGCGCGACGCAACCCTGCGAAAAGCTGGACGCGCCGCGATCGAGGGTCAGCGTGTTGGGGTTGCCGTGCCGCTCGATATCCTCACCCGGATCGAACCAGGCGCCGGTCGCGAGCCGCGCCACGCCGGGCATGATCGCGTCGCTCAGGATCGCCCCCGCAAGGCAGCGCCCGCGATCGTTGAATAGCTCGACGACGTCGCCGTCGGCGATCCCGCGCGCGGCCGCATCGCCGCGATTGAGATAGACCGGCTCGCGCGCCTGGATCTTTCCGCCGCGGCTGTAGGGCGTGAGATCGAGCTGGCTGTGCAGGCGTCGCTGCGGCTGATCGGACAGGAGGTGGAACGGGAATCGCTGCGCCAGATCGTGGCCGAGCCATTCGAACGGCTCGCGCCACACCGGATGACCGGGGCAATCCTCCAGCCCGAAGCCGGCGATGCGTTCACAGAATATTTCGATCTTGCCTGAGACCGTCCGCAGCGGATGCGCGACCGGATCGCGCCGGAAATCCTGATGCATGACATGCGGTTTGTCGTGCGCGGCGAGGTCGATCAGCCCCTGCTCCCAGAAGGCGTCGAAATCGGGCAGGTCGATCCCCGTCGCGACGGCGCGCAGACGGCTTTCCTCATACATGCGCCGCAGCCAGCCCGGCGCATCGAGCCCCTCGCCATAATCCTCGTTGACACCCAGCCGCCGCGCCAGATCGGTGAAGATCGCGAAATCGTCGCGCGCCTCGCCCTGCGGCGCGACCGCCCGACGCATCGCGACGACCAGCCCCTCGCGCGTGGCGAAGCCGATATCGTCACGTTCGAGGCTGATCGTCGCGGGCAGTACGATATCGGCGTGGCGCGCCGACGGCGTCCAATATTGTTCGTGGACGATGATCGTCTCGGGCTTCGCCCACGCCTTGCGCAGCCGGTTCAGATCCTGATGGTGGTGGAAGGGATTGCCGCCCGCCCAGTGGAGCAGGCGGATATCGGGATAGGTATGGGTCGCGCCCCGATAGGTGAAATGTCCACCCGGCCCGAGCAGCATATCGGCAATGCGCGCCACCGGGATGAAAGTCGCGATCGGGTTCTGGCCCTGCGGCAGGAACGGCCCCTTGAAATGGGCATGCCTGCTGCCGATCAGATTCATCGCGCCATAGCCGAGGCCATAACCGCCGCCCGGCAGCCCGATCTGGCCGAGCATCGCCGCGAGCGTGATGAGCATCCAGTAAGGCTGCTCGCCATGCGCCGCGCGCTGAAGCGCCCAGGCGGCGTTGAGCATCGTGCGCTTGCCGAGCATCTCCGCACCCAGTGCTTCGATCCGTTCGGCCGGCACACCGGTGATCGCGGCAGCCCAGGCGGGCGTCTTAGGCACCCCGTCCGCCGTGCCGATAAGATAAGGCAGGAAGCGATCGAACCCGACCGTATGGCTATCGATGAAACCACGATCGAAGCGCGGATCGTGCAGCACGACCCATGCCAGCGCAAGCATCATCGCCGTATCGGTATTCGGGCGGATCGGAATCCACTCGCTCGCGTCGCCGTCGCCCAGATTGTCGCCGACCGGTCCGATATTGACGATCCGTGCGCCCGCCTCGCGCAGCCGGCGCAGGCCGTCGCGCATCCGGTGGCGCCCTGCCCCGCTCGACGAGACCTGCCCGTTCTTCAGCGGGACGCCACCGAAGCTGACGAATAATGCGCTATGCTCGGCCAGTACGTCCCATGACGTGTGCGAAGCATTGGAGTCCTCGATGTCGGTGACGATGTAGGGCAGCAACGCGCGCCCCGCGCCGAGGCTGTACGTATCCACGCTACGCACATAGCCGCCGATCATATTGTAGAAGCGGTGGAGGTGGCTCTGCGCATGGTGGAACCGCCCGGCGCTCGCCCAGCCATAGGAGCCCCCGAAGATCGCCTCGTTGCCGTGGGTGGCGCGAACGCGGGCGATCTCACCGGCGGCCAGATCGAGCGCCACCTCCCAATCGACCTCGACGAACGGCTCGTGCCCACGCAGCGCGCCCTCCCTGCGGCCCTTCAGCCAGCTCCGGCGCACCGCCGGGCGCGCGACGCGCAACGCGGTCACCGAAGGGTCGAGCTGATCGCGCCCGATCGGATTGGGATCGGGATCGATCGCCAGCGGCTTGAGGATCGGGTCCGCGCCGTCGGGCCCCTGCTCGACTTCATAGACGCCCCAATGGGCAGCCGAGTAACGGCGTCCGCTCAAGAGAAGCTCTTGTCGAAACCGCGCCGGACGTCGATCCGCTGGCTGATCAGGCCAGCGCGCAGGTAACGATCGGCGGTCTTCTGCTGCTCGGCGATCGCGGCGTTCGGATCCCAGATCGCCCAGCCATCGACCGCCCCGCTTTCCAGCGCGGCATTGCCGTCCGATGGGGACATGAACACGAACTTCACGCTGTCGAGCGGATGGCCGTGCAATTCGAGTGCGGCGAGCACGAAATTGTGGCTGACCGATCCTTTGGGAGTGGCGATCTTGCGGCCGGGCAGATCGGCGATCGTGCGGATCGGTGAATCCTTAGGCACCACCAGCACCGGGCCGATCCCGTCCGATTTCCCGGCCCCGATCGCCTTGATGGCGGCGCCCGATCCGATCGCGAAGATGAAGGCGGCATCACCCCCGACCCCGGTATCGATCGCACCCGCATTGAGCGCCTCCAGCAGTGGCGCGGCATTGGGAAAGGCGGACCATTCGATCCTGTAGGGAAGATCGTTCAGATTGTTCGACGCGCGCAGCACCACCTGTGATCCGCCGCGCTGATCGCCCACGAACAGGGTGTCGGGGCCGGCCGCCGCACCGCGATGGCATGCCGCAAGCAACCCCACCGTGCCGAAGCCCAACAGGCTCCGGCGGGACAGCGCGAGCGATGGATCGCGTGCGAACGGCATGGGTGGATTTCCGATATGCTGACGACCGAAATGTTGCGGATCGTGCCTAATGGCAGCGGGCGATCCCGATAATTTGGCTTTTCCAATAGGGGCGGGGCGGCGGCTCATAGCTGGCCGCATCATGCGCAAACCAGCACGTCATTCCCTCGGCGGCGGGAATCGGTATTCTCAAAAGGTCCGGAGTTTATGGTGTCCCGCCTGCGCGGGGAATGACGGCAATACGTATGCCGGTTACTCAAAGCCCGAACGCCGCCTTCCCGCTGGCCACCAGGATCGTGTCGGTCTGCGGGCTGTGGATCCGGCTGCACAGCACATCACGATAATGGCGCTCCAGCGGGTTCTTGCGGCTCAGCCCCGGGTTGCCCGTGAGCTCCAGCCCGATCTCGACCGCGCGGATCGCGTTCGCGGTCGCGATATATTTGATGTTGTTGGCCTCGATCGCGCTGGGCGGATGGCCGGCATCGGCGTGTTCGGCCGCGGTTTCGAGCAGGGTGCGGTTGACCTGAAGCAAGGCCTCGATCTCACCCATCTTCTCCTGCACACGCGGCAGGGTGGCAAGCGGCGCGCCGAGATTGCCGGGCACGCGCGACTTCAGATAATCGACCAGCCAGTCGCGCGCCGACCACGCCACGCCATCATAGATGGCCGAGATGGCGAGCGCGTTCCACAGGCCGGCGGCGGTATCGCTCGTCTTGGGCTTCCACTCGGCGGGCGCGCGCACGTCGACCGCATGATCGAGCGGGGTCGGCGTATCGGCGAACACCACCTCGTGGCTCACGGTGGCGCGCATGCCGAGATGATCCCAGGCGGGGACGATCGTGATGCCGGGGCTGTCGGCCGCGACGAGGAAGTTGCCGACCCGCGGCTCGGGTTCGTCGGTACGCGCCCAGACCGCATACCAGGAAAGCCCGGTCGATCCGGTCGAATAGATCTTGGAGCCCGAAATCGCCCAGCCGTCGACCGTCCGCCGCGCGATCGTTGCCGGCATGCCGCCGCGCAGCGGGGTGCCCAGCTCCGGCTCGACCCGCAGTCCGCCGATCAGCCCGCCGCCCGCAACCGCCTGCCGCGCAAGGGTTTCGTAGATATGCGCCGGCCAGCTTTGCGCGCGGGTCGGCTGGCCGTGATAGCCATAGGTCATGAACAGGATCAGGGCGGTCGAAGGCTCTCCGCGCGCGACCGCGCCCAGCACGCGCAACGCCTCGGCCAGCCCCGCTCCGCGCCCGCCGAGTTCGGGCGAGACGGTCAGCCCGATCAAGCCCTCCTCGGCCAGGATATCGAAATTCGTACGGGGAAATTCGGCGCTGCGATCGAACGCTTCCGCGGTTTGGGCGAGACGCCGCGTGACGCTGTCGAGCACCGATTGCGGCACCGGCGGCACGGAGGCCGGGCGGGAAAAAGCGAGCGTCGCGGTCATGATCGATCGAACCTGCGTCTGGATGATGGCACCGTCAGCCGGTCATAAGCCGATCTGTTCAATGGAGATATGCTCACGGCCTCATTTACAAAGCTCATTGGATCATCGCCTGCGGCGGAAGTCGCAACGTTTCCATAGGTTTGGCGCAATCGGTAGCCTGACAAGATTCTCTATTGCCCGGAGCGGAATATTGCGCGCGCGACCCGCCTCCCCATCTGCCAATCCGAAAGGGCCGCCAATGGCTAAGGCGGCGGTGGAGACCAGCATGGCACGATCCCGTCAACTGCATCTCGGCGCCTTCATGCGGCCCGTCAGCATCCATACCGGCGCATGGCGTTATCCCGGCGCGATCCCCGACGCCAATTTCAACTTCCCCGCGCTCAAGCGCTTCGCCCGGAAACTCGAGCATGGGAAGTTCGACGCGTTTTTCATGGCGGACCATCTGGGCGTGCTCAACCTGCCGGTCGAGGCGCTCAAGCGGAGCCATACCGTCACGTCGTTCGAACCCTTCACCTTGCTCTCGGCTTTGGCCGGCGCGACCGAGCGGATCGGGCTGGTCGCGACCGCATCGACCACGTTCGACGAGCCCTTCCATGTCGCGCGCCGCTTCGCCTCGCTCGATCATCTGAGCGGCGGGCGGGCTGGGTGGAACATCGTCACCACCGCCAATCCGGATTCGGCGCTCAATTTCGGCTATGAGGTTCAGCCCGATCATGGCGCGCGGTACGTCCGTGCGCGCGAATTCTACGATGTCGTCACCGGACTATGGGACAGTTTCGCCGACGATGCCTTCGTCCGCGATGTCGAGGCCGGCATCTATTTCGATCCCGACCGGCTGCATGTGCTCGATCATAAGGGGCCGCAATTTGCGGTGCGCGGGCCGCTCAACATCGCGCGACCGGTGCAGGGCTGGCCCGTGATCGTCCAGGCTGGCGCATCCGAGCCGGGGCGCCAGCTTGCCGCCGAAACCGCCGAAGTCGTGTTCGGGGCGGAATCGACGATCGAGAGCGGCAAGGCTTTCTACGCGGACGTGAAGGGCCGGATGGCGCGGATCGGACGCAATCCCGATCATCTCAAGATCCTGCCCGCGGCGTTCGTGGTGGTCGGCGAGACCGTCGCCGAGGCGCAGGCCAAGCGTTCGCATCTCGACAGCCTCGTCCATTATGACAGCGGCATCCATTCGCTGTCGGGCATGCTCGGCCATGATGTTTCGGGCTACGATCCCGACGGGCCGCTCCCTGAAATCCCCGACACCAATGCCAGCAAGAGCGCGCGCGAGCGGATCCTGAGCTACGCCCGCGAGAAAGGCGTCACTATCCGCCAGCTCGCCGCCAAGGCGGGCAGCTATGCGGGTCTGGCCTTCGTCGGCACGCCTGCGTCGATCGCCGATGAGATGGAGCGCTGGCTCGATGAGCGCGCTTCGGACGGGTTCAACGTGATGTTCCCCTATTTGCCCGAGGGGCTCGACGATTTCGTCGATACGGTCGTACCCGAGTTGCAGCGGCGCGGCATCTTCCGCAGCGACTATGCGGGCACGACCTTGCGCGAGCATCTCGGCCTGCCCCGACCAGCAAACCAATTCTTTGCGCCGCGTGACGCGGCGGTCGCGGCGGAGTGACGGCCGCTCTCCTATGAGGCCTGCTCGAGCGGATATTCGAAAAACTGGCAATTTTTTTTCGTGGCCGCCCCCTATCACCAGGCGGGGAGACCAGAATGACAGTCGCACGATCGGTCCGTTTGATCGCCGCCACCCTGATGGCGTTGGCCGCACCGGCCGCGCATGCGCAGGCGACAGCCGCGGAGACGATCCACGATCGCATATTGCCGTTCGATCCCCACCTCGATCTCGACACGAATTTCGACGTGCCGGGCGCACCCGCTACTGCCGACGGCCCTACCCAGTTCGATCTCGCCAAGACCAAGCGCGGCGGGATCAAGGCGGTCGGGCTGGCCGTGTTCGTGCCGCAGGAGGATGAGAGCCCCGCTTTCCTCGCCAAGGCGCGCGGCATCGCCGAGGCCAAGCATCGCATCATCTTCGGGCTCGCCGCGCATTATCCCGGCCAGGCAGAACGTGCGCTGACGCCCGACGACGTCCGCCGCATTGCCGCGGCGGGCAAGCTCGCGATCGTCGAGACGGTGGTGAATGGCGGCGCGTTCGTCGACAGCCTCGACGATATCGACCGCTGGCAGCAGGCCGGCGTGCGGATCTTCGGCCTCGTCCATGCCGGGCATAACCGGCTGGCCGACAGCTCGCGCCCGGCGATCACGCGCGGCGAGGGGCCGTCGCGCAATGGCGGGCTGTCGTCGCTCGGCAGGCAGGTGGTGGAGCGGCTCAACCGGCTGGGCGTGCTGATCGACGTCTCGCAACTGAGCGATGCCGCATTCGACGATGTGCTGCGCCTCACCCGCGCGCCGGTGATCGCGAGCCATTCGGACGTGCGGGCTTTGGTCGACAATGGCCGCAACCTCACCGACGCCCAGCTCGATGCGATCAAGGCCAATGGCGGCGTGGTCGCGATCAACGCGTTCAGCGCCTATCTTCATCCGCAGGATCCGGCCGTCACCGCCAAAGTGAAAGCGCTGCAGGCCCAATATGGCATCGTCGACGGCAAGGGCGCGCGCCTCACCCCCGAGCAACTCACCGCCTATAATCAGGCGTTCCACGATCTGCTCGGCGAGCAACCCAAGGCGAGCCTCGCCGAACTGGCCGATGCGATCGATTATGCGGTCAAGCGGATCGGGATCGACCATGTCGCGATCTCGTCGGACTTCAACCATGGCGGCGGCGTGATCGGCTGGGCGAATGAAGGCGAGGCCGGCAACGTCACCGCCGAACTCGTCCGGCGCGGCTACAATGAAGCGGACATCGCCAAATTGTGGAGCGGCAATGTGCTGCGTGTCTGGGCGCAGGCGATCGCCGTCGCGCAGCGGAAGTAGGCGCGATGCGGCGTCGGTCTTTCCTGCTGCTGATCGCCGGGCTCGCCGGCTGCACGCCACACGATCAGGCGAGCGACACTGCGGTTCTCCGCGTCGGCAGCCAGCGCGGCGGGACGAAAGCGCTGTTGCTCGCCTCGGGCACGCTCGACGGCGCGCCGTATAAAGTGGAATGGTCCGAATTTCCGGCGGCGCAGAATCTGATCGAGGCGATCGGCGCCGGGGCGGTCGATGTCGGCATGGCGGGCGACGCCCCGTTCCAGTTCGCCTATCAGAGCGGGCAGCCGATCAAGGCGGTCGGTGCGCTCGCCGCGCATCCGCGCCCGCCCGGCGCGCTCGACATCCTCGTGCCGCGCGCGTCGCCGATCCGCACGGTCGCCGATCTCAGGGGCAAGCGCATCGCCACGACGCGCGGATCGATCGGCCATTATCTGATCCTGCGCGCGATCGATGCCGCCGGGCTCACGATGAAAGACGTACAGATCGTCTTCCTCTCGCCGGCCGACAGCAAGGCCGCGCTCGATTCCGGATCGATCGACGCCTGGTCGACCTGGTCGCCCTACGTGCCGGCCGCGCTCGCCGACGGCGCGCGGATCATCGCCGACGGATCGTCTTATTATAGCGGCACGGCGTTCGACGTCGCTTATGCCGGATCGGCGCAGAGCAAGCAGGCCTTGCTGACCGATTTCCTGCGTCGCGAGACGCGCGCCTACGCCTGGGCCAAGGCGCATCCGGCGGATTATGCGAAGGTGCTGGCGCGCGAGACGGGGCTGCCGCCCGCGATCGCTTTGTACCACGTCACGCATCAGCCGCTCGTCCGTACGCCGATCGATGCCGCGCTCGAGGCGGGCGAGCGTGAGGTCGTCGCCAACTTCCGCAAGGCGGGTGCGCTGGCGGGGAGCCAGCCGCTGGATGGTGCTTATGCGCCGCTGGAGTGAGTGGTGGGAAACCGAAAATTTCCGTCACCCCGGGCTTGACCCGGGGTCCCGCTTCTTGTGTTTCGTCGAAAGTGAGCGGGACCCCGGGTCAAGCCCGGGGTGACGATGAAATACGTCTTCTCACTCACCCATCAGCACCATCAAAGTCGCTATAAGAACCACTCGATATTCGCCCGAAGCCCTCCGCCCTACGAAGACCCCTCACCGGAGATCTTCGCAATGGCGCACCCGCCCCCACCAGCCAACACCGTCGCCGAAGCGGATGTCCTCATCATCGGCGGCGGCATGGCGGCGACATGGGCGGCGGTCTCCGCCGCGCGCGAGGGGGCGGACGTCCTGCTGGTCGACAAAGGCTTCGTCGGCACCAGCGGGGTGACCGCGACCGGCGGACCGAACCATTGGTGGGTTCCGCCCGATCCGGGCCGGCGCGAGGCGGCAATCGAGGATCGCTATGCGCGCAGCTTCGGGCTCGCCGAGCGCGCATGGATGGCGCGGATCATCGAGACGACCTGGCGCACCTTGCCCGAACTGACCGGCTATTATGCCTTCGATACCGACGGGCGCGGCGGGACCTATTATTCGGGGCTGCGCGGGCCGGAATATCTGCGCGCGTTGCGCCGCTATGCGATCGCCAAGGGGGTGCGCATCCGCGATCATCATCCGGCGCTCGAACTGCTCGTGCATGACGACGGGACGATCGCGGGCGCCGCGGGCTACGATCGGCTCGCGCGCAAGCCGTGGATCGTGCGCGCGGCGGCGGTGGTGCTCGCGACCGGCGGCTGCGCGTTCAAATCGGGGCTGATCGGCAGCGATACCAATACCGGAGACGGCTATCTGATGGCGGCCGAGGCCGGCGCCGAGCTTTCGGGTATGGAATTCGCCGGCGCCTACACTTTATCGCCCGCGTGGAATTCGACGCGGACCTTGCCTTACCCCTCGGCGCGCTTCTTCGACGCCGATGGGCGAGAACTCGACATCCCGCCGCAAGGCGCCGCGCATAATCGCGCGCTGGCGGAGGCGATGCTGGCCGGCCCGGTCTTCGCGGATCTCAGCGACGCGCCCGCTCTGCTCAAGCAGATCCTGCCGCGCATCCAGCCCGCCTCGCCCGCGCCGTTCGAGCGGCGCGGGCTCGATATCTTCGCCGATCGCTTCGAGGTGAAATTGTACGGCGAGGGCATGATCCGCGGCATGGGCGGGCTGCGCATCGTCGACGAAGACTGCCAGACGACCGTGCCCGGCCTGTTCGCCGCGGGCGACACCGCCACGCGCGAGCTGATCGCCGGCGCGACCAGCGGCGGCGGCGCGCAGAATTCGGCCTGGGCGCTGACATCGGGGCTCGCCGCCGGGGTCGGCGCGGCGCGGACAGCGCGGCGCGACGGCCGCCGCGTGGGTGCCCGGGCGCTCGCCGTGGGGGCTGCAGGCCTGCGACCGACCGCCTCACCCCGTTCGATCGACGAGGGCGCAGCGGTGCAGGCGATCCAGAACGAGGCATTGGCCTATGACCGGGTGCTATGGCGCAGCGGCGCAACCTTGCTCGCCGGCAAGGCAGTGCTCGACGGGCTATGGAACGAGATCGGCGCGCACAGCCATGCCGAAGGGCTAGCGCAGGTCCGCGCGCGCGAGACCGCCGCGATGACCGCGACCGCGCGCTGGTGCAATGCCGCAGCACTCGCCCGCACCGAAAGCCGCGGCATGCACGTCCGCACAGATTTTCCCGATCTTGCGCCCGAACAGACAAGGCGCCTGCTGATCGGCGGGCTCGACCGGATATGGACCCGCCCCGAAGCGCCGCAACGCGTCGAGTTGGCCGCATGATCGCGCATATCTTCGCCGAGCGCTGCACCGGCTGCAACGATTGCGTCGCCGCCTGTCCGACCCACGTGTTCGATCCCGGCGCCGACGGCGTCCCCATGATCGCGCGGCTCGATCAGTGCCAGACCTGCTTCATGTGCGAACTCTATTGCGAGGCCGACGCGCTCTATGTCGCGCCCGATCAGCGCAATCCCGAGGCGATCGATCCCGCCGCAATCCTTGCCTCGGGCCATGTCGGCCGGCTGCGGCACGATTATGGCTGGGACCGCCCGGCCGAAGGCGAAGGCCATCTCGCCGAATTCTGGCGGCTCGGGCCGCTTCTGCGCGAGGGCGCCGAGATCGCGGCGCGGCGCTACGAGGATCGGGCGAAGCTGCGCGCGGCCGATCAGTGTCCCGCCCCTTTGGCCGCCTCGTTGAACGAGCGGTCATAGCCCCCGGCCAGATCGGGCACGGTCGCAATGATCCCCGCCTTGCGATAGCGCTCGAAAATCTCGCGCTGCTCGGCGACGACCTGGTCGTCGATCTCTACCGGCGTGCCGAGATTGCTCTCGATCGAGAAGAGCGCGACCTCGAACGGAATGCCGGTCTCTTTCGCGAGCACCGCCGCATAATCGCGCGGATGCGCGCGCGCCCAGATCCGCGCACGGCTCAGCCGCTGGACGAAATCGTTCAGCAGTGGCCGTTTGGCGGCGATAGCGGCGTTGCTCGCGGCGTAGAAGCCGACATTGCCGGGCAGGCGGCTGCCGTCCGCCAGGATGCGATCGCCGTCCTCGATCGCGGCGATGCCGACATAGCTGCCCCACGTCGACCAGGCATCGATCGCGCCCGATCCCAGCGCCGCCTTGGCCTGCCCGTTATCGAGATAGACCCATTGGACGTCATGCGGCCCGAGCCCGGCTTTCTCTAGCAGTTTGAGCGCCAGATCCTGCCCGGCCGAACCGCGCACCGTGGCGAGCCTGTGCCCCTTGAGATCGGCCAGGGTGTGCAGCGGTGAATTCTTCCTGACGATGATCGCCGAGGCCCGCCCCGCCCGCGCCGGATCGACGCGATAGGCAAACACCGCCTTGATCGGCTGGCCACTGGCATACGCGAAAGCAAACGGCGCGCCGCCGATCCCGCCGACGTCGATCGCGTTGGCGCCGAGCGCCTCGAGCAAAGGCGCGGCGGCGGGGAACAGCGCAAAATCGAGCTTGTAGGGGACATGATCCAGCTCGCCGGCCGCGCGGAGCAGAGCCTGCACGCCGCCGCGCTGATCCCCGACGATCAGCACCGGCCGGCTGGCGGCTTTGGTCGCAGGCCGCTCCGTCCGCCAGACGAGCAACGCCACGACGACCACCACGATCAGGAGTGCGGCGAGCCCCCACCAGCGACGGGGGACCGACGGATAAGCGTGCTCGGACGGCATGATCTTCTCTCCGGCTGCGGGGAATCGAAATGCACGGCGCGGACGACGACGTTCACCCGCAGGCTCTCCGTTTCGGCACGCCGCCGCCACGTAGTTATCGTGGCGACCGGATTAGAAAAACTTCCAATCGCCGCGGCATTATCGATTTATCTTCGTCATGCATTCTTGTTACGAACAATCCAATTGATCGAATGATTGATCTTATATTTGGATTATCCATAGTCTTATGAGAATATCTCATCGACTTTCACTTCTGGAGATCGGCACCGCGCTTGTCGTGTCGGCGGCTGGCGCTCAGAGCGCCTATGGCGACGCGCGCAATTCCGCGCCGACCGCGCAGAGCTGGGCCGATATCGCCCGCCTGCCCGATCTCAGCGGGGTATGGACGCCCGGGCCGATGGACAAATTCCCGCCGGGCAGCACCACCGCCCCGCCATGGAAGCCCGAGATCGCGCAGCAGGTCGCGGCGCTCCAGAAGCTTGAGGAAAGTGGCCGGCCGCAGAATATATACATCAATTGCCTGCCCGAGGGCCTGCCGAGTTCGGTCACCCAGACGCTCAATTCGGTCGAGTTCCTGGTCACGCCGGGACGGGTCACGATCCTCGGCGAGTTCGACGGCAATCGCCTGCGCCGCATCTGGACCGATGGGCGCGGCCACCCGCCCGATCCCGATCCCACGTTCAGCGGCCATTCGATCGGCCATTGGGAGGGCAACAGCCTGGTGATCGATACGATCGGCTTCCTGCCCGAGGTCTATATCCCGATGGGCCAGGGCGTCGGTATCCCCAACAATGGCGACATGCATGTGCGCGAGCGGATCACCCTGATCGATGCGAACACCTTGCGGCAAGAGATCGAGGTGACCGCGCCGAAGGTGCTCGCCGCGCCGTGGAAGGCGGTGCGCAGCTTCACGCGCCATCGCGAGCGCCAATATGATTTCGTCAAATCCTCCTGCCGCCAGGGCGACTTCCTCGAAAGCAAGGACGCGCACGGCAATGCCGTGTTCGCGCCGATCCCCAAGGATCCCGGCGGTGCGCCCGTGCCACCCGATCAGCCCACCACAACGGGACACCAGTGACGATGCGACCTATCCTCCTTGCCGGCGCGCTCATGAGTGCGGCCCCCGCGCTGGCCCATCACAGCTTCGCGATGTTCGATCCGGCCAAAAGGATGACGATCGATGGCACCATCGAGACGCTGCAATGGACTGCGCCTCACGTGATCCTGTGGGTCCGGGCCGGCAAGGTCGGCCCCTATGACGCCGGGCTGTGGTCGGTCGAACTGCCGACCAGCCCGGGCAATCTCGGCAAGATGGGCTGGTCGCGCACCACGGTCGCGCCGGGCGACAAGATCCGCGTCGATATCGATCCGATCCGCGACGGGCGCCGGTCGGGCAGTTTCAAGCGGGCCGTCCTCGTCCGCACCGGCAAGGTGCTGACGGTCGGCCCGGTTCCCGGCGGCACCAACGATCCCGCCGCCAAATGAGGGATTCCCTGGTGCGCAAGATCATCCTGCTCGCCGGCGCGGCGTCGTTCGCCTGCGCCGCGGTCGCGGCTCCACCGTCCGATCCAATCAAGCCGGCGCCGACCGCAGCCGAATGGGCGGCGCTCGCCCGCCTGCCCGACTGGAGCGGCACATGGTCACCCGACGTCACCGATCAGAATGCCCAGATCAAGACCAACCCGGTGCCGTGGAAACCGGAGATCCAGAAGCAGGTCGATCACTGGGTCGCCGAGGAACAGGCCGGTCGACCCAAGGGCCTGCTGCTCGATTGCCTGCCGCACGGCATGCCGAGCCTGATCCTGATCTCGCACAATGCGATGGAGATATTGTTCACCCCCGGCCGCGTCACGTTGCTGGGCGAGTCCGACGGCAACCGGCTGCTCCGCATCTGGACCGACGGGCGCCCCCACTCGCCCGACCCTGATCCCAGCTTCCACGGCGAGACGATCGGCCATTGGGAGGGTGATGCTTTGGTGACCGATACGATCGCGATCCTCCCGCAAGTCTATCTGGCGGTGAGCGAGGCGGTCGGCATTCCCAACAATGGCGACATGCACATCACCCAGCGCGTCCACCTGACCGCGCCCGACACCCTCGCCTTCGATCTCACGATCGACGCGCCGAAGATCCTGACCCGCCCGTGGACGACACGGCGGCTTTACTATCGCAAGCGGCAGCGCAGCCACGAAATCGTCGAAGGAGTTTGCCGCCAGGGCGATTTCCGCGATGCGACCGACCCATGGGGCAATGCCATCTTCGAGCCCGCCTTCCAGCAGAACGGCAATATCCTGCCCACCCCCGGAAAATGAGATATCGCATGCATAAGATCATCCTGCCCCTGCTCGTTTTCGCATTCGCCGCGCCGGCGAGCGCGCATCACAGCTTCGCGATGTTCGATCCGGCCAGGACCGTGACCCTCAACGGCACGATCAAGGAATTCCGCTGGGTCAATCCGCACGTGTCCCTGTTCGTACTGGCGGATCATCCCGGCGCGGCACCCGAATTGTGGGCTGTCGAATTGACGAGCCCCGGCAACCTCACACGGCTCGGCTGGACCCGTAAATCGCTGGCGCCCGGCGACAAGGTGACGGTCGAGGTCAATCCGTTGCGCGACGGCCAGAAAGGCGGCGGCTTTCGCAAGCTGACGCTGGTTTCGACCGGTCAGGTGCTGGTGGCGCGGTTGATCGATATCGAGAAGAATGGGGAGAGGTGAGATTATCCAATCCGTCATCCCCGCGAAGGCGGGGATCCCTATCTCTGAAGCTCACAAATAATTCGGAAGGTTAGAGTTTATGGATTCCCGCCTCCGCGGGAATGACGGGATTGGCAAACCCTCACTGCGACAACGTGAACCCGATCCACCGCCCGAACGCGACGATCACCACCCACAGCAGCAAAGACGCCCCGCCCGAAAGCTTCGGCAGCACCGCTCCCTCGCGATCGAGATGGCGGTGCGCGAAGAGATGGAATCCGATCATGTTGAGCCCGGCCAGCACCAGCAGGATCAACTTGCCGAGAAAGTAGAAGTTCGCCGAATAGCTGATCGGATTGGCGGTGAAGAGCAATCCGCCGGTAATCGCGGCGATCACGAACGCGATCCACGTCACAGGCAGCACCGCGCGGATCAGATCGCGTGGATCGCGGTCGCGCGAGGCGAGACCGACCAGTCGCAGATCGACGATCATGATCGATCCCACCACCAGGGCGATCGCGATGACATGAAGCGATTCGATCGCGGGAAAGGCGGCGGGGGAATTGGTCAGCGCCATCGACAGCCGGGTTTCCGACAGCCAGGTCGCGAAATCTTGCAGGCTCAAGGCGTGATGGTCCTCGTGTCAAACATGCGGATCAGGAGGGCGCGCCGGGCCAGGCGTTGACGTAGGCGATCCAGCGCCCCGCCACGATCACCGCCAGCCACAAGGCCAAGGCGACGATCGCGACGAGCTTGCGCGCCGGCGCGACCGCGATCGCGCCGCCGGGCGCCAGCGTGAAAACGGCCCGGTGCGACCATGTGAGGCCCAGAGCCGCCACGATCAGCGCCATCTTGATCCAGAATATCATGCGAAAGATCGCGCGGGTCGGCTCGCCCGCGATCAGCAGCGCACCGGTCACCGCCAGCACCGTGACCGCGATCGTCACCGGCCACAGATAGCGATCGAGGATCGCGGCGATCGGCTGCCCGTGTTCGACCAGGCCGGCGATGCGCAAATTGATGAACAGCACGCCCGACAGCACCACCGCGACGCTCAGGATATGGATCGTCTGCAGGCTGGGGATGATCCAGTCGTGGCTCGCGATCAGGATGTTGAGCCAGCCGCCCGAAAGTTGGCCGGTGAGGCGAAGGAGAGCGTCGTTGACCATGGGGCCGACTCTAAAGACGGCGCGGCGTCAGGAATAATGGTGCTTGCTTATAAGCCTTATGCGGCGCGCTTGAGCGCGCGCTCGCTGATGATCATTCCTTAGTGGTGACGCACAAAAACTCGCTTCCCGGCGATCGGGACGATGATAGGCCGGAGGCGCGACTATCAGCGAGTATCACATGATCGACGACGACCCACCTCCGGCGCCGCCGGGCCATTATTGGGACATCGATGCGATCGCATCGGACCTGCGCTCGGCACGCGACGACTGGCGCGCGGCGCATCGCCGCCATGCCGAGCATGGCGCGGTCGGCTTTCCCTCACGCATCCTGCTCGAAAAGATCATGAGTGCCATGTGCGGCGCGCTGTTCCCGCTCCGCCTCGGGCCGAGTTTCGTGCGCCACCATAACGAGGATGCGTTCGTCGCCGAAACGCTCCAGACCGCGCTTGCGCGCCTCTATGGCCAGATCCGGCTCGAGCTCGGCTATGTCCTTCGCGACGATGCCACCGGCCAGCTCGAATCCGAGGCTGCGCGGATCATCGGCCAGTTCGCCGCCGCGCTGCCGGCACTCCGCCGTCTGCTCGATACCGATGTCGCCGCGGCTTATGCCGGCGATCCGGCGGCGCGCAGCGTCGACGAGATATTGCTCTGCTATCCCGGCATGCTCGCAATCATCCACCACCGGCTGGCACACCGGCTTTACCAGCTCGGCGCGCCGCTGGTAGCGCGGATCATCGCCGAGATCGCCAATTCGAAGACCGGGATCGATATCCATCCGGGTGCGTCGATCGGCGAGAGCTTCTTCATCGATCATGGCACCGGCGTGGTGATCGGCGAAACCGCGATTATCGGCAAACGCGTGCGCCTGTATCAGGCGGTGACGCTCGGTGCGCGCAGCTTCCCCGCCGACGACGAGGGCATCTTGCACAAGGGCCTCCCTCGCCATCCGATCGTCGAGGACGATGTGGTGATCTATGCCGGCGCGACCATCCTCGGTCGCATCACGATCGGGCGCGGGTCGACGATCGGCGGCAATGTGTGGCTGACGGCGAGCGTGCCGGCGAACAGCGCGGTCAAGCAGGCGAGTGCGCTCAGGAACGAAACGGTGGTAGAGGAGGTCGCGTAATCTGTCGTCGCCCCTGCGAAGGCAGGGGCCCATATCTCGCCCAACAAGAGATGCCTTGGAGGCGAAAGAGATGGGCCCCTGCCTTCGCAGGGGCGACGGGCGTTAGGCCACTTCGCGCTGTTCGTCGCGCCGCGCGACCAGATCGCGCACCAGCGGGAGCAGATCCCGCCCGTAGGCAATCGAATCCTCCAGCGGTTCGAAGCCGCGGATCAGGAAATGATCGACGCCGAGGTCGTAATAATCGAGCATCGCATCCGCCACCTGTTCAGGCGTGCCGACCAGCCCGGTCGAATTGCCCGAAGCGCCACCCAATGCCGCAACGCCGGTCCACAGCCTCTTGTCGACGCGATAGCCGCGCGCCGCCGTCTGGAGCAGGCGCTGCGATCCGGCATTGGCGGGCGCATGACCCTCGGTCTTGAGCCCCGCCGCCTCGCGCAGCGCGCGCACCTGTTCGACGATCTCGTCGGCGCGCTTCCACGCCGCTTCCTCGGTGTCGGCGATGACCGGGCGCAGCGACAGCGAGAAGCCCGGCCGGCGGCCATGCCGCGCCGCCGCCGCGCGCACGCGCGACACGACCTCGCGCACTTCATCGAGCCGCTCGCCCCACAAGGCATAGACATCGGCGTGCTTGCCCGACACCTCGATCGCGATGTCGGACGATCCGCCGAAAAAGACCGGCAGGTTGGTCGGCTTGATCGCGGCGATCGCCTGACGGATCGTGTAGAAGCGGCCCTGATGGTCGAACGGTTTCTCGGCGGTCCATTCCTGGCGCAGGATCGTCAGATATTCGTCGGTGCGGCGATAGCGATCCTCCTTGACCGAGATGTCGCCATCCTTCGCCATCTCGTCATCCGCCCCGCCGGTGATGATGTGAACCGCGACGCGGCTGCCCGAGAGCGCATCGAGCGTCGCAAGCTGTCGCGCCGCCAAAGTCGGCTGGGTGAAGCCCGGCCTGTGCGCGACGAGGAATCCCAGCGTCTTGGTCTTCGCGGCGGCATGCGCGGCGACGATCTGGCTTTCGGGCGAGCTCGATCCGAACGGGATCAACACGCGATCGAACCCGCCCTCCTCCTGCGCCCTCGCCGCGGCCTCGACATAGTCGACGTCGAGCTCGCGCCCGCGCACCGCGCCGTGAATCTCGCTGTGATTGTTGAAGCCGATATAGCCGATGAACTTGACGCTCATGATGGTCTCCTGACGATCGAAGGACAGCGCACACCCTGCCGTTAGCGGCGGTCCCAAGCGTGCGGCGGCCATGCCGGTTGGAAGGACGACGGTTCGGCACGGCCAGGCAATGGAGTTTCTCTGCACTGCACATTTGCAATCCTCATACGGCGCAAATCCGGTATATAATCGATTGATTCACAATGGTTTTTATTGCCGATCGGCAGGGCAGCAACAAAGGCTTTAAAGGGCTAAATCGAAAGCCTCATCGTTATTTCCTATCGTTTGAATAGGATATAGATCGAAGCCGGGACTTCGCATCGCCGACGAAGGCGCAGGAGCGGACGCGCAGCCGCACACCTGTTCGGAGTATCCCGGCCATTCGTCCCTCGTCGGTCTGTCACGCGCCGACGGCGGAAACGGGAGCGAGAAGCCGAAATGACCGTCAATCTTCCGACCACCCTGCTCCGAAGCTTCGTCGCGATCGTCGACACCGGATCGATGCTCAACGCCGCCGAGCAGGTCTTCGTCACGCAATCGGCGCTGAGCCTGCAGATCAAGCGGCTCGAGGAATTGGTGCAGCAACCGATCTTCACCCGCGAGGGCCGACGGCTGGCGCTGACGCCGATCGGCGAGGTGCTGCTCGATTATGCCCGGCGCGTGCTCAACCTGCACGACGAGGCCATCGTCGCGATCAGTTCGGGCCATTTCTCGGGTCCGGTGCGGATCGGCATGGTGCAGGACTTCGCCGAGACTTTGCTGCCTGGCCTGCTCGCCCGCTTCGCCGAGTTGCACCCCGATTCCCAGATCTATGCACGTGTCGCCGGCACGGCCGAGCTGCTGACCCTGTTCGACCGCGGCCAGCTCGATCTGGTGATCGGCTATGCTGCGGGTGACGATCCGCACGCGGTGAAGGTTGCACCGATGGCCTGGTACGGCCGCGATGATCTGGCCGAACGCAACGTCATCCCGCTCGCGGTGCTGGAGAAACCGTGCCGCTTCCGCGAGGCCGCGATCGCCAGCCTGGATGCGGCGAAGCGGCCGTGGCGGATCGCGATCGAGACGCCCAATCTGTCGACCCTGCGCGCCGCGGTGGAAGCCGGGCTCGGCCTCACCTGCCGCACACATCTGTTCCTGCCCGCCGAGGCCAGCCTCGCCTCGCTCGCTTTGCCGCCGCTGCCCAAGGTCGCCTGCATCATCAGCCGCAACCATGACGCCAATCAGGCAACCGAACGCCTGTCAGAACTGGCGACCGAGGTGGTCCTGCAGCTTTAAGGTGGGGCGTCCAGGTCAAACCCTCACGTTATTGCTGACCCGCTCATACTACGCTCATACTATAAGCGCCCATCAAGGCAGGAATGATATCATCTCGTTGGTCGCCGTTCGGCCCGCTTCCTATGCTTCGCCTATAGTCATGGAGGTGGACCGATGAGCAATGCCACGACCGAAAGCCTGACCGCGCAATTCGAGCAACTCCACGCCGAACGCGTGCGCAGCTGGGAGCCCGCCAAACTCGCCAAGAATGTCGACCAGAGGCGGCGGCTGGTCGACGCCTTCGATCCCGCCGCGATCGTCCAGATTGGCGATGCCGTCGACCCGTTCGTGCTGACCGATTCCGATGGCGGGACGCTGACGCTCGACAGCCTCACCGCGCACGGCCCGGTCGCCTTGATCTTCTTCCGCTTCGCCGGCTGCCCGGCCTGCAATCTGGCGCTGCCTTATTATGACCGCCAGCTCCGTCCGGCGCTGGAGGCGGCGGGGGTGACTTTGGTTGCGGTGAGCCCGCATCTGCCGGAAAAGGGGTTGGGCGACATCAGGGCGCGCCACGGCCTCGGCTTCCGGGTCGCATCGGACCGCGGCAACGCACTCGGCCGCCGCTTCCGCATCACCTTCTCGCGCGGCGAAGTCCCGGCCGGCCAGCCGACCCCGGGCTGGATCGGCGAACTGACCGGCACCGGCACCGCCGAACTGCCGGAGCCGACGGTGGTAATCATCGATCGCGACCATGTGGTGCGTTTCGTCGATGTCAGCCCCGACTGGCTGATCCGCACCGAGGCGCCCGAGATCATCGATGCGGTGGCGAAACTGACGCTGCGCGCCGCCGCCTGAACCGCTGGGTTCGCACACCGAGCGCCTCTTATAGATTGTCGAGGGTTTCTCGTAAGACAGGCGCGCCGTTTGGCTTATGGGGCCGACGGCACGCCGCCCCTCGACAAGGATCCTTCATGCAGTTTCGCAAGCTCGGCCGTACCGATATCGACGTCAGCCTGATCTGCCTCGGCACGATGACGTGGGGCTCGCAGAATACAGAGGCCGAGGGCCATGCCCAGATCGATTATGCGCTCGATCAGGGGGTCAATTTCCTCGACACGGCCGAGGGTTATCCGGTCACCCCGGTGAGCGTCGAGACGCAGGGACGGACCGAGGAGATCATCGGCAGCTGGATCGCGAAGGGCAAACGCCGCAGCGATATCATCCTCGCTACCAAGGTGGCAGGCCCCGGCCGGCCCAACGATGTGCGCAAGTTTCGAGGTGGTGGCAATCGGCTCGATCGGCGCAACATCGAGCAGGCTATCGATACCAGCCTCAAGCGACTGCAGACCGACTATGTCGATCTCTACCAATTGCATTGGCCCGACCGCACGGTTGCCTCGTTCGGCGGGCGCGGCATCGGCAAGCTCGACGATCATCCTGATACGGTCTCGATCGAAGAGACGCTGAGCGCGCTGGACGACCTGATCAAGGCGGGCAAGGTGCGCCATGTCGGCGTATCGAACGAGACACCGTGGGGCGTCAGCGAGTTCCTGCGGCTCTCGCGCGACGCCGGATTGCCGAGGATCGCCTCGATCCAGAATGCGTATAATCTGCTCAACCGGGTGTTCGAGATCGGCCTGTCGGAATTCGCGTTGCGCGAGAAGGTCGGACTGCTCGCTTATTCACCGCTTGCCGCCGGCAATCTCAGCGGCAAATATCTCGGCGGCACCGTTCCGCCCGGATCGCGGCGTTCGGTGGCGCAGCAATTCACCCGTTACGATACACCGGGCCAATTGCCCGCGAGCGCGCGCTATGTCGCGCTGGCGCATGCGCACGGGATCGATCCGTCGCAGCTCGCGCTGGCTTATGTGAACAGCCGGCCGTTCGTGACCTCGACGATCATCGGCGCGACCTCGCTGGACCAGTTGCGCACCGATATCGGCAGTGTGGACGTGACTTTGTCGCCCGAAGTTCTGGCCGAGATCGAGGCGATCCAGCGCGCGATCCCGGATCCGTGTCCGTAAGCCGCCCATATCGTCACCCCGGCCTTGAGCCGGGGTCCCGCTAACTTTTGACGGAACAGAAGAAGCGGGACCCCGGCTCAAGCCCGGGGTGACGAGACAATATCGGGCCGCACCACCACTTTGACAGACGTCATCAACCTATAAGCAATCCGCGTTCGTCCCGCGCCCGCATCTTTTCTATCGCGTCATGCAACGCATCGACGGGATCACAGACCATGGCACAATCACGCAAGATCAAGCTCGGCTTCATTCTCCACGGCGTCGGCCGCACCTGGAACGATTGGCGCCACCCGGACAAGGACGTCAACGCCAGCACCAGCTTCGCTTTCTACACCCGCCAGGCGCAACTGGCGGAGAAGGGCAAGTTCGACTTCCTGTTCGTGGCCGACAGCCTGTCGATCACCGAGAAATCGAGCCCGCATTATCTCAACCGGGTCGAGCCGATCACGATCCTGTCGGCGCTCGCGGCGGTCACCTCGAAGATCGGACTCGTCGCGACCCTGACGGTCAGTTACTCGGAGCCGTTCAACGTCGCGCGCCAGTTCGCGTCGCTCGATCATATCAGCGGCGGTCGCGCAGGCTGGAACGTGGTGACGTCGTGGCTCGGCGACACCGCCGCCAATTTCTCGAAGACCGAGCATCCGCCGCACAATGTGCGCTACCGCATCGCCGCCGAATATCTCGATGTCGTGCAGGGGCTGTGGGACAGTTGGGAAGAGGACGCGCATGTCGCCGACAAGGCGAGCGGCACCTTCGTCGATCCGGCGAAGCTCCACCGGCTCGATCACAAGGGCGAGTTCTTCCAGGTGCGCGGGCCGCTCAACATCAAGCGCGCGCCGCAGGGCCAGCCGGTGATCTTCCAGGCGGGCGCGTCCGACGACGGGCGCAATTTCGCGGCGAGGCGCGCCGAGGTGATCTTTACCCACGGCCCGACGATCGAGGAAACCGCGGCGTATTACAGCGACGTCAAGGAGCGCGCGAAAGGCTTCGGTCGCGATCCCGATCAGCTCTACATCCTGCCCGGCATCGCCCCGATCGTCGGCGATACCGACGAGGACGCCGAGGCGCGCTATCGCGAACTGGCCGATCTGGAATCGCTCGAGACCGGCTTCGGCTTCCTCTCGCGCACCTTCAACGATCATGATTTCCACCAATATGATCTCGATGCGCCCTTCCCCGACGTCGCGCATATCGGGCTCAACAGCCAGCAGAGCGGAACCTTGCGGATCCTGAGCCAGGTCCGCGCCGAGAATCTGACGTTGCGTCAGGTGGTACAGCGCCTCGCCACCCCGCGCGGCACCTTCGTCGGTTCGCCCGAAACGGTGGCGAACGAACTGCAGAACTGGTTCGAGAACAGGGCGGCCGACGGCTTCGTCGTGTTCGAGCCGCTGCCGGGCCAGCTCGATCTGTTCGTCGAGAAGGTC
Organism: Sphingomonas sp. MMS24-J13; assembly: GCF_044905095.1. Classification (NCBI taxonomy): domain Bacteria; kingdom Pseudomonadati; phylum Pseudomonadota; class Alphaproteobacteria; order Sphingomonadales; family Sphingomonadaceae; genus Sphingomonas; species Sphingomonas sp. MMS24-J13. Next base: position 1,952,004 of record NZ_CP173258.1, read on the forward strand.
ATCCCGATCCTACAGGCGCGCGGGCTGTTCCGCGAAGAGTATGAGGGCGATACGTTCCGCGAGAATATCGGTCTGCCGGTGCCGGACAATCGCTATACTGCCGCGCGTGACTCGCAGGAAGCCGCCTGAGGGATACGCACAGGGGGCCGGACGTGCTGACTTTCTATTTCGCGCCGCGATCGAGTTCGATGGCGGCGCATATCGCGCTGCATGAAACCGGCGCTCCGTTCGAGCCGCGCCCTTTGTCGCTGCTGCGCGACGACAACCATCAAGCGGCCTATCTGGACGTCAATCCCGAGGGCAAGGTGCCGGCCTTGCTGATCGACGGGCGGTTGCTGACCGAGGTGGCCGGCATCCTCTTCTACCTCGCCCGACGCTTTCCCGAGGCGCACCTGATCCCGGAGGATCCCGAGGGCGCCGCGCAGGTGGTCTCCTGGATGTCTTTCCTGGCATCGAGCGCACACCCCGCATGGCGGACGGCAGGCGAGGACGCACGCGCGGTCTACACCCTCGCCGAGGCCCGGATCGGGGCGGACGGCTGGGCGGTGGGCCATCGCCTGTCGATCGCGGACATCCACCTCTTCCGCCTGTTCTGGCGCTTTCATGCGGCGGTCGAGCTGCAGCGGAGCGAATTTCCCAAGCTGTTCGCGCATCATGATCGCATGCTGGCGCGACCGGCGGTGCAGAGGGTGATCGCGATCGAGGCGGCGTTGGCCTGAAGGCCCGGGCTACGCCTTATAAGCGACGCTGAACAATCGCGCAGAATTGCTCGTTGGTCTTGTCTCGCCGGCCGCGCCAAAGGCCTGCGCCATCGATTATTCCGTATGGCGGCAAAACACGACATGGCATGGATCCGCGCTGTTCGCGCACGGCTTTCCGCATCCCGGCACTGGGCGGCACGCACCTTCCTGCGACCGGGCTCGGTGACGCTCTACCATCGCCCCGCCGGCTGGGGCGATGGTGAGGATGCCGTGCGGTAATCCGATGCACGACAGATGAGCCCGCCGGGCGAAACGGCGGGCTCCAGGCGACCATGCAAGAGCAAGTGCGGGCCGATCAGAGATCGGCGTAGAGCCTTTCGTCGGCGATCAGGATACGCTCGAGCAGCCGCGGATAATCGCCATAATTACGCACGGCATAATGAACCGCCGCGCGATTGTCCCAGAAGGCGACCGAGCCGGGGCGCCACGCGAAGCGCACCTGGAATTCAAGGCGCTTGTACTGGCGCAGCACTTCACGCGCGATCGCATCGCTCTCGGCCAGTTCCAGCCCGAGGAATTGGGGGCGGAGCGAGAAATTGACCCAGAGGATCTTCTTGCCGGTTTCGCGATGCGTGCGCACCGCGGGATGCGCCACGATCGGATATTCATGGCCGAGCGCGTTGATCGACGCCTGGAAATCATGGACGACGTGGAGCGTCTCGAGCTTCGCCTTCAGTTCGTCCGACAGGCCTTCATAAGCGAGGTTGGCATCGACCCAGACCGTGTCCCCGCCGACCGGCGGCAGATCGACCGCGCGCAGCACCGCGCCCCACGCCGGTACCAGCCGCCAGCTGGTATCGGTGTGGAAATAATCGCCGTCCTTGATGAAATCGGGCTGCTTGGCGCGCGGACAATTCTTGTTCTCGACGGCCGAGATCTTGTGGATCGGGACGATATTGCTGTCGCTGGTCGCGCTCGGATAATCGTAGAGCGGCCCGAACTGGCGCGCGAAATCGGCATGGCCCTGCTTGTCGAGCACCTGATCGCGAAAGAAGACGACCTTGTACTGCAGGATGGCCGCCTTGATCGCGTCGCGCTGGCCGAGCGTCAGCGGCTTGCTGATGTCGACACCATGGATTTCGGCGCCGATCGTCGGCTGTAGCGGCACGATTTCAAGTCCGTTCACCGAAACCAATAGTTCATTCGAAGCCGGAGCCGTTGCCATGACGCATTCCTTTCTCGATCAATCGGGGTTCTCCCAAGGACATTGCGCCGGCTTGATTGCCCTGTCTGTCGAGACTTTGGCATATCGACTGCGTATTTTCTTATAAGCTGAACGGCCCGCGACGATCGCAACGCGGCCGCGCGCCCGTCGAGCCGATCCGCCACAAGCAAAGCTTATAAGCGCGCGAGAAAAATCAATCGCGGTGGCCGGATGGTGCAGAGCCCCTGCCCGCCTACATCATCGAGCGCGACCTTGGGATGTCGTCCCGCCAGTACAGGAGCAGCAGCTTGAGCAACCTACCCTATCGTTCCGCGCTGATCGTCGGCACCGGGCCGGGCATCAGCGCATCGTTGGTCCGCCAGTTGAGCGACGCCGGCCTCAAGGTCGCAGCATCGGCGCGCAACATCGACAAGCTCGACGATCTCGCGACCGAAACCGGCGCGGCTCTGTTCAGCGCGGATGCGACCGACCCCGCTTCGGTCGAGCGGCTGTTCGCCGAGGCCGAGGCGCGGATCGGCCTGCCCGAGGTAGTCGTCTACAATGCCAGCGGCCGGGCGCGCGGCGCGATCGCCGATCTCGATCCGGAGGAGGTGCGGCGCGCGATCGAGGTTTCGGCCTATGGCGGCTTCCTGGTCGTGCAGCAGGCGGCCAGGCGGTTGCTCCCGCTCGGCAAGGGCGCGATCCTGCTCACCGGTGCCACGGCCAGCGTCAAGGGGTTCGCGCAATCGTCCGCCTTCGCGATCGGCAAGTTCGGCCTGCGCGGGCTCGCCCAAAGCGCCGCACGCGAGCTTTCGCCCAAGGGCATCCATGTCGCGCATTTCGTGATCGACGGCGGCGTGCGCAGCGCCACCCGTCCCGATCCCGCCGATCGGCCCGACAGCACGCTCGATCCCGACGCGATCGCGCAAAGCTATCTTGCGGTGCTGGCCCAGCCGCGCAGCGCGTGGAGTTGGGAGGTCGAGTTGCGCCCGTGGGTGGAAAGCTTTTGACGCAAGCAGGCCGCCGCTGCGCAATTCACGTCGGCGGCTGGCGCAGCGTGACGCCTGCCATATGGAAACCGGAGGCTCTCGCCGACTGACTGGCGCAGTGGACCTGGGCCGGCACGGGAAATCTCGCGCCGGCCCCGATATCCTTTACCAGTTCAGGCCAGCACGCACATACAGGTAGCGCCCGTTGAACCCGAACGGCGAATAGAACGGATAGGCCGTCACGCCGGTCGTGTTCAGATAGGTCGGCGACTGCTTGGGATAGGTATCGAACAGGTTGCTCGCCCCGATCGCCAGCTGCAGCGGCGTCGTCTTCGGCTGATAGCGCAGCTCCAGGTCGGCGATCGCCTTCTTGCCGGTCTGCAGATCGTTGCTCATCGCCACGCCGTTGACCAGGACGGTCGCGGTCGTGCCCGGCTGGGTGACGTTGCCATAATAGGTCACCCGCGCGGTCGCGCCGAACAGGCGGGACGACCAGTCGATCGTCCCCGTCACCTTCTCGCCCGGCGTGCCGTCTTCCAGCGTCAGGATGCGGCTGCGCGCGAACAGGGTCGGCACCGGATTGAGCGCGGCGAGCGAATTGGGCACGCGCGTCACGTCGATCTTGTTGACGTTGCCTGCGACGGTGAAATCGAACGTCCCGGCATTGGCGCTGCGTAGGCGATAATGCGCGACCGCGTCGATGCCCTTGGTGGTCGATGCCAGACCGTTGATGAAGAAGCGCGCCGCCGAGACATTGTAGGGCGCGAGCAAAGCCGCGACCTGCGGACTGAACGACCCCTGGATATTCTCCGACAGGCCGATCTGGTTGCGGATGTGGATACGATAGGCATCGATCGTCAGATCGAAGCCACCCGCTCGTATAACCGTACCCGCCGAAAGATTGGTCGATTTCTCCGGCTCGAGCGCCTTGCCGCCCAGCGCCTGGGCGACCGGGCTGACCGACGGATAGGTGCCGGTCAGGATCGGCGAACCGTTCTGGATGACCGAGGCGACGCTCGTGAAATATTGCTGCTGGAGCGACGGCGCGCGGAAGCCGGTCGAGGCGCTGCCGCGCAGCGCGAACCAGGGGGTGAAGTCATAGCGGGCCGAGACCTTGCCGTTCCCGGTCTTGCCGAAATCGGAATAATCCTCGCCACGCCCGGCCACGCCGACCAGCAGCTTGCTGGTGACCTGCGCCTCCAGATCGAGATAGACACTGCCATTCTCGCGATGCTTCGAAATCTCGTTCAGAGGCGAGAAGCCGCCGAATCCCTGCGCGCCCGGCTGCTGGTTGGGCAATGCCGTACCGTAGCCATAGGACGCAGGCTCGCCCTGCGTGATCTTGAAGCCCTCGCGCCGCCCCTCGACGCCGAACGCGACGTTGAGCGACTGGAACACATCGAACTTGCGCGACACGTCGATCCCGCCGACCAGCTGGTCGTAGATCAAAGCGCCGTCGTAGAAGTTCGTCTGCGTGCTGTTGCCGAACGTGTAGTTCGCCGAATTCCGGGTGCGGAAATCGATCTTGTTGCGGCCGTAACTGACATTGGCATCGACCGACCAGCCGGCCACGTCGCCCTTCACCCCGATCGCCGAATTGATGTCGCGCGACTTGGTGTTGATGAGCGGCAGAAAGCCGTTCGGATAGACGCCCGAGACGGACGCCGCGGCCGACGGGATGCGCGGAAACGCTGCCGAGGTGGAATTGCGATCCTGATAGCCGAACCAGCCATAGAGCTTGAGATTGTCGGTGATCGACGTGCCGGCAGTCGCCCAGACGCTATACTGCTTCACGTCCGGATCGCCGAAGCGCGAGTCCACCACGCTGGGCGTGATACGCGGATCATAATCGCCGCGGCTGGTCGGCAGGCGGCGCTGATATTCGCCCGACAGCGTCAGATAGCCGTCATTACCGAAGCCGATCCCCTGCCACGCCGACGCGTTGATCGTATGCTCGCCCGAGGAACTGCGGCTGCCGCGCGCGGTATCGATATTCGTGTCGTAGAAGCCGTAGGTGACGCTGGCGCCGCCGCCCGAGCGCGCCTCGCGCAGCCGCAGGTTGATCACGCCGGCGATCGCATCCGAACCATATTGCGCCGATGCGCCGTCACGCAGCACCTCGATCGTGTCGAGCGCCACCGTCGGGATCGTATTGAGATCGACCGCCGCCGCGCCGCGCCCGACCGAACCGTTGATGTTGAGCAAGGCGGCGGTGTGGCCGCGCACGCCGTTGATCAGGACGAGCGTCTGGTCGGGCGAAAGGCCGCGCAGGGTGGCGGGACGGATCGCGTCGGTGCCGTCGACCGCCGAGGCGCGCGGGAAATCGATCGAGGGAGCGACCGCGGAAAGCGCGGCGCCAAGCTCGGTCGAGCCCTGCTGGCGCAGGGTCGCGCCGCTCAGCACATCGACCGGCGCTGCGGTGTCGAGGCGCGAGCGGCCGACCGTGCGGGTGCCGGTGACGACGATCTCGGTGCCGGCATCCTCGGCCGCCTGAGGCGTGGCCGACGCGGCTTGCGCAAAAGCGATCTGCGCGTGTGCGAACGCAAGCGTCGAGCCGGCAAGTGCCAGCGTGGTACGACGGATATTCATCATGGGTCCCTTCTGCATTCTGTCGGGAAGGCGAAGCCGATCGCGTGGGACGATTGCGACCCGAAGCCATTCCCGTTGGCTGTAACGCCGCGCCGCAGATGCGCTTTCCGCAACTGCGAACCACCCCCGCAAAAACTTGTCGGGCCTAAAGACCTTCAATCCCTTGAATCGGGCCATCTATTTTCTAGCCTAAGGAGAAGGACGTTCGACGGAGCGCCTGCGGCACGCCCATGGACGGTTCAGGCGGAGGCTGAAGCGGTTGCCGCGAGGTCATCGACCCCGCTGCCTGTGGCACAATCGCTACACCCGATCGGCAAGCAACCGTTCTGGTTCGCTCGAGCCGCACGATCAGAATTTGAACCGCAGGGTGGCGCCATAGAAACGCGGATCGCCGAGCGAGCCGGCATAGCTGTAGGTGGTGGCGGAATCGACCGACGTGTTGGTGTAATAGACCTTGTTGGCGAGGTTGCGGCCCCAGACTTTCAGATCCCATTTCCCGTCGGCATCGCGGATCCCGAAATAGCCGTTGAGCAGGCCGTAGGCGGGGATCAGCCCGTAGGGATCGGTGTTGAGCGTCCCGTAAGCGCTGCTGCGATGGCTGTAATCGCCGCCGAAATAGGCCTTGGCCTGGAAGCCGAGCAGGGTGCCGACGGCGAATTCATATTCGGCGGAGAGATTATAGACGAATTTGGACACGCCGGTCAGCCGCCGCCCGGACAGATCGCACACCCCGCCATTCGCCACGGTCGTCTGCAGATAGGGGCATTGGCCGTTCACATAGGAGCGGAACGTGCCGTCGTCATAGGTGGCGCCCGCCCCGAGCGACAGGCCCGGCAGCGGCGTCGCGCGCAGATCCGCCTCGATGCCCTGCGTGCGCACCTTGCCGGCATTGGTGATATATTGGCGGAGCACGAACCCCGCCGATGTCGGCACCAGAACGCTCTGATTGGCCTGGTAGCCGCTGTCGTCCGAGCGGAACAGCGCCAGGTTGAAGGTCACGCGATTGCGGAACAGATCGGTCTTGAGACCGATCTCATAGGCGTTGACGATCTCGGGCGCGAAGGTCTGCGGTGCCGGGCCGTTGGCGAGTTGCACCGGGGTGACGAGGTTGATGCCCGCCGATTTGAACCCGCGTGAATAGCCGGCATAGGCGTTGATGCCCGGCGCGAGCTTGTAGAGCGCGTTGATCGTACCCGAGACGCGGCCGCCTTTGGCCGACACGTCGTAGGAGGCGGTCGGGGCGAAAGTGGCGCGACGCGATGCGATCGCGGCCAGTTGCGCCGCGGTGAGGCTGGCGAAGACCGGATCGGTCAGCGGCACGCCGCCCGAGGGCAGGGATTCGTAATGCCCCTCGCGCTTCTCGTAGGTGTAGCGCGCACCCGCGGTCAGCGCGAGCCGATCGGTGACATGCCAGGTGGCATTGGCGAAACCCGAATAGCTCTTGGTGAAGGCGAGCTGTAGCCCGGTCTGCGAGAAATCGGCGAGCGCCGCCGAGGGATAAGCCGGCCCGAGGATATATTTGGCGGCGTCCGCGCCATAGGTGTTGTAGGGAATCTCGCGGTTGCGCTGCCAGAAATAATAGAGGCCGGCGGTATATTCGATCCGCTGCCCGCTCGGCGAGGCGAGACGCACCTCCTCGCTCCATTGGCGTTGGTAGGTCGGCAGGTTGCTGCGGGTATTGACCGCGGCACCCAGCCCGTCGCCGTCGAGCGACGGGTTCCAGTTCCAGAAGCGCCACCCCGTGATCGAGGTGAGCGTATGTCCGCCGAGCAGCTTCTTATCGAGTTGGAGCGACACGCCGCCCGTATTCATATTGACCGTATAAGGCGTGTTGAGATCGACCGTGCGTGCGCCCGGATCGATCGGCAGCGGGACATAGCCCGCATCGGCCGCGCGATCGTAGAAATCGCGGGTCGTGCCCACGCTGCCGTCGTTGCGCAGCTTGGGCAGGATGCCGCGCTTGACCTGGAAACCCTGATATTGGTGCTGGCGGTTGAAATCGCCGATCAGCCGCGCGGTGAAACTCTCGTCGGTGTTGCGGTAGTCGAGCTCGCCGCGCACCGCCTCGTTATGATAATCCTGCCAGTCATCCTTGAAGGTGGTGTTGTAGATCGTTCCGTCGCGATCGCTCTTGATGCCGGCGATCCGGATCGCGAAGCCGCTGTTGCCGATCGGGGTGGAGGCGGCCAGCTTGATCTGGCTGAAATTGTAATTGCCGTAACTGAGTTCGCCCTCCGCCTCGGGCGTGTAGGAGGCCTTGTTGGTGTTCACCTCGATCACGCCGGCGACGCTGTTCTTGCCGAACAATGTGCCTTGCGGCCCGCGCAGCACATTGACGCTGGCGACGTCGAACACATCGAACACCGCGATCGACGGCCGCGCATTGTAGACGCCGTTGACATAGACGCCGACGCCGGGCTCGATCCCGCTGTTCACGGTGCCAGCGGTGGTGCCGAGGCCGCGGATCTGGATCGTGACGTTACGCGGGTTGAAGCCCAATATCTGCAGGCTCGGCACCTGCTGCTGGATCTGGCGGATCGAGAAACTGCCCGACGCATTCAAGTCGCGCGCAGTGACTGCGGTGACCGCGATCGGCACATCCTGCAGCTTTTCGATACGATGGCGCGCCGTCACGGTGATCTCCTCGACCCCGGCGGCATCGGCCGGGGCTGCGGCTGCGGGTTCGGGCGAGGGTTGCGGATCGGCCGCCCGGGCCGAGCTGATGGCCGTCGCGCTGAGACCGGCGAGCAAGGCGAACTTCAGGGCCAGAAAATGGCTCGAACGAGAAATCATGGAAACACCCCTTTTGAATGGAGTCCATTCTGGAGACGTTATCCACCATCACAATTCAGTATTTCTATAGGCGCAGGTAGCGCGGCAAAATGCCGGAATTCATAGATGTATTAGAATTTTCAAATTCTCCTGCCGGACGTAGGGATTTCTATATTATAAATTCTCATGTCCACATTTTGAATTCAATGGAGAGCCGGTGTCGACACCCCCCTGCCCTACGCCTGAAGCGCGCCTTCGTTCGATCATCGCGAACGGCAGGACACTTGGCACCGTCCTCGATCGCCGGGCGGAAATAGACCTGGTCTATTTCGATGCGGCCGATCTGTCGGAAGCCGGCGAAGCGGCGCAGGCGAACCGCATCCGTGCGCTGTTTCCCGATCTGCCGCTATGGATCGACGTCAAGAACGATATTGACCTGGCCTGTGGATGTAGAACGGCTCCGGCTGGGAGGGTTCTGACCAGCGCAATCCTCGTGCTGGATGCCTACGCGATCCGACCAAAGCCAAGGCGAAAGCGGTCGATCAGGACGGGAGCCGGCGTGGCGGACGATGGCCGTCCCGACGCCGGCAGTCGCATGGTCCGAAACAGGTCATATGCCGGATGGTTCGGCAGCCGCGCCCGATCGCCTCAGAGCATCTCGAGCCGGGTGCGCGATCGCGGCGCCGGAAACAGCCGCTCCAGGGCCACCCGGTCGTCTTCGTCGAGGATGATGTCGGCACTCCCCCTGTTCTCCTCGACATGGTTTCGCGACGCCGCCTTCGGAATGGCAATGACACCCGGTTGGTCGAGAAGCCAGGCAAGCGCGAGCTGCGCCGGGCTGCAGCCCTTCCTCTCGGCCAACGATTTCAGGCCAGGATGCCGGACAAGACGCCCCTGCTCGACCGGGCTGTAGGCCATGATCGGAATCGAGCGTTTGCGCAGCCAGGGGATGAGATCGAACTCGGGACTGCGTCGGGTCAGATTGTAGAGTATCTGATCGGTCGCGCAGGACATGCCGCCCGCGGCGGCAAGTTCCTCCATGTCGTCGGTATCCAGATTGCTCACGCCCCATCGCAGGATCTTCCCTGCCGCGACGAGGCGCTCCATCGCCTCGACCGTTTCGGCAAGCGGGACGTTTCCCCGCCAGTGCAGGAGGTAGAGGTCGAGACGATCGGTCCCGAGCCTGGACAGGCTGGCATCGCAGGCCCGCGGGAGCAGGCCACGGGACGCATTGTGCGGATAGGCCTTGCTGACGAGGAAGACGTCGTCCCGACGCCCCCTGACAGCCTCACCCACGACCTGCTCGGAGCCGCCGTCCGCATACATCTCCGCCGTGTCGACAAGCGTCATGCCGAGGTCGATGCCGTATTGGAGGGCAAACACCTCGCCGGCTCGCTTCCGCGGGTCTTCGCCCATCATCCACGTGCCCTGGCCGAGCATGGGAACGGCGGTGCCATCCGGGAAGCCGACGCTCCGCATCAGGATGCGACGAGCGAGCGAAGCGTTTCAGTGATGGTCTCACGCAGCGCCGGCGCGCGGGTTACCTCGAGCATCGCGGCAAGGCTGCTCTTCGCACCGGCGACATCGTGGTCGATCAGTTCGAGCCTGGCCCGTTGCCACCACGCGTGGGCAGCATCGGGCGCGACTTCGGTGATCCGACGATAGAGTTCGAGCGCGCGCCCGCCCCTTCCCGCCCCCTCGGCCCGGGTCGCTTGATTGAGCAGCAGCCTGACGAGGATCGCCCGGTTGGGCATCGCCGCGACCTGGACGACGTTCGAGCCGGGCCCGACGGACGCCGATACCAGGGCGACGAGTTGCTCGTGCCCGACGAGCACGCCACCGCGAAACGGATCCACGATCACCGCGTCGTCGGCCTCGCCGATCAGGACGAGCACATGCCCGGGCACGTCCAGCGCGTTCGCCGTCCAGCCGACCCGGCGCGCCGCCGCCACATAGAGGATGGAGAGGCTGACGGGCAGGCCGCGGCGGCGGTCGATCACCCGGATCATGTCGGCATTGGCGGGTGCGTCGTAGGCGTCCCGATCGCCCTCGAAGCCGAACTCCCCGGCGATCACGAGCGACAGTGCGTCGGCGCGTTCGTGAGGGGTGTTCGCTTCGGCCCCGACATCCCGCAGCCGCACAGCCATCTCGGCGAGCAGCGCATGATAGGGATCCAGATCGGTTTCGGGATTGTCGGGCAGCGCCAGCGACAGGGCTGCCTCGTCGAGCATGATGGCCTCGTCGTCGACAAGGCCGAGGCGGATGAGATCGTCGTCCATGCCCGGAATATGGGTGCTCCGGGCGATATCGCAAATGTCTGGAGCTGGAAAGCGGTGGCCGCTTGCCGCACCGTCCGCACCGCGTTCGGGCAAACCGGCGTCTTGGCCGCCTTGGATGTGTTCGTCTGAACTGGAACTTGTTGGGAAAGCGCTACACAGAGGCTGCCGCCCACCCTAAAACAGCCGATTTAAGAGCTTTGGTTCGCTTGCCTTCAGCCGCTCCAGCATATTGTTAACGTAAAACATATCCGGAGCGGCGTTCACCGGAAGCACCACCACCGCGTAATCGGGCCGATCCTTATTTAAGGCAAACGTAACCAGCCCGACCCCGTGAATGCTGCAAAGCGATTTCAGCCAATTCATATCATCGCTGCTCGTCGAGTTTGGCACGACGATGTAGCTTTTGTGAGAAAATAGCCGATAGGCGACAGCTTGCCCAAATGCGACTACCGGCTGACTTGGTACCGCCTTGATTTCCGCCGTAACGATCTGCGGCTCGAATTTAAAGATGTCCTGTGCTCGGGGTTTAAGCACGCCAATTACGTCGGGCGTCCCCCATTTTCCTCCCAAACTCGCGCCACCTAGCGCAGACGCGACGGTAGCCTCGTCATTCTCCTCTAGCCAATCGGCAAAGCTGCCATAGAAATCCTGTTCAGTGAGGCTTTCCAAACCGGGCGTCTCTGCCACCACCGGCGCGGCGGCGGCTTGCACCTCTTGGGCGTTGGCCAACGCATCATCGTCCGCCACATATTGGGCCAATTGATAGGTGCCACGCGCAACCTTAACAATGTCAGTTGAAACAATAAAAAGGTTTTGCAGTGCGCCATGGATGCTGTTTTGCGGAGTATCTGGATCATCGGCATGAATGCGTCTAAGAATTTCCCCCCAGCGAATGCCTCCCTTTTCAGCCTCCAGAAGCGATCGCGCCTTTGCCTGAATTTGTTGTCGATTCAATTTCATCTCGTCCCTCAATCTAAATCGTGCATTTTACCAGACGCATGACGAGAAGATAAGCAGGCTTATATATTTGGTTGTGCGTTTCGTTCGGTGTAATAGAACCATGAAAGAGCGCGTTGCGGAGGCCGTAAAGGACGTCGATCAATGCGGAAAAATTCTTTGCAGCGTCGTCGATGAAATTAACATCCCCATAAGTAAGAAATTTGGGATCGCCATGCTCGGCCAAGACGTTCATTACCAATCGTGGCGCTACCGCTTCGAAGAGTGACAGGAGGACGGCGCGCTGCTCATCTTTCAAAGCCCTGAAGGAAATATCATCTTCAAGCGCACGTCGATCATGACCGTTGAGAGTCAGCGCGAACGGTGCCACGGTCTTGGACGCAGATATCTGAATATGCACCTCGCCCTTAGCGGGATAATCGCGGCGACACCGAAAATCACGCCGCCACTTGTTTTGCTGCTCGTCCCTTTTCGTGTTGGCGCCAATATCAACCGTTTCAAAACAAATGCGGCCCTTTCGGCTCTCGATTATGCACTCCTGTAAACGGCGGTTCAGCTCGCCGATGTTGAGCCGGAACTCCTGCGCTTCGGCGCCATCATCCTGCCATCCCCCCGTCGTGTCGCGGGCAACACGGAGGTTCCTGGACAACATGGGCAGCGCCTTGTTCCTGACAACGTTAGCATCGGCCTTAATCCTATCCAGCAACTCTCGATCGCTTAAATCGCCAAACGTGTCCGTCAGCCAAGCATTGAATGGAATCCACGCCTTGATGAACTGACTGAACCAGTCAACCTCCGCGGCGTCGCGCCAGCGCTTCAGGTTATCGCCAAGCCCCGGCATCAAGAGTTGCCCACGCCATTGAGATATGCCAGCGCCGCGGCCTCGCTGTCCTCTACGGCGATTTCGACTGCGCGTTTGGTTGCATCAAGCAAGCGGCGCGCTTTGTCTCGAGCTGCAAAGCTCGTTTGAACGATCGAAGTCACTTCGATAGATACGCCGGCAACGGCATCGGGGATCGGGATCGAAAGCAAATCGCTCTCGCTGAAGCGTGGGTGCTGAGAGCCATCCTGACACCATTTTAGAATGGTCTGAACGGGCATGGAACGCAAGAACACCATCAGGGTCTCCGGGGATATGTCAGCCCCATTGGGTCGGAGGACGATGAATTCGGACGAGCCTACCGATGGAATCTTATCACCCGTCCGCACGACGGCAATTTCCTTTAGATACGAACGTAGACGTGACACCGCCACGTCGCCGTCGCGCAGCAGCTTCTTCATGCTGCCTATGTCAGCGGCGAAGCTGGGTTTCTTTTCTGCATCGAGCAGCGGCAACAGGGCATCAGTTACATCATAGTTCCGAACACGCATCGTGGCCGGGGCGCGGTCCGGCACCCATTGCTCGCGAACGCTAGTAAACCGCTCGACCATCGGTTTACCCGGCAAGGTAGCCAAGGCCTGCATCACTCGCTTCTTGGCCGGCATAAAATACTGAGCATCGAGCCGCCCAGCAACGAAGGCATCGCTGGCCTTGGCTGAGTAGGCGAGTGGCTCCGGGGGTGCCCAATCGGCTAAGCCAAGTGCGACCACGAGTATGTCCTCGGCTCGCGCAGCAGCTTCACTCGAAGTGCGGCGCATTTCGTATGCGCGCTCCACTGCCCGAACGACCCCTTTTTGGATCGCCTCCCCTAAAGCCGGAACTGGTATTTTCCGGACCTTGTCGAGCGGTAACCCCTGCTGGACCATACCCGATGCATGTCGAGTAATGTAATCTTGACCAAATTTACCGTTCAGATAAGCTAAAACAAAGCTTGGTTCCAAGCCTTCCCGGGTATCAATCGCGATACGCGCGACGTCCTGATCGAGATTTGCAGGCAAGACCTCCTCCGTCACTATGGCACAATTCCCAACTGTTCCACGCGTCGACAGAATCAAATCTTCTACCTCCAGGGAAGATCGCCGATTAGCGTCATCGACCCACTTAGCGATTGTATCCGCCCCAGAGCGGTCCGCAAACCAGTTGGACGCACAACTTGCGGTCAACATGGCGATTGCCGACGTTTCGTCAACGACATGGTATCCGTGAGGTCCATCGGTGACGAATGCAATTTCGCCGATTTTTTTTAACGGCAAACGATGTAGTGCCTGATCTTCGGCCAGATATCGTTTGTAGAAGAATTGCGCATCGAATCGAAGATCTCGTTCCAATTGGCTGCTTGGGACTATTGCGATTTCCAGCCCCTCCAACAGACCGTTTAACCGGTCCTCGTCGAAGGGGCCTACCGAAAAAAAGGCAGCCCCTCCCTCCGAGCGAACTCGTGGAAGGCTTCGGCGATGCCGTCCTTGGTCAAACCCTCATGGTTAAATAGATCGTGCTCGACGACGAAATGGCCATGGCGGTCGCGCAGGAACGTGCCGTCTGGCCTCTTTCGGTATACCTTTCGACCTGAATTATCGACGCTCTCAATCTGCTGGGTGGCGAAGAAGATATTGTAATCATTCTGGCGAGCGCAGAGCGGCCCGGCGGATGCGATATCGTTCCATTTCTGGACGAACAGCACACTTGTCTTGGTTCCGGTATGCGGCTTGAACGTATTGGGGTGGAGACCAACCACTGCAAGAATGCGGCAGCGCTCCATAATGAACTCGCGCAGCCGTTGGTCAGATGGATTATTGAACCGTCCCTGCGGCAGCACAACTGCCATGCGGCCGCCGGGGCGCAGGAAATCGATATTCCGTTCGATGAACAGCAAATCGCGCGCGACCGCCTTGTCGAGCTTGCCATCTTTTTTATGTGCCACTTCGTAGGGGCTCAACATGTCCGACTGCTTAATGTCCCCGGCAAAAGGCGGGTTGGCCATCAGGACATCGAAATTGAACTGGCGGTATTCCCCCGGCCTCTTGACTGCGCGCAGGCGCTTAAGGCCATTCCAGCCGTTGCTGTAGGTTTCCGACCATTCCGGCTGGCTGGCCGTCTCGTCCCACTTCGTCCAGTCAAGTGTATTGAGGTGCAGCACATTGGTTTCGCCATCACCAGCGATCAGATTAAGGCAGCGCGAAACGCGAACGCTCTTTTCATCAAAATCCACTGCAAATACATTGCGCCGGACATATTCGATGGCCCGCGGTTCCTTTGTTTCCATCGTAAAGAGGTCGCCTTCGGGCTTGCCTAACTCGCGATAGATCTGCTTCCAGACGTGGAACATGCTATGCACGGTGAACCCTGCCGACCCGCAGGCCGTATCAATCACGGTTTCGTGCTCTTGCGGATTAATCATCCGCACGCACATGTCGATTACCCAACGCGGCGTGAAATACTGGCCTTTTTCGCCTTTGGATGATTTCGAAACGAGATATTCAAAGGCGTCATCAACGACGTCAAGGTTTGAATTAAATAGTTTCCATTCTTCCAAGGAGCCAACACAGACTTGTAGATGATCGGGAGACAGACGGATACGCTCGTCGTCAAGGAATACGCCCGGCCATTTTTCCTTTGCTTCATCAAACAGTGCCTGAATCGCGGATTTAAGCTGCGCCGACGTGTTATGATTCCGGAACCGCAAATTGCGATGCATCTGATAGGACGTCATCTCGTCAAACAGTTTTGTGAAGATCAGCTTAAAGACCTCCTCGAAGACATCGACACCGGCGTTGGCCAACACTTCGTCTTCCATATCCTGGATGAGATCGCGGAGTGACCGGGCAAATTTGCCCTCCTTCGCTCGTTCATTCTCTAGATCTATCAGGGTCTGCACGGTCCAAGGTTGATCGACCACCTGCTCGATCGTTTGATCCGCGCGCGGGAGTTCGTGGATCGGCATGAAGTAATTCGGATTCTTGCGGTGCCAAACCTCGGCTAACAGCCCGTCGCTCCACACCGCCAGCGGCGCACCGGTTGCATGGCAATATGACCGTAGCTGCTCCTTGCCGTCTTTGTACTTTTCCTGCTTCACTTCGATGATGATGTAGGGGACGGTTGGACGGTCCGCGTCAAACACTACAATATCAGCGCGCTTCGAGGTGTCTCGGCCAAAGGTGATCGGATATTCGAGTGCGATGCGTGCTGGACTGTAACCAAATTTGCTGATCAAGCGGGCCAGCCAGAGTTGGCGTACACGCTCCTCCCTTTTTAGCTGAACCTCCTTATTGCGAACAAGGCAGGTCGTGTATGACGTTGTTTTCCCGCGATTTTCACGCTGAGAGCAGCGCGCCTCGAGCGCTTTGACCTCCGCTTCTGAAAAAAGGGCAAAATCATTGAATTCGTCAACAATCACTTCAAAACTCCCGCGCCTGACCGGCGATAATTCGAGCATTACGTTCGATTTGGCTGATCCGTGGCGCGCCGCCCGGCCGCCATGCTCAGCGGACGTCTAGCCAAAGAGCGATCATTCGGGAAGGCTGCTCGCAATCGTGCGCGAAACGATACCGGAGTCGCTCCCAAATTCTTGGCGGCCAGCCCAGCTTCCGCGGTGCGGCCGCAGGCGATATAATCCACCTTCGGCCACCCACACCAAAACTGTGGCATGGCCCGGATCAGCGCGTTTTATCGGCGCAACCATCTGCGGCACGGCCGCATCGGTCCCGGGCACCAGTGCCCGCATGATCTCACCCGGCCGTCCGCCGCCTGCCCTGTTCCACCCCCTGTTACGGAGATTTCCCGCCCTGTTATGTCGAATTTGATTCACTGTTCCGCGCAGAAAGCGTGCGCGCCGAAACTGTCGCCCGATCAGGGCGATGGAAGGGGCGGCGCGTCTGCGGGCGATGCAGAAATGCGGATTTTCCCTGTTATTGGCGCGATAACAGGGAAAAACAGGGAAAGCGGGCCGGTGCCCCGCCGTGAAATGTCATGCAAATGCATTACGTGCTCTTCTCCAACGTCATGCAAATGCATGACGGCACCGCGGCCGGGCATGCGCGCGCCCGGCCAGCGCTCAGCAGCGTTGCTCCTGATAGGCGGCCGCCGCGCCGAGCAGGCCCGGTTCGGGGTGGCAGGCGAGGCGGATCGGGAGTTCGGCCATGCGCCGCGCGAAGCGGCCCTTGGCGCGGAAGCGATCGTGGAACAGCGGGCCGGCCAGGCGATCGCGGATGCGGTTGGCGAGGCCGCCGGTGATGGCGACGGCATTGGCGCCGTGCGCGAGTGCGAGATCGCCGGCGAACGATCCGAGCGCCATCACCAGCCGATCGAGCGCCTGCGCCGCCAGATCGTCGGCGCCGTCGATCGCCAACTGCCACAGCGCCGCATCGTCCACCGGGACGATCGGCCGGCCGGCGTTGGCCGCCAGCGCTTCGCGGATCGCGGCCAGCGCCGGGCCGGCGCAGACGCGCTCGGCGGACACGCGGCCATGCTGCGCCCGCAGCCGCTGCGCCAGGGCTTCCTCGAACCCGTCGAGCGCGGCGAAATCGACATGCCCGCCCTCGCTGGCGATGACGATGTTGCGCCCGCCGGTGCGCAGCAACTGGGCGACGCCCAGGCCGGTGCCCGGCCCGATCACGGTCGTCACGCCCGAACCCGGCCAGGCGCCCGCGGTGCCGCCGAGATGATCGAACTCGCTATCGTCCATCACGCCGATCCCCGCCGCCATCGCCGCGAAATCGTTGAGCAGGAGCGGATCGCGATCGAGGCCCAGCTCGTCGCCGATCGTGGCCGGGCGGATGAGCCAGGGATTGTTGGTGAAGCGGATCAGTTCGCCGTCGACGGGGCCGGCGATGGCGATGGCAGCCGCGGCGGGCAGGACGCCCCCGCAATCGCGGCCGAACGCCGCCCAGGCCGAGGCGAGGCCGGCATGATCGGCGGTGCGATATTTGCGCATCCGGCCGAGCGCCGGCCGCCGCCCGGGCTGCAGCTCGGCCAGCGCGAAGCGGGCGTGGGTCCCGCCGATATCGACCGCGACAACCTGGTTCATACAAGCTCACCCATGCCACATCGCTCCGTTTCGTTCGGCCAGCGCCATCGCGGCCGGCGGGCCCCAGCTGCCGGCGGGGTAGAGCGCGGGGGTCATCCGCGCCGCCGCCCAGCCCGCCCGGATCGCGTCGATCCAGCGCCACTGCGCCTCCACCTCGTCGCGGCGGACGAACAAGGTCGGGTCGCCCTCGATCAGATCGAGCAGCAGCCGCTCATAGGCGATGCGGCGGCGCGCGCCGGCAAAGGCATCGCGCAGTGCGATATCGAGCGGGATCTCGCGCAGCACGATCCCCTCGCCGCCGAGGCCGGGCTGCTTGGCCATGACGAGCAGACGGATATTCTCGTCCGGCTGGAGCAGGATGACGAGCTTGTTCGGCTTGAGCGGCTGGCCCTCGAAGATCGAGTGGGGCACGCCGCGGAACTGGATCACGATCTCGGTCCGGCGATCTGGCAGGCGCTTGCCGGTGCGCAGGTAGAAGGGCACGCCGCGCCAGCGCCAATTGTCGACATGCGCCCTGATCGCGACGAAGGTCTCGGTGGCCGATGGCCGGCCGAGTTCGTCGGCATAGCCCGCCACCGCCTGGCCGCCGATCGCGCCCGCGCGATACTGGCCGATCACGCTATCGCCCGGCGCGCTGGCCGCGTCGATCGGGCGGAGCGAGCGCAGCACCTTGACCTTCTCGTCGCGCACCGCGGCGGCATCGAAGCGGGCGGGCGGCTCCATCGCCACCAAGGCGAGCAACTGGAGCATATGGTTCTGGACCATATCGCGCAGCGCGCCGGCATCGTCGTAGAAGCCGACCCGGCCCTCCAGCCCGACCGTCTCGGCGACGCTGATCTGGACATGATCGATCCCGCCGGCATTCCACAGCGGCTCGAACAGCGAATTGGCGAAGCGCAGCGCGATCAGGTTCTGGACGGTTTCCTTGCCGAGATAATGATCGATCCGGAAGATCCGATCCTCGGGAAAGGCGGCGGCGACCGCATCGTTGATCGCCTGGCTCGAGGCGAGATCGTGGCCGAGCGGTTTCTCGAGCGCGAGGCGGGCATTGTCGCCGGCCAGCCCGTGGGCGGCGAGCCCGCCGATCGCCGGCCGGAAGAGCGCCGGGGCGGTCGACAGGAACGCCGCCAGCGGGCGGCGGGCGCGATCGCCGAGCGCCGTCGCCAGCCCCGCAAAGGAGCGCGCATCGTGCAGATCGAGCGGAACGTAGCGCAGCCGATCGAGGAAGCCGGGAATGAGGGCGCGCCGATCGCCGGTCACCGCCTTCGCCAGCGCCTGCCCCGCCAGATCGCGGAAGGCCGCATCGTCCTCGTCGCTGCGCGCGGTGCCCAGGATCAGCAGATCGTCGGGCACGAGCCCGTCGGCATGGAGCCCGAACAGCGAGGGCAGCAGCATGCGCTGCGACAGGTCTCCGGTCGCGCCGAACAGGATGAGCGTCTGCGCGGCCGCCGTCATTCGTCCCCGCACCGCGTCATCGGCACCGCGACATAATCGATGCGCGCGTCCGAAATCGAGATGGTGCCGGTGGTGGCGGCGAGCGCGAACGGCCGGTCGATCCGCGCCATGTCGACACCGCCGGCGCGGAAGCACTGGAGCGGCACGGCGATCCTGCCCCACGCGCCCGGCGCGGCCGCCGCGAGCGTCCGTCCGACCGGAACCGCGCGCGTCCGCTCGCCCGATCCCATCGCGAGCGTGACGGTGCCGGTCAGCGGCTGGTCGATGCGATACTCCATGACGAGGCTGAGCTCGCCATTGGCTTCGCGGCTCATGTCGATCGGTCTGGCTGCCTCGATCCGCATTTCGGCATCGCCGGTAAAGGTGAGGCGCCGCGAATCCTCCTGCGCGCGCCGGTCGATCGCGGTGACGCTGAGGTGATGCGTCGGCGTCGCCCCGACCGCGCCGGGCAGGATGGCGAAGGCCGAGTTGCGATCGCCGATCGCGAAACGCCAGCCATCGGGCACGCGGCCCCGGCTCCAGAAGCGCGAGCTGTTGCCGGCGTCGAGCCCGGCGGGCCGCGTCTCGTCGAGCCGGCCGAGATGCGCGGGCCTCGCATAGGTCAGGCCGAAGCCGATCGGGAAGAGCGGGTCATAGCCCGGATCGCGGCGGTTCAGCACATATTGGTCGGGCCGTTTCGGCCAGGAGAAACTGAGCCGGCCGCGGAAATCCTGCGCGATGCGGCCGTCGGACTTGCGGAACAGCATGTCGGCGACGCCGCCACCCTCGGTGCCCGGCAGGAAGGCGGCGACGAACGCGTCCGACGCGTTGATCTCGGCATTCACCCACAAGGGCCGGCCGGACAGGAACACCGCCACGACCGGGATGCCGGCCGCCTTGAGCCGCTTGAGCAATGCCAGATCGGATTTGTCGTCCGGGCTATAGTCGAGATTGGGCCGATCGCCCTTGAACTCCGCATAAGGCTGCTCGCCGAACACGACGATCGCGGCGTCGGGCTTGCGGGCGAAGCTGCCGTCCGGCGACAAGGTCGCGATGCCTCCGCCCGCGCGCACCGTCTCGGCGATGCCGTGCCAGATCGTCTCGCCATTGGGAAAGACCGCGTTGGGGACGTCGGTGCCCTGCCAGGTGATCGTCCAGCCGCCCGATTGCTGGCTGATGCTGTCGGCGCCACCGCCTGCGACGAGGATGTTCGCCGACGGCCTGAGCGGCAGCACGCCCTCGTTCTTGAGCAACACCATCGATTCCCGCACCGCCTGCCGCGCGATCGCGCGATGCGCGGGCGAGCCGATCAGGTCGAAATGACCCGCGACCGGCCGCGACGAGGGCCGCCCGCGCTCGAACAGTCCCGCGCGCAGCTTGACCCGCAGGATGCGCCGCACCGCATCGTCGAGCCGCGCCGCGGGGATCTCGCCCGATCGCGCCTGTGCCAGCGTATTCTCGTAGAGCTGCTTCCAGCCCGGCCCCGAATACATGAACATGTCGAGCCCGGCGTTGATCGCCTGCGGGCAGCTTTCGTTGGTGCAGCCGGCGACCTGGCCATGGCTGTTCCAGTCGCCGACGACGAAGCCGTCGAAATGCATCCGGTCCTTGAGCACATCGGTGAGCAGGCTCTTGTTGCCGCTCATCTTGACCCCGTTCCAGCTGGAGAAGCTGGCCATCACCGATTGCGTCCCCGCCTCCAGCGCCGCCGGATAGCCGCCGAGATGGACGTCGCGCAGCACCTCCTCGCCGATCTGCGCATCGCCCTGATCGCGCCCGCCGGTGCCGCCGTCGCCCAGGAAATGCTTGGTCGTGGCGATGACATGGGTGGGCGAGAGGAAGTCCTTCGTGCCCACCCTGCCCTGCACCCCCTCGATCATCGCGCCGGCATAATCGGTCGGGATCGCGGGCTCCTCCGAATAGCTTTCGTAGGTGCGGCCCCAGCGATCGTCCTGCACCACCGCAAGTGTGGGCGCGAAAGTCCAGTCGAGCCCGGCGGCGGCGGTCTCGATCGCGGTGACCTCGCCGATCTTGCGGATCAGATCGCGGTCGTGCGCGGCGCCGAGCCCGATATTGTGCGGGAAGATGGTCGCGCCGGGGATGTTGTTGTTGCCGTGGACCGCATCCGTGCCCCAGATGATCGGAATGTGCGGCCGGCCGTCGCTGCGCGCCATCGAGGCATCGTAATATTCGTCGGCGAGCTGGAGCCACTTGGGCGCGGGCGCGAAATCGTCGCCATAGGGCCCCGAATTGCCGCCGTTGAGGATCGAACCGAGCTTGTAGGTGCGGATGTCGGCGGGCGTGATGCTGCCGATATCGACCTGGATGAGCTGGCCGACCTTGTCCTCGACGCTCATCCGCGCGAGCAGGGCATCGATGCGCCGCTCGATCGCCGGATCGCGCGGCGGCATCGCCTTCACCGCCGGCCACAGGGCCGGATGCGCGATCGGCGACAATGGCGGCGAGAGCGGCGCGGAGACAGCCGGAGAGAGGGCCGCGGCAAGAGCGGCGAGCGATACGAAAACGGATGTCATCTGGTCTTCCGGGTCAGGCGTCGGCGCGCAGGCGCTTGACGTGGTGGGCGGGGGCAAGGAGCAGGCGGAGCAGAGGCCCGGTCATCAGCGTGGTGGTGACCGCCATGACGACCAGCATCGTGAAGATCGATTGCGGCAGGAAACCGAGCTCGTAGCCGACGTTGAGGACGATCAATTCCATCAGCGCGCGGGTGTTCATCAATGCCCCGAGGGTGAGCGCGGGACGTGTCTCGAGCCCGGCGGAGCGCGCGGCGAGCGCCACGGGCACGATCTTGCCGAGGATCGCCGCCGCCATGATGAGCAGCAGCCACGGCAGATCGGCGAAGGTGAGGCCGAGCAGGTTGGTCCTGAGGCCGGTGAAGGTGAAGAAGATCGGGAGGAAGAAGGTCAAAACGAACTGCCCGACCTGCTTCTGCCAGGCGGCCGCGACCGCATGGTGGCGATGGAACAGCAGCCCCGCAGCAAAGCCCCCGAAGATCGCGAAGATGCCGAGCGCGTAGGTGCACAAGGCCAGCGCGAAGATCAGGCAGAGGATCGCAGCGAGCAAATTGGGCGGCAAGGCGCTCTCGACCAGCGGCATCCTGGCGAGCAGCCGATCGACCGCCGGGGCGAGCGCGAAACGCAGCGCCACCATGAACAGCACGAGCCCGCCCAGTTGCACGGCGATGCTCGCCCCGGTGAGATGCGCGGTCGCATAAGCCGAGACGAAGGCCAGGAGGAGCCAGCCGACGACGTCGTTGAACGTCGCGGCGGCGATCGCGATGACGCCGATCTCGGTCCGCTCCATGCGATGTTCGACGAGGATGCGGCCGAGAATCGGCACCGCGGTGATCGCGAGCGCGACGCCGCAGAACAGGCTGTAGGTCAGCGGATCGATCGCGGGTGCCATGACGCCCGCCGACAGCCAGCCTATCCCGACACCGAGCCCGAACGGCACCACCACCGAGGGCAAGGCGACCGCCAGCGCGATCCTGCGCACACGCGGCTCATCGAGACGTTCGAACGCGAATCCGCAGCCGATCTGGAACATCAGCAGCACCAGCCCGATCTGGCTGAGGATCGAGATCGCCGGATCGGGCTTAGTACCGAACAGACCAGTCGCCAGTTCCGGGAAGAGATGGCCAAAGAGCGAGGGCCCGAGCAACAGCCCGGCGACGATCTCGCCGACCGCGCCGGGCTGGCCGATCGCGCGAAACACGGCATTGCCGATCCGTGCCGCGGCGATGATCACGATCAACTGCAGCAGCACGTGGAAGAGCAGGCTCTCGGTCGTGTGGACGGAGGCAGTCATGGCATCAGGCCTCCCGCACGGGGCGGCGGGCATAAAGGCCGTAGCCCGCGATCACCGCGTAGCAGAGCGCCGGCAGCAGCAAGGCGAAATGGAGGTTGGTCGCATCGGCCAGCCGGCCGGTGAGCCACGGCACGACCGCACCGCCGACGATTGCGGTCGCGATCACGCCCGATCCCTCGGCCGCACGCGGGCCGAGCCCCTCGCTGGCGAGGCTGAAGATTGTCGGGAACATGATCGAGTTGAACAGCCCGATCGCGAGCAATGCCCAGCCCGACACGCCGCCGGTGGTGTTGGCCGAGACGAGGATGAGCAGGATCACGCCGCTTGCCATCGCCGCAAGCAATTTGCCCGGCGACACCACCCGCAGCAGCCCCGCACCGAGGAAACGGCCGACCAGCGCGCCGCCCCAATAATAGAAGACATGATTGCCGGCCTCGACATCGCCGACGTGCCAGACGCTGGGCTCCATCAGATAGGTGACGATCAGCGAGCCGATCGAAACCTCGGCGCCGACATAGAGGAAGATGCCGAGTGCCCCGAGCGCGAAGCGCGGCCGCGCGAGCAGGCCGAAAGCGTGGAGGATATTGCCGGTGCGATCCTGCACCTCGCGCAGGCGATTGCGCTGCGTCCAGACCACTGCGGCGATGACGATCAGGGCGACGGCGAGGCCGAGATAGGTGTGGACGATCGCGCGCGACGCCTCGGCGCGATAGGCATCGAGCGCCGGGCCGGACAAGGTTGCCGCGCTAACGCTCGCCAGCCCGCCGAGGATCAGCACCGATCCGACGCGCGGGAAGATCGTCGTGCCGAGCGAGTTGAACGCCTGCGCGAAGGTCAGCCGGCTATGCGCGGTCTGCGGCGCGCCGAGCAGCGAGATGAGCGGATTGGCGACGACCTGCACGATCGTGATGCCGGCGCCGAGGACGAACAGAGCCACCAGGAACAGGCCGAAGGTCGCGGTCGACGAAGCCGGGATGAACAGGAGGCAGCCCGCTGTCATCGTCGCGAGGCCGATTGCGGCGGTGCGCAGATAGCCGGCACGCCGCACGATCGCCGCCGCCGGCAGCGAGAACAAAGCATAAGCGAGGAAGAACGCCGTCTGCACCAGCATCGCGCTGGCGTGGGTCAGCGTGAACAGTTCCTTCAGCTTGGGGATGATCACGTCGTTGAGGCTGGTGATCCCGCCGAAGATGAAGAACAGAGCGAAGGTGAACCAGCGCAGGCTGGCGACCGATCCCTCGATCCGGCCGGTGGCCGCGCTGTCGGAAAGTGGCGTCACCGTGCGTCTTTCGGTTCAGGGTTTGAGCGTTTTGGTGGCGAGGCGGAGCGTGCCGTGCGCGACCATGTCGGTGGCCGAACGGCCGATCGCGTAGCGCCGGGCGCCGCCGTCGATCACCCAGGCGTGCCGGCTGAGATCGAAGCGGGCATAGGTGCGCGGCTCGAGCGCGATCGTGACGCGGCGGGTCTGGCCGGGCTGCAGTGCGATCTTCTGAAAGCCGGCGAGGCGGTAAGGTGTGCCTTTCGCGCCCTCGACATAGATTTGCGGAACGTCGGCACCCGGCCATCCGCCCCTGTTGGTCACGTTGAAGCTGATCTTCGGGATCACGCCGCCACTGATCGTCGCGGGGCCGTAGGCGAAGCGCGTATAGGTCAGGCCGTAACCGAACGGGAACAAGGGCTTGGCGCCGGTCTTCGCATACCAGCGATAGCCGACGTCGGCGCCCTCCCGATACGTCACGTCGAACGGCGCGACGCCCGCCGACATCCCATAATTGGTGGTGTCGCCCGCCTTGCGCCGTGCGACCGCGGCGTGGAGATTGTCGAGCCCGAGCGGCATTGGCCGTGGCGCCTGTTCGGCCGAGACCGGAAAGGTAATCGGCAGGCGCCCCGACGGGTTCACTTCGCCCGACAGGATGCGCGCGAGCGCCTCGCCGCCGCGCTGGCCGGGATACCATGCCTGCAGCAGGGCCGGCACACGCGCGACCCATGGCATCAGCACCGGGCCGCTCGTCTCCAGCACGACCAAAGTCTTTTTGTTGGCATCGGCGACCGCGTCGATCAGCGCATCCTGACGATCGGGCAGCGCCAGCGTCTCGACATCCTGCGCCTCGGACTGCCACTGCCATGCGAACACGATCGCGAGATCGGCGCGCTGCGCAGCCGCCGCGGCCGCCTGCGGGTCGTTCCCGTCGAGATAGGTGACATCGGCATTCGGATACATCTTGCGGATCGCGGCGAGCGGCGACGAGGCGTGCCAGGTGATCCGCGCGAACGAGGCGGCTTCGCCCTCGGTCAGCCTTATCTCGACCGGAGCGCCGCCGGTCGAGCGCACCTGCGACGATCCGCCGCCCGAAAGCACGCCGACGTCGGCATGCGCACCGATCAGCACGATCCGCTTGGCGCTCCTCGCCAGCGGCAGGATATCGCCCTCGTTCTTGAGCAGCACCATGCCCTGCTCGGCGACGCGCTGCGCGATATCGGCATGGGCGGCGAGATCGATCGGCTGCGGCGTGGAAGGCACCGGATCGTCCATCAGCCCGCTGGCGATGACCCCGGTCAGGATACGGCGGACCATATCGTCGAGCCGCGCCATCGGTATGCGCCCGGCCTCCACCGCAGCCTTCAACGGATCGCCGAAATAGAAAGCGCGATCGAGCTCCTGTCCCGATTGCTGGTCGAGCCCGGCATTGGCGGCTTTCTCGGTCGAATGGACCGCGCCCCAATCGGACATCACCCAGCCCGGATATTGCCAATCCTGCTTGAGTACGCCGTTGAGCAGCCCGTCATTCTCGCAGGCATAATCGCCGTTGACCTTGTTGTAGGCGCACATGACCGAGCCGGGCCGTCCGCGCTCGATCGCGATCTCGAAGGCAAGCAGATCGCTTTCGCGCAACGCCGCCGGATCGATCTGCGCGTCGAGGACGTGGCGGCCGGTCTCCTGCGAATTCAGAACGAAATGCTTGACGGTCGAGACGATGTGCGCGCTCTCGACCCCGCGGATCGCCTCGCCGCCCATCACGCCCGCGAGCAACGGATCCTCGCCCAGATACTCGAAATTGCGCCCGTTCCACGGATCGCGCGTCAGATTGACCCCGCCCGCGAGCAGGATGTTGAAGGTCTTGGACCGCGCCTCGTTCGCGATCATCGCACCGCCGGTGCGCGCCAGTTCGGGGTCGAAGGTGGCCGCGGTGGCGAGCCCTGCCGGCAAGGCGGTCGCGGTATCGCCCTTGCGCTGCTCGATCTGGTTGGCGACGCCGAGGCTGGCGTCGCTCTCGCGCAGGGTCGGCACGCCGAGGCGCGGAATGCCCGGAATATGCCCGGCCGACGGGATCATTCCCATCGCCTGCGCGGGCTTGGCGAGCGGCGGGAAATAACCGTGGACGAGCTGGAGTTTCTCGTCGAGCGTCATCGCCTTGACGATCAGCGCGGCACGATCGGACGCGCTCAGCGCGCGATCGTCCCATGGCTGGGCGGCCAGAGCCGGTACGGCGCTGGTGGCGAGCATAGCGGCAAGCAACAGGGTCTTCACAGGAACAGTTCTCATCATGCGGCGCGGCGCAGCTCTTCGAGCAGCTGGCGATGGGGCGGAAGATTGGCGATGGCCTGTTTGGCGGCGTCGAACACGCGCAGGAACGCCTGGCCGGCCTGGGCGTCGTCATGATGACGCGCGCCGACCGCGGCCGGATCGGTGCGGAAGCCCATGCCGTAGAGGATGAACTGCCAGCTCGCGGGCAGGAACGTCTCATGATCGACGACGAAGTCGAAGCGCGACGGAGGACGGTGGCGCCATTGCGCGAGCTTGTCCCGAAGCCCCCCGGGGAAGGTCGCAGGGTCGGTGTTGTCGCGCCAGTAAGCCGTGTCGCGCCGCTGGCTGATGGCGTAATGCAGCTTCAGGAATTCGACGATCGCGGCAAAGCGCGCCGCCATCAGCCGGTTATACTGGCGTGCCGCGGCGGCCATCGCGGCCTCATCGGACACCGGCGAGCCGAGGAAATCGCCGAGCATCCGCGCGGCAACTTCGATCAGCATGATCCCCGTCAATTCCAGCGGCTCGAAAAAGCCCGCCGCCAATCCGACGGCCGCGCAATTCCCCACCCATTGCGTTTCACGATAACCGCTTTCGAAGCGCAGCTGGCGGACGGACAAGTCCTTGCCGGCATCACCGAGATAGGTGCGTAGGGTGCGCTCGGACGCTTCGTCGTCGCTATGCCGGCTGGAATAGACGTAGCCGACGCCGCGCCGCGCGCCGAGGCCGATATCCCAGGTCCAGCCCGCCTCATGCGCCGTCGCCAGCGTATAGGGATGGATGGCATCGCCGGGGCCGGCATGCGGCACCTGGATCGCCAGCGCGCGATCGTTGAACAGGATATCGCCGACGCCCTTGAACGGCATGCCGAGCGTCTTGCCGATCAGCAACGCGCGGAAGCCCGAGCAATCGACGAAGAAATCGCCCTCGATTCCTTCGCGGCCATCGTCGGGCACGACCGCGGCGATGCGGCCATCGGCATGCTGCGTCACCTCACCGATCGTCGCCTCGATCCGCTCGACGCCGTTGGCGGTGGCGACCTCACGCAGATGATCGGCGAAGCGCGCGGCGTCGAAATGATAGGCATAGTTCATCGGCCCCGAGAAACCGGGATCGTTCGCCCGCTTCGGTGCGCAGCCGGCGCGGATGACATGGCCTTGCGCGGTCACCGCATCGGCATAGGCCGGGCGCTTCGCCTCCCCGTCGGCCTTGATCCAGTAAGGCAACAGGCCTTCGTCGCCACCGAACGGCAGATTGAACGGGTGGAAATAATCGTCGGTCGCGGCACCGGGGGTCGCGCGGCCGGTCCAGCCGATAAAGCGCACCCCCTGCTTGAAGCTGCCATCGGCCTTGCGCAGGAATTCGCGCTCGTCGATCCCGCACGCCGCCAGCGTTTCACGGATCGTCGGGAACGTGCCCTCCCCCACCCCGATGATGCCGATCGCCGCGGATTCGACCAGGCTGATGCGCCAGCTTTCGGGGGCGAGCGTCCGGACGAGATAGGCGGCGGTCAGCCATCCTGCGGTGCCGCCGCCGACGATGACAATACGCTTGGTCATATCCGCCAGCCTTGCGCCTTTTGGAAGGACGGCTGCCGCCAGGGGTAAAGGCGGCAGCCGCAGGGAGCCGCGACGGGATCGCGGCCGGAGGGATCGGATCAGAACTTCGCGCGGGCGCGCACGCCCCAGGTCCGCGGTGACTGCAACACCGAGATAAAGACCGGGGTTGCCGGCGCACCGAACGAGCCGGTACCGGTGCGGATTTTCTTGTTCTCGATATTCTCGACGAAGCCTTCGAGCATGAACCGCTTGTTCTCGGGCTCGAAGCGGAGCGAGAAGTCGGTCCTGAAATAAGCCTTCTGGCGATCGAAATCGGTGCCGTAGATGCCGCGCGGGGTGCCGGTGGTGTTGGGGTTCACGAACGGATTGGCATCGCCGTTGAAGTAGCTGAGCCAGCTCTTCGTCTCGTAATGCGTCGTTGCGCGCGGTGTGAGCCTGGCGCCCGAAGCGAACACGAAATCATGCTCGTAGGTCGCCGTCGCCGAGAAGCGCGGCGCGTGCGCAAGCTCGTTGCCCTTCAGCTCCTCGACCTTGCCCTGATCCGAATTGTTGTAGAGCCGCGCATCGATGCTTTGGAGTTCCTCCAGCTTGGTCTTCTGGACGGTACCCGCAAACTGGAAGCGATCGGTGTCCGTGACATTCCAGGCCAGCTCGGCCTCGAAGCCATAGGCTTTGGCACCCTTGGCGTTCTGCGTGACGAGCTGGCTCGAAATCACATTGCCGGCGGCATCTCGGTTGGTGACCGCCTGATTGACCTGATACCCCTTGAAGTCGGAATAATAAGCCGCGACGTTCAACGTCATACGGTTGCCGAACAGCCGGTTCTTGAGGCCGACTTCGTAGTTGGTCAGCGATTCCGGATTGGTCAGGCCGGCATTGTCCTGGATGTTGCCCGATTTGAACCCGGTCGACACGCTCGCATAGCCGAGAATCCCGGGGGCGAGATCAGCATCGGCGCGGGCAAGGTAGGTGAGCTTGTGCCACTTGCCCTTCACATCGTTGTTGGCGATGCCGTAGCCCGGAAGCAGCGTCACCAATTGCTGCGCCGTTGCGTCGGGATAGGCGCCGAAGATGCCGGTGGTACAGGCGCCGCCGGGCGCCTTGTCCGCCGTCGAACAGCCCGCCCCCGAATAGGTGACGTTGCGGCCGCCAATATCCTGCTTCTTGTCGTCGGTGTAGCGCAAGCCGCCGGTCAGCCGGATCTTGTCGTTCACATGCCAGGTCGCCTGCCCGAAGGCGGCAAGGCTGTCGATCTCGCGATCGGCCTGGATGAAGCTGCCCGCCCAGCTGAAGGTGCCGTTGCGATAGCCGTTGCGCTGATCGACATCGAAGCGGATCTTGTTCTTCTCGTGGCTGTAATAGCCGCCGATGATCCAGTCGATCACGTTATCGCCACGCGACTTCAATTGCAGTTCGTGGCTCTGGAACTGATAGCTCGATGAAACGGTGCGGTTTTCCTGGAACGCGCCCGACGGCGTGCTGATGCTCGTCGGCGGCAAGGTGCCGGCGTCCGAATTGGTCTGGGTCGATCCGCCGATCTTCTGGTATCCGGCGATGTAGCTCGCCTGGATCTTGTCGCTGAGATTGTAATCCATCGTGCTGTGAACGTTGACCGACCAGCGATTTTCGTCCGGCGCGGTATCCGCAAGGATCGACCACATCTTTTGGCCCGGACGCGGATTCTGCATCAGCCCGGTGACCGGCGCCCCGGTATCCTTGTAGCCCTCGACCCCGAAGTTCCAGGTGAACTTGTCGGATGGCTGCCACAGGACATTGATGCGGCCCGACTGCTGATCGGCGGCATAATATTTCTTGCCCGAGGTGATGAACGCCGAGGGCGAAATGCCGGCGACAGCGGGCGGTTGCTGGTAATCGGCATAGCCGTCATGGCGGTCGCTGATGCCGGCGATACGGATCGCCAGCGTATCGGTGACCGGAATGTTGATCGCGCCACGCAGGCCGAAGCGGCTGTACGAGCCGGCGACGCCCTCGAGATAGCCCGAAAATTCGCCGAGCCTGGGCTTGGCGGTGGTGAGGTTGAGTGCACCGACCGTGGCGTTGCGGCCAAACAAGGTGCCCTGCGGGCCGCGCAACACCTCGGCGCGTTCCAGATCGTAGAGCAGCACGACCGCGCCCTGCGCGCGTGGGCTGTAGACGCCGTCGACATAGATCGCGACTTCGGGATCGGCGACCTCGGTATAGGCACTGTCGTTGCCGATGCCGCGCAGGGTGAGCAGGACCGCCGACTGATCGCCCTGCTGGTTGAACTGGAGCGAGGGGACGAAGCGCGCCAGATCGGTCACGTCCTTGACCTGCTGGCGATCGAGCGTCGCCTGGCTGAAGGCCGAGACCGCGACCGGGGTCTTCTGCAGGCTGGTCTCGCGACGGGTGGCGGTGACGATAATCTCGCCGACCTGCCCGGTGTCGGCGCTCGTCGCTTCGGGCGCCGCACCACCGGTGGGCGCAGCCTGGGCGAATGCGCTCTGGCTCGCGCCGATCGTCAGCCCCAGCGCAGTGCCCGCAACCAGGATAGCCTTCTTCGTCATCACAATCTCCCTGTTCGCCGCGCAAACGGCGAATGCTTATACCTCCGCGATCATCAGGGATCGCGGCTTGATGGTCGTCGGATACAGAACAACCAAGTACAGCGCGCTATCAGCACTCTGCATCGTGTGTTCAATAATGTCTTGGCAGAAACGGTCGCGGCGATTCGCTCAGCCGGTGCCCCTCATGACTGGTCCTCTCATGTCCAAAGCTCGTTTGACCTTGTTCGAATCAGCTTGTCGCATAAATTGAGAACGTTCACAACAGTCAAAATTGATGGCCGATTGACGTTGCAGCCAAGGCTGCGCGACAGTAGATCGAGGACCATGGGCAAGGGCGACCGCAACGGCACGAACGAGACCAGGCGCAAGGCGGCAACGATCCGCGATGTCGCCGAGGCCGCGGGCGTTTCGTTGCAGAGCGTGTCGCGTGTGGTCAATAACGGCCCCAACGTCACCGAAACGCTGCGCGAGCGCGTGCAGGCGGCGATCGACGCGCTCGGATATGTGCCCAACATGGCAGCGCGGCGCATGGGCGGTTCCAAATCCTTCCTGCTCGTCGCGTTCAACGATCGCGAGCCGACCCTGGAGAAATGGCGCGCCGGGCGCGGCAGCGACTGGGTCGCGCAGATGCTGCTCGGCGCCATGCCGCGCTGCGAGCGCGACGGTTATCATCTGCTGATCGAGCTGCTCGATGGCCATTCGGCCCGGCTGGCGGCGCGCGTCGATGCGATCGTCTCCTCGCTGCGCCCCGACGGAATCATACTCACCCCGCCGCACTCGCAGGATGCCGCCATCCTCGACCGGCTGGCGGCGCATGACGTACCGTTCGCGCGGCTGAGCCCGGGCGAAGGCGACGATCGCGGCTATCGCATCCAGATGGACGAGGCGGGTGCGGCCGCGGTCGCGACGCGCCATCTGCTCGCGCTCGGCCATCGCCGGATCGGCTTCCTCACCGGCAGCGCGGCTTATGCCGTCAGCGGCGAGCGTCTGGCCGGCTTCAAGACGGCGATGGCGGAGGTCGGCGCGCCGATCGGCGAAGGCTGGGTCCAGCAGGGCGAGTTCAGCTTCGAATCCGGTCTCGCCTCGGCCGACGCTTTGCTCGCGCTGGCCGAACGACCCACTGCCGTAATCGCCAGCAGCGACGAACAGGCGCTGGCGATGCTCCATCGCGCGCGCGATCGCGGGCTCGATGTGCCGCGCGATCTCTCCCTGATCAGCTTCGACGATACGCCACCGATCGGCTTCAGCCTGCCGCCACTGACCGCGATCAGACAGCCGACCGCCGCCATGGCGGAATGCGCCGCCGGGTTGCTGATCGAGCGGCAGGGTTATGATCCGTCGGGGACGGCGCCGCATGTCCTGCCCTTCGAGTTGATCATCCGCGGATCCAGCGCGCCGCCGCATGGCTGACCGCGCGCTGCGCCGGTTCTGCTGGCTCTACCCGCTGGCCAATGCCGGCGGCTTCGTCGCGTTCATGCCGTTGCTCAACCTGATCGTACCGCTGCGCGCAACCGAGCTCGCCGCCCCCGGCAAGATCGCATTGCTGAGCGAAACGCTGATCTTCGGCGTCCTCACCGCGACCGTTGCCAATATCGTTGCGGGCGTGGCGAGCGACTGGAGCCGTGCGCGCTGGGGCACTCGCCTGCCCTGGTTGTGGCTGGGGCTCGCCGGAAGCTGGCTCAGCTACGGTGCGATCCTGATCGCCGCGACGCCGACGGCATTGATCGTCGGCCTGATCGCCTTCCAGGCCTGCTTCAACATTTTTTACGGCCCGCTGACCGCTTTGTTCGCAGACAAAGTCCCGGACGGACGCAAGGCGCGCGTCTCGGCCTTCGCCAACCTCGCCATGCCGGCCGGCTCGCTCGCGACCGCCTTGATCGGGTTGCCGGCCTTCACCGATAATGGTCAGCGGATCGCCGTGCTGATCGCGCTGACCGCCGTCCTGATCCTCCCCCTATTGCTCGCATGGCCGCGAACATTGGCCGACGTGCCCGCGCAACCGCCGATCGTGCATGATGCCGTGCAGCCCGGCTGGGCGATCTTCTGGAGCCTGTGGCTGGCGAAATTCCTCGTCCAGCTCTCGGGCACCGTCCTTCCGAGCTATTTCCTGTTCTATCTGCAGGATGGCCTGACCGCCGACACGCACGGCGCGCCCATCGAGTTCGCGATCGTCGTGATCGCTGCGACGGCGCTGACGGCGGTGGTCGCAGTGACTGCGGCCCGCTGGTCCGATCGAACGGGGCGGCGCAAGCCGTTCCTGATCGGCGCGATCGCGATCATGGCCGCGGGGCTGGTGGCCTTGATCCTGCGGCTGGGCTGGCCGACCGCCCTGATCGGCTACACCTTGTTTTGCGCCGGCCTCGGCACCTTTCTGGCGATCGACGTCGCCCTGGTCGCCCAGATCCTGCCCGATCCGCACCGTCGGGGCCGCGACCTGGGGGTGATGAATGCCGCGAACACGTTGCCGGCCGTGATCGGCCCGATCGTCGCGATTGCCGTACTCGGCGAAAGCGGCGCGCGCTTCCCGGCCTTGTTCGCGGTGCTGCTCGCGGGGCTCGGCGCCAGCGCGGTCGCCTTGGCCGGCAACCGGACGCTGCGCTAGGCCGGATCGAGCGCCCTCGTGTTGAACATTCTGCCGTCTACCCGCCAAGCAAGATCTCATGTTGGCCCATTCGTGCATGGATGCCGAAATTGATGCGGAGCGCCTTCAGGAATTCAGTCGGGTCGTTGGTCAGGAAGCGCCCACCGAGCCGCAGCCGCCCGATCTCGGGCGTCTCCAGCACGATCGGCGTCGGAAGATAGCGATTGAATTCGGCGACTGCGATCGACAGCGGCTCGCCATCGAGCAATAATTCGCCCTCCTGCCACGCGGTGGCCGCCTGAATCTCGTGATCCGACAAAGCGTGGATCGTCGTGGCGTCCGCCAGCACCGAAAGCTTTGCCCGCTCGGGTACGATCAGCGAGTGCGCCGCACCGCGTCCGGGCATCAGATGGACCGCCCCGGTCAGCGCGACGACATCGACAGCCTCGCCGGGGCGCAGCCGCGCGATGCACCGGCCGTGATCGATCCAGAGCCGTACCTGGCCTGCGTCGAGCGTGCAGCGCGGGGCGCCGGGGCCAAGGTCGAGCGACAGCTCGCCGCACTGCAGTTCGATCTCGAACGCACCTTTCGTGATCCACCAGCGCAGCCGGCTCGCGGTGTTGAGATCGAGGCATACGTGCTCAGCGACGTAGAAACGCCGCCGCTCGCCGACCGCGGTTTCGACCGTCTGCGCGGCTGTCCGGGTCGCGACGAACAGACCACTTCCCGTGGTGAGAGCGGCGGCCGCCGTCGCCGCCACCGCCATGGCGCGGCGCCGAGACAGGATCCGCCGCGGATCCTCCACCGGCGTCGGCATGGCCGCCGCATCAGGCGCGTGGCGGAGCCGATCGAGCTTGCGCCATGCGCTTTCGACACGGATGAACGCGATCAGATGGGCCGGATCCGCCGCGCGCCATGCGTCGAACGTCGCCTTGTCGGCCTGCCCGGTATCGAGCGCGGCGAGCCAATCGGCGGCCTCCTGTTCGATCCTCTCGCGTCGCGTACCCGGTATGTCCAAAATACAATTCTCGAATCCGTGCCGATGCCCTTGTCTTCGATGCCCCGCGTAGCAAAAACCGCCATGCCCGGGCGTGAATAATCAGGCTTTGAGGCGCTCGAGCGCCGGGGATTGAGTCGCCGGCAGCGTGTCCGCATCGCGTAACGCGCGCGCCACCAGCGCCATGCCGCGCGCGAGATGCTTCTCGACCGTCGAAAGACTGATGCCCAGCTGCCGCGCGATATTGCGCGGCGGCATCGCCTCGAGCTTGCGGAGCAGGATCACGCGGCGGCAGGCGGGCGGCAGCGCCTCGATCGCCGCCATCATGCGGCGCAACTCGTCACGGCCGGCGGCGACCGCAAAACTGTCGGGCGCGGGATCGGGAAATTCGACCTCCTCGAGCGCCGCGAATTGCCGCATCGGCACGATCCGCGCACGGCGCATGCGCTGCAGCGCGATGTTGCGGATCGTCCGCACGGCATAGCCGGCGGGATTGGCGATCTGCTCCCACGCGGTGAGTTGGAGCAATTGCGCATAGGCTTCATGGACGAGATCGCGCGCTTCATCCTCGTCGATCGTCCAGCGCCGCGCGTGCCAGATCAGGTCGGTTTCGTGGGGGAGGATGGACGCAGCGAACCATGCGTCGATCGGGCGAAGCCAGGACATTGGGGGTCGGAAAGGGCCTGATGGAGAGCGTCGCCGCTCTCCTACGCCGGCAAGGATACGGAACCGTGACAGTGGAGCGTCGCGGCGGAAAAAGCCCGGCGCAGGGCGGCTGCACCGGGGCGGCATGCGGCCTATTTGCGGAAGTTCGGCTTGATGATCAGGCCGAGCCAGACGGTGCGGCCCACCGGATAGCGCGTCTGCAGCAATTCGCGATTCTGCCCGAGATGCGCTTCGAATGAGGTGTTGGTCGCGTTCTGCACCTGACCCATCAGCTGGAGCCAGGATTTGACGTTGTAGCTTGCCTGCAGATCGAGCTGATCGCGTGAATCCTGCCAGATATCGCGCCACGCATATTGCGAATCGACCGACACCGGCGAGGCGCCGATCCGATTGAAGGCGGCGCGGATCGTGAACGGGCCATCGGCATAGAAGATGGTCGCGTTATAGATATGGTCGGGCTGGTTGAAGAGCGCGCCGATCCGCCGGCTCTTGCCATCGGTGACGAAGTTGAAATGCCCATCGAGCCACGTCGCGTTGAGCGATACGCCGAGATTGGCGAGCGGCCCCGGCAGGAAATCGAGTCGGTCCTTGACGATCTGTAGTTCAGCCCCCTTCACCATCGCCTTGGCGGCGTTGACCGGTTGGTTGATCGTCGCATTGTAGGTATGACCGTCGACATAATAAACGGCGGTGCCCTGCGTCGTCAGGTTAAAGATCTCGTCATGGATGTCCTTGTAAAACAAGGCGGCCGAGATCATCCCGCCGCGTCCCAGATAGAGTTCGCCCGACAGATCGTAATTCCACGCGCGGCGCGGCTTCAGATCGGGATTGCCCTGGCTCACCGTCAGCGGCCGTGCCACGTTGGAGCTGTCGAACGACTGGGTCGTCGTCGCGCCATATTGGCCATAATCGGGGCGGCCGATCGTCTCGCTGACGCCGGCGCGCAGCTTGAAC
Source organism: Sphingomonas sp. MMS24-J13 (assembly GCF_044905095.1). Lineage (NCBI taxonomy): Bacteria > Pseudomonadati > Pseudomonadota > Alphaproteobacteria > Sphingomonadales > Sphingomonadaceae > Sphingomonas > Sphingomonas sp. MMS24-J13. Next base: position 1,987,486 of record NZ_CP173258.1, read on the forward strand.
GCGCGCGTCACATTCCACGTCGCGATGCCCGACGGCAGCGCATAAGCATAATCGCGCTGGCGTGACACGAGCGCGCTGGTGCCGTTGACATGGGTGGTGACGCCGACTGCCGTGCTGTCGTAGCGCAGGCCCGCCTGCAGGTTCACCGCGTCGCTCTGCCAGCGGATCTGGCCGTAGCCGGCGGTGATCAATTCGCGCAGCTGGTAGAAGGCGTTGTTGCCATCGGCGACGCGGCCGGCGTTCTGGCGGAACCATTCTGGATGGTCGAGCAGGACGCCCTGCGCCTTGGCGGCATCGATCAGGTAGAAATTGATGCCCGGCGCCGAGACCGGAGTCAGCACGGTCGGCTGCGAATATCGATCGAGATTGCCGATCAAAGCTGCCGACGCGGCATCCTTGGCGAACCATTCGCGATAGTTGAGGTCGCTCAGTACATTGGTCAGCGTCTGGTTCACGCCGGCCTGCAGGCCGAGCCCGCGATCATCGGCCGCGAAGTTCCACGATAGTTCGCCGCGCAGGCCGCGCACCTTGTTGTCGATGTCATAGACGATGTTGCGCCAGTAACGCGGCCCGTAATTGGCCGGGTTGGCCGCCGCCGCCGGATCGTTCATCGTGATCGTCGGCTGGCCGTTGATGTTCTGGTAGCTATAACCGTAGGCCGCCTGGTTGGATGTCGCGGCCGAGGTGGCGGTGATCACCATCCCGGTATTCCACTTATACATCCAGCGATTCTCATTATATTTCGCCCGCGAGTCCGATGCGCCGAGCGTCAGTTTTAGCTTGTCGTCGAAATCGTAATGCGCATTGCCGTTGATCAGCCAGGTGCGGCGCTTCTCGGGCTGGCCGACGAGGCCGAGCTGGTAATTGCCGGTGTTGAGCTTGCCCGTGTCGGCGGTGGCGCCCGGCGTGTAGCTGGTCGACGGCAGAGCGAGCGCCTCGTAGCAATTCTCGTCGGACAGTTCGTGATAGTAACCGCCGAACAAAGACGCGCCGAAGCGCTCGCTCGGCCGGAATTCTAGCTTGCCGTTGATGCTGTAGCGCTCGCGCTTCTCGTCGAAGGCATAATCCTGCACGCGCACCGGCACGGCGCGGCCGGTCGAATTGGGGATATCGCCAGTCTGCGCTCCCGCAGCGGTGTAATAAGTCCAGCCCGCGCCCGCGGTATCGCCCGGCAGGCTCGCCAGCGCCGATGCGTGGAGCTGCTGATATTCGCCGGACAAGACGAGGCCGAACTGCTTTTCGGCACCGAACAGGATCGCGCCGGTCGCATCCGCGCGGATATTGGCGTGATCGTCGGGAACGACCCTGCCGGTCTGCGAGGTCCAGCCGCTCAGGACCTGGGCCGCGAGCATCGTGCCGGTGTCGAACGCGCTTTTGGTGACGAGGTTGAGCTGGCCGCCCAAAGCGTGCGGATCATATTGCGCGGTGACCGTCTTGATCGCCTGAATCTCGCCGACCAGAGAGGCCGGCAGCAAGGCGAGTTGCGCGCCGCGATAGCTGCTGTCGGCGCTCGCAATCTGACTACCGTCGACCGTGACCAGATTATAGCGGCTGTCGAGGCCGCGGATCGTGACATATTGATAATTGTCGTGACCGCGGCTGGAATCGCGATCGGAGATCACCGACAGGCCGGGAATGCGGCGCGCAGCCTCGACGACGTTGACGTCGGGAAGCTGGCTCACGTCGTCCTGGCTGATCGAGTCGATGATCTGGTCGCTCTTGCGCTTCGTCTCGATCGCGCGGCGCGTCGCCAGCCGAAAGCCGCGCACGACGATCTCGTCGGCCGTGTCCGCATCGGCCTGCGCCGCTGCCGACGTCGGTACGCCGAGCAGGATATGGCCGCTGCCCACCTCGACGATCGCCAGATTGGTGCCCGCGATCAGCCGGCGGACCGCATCGACCGGCGCCATCCGCCCCTTGAGCGGCGCCATCCGGTGGCCGGTCGCGCTTTCGTAGGGGAAGGAGATCTGGATGCCTGCCTGGCGGCCGAGCTCGTTCAGCGCCGCAGGCAGATCCGATGCGGGCAGGTCGAAGGCGATCGACTGTGCCGCAGCGGGCGCCGGTGCGGCGGTCTGCGCGCCGACGGGTGCGAGCGCGAGCACGGCACTCGACAAGAGGAAGACGGTGGCTGAACGGCGAAGCATAGATCGGTCCCCTAACGTGCGGCGATTTGCCGCTTCGTCGTTCCGATGCTTCGGCTGCCCAAAACCGCCATGCGCGCTCGAGGTTTTTCCGCAGCTGCGAATGTCGTCATTCGGTCATATCCCGCGACCACAGGACTCCGGTGGTGCTGAGCGGCCACGTGCACGCCTTCGTCGCCGGCAACATCCGTCACCCGGATCGCCCCGACGGCGCGCGGATCGCCGCCGAGTCCATCGGCGGATCGATAACTTCGATAAGCCATCATCCGTCGTGGCATGAGGAGGCGAAAGCCAATCCCGGCATCCGGTTTGTCGAAGGCGACCTGCGCGGCTATGGCCGCGTCGACCTCCATGCCGCCGGCGCGGATATTGCCTTCCGCGGACTCGCGGAATCCCGCATCGGCGATCTCGACCATCGCCCGCTTCGAGATCGAGCCCGGCATAGCCGGCATTGCGAAGACCGAGCCCGTTTAGAGGGACGTCTCGTCGTCTTGAGCGGCTAATCGCGGTACCTGACCAGTATCGCGGCCGTTAAGCGGCGCTGGGCCTTTTCTCGAAGCCGGGCGCCCTGGCATGCGGAGCAAGATCAACCGAGTGAATGCTACCCGACAATCGGTAGCCGACAAGGACGTTCGCCCGCGGTGTCCACCGCGGGCGAACGGCCAGATCAGAATAGTCTAAAAGTTGATGCCCGCCCGCGCGCCATAGGTGCGCGGCGCGTCGACATAGACATTGGAATAGGCGCCGACGAGCACGCCACCGACGCGCAGTTGGCTCGGCGTGAACGAAGAATATGTCGCCCGATTCTCGAGATTTCGTCCCCACACGCCCGCATACCAGACATTGCTCGGCGCATGGTATGTCAGCGAGACATCGGTCTTCCAGAACGACGGCTGCTGCCCCGGGAACACCGGCGAATGGGTGTAATCGAGCCACTTGCTGCTCTCGTGATGGGTCGAGACATTCGCAGTAAAATTGCCGCCGCTCGCGAGCGGGAAAAGCTGCTCATACCCCAGATTCAGGGTGACGTGGGGCGAGAACGGCAGATCAAACCCATGCAAACTGGGATCGATCGCGGGGAAGCCATTCGCTCCGGTTTCAGTGCGAGGGAGACCGTTAAGCTGGATCACGGCCAGACGCGTGAAGCCACTATCTATGATTTTCGTGTTGAGCAGGCTCAGGCCGACCGTCGCAGTACCGTTACGAATGATGCGCGCGTTGAGATCGATGTCCGCACCGTAGATGCGAGACTTGCGAATGTTCGCATAGGGCGACTGGAAAACATTGGGGTTCGTTGGATCGGTAACGCGCTGCGTAACCTGGAAGTTCTTATAGTCGTAATAGAATCCTTCGGCGTTGAGCTGGATGCGATTGTCGAAAAAGCGCGACTTCACGCCCGCTTGGTACGCTGTGACCTTTTGGGACTTGTACCGCCGGCCAAGACCGAGGCTGTTCAGCACCGCGGTCGTCGCAGTCTGATAGGCACCGGGCAGATAACCGGTCTGCACATTGGCATAGGTCAGGATGCGGTCCGTGACGTCATATTCGACGCCTGCCTTCCAGGACAGGTTCTTGAAGTTCTTGAAATTCGATCCGTTGATATCGACCTTCTCGTTGCTCAGGAAACCCGTATCGTGCTTGATATCCCAGGATTGCCGGGTCCCCGCCTCGAGGCGGAGCTTCGAGGTGATCGGCACGGTGATGTCACCGAACACGGCATAATTGCTTTCGGTCGGGCTGTGCGGGCCGTTGATGAACGGGCCGGCGCGATAGGCAACCTGGACGACGTTATCCTGAGCCTCGAAACGGTGCTGCAGCGCGCCGATGACGATCGTCACCCCGCCGCGCTGATAGGTTCCGCGGACCTCGTTCTGAAGATCCCAGGAATCCTCTACATAGTAAGTGCTGGCATAGTTGATGAAATAGGGACCGGTCTTGTTGGTGAACGCATTATCCTGTTGCCCCTTATGGTCGAAATAACCGGCCACGTAGGAGAGCTTCACATCTTCGGTGAGTTTGTAATTGATCTCGCCGTTGAGAAGATAGGACTTTTCACGCAGGAAACCACGATTGTGGTTATCGTTGAAGTTGGCGAATCCGACTACACCCGAGCTGGGGACCGGCAACACGACGTAAGGGTTCTGCCCAGCTTCGGTGGGACGCGGAAAGTTTATCTGGGCGAAGCCATGACCCTTACGGTCCGCGCCGGTGGCCGAAAGGAAGATCGACAGGCGGTCGTTGAGATCGGTCTGGAAGCTCAGGCGCCCCGCAATCTGGTCCAGATCGTTTTGGCCATTGGTGACATAGCCGCGGTGGAACTGATAATCGACTGCGGCACGGAAACCGGCATTGTCGCTGACCGGCAGGTTGAGCGCGCCGAAGCCGTGCATCAAGCCATAGTTTCCGAGCTCGAACGAGGCTTCGCCGCCGATATGGCTATAGGTCGGCCGCTTCGAATTGACGAGCACCGCGCCGCCGATGCCATAGCGCCCATAAAGGATGCCCTGCGGGCCTTTGAGCACCTGGATGTTGCCGATGTCGAACAGGGCGAACTGCTGGCCGGAGCGCGGCAGCGTCAGCCCATCCTCCTGCATCTCGATCGCCGGCGATGTCTGATACTGGGCATCGGCTTGGCCCAGGCCCCGCGAAAACATGTAAACGCTCTGGCGGGATGGCTGGATGATCAGACCGGTTACCTGTGTCTGCAACCGCACGATATCCGTGACGCCATGATCGACCAAAGCGGCAGCGCCGATCACCTGGACGGCAGCGGGCGTATGCTGGAGCGTCGAGTCACGCTTCTGCGCGGTGACGACGATATCGGCTATCCCCGTGGTCGCCGCGGGCGGATTGCTTTCTTGTGCGCTTGGCGCCGCCGCTCCGGCGGCAGCCGGGTCGGTGCCGGTCGGATTGGCCTGGGCAAATACCGTCGTCGGTGCGAGGAGCGCCAGCGCGGACGCGCATCGCAGAGCGCGGGTTTTGTAAGTCATGTTTCTCTCCCTATTGAACAATTATCGTTGGCATTACCGGCGACCGTCTATCGGGCATCGCGCCAGTAAACGGGCCGGCCGCGCGTAATGACCGAGCATTCTTTAGCTGATCCGTGCCTCCTGCTCCCGGGGGACGGTTGGCGCAGCAGCGAAACTCGCTACCGAACGCGCCTCTTCAGCGAGCAAGCCGCGCTCGATCTTATGGAGCAAGGTCAGCAGAACCTCGCGCTCTCCTGGCGCCAGGTGTCGGGCAAGTTCGCTCTCAGCGCAGGCATGGCGTGCGAGCAAATCGGTAAGGACTGCGTTTCCCGCAGGGGTAAGGTAAAGCCCCCTGCTGCGCCGATCGCGCCCGGCGCCGCGCATCAACAGCCCCCGCCCCTCCAGCCGGCTCGCGACCTTCATGCCTACTGAGCGGTTGCCTGCCAACGCCCGCCCCAGCACGGTCTGATCACATCCGGGCTGCTCCCGGACCAGAAGAAGCGCGGTGGTGTCTGCCGGCCGGAAGCCTCCGTCTCCGAGACGTCGACGCAAGCTGCGCATCGCGGCGCATCGCGTCATATCGAGCTGGTAGCCCAGGATTTCGGTTAGCTTCAACGGCGACATCGGACCACCGGATTGTATCACATTGATACAATCCGCAAGCCAGTTCCTATCAAGCCTGCGGATTATCCCGCGCCCGAAGCTCGATTTTGGAACGTGCCACCCCGGAGCGCGCTCCTGAAGGCTGGCGTCGCAATGCGCTTCCACTTTTAGCTATGCGTCGCACGACCGATCATCCCCATTCGTCGATGAGATCGATGCCCGCCGACGTAATGTCGGGTTACGACGTGTCGCCAGCACGCCGAATTGCGCCATAGCAATAGTAACGATGTTGGACCCGCCGCCGGCGATCGAGGACCGAGCCGGGTAACTCCGCCAGCGCGCTCGGTTTTTGCGGCGCTACAATGCGACTTCTGGCGCGGCCGGGGCCGTGTCAGGGTAACGTGATAGCCTTCACGCACTTAAAGCAAAATCGAAACGCTTTGCTCAATCTCCCGTGCGGCAGCGCGAAGCGGGGGAAGGATGTCGGAAACCAGCTGTTCGACAGATTTGGAACTGACCGAAAGAGCCGCCACGATCGCGGCGGTCTTACCTCCCCCCAAGGCCAGGGAAGTCGCGATGGAACGCTGCCCAACGAAGATTTCCTGATCGTTGATCGCATATCCCGTCTGGCGGGCTTCGACGATCTGACACATGAGTTGAGAGCGATCGGTCACGGTGTTGGGCGTGAATGGGCTGAGTTCCCATCCTTCCAATTGCTGCTCCAGCCTGGCATCGCTCAGGCTCGCCAGAAGGACCTTGCCCGGAGCGGTGGCATAGGCAGGAAGACGGGCACCAACCTGAATAAAAAACGGTTCGATGTGCTTGTGCGTGCCGCGCGCGACATACACGACCTCGCGCTCGTCAAGCACGGTGATGCAGCAGGTCGCCTGAAGTGTTGCCGCCAGCTTGGTCATCATCGGCTGCGCGATATCGGAGAAAGGCTGAGACGACAGATAGGAGAAACCAAGTTTGAGAACACGGGGGGTCAGGCTGAAGCGCCCATCATTCGCCTCCGCATAACCCAGGACTTCCAGCGTGCGGAGGATGCGGCGGGCGCTGCCCGGGGTTAGTTCGAGCTCGCGGACGATCTGGCTGAGCGTCCACTCGGTGCTATCGCGGCCGAACAGCTCGAGCACCGCCAGCCCTTTTTCGAGTGAAGGAAGGTAATCATCGTCGGGTTGGCGCGACGGACGCTGCTCATCGGGAATTGCAACCACTGACTTGGCCATAGCCTTCCTCGTGACGGGCCAAACCGGCTCGCGTGATGGAAAGAACCCTCTTGCGTGTTCCGATCGGCTGAATCAACCTGACCACGACAACACGGAAGTCCACTGCCGCATGGGCCGCCGATCGCGCTTCCATCTCTCGATGCAAGGCATCGCGATCGGAGCAAGGTCTGATCGAATCCGCGGGTCATGCGCGATGACCCGCGGCCCGATTATCAAAAACGCTTCTCGACCGTCAGATAAAGTTGGCGAGGTGGTGCCGGTTGGGCCTCGGTGTAGGCAGAGCCGAGCGCCTGTGAATCGAACACGTTGTAATAATAAGCCTTGTCGAACAGGTTGGTGGCGCCGCCGGAGATGCTGAAACCATATTTATCGTTATGGTAGGTCAGCCGTGCATTGAACACCGAGCGCGCCGGCAGAAGATTGTTGAACGCGGTTGTCGTGCCGCCCACCACCTGGCTCGATTCAAAGACCCAGTCGAGCCGCGGCGTCACGGAGCCGCCCAGCGCCGGGATGTTCCAACCATATTCGATGCCCGAATTGGCGGTCCAGAATGGGGTATTCTGACGCTGGTTGACGGCCCGTTTGCTGATGTCCGGCGCTGTAAGCTTGGTGTATCCGACCGATCCGTTAATCAGTAGCCCGGCAATCGGATTGAACGTGTATTCGGCCTCGACACCACGGATCTTGGCTGGCTGATTGACATAATAGGTCCGCCCCAGGCACGAGATGCCGGTACCAGCGGGAACCAATACGGGGCTGCACTGGGTCGACCCCGGCGGACCGTCGGGAAGGGGTATCAGCGCGCGATTGCCCGGCACCGGCTTTCCGTTCGCGTCGAGCAGCGCCTCCGATCCCGAGATCGATGTTGGCCAATTCTTGAAATCGGTATAGAAAGCGGCGAGGTTGAGCCGCAATTTCCGATCGAACAGATCGAGCTTCGATCCGATTTCGTAGGCGATATCGTCATTGCCATCGAATTGCTGGATCTGAGATGGCTGCTGCGGGCGCGGATCGAAGCCCGGCAGAGAGTTTCCGGTCGCCGCCGAGGCGTAGAACAATACGTGTCGGGTCGCTTGGAAATTGACGCCCGCCTTCCAGTCCAGTTTGGTTTGCTTCGGCGTGATGTTGAAGACCGTGTCGCTCGCGCTCGGTGAAGTATCGAGTACGTTGTAAAAACGGACGACCTTCTTGTCGTCCGAATAGCGCAGTCCGCCGACGAAACCCAGGCGATCGCCGAAGGGGCGCACGGTGACGTTCCCGAACACCGCCTTGCTCGTCGGATCGAATTGCGAATCGATCAACCGCTGGAACGCGCTTTGCGGCGAGATGAAGCTTCCGTGCTGCAGGCCGTCGGCGGTGAAATAGAATGCGCCCAGGACCCAGTCTGCCAGCGACGACTTACCCGACAGTCGGCCTTCCGCGGTCCAATAATCTTCGACGAAGCGATTGGCGCGCAACACGACGTTGAGCGGCGATCCATCATCATCATAAGCGTGGGTTTCATCCATGCGCCGATGCGAGACGACCGCCAGCAAATTCACGCTGGGCGCGATATCCCAGCTGAGCTTGCCGGACACGCCCCAGTTCGTCAGATTGATATTCGGCGAAAACCGCGCGCCGCCGCGCACGGAGACGCCGTTCACCTTGAGCCCGTTGTAGAACGCATTGCCCGGGATCACCGTGCCCGCGCCGATCGGGTCGTTATAGCTGGCATAGGTGCTGTAGGGACTGCCCGTTACGAAGCGAGCGTCATAAGCGACCCCGAACTGGTTCGCCGCGGACACCACGGTCGCCGAGACGCGCCCCGGAATGATATTGACGATCGTATCGGCAGCATTCTCGCTCGTATCGCGCGTATAATCGCCCGTCAGCGTGATTTTGATCCCGGGGGCCGGCTTCCACAGGGTCGAAGCGCGGATGGCGTGGACATTCTCGCCGCCGAGATGGCCGACGGTACAATCGCCCTGCTTGAATTGTGCCGTGGGCGCGTTTTGGGTCGTGCTGTAGGGCAGCGATCCAGCGAGTTCGGGCGTGCCCCGGCGCTGCATCTCACAGGTGAAGTCGAGAAGCTTCTGATAACCCGTGCGCTTCTTCGCCACCCCGGACACCGACAGAGCGAGATTATCGCTGAGCGGTAAATTCAGCGAGCCGCGGAAGTCGAGCCGGGCATAAGATCCGGTCGTGATTTCGACACGGCCTTTGATGTCCTTGGTCGACGGCTCGCTGCTGACGATATTGACGGCACCGGCAAGCGAATTTCTGCCGAACAGCGTGCCCTGCGGGCCGCGCAGAACCTCGATATGATCGATATCGAGCAGATCGAAGTTCGAGCCGAGCAAGGTCGGGTAATAGACATCGTCGAGGTAGAAGGCGACCACCGGCTCGCTCGCGAGACTGGTATCACGCTGATTGATTCCGCGGATCGTCGTCTCGACTCCGGGGCCGAACGATCCTTGCGACTTGCGGAACTGCGCGTTCGGAACCACCGCGGTCAGATCGGCGACGCCGGTGATGCCCTGCTGCGCCATGGCTTCGGCCGTCACGGCAGTAATCGCGATTGGCGTGTCCTGAAGATTGGTCGCCCGCCGCGTCGCCGTGACGACGATATCCTGAATGCCGATCGCCTGCACCGATTGATCGACCGCTGCGGGCTGAGCACTTGCCCCCCGGCCGTCGTCTGCGCCGATCCTACGCTGGCCACCAACACAAGCGGCAAAGCCAGCGAAGGAATAGCCGAAATCTTTTCTTTTTTCATTGGCACAATCCCCTCCAAGTCTCGCTAAAGGCGCAGAAGCGGCGATCGGCGGCTTAGACCGCTTCTGACACCGTTCCAGGACCGGAAATTTTTCCGGTATCGACCCGCCCTAACGTAATGCGTGCGGATCACCAAATGAAAATCACGGTGCGACAATAAATTTTGCCGAATTCGCGTGGTACCGTCGCCTCGGTTCTTGACGCTTCTCCAAGCACCACCAATCACGCCACACGAATGGCATGACAAATCTATCGAATAAAATCCCAACGCACCGCTATTGTCGCCGATTAGAGGATTACGGTGCCGCCCGTGGCAATTCTCTTCCAAAGAACGGCAAAACTACTGCCCTGAAGCGATCAGCGACCCGATTTGTATGATTTCCCTGATACACCTCGAACACATTTGCTATTGCATAGGAGTCTAGGTTTTTATGCAACATTGTCGCGGCTGAAACGATCGAGTCCTCATTGCCGACGTCGATACCGATCCTCGCATAGGTGCGGAGTGCCGCGATGTGCTGATCGATGAACGCGAGGGGCGCGTTTGCCGCGCGCTTGGCGAGGATGTCATCGCGCACCTTCCCATCGGCATCCACAGCCAGATCGACGAACAGCGGCGGCTTGCGCGGGTTCGGCGAAAAAGCCGCCGCGGTCGCCAGCGGCCCGGCATATTTGAATGGCAGACCGATCGCCGCCGCGGGCGATTTCAATGCCGCGATTTCGCCCACCTCCTTGGCAGTGAGACCCTGGACCCCCAAAGGCAGCAGGCAGCATGGCGACATCAGGTAAAGCGCGCCGAACCGCCCAGGGTGCAGCGCGCCGATCCGGGCCGTGCCATAGCCCCCCATCGAATGCCCCATCAAACCCCGTGCGGCCGGTTTGGCGATCGTCCGATAGTGCGCGTCGACGAACGCGGGCAATTCATCGGCGATAAACCCCTCGAAATCGCCGGTCACCATGGACGATACGAAGAAAGATCCGCCATATTCATTGCCGCCGTCGGGAAAGACGAAGATCATTTCCGGCGTACCCGCGGCGAATGCGGCCTCCAGCGCCGATTGGGCGTGCAATTCGTCCATCCACTTTTCGGGGCCGATGCCGAAGCCATGCAGCGCATAGACCACCGGGTAACGCCGGCGCGGATGAGTTCCATACCCGGGCGGCAACAGGACAAAGACCGACCGCTCGGCCGACGTGCCGAGCAGGTTTCCGGCGATGGCGGCCGAATGGACGATCTGCCGCTCGATCTGCACGGGGGCGGTCGGGCCGGATGCAACGGCCGGCGGCTGCGCGCCCGCATCGCATGTGATGCCCACCGCAAGAAGCAGCCATGCCAAGGAGGCGAGGGCCGAACGAGCCCCGGCACGCTTGCGTACCGCCAAATTACCTCTCCGAGTCTTGAAAGACCTAATAACCCATTGTAGTAGGCTTTACATCACGAGCGGTCAAGTTGGCGATGGTTACGGAGGATCCGGAGGGCGCGACGCGGGCCCATCGCCGGCGGGCGAAACGAGAGGCGACGGGCTATCCGGCACCCTGATCGGACAATCTCCCCGGCGCCTTCTGAAGCACGATCAAGGCATGATCGGCGTGTGCGCGCGGCTACGGATCGTCACCGGTTCGATGGAGGGGATGAAGGGATGAAGGATATGCGGAGCGGCGAACGCTTCCGGCAGAGGCTTGGCTCGGGCGAACCGATGCTCGGCACGTTCATGAAGGTGCCGGCGTCGCAGAATTGCGAGGTGCTTGGCCTCGAAGGGTTCGACTTCGTCGTCCTCGACGAAGAACATGCCCCGTGGAATCGCGGCTCCCTCGATCACGCGCTGCTCGCCTGCCGCGCCTATGACATAGCCGGTCTGGTGCGCATCGCCCGGCCCGACGCCAACAGCGTGCTAAGCGTCCTCGACGATGGCGCCGCCGGTGTCATGGTTCCCCACGTCGCCAGCGCGGAAAAGGCGCGCGAGGTCGTGTCATGGGCGCGTTACCTCGGCGGAAGCCGTGGTTCTGGTGCCAGTCGCGGTGGCGAATATGGCGGACGGGGCGAAGACAATTATCGCATCAGCGACGATATCGCGACCGTGATCTGCATGATCGAGGATCGCGACGCGATCGACGCGGCGGGCGACATCGCGGCAACCGACGGTGTCGACGCTCTGTTCGTCGGTCGCGCCGATCTGGCGCTTTCGCTTCGCAATGCGAAGGGGCCGGCACCGACGATCAGGGAAGCGGTCGAAACGGTCGTCGCGGCAGCCCGTGCCGCAGGGAAGCCGGCGTCGGCGGTCGTCCAGTCCTTTGCCAGCGACGAGGCCAAATGGCTGATGGATCTCGGTCTGACGACCCTGATGGTGGCGTCCGATCTCGGCTTGCTGCGCCAGGCGGCCCGCGGCGCGCTCACCGATTTCCGCCGGGCTGTCGATCGACGGAAAGGCTGAAGGCCCGCTCGACGGCCGGTGCACCCACAGGGTGCCGACAAGATCGATTTACAGGAGAGACGAATGATTGCCCTACGCGGAAAAGGACACCGGAAGACCCTGCCTCTCCTGTCGGCTGCGATTGCGCTCGCGCTGGCCGGCGCGGCTGCGACAAACGCCCGTCCGCGCGAAGCCGCACCTCCGATCGTTCTGGCCGATCAGGGCTCGTTCGAGGCGGGCGGCACGGTGATCGGCGCGGGCGCGACGGAAACGGCATGCGATTATGGCCATGTCGAATATCAAATTCCGGCACGCGCGCGGCAAACGCCCCTCTTCCTCTGGCACAGTTCCTCGGTCGCCGTATGGCAACGCCGGTGGGACGGCGGGGAAGGCTATCAGAATATCTTCCTGCGCCGTGGTTTCCCCGTTTACCTCTGGGATGGTCCCCGCGTCGGCCGCGCCAATTATGGCTGCGCAAGCTACACCTACACCCCGCAGGAAGGCCGCGATGCGCAGAGCTTTCTCGCGTGGCGGCTGGGACCTCAATTCATGGAATTCTACCCCGGCGTCCAGTTCCCGACGGCCGACCGGAACGCATGGGATCAGGCGGTACGCGCGCGCTATGACGAATTCGACACCGTGTTCAACGCGCAGCTCGAATCCAACGCCGCCGCGAAAGCCCTCGATCGCATCGGGCCTTCGGTCCTGGTCACCAATTCGGCCGGCGGCTTCCGGGCGATGCTGACCGCGCTCAAGACCGACAACGTAGCCGGACTGGTCGCCTATGAGACCCCCGGCTTCGTCTTTCCGGAGGGAGAGGGCCCGAAGCCCGGGACCGGCCCGTTCGGCCCAGTGTCGGTACCGCTCGCCGACTTCAAGAAGCTGACCCGCTTTCCGATCCAGCTGGTTTACGGGGACTACCTCGACAGGGCCCCGCAATGGACCCGCGCCTTCGAGCGCGCCAAGGAATGGGTCGCCATCGTCAATGCGCACGGTGGCCATGCCGAGGTGCTGCACCTGCCCGATCGGGGGTTGCACGGCAATACGCACATCGCGTTCGCGGACCTGAACAACGTTGCCGTGGCGGATCTCTTGTCAGAGTTCCTTCACCGCAACGGCCTGGACAAGCGGGCATCAAAGGCCAGGACCGGACGATGAAGGCGCTCGTCTAAAGCCGCTCCACCGCCAGCGCGAGGCCCAGGCCGACGCCGACGCACAGCGTCGCCAGACCGAGCCGCCCTCCGGTCCGTTCGAGCTGGCGGACGAGCGTCAGCACCAGCCGGGCGCCCGACATGCCGAGCGGGTGACCCAGCGCGATCGCTCCGCCATTGGCGTTGACGTGGTCCGCATCGTCCGGCAGCCCGAGCTGGCGCAGGACGGCGAGCGACTGGCTGGCGAAAGCTTCGTTCAGCTCGATCGCGTCGAAATCACCGATACTGAGGCCGAGCCGGCTCATGAGCTTGCGGGTGGCCGGCACCGGCCCCATTCCCATGATGCGCGGTTCGACCCCGGCCGAGGCCATTCCCAGGATCCGGGCGCGCGGCGTCAATCCGTGCGCCTTCGCCGCCGCTTCGGTCGCGACGATCATGGCGGCGGCGCCGTCGTTGATGCCGGACGCGTTACCCGCCGTGACCGTCCCATGCGGGCCGAATAGCGGCTTGAGCCTGGACAGAGCCTCGATCGTCGTGTCGCGGCGCGGATGCTCGTCCACCGACAATGCTACGGTCTCGCCTTTGCGCCCGGTGGCAACACTGACCGGAACGATCTCCCCGTCGAAGAAGCCGTTGCCTTGCGCCTCGGCCGCGCGTCGCTGGCTGCGCAATGCGAACGCATCCTGATCGGTCCGGCTGATGCCATGATCCACCGCGACATTTTCGCCGGTGCGGGGCATGGTTTCGGTGCCGTAGAGGCCGTCGAGCGCCGGATTGACGAACCGCCAGCCCATCGTCGTATCCTCGAGGGTCTGCGCGCGACCGAAGGCCTGATCGGCCTTGCCCATCACGAACGGCGCGCGGGTCATGCCTTCGACCCCGCCCGCGACCGTCAGCGCCATCTCGCCGGCCGCGATCGCACGCGCGGCCACCCCGACCGCTTCGAGCCCGGAGGCGCAGAGCCGGTTGATCGTGACGCCCGGCACGCTGCACGGCAGCCCTGCCAGCAGGAGGCTCATGCGCGCGACGTTGCGATTATCCTCGCCCGACTGGTTGGCGCAGCCGTAAAAGACCTCCTCGATCGCCGCCGGATCGAGGTCCGGATTGCGCGCCAGCAAAGCCGCTATCGGCAACGCGCCGAGATCGTCGGTACGCACCTTCGCCAGACCGCCGCCATAACGGCCGATCGGCGTACGCACGGCATCGCAGATAAACGCCTGGGTCACGACGCCCCTCCCCCATCGGCCCACCGCAACGGCACGCCGGTCAAATCCTGCAAGGCATCCAGCGTCAGCCCGTCGATCGTTTCGACCACCGATGCTCCGTCCGGTCCGACATCGAACACCGCATGGTCGGTGTAGATACGCGACACGCAGGCCAGACCTGTCAGCGGATAACTGCAGTGCTCTACCAATTTACTCTCGCCGCCGCGTGTCAGCAGATCCATCATGACGAACGTGCGCTTGGCACCGATCGCAAGATCCATCGCGCCGCCTACGGCCGGGATCGCGCCGGGCGCACCCGTATGCCAATTGGCAAGATCGCCGTGAACCGAAACCTGGAAGGCTCCCAGCACGCAGATGTCGATATGCCCGCCGCGCATCATCGCGAAACTGTCGGCATGATGGAAGAATGCGCCGCCCGCCAGCAACGTGACCGCTTGCTTGCCGGCGTTGATCAGATCCGGATCCTCTTCACCTGCGGCAGGCGCCGGCCCCATGCCGAGCAGGCCGTTTTCACTCTGCAGGATCACCTCGCGATCGATCGGCAAAAAGTCGGCAACCCGGGTTGGCAGCCCGATCCCCAGATTGACGTAAGCGCCCTCGGGAATATCGCGCGCCACGCGGGCGGCCATCGCATCGCGGTCGAGACGTTTCATCATGCTCTCCCACTCAGGCTGCTTGCGCAATCGTCGGTCGAACGGCGACGATGCGCTGCACGAAAATGCCCGGCGTCACGACCGTTTCAGGATCGATCGCGCCAAGCGGCACGATCTCCTCGACCTGAACGATCGCCGTCCGGGCGGCCATCGCCATGATCGGGCCGAAGTTGCGCGCGGTCTTGCGATAGACCAGATTTCCCCACCGATCGGCGCGATACGCCTTGATCAGCGCGAAATCGGCATGGATCGGATATTCCAGGACATAATCGCGCCCGTCGATGCGGCGCGTCTCCTTGCCCTCCGCCAGCAAGGTGCCGTAGCCGGTCGGCGTGAAGATGGCACCGAGGCCGGCGCCCGCGGCCTGAATGCGCGCGGCGAGATTGCCCTGCGGCACCAGTTCCAGCTCAATCTCGCCGGCCCTGAAGCGCGCGTCGAAATGATGCGAATCCGACTGGCGCGGGAACGAGCAGATGATCTTGCGAACGCACCCCGCCTTGATCAGCGCCGCCAGTCCCGTCTCACCATTGCCGGCATTGTTGTTGATGATGGTGAGTCCGGCCGCGCCGCGATCGATGAGCGCGTCGATCAGTTCGTCGGGCATGCCCGCCGTGCCGAAACCACCGATCATCACCGATGCGCCGTCGCCGATGTCGGCCACCGCCTCCCGCACCGATGCTACCGTTTTATCGACCATCATCTGCTCCTGGCGCGCGGGGGCGAAGGCTCCGCTGGCGCGCGATCAATTCGTAAGGCTTAGGGCCGTCGAGGCCGCCGATCGGCGCATGCGCCGTACCGCAAGCTCGCGCCCCGCATCGTCTCACCCAGAGCGGGTGCGTTCGGTCTCGAACCGTGCGGCGATCACGATCAGCACGCCCCCCAATGCCGCCGCGGCGGATACGACGCCCATCGAATAGCGCAGGGCATGGGCGCCGTGGGCGACGAAGATCGTATCGTTCATCACGCCGATGATCGTCGGACCGATCAGATCGGCGATGAGGTTGCTGAGCAGCAGCGCGAAAGCCAGCCCGGTCGCACGCAAGCCGACGCCCGAAACGTCCATGCAGATCGCGATGGCCGAGGCCTGCGAGCCCATGATCATGATCCCGGTCAGGAGATAGGCCGGGATCCAGACCCAGGCGCTGTCGGCCATCAGATAGGTCAATTCCATCGGCGTGCCGAGCATCAGCATCACACCTGGGACCCAGAAGCGCCAGCGATGGTCGGCTCGGGCGAAGCGATCGGTCAGCCAGGCGCCGAGCAGCGAGCCGACCAGCACGGCGGGCCCGCGCGATATGCCGGAGAGCAGGCCGATCTCGGCGGGCGACAATTCCCGCACGCGCGCCAGGAAAGCCGCTGCCCAGGCGCTGTTGGCCTGAAGCGTGACACCCGACAAGGCGAAACCGCCCAGCACCAGCAGGAATGCGGGCGAACGACGCCACTTGGCCCATGCGTCGCGCAGGCTGACGGGGCCGACCGGCTTGCCATCGGCACCTTTCTCGCGGCCCGGCTCGGGCACCGTGAACAGCATTAGCGGCACGAACAGAATAGCGGGCAGCGCAAGAACGTAGAAGGATGCGCGCCACCCATAGATATCGGACACCACGCCGAGCCCGCTCATCATCCCCAGCACGACCAGCGCGCTACCAACCCGCATGCATGCCAGGGCCATGCGACGGTTGCCAGGCGTTACGAGGTCGTTGACCAGCGCACTGGCCGGGGCATTCCCCGACGCTTCCCCCACGCCGAGCAGCATGCGGCTGACGAGCAGCCCGCCGAAGCTCGTGACCATGCCGATCAGGCCCATGATCATGCTGTAGAAGCCGAAGCCGATGGCGATGATGTTGCGGCGGCTCGAGCGATCGGCCAGCCGCGCGAGCGGAATGCCCGCCAGCGCATTGAGCAGGAAGAAACCGATCCCCGTTGCGATGCTCATCTGGGTGTCGGAGGCGTGAAGCTCGAGCTTGATCGCTTCCAGATTGAGCGCGAGCAGCCCGCGATCGACCATGTTGAAGCCCGCGAGGACGCCAAGGATCGCCAGGGCCCATATCTGGCGACCCGTAAAGCGGGTACGCCCGGCGGATTGTACGGCGGACGGATGGGAGAGCGCCGTCATTCGCGCGGCCCTCCGCCGCCACGGCGCGATTTGACCTCACCGGGTTCAAGGACACCATCGTGATTCTTGTCGAGCTTGGCCATGGCCGCCGGATCCCTCCCGGCCGCGCGCCATTCGGCGACTGAGATGCGCCCATCATTGCTGGTATCGATCGCCGCCAACGCGCCGAATTTGGCTGATGGCGGCAACGGGTGCGTATTCGCCAGCCCGGCCACGCCGAGGGCCGCCGAGAGGATCGCGAGGCTCATCCCAACAATCTGCGGCCGATCCATTCTGATCCTCTCCGAACGCCCTTTGTTGCTAAAACCCATACATCTGGTTTTTAGGTCGGTAAAGGCCCGCCGACATCTCGCTTCGGCTCATTTCGACTTGATGTTCAGCCGCACCACGTCCCCACGGTAGATGTTGCGCGCCAGCAGCGCGATCACGCCGTCGGCATCCATCGCATAGCGTTCGATATACGCGACCGGCGCATTGAGCGGGATCCGCAGGGCATCGGACGCGACCATGTCGGCGACGCCGATCGTCATGATCTGCTCGACGTCCGTGATCGTCAGCCCGCTGACATCGTCCACGAGCTTGAGCGCAGTCTTGCTGGTGAAGGCCGAACGCGGGATGGCGTTGACCCAGCGTTCCGATACGAACACTTCCGCCAGCATATAGGGCTGCTCCTGGCGCCAGTGCCGCCGGCGCAGTTTACGATAAGACTGATCGGCGATCCCGAATTCGACCGTACCGCTGATGGCGACCTTGCGTTCCTCCGAAAGCAATTCGATCTGCGCACCCTCGCGCGCCTGCAGGAGGCCGAGGAAGTTCGTCTCCAGCTGGCACCAGACCTGATCGCGCGGCGTCGCCGTCACGAACGTGCCCTTGGCCCGATGACGGCGAATGAGGCCGTCGTCCGCCAGCATGCCGAGCGCCTGGCGCACGGTTTCACGCGCGACATTATAGGATTGGGCCAATTCGACGACGGTCGGAATCTGGCTGCCCACCTCCCACGCCCCCGTCTCGATATGGCGACGGAATACGGTGGCGAGCTGGTGATAGCGGGTGATCCCCCGGCTATCGATGTCCGCGGCCCCCCTCGCCGCGTCACCCGACGATGTAGGCGGCGCGCGTTCGATCGACCGGGGGATTGTCGGTTTCATTGCTTAGCTCCCATGTCGGCGGGACATTATCCGACTACCGAATATGCACAAACCGTGTTGCTCCAGAGACCGCATAGACATGTTTCGCCGGCCATTCCCTCTTCAGTCCGCCGCCGCGGGCGGAAGATATTCGGCCGCGTTGAACACCCAGTTGCGGGCAATGAAATCGTCACGCGGAGGCGCGAAGACATCGACCAGCACATGGCGCCCCTCGCCGACACCTTCGGTCGTGTGGATGATCTCCGGCGGAATGGCGATGACGCTGGCCGGGCCCGCCGCAAGGTGCGCATCGTCCTGCCAAAGATCGGCATCGCGGCCCCACGGCGTCCGCAGATGGTGAACGAAATTCCCGGCGATCGCCAGCGAGGCTTGTTCGAAATCGGTGTGCGCATGCGGGCTGAGCCCGGCTCGATCGCGCACGCCTTCATATTCGACCCAATTGATGCTCATCGTCTCGCTCTGGAGAAAGCGGAGCCGGCCATTGTCGGGCGGGATCGCGATCTCCGTGATCGGATGGATGCGAACCTCGTCATGACCGACGACCCGTCGGCGTGGCGCGCCGACCGCACGCACGCGATCGTCGCGCGGCGGCGCACCGGCATCGTCCAGATCGCTGCGATCGGTCGACAGGATATAGACGTCCCCGGAGCCCGCCAGTTCGATGCGGTACGAACCCCGCGGCACGATCACCACCGCGTGGCCTGGCAGATCCGCGTCGCGATCGCCCGTCAAAGCGGCGCCGATCACGGGGAGCAGCAGAATAGTTTCGGTCCGTGCGGCAAAGGCGAAGCGGTCGCCTGCCACGCCATGAAGGCGCTCGATGCTGAAGCGCTGCGTCTGCATCAGAGCCCGGCCAGGCGCATCGGCGGCTGGCGCAAGATCCATGAGGAGCGGTTGTCGGAGCGGAAGGGCCATGCGTGGAACGGCTTTCAGTAAGTAGCTTCGTTTGCGCGTGTGAATTTGCGGGTGAGCACGAAGCTGTCTTCGGTGACCGCATATTCTGCACCGCCGAGCCGCGACACCGGCCGCGCGGCAAGCGTATCGAAATGGCCATCGTCGTGGAGGAAACCGGGCGCGATGTGCATCCCGACGACCTGGCCGAAGGTCACGTTGGTCTGCGGCCCCAGATCGCCGCCGCCGAAAGCGACCATGTCGATGACCTTGCATTCGAGGCTGCACGGCGATGCTGCGACCCGCGGCGGTGCGACGAAACGGCAGGCCGCCTTCTCGATGCCGAAATGCGCGAACTCGTCGATGCCGTAGGCCACCGGCGAGGACGTATCGTTCATCGCCGCAACGAGTTCGGCACCGACGAGATTGAACACGAACTCGCCGTTGAGGCGAACGTTGGCCAGCGTGTCCTTGGCCAGCCGGTCCTCGGGCGTGTTGCACGAGAACATCAGGATCGGCGGCAGGTTCGAGACGATGTTGAAATAGGAAAAGGGCGCGAGGTTCGCGCATCCCGCGCCGTCGACCGTGCTGATCCAGCCGATCGGCCGCGGTGCGATGATCGCGTTGAAGACTCCCCGCTTGAAACCGCTGTCGTCGGATGGGTCGATGAAAACGGGATGCGCGTTGGCCATCTCAATCCTCCTGCCGCACAGCGGCTTCCGCGGCTTCGCGGCGGGACGCCAGCCGGGCCATGATGGCGGGAAGGCGCGATCGCGCCTCGTCTTCCAGCGCCTGATATCGGGACACGCCACGCGCATCGATACCGACCGTCAGCGGACCGAGATTCTCGATGCGCAGCCGTGCGAGCCGGAAATGGGGCGGAAAATCGGTCCATGCGACCGCCAGGACGTCCTTGATCGCCTCGGACAGGATCGGGCTCCCGCCACCGAGCAACGACACATAGGCGCAGCCGGTCTCCGCCATCGCCTGCGCCGCCGCCGGGCCGAGACCGCCCTTCCCGCCCACGATCTTCAGATCGAAGGCACGGATCAGCCGGGGCATGAAATCGTCGAAGCGACGACTGGTCGTGGGGTTCACGTAATGGATCAGATAGTGGCCATCCGCCTGCTGCTCGACCATGTGCGGCAAGTGGATGAACACACCGTCCATCGCGATCGGCAGGGGCTCGCCGCGATCGAGATATTCGATCATCCGCTTATGCGCGGGCAACCCGCCGGTGACCACGATCTCGCCGCTCAGATAAACGAGATCGCCGACCTGGAGCGCGGCGACCTCCTCTGCCGATGGCGGGCAATTCAGATGGACGACGGCCATCAGAACAACTGCTCGACGCGGCCATCGCTGTGGAGGCGCGCCTTGGCCCGGCGATTGATCCAGCAATTGAAGCAGACCGCGATCGGCGTGTAACCATGGCCGAAAGCATAATCGACATGCACCGCCAGCGCCGTGGTACTGCCGCCGACGCCCATCGGACCGAAGCCGGTCGCGTTGGCGGCCTCGGTCAGACGCTCCTCCATCGCCGCCAGAACCGGATGCGGGTTGACCGAACCGATCTCGCGATAGGTCGCGCGATTGGCGAGTTTGGCAGTGAGATCAAATTGCCGCCGATGCCGACGCCGACGACGACGGGCGGGCAATGCTGCGAGCCCGCCTGGAGGATCGCGTCCATCACGCAGGCTTCGATTTGCTCGAGCGATGGAGAGATCAATGTCGTCAGCGTCGCCCAGCGGCCCGATCCGAGCGCCTTGGGCACGCAAGTGATATCGATATAATCGGCGTTGCCGATCAGATCGACGCTGATCGACGGCATATCCTTGCCCGGCCCGCCGCGTTCGTTCGTCAGCGGATTGTTGACATGTTTCAGAAGGGGCGGACTGATCGTTTCGACCAGATGCGCGAAACCGCGGGTGATCGCGGCCTTCAGATCGCCCTGCCAGCGCGCCGCGCCGCCGATCTCGACCAGATAGGTGGGCACGCCGCTATCGGAGCAGACGAAACGATCGCTGGATTCCGCGAGACGGGCGCTGCGCACCATTAGGTCCAGCGTTGCCCGCGCGCTTTCAAGCTCCTCCCGCCGGCTCGCCGCTTCCAGCGCGCGCAGCGTGTCGGGCGGCACCCGGCGCAACGTCGCCGAATAAAGCGATTCCGACACCTGCTGAACCAGACCCTCGCCGATCATGCGATATAATCCATAATCATAGGTTTTATTGATCGACCGTTGAGTCGTCAAGCGCATCGCCGCCGCTGCCGAGCAGCATGCGGGGATTGTCACGCAGGCAGCGCACGAAGCCGTCGCTGCCCAACCACGAATGCAATTGTTCGATCAGTGTCGCGGGCTCGGGCACCTGCCCGACGCGCACGAAAGGCCAGTCCGATCCCCAGAGAATACGGGTCGGCGCCCGTTCGGCGAGCGCACGGACAACGGCTTCCATGTCGCCATAATCGCCCCCGCAACGCGAACGCCTAAACCAGGTCAGCTTGATCCATACGTGATCGCCTGCCACCGCATCGGCAATCCGGTCGAACGACCACGTCCCGGGGCGATCGTCCGGACCGAGACCCGCCAGATGATCGAGAACCAATGTGGCGCCGCGCGCGGCGGCTTCCTGCGCGGCCTTCGCACAGGTCGCGGCGTCGGCCCATAATTGCGCATGAAGGCGCGCGTCGGCCATACGCGCCCGAAGACTTGTCCAGGAATTGAGGCCTTGCGTCCCCGGATAGCTCCCTCCGCCGGGGCCGGTCATCGCCACGAAGCGCAGGCCGACGATGCCGCGATCGCGCAAATCCTGCAGCGCCTCGAGCGAAGCAGTCGGATCGCACGAGCCAATTCCTCTGAAACGTCCGCCGCTCCTCTCGATCGTATCCAGCATCGCCCGCTGATCGGCGCCGTATGGCGAAGGCTGGATCAGCAATGCATTCTCGAAGCCTAGCGCAGTGAGCGTTTCCGCGTGCCGCCGGCGATCGGCATCGGGCAAAGCATAAGCCGGCGCCGCAGCGACGGGAAAGCGATCGAACGGGCCGAATACATGCATGTGGCAATCCCAGGCCCCGGCGGGAATGGGAATGCGGGGAGCTCTGACCCGCGCGGGCTCGACCAACTCTGCCACCCTCTCGCTCCTCTTGCCGCCAGCCACGCGACGGTGCCCGCCAACCGGTGGGCCGGTCTATTGACCTAAGTATGTAGGTTATGCAAGCGGGCGGCGCGAGGAGCATAAGCATGGTGACGGAACGCGACGAGATTGTGGTGATCGGCGACGTACCGGCCGATATCCGCGCCGCTCTCTCCGCCGAGTTCACGCTTCAAGATCATCCCCTCGAAGGAACGGCAGCGCGCGGCGTGGCCGACCTACCGCGCGACTGCCGAGCGATCGCAACGCGCGCCGTCCTGGGAGTCCCGCCTGGCGTGATCGACGCGCTGCCCAACCTCGGGCTCGTCCTTTCGCTGGGCGCCGGGCTCGACCGGATCGATCAGCCGGCTCTCGCCGCGCGCGGCATCACCCTCGCTTACACCGCCGATCAATTTACCGAAGACGTCGCCGATTTCGCGCTGGGCCTGATCTACGCGGCGCAACGCCAGATCGTCGCGGCCGACCGCTTCGCCCGCCGCGGCGCATGGCCGGGCGCGCGCTTTGCGACGACGCGGCGTGTCAGCAACCGGCGGGTCGGAATCGTCGGGCTGGGCCGGATCGGCAATCGGATCGCCGGAAAATGCGC
The DNA here is from genome assembly GCF_044905095.1 of Sphingomonas sp. MMS24-J13. NCBI lineage: Bacteria > Pseudomonadati > Pseudomonadota > Alphaproteobacteria > Sphingomonadales > Sphingomonadaceae > Sphingomonas > Sphingomonas sp. MMS24-J13. The sequence continues at coordinate 2,010,513 of NZ_CP173258.1, forward strand.
GGCGCTGGGCATGGACGTCGCTTATCATTCCCGTTCACCGCGACCGGACAGCGAATATACCTATCACGACGATCTCGCCGGTCTTGCGCAGGCGAGCGACATCCTCGTGCTCGCCTGCGCGGCATCGGCAGCGCCCCGTAAGCTCGTCACGGGCGAAATATTGTCCGCGCTCGGTCCCGAAGGCATACTCGTCAATATCGCGCGCGGATCGGTGGTCGACGAAGCAGCATTGCTCGACGCGCTGGAGCAGGGACGTTTGGGGGGAGCGGCGCTCGACGTTTTCGAGAGTGAACCCGATTTCGATCCGCGTTTCCGCGCACTCGATAACGTGGTGCTGACACCGCATGCAGCAAGCTTCACGTTCGAGGCGCGCCGTGCGGTCATCGACCATCTGTTGGCAGAAGCACGCCGCTTTTTCACAGCAGCGCGGGGCTGACGGCAAACAGCCGTGAACGCGAAGGAGTAGCCATGTCCGATCTCTCTGAACTCGAAGTGGCTCGCCGCTGGCCCCCGAGGCACGCCGACCGTATTCAGCTCTATTCGGTACCGACCCCGAACGGCGTAAAGGTGTCGATCATGCTCGAGGAAATCGGGCTGCCTTACGATGCCCATCTGGTCTCGTTTGCGGACGACGCGCAGAAGAGCGCAGAATTCCTGACGATCAGCCCCAACGGCAAGATTCCAGCGATCGTCGATCCGAACGGCCCCGGCGGTGCGTCGATCGCGCTCTTCGAATCGGGCGCCATCCTGCTGTATCTGGCGGAGAAGAGCGGCCAGCTCATGCCCACCGACCCCGTCGAGCGCTGGGAGGCGATGCAATGGCTGATGTTCCAGATGGGTGGCGTCGGCCCGATGATCGGCCAATTGGGTTTCTTCCACGTTTTCGCCGGCAAGACGTGGGAGGACAAGCGCCCGCGTGATCGCTACCTCGCCGAAGCCCGGCGTCTTCTCGGCGTCATGGACAAAAGGCTCGAGGGGCGCATGTGGTTTGTCGGCGAGGCCTTCTCGATCGTCGACATCTCGCTGCTTGGGTGGATCCGAAACCTCATCGGGCTTTACGCCGCCGGTGATCTCGTCGAGTTTGCGACCCATCACAACGTGGCAGACTGGCTGGAGCGTGGACTGGCCCGGCCGGCGGTGCAACGCGGGCTCAACATCCCACCTCGCCAATAGCCGCCGTCGCAAGCGGCGATCCGGCCATCACCTAAAAACCACCATTATAGACTATTGAACTCGGTGCGCCGCGAATCGGCTTGCACCAGGGACTCAAACGGGGCATTTACAGAGACCGAAAAATATTCCGGTCTAATTTCCAGCGAAAGACGGCCTGTCGGCGAGACGATGCAGGGCCTTCTTACGGTCCTTCGCTGCAAGGTCCGTGCAGGCAAAGCGAGGAAGAAGGCATGTCCACGAACGACATGACCGTGACGCGTATCAACGGATTGATCGGGGCGGAGATCGGCAACGTCGATATTGCGAGCGATCTGGACGATCGGGTCATCGCGCAGATCACCGACACGGTTGCCCGGCACGGCGTCGTCTTCTTTCGCGATCAGGACCTTTCGCCCGAGCGCCAGCTCGCGTTCAGCAATCGTTTTTCGCTGACCGGCGGGCCGAACGAAAACCCGATGTCTCTGTCCCAGATCACGATGATCGAGAAGGAGGAGCAGCAACTCAAGAATGTCGGCGGCGGCTGGCATGCCGACCAGACCTTCAACCCCGTTCCGTCCTGGGGATCGATCCTGGCGGCCAAAGTGCTGCCTTCGGCGGGCGGAGACACGGCCTTCGCAACGCTGGCCGCTGCCTATGACGATCTGTCCCCGGGCCTTCAGGCCCAGCTCGAGACGATGCGGGCAGTCCATGACAACACCCGGGTGATCACCGCGATGTCGCAGCTGCCGCAATATGCCAACGCGAACCCGAAGTTCGTGCGCGCCGCCCATCCCGCGGTCATCCGCCACCCGCTCACCGGCCGCAAGTCGCTCTTCGTCAATCGCGGCTATACCACCCATTTCGAGGGCTGGACGGTCGAGGAAAGTGCGCCCCTGCTGCAATATCTGTTCCAGCGTTGCGAGCGCCCCGAATATCAGGTTCGGCTGAAGTGGCGGCCCGGAACGGTCGCCTTCTGGGACAATTTGCAGGTGCTGCATTATGCGGTGAACGATTATCATGGCGAGCGCCGCCTCATGCAGCGCACATCGGTCGCGGGAATAGCGCTCGACGAAGCGGGTTGCACCGCCGCGGCCAACACCGCATTGGCCGCCTGAGGCTCCAACCATGCTCTTCAACCACGTCTTCGTCGGCACCAACGATCTGGAGCGAGCGCGCATCTTTTACGACGCGGCGATGGGCGCGCTCGGTATCGCAAACTCGGCTTCGCAGGATGCTCCGGTCCTGTCATACCGCGTCGGCGAGCAGGGCTTTGCCGTTCGCGCGCCCCGTAATGGCGAGCCGGCGACATGCGCCAACGGCGGCACGATCGGCTTTCGTGCCGCGAGCCCTGAGCAAGTCGATGCGTTCCACCGCGCCGGCGTGGCCAATGGCGGCACGGACGATGGCCCACCAGGCATTCGTCCGGCAAGCTATGGCCAGCCCTACATCGCCTATCTGCGCGATCCTGACGGCAACAAGATCTGCGCAACATGGAAGAGTTCCTGGGCCAGTTGAGCGCCCGGATGATCGCTGCGGAGCGGGTGTCACGCTCAACCATCACCGACCGCGCCTTCCTCGCTCCTCGTTCAGCATCGCCAGCAAGGCATGCACCATCGCGTCCTTGTCGCGCTCGATGCGCGCCATCAACCAATCGCGCTCAGCTTCCAGCAGCGGGCGCAAGTGACCGCCGACTTTGCCGCCAAGACCAGCGTCTGGCACCGTACCGTATCCACAAATCTTGCGATAAGGGTTGTCCAGACTGGCCTCCTCATCTGTGGCCAGCTTAATCGATACCCTGCCCCCTGGGAATCTCCCGATTCACCCAATTACGGAAAGACTTTAGGGTCCGCCTCCTCAATCCTTCGGCGGCATCGCAAACAGGCCGTTCACCATCTCGCGCCGCAGATTCTCGAACGTGGCGCGCCCCGGCGAAGGGGCCTCCTCCTCGAAAAACGACTCTTCGATCATGCGATTGCGGTCGCGTACCTCGTCGAGAAATTCATGATGGGTGAGGATGTGGAGGCGGTTCTCGCGGATCGACTGCACGACGCGCCGGCCGAGTTCGATCGGCTCCATCGCCTCGCGCATCGCGGCCCAGAAATTGCGCTGGAAATCACCCTCGGGGCCGTCGGGCGCGCCGCTGTCATCATCGGGGATGTCGACCAAGGCGGTGCGGACCGCGCCCGGATACAGGCAGGACACGCCGATGCCGTGCGGGGCGAGTTGCATCCGTAGTGCCTCGGTGAGGCCGCGCACCGCATATTTGGCGGTGGAGTAAGCATTCATATCGGGCAGCGGCACGACGCCAGCCATCGATGAGGTGTTGACGACATGGCCGCCCTCGCCATGCGCCTTGATCAGGGGCACGATGATCTTGGTCCCGTTGACGACCCCGCCTAGATCGATGTTGATCACCCGATCCCATTCGTCGAACTCGGGATCGTCGAGGTTGCTGCCGCCGGCGACGCCGGCATTGTTGCAGAGCACATGGATCTTGCCGAACGCGCGCACGGCCTCGTGCGCCGCTTCGCGGACCTGCGCGCGATCCGACATGTCGACCTTGATGAAACAGGCCCGGTTGGAGCCCTGCAGCGCCGCGCGCGCGGCGGCGAGGTGCGCGTCGTTATAATCGGCGATTGCGACCTTCATCCCCTCTTCGAGGAAAGCGGCGACGATCCCAAAACCGATCCCGCTTGCGCCGCCCGTGACGAACGCGACTTTGCCTGACAGATTCTGCATTACCTCACCTTTGCCTTATGATTGGGATCGAGCGCGCGATTTTCCGCGATCACATTGCGCACGAACGACGCGACATCGTCGTCGCCGCGAAAACCGAGCGCAAGGGCACCTGTCGCTTCGAGCGGGCGCTGGCCGAACATGCGGCGCGCATCTTCATTGGGATCGAAGCGGATTCCTGCGAGATTGTTCAGTCCGTAGACTGCACCTAGGCACGTCACCAATTCCAGCATCGGCACCGGCAGCGCGGGCAATGTCCAGTAGCGCCGCATCGGCAGACTATCGCGCGGCAAGCCGTGCGCATGGAGCAGGTTGAAGACGATCTGGCGGAGCGACATCAGCCAGCACATATCTTCGGGCGCCATCGGCAGGGTGAAGGCGCGGCCGTCGCGTGCGGCGTAGAAGACGTCACTGAAGAAGGCCGACAGCATCGTCGCCGATCCCTCCGGCCGCGCGATCACCCCCGGGAAGCGCAGCGCGAGGCCATCGACGAAGCCGGCGCGTGTATAATCGGTGAGCAACAGCTCGCCGACCAATTTGTGCGTGCCGTAGCTGTTGTTGGGCACCGGCAGCGTATCGTCCGCAACGATCGGCGGCAGCGGCGGACCGAACACGCCGACCGAGCTCGAATAGATGAAGCGCGGCGCATTGCCCGATCGGCGCGCGGCCTCGAGCATCGCCACCATCACGTCGAAATTGGTCGCCTTGCCCAGATCGAAGCTTTTCGAGCCGACCCCGGCCACCGTCGCGAGGTGGAAGATCGTGTCGTAGGGCGCATCGAACAGGCGTTCGACCGTCGCCACCGTCAGCGGGCCCTCGCGATAGTCGATTGCGGGATGATCGAGCTGTGCGCCGAAACCGATATCCGCCGCGACGATCGTGTCCCCCTCCGCCGCTCGCTCGACCAGCCGGCCGAGCAGGGCCGATCCGACGAAACCACCCGCACCCGTCACCAATATCCGCATCTTGTCCTCCGCCTGTCAGATCAGCGAGACGTGGAGATGTTCGGTCTCCGACACCGCATTGGCGTCGCGCGACGACCAGTCGCCCGCGATCTTCATGGTGGGGAAGCGCGCGAGGATCGCCCGGATCGTCTCGTGGATCTCCAGCCGCGCCAATGTCTGGCCGAGGCAATTGTAAGGTCCGCCGCCGAACATCAGCGCCTTCGATGGCCTACGCTGGATCTGGAACGCGTTGGGATCGTCGAACACCAGTTCGTCGCGATTGACCGAGCGGATCGAGACGAAGATCCAGCTCTCGGCGGGCAGGACGATGTCGTCATAAGCCGCTTCGTTCGGCACATAGCGGAAGATCGTGCCGAAGCGGGGCCGCAGCCGGATCGTCTCCTCAACCGCGGTCGGCAGCAAGGCGGGTTGCGCGACGAGCGCCTCCCAGCGCGCAGGCTCTTCGAGCAAGGTGCCGAAGGTCAGGCCGAGTTGGTGGACCGTATTGTCGATGCTCGCCTGGAGGATGCTGACCGCCTCGTAGATCAACTCTTCCTGCGTCAGCAGCCCTTCCATCTGCTGGCGGATCATGACCGAGGTGAAATCGTCGCCCAGATCGCTCCGCCGCGCCTCGATATGCTCTTCGACGAAGGCTAGGGATTCATAGAAAGCGTCGATCGTCTCCTGCACCCGCGCGCGATCGACCGTCAGCAGAGGCGAGAGCGTGCTGTCGGACAGGCGTGCCACGAGGGGCGCCTGCTCGACCGGCGCCGAGACGAGGTGACAATAGATGCGCGGCGGGATCTTCCACGCGATATCGCGCATGAAATCGACGTTCGCGGGATCGGGAATCTCGTCGAGCACCGTCTCGATGATCGCGCGGACATGCTTTTGCAGCTTGGCCATCTGCGCGGGCTTGAAGATCGTCGTCAGCGGGATGCGCAGGCGCGAGCGCGCCTCACCCTCGTTTGACACCAGCATCCGCTCCCAGCGTTCGCGCACATCGCCCGAGACGATCCCGATATCGTCGAGCCGGCGGCGGAAGGAGGCGCCTTTCTCGAAGGCAGGATGTTCGAGCACTTCGAGACCCTGCCGGTAGCGCAGCACCTCGAACCCGCGCGGGCTGCGCGCGACCCAATTGAGACCCCGCATCCGCTCCAATTCGTCCAACGAGACGATCGTCGGATCGAAATAGGGCAGTTCTGCCTCGGCGATCATGGTCACATCCTCCCGATATGGTCTGAAGCGGCGTGGCGCGCGGCGATGTAGCCGAAGGTCATGCCCGGCCCGAGCGTGCAGCCGCCGCCGATATAATCCCCGCCCGTGATCGAGGAGAGATCGTTGCCCGCCGCGTAGAGGCCGGGAATGGCGTGGCCATCGGTGTCGATCACGCGCGCATGTTCGTCGGTGCGCAGCCCTGCGAAGGTGGCGATCGCGCCGGCGACGATGCGGACCGCATAATAAGGGCCGGCGCCGAGCGGGCCGACGCACGGATTGGGTCGATGATCGGGATCGCCGCGGCCGAGATCATAGGCGTTGCCTCCCTTGTCGAATTCGGGATCGTCGCCAGTGGCGGCATGGCGATCATGGGCCTCGACCGTCCGTTCGAGCGCGGCACGATCGACCCCGATCGCGTCGGCCAGCGCACCGATGGTCGCAGCTCTCTTGAGATAACCCGATCGCAGGTGCCGACCGATCGGCAGCGGGAATGGCCGTACCGCGCCGAGGCCGTAGCGGCGCAGTGCGCGATGGTTGGCGATCAGCCACGCGACCGGATCGCCATCGAGCAACGCCTTGCCGAAATCATGATAGGATGACGCCTCGTCGGCGAAGCGTCGTCCGTCGCGCCGGACCGCGATGACGCCGGGGCCACCGCGCGTGCCGAACACCGGCACCATCTCCATCGAACCCTCGCGCGTGTCGATCCGTGAGAGCGGCGCCATGCCGATCGACAGCGCCATGCGATCCTCGACCGCGGCGCCGATCGCCTCGCCCATGCGCAGCCCGTCGCCGCTATTGCCGTAGGGCAACATCGCCCAAGCTTCGCTTTGCGCGGCGATGTGCGGGACCAATGCGGCTCGACGACCGGCGTCATGGGGGAATCCGCCGGTCGCCAGCAAGACGCCACGCGTGGCGGCGATCTCATTATCCTTCCCGTCGATCGTGGCGACCGCGCCGGTGACGGTGCCGTCGCGCAGGATCAGCCGCTGCGCCGGTGCGTCGGTCAGGATGCGCACCCCGCTGTCGATCGCCGCTGCCGCCAGGCCGCCGATCAGCGCATTGCCGCCGGCCAGCCGCATCGTCCGCCCGCGTGTGACGAGGTCGAAGCCAAGCCGCACCATCGATCGCGCGACATAAAGGAATGACCCGAGCCGCCGCCCGGCCGCCATGAAGTGGCCGCCATCGGGAATGCCGATCTGCATCGAGAGGAACATCGAGGCGGCAAGCGGACGGCGCAGACGTGTCCGGTCACGCCCGAGCATGCGCGCGTTCAGCGCCATTGCCGCGATCGATCGTCCGCCGGCCGAGCCGCCGGGATAATGCGGATGATAATCGGTCATGTCAGGCAGCAAGGTGAAGCGTACCGGCGTCGCCTGCTCGATGAAGGCCACCATCTCGGGACCATGATCGAGGAAGGCGGTGACCCGGGCCGGATCGTAGAGCGGCCCGGCATGGGTGCGAAAGTAAGTAAGCAAATCCTCGCACCGCTCGGTGATACCCGCCGCGACCGCCTGCGGGCTGCCGGGAATCCAGAGACCGCCACCCGATCGCGCGCTGGCACCGCCGAACACTGCCTCTTTTTCGAGGACGATGACGGTCAGCCCCGATCGCGCCGCCGTCACCGCGGCGGTCAATCCGGCCGCGCCCGATCCGATCACGAGCAGATCGCATGCGAGCGGACTCATGCGGGTTCGGCATCACGGGCAAACAGAGCGATGAGCGCGATCGCCACCAAGATCGGCAGCGCCAGAATGATACAGGTCGCGGGCTTCCCCGCCCCGCTCGCCAGCAGCACGCCGCCGAGATAGGGCCCGATCACCGCCCCGATCCGCCCGATCGCGAGCGTCAGCCCGGTCGCGGTGGCACGCACCTCAGCGGGCAGGCCGGTGAGCATGATCGAATAGAGGATGACGCTAGACGCATACATGCACAGCCCGATCAGGAACGCGCAGAGGAACAGCGAATAAGGCCCGGGCGGGACCAGCCCGTAAGCAGAGAGCATGACAGCGAACCCGACGAGCGCGACGACCACGCCCCGGCGCCGCCCCCACAAGCGCACCGGAATGCCCGCACACACTGCCCCGACGCCGCTGCCGAGGCTCAAGGCGGTCGAGACGTTGATCGCGGCGACGGTCGAGAGACCCAGTTCGCTCGCGATCTTCGTCGCCCAATTGCTGATGAAGTAGAAGGCAATGTGGAAGAAGCAGAAGACCGCGCCCATCACGCAGATCGCGCGCCGTACCCTTCCTGCCAACAGGCCCGAGCCGACGCCGGCCTTCGCAGGCGGCGCGACCGGCCGGTCGATCGGCGGAATGCCGAACCGCGCGAGTTCGCGGTTGATCGCGCCGAGCCGGTGCGATCGTTTGCGGAACAGGAATTCGAGCGATTCCGGCAGCGCCGCCAATGCCAGCGGCACCGCCAGCAGGCTGATGATCGCACCGAAGAAGAAGACCCCCCGCCACCCGAAATGCGCGCTGATCGGAATCGTCGCCAGGCTGCCGAGGAAGCCGCCGATCGGTCCACCGACGACGACGCAGCCGAGCGCGGTCTCGCGTGCCTTGGCCGGCGCATATTCGACCACTAGTGTCGAGATCGAACTCAGCATCGCCCCGAACCCGGCACCGGTGATGAAGCGGCCGAACGCGAGCGGGGCGAGCGACGAGGAGAAACCCCCGATCAGCATGCCCGCCGCCAGGATCAGGATCGACAGGATGATGTTGAAGCGCCGCCCATAGATGTCGGCGAGCGGCGACAGCAGCAAAGTCCCGAAAAAGGCCCCACCAAGCCCCCAACTGAACAGGCTGCCGAGCGCGACCGGGCCCAGCGCAAGCTCCTTCGAGATGTCAGGCGCGACCAACGCCATCGTTAGCAGATCGAAGCCGTCGATCGCCGCGATCAGGATGCACAGTGCGAGCGCGCCGATATGCGTCGCGGTAATCGAACGGTCGCGTAATCGCGTTTTGGCGTCGTCGAGGGTCATGGCGCTATCCCGGGCGATCAATTGATCAGGAATACCGCTTTGCCCGCCGCCTGGGCATCGACCCTGGCATAGGCTTCCTCGGCCTGATCCAGTGTCCAGTAGTCGGTGAAGATCGCGTCGAGATCGATCCCGCGATCAGCGGCGAACCGTGCGCAATCGAGCTGGCCGACGAGCGAGAAGGTCCATGAGCCGAACATCGACACCTGCCGCAGCATCAGATCGCGGCCGACATCAATCGTGACGTCGCCGCCCGCGCCGACCATCGCCACCGTTCCCCACAATTTGACCGCGCGGATCGCCTGGATGCGCGCCTGCGGCGATCCCGCCGCCTCGAGCGCGCAGGTGGTGCCGCGGCCGCCGGTATATTGGCGGATCATCTCGATCGGATCGTCGCGCATCGGATTGACGATTTCGGCCGCGCCCAGTTCGCGCGCCTTGGCAAGGCGCGCATCGTTGACGTCGACCGCGATCACCTTGGCGCCCATCGCGGTCGCCAACTGGGTCGCGGCGAGCCCGACCGGGCCTTGCCCGAAGATCGCGATCGACTGATCGCCCGACAGGTTCAGCCGCTTGAGCGCGCCGAACGCGGTGCCGGTACCGCACGACACCGCCGCCCCGCCCGCAAAACTCAACTCATCGGGCAGATGGACCAAAGTCGCCGCCGGCACCTTGAGGTAAGGCGCGTGGCCGCCATGCTGGCTGACCCCGTAAACGTCAGCGCGCTTGGTCTCGCACATTTGGGTCCAGCCGGTGCGGCACTGATCGCAGGTGGTGCAGCCCCAATAATGGTGCACCATCACGCGCGACCCGACCGGGAAGCTGCCGTTGCGCACGCCCTTGCCGAGTTCGCGGACGATCCCGGCGGGCTCATGCCCGGCGATGATCGGCGCGCTCGAACTCAGCCCGGTCCCCATCGCCGCCGCATCGCCGCTGCCGCGATAGACATGCAGATCGCTGCCGCAAATCCCTGACGCCTTCATTTCGATTATTACTTCATGATCATCTGGTGTCGGATCGACGACATCGATCATCCTGATTTTTCTATTACCTGCAAAACCAAAACCGATCATGTATATTTCCCAAATACTTTCAAATTTGTGTTTGATTATCGGAATATTTTATTTATCTAAACTTCACAATTCGAACGAGAGGCTGAACCATGAAGGATTTTAGCGGCAAAGGGGTGGTCATCACCGGCGGTGCCAGCGGCATCGGGCTGGGCCTGGCGCAGGCTTTCGCCGCCCGCGGCGCGCGCGTGGTGGTAGCCGATATCGACGGAGATGCCGCGGGTGTCGCCGCCGCCGCTATCGTTCGCGACGGCGGGCAGGCAATCGGCGCTGCGTGCGACGTATCCGATCGGGCTTCGGTGGAGGCGCTGGCGCAGACCACCGTCGCGGCGTTCGGCCGGGCGCATGTCATCTGCAACAATGCCGGCGTTGCGGTGAGCGGCGCGCTCGGCACGATCCGCCCGAAGGATTGGGACTGGATTTTCGACGTCAACCTCAAGGGCGTGATCCACGGCGTCGAGACCTTCCTGCCGCTGATCCGTGCGCATGGCGAAGGCGGCCATGTCCTCAACACCGCGTCGGTCGGCGGCTTCGTCGCCGGGCCGTTCGCCGAGCCCTATGCCGCCACCAAATATGCGATCGTGGCGATGAGCGAGGGCTGGGCGGCGCAGTTGCGCGGCGGGGATATCGGCCTTTCGATCCTGTGCCCGCACTTCGTGAAGACACAGATCGACCAGAGCGAGCGCGTCCGCCCGGGTCGCTTCGACGCCGGCGGCGCGCGCGAGGAGAATGAGCGGTCGAAGATCGCCAGTAAGGCGATGCAGGCTGGTCTGCCCCCCGAGATCGTCGCCGCACGCGCGATCGAGGGGATCGAGCAGGACGAACTCTATATCTTCACCCATCCGACCGCCCGCGCTGTGGTCGAAGCGCGCTTCGCCCGCATCCTGGCAGCGTTCGATGCGACCGACCGCAGCCAGGCGCTGAGCAGTATCTCCGAATGGCCGCCCTTCTGGCCCGGCTGAGGGGACCTCACGCATCGGCATCGTCCAGCACGGGATAATCGGTGTAACCGAGCCCGCCGGCCGCATAGAGCGTGTCCGGATTGATCGCGGCGAGTGGCTTGCCCGATCGAAAGCGCGCCACCAGATCGGGATTGGCGATGAAGGGACGCCCGAAAGAAACCATATCGGTGTCACCCCGTGCTACCGCCCGTTCGGCCCGCTCCCGATCGTAGAAATTGTTCGCGATCCACGCGCCATCGAATGCGCGGCGCAGCCCCACGAAATCGAACCCGCTGATATCGCCCGGATCGGTCACGCGCGCGCCACCAGGCTCGCCCTCGACGCAATGGACATAGGCCAGCCCGATGCGGCTCAGTTCGTCCATCAACAAGAGATAGAGCCGATCGGGATCACTCACCTTCGCCGCCTGATAGCCCGACAGCGGCGAGATGCGGATGCCGACGCGCGCGGCACCGATCGCGGCAGTCACCGCCTCCGCCACCTCTATCGCGAAGCGGATGCGGTTGGCCGGCGCACCGCCATAGGTATCGCTGCGCTGGTTGGCGTCGTCCGAAAGGAATTGGTGGAGCAGATAGCCGTTGGCGCCATGCAGTTCGACGCCATCGAACCCGGCCGTGACGGCGTTGCGCGCGGCCTGCGCGAAGCCGTCGATCAAGCGCTGAATTTCGCCCCGTGTCGCCTCGCGCGGCATGTCGGGCTCGCGTGCCAGCCCCGTCCGATCGCGGATGCGCGCGCCCGCCGCGCGGATCGCCGAAGGCCCCAGCGGTGAGCCGCCATCGGGCTGCCAATCCGTGCTGGAGACCCGGCCGGCATGCCAGAGCTGCAGTGCGATATGCCCGCCCGCTTCATGTACCGATCGGGTCACCGCAGCCCAGCCGGCGACATGGGCGTCGCCGTAGATCGCCGGCACGCCGATCGAGCATTCGCCGCCGGGCAACGGGCATGTCCCCTCGCAGATGATCAAACCTGCCGATGCGCGCTGCGTATAATAATCGACCGTCAGCGCGTCGGGCGCGCCCGATGGCGGGATGCGCCCGCGCGTCATCGGCGCCATCGCCATGCGATTGCCGAGCGTGGTGCCGAACAAGGGGAATGGCTGAAACAGCGCGCCGGCCTGCGTCATGCCCCGCCCCGCAACATCGGGCGCTCGCGCGCGAGTACGAAGCCTTGCGACGTGCCGACCAGTTCGCGCCAGTCGGGCGCTTCGGCGATGCCGAGAATGTCCGGCAGATCGTCGAACCAATATTCCTCCCAGCCGTCATGTGTGATGCGCGCATCGCCGGTTTCGACGCGGTGGATCTGCGTGTAACGACGCAGGCTGGGCAGGCTGGAGGCAAGTGCGGCCCTGCCCGCCCAGCCCGTGCCGCCCGGTCTACCGAGCAGCAAGATAGCCTTGATCATCGACGGTCTGGTTAGCCCGTCGACGATCACCTGTTCGGCGCCGATCGCGAATTGGAGCGGGCGCGCGAACAACGGCCGGCCGCCGAACACGCCCTGATTGGCGTCGAGGCTCAGTCGCTGCCAGGGCGGCGAGGTTTCGGCCGAATAGAAAGCCTCGACGCTGTCGAACTCGACGGTCGAGCAGCCGTCATGCGTGACCGGCGCGCCCACCGCCGCTGCCGCCGCGTGCGTGTGGTGCTGCATATAGCGCCGCATCCCCGGCGCGGTCAGGCAGTAAGGGCCGTGCCGTTCGAACCAATGCTGGCTGAAGGCGTAAGGATCGAGATCCGCGGGCCGCGAAACAAACCAGATCGCTTTGATCATGACCGATCCCCGATGTCGGGCAGGATGAAAGGACGCGCGTAAGAGGGATCGCTGCCGTCGCGCGCACCAGCCGGATAGCCCTGCGTGCCGACCGCCATGTCGCCCTCACCCTGCAGGCGCCAATCGAGGATCAACTGACGCGCGGCGATCCGCCAGGCGCCGCCGCGTGCCTCGAACCGATCGGCATAGCGTCCCCCGCCCGCGAGGATCCGGCGCTCGCCCTCGACGACGAACCAGGTCACGTAGGATTCGACGTGCGCAACATCACCGTCGATCTCGCAATTCTGCGTCGTGATATTGTGGTGAGTGCGCGCATAGCGCCCCTCGATCTCGATCGCCCACGGTACGAAAAGATCGACCCCGCCGCGGAAATCGCCATGATGGTCGATCGCATCGGGATGGAAGCAGGACCGCAGCAAATCCGCGTCGAGCCGATCGAGCCCGCGGCAATAACAGTTGAGGCAATCCGCGATTTCGAGACGCGCGGACAGATAAGCGACCGTCCGCGCCAATTGGTCGATCTGATCGGATCGGGGGATGGCTTCGATCACGTCTGCTCCTGCCTCAAAAGGGCGGCCGGCCCGCGTACGGCCCGGCCGCTCGAACCATCAGCGATGGACGGTGATCTGCACCCCGACCGCGCGGCCGCGTTCGGGCAAGGCCAGTACGCTGCCCGCCGAGGCGAAGAGCGGCTGGCGAATGCCCGCCGTGATCTTGTCGGTCAGGTTGGTGGCAATGACCGCCAGTTCAGCATGGTAAGCCGGGATCGCATAGGTCGCGCGCAGATCGAACTTGGCAAAGCCGCTCTGGCTGATCAGCGGATCGGCGGTCGCATTCTGGAAGAAACGCGAGCTGAAATTGACCGACGGATCGAGCCGGATCTCGTTACGTCCCACAGGCACCGTGATCGTCGCGTGGACGCTGCCGCTATACTTGGGCGCGAACGGGCGGCGCTTGCCCGACATGTCCTGCGTGCAGCCAACCGGCGTCGCCAACGATTGCGCAGCGGTGCACGACGCGCCCTTATAATCGATATAATGGGCGTCCAGATAGGCAACGTCGGCGCCGAAGCTGAAATAATCGGTCAGCCGCACATTGGTCTGCGCCTCGATGCCACTCGATCGCGCCGCCGCCACGTTCTTGATCGCAGAGGCGAAGCCGCCATTGACGATCGGCAGGATCACGCCCTCCTGCAGATTGCTGTAATTGTTGCGGAAGGCGGCGACGTTCAGCGTCAGGCGATGATCCCAGCCGGTGATCTTTACGCCGGCCTCATAGGATTTCACATATTCGGAATCGTATTGATTGACCTCACGCGCGTTGAACAGGCCATAGCCGCCCGCCTTGAAGCCTTCCGAGTACGTGAAATAGGTCATGACCCCGTGGGTCACATCATATTGCACACCCGCCGACGGCATGAAGTCCGAGAAGGTGCGCTTCGGATTCTTGAATGTGCCCGGATCGTTCACGCGAATGGTCGAGAAATAGGTCTGGATTGCGGGATTTGCGTAAGCGACGAACGTGTCGCGATTGCCGTTGATCGACGTGCCCCAGATATTGGAGTGGAACGCGGTCTTGCGCACCGAGGAATAGCGCCCGCCGGCATTGAGCCGCAGTCCATCGAACGGTCGGATCGTGATCGAGGCGAAACCCGACAGGGTCCGCGTCTTCTGGCGCAGCGTACCGAACGCGCTGAGCGGAGGATCGGGCGGCAGCCCCAAAGAGGCGGGCGCGCTCGCGGCCGCCGCGGCGTTGAAGAAGCCCGCCTCGCTGGTGCCGAGCAATTTGTCACCGGCCATGTAGCCGCCGAACATATATTCGAAGAAACCGCCGCTCCTCGATTCGAACCGCAACTCCTCGCTGATCTCATGATAGCGCTCGGTGATCTCGGCCGGCGCGCCGTCATAGCTGTTGATCGATCCGGTGATCGGCACCGGGATATTCATCGAGCGCGCATAATAATCATGCCAGAAATAGCCCGAGATCGACTTGATCGTGCCGGGCCCAACATTAAGCGCATTGGTCCAGGCCGCTTCGTGAAAATCGTAATTGGCGAAGGTGCGCGGCGTATAAGCGTGCGAGTCCAGCACATCCTCGATCTGGCCGCCTTCGTAGGCGATGAAGCGGCCGCAGGTGGTGGTCGCCGACTGCGCGAACGGTGCGCCCGGCTGGCAGTTGAGCACCTGCGCCGGGAAGGCGTTCTGGACGCGCGATCGACCAATATCGAAGCGGACGTCGGACCGGAAATTGGAATCCGGCTCCCACCGCGCCGAAGCGCGCCCCTGCACGCTATGATCGTTCGGCCCCTTCGCGTGCGGATCGATATCGATATAGCCTTCCATGCCCGAGACGCGCGCGGCAGCCCGGACGCTCAAAGTATCGGACAGCGGCACGGTGATGCCGCCCTCGACATTATATTCGCCGTCGGAGAAGCCGTAGAGAGCTGAGGCGTTATAGTCGAAATCCTTGCCCGGCTTGCGCGTGGCGATGTTGAGCGCGCCCGCAATCGCGTTCGCGCCGAAGAAGGTCGTCTGCGGCCCTTTCAACACCTCGACCCGGTCGAGATCGAACAAGGCGGCGCGCACCGCGCGCGAGCGGCTGCGATAGACGCCGTCGACGAAGGTTGCGACCGATTGCTCGAAGCCCGGATCCTGGCCCGAACCGATGCCGCGAATATAGATCTGATCGACGGCGGTGCCGTAGGTGATCTTGACGTTGGAGAAGTGGGTGGTGACGTCCGCCAGGGTACGGATGCCCTGCGATTGCAGCGCTGCGCCCGACACGACCGAGACCGAAACGGGGACATCCTGCAGCAATTGCGTGCGGCCACGCGCGGTAACGACGATTTCCCCGGTGTCGCTGGCCGCCGCAGCCGGCTGATCGCCCCCACCGCTCGGCACCGGCGCGTTTTGCGCGAGCGAGGCCGTCGGGGCGATCATGAGCAGGGTAACCAACGCACTATGCTCGAGTAAATGCCGTCGCACTTTGCCTGTCGAACGGATCATACTTCCCCTCCTTATTATATATATTTTCGCATTTTTAGTTCGAACATAGAATTATATATTAGATTATAATCGATTTTAATTCATCCGACTGTATCTGATGCAAATATAGCGACGCGAGGGCCGGCAGCTTGGCGAATTGCGAAGCACTTCATTCTCGAAACGAAGCACGTGCGGGCATGGCACGAAGGGGCCGATCGCGCACATACGATCGGCCGTCATCCCCGCGCAGACGGGGATCCATAAACTCCGAACCTTTGAGACTATGGGTTCCCGCCTTTGCGGGAGCGACGCGTTATAGCTGAGATGTTCTACCTAAAAACGCGACGCTTAATGCTCGCGGCGAAGCTTGCGCGCATCGCCCTGGACGCCGGCGCGATATTCACGTGGCGAAACGTTGAAACGACGACGGAAAGCGCGGCAGAAGGAGCTTAGATCGTTGAAGCCGACATCGAAGGCGACGCCCGTAATCGAACAGCGTGCCCCCTCCCGCAGCAGCCGCGCGCCCGCCAGATCGAGGCGCTGATTCTGGATATACGCCGACGGGGTCGTCGCCATCTGCGCAAACATCATCTGCACATAGCGCACGCTGACCCCCAGTGCCTTGGCGATGTGATGCACGCTCAGATCCGGATCGCATAGATTATCAGCGATGACTTGGAACAAAGCGCGGCGGCGGCTCTCACCCTGTCGACCGCCGGCTTCCGGGCGTTCCGAGGCATAAGCAAGATCGAGCATTGACCATATCACATCATCGACCGCGTGAACCCAGGCACCCTGATCGCCATCGTTGAATTCGCGCCAGGCGGATCGCAGGAAATGGGAGAAAAGCGCCGCCGGCCCGCCCTTGCCGCTCTTCTTGAGACCGACCGCCTGGCGGAGATGCGGTAATCGTTGCTCGACCTTGGACAGCGGCAGCCGGACGAACAGGAATTCGACCTGCCGATCATATTCGTGATGGGTTTCGTCGCTCGGATCGTAGAGAAGGAAATCGCCCTCATCGAGATCGCAGATCCGTCCGCCGACCCGGTTCAGGCTGCGGCCGCTTTGCTGGATCTGAAGGTTAAGCATGGTGGACGAATAATCGCCCTGCCCGATTACCTGCGCCGGGCTCGATAGCACCGAGACGATCTGACATTGGGGAAAGCTCACTCGCCGCATCAACGCGCTGAAACCGTCGTCGAGTTGCTTGACGCGAAACGAACCGACCATGCGCGAGCGAAGGTTATTCCAGTAAGGCAGACGATCCTTCGGTGCCCAATCGGCGGTCGTCAGTTGCTCAACCAACATGTACCCCTCCTTCATACACGCACGTTTTCCCGCGCTCTTGTTTTTGACGGCTAAGTCTGTTTGCCGGTTTAGGCAACATCGGCGCGCACGGCTTGTTGCCGGCCCTTTATTCCTGCGCACCCGCGAGCCTGGCCTGTTCGCAGGATTACCGGGGGGGCCCTTACCCGCGGCATGGATCATGGCGCGTCGACCGGCAACCTGATGTCGTTCAACGATGTCGACCGGGTCGAGTTGCTCAAAGCCCGCACACGACGCTTTTCGGGCGCCATGCGACCGCGCCACCAAAACCGCATCCGCTGCGCGAAGTCACGCCGACATGCTGCGCACGTCGGAGGGCACCCCGATCAAGCAGCGCCAGGATTTGTGTTGATCGAAGTTAAGGGGTCATTTTCCCATGCGACTTTGCATCCCTGCGTGGGTTCCTCCGCATGACCAACCGCTGCACCCGCAGCCCGGAGACACATCATGGCCGCTACCAAAACCGCCCGCAAACCCGCATCGAAAACCGCGCGCAAGACCCAGCGGGCGGCAGCCAAGCCAGCCGATGCGATCAAGCTGCTGAAGGACGACCACAAGGAGGTCAAAGGCTGGTTCAAGGACTATGAGAAACTGGAAGACGAGGGCGAAAAGCTCGCTCTGGTCCAGAAAATCTGCCTTGCGCTGAAGGTCCACACGCAGATCGAAGAGGAAATCTATTATCCGGCGGCGCGTGAAGCGATCGACGATGACGATCTGCTCGACGAGGCCGAAGTGGAGCATGCCAGCGCCAAGCAGCTCATCGCCGAGATCGAGGCGATGTCCCCCGGCGACCGGCTCTACGATGCCAAGGTGACCGTATTGGGCGAATATGTCGCACACCATGTCGAGGAAGAGGAGAGCGAGATGTTCCCCGAAAGCCGCGACAGCCCGCTCGATCTGAAAGCGCTGGGCGTGCAGATGGCGGCTCGCAAGGCCGAGCTCATGGCGCAGGCCGCGTGACCACTTCGCGAGCGCGCAGGATCGATCCCTTCGCCAGCTGGAGCCGCATGATGGCGGCCAGTTTCCAGCTGGCGCAGACGGGGGTTCGCATGGTCGAGACATTGTCCGCTTCGGCCGACGTGATCGCATCGCGCGGCGCCACCATCGGCGCCGCCATGCGTTCGCCGCGCGATGCGGATCATGCCGAGCTCGGGCGCATGATCCCGGAAAAGCTCGAAGCCTTCTCGCGCTCCGGATCGGCGATCGCCGATGCCTGGTGGGCGATGGGCTCGGCCTGGATGGACGAGGCGCAAAATCTGACGTCGCTCTCGATGCGCGGACGCGTGCCGACGATCGGCGAACTGGCGGCGCTCTCCGATCGCGCTGCGGCCTGGTCGCTCGGTACGGTCGAAGCGGGCGCGCTGCTCGGATACGACGCTGTGGCGCCGATTCATCGCAAGGCCACCGCCAATGCGCGCCGCCTCAAACGACTTCCCGCCAAACGGTGAGTGAGCCCGTTGTCGGGGAGATCGTCGTCGCGCTGGCGGAAGCACTGACCGGCGGCGATATCCTTTTTGCCGCCGCCGACGAACCGGCCGCCCTCGCGGTGGTGCAGGCGCTCGGGGCGGCATCGCCCGATGCGCTGGTCCTGTTCTGCCCGGGAAGCGATGCACTGCCGGGCGAACGGGCTCCAGCCTCCCCTGCCAATGTCGGGCAGCGCGTGTCCGCCCTTCGCCGGATGCGCATCGAACTGGTGCTAGAGGGCCGCGCGCCGATCGCCTGCGTCACGACCGGCGAGGCGCTCGGCCGGCTCTACCCGCCGCCCGATGCCTTTGCGGCGGAGCCCCCGCGCGTCGATGTCGGCGCCGCGGTTTCGCTGGCGACCTTGTTCGAACAGCTCGAGGCGATCGGCTATATCGCCGACGACCGCGTCGACGAGCCTGGCGAGGTGGCGCTGCGCGGGCAGGTGCTGGACGTGTTTCCGGCCGACACGATCGAGCCACTGCGCATCGAGGCGATCGATGGCCACATCGCGTCGATCAGATCCTACGACCCGGCGGATCAGCGCACGACGGGCGAATGCGATGGCCGCGAGCTCGGCCGGGTCAGCGAACCCGCGCTGGACGAGCATGCGGTGGTCCTGCTGGATCACCTCCCCGACGCGCGCGTCGCGCTCGCGCCCGGTGCAGACGATCGCCGGCGCCGCTTCCTCGCACTAGCGGCCGACGCTGCCCGCGGCCGGAGCAAGCGGGCGTTGCGGGATGTCGCCGGGGAAAAGTCTTGGGCTGCCGCGTTGACGGCGCGGGAGCCGATCTCGATCGAAAGCGCGGGCGATCTGCCACCGCGCTTCGTCGAGGGACGGGTGCCGCTGAAGAGCTTCACGCGGATTGCCGCCACCGCATTCGAAGCGGGCGATCGCGTCGTTCTGCTGGGGAGCGCACGTGACTTGCGCTTCCTGATCAAACGGGCCGGTAAGGCGCTCGGCCGAGAGGTGCAGACGGTCCGCTCGTGGGCGGACGTCGTCGCCGCGGAACCCAGCATGTTGCTGGCCCTTCCAGTGGTGGTCGATCGCGGCTTCCGGCGCGACGGCATCGTCGCAGTCGCCGCGGCCGATCTGATCGGCAGCCGCGCCGAGCGTCACGATTCCGGTGCGGGCCATGCAGACGCTTCGTTGTTCGATTTCAGCGAAATCCATATCGGTGACGTCATCGTGCACGAGGATCACGGCATCGGCGTGGTCGCGGGGCTGGACCGCATGTCGTCCGGCGACGCTGGCGAGCCCGGCGACGCCGTCAAACTGACATATGCCGATAATGGCGTGAGGCTGGTGCCGGTTGCCGAAGCGGACCGCATCTGGCGCTATGGCGGCGAGGCCGATGCGGTTGCCCTGGATCGGCTCGACGGATCGAGCTGGGAAAAGCGACGCCGTGAGATCGATGCGGTGATTGCCGAAACCGCACGCGGCTTGACCCAGCTCGCGGAGGAGCGCGCGACACGCACCGCGCCGATCCTGGAGCCCGATGCCGCCGCCTATGAGCGGTTTGCCGCCGGCTTCGCTTTTACCGAGACGTCCGATCAGGCGCGCGCCATTGCAGCGGTGCGGGCGGATCTGGCTTCGGGCAAGCGGATGGACCGTCTGGTGGTTGCGGACGTCGGCTATGGGAAGACCGAGGTGGCGTTGCGCGCTGCCGCGATCGCAGCGCTCGCGGGCCATCAGGTCGCGATCGCCGCGCCGACCACGGTGCTTGCCCGCCAGCATGTCGAGACGTTCACGGCGCGGTTCGAAGGCACCGGGATCGTCGTCGCCGGCCTTTCACGCCTGTCGACTGCGGCCGAAAAGGCCAGGGTCAGGAAGGGTCTCGCCGACGGATCGGTGCATATCGTCATCGGAACCGGCGCGGTCGCGGCCAAAGGCGTCGCCTATCAAAATCTTGCCCTCGTCATCGTCGATGAGGAGCAGCGTTTCGGCGCGGCCGACAAGGACCGGCTGCGCTCGCTATCGGCCGGCCACGTGCTTACGCTTTCGGCCACCCCTATCCCGCGCACGCTGCAGACGGCGCTCGTCGGCCTGCAGCAATTGTCGCTGATCGCCACCCCACCGGCGCGGCGCCAGCCCATCCGCACCTCGGTCGGGCCGTTCGTGGACGCGACCGTGCGCACCGCGTTGCTGCGCGAGAAAAGCCGCGGCGGCCAGAGCTTCGTGGTCGTCCCGCGGGTCGAGGACATGGCGTCGCTGGCCGGGATCCTGGCGCGGCTGGTGCCCGAGCTCGAAATCCTTCAGGCGCACGGCAAGATGCCCGCAGCCGCGATCGACGAGGCGATGGTCCGGTTCGGCGGCGGCGATGGCGACGTCCTGCTCGCAACCAACATCATCGAGGCCGGGCTGGACGTGCCGCGCGCGAACACGATGGTGATCTGGCGTGCCGATCGCTTCGGCCTCGCGCAGCTCCACCAGTTGCGCGGCCGCGTCGGCCGCGGCAGTCGGCGCGGCCAAGTCATCCTGCTGACGGACCCTGCGCATGAGATCGCGCCGCGCACGCTGAAGCGGCTGCGGACGCTGGAGGTGTTCGACCGTCTTGGCGCGGGGTTCGCGATCAGCGCCCGCGATCTCGACGTGCGCGGTGCCGGCGATCTGCTGGGCGAAACCCAGGCCGGGCATATGAAGCTGATCGGCATCGATCTCTACCAGGAACTGCTCCAGGGCGCGCTGCGCACCGCACGCGGCGAGCAGGTCGATCGATGGTCGCCCGAGCTTCGCCTCGGCATAGAAGGCCGGCTGCCCGAGCGGTGGATTCCCGACGAGGAATTGCGCGTCACCCTTTATATGCGGTTGGCGCGATTGACCGATAGCGATGCCCTGGCCGCGTTCGAAGCCGAACTGGAGGATCGCTTCGGCGTGATTCCCGATGAGGCGCAAACCCTCCTCACGATCGCTCGGATCCGTGCCGACGCTCGCTCGGCCGGGATCGCACGGATCGTCGCCGGGCCGGCCGCGATCGCTTTCACGCCACGGTCCGGCGCCGGTTCGGCCGTTGCCGCGCCCGGCCTGGTTTCCAAGGATGGTCGATGGCTGCTGCAGGAGCGGATCGACGACCCAATCGAGCGGCTACGACGCATCGAACAGATTCTCCTGCAGCATGCACAAGCGGACGCCGACTGACGATCATACCAATCATTCCGCACCCGATTCCTATCCGCGGCAATTGTGCAACAATCCTTTTCAATGAGTTAGGGCGAGCAACTCCGTTAGATTGGCCCGGTTATGCCTCCCCGCACGACGTGACGTCGCTGCGTTTGTAACTCTGGAGTTTTCCCTACATGAAGACATTCGCTCTGGTCGCGGCTCTGGCCGCAGCCCTTCCCGTGGCCGCGTTCGCGCAGGACACCGCGCCGGATGGCAGCAAGGCATTCGGGTTCGAGCCCTATATCGGCGTGCTCGGCGGCTACAACAGCTTCGATCGCGACAGCAAGTTCGGTCGCAAGGCTGAAGGCGCGCTAGTCGATGCGATTGCGGGCGTGAACGTTCCGCTCGGGCCGTTGTTCGCCGGCGTCGAAGGCAATGTCGGCAAGGGTTTCAACGATCTGAACTGGGAATATGGCGTCAAGGGCCGCGGCGGGTTCCGCGCCGGCGCGAGCGGGCTGCTGTTCCTGTCGGCCGGCTATCAATGGACCGATGGCCGTAGCAGCCGTGGTTTCGGCAAGCAGCATGGCTGGGTCTATGGCGGCGGCGTCGAGCTCGGCCCGAAGGACATCGGCCTCAGCGGTGTCGTGAACGAGGCCGGCCCGCGCCTCCGCCTCCAGGTCGATACCCAGGACATGAAGAACCTGCGCCCGATGGCCGGAGTGCTGTTCCACTTCTAATCGCGATAGCGGCGGGCGCGAGCCCGCCGCTCCACAAGCGTCTGCTTTGCGATATGCCGGCCGACAAGAGCTCCGGCCCTGCCGAATTTTCGATCCGGTCAGGCATCTTCATCCGCCTCGCTCAGCTTTAATCTGATTACGGGGTGAGGCTGAGACAGTTATTTCCCCCGAATAATGGTGCGGCAGGCCGCCAAGCAGCGCATTTCCGCGTTTTGATCATGATGGTTCAACGTCGAATTGAGCCGTTCGATTATTGGAGCCGATCTTTAGGGAATCTCGCACGAGCGATACGGTCCAAAACGATGTCGAGATGGCGAACGACGAGGGCGCCGACCCCAGCGAAGACATTCAAAAACAAAATCCGAATAGGGCCCCCGCTACGGCTGATACCGTGGGCGAGGACGATCCCTACAAGATCGAAAAATGACCAAAGCAGGCCACGACCGGGACCCTGACGAGGGTACCGACTGAAGGCAGCAGATGTCGCCAACCGGTGCCCTTGACGCTCGACCGAAAGGGCAGTTCCGACGGTTTAAAAATATGCACATGTCGGAGGTCGACAGCCCGCGAAACTCGCAAGATGAGCGCTCGGCTGGCGATGAGAAGTGGACGGCAAAAAGCCCGCTGGGTCGTTGGACCTGCGGGCTTTTTTGTTGGTTGCGGGGACAGGATTTGACCGCTGTAGAACTCGTTTTCGCCTGCTTGGCGGAACGATTGTTCCGCCGCGAGGGTGACGTGCAGGGTCGAAACGCATGCGTTGAAGTTCGCCATTTCTGGGTTCGGGCGCCGGCCGGTGCAAAGCCGGTTCTTCGGCTCCGTTCCGGTAAGCGACCGCAACCGACCAATTCACGTCCTTCAGTGGCCGTGCTGTGGATGACCGGCCGTGCCGAAAGCTGCCACCAGATGACGGAGCTTGTCGGGATTACGAACTATATAGATCGCCGCGATGCGCCCATCGCGCACGTCGAGCGCGGTGGTCTGGAGCACGTCACCACGATCGATACTGATGTAGCCGGGCAGACCATTGATCGTCGCGGTGCGCAGTAGCGTCGGTACTGACGTGTACTTCCGACGTAGCCCGGCGAACAAGCGAAGCGCTCGCTCGATCCCGCGCACCACATTGCGGAAGGCGATCACCTTACCGCCGCCATCGGAATGTATCTCGACATCGCGCGCCAGTAGCGCAGACAGTGCGGCAGCGTCACCGTCGCGGGCGGCAGCGAAGAAGGCGCGAGCGATCCGATCGGCCTCAGTTGCCTCCACGGTGAAACGCGGTCGCGCATGCTGGACGTGCCTGCGTGCGCGGGAGGCAAGCTGCCGGACGGCGGCGGGCTCGCGTCCCAATGTCGTCGCGACATCGGGGAGCGCCATGTCGAACACGTCGTGAAGCAGGAAGGCGGCACGCTCCAGAGGGGACAGGCGCTCCATTGCAAGCATCAGTGTGAGCGTCACGTCGTCGGCGATCGTCTCCTCTTGCTCAGTAGTACCCATCAACGGTTCAGGCAGCCAGGCACCGACATAGGTCTCCCGACGCACCCGGGCGGACTTGAGCTGATCGAGGCATAAGCGGGTGACAATGCGGGTCAGATAGGCTGCCGGCGTGTCAACGCTCTGCGCCGTTGCCGCCCAACGCAGCCACGCTTCCTGCAAAATATCTTCGGCCTCGCTGAGAGAGCCAAGCATCCGATAGCCAAGACGCAACAGCCTCGGCCGCTCAGCTTCAAAATCTGCGAGGCGTTCATCACCGTGCCGCACGAGTGTCCCCCATCGACAATGCTTGGCTATCGCGCGCGGCATCATGCCAGGCCCAGAGGGCAAGAGCGGTCGTCAATATAGCCGGTAAGGTCACAGCAGGAAAATCCTGGGACAGCGCACCTGTCCCACATATGCCGACCGCTACCTCCCAGAAATGGAACAACGCGTGACCGGCAAGCCAGAGAGCGGCGGCGCACCACAGGGGAACGCGCAACGCCGGTCGCGCGACACCAATGAGCATAGCGATCGCTACGAGCACGAAAATCAAACCGATGTCACGGATGAAATGCTGGTTGAACGGGCCGGTGGTGGTGACGCCGGGCACCGCAAAGTACCAGTTTGCTGGTGAGATCAGCATAAAGAGGCCGTTCGCAGCGGACGCGAGACCGAGCACTGTGGCCAGTGCGAGCGGAAGGTTCCGGCTCATGCTGCGCTCTCCTGCGACTGAGCGGCAAGCCACTCATCGAAGCGTGTAGGCGCAATCCGTGGATTTTCGCCCGGGACCAGCGTCCGGTCGTCGGCAGGCGCGCCGAAATAGTCGCGTTCGGCGGTAACGCTGATCCGGCGCGGATCGTCGCGGGTGCCGAGCCAGCTAGCCGTAAACTCGGCCAGCGGTGCGCGCTCCGGTCCTGCCACTTCGATGATGTCAGCGGTCGGGGCAGCTGTGGCTATCTCAGCAAGCAGCACCGAGACATCGGCTGCGGCGACCGGCTGGAGCGCGATCGCTGGCAGGTACACGGCGTCGCCCCGCGTATAGCCGTCCGCGATGGTGGACAGGAACTCAAAGAACTGGGTGGCGCGCACGATTGTGTAGGGTACGCCACCGCCGGCGATCAGTTGTTCTTGCGCCAGCTTGGCGCGAAAATAACCCGATGCCTGAAGGCGATCGGTCCCCACCACCGAAAGTGCGACGACGTGGCGCACGCCTGCGTCGCGTGCTGCTTCCAACAAGTTTGGTTGTCGTGCCGCGGAAGAAAGCGAGAGCGGCCTCGTCCTCGAACGAGGGGGCATTGCTGACATCGACCACGACGGCGGCATCCGTCATCGCTTGTGCCAGGCCGACGCCAGTCAGCGCATCGATGCCGGTGCTCGGTGAAGCGGTGACGACCTCATGGCCCTCGGCCCGCAGCAACCCGACGAGGGGTCTACCGATCAGCCCGGTGCCGCCGATGACAACGATCTTCATGTCCATGTCTCCGATGCAAGTGTCTGCCTGCATGACGAGATGGCCACCACCGGTGTGACATAGGACGACAGCGGGAATGAAAAATATCGGCGCCATGATGTCACAATGCGCCGGCCTACCTCGTCACGTCAGCGAGCGCCGATGCCCGGCGCGGGTGACGAGGAAAGCAAAGCATGACCGCTATGAAGCGTTTGAACTGGTCGGAAATCGCCCCCGAAGGCGCCAAGGCCCTGTTCGGAGTCCATCATTATGTGACCAAGACTACGGATCTTCCCGAAGAGCTGATCCATCTGGTGTTCCTACGGGTGTCGCAAATCAACGGGTGCGCCCATTGCATCGATATGCACACTCGTGATCTGCTAAAGACCATGGCGATCGACAAGATCGCGCTGGTCCCTGTCTGGGCTGAGGTGCCGCACCTGTTTTCCGACCAGTATCGAGCAGCGCTGGCCTGGGCCGAGGAAGTGACCAACATCAGCACGACCCATGCTTCGGACAAAGCATATGCGGCTGCTGCCGCCGCCTTTGCTGAAAAGGATTTGGTCGACCTCACGCTAGTTATTGCGGCGATGAACGCGTTCAATCGTCTTGGCGCGCCATTTCGCCTTCCAGTCGCCGCGAAGCCATAGGCTCATGAAAGGGGGAGCAACCTTTGCTTTCCCCTTCGGCGGCACGCGACCACTTCACGTCATTCGCTAGTCCGGCGTTGAACGGCTGCTTCTCCCGGAACCTGCCACTCTTGTTCGAGCACGGTCCAGACCGCGACCCAACCTAAAATCGGCGGTTCCGGCTCAAGCAAAGCGTTGCTAACGGTCACTCTTTCCGCGCCCTGCAGGGGCAGAAAGCAGGGCTCCCGTATCAGGGTCATAGCGATAGTCGTTGGTCAGCCGATCATTGAGATACAGTCGCAAACGGCCCGCGGCGGGATGGTCAACCGCCCGAATCGTGATGATTGCCTGTCCATTATTGCATGAGAGCCGCACACCGGACTCAAAGCCGTCCGCGATCGGTTTGAGCAGGCAGACTCCATGCTCCGAAGCGATTTCGAAGTAACCCTCAGCTGTGATCATATGGGAATAGACGAGTTTGCCGTCCGGCGTTCGCGTTTCATCGGTAGCGCCACGGGCATATAGGCGGGCGCGACCGCCGACTTTATCCGCGGCCGTCGGATCATTCGACTCGTTTCGGACAAGCAACCCTTCTGACGAAAGATAGAAATGGCCCACTTTGCGGACCCTAGGAGGGTCTTGCCACAAGACATGCATGTGCCAGTGGGGCGGCCAGTCGCCATGAGCCTTATCCGGCTCGAGCGTAGGGTAATTGGTATCAAAGTTCATCAGCATGATCGTCGTCACGCCGAGCGCGGGCAAGGTTCTCACGATCTTCAGCGCGTTGATCGCTTCCCGCGCCGCGAACTCCAGGTTGAGCGCAGCCTGCGCCTGGAGCGTGGGCCAAGGGCCCGTGGCATAGTCACCGCGTCGGCGCGCGATATCCGCATGTCCAACCCGGATATAAACCCCCGGCGTCTCGATATAGGTATATTGCTGCGTGACATCGCCGAGATCGTCGGGCGGCAAGCTGGCTCCGCCAGTGCGGCGCGGTAGCGCGAAGACGATGCCACCCGACACGGGTCTGTAGCTGATCGCCCCCATGCCTTCGGCGCGGGGTTCGGGCCGCACATAGCCGTTCTTGGCCATCTCCGTATTTGTGATGCCGAACAGGACGCCGCGGACAGCCTTTGGATCAACCGTCACGTGGACGGGGCCGACGTTCGAGATCGCGGGCGGAACAAGGATGTGAAAAAAGAATTCCTTGTCGTTCTGCCCGCTCGCGAAATCGTTGAGGACAATCTCGCAACCCTTGCAAGTCGGTGACAATTGCACCGTCCAAGCGAGCCGACCGACGCCCGACCTCTTCAGGACGCGAACGCCAAGGAACGAGCGCGCCGCGCCTGTCGCCGCCTGCGGCTGAGCTTCAGCAGGTGAAGCAACAGCAACAGCGAGCATGAGGGTAGCGAGCAAGGAGAGCGGGCCAGCGCGGGTGTGCGAGCTCGCCATCGATTTGGGGCGCATCGATATTTCCTTATCCGCGGATCGAATTGGCGCATGTTCGCCATGATCAGGTGGTGGGCCATCTTTGCCGCGGCGAGATGACCTGCCCAAACCTAGAGCTTCGGGGTGAACCGGATCCCGAGCCAGAACGTGGTCGGGATCGAATAGGTATCCTTCAGGAGATTTTTGCCAGGTCCGGTGACGCTCGTGATGGGACTTTTCGTCACATTACTCACTTGCCCGATCAGCGACACGCCCGGTCGGACTTGGTAGGTCGCGGAGAGGTCGAGTTGCGACCGCGGAGCCCAGTAAAGGTCCTGCCAGCCGATGTCGGCCTGGATCAAGCGAAGCGCGCGGCCTTGGCGGTTGAACGCCGCACGAAGCTCCATATTCCGCAAAGTATAGAAGAGCGTCGCGTTGATCATGTCGCTGGGCTGCCCCACCAGCCGATCGATCGTGCGCGTTCCGCCGGCGCTGAGCGGGACTTTGATCTGTCCACCGAGCAACGACGCGTTCGCGCTGGCACCGAAGCCAGACAGAAGGGGGGAAAGGCCGCCGAAGGAGTTGATGATGATGTTGCCTTCCACGCCACGGATCCGAGCACTCGAGGCATTCGTAGGGGTCGAAACGATCGCGTTCTTGTAGAAGATGCCACTCGACGGATCGACGAATCCAAGCGTTCCGAGCGTGAAGATTTCGTCCTTGATCTGTTTGTCGAATATGGCGACAGCGATCAGCCCGCTGCTCTTACCGGGAAGACGCCATTCGGCCGACAGGTCGAAATTGTCCGAGACGCGCGGCTTGATGCCAGGGTTACCGATCGAAGCGGTGACGCCGATGGCGTCGCCGTTGCCGATGTCGGATACGTTCACGAAATTGAGCGAGCTGCGGGCAGCATAGGCGTCATAAGGCGGCCGCCCGAGGGTGCGGCTATACGCGCCGCGAAGATCGAGCGTATCGGTGATATGGTAGATCGCGATCGCCGACGGCAGGAGACGCCCGTATCGCGACGACGTCTTCAGGTCGGTATAGGTGATCGGCGTTCCGGGGACACGAGCCCGCGCCGTCGTAGACTGGTCGGTGTGGTCATACCGAACGCCCGCTTGGACGATCAACTGGTCGCTGCGATAGCTCGCCGAAGCATAGGCACCGACGATCTTTTCGCGATGCGTGAAATTGTCTTGGTTATCGACCGTCGTCGGATCGGTGGCGTTGAACATCGACTTGGGCAAGGCGTCGAGGATGGCCTTGGCCTTGGCGGGATCCATCGTCAAAAGGTTGAGCGTATTGTACGGCAGGGGAACCGAAGGGCCGGCAGCGTCGGACAGCGACAAGGCGGGCGCAGTGGTGTTTGGGTCGTATTCCGTGCGGTGGAATTGGTAAAAGGACCGGTCGTCGACATAGGCAGCGCCCAGCCCCGCGCCAAAGCCGCGGTCGGATTCATCCTGATTGAACCGATAATCGACGCGCTGATTGAAGATTTTGTCGCCAGCACTTCTGCCCATATCCGGGCGCCAATAGAACAGCGTATATTTGCTGAGGTCGTAATAGGCCGTTGGGTTGGGATTGAAGGTGTGCTGCAGGCTACTGGTGTCATAATTGAAGGCGAGGGCGGGATTTCCCACCGTTGCCGCGCCGGTAGTCCCCGGCGCGGCGCGGGCTACGGAATTAATGTACTTGATCATGTACCACGGCTCGACATAGCTCATTCGTGAATAAGAGCCGCGGACCGAGAGCTTCTGACGGTCGCCCGGAACCCAGTCCAACCCAAGCTGAGCGAGCCGAGTCCGGGTCGTCGTCACTTGGTTGTCGTAACCGACTTCAATGCTCGCATTGGGGAAATAGCCTGAAGCCGCCGCTTGATTCTGGACGTTCAGGTTGCGCGAATTGATAAGATTTTCATTCCGCGTCATATTATCGCGGAAAAAGTAATATCCGCCGAGCGCATAGATATAGAGGCTATCGCTTGGACGAGCCTCGAGTTTGGCGGTTACGCCAACGCGGCTGCGTTCATCCTCAACATACCAGTTCTTGTCTTGCTGTGGCAGGGCGTAGCCATTGCCGAGGTTGTTTCCCGCCTGCAGTTTTCCGGCGTTGTCGTAGAAATTGTAGAACACGGTGTCGGTGGTCATGTGGGTCACCGTATAGCTGCTCAACCGTTGATAGTTGGCGGAGAGAACGGCACCGAACATGTGGCCAGGCCCAAACGTCGTGCTTGCCGTGCCGACCAAGCGGTAGCCGGGATCAGGCTGCGAATAGGGTTTGCCGGTGTCACTCGAATGGCCAAGCGATCCTTCCAGCGTGACGAATGGCGTTCCGCCATGTTCGAACGCGCTGCGCGTCTTCAGGTTGATGGCGCCGCCGACCGCATTGGGGTCGAGGTCCGGCGTAAATGTCTTCACCACTGCAATTTCGCTGATCATCGACGATGGCAGGATATCCAGTCGGAGACCACGCGTGATTGAACCGTTCGGTGCATTCAGCGCGCCGAGCGATGCGATGTTCAACCCGTCGACGGTCACGTTGTTATAGGACGCATTAAGGCCCCGGATGACTGCCGTGGTGGCCTCGTCACGCGAATGCTCGTTGTCGGCGGCCGGGACTACCGACAAGCCGGGAACGCGGCGCAAGGCTTCCGCGACCGTGTTGTCGGGCAAGGCGCGCACATCGGTGGCGCTGACCACATCGGTGATATTAAGGGCCTGCCGCTTGCTTTCGATCGCCGCTTCGTTTGAACGACGCTGACCGGTGACGACGATGTCGGAATCCTGCCGTGCTAGGCTTGTACCTTCGGGCGGTTCTTGTGGCTCCGCGCGCGTTTGTGCCGAGGCAAGCGTGGCTGTCGCGACGGCCGCAAAGGCAGTCCCAATCAAGAATGCTCTTTTCATTATTTCCCCCATATGATCCGCGCTCAGCGCTTCGACCGACTCGCTAGGGGGCGTCGATGACATTCCTATTTATTTCGTCAGAAATAAATATATGCCTCATTCTTGCGACAGGATTTTGTGAATTGGTATGAGCGCAGCACCGATCGCTCCGGCCCAACTGCCTAGCCTCGAGACATGAAAGGTGGGGACCGGAAGCCAATCGGGGCGTTTCGTCCAGTTCGCGCCGCGGAGCCGTTCGCCGAGCGAATCCAAAATGGATTGCGGCAGGGCGCCGGAAAGCACGACAGCACCGGGATCAAGCCAAGCAGTTCCGCTATGGATCGCCAAACCAAGTTGCTCTGTAGCGCGTTCGATCCACGCATCGATCACAGCCGCGTAGTGATCCTGGTGGCACCCGATATCGCGTACCGAATGCACGTCGGCACCCGCACGCTGCAGACAGCCCAGCAAGTCGAGGCCCGATGGTCGCGGTGCCGTGTTGGGGAACAGGCGACCGATGTCGCCGGCGTTTCCGAACTCTCCGCGCAGGATATCGCGACTGCTAATCACGCCGCCCCCGACCCCGTGGCTCACGAAAATGATCATGGCGGCAGCACAGGTTCGAATGAGCCCAGTGTCATAATATTCCGCTAGCCCGGCCGCGGTGGCGGTTTCCTCGACCCATGCCGGAATGCCGAGCGCATCCTCGAAATAATGGTGATTATCGATAACGCGCCATCCGGCCAACCAGTCGACAGTCCAGCGTCGGGCGCTATCTTCCGCCATCACCTGCCCGGGTGTTCCGACGCCGAGCCCCAGAAATCGCGACCGCATCATGTTGTTCTCGGCCGCCAACGCGCGCAGCCGGCGATCGAGATGCTCGACGAAGTCCCTCGGATCGGGGCTGTCGAACGGTTCGGACTCCCGCACGAGGACGGCGCCCGAGAAGTCCACCAAAACCAGCTCAAGCCAGCCTGGATGCACCGTCGCGCCAGCCGCGTAACCGGCACCGGGGGAGACGGCGAGCGGAACGGTTGGCCGGCCACGCGGACCGCTATGAACCTGTTCGGCTTCTTCGATGACCCCCAAAGCGAGGAGTTCTCGGCTCAGCCGAGTCAACGCGCCGTTATGAATGCCGAGCTGCTGCGCGAGTTCGGACCGCGCCGTCGGACCAAAGGTTCGCAGATGCCACACGATTCGCTTCTGCTCGGGCGACAGCAGGATCCCAGGTCTGCGGGGCATTGTCCTCCTCATCCGCACTACCAAACGAAATCGCGCAAGCACCTTGCGCCGTACCGGACATCCGCCCTGGCGGCGCCCGTCGTCGTTAGCGCAGCAAATCCAGGCTCACCGCTACGCTGCATGCACTGTCCTCAGGTTAACGAGCAAAGCGGCAATTGCGATGCCGCTCATGCTGACCAGCGCGGATTTAATGAGTGCCGATGACGTTCCGCCTGCTGCGAAATCATCGAGCAGGGGCGCAAAAAGCAGCGATCCTATGGCGACCGCGCACTGGATCGTGAAAATCACCAGCCCGAACAAGAATCCGTCGGTACGCTGGCCGGTACGCGCGGCATGGTCGCGAACGAGCCTGCTTGCGGTTTGCCACTGAAGTGTACCCATCACCCCAAGACCAACGCCATGCAGGAAGGCCAATCCGAGTGCGATCGCGACGGGCCCCCGGATTGTAAACAAAAGGACGTCGCCCGATAGAACGGCAAGTCCGATCGAACCCAGCCAAGTGCGGTGCCACCCGTGCTGCTTTTCGATCCGCGTCGTCAAGAGCGGGCCGGCGACGCTGCCCAGCGTAAACAAGACAAGCAGCCACGCACCCAAGCGCGGAAGTGCCGCCGTGCTCGGCGCGAAAATAAGCAGGCGACTGATGACGGGCATCGCGGCCACCGCCAGGGCAAAGCTCCCCAATAAGCGCACCGTTCCGATCGGCAGCGCGAAGCGTCGCGACTTCGGGACCGGCCTCGGCCCGCTCGCAGCTGGTCGCGTGGCCGAACGCCTCAACAACCAGGCCGTGGAAATGATTGCTATCGAAATGGCGGCAAGCACAACGCCCGCGCCAAAGTGGACGATTGGGCCGGGCCATCCCGCCAGCAAAAGATTTGCGACCGTTACCGCGAGACGCGCAATAGCTGCCAGTGAGGAACGCAGCCGGACATAAGCCGTCGCCTCGGCGTCTCCATCGGGCAGCAAGGAAATCATCGCGGTTTGCGGGACATCGTAAAGCGCGAATGCGAGCCTGAACATCAGAGCGGCGAGGATAAAACCTCCGGAATGTTCGAAAGCGAGACCAAATTGCGCCCACGCTGTGGCGACGATCAGCAACGCTCCGCACAGGTGCATGTCGAGCAGGATACGTCGTTTCGTTTTTAGCGCATCGATGAGGAGCCCAACCAGAATATTAGACAGCGCTCCGAAGCTGAGCATCACAAAAAGCAATGCGCCAGTATCGATAGCAGAGTATCCGATGCCGACGTGCAGAAAAAAGGCCATCAGGACATCGGTAAACGACCAAGCCAGACTCTTAGAGAAATAGGCGGCAGCGAAGAATCGACGAACTTCTTCGTGCTCGCGGTGGGTTGTCGATATCATATCGCTGGATATTCCTCGCAGCGACCCGTGCTGCCGACCTGATGCCAGCATGCTGACCGAGCACTTCACCTCTTGGGGGGTGTCGAGTTATCTAGATGCCGTGCGGCAGTCGCCGTACGGTCACAGCCTAACTACCCCCCTTGCGCGACTGAAGCGTCAAGGCGTTCGCCGTAGATGATGTCTTTATCCATATCCAATATAAATTTGTTACGTCGTTGTTACGCTGCCGCCTAGCGAGGGCGTGGCTGCCTGCTTTTTGCTCTTTCGTTCCCCGCATAATTGATTGGACTAAACCGCGGTTCGTCTGGCCACGCTGTCGTGCGCGCTTGATCGCTGCGTGAAGCATCATGCTGTTCGCGTCTCGACCGGAGTGACCGTCAGTCACCTCGGAATGTATGCGAACCGGGTAGTGGCGGCGGTCACCTTATGCAAGGCGACCCCAACCGCCTCGACGCGCGTTAGATCTTCCGCGGCTTTTCGGATGGAGCACAACGGATAGCCATCTGCCGGCAATCGGCCAGCCTTGGTCAATCGACCATGGCATCAGTGCTACCGGGAACGGCTGTTCTTGCCGAAAGCCGTCACTAAACTGGCCCGTCGGCAAAGACGGCTTTGTCCCAGTCTACGCCATTCCAGCCAAGCTGCTATAGGCGACCAATTCCGGCAGAAGCGGGACATCAGGACTTTCGGCAGGAACACCCGCTAGTCGTACACGCCTGTCGCTTCAAAGAGTGCGTGCTCGGGATTTCGCGCTCGAAGGGCGCCGCCACAGGGTCCCTCAGTGATCGCCGGTCTCAACGCCTCCTCCGCCCATCTGCGGAAGCTCGTCGCACCGATGATGGCGGTGGCACGCGCGGCGAAATTGTCCATGCCTTCCTCCTTAGCGCGCAGCATATCAACATATCCTTGCGCGAACGCATCGGTAAGTCCGCGTGCCATCGCAGCACTCTTGTACTCCTCGTAGGTCTGATGCTCGTACCGCACCTCTCGACCGATGACGTCCGACACGATCGCCGCAAGCTCGGCATACGAAAGCTCCTCGGGACCCAGCACTGGCACATCTTCCTGCCCAGACCACGAGCGGTCGATCAGCAGGTCGGCAGCAGCAGCGCCCGTATCGCGGGTGGCCGTATGCGGCAGCTTCTTGTCGGGGGCGATCGGGCCGAACATTTTGCCCTGACGGATCGCACCGGCTTGCAGGAGCGCATTGTCCATGAAGCCCGGCAGAGCGAGGCCCCGCACGGCAGCGCCCGTCGTACGCAACAGATCGACCATGTGGATCGAGCCGGTCGCATTGCCGGCCCGCTCCTGCCACGGAGTATCGCGCCCTAGCGTCGTTGCGGCGACGATGTGCCGCACGCCGTGCCGGCGCATCGCCGCTGCCCCCGGCCGGGCGAAGTCGACCGTAGCGGCCGCGGGCGTCGCCGCGGGCGTGGGCGGGCAAAGCCAGAACACCGCGTCCGCACCCCGAAACGCCCGATCGACCATGTCGGCATCGCCGTGCGATCCTTCGACCACCTCAACCTGGTCGCGCACCTCCTGCGCGAGTTTCGAAGGATCGCGAACGATCAGGCGCAACGCCTGGCCGGCATCGAGCAGATGCCGGACCACGTGGCGGCCGATGTTGCCGGTAGGCGTAGTGACGACGATCATGCGAACACTCCAGTTGGTTACTGGCCGAGATAGTAGGATCCATCCGAACGAGCTATGTTCGATCGTCGTCCATTTCTTTGCCATCGTCCGGAAATCGCCGTGGATCCGCTGTCCGACATCCTCTCGATCCTCAAACCGGAAAGCTATCTCACCGCCGGCCTCGACGCCGGTGGCGCATGGGCGATCCGGTTCGGCAATCGCCCCGGCACGATCAAATGCCATGTCGTGACGGCCGGAACCTGCTGGTTGGCGGTGGACGGGATCGACGCCGTCCAGCTCATCGCGGGGGATTGCATCATCCTGCCGAGCGGGCGGGCTTTCACGCTGGCGAGCGACCTGGCACTGGCCCCGGTCGACGCCCACGACGTGCTCAATCACGCCCGTCCGGGCGATGTCATCGTGCATAAGGGCGGAGGCGGGTTCGCGTTCCTTGGCACCCGCTTCGAGGTCGACGGGCTGAAGGCGGGTGCGCTGCTCGGAGCACTGCCGCCGCTCATTCATCTCAACGAGGCTGACGACCGCGATGCCATGCGATGGTGCATCACGCAGCTGATGACCGAAATGCGCGACGGGAGGCCGGGCGGCATGCTCGCGGCGCAGCATCTGGCGCATCTGATGCTGCTTCGGGCGTTTCGGCTTCATCTGTCGCGGCAGGCCGGCGACCGCGTTGGCCTGCTCTATGCGCTCGCAGACCTGCAGCTTGGAAAGGCGATCGAGGCGATGCACGCGGAGCCCGCCTATCGCTGGACGTTGGCAGAACTGGCGAGCCGCGCCGGACTGTCGCGGTCGATCTTCGCGCAACGGTTCCGGGCCCGGGTAGGAGAAACACCGATCGGCTACCTGACGCGGTGGCGTATGATGCTCGCTGCCGAACGGTTGGCAGGTGTACATGAGCCGCTTGGCAGCCTCGCCAACGCGCTGGGTTATGAGTCCGAGAATGCTTTCAACACGGCGTTTCGGCGCGTGGTGGGGTGCTCACCGCGTCGCTACGCTCGAGCGGTCGATCGGTAGTCATGCCGTTGAGCAAGTGTCCTAAACCGGGCAAACCTACCAAGCGGCTGCCACCGATACGGTGAAAGCTGAAGGATCGGCACTGTTTCGATAGCCGCCATTACCACCAGGCTCGCGACTGTCCCGACAAGGACGCGTTCAAATGGGCCCCGCGCCAATTTCCGCACAGCCTGAACCTGAACCCGTCGAGGTCTCATAGCCGTCCTCGGGTGGGCGTCGGTGCTCTCCCCCACAATCAGCTCACGTTGCGTATTGACCGCGAGTCATTATATATGACCCTCGGTCACCAAGGAAAAACACATGGCTAGAGAGACTGCGCTCATTACTGGAGCCTCGAGCGGGCTCGGCATCGCGTTTGCAGAAGACCTGGCGAAACGCGGATACAATCTGATCTTGAGCGCGCGGGGCGCGGCCGCGATGGAGACGCTCGCGTCCCGCCTGCGGGAACAGTACGGCGTGGACGTCGCCGTGCAACCAGCCGACCTGTCGCAGCCACAAGGAGCCGCTGGGCTTATCGCCGCGCTCGACGAGCGGGGTCTTTCACCCTCGGTCGTTGTCAACAATGCCGGAATCGGGCTCAACGACCGTTTCATCGACCAGCATCCGGATCGCCTCACAGCGATGCTGCACTTGAACATTCTCGCGGTGACGGAGCTGACCCGGTGCTACGGACAACGCATGGATGCGGTCGGCGGTGGCCATATCCTGCTCGTGGCGAGCCTCGCCGCCTATATGCCGGCCCCGCTGCTCGCCGCCTATGCCGCCTCCAAGGCCTATGTGCTTTCGCTGGGCGAGGCGCTGCACGTCGAGCTCGCACCAAAGGTCGGCGTGACCGTGCTGTCGCCCGGCTATATGAACACCGGCTTCGACGCCGCCTCGGGATTTCAGCCGACGCCGATGACGCAGCGGAGCGCCCTGTCGCCTGAGAAGGTCGCGGGTATCGGCCTGGACACACTGTTCAAGGGCAAATCTTCCGTGGTCGCTGGCACCGCAAATACCCTTGCGGCGGCAGTGGCCAAGGTGTTGCCGCGCGATTTCATTGCACGCCAGGCCTACAAGACGACCGGGGCGCAGAATGATGCGTCATGAAGCGCGCCTATGACGCGGCAGACAAGGACCAGCGCCGCCAGTCGATCCTCGACGCGGCCGCCCTCCTGCTCCAGCAGGGCGGCGGGAGCCTGCCCTCCGCCGCTCAAATCGCCGCGGCCACTGGTCTCGCCAAGGGCACGCTCTACATCTACTTCCGCACCAAGGAGGAGATCTTCGCCGCACTGCTGCTGCACCTCTGGGGACCGGCGCTCGCGACGTTGGTGGAGGAATTCTCGCGGACCGACCGCAGCGTGCCGGAGCGGGTCGAGGCATTCGTCGGGCGCTTTGCCGCCTATGTCGATGAACGCCCCTTCCTCCTTCGCCTCGACGCGCTCGCCAAGGAGGGAATCGAACGCAACATGAGCGAGCCCGCATTGACGGCGCATAAGGCAGCCGCTCTTGCCGACATCGAGCGGATCAGCGCGCACCTGGAAGCAGCCTTGGAACTGGCGCCCGGGCGCGGTTTTCAGTTGCTGACCCGCACCCATGCGATGATGCGCGGCCTCTGGCAGGCCTTTGGCGACCCACTTCCCGTTACGCAGGGCTGCGCCCATCCTGCGTTCGCGACGGAGCTTCGAGAGGCTTTGACGGAGTATTGGCGTGGGGCGCTGTCCGGCTGACGCGCCGCTAGACGGGTCGCTTTAGGGCTGTCGGCCGTCGCCCGCGATCACGCGGAACAAGCGACCGCTTTCGGGCAGAGGCCGGCAACACTCGTGACCAACGTTAGGGCGCATTTCCGACCGGCAGGTTCGGGTCAGGCGCATGACGGATTACGGCACGAGCCGCCGTTCAGACCACAGCCGTTGAAGGTCGGGAGTTGGGTCGTTAACGGACCGGCATGTGATGCGCCGGAAGCCGTCATACGAATGAGCTGCAAGGAACGTGGGCTTCGTCCCAGTTCGCACCGGTCCATAACGATCGGCAGCAGTCGACCACAGCCGGTCGCTCCCATCTGCCACCATGAACGTCCGCTCCTGATAGAAGCTGCCCATTGGGCCGGTTTGAGCTGACGATCGCCTATGCGCCGAAATTTCAGTCGTTCAGCCGGGTTCGGCGCGATCCCAAAACCTGCCGATCGTTCAGCCAGCTCTGAGCGGCGGCCGGCCGATCGACATTGGGACTTTGTGCCCATTCTTCCGGCAAGGATCGAACGGCAGCTTCCTACGGAAGTCCACGTTCGCGATCTGGGTCATCCAACAGCATCAAGCGAGCAACTCTGCCGTATTTTCGTCTTCACCCGCTGTGGAATTGCGCGGCCATGGGCCATGGAGAGAGCGCCTTTTGGGATAGGGAATTGCAGCGCAAGGCTCCGCATTGCCCCAGTACGCGCTCGTATCGTGCTACGCTCCCTAGTAACGGGTAGCCCCATACGAAGGTAGGTCTTTCCCTCGTCCTCGCCTGCCCCACGAAGCTGTCAGGCTGAAAGCCATGGGCATATCTCCCTTGCACAATGAGCCGGCGACCGGAACAGATGCGACGATATGATCGGCGTGATGAGCCAGCAGGGACTGCACAAGGGGCTGGGGCGGCATGACTGAGCGAGTGAAGAAACCTTCGATCCTGACGGTCACCATGCTGCTCGCAGCGCTCGTGTTCTGGATCGACAGCATCGCCGAATATGATCTTGGTGCCTCTATCCTGTATCTGGCCGTCCTGGTGCTCGTGTCCGCCGCCGGTAGTGGAAAAGCGGTGGCCCGCGCTACGCAGCTGTGTGTGGTGCTCACGCTTGGAGCCTGGGCACTGGTTCATCTTAGGCACCCCACGACGGCAAATATATTGCGATGCCTGTTCGCCTGCATCGCGATCGGCGTCACGGGTGCGTTGCTGGTCAGCCGCAAGCGGCTTGAAGCAACTCAGCGTAACCTCAAGCGCGGCACATCCGAAGCCGAGCTTTTCGCCAATTCGGTCCCGTTCGTCTTGTGGCGTTCGAACCCGCAGGGCGAGATCGAGTATCTCAATGAAAGCTGGACCAGAGTAACCGGCCTCGATCGATGGTCGGTCTTGGAGGGGCAGCGGTACAACGACGTGGTCCACCCGGACGATATGGCGCTGCTTGTCGAGACGGTCACTGCCGCCGTGGCGAACCGCACCGTGACGGACCTGAAGGTAAGAGTACGCCAGGGCGATGGCGTTTACCGCTGGATGCAGATTTACGATAATCCAGTCTTCTCTCCTCTGAC
This sequence comes from Sphingomonas sp. MMS24-J13, assembly GCF_044905095.1. Taxonomy (NCBI): domain Bacteria; kingdom Pseudomonadati; phylum Pseudomonadota; class Alphaproteobacteria; order Sphingomonadales; family Sphingomonadaceae; genus Sphingomonas; species Sphingomonas sp. MMS24-J13. The sequence goes on from NZ_CP173258.1 coordinate 2,049,346, forward strand.
CGGGCAGGTGGAGCGCTTCGGCGGCCTCTCGGACGTCCACGACGAAGTAGTCGCAAAGGAAGAGCTTCAGCAAGTTCGGCAAGAGTTGGAAATGAGCCGGGCCGAGCTGATCAACTTCACCGATTCGGTGCCGCAAATCCTGTTCAGGGCGAGCCGGCAGGCCGAAGTAGACTTTTACAACAAGCGCTTCACCGAGGTGACGGGCCGCGATCTCAACGCGGTCATGGCGACGCAGGACTGGATCGAGGACTTTCACCCGGATGACCGCCCGGGATATCTGGCAAATCTCTGGAAGAGCTTCGCCGCGGGAGACGAGTTACGCGACACCTTTTGCCTGAGGCACACCGACGGCAGCTATCGTTGGATGTCGATCCTCGGCCGCCCGGTACGTGTGGCCGAGGGATCGGACGAGATTTGCTATTATGGCGGAGTCTCTGACATCCATGACGAGGTTACTGCGCACCAGAAAGTCCGGGAACTCAACGAGACGCTGGAGCAGCGCGTCGCGGAACGAACCTCCGAACTGATGCGCACCGAGATACGCTATGCGGCGCTGTTCGACGTCAGCAACATGACCTTCGCGGAAATGGATTTCAGCGAGGCCGATAAAATCCTCGACGCGATCAAGGCGGACGGCGTGACCGATCTGCGTGCCTATATGACCGCGCGCCCCGACGAACTGGCGCGGACGTTGGCGACCATTCGGACTACCCGGGTCAATGAAGCGCTGGCGCGATTGATGGGGTATGAAAGCGTCGCTGAACTTGTCGCGAATCCGCCTGCCGAGAATGCCGACGACGGTCCGGAAGTGCTGCTGCGTCAGCTCGAAATGTATTATAACGGGGTGGACCACATCGATGGTCGGACCGTACTTACCGGGAAGGGTGGTCAGCGGATCCCGGTCTATTACACGGTGTCCAGGCTTGCGGACGGGCTGCACCTTTCAAGCCATGTCGACCTTTCGGATCAGGAGCGTATCGAGGCGATGCGTCGCGCGGCGCAAGCGGAACTAGCGCGAGCAAACCGTGTCGCCACAGTCGGTGCCTTCTCTGCATCGATTGCGCATGAACTGAACCAGCCCATCGCCTCGATGCTCATGGACGCCCAGACCGGCATGCGCCTGGCCGCTCGCGCCATTCCGGACATGGAGGCGCTAGGACGCATCCTCGAGCGGGTCGACAGAACCGCCCAGCGCGTCGCCGGCATCGTCCAACGGACGCGGGACAACATTGTTGCGGGGCGACCTGCTCCCAAGGCGATTGACCTCTGCCGCCTGGCCACGGAGACGCGCGATCTGCTAAAGCACGACCTCAGCCAACTGGATGTCGAGCTGGAAATCGTTTGCGCGGACGCCGTGCCGATGATCAACGGTGATCCGATAGATCTGCAGCAGGTTTTCGTAAATCTGGTGAACAATGCCGCCGATGCGATGCGCGACCAGACCGGCGCGCGGCGGGTCACGCTGGAAATCGCCGCGGAAGAAGCTGCGGTGCGCGTATGGGTGACGGACACGGGGCCGGGCATTCCCGACGCGCATATCGAGCGACTGTTCGAGCCCTTCTTCACAACCAAGCCGACGGGCATAGGCATGGGGTTGCAGATCTGTCGCTCGGCCATCGAGGCAATGGGCGGACAGTTGACGGTGAGCAATTCGGCGGGGGGAGGAGCATGCTTCGCGTTCGATCTTCCGCGCGCATCAGGCGCTCCCGATAAAGGCGACTGATCCCGGTCGGCGATCGTGAGTTTGGAATGCCCCCTAACCGCGACACGAGTATAGCCGACGCGGTCGGCGCGAGCCCCGACCAAAGTATTGGTCAGCAATAACCTCGTGCGATGGCGCTCATGCGTTCTGCCGCGCATCCTTCGCTCACGTTACCGAGCGGAGATTAATATGCCCCAGCACTTCCAAGCGCTTCCGTCGCGCTCCCTCGACGGCGCATCCGCAGCGGTAGCGCTCTCCGCAGCGGCGAAATGTGCTGTCGAAAAGGGTGATGAGCGGTGCATCGTTGTCGTGGGCGCAGACATGCAGGTGGTGGCGGATGCAGAAGCGACCGGTAACGACGCACCACCGATCGAGCGGCTGATTGATCGTGCCCGGCGGGCCGCGATCCTGTCGATCGAAACAGACGGGATCGGAAGCGAGCAGGGCCCCGAACTCGCAGCCCTTCATCACGCAACCGGTGCGCATGCGCCGATCGCAGTGACGATCTGCAGCGGGGGGCGGCTGATCGGCGCTATCGGCGTTACATCGCACACCGACGCCGGGAACCACGACGTGGCGGAAGCCGGTCGAAGCGCGTTGCTGCAGCTTTTCGCGCGAGACAACGCATGAACGTTCTCGCGACGATACTGCCTGCGCTCGACGAGCTTCCGGCGTTCGCGCCCGGCGATCGAGTACATGTCCTCAACCGCGCGCCGATCGGCCACTATCGCGTGCCCATCTATCTGCGCGGTCATGTCGGCACCGTGATGAAGGTCATCGAGCCATCGATGGTCGACAATGAGGAAGAAGGCTATGGCCGCAACGCAGGCGGCAAGCGGCATTATTACCGCGTCGCGCTGCCGCTGCCAAAGCTCTGGCCGAAGTATGAAGGCGAGCCAAGCGACGAGTTGCACGTCGAGATTTTCGAAACCTGGCTGGAACGCGCGTGATGGCTGACCAGCACGACCACAGCCACGACCATGGCCACGATCCGATCGAGATGGCCGATGTGCCTGGCTATTACGAGGTGATGGAAACGGCGATCCGCGAACTGCTGATCGACAAGGGGCTGATCACCGCCAACGATATTCGCCGCCAGATCGAAGTGCTCGATTCGCGCACACCGGCGGTCGGCGCGCAGGTGGTAGCGCGGGCGTGGACCGATTTCGCGTTCAAGGAGCGCTTGCTCGCCGACGGACGCGCGGGGTGCGAGGAACTGGGCATCACCTTCTACGACGATACGCAGTTGATCGTGCTGGAGAACACCGATCAGGTGCACAACTTGATCGTGTGCACTTTGTGCTCCTGCTATCCGCGCCCGGTGCTGGGGCTTCCGCCGGATTGGTACAAACTCAAGCCGTATCGTGCCCGTGCGGTAAGCGAGCCGCGCAAGGTGCTCGCTGAATTCGGCACCGTCATTCGTGACGATGTCGAGATCCGGGTGAGCGATTCCACGGCGGTGGTCCGCTATCTCGTGCTGCCCAGGCGCCCCGCGGGCACCGATGGCTGGTCGACCGACGCGCTCGCCGCGATCGTCACGCGGGACGCGATGATCGGCGTCGTCCCCGTTACTCTTGAAAGCCCCCTCACTCTTGAAAACGAGGCCGCGTGATGGCGACCGAGGATTTCGTCAGCCGCCTGCCCAACGATATCGGCGGGTTCGAGGCCGGATCGGTGATGCGCGTCGAGCATGTGCTCGAGCCTTGGGAAAAGCGCTGCCACGCGCTGGCGGACGTTCTGGATTTCAGGAAGATCATCAACACCGAGGAGAAGCGCAAAGGCGTCGAAGCGCTAGGCGAAACCCTGATCGGCAAGCTGCCCTATTACGAGCGGTGGATCGTCGCCTTCGCCAACATCCTGTTCACCAAGACGATCGTCTCGCCAACCGAACTCGCCGAGAAAATGGCCGAGGTCGAGGCGCGGTTCGCCGAGCAAGCTGCGGCGGCCGAGTGAGATGGCGCAGCCAACGTGTTTCCATGAGGCCGATCCGTTGCTCGCGCTGCATCGGCGCGCGCTGGCCGAGGGGTTGGGCACGCTGCTGCTCGTGCTCGCCGCATGTGGCGGCGGGCTGGCGGCGGCGCACGACTTTGCCGAACCGGGTTTCGTCCCTCCGCTGACCGCGCTCAGCATCGCCGGCGCGCTGGTGGCGCTGATCGTCGCCTTCGGACCGGTGTCGGGCGGCCATTTCAATCCGCTGATCACGATACTCCAGTGGCTCGCCGGCGAGCGTCCGCGCGGCTGTATGATCGCCTATGTCTGTGCACAGATCGCCGGAGCTTTGGCAGGCGGGCTTCTCGCCGCGGCCTTATGGCGCGCATCGCCAGGAACGGCCGGGCACGGCGGCTGGGGCGGGTTCGCCAGCGAAGCGGTGGCGAGCGCGGGTTTGATGCTGATCGTCTTCGGATGCGCGCGCGGCCGGCGCACAAATGCCGGGCCGTTCGCCGTCGGCGCGTGGCTGATCGCAGCGATCGTCGCGACCCCCACGGCATCCTACGCGAACCCGGCGGTGGTGGTGGGCACGCTTGCGAGCGCCGGGCCCGTAGCGCTGGCGGCGGGCGCGGCACCCGCTTTCATCCTGGCGGAATTGCTTGGCGCACTCGTGGCGTTCTGGCTCGTGTACTTGGTCTTTCCGCAGCGAAGTGTCTCGCAATGACCGTCCTAGGCTTCGTTGTCGTCGAGGGCACCGCGTCGTTCCTTTCGACCGTCGCGCGGCTCGATCTCGCGCTGGCCGAGCACGCGATCGAACCGATGGCGCGGATCGATCATGGCGGGCTCGCCGCGCAGGTCGGGCTTTCGCTCGGTCCGATGCTATTGCTGCTCTTCGGCGATCCCCGCGCCGGCACTCCGCTGATGCAAATGGCGCCGGGCATCGGCATCGATCTGCCGCTCAAGCTGCTCGTCTGGGAAGCGGAGGGAAAGGTTAGGATCGGCTATAACGATCCCGCCTGGATCGCGCGGCGCCACGGGCTCGTTCCCGGGTTGCCCGCGCTGGCGGCGATGCACCGGCTGCTGCATGCGCTCGCCGCTGCGGCTGCCGGAAGCGCGTGACATGCGGATCAGCATGATGGCGCTGCTGCCGGGTGATGCGCATGGGCGCCGCGATCTCGCCTTGCTGGCGGGCGGACTCGCCATCCTCAACCTCGGTGGATGGGCCTGGGCGCTGGCGATGTTCCACGATCGTCCCGCGCTGCTGGGCATCGCGTTGGTCGTCTATGGCCTCGGGCTTCGCCATGCGGTCGATGCAGATCATATCGCCGCGATCGACAATGTGACGCGCAAGCTGATGCACCAGAAGCAGCGCCCGCTGTCGACCGGGTTCTGGTTCGCGATCGGCCATGCCAGCGTCGTGATCCTCGTCACGGTGGCGGTCGTCAACGCAGCGCAACGGCTCCAGACGTTCGAGGCTTTGCGCGATCTGGGCGGGACCCTCAGCATCGCCGTATCGGCGCTGTTCCTGCTGACCGTCGCTGCTATGAACCTTGCGATCCTGAATGCGACGATCGGCGCCATGCGGCGCGTACGCGCGGGGGAGTCGATCGACGATGGCGCACTCGACTTGTTGTTCGCCGGCCGGGGGCCCTTGTCTCGGTTTTTCCGTCCACTGTTCGGCGCGATCACGCGACCGTGGCACATGGCACCGCTCGGCTTTCTTTTTGGTCTGAGCTTCGACACCGCCACCGAAGTCGCGTTGTTCGGCCTGTCGGCGACGCAGGTCGCGCAGGGCGTGCCGCTCGCAGCGGCGCTCGTCTTTCCGCTATTGTTCGCTGCCGGCATGGCATTGATCGACACCGCCGACGGCGTGCTGATGGTCGGGGCCTATCGCTGGGCCGTCATCAATCCGCTGCGCAAGCTCTACTACAATATGACGATCACGCTGATGTCGATCGCGCTGGCGCTATTCATCGGCAGCGTTGAACTGGCCGTCCTGGCCACGCGGCTGCTGGGGCTGTCCGGCCCTTTGGCCGAGGTGGCGCGCGGCATCAACGAAAGCTTCAACCTGCTCGGCTTCGGCATCATCGGCGCGTTCGCGGCGGCCTGGCTGGTGTCGAGCCTGCTGTATCGGCGGGTCGGCATGGCGCCGGCGCGCGCATCCTGAAGGAAAAGCGACATGCATATGATGGACTGGAACGGCTATCGCGAACAGGTGCTCGCGGGGGTCGGCGGCATCGGAAAACTATCACCCGACACCACCCGCGGGTATGCGATGCTGGGAGGAGCTGGCGACAAGACCGGGCATTTGGACGGCAAGACCCGCGAATTGATCGCACTCGCCTGCGCTGTGACCCTGCGCTGCGATGGGTGCATCACTGTGCACACCAAGGCGGCCGCTGGAAAGGGGGCGACCAAGGAAGAGATCGTCGAAGCGCTGGGCGTCGCGATTAGCCTGAATGCGGGCGCTGCGCTGGTGTATTCGACGCGTGCGATGGATGCCTTCGACGCCTTGGAGAAATGAAGCGACGGAGGCGGTTTGCAGCTATCGAGAGCTTGGCCAAGGCGCGGTCGCGGCGGCAATCGCACTGGCGCGGCCGCTTTCGAGGAGCGCATCCGACGGCGAACCGTCGGGAAGTGCCCTTGCCAGTTGCAGCGTGCCCATCAGTCCAGCGAGGATCGCGAGGCCGCGCGACAGCCGTTCCTCCGGCGTCCCGCCTTCGGGGAGAAAGCCGGCCACGCTTGCGGCCAGCGCGGTAAGGCCTTCCGCGAAGATCCTCTGGATCGACGCATCCAGCCGGGCGATTTCGGGCGCTAGCGCGGCGGTGGCGCAGCCTGTTCCGGCGCGCGCGCGATGGTCCTGCCGCAAATAGAAGGTCACGAATGCCCGGAGCCGATCGTCCGGCTCTGCTTGTGCGGCAACGCGTTCCAAGCGCTCGCGCGTTTGATCAAGCGCAAAGCGCAGGGCTTCGGCGACGAGTTCGGTGCGGGACTTGAAATGGGCATAGAAGGCGCCGTGCGTCAGCCCGGCGTCGGTCATGATCGTGCGGAGCCCTACCCCGGCTATGCCATCCCGACGAAGTCGCTCGGATGCGAGTTCCACGATCTGCCGCCGCGAATCTTCCTTGCGGTCGGTTCCATAGCGCATGGTCTCGCTTCACCTTTCCTCGGGTTTACCGACTTGGCTGACCACGCTGCCGCCCGAGTGTAATATTACGCCCGTAATCGAGCAAGGCCGGAGCGCCGTCGCTTCAAGCCGCAGCCATCTCTTGATCGAGGACAGGTAGCGTGAAGATGAACTCGGCGCCGCACTCGTCCGCGTTGCGCGCCTGGAGTTCGCCGCCGAGGTTTTCGACTGCCGATCTGCAGATCTGAAGTCCCATACCCACACCATTGGGCTTGGTTGTGAAAAAGGGTTCGAACAGCCTGTCGAGGACCTCGGGTTCGAACCCGCGACCGGTGTCGGACACCGACACAGTAACACCGTCGTCAACGTGTGCGACCTTCACACGAATGCGGCGCTCGCCTTCATGATCCGCCATCGCTTCGGAGGCGTTGAGGATCAGGTTCACCAGAACCTGCTGAAGCTCTACCGGATCGGCGCTCACCAAAGGTGTGCCGGCGTCGCAACTGACCTCCAGAGCCGCGTCGGACTGTCTAATGTCGCGCTGGAGCAGCTCCGCGGTATCGTGTGCCAGCTGGCACAGATTGACACGCGTCAGGCTGCGTTCGCGACCCGAGATACTTTCGCGAATGCGGGTGACGATGCCGGCAATGCGGTCAGCCGACCGGACAATGCGCTCGACGATGCGTGAGGCGCTTGCAATGTCGGCCTCTTCGCGCACCATGAAGCGCAAGGCGGTTTGCGCGTCCATGATCATCGAGGCAATCGGCTGGTTGAGTTCGTGCGCGACTGACGCCGAGAAGGCGCCGACCGTGGCGATGCGGTTCGCCCGCGCCAGCTCCTCCTGCGCGGCCAGCCGCACTTCCTCGGCGCGATGCTGCCCGGTAAGATCGAGCAGGCTCGAGAGCTGACTGCCGTCGGGAAGGCGGTGGACGGTGTAGAAGATCGGGACGCGTCGGCCGTTCTTCCCGATCAGGACTGTGTAGCCTTCGGTTTCGTCGCGACCGTAAAACGGCAGTTCCAGCTGCTTCAGCATGACCGCTTCGATGTCCTCGGACGTCTCCGCGGTCGGCTGCGCGACCAACTCTTCCATCGAGTCATAGCCTAGCAGCCGGGCGGTCGCCGGATTTATGCGCAGCGTGCGGACGCCAGCGATGCATTGGGCGAGAACGTCGGGATGGTCGGCGAAATAACCGGCCAGGTCGGTGACGCCTTGGGCCTTCAACTGGTCAAGAATCACCATCGCCTCACTAAAATCCTGCTCGGCAAATGTGATGTTGCTGATCTGCCAGAGCGTCGAAAACCGCTCCTGGCTCTTCAGGAGCTCCTCGGTTCGCTCCTCGACCCGTTGTTCGAGCGTCGCCATCAGGTCGCGCACCATCCGCTGGGCGGTCACTTCGTCATGAACGTCGGAAACGCCGCCGTACCAGCGTTCCGCCACACCGGGTTCAGAAGGAGTCACGACGCGGCCGATCAGCGACATCCAGCGATATTCTCCGCTGGAATGCCGCAGCCGGAACTGTGCGCGCATTTCAATCCCGGTGGAGATCGCCTCGTCCCGGCGGGCGAGGTATTCTTCCAAGTCCTCGGGATGAATCCATTGCCGCCAACTGCCTTCCGTAAGCGCAGTGTTGGCGTCATGGCCCGTGATCTCGGTATATCGGTGATTGAGGAAATCGAGCCGACCGTCGCGTGAGCCACGCCACATGATGTAGGGAACCGCGTCAGTGAAGGTCAGCAACTCCCGGCGGCTTTCCTCGAGCTGACGGTGCAGGTCCCGCAGCTGCTGGCGATGGATCAGCAGCAAGGCCGTGGCCAGAATGGCGATCACGACGAACGCTAGGCGCAACAGGCTCTCGGGGGTCGGCGCGCCTGCATGGGCGAGCACCCAACCAAGCCCCGCCAGCAAGACACAGGCAGCCGCGGCGATTCCAATATCCTTCGCCCGCCGCCCCTGCGCGACGACGGCGAGCACGACGAGATTGAGGATCGATACCGTGGCGTTGAACCCCGGGATGCTGTCTGCCGCGAAGACCGACACCATCAATGCGCCGGCCGTCAGTCGCCAGAAGGTGGGAGGAAGCACGCCGATCACCTGATCTTCCCGGCGGCAACGCAAGACTGGCAAGCCATACAAGACTGCGTTCCGGCGCGAATCTCGATCCACTTCATGTGGCTTCCCTCGCTTTCTATGCGGAGCTGCCGACGAACGTAGCAAAATTGCATTACGGACGTAATATGGATTTTGGCGCTCAAATCACTGGATCGGGAGGCTGAATTCGAACAGCGCTCCGCCGCCCGAGCAGTTGCGCGCCTGAAGGTCCCCGCCCAGTGACTCGATGACCGCGCGGCAGACCTGAAGGCCCATGCCGATGCCTCGAGCCTTGGTCGTAAAGAATGGCTCGAACAGCGATTTGAGATGCGCCTCGTCGATGCCGGGTCCGTTGTCCTCCACGCGCACATACAGCCGCGCCGCACGATGCTCGACCGTGATGCAGACCGTGCGGATGTCCGCAGCCTTGGCCCGCAGCGCTTCAATGGCGTTCAGGACGAGATTGGCGAACACCTGCTGCAGTTCGATCGCGTCCGCGCGGATGGTCGGTACCGTCGGCGGCAGGTCCAGGCTGAGTTCGACGGCATCGCTGTGCAGTTCGCGTTCGAGAAGAATGGGCACTTGGCGCGCGATTGCGACGAGGCTGATGGGCTCGATCGCCTGCCGCTGGTCGAGCACGCGGTCCCGCGCTCGCTGCACGACATTGCCCAGTCGCTCACATTGGCGCGCCATGCGGTCGAGACCGTCGCGAAACGGATCGCTATGCGCGAGCGCATCGGCGCTTCGTTGGAGCGATCCTAATTCGATCCGCATCGACGTGAGCGGCTGATTGAGCTCGTGCGCGATCGAAAGCGAAAGCGCCCCCAGCGTGGTCGCCTTTCTAACTCGAGCGAGTTGCTCCTGCGCGGCAAGGCGCATCTCGGCCCCTTCTTCCTGCTCGGTGATGTCAACCAGGGTCGAGTAAGAGGTGAAGTCGGGAGATATGTTTACCCCATAAGCAACGACCAGACGCTCTCCGTTTGGCTTGGAGAGATGGGCCACGCCGCTGAGTTTGTGGACTCCGACAAACAGCGCTTCGATGATGGATCGGATCGGAAGGTTTGCGCCGGTCCGGTTGTTCGCCGGCGCGTTGGCCAACAGATACCTGCCGTCGTCGTCAAAGCCAAGCATCGTGACCAGCGTGGGGTTGACCTCGACGGTGCGCGCGACCGCAATCAGGGACGACAGAATCTCCGGATGGGCGTCGAGATAGTCGGGCAGGGTTTCGACTCCGGACGCACGAAGCGCATCGAGCCGCCGCTGCACCTCCCCCAGATCGATTTCGATCACGCCGATGTTTCGATCATGAAACAGCGAGCGGAAGCGCCAGCGAACCCGAGCCAATTCCTCGCCCTCTGCTGCAATCTTGGTTTTCAGATCGCGGTTCGCTGCTTCGGCGGAATGTTTCGCGCGCAATTCCGGATCGACTTCGGACAGACCGCCGACCCAGTGCGTAATCCCGCCATGCTCTGCCGAAAGGATCGGCCTGCCGACCGAATGCATCCACCGATAGCTGCCGTCGTGACACCGCATGCGGAAATAGCTTCGGGTATCGGTCGCGCCGGCGCGGGCATTCAGCCACAACCCCTCCAGCGAGGGCAAGTCTTCTGGAAACACGGTCTCTTTCCAGCGCTTGTCGTGCACCGCGCGTTTTGCGTCCATCCCTGTGAGCTCGGTGAACCGGTCGCTCAGATAACGGATCTCGCCGTCGGGACCGGCCACCCAGTATATCTGGGGCGCCGCTTTCAGCAGCCGGACAAATTGATCTCGCTCGGCGCGAAGTGCCATACGATCGCGGCGCACCCTGCGCCCTATCGCGACCAGCGCGGTGGCCCCGCCGGCATAGAGCGCGAACGTTGCAGTCGCACTATGTTGGACAAACAGATAGACCGCGCCGCTGCAGTAAATGAGCGCAGCGCTCCACCAAAATATCGACCGAACGCGCCGTCGCCGCGAGCGCGGTGTGGGTTCGAAACCAAGAGCATCAGCCAACATCGTCCAGCCCTAGCGTAAAGCCGACCTCCGTTTCGCGGCGGCGCCAACCTTGATCGTCTCGAACCAGATGCTCGGTTCGCTTGAACGATCCGGATGCCACAGTCGGTCAGCGCGCCATATCCAACCACGGTAGGGGGTGCGTCTTTTGCCTAACGACTGACGATGTCGCCCGAACGCAGATCGGCAAAGTCGCGATGCAACTCGGCTTCGCTGCCGGCCACGAACGGGCCGCCGGCGAACACCGCCTCGTCGATCGGCACGCCGCTATACGCGACCAGCCGGGCGGGGCCATTGCCGGCGATCGATACAAGCGCTTCGGTCGCACCGACGGCGGGCCATAGAATGTCACCAGACCTGTATGGCGCGCCGTCCACGCTCGGATTGCCGTCGATCACGCAGACGAAGGTGCGATGCCCCGCCGCCAGCTTGAGATCGTATCGACCTCCCGCCGCGAGATCGATGTCGGTGAGCGTCATCGGCGTGCGGCTCCACGGCGGCGCGCCGTCCTTGCCATAGGTGCGGGCCGTGGCGCCCTGCGTCCGCTCGACAATCGCCGTATCGCGGCGCTGTACCCGCGTGCCGGGCGGCGCCTTGCGAAGCGCATTGGGCAGGTTGACCCAAAGTTGCAGGCCATGGACGGTGGACCCTTCAGCGGGTCTGCCGCCGTGGATGATCCCGCTTCCCGCCGTCATCCACTGCACGTCGCCCGACTGCAGCACCCCGCTCGAGCCCAGATGATCGCCATGTTCGAGCGCTCCGGCGAGGATGAAGGTCACGGTCTCGAGGCCGCGATGCGGGTGTTCGTGGAAGTCGCCTTGCGGTTCGATGAAGTCCTCGACCAGCAAGATGAAGGGTGACTGCTGGCGAAGATCGTCGTGAGTGACCAACATCCGATTCGACACGCCAGGCCCCAGCGCGCGACGCTGCCTTGCGTGCGTAACGCGTTCAATCAGAACCTTGTTCGCCATATTGCGGATTTCCTGCCGGGAGAGGACGCGATGTCAGCGGTCGAGAAACGCGTTCACATCCGCTCCGAATTCGGTGTGGTGCTGGAACAGGAAACCATGGCCTGCGTCGGGATAGATCTTGACCGTCGCGTCCGGGATCAGGCCGCCGAGCAGGTGCGACAGGCGCGGCGGGATCATGGCATCGGCATCGCCGTTCGCCACAAAGGTGGGCTGACGAATGCCGCGCAACCGCTGCAGCGCGCCGTGGTCGGGCGTGCCCCATTCGCAGACGGCGTCGTAGTGGGCATCGCGGGTCGCCAGCGAGCTGGCGCTGTCGCGATCCAGGCTTCGTGCCATGAACCGGCGGAGATAGGCCCCGCCCGCGGCCTGGCTGGCATCGGTGGCCTTGAAGAAGGTGTAGAGCAGTTCGGCCGGCCCGGGCTCATCCTTGCGCACCGCGTCAGCGATGTCCTTGCGCCAGCCGTGCATGTCCGGCCCGCCGCGCGGTGCCGTGGCGGCGAGGATCAACCGGCGGACCAGATCGGGCCGGATGAGCGCAATGTCCTGCGCCACGAACCCACCCAGCGAGAAGCCGAGTAGATCGATCTGCTCGAGCTCCATCGAATCGAAGAAGGCTAATGCGTCGCGCGCCATTTCGGCGACCGTGGACGGCGTCGTCCCGCTTGTAGCGCTGACCCCTCGATTGTCGAACAGGATGATCTCGCGTGTTTCCGCCAGAAGCGCGAACAACGCCGGATCCCAGCTTTCGAGATCGCCGCGAAAGCGGGGCAGCATCACCAACGGCGTCATACCCGCCGCCCCGAACCGCCGATAGGCGTAGCGGATGCCATTTGCCGCTTCGACGAACATTGTCGGTGCGCCCAGGCTGTCGTGGACGTGGGTCGGTTGGTCCGTCATTACGAGCTCCGTGGTTTCGATGGTCGCGGGTTCAGCCGAGCGTGATGTGATCGAGGTCTATCGACACGACGAGCGGCTCGGCCAAGGATTGCCCGTCCGGCTGGCGCGGATAGATGCGGCGCTTCGTTGGAAACAGGATCCCCTGCACCTCGCGATAGCCGGAGACGTAGTGCGCGCCGGGCGTATTGCCGGCGATCTCCACATCATAATCGTGGCGCCGGAGCAGTCCGTCGTCGCCGACATAGAGCGTCTGTTCGGTGCTGTGCGTGGCGATGTTTGCCGGGAAGCGCACCTGCAGCCGTTGCCAGGTCTCGTCCTTCTCCCGCCACGTGCCGAGTGCCGCGGATTCGACGCCGTCTTCTGCCAGCAGGAACGGCATGGTGAGATAGGTCCACATCGCTATGCCCGCGAAATAAGCGAGTTGCAGGTCGTTCCACGGCGTTTCGAGCGTGTGCCCAGCGAAGGAAGCGCGGGGTTGGGGAAGCGCTTCGATCGTATCGCCCTTCCCGTTCTGTAACTCGACCAGATCGGGCGTGAACGAGGATTTTCGAGCAGCATCGCCAAACGGCGCGTGCGACGCATGTTCGCGGCGCAGATCGACCGTCACGTTGGTGTCGTCGAGCACGCCGGCCTTGCCCTTCAGTCCCCAGAGCGCGCCGCCCTGGACCAAATGCGCGGTGACCGTCTTGAAGCTGCGCCAGTGATCGATCCCCCCGTGGGCGTCGATGATGCGTTTCGCCAAAACATCCATTGTCTTCTCCATGAAATCGTGGGCGCCGTGCCGGCGCTAGTGCTGTAGTGAGGGGGCGAATTCAGCGAGCGTCGGCGCCCGCACGCCGATAGCCGCCATCGATCCAGGCGCGGACCAGCGCGCCGTAGCGCTCAGGTGCGTCTTCCCAGACGAAGTGCCCGGCATCGAGTACCTCCGCGACTGCCTTTGGCAGCCCGTGCCGAAGGAAGTCGCCGTTCGAGGACGGCACGAGCGGGTCGTCGCGTCCCGAGAGAATCAGCACCGGCACCTGGATGGATGGGAGAAGTTCCGCGAGGCGCGGCAGGTCGCTCGGATAGGCGCGCACGAAGTCGGCCGCCTCGTTCCATCGCGATCCCGCCGAGCCGCGGCGATAATCCTCGATCGCGGACTCCGGCGGCGTAATCCGCGCCATCTGGCGGATCAGCGCCACCACCTGCTTGCCGCCGTCGGCACCGGCATAGTCGTCGGGGATGCTCTCGACGATCTGGCGCAGTGAATCCCCCAGCAGATCCATCGCCGCACCGCCGCTGCCCGCGACGATGCTTTCGAACCGCTGGGGATGATCGGCCGCCGCAAACAGCGCGGCGAGCGTGCCGACATCCGGGGCGATGGCATGGACCCGGTCCAGCCCGAGCGCGTCCATCAACCGGGGGAAGAAGCTGCCCATCGCCACCGGCGACATCAGGTCGCGCCGTCCCTCCGACCGACCGAAACCGGGCAGGTCAACCGCGATCAGCCGGCCGAAGCCCACAAGCTGCGGCCAGATCGCATGAAAGGCGGCGACGCTTTCGGGATAGGGGCTGGTCAGGAGTATTGGCAGATTGCCACGATCCTGGCCGTCGCGCACGACGCGGATCGCAAGACCGTCGATATCGACGAAGCTTGCCATGTCGGGATCGAACAGGTCGGCCATCAGCGCGTTGCTCCCGCAGCGGCTCCGATCCGGCGTGTGTCGCCGCGATCATCAGAGCAGTTGCAAGATGTGACCGCGCCCGGGTCTCAACCAGCGTTCTCAGGTCTGGGCGGGTGCATACTTGGGTGTGGGCCGGCCCGCCGCCAACGGGCATCCGGCGGATCGATCTCGGGAGGGATCGCTCGCCGGAAAGCTCTCGTCGAGCGCTTCGTCAAGCCGCGCGTCGGCGTCATCCTCTGGGGGTGCCGGGGAACGCGCGGGGGCCTCATCGTTGGGGTTCGATGTCATGTGTCGCACCTGTTGGGAGGAATGCGCCATCGTCCCGCAGTACGTAGGAGAATCCCAGCCCTACCCGCGTATAGTCACGTCACCGCAAGAGCTTATCCAGCTCTTCGAGCAGTGCGGACGGATCGAAGGGTTTTCGCAGCAAGAATGAAACGCCAGCTGCCGCTGCCTGCTGCTTCAGCCCGGGCGCGGGAAAAGCTGTGATCAGAATAATCGGCATCGCATGATCCCGCCGGATCGCGCGCGCGAGCGTGAGCCCGTTTATGCCCGGCATCTGAAGGTCGGTTACCACGCAGGAGAAGCTGGCCAAGCGCTCGGATCCGAGCAGCGTGTCGCCGTTCTCGAACGCTTCTGCGATGTAGCCTACGCTCGACACCAGTGCTTCCAGCGCGGTGCGGACGTCCTCGTCATCGTCGACGATCGCAATTCGCGGTGGGGCGGCACTCAATTCAGTCATACGGCTCCTACACCTCGCCCACTCGACCGATCACCCTTTCGCCAGAGCTGCCAACCGTCGTTGCGGGTCGTCGGTCCTGTGCAGGTTCCTCATGATCCTTTAGCCTTGGCTTAGCGAGCGCAGAAGCGCCGCCCCATACCCAAGTATGGGCGCGCGACGCCGATTGCGGCTGGTCGAATGACCGCAGAAACGTATAATATGGCACTTGTAATAGGGCCGGGTGGGGGATCGCGAGGCGATGCTGGAAAATCGAAAGCTGGCCAGCACGGCGCCGATCATTGGCGATGCCGAAAAGCCCCTGGTGCTGGTGGTCGATGACGATGCGGACGTGCGCAACAGCATCAGCGACATGTTCGCGTCGGTCGGCATTGAAGCGGTAGGCTTCGGTTCAACCGCTGAATACCTCCACGCCAGAGCGCCCGATCGCCCGAGCTGCCTGGTGCTAGACCTGCGCCTACCCGGATCAAGCGGCCTCGAGCTCCAGGCGCAACTGGCCGCCGCAGGCATCCGTATTCCGATCATCTTCATCACCGGCCATGCCGACGTACCAACATCGGTACGCGCGATGAAGGCGGGCGCGCTCGATTTTCTGCCCAAGCCCTTCCGTGAGCAGGAATTGATCGACGCAGTTTCGAATGCGCTGCGCCACGACGTCGAGCGCCGCGCAGCCGCACGCGAGAGCGATGGCGTCCGCATGCTTGCGCAAAGCCTTACTCCGCGCGAGATCGAAGTGCTGCGTGGTGTCGCACGCGGCTTGCTCAGCAAGCAGATCGCCTATGAACTGGGGATCACGGAAATCACCGTAAAGATGCATCGATCGAGCGCGGGCCGGAAATTGAAGTCAGTCTCAGTCGCCGACATGATCCGCAAGGTCGAACTCCTCGCTCTCTAGAATTGTCCGAGCTGACCGCACGAAGCCTCCCAGCGCCTTTGGGCTCCGGAAGGCTTCGGCCTGCTTGCAGGAGGAGGAGGAGGGGCGATCCTCCTGCGGTCAAGCGCGGATGAACGCCAGCAGATCGGGATTGATGACGTCGGCGTGGGTGACGAACATCCCGTGTGGCCAGCCGGGGTAGATCTTTAGCTCGCCATTACGCAGCAGCTTCGACGAAAGCTCCGCGGAAGCACCGATCGGAACCACCTGGTCGTCGCCGCCATGCATCACCAGCACTGGAAGATCGATCGCTTTCAGATCGTTCGTGAAGTCGGTTTCGCTGAACACCTCTATGCAGTCGTAATGCGCCTTGGCGCCACCCATCATGCCCTGCCGCACCCAATTGGAGACGATCGGCTCGATCGTCGCGACACCCGCCCGGTTGAAGCCGTAAAAGGGCCCGCTGGCGACGTCGTGGTAGAATGTCGCGCGGTTCGCTGCGAGCGCTTTGCGGAAGCCGTCGAACACCGCCATTGGCGTGCCGCCAGGGTTGCTGGCGGATTTGACCATCACGGGCGGGATCGCGCTGATCAGCACCGCTTTTGCCACGCGTCCGCGCTTGGCCTTGGCCACGTAGCGCGTGACTTCGCCACCGCCGGTCGAATGGCCGATATGAACCGCGCCCTTCAGGTCGAGATGATCGGTCAGCGCCGCGACGTCAGCGGCATAGGTGTCCATGTCGTTGCCGGTGTCGGTCTGGGTCGAGCGCCCGTGGCCGCGGCGGTCGTGTGCAATCACGCGAAAGCCCTGGCCGAGGAAATAAAGCATCTGCGAGTCCCAGTCGTCGGCGCTGAGCGGCCATCCGTGGTGGAACATGATGGGTTGCGCGTCCTTGGGCCCCCAGTCCTTGTAAAAGATCTCGGTGCCGTCGCGCATCGTGATGGTAGCCATGCGAATGTCTCCTTTGGTCATGGTCTCAAGTATGGTGGCGGCATTCCCCGACCCCGAAAGCGCCAGCGAAAGCCCGCCGGCCGCGACCACACCGGCGAGCAGCGTGCGGCGGTTCAGGTTGGGCGATGGGGGGAGGTGATCCATGGTCTTCTCCTGCATGGCGGGGCTCAGTCCGCGAGGAATCGCGAGACTTCGGCGGCGAATTCTTGCGGATATTGAAACAGGAAGGCGTGGCCCGCGTCGGGGTAGAGGATCAGCTTCGCGTCGGGCGCTTCCTGCGAGATGATGTATGACCGATAGGCGGGGATCATCACGTCGTGCGCGCCGTTCGCGACCAGCACCGGCATCGAAAGTTCTGCCAGCCGGTCGCGCACGCCCTTGGCCGTGCCGATTGCCTTGAGCTGGCTCATAAAGCCGGCGGCGGTCACGTCGGGGACGCGGTTCGGGACCGCCGTGAGCCGCGCGAGATTGGCGCGTCCGGCAGCCCGGCTCGTGTCGCTGTCCGCGTAGAAGAGGAAAAGGAAGTCTTCCTCACCATTCTGCGGATGTGCCATCACTTCGCGTACGCGCGGATGCGGCTCGGGTCCTTCGCTCGGCCCGCCTGGCCCCGATCCGGCGATTATCAGTCGGCGGATGCGCTTCGGGACCGCCAGCGCAACGTGCTGGGCGACGAAGCCGCCAAGCGACCAGCCGAGCAGATCGACCTTGTCGAGCTTCATTGCGTCGAGAAACGCGATCGCGACTTCAGCGATGCCGTCCAAAGAGTCCGGGACTGCGCCCTGCGAGCCACCGATGCCGGCACTGTCGAACCGGATCATGCGCCGGTTTGCCATGAGCGGTGCAAGAAAGTCGGGATCCCAATCATCCAGCGTGCCGCGGAATCGCTGGCACAGGACGAGCGGAAGCCCAGGCCCGTTACCCTCTTCACGATAAGCGAGCGTGCCGAAACGGGTTTCGACGTGCTGCAGGGTCGTCATCGCTAGGTCTCCTTCGAGCATGCAAGCAGCATGGCTCCTGCGAACCACTCTCGGCGCCCGAGAGCACAATCGCCATCATACGGTCGTCCGCGCGATCCCAGACAAAGGTAGGGCTCGGCTGGGCTGCCGTTGAGTTTCGCCGGGCCGCAGCGTGAGGACTTGGCAGCGCTTTCAACGAGGAGCGCAGCGATGCTGAACGAGCCCATGCAGATCGGACGTCACGTTGCGGGGTAGCAGTCACCGGATGGCTCCGGCCTAATGCCAAGTCCTATGTCCGCCCTACCATCGTATTGGCTGACCGAGCGCCGTGGCCATGCGATTTGATTGGTAGGGCAACGTCGTTCGATCCGCCCAGAACACCATCGCCGCCGGTGCCGCTCGCCGTTCGAACGTGCGCGGCCCCATTCGAGGAAAGCCCTATGAACTGGAATCTTGGCTCCAGCCGACCGCTGCGCTGCGCCCTGCCCCTTATTCTGCTCGCCGCTCCGGCGGCGGCGCAGGAGACGCCCTATGCCAAGATAAATGCGGCAGCCGCCACATCCCCGGTCACGCTCCATCCGCTGCGCAACGGAGTGGTGATGCTCGAAGGATCGGGCGGAAACATGATCGCGCTGAGCGGGCCGGAGGGCATTTTCATGGTGGACGACGGGATTGCCGTCTCGCAGGACAAGATCGGTGCCGAGCTGCGACGGATCGGCCCCGGCCCTCTTCGCTATGTCGTCAACACCCACTGGCACTGGGATCATGCCGACGGCAATGTCTGGACGCACCAAGCCGGCGCTATTCTGATCGGTAGCGCGAACACCGCGAAACATCTCGGCGAAACGATGCGAGTGGTCGAATGGGGCCATACCTTCACGCCAGAGCCAGCGGACGGCCGGATCGCAATGATCGTCGATGGTGACCGGACAATGGCGTTCGGCGACGAGCAGATCCGTCTGCGTCGCTACGTGCCTTCGCATACCGACGGTGACGTTTCGGCCTTCTTCCGGAATGCCAATGTTCTGGCGACGGGCGACACGTTCTGGAACGGCCTGTATCCGTTCATCGACTATGTCGCAGGCGGCAGCATCGACGGGATGATTGCGGCTGCGAACGCGAACATCGCCATGGTGGATGGCGGTTCGATCGTAGTGCCCGGCCACGGCCCGGTCGGCGATCGTGCCGCGCTGATCGAATATCGCGACATGCTGGTGGCGATCCGGGACAATGTCGCGGCGCTGAAGCGGCAGGGAAAGACGCTCGAGCAGACCATCGCCGCCCATCCTACCGCTGCCTTCGACGCCAAATGGGGCCAGGCGATCATCAGCCCCGCGCTGTTCACGACGCTCGTCTATCGCGGGGTCTGAACGCGGGGAGCATTCCGCCATGACGATCGCCCATAGGTCACTCACTGATCGCGTTGATGGGCGGTGGTCCGCTGAGCAGTCCCGTCTATCCCTCCGAATATTTCCCCGAACATCTTCGCTGAGGAGCCAATTGCATGCCCCAAATCATCCTGGACAAAGAGGAGGCGGTGGCGATCATCACGCTCCGTAACCCGCCGCAAAATCGACTTTCACCGGAGATGCTCGCCGAATTCGACATGGCGCTTGATTCCGTCAGTTCGAGCGAAGCACGTGCGCTCGTTCTGCGTGCCGAGGGCGCAGATTTTTCCTTTGGTGGCGACATTCAGACCTGGCCTGCGATGACCCAGCGCGAACGTCGCACCCTGTTCGAACGGTATCTCGCCGCCTGGAACCGGTTCGAGGGACTCTCAATACCGACCGTGGCGCTCGTGCAAGGCCTATGCTTTGGAGGCGGCTTGGAACTGGCACTGCGGGCAGATGTCGTCTTTGCCGGGGAATCGGCACGTTTCGGTCACCCCGAACAAAGCATTGCCATCGTCACGCTGCTTGGCGGGATCTACCGTATCGCAGAGCGAGCCGGGCGATCAAAAGCCTTCGAATGGGCTCTCACCTCGGAACAAGTGCCTGCGGAGGAAATGGCCCGCCACGGCGTGATCAACCGCGTACTCCCCGATGCTGAGCTTATGGCAGGGGGTATGGCGTTCGCCGCCAAAGCTGCCGCCGGCCCGACGCTGGCGCATGCCGCTCATAAAGCATTGCTGCGGGCATGGTTGTCAGGCGGCACGACTGTGGCGGACCAAGCGCTTATGGACATAGCTATGCCCCTTTTCGAAAGCGCGGACGCCCGCATGGCAATTCCCGCAGCAGTCGATGCAATCGCAAAAGGCAATGGTCGGCCGCAATTCACCTTCAAAGGCAAGTAGGAACGCAAGTTGGGGACGAGCAAGCAGTCATCCCCCGCTAAAGAACGGCTTCGAGAACGAACGCTTCTTGCCACGATTTAGCTCAGGCTCTGCTTGCCCAATGGCACGCCCTTTGTGGCGCTGGCCCGCTTCATATGACCAGCGCCGTTCCGAGCTGAGCTCGGGACGGCCTCGATCATTGTCGTCTTGCTTCGGTCAGAGATGCTCGCGAAACCACTCCACGGCCGCGGCAATGGCCGCAGGTCGCTGAGCAATGTAGATATCGTAGTGGACGCCGGGCAGGAGAACGAGGCGCTTGGGCTCTAGTGCGCACTGGTAAGCCGCGAGCGCCAGATCGGTCGGCGTCGATCCATCATCGCGCGCGACGATGAACATGAGGGGCGTTGGCGATACACGAGCGACGAAGGCGCCGGGCTCGTACATGCGCGCCAGCCGCGACGACCGCAGCGTGACTGTGTTTTCCCAGGCGCCCTCAGGAACGGGCCGTAGCATGAAGTCGATCGCGTCCCGCGAGCGGTATGCCGCCGGCACGGCGGGATCGGCGCCGACCAGCGCCTGATAGCCGGGTTCGCCGTCGAGCTGGTTGCGATCGTCCTGCGCTAACGCCTCGTCGACTGCGGCGAACTGATCCGCGGGAATCCGGCGCAGGCCCTGCTCGTAGCCACTGATCGTCGGTACCTGGGCAACAATTGCCTTGAGTTTGCGATCGCTTGCGCCAAGCATCAGCGCGTGTCCGCCAGAGTAGCTGGTTCCCCAGAGTCCGATGCGCTTCGCATCAACCTCCGGCCGGCCCTCCAGGTAGGATATGGCGCGTCGCCAGTCGGCGATCTGCCGCCAGGGATCGACGTCTTGGCGCGGCTGTCCTTCACTGCGTCCGAAGCCGCGATGATCGTGCAACAAAGTCGCGAACCCAGCCTCGGCGAAGGCGACGGCGAAAGGCTCGAGACCATGGTGGATGGTGCCGCCGAAACCTGCGCACATCGTGACCGCCGGGTGCGGTGCTGGACCTTCGGGGAGAAAGAGCCACCCGCCGATCGAGATATTTCCGTCGGCTCTGAACGCGATGTCAATCCTGTTGATGCTCACGATCGGTTTCCTAATTCGCTGGAACAGGGTCAGGCCGTGGCCGTCTGCGTCGCCGGCCCAAAGGCGTCCCGGTTGTCGAGGAGCCAGTCCACGACCGAGCGAGGCTTCTTGCCCGTTAGGTCGCTCACCGTCGTCGTCGTCTCGGCGAGGGCGCTTTCCCGAAAGATGCGATCAAGTCCGAGCAGTAGGTCGGCGACCATCTCACTGACGCCCGACGAGACGAGCACCGCGCGATGCTCCTCGCGAGAGCGGCGGGCGTAAACGACAACACGGCCCAGAAGCCGGCATAGTTCATCGGCAATCTCGGGCATGCTCACGGTGCCAGGTCCGGTCAGGTGGTAAGCTCGCTGCGCGTCGGGGAAGTCGTCGTCGAGCAACACAGCGCGGGCCACGTCCGCAATGTCGCGCGTGTCGATGAGGTTAACACGGCCGTCTTCGGCCGTTCCGCCCCAGGTGCCGCTAGCGACGGGCGCCTTGGCCCGAGCGAGAACGTCCATGAAACAGCTTGGACGCAGAACCGTGTAGCCGACATTGCAGTTCGCCAGATGTGCTTCGATTTTCATGTGCCAGTCGAAGGGATGAAGCCGGGTCGGCGGCCCCATCGCTGATAACTTGACGATATGCGTAACTCCGGCCGCAACTGCGGCATCGATCATCGCTGTCTCATTCTTGACCTGCTGGTCGGACGTGCCATGCGCAAGAAACAACCTGTCTGCCCCCTTGAGAGCTTCTGTCAGGGTAGCGCGCTCATCAAAATCGACCTTGGCGATCTGCGTTCCCAAAGGCAGCCGTTCCGAACTCGCTGTTCGTGAGAGCGCAACGACGCTCACAGGATCTTCCGCGAGAGCGGCCAACAAGGCAGCTCCAACCCGCCCTGTTGCGCCCGCCACTGCGATCCGAGGCTCTGCCGCGCTATAGCTACAATTAGACATCTCGTTTCCTCGTTGGTCACGAATGATGTGTGATCACTAGCCCGGCTCTCCAATCGAGAGGCCCTGCACGATAGTATAGGGAGGGCATCGCATCGTAGGTTTGGCGAGAGGCTGCGTGGAGCCTCGTCGAGCGCACACGGCGGGGGAGCGGCCATGTTTCTCAACCGGTCTTCGTCTCCCGTGCAACTGTTGATGCAGGGCGGGTCGCTTGCTCGTCGACGACGCCTTGTGGAGTGCCACACGAGCGGAACTCGAGCGGCGAAAGCGAGCGCCACTAGCGGCCACTTCGGTCGCGAGCCGTCGCGCCAAGCATCTGCTGTCCGGCCTCATCCGGTGCAGCACGTGCGGGTCAAATTACACCATCTCCGGTAAGGACTACTATCGCTGCGCCGGTGAGAAGGAGCGCGGCACCTGCGGCAACAAGCTGTCCGTGCGCAAGGGTCCGCTCGAGGTCGCTACGCTTGCGACCCTACAGAGCCACCTTCTAACGGAGGAGCATGCGAAGCTGTTCGTGGAGGAGTTCCGCCGCGAGGCAGCCCGTCTGGCCAAGAGCGACGAGCGTCACGACGAGCTGGCCGAGGCGCGGCTTCGCCAGGTCGAGAGCGAGCTCGCAACGCTGTCGCAGAACCTAACAGTCCAGTTCAGCCCCACGCTGATGACCATGCTGCTGGAGCGCGAGGCCGAGAAAGCACAGCTCGAGGCCCGCTTGGCATTCCTAGGGAAACCGAAGACGATGGCCGAAGTCCTCCCTCACCCAGTCCTTCTAGAACGGTTTACGCGCAAGGTCGAAGCGCTGCGTGTCTCGTTGGACGATGATTCGGTGCGGACGGAGGCAGCGGCGGTCTTGGCGACACTGATTGAGAGCGTGACGATCTACCCGGCGGCCGATCACGGAGCGGAGGCTGAGGTGGTGGCAAAGGTGGCTGACCTACTCATCTGGGCCACAAACGACAACGCCGCCCCGAAGGGCGGCGTATGTAGTTCTATAACGGTGGTTGCGGGGACAGGATTTGAACCTGTGACCTTCAGGTTATGAGCCTGACGAGCTACCGGGCTGCTCCACCCCGCGCCAGGGTGTTTGCCGGAGACGCGAACGCCCCCGCGGTTGGGTTCCCATTGAAGTGACACTTCGACGGGGCCCGTTGGCGGGGGTGCTGCGACCCGCGAGCGGGTTTGCATGACATGTGGATGGGTTCTGGATCTGTTGGGCACTGGCTTCAAAGCCTGGCGGCGACCTACTCTTCCATCGCTTAAGCGATAGTACCATTGGCGCAGTCTGGTTTCACGGCCGAGTTCGGGATGGGATCGGGTGGGTCACAGACGCTATGACCACCAAGCTATGGGGCCAGTGTACAACAGATATTTGGGTCAAAATCGATGCGTGCACCACTATGTGAGTGAACCAGATCAACGATGGCTTTTCAGCCTTGTCATTGATGGTGGAACTCTCAAGCGCGAATAGAGCAATTAGTATCGGTTAGCTCCATGGGTTACCCCACTTCCACATCCGATCTATCAAGGTCGTGGTCTTCGACCGCTCTAAGATATCTTATCTCGAGGGAGGCTTCCCGCTTAGATGCTTTCAGCGGTTATCCCTTCCATACATAGCTACCCTGCTGCGCTCTTGGCAGAACGACAGGTGCACCAGAGGTATGTTCATCCCGGTCCTCTCGTACTAGGGACAAGTCCTCTCAAATATCGACGCCCACGGCAGATAGGGACCAAACTGTCTCGCGACGTTCTGAACCCAGCTCACGTACCACTTTAATTGGCGAACAGCCAAACCCTTGGGACCTGCTCCAGCCCCAGGATGTGATGAGCCGACATCGAGGTGCCAAACAACCCCGTCGATATGAGCTCTTGGGGGTTATCAGCCTGTTATCCCCGGCGTACCTTTTATCCGTTGAGCGATGGCCCTTCCACGAGGGACCACCGGATCACTATGACCGACTTTCGTCTCTGCTCGACTTGTCAGTCTCGCAGTCAGGCTGGCTTATGCCATTGCACTCTAACAGCCGGTTTCCAACCGGCCTGAGCCAACCTTCGCGCGCCTCCGTTACTCTTTGGGAGGCGACCGCCCCAGTCAAACTACCCGCCACAGAGGGTCCCTGATCCAGTTTCATGGATCGAGGTTAGACATCAGAAAACAACAGGGTGGTATTTCACCTATGGCTCCACTCAGGCTGGCGCCCAAGCTTCAAAGCCTCCCACCTATGCTACACAGTTCTTTCCTAATGCCACTCTGAAGCTGCAGTAAAGGTGCACGGGGTCTTTCCGTCTAACCGCGGGAACCCCGCATCTTCACGGGGAATTCAATTTCGCTGAGCATCTCCTGGAGACAGTGGGGAAGTCGTTACGCCATTCGTGCAGGTCGGAACTTACCCGACAAGGAATTTCGCTACCTTAGGACCGTTATAGTTACGGCCGCCGTTTACTGGGGCTTCATTTCGGAGCTTGCACCCCTCCACTTAACCTTCCAGCACCGGGCAGGCGTCAGACCCTATACGTCGTCTTGAAGCCGACTTAGCAGAGCCCTGTGTTTTTGCTAAACAGTCGCTACCCCCTGGCCTGTGCCCCCCATCAGTGCTTGCGCATAGATGGGGCCTCCTTCTTCCGAAGGTACGGAGGCAATTTGCCGAGTTCCTTCAGGAGACTTCTCTCAAGCGCCTTGGTATACTCTACCTGACCACCTGTGTCGGTTTCGGGTACGGTCTATACGGTGGGGCTATTTCCTGGAACCATTTCGAAGCCACTCCAATCCGTTAAGGAGTGACAACACACATGATCCGTCACACACCACCAGGCCCACGAATATTAACGTGGTTCCCATCGACTACCCCCTTCGGGCTCGTCTTAGGGGCCGGCTCACCCTGCGCGGATTAGCCTTGCGCAGGAACCCTTGGTCTTTCGGCGACAGGGCATCTCACCCTGTTTATCGCTACTCATGTCTGCATTCGCACTTCCGATACCTCCACGACCCATTACCAGATCGCTTCACAGGCTTACGGAACGCTCCGCTACCGCGTGGATAAATCCACACCCTAAGCTTCGGTGCACGTCTTGAGCCCCGTTACATCTTCGCCGCAGGAACCCTTGTTTAGACCAGTGAGCTGTTACGCTTTCTTTAAAGGATGGCTGCTTCTAAGCCAACCTCCTGGTTGTTTTGGGATTCCCACATGCTTTCCCACTTAGACGTGACTTGGGGACCTTAGCTGTAGGTCAGGGCTGTTTCCCTCTTGACGACGGACCTTAGCACCCGCCGTCTGTCTCCCGAGCATTACTCGTTGGTATTCGGAGTTTGGTTAGGTTTGGTAGATCTCGCGACCCCCTAGCCCATCCAGTGCTCTACCCCCAACGGTATTCACTCGAGGCACTACCTCAATAGTTTTCGCGGAGAACCAGCTATTTCCCGGCTTGATTGGCCTTTCACCCCTAAACACAACTCATCCGGTA